>OY969771.1:915000-4724160 GCA_963702925.1 uncultured Alphaproteobacteria bacterium
CGTCCCTCTGTCACCGCCATTGTAGCACGTGTGTAGCCCAGCCCATAAAGGCCATGAGGACTTGACGTCATCCCCGCCTTCCTCCGGCTTGTCACCGGCAGTTCCTTCAGAGTGCCCAGCTTAACCTGATGGCAACTGAAGATGAGGGTTGCGCTCGTTGCGGGACTTAACCCAACATCTCACGACACGAGCTGACGACAGCCATGCAGCACCTGTGTTCCAGCCAGCCGAACTGAAGGAGCCGATTTCTCGACCCCATACTGGACATGTCAAGAGCTGGTAAGGTTCTTCGCGTTGCGTCGAATTGAACCACATGCTCCACCGCTTGTGCGGGCCCCCGTCAATTCCTTTGAGTTTTAACCTTGCGGCCGTACTCCCCAGGCGGTGCGCTTATCGCGTTAGCTTCGACACCGAAAGGCTAAGCCTTCCAACGTCTAGCGCACATCGTTTACGGCGTGGACTACCAGGGTATCTAATCCTGTTTGCTCCCCACGCTTTCGCGCATCAGCGTCAGTTACGGTCCAGAGAGCCGCCTTCGCCACCGGTGTTCTTCCCAATATCTACGAATTTCACCTCTACACTGGGAATTCCACTCTCCTCTCCCGTACTCCAGCTTCAGAGTATCAAACGCAATTCCCAGGTTAAGCCCGGGGCTTTCACGCCTGACTACCAAAGCCGCCTACGCGCCCTTTACGCCCAGTAAATCCGAACAACGCTCGCCCCCTTCGTATTACCGCGGCTGCTGGCACGAAGTTAGCCGGGGCTTCTTCTGCGGGTACCGTCATCATCGTCCCCGCCGAAAGAGCTTTACAACCCTAAGGCCTTCATCACTCACGCGGCATTGCTGGATCAGGGTTGCCCCCATTGTCCAATATTCCCCACTGCTGCCTCCCGTAGGAGTCTGGGCCGTGTCTCAGTCCCAGTGTGGCTGATCATCCTCTCAGACCAGCTACGGATCATTGCCTTGGTGAGCCGTTACCTCACCAACTAGCTAATCCGACGCGGGCCCCTCCTAGAGCGATAAATCTTTCACCCTCAGGTCGTATGCGGTATTAGCCCGGCTTTCGCCGGGTTATCCCCCACTCCAGGGCAGGTTCCCACGTGTTACTCACCCGTGCGCCACTCGTGTATTGCTACACGCGTTCGACTTGCATGTGTTAGGCATGCCGCCAGCGTTCGTTCTGAGCCAGGATCAAACTCTCATGTTAGCCTCGTCTCTCGCAGAAGCTTGAGACAAGCCTGGCACCATCACGTCACATCGGTTCGGAATTGACTTCCTAATGATGCGCGTACAGACAGTACCGAACCGGCACCGCCGCCCGCGCATCCCTTCCACTTATCAACAATGTCAAAGAGCACCGCCCCTGCGGGCGAGCCGCCGCTTATAGTTGCTCGCCTTTGCCAAGTCAACCGATTTGGCGACACCTTTGCGCTGCTGTTGCAACCGGCAGAAAAGCCTGCTGCTTCACTCACAGCGCGCGATGCCAAGCATTGACGGAGGTTACCCCTCGGGGCGACCGGAGACGATATATAGAACCCGGGGTGGGCCTTGTCTAGGGGTCTGTTTTACCGCCAAAACCGGCGTGAATCTGGGTCTCCGCGGCCTGCCCACCACCGCCCTCCCGGGCATGGCAGGCCGGCTAAAGCAGCCCCAATTCCCGTAGCTCGGCCGCCATCTTAGGCGGTAAACCCTTGGTTTTTCCACCTTTTGGCAGGTCTTTCGGGGCCTCCTTGGGCTCTAGATAGCGCCACCCCCGGAATGGCCGGTGCGGCCGCCACTGGGTCGGGGTGAGCTTGGCCTCGAACTTGACCAGCACGGCCGGTCGGCCGCGGTGATTGACGATCGGCGTGAAGCCTTTGATGCGCTGGCGCGCCTGGATCTGGCCTTTCACCACCCAATAGATCGAGCCGCCATCGAGGATCTCGTCTTCGCGCTTGGGCATGTTGCGCGTGTAGAAAGCGTAGACGCCGCGCTCTTTCTTGCGCTGCTTCTGCATTTCTTTGAGTTCCGCGAGATCGCCGATCCCCGCGGCAAGCTTCAACATATGCAACGCCATCGCTCTCGCTCGCTCCGACTTCAACGCAGCGATAATGGTCGCGCCGCTGTCGGCAGCGCAAGCCGCCTTCACGCGACGATGCCGTGCCGAGGACGCCGGACCTTAGGGTTAGGCTTGAGCTTATAAGGAAATTCCTTACACTCGCCCCAAAGGCCATCGCGAGTCGCAAGGAAACATTCCGATGATTTCGAGCAAGATCACCAGCAAGGCGCAAACCACCGTCCCGCGCTCGGTTCGCGCCGCGCTGAAGCTCGGCGTCGGCGACACGATCGTCTACACGATCGAGGATGATCAGGTCGTGATGACCAAGGCTATGACGCTCGCCGCGAACAGCCCGACCTCCTGTTACGACGAATGGAATTCGGAAAACGACCGTCGCGCCTATGATCGCCTTTGAGCCTTGGGACGTCGTCAAGCTTCCCTTCCCGTACACGCCATCATCGACGCATGAGTATCGCCCGGCTCTGGTGATCGCCGCAGGCCGACTTGAAACGATTCACGATTTGCTGTGGGTGCTGATGATCACGAGCGCGGCCAATCCCGCATGGCCGATGGACGTGCCGATCACCGATCTACGCAGCGCCGGCTTGCCGGCGCCATCGGTGGTGCGCTGCGCCAAGATCTCGACCATCGACAGAAGTCGCGCGCAGAAGATCGGCGTGTTGATGCGGCCGGCCGAGCGCGCCGCGGTCGCACGCCATCTTGCGCTCACGGTCGCGTCCGCAACCGGCCGTCAAACGAACGAATAACGCGGCGCGACGGCTCGGTAAGCGCGAAGGGGTTTTTCGCGCCGCACAATCGCCCTGCAACCGCGTTGCAAACATCGTCAATTGCAGCGAATTAACCTGGCTGTCACCTTGCGCGAGGGATGGCGCCGCTAAGGTTTCCCTAGAACTTCGCAAACCCATCATGGGTTCGCTACAGTCAACAGGAGACGTCACGTGAATAAACAATTTCTTCTTCCCGCCGCTGTGCTGCTTGCGCTTGGCGGAGGCGCTGCCGCGCTACCAACGGCCACCGCCTTCGCCCAGGCCGCGGATGCGCCGCAAGCGACGGATCAACAGCCATCGGCTCAACCTCCGTCGGCCCCGACGACGCAAGCGCCGCGGCATCATCGAAGCTTCTCCTCGCATATTGCGGGCCGCATCGCCTATCTGAAGGCCGAGCTGAAAATCACGCCGGCGCAGCAGCCGCAATTCGACAAGGTGGCGCAAGCGATGCGCGACAGCGCGACCGAGCGTGAGAAAGCCTTCGCCGACATGCGTGGGCAACGCGGCCAGACTCAAACCGCCGTCGATCGGCTCGAAGCACGCTCGAAGATGACCCAGCTTCGCGCGCGCGAGGATCAGCGTTATCTCGCGGCGTTCAAGCCGCTCTATGACAGCCTGTCCGCCGACCAGAAACAGGCCGCCGACCAGCTCTTGACGCCGCATCATTTCGGCCATCGTCACGCGTAAATCTGCCGCCCCTCGCCAGCCGCGTTTGGCTGGCGAGGGTTCTCTCTTTCACAGCATCAATCAGATTCGAGTTCTAGTCTGACGCGCTCGCGTGGAGCTGGGCGTCATAGACCGCCACCGCCGTCATGTTGACCAGCCCGCGCACCGTCACCGAAGGCGTGACGATATGCGCGGCGCGGCTCGCGCCCAAGAGAATCGGCCCGATCGCCAGCCCGTCGCCCAAGGCCGTCAAAAGGTTGAAGGCGATGTTCGCCGCGTCGAGATTCGGCATCATCAGCAGATTGGCCGAACCCTTGAGCAGCGAGTTCGGAAAAATGCGATGGCGGATTTCTTCCGAGATTGCGGCATCGGCGTGCATTTCGCCTTCGACTTCGAGCGTCGGTGCCTGCTGGCGCAAGAGCGCCAAGGCGGCGCGAACTTTCGCCGCCGAAGCCGCGTCGGAGCTGCCGAAATTCGAATGCGACAATAAGCCGACTTTGGGCTCGATACCGAAAATCCGCACCGCCGCCGCGGCGCGGATCGTGATCTCGGCGAGCTGCGCGGCCGTCGGATCCTCGACGACGTAAGTGTCGCAAAGGAAAAAGACGCCCTTGGCCATGACAACCGCCGATAGCGACGCCGCCGTGCTCGCCTTCGCGTGCAGACCGATGATATCGACGATGTGGTGCAGATGGCGGTGATACTGGCCAACCGCGCCGCACAGCATCGCGTCCGCTTCGCCGCGTTTCAGCATCAGGGCGGCGATCACCGCATTGCGCGTGCGCACGAGATAGCGCGCATAATCCGGCGAGATGCCTTTGCGTTCCATCAGCTTGTGGTAGAGCTCCGAGTATTCGTTGTAGCGCGGATCGCTCTGCGGATCGACGAGTTCGACCTCCTGGTCGAGCTTGAAGCGCAAATTGAGCTTCTCGATACGGCGGCGGGCAACTTCGCGCCGCGCGACGATGATTGGCCGGGCGAGCCCGTCATCGAGCACCTGCTGCACCGCGCGCAAAACGCGCTCGTCCTCGCCCTCGGCATAGACCACGCGTTTGGGATCGGTGCGCGCGCGATCGAAGATCGGCTTCATCACCAGCCCGGAGCGAAACACGAATTGCCCCAGGCGCTGGCGGTACGCCTCGAGATCGGCGATCGGCCGCGTCGCGACGCCGCTCGCCATCGCCGCCTTCGCCACCGCCGGCGCCAGCTCGAGGATCAGCCGCGGATCGAACGGTTTGGGAATGAGGTAATCGGGCCCGAAGGTCAAATTGGCATCGCCATAGGCTGCGGCCACGACATCCGACGGCGGCGCAAGCGCCAAATCGGCGAGCGCCTCGACGCAGGCGAGCTTCATCGCTTCGTTGATCGCGGTCGCGCCGACATCGAGCGCGCCGCGAAAAATGAACGGGAAGCACAGAACGTTGTTCACCTGATTGGGATAGTCAGTGCGGCCGGTGGCAATGATCGCGTCGGGTTTCGCGGCGCGGGCGAGTTCAGGCTCGATTTCCGGCTTGGGATTGGCCAGCGCGAAGATCAATGGCCGTGCCGCCATTTGCGCCGCCATGTCGGGCTTCAACACATCGGGCGCAGAAAGGCCGAGGAAGATATCGGCGCCGCCGATCACGTCGCCGAGGCTGCGCGCATTGGTATCCTTGGCGTAACGATCCTTGCGCGGATCCATCTCTTCTTTTCGGCCGCGCCACACCACGCCATAGCGGTCGGTGATGATCGTGTTCTCGACCTTCAGCCCCATGGTGACCAGCAGGTCGAGACACGCGATCGCCGCGGCGCCACCGCCCGAGGTTACGAGCTTCACATCCTCGATCCGCTTGCCGACGAGCTTCAACCCGTTGCGGATCGCCGCGCCGACGATGATCGCCGTGCCGTGCTGATCGTCATGAAAGACCGGGATCTTGAGCCGCCGACGCAGCTTTTCCTCGATCTCGAAGCATTCGGGCGCCTTGATGTCTTCGAGATTGATGCCGCCGAAGCTCGGCTCGAGCGCCGCGACGATCTCGACGAATTTGTCGGGCTCTTTCGCGTCGACTTCGAGGTCGAAGACATCGATTCCGGCGAATTTCTTGAACAGGACCGCTTTGCCTTCCATCACCGGCTTGGCGGCCAAAGGCCCGATCGCGCCGAGCCCCAGTACCGCGGTGCCGTTGGTGATGACTGCCACCAGATTGGCGCGTGCCGTCAGGCTCGACGCCTCGGCCGGATCGGCGGCGATGGCGAGCGAGGCCTCGGCGACGCCGGGCGAATAGGCGAGCGCCAGATCGCGTTGCGTGGCGAGCGGCTTGGTCGCGACGACGGCGATCTTGCCTGGCGTCGGGAACCGATGATATTCGAGCGCGCTATCGCGCACATCCTCTGCCATCGGCGTCAAGCCTTCGGGAGAAAAACTGGTGCGGTCGAGAAGACTCGAACTTCCAAGGGGTTTCCCCCGCTAGCACCTCAAGCTAGTGCGTCTACCAATTCCGCCACGACCGCGATGCGGCAGCGGTATGATTGACTTTGCCGCCGGTGGGCCGGCTCATTACCAAATCCGGCCCCCCATATCAAGATGAACAAGCAGGGCCAAAACACAGGGTTTCGGCGATGGACGAAATCGAATGGCGCGTCAGCGACACGCGCATTGCCTATCAGGAAGCCGAGGCGGAAATGGCCGCCCGGGTTGAGGCGATCCGCGCCGGTTTGGCGCCCGGTCTGGTCTGGCTGCTGGAGCATCCGCCGCTTTATACCGCCGGCACCAGCGCCAAAGAGGCGGATTTGATCGAACCGGACCTTTTTCCCGTCCACCGCACCGGGCGCGGCGGCCAGTTTACCTATCACGGGCCCGGCCAGCGCGTGGGCTACGTAATGCTCGACCTCAAGAAGCGGGGCGGAGACGTGCGCGCCTATGTCTGCGACCTTGAGGAATGGCTGATTCGCGCCCTCGCCCGCTTCAACGTCAAAGGCGAGCGGCGCGCCGGCCGAGTCGGCATCTGGGTTGCCGACGGCGCCAAGGAGAACAAGATCGCCGCGATCGGCGTGCGCATCCGTCACTGGGTAAGCTTTCACGGCGTCTCGCTCAATGTCGATCCCGACCTTTCGCATTACCGCGGCATTGTCCCCTGCGGCCTGAGCGAGCACGGCGTCACGTCGCTCGCGGCACAAGGCATCATCGCCTCGATGCCGGAAGTTGACGCCGCCCTGAAAGCCGCTTTTGCCGAAGTCTTCGCCGCACCGGCAAAGGTGACCCATTCCCCGGCCATGCCGGAGAAGACAGGAACGATCGCGCGATAACAGCCTCGCCATCGTATTGTGACCCATGCGGTTCCCGGCTAGGGCTGGCGTCGTCTGTACAGCGTGCCTACATTCAACCGCATGAAAGCGCGCATTTTGGCCTCCGGCCTTTTGCTTCTCCTCTCGGCGTTGGGATCGGTGGCGGACGCGCAAACCCGCACGATTCCGACCAGTCGCGAGCTGATTCACCTGTCTTTCGCGCCGGTCGTGAAACGTGTGGCGCCGGCGGTGGTGAACGTCTATTCGCGCCGGGTCGTCCAAACCCGCTCGCCATTCTTCGATGATCCGGTCTTCCGCCGCTTTTTCGGCAACCAATCGCCCTTCGGCTTGCCGCGCGAACGGGTCCAGCAATCGCTCGGCTCGGGCGTCATTCTCGACGCCAACGGTCTGATCGTCACCAACCGCCACGTCATCGAATCGGCCCAGGAAATCACCGTCGTGCTCAGCGACCGGCGCGAGTTCGAGGCCAAGCCCGTGATCTCGGACGAGCACGCCGATATCGCGGTGCTCAAAGTCGACACCCATGGCGAGAAGCTTCCCGTGTTGGAGCTGGGCGACAGCGACCAGCTCGAAGTCGGCGATTTGGTGCTCGCGATCGGCAATCCGTTCGGCGTCGGCCAGACCGTTACCAGCGGCATCGTCTCGGCACTGGCACGAACCGGCATCGGCAGCGACGTTTCCTCCTTCATTCAAACCGACGCGGCAATCAACCCGGGCAATTCGGGCGGCGCTCTCGTCGATCTCGACGGCAAGCTGGTCGGCATCAACACGGCGATCTTCTCGCAATCGGGGGGATCGATCGGCATCGGTTTTGCCATCCCGACAGTGCTAGTGCGGACCGTGCTGCAAGCCGCCACGACGGGCGCGCCGATCCGCCGCCCTTGGCTTGGCGCCACCGGTCAGGAAGTAACCGCCGAGATCGCGTCCAACCTCGGCCTGACGCACCCCGGCGGCGTCCTGGTGAAGACAGTGGCCCCGAACAGCCCTGCCGCCGGCGCCGGCATCAAGCTTGGCGACGTGATCCTGGCGATCGAAGGCCATGATCTGTCCGATCCCGAGGAGCTTCGCTTTCGCATCGCCACCTTGCCGCTCGACAAGCAGGCTCAGCTTCTTCTTTGGCGCGGTGGGCAGACCAACACCATCACCGTCACGCTCACGCCGCCGCCCGAAACGCCGCCACGTCAAATCACCACACTCGCCGGCACCAGCCCGCTTGCCGGCGCCACTGTCGCCAACCTCAACCCCGCGCAGGCGGATGAGCTTGGCTTGGATACGACCCTGCACGGCGTCGTCGTGACCGCGGTCAGAGACGCTACTCTCGCCCAACATCTCGGGCTCGATACCGGCGACATCATCGCAAGCCTTAACCGCCATGCGATCGACAATGTCAGCGATCTTGTTGCCCAGCTGACCGCAGGCCCGGGTCCGTGGACCTTCGGCATAAGACGCGGCGGGCAACTCTTTTCCGTCACGGTGCGATGAACGCGGGCCGCGCATCGAAGGGGCTCTTCGAGGACGCAGCACCGCGCCCGCTGGCCGATCGGTTGCGGCCGACGCGGCTCGCCGACGTGGTGGGACAGGACCATCTGCTCGGCGCGGACGGGCCCATCGGGCGCATGGTCGCGGCACATCGCCTTACCTCGATGATCCTCTGGGGCCCGCCGGGCTGCGGCAAGACCACGATCGCGCGGCTCTTGGCGGAAACCACGTCGCTGCATTTCGAGCCGCTTTCCGCGGTGTTTTCAGGCGTCGCCGATCTGCGCAAGATTTTCGACGGCGCGCAAAAGCGCCGCGCCGGCGGACAGGGCACGCTGCTTTTTGTCGACGAGATTCACCGTTTCAATCGCGCGCAGCAGGACAGCTTCCTGCCCTATGTCGAGGACGGCACGGTCATTCTGGTCGGCGCGACGACGGAAAATCCGTCATTTGAATTGAACGGCGCCTTGCTGTCGCGTTGCCAAGTCTTCGTGCTGCACCGGCTCGACGAAGCGGCGCTCCAAACCTTGGTTCAGCGCGCCGAGCAAGCGCTTGGAAAGAAGCTGCCGCTCGATGCCGAAGCGCGTCAAGCGTTGAAGGCAATGGCGGATGGCGACGGCCGCTTCGTTTTCAACCTCGCCGAGGAATTGGCGAATCTGCCCGACGGCACGATGCTCGACACGGCGGGGCTGATGGCGGCGGTGCAGCGCCGCGCGCCGCTTTACGACAAGGCGCAGGAAGGCCATTACAACCTGATCAGCGCACTGCATAAATCGGTGCGCGGCTCCGATGTCGACGCGGCACTGTATTGGCTCGCGCGCATGCTGTCCGGCGGCGAGCATCCGATCTACATCGCCCGCCGCGTGGTGCGCATGGCGTCGGAAGATATTGGTCTCGCCGATCCTCAAGCGCTGCCGATCGCGCTCGCGGCCTGGGAAGCCTATGAGCGCCTGGGATCGCCGGAAGGCGAGCTCGCCTTGGCCGAGGCAGTGATCTATCTCGCGACCGCGCCCAAATCCAACGCCTCCTACACCGCGTTCGGCGCAGCAAAGCGCGCGGCCGGCGAAAGCGGCTCGCTGATGCCGCCAATGCACGCCGTCAACGCGCCCACGCGTTTGATGCGCGATCTGGGCTATAGCGAAGGCTATGTCTATGACCCGAACACGCCGGAAGGATTTTCCGGCCTTAACTATTTTCCCGATGCCCTGCCGCGGCAAAATTTTTACCAACCGCTCGAGCGCGGCTTCGAGCGCGAGATTAAGAAACGCCTCGATTATTGGAAAAAGCTGCGCGACGCAAAATCCCCGTGATGGGGACGTAACGGCGCGTTCGTCCCTATACTTGATGAGCTTTTTCGGAGGTTGAGCATGCCGCGTTTACCCGCACAATTCCTTCTTGTCAGCGCCGCGATTCTGCCGCTTTTGAGCAGCGTTGCGCCGGCAACCGCTCAAACCGCCGCGCCACCGCCGCCGCCCATCGAGGCCACACCGCCGCCCCCGCCAGCGGTCGCGCCGGGCGCCTATCGGGCTTGGCGGCCCGGCTATTGGCGTTGGAACGGTCGTCGCTATGTGTGGCGACCGGGCCATTATGTCCACGCACCGCGCGCCGAAGCTGTTTGGGTGCCCGGCGCATGGGTCTTCGTCGGGGGCCGTTACGTCTGGCACGAGGGCCACTGGCGGCGTTAAGCCGCGCCTCTAGCCGAGGGGTGGATTGGCGCATTCCGCGCCGCTAGGATGCGGCACATGACCGGCGTCCAAACCCTCACGGTGGCGCCCGAAGACGCCGAAATCCGCCTCGATCGCTGGTTCAAGCGGCATTTCCCGGACCTCGGGCATGGCCGCTTGGAAAAGCTTCTGCGCACGGGCCAGATCCGCCTCGACGGCAAGCGCGCCGATGCCGGCGACCGCATCGCCGCGGGCCAACGCGTGCGCGTGCCGCCGCTTCCGGCTGCGCCGGCGCCGGCGCCAAAACCCGTAACCCCCAGTGTGCGGCCCGAGGACGAGCTGCTTTTGCAGCGGCTTATGCTGCATTGCGACGACGATATCATCGTCATCGACAAGCCTGCCGGGCTCGCAGTTCAAGGCGGCACCGGAACCACGCGCCATCTCGACGGGCTGCTCGACGCGTTGCGCTTTGGCGCCACGGAGCGGCCGCGCCTGGTGCACCGGCTCGACAAGGACACGAGCGGCGTTCTGGTCTTGGCGCGCAGCGCCGCCGTGGCAGCGAAGCTCGGCGCGGCGTTTCGCGGCAAGACCGTGCATAAAGTCTACTGGGCCGTGGTCATCGGCAGCCCGAAGCCGCGTCAAGGCAAGATCGACCAGAAGATTGCCAAGCTCGAGGGGCCTCGCGGCGAGCGCATGGCACCCGATGAGAAAGAAGGCGACCGCGCGATTACCTATTTCCGCACCGTCGCCCATGCCGGCGAATTGTTTGCCTGGCTTGCGCTCGAGCCGGTCACGGGCAGGACGCATCAGCTGCGCGTGCATTGCGTGACCTTGGGCACGCCAATTCTGGGCGACGGTAAGTATGGCGGTGCCGCAACGCATCCCTCGGGCGTACCACATCCGCGCGAGCTTCATCTGCACGCGCGCGCCATTGCCTTGCCGCATCCCAAAGGCGGCACGCTCACCGTCACCGCGCCCTTGCCGAAGCATATGCGCGAGACGTGGAAGTTTTTCGGCTTCGAAGAATCCGACGAGGCCGATCCTTTTGCCGGCCTTGCGCCGCAGCGTTGAGCGGCTCGCGGTGAAGCGCTTCTATCACGAAGCCAAGGTCGCAGCGACGGAATCGGGCTTCGCGGTTCGAACTCGACGGCAAACCCGTGCGGACGCCGGCCAAGAACGAGCTGATCGTACCCAGCCCGGCGCTCGCCGAGGCCATCGCCCAAGAATGGCAAGGCCAGGGAGATACGGTCAGCCCGCTGACCTTGCCTTTGACGCGTCTTGTCAGCACCGCGATCGATCGCGTGACGCCGCGCCGCGATGCGGTGGTCGCCGAGATCGCGAAATATGCCAGCACGGATCTGTTGTGCTATCGCGCGCCCGAACCGCCCGAATTGGCGCAACGCCAACATGAAGCCTGGCAAAAGCTGCTCGATTGGGCGCATGAGCGCTTCGATGCGCAACTCGTGGTGACCGAAGGCATTACGCCGATCGCGCAAGCCCCGGCCGCACTCGCGGCGCTTGAACGCGCGGTGGCCGCGCATGACGCGCTGATGCTCGTGGCGCTGCATCTCGCGACCTCCGCCTGCGGCTCCTTGGTCTTGGCGCTCGCGCTGATGGAAGGACGGGTTTCGCCGCAGGAAGCCTTCGCCGCCGCCGAGCTCGACGAAAGCTTCCAGATCGAGCGTTGGGGCGAGGATCCCGAGCAGACCAAGCGGCGCGCGGGCTTGCAGGAAGACATCGCTCTCGCCGCACGCTTTGCCGCTTTGCTGCGCGCCACTTAGGGTATTATTCCGCCAGACGCCTTTCGCGAGGCTGCGGGGAGAGCCTTTATGCAAGACATTTTGCGCCAGTTGGAAGAAAAGCGCGCGGCGGCCCGCCTCGGCGGCGGCGAGCGGCGCATTGCGGCGCAACATGCGAAAGGCAAGCTCACGGCACGCGAGCGGCTCGAACTCTTGTTCGATCCCAACTCCTTCGAGGAATGGGACATGTTCGTCGAGCATCGCTCGAGCGATTTCGGTATGGAGGAACAGAAGATTCCCGGCGACGGTGTCGTGACCGGCCACGGTCTCGTCAATGGCCGTCCGGTTTTCGCCTTCAGCCAGGATTTCACCGTCTTCGGCGGCTCGCTTTCCGAAGCCCATGCCGAGAAGATCTGCAAGATCATGGATCAGGCATTGCAGGTCGGCGCGCCGGTCGTCGGGCTCAACGATTCCGGCGGCGCGCGCATCCAGGAAGGCGTCGCATCGCTCGCCGGCTATGCCGAGGTGTTCCAGCGCAACGTGCTGGCATCGGGCGTGGTGCCGCAAATCTCGCTCGTCATGGGCCCTTGCGCCGGCGGCGCGGTCTATTCGCCGGCGATGACCGACTTCATCTTCATGGTGAAGGACAGCTCTTACATGTTCGTCACCGGCCCCGACGTGGTGAAGACGGTGACGCAGGAAACCGTGACTCAGGAAGAGCTCGGCGGCGCGATCACCCATACGACGCGCTCGGGAGTCGCCGATCTCGCTTTCGAGAACGACGTCGAGGCGTTGTTGCAGCTGCGCCGCTTCATCGACTTCCTCCCGGCCTCCAATCGCGTCAAGCCGCCGGTGCGCAAAACTGCCGACCCTGCGACGCGCGCCGAGCCGTCGCTCGACACGCTGGTCCCGGTCAATCCCAATAAGCCCTATGACATGCGCGAGCTCATCGCCAAGGTCGCGGATGAAGGCGATTTCTTCGAGCTCGCGCCCAATTGGGCAAGGAACATCCTCATCGGCTTCGCGCGCATGGAAGGGCATCCGGTCGGTATCGTCGCCAATCAGCCGATGGTCTTGGCCGGCTGCCTCGACATCGACAGCGCGCGCAAGGCCGCACGCTTCGTGCGCTTTTGCGATTGCTTCAATATCCCGATCGTGACCTTCGTCGACGTGCCGGGGTTTCTGCCCGGCACGGCGCAGGAATATGGCGCGATCATCAAACACGGCGCGAAGCTGCTTTACGCTTTCGCCGAAGCGACCGTGCCGAAGGTGACGGTGATCACGCGCAAGGCTTATGGCGGGGCCTATGACGTGATGAGCTCGAAGCACCTGCGCGGCGACGTCAATTATGCCTGGCCCTCGGCCGAGATCGCGGTGATGGGCCCGAAGGGCGCGGTCGAGATCATCTTCCGTGGCGACATAGGCGACAGCGCCAAGATCGACGCGCGCACCGAGGAATATCGCCGCAAATTCGCCAACCCTTTCGTCGCCGGCTCGCGCGGCTATATCGACGACGTCATCACGCCGCGCTCGACCCGCGCGCGCCTGTGCCGCTCGCTCGCGCTGTTGCGCGACAAGCAGCTCGCCAATCCCTGGAAGAAACACGACAACATCCCGCTGTGATGCGCGAACCGGACTGATCTCGCCGATGTTCAAGAAAATCCTCATCGCCAATCGCGGCGAGATTGCTTGCCGTGTCATGCGCACGGCCAAGCGCATAGGAATCAAGACGGTCGCGGTCTACAGCGACGCCGATGCCGACGCGCTCCATGTGCGCGAGGCCGACGAGGCCGTGCGGATCGGGCCGCCGCCGTCGAAAGACAGCTATCTGAAGATCGAGGCCATTGTCGCGGCCTGCCGCGCGACCGGCGCTGAGGCCGTGCATCCCGGTTACGGCTTCCTTTCGGAGAATCCGGATTTTCCGGCTGCGCTCGACGCTTCCGGCATCGTCTTCATCGGCCCGCCGGCCGCGGCGATCGCCTCCATGGGCGACAAAATCGCCGCGAAGAAGCTCGCCCAGGAAGCGGGCGTCTCGATCGTGCCGGGACATCCCGACGCGGTCGCGAGCGTCGAGATGGCGACGGCGATCGCGCGCGAGATCGGCTATCCGGTGATGATCAAGGCCGCGGCGGGTGGCGGCGGCAAGGGCATGCGCATCGCCGCCGATGACGCGCAGCTGCGCGAAGGGTTTCATCGCGCCGCGAGCGAGGCCCTGTCGGCCTTCGGCGACGGCCGCGTCTTCGTCGAGAAATATATCGCGGAGCCGCGCCACATCGAGATTCAGATCCTGGCCGACGCACACGGCCATGTGGTTCATCTCGGCGAGCGCGAATGCTCGATTCAGCGCCGCCATCAAAAGGTGATCGAAGAAGCGCCGAGCCCTTTCCTCGACGCCAAGACCCGCGCCGCGATGGGGGCCCAGGCCGTGGCGCTCGCCAAGGCTGCGCATTACCGCTCGGCCGGGACGGTCGAATTCGTCGTCGACCGCCAACGCAATTTCTATTTCCTCGAAATGAACACCAGGCTACAGGTCGAGCACGCCGTCACCGAGCTCGTCACCGGCCTCGATCTCGTCGAGCTGATGATTCGCATCGCCGCGGGCGAGCGGCTGAAGCTTGCGCAGAAAGACGTCAAGCTCGCGGGCGCGGCGATCGAGGCGCGCATCTATGCCGAAGACCCGCGGAGAAATTTCCTGCCTTCGATCGGCCGCGTGACCCGCTACCTCCCGCCCGAAGGGAACGGCATCCGCATCGACAGCGGCGTCTATGAAGGCGCCGAGATTTCGATATTCTATGATCCCATGATCGCCAAGCTGGTCGCCCATGGCGAGACGCGCGAGATCGCTACGGAGCGCATGGCCGCCGCGCTCGACGGTTTTGTCATCCGCGGACCCTTGCACAATATCGGCTTCCTCGCCGCGGTGATCGGACGCGAGCGCTTCCGCAGCGGAGATTTCTCGACCCATTTCATCGCCGAGGAATTTCCCGATGGCTTTGCCGGCGCCGAACTGGGGTTGGCGCAGGCGGCGCGCGCGCTCGCCGTCGCCGCCGCCGCGCAATTCATTCTCGCCGAGCGCGACGCCACGATTTCGGGCGCTACGGTGCCGCAGGATTGGGCGATCATCCAGGACGGCACGCCTCGCCCTGTGCGAATCACGCGGCGTAACGAAACCATCACAATCGACCTCTATACCGCGAGCCAGGAGGTGATCACGCCCTGGCAGCCTGGCGACATCATCTTCCGCGGCAGCGTCGATGGTGCCGCGGTCATTTTCGCGATCGAGCGCGACGGAATCGGTTGGCAGCTCAATGCAAGCGGCGCCAGTCTCGATCTCAAAGTCCTGCCGCCTCCGGCCGCCGCCGCCTTGGCGCGCATGCCCGAGAAACCCAAGCCCGATCTCTCGCGCCACCTTCTCTCGCCTATGCCGGGCCTCTTGGTATCGATCGCGGTCAAGCTCGGCCAGGAGGTCAAAGCCGGCGAGGAGCTCGCGGTGGTCGAGGCGATGAAAATGGAAAACGTGCTGCGCGCCGAGCGCGACGGCAAGGTCGCAAAGCTCTGCGCCAAACCGGGCGACAGCCTCGCGGTCGATCAGGTCATCCTCGAATTCGCATGACCGTTTCTTGGCGCATTTCCGTCATCGGCCGCGTGCAAGGCGTCGGCTTTCGCGCTTTCGTGACCCACACGGCGCGCCGAAGCGGCCTGCGCGGCTGGGTCCGCAACCGGCAGGACGGCAGCGTCGAAGCTTTGTTGATCGGCGACAGCGACCTCGTCGCCGCAGCGATCGAGGACTGTCGGCGCGGCCCGCTGCGCGCGCGCGTCGATCGGCTGGAAAAGTTCGCCGCCGAGGATGACGGCATGCAAGACTTCGCCGAGCGGCCGACGGTCTAAGCGCGCATGGGATCGAGCCAGCTTCGCCTCCTCACCAGCCGCCGGCTCGTTGGCCTGTTCGTGGCGCAATTCTTCGGCGCGCTGAACGACAATTTGCTCAAGAACGCGCTGGTCATCGAGGTCGCGTATCGCAATTCGGGCACTTCAACCGAAATCGAGATCATCGTCACGATCGCAACCGCCCTCTTCATCCTGCCCTATTTCATCTTCTCGGCCACCGCCGGACAGCTCGCCGACAAATTCGAGAAGGCGCACCTCATCCGCGTGCTGAAGATGTGGGAAATCGGCGTGATGGTGCTGGCGACAATCGGCTTCGCGGCGGGTGGCATTGGCTTCGGCCTGACCGTGCTGTTTCTCCTGGGGGTGCAGGCAACCTTCTTCGGGCCGGTGAAATACGGGATTCTCCCCGAGCTGCTCGCGCCCGAGGACCTGCTGAGCGGCAATGCTGTGATCGAGGCCGGAACCTTTCTCGCGATCCTCATCGGCACCATCGCCGGCGGGCTGTTGATCATGCTGAACAACGGGCCGGCGATCGTGTCGTCGGCGCTGATGCTGTTCGCGATCGCGGGCTGGGTCGCGAGCCTCTTCGTTCCGAAGGTTGGACGCGCCGTGCCGGATCTGCGCATCAATCCCAATATCGCCGCCGAAACCTGGAAAGTGCTGCGTTACGCCAATGAAAACCGCCGGGTTCGCTGGTCGATCCTGGGCAATTCCTGGTTCTGGCTCGTGGCGGTGGCGATGGTGTCGCAGTTTCCGAACTACGCCAAGGACATGCTCTCGGCCGACAACCAGGTCGTGACCTTCTTCCTCACGCTCAATTCCCTCGGCATCGGCGCCGGCTCGATGCTGGCCGGGCGGCTGCTGCGCGGCGCCCTGACGGCGCGCCTGGTGCCGCTTGCGGCCTTGGTCATGGCCGTCTTCGCTTTCGATCTCTGGTATCTCGATGGCGCTCGAAGCGGCGAGACCTTGATCGATATGAGCGGCTACCTCCGCTCGTTCACCGACTGGCGGATTTCTTTCGATCTGTTCGTGATCGCCTTGGGCGCCGGCCTGTTCGTCGTGCCGCTTTACGCGATCATGCAAGCCAATAGCGACGTCGAGCATCGCGCGCGCATCGTCGCCGCGAACAATGTCTGGAACGCGCTCTTCATGGTGGGTGCAGGTCTCGGCAGTGCCTTGATGCTCAAGCTCGGCGCCGGCATCACGGATATCTTCCTGGTCGTCGCCTTGTCCAATGCCGTGGTCGCCGCAGCGACCTGGCGCTTGCGGCGCTGAACCGGCGCACGGCGAGCGCCGCTCGGTAGGAAACGATCTGGAGAGGGGTTGCCGCGCGCGGAGACGCGCGCAGGCGACAAGGTCAGGCCGTGGCTGCTTCCTGCTCGGCGTCTTCGGCGACCTGCACCGGGCCCGAATCCTGGCCCTTGGCCGCGACATCGCGATCGACGAGCTCGATCACCGCCATCGCCGCCGCGTCGCCGTAGCGGAACCCCGCCTTGAAAATACGGCTATAGCCGCCGCCGCGCTTGGCATAACGCTCGGCCAAGGTCGTCATCACCTTGTTGGCGATGGCCTCGTCTTGCAAGGTGGCGATCAGCCGGCGGCGCGAGGCGAGCCCGCCGCGCTTGCCGAGCGTGATCAGACGCTCGACTACCGGCCGCAGATCCTTTGCCTTGGGCAGGGTCGTGGTGATCTGCTCATGCTTCAGCAGCGCATGGCAGAGATTGTCGAACATGGCCTTGCGATGGGCCGATTTACGGCTGAAGCTGCGGCCTCGTAGACGGTGGCGCATGATGAGATCCCGATCGGCTCAATAGGGTTCCTCGAGGCGCTTCACCAGCTCCTCGATGTTTTCCGGCGGCCAGTTCGGGATCTCCATGCCGAGATAGAGACCCATCTGCGCCAAAACTTCTTTGATCTCGTTGAGCGACTTGCGGCCGAAATTCGGCGTTCGCAGCATTTCGGATTCGGTCTTTTGCACGAGATCGCCGATATAGACGATGTTGTCGTTCTTCAAGCAATTGGCAGAGCGCACCGAGAGCTCGAGCTCGTCGACCTTGCGCAGCAGGTTCTTGTTGAACGGCAGCTCGGAGGGGCGTTCCTCTTCCGAGGCCGCGCGCGGCTCTTCGAAATTGATGAAGAGCTGCAGCTGATCCTGCAGGATGCGCGCCGCGAGCGCGACCGCGTCCTCGGGCGTCACCGCGCCATTGGTCTCGATGTTCATCGACAACTTGTCGTAGTCGGTACGCTGACCGACGCGGGTATTGTCGACCTTGTAGCTGATCTTGCGCACGGGGCTGAACAGCGCGTCGACCGGAATCAAGCCGATCGGCGCGTCCTCGGGCCGGTTGTCGGTCGCCGGGCGATAGCCCTTGCCGGTGTCGACGGTGAACTCCATCGTCACCTTGGCGCCCTTGTCGAGCGTGCAAATGAGATGCTCGGGATTCATGATCTCGATGTCGTGCGGCAGCTCGATCATGCTGGCACGCACCTCGCCCGGCCCGTTGGCCCGCAGGCGCATGCGCTTCGGGCCTTCGCCGTGGAGGCGCAGCCCGATGCCCTTGATGTTGAGGACGATGTCGGTGATGTCTTCGAGCACGCCCGGCAGCGACGAGAATTCGTGCAGCACGCCCTCGATCTGAACCGAAGTGATCGCCGCGCCCTGGAGCGAGGAGAGCAGAACCCGGCGTAACGCATTGCCGAGGGTCAGCCCGAAACCGCGCTCGAGCGGTTCGGCCACGACGGTCGCGGAGCGCGTCGGATTGTCGCCCGGCTGAACCACGAGCTGACTGGGTTTCTTCAATTCCTGCCAATTCTTCTGGATTTGCGTCAAGAGCCGATCCTCATGTCTTTTCGTCTGTGGCGCGTGGGGCCGTTAGATGCCCGCCGCGATCGCCGGAAAATAAATCGCGCTGTCGCGTTAAACGCGGCGCCGCTTGGGTGGACGACAGCCGTTATGCGGGATCGACGTCACGTCGCGGATCGACGTGACCGAGAACCCGACGGTCTGCAGCGCTCTCAAGGCCGACTCCCGTCCCGAACCCGGACCCTTCACCTCGATTTCGAGGGTACGCATGCCGTGCTCCATCGCCTTGCGGCCGGCATCCTCGGCCGCGACTTGCGCGGCATAAGGCGTCGATTTGCGCGAGCCTTTGAACCCCATCGTGCCGGATGAAGACCACGCGATGGTGTTGCCTTGCGCGTCGGTAATGGTGATCATGGTATTGTTGAAAGTGGCGTTCACATGCGCCACGCCCGACGTGATGTTCTTGCGCTCGCGGCGGCGGACGCGCGTGGCAGCAGCGGGCTTCGTTGTCGTCGCCATAGTCTAAACCTCGTCCTAAATTGCTTGCTTCGCCACGGTTCTATTTCGTGGGGGCGAGCTTCTTGCCGGCGACCGGCCGGGCCGGGCCCTTGCGGGTCCGGGCATTGGTATGCGTACGTTGGCCGCGAACCGGCAAACCCTTGCGATGCCGCAGCCCGCGATAACAACCGAGATCCATCAGGCGCTTGATGTTCATCGCCACGGTCCGGCGCAGATCACCCTCGACCTGATATTCGCGGTCGATCGCCTCACGGATGCGCAACACTTCGTCGTCGGTCAGCTCGTGAACGCGGCGCGACACTGGAATTCCCAGCTTCGCGCAGATCTTCTCCGCCGACGCGCGCCCGATCCCATGGATATAGGTGAGGCCGATCGGAACTCGCTTTTGATTAGGAATATTGACGCCGGCAATGCGCGCCACCTGCGCTTCTCCTTAATTCGAATTGTCGGTTTCGGACGCGGACCAGACGCCCCAGTTGGCCGAAGGGGCCTTATATCGGAATCCCTCCACGGAAGTCAACCTTTTGGCTTCTTTAGAATCGTTTCAATTTTGGCCGTAACCGCATCGATATCGGCCATGCCATCGACGGAACGCAACACACCCTTGCGACGGTAATAGGGCAGGATCGGCGCAGTCTGATCGTGATAGGCCGAGAGCCTCGCCTTCACGGTTTCGGCGTTGTCGTCCGGCCGGCGGATGAAGTCGTGGCTGCCGCAAATGTCGCATTGCCCTTCCTGCGTCGGGCGATGATAGCGATCGTGGTAGGAAGCGCCGCATTTCTTGCAGCTGAACCGCCCGGCGATGCGGTCGATCAGCGCGTTCTCGTCAACCGTCAGCTCAATGACGTGGTCGATGGCGATGTTATTCTTTTTCAGCATGTCATCGAGCGCCTCGGCCTGCGGCACGGTGCGCGGAAAGCCGTCGAGAATGAAGCCCTTGCCTTTCAAGGCAGCAATATGGCTCGCGATCAAGGCAATCATGATCTCGTCGGATACGAGCTTGCCCGCATCCATGATCGCCTGGACCTCTTTGCCAAGCGCGCTGCCCGACGCGCGTTCGGCACGCAACATGTCGCCTGTCGAAAGTTGAACCATGCCATAGCGCTCTTCGATGCGCTTGGCCTGGGTCCCCTTCCCGGCCCCAGGAGGGCCGAGCAGAAGGATATTCAACCGCGTCTCCCCCTCAGCTTAGATTTCTTGATAAGCCCTTCGTACTGATGCGCGAGCAGGTGCGAATGAATCTGCGCGACCGTGTCCATCGTCACGCTGACCACAATCAGCAAGCTCGTGCCGCCGAAATAGAACGGCAGCGAATATTGCGAAACCAGAATCTCGGGCAACACGCAGACCGCGGCAAGATAGGCCGAGCCGATCACGGTGAGGCGCGTAAGCACGAAATCGAGATAATCCGCCGTGTTCTTTCCGGGCCTTATCCCGGGGACGAAACCGCCATATTTCTTCAGGTTGTCGGCGGTCTCGACCGGGTTGAACACGATCGCCGTGTAGAAGAAACAGAAGAACACGATCAGCGCGACGTAAAGGCCGATATAAAGCGGCTGGCCGTGTCCGATCCAGGCGCCGATCTGCGCCAACATGCCGGACTGATCCTGGCTGAAGCTGGCGACGGTCGCCGGCAGCAGCAACAGCGAGGACGCAAAGATCGGCGGAATCACGCCCGAGGTGTTGAGCTTCAAAGGCAGATGCGAGGCTTCGCCGCCGAACATCTTGTTGCCCACCTGGCGTTTCGGATACTGCACCAGGATGCGGCGCTGCGCCCGCTCCATGAACACGATGAAGGTGATCACGGCGACGGCGCCGATGATGAAAGCGATGATGAAGAAAGTGGAGATCGCGCCGGTGCGGCCAAGATCCAACAAGCCGGCGAGCGCCGAAGGCATGCGCGCGACGATGCCCGAAAAGATGATCAGCGAAATGCCGTTGCCGACGCCGCGCGCCGTGATCTGCTCGCCGAGCCACATCAGGAAAACCGTGCCGCCGGTCAGCGTGATCACCGAGGTGATGCGGAAGAACAGGCCGGGATCGGTTACGGCAAGGCCGGAGGGGCCGCGCAGCCCTTCGATGCCGACCGAGATGCCATAGGCCTGCACCGCGGCCAGCAGAACCGTGCCGTAGCGCGTGTACTGGTTGAGCTTCTTGCGGCCGGACTCGCCTTCCTTCTTCAGCGCTTCGAGCTGCGGCGACACCGCCGTCAACAGCTGCACGATGATCGAGGCCGAAATGTAGGGCATGATGTTGAGCGCGAAGATGGTCATGCGCCCCAACGCGCCGCCCGAGAACATGTCGACCATGCCGAGGATACCGCCGGAGTTCTGCGCGAAAATCTGCTGCAGCGCCTGCGGATCGATTCCGGGCAGCGGGATGTAGGTACCGAGCCGGTAGATCACCAAAGCGCCGAGGGTGAACCAAATGCGGTTCTTGAGCTCGGTCGCCTTGGAAAACGCGGAAAAATTGATGCTGGCGGCAAGTTGTTCGGCGGCTGACGCCATCTAGCGTCTCCTCATGAAGCCGCGGCGGCCGGCTTCGCAGCCGCCACGATCACTTTACCCCCGAGCTTTTCGACGGCCTCGACCGCCGCTTTCGATGCGCCGACCACTTCGATGGTGAGCGCGGTTTTCAATTCCCCCTTGGCGAGCAGCCGCACGCCGTCGCGCACGCGGCGCAGCACGCCCGCGGCGACCAAAGCATCGCCATTCACCGGCGCATCGGCCTTGAGCCTTCCGGCATCCAGCGCAACCTGCAAGCGGCCGAGATTGACGACCACGAAATCGCTTTGGAAATCGGTGTTGTTGAAGCCGCGCTTCGGGATCCGGCGATGCAGCGGGGTCTGCCCGCCTTCAAAGCCGTTCAGCGCCACGCCGCTGCGCGCGGTTTGGCCCTTGCCGCCGCGCGCGCTCGTCTTGCCTTTGCCCGAGCCGATGCCGCGACCGCGCCGCTTGGCACGGTAATGGGCACCTTGGTTATCCGAAATCTCGTTGAGCTTCATGTTCCATCCACTGGCGAGCTTAGGCCGATTACGACGCCGATTCCACCCGCACCAAATGCTGCACCCGCGCAATCATGCCGCGCACCGCGGGCGTATCCTCGAGCACGCGCGAACGGTGCCGCTTGTTGAGCCCGAGGCCGATGAGCGTGGCGTGCTGGTATTTCTCGCGGCCGATCGGGCTGCCGATTTGCGTCACTTTGACCTTCTTGTCGGTCTTCGGCTGCGGCGCGGCAGGCTTCGCCAAAGCCTTTGCCATCGCCGCCCGGCGCTCGGCAATCGGCGCAAGCTTGGGCTGCGGCGCCTTGGGGCGCTTTGCCTTTTTGGGCTCGGGCGCGGACTTAGCCTCGGCCTCGGGCGCAGCCTCTTTCTTCTTGGCCGCCTTGGGCTTGGGCGCCGCCGCTTCGGCAGACGCAGCCTTGGGCGCTTTCGCCGGCTTCTTCGTGTCCTCAGCCATGGCTTACTCCCGCGTTTCCTGTGCGTCGCGGCGCGGCAGGATGTCGCTCACCTTCTTGCCGCGGCGCGCGGCGACCGAGCGCGGGCTGACCGAACGGTCGAGGGCCTGGAAGGTCGCCTTGATCATGTTATGCGGGTTGGAGGTACCCACCGACTTCGCCACCACGTCCTGCACGCCGAGCGCCTCGAAAATCGCGCGCATCGGGCCACCGGCAATGATGCCGGTACCTTGAGGCGCGGCCCGAACCACAACTTCGCCCGCGCCGTAATGGCCGACGATATCGTGATGCAGGGTGCGGCCTTCACGCAACGGTACGCGAATCATCGCGCGGCGCGCTTGATCGGTCGCCTTGCGAATTGCCTCAGGAACCTCGCGCGCCTTGCCCGAGCCATAGCCCGCGCGGCCTTTGCCGTCGCCGACCACGACGATCGCGGCAAAACCGAAGCGCCGTCCGCCCTTCACCACTTTGGCGACGCGGTTGATACCGACGAGCTTTTCAATGAGCTCGCCATCCTCACGATCCGAGCGATCGCGTCCGCCGTCCCCTCCACGTCCGCGCTGCGGCCGGTCGCCGCCGCGTCCGCGTGAGGGTCTTTCGCTGCCCGTTGGTGTCGTCGCCATGAACGCCCTTTCTAGAAGTCCAACCCGCCCTCGCGGGCGGCGTCGGCCAGGGCCTTGACCCGGCCATGAAACAGATAACCGCCGCGATCGAACACGACAGCCGTCACGCCAGCCGCCTTCGCGCGCTCGGCGAGGAGCTTGCCGACCGCGCCAGCCGCTTCCTTGTTCGCGCCGGTTTTGAGGCTCGCGCGCAGCGTTTCATCGAGGCTCGAGGCCGCAGCCAAGGTGCGCCCGATCGCGTCGTCGATCACCTGCGCATAGATGTGCTTCGACGAGCGGAAGATCGAGAGCCGCGGCCGGCCGCTGCTGGTCCGAGCGAGCCGCGCCCTGACGCGCGTGCGGCGCCGGGTAAAGAGGGTATCGGATTTTCCGCTCATCGCGCCGCTCCTACTTCTTCTTGCCTTCTTTGCGCCGGACCGTCTCGGTGTCGTACTTGATCCCTTTGCCCTTATAGGGCTCGGGACCGCGGAACGACCGGATGACGGCGGCGACTTGCCCGACGCGCTGCTTGTCCGCGCCGCTGATCGCGATCGCGGTCGGCTTCTCGCACGCGATCTTGATGTCGGCCGGGATCGGGAAGATCACGTCGTGGCTGAATCCCAGCTGCAGAACGAGGTTCTTGCCTTGCACCGCGGCGCGATAGCCGACGCCGTTGATCTCGAGATTGACGGTGTAGCCCTTGGTGACGCCGGTCACCATGTTGTTGACGTGTGCGCGCGCGCTGCCCCACGCCATGCGGGCGCGCTTGGTTTCGTTCTTCGGCGTGATGACGACGCGACCGTCCTTCACCTCGGTGTCGACGTCGTGGCTGACGGCGAGCTTCAAGGTGCCGAGCTTTCCCTTGGCGGTCAGCACGCCGCCCGCCACCTCGATGGTGACGCCTTGCGGGATCGTGACAGGAACTTTGCCGATGCGTGACATGATTGCCTCAGAAGACGCGGCACAAAATCTCGCCGCCGACATTGGCGGCACGAGCCTCGTTGTCCGACATCACGCCGCGCGGCGTGGACAGGATCGAAATGCCGAGGCCGTTATAGACGCGCGGCAAATCGGCGATGCGCGAATAGACGCGCCGTCCCGGCTTCGACACGCGCGTGATCTCGCGAATGACAGGCTCGCCATCGACGTATTTGAGCTCGATCTTGAGCTCGGCCACGCCCGGGCGCACTTCCGCGCGCGAGAAGCCGCGGATGTAGCCCTCGCGCTGCAGCACTTCCAGCACATTGGCGCGGATCTTCGAGGCCGGAGACTCGATGATCGGTTTATGCGCCTGCTGCCCGTTGCGAATCCGGGTCAGCATATCCCCGAGGGGATCGCTCATCGACATACCATTGCCTCCCTTACCAACTCGACTTGACCATGCCCGGAATCTGGCCGAGCGAGGCCAGTTGCCGGAGGGCAATGCGCGAGAGCTTGAATTTGCGGTAATAGCTGCGCGGCCGGCCGGTCAGCTCGCAGCGGTTCTTGATCCGCGTCGCCGAGGAATTCCGCGGCATCTGCGCGAGCTTCAACCGCGCGGCGAACCGCTCTTCCGGCGCGAGTTCCTTGTCCGACGCTATCGCCTTGAGCCTCGCGCGCTTGGCCGCAAGCCGCTTCACGAGCTGCGTGCGCTTCCGGTTCTTTTCGATGGAGCTGGTCTTCGCCATTGCACCTTACCCTTTCGGGATCAATTGACGAACGGCATGTCGAAACCGCGCAGAAGCGCCTTGGCTTCCGCATCGGTATGCGCCGTCGTGACGATGATGATGTCCATGCCACGCACATCCGTGACCTGGTCGTAATTGATTTCCGGAAACACGAGCTGTTCTTTGAGGCCGAGCGCGTAATTGCCGCGACCGTCGAAGCTCTTGCCCGAGACGCCGCGGAAGTCGCGCACGCGCGGCAGCGCGATGTTCACGAGGCGGTCGAGGAACTCGTACATGCGGTCCTTGCGCAAGGTGACCTTGCACCCGAGGGGCATGTTCTCGCGCACCTTGTAGGTGGCGATCGATTTCTTGGCGCGGGTCACGACCGGCCGCTGGCCGGCGATAACGGCGAGTTCCTTCGCCGCCGCGTCGACCTTCTTGGTGTCCTGCACGGCTTCGCCGACGCCCATATTGATGACGATCTTTTCGAGCCGCGGCACCGCGAACATATTGCCGTAGCCGAACTCCTTCATCAGGGCCGGACGAACCACCTTGTCGTAATGCTCTTTGAGACGCGCCGTCATGATCTCTTCCTCACGCGTCGAGGACTTCGCCGGAGCGCTTGGCGTAGCGCACCTTGCGGCCGTCCTCGAGAATGCGATAGCCGACCCGGGTCGGCTTTTGCGACTTGGGATCGATATGGGCGACGTTGGAGACGTGGATCGCCGCTTCCTTCTCGACGATGCCGCCGGGCTCGCCGGGCCGCGGACGGGTGTGGCGCTTCACCATGTTCACACCCTGCACGAGGACGCGATGATCCGCGCGCAGCACGCTCAGCACTTCGCCGCTCTTGCCTTTGTCGCGGCCGGTCAGGACCACGACCTTGTCGCCCTTCTTGATCTTGAACTTCATCGTCACAGCACCTCGGGCGCGAGCGAGACGATCTTCATGAACTTGCGCGCGCGCAGCTCGCGCGTCACCGGCCCGAAGATGCGGGTCCCGATCGGCTCGTCCTGATTGGTGATGAGCACGGCGGCGTTGCGGTCGAAGCGAATGGCGCTGCCATCGGGCCGCCGAATCGCATTGGCGGTGCGGACGATGACCGCCTTGTGCACGTCGCCCTTCTTCACGCGGCCGCGCGGGATCGCATCCTTCACCGAGACGACGATGATGTCGCCCACGGTAGCCGTGCGACGCTTGCTGCCGCCCAGCACCTTGATGCATTGGACGCGGCGCGCACCGGAATTGTCGGCCACGTCGAGATTGGTTTGCATCTGGATCATGGCAATTTACTCCGGCGTTGCAGTGGCCTTGGGGGGCTTCGCCGCACGGGTGCGGCGCGGACGCTGTTGCGTCGGCGGCTGATCGATCTCGACCGCGCCAACGAGCTTGCGCCCCGAAACCGGCTCGCCGCCGGCGAGGACGACCCAGCGCTTGGTCTTGGAAAGCGGACGGCTTTCCTCGATGCGCACGAGATCCCCGGTCTTGAACGCGTTGGTCTCGTCATGCGCCGCGTATTTCTTGGAGCGCATGATGAATTTCTTATAGACGGGGTGCATCACCCGGCGCTCGACGCGTACGACCACGGTCTTGTTCGCCTTGTCGGATACAACCACGCCTGTCAGGACACGCTTCGGCATCTTCTAATCTCTTTCCTCAAGCGGTCTTGCGCGTGCGTTGGACCAGCACGGTCTTGATGCGGGCGATGTCACGCCGCACCTGCCGCACGCGCGAGGTGTTCTCGAGCTGTCCGCTCGCCTTTTGGAAGCGCAGGTTGAACGCTTCCTTGCCGAGCTGATCGAGCTCCGCCTTCAATTCGTCGTCGGTCTTGGCGCGCACGTCGCCCGCTTTCATGGCCCGCCTCCTTCGCCGACGCGCGTCACGATGCGGCAGGAAACCGACAGCTTGGCCTGCGCCAAGGTGAAGGCCTCGCGCGCGATCGGTCCCGGCACGCCGTCCAGTTCGAACATGATGCGGCCCGGCTTCACGCGGCACACCCAGAATTCGGGCGTGCCCTTGCCGCTGCCCATGCGGACTTCGGCGGGTTTGCGCGAGACCGGCACGTCGGGGAAAATGCGGATCCAGATGCGGCCGATGCGCTTGATGTGACGCGTGATCGCGCGCCGCGCGGCTTCGATCTCGCGCGCGGTGACGCGGCCGGGCTCGGTCGCTTTGAGGCCGAAATTGCCGAAATTGAGCTCGGTGCCACCCTTGGCCTTGCCATGGATGCGGCCCTTATGCGCCTTGCGGTATTTGGTGCGAGCGGGTTGGAACATCTAAATGCCTCTCAAGCGCGCGCGGGTTGCGCCTCGGCGGCGCGCTTGTCTTGAGCCATCGGGTCGTGCTGCAGCACTTCGCCTTTGAACACCCAGACCTTCACGCCGCAGGTGCCGTAGGTGGTCTTGGCAGTGCCGTAACCGAAATCGACATCGGCGCGCAGCGTGTGCAACGGCACGCGGCCTTCGCGATACCATTCCATGCGGGCGATTTCGGCGCCGCCGAGCCGGCCCGAGCAGTTGATGCGAATCCCGAGCGCGCCCAGGCGCATCGCCGACTGCACCGCGCGCTTCATCGCGCGGCGGAAAGCGACCCGGCGCTCCAATTGCTGCGCGATGCCGTCCGCGATCAGCTTGGCATCGATCTCGGGCTTGCGGATCTCGAGGATGTTGAGGCTGACCTCGGAGTTGGTCATCTTGCTGAGATCGAGGCGGAGCTTTTCGATATCCGCGCCCTTCTTGCCGATGACCACGCCGGGCCGCGCCGAATGGATGGTGATGCGGGTCTTCTTCGCTGCGCGCTCGATGATAATCTTGCTCACGCCCGCCTGCTGCAGCCGCTCGCCGAGGAACTCGCGCAGCTTCAGGTCTTCGTGCAGCAAATTTCCATAGTCCTTGCGCGCGAACCAGCGCGAATCCCAGGTTCGGTTGATGCCGAGCCGAAGCCCGATCGGATTGACCTTCTGGCCCATTAGGCTTTCTCCTCCTCGCCGGCTTCCTTGGCTTCTTCGGCGCGCTCGCGCACGACCACCAGGAGATTGGCGAAATATTTCTCCACCCCCGCCGACCGGCCGCGGCCGCGGGCATGAAACCGCTTCAAGGTGAAGGCACGGCCGACCGTGGCCTCCTTCACAACCAGCTTGTCGACATCGAGCTGGTGATTGTTCTCGGCATTGGCGATCGCTGCCTGCAGCACCTTCTTCACGTCGTTCGCGATGCGACGCGGCGAGAAGGAAAGCTCGTGCAGCGCCGCGTTGGCGGGCATGCCGCGAATCGATTGCGCGACGATGTTGAGCTTGCGCGCGCTGATGCGCAGCGCCTTTGCATAGGCCGAGGCCTCGGTTTCGGCGAGGCGACGCGGGGCTTGCTTCTTGCTCATGCGCTCTCCCGCTTCACTTTGCGATCGGCGGAATGGCCGTGGAAGGTCCGCGTCGGCGCGAACTCGCCCAGCTTGTGGCCGATCATGTGCTCGGTCACGAGCACGGGAATGAATTTGTGGCCGTTATAGACGCCGAAGGTCAGGCCCACGAATTGCGGGAAAATGGTGGAGCGCCGCGACCATGTCTTGATGATCTCGTTGCGACCCCCGCTGCGCGCCTTCTCTGCCTTCTTCAGCAGATAGCCGTCGACGAACGGCCCTTTCCATGTCGAGCGTGCCAAAAGCGCTCTCCTTACTTCTGCCGGCGACGGCGCACGATGTAGCGGTCCGTCACCTTGTTGTGCCGTGTCTTGGTACCCTTGGTGCCCTTGCCCCAAGGCGTGACCGGATGGCGACCACCCGAGGTGCGGCCTTCGCCGCCGCCATGTGGATGATCGATCGGATTCATCGCGACGCCACGCACCGAAGGCCGCTTGCCGAGCCAGCGATTGCGGCCGGCCTTGCCGATGGAGACGTTCTGCTTGTCGGGGTTCGAAACGGCGCCGATCGTCGCCATGCACTCGGCGCGCACCATGCGCACCTCGCCCGAAGTGAGACGCAGCAGCGCGTAGCCGGCATCGCGGCCGACGAGCTGCACATAGGTGCCGGCGGCGCGCGCGAGCTGTCCGCCCTTGCCCTGCTTCATCTCGACGTTGTGGATGATGGTGCCGACCGGAATGTTGCGCATCGGCATGGCGTTGCCGGGCTTCACGTCGACGCGGTCGCCGGCCACCACCTTGTCGCCCGGCGCAAGCCGCTGCGGCGCCAGGATGTAGCTGAGCTCGCCATCCGCGTATTTGATCAAGGCGAGGAAGCCCGAGCGGTTCGGATCGTATTCGAGCCGTACGACCTCGGCCGCGCCTTCCTTGCGCCGCTTGAAGTCGACCGTCCGCAAACGCTGCTTATGACCGCCGCCGCGGTAGCGCACGGTGATGCGCCCGTGATTGTTGCGGCCGCCCTTTTCGCGCTTGCCTTCGGTCAGCGCCTTGACCGGCCCGCCCTTCCACAAATCGCTGCGATCCACCAGCACGAGCTGACGGCGGCCAGGACTTGTCGGCTTATAGGTTTTCAATGCCATCGCGTCAGACCCCCGTCGTCACGTCGATCTTCGAGCCTTCGGCGAGCGTGACGATCGCCTTCTTGTAGTCCGAGCGCTGTCCCGGCCGGCCGCGGAAGCGCTTGGTCTTGCCCTTCACGCGGATGGTGTTGACCGCGGTCACCTTGACGTTGAAGAGCCCTTCGACCGCGGCCTTCACGGCGCGCTTGTCGGCTTCGAGCGGCACGCGGAACGTCACCTGGTTGTGCTCGGAATTCATGGTCGCCTTCTCGGTGATGACCGGGGCGAGCACCAGATCGTACATCGCCTCGCGCGACATCTTGGGCGCGTGGCGCGGGATAAAGCGGAACCGGCTCATTTGAGGCGCGCCTCCAAGGCTTGAACAGCGTCGCGGGTCAGAACCAGCGTGTCGCGGCGCAGAATGTCGTACACATTGGCGCCTTGCTGCGGCAGCACGTCGATGCCCGGCAGATTGCGCGCGGCGCGGGCGAAATTCTCGTCGAGCGTCGGCCCGTCGATGATGAGCACCGAGGTCCAGCCCAAAGCCTCGAACTGCTTGGCGAGCGCGCGGGTCTTGGTGTCCTTCGCGGACGCCTTGTCGAGCACCACGAGCTTGCCGTCCTTCTGCTTCGCCGTGAGCGCGTTCTTGAGCGCCAAGCGCCGCACTTTCTTTTGCAGGCCGAATTCGTGACTGCGGACGACGGGACCGAAAATCGTTGCGCCGCCGCGGAACTGCGGCGAGCGCAGCGAGCCCTGCCGCGCACGGCCGGTGCCCTTTTGCTTCCACGGCTTCTTGGTCGTGCCCTGAATCTCGCTGACGCCCTTGGTCTTGTGGGTGCCGGCGCGGCGCTTTGCGAGCTGCCAATTGACCATGCGCGCGAGGATGTCGCGGCGCACTTCGGGGAGCGCGAAAATATCGTCGGCGAGATCGATGCTGCCGACGTCCTTGTTGTCGAGGTTCGTGACCTTGAGTTTCATCTCAATTGCCTCCCGCCGCTTGCGCCGGGCGCAAAGCCGCCGGAAATGGCAGGTCCTTCGGCGCCGCACGCTTGGCGGCGTCCTTCACCAGCACATAGGAGCCGTCGAAGCCCGGCACCGCGCCGGCGACGTAGATCAGGCCGCGCTCGCCATCGGCGGCGATCACTTTGAGATTTTGCGTGGTCACTCGCTCGACCCCGTAATGGCCGGCCATCTTCTTGTTCTTGAACACCTTGCCGGGATCCTGGCGTTGCCCGGTCGAACCATGGCTGCGATGCGACACCGAGACGCCGTGGGTCGCGCGCAAGCCGCCGAAATTCCACCGCCGCATGACGCCCGAGAAGCCGCGGCCCTTGGTCGTCCCGACGACATCGACGAATTGGCCGGTCACGAAATGCGCCGCCGAGATTTCGGCGCCGACTTCGAGCACGGCATCGGGCGTGACGCGAAACTCGACGAGCTTCGCCTTGGGCTCGACCTTGGCCTTGGCATAGTGCCCGCGCAGGCCCTGGCTGACATTCTTCACCTTGGCCTTGCCGACACCGATCTGCACGGCGGTATAGCCGTCCTTCTCGGCGGTGCGCACGGCAACCACCTGGCAATTATCGACCTTCAACACCGTGACGGGGACGTGATCGCCCGTTTCGGTGAATTGTCGGGTCATGCCCAGCTTCTGGGCGATGAGGCCGGTACGCATCACACAACCACCCTTAGAGCTTGATCTCGACGTCGACGCCGGCCGCCAGGTCGAGCTTCATCAGCGCATCGACCGTTTGCGGCGTGGGATCGACGATGTCGAGCACGCGCTTATGCGTGCGGATCTCGAACTGCTCGCGCGACTTCTTGTCGATATGCGGCGAGCGCAGCACGGTGAATTTCTCGATCCGCGTGGGCAAGGGAATCGGCCCGCGCACCCGTGCGCCGGTCCGCTTCGCGGTGTTGACGATCTCGCTCGTCGACTGATCGAGGACGCGGTGATCGTAAGCCCGCAGGCGGATGCGAATATTTTGATTATCGAGTGCCATGACCTGGTTCCTTTACGCGTGCGGCGAGGGTTGGAGAGGCGGCCCGCCGCCCGCGGAAATTAAGCGCCCTTTACTTTATGATTTTGGCGACGACGCCGGCGCCGACGGTGCGGCCGCCTTCGCGGATGGCGAAGCGCAGGCCCTCGTCCATGGCGATCGGCTGGATCAGCTCGACCTCCATCGACACGTTGTCCCCCGGCATCACCATCTCCACGCCTTCCTTCAGCTTCACCGTCCCGGTCACGTCCGTCGTCCGGAAGTAGAATTGCGGCCGGTAATTCGTGAAGAACGGCGTGTGGCGGCCCCCTTCTTCCTTCGTCAGGATGTAGGCCTCGGCCTGGAAGTTCGTGTGCGGCGTGATCGAGCCCGGCGCCGCCAGAACCTGGCCGCGCTCCACTTCCTCGCGCTTCGTGCCGCGCAGCAAAGCGCCGATATTGTCGCCCGCCTCGCCCTGATCCAAGAGCTTGCGGAACATCTCGACGCCCGTCACCACCGTCTTGATCGTCGGCTTCAGGCCCACGATCTCGACTTCCTCGCCCACCTTGATCACCCCGCGCTCGACACGGCCCGTCACCACGGTTCCACGACCGGAAATCGAAAACACATCTTCAATGGGCATCAGGAACGCACGGTCGCGGTCGCGCTTGGGCTGCGGGATCGACGCATCCACCGCCTCCATCAGCTTCAGGATCGCGTCGTGCCCCAGCTCCTTGTTCTTGTCTTCCAAGGCGCACAAAGCCGAGCCCCGGATGATCGGAATCTTGTCCCCCGGGAACTGGTAGGAGCTCAACAGCTCGCGCACTTCCAGCTCGACCAGGTCCAAAAGCTCGGGGTCGTCCACCATGTCGACCTTGTTCAGGAACACCACGATCGCAGGCACGCCCACCTGGCGCGCCAGAAGAATGTGCTCGCGCGTCTGCGGCATCGGCCCGTCCGCCGCCGACACAACCAGGATCGCCCCGTCCATCTGCGCCGCGCCCGTGATCATGTTCTTCACGTAGTCGGCATGGCCCGGGCAGTCCACATGCGCGTAGTGCCGGTTCTTCGTCTCGTACTCCACATGCGCCGTCGAGATCGTGATCCCGCGCGCCCGCTCCTCGGGCGCCTTGTCGATCTGGTCGTAGGCCGTGTAGGTCGCCCCGCCCGTCTCCGCCAGCACCTTCGTGATCGCAGCCGTCAAAGACGTCTTCCCGTGATCGACGTGGCCGATCGTCCCGATGTTGCAGTGCGGCTTCGTCCGCTCAAATTTTGCTTTCGCCATTTCTCTGTTCTCCGTCGTACCGAGTTAAGCCATCTTGGCGCGGACTTCGTCCGCTACCGCTTGCGGCACTTGCTCGTAGTGATCGAAATGCATGGTGTACTGCGCGCGGCCCTGGCTCATCGAGCGCAGGGTGTTCACGTAACCGAACATGTTCGCGAGCGGCACCATGGCATTGATCACTTCGGCATTGCCGCGTTGATCCTGGCCGGTGATACGGCCGCGCCGGCTGTTCAGATCGCCGATGACGTCGCCCATATAGTCGCGCGGCGTTACCACCTCGACCCGCATGATCGGCTCCAAGAGCTTGGGCGAGGCTTTCGCCAGGCCTTCCTTCATCGCCGCGCGCGCCGCGATTTCGAACGCCAAGGCGCTCGAATCGACTTCGTGATAAGCGCCATCCGTCAGCTGTACTTTAAAGTCGATGACCGGGAAGCCCGCGAGCACGCCGTTGTCGACCGAGCCTTTGACGCCCTTCTCGACGCCCGGAATATATTCCTTCGGCACCGAACCGCCGACTACCTTGCTCTCGAACAGGAAACCTGAGCCGGGGGGCAAAGGCTCGAAGTGCATTTTGACGCGCGCGAACTGGCCCGAGCCGCCGGTCTGCTTCTTGTGCGTGTAATCGACATCGGCGGCGCGTGTGATGGTTTCGCGGTAGGCAACTTGCGGCGCGCCGATATTGGCCTCGACCTTGAACTCGCGCTTCATGCGATCGACGATAATTTCGAGATGAAGCTCGCCCATCCCTTTGATGATGGTCTGACCGCTTTCGTGATCGACCGAGACGCGGAAGGAGGGATCTTCCGTCGCGAGCCGGGCAAGCGCCGAGCCCATCTTCTCCTGATCAGCTTTGGTCTTGGGCTCGACCGCGATCTCGATGACCGGCTCGGGGAACTCCATGCGCTCCAGCACGACCGGATTGTTCGGATCGCAGAGCGTATCGCCCGTCGTCGTGTTCTTGAGGCCCGCCAACGCGACGATGTCACCGGCCACCACTTCCTTGATGTCTTCGCGGTGATTGGCGTGCATCGCCAGCATGCGGCCGATGCGCTCTCTCTGGTCCTTGACCGAGTTGAGCACGGCGGTGCCGGTTTGCAGCGTGCCCGAGTAGACACGCATGAAGGTAAGCGAGCCCACGAAAGGATCGGTCATGATCTTGAAGGCCAGGCCGGCAAACGGCTCGTCGTCGGAGCTTTTGCGCACGACCGGCTCGTCCGAATCCATCTTCACGCCGTTGATGGCCGCGACATCGGTCGGCGCTGGCAGGAAATCGACCACGGCATCGAGGAGTGGCTGCACGCCCTTGTTCTTGAAGGCCGAGCCGCAGATGACCGGCACGAAGGCGTAGGAGATGGTGCCCTTGCGGATGCAGCGCTTCAGCGTCTCGACATCCGGCTCCTTGCCGCCGAGATAGGCTTCGAGTGCGGCGTCGTCCTGCTCGACCGCGAGCTCGATCATGGTGTGGCGCGCGGCCGCCGCTTCGTCGGCCAGCTCCGCCGGAATGTCCACCGTATCGAACTTCGCGCCGAGCGTCTCGTCGTGCCAGATGAGCGCTTTCATCTGCACCAGATCGACGATGCCCTTGAAGTCGCTTTCGACGCCGATCGGGAGCTGAATGACGAGCGGGACCGCGCCCAGGCGATCCTTGATCATCTCGATCGTGCGCTGAAAGTTGGCGCCGATCCGGTCCATCTTGTTGACGAAGCAGAAGCGCGGCACGCCGTATTTATCGGCTTGGCGCCAGACGGTTTCGGATTGCGGCTCGACTCCCGCGACCGAATCGAACACCGTGACGGCGCCGTCAAGCACGCGCAAAGAGCGCTCCACCTCGATGGTGAAATCGACATGGCCCGGCGTGTCGATGATGTTGATGCGGTGATCGTGCCAAAAGCACGTGGTCGCGGCCGAGGTGATGGTGATGCCGCGTTCCTGCTCTTGCTCCATCCAGTCCATGGTGGCCGTGCCTTCATGGACTTCGCCGATCTTATAGGAACGCCCCGTGTAATAGAGGATGCGCTCGGTCGTCGTCGTCTTCCCGGCATCGATGTGAGCCATGATGCCGATGTTGCGATAATGATCGAGTGGCGTTGTACGAGGCATTGGTAACTCCGAGAGTCGCGCGCTGCGCGCCTACCAGCGATAATGTGAGAAGGCTTTGTTGGCGTCGGCCATACGATGCGTGTCTTCACGCTTCTTGACGGCCGAGCCGCGATTGTTGGCGGCATCCATGAGCTCGCCCGAGAGGCGCTCTTCCATGGTGTGCTCGGAGCGGTCGCGCGCGCTGCCGATGATCCAGCGGATGGCCAAGGCCTGGCCGCGATCGGTGCGCACTTCGACCGGAACCTGATAGGTGGCGCCGCCGACGCGGCGCGAGCGCACTTCGACCGCCGGCCGCACATTGCCGAGCGCGTCATGGAACATGCGCAGCGGATCCTGCCCCGAACGCTTGGCGATGCGATCGAGCGCACCATAGACGATGCCCTCGGCGACCGACTTCTTGCCCTGGTACATGAGACAGTTCATGAACTTGCTCACGACCAGATCGCCGAACTTCGGATCCGGAAGAACCTCACGCTTGACGGCGGCACGACGACGCGACATGGCTTCGCCCTCTTACTTCGGCCGCTTGGCGCCGTATTTCGAACGGCGTTGGCGGCGGTCTTTGACACCCTGCGTATCGAGGGTGCCGCGAATGATGTGGTAGCGCACGCCCGGCAGATCCTTCACGCGTCCGCCGCGGATCAGCACCACCGAGTGCTCTTGCAGATTGTGGCCTTCGCCCGGGATGTAGCTCGTCACCTCGAACGCATTGGTGAGGCGCACGCGCGCGACCTTGCGGAGCGCCGAGTTGGGCTTCTTCGGCGTCGTCGTGTAGACGCGGGTGCAGACGCCGCGCTTTTGCGGGCTTTCCTGCAACGCCGGAACCTTGTTGCGCGCGGCTTGCGGCGCACGCGGTCGGCGGATCAGCTGGTTGATCGTCGGCATGCCTGAAAAACCCTCGTAAAAACCTGCACTCAAACACGCAAACCGCGCGCGATGCTTGCCGCATCGCCGGCGGTCTTGGGACGTCCCCGGATAAGCGCGCCGTCTCTCACGGCGCCGAGCCAAATCGAAAACGAGACCAACAGAGCTGCGTCTAGGTTGGCTACCCTACCGCCAGCCCCCTCGAAAGTGCGCGGATACTACTGGCGGGCCCCCAGCGCGTCAAGCGCATCGGGCCACCGCCGCGGGCATTCCCGCGAAAAAGCGGGCACAGAAAAAGGGGCCGGAGACCGGCCCCTTTTCCGTTCGAATACGGCGCAGCCCTAGGCGATCTTTTGATCGGCCTCGAGCGCCGGCGCCGGTTGGGCCGGGGTCGCCGCAAGCTCCTTGTCGCGGGCGGCCGCGAGCTGCCGCCAACGCGCCATGACGCTGCCCGTACCGGCCGGGATCAGCCGGCCGACGATGACGTTCTCCTTCAGACCCGAGAGCACGTCGACCCGGCCCGAAACCGCGGCTTCGGTCAGGACGCGCGTGGTCTCCTGGAAGGAGGCCGCGGAGATGAAGGAGCTCGTCTGCAGGCTCGCCTTGGTGATGCCCTGCAGTACCGGATGCGCCTTGGCGGGCCGCAGCTTTTCCGCCGTGACTTTGGCGTTCTCGGCCTCGAACTCGGATTTGTCGGGCTGCTCGCCCGCCAGGAAGGTGGTATCGCCCGGGTCCTCGATTTCGACCTTCTGCAGCATCTGGCGCACGATCACCTCGATGTGCTTGTCGTTGATGCGCACGCCCTGAAGGCGATAGACCTCCTGGATCTCGTTGACGAGATAGCTGGCCAGCTCCTCGATGCCGAGGACGCGCAGAATCTCGTGCGGGACGCGATTGCCGTCCATGAGAAGGTCGCCCTTCTGGACGAAATCGCCTTCCTGCACGCTGATATGCTTGCCCTTCGGGATCAGGTACTCGACCGGCTCGGCGCCTTCCTCGGCGGGAACGACCAGAATCCGCCGCTTGGTCTTGTAGTCCTTGCCGAATTCGACCCGCCCGTCGATCTCGCTGATGATGGCGAAATCCTTGGGCTTGCGAGCCTCGAACAGCTCGGCCACCCGCGGCAGACCGCCGGTGATGTCGCGCGTCTTCGAGGATTCGCGCGGGATACGCGCCAGCACGTCGCCGGCTTTCACCTCGGCGCCGTTCTCGACCGAGAGAATGGCGTCGAGCGACATGAAATAACGCGCTTCCATGCCGTTGGCCAAGATGAGCGTCTGCCCGCCCGCGTTGCGCAACAGCACACGCGGCTTCAGCTCGCCGCCTTTGGGCTGTTGCTTCCAATCGATGACGACCTTCGACGAGATGCCGGTCGCTTCGTCGACGACTTCGCGCATCGACACGCCTTCGACCAGGTCGACATAAGTGGCGATGCCGTCGCGCTCGGTGATGATCGGAATGGTGTAGGGATCCCATTCCGCCAAACGCTGGCCTTTGGTGACGACCTTGCCTTCATCGGCCAGGATCTTCGCGCCATAGGGCACGCGGTGACGCGCCTTCTCGCGGCCGGCCTCGTCGAGGAGCGCCAGCTCGCAATTGCGGCCCATCACCACCGGGATGCCGGAGGAGTTCACCACCACGTTGCGGTTCTTGATCCGCACCTTGGCGTCGAACGCCGCCTCGACCGAGGATTGCTCGGCGCCGCGTTGCACCGCGCCGCCGATATGGAAGGTGCGCATCGTGAGCTGCGTGCCGGGTTCGCCGATCGACTGCGCGGCGATGACGCCGACCGCCTCGCCGATATTGACGACCGTGCCGCGCGCCAGATCGCGGCCATAGCACTTGCCGCAGAGACCGACGCGGGTCTCGCAGGTCAGCACCGACCGGATCAACACCGCGTCGATGCCCGAGCGGTCGATCAGATCGACGGCCGCCTCGTCGATGAGGCCGCCCGCGGGCACGACCACCTTGCCGTTCAAGGGATCGACCACGTCGACCGCGGCGGTGCGGCCGAGAATGCGATCGGACAGCGGCGCGATCACTTCGCCGCCTTCGACCACCGCCCGCATGGTGAGACCGCGGGTCGTGCCGCAATCCACCTCGGTGATGATCGCGTCCTGCGCAACGTCGACCAGACGGCGCGTGAGATAGCCCGAATTGGCGGTTTTGAGCGCGGTATCCGCCAAGCCCTTGCGCGCGCCGTGAGTCGAGTTGAAGTACTCGAGCACGGTCAGGCCTTCCTTGAAGTTCGAGATGATCGGCGTCTCGATGATTTCGCCCGAGGGCTTGGCCATCAGGCCGCGCATCCCGGCGAGCTGCTTGATCTGCGCCGCCGAGCCGCGCGCGCCGGAATCGGCCATCATCCACACCGGGTTGATCGGCTCGCCTTTCTTCGGCGTGCGGATCGCCTTCATCATCTCGTCGGCGACCTTTTCGGTGCAGTTCGACCAAACGTCGACGACCTTGTTGTACTTCTCGCCCTGCGTGATCAGGCCGTCGAGATATTGCTGCTCGTATTCCTTGACCTTTTCCTGCGCCTCGTGGATCAGCTTTTCCTTCGCCGGCGGGATGATGAGGTCATCCTTGCCGAAGGAAATGCCGGCCTTGCAGGCTTGTTGGAAGCCGATCGCCATCAACCGGTCGCAAAAGATGACGGTTTCCTTCTGGCCGCAATGACGATGCACCTGGTCGATGACGTTCGAGATTTCCTTCTTCGTCAGCAGGCGATTGAGAAGATCGAATCCGACCGCAGGATTCTTGGGCATGATCGCCGACAGCATCATGCGGCCGGCCGTGGTCGAGATGCGCCGGACGACTGCGCTGCCGTCCTTGTCGATCATCTCGACGCGGGCGTTGATCTTGGCATGGAGCGACAGCGCGCCGGATTCGAGCGCGTGCTCGATCTCGCCCATGTCGCCGAAGGACATGCCTTCGCCCTTTTCGCCGGCGCGTTCCATCGTGATGTAGTAGAGCCCGAGGATGATGTCCTGGGACGGCACGATGATCGGCTTGCCGTTGGCAGGCGAGAGGATGTTGTTGGTCGACATCATCAGCACGCGCGCCTCGAGCTGCGCCTCGAGCGACAGCGGCACGTGCACCGCCATCTGGTCGCCGTCGAAATCGGCGTTGAACGCGGTGCAGACCAGCGGATGCAGCTGGATAGCCTTGCCTTCGATGAGGGTCGGCTCGAAAGCCTGAATGCCGAGGCGATGCAGCGTCGGCGCGCGGTTCAAGAGAACCGGATGCTCGCGGATGACCTCTTCGAGAATGTCCCAAACCTCGGGACGTTCCTTCTCGACCATGCGCTTGGCCGCCTTGATCGTGCTGGCCAGCCCGTAGAGTTCGAGCTTCGAGTAGATGAAGGGCTTGAACAGCTCGAGCGCCATCTTCTTCGGCAGGCCGCATTGATGGAGCTTCAGCTCCGGCCCCACGACGATGACCGAGCGGCCGGAATAATCGACGCGCTTGCCCAAGAGGTTCTGGCGGAACCGGCCTTGCTTGCCCTTCAGCATGTCGCTCAAGGACTTCAGCGGCCGCTTGTTCGCGCCTGTGATGATGCGGCCGCGGCGGCCGTTGTCGAAGAGCGCATCGACCGCTTCCTGCAGCATGCGCTTTTCGTTGCGCACGATGATGTCGGGCGCGCGCAGCTCGATCAGACGTTTCAGCCGGTTGTTGCGGTTGATGACGCGGCGATAGAGATCGTTGAGATCGGAGGTTGCGAAACGGCCGCCGTCGAGCGGCACCAGGGGGCGCAGCTCGGGCGGGATCACCGGGATGACTTCGAGAATCATCCATTCGGGGCGGCTTGCCGATTGCACGAAGGCCTCGACCAGCTTCAGCCGCTTGACCAGCTTCTTGCGGCGCGCTTCGGAATTCGTCGTATGGAGCTCTTCGCGCAGCGTCTTCAGCTCTTCATCGAGCGTGATCTTCTCGAGCATCTTGCGCAGCGCCTCGGCGCCGATCGACGCCTCGAAGCCCTGCTCGCCGAACTCGTCCTGCGCCTTCATGTACTCCTCTTCGGTGAGGAGCTGATGCAGCTTCAAGGGCGTCAGGCCCGGCTCGGTCACGACGTAGCTCTCGAAATAGAGAATCTTTTCGAGATCCTTCAACGTCATGTCGAGGAGCAAGCCGATGCGCGAGGGCAGCGACTTAAGGAACCAGATATGCGCCACCGGCGAAGCGAGCTCGATATGGCCCATGCGGTCACGCCGGACCTTGCTGAGCGTCACCTCGACGCCGCATTTCTCGCAGATGATGCCGCGATACTTCATGCGCTTGTACTTGCCGCACAAGCACTCGTAATCCTTGATCGGACCGAAGATGCGCGCGCAGAACAGCCCGTCGCGTTCCGGCTTGAAGGTCCGGTAGTTGATCGTCTCCGGCTTCTTGATTTCGCCGTAGGACCAGGAGCGGATGCGCTCCGGGCTGGCGATCGAGATCTTGATCTGGTCGAAGCTTTGCGGCCCCGAGACCTGGCCGAAGATGTTCATCAACTCGTTCATGAACAAATCCTCTTTCGATAATCCGTGTGCAAATTGCGAACGCTGATCAGAAGCTGCGCTGCTCGAGCTCGACATTGAGACCGAGCGACCGCAACTCCTTCACCAAGACGTTGAAGGATTCCGGTATGCCGGCCTCGAAATTGTTGTCGCCGCGAACGATCGCCTCGTAGACCTTGGTGCGGCCCGATACGTCGTCCGATTTGACCGTGAGCATTTCCTGCAGCGTGTAGGCGGCGCCATAGGCTTCGAGCGCCCAGACCTCCATTTCGCCGAAACGCTGACCGCCGAACTGCGCCTTGCCGCCCAAAGGCTGCTGGGTGACGAGGCTGTAAGGCCCGATCGAGCGCGCGTGGATCTTGTCGTCGACCAGGTGATGCAGCTTCAGCATGTAGATGTAGCCCACCGTGACGCGACGGTCGAAATACTCGCCCGTGCGCCCGTCGACGAGCCGCACCTGGCCGGACGAATCGAGTCCGGCGTCCTGCAGCATTTTCACGATGTCGTCCTCGCGCGCGCCGTCGAAGACCGGGCTCGCCATCGGCACGCCGGGGCGGAGATTCTCGGCCAGTTCGAGCAGCTGATCGTCGCCCATTTCCTTGATGTCGTTCTGGTCGGTGCGATCCGTGTAGACGCCGTTGAGGTAACGACGCAGATCGCGAGTTTGCTTGTCGTTACGCCTCGCCTTGTCGAGCAGGTCGCCGATCTGGCGGCCGAGGCCCGCCGAGGCCCAGCCGAGATGGGTTTCCAGGATCTGTCCGACATTCATGCGGCTCGGCACGCCCAGGGGGTTCAGCACGATGTCGACCGGCGTGCCGTCCTCGAGATAGGGCATGTCTTCGGCCGGCATGATGCGCGAGATCACGCCCTTGTTGCCGTGCCGTCCGGCCATCTTGTCGCCAGGCTGCAGCTTGCGCTTCACGGCGACGAAGACCTTGACCATCTTCATCACGCCGGGCGGCAGCTCGTCGCCGCGTTGCAGCTTCTCGACCTTGCTCTCGAAGCGCTCTTGCAGCTGATGCGTCGTGTCGTCCATCTGCTTCTTGAGCGCTTCGATGTCCGCCATGCGCTTGTCGTTCTTGATCGCGATCTGGCGCCATTGGCCGAGCGTCCACTTGTCGAGCTCTTCCTTCGACAGCTTGGTGCCGGCCTTGAGGCCCTTGGGGCCGCTCGCCGCTTCCTGGTTGTGCAGAAGCCGCTCGAGACGCGATTGGAAGCTGCGCTCGAGAATGATCTTCTCGTCGTCGCGATCCTTGGTGAGGCGCTCGATTTCCGCCCGCTCGATCGCGAGCGCGCGCTCGTCCTTGTCGACGCCGCGCCGCGAGAAGACGCGCACCTCGACGACCGTGCCAGAGACGCCCGGCGGCAGACGCAAGCTGGTGTCGCGCACATCCGAGGCCTTCTCGCCGAAGATCGCGCGCAGCAGCTTTTCTTCCGGCGTCATCGGCGATTCGCCCTTCGGCGTCACCTTGCCGACGAGGATGTCGCTCGGCTTCACCTCGGCGCCGATATAGACGATGCCCGCCTCGTCGAGATTCTTGAGCGCTTCCTCGCCGACATTCGGGATGTCGCGCGTGATCTCTTCCTGGCCGAGCTTGGTGTCGCGCGCCATCACCTCGAATTCCTCGATGTGGATCGAGGTAAAGACGTCGTCGGAGACGATGCGCTCGGAGATCAGGATCGAGTCTTCGAAGTTGTAGCCGTTCCAGGGCATGAAGGCGCACAGCACGTTGCGCCCGAGGGCCAGCTCGCCGAGCTGGGTCGACGGGCCGTCGCCGATGATGTCGCCGGTCTTCACCTGATCGCCGACGCGAACCAGGGGACGCTGCGTGATGCAGGTGTTCTGGTTCGAGCGTTGGAACTTCAGCAGATTGTAGATGTCGACGCCGGGCGCGTCGGCCGAGGTGTCCTCGGTCGCGCGGATCACGATACGCGTGCCGTCGACCTGATCGACCACACCGGCGCGGCGCGCGATGATCGTGACGCCGGAATCCCGGGCCACGGTTTCCTCCATGCCGGTGCCGACGAGCGGCGCCTCGGCGCGGATCAGCGGCACGGCCTGGCGCTGCATGTTCGAGCCCATCAGCGCGCGGTTGGCGTCGTCATTCTCGAGGAAGGGAATGAGCGCCGCGGCGACCGACACCAGCTGCTTGGGCGAGACGTCGATGAAATCGACGTCCTGCGGCCGCGCCATGACGAAATCGCCGCTTTTGCGGCAATTGGTCAGATCGGCCTTGATCTTGTCATGGGCGTCGATCTCGACATTCGCCTGGGCGATCGCATAGCGGCTTTCTTCCATCGCCGAGAGATAGACCACCTCGTCCGTCACCTTGCCGTTCACCACCCGGCGATAGGGGCTTTCGATGAAGCCGTATTGGTTGACGCGAGCATAGGTGGCGAGGCTGTTGATGAGACCGATATTCGGCCCTTCCGGCGTTTCGATCGGGCAGATGCGGCCGTAATGGGTCGGATGCACGTCGCGCACCTCGAAGCCCGCGCGCTCGCGCGTCAGGCCACCGGGCCCAAGAGCCGAGAGCCGGCGCTTATGCGTGATCTCGCTCAACGGGTTGGTTTGATCCATGAACTGCGAGAGCTGCGACGAGCCGAAGAACTCGCGCACCGCCGCCGCCGCCGGCTTGGCGTTGATCAAATCATGCGGCATCACCGTGTCGATCTCGACCGAGCTCATGCGCTCGCGGATCGCGCGCTCCATACGCAACAAGCCAACGCGATACTGATTCTCCATCAGCTCGCCAACCGAGCGCACCCGTCGGTTGCCGAGATTGTCGATGTCGTCGATCTCGCCGCGGCCGTCCTTCAATTCGACCAGCACGCGCAGGATCGCGACGATGTCTTCTTTGCGCAGGACACGGACCGTGTCCTCGGTCTGGAGCGATAGGCGCGAATTCATCTTCACGCGGCCCACGGCCGAAAGGTCGTAGCGCTCGGAGTCGAAGAACAGGCTGTTGAACAGCGTCTCGGCCGTCTCCAAGGTCGGCGGCTCGCCCGGGCGCATCACGCGATAGATGTCGATAAGCGCTTCCTCGCGGCTCGCATTCTTGTCGATCATCAACGTGTTGCGGATGTAAGGACCGATCGTCATGTGATCGACCGAGATCACCGGCAATTCGGCGATGTTGGACTTTTCGATCGTGTCGATGAGCTGCTCGGTGACTTCCTCGCCGGCCTCGGCATAGATTTCGCCGGTCTCTTCATTGACGATGTCGATGGCGAGATACTTGCCGATGATGTCCTCGCGCCCGACGCGGATCTCCTTGAGACCGTCGTCGAAGAGCTTCTTGGCGAGGCGCGGGGTCAGCTTCGTACCGATCTCGGCCTTGACCTTGCCGTTCTTGGCGTCGACCAGATCGGCCGTCGTCTTGAAGCCGCGATAGCGCGACGGATCGAAGGGCATCTTCCAGCCCTTCTTGTCGAACGAGAACGCAACCGGCGTGTAGAACGCGCTGAGGATTTCTTCCTTCGACATGCCCTGCGCCTCGTGCGGCGCGAGCCCTTTGCTTTGGGCCGCGCGCTCGGCGCGCAGCTTGGCGGTTTCGGTGCCGTCGAGCGCATAAAGCAGCGTCGTCACCGGCAGCTTGCGGCGGCGATCGATGCGCACATAGAGATGGTCCTTGGCGTCGAATTCGAAATCGAGCCAGGAGCCGCGATAGGGAATGACGCGCGCGGCGAAGAGATACTTGCCGGAGGAATGGCTCTTGCCCTTGTCGTGATCGAAGAACACGCCGGGCGAGCGATGCATTTGCGAGACGATGACACGCTCGGTGCCGTTGATGATGAACGTGCCGTTCTTGGTCATGAGCGGCATGTCGCCCATGTAGACGTCTTGTTCCTTGATGTCGCGGATCGAGCGCGCTCCGGTCTCTTCATCGACGTCCCACACGACCAGGCGCAAGGTGACCTTCAGCGGCGCCGCGAAAGTGATGCCGCGCTGTTGGCATTCCTCGACGTCGTATTTCGGCGTCTCGAGCTCGTAGCTGACGAATTCGAGCCGCGCGCGATCGGAGAAGTCGCGAATCGGGAAGACCGATTTGAAGACTTCCTGCAGGCCAACGCTGGTGCGCTTTTCCTGCGTCACGCCCATTTGCAGAAAATGGTCGTATGAACTCTTTTGAACCTCGATGAGGTTCGGCATCGGTGCCACTTCCGGGATGCGCCCGAAACTCTTGCGGATGCGCTTCCTACCGGTGAATGACTTAGCCATGGATTCTCCTCATCAGATAATTCGAACGTCCTCGCGCCAACCCTGACCGGTCGGCGGTCTTCTTACTTTGAGACGACGAAAGCCGTCGGGCGCAGCGACGCCGCGCCCCGGCTTCCAAGTCGGCAAACAGGCCGGTCAACCGCAATTCGCTGATCGCGCTGCCGACCGTCCTGTTCCGACAATGCCACGGCGGGCTATTAAATCGCGACTGTCGCACCCGCCTCTTCGAGCTGCTTCTTGATCTTTGCCGCCTCGTCTTTGCCGACACCTTCCTTGACCGGTTTCGGTGCGCCTTCCACGAGATCCTTCGCCTCTTTCAAGCCGAGACTCGTGATTGCACGCACTTCTTTGATAACATTGATCTTTTTGTCACCGGCAGCGGTCAGGACGACGGTGAATTCCGTCTTTTCCGCCGCCGCTTCGGCTGCGGCACCGCCGCCTGCCGGACCAGCCGCCGCGACCGCCACGGGCGCCGCCGCGGAGACGCCCCACTTCTCCTCAAGCTTCTTCGAGAGTTCGGCCGCCTCGATGACGGTGAGGCTGGACAACTCTTCGACCAATTTGTTCAAGTCTGCCATTTTAGCACTCCTGGGAAATATTCAAGTCGTTTCGACGATTTAATCGGCCTAGCCCGCTTTTCGCGCATAAGCGCCCAGCACCCTCGCCACCTGTCCTCCGGGCGCCTGCAGCACGGCGGCGATCCTTGTCGCCGGGGTCTGCAGCATGCCCAGAATCTTGGCGCGAAGCTGATCGAGCGATGGCATGGTGGCGAGCGATTTAACGCCCGCCGCGTCGAGTTGCTGTTCGCCGAGGCCGCCCCCGACGATGGTCAGCTTTTCGTTCTTATTGGCGAACTCGACGGCCACCTTCGCCGCCGCCACCGGGTCCCGCGAGAAAGCAATCGCGGTTGGACCGGTGAACAGCGACGAGAGTCGCTCGAATTTCGTGCCGGTTAGAGCGATACGGGCGAGCCGGTTCTTCGTCACTTTGAAGCTGGCACCCGCTGCCCGCATCTGACGCCGCAGGTCGGTCACTTCCGCGACGGTCATACCCGTCTGGTGAGTGACGACGACACATGCGATGTCGGATAGCTGTTCATGCAGCGATGTGACCAGGGCCTCTTTGTGTGACCGGTCCACGCTTCGTCTCCGACCTAATGATCCGCCGACGGTCCCGCAGGATCCGACAGCGCATCGGTTGCACGAGGGCGACCGGATCATCCGACCGCCCGGTTCGCCTGTCCCAGAAGTGCCCGCCGCCAAACGCGGAAGGCGACCCCGTCTCATGCTGGCGCCCGTCTGGCTTGCGCCTTGGGACCTTAGGCCGGAAGATTCCGGCACCGGCAATCTTGGACAGGACGGGATGGTTCCCCACCCCGCTACCCCGCCGCGCCCGTTATGGGATCGGCGGTATCACGCCGCTGCCTTCCGCGCGGAAGGCAGCGGAAATCAGTTTTGCGGCCCGGCCTCGCCGCCGACGCTCGTCAGATCGAGCTTCAAGCCGGGACCCATCGTGGTCGACAGGCTGACCCGCTTGATGAAGGCGCCTTTGACGCCAGCCGGCCGGGCGCGGCTCACCGCGCCGACAAAAGCCTTGAGGTTTTCGACCAGCGCGCTTTCGCTGAAGCTCGCCTTCCCGACGCCGGCCTGGACGATGCCAGCCTTCTCGGTCCGGTATTCGACCTGGCCGCCTTTGGCTGCCTTGACCGCTTCGGCGACATTCGCTGTGACGGTGCCGAGCTTCGGGTTCGGCATCAGGCCGCGGGGACCGAGCACTTTGCCGAGCTTGCCGACGACGGCCATCATGTCCGGGGTCGCGATGCAGCGGTCGAAATCGAGCTGGCCGGCATTGACCTTCTCTGCCAGGTCCTCGGCGCCGACGATATCGGCGCCCGCCGCCTGGGCTTCCTTGGCGCGCTCGCCCTTGGCGAACACGGCGACGCGCAGCGTCTTGCCGGTGCCGTTGGGCAGCTGGACCGTGCCGCGGATATTCTGCTCCGATTTGCGCGGATCGACGTTGAGATTGACCGAGACCTCGACGGTCTCGTCGAATTTCGCGCTGGCGCGTTCCTTGACGAGCTTCACCGCCTGGACCGCCTCGTAAAAGGCGGTGCGATCGATGCCCTCATAGCCTTTGACCAGCCGCTTGCCTTTTTGCGCCATCGTCTACTCCACTACTTCCAGGCCCATGGAACGGGCCGAGCCGACCAGCATGTTGCAGGCGCCATTCATGTCCTTGGCGTTGAGATCGACCATCTTCTTCTCGGCGATCTCGCGGATCTGCGCCATCGTCACCTTGCCGACCGTGCCCTTGCCGGGCGTTTGCGAGCCCTTTTCGATCCCCGCCGCCTTCAACAGGAAATAGGAATTGGGCGGCGTCTTGGTGACGAAAGTGAAGCTGCGATCCGCATAGGCCGTGATGACGACTGGGATCGGCATGCCGGGCTCGAGCTTTTGGGTCTGCGCGTTGAACGCCTTGCAGAATTCCATGATGTTGAGGCCGCGCTGACCCAGCGCCGGCCCGATCGGCGGCGACGGATTGGCCTTCCCGGCCGGGACCTGCAGCTTGATGAATCCGACGATTTTCTTGGCCATACCCTAAACCCTTGCCGTCAAACTTTTTCGACTTGCGAGTATTCGAGCTCGACGGGCGTTGCCCGGCCGAAGATCGAAACCGCCACTTTGAGCCGCGCCTTCTCCTCGTCGACTTCCTCGACCAGGCCGTTGAACGAGGTGAAGGGGCCGTCGCAAACCCGGACCTGCTCGCCGATCTCGAAGGTGATCGAGGGCTTCGGCCGCTCGATGCCTTCCTGGACCTGCTTCATGATACGGGTCGCCTCGGTCTCGGTGATCGGCGCGGGCTTGCCCTTGCCGCCGAGAAAGCCGGTCACCTTCGGCGTGTTCTTGACCAGATGCCAAGTCTCGTCGGTGAGATCCATCTTCACCAGCACATAGCCGGGGAAGAATTTGCGCTCCGCGCTGACCTTCGAGCCGCGCTTCACCTCGACGACTTCTTCGGTCGGCACAAGCACTTCCTCGAATTTCTCGCCGAGGCCCTTTTGCTGCGCCTGCTCGCGAATCGACTGCGCGACCTTCTTCTCGAAGCCGGAGTAAACATGGATCACATACCAGCGCGCCGTCATCACTTCAGCTTCCAATTCCCAAGACAAATTGCACGCCACGGGCGAGAATTTCATCGACCATGAAGAAGAACGCCGCAGCCACAATCACCATGGCGAAGACCATGGCGGTGGTCACGGTTGTCTCCTTGCGGCTCGGCCAGGTAACACGACCAACTTCCTGGCGGACCTGCCGCAGAAACTCGAGCGGGGTGGTTTTTGCCATCATTAACCGTTGGGGAAGGCGCAGTATATAGCGCCCTTCTCAGAACATTTCCAGCCCTAAGCGTAAGTGGCAGGAGTGGAGGGGCTCGAACCCCCAACCCCCGGTTTTGGAGACCGGTGCTCTACCAATTGAGCTACACTCCTATCAAGCACCTCGCAAACCGCGCCGATGCGCGGCGGCCTGCCGGAAATCGGCCGCGAAGGGGCTAGTGTTCTAGGTGCGAGCGCGGGACCGCGTCAATCTTAATCCCATGGGCTTGGGCCCAAGGGCGGCCCTTCCGGAGGGCATCCTTATGGTCGGCGCTAGGTCCAGGGCTAGAAGGAAAGCGGCAAACCGTAGGTCAGCATCAGGTCGTTTTCGCCCGGATTGCGGCGGTGGATGTCGGCATTGGAAATATGGCCGAAGCGCAGGCCGAGCCGCGAGCGGTTGGCGAACTGATAGGAGGCCGCGAGCGAGAGGCGAAACTGGAAGGTGCCGCCCAGATCTTCGTCATTGCCGCCGCCGTGACGCCAGGCGCCCAGACCGGCCAAGGGCGTGATGATCACCGGCCCGAGGGCGAAATCGCTGTAGAACGCGGCATAGATCATCCCGCCGCCATGCAGATCGCCGATCACGCCGACCGCCGGGCCGACGAAGAACAGCTTTTTGCCGTAGCGAAACTCGACATCGGCGCCGGCGGTTTCGTTGCGATGGGCATTGCCGATGATGTCGTAGACGCCGCCGCCGACCTCGATGAAGCTCGACGTGTCGGTGAGCAGCTCCATCGGGCCGAGCCGCAGCCCCTCATCCGGCGCGGGTTGCGCGGCGGCGGGAAGGACCCTGAGCCCGTAAAGAGCGATGCCGACCAAAAGAGCGGAAAAAGTGGCCGACAGGCCGCGCGATACCGCGCCCCGCGGTGATTTCCGGCCTGCCATCGCCAGCCGCTCGGGCCCGCGCTTGAAGCGACCCATGGATCCCCCGATCGATCAGCGCCGCGAAGTATACGCGACACTTGATCTCCCCGACGACAAAGTATCGTCAGTCTCAAGGATTTTCGTCAAGCGCCGGTAAACGCTGGGGGCTTTTCAGCACCCAACGCCCCGAGCCGCGCAACAGCGCCCTTACTTTATGATTTTGGCGACGACGCCGGCGCCGACGGTGCGGCCGCCTTCGCGAATGGCGAAGCGCAGGCCCTCGTCCATGGCGATGGGGGCGATCAGCTCGACCTCCATCGACACGTTGTCGCCCGGCATTACCATCTCCACGCCTTCCTTCAGCTTCACCGTCCCGGTCACGTCCGTCGTCCGGAAGTAAAATTGCGGCCGGTAATTCGTGAAGAACGGCGTGTGGCGGCCCCCTTCTTCCTTCGTCAGGATGTAGGCCTCGGCCTGGAAGTTCGTGTGCGGCGTGATCGACCCCGGCGCCGCCAGAACCTGGCCGCGCTCCACTTCCTCGCGCTTCGTGCCGCGCAGCAAAGCGCCGATATTGTCGCCCGCCTCGCCCTGATCCAAGAGCTTGCGGAACATCTCGACGCCCGTCACCACCGTCTTGATCGTCGGCTTCAGGCCCACGATCTCGACTTCCTCGCCCACCTTGATCACCCCGCGCTCGACCCGGCCCGTCACCACGGTTCCACGACCGGAAATCGAAAACACATCTTCAATGGGCATCAGGAACGCACGGTCGCGGTCGCGCTTCGGCTGCGGGATATAGGCGTCAACCGCCTCCATCAGCTTCAGGATCGCGTCGTGGCCCAGCTCCTTGTTCTTGTCTTCCAAAGCGCACAAAGCCGAGCCCCGGATGATCGGAATCTTGTCCCCCGGGAACTGGTAGGAGCTCAGCAGCTCGCGCACTTCCAGCTCGACCAGGTCCAAAAGCTCGGGGTCGTCCACCATGTCGACCTTGTTCAGAAACACCACGATCGCAGGCACGCCCACCTGGCGCGCCAGAAGAATGTGCTCCCGCGTCTGCGGCATCGGCCCGTCCGCCGCTGACACCACCAGGATCGCGCCATCCATCTGCGCCGCGCCCGTGATCATGTTCTTCACGTAGTCGGCATGGCCCGGGCAGTCCACATGCGCGTAGTGCCGGTTCTTCGTCTCGTATTCGACATGCGCCGTCGAGATCGTGATCCCGCGCGCCCGCTCCTCCGGTGCCTTGTCGATCTGGTCGTACGCCGTGTAGGTCGCCCCGCCCGTCTCCGCCAACACCTTCGTGATCGCCGCCGTCAGCGACGTCTTCCCGTGATCGACGTGGCCGATCGTCCCGATGTTGCAGTGCGGCTTCGTCCGCTCAAATTTTGCTTTCGCCATGATGAGTTTCCTGTCGCTACAAGAACCTGCGCGCGAGCGCTGGAGCGGGTGATGGGAATCGAACCCACGTAGCCAGCTTGGAAGGCTGGAGCTCTACCATTGAGCTACACCCGCCACTTCACGCCCGCGAACCAAAGCCCGCTCCGATGTTGCCGCCGCCCAATCTCGAATCTCCCCCTTGAACATCCTTAGGCCGGAGGTGGTGGAGGGGGAAGGATTCGAACCTTCGAAGACCGAAGTCGGCAGATTTACAGTCTGCTGCCTTTGACCGCTTGGCTACCCCTCCCGAGGCCTTGAGCAGCGGGCGGGTGATACGGGATTGGGCACGCCATGTCAACGCGTTGTGGGCAATGCGCGTTACGCGGCGCAGCGGCGTTTCGACATGAAATTTCGCGACGGATTTGCTCTACTGGCAGGGCCAAGCGAAACGCCACGGACAAACCCCAAGGACAAACAAACGACAAAGGCGAGGAGCGAAATGCCATGAGTCGATTTCCCGAGATATCTCCCAACGAATACACCGAGGAACAGAACGAGCTGGCGCAGAAGGTCGCATCATCGCGCGGCGGCATGCGCGGGCCGTTCACGCCTGCCTTGCACAGCCCCGGCGTGTTGCGCGCGATCGAAGCGACCGGCGCCTATGTTCGCTTTCACAATTCGCTCTCCGAGGATTTGAAGGAGCTGGCAACCCTGGTGGTCGGCAGTTTCTGGGGCGCGCAATACGAGTGGTATGCCCATGCGCGCCTCGCGCTCAAAGCCGGCCTCGATCCTGCCATCGTCGAGGCGATCCGCAAGGGCGAGGCGCCGGAAAAGCTCACCCCGGCCCAGGCGGCGATCTACAATTTCTGCATCGAGCTGAACGGCACGCATCATGTCCGCGACGAAACCTTCAACGCCGTCGCCTCGCGCTTCGGCACGCGCGGCGTCATGGATCTGATCGGCATTTGCGGCCATTACAGCATGATCTCGATGATCCTGAACGTCGCCCAAGTGCCGACGCCCGACGGCACCATGCCGCTGAAGCCGCACAAGCGCGGCAAGTAACCGACACGCGATGCCGCCGCGCCGCGCCGCGCCCCACAAGCGACCGACCGAGAGACAGTCCGGATCGTCCCAGAACACGCAGTGGATTTACGGCCGTCACGCGGCGGCCGCGGCGCTCGACAATCCGGTACGGCGATGCCGGCGCATCGCGTGCTTGCGCGAGAGCGCAGGCGAGGTCGCGGCGCTATTGGCGCAAGCGCGCGCTGCGATGAAACCCGCGGTCCCGGAAATTCTCGATCGCCGCGCGCTCGAGGCGCTGTTGCCGGCGGGCGCGGTACACCAGGGCATCGCGCTCGAGGCCGACAAGCTCGACGACATCGATCTCGATTCCGTGCTCGACGCGATCCCAGCGGAAGGCGCGCCTCACATCTTGGTGCTGCTCGACCAGGTCACCGATCCGCACAATGTCGGCGCGATCTTGCGTTCGGCCGCGGCTTTCGCCGCCTTGGCAGTGATCATTCCCGAACACGGCGCGCCGCAAATCACCGGCACCCTTGCCAAAGCGGCATCGGGCGCGATCGAGGCCGTGCCGCTTGTCCGCGTGACCAATCTTTCGCGCTCTTTGGAGCGCATCAAGGAAGCGGGGTTCTGGTGCGTCGGGCTCGACAGCGACGCGCGCGACGGGCTGACGACGCTCGATCTGCCCGAGCGGATTGCGCTGGTGCTGGGCGCCGAAGGGTCGGGGTTAAGACGGCTGGTGCGCGAGCATTGCGATTACCTCGCCTGCCTGCCGACGCGCGGCGCGCTTCATTCGCTGAACGTCTCCAACGCCGCGGCGGTCGCGCTTTACGCGCTCACTCAACGGAGCAAGTGAGGCCAGAGACCGGCGGCACCGATGACGATGAGATAGACCGCGACGATGTAGTTGAGCAGCCGCGGAATCAGCAGAATGAGAAAGCCGCTCACGAGAGCCGCCAAAGGCGGAACCAGGACAAGGTTGATGGTCACCATGACAAACCTCTTCTCGCCTGGCGCCGGGGAAAAGGCGACGCCGGCCTAGGGAACGCTTTACGCGCCGGTTGATTTCCGAAAACTTCTGGGCGGATTCAAGGAAATTCGGTGTCGCCGCGCGGGGGGCCCGCCAGCACGGGGGATCAAGCTGTTTCGATCGGGCGTCGATTATCGGACGCAGGTAAAGGTGGCAAAAACATCGCCGGTCATGCCGCTTCCCTGCGGGACGGCGTTCCGGCCGTATTTCTGGCAGGAAGCTTGCGCCGCGGCGGCCGCTTGCGCCGGCGTAACGGTTCCGGGGTTGTAGCGCACGACCACACCCTCCGGGGAAGCGTTGAGCAGCACGGGCTGGGAGGCACAGCCGCCGAGCGCGGCCAGGATCGAGCCGGAAATCAAAAGCGTACGCAACCGCAGCATCGCAGGACAATTACGTCCGCGACCGCGCGCGTCAATCGCGAGTTTCGCGCGCGAACTTGGATCGGAGGAGCGGGATGTACTCGCCGCGCCAAAGTGCCGCGATGGCCGCGTCGATCGCGCAATCATGCCTATGGGAAGATGCCGCGACCAACTCGTCGACAGCGCACCGAACGGGACGCGTGATCGGTTACGACTTGCTGTTCTCGAAGAGCTGGAACTTGATCGGCACACGCAAGATAACCTGCGTATTGGGCGCATCATGCGTGACGCCGATCGTCGTCGTCAGATTGGCCGCGATGCGGTCGCTGAACTTATACGAGTAACCGATCAGGACTGAGCCGACCTGCAAATCGGTGCCGGGCTGAGTTTGACCGTTAACAGTCGTTTTGGAGAAGGCTTCATAGTCGTAGCCAAGGCTGAACGACGACGCCTCGTTAATTCCGAACCCCAGGCCGAAAGAGCCGTGAATGCCGTCTCCGGGCTTCACCTTGGCGATGCCGCCGACCAGAGGCGAATTGACCGTGCGGCCGATCGAGTAGAGATAGCCGAGGCTGCCGAAGAACACGGCCGGATCGCTCGGATAAATCGCGGTCAAGCTCGGCTCCACGGTGTAGAAGCCCGACCCGGTCGGTACCTGGGTTTCAAGATTGGTATTGGGATCGATCGGCACCGAGAAAGGATCAGTTCCGGTGCGGGTCTTGAACAGCACGTTACCGATCAGATAAGGCCAGCCACCCTGTCCGCTGTTGAACTGGTAATGGCCGCCGACCTGAATGTCGCCGAGGCCGTTTCCGCTGATGTTGGTGACCGTATTGACCGCCGACCCGGTGAGCGGTCGCGTGGTCGTCTCCTGCGTTGCATAGACGTAAGGGACCTGCAACTCGACTTCGCCGCGATTGGTCACCCCGTAGCGGAAGGTATTGACCGCTTGAATCGTGTCGTGATTGACCGAGGTGACATTGATCGTGCCGATGAGGATCGGCAGCACCGTGAAGCCGGATATGATCGCTTGGCTGTCGGTCGAGTGGGCAAACTCAAACGTCGGCTCGTAGACGAAAGTGCCTTTCGGCGTGAGAATGCCGCCACGATCAGCCAACACATTTATTTCCGGCGGCCGCTCCGGCTGTGCGGGTGCCTGGCCAACAGGCTGGTCTTGCGCCACCTGCCCCTGGCCGGTGCCGGCGCCGCGCAAGCGGCCAAGAAGCGTGGTGCCGAGCGGCGGACTGGCGAGTGCGGGCTGCGCCGCGGCGGCGCGCGGCGCCTGCTCGACTTCGGAGCGCAACGCTTCGATCTGCTGTTGCTGATTGCGCAGCGCCTGCTCCTGCGCATCGAGCTGCTGCATTTGGTCTTTGAGCAGCTTCTCCTGCGCATCGAGCCGCGCCTTTTGCGCCTCGATGGTGGAAAGCAACTGATTGACGCTGGTCGGGTCAGCCGGATCGGCCCAGCTTGGGCCCGCGCTCATAACGAGTGCGAAAGCAACGCTGCCCAATTTCAAGCGATGTGCGGACCGGGGCCCGGCAAGGAACGAAATGTTCATCTGTGTTTTCTTATGGTTGAAGGTCGAAGCGTTGCATAAGACGATAGATGGTCATGCGAGAAACGCCAAGAGTGCGAGCGGCATGACTAACATTGCCGCCATTTGTCGCGAGAGCGGCGCGCAGCCGGCTTTCATCCACCTTTTGACAACTCACGATATCAAGCGGCGGGGACAGCGCTTGCGCGGCGGAAGTAATTGGCGCCAGCGCCAAGTCGCGCGGCGTGATGCAGGTCGAATCGGCCATCACCACCGCGCGGCGGATACATCCGATCAATTCGCGAACGTTGCCGGGCCAGCTGTGCTCGCGCATCATCCGCATCGCGTCGTCGCTGAAGCCGGAAATAGTCCGGTCGTGCTCCGCAGCGAATTTCCGCAGGAAGAACATTGCCAGCAGATCGATGTCGTCGCCCCGCTCGCGCAGTGCGGGCAAACGCATATTGAGGATATTCAAGCGATAGAACAGATCCTCACGGAACTTGCCATTGGCGATGGCTTGCGCCAGATCGACATTCGTCGCCACGATAACTCGCGCATCGACTGTAATCGGACGCGTACCACCAACCCGATCGATCGTGTGCTCTTGCATGAAACGCAGCAAATGGCCCTGCAGCTCCAACGGCAGGTCGCCGATCTCATCGAGGAAGATCGTGCCACCGCGCGCCGATTCGAGACGACCAATGCGCCTTTGCACGGCACCAGTGAAAGCCCCTTTCTCGTAACCGAACAGCTCCGCCGCGATCAAAGTCGGCGGCAATGCACCGCAATTGATCGCAACAAACGGGCCGGAAGCGTAAGCGGACCGCTCGTGAATTGCTTGAGCGACAAGCTCCTTTCCCGTTCCGCTCTCTCCCGTAACGAGCACGGGAGCGTTGCTTGCGGCGAATTTGCGGATCGCCGCATAGACATCCTGCATCGCAGAGCTTGCGCCGACCATATAGGGCTCGCCGGCTGTCGAAGCTTCGGCGCCACTCGGGTTCGCCGCCCGCTTCGGCGCTTGGCGCAGCACGGCAAGAAGATCTGCGTCACGCCCCGCGGCAAAGACGAGCAAAAGCTCGACCAGTTGGTCGGCACTCAATTGGCGCAGCCTGCGGCGCAGATCGGCGTCGGCTCCGCGGTTCGCGGCACTGCGCGTTACTTTTATCAGAGCGTCAGGATCGGACGGCCTCGGGAATGCTACAGCATCCGCCAGAGCGGCAAATTGTCTGTCGCCCTCTTTGCGAGAGGGCTTTTCAGTGAAATTTGTCGACACCACCCACCTAAATTTTCTTAGCGAGCCGCGGGCCTTTGTCTAAGTGTGCGAGGACAATACGATGTCGTTCCCGCGAAACGTGAGTCAACACAATTCAATACTAATTCCGGTCATTTCTTGTGACAATAACATTGCAACCCCGCGCTTTCTCACTCGGATGGCGGCTCGTTAGCAGTTTTCCTGACAGCAATTTAATGCGTCAAAAGCGGAACTGGAGCCGGCATGTTTGGAAGCGTGCTCATCGGTGCGATCGTTACCGTCACCGTCGGTTGCGTCGCGCCCGAATTCGGCTGAGTCGTGCCGGCGCGGCGATATTCATCCCAAAGAATGACGCTTAACTGCATTGGCTTGCCGCCGGGTGACGCGTCGAGTCCTTGTGCGCGATAAGTATCGAGCTGTGCCGGCGCGAGCGGAGCACAAAGATCAGTGCAATTTCTTGGCCCCGCTTCGAATGCTGCCGCCGGAATTGCCTGACTCAAGAGTATGCCAAGGCAAGCTGACATGAAGGCTACAGCCTTCCGCATCTGGTTGCGCCCAATCGCCCTATTTCGCCAAGCGATTAACGAACGTACCAAACGTCGGATTATCATGTGCTGCTCCACACGGTTACGTTTGTTAGCTATTACATTATCAAATTGGATAAATGAGGTTAACCTAAAAAGTCTAAGGCAAATCATATGCCACACACTGTAAGGAACGGCTTCGTCGAAAAAATTTATAATCTCAATATGTTACTGACGGTCGCGAGGTCACATTAAGACACGCCGCAACAGTAAAAATTGATTCAAATGTCACATAAATTGTATCGCTGTTACAGCTTGAGACAGCGATAAGACCACCAGAGTGCGCAACGTGGTAAGCCCTCAGCGGTCTATTGCCCGACATTTCAAATTCTTACCAAACGATTAATGCCGTGATCAATTTGTGGCACGCGGCTTGCTCTTTCATCAAATGCCGAAGCATGGGCGGCGCGGCTCGATCGTTGGCCCGTTCTATCGGCTGACCGGATGGTCTTGGAGCAACATTTGGAGGATCACATGAAAAAGCTGATGTACGGAACCGTGTCAGCCCTGGCGCTCGTGCTGGCGGTGCACGGTATTGCAAAGGCGGACGATTACGGCCCGCAAACTCCTGCTCTTGCCGGCTTGGCGGGTTCGGGAACCGGCAACGCGGTTGTCGGCAATGGTGCGTTCTTTACCGCAGTGCTTGGCGACAACGAGATCGACGCCAATGCGTTCGGCCAGGCGAACGGCGCGTTCAACGTCGGTCAGAACTCGAGCATTAACAGCTCGGTTCAGCAGAGCATGGCGATCGGCGCGGTCGTCAATACGCCCGACGCGTCCGACACCACAGGGGCCGGTTCAAACCAGCTCGCCCTCGCGGCATCGGTTGGCTTGTCGTTCGTCGGCTTCAACGGCGCCTTTATCGACGCGGTTGCGGGCACGAACGATCTGCAGGATAACGCGTTCGGCCAGGCGAACGGCGCGTTCAACGTTCTGCAGAATCGCAGCATCAACAGCGGCGTTTCGCAAAGCATGGCGGTCGGCGCGGTTATCACCAATGACGGCACGACCGACGCCCCCGATGCGACCCCATTCGGCAATCAAGCCGCTCTCGGCGTGTCGGCCTTGGGCTCGGCGGTTGTCGGCAACATCGCCGGCGGCGTGGGCGTCTTCAATTTCGGCAACACGAACGAAATCACCGCCAACGCCTTTGGCCAGGCGCACGGTGCCTTCAATGTCCTGCAAAACGCGAGCGTGAACAGCTCCGTGCAGCAGGGCATGGCGGTCGGCGCCGTCCTCAACGTCGCACATTGATACCCTCGGCCCGGCGGGACGGCGAAAACCGTCCCGCCGGGTTTCTCATCGCTCGACGGCAATCGCGAAGGGTGCCGGTTTTTTCGGGAGGGTAGAATGAAGGCTTCGATCATTGCAGCCGCAGCGGCGCTATTCTGGTTCGCTACGGCAGCACAAGCGACGGAGAACACAAACGCCGCGGCGCTGTTTGGCGGTGGCTCGCTGTCGGACGAAACGATGGCGCAGCTTCGCGGCGGCGACGGTCTTTCTTCCGGGCTGACTTCCTCGCAGATCGGCGAAGACAGCGGCAATAGCTGCGTCGTGTGCTACACCGGCAGCAATGGCGTGAACGGCAATGCCTTTTCGAACGCGACCGGTATCATCACGGTGATCCAGAATACCGGCAATAACGCGCTTCTCCAGAACACGACACAGGTCAACGTCAACATCCACTAGGCATGTCGCCTAGGGAGGAAAGTAAGTATGGGCGTCATCCGCAGTGTTGCCTTGGGGATCGTAGCGGCGTGGTGCGTCTCGGGCACGCCGAGACCCGCTATCGCCGGCGACCTGCCGATCGAAAACGCGGGCACGACGTTCAACGTGCCGGTGACGACGCTGAAGGAACTGCACTATCGCCGCGTGGTGCACCAGCAATTCGATTACAGCTGCGGCTCCGCCGCGCTCGCCACGTTGCTAACCTACCACTACAATCGGCCGACCTTGGAGAGCACTGCCCTCAAATGGATGTTCGAACATGGCGATCAGGACAAGATTCGCAAGGAGGGGTTCTCGCTCCTCGATATGAAGCGCTATCTTGATTCAATCGGTTTGAAAGCCGATGGCTACAAGGTGACGCTCGACAAGATTGCCGAAGTCAGCATACCGGGCATCATCCTGGTCAAGACCAATGGCTATTCGCATTTCGTCGTATTCAAGGGCATTCGCGGCGACCGCGTTCTGATCGGCGACCCCGCGCTGGGTGCAAAACTGATGTCGCGCGAGGATTTGGAAAAAATCTGGTCGGGCGTTTTCTTCACGATCGTCACCGACCTGCAAGAAGCAAAAAACGAATTCAACCGAGAAGAGGACTGGGCGGGACAATCAACGGCGCCGCTGGGTTGGGCAATGAGTCGCCAGAGCCTGGCGAGCATGACGTTGCTTATGCCAGGTCCGAACAGTTTCTGAGGGAGATTTGAGCATGCGCGCAACTTCGCTCGGGTTTCGCGTCGCATCGAGGGCCGCGATCGGCGCGGTTGCGTGCCTGATCGCGTCGCACGCGGTCGGCGCTGCGGAAACCAATGGGTCGCCCTTCGGCGACGCCGAGCTCGTGTCCGACAGCTCGCTTGATGAGATGCGTGGCGGCTTCGATACCGGAAGAGGCACCGTGCCGTTCGGAGTCGACATCCATTACGATACTTACTTCGATGGCCACCAAATCGCCGATTTCGATATCAACAATCATGGCGGCGGCAGGCACTGGGATATGAGCTCCCACAATCTGAACACCGTCGTCAATGTAACCAATCTGACGCAACCAAGCGGTCCCGCGCAGAATCCCGACCCGCCGGGACAGACCACGATCGAGAGTCAGGTGACACCGACGGCCTTGATGACTTTCGTCCAGAACTCGGAGTCCAACGTCCAGGTTCAAACACAACAGGCCATCAATGTCATCCTGAGTGGCAATGGCATGGCGGCTTTGCTGAAGAACGTCTCGAGCACCGCGCAGGCCGCGGCGCTGGCGCGCTTTCTTCATCATTGAGCGCAAGCGCGCGCTGGCCTATACACAAGATCCGAGGCGCCCCGCGTGAGACACATCGCGTGACGCGCTGGCGGCGCCAAGTTTTCATGGTGGGAAAACACTGATGCTTCGCTGGATGCTTGCTGCGTGCTTGTTAGCGGCCACAGCGGGCAGCGCTTGGGCCGACGCGGCGGACGATCTCAACGCGGGACTGGATGCGGCGAAGAACCGGCATTACGACGACGGTATCCGTCTGCTGACCAACGCGCTCGATTCAAAGCAACTCTCACCCGCCGACCAAGCGCAAGCCTACAAAGCGCGCGGACTGATGTATCAGCGCCAGAACAAGCAAAAGGAAGCTGCGGCCGATTATAGCGCCGCAATCACCTTGGCGCCGAAGGATGCCGCCGCTTACGACATGCGGGGAACGACTTATGCCGGGATGGGGTCTTTCGATCAGGCGATTGCCGATTACGACGCGGCGCTGAAGCTCGATGCGCAGGATGCGAGCGCTTATAACAATCGCGGCTTCGCCTATACGGCCAAGGGCCAACTCGATAAAGCGGTCGCGGATTTAAATACGGCGATTAAGCTTTCGCCCAATGACGTGTCGGCGCATCGCAACCGCGGCAACGCCTATCGCCTGCTGGGCCAAAATGATATGGCGCTGGCGGATTACAGCGCCGTGCTCCAGATCAACCCCAGGGACGTGGTCACGCTTTACGACCGCGGCCATGTGCAATTCATGAGCGGAAACTTCTCCGGCGCGGCGAGCGATTTCTCGCAAAGCTTGGCGCTGATGCCTAAGCAACCCTATACCGCGATCTGGCTGTACTTGTCGCGCGCCCGCATGGGCCAACCTGACCGCAAGGAACTTGCCGCAAATGCCGCAAAGACCGATGCCGCGGCTTGGCCCGCTCCCGTGATCGCGTTCTACCTCGGAAAATCCAGCGCCAACCAAGTGGAAACTGCTGCAACGGACTCCGATCCGCAGCTGCAGCGCGGCAAGCAGTGTCAAGCTCCCTTCTATATCGGCGAATACGAACTCCTGAGCGACAATCGCAATGCGGCCAAACCGTTATTGCAGCAAGCGATCGATAGCTGCCCGCAGGGCCTTTATGAGCACGACACGGCGAAAATCGAGCTTCAGCGACTAAGCAGCTAAAAAACGTCGCGCTGGCTTGCCGTTAGATGCCGGGGCTGAACGTCTCCGGTCGCGTGTCCATCGCCTCGGCAACGGCGTCCGACCAGGATTTGACATTGCGCGGCAGCAAGGTCGAGACGCCGCGCTGGCGGTAACCCTTCGGATCGATCGCCGGATCCTTGCCTTGCGCCAGCTCCCGCGCCGCAGCCATAAGGCGGCGCCGCGCATGGATGATGACCACGTCGGTCGTGCCGAGATTCTCGCGCGAGCGATCGAAGCTGGCGCCGATGCTTTCGGTGATCGCGGTATCCTGATCCTGGAAGATCGTGATGCGCTGCCAGGGCTGCTTGGCTGGCGGCGCGTCAGGGTCGGCATAGAGGTTGCTCTTGTTGCGCTTGGCGATGAAGGTTCCCGGAATCATGGTCGAATGAATGCCGGTGGGCGTGCCTTCGTGGAACCAGCTCAACTCCTGTTGCGTCAGCGCGCGCTTCGGGTGCCACGACACGCCGAATGCCCAGACCTTGTTATCGTCGACCGGTACCCAGGCGTGTCCGCCCAGCGCGGCATCGCCGGGAAAGGCCGGCAGGATCGTGAAGCACGGCATCAGCCAGGCGCCGATGCGCCAATAATGGTGATCGGCATCGGCATCGCGCCGCGCGCCTTGAACGATGCCCATCGGCTTCTGCACGATTTCGAGCTTCGGGTGGGTTCCCTGGGCGACAAAATCCTGCGAGATGGACATGTCATGCTCGGTCGCCTTTTTCATCGCTTCGATGCCGTGAAGGAAGCCGAGATGGCTCGAATCGATGTCGCCTTCCATGCCTTGAAGCCAATGGCAATCCTGATAGCGCTTCGAGACATAGACGTTTTCGGCGGGAACGTTCAGCCATTCCAGATCGGGCAAAGCAGGCTTTTTGTCGGCCGGCCCGAGATAGGCCATGACCACGCCGTTCCGCTCGATGCAGGGATAGGCGGGCTGCTTGACCTTTTCCTTGAACTGGGTTTGCGGCGGCTCGTTCGGCATGTCGACGCAATTGCCGTCGACATCGTATTTCCAGCCGTGATACCAGCAGCGCAGCCCGCACTCAGCGTTCTTGCCGAAGAACAGCGACGCGCCGCGATGCGCGCAATGCTCGTGCAGCAGCCCGACCCGCCCCTCGCTGTTGCGAAACGCGATCAGATCCTCGCCGAGAAGCCGCACGCGCACCGGCGCGCCATTGATCTCGACTTCGCGCGACAGCAACGCCGGCAGCCAGTAGCGCCGCAACAGATTGCCCATCGGCGTTCCCGGACCGGTGCGGGAGAGAAGCTCGTGTTCTTCGGGTTTCATCGGCGGGAAATCCTTTGTGTCATGTCGGCGTTGCGCCCGGCCACAGGCCGAGCCTTGCCAGGAATTCGATTGCGTAGCGGTCGTAAAGCCACGGCGCTTCCTGCATCACGGCGTGTCCGGCGCCTTCGATGGCATGGAGTGTCGAGCCCTTGATGTGTTTCTGAAGCTCGACCGCCGCGGGATGATTGCGATCGGCGGTGCCGCTGATGATGATCGTCGGCATGGTCAGCGTATCGAAGAATTCGTCGGGTTCGGGATCCGCGGCCAGCGCCTCGTTCATCGCGATGATGCTGCCGAGCGTCGACGGATTGTTCAGCTCGCACACCATGCGCGCATAGTGCTGCACATGCGGCAGTGCTTGCGACGCGGGCGAGAAATGATCGAGGCATTGCTTGTAGCGCAGCGCGATCCCTTCCTCGGCATAGCGCTTCGCCCAAACCTTCATCGCGTTGCGGGTCGGCAGATAGCCGGTGCCCGACAGGATCAAGGCCGGCACGCGCGCGGGCTGCTTGCTCGCCATTTGCATGGCGACCATGCTGCCCATCGAGTTGCCGTGAATGACGACCTTGCCGGACGATATCTGATCGACGACTTCCCAGGCCGCATCGGCTTGATCGGAAACCGAGAGGCCCTGCTGCGCCGGCGGCGAGCGGCCATAGCCCGCGAGGTCGACCGCGATCGCCCGAAACCACGACGAGAAGTGCGCGGTTTGATACATCCACAAGCGATGATCGTCGGGCGTCGAGTGAAGAAAGAGCATCGGCATGCCGGACGGCCCGTGCAGATCGAAGAACAACGGTCCGGGAATGTGACGAGCCAACGCGCCTCCTCCGAGAGCTCTTTGCGAGCCTTGCAGCAATTCTATCGGCGGGCCGAGTGCGGTCAAGAAATAGACCGGCAAATCCGCCGCGAAGACCCATTGCTGCTTACACCGCAGAGGCGAGCGCGCGCCAAGCGGCGCCACAAGTTAAGGCGCGGAGCGATCGAAAAGATTTTCGCTGCTTTGTGGCGACACCAATGGATCGGCGGCCGGATCGGCGAAAATGCGTTGCAGCATCGTCGCCAGCGAAACCGGCTCGACCCCGAGGCGTTGTCGCATCTCGCCGATGTCGAAGGCTTTGTCCTCGAGCAAGCGCTGCACTTCCGCCGGCGTGATTTGCGGCACGCCCGGCACGAACCGGGTCAATGACGCCGCCGCCATCAGCAACGCCGACGGCACGGGAATGACTTTAACGCGAAGCCCGATCGCGGCGCCGATGGCCTCGACGAACGCACGATAGGTGATGGCGTCCGGTCCGGCGACGACCAGGGGCGGCCCCACCGCCTCGGCGCGATAAAGCGCGGCTTCGAGACAAGCGGCGACGTCGTCGACGAAGATCGGCTGAATCAGGGCCCGGCCGGATTGCGGCAAGGGCACCATGCGAAAGCGCCGAATATAGGCCGCCACACGCTGGACATTGTTCTCTTCGCCGCCGCCGCAAATCATGCTGGGATGGAGCATCACGCCGGGCCGGCCGGACTCGCGAAACGCGGCTTCGGCGGCGAGAACCAGCTCGGCGCGACGATCCGGAAACTGCGTGAACTTGCGGGTCGAGCCAGTCAAGACCACGCGGTCGAGCCGATCGGGCAAGGATGCGAGCACGGTCGGGATAAAGACCGGCGGAACGCAGCTGACGACCATGCGCGCATCGGCAAGCGCCGGCGCGAGCTCCCGCTTGCGGTCGAGATCGACGATTCGCGCGGGCGCGGCGAGACGCGACAAGCGTTCGGCCGACCGGCCGATTGCGATCACGGATTCCCGGCGCGCGCGCAAGCGCGCCACCAGCCTTCTGCCGATACCGCTGGTGGCGCCGATGATGGCGACCGGACCGTTCTGCGACATTCTCCCTGCCTTAGGACGAGAGCACGTTCAATCTACGGACGAGTCTTCCAGGCGACAATGCCGGCGCGACCAAAAGGCGGCAACGGGATCAGCGCGCCAGGCCGAAGACGCCGTCCTCGGTCACCAGGTAGTCGACGCGATCATCGACCAGCGCCTTGGCCGCCTCTTCCGGCGTGTTGATGATCGGCTCTTCATGAACGTTGAAGCTGGTATTGATGGTGACCGGGAAACCGGTGCGTTGCTTGAAGCGCGCGAGAATGTCGTAATAAAGCGGATTTTCCTGCCGCCGGATGATTTGCGGCCGCGCCGTGCCGTCGATATGGACGACGGCGGGAATGCGCTCGCGCCATTCGGGCTTCACGTCGCAAGTAATCGTCATGAAGCGGCACGCATAGGCGTTGACCTTGGTGACGTCGAAGATGCGCGCGGCGTCTTCCTCGGCGACCACGGGCGCAAAGGGCATGAACTCGCTGCGGTCGAGCCTCGCGTTCAGGGATTCATTGATGTCGCGCCGTTCCGGCGACGCCATGATCGAGCGTGCGCCGAGCGCGCGCGGGCCGAATTCCATCCGCTGCGAGAAGATCGCGACCGCCTTGCCCTCGGCGATGAGACGCGACGCGGTTTCGACCGGATCGCCCTCGACGCGGCGAATATCGCCGCTATGGGCGAGAAACCGGCGGCCCGTGTCGGTGCCGTAACCCCGTCCCCAATAGACATCGTCGAGGCGATGGCGCTGCGCAAGCCAATGCTTCATCCCGTCGCGTTCCAAAAGATGATAAAGCCCGGCGCCAATCACCAGACCTTCATCGCCCATCGGCGGGACGACGAACACTTCGGATAGGCCGCAGGTCTCGGCGATCCGCTGATTGACCTTCACATTGGCGAAAAATCCGCCCGCAAGCCCGACATGATGCAGCTTCTCGCGTTCGACGAGGCGCTGGATCGAGGTGACGGCGATCTCTTCGGAGAAAGCTTGGATCGACGCGGCGCAATCCTCGCGCGAATGGTCGGCGCAAGGCCGCATGAAGTGGTCGTGAAACTCGTTCTCATTGGCGAAATCGGTGGCGATGACCCCGTCCGCGCCCACGCGAAAGCGCGAGAGGAAATGGTCGCGCAACACCGGCTTGCCGTAAGCCGCCAGCCCGGTGACCTTGCCCTCGTGATGCATCGAGCGGAAGCCGAGCGCGACCGTCACCATTTCATAGGCGCGGCCCAGGCTGTTGAGCGGATGCGCGCCGTGCAGCAGGCGATCGTCGCCATAGAGGCATTCGATCGCGCCGCCGCGAAACACGCGATGGCTCGACGTGGCGTTGTCGCCGGCGCGGTCGGCGGTATAGAGCAACGCATCGTCCCAATCCGTGAAGAACAGCGACGGCAAAGCGTGCGCGTAATGGTGATTGGCGAAAGTGACCTTCACGTCCGGCCTCAGCCCGTAGGATCGCAGCACCGCGCCGATATCGAGCACCTCGGCCGGATCATAGGTGCGTGCTTTCCGCATCACGCGGTTCAAGGTCTGGTAATCGAAGCTCGGCGGCTTGATCAGCTCGCGCAGCCGCGTGCCGAGCGGATTGCGCAGCTGCGCCCGCGGGTACATGTCGCGGGTGAGCACCACCGCATCGACATCCTTGGCGGCGAGCCCGCCGATCGCGAGGACTTCGTCGACGCAAAGATTGGCGACGCCGTAATCCTTCTTCTTTCGCGTCAGCCGTTCCTTTTGCACCGCCGCGACGATGCGGTAATCGTCGAAAAGCGCCGCCGAGGAATCGTGACCGGAATGGATTGCCAGAATGGAAGTCATCGAGAACCAAGAGCTGTGCAAGAAGCGCCCGGACCGAGCGGCGGGCAAGAACGGCGAGAGGTGTTGCGCAGGCTCGGCGCCGTGTCAAACCATCGCCGCGCGGATGCGCCGCTTATCCGGGAGGCAAGGCGACGCGCGCTTCGCCGAGAACGGTATCGACCGCGGCCAGCACGGCGCCGGGTTCGACCGCGTCGATACATGGGAAACTGCTTCCGGGTCGATGCGGCTGGGTGCAATTCCAGAAGCAATGGTAGCAAGCCAGCTCGCGATAGACGAAACGGACCTTGTCCGGCGTGACCGCAGGCGGATAAGGCACGAAGCTGGTGAAATGGCCACCGCCGACGATGACGACGGTCGGGACGCCGAGGCCGATCGCGAGATGGGCCGGCCCGGTATCGCTGCTCACCACCAAAGCCGCGTTTTGCAGGAGGTCGAGCAGCTGCAGCAAGCTCGTGGTACCGATGCAATCGATGATGTCGCCGCGGCCTGTTTGCGCGTGAAGCAGCTTCTTGAACGGAGCCTCGGCCGCGCCGCCGACAAAAACAGCGGCGAGGCCGCGCGCCGCCAAGCTCTCGGCGAGCGCACGAAAGCGTGCGAAATCCCATCGCCTGCCCGTCTCATTGCCGCCGCAATTGATCACGGCATAGGGCGAAGGATAAGGCGGCGCACGGCGCGGCCAAGCGAGGCGCGGCGCAGCGGGCCGGATATCCGTGCCGGCAAGGGTCGTGAGAAAGCGAAAGTGGCGAATGATCTCGTGGGTCGGATAGGCGCCGGTGTCGATCGCCTGCTGGCACTGCGCGAGATACCAATCGAAAAGGCGCTGGGTCTTGGCGCTTTGGTAGGGCTTGGCGACGATCTTGCGCTTTGCACCCGAGACGTAAACCAGACTGTCCGCGACCAGCGGCTTGCGCATGTAAATGTCGCACAACGCGACGGCGAAGCCCTGGCGCCGCACCCAGAGCGAGACGGCAAAGCGATAAAACGGGTTCTTGTCGTAACGGTGCTCGTCGATGGCGCGGAAACGGCAGAATGGAAAAAGCGCCGGCGCAAGGCTTGCCCAGCTCGCGCAGCCGAGCAGTGTGATGTCGCCGGGCGCGACGCCCAGCACCTCGGCATAATGGGCGAAAGCGCCGTGGAACAGCACCATGTCGCCGATGCCGTCGATGCGCACGACCAGCACGCCGCGCCGCTTGCGCCACACCGGCCAGAAGCGCGCCGCAAGATCGAACGGGCGAAACAGCCACCAGCGCCGCGGCAGCCTGCCCGGACGCTCGCTGCGCGCATGCGCCGCCGGCGTCATGCGTCGGGCGCGCTTCGCCGCACCGTGCGGCTGAGCGTGAACGCGCCGCAGCTTTGCCGCACAAGACCGATCGGCGGGCGCGGCAGCTGAGCCAGAAGCCGCAGCCAGGTCCAATAGGAAAAGAGCCCGGCGCCTTCGCGGCGCCGTGCCCAGTGATAGGCGCGGCTGGTCGCCCGTTGCACCGCCGAGCGCTCCAAGGAAGCGGAGAGTCTTTGCTCCTCGAGGAAATAGGCGACGCTCAGATTGACGTCGTGCAGGATTTGCGGCCCGCCATCATTGACCCGTCCTTCGGCGACCGAAGGACACAACGCGACCACCAACTCCACCGCCACGAAGGCGCCGACCGTCGCCAGGCGCAGCGCCAGTGAATAGTCCTGGATGAAGACGCGGGGGTCGCAGCCGCCGACCGACCGCGCCGCTTCGCTCCGGAACAGGCTGTTGCTCGGGCCGATGGAAAAGCCGCGCAAGAGCTGACTTGCCAGCGGCTCGGCTTCGAGCCGGCTGGCTGGCGTGGCTTCGCTCGAGGGAAGCGCCAGCCGGTCGAGCGCCTCTTGCGCCGAGGCATAGAACGCCGTGCCGCCATAGGCGAGCACGGCGCCCTCGTAGCGCGCCAAGGCAGCGAGCAACACGCTGGTCGCATGAGGCAACAGCACGTCGTCGGCATCGACCAGCTTGATGAAAGGGTAGCGCGCCTCGGCGATGCCGCGATTGGTGGCGTGGCTCGAGCCGCGATTGTTTTGCGCGACGATGCGGAGGTTTGGCCAGCCCGCGGTCAGACGCGCGATCTCGGCGGCGGAGCCGTCGCTCGAGCCGTCGTCGATGAACACGAACTCGCGCGCGAAATCGCCTTGCTGCGCCGCCAGCCCGGCCACGACCTGCGGCAGAAATGGGCGCTTGTTATAGACGGTGACGACATAGCTGACGCCCGTTCCGGCTGCTTCGGGGAGGCGGGTCAAGGAACGCTCATCCATCGACGTAAAAACGACGCACCTTAGCTCGAGCTCGTCGCGCCTTGGCGGAAATATTGCGGGCGGATGAAATGCCCGGCCCAGGCGCCGCGGCGCGCCTCCTTTGCCTCGTTTTCGAGCGGCAGATATTGGCGATCGCGGCCATAGGCAAAGGCCAGACCCTCGCGCACCAGCATCGCCGCGACATCGCGCCCTTCCGTGTAGCAGACCGAGAATTCACGCGCGTGGCGATCGACGAATTCCGGATCGATCCGGCAGCTGAAATCGGGACGGCGGACGAGCTGACGCAGCCTTTCGGTCGCGGCCTCGCCGCAGGCCCATTCGACGTTGAGAGCGTCGCGACAGGTCTGCCGCGATTCGAAGGCGTCGGCCCCTTCGAGACGCAGACGCTGCGCCGGACAGCCCAGTTTCACGAGGGTGTAGATGCAGCTTTTGGGCAAGAGCGCAAAGGTATCGCCGTCGATCACGACATAGCGATCGACCGTCGAAGGCTTGCCGAGCATCGCGCGCCCCGTGCCCCACGACACGACAACGGCCAACAGAAATAGCGTGACAATCGTCCGGCTGCGCATCATCTCCATCCGCTCGCCTTATCATGAACCGCCCGATAACGCGCTGCAATGGCACGACCCGGGGACGTCGCCTTGCGGACGGTACGGGGCTCGCTTAAGGTTCGCCGGTCTGGGAGTACTGCGCGGAAAATGCTTTGAGCCCATCACCGAGCCGATCGTCGCGCCGGTTAGGCGTTCTCGTGCTGTTTGCGCTGGTGATCTTGAGCGCCGCCATCGGCAGCTTCAAGGGCGGCGGGCTGCATCTCTTTTTCGATATCCAACAATATCTCAATTCCGCCTACCACCTGTCGCATGACGGCGTCTTCACCGACGCGCAAACCCCGGCGCCGGCGCCCGCCGCCATCGGACGCGAACCGGGTTATCCGCTGTTTCTCGCGGCGCTCATGACCATCGACCCGCAATTCGGCCGCTTCACGCCAGATTGCTTCATCAACGAAGGCTCGTGTGATCCGCGGATCTATCGATCGGCGAGCCTCGCCAATCTGGCGCTCATCTTGGCAGCGGGGATCGCCATGTATTTCGTCGCCCTCGGCATCACGGGCGACATTTGGGCCGGCCTGATCGCGGCGGCCTATTTGCTCTTCAATTTCCAGATGAACAAAGGCTGGGCCGATCCGATGTCGGATCGCCTGGCCGTGTTGCTGCTTTGTCTGGCCTTGCTCGCCACCGTGTGGGCCTGGCAGCGAGAGCGGCCGCTGCATTGGGCCTGGGTTGGATTGGCACTCGCAGCGCTCACCCTGACGAAAGCATCGTTCTTTCCCTTTTGCCTGATCCTGATCGTCGTGGTCGGCACCATCGCCTTGCTGCGCGCCGCGGGGCGGCGGCGTATCCTTGTATCGTTGGCGGCAGCCTCGTTTATCTATGGCGCGCTGGTCGGGGGATGGGCGGTGCGCAATTGGACCGTCAGCGGCCAGTTCCGGCTTACCGATCTGCGCGGCGGCATCGCGCTGAGCACCCGCGAAGTCTTCGATCACATGACGGGCGAGCAATTTCTCGCTTCCTTCGTCTATTGGACGCGCGGCTTCGGCGAGCACCTTGCGCGACGCGTTTTTCCGCCCGACATCGTCGCGCCCTTCGACCTCGATCGTCCGGGCGGCTTCTATGACCGCGGGCAAAATGGCTATGGCGAACGCCTCCAGGCGCTGACAGAAAAAACCGGCATGGGACCGTTCGAAGCGGCGGCCGCGATCGACCGCGACTTGGAACGTTCCATCCTCGATCACCCTTTCATGCACGCCGCGACGACCTTGCCGCTGTTCTATCGCGGCATCTGGATCGACGAGTTCGCGTTGCTGGGTTTCCCGATCCTCTGCTGGATCGGCGTGCGAGCGATCCGGCGGCGCGATTGGCTGCTCGCCGGGTTGCTTTCAGCCGGGATGTTCAATCTCCTCTTTTACGCGGTTTTCAGCTTGAACCTGCCGCGTTACCAGATGACCGCCATGCCCGCGCTGGCCCTCGCGGCGGGCGTTGCCGCGGCGCAGCTTCGCCGGACCTACGACAGAGGGTGGCTACGCCATACGGCGCAAGTGCCGACAAACGAAGCCGCCGGCGGGCTTTAGATCCAGCGGATCGACCGCGACTGCGTGCATCCCGGCCTTGCCCGAGGCGCAGGCACAGCTTACCTTCGCCCCTCTTCCCTGCCACGCCCCGCCCCCCATCGAGCCCAATGCTGTCTGTGATCATCCCGGTCTTCAACGAGCGCGCGACCTTGCCGCGCGTGCTCGCGGCCGCGAGCGCCGCCCTTCCCGATGTCGCGAAAGAGATCGTGGTCGTCGATGACGGTTCGACCGACGGGACGCGTGAATGGCTCAAGGCGACCTTTCCTGCGTCCAGCGCGCAATTCGCGCGTTTCGAACTCGATCCTGCCGGCAATCCGGTTCTCGCGCCGGCGGAAACGGGACGGAGCAACACGCTGGTGGCGATCTACCATCCGCGCAACAGCGGCAAAGGCGCCGCACTCCGCAGCGGCTTTGCCGCCGCGCAAGGCGACGTCATCATCGTCCAGGACGCCGATCTCGAATACGATCCGGCCGAATGGAGCAAGATGTATCCCCTGATCGCCGAGCGCAAAGTCGCGGATGTCGTCTATGGCAGCCGCTTTTACGGCGCAGCGCACCGCTCGCTCTATTTCCACCACTATCTCGGCAACCGGGTGATCTCGCTGCTCTTCAACCTGCTCTACAATCAACTGCTTCAGGATATCGAGGTCGGCTACAAAATGCTGACGCGTGCGGCGAAGGACAGCCTTGTCCTGACCTGCAACGATTTCGGCACCGAGATCGAGATTTCGGCGCAGCTCGCCCGCAGCAAGGCGTGGCGCATTTACGAAGTCGGCATCACCTATTACGGCCGCTCCTATGCCGAAGGAAAAAAAATCAATTGGAAAGACGGCGTGCGCGCGCTGTGGTACCTGGTGAAGTTCCGCTTTGCGCCGCTGACGCCGCGGCGCTGACGCCGGAGCGAGAAGCCCGCAAACCGGCCTTGGCATTCATTTCCCGGTCAAAAACTCTGCGATCCAGCGGCGGTAATCCGCGTCGCGCGTGACGCGTTTCATCAGCTCGGGCGAGGCAATGCCAGGAATGTCCTTGGGCGCCATGCCTTCGCGCAGCGCCTTCATGGTTTCGTAAACGGCGCGCGTCGCCGCCGCGATCGGCAAATGGCCCTGGATACAGATGCGTACGCGGTGCACGCCGAGATAGTCGAGGTCCTGCAGCGCGGGCGCCGGCGCGCCGATCACCAGCGGAATCTTAATGGCATCCGCCACCGCTTCGAGCTCCGCCCTTGTCTTGGCACCGGCGAGGAAGAACGCGTCGACCCCCGCGGCTTCATAGGCCTTGGCGCGCGCGATCGTGTCGGCCAAGCCGGTGATCGCGATCGACGCGCTGCGGCCGACGATCACGAGGCTCTTATCCTGCCGTCCCGCCAAAGCAGCGCGCATCTTCCCGACGCCTTCCTCGAGCGACAGGATTTGCGGCTTGTCCGGCGAGCCGTAGGGCACGGGAAGCACCGTATCTTCGATCGACAGACCGCAAACGCCCGCGGTTTCGAGCTCCTCCACCGTGCGCTTCACGTTGAGGGCATTGCCATAGCCGTGGTCGGCGTCGGTCATCAGCGGCAAATTGCCGGCCCGATTGATGCGCAACGCCTGATCGACAAATTCCGTGAGGGTCAGCACCACGAGGTCCGGCGCGCCCAACACGGTCAGAGAGGCCACCGAGCCCGCGAACATGCCGATCTCGTAGCCGAGATCCTCGGCGATGCGGGCCGAGATCGGATCGAAGACCGACGCCGGATGGACGCAGCGATGGCTGGCAAGCTGCGCCCGGAATTTCTCTCGACGGTCTTTCCAATTCATCCGGCGCCCCGTTCATATACTTTCTGTAACGATCTATGACTATTTTAGGACCGAAGCGGAAGAACCGCCAAGCCGATGCTTTTGCAGCTCGTTTGGCGTAGTATTCCGAGCGAGCGCGTGACACAGGGAATTCGAATTCATGGCAAAGCGGGCTTTGATCACCGGCATCACCGGCCAGGACGGTGCCTATCTGACCGAACTTCTCTTGTCCAAGGGATATGAGGTCCACGGGTTGCTGCGGCGCGCGAGCCTCTTCAACACCGACCGGATCGACCATATTTACCACGACCCCCATCTGGGCGGTCCCAATCTGACGCTCCATTACGGCGATCTCACCGACGGCACGGCGCTGCGCCGCGTGCTGGAAAAGACCGACCCCGACGAAGTCTACAATCTCGGCGCGCAAAGCCACGTGAAGGTATCCTTCGAGGTGCCGGAATACACCGCCGACGTGGTCGGCGTCGGCGCTTTGCGGCTGCTCGACGCGCTGCGGGACCATATCGACAATGGCGGCAAAAAGGTGCGCTATTACCAGGCGGGATCGTCCGAGATGTTCGGGGCGGCGCCGCCGCCGCAAAACGAGCGCACGCCGTTCTATCCGCGCAGCCCTTATGCCGTGAGCAAGGTCGCGGCGCATTGGTACGGCGTGAATTACCGCGAGGCTTATGGCCTCTTCATCTGCAACGGGATTCTGTTCAACCACGAAAGCCCGCGCCGAGGCGAGACCTTCGTCACTCGCAAAGTGACCCGCGCCGTCAGCCGCATCAAAGAAGGCCTCCAGGACAAGCTCTTCCTCGGCAATCTCGAGGCCAAGCGCGATTGGGGCTTTGCCGGCGATTATGTCGAAGCGATGTGGCTCATGCTGCAGCAGGAGAAACCCGACGATTACGTGGTGGCCACCGGCGAATCCTACAGCGTGCGCGAATTGGTGGAGGCTGCCTTCGCCGAGGTGCAACTGGATTGGAAAAAGCACGTCGAGCTCGATCCGCGCTATTTGCGGCCAACCGAGGTCGACGCGTTGCAGGGCGACGCGTCGAAAGCGCGGCAACAGCTTGGCTGGAATCCGAAGGTCGGCTTCAAGCAGCTCGTCGGCATGATGGTCAAGCACGATCTCAATCTTGCGCAACAGGAACGTACGCTGAAACGCGCGGGTTACGACACGCCGGCGCGCGGCGCCGCAGCGGGCGGCCAAGGCTAGGTCTCGACATGTCTGCGGCGACCTTTTCGTTAGCGGGCCGGCGCGTCTTCGTGGCCGGACATCGTGGCATGGTGGGCAGCGCGCTGGTGCGCCGACTCCAGTCGTGCGGCTGCGAGATCCTGACGGTCGCCAGCAAAGAGGTGGATCTGCGCCGGCAGGGGCCGACCGAAGCTTGGATGGAATCCGCCCGCCCGGATGTCGTCTTCGTCGCCGCGGCGACGGTCGGCGGGATCCTCGCCAATGACACGCGGCCCGCCGAATTCCTTTACGACAACATGATGATCGAGGGAAACCTGATCGAGGCGGCGCGGCGCATCGGCGTCAAAAAGCTCCTCTTCCTCGGCTCGTCCTGCATCTATCCGCGCCTCGCCAAACAGCCGATGGCCGAAGAGGAATTGCTGACCGGCGCGCTCGAGCCCACGAACCAATGGTATGCGATCGCGAAGATCGCCGGGCTGAAGCTGTGCGCTGCTTATCGAAGGCAATATGGCTGCGATTTCATCTCGGCGCAGCCGACCAATCTCTACGGCCCCGGCGACACCTATGATCTCAAGGCGAGTCATGTGATTCCAGCGCTGATCGCCAAGGCCCACCACGCCAAGATCACCAATGCGGCGGAGATCGAAATTTGGGGCACGGGCAAGCCGCGGCGCGAATTCCTCCATGTCGACGATCTCGCGGACGCGCTGGTCTTCCTGATGGAAAACTATTCCGACGAAAGCCACGTCAATGTCGGCTGGGGGGAGGATATCACGATCGCCGAGCTTGCGGCGCTGGTCGCCGAGGTCGTCGGCTTCAAGGGAAAGCTGCGTTACGCGACCGACAAGCCGGATGGCAGCCCGCGCAAGCTTTTGGATGTCGGGCTCATGAACCGTCTCGGCTGGCACGCCAAGATCCCTTTGCGCGAGGGGCTCGCCAACGCCTATCGCTGGTTCGTCGCGAACGCGGCGAACAAGATTTAGCCGAGCGCGGCGGTCGCGAACGCCGCTCAGAATTCTTTATTGCCGGTTCTTGCGCCACCATTCGAGCGTAGCGGCGAGCCCCGCATCCAAATCGTAACGGGGCGAGAAGCCGACCTCGGTCGTCAGGCGCTCGACCTTGGCCGCGATCCTTTCCGGCTCCTCCTTCGAATTCGCGCGGGCCAGCATCTGGGGCTCAACCGTCCCGGCAAGGCGGGCAATCGTCGCGACGATCGCGCGGATCGACACCGGCCTTCCCGACGCGATATTGACGATGCCGGTTGCGGCGCTGTCCAACAGTGCCACGAGCGCGCCGGCAACATCGTCGACATGAAGATAATCCCGCTCATGAGTAAGGCACCCGACATCGAGCGGTATCCCGCGCAAGATTGCTCTGATCGAGCTGGAGACGAGCCGACCGGGCGGTTCATTCGGGCCGTAAAGAAAGAAAACGCGCCCCCAAGCAACGCTGACTTCCAATTCGCGCCCGGCCGCCTCGACCACCTCGCGCAGCGCATTCTTCGCCGTGCCATAGAGGCTGCGCGGCCGCGACGGCGTCGCGGTCTCCGAGAAGGTTGCGCCGCCCCATTCATACTCGGCGCAGCTTCCCGCGAACGTCGCCCGTTGGCCGCCGCCCTCGACAAAACTGCGAAAGAGCTCGAGGCTGGCCGCCACCCAGGCAAGATTGTCGATCGCGGTCCAGAATTTTCCGGGCTCGACATACCAGGCAAGGTGAAGCAGATGCGTCGGGCGGACGTCGGCAATCAGACTTGCCGCCGCGCCCGGCGACAGCAGATCGGCGCGATGGAAGGTCGCGTGCTGAAAATCGACCTCGTGGCGGCCGACCGCATGGATGTCATAACCGTGCGACACGAGGTGCTGCAGCGCCGGCCGGCCGATAAACCCACTCGCTCCCGTGACGAGTACCCGTTTCATCGGATCATCCTAGGGCGACCGCGAGCGAATTTGCCATATCTGTTTGTCGCGCGATCCGCGTCGTGCCGCTTGCCGGACGGGGTCCGGACTATTCGCAAATCGTCCAGAAATAATCGCCGGTATAGCCCGCCTCGGCAAAGGCTTCGCGCCAGGTTTCGGGGTAGCCGTGAAAATCGGCCGTCAACACCCATTCGAGAAAGAGCGCGCGTTGGGCTTCGGTGTGATAGGCGTCGACTTGGACGAAGGCGCGGCCGCCCGATACGCGTTGAATTTCACGCAACGCCCTGATCGCGCCGGCGCGGTCGAAATTATGCAGCGTATTGATCGAGAGGACCGCGGCAAAGCTGTTGTCGGGAAAAGGCAGCCGGTCGGCCGAGCCAAGATGAAGCCGGCCGACGACTTCCGTCTCGCAATGCATCAGCGCGTAGTCCGAGATGTCGAGGCCGAAGGCTTCGAGACCCGGGCAGACTTGCATGAGATCCTTCACCAGAAAGCCTTTGGCGCAGCCGACATCGAGCACGCGATCGCCCGCCTTCAGGCCGAAATGAGCGACGATATCGCGTGCCACGGGAACCCATCGCCCGTCATAGCGATAGCCGCCATAGCCGAACTTGCGCAGGCCGTCGAAGTATTCTTGCCCGAAACGCCGCGCGGTCGCGATCACGTCTTCGGTTTTCGCTTCGGCGCGCGCGTGCACATTGCGTTTCGTGCGCGGCAATTTCGACAACAAATCGATCTCGGCCATAGCTCAAGCCTCTTGCTCCGGCTGCAAGCGTCCGCGATTGACGTGCAGCCACAAAAGAAAATTGTCATAAGGCGTGAGGCGGAGCTGCGCCAAGGCTTCGATGCCCGTGAACGCGCGAACTTCGCTTCCCTCGCCAAGCCGAAGCCGCGCGAACTGAACCTCGCTCAGCCGCGCCTCGTAATAGTCGCGATAAAGCATCGGGCCGCCGCAGAAAGCGAGATCGAAGGTCAGTTTACTGAAGTAGCGTAGGGCTCCCGGTGCGAGTTCAAGCCCGAGCTCTTCGTGCAGCTCGCGTTGGAGCGCGGCAAGAGGGCCGCCATCGCTCGCCTCGACCGCCCCGCCGAAGCAGCCCCAACAGCCGGGGAAGAATATCCCGGGCTTGCTGTCGCGCAGCTGCAACACATAACGGTCGTCCGGCGTCAAGAGAATCGCCGCCACCGCATTGGCGGGATGGAGCGGGCTGGTATCGGCGAGAAGCTCGCTATAGGTCGCGGTCATGCCAGCTGCCCTACGCCGCCTCTTCGCCCTGCGCCGCCGCGAGTCCCGCGGCGAGCGGCGTATATGAAAAATCGCCGAACGCGGCCCGGCATGCGGCGATGTCGAAGGGACGATAGCCGTTATGCGGCATCGGGCCAACACGCGGCGTGGCCACGATCGGTGCGGCACGCCCGGAAAGCCGCGCAACCGTCTCGGCGATGTCGCGAAAGCTCGTCACCTCGCCCGTGGCGATATTGAGCGCGCCGGTCGAACGGCGAAATAGGACGCGTGCCGCAAGCTCGGCCACGTCGCTGACGAGAACATGATCGCGCCGCTCTTCGCCATTGCCGAAGAGCGTGATCGTCTCGCCTTTGGCAGCAAGCCGCCGGAAGCGATTGGGACCGTAGCCGTTATGCGGATCGCCCGCGCCGTAAACCAGGGTCGGCCGCAGGCAGGCCAAAGGCGCTTTCACCTCGGCGCGAAACGCGATCTCGCGCGCCAAATGCATGACGCCGTGAAGCGTGTCGGGCGCCATGGGCGATGCCTCGGTCAACGGCACCGGGCCGTCCGCATAGACAGCATCAGAGCTGATATTGACCAGATGGGAAAGCTTCGCCTTTCCCGCCGCCTTGGTGAGCGCGAGAATGAAACTCATGTTGTCGCGCAACATCGCGACATTCTTGCAAGGCGCGATGGCGGAAGCGGCGACGACCGCATCGCCGTCGCGCAGCAACGCCGCGAGACGCTCGGCCGCATCGGCGGCCAGAAGATCGACCTCGCGCCGGCCAACGCGCAAGGTCGGCACGCCGGCCCGTTCGAGACGCTGGGCAATCGCGTTGCCGATGAAGCCGTTGGCGCCGATGACGACGACACGGGCCGGCGCGACCGGTTCGTTTAGGTGCTGAAGGATGGTGGCCTCCCCTTCAAGCCGGCATCAAGGCCGGCATGCCGAGCGTATGATATTCAAATCCCGATGCCGCCGCCGCCTTGCCGTCGAGCAGCCGATAGGGATCGATGATCAGCCGCCCCGTCATCACGCGCCGCAAATCGGCAACGGCAAGATCGCGATATTGCGGCCAAGGCGTGGCGATCACCAGCGCCTCGGCGCCTTCGGCGCAAAGCAGAGGCTCCGCGCAGCCGCGCGCGAAGGGCACAACCGACGCCGCAACGACCGGGTCGTGGACGCGGACATCCTTGCCCGCGAGATGCGCCAGCAAGACAAGCGAAGGCGAATTTTTCGTCGAATGCGTATTCTCCTTGTAGGCGAGACCCAGAACCGCGACCGCGGCGTCGGGCTTGCCGGCGAGCAGCCGATCCCGCAAGACGCGCCAGCACCAATCCTTGCGATAGGTCGAATTCGCGACCCAAGCGTCGACCACGCTGGAATCGGTTCCTTTCGCCGCGGCGATGTCGAGAACGCTGCGCAAATCGCGCTCGAGATTGCCGCCCGAAATGCCGAGGCCCGGGGTGAGATAGCTGTAGGGGCCGATGCGGCGATCGAGCTTCAGCGCCGGCACGATCTCCGACCAATCGGCGCCGACCGCCTCGCTGACTTCCGCCAGGGTATTGGCGACGCTGACCGACGCGACGAGGCAGAAATTGATGCTGATCTTGGCGAGCTCCGCGCTCTCGTAACGCATCGTCAGAATGGGACAGGCGAAAGCGTCGAGAAGCTGGCGATACGCCGGCGGCAACGGAAGCGCGGGATCGGCGCAGCCGACGATGAACCGCTCCGGGCTGAAGGCGCGTTCGACCGCCCGCCCGAAGATCAGGGTTTCGACCTGATAGATGAGCCGGTCGTGAGGCAGGTCGCGCAGGCCGCGCGTGAAACCGGGCGGCACCTGGCAAAGAATGACGAGAACGGCGTTCGCGCGCAGCTGCGGCGCAACCAGGGCGATCAAGGCGCGAATCGGCGCGAGGTCGCTTTTCGCCTGGTCGTCGGTCGGAACGTCGGCGGCGATATAGACCACGTCGGCCGTGCCGAGCGCGGCCGGATCAGCCGAGAAGCGCAGCCGCGCCCGGTGCTCGGCGGCGAGCGCCTCCAGGCCGGGCTCGACGACGGGGAAACGGTGTTCGCGCAAGCGTTCGACCAGCGCCTTGTCGGCATCATAGCCGATCACGTTGAAACCGCGCGCTGCGGTCGCCACCGCCGAATTGATCCCGAGATGGGTCATCCCCGCAAAGGCAACGGTCACCGTCACGACGCCACCGCGGCGCCGAGCCGGCGCAGGCTTTGTTGCAGCCAAAGATCATTCGCGAGGCTGGTCTCGACGCGCGAGAGACACAGTTGCTTGAAATGCGCGTATTCGATCGCCCAGGTCGGATCGTCCTGAACCAAGGTCACCGCCTCTTCGGGCGGCCGGCCCGACGGCAAGACGCGCATCCGCTTGGTAAACGTGGTCGGGCCCCATTTGCACAGCAATTCGATATGCGCCGTGCCCTTCTCGGCCAGGATGTCGCAGGTGAAATGATTGCGCCACATCAGCAACGTCATCTCGAGCTCGATCCGCGGCGCGCCTTCATCCGAGCCGATCACGACATGATCGGGTGCGCGGTTCTCGAAGCGATTGACCGAGATGACATGGAAATTGTCGCCGATATCGCCGAACCAAAAGCGGCAGGTGTCGAGCAGGTGCGAGCCCAGATCGGGCAACACGCCGGCGCCTTGATCCCGCCACGCCGATTCGCGCACGAGGCGCGCCGTGCCATTGCCGTAGAACATCCGGCAGGAATAAACGCGCCCGAGCTCGCCGGAGCCGATCAGATTGCGCATCCGCACATAATGCGGCTCGAAACGGTGATTATAGGCCGTATAGCAGACGACGCCTTTGGCGCGCGCGATCCGCTCGAGCTCGAGGATCTGCTCGTCGCGTTCGGCCCAAAGCGGCTTTTCGACCAGCACGTGCTTGCCGTTCGCGAGAAAATATTTGAGCAGCTCGAATTTCGGTTCGTCCGGAATGCAAGCGAGTACCGCGTCATAGGCATCGAGCGGCACGCTTTGAGCGGTTTTGTACTCGGCCTCGGGGTTCACGGGATCGACCGAAGCGACATAGTCCGCGCCGGCGAACTTGCGGCGTTTGTAACCTTGCACGCCGAGGCCGACGACGATGGCGCGCACGCCCCTTAGCCCTCGTAACGGACGCGCTTCTCGATCGCGTCGAGCTTGGCGAGGACGGCGCCCGGCTCGACCGGCAGATTGCCGTCCGCCTCGCATTCGACCGCGGCCGCGATCGAGCCGATGATGGTGCCGATCACCGGGTCGTGCGTGCCCAGCAGCGACAGGGTCGCATAGGCCAGCAAGGCATCGCCGGCCCCCACCGCATCAGTCACGCGATCGACAAAGCTGTCGACGACGAAAAACAAATCGAGCGCTTCGTGGTCCTTCGAGCGGCAGGTGATGACGCCGCGATCGCCGAGCTTGAGGATCAATATCTTGCAGCGCGCCGCATCGTAAAGCTGCGAGGCAAGCGGGCGGATGCCGGAATCCTGATCGGCGAGCGCGAAGCGCGCCTCGCGCTCGTTCGGCGTGATGAGGTCGAAATCCTGGAATTCGGTGATGTTGCCCCAGCGGCTCGCGACCTGGCTGTCGGCGACCTTCATCGCGCCTTTGGGAATTGCCTCGATGAGCGCCGGAATCGTGCGGCGATTGAAGATCCCGTGCCGGAAATCCGAGAACACCACGGCATCCGTCGGAACGCTCGTCAGCGTATCGGACAATTTGTGCAGGATGTCGTCCGAAATGCTGCGGTTGTCGAGCGTATCGACCTTGATCAGCCGGTAGCCCTCCGCGACGATCGCATTCTTGTGGGTGGTCGGCCGCGTCTTGTCGATGATGGCGCGCACCTCGACCCCGGATCTCTTGAGCCCCGCAACCACGAAATCCTTGAGCGGATCGTCGCCCAGCACGGTCGAGAACACCACCTCGGCGCCGGCGGCGCGAAGATGTTCCGCAACAACGGCTGCGCCGCCGATGAAATCCTGGCGCTCCTGAAACAGCACACTCATCGTCGGCGTCTTGGTTTGACCGCCGATCATCGCGCATTGCGTAAGGCTGTCGACGATCGTATCCCCGATCACATGGACACGCCGCCCCTTGAAGGTCGCGAGAGCGCGACGCAGGTTTTCGAAGGTCAGGCCCGACATGTCCATCAAGGTGACGAGCTTCTCGGTCCGCAGGTCGGGCCGCTCCATCTCGATCAGCCGCGACGACGAGTAGACGATGTCGCCGGGCGTGAAGATCACCTCGCCGCCATAGGCGGAAATGACTTTGAGTTCTTCCTCGGTCTTGGGGTTCAGGCCGCCATCGGTGTATTCGTAGCCCTTGGCATAGAATTCCGGCTGAAGTCGGCGCAGATTCTCGAGCGGCTTCTCGTTCGCGTCGATGAGCACGTAATCGACGAGCTCGAGCGCGGCGAGGTTGAGCGCGCGCAGATCCTGCGGCACGTGCGGCCGATACGTGCCTTTGGCGATGTGGCGATCGGCCGTCACGCTCGCGATCAGGATGTCGGCTTTGCTCTTGGCGTAGACGAGATGGCGCAAATGACCGGGATGGACGACGTCGAAAACGCCGTGGCACAGAATCACTTTCTTTTCCCGCGGCCGCTTGCCCAGAAGCGCCATCAACTCGTCGATGGTCTTGATCTTGTGCGCGTATTGTTCGGTAAGGGGAGAAATCATCGATTGCGTCCCTGCTCGGCGCTGCGAGCTTCCTCGCCCAGGAATTTGAACCAGGTTGCCGTGGCCTTGGAAATCGATTCCGGGTTCCAAAGCGGCGCGTCCCGCCAATAGTCGATGTGCTCGAGGATGCGGCTGACCCCTTCCTCGAACGAGACCTTTGGCGTCCAGCCGAGCTCCGTGGTGATCTTCGAAATGTCGGCGAAGGTGCAATCAGGCTCGCCCGGACGTTTTGGAATATAGACCTTGTCGCCGCCAAGAAGTTCGACCAGACGGTTCACCGATTGCGGCTTGCCGGCGCCGACATTCCAGATCTCGCCCGTGCGCGGCGTAAAGGCCGCCGCCAGGAACGCCTCGGCGACGTCGGTCACATAGAGAAAGTCGCGGGTCTGGCTGCCGTCGCCGACGACCGTATAGGGCTTGCCGGCCAGCTTCTGGCGCAAGAACACGCCGAACACCGCGCCGTAAGCGCCCGAGGTGCGCGAGCGCGTGCCGTAGGCGTTGAAGATGCGAATCGAATTGACCGGCAGCCGATAGACCTGGTGCCAGTGAAAGGCCGCCTGCTCGCCCTGGTATTTCGAGAGCGCGTAAGGGTATTGTGGCCGGATCGGATGATCCTCGCGCGTCGGCACGTCCGCAAGGCCATAGCAGGACGAGGACGCGGCATAGACCAGCTTCTCGACGCTACCCGCCGCGCGGCAGCATTCGAGAACCCGCACCGTGCCCTGCGCGTTCGTCGACATGTATTCGATCGGCTGCTCGATCGACGGCACGATGTCGCCGATGCCCGCGAAATGAAGAACGTAGCGCGCGCTGCGAAAGAGGCTGCTGTCGGGCTGAAGCTCGCGGATGTCGCCCCGCTCGAAAACCAGATCGGGATTGGCGCGATGGTGCGCGAGATTGGCCTCGCGCCCGCCGATGAGATTGTCGATAACCCGAACCTGAAAGCCGCGGCCAAGAAGAAGATCGACGGCATGCGAGCCGATAAACCCGGCCCCTCCGGTAACGACGGCAACCGGCTTTTGCGTCATTTCACCTTGTGCTTCTTCATGGTCCGAATGTTGTAGTACCAGTCATTCGTCATGCTGTCCGGGATCTTGCCTTCGCGAAACGCGACGCACAGGCTGCGGATCGCATCCTCGATCGAGTATTGCGGGCGGAAGCCGAGCACGCGCGCAATCTTGTCGGAATTGATGTGGTAAGACCGATTGTCGTCCGACGAGGTCGTGGTGATCGCGATCTCGGGCTTGTCGGGGAACTCGGCCTGCACCACGCGCTTCACCAACTGCGCGATATCCATGATCGACATGTTCTGGTAGCCGACGTTGAAGGTTTCTTTCTGAATTTTCGCAGCCGGTGCCGTGAGCAGCAGCTCGACCGCGTCGCAATAGTCGCGCACATGCAAGTTGGGTCGAAGCTGGCTGCCGCCGAACACCACGATCTTGTTGTCGGTGACGGCATGGTTGGTGAGGATGTTGACCGACAGGTCGAGACGCAGGCGCGGCGCGTAGCCGCACACCGTCGCCGGACGGAAGATGACCCCTGTGAAGCTGTCATCCGCATAGGCTTTGAGGATCGGCTCGCACAGGCCTTTGTACTTGTTGTAAAGCGTCAGCGGGATCAGCGGATGATCCTCGGTGACGTCGGGCTTGTCGGAAACGCCGTAAACCGAGCTCGACGAGGCATAGACGAAGCGTTTGACGCCGGCGCTCTTGGCGGCCTTCACCATCGGTTCGAAGGCGTCCATGTTGATCGAGGTCGAGAGCTGTTCGTCGAGCTCGAAACTCGCGTCGTTCGAAATGCAGGCCAAACTCACGAAGGCATCGTGGCCCTTCACCGCGTCCGCCAGCCGCGCCACGTCGCGGATGTCGCCGCGGATCACTTCGAGATTGGGATTCTGCTTGGGCAGAAAATGATCGCCGAAGTAGAGCGTGTCGTAGACCGTGACCTTGTAGCCGCGCGCCAAGAGCTGGGGAACCAGCAGCGAGCCGCAATATCCGGCGCCGCCTGTGACAAACACGCTATTGAAGAGTTGCGCCACGATCACCCTCTTTGTGCGTCAATCTTGAGGAACCGATGCCGGAACCATCGTGCGGATGGCGTAACCGGCGGAGGTTGCATCCGAATAGAACATCTTCACCGTCTCGAGCGAATATTGGTCGAGATCCTTGCCGAGAAGCGCAAGCTTCGCGAGTACGTCGCTCGTGACCGTGATGATGTGACAGCCGATTTCGTCGGCTTGAAGGATGTTGAGGAGCTCGCGCGGGCTTGCCCAGAGCAGCTCGGCGCGCGGGAGATGGGCGAGCGCATCGCGGCAGCGCTTCATCAGCGGGATCGGATCGCGCCCCGTATCGGCGACACGGCCGGCAAAAACTGAAACGATGGCTGGCACCTTGGGATCGAGGCAGGCCGCAACTCGTTCGACCTGTTCGTCGGTCATGAGCGCAGTGACATTAAGCACAACGCCGGACGCAGCCAGTTTCTTGATCACCGGCCCGGCGAACACGCCCTTGGTGCTGGAAACCGGAATCTTGACGTTGACGTTGCTGCCCCAGCTGGCAATCGTCAGCCCTTGAGCGATCATCTCGTCGAAATCGTCGGCGAAGACCTCGAGCGAGAGCGGAAGGCCCGCGGCCACATCGAGCGCGGCGCGTCCAAACGCCTCGTAATCGCTGACGCCCGCCTTGCGCATCAAAGTCGGGTTGGTGGTAAAGCCCTTGATCAGCGGATTGCGGCGGAGCACGCGGATGGCGTCGAGATCGGCGCCATCGGCAAAGATCTTAACTTTTAGCGATTGGGCATCCATCATAAATCCACAAAGCCCTTTCAAGCCAAGGAGCACCTGACGCCCCACCTCCGGATCAAGGCCGCACGCCAACTCCACGACACGCCACCGGGCTAGGCGTCGCTGGGCCCTTATCCAAGAAGTCGTATAACAGTCCGCCCCCTAGCGGGCAAGCTTGTCCGCGACTCGGTTCCATGGCGGATCGGCCGCCTGAAATTCTTCCGCGCGCGGGCGGTTTTCCGCCCAGCCGATTTCGCGGGACCGCGGCAGCCAGCGCGGCGTTCCGGTCACGGACCGCCTTGGCCAGCCGTCCTAATCACCACTTTGTTGCATTCTGTTGGAGCCGGGGATGCGACACGAGGCAATGCCAGATGACCGCCTGAAAAGCCTCGGCATGAGGGGTGACCAGCGTGTCATCAACGGTCGGAATGATCACGACCTCATCGCCAACCTGGGCCGTATATCCGCCGTCGCGCGAGACGAGGCCGAAAATCTTGGCGCCGACCTTCTTGGCGAGCTTGAGCGCCTCGATGATGTTGACGCTGACATTGCGCTCGAGGTTGCCGCCGCCGACCGAAAACACCATCACTGCGTCATTGGCCGAAAGCTTGCTGGTCGCCAACCAACCGGCGAAAACGGTTGACCAGCCTTCGTCATTCGTGCGCGCGGTCAATTCCGAAACATTGTCGGTGGGCGCGTAGGTTTCGATGCCGCAGAGCTTGCGAAAATCATTGACGGCGTGGGCACAGTTGGCCGCGCTCCCGCCGACCCCGAGCAGAAAAAGACGCCCTCCGCGCGCGCGTAGCGCATCAAGCGCCTGAGCGAGACCTTCGATCCGCGCCTTATCAAGCCGGCTCGCGATCTCCGCGACCTGGCCAAAATAGTTGGAAACATGATTGGTGGTCATCGTGAGCGGCGTCTGATCCGGCGGGACAACATTGAACGACCCGACCACCTTAGTCACCGCGAAAAATCGAGTCAAACCGGCGGCGTCGCGAGCGGGCTGCCCTGCGGCGGCAAACTCGTGCTAGGATGCCGCATCGACCCTCGGGGTCAGTCACGAAAGCATCAGACGAGAGATCATGGCGGGTAAGACCTATTGCATTCTCGGCGGCGGCGGCAGCTTCGGCATCCACGCCGCTCTCTATCTCCTGGATCACGCAAACCCGAAAAAGGTGATCGGCGTCGGGCGAAACCCGCTTCGACCGGAGCCGTTTTCGCTCAACATCGACAAGCGCGCCGGGTACGAGTACCACGCCCGCCACGTGACCTACGAGCTCGACCTGCTGCTCGAGCTGCTCGACCGCGAAAAGCCCGAGATCATCGTGAATTTCGCCGCGCAAGGCGAAGGTGCGGTGTCGTGGAAGCATTCCTGGCGGTTCTTCGAAACCAACTCCATGGCGCTGGCGAAGCTCTCTGAGGAGCTGATGAAACGCAGTTGGCTCGAGCGGTTTATCCAGATCGGCACCTCCGAGATGTACGGCTCGGTTTCGCATGCCGCAAAAGAGAGCGAGCCGATCAAGCCGTCCTCGCCCTATGCCGCCTCGAAGGTCGCCTTCGACATGTACCTCGAATCGGTTCATCGCTTCCTGAAATTCCCGATGAACATCATCCGTCCATGCAACGCCTATTGCCCGGGCCAATTGCTCCATCGCGTCATTCCGAAAGCGGTCTGGTGCGGGATGAAAGGCGTTAGGCTTCCGCTTCACGGCGGCGGCCGCGCCGAGAAATCCTATATCCACGCGCGCGACCTCGGCCGCGCGATCCATCTCGTCGCCGAGAAAGCGCCATTCGGTAAAATCTATAATGCGGGCTCGGCGCTGCCGACCTCGATTCGCGAAGTGACCGAGCGGGTAGCCGCAGCGATGGAAATCCCGTTCGAGAAATTTGCCGAAGTGACCCCCGACCGGCTGGGGCAGGATTCGCGTTATTGGCTCGACAGCTCCGCGATCAAGCAGGATGTGGGCTGGGAGCCGCAGATCGGCTGGGACGAAGGCCTCAAGGAAATGGTCGATTGGGGCCGCAAATACTGGGATCAGATCAAGGACTGGCCGACCGAATACGTGCTGCGGGCTTAGTCCGTTTGAGAATCGCGCTCCAGGGGCAGCTGCCTCACAACTAGGGCGTGTGTTTGAACGGGTTGTCACTCGCGGCGGCGAGGACGTTGATACTGGCGCCGGCGCGCTGCGACTTTTCGTCGGCGCTTGCCAGCAACACCGGCCGGCCGCTCAAATCGAAAAACCGATAATCGAGGCCGGAGAGCAAGCGGATGAGCTCGTCCGGGTCCTGGCCGCGCTCACGCAATGTATAGGGGGCAAACTCCATTACGATGAGAGGGTGGTCGCGGGCGAGCGTCGCCTGCGCGCCTTTCAAAACATCGAGTTCGTGCCCGTCGACGTCCAGCTTGATCAGCGCAATGCGGCCGGCATTCGCCACCGACTGATCGAAAGTGACGGTGGACGCGCCTGCGGTGCTCACCGGCACCCCTTGGTGAAGAGGATGGGCGTCGGCCGGCGGACGGATGTCAGCGCGCCAACTTGCATAGATCTGGGTTTCCAGCGCCGCGCCAGGCGCGGCCACGAGCATGACCTGGCGCGCGTCGATGCGCGGCCTGAGGTCGGTATTGAGCTCGATATTTCGCTTGAGGCGTTGCAGAGTCGCGACCGTCGGCTCGAATGCCAATACCTTGCCCCTCGGACCGACGAATCGTGCGAGCCACAGCGTGTGCGCCCCCATATTTGCGCCAATATCGGCAACCGTATCCCCTTCCCGAACGAGTCGCTGCTCGGCTGCAATCGTTTCGGGTTCGAACCTTCCACGCAAATAGATGTAGAGATCGATGGCTTCGCGCAGATCAAGCGACCACCGGATGCCGCCACGCTTGACCACGACATCCGGCCCGCGCCCGAACGCGCGCCGGAAGCCGATGACGCATCGATAGATTAGCCTTGCGAAACTCAGCTTGTAGCTGGTCGGGATCACCATGGTTCCGTTCTTTTGGCAAAAGCGGCCCCATCTTTCCAGTAAGAACGGAGAAGGATCGGCCCGGGGGGGAAGCATTCCAATGATTTCAGCGATCCGGCGTTCGGCTGTTTCGCCCGAGCCGGCCCTCAATTCCGCTTTGGGGTGATGTGTGGTATCTTCCGCTCTACCCTTTCGGGTCGACCGCGTTCGAGGGCCGACCCATCTGGGGGACGATGAGGCCTGGCCCGATCAATGCCGAGCGACGTGAGTGCTGAAATCTGACGGTTTGAAAGATTGCCGGGTTCTCGTGACCGACCAAGCCGGGTTTGAGGGCATTTGGCCGGCACCGTGGTTGAAAACACTCGCAGGCACGGCCATAAGCGTCGCGATGGTGCGAATCCCCGCTCATTCGCCGTTGATGACCGGCGACCGTGAATCATCGAGACGGGCTCTGCCATGAAAGTCGTCATTCTTGCCGGCGGGTTCGGAACGCGTCTCGCCGAGGAAACCGTCAACCTGCCGAAGCCGATGGTCCAAATCGGCAGCCAGCCCATTCTCTGGCACATCATGAAGTTCTACGCCTCCCATGGCTTCAAGGAGTTCGTCATTGCCCTGGGCTACAAGGGCGAGGTCGTGAAGAACTATTTCCTGCATTACGACGATCTCAATGGCGACCTCTCGATCGATCTCCGCGCGGGCCGCGTCGACAAGATCCGCCGCCACGATGAGGACTGGCTCATTCACCTGGTCGACACGGGGATCGACACGATGACGGGTGGGCGCATCAAACGCCTTGAGCGCATTTTGGGCGACGAGCCCTTCATGCTGACCTATGGCGATGGCTTGTGCGATGTCGACCTTTCCGCGCTGCTGGCGTTCCACCGCGCTCGTAAAGGGCTTGCCACGGTGACCGCGGTCCGCCCGCCGGCGCGCTTCGGTAGTATCGCGTTCGACGGCCAGGACAGGGTCACCAGCTTCGCGGAGAAGCATCAATCGGACGAAGGCTGGGTCAATGGCGGGTTCATGGTTATGGAACCGGGCATCTTTCAGCATCTCAAAGGCGATGAAGACGTGCTCGAACTCGACCTGCTCGAGACTCTGGCGACCAAGAGCGCGTTGCTCGCCTACAAGCATGAAGGCTTCTGGCAGTGCATGGACACGATCCGCGACCGCCAATATCTCGAGAGGCTCTGGGCATCGCAGCAATGCCCGTGGAAACGGTGGTGATGGAGTTTCTCCCGCGCTGCCGCGCGTGCCAGCAAACCGGACTTCGCCTTGTTCTCGATTGCGGCGAGCTGCCCCTTGCCAATGCCTTGCTCGATGAAACCGAGCTTGCGCGGCCCGAGGAGCGCTTTCCACTGCGGCTGTTCTTCTGTCCGCATTGCACCCTCGTGCAAATCGACGCGAACGTGCCGCCCGAAAAGTTGTTCGCGCATTATCTTTACGCTTCATCCTTTTCGGACACCATGCTCGCCCATGCGGCGCAGCAGGTTCGCAGACTGACAGCGGAACGCGGGCTCGGCGCCGAGAGCCTCGTTGTCGAGGTCGCAAGCAATGACGGCTACCTGCTCAAATACTATCGGGAGCAGAACGTTCCGGTTCTCGGTATCGAGCCCGCCGCGAATATTGCAGCCTTGGCGCGCGAGCGCGGGATCCCGACCCTGGTCGAGTTCTTCGACGCGGCGCTGGGAGAACGGCTCGCCGCCGAAGGGCGGCGCGCCGATATTGTTCACGCGAACAACGTCTTCGCCCATGTTCCCGACCCGAACGGCTTCGTCGTCGGCTTGCGGCACCTGCTCAAACCCGGCGCGGTCGCCGTGATCGAGGCACCTTATGTGCGCGACATGATCGACAAGCTCGAATTCGACACGATCTATCATGAGCATTTCAGCTATTTCTCGTTAACCGCCGTCGAAAACCTATGCCGGCGCCATGATATGCGCGTCGTCGACGTGGAACGCGAAGCGATTCACGGCGGCTCGCTGCGCTACTTCATCGGTCATGCCGCGCAGCCCGCCCATGCGCGCGTGGCGTCCTTGATCGACGAGGAGCAGTCCCGGGGCCTGAGCGGATTCGACTATTACGAATCCTTTGCGCGGCGTGTCACGCTCTTGGGCAAAGAGTTGCTGGCGCTCCTGCGCAAGCTTAAAGCGGGGGGACAAAGTCTTGCCGCCTATGGCGCCTCGGCTAAAGGCAGCACGCTGATGAACATGTTCGGCATCGATGCCGCGCTGCTCGATTTCGTCGTCGACCGCAGCACCTTGAAGCAGAACAAATTCACGCCCGGCAACCATCTCCCGATTTTCGCGCCCGCCGCGTTGACGGAACGCCGGCCTGACGCCGTGTTGCTGCTGGCGTGGAATTTCATCGACGAAATCCTGCGGCAACAGCAGCCCTATCGCAATGCAGGCGGCCGGTTCATCATCCCGGTGCCCCGGCCAACCATCGTCTGACATCGCCGACGTCACAGCAAGAGCGAGCGCATGAAGATCGTCATCGATACCGAAAAGAAGACCGTGGCCGCCGGCGACCATGTCGTCGATCTCTATGGCAAGGAAGCGTTCGAGCTCATTTCCAAGCTCTGGCTCAAGACGAGCTGGAACCAGAAATACTCTTACACCTTCACCTGGCTTGGCCGTCCGATCATCCAGCACCCGGAAGACTTCCTGCGGCTCCAGGAAGTCATTTACGCGTTACGACCCGACGTCATCATTGAGACCGGCGTGGCTCATGGCGGCTCGCTGGTGTTCTACGCGTCGCTTTACAAAGCGATGGGATTGCAAGGCCGGGTGATCGGGATCGACGTCGATATCCGGTCGCATAATCGGCGCGCCATCGAGGCGCACGAGCTTGCGCCTTACATCACGCTGATCGAAGGCAATTCGGCGGCACCCGAGACGGTGGCGCGGGTTCAGGCAATGCTGCGCCCCGGCGAGAAGGTCATGGTGATCCTCGATTCGGACCATTCCAAGGCTCACGTTGCCAAGGAGCTCGATGCGTATTTCCCGCTCGTGACACTCGGCTCCTATATACTCGCGACCGACGGCATTATGCGCGACGTGAACGACACGCCGCGCGGCAAGCCGGGTTGGGCCTCCGACAATCCCGCCGCTGCCGCGGAAGAATTCGCCGCCGCCCATCCGCAATTCGTCATCGAAGAGCCGACATGGCGCTTCAACGAAAGCGATCTCTCGCGGCCGATTACCGCCTGGCCGAGCGCCTGGCTCAAGCGGGCGCGATAGACGCGATGAAGCGATGAGATTGGAGCCGCAACCGATCGCCGGCACCTATCTTCTCGTGCCGGAGCCGATGGTCGACGAGCGCGGGTTCTTCGCGCGGGTTCTCGATGCGGCACAGCTTGCCGCGGCCGGCCTCGCCACAGCGTTTCCCGAATGCAGCGTCTCCTACAACCGTCGCCGCGGCACGCTGCGCGGCTTGCACTGGCAGGCATCGCCGCATCACGAGGCGAAGATCGTGCGCTGTCTGCGCGGCGCTGTCTTCGACGTGGCGGTGGATCTGCGCCGGAACAGCGCGACTTTCGGACGCTGGCTCGGCTTCACGCTCGACGCCGAGAACCGCCACGCGCTCTACGTTCCCGAAGGCGTCGCGCACGGCTTTCAATGCGTCTGCGACGATACCGAGCTCTTCTATCACATATCGACGCCTTATATTCCGAGCGCCGCACGCGGATTGCGGTGGAACGATCCGCGGCTTGCGATCGCGTGGCCCTTGCCAGACGAGCCTTTGCTTTCGCCGCGCGACGCGGCATTGCCGTTCCTTGCCGACCTGACGCCCGGCGATATTTAGAAGGGCGAGCGCAACAAATGTCAGAGGCATCGAGCCTCGCCAGCCGGCTCACCATCATCGTTCCGACCTATAACCGGCCGGCCGATCTGGCGAGGCTGCTGGGTTATCTGGCCCGCGCGCCGATTGCCGTGAGCGTGCTGGTCTTCGATTCGAGCAACCCACCAGCGCGCATGGAGAACCGCGCCCTCGCGCAACGCGCCGGCGCCAACACGCAATACCGGGAATTTGACGCGAGCACGCCGCCTTTCGCCAAATTCGCGGCGGGCGCCGGCGCCGCGACGACGCCTTACAGCGTCTTATGCGCGGATGACGATCTCTTGCTGCTCGACCGGCTGATTGACGTGGTCGCTATTCTCGACGGGGCGCCCGACGCGGTGGCCGCGCATGGCCGCTATTTGGGCTTCGTGCCGCATCGCGATTCGATCGAAGTCACGCGCCTCGTCTATGCGTCGCCATCGATCGATGCTGAAGACGGGCTCGGGCGCCTCGTACAGCTCATGCGCTCTTACGAGGCCGCAACCTACGCGGTCTATCGTACCGAAGCGCTCCGCTCCGTCCTTGCCGCCGCCGCGCGCATGCCGTCGACCATGTTCGCGGAGCTGGCGGGGGCGGTCACGGCCGCCTCCCAGGGCAAGCTGATCCGGCTGCAACCTTTTACCCATGCGCGCAACCTCGCGCCTTCGCATGCTTATCGCTACTGGCATCCGTTGGAATACATCTATCCCGCGCCGGCCAAGCTCTTCGCGGATTATCACCTCTATCGGACCGAAATGCTCGCCGCGCTCGGCGCCGCACTATCTTCGCACAAGGCGATGACTTTCGATTGGGCACATCTCGCATACTTCCGATCCTACCTTCCTCCGGCAGTTATTGCGCACTATCTCGATGCCTCGATCGCGGGGCTCGACGACAAGACGGCGATCGAGCGGGCTTGGCCCCTTCTCTACACGCGCGGTTTTGGCCCTCTCGACCAGATGCGTGGCATGAGATCCGTGCGCTTTGCCGCCGGCGGTATCAAGAACATACTCGGCGCAGCGCGGCTCCTCGTGCCGGCACGATGGCTCGGCGAAATCGAGATCGCGCCGGTCCGTTTCAGCCGCGAGTTTCTCGCACAGGCAACGCCGACCCAAGAGGAACGACAGGCGATCGCACGGGCTTTCGCCCTTTATCGATCGCCATGATTTGCCGCCCGTCGAGTTGTATCTGCAATAATCGATGGGTATCTTAGCCGACGCCCTTCGTGGCGTCAGCACGCCGAGCGGCGCTTCGCACGCGAGGCCGAGAGAAGAAATAACAAGTTGGGGAAATCACTCGTGCCAGCGATCGCCGAAAGAGTCGACACGAAAACGCTGACTTGGCGTTACGGGCTTCTTCTATATGCGTTGTGTTTGGCGGGCTACTACATCCTGTTCGGACGCTACTACTTATCGGGCGAGATTGTTTTCGCCAACGACACGCACGGCATCTGGACCTTGCCGTACTTAATGTTCTACTCGCTGAAACAGTGGGGCGAATTCCCTTGGTGGGATCCGACCGGCCTCAATGGCTGGCCAATCTACAACATGCTCCTCAACTGGTCGTACAGCTATTTGAACCCTTATAGCATTCCTTTCATTGCTTCCTATTACCTCTTCACTCAATTCCACGGCGTCTCGCCGGAGGGAATCAACCAAGTCATCGTCTTCCAAAAGACGATCTATTACTTCACCGTCAATTTCGCGGCAATCTTGCTGATCGGACGGGAAACGGTACGCAGCCGCTTTGCTCTGGCGTTCATCGCCATAACCTTCACCTTATCGGCGATCACCTTCGAAGAATTGCGGGATTCCCATCAATACGAAATCCTGCCTGGCGCGCTGTTCTATATTTATGCGCTGCTGCGCTTCGATCGCCGCCGGGATCTGCAAAGCCTCGCACTGTTCGTGCTCCTGACAGGTTTCTATCTCGCTGGCGCGGGGTACGCGGTAGCTTCCTCGCCCCTCTACTGGACCGCCGCCATCACGGTGTTCTTGCTCGCGCTCAGCCGCGGGCTCTTCCGGTCGTTTGTTTCGTTGACGGCCGCCGCGTGGCAGACCGCACGCGGACGCGTGCTCGTCATCGCGAGCGTCCTCTACCTTCCGCTTACGCTTGCCCCTTCGGTTATCACCGTCGTCACAAACCTCGGGACCCTTCTGCGCATCACGGGAACTCAGCCCATCGATTACGACATGGGACTCTTTGGCGACTGGGTCTATCCCTATGGCATCGGAACGGTGCCGATCTGGACCGAATTCCTTTATTGGGCGCCGTTTTACGATCTGCACCAAAAATTACTCACGGTCGACGGATGGTTGCATAACGGCATTCATCACCGTTATGTCGGGCTCGCCACGCTTCCGTTTTCTTGCGTCGCGCTGCTTCTGGGCTACCGCCACCAACTCACCTTTGTGCTTTTGCTTTCCTTTGTCGTGATCGTGATCTTTCTTCTCTACCAAGTGGACAATCTAGCCTTTCTCGCCCTGCTCAAGCTGAGCTTTTTTCAGAATAGCCGAACCATATCGAGCTTCATTCCCCGCGATGGTGGCGTGTTGATGCTCATCTTGCTTGCCGCGATCGGATTCGACCGTCTGATGCTCGGCAGCACCGCCCCGGCGACAGCGGAGTTTGCTGTCGCGGAAGCAAGAGGCGAATGGCTCCTACGGATCACCGCCTTTGTCGCCGTCTTGTCCTTATGCGTCTTGGCCGCAGGATCGCTCGTCATCTCGGTACACCCCGCTATCTCAGATTTGCGCCATACGCTCTCACATATCGGCGTCTATCTGGGCTTGTTCTCGCTGCTGACGATCCTGCTGATGGCAACGGCGGACGCTGATACGAAGCGGAAGATCGGCATCGTCTTGCTCGTTCTCGTGGTCACCGACTTGACCATCTCCGCTTCCGACTATTTTGTCCGCACACCCGACTATCTCTTGGTGAGGAACCAGGACGTGTGGCGCAAGCCGACGCCCAAAAGCATCGGGCCGATTACCGACGAATCGCAGCTTTGGACCGGGCCGTACGGCGTCGGAAGCATTCACAACACACCGGTCTTTCCACCGTATAAGTACACCTATGCGGGTCAGCGCGAGTGGCTGGTGCTGGCGACCCATGAGCGCATGGCAAACCTCGTTGAAGACTGGGACATGGCCACCACGCGAATGCGGGCCTACCCCTTCTTCCGGTACTTCACGAATGGCCGTTACATTCCTTTCGACGCGATCAAAAACATCGACCAAGTGGAGGCGCCCGCCAAACCCGGCGATTTTTTCTATCTGCACGACGAGAAGGTCGCCGCCGCGCATGGCGCGCCAGGAACACCGATCGCGGCCGAGACGCATATCGACGCCTGGACTCTGAATCATGTTCGTGTGTCGGTTTCGATGCCAGCCGACGGATTTATGGTCGACTACGACAATTACAACCGGTTCTTCCGCGCGAAGATCGACGGGCACGATGCCCCAATCCTGCGCGCCAACTTTACCTATAAGGCCTTGGAACTGCCGGCCGGCCAGCACACGGTCGAATGGATCTATGACCCCTGGCCCGTCAAGTATGCTTGGGCCGGTCTTTACGTGGTGTTCTTCGCGTATCTCGGCATTCTGCGCTGGGCATTGCCGCGAAAGACCAAGCCGGCCCGTCCGCATCGTGGATAGGGCAGGGTGAGACCATGAAAGCCCTGCCGTTCCGGCCACTTGATTATTTTCTCGTCGCGATCGCGCTTGTCGGCATCGTTAAGATGGCGACGAATACCTACTGGGATATTCCCGCGCAACCTGCGCCGCCAATCGACGAGTGGACCCGGATATGCCCGATCGAGCTCGATAACGTGCTGAAGAAATCGGCGGAGCGCGTGCATCGCAACGAAGAATGGGAAATCTACACCTATGGTGCAAGCGGACCTCCGCCGGATGTCGCCGTGTTGCCGATCCGGGAGGAGATGGACGGAGCGCGCAAGCTCGTTTGCCAGCTTACGCTCAGCCGCGTGCCAGATACGCCCGAGCGCGGTGCCGATTGGCGCGTTGGCTACATCCTCACCGATGCGTCTGGCCTATTCGGACGCAATGTCGAATTTCGCCTGAAAATTCGCGGCGATCGCGCATTCGAGCTCGATCGTGCATCCGCTTATATTTATGACGGCGTCGGCGTCGCCGGCATCGCGATCCCGCACATCACAACCGATTGGCAAGAGGTTAGAGTGACAAAGCAGATCGCGACCGGCGCCCAGCGGCTTGAATTTTGGTTTCGCATTTTGTTCGACGACGGAACCGTTCGCCCACCGGTCGGGACTATCGACTTCGACGCCTCGGCGGATCTCGTTAGGTAGTTCGTGTGCCATGCAACTTCGAAATTCACTAAAACCCAGTGAAATCGTGAGGCAATAGTGAGACTAGAAGTCAGATTATTGCTCGCATGTTTTTTGGCGATACTCATTGCCTCTTCGCTCGTAGCGACATTTACCTACTCATGGTTTCGGGTCTCGAACCATCCAGTTCGACTGGCAGCTTCACTTCCACGGGACTCTGATCTCAAGATTTGCTGGTCATCGAATCCAAGCGATTGCCTCCGCTTTATTCCAAGAGATGACGACAACAATCCGTCGCTGTGGCTCGCAGAGCTGCCGCCGATGCAGTCATATGATTTGCGTATCCTGGCTCAAAATAATGCGTCCGAATTTCGGCGCCTAATCGTTCTAGCGACCGAGAATTCTGACCGACCGTTACTTGATATATCGCAACCCAAAGCTGGGACAATTTTCCACGTCGTAGCGCCGCGTCGAAAATCTGATTTTTTCATAGCCTTCGCGATAACTGCGGGCGCTCTTGGGGCTATTTTCTATTTCGTGATCACGTTTCCCCGATTGAAGAAGATGCCTCCATCGCATTCCGGTGCTCGCGCGCGCGAATTCGCTCCATGTATCGTGTTGGCCATTATTCTTCATCTTGTCCTCGCTCTGACCGCGCCCGTGAATTTCTACATTTACGGTGACAGCGATACCTATGCACGGCTCGCGATCAATCTCGCCCTACGGGGCTCTTATGGGATTCAAAACGCCGACACATGGCTACAGACGGTGAGAACCCCGGGGTACCCGGCCTTCATCGCCTTGCTCGTTCGTATCTTTAACGCAACCGACTTGAACCTAATTGTCGCCGCCCAAGCTGTCTTAAGTGTTCTCGCGATATCGTCGCTCGCCCTTTCGTTACGACGTTGGGTTCCGAAGCGCTGGCTCATGATCGTTATACTTCTCGGATCGATTTCGCCCGTTGCCGTGCTCATGACGCGTGCAATCCTCAGCGATGGCCTCGCCGCGCAATGTGTGATGTTTGCGCTTGCCGCATATGTGGAGTTTTACGCAACAAAGAGCCGGTTGATGCTTGCGGTATTTTCGTTAGCAGCGGCTTGCGCCGCGCTTACCCGCCCTCCTGCCGGCATTGTGATGCTTCTTCCGGTATTCGGCATGATCGAAGCACTGATATGGGCTCGCTCAATCCGTAACCTTCTAATGCTCGCGGCGACCTTTTTTCCGATTGGCGCGAGCATGTTAGGATGGGCCACATTCAACCAAATCAAGTTCAATTACTTTGCTGTATCGAGCTATGAACAAGCCGTGCGGTTTGCTGGCCGCATGGACACTGGGACATTTGACGCAAGGGTTCTCAATCCGGATTTATATCGCCAATACATTCTCGGCCGCGAAGCGGCTAACTACAGCCAGTATCACGTATACTTTATCGGGCCGATCGCCACTTGGAGTGTCACGGACCCTCAGCGGTATCCCGAACAGCTAAACCTTGGCTGGGCGACCGTGATCGATGCATCTGATAGACTAAACAGTATCCAGCTCGTGACCGCCCGCTATCTCCGAGGGATATGGTGGGGCCTAGTGTTTCCCGATGAATATAACTTCAATGGGGTTTATCTGCCCTATAAGGGCGACCCAAGAGGCGATGATACGTTACGGGTTCAGATCGAATTTCAAAACAAGATGTCGAATTCCATTCCGGAATTCGTATACCCTCCCAAGGCAACGCACTGGCCATTTTCGATCTATGTTCATCGTGGCTACGATTTGTATGACAAGATTCGCCCAGGATTGATTGTCCTCGCAGCAATCTCAGCCATAATTGCCTTGCAAGTCGGCGGATGGATTTTCGCGGCGCCATTCACGATCTATCTTGGGAATCTTCTCGTTCACGTTTATCTCGCGGTGATCTATAATCGATATGTCGAAAGCTTGGACTATTTTTTGCTCGTTCAGATCGTCGTTGCTCTGGCGTTGGCAGCCAATTCTGGCTTCCAACAACTCCGTGAGAGGGATGGGGTTTATCGCCGACGTGAAAATGGTTCGGGCGCCAGTGACTACGATGCGCCCTAAGCGCGATTAGACTTTCTCGATAACGGCGAACAGGCGGAAGGCGAGCCGGCGGCAAAGGAAGCGCGGCAATCGATCCTCGATCCAGAGCACGGGACGCAGCAAGTATAACGGCATGAGGCTCCAGGGCTGAAAACCGCCGGAAAGCGGATAGGCAAAGCAGCTTAGCCATTCGAGCTGCCGCAGACGAAAACTCCTGAACCGCGTCTCGAAGCGCGTGCGGTGGCGGCCAAGGATCAGGGACGGGATCGCGATGTTGGCATCGAACGGCGCGCGTTGGGGATCGGGAACACCCTCGGCCAACGGGTCGGCGCCAAGCGCAACCGTCTCTTCATGCACGAAGTGATAGACCGGCCAGCTCGCCCAGGTGACAGCCGGCTCGATCATGATCACCATGCCCCCCGGCCGCAGCACCCGCTCGGCCTCGGCCAGAAACAACGCCGGAAACTCGATGTGGTGAAGCACGTCGAAAAGAACGATGTTGGCGACGCTGCCCGCCGGCAACGGCAGTTTCTGCGCGTCCGCGACAAGATCGACGCCCGGGGCCGGCCGAATATCCATGCTGAGCGTCGACGGCGCGAAGAGCTTGAAAATTCCCGACCCGCCGCCGATTTCGAGCGTCAGGCCGGGCCTTTGGACCGCGGTGATGCGTTCGTAGAGGTCTCGATAAATGGCCCGCAAGACGGGCTTCCGGTCCCATTGAAGCTTGTTCTCGAGCGTTTTTGGGTCAGGCTGCAACGGCTCAAAATGCCTTCAGCTTGCGCCACGCCAAGACCACCATGCGGGCCAAAAGCCAGCCATGACTGAACCGCGAGATCTGGGTTTCGCCGTAGGTTCGCTCGGCATACCGGATCGGCAATTCGGTGATTTTCAAATTGAGCTTCGAGGCGCCGAAAAGCAGATCGAAATCGCCGAACGGATCAAGATCGCCGAAGTAACCGCGATTGGCGGCGATCCGCTCATAGTCGCTCCGTCGCAGCACTTTCGTTCCGCACAGGGCGTCGGTGATCCGTTGATTCAAGAGGTAAGAAAAGACCACCGCGAAAAGCCGGTTGGCGATGAGATTGAGGAAGCGCATCGCCCCATCGCCCATCGGATAGATGAGGCGCGTCCCATTGATGAGCTCTCCCTTGCCACTGACCAGCGCATGGTAAAATTTCCCCAGCGACTCGGGCGGAACCGTGAGATCGCTATCGAGTATCATCAGGACGTCGCCACGCGCCGCCGCGAAACCCTTGCGCACGGCATCTCCCTTTCCTTTCCCGTCCTGACACAGGACGATGATATTTCGATCGGAATACGCTTCCTTGACCCGGAGGCACTCGTCATACGTGCCATCCACACTGCCGCCCTCGACGAAAAGGACTTCGACCTCGGCCGGAAAAGCCGGCAACCGCCGGATCGCTTTTTCGATATTGCCGCGCTCGTTGCGACACGGGATGACAATGCTGACCGAAGGGAAGGTGTCCGGGGGCCGCGATTTCGGCATCGGACGCGCGACCACATAATTGCGCAGGCAGAACTTCCGGAAGAGCGGCAAAGGCGCCACAAAGCGATTGATCAGCGCGCCCAGTCCCAATAGCCGTCGCGGCACAAGCTGACGCCAATCACGCTTGACCATTTCAAAATCGGCCAGCATCAGCAGATTGATCGTGTCGTCGGTCGAAAGCCAATTCTGACGAAGTTGCGCCATCTTCAGCCCTAAATGCTCCGCAAGACGCAATGGCGGCTCCCAATAGTGAGAGTAATAGGCGATGACGACGCGCGTCGCGGGGCTGCATAAGACGTGCAAATTGGAGAACAGCTTTTCGCAATCCTCGATCAATCCCACCGTGTCGGAAATGACGATGACATCGAATGTACCTTCGATTTCGGCGATGACGCTGGCATCCTCGGCATTGCCAACGCGAAAGTCGAGATGCGGATAAAGCGCTCGCGCGGCTTCAACCATTTTCGGCGCAATATCGATTCCGACGCCACGCGCCGGCTCCAGCGCGGCGAGCAGCTGGCCATTGCCGCATCCGATCTCCAGAACGGATAGCCCGGCGGGCAAGAGATGCCGTGTGAAGGCGCGGTCTTGCTCATAGAAAAAAGCATTCTTCCGGAGCCACTGGTCCCGCTGCGGCGCAAGGTGATCGAAGAATTCTCGCACCTGGATTTGATAAGGCGTCAAGGAGCGCGGCGCGGCAATCCCAGCGCTCTCCCTCTCTGCCCCGTCGCCCGCGTTATACCGGCCAAGCACGCTCAAGCCGCCCGTCCCCATAGCCACGTTATATCGCCGCCGCCAATGAAGGCCACGAATCCCACCAACTCGGTCAGCTTGGTCTGAGAAGCAGGCGAGAGGCAAGCACCTTTGCCATCTCCGGCCAGGTTAAACCGTGGCCTTTCTTGTACTCGTTCACCAACCAAAAGCCAAAGGTCGCCATCAAATCCCAGTCTTGCGGCCGCCAGCACAGCACGCGAAACATGATCAACCCGAAGGGAGATAGCGCGCTCGGACATTCCCGGTAAACAGCGCGCACTTTACGATACTCAGGATGTTGGCGCATGAGATCCAGCATCGCGCGAAGAACCGGGCTCTGGCGCACGGGGTCATGCATGGCGCTCGAGTAGGAGCCCGGATTGGCGCGGATCAACGCGAGCGTTTCGGGAATGACGCACGCGCCGTGGCGATAGGCAAGCGCGCAAGCGAGAAACGAATCCGAATGCCACTCCAAAGCTCTCGGGAATCCGCCGAACGCGCGGATCAGATCGGTACGCAGAACCGCGGTGTTGCTGGCGATCGGCAGATAGGCGCGCTTCATGCGGCGACGGAGCGCCTCGGGATTGGCGTATTCCGGCAGATCGGTGATGTCGAAGATGTGCTTTACGGCAGGATTGACGGCAAAGTGATCGACCTCTTCCGTATCGCCTTGCAACACGCTGGTTTCCGAGAACCCCAAGCCCGCCTCGGGATGCCGCGCGAGAACCGCCATGTTCCGCTCGAGGAAATTGGGCAACAGCCGATCGTCGGAGGCAGCCCATACCAGATAGTCGCCCCTCACCCGTTCCATCGCGCGCTCGACGGAACGTTGCAAGCCGAGGTTCACCCCGTTCTCCAATACCTCAAGCGTGGAATAGCGTGACGCAAAATCCTTGATGATGGCGAGGCTATCGTCGGTTGACCCGTCGTCAATCACGATAATCTGGTCGGCGGGTCGGGTCTGCGCGCAGATATGACCGAGAGAATCTCGCAGATATTTGCCTTGATTGTAATTGGATAAAATAACGGTGACGGTTGCCATCGGTGGCGTCTCTCAATCCACGTGAATGTCCAAAAGCGTCGAAGGCGACAACGTCGTCGATGCAGAACGTTTAGGCCGAATTTCCGAGCGCAGGCGCCGCCCACTCGTCCAAGCTTTGGCAAAACAGCGCGGCCAGCCGATCTGGCGTGCAATCCGCCGCGGCGCGCCATTGTGCCACCCCAAGCCGCGCCGGCGTGCGACCTGCGCCCTCGACTTGATCAAGAAAGGCATAGGCACCGGGACGTTTGGCGCCCAACGCAACCAAGCCAAAAGCATCGAGTACGCCCAAATAGAAATCCGCGGATTGCGCAATGCCCACGGTCTCACAGAATGAAAAACCCATACTTTGCATGGGAAGTATAAATTTGGGGAGTTCCCAAGCGCTTTTCTCGGAGAACCGATTGAGCAGGCAGAAAGTCACTTGCCGATCCGCGCGGAGCCGTTCGAGCACCGGAAGCCAAAGCGCAAACTGCTGCGGATCGGGTACGCCGCTCGGACCCTCGCCGATGCTAAAAGCGACCGAGAAATCGCCTGGCGCCGCAACCTTCATGACGTCATTGAGCTTTTTACGGCAGGATGCCTGCAAATCGAATGTTTCTCCGCATCCCTCCGTATTCAGAATCGCGAGAAGCGGCAGGGATGGCGTTTTGTCAAGATCGAACTCGTCGTCCGCGCTTTTGTCTTTGCGCAAGCCGAGATCGACCATCGTCCCCGGAAACTCGTCGCCCGCGCAAACCGCGACGTTGCAGACGCCGCCGAGAAGCGTGCCGAAGGAAACGAGATCGATCAGGCGCGGATCGTCGAACCCCCTGCCCTGCTTCACCACGAGATGAAACGCCATAATCGGCACAAGATCCGGATATTCCGACTTCACATGTCGGTGCCATGCAACCAAGTTGCGTAACGTCTTCTGTTCGACCGGGCCATCGAGACGCGCTACATGGTTCGTCCGATCGACACTTTGCAGTTCACGCAGCTTGATGACGGCCGTGGAACTGAAGGCAATACGGCGACAAAGACGAAGCACACTGCTTCCAGGCCCGTTCGGGCCAAGAAATCCGACGAGGCGCACCGGAAAGTCGAAGCGCGTCACCTGTCTACGCCCGTCGAGGGCCACGAGAAGCGCACGCCCGTATCGCGCGGCCTCGTATGGTGTGATGAAACGACGGCGCAGCGCGCCGCCCGGCCGCGCAAGTCGAAGCACTATTCCGGCGAGCCACCGCGAACGCCAGTAGAGAAACGCGAACGGCCATCGCAGCCACGTCTGCACGACGCTTGGCCGTGTCGTCATGCGCCCGAGACCTCTCTTTGACCTTCGTCCAGAGCCGACGACCGGCATGGCGGATTGTCGATGCAACTCTGCCGTCGGGCGAGATTGGCCTTCATGTCGATCAAGGCGAGGATGCGCTCGAACAATTCCAGCATGCCTTCCGGGGTCTCGCGCTGCCAAGTCAGGATCTGCGTTTTGGCGGCGAAGGGGTAGTGCTCATCTCCGATCTCGACGCCCGCATACGCTGAAAAATAATTTTCGATGTTCAAGGCCAGATAAGGAATGTCGCTGAATGTCGCGTAGGTAGCAAAGCCGCTCGATGTACCAATAAACATGTCTGCATTTGCGAGAAGCGCCAGCTCATGCCCAAGGTGGAGGCCCCGCGTCCGCGGTATGAAGACGTTGGGAAAGCGCTGCAGCCTGTTCTCCCATTCGACAAAAGCGCCGACCGGCATGAAGACGACGTTCGGGTGCTTGCTGGCGACCATGCGCATGAACCGATACCAATCCGACAGGACGGCGTCGCGATAGAGCACCACAGGCGCCGACGTAAGAGAACTCTGACGCGGATTGAGGATAACAACGAATTTATCCGGAAAATGTGCCGCCAAATATCGCTTGGCCCAGCCATCATAGCCGCGGGGCGGATGAAGTTTGGGAATATAACCATGCTTGCGATAGAAAGCATTTATCGGCGCGTGACCGACCGGATAAGTCTGGTCCATTCGAATATGCCGCGCGATACTTGGCCAAGTCGGTTGTCCGCTGAGCTCGAAGCTTTGCAGATTCAGATTCAGTGTTACGCGATCGCGAATCAGCCGGAGCGAGCGCAGCATGGGCGTGCATAAGAACGCCGGGAGCAAATGCTCGAAGTAGTAAATGTAATTGCCGGGGTTTATGAAGCCCTGGGCGGGCGCGCAAGGCCGGCCGGGGTCGATCGCGAGGATCAGATCGATGTTCGTCCGCCCCGCCTCGATTGCTTCGATGGCCATCATGATCTCGGCGATAAGCGTGTCGCCGAGCGCGTAATGCTGGTAGACGAAGTCGAGGATGCCTACATAAGCGCCGGGATCGGGCCGCTCGAACGCCGACCGCAGACACCGGTATTTATCTTTCAGCCACACGCTATCTCCGCCCCCCCTTCGATGGCCGCATTCAGGCAGCAGCGTAAGCGCCAAAGTGACGCGCGATCGACTCGACGTCCTCTCGGCCGATGCGTCGGCCCCCAGCCAGTGCCTGCGAAAGGAAGCCGTAATTGAAAACAAGCTGGTGACCGCCCATACCGGAATTTCCGTCTTCAAGCACGTAGTCCGCGCGCCCGAGGGCTTCGAACGTTCGACTCCGCGCGGAAAGAGGAAGCTGGCGCAGAGCGGGCGGCGGGACCTTCCAGCTCGCCTCGATCCGGGCTGATATATCCGCACCTGATTTTCCGGCGATATGCTCGTCGATGATCGTGTCGAGCGTCGGCAGCGACAAGATCGGACTTACGTAGCGGAGATGAATTACGTCGATAATCTCCTGCAATCTCTCGGACGCATAGACGGCGTGGATGCCAGGTTGCGACATCAGGGAGTTTACGATCGCGTCACGATAGGGGACGTAGTGCTGGAACAGCGACGATGCGTCCTTAGCCACCATCTCGATGGGATGCCAGTTCGAGCGCACATGCGATGGCCCCGTGCTGCGCGCATAGAAGAAATCGTTGATTCTTGCCACGCCGCCCGCCGCCACGACAAGCGCGGACTGAAGCAGTTCATGGAAAAGGAAGGCCCGCATCTCGGCCGCTCCGGTGATCGACGACAGCAGCACTGGGGTACGATAGAGCGCATAGAACATCGCTTCGTAGTTTCGCATGTGCGCCGCAAGCCGCGTGAGGGCATTCTCATGCACAATGGTCGGGCCGTCGTAGAAGGTGTTGAGAATCCGGTATTGCTCATTTTCATCCGAGAAATTTAGGTACAGGCCGTGAGCAGCCACGAGCGCAGCATTCACGTTCAAAAGAGCAATGCATTTTTCGACGCTCTCGACGAAAATCAGATCGTCGTCAGCGCAAAAAGAGCAGTAGGGCGTCTGCACCTGCCGGAGGCCGTCGACGACCTTCAGCGTTGGTTGTATGGTCGGCGGATATTGAAGATGCCTTATGTCGAGCTTGGCCGCGGCGACCGACGTCGCATTCGCGGCGAAAATTACTGGCTCGCTGGCATCGAGAATGAATATTTGGTGTCGGAAGTCATAGCGCTTGAGATAGGCCAGCAACCGTCCCAGCTGCGCCGATCGATTGAACGTCGGGATGACGAGCGTAAAGGCGTGTGTGGCGCTCAATGTCGGGCCCCAGAATATTTGGCGTTTGGACATAAGAGTTCGAAATAGGCGACTTCCCAGGAGTCAGCTAAACCGCCTTCGGCCGCCGGTTCATAGCGTGTGAACCCCGAATTGCGCACGACACCAAAAGCTTCCCTGCGAGCAACATACATTCCAAGACTGAGAAAAAGACGAATGGACGGAATATTATCGGCGAAGATGCGTGTATAGAGGCGGGAAACGCGCAAATCAACTAAAAGCCATTCCAACAATATCCGCTCGGCGAACGTCATGAGGAAGCCATGACCGTGCCTTTCGCCTCGGATAACGGCATCGAGTTCGGCGCCGTCGGGACGGATATTCTTGGCGCCGCATTGGCCGATGGGCCGGTCGTCCGCATCACTCAGGAAGAACACGATCCGACTGGGGCTGTCAAGAATCGCTCAAGGCCAGCCCCGCGATCTATCGTGGATACTTTCGAACTGTGTGTAATCGGACTCGCGGTTCTGGTTTCGCCAGCGGCATAAGTCATCAAACAAATCATCATTGTGCGCGTCGCCTGGTTAACCTGCCTTATGATACCGATCGGCCATTCGTGCAGTACGAGTGGGCGGGAGCACAGGCACGAGCGAGACTGCACCGACGGGCGCCAGGAAACACCAGTAATCCGGCGCGCGAAAGGCAGCTTTGGACGAAGATAGATCGAGCTTTAAATCAGATCGCGGAACTCCTATCTGAGCACGAACTCCTCGATCGCGCTGGCGCCAACTGTGACATCAATCCGCCGGCTATTTCACGAATCGCACGTTCAAAATAGCCGGAAGGCCACGGCAGGCCAATTTCAATAGCAGCCCGCATGGGCGACACGCAATCGGACGAGCACAAGATAACCCATCCCTTAACCCAACCCGCCCGATGACCTACCGCCGACCTACTGGGGTTCTCATCGGGGCACCAGAAAAAATCTGCGATGGAAGACCCTATAATCGCCCTTGTAGGCGACATATAATTCGCGGCGATAAGTTAGGTTCTTGCGTGTCACCAAAGGAAATACACCATGAGGATGCCATGAGCACCCCCGACGACCGGGCGGAGTTTGAAAATAGCCGGCGCCGCCAATCGCTGGCTCTCGGCAACGATGAAAAGGCGTTTCGGCTAGCGCTTGATGCCTTGGTGGCAGCCGACAAGCACGATTACGGCTCTCTTTGGACGTGGATGGGGTTGCCTATTATTCAGCTTCCGGCCGACGTCATGGCCACGCAAGAGGTTATATGGTCGACGAAACCGGAGATTATCATCGAGACTGGTGTCGCGCGCGGTGGCTCCCTCGTCTTCATGGCGGCGTTGCTCGAACTACTCGGCCGAGGTCGTGTTATCGGTGTCGATATCGACATTCGGCCCCATAATCGCGAGGCCATCGAGATCCATCCGATGGCGCATCGAATTTCACTGTTGGAAGGTTCGTCCATCGCGCCCGCAACAATTGCGCGCGTGCGGGAATTAATACCCGCCGGCGCGGCGACGATGGTCATCCTCGATTCCGATCACAGTAGAAAGCATGTGCTGGAAGAACTGCGCGTTCTGGCGCCACTCGTCACGAAAGGGTGCTACTTGGTTGTCGCCGATACTGCGCTCGGCCATCTCGACGTGGACGAGACTCCACGCAAGCGATCAAAAGTTCTTTACAAAGGCGATGAGCCCTTGACTGCGTTGCGCGAGTACCTGAGCGAAAGTGACCGATTCGATATTGACCCCGTACTCAATGGAAAGCTGATTCTTAGCAGTTCACCGGGCGGGTACCTGCGCTGCGTCAGATCCTAAGAGACTGGCGATCACATTCGCACATTCGCTGCGACACAGACTATCAAAAGCCGTTCATCTGCTTCCAACTCGACGCATCCCCAAACAGTCTCAAACGCCCCAAAATTCCAAAACGCTTCTAGAATTATACAAGATATTGACATTCGTGACCGCATCGTCGTTTACCCATTTCTGGCGCCGGGTTATTGTTAAGTATCATATTACCTTTCAACGCAAACTCAAATGGTGCCTGATCTGACCGTTGAACACCTAGCCAGGAAAGAGTACTTCTAGCGAAATGGCCAGCGTAACTTCTTGTGAAGGTCGTGTAATCGAGATCGGGACGCAGGCACGCAATTGCGACCTATGTGGCGGCAACGATTTTTCGACTGCATGGGAATATCAATATCTGTCACGGGCAAGATCACATACATTCCGTTGGAAAGTTCGGATTGTCGTGTGCATAAATTGCGGCTTCGCTTTCGTCTCACCTTCGCCAGATAGCAATTGCCTAACAGAATATTACAAAGAGGCCTACCTCCTCCCAAACGAACATATCGATTACTCGGTCGAATCGCGCTTAAAGGTTATTCGGCGTAACGCCGCCTCTTTGCGCACTTTTGTCGAGATCGGAAGCAACGCAACAACTGCATTCTCCGAAACCATCTCGCAGATGTTTGATGAATATCATCGTATAGATCTGAATAGCGAAGCAACAACGACATCAAACACGACTGCTGCGATAAACAGCGGCGTTGCAGACGTCGTTGCTAGTTATTTTGTTCTTGAACACGTAACCGACGTCCATGGATTTTTGTCAGAATGCGCGCGGCTGGTTCGGCCCGGTGGGAGCGTAATTCTTGAGGTCCCGGATCTAAATGTCTATCCGCGCGATCCTATCGCATTACTATTACATGAACACGTAAACCACTTCAGTCCAGCAACTTTAGCATCAATCGCCGAACGGCAGGGGTTGCATCTAGTTGAGGTTAGTCACAGTGATTGCAGCCGAACTTACGGGTTTGTCGCTGTATTTCGATTGAATGCCGAGGACCGTCGATCGGTGACGTTGCCTGGAGTGGCGGAGGGAGAAAACGCGATCAAGTGCATAAAGCAGGGCCTAAATCTGATTGAAGAGTTTAACGCAAGATTGGAAGCTGCGCGTCGAATGCTTCGCAATAAATCATTCCATGGTCAGAAGAGCGTTTTATGGGCGGCCAACGACGTCTGTTCTCGGCTTTTGGGGCTCGACAAACCACCAGATGGAGTCGTGGTCGTGGATACAAACCCCAATAAGAGAAATTATCTGCCTACTACGACAGCCTACCAACCGGCGGAAGTGATCGATCACATTAGGGCGGCATCAACGGTCGTAATCTGCTCCTCTTTCTACGCAGAGGACATTTCGAAGCAAATCGAGGCCATGGCCGGGAGCAACACGCAGCGATCCGTCCTCGTGCTTCGGCTATCCTAGTCTTGCCTCCCACGGTACCTTATTCCAAGACAGCGTAGGACAATGCTGTGGCGTATGGGAATCTTCGAATTCGCAACGCGCGCAACCCAACACTATCAAGCACCGCTTGTGTCTCTCCCGGACAGTCGATCTGGCTGAGTTCATCGAAGGCAATAATTCCACCTTTCGGCATGCGGGGCAGAAAACGTTCTATCGCAACCTTTGTAGGTTCGTAGACACCGAAGTCGAGGTAGAGCATGGCGACGACCACATGCTTGTTCTCTTCGATATAGTCGGGAATTGTTTTCGTTGCATCGCCCGCGATGAGTTCAACTCTTGGGATATGGCCGATCGGGCGGTTCAAGTCATAAAGGCGAATGCATTCGTTCAAATCGTCCCTCGAATCCGCTGCGCACCCGCCCGGCTTTATATGCGTTGCATCACGTCGTCCGTCTTGTGGGTTGAGATGAGTGATGCCAGAGAAGGTGTCAAAGCCAACAATGCGACGGACGTGGTTGAACGGCTCGTGGATGGCGCTCAGATTTGCCCAACTCATCAGGCCCGCGCCGAGAAAAACCCCGCCCTCAACAATGTGGCCATGAACGCCGAGAATATGGTCGAACATTTCGCTTTTCGCAAGAAATGTACTTAATATCTGCCGCGGCACGAACTTGGCAAAACTGCGTAGCTTATCCATGTTCGTTCCCATGCTCTTATCGAAATAGGATTCCATACTAGCGTCGTAATCATTATCTGCGGCAGTGCGCGAGCGCTCATCGAGCATCGAATACCGCTTCTTTGGGGCTACCTTCTTCATTTTCGTCCATGTCTCTTTTTTGAGTTTCCGATCTCGATAGTTTTCGTTTTTTTGCATCTAGAGAAATCGCGATCGCACCACGGCTGCAACTGCCATGCGCAGATGCTAGCTGCAATCTTCGACAAAGGGCTCGAACACGGTCAGATCGGGATCGATCTTCGCGCGCTTGTCAACGTGTACGGTAAATTCGAATGGCATGTAGTCGTGCCGAAGGGCGACCCGCGAGGAGTGTTGGAACGCCATGCCTATGATCTCTTCTGGCGACGCATAGTAATTCTCGTCATGCCGATAGTTCACACGATTGGATAAGAAATTCATGGAGAATCCATGGCGCGAAACGCGATCGAACAACTCCATACTTTCTCGAATAAGAGATATGTTGTTGGCCACGCGATAATTGTGAACACCGGACGCAACAACGACATCAAAGATTTCGTTGGGCGCATTGGCCGTCAAATCGCCACATAGGATCCGCGCCCCGGGATAACGCTCGCGGGCGACGGCCACGAGATCGGGGTTGATGTCAATTCCGGTGTAGTCGAGCGGAATGCCACGCGCTTGAGCGTAGCTGAACAGGTCGCCAAACCCGCAGCCGAAATCGAGCAGATGTATGGCCGCGCCTGCGCCGCCCCCGCTCCAATATTCGAGAAGCATACGATAGCGCAATCTGTGCTTTGGCTTGTTCCAGCCCAACGCGTCGGGCGTAGCGCCGTAGCGCCGCAGCCGTTCAGAGTAGCGGCTTAAGAGCTGTCGCTTTTCTTCTTCCGAGAGCATCAACCGAGCTCCACAGCGAGCAATCGGGCAAGATTGACGCCACCAACCCGTCGCATGGCATCCGGATCGGCACCATGCGCGAGCGATTCGAAACGTTCTCTTACCTCGACATGGCCCCATTCGGGGTGATCCGTCCCAAAGCAGGTGCGAAAAGAAAAGCGTTGGAATAGCCACTTTAGATCGAGGTCGATCGACGAACCTTGGTAGCGCATCATCGTGTGCGAGATGTCGAGCAGAATATTGAGCGAGTGGCTGGCGAGCTGCATCCAGCGCATAATATCGACGGCGCCGCCGTGCACGAGAACAAGGCGCAGTTCAGCTACCGTTTTCAATACCCGCACCAGATCAAATAATGGATCCGTGGCAGGATACGTCGAAATCGGCGCATGAAAGTAAGTGCACAGAAATACCACCAGCCGGCGGCGCGCGGCAGCACTCAGCGTCGCGGCAAGCTCGGGTGAGCCATAGCCGCAACCTGAAAGCCGCGGATGAATCTTGATGCCAGGGAAGCCAAGCGCCACCACTTCATCGAGCTCGACATCGATCCTCGGCGACAGGGCGGGCGCGACCCCGGCGATCGGCACGAGCGACGGATACAACTTGCATCGTTGCGCAAAGGCAGCGTGCTGATAGCCCTCGGCGCCTGCGAGACCCACCGCGCAAGCACGTGCATAGCCCGCACTCGCTATGGTGCCTGCCAAGGTTTCAAAGCTCGCATCGATACCGCGACCGAACCAACCTCCAGTGATGGTCGGGTGGGAGAGCGAATTGAAGAGCGGAATTTCTGGGCTTCGCATTTGCGCGATCAAATGAGGCCTTCGCGACGCCACTGAAGCTTGGGATGGGCCGAGAGGAATTGCCATTTGTTGGCGGACTTAATGCTCCCCAACCGTGCCGACTTATCGATCCGGTGCGCGAGTTCCTTCATCCTCACAATACGCTGCATTTTGACCCATGATTCAAGAGCAAGCAAACGACAGGTCGCCCCCTTCTCTTTTAGCAAACTATTGTATAGCATAGGAAATTATTGATTGGAACCTGGAGCTACATCTGCGTAAGGGTCTACAACTCGACCGGGCGGCGTTGCCTTTTGGACTAAAAGTTCGGTCGTTGGTTCCGTGACAAGGAAGCATGACAAACGAGAATCAAAGTTCGGGTGCGGACAGCGGACCAATTGACGTTGGCGACGTCGCGATCTTGAGCGATACCGTCGAGAGCTACCTCGCCGACGAACGCCGCATGGCCAGCCTCCGCGAATCCATCGCGGCCGGTAATATTGTCGTCTTCAAATCCTTCGCCAATCAGGAAGAGATCGACCGGCTGATCCGCTATCTGCATGGGGTCATGCAGACCTCAATGGAGGAGTATGTTCCGCGCCGCGAAGGAGCGCGCAATCATTTCCGCGTCAGCTTCGACGACGAGAGAGCCCTTGTTCGCGCGTGGTTCGCCTCGTGGTCGTTCTTCCCATGGAACCAGGATTTGCTCTTGCTCTACGAGCGCTATGCGCCAGTTTACCAGCTTCGCAATCTGCTCAGCGGCCTAGCGCCGAAGACATTTCTCGGCCGACGCGCCGAAATGGGGTGTTGCGCCCGGCTCGCAGTGCAGTTTTATCCACGTGGAAAAGGCTATATGGCGGCCCATGTCGACCCTTATGACAAACATCAGGTCGTCGTGCCAATCATGCCGATGTCCAAGCGCGGCAAGGATTTTCAAACCGGAGGAAGCTTCGTCGCGCGGCGCAATGGCGAACGGATCTCGACGGAGGACTTGGTCGATCCCGGCGACATTCTGTTGTTCCACTCGCGATGTGTGCACGGCGTCGAAACGATCGACCAGGGATCCAGTTATGATCCGCTGTCGGCGGCCGGTCGCTGGATGTTTCTATTCGGCGTGAATAAGCTTGCCGGCAATACGCAGATCGCAGACGCCACAATGATTTCTCAGTATTAGGGCGCTCTTTGGATCACGAAAATTCCTACGACCCACTCTTGGCACGGCGTCGCGGAGCTTAGGTGTGGTTCCGGGCACCTGCGAATGAAACTGCTTAATGCTGACCAGCACGCTGTCCTACTGCTTAAATTCGAAGAGTTGAACTTGATAGCATGGGCAATACTCGAAAGCTTCTCGTACTAACGGCGAGCAGCCACCAGGTCCCGATCATCCGCAAGGCGCGGTCAATGGGCTTGGCGGTCGTTGCAACCGACCGCGACAACGATGCGCCGGGGCTTCGGGAGGCCGATTATTTGGCGCTTGCCGACGCGACTGATCGCGCGGCAATTCTTGGAATTGCGCGGCAATATAAGGTTTGCGGCGTCATCGCCGAGCAATCGGATGTTGCTGTTTTGACCGCAGCCTCGGTTGCCGAGGAACTTGGCCTTCCCGGCATCGGCGTTGACGTTGCGCGCCGGGCGACCGACAAGCTACTGATGCGAAGTGTCTGCCGCGACGCTGGAATACCGACGCCCGATTACCGCTATGTTAGAAACCTGGACGAAGCTCGAGCCGCCGTCGCGGCTATCGGATTGCCGGTCGTGGTCAAACCGACCGACAACCAGTCAAGCCGGGGGGTGACGAAGGTGAAGGCCGAGATGCAATTCGTTTCGGCGTTCGAGCATGCGAAAGGGGCTTCGCGATCCGGCGGTGTCTTGATCGAGGCGATGATGGTGGGGGTCGAGGGTTCGATCGAGTTTTTCGTGTCTGGTGGTCGCATTCACGTTCTCGGCTTTTGCGACAAGGTCAAATGTGCGCCGCCCTTTTCTTTCGATCTGCGGCTCATCTACCCGGGCAATTATGCGTCGGCGGTGATTGATGACATGCTTTCGATGAACGAGGCCGTGATTCGCGCCGTCGGCATCAAGATGGGCCTTGCGCACGCCGAATTTATTGTCACATCCGATGGCGTGCGGTTGATCGAAATCGCCGCCCGAGGCTGTGGCGCCCGTGTCGCAACCGACTTGTTGCCAGCACTCACCGGGGTTGATGTGATCGGCCTCCGCATCGCTCAAGCGATCGGCGAGCCGGCAGATTTCTCGGCGCGGCACGTCCACGGATATGGCATTCTCCGTTTCTTGGAACTGCCGCCCGGCCGCATCGCGAGGATCGGCAGCGTAGCGCGAGCCGCGTCGTTGCCGAATGTCGTCCTGGTGCACTTTCCGCATGCGCCTGGAGACGCGATCCCGCGCGCGGAAAGCGGAGACGGCAGGCCCGGATTTGTGATAGCTGTTGGCGAGAGCCGAGACGAAGTTATTGAGCTGGCCGAGCGGACCATCCAAACCCTCGACGTGCATGTCGAGGCAAGCTAGAGGGACACGGGTGAGGAACGCGATTTCGATCCTCGATTGCACGCTGCGCGACGGAAGCTACGCGATCGACTGCGGCTGGACGGCTGAGAACACGCGGCTCATCTGCGCGGCGTTGCAGGATGCCGGCGTGGAAAGAATCGAAATTGGGCACGGCGTCGGATTGAACGGCTCAAACGCGCGTTTCGGAATTGCCGCGGCCAGCGATCGTGAATACTGCGAAGCCGCCGCGCAAGTTCTGACGGCCGCACGTTTTGGGGCTTTCTTCATTCCCGGCATCGGCCGGTACGAAGACCTCGATATGGCAGCGGCGTTGGGAATGACGTTCGTGCGTATCGGGACGAACGCGACCGAGGTTTCAAAGGCTCGGCCCTATCTCGAGCATGCTAAGCGCCTCGGGCTCGAGGTCTTCTATAATGCCATGAAATCCTACCTGCTGCGGCCGCAAGATCTGGCGAAAGCTGTCCGGCCGGTGACCGAATGGGGAGCCGACTACGTCTATGTGGTGGATTCCGCGGGCTGCATGCTCCCCGACGATGTCCGCGAATATGTCCTGGAATTGCGCGCGATCAGCCCATGTCCGGTGGGATTTCACGGACACAATAATCTCATGCTCGCCGTTGCCAATTGCCTATCGGCCGTGTCCGCCGGCGCCACGATGGTCGATGGTACTTTGCAAGGCATTGGCCGCAGCGGCGGCAATGCTCAGATGGAAGCGCTCGTCGCGGTGTTCGAAAAGCGCGGAATTTCGTCCGGAATCGACCTGCTCAAGGCGCTTGGCGCGGGCGAAGCCTTAGTGCGACCGGTGATGCAGAGTGGCGGGAACACGTCGCTGGACATCGCGATCGGCGTGGGCGGCTTCCATTCGAGCAATCTGCCCCGGATCCAAGCGGTGACAAACCAAATCCCGATCGACCCCAAGCGTCTTATCATCGCGCTCGGCGAGGTGGACCGCTCAGACCCCAGCGAAGAAGTAATTGCCGAAATCGCGCGCGCGTTATTGGCGGAAAGCGAGCGTGAGCGCTAGGGTGGTTAGCAGATGAACATCGAGCGGGAAGAATGAGCGCGCGAATCCCTGTCGCAAGCCCTTGGATCACGGAACTCGAGGTGCGTCGCTGCGCCGAGGCGGCTGCGACGGGCTGGCGCGAACGCTCCTACCACTACCAAGGCGCCTTTGAATTTGCCTTTGCCGCCTATTGCGGGCGCCGTCACGCCATGGCGCTGCCTTCTTGCACTTCCGGACTGCATTTGTCGCTGGCAGGGCTTGGTATCGGTCCTGGCGATGAGGTGGTGGTGCCGGACATTACCTGGATCGCATCATCGGCGCCGATATCCTATGTCGGCGCGACCCCCGTCTTCGCCGACATCGACCCCCACCATTGGTGCCTAACACCGGAAAGCATCGAAGCGGTGCTGACGCCTCGCACCCGCGCCATCATGGTCGTCGATCTCTATGGCGACCTGCCGGACTGGGACGGCATCGCCGCCCTGGCCGACGCGCGCGGCTTGGCCGTCGTCGAGGACGCCGCCGAGGCGATCGGCGCCCGCTTCAAAGGCCGGCCTGCCGGCAGCTTCGGCGCGGCGAGCGCCTTCAGCTTTCACGGATCGAAAACGCTGACGACCGGCGAAGGCGGCATGGTTCTCTGCGACGACGACAAGCTGTTGGACCGCTGGCGAAGGTTGCGCGACCATGGCCGCGCGCCGGGCGACATCATGTTCTTGAACGATGAAGTCGGGTTCAAGTACCGGATGTCCGCGATGCAGGCCGCCCTCGGCCATGCCCAGCTCGACCGCGTGGACGAACTTGTCAAACGCAAGCGCGATATTTTCGCTTGGTATCGCGAAGCATTAGCCGGGGTCGAGGGCATTACGCTCAATCGTACCGCGCCCGAAGTCGAGAACGGCTATTGGATGGTGACCGTCATTCTCGATCCAGCGCTCGGCTGGACGAAAGAGCAGCTCGTGCCCGCGCTGCGCGAGGCCGGCGTCGATTCGCGCCCGATCTTCTATCCGCTGAGCTATCTCAAAGCCTATCGCGACACGGACACTGCCAAACAGGCCGCGCGACGGAACAAAGTCGCCTATCGACTGTCGCCTTACGGGGTCAACCTGCCAAGCGGCCCCGATCTCGACCACGAATCCGTGCTTCGCGTCGCCGATATTTTAAGGCGCCTGCTCAAGAGCCCCGCCGCTTTCTAATCCGTCGCGGACGGATAGAAATCGAAATGCCGGAGGATAGACGTGACATCGTCGCGGGAAATCCTGCGTCCGTTGGCAAGGTCGCGGAGGATGAACTCGTAGTAGAGCAGATAGCGCCGCATCTCACCGTCACTCGCGCGTGAGTCGACCCAGTAATCTCCCTCACGCAGGAAGGCCGGCGGCGGCCTTCCCTTCAGAAGTCTTTCGGGCCACGAACGGTTGAGCCGGCGGCGAATACGAGTCTCGAATGCCTCGGGCCGGTAAGGCCGTTTGGGATAGGGTGGACGGCGCGGCATCACGAAGCCTTCCCAGATTCCTTCCGCAATCTTCGCCGTCGTTGCGCCTTGCCTGTTCTGCTCGCGGATATATTCAAGGATCGGGACGTAGAGCAGCGGCGAAAGATACTGCAGATGAACCACGTCGAGCACTTGTCGCATCCGCGCCGCATCGAGCGCCTCCCGCATGACCGGGTCGGCAACGAGCGCCGCCACGATGGCGTCGCGATAGACCGCGTATTGCTCGAACAGTGCGGCCGCGTTGTCCGCGATAATCTGATGCGGGTGCCAATTGGTATAGGGAATGGACGGACCAGTATTACGCGCCATGTAGAAGCGGTCGATGCGGGCGCTGCCGCCTTGGACGAGCGCCAGTGCCGACTGCAGCAATTCCTGAAACAGGACGAACGACATGCGGCTAGCGCCGCGCATCGACCCCTGGAGGACCGGCGTGCGAAAGATCGCGTAGAACACCGCCTGATAACCACGCATCTGGTTTACGATGCGCGCAAGTCCGTCATCGCCCGTGATCGATGGCGCATCATAAACCGTGTAGGTTATGTGGAACGCGTCATCCTTCTCATGGAAATTGACATAGTGACCATGCGCTGCGGCGAAAGACGCGTTGGCATCGAGAAAATCCAGGCACTCGGCGATCGTCTCGGTGAAGAGAATGTCGTCGTCGGCGCAGAACGAAACGTAGCGCGTCCCGACCAGGAGCAACCCTTGCGCGAATTTTTCATAGGGTGCCACCGAGGGCGGGAAACGTTCATGGCGAATCCGCAAGCGCTGCGCCACGGCGATCGACGTGGCGTTGGCGCGGAACGTCTCGTCCTCGCTCGAATCGAGGAGAAGGATGGGATAGGGAAACTCCCGCCGCGCCAAATATCGAAGCGCGCGTGAAAGATGGCCGGGCCGGTTGAACGTCGGGATGACCAGCGTATAGCGGTCACTCGCGATTTCCGGCACCCGCCCCTCCCCTTAGAAAATTCCGCGACCCGCCGCGTCAGAACGGACCGGTAAAGCTCTTGTCCGGGACATCCAGCGTCTTGTCGGCCGCGTCGACGCCTTCGAAAGGATCGCGCTCGTCGACGCGGCCAAGAACCTTCTTGACGGCGCCCACGATAGAGAGCGGCGTCGGGTAGTAGAAATTGCTCAAGGCGCGGGTGGTCGGCGTTGGCACGTCCGGCAAGGTCACCCGCGCCGGCGCGGCCTTGAGACTGGCGAAAGCCTTTTCCGAGACGGTCGCAACGATCTCGCCGGCAAATCCGCCAGTCAGCGTCCCCTGATCCACGACAACCAATCGGCCGGTCCGTGCGACCGAGGCGAGAATGGGCGCGTCGTTGCGCGGCACCAAGGTACGGAGATCAATCACTTCGCAGTCGATGCCCTCATCCTCGAGCATACGCGCGGCCTTCACGGCATCGAGCGTCGCATAGGACGACGCCGCGATGGTGACGTCGCGGCCCGGGCGCAAAATGTGCGGCTCGCCCAGAGGTATCGTGTAGTGGCCTTCCGGCACGGGCCCGTGGAGATTATAGAGCCAGCGGTGCTCGATAAAGACGACCGGGCTGTTATCCTCGATGCTTGCGATCAGCAAGCCCTTGGCGTCTGCCGCCGTCGACGGCATCACCACTTTAAGCCCCGGAATATGCGCGAACCAAGCATGCAGGCTCTGCGAATGTTGGGGTCCCTGGCCCCAGCCGCGGCCGACGATCATGCGGATCGTCAAGGGCACGCGGGCCTGGCCGCCGAACATATAGTGCCATTTCGCGGCTTGGTTGCAGATCTGATCCATCGCGGGAATTGCGAATTCGAGGCGCATATGGGTCATGATCGGGCGCATGCCAACAAGGCAGGACCCGAGCGCCACGCCGGTCATCGCATTCTCGGCGATCGGCATGTCGAAGACGCGGTCCGCACCGTGCTTTTCGCGCAAGCCCTTGGTCGTGCCGAATACCCCGATCGGATCGGGCACGCCCAACCCCATCAAATAAGTCTTGGGATCGCGCGCGAGGCAGATGTCGATCGCCTCGTTGATCGCCTCGGAGAATTTCAGCTGGCAATTCGACGTCACTGTACTTCGACCGCGTAGAGATGCAACGCGAGCTCGTCGCGTCCCGGAAAGGGGCTCGCTTCGGCGAACGCGACCGCATCGTCGATCGCCGCGTCGGTCTTGGCATTGAACGCGGCTTCGCCGGCATCGTCGAGCACGCCGTCGGCGCGCAAGGCTTCGCGCTGCAGGCGCACCGGACAGCGCGCGCTCCAATGTTCGAACTCGCCCAGCGGACGAAAGCCCAGATGCAAGTCCTCGGCCGGACCGCAATGCTCCAGCCAGCGATAGGTCATGAATTCGAGGAAGCCCGGCCCTTCGCCTCGCCTCACGCGCTCAAGCATGGGCAAGGCGGCCCCGTAAACCGTCTCGACCAGTTGCCCGTCGGCCTGCTCGGCCGGGATGCCATGGCCGCGCGCCAGATCGCAGATCGTCCGTCCGCTCGGCTGCCGTTCGGCGAGCGGCGTGTTCACCGAATAGAGGTTGTTCTCGCACACGAACAGGACGCGTAGCTTGTGCGTCGCGGCAAAATTGAGGCTTTCGTGGAAGACGCCGGTCTCGGTGGCACCGTCGCCGAAAAACACGACCGTCACCGCATCGATGCCCTGCAAACGCGCGCCAAAGGATGCACCGACTCCGATCGGCATGGTGCTGCCGACGAGCGGCACGCAGCCGAGAAAATTGACGGAGAGATCGATCAGATGCATCGAGCCGCCCCGCCCCTGCGCGCAGCCGCCCGATTTCCCGTAAAGCTCGGCAAACATCGACCGCAAATCGCCGCCCTTGTTGAGATAATGCGCGTGAGAGCGATGGGCGCTGATCACGTAATCAGCCGGCAGAAGCGCGGCGCAAACGCCGGCGGAAACCGCCTCCTGGCCGATGCTGAAATGCGTCGGGCAGCGCATATCGCCTTGCGGATAAAGAGCCTTGATCCGTTCCTCGACGCGACGAACCTTCGCCATCTCTTGGAAGAGCTTCAATCGAAGCGAAGCCGGTAGTCGCGAAGTCATCAGTTTTCCACGTGTTGACAAGCGCAGTGCAACGTCGTTTCCGCCGCCGTCGCGTTGCGGCGGCGCATGATACGGTGGCCGTTCCGCCGAGACAAGGCTTGGACTTACGCGGGCAATCGAGCCGCGCGCGAGCAAATCGAGTTCGAGCAACTCGGGGCGGTAGTCGATCGCCGCCACGAGCTTTCCGATGTTCATGGAGGTATCGAGAGGCCGCGGCTCCACAAATGGAAAGTCGCGGATGCTGCAGGTTTCGATGCGCGGCTCGATCTTGCGGACTCGTCCCACCGCCGCCGCGAGCTTCGCCAAGAGGTCCCAGCGGCTCAACGTCTCGCCACCGCCGAGATTGAAGAGCCCGCGCGCCCCGGTCCGCGCCAGAGCGTGAATGGCATGGACGGCGTCCTCGACACCCACCGGGCTGAACCGTTGATCGGTGGCGCAGCGAATCAACTCACCTTTGCAGAGGGCCGTGATCCACGGGCGGAGCAGCGCGCTGGCATGACCCTCGGCATCGAGCACCTTCGCAAGGCGAACCACCAGCCAGGGCCGGGCACAGGTCTCAAGGTGTCGCTCGACAGCGAGCTTCTGGCGCCCATAGACAAGAACGGGCTGCACCGGCTCGTCCTCGTTCCAGGCGCCATGGCTGCCGTCGTAGACGGCATCAGAAGAAGTGAAGATCGGCGTTATGCTTCGTTCGAGGAGATCGTCGACTAGCCCGGAAAGAGCCACCACATTCAGCCGCGCCGTCCCTTCGGGGTCGCGCGCGCATTGATCGATCGCGGCATTGCCCCCCATGACAAGCGCGTGGGTAAATCGGCCGCCCAGTTCTTTGAGCAAACTGTCGAGGCTGTCCGTCACAACGTCGAAGCGGGTGCCTCCCGCGAAGGGCCGGGAAAAATAGGTTCCGAGCGCCAAGTCCGGACCCAGGGCACGGAGAAAACGCTCTCCAATCAAACCCGAGGCGCCAATGACCAGAAACCGCGGCGCGCGCGCTTCGGCTTCTTGCGGCATCACGATGTCGCTTCGTAGGCAGCGACCACCTCGTCGACATTGCCAACCGCTTCGATGCAGCCTTGCCTCAGGAGGATCGCGCGATTGCACCATTGCTGGACCAACGGCATCGAATGCGAGGCGAGCACCAAGATGCTTGAGTCGCGAACATAGTCTTCGAGGCGCTTTTGCGCTTTGGCAAGGAAGTGCGCGTCACCCACCGAGAGCCATTCGTCCATCAAGAGGATCTCGGGCGGAACGGAGGTCGATACCGCGAAGCCGAGACGCACCATCATGCCGGAGGAATAGGTCCGCACCGGCATTTCGAGATAGGCGCCAAGCTCGGTGAACTCGGCGATATCGTCCATCCGCTTGCGCATTTGCTCGGGATGGATTCCCATATACATGCCGCGCAAGAGTATGTTCTCGCGGCCCGTCGCCTCCGGATTCATGCCAACCGAAACATCGAGCAGCGAGGTCACTTCGCCCGCAGAGAAGAAGCGGCCGCGGCTCGGCTTGAAGATCCCGGCGAGGACCTTCAGCAAGGTGCTCTTGCCCGCGCCGTTCGGCCCGATCACACCGAGGCGGTCACCTTCTTCGATATCGAGAACCAGATCGTTGAGCGCGTGAACGCTGATGCGTTGCAGCGCGTCGCGCGCCAGATTTCCCTGAGAAGAAGTCGCGAGCAACGCCTTTTTCAGCGAGCGGCTGCTCCCCTGGTAGATCGGAAAATCAACCGATACGTTGCGCAGCCTGAGATAGGCCATGGAAGCTCAGACCCAGAACGCAATGCGCGACCGGAACCGCGCGAAAAATAAGAACGTTGCCGCCGAGCAGACGACGGTGACGACCGCCATCAGCGGCCACGAATAGGGCGCGAACGGGGTGCCGAGAAGCGGCGCGCGGACGATGTCGACCGCAGCAAAAAGCGGGTTGAGCTCGAGGATGGTCTTCGACCTGCCCAAGGTGTCCGCCGACCAGAAAATCGGTGTCACGAAGAAGATCACCTGCACGAAGCTCGCCACGATCGGCGGCACGTCGCGAAACCGCGCGCTGATCGTCCCGAACAATATGGAAACCCAGATGCCATTGATGAAGAGCACGAGGAGTGCCGGAATGACGAGAAGAATGTTCCAATCGATCGGAACCTGAAAGTATAGAAACACGGGCGGAAGGATGATGACGGTGTGCGCCATGACGAGAAAGTTACGCCACACGGTCCGAAACGCATGAATGGAAAACGGCAGCGGCACTTGGAGGATGATCGACTGCACGCTCATGAAGGTGTTGCAGCCTTCGTTGATGATCGTCGAAATGAACTGCCAGATGATCAAGCCGCAGGTGAGATAGGGCAGGTAATGCGCAACCTCCATCTTGAAGAGTCTCGCATAGATCACGCCCATGGCAACGACCATGACCGCCGTGCTGGCCGTCAGCCAAAACGGCCCAAGGACCGAGCCGCGATAGCGCAGCTTGATGTCCTGCCAGGCGAGCGCCATCCAAAGCCAGCGCTGCTCGAAGCCGATCAGGAAGTCGCTTCCCGCCTCGGCGGCGCGGGATTCGGTTGTGGCAAATTCTTCGGCAACCGTCATTCGGGAGATACGCCCCAACCGGTTACGATCGACTGCATGCGATTTATATTCACGGTCGAACGCGGGTCAGCGGAAACAGGACAAAGGGGTGCCACGCATTTGGAATTGCTACAAGAGCGTGCTATAGCATTGACACTTATACCTGTCTAGTTTCGGACCGCCTTCCTTGAAGGCGGTATCGCGGTCGGTCACGACGAATATGGCGGCGCGACCTTACCGTCGAGCCCTCTCAAAAACAAAACCTCCATGCTCAGCGTTATTCTCTCCAACCGCAATCATGCCCGGTTCCTCCCCGCCGCGATCGAGTCACTCGCGGCACAGACGCGCCCGGCCGACGAGATCATCATCATCGATGACGGTTCGACCGATAACAGCCTCGCGGTGATCAACTCCTACCTCGCTCGTCTTCACGGCGCGCGGCTTATCGTCAACAAGGTGAATCAGGGCACGATCGCGAACATGAATGAAGGCACCCGAATCGCCCGGGGTGACCTCATTCTGTTCGCCGCCGCGGATGACGTCTACTATCCCAAATTGTTCGAGACGGGCGTCGGCCTGCTCGAAGCCTTTCCGAAAGCGGGAATCTTCTCCGCGCCCGCCGACATCGTCGACGAGGACGGCCGGAACAAAGGGCTGCTGCCGACCCCGTTCCCTTTGTCGGCGCCCGGCTATCTCAGCCCCGGCGAGATCGCGCGCGCGCTGATGAACGACCTAAGTTGGTTTCTCGGCACGACCGCTATCTTTCGCAAGGATGCGCTTCTGGCCGCCGGCGGCTTCCTGCCCGAACTGCACTCTTTTGCCGATAGCTACACGTCCCATGTGATCGGGCTGACGCGGGGTGCGTGTTTTTCCCCCGAAGCGCTGGCGGGGTGGCGGCGCATGGAAGGCGGCATGGCCTGGTCCCAGTCGGTCGACCTTCGGCGCGCGCAAGAATTGATTGCCGTGGTCGGGCGACACATGGAGGAAAATGCCGGCGTCTTTCCGCCAGGCTACGTCGATCGGTGGAAGCGGCGCTATCTTTTCGGCGCGCTGCGCGTCGCGGTCGGCAATGCTTTGCTCGGCAGCGCGCCCTCCAAGGGCGCGCGCCGCATGCTCGTTCATACCGCCAATCTGCTGATCGCTGTTTTGCTGTTCCTGGCACTGAGATATGACGACGTCGCTGCCGTCGCGCGTCGGCGCATCGCCAATCTCACGCGACCGCGCAAACAATCTTCATGAGGGCGTCGAGATAGCGCGCGAATTTTGCGCGAACGCCATCGTCTTGTGGATTTTATCGCGGCGGGAACAGCCGCGCTTCGACCTCGGCGCAAAGATAATGATAGATGCAGACATGCGCTTGTTGGACGAACGGTGTCGAGCTTGAGGGCACGTCGAGCAGGATATCGACCAGCGGCGCCAAGAGCGCGCCGCCTTTTCCGCTTAGCCCGATCGTCGTCATGCGCTTGGCTTTCGCGGCCTCGACGGCGGCGATGACGTTCTTCGAGCGGCCGCTGGTGCTGATCGCCAAGAGAACGCCGCCGGACTCGCCGAAAGCCTCGACCTGGCGCGCGAACACGCCGTCATAGCCGACATCGTTACCCCAGGCCGTCAGGATCGCCGAATCGGCTGACAACGCGATGGCTTTCAGGGCGCGACGATCGGTGAGGAATCGGCCGACGAGCTCGCCGGCGATATGCATGGCATCGGCGGCCGACCCGCCATTGCCGCAGATGAGCAGCGGCTTATCCGCGGCGAGCGCCGCGCAGATCGCGCTCACCGCGCGCTCGACGCGCGCCGGATCAAGCTCCTTGGCGGTCGCCGCGAGAACGTCGAGCGATGATTTCAAGTATTCATCGAAGCGGCTCATGGGCGCTGTTATGGCATGGGACGCGGCGATTGACGAGCCTCTAATCGGTGAAAGAACCCGGGCGCGGCCCTTGGCCCCGCGCAGGCGATTCGGTTAACATCCCGGCCAGCAATGAAGCGAGCCATTTTTCTCGACCGCGACGGCGTTCTTAACGCGAACATCGTTCGCGACGGCAAGCCCTATGCGCCGCGATCCCTCGAGGATTTTCGTTTGCTCCCGGGTGTCGAAGAAGCCGTGCGCCGGGCCAAGAGCGCCGGCTTTCTGGCGATCGTCGCAACCAATCAGCCCGACATCGCGGCCGGATTGACTCCGAGAGCAACCGTCGAGGCCATGCATGCCGAGCTGCGGCGGCGTCTTCCGCTCGACGATATCAGGGTGTGCTTCCATCGCGACATCGACGGCTGTTCTTGTCGCAAGCCTAAACCCGGCATGCTGCTCGACGCCGCACGGGAATGGGACATCGATCTGCCGGCGAGCTACATGATCGGCGACCGCTGGCGCGACATCGACGCAGGCCGCGCCGCCGGTTGCACCACGGTGCTGGTCGATCACGGTCTCGTCCAGGAACGGCCCGCTCGTCCGGACGTGACCGTGTCTTCGCTCGACGAGGCCATCTCCATAATTCTTGCCCGCGAGCAACCCGCGTCGAGTTGAGCGGCGTGCGCCGCCCCGCATCAGGCGCCAGCTTGCTGGGAGCTCATCGCTTCGGACAAGTCGGCATAAAGCGCGCGATAGCGCTTCACGATCGCATCCATCGCATAATGGTGGAGGATGCGTTGCCGCGCCGCGCCGCCCGCGCCCGGGCCACGCGCGAGCACGGCAAGCACGCCGTCGCAAAGCGCGGCCGGGTTCCGCGGCGGAACGACGACCCCCGTCTCGGCGATGATCGCGTCGGCATCTCCGACATCGGTGGCGACACAAGGCACACCGCAGGCCATCGCCTCGCCGAGGACGTTGGGAAACCCTTCGCCGAAGGCCGAGGACAAAACAAGGACATCGAGCGCCGGCAAAATCCGATCGACGTCGCCGCGCTCGCCCAGCGCTGTCAATCTCCCGGCGAGCGCGGCAGGGATTTTGAGCTTCTCAGTATCGCGACCGATTAGAACGAACACGGCATCCGGACGCGCCTGCGCGATCCGCTCCGCCGCCGCAAGGAAATTTCCGTGATCCTTCATCGGGTCCACGCGCGCAACCATGCCGATGAGCGGTGCGGTCGACGCAATATTCTGCTGAGTGCGAAATTGGGCGCGCGCTTCGTCATCGGGACGAAAACGCTCGGTATCGAAGCCATTGGGAATGAGCTCCCATCGCTTCGCTCGATAGCCGATGGCCTGGTGGTTGCGAAGCCCCGCTTCGCTGTTGGCGATGATGGCGGCCGGCAATGGCGAAGCGCGCGCGAGCAGCCAACGGATGACCCGCGTTCCCAAAGAGTATTCCGAGAATTCCACGTCGGAGCAACGCAGGTTCCAAACCAGTGGCCGGCGGGGCGAGAAGAACGAGATCAAGAGGCCGAGAAGATCGGCATGATAGAGCCACGTCTGCAAAATATCGGGGCGCTCGCGCCGCACGATCTCGCGGAGTCGCAAAATCGCCCCAAGCGAGGGGCGGCCGCGCCGCATGCCGAGCGCCGCCACCTCGATCCCGGCGGCCCGCAGTTCCGGCCCGAGAGCGCCTTCATCCATCAGCGAGACGACAATGCTCGGATAGCCCAGGCGGGGCGCGAGCCGCGTCAACATCGTCTCGGCGCCGCCGCGGTTAAGGTCCGTAATGATATGCAAGATTTTCATGGGACCCGCGGGTGCTAGCAAGACGGGAGCCAACGCGCTTTCCAGGCTTGAAACATCGCCGCGCTCCAAAGCAGATATTGCCAATCGCGGCGGCCCGAAAGGTGTTCTTGCCATTTTGTCCGAATGAGCCGCGCGTCGAAGACGCCCTCGCGCGCCAAACGCGTCTCGTCGAAAAGATCTTCCGCCCAATCCTTCAGCGGGCCGCGCAACCAGGAGCCGATCGGCACGCCGAACCCCATCTTCGGCCGATCGATCAACCCGGCCGGCACGTAGCGCTCGAGCAGACGGCGCAAAAGATATTTGCGCGTCTTGCCCTCCGCCTTCCATTGCGGCGGCAAGGTCCAGCTAAACGCGACGACCCGGTGATCGATGAGGGGGACGCGAACCTCCAAAGACGTCGCCATGGACGCGCGATCGACCTTGGTCAGAATGTCGTCCGGCAGATAGTTCATCGTATCGATAAATTGCATGCGCTCGATCGGATCGGGAATGAAGTCCGTTAGCGCCGCGAAATTGACCGCCCGGCCATTCGCCCGCGCCCCGATGACGAGCGGCAATCGCTCGCGGCTGTGGCTGGTAAAGAGATTGTAGAAATTTTCCGGATCGGCCGCGAGGACGGATGCGAGCTTCGAGAGCCTGTCGCCAAGCAGTTGCTCGCGTCGCGTTCCGGCAAAACACCGGCCAAGCGCGTTCCACAACCCGATCGGAAGAGCGCGAATGATCGCGGCACCCAGCTTGGCCCCGCCTTTGGGCAAGCGCTCGCAAGCGGCGAGAAGGGCGCGGACCTGGAAATAGCGATCATAGCCCCCGAACAGCTCGTCGCCTCCGTCCCCTGACAGCGCGACCGTGACCGATCGACGCGCGAGTTCCGAAACCAGAAAGGTCGGAAGCTGCGACGGATCAGCGAAAGGCTCGTCGTACATCTCAGGCAATCGCGGAATCAGCGCCCGCGCTTGCTCGGGCGTGACGTAGAGGTCGATGTGATCGAGATGAAGGTGGCCGGCCACCGCCCGCGCATGCCCGACCTCGTCGAATTCCGCTTCGTGAAAGCCGATCGAGAAGCTTTTCACCGGACGCGCGCTGATCTTTTGCATGAGGCTGACGACGAGCGACGAATCGATCCCGCCGGAGAGAAAGGCGCCGAGTGGCACATCGGCGATCATGCGCTTGCCAACGGCGTCCGTCAGAAGCGAGTCGAGTTGATCGAGCGCCTCTGCTTCCGTTCCGACGAAGCGCGTCGCAAGCCCGGATTTCGCGACCCCGGCCAAGGTCCAAAACGCTTGGATGGACACCGGTTGCCCTGGGCGGGCGATGAGAATCCGGCCTGGTGCCAGCTGATTGACGCCTTGATAGATCGTGAGCGCGCTTGGCACATAAGAGTGCTGCAGCAATGCCGCAACGGCGTCGCGGTTGAGCGCCGGCTCCCAACCCGCATCGGCCCGTAAGGCTTTTAGCTCGGATCCGAACAGGAACCGCGCGCCAAATTGAGCCCAGTACAGCGGCTTAATGCCGAGCCGGTCGCGGACCAAATAGAGCGTGCGTTCCCGGCAATCCCACAAGGCGATCGCGAACATGCCGATAAGACGCTTGATCGTCGGCTCGACACCCCAAACAGCCGCGCCTTCGACAATGACCTCGGTGTCCGAATGACCGCGGAAGCGGCGGCCTAACGATTCAAGCTCGCGGCGAAGCTCCGGAAAATTATAGGCCTCGCCATTGAACGAGATGACGAAGCGTCCGCAGGATGAAACCATCGGCTGGGCACCGGCGGGCGACAGATCGACGATGGCAAGCCGCCGGTGCCCCAAAGCGATTCCGCTGTTGGCGTCGCACCACACACCCTCGCCGTCGGGACCGCGATGGGCCAAACGATCGACCATGCGCTGCGCTGCTGCGGACAGCGTCTCAGGACTTGTTTGCGCACGCTGGTCCCAGAGGCCCGCTATGCCGCACATCGAAATGCCTTCATGACATCGGGGGAAAAAGACGCGCGCGACGAAGATACCGATAAGGATCCGTAGATGCCGAAATTTCCGGTGCCCTTTGTTCGAGACCAGTTCGACATCTTGTGATCCCCACCGGGCAGGCCGTCAACGGACGGCTCTCAGCCAGGCGAAACCGGAGCCGCGCCGCGACGAGCGCGCGCCGCAATCGCGCCTATCTCTCTTCGGACGCCATTTCGCGCTCCTCTGCGCGCTCGAACCGGCGCGCCTCGGCTTCGCATTCGGCGACGTATTCGTTCAGCCGACGCGCGTCGACCTCACCCAATGCCCACAGAGAGCGCCGCGCCCGCTCAGCGCGAGCGCGCCATTGCGCCGCGGAAGGCGCCTCGACCCGTTCAACCCGCATGGTGTTATCCCTCGAAATCGGATATTTCATGGTAATAACCATATATTAACCAAGTTAATATACGGTAAATCACGGTTGAGATTTTGGGTGGGGTTGCCTATGGCGCGTCCTCGGAACAAGGCAGAGACACGGTCCCTGACCGTTTCGGTCCCGATCCGCCTTTATGACTATCTCGGCCATCTCGCACAGAATTCGGTGTTGGGCGCCTCCGAATCCGAGGTTGCGAGCTTCCTTCTGACGCAGCAGGTGATGGCCATGCTGCGCGACGGGTTCCATGATCTGCGGATTCCCAGCGCGCCGCCCGGCACCTCTCAACCCAAGGCATAAATATCGGCTATAAGCCGACCGCCATGAAACACAGCGTTTTGCCGCGCCGCTTCGCTGACGCGATCCTTCCCACCGCCGCTTTCATACTGCCCCCCTTGGCGGTTTTTGCGCCCCTCGGGGTGGCGACGCTCTTCACGGCCGCGGCACTTCTCTTGCTCTCGCTCGATGGCCGGCGCTGCATTGCGAGCTTCCCCACGTTGAAGCCGCTTGCCCTGCTGCTGGCGGCGCTCGGAATCTGGGCGGTGCTGTCAGCGTCGTGGTCGATCCTGCCCGAGCACAGCCTGCTGGAAGGTCTTCGGCTGCTGTTTCTGAGCGCAGGCGGCATCGCGATCGTCAGCACCGCGCTCTCCGCCGCGCCCGCGGAACGCCGTCACGTCGGACAGGCCGTCATGGCAGGCGCCGTCGTCGCAATGCTTCTGCTGCTGATCGAGCGCTTCGGCAATTTGCCGCTGACTCGGCTGTGGCTGCATGCTCCGCTGACGCAATCGATACCCTTCGAGCGCTTCGACCGCGGCGTGACCGTACTGGTGCTCTCACTTTGGCCGGCTTTTTTCGCCTTGCGCGCGCTCTGGCAAAGGGCAGCGCTCGTGCTCGCGGTGGTCGCGCTGGCGGCGGCGATGGCGAGCACAACGGCTTTGCTCGCCGCGCTGGTGAGCCTCGCGACATTCGTCCTTGCGCGCTTTGCGCCGCGCCTGGTCGCCGGCGCAATGATCGCCTTCATGCTCGTTCTGGGCGCCGCGATACCCTTGGCCACGCTGAGCTATGACGGCGTTCTTGCGCTGCACCAAAGCGCGCCATGGATCAAATGGTCGGGCATCCATCGCTTGCTGATCTGGCGCTTCGCGGCCGATCGGGCCGCGGAGCGGCCTTTTCTCGGCTGGGGGATGGATGCAGCGCGCGAGATACCGGGCGGCAAGACCGAGTTCAACGCAATCCTGCCGACGCTCCACTATCCCGGCAGCGCGCAAGCGCTTCCGCTTCACCCGCATGACGCGGCGTTGCAATGGCAGCTCGAGCTCGGCGTACCCGGGTTGCTCCTCGGACTCGCCGTCGTCACCTGGGTGATCGGACGTATCGGCTGGCAAGCGGGGCCAGACCCGACACGCCGCGCCGGTGCCTTGGCGCTGGCGGCCGCCGTGCTCACGGTGGGGCTCCTGAGTTTCGGCGTGTGGCAAGCCTGGTGGCTGTCGACGATCTGGCTCGTCGCGGCGCTCGCTATCGCAAGCGGCGCCGAAGACCCGGGGGACCGGTCAATCGAACACTAAGCCGACAGCCTCGATCGCGGCGATTGCCGTGACGAAAGGCTAAACAGCTTCTCCCTGCGTCTGCTGGCGGAGAAGCATCGGCGGCGCTTTCGCAGAAAGTTGCGGCCGCGCGAGGAGAATGGGCCGCTCGAATGTCACATGGAAGAACCAGCTAAAAACCGGCACGCCCGTGACATAGATCGCGAGCGGCCACCAGACGCCGTCGAAATGCGATTTGAGAAGCACCATGGCGCTAAAGTGGAACAGGTAGACGGGATAGGAAATCTTGCCCAAGACGAGACACGCCGCGCGCAGCCGCCGATTGCGGCCCGCGAAGGCATCGAAAGCCGCGAACACGCCAACGGCGCTGACGCCGAAGCCGGCCGCCACGAACGGGTAGAGCTGCTTGGCGATGGCCGACCCGGTCGATGCAATGTCCCAGGCGAGCCACGCAATCAACATCAGAAAACCGCCCAGCGCGATACCGGCGGCGAGACGAAGGGACACCAGCCGCCGCAAGCCGATCGCCTGGACGCACAGAAACAACAGAAATCCATAGGCGATCGAATCGATGCGATAAGCCACCACGCGGCGGACCTGGAGACCCCAATCATCAAGATCGCCGAAAGCCAGCCGCACCGCCGAAATCGTGACAATGAAGCCGACCGCGAGAACGGCACATGTGGTCGCGCCCCGCCTCTGCAGCAACGCTGCCGCGAGAAGCAGAAAGACAGGAAACACGCCGTAAAACCATTCCTCGACCGACAGGCTCCAGGCAATCGGAAAGAAGTCCGGCGAGACGGCGTAACGGAAGAGGTTCTGCACGTAGAACAGCGAAAGCAGGAAGTCGCTGGAATAAAGCGCCTGGAATTGTAATGCGACGCCGACCAGCGCAAGCACATAGGGAGGAACGGTCCTCATCCACCGTCGCACGAGAAAAATCGATAGATCGCGCATCCTTCCAGAACGGACGCAGCCGACGATCTGCGGGCCGAGCACAAACCCCGAGAGCACGAAGAACAGCTCGACCCCGAGGACGGAAATACTTTCGAACAGTTTCGGCCGGATCGCGTTGTAGGTAAGAAAATGCGGGATCGCGACCGCGATGGCCGCAAGGCCGCGCAACAAATCGAGCGCGGCAACGCGCCCCTCTTGCGCGCCCTTATCGTCCATTCTGTGTCATGCGAAGTGATTTCCTCAGCGGCGGGCAAAACATCGTGCCCCGGGCGGCCATGTGTCGGGCGGCAGCATTGTCAATTTGCCGATGGTCGTCTACAAAAACAATCACCGTACGCTGAACCAGCGTGGCGACAAAGGTACATTTCAATGGCGCGGCTCATGCGCTTGTTCGGTTTGGTCGTGGTATCGTTCCTGTGTATGGTCGGCGTTGAAGCAGGCTATCGGATCTTCCTGTTTTACGAGCGGCCGCAGGAGTTTCTGCAAACCGTCCGGCAAGTGCCGTCGTTGGTCTTCTACAACGAATCACCCTGGCAATTTAACGAGCGCTACGGCTTCGACTATGTGACGAACGGCAATATTCTCGCTGCCGCCATCGTCGATGGAGCACTCCAGGGCTGCACGATCGAGAAAACGAACGCAGAAGGAAGCTGGGGTACAATCGAAGGGAACTATGCGTCCGCTCAATACAAGGCGCTCCTTTTCGGCAACTCTTTTTCAGGCCAGGCCGAACAGGGACTAACCTGGAACACGTTCCTGCAACGCGAACTTAGCAACCGGCTCGGGAAGACCGTTCATGTCAGCAACTTCGCTCGCGATGGCGAGGGTCTATTGCAAATGCTCGACGTCGCGGCCGGTGAATCGGCGCGGCTTCATCCCGACCTCGTCATCATTGCATTCACGACGGACGGATTCGAAGAGGGCAGGATCTGGCGAAGGGTCGAGATTGTCGACGGGCGAAGGCGGGTTTTCACGCTGCCCACCCCCGACTTCGACCTTCGGCATGCGGCGGATACGGCGATCATCGACCCCGACCCTGCGTTCACGGAACGATGGTGCGCGAAGCAGCCGCCGCCGTCACGCGATACCGATCCGATCATCCGAGAAGTAGAAACACGTTATCGCCTGGCGACGAAACTCGCCGACGCGCGCGCCGACCTGTTCTCGTGGCGCTACTCCGCGGCTCTGGATCGAATCATGCATAATGACCCCTTCTTTCGTGCGCACAACGAGTCACGCGCAGCGCCGTCGGTGCATCCCCGTCACAACCTCACCGATTTTTCACAGGACCGGCGCGCCGTCGACGATATTGCTGCAATACGCGCAACGGGAGCGCGTATCATGTTGTTTCACATGGCGACCCGGACTGAAATGCGCGCAGGCAAAGAGTATCTTGCGATTTCCAGCACCGACCAGGCTCTCCTCAGTTCGTTGGAGACCCTATTGGGAACGCGAACCGTGACAACGCATGACAACATTGCCGAGCCGGCGGACGTAGAGAACATCGGCAGACCCGACGGCGATGACCACCCATCGCTTTACGGAATGCAATTCTATGCCGATGTCGCGATGCGCGGCCTGGTGACGGGCGGCTATCTCGCCGCCAACGACCTCAGTCGATAGGTCGCAACATGTCACGCATTCGAGCAACCATTACGTTTTTTCGCAAGCGTTGGTGGCTAACGCCGATCCTCGTCAGCGTGCTCGTCTTGGCAGGATTGATCCTCGCCACGAATCGCGACGCAGTGATTCCGTTTATCTACACCATATTCTGAGAGACGGCGGGCATCTGCGCGCGTTCACGCGAGGAAGCGCCTCTTATCTTTCCTTGAGGCTGTCCTGCCCGAGACGAAGAAGCGGCGGAAGCAGATAATCGATGATGCGCCGCGAGCCGGTCTTGATCTCAGCGGTCACCGCCATGCCGGGCGACGGATCGGCCAAGAATTTGCGTGGAACGCAGCCAGGATCGCTCTCGACCGATGGCCGCGGCGATCGTGGCGCTTCACCTTGGCAGCGCGAGCGAGACGGAAGTGCGCTCCGCAGCACTTGAACGCGCCGGCGGCGGCGGGCGTGCCTGCGAAGCCGATTCTATATCGCCCTTGACGGACTTTAAAGGGCGCAAGCGGCGATGCCAAGGAGCGGCTTGGGACCGCCGCAATGGAATGTCCTCCGCACTACGTGGAAATCGCGGCTGCCAAAGCGGAGGTCGCCCGTCTTGGCCCGTAAGCCGCGCGGAAGGGTTTGGACGCGTCATCAAGAGTGGAGGCCGGAAGCAGAATCGAACCGTTGCACGAGGATTTGCAGCACGAGAAAGTCGAATTCCGCGCGGGTCCTAAACCGTCTCTTTCTTTTCTAAATTAATTACTTATGCGCCGCCTCTAACACGGCGACGATCCGCGGCTATTTAAGGAATTCTCTGCACGATTACATAGGATTTTCACCACATCGCGGTTGTGCGATGAGGCGCGAGTGCCGAACCTGATGGTCGGGCGCGAGCAGAATGAGGGCCGCGGTGACTGGCTGCAGGCGCGATCGCTTTCGGAACGCCGCCCGAGCTTATGTTGGTCAAAAAATGCGCCCGCTGTCGGACGTCATTTACTATGACGCCGTCGCACTAATCTCGACCGCGCGGTCTTCTACCTCTTCATTCGGTTTTGTCGGTGAAATCGTTGCTGCACCGACTTCAGTGCGACGTTCTCGCCACAATTTCTCGGCCTCGGCTTTGGCATCGAGTCTCTGTTCTTCCCACCACGCTGCTTCGTCGCCGACGTCGTGCAGTGCGCGATGATGGATTATGCACAGCGGCACCGTCCACTCATCGCTTACCTTACTGCTCATCGAACGTGCCTGAGTAAAGCGAAGATGATGCGCTTGGCTTGGACTTCGCCCACAGATGAGACAAGGTAGCGACGCAACCAAGCGCAGATGATCGCGATCGCGCACCCTTCTCGGTGCGCTAAGGAGCAGGGCTGATTTGTCGACGACATGTTTTTCGGTTTCGGGAAGAGGTGCCGGGCCCGGAGCTTGGACCCGCGCGAGATTCCGGTGGTAGACGTCCTTGAGCAAATCAGCGTAATGCAGACCCTGCGGCGTCAGCAGATCAGGCCATTCGGCGCGAATGCGGTTGACCGATGGTTCGTTTCGGACCCAAAACGCCTGCAGCTCCTCGACACCGGTAACCTTCGTCATGGCCGTCTTGAGCGCGGTACAAAATATTGGCGCTGTTTCGTGGCGGCTTAGCACCTCTCCGTCCGCCCCGTAGAACTCCAAGGGGTTCTTGACTAACGCGGGTCGCGGAGCGCTCTTGGCCCGGTGCCGCACCCCGCTCTGCTGCTTATCATACAGCGCCAGGCCGAAGACGTTGCCAAAAGTCACGAGCGCCCGCTTCATGGCGTCGGTCTCTGCCTCTTTGAGTGCGCTCTCATGCGCCTCTCCGAGGGTCGAGCCGGTGCCGTGCCCCACCCCACTGCCATCCCGGCACACGATCGTTGTGCCGGCACGCACCCGGATCCGTACCCGTACCCCATAGGCACAGGCTTTTGGGTCCCGTCTCGCATCTTCCCATAGCCGCTCGGCCCAAACTGTCTCCCGGTCCCAACCATCGAAGCCAAAGATGCGGTTCGCCTCGGCAATGACGTGCCAGCCTTCGACATAAGAAAGCGTCTTCCCTCGTTGCTCCCGGGTCTTTACGTGCCGCTCGGGCAGCTTGCCCGCGAGTTCATGAGTCTGCGTCTCATTAAAGGCCATTATTTTGTCCTCACCGAGATCGTCGAACCGCCATTGCCGAGGATTGCACCCGGTATCGAAGCATCGGCGCTCAGCGCCGCTGTGAGTCTTCGACGGTCAAGTTTCGGGGGCTGTGGGACCCAGAACGCTTCGGGTATGAGTTTTTCGTCGCTGACAACGAGCTGCCGCGGCGTCGCGCGAAGAGACGCGCTGAAATCTGGCTGTTCGATTTTTTTGATCTCGGTGCGCGTCATGATGTAGGTGACGAGCCCGCGCTTGCGATCGGCGCGCATTTCAATGCGCGAGAGCCGTGCTTGCATGTCCGTGATGCGCAGACCCAACGCCGACGCGAGTGCGAGATCATCGAGGTAAGAGCGTATCACCGCCGCCATCGCTTCCGGGAGTGTGCTCAAGCCTTCTAACGTGTCCGTCAGCGTCTCGTCGTCGATTGCGGGAAATTCGGCCTCTAGCTGTTCTCTAAGGTATTCATATTGGTTCAGCTGATCGAACAAAATGGATTTCACGTGTCACTCCTTTTCCCAAAATGCGTTCGTGGTGTGTCTACGGGTTGGCGAGTGGGTCGCTGGCGGTGTTTCCCTTTCCGTGTCTATCTCGCGCTTATAATGCGATAATAGATCCTCAATATCAACATAAAAAGTGCAATAAGGATCTAAATATGATAATTACTGCTACGCAGTGCCGGGCGGCGCGTGCACTGATAGATTGGCCACGAGACGAGCTGGCAGTACGAGCGAGGGTTTCGAAGCGCACCATCGTGGACTTTGAGCGCGGCGCACGAGACCCTCGGGAGGCGACCTTGGTGGTAATCCGTCAGGCCCTCGAGACTGCCGGGGTCGAATTTATTGCGCAAAACGGTGGCGGGCCTGGCGTGCGTCTGAAGAACCGGCAACCTGAGTCCCGAAAGTAAGATGAAAGCAAGCTACTACCCGAGGTTCGGCGCTCTCCTCTTGTCGAAACCCGAGATCCACTCTAACGGATGATCACGGGGAAGGCGTGTTGGCCCGCGTTTCCAAATGGAACTTGCAAGCGCGATCTGCTTCATCGGCACGTGTCGCGGTCTCGCCTTTCAAAAGGAAAGCCGCCCTGTGAGTGAGCGCAACGCGTTCCGCGCCGCAGGTCAGGTTGTCGCGGCCTTGGAGGAAGGTTTGGCAATCCGATGCGTCGATACTGACGGGATAGAGTTTGAGGGCGAGGACCGCCCCGGCATACCGAGCCGTCTTGACGCACTCGCCCAGATCGCGGTCGGTCTGGCAGGCATTGCCGCAGTTGACAAGTACCGCTTCGGCGTGCCTCCTCCTGGAACCGGACGGTGGCCGGTCACACATTGGCAATTCACGCGTTCGCAGCGCGATGATCTCAGCAAAGTCGTTGAATTGGTCGACGCGATCGACCCGGACGGCGAGCGCGACGTTCTCTATCTGGGTTGGATCCAAGCTTTCGATTTCGTAGCCGAGGCTGCGAATTGGAAGACGATCGAGTTCTTCGCCACCGTCGTCGCTCACAGCCCGGTCGATGGTATTTCGATCCGGTATATTGTCGACGACGCGGTCGGAGCGCCAAAGTCACGACCACCAGGTTAGCAATCCTGCGTATTCGTCCTGGCGACGGTACGATCTCGGCTCACCGTCAAGACGCCACGAGAACCGCTACGCCGTGCGTGGCTCAAGACACACATCCTTCAGTTATCTGATCAAATACAAAACATATCGCGCATCCATTTGATGCTCGCCCGGGAGCAACCTCCCAGCATCGCCAGAGGCGACTACCGCCGATAAGAGAATCGTCCCTAGGGCGAAAGACCGTCCGCTCATCAGGGCAGATCGGCCAGGATAAGCACCCGTCAGAGGGATCGCAGCAGACCCGAAATATTGGGGCGACCGCTGGTCGTGACGTTACGTTTATCTCATCGCAAGGGCGCTGCTCGCAGCATCGCTTTGAAACTAATGCCCTCTCGGGACTCGGAGCAACCGCAATCAAGGAATCAGACAATGTTGGTCGATGAAACAAACGATGCGTTCGATAAATTAGAGAAGGATATTCAACTCGTTGAAACGCGCGCATTTATGACACGGGATGGGGTGCGGCGTGTTCGCAATCCTAAGTTGGTCGCCGAAGTCATCAAGATGCGAATTGAGTTGGAAGCGCGTCGGATCGAGCTCCATCGCGTCGCGCATGGTCTGGATGACACGGCGGCATACTGGACAGCCGTTCTAGCTGAAATCTGCGCCGAATCTCACGATACCCAGGTGCGAATTATGAGGCGCTTGAAGAAGTTCAACGACCACTGTCGAAAAAATAATGGCCCCTCACCGACCGTCGATGTCTCCGCAGCAGTAGAAAGCGGCAACAGCGGTCGCGAGCCCCCGCGGTGACATGAGCTCCAGCTCAAGTTCTAGAAGCCGCAAACATCGAGCGGACAGTAATTCGATCTACGTTGACGTTTCAAAACGATCCACGCACGTGAAACCGAGCAACACGAGCGGCCGCGCTCGGTCTTTTGAAGGTGGATGTCACGGAAAGTCACGAAACATCACGGAATGTCACGATAAGTCATTATAAACACTTTGCGATTTCATCCCCTGTCTGCTCGAATGTCCTCGGCACATCGCAAATCCTTGCGATGCCTTTGGAGAGAAAAATGCACATTAAGGAACGTTACTCGCCTGTCGTGACGACACCATCCGAGGACCATAAATCGAAGAGAGGTATCCTGTGACTTCCCGTAAACAATTCGAAGCCAATCAACGCAACGCAAAGCGCAGCACCGGACCGAGAACCCCAGATGGCCGTGCGATCACAAGCCGGAACAGTCTTCGTCATGGCCTTACCGCCGATAAGATCATGTTACCGGATGAGGCCGCGGATGATCTCGAGAATTACCGTAGCGCTCTCCTCGACGGCTACGCTCCTGTCGGCGAGATCGAGACCGGGCTCGTCGAACAGATCGTTGTCTATGGGTGGCGCTTGCGACGAGCGCCTCGGTTCGAGTGCACCCTCTTGGGCGTTAGCGACGGTGAGAATCCCGGCGAGGCATTTGTCCATAACGCCTCAGCGCTCGCGACGTTCAGCCGGTACGAAATCAGTCTCTCTCGACTGTGTCAGCAATATCGTATCGAGCTCGAGCGATGTCAGGCGCGCCGCCACGGAGAAGCGGTCCCCGCACCGATGGTCGCGGAGATAACAATTACTGATAGTGCCGCGGTCGAGTCCCCAGACGCTCAGCTCAAGCTGGGTCTTCCAAATGACGATGATCGGACGGATAACACCGGCTCATGACACCTCCGAACCTGGAACCGAAGGCGCGCCCTTCGGTTCCAGAGATCTTCTCAACGATCTCGCGTTGTCCACCTATCCAAGCGCGTCAACCAGATGAGATTCTGCGAAACGAACCCATTTTCTGAACGATAGGGAATGTGTCTCAGTGGCCGGACAAAATTACGAAACGAACCCATTCCATTGCGGCCGCACGCTGTAGCCAGGAAACCTCCAACGCGGAAGTCGGCCGCTTCCACACGACCTCCTGAAGGCCAACCAAATGGGGATTGTTTTGTTACATTGGGGGCATGGCACTGCTTGATCGCAGGCCTCAAATTGCTTCCATCACAGAACCATTTGATATACCGCGGCTTTCCGCTAAATAGGCCCCTCGATATCGTCCCTTCGATGCATAGGGCGACATAACCTCCCGCGCGGGCGACGGAAGTAAGGGCAGTGGAGAGATCGCGCAACATCAGCATTGACGTGCTGCGCGCCGCGGCGATCCTGTCGGTGATCGCGCTCCATTGGGTGAATGCCGGGCTCGCGGCGTCGGACTCATCCGCAATTGGCGCCATCTTCGTCCGGGTCGCCGGTCACGGCACTTACGGCGTGACCTTGTTCTTCATTATTTCCGGCTATCTCATCACGCGCATGACGATGCAGCGCGAAAGCGATCTCTTCGCGCTCTCCGCCCGCGACTTCTACATCCGCCGGATCGCGCGCATTCAGCCCCTCTTCGTCGCCGTCGTGCTCCTCGGCCTCGCCATCATCTGGACCGCCAGCGACGCCGGCACGCCCATCTTTCAATACACGTTCCGCAACCCGAATGCCGTATTCGGCGGCGAATTTCTCGCCTCGCTTTTCAGCTTCACCTACAACTGGGAGATGATCCTTCACCGCAATGAATTCATGTTCCGCGGCGTTCATTGGGACGTGATGTGGTCGCTCGCGGTCGAGGAGCAGTTCTATCTCGCCTTTCCGCTCCTTTTCCTGTGGGCGCGCGGAAGGAAGCGGCTTTATGCCGCGCTCTGGGTCGTAGTCGCGATCGGCATCGTCACGCGCGTGATCACCGATGCCTTCCATGCGGGCCTGCTGGTCAAATTGTTCAACTCCTTCGCTTGCTTCGATACGTTGGCGCTGGGCGTCTTGTGCGCACTGCTCGGCGAGCGCTTGCCGCATGGACGCGCAGTCTCGATCGCCGCCATCGGCGCCGGCACCCTGGCGATCGCGATCGCCTTCTATCATGGCGGCGTGGCGCTGCTCATTCTCGGCGCCCTGATGTTCATCCACGGCTCGCGCTATGTCGACATCGCCGCACGCTGGGCCGCGCCGCTCGGCCGGATCGGTCAGCTCAGCTATGGCCTCTATCTTTTCCATGCCACCGCACTCTATGTCGCGGCGCCACTCGCCGCGGGCCGCGGCGTGCTGACGGGGTTCCTCGTCGTTGTCGCGCTCGCCTATGCGACGGCCGAGACGGTCTATCGCCTCTACGAGGCGCCGATGAACCGCTGGATTCGCGCGCGGCTGCTGCGGCGGACCGGCGACGAGGCCGCAACCGCAGACGCGAGGCCAGCCCCGATCGCGTGAACGAATAACCCATCGCCGCACGGGGCAACGCACGCAATGTTTCATGGCGCGGCGCGTTTGCGGCCGCGCTGTTTCCGAATGCCAACGAAGTGCCTTTGAGCGCGCGCCGCGTTATGGTGCAATGGATCGCGCTCGGCGGTTTCCGGGCGCGGGCGCGGTGGTGAACCTTCGGGTGGGTGTATGGCCGTCCGGTCAGCGGCTAAGGAGAAAATCGGCATCATCCAGACGCGCGGCATCGGCGATTTGATCATCGCCTTGCCGATCGCGCGCTACTACATCGATCGCGGCGCGGAGGTGCATTGGCCGATCGACGAACAATTCGTCGGCTTCATGTCGGCGGCCGAGCCGCAAATCAACTTCTTACCGGTCAAGGCGACGGAAGACCCGGCGGAGGTGCATGAATATTTTTATCACGCGCCTCATCGCATGCTGAGCGCGCTCGGCTGCGACCGGATCTTTTGCCTCTATAATTATTTGAACGGGTTGAAGATCGAGAACGAGCGCTATGCAGGCTTTCTGAAGTTCGACGAATACAAATACGCCGTCGCGGGCGTGCCTTTTGCCGAAAAATGGAATCTGAAGATCAAGCGCGATCGTACCCGCGAGAAAAACCTCTTCAAAAAGCTGGACGTAACCAAGGAATATATCTGCGTCCATGCCGAGGGCTCGCTGGGCCATTTGCAAATCGACATGCCGGAGGAATGGAAGAGCCGATACCAGTTGGTACAAATCTCTCCTCTTACCGAAAACCCGTTCGATTGGATCTACACGCTCGAGAAATCGTCGATCATCGTCACGATGGGAAGCTCGTTCTCGAACCTGGTCGAACAATTGGCACTGCCCCAGGAGAAATATTTGGTCCTTACCTCAAAGGTCGCCTTCACGCCGGTCTACAAGAATGGCTGGCGGTTCTTCTAAGCCGCGCGCATTCCGTGCACTGGAATGGCTGCCGGCTCGGCCGTTCGATTGACCGGCCGGATCGCCGTGCCTAATTTAGCGGCGATGCCGAGGTTGCCGTCATGACCGCAAGACCGATCGACCCGCGCCGGATCGCGCTCATCGGGTTCGGCGAAGTGGGACAACGCTTCGGGCGCGAATTCCTCGCGACCGGGCGGTTCGAGGTCGCGACCTACGACATCCTCTTCAACAACTCGGCCGAAGGCGCCGCCTTGCGCGACCGGGCACGCGAGCTGAAGATCGAGGCTTGCGTCTCGGCTTCGGCGGCAGCCGAAGGCGCACGCATCGTGTTCTCCTGCGTGACCGCGACCGCCGCGCGCGACGTGGCGGAAGAAGCCGGAACCTATCTTTCGCCCGGCCAGTTCTTCGTCGACATCAATTCGGTTTCGCCCGAAACCAAGCGCGCCGATGCCGACGCTGTCGCATGCTCCGGCGCGAGCTATGTCGAATGCGCGGTGATGGCGCCGGTCGCGCCCTATGGCATCAAAGTGCCAATCCTCTTGGGCGGCAAACACGGGCCGGCTTTGGCTGCGATTCTCAATCCGGCCGGCATGAAGATGGAAATGGCGAGCGAGATCGTCGGACAAGCTTCGGCCATCAAGATGTGCCGCAGCATCATGATCAAAGGCATCGAGGCGCTCGCGGTCGAATGTTTTCTTACCTCGCGGCGCTATGGCGTCGAGGAGACGATCATCGCCTCGCTCGAAGAGACTTTCCCGCAGATGGATTGGGAAAAGCTCGCGGGATATCTGATCGGCCGGGTGGTGCAGCACGGTCGGCGCCGTGCCGCCGAGATGCGCGAGGTCGCCGACACCGAGACGGCGATCGGCCTCGATCCCCTGATGGCTTCGGCCACCGCGCGCCGGCAGGACTGGCTGGCGGACGAAGTCGCGGCCGAGCCGTCCCTTAAAGACCTTGCCGACGAGCAATGGCGCGTCGTGCTCGATCGGCTCATTGCCCGGATCGAGAAAAAATCCTCCGCCGCCGATTGATTCTTTCCGTCAGGTCGACAGCACGCTTTTCAAGCGCGCGGCCAGCCGCGCGTGACGCGGCGTTTCGGCGACCGACACGCCTTTGCCGACGCCGAGATAGCGCTCGGCCACGCCGGGATCGTGCAGCAGTTGCTCGCCCGTGCCCGAAAGGGCAACCCGCCCGTTTTCGATGACATAGGCGCGATCGGCGATAGCGAGGGAAAGCTTCGCGTTTTGCTCCGACAGCAGAATCCCGCGGCCTTCGCTGCGCAGCCCCGCTATCAGGCGAAAAATATCGGCGACCAGCACCGGTGCCAGCCCCAAGGACGGCTCGTCGAGCACGAGAATGCGCGGCTCGGCCATCAGACCGCGGCCGATCGCCAGCATCTGCTGCTGCCCGCCCGAGAGATTGGCCGCCGGCTCGACGAGACGCTTCAGCAAGACCGGGAAGAGCTCGCCGATCCGGGCGATCTTCTCGTCGAGCTGCGCCGGCGCGAGCTCGCGGCCGCGCGCATAGGCGCCGAGGCGCAGATTCTCGCGCACGGTCAGGCCGCCGAAAACCTGGCGGCCTTCCGGCACCTGGGCGATGCCGGCCAGCACCCGCGCGCGCGGGCTTTCGCCGTCGATGCGTCTTCCATCGAGCATGATCTCGCCGCGGCGCACCGGGATGATCCCCGAGATCGCCTTCACCATCGTCGATTTGCCCGCGCCATTGGCGCCGACCAGCGCCACGATCTCGCCTTCGCGGACGCTGAGATCGATGTCGTGAATGACGTCGATCGCTTCGTAGCCGGTGGAGACCCGCTTCAGCTCAAGCATCAGGTGGCTCCTTCGCTGCCGACATAGGCCGCGATCACCCGCGCATCCTGTTGGATGTCGCGCGGCGTTCCCGAGGCCACCACCGTGCCGGCATCGAGCACGATCACCTGGTCGGCGACGCCCATGACAAGCGACATGTTGTGCTCGACCACGACCACCGAAATGCCGGCATCGCGTATCGCGCGCAGCAGCTCGGCGAGTTCGGCGGTTTCGGCGTCGTTGAGGCCGGCCGCCGGCTCGTCGAGCAGCAGCAAACGCGGCCGCGCCATCAGCGCACGCACCACTTCGAGCAGCTTCTGCCCGCCCATCGGCAGATCGGTCGCCGCGACATCGCGAAACGCCGCGAGCCCGACCAGCTCCAGCAGCGCGTCAGCGCGCGCCGCAAGCTCGCGCTCCTCGCGCCGCGCTGCGCCGAGCCACAGCATCTGCGCCATCGCGCTCGCGCGCAGATGGAGATGGGCGCCCGCCAGGACGTTTTCGCGCGCCGTCATGCCGGGATAGATGCGCGCCGACTGAAAGGTGCGGATGAGGCCGGCCGACGCCACCTGAACCGGGTTCAGGTCGAGCAAGGATGCGCCGTAAAAGCGCACCTCGCCGGCATCGGGCCGATAAAGGCCGGTGACGAGGTTGAACACCGTCGTCTTGCCCGCGCCATTGGGACCGATCACCGCGGTAAGGCTGCCATGCGGGACGGCAAAGCTGACATTGTTGACGGCGTGGAGGCCGCCGAAATTCTTGTCGAGCCCGGCGATTTCCAAGGCCATGTCGGTCATGGCACGGCTCCCGCGACCGGCGTCTCGGCCTTGCGCTTCTGCGTTTGCCGGGCAAGCCAGACCGCCGCCGTGCCGAACATGCCTTCGGGCAGCCACAGGAAGCACAGCACCAGCAATAGGCCTTCGGCGAAGGTCTTGTAGAGCGCGAAAGGCTGAAAGATGGTGGGCGCCAAGGTCAGCACGGCAACCCCGAGGATCGGGCCGACCAAAGTCCCCTCGCCACCTGCAACCAGCATCGCGATCATCTCGAAGGAGCGCGGGGCGCCGACCATTTCGGGCGAGAGAAAATGGAAATAGAAGGCATAAAGGCTGCCCGAGAGGGAGGCGAGCGCGGCCGAGAGGCAAACGGCAGCAAGCTTGTAGCGCGCCACGTTGACACCCAAGGCGGCGGCCGCGGTCTCGTCCGTGCGGATGGCTTTGAGCGCGCGGCCGAAGCCGGAACGCAGCCCGCCCTGCAACACGGCCACAAGGACGAAGATGAGCCCGGCCACGAGGTAGTACATCTGGGTGGCGGAGCCGAAGACGTAGCTGGCCAAGGAAAAGGACGGGATCCCGACCAGGCCCGACGGCCCGCCGGTCACATCGGTCAGGCCGACGGTCAGCGAATCGATCATCAGGCCGAAAGCCAGGGTCGCCAAGGCCAGGAAATGGCCGCGTAGCCGCGTCGTGACGAGCGAGAGGGCGAATGCGCAGATCAGCGAGAGGGCGATCCCAGCGCCGATGCCGAGCAGCGGCGGCCAATGATAGGTGGTTGCCAGAATCGCCGCGGTATAGCCGCCGATCGCCATGAAGCCGGCATGGCCGAGGCTGACTTGGCCGGCAAATCCCATCAAGACATCAAGGCCAAGCACGGCGATGAAAAGAATTCCGGTGATGACCAGGGAATTCAGGACGCCCCCCGCCGGCAGAACCAGCGGCAAAGCGAGGACGAAGCACATCGCGAGGCCGCTGAACCACAGGCCACCCCTGCCTTCGAGACGCACGATGGCGCGATGGATACGCTGCTCGTCGCGCACATCCTGGCGCCGCGCCGGCCCGGCGGAAAAAAGGCCGTTCGGCCGCCACAGCAGCACCGCGAGAAGCAATGCCAAAGCGAGGCCATTGGCGAAGAGCGACGAGACATAGCCGGCCGCGAGCTGCTCCGAGACGCCGAGCACCAGCCCGCCCAAGACCGAGCCGGCAAAGGCGCCGAGCCCGCCCACGGCCACCGAGATGAACCCGAAATTGGTGAAGAAACCGCCGGTGTCGAATTCGAGCGAGGTAATCGGCGCCACCGCAATGCCGCCGATCGCCGCAATCAGGGCCGCGAGCGCGAAGCTGAACAAAGTCATGCGCGGCACATCGATACCCATCAGCCGCGCGGCGAGCCGGTTCTCGGCGCAGGCCCTGAGCGCCAGGCCCAGCCGGGTCCGCGCCAGCAGATACCAAAGCCCGAGGATGATCACGCATGCCGCGCCGACGATCCAGAAACCCTGGGTCGGCAGGCGGATGCCCAAGATAACCGCCGGCGCCTCGCCCGAGATCGGCGGCAGCGCGTAGGGCTGGCTGCTCCAGCCGATCAGCAACGCGCCTTGGAGCAAGGTCAGGAGCCCCGCCGTCATCACCAGAATGCTGCTCACCGGCAGCCGTGCCAGTGCCGGCACGAAGGTCGTGTAGCCGATGACGAGGCCGGCCAGCACCGTACCGGCCGCCGCGCCGATGAAAGCCACCGCGATGGGCAGGTTCCAGCTGACCTGAAGCGTGTACATTAGCAGCGCGCCCAGCACGCAGAACCCGCCTTGCGACAGGTTGATGACCCCGGTCACGCGATAGACCAGCGAGAATCCCAAGGCCAGAACGGCAAAGACCGCGCCTTGCAGCAAGCCGCCGATGACGATTTGGATCGCCTGAATCACGGCGTCCCCGCCGCGACGATCATGTCAGCCCCCCATTCACCTGACCTTGCCGCTTATCTTCCCGGGCGAAGCGCAGCGCCGGTTGGACTGCTTCAGGCCGCTTTTTCTGTTCCGCCCGGCGTCAGACCGTGACCGGATCGGTGCCGAGCTCGCAGAAGAGCCCGTGCTTGGCGCCTTCGGCAAACTTCACGTCCTTCGGCAGCACGATGGCGCAAGAGCGCACGCGTTGCGATTCCGGGGTGAGGCCCGGGATCTTCTTGCCTTCGCGATTGGCCTTCATCGCCCGCAACAGCGCGCGGCGCGCCATGATGATGCCGTTATCGGTCGAGACCAGGTTTTCCTGGCTGCGGTCGATGATCGGCCCCATGCTTTCCTGCAGCGACGCATCCTGCATGCCGACGCCTTCGATGCCGCTGAAGGATGCGCCCGAAACCTGCGCGTCGCGGCTCATGAGATAGTCATTGGTCTTGTTGGCGAGCGGAATGAAGGTGCCGGGGATCGCCTTGACGTGAATCCCGGCGCCATTGTCCATGGCGGCGATTTCCGCGCGCGTGAGCGCGCGCCGCGGATGGTAGCTGATGCTCCAGGACCAGGTGTTGTTGTCGTCGATCGGGACCCACGCATGGCCGCCGATCGGGTTGCCGCCGCGCGGCGGAATCAAGGTATAAAACGGCATGATCCAAGGCGTGATGCGCCAATAATAACGACCGCTATCGGCATTGCGCCGCGCCGCGACCAGCAAGCCGCCGTCGAACTCGGCGACGTCGAAAATCGGCATGCGGTCGCGCTGGTTGTATTCATTGCCCTTGCTGCCTTGGAACAGCGGATCGCCTTTCAAGGCGCTCTCGTGCAGAAACGAGACGTGGCTCGAATCGATCCCGCCTTCGACGGCTTGCAGGTAATTGCATTCCTGCAGCCGCTTCGAGATATAGCGCTGCTCGGGCGCGACGAGCGCCCACTCGAAGCCTGGTGGCGCTGGCTTCAATTCCGGCGGCCCCATATAGGTCCAGATGATGCCGCCGCGCTCGATGCAGGGATAGGATTTGAGCTTGATCCGGCTGCGCATGCCGGTTTCCTCGGGCTCCGAGGGCAGATCGACGCATTGGCCGTTCACGTCGTATTTCCAGCCGTGATAGGGACAGCGCAGCCCGCATTCCTCGTTGCGCCCGAACCACAGCGAAACCCGTCGATGGGCGCAGAATTCGTCGATCAGGCCGATACGGTCTTCGCTGTCGCGAAACGCGACCAGCTTCTCGCCCAAAAGCTGAACCCGCACGGGCGGACAATCCGGTGCCGGCAATTCATCCGCGCGCAGCGCCGGAAACCAGTAGCGCCGCATGAGATCGCCCATCGGGGTGCCCGCGCCGACCTCGGTCAGCTGTTTATTGTCCGCCGGCGATGTAGCCATGGTTTCACCTAGTATTGGAGAAGGGTGAGGGTCTGGGTCTAACGATGAGACGGCGGCTCTTCGGGGTCAATCCAGATTTGGTCGCCATCCAAATGCACGGTCCAGACCCGGACCGGGTCGGTGCAGGGCGGCAAAGTGGGCTTGCCGGTGGGAATGTGGAAACGCCCTTGGTGAAAAGGGCATTCCACCTCCTCGCCAATGATGGCGCCTTCGCCGAGGGAACCGGGTCCGTGGCTGCACATGTCCTGGCTGACATAATAGCGTTCGCCCAAGCGATAGACCGCGTAGGCGACATTATCGACCACCACGCGGGTCGCGAATTCGCCATCGAGGACTTCGGAGGTCTGACAGATGACAAGCTTCTTGCCGGACTGACTCATGGGCCGAGCGGCGTCCCGGTCGGTTTCGCGACCACGTCCCAGCGATCGGCGGGCGCATTCCAGCGCGTGACGATGGTGTTGTCGATCGACAGGCCGCGCTGCGGATATTTCTCGAAATCGTAAATGCCGTTCACCCCGGCCGCGCCCGTTAGATGCAGCAGGTAGTCGCGCAGCTGCGCCGCTGTGACCTTGGTGCCGAGCTTCTTCAAGGCATCGACCAAAATGATCGCCGGATCCCAGGCCAAGGTCGAGCCTTCGTCGGGCTTGGTGCCGTCCGCCGCGAAAGCGGCAAAGAAGTCTTTCTGCTTGGCGGCCACGGCGGGATCAAGCGCAAGCTTGGGCTGCGGATCGGCGCTCACCGGCCAGAGCGGCGACGGCAGGTAAAGCTCTTGCGGCAGGAAGGCGGCAAAGTTCTTCATCTGCGCGTAAGTCATGTTGCCGCCGGTCGTGCCCATCGGCAGGGTCAGCCCGGCCTGCACGGCGCCGCGGAAGATCGTGGCACTCGGCGCGCCGGTGGCCCAACCGACAAGCACCTGCGGGTTTGCCGCCTTGATGCTTTCGATCTGCGCCGAAATGCTGACGTCGGAGGGATTGAAATGCTCATGCGCGACCACCTTGATCGCGGCGTTGTCGGGCTGCTTCAGCAATTCGGCAAAGCCTTGATCGGCGTCCTGCCCGGTGGCGTCGGTGCTGGTAACGAGCGCGAGCTTGGTCAGGCCCTTCATGCGGAAATACTTCACCATCGCCGCCGATTGATCGAAGGTCGAGACGCCGGAAACGAAGACATAGCTGCCGGGCGGCGGATGAATCCCCGGCGAGAAGCAATACATGACCGGCCCGTTCTGCATCAGCGGCGCCATCGCGTTGCAGGTCGCAACGAAGCCCGAGCCGAGCACCATCGCGGGATGAAGCGCGAGCACGTCGTTGGTGAGCTGCACCGCGACTTGCGGGTTCGACTGGTCGTCGTGAAAGACGAAATGCAACGGCGTGCCGCCAATGCCGCCTTGCTGGTTGACCAGCTTCTCGAAGATTTGCAGCGCCTGCTGCTCTTCCTTGCCGAGGAAGGCCGCACCCCCGGTCAAATCGTCGACGACATGGATGTCGAAGCTCGCCTCCGCCGCGTGGGCCGGCGGGGCGAGCAAGGCCGCGGCGCAAGACGCGGTCACGGTGCTGAAAAAGGCGATGGCGGCAAGTTTCATAGGGGTCTCCTCCCGGCCGGCAAGCTAGTGAATAGCGCCGCGCAGGACAACCTCTCAGCCGGCGATCGTGACGCCGCCATCGATCACGATCGTCTGACCGGTGATGAAGCTGCCGGCGGGGGATGCGAGCAGAACCGCAGCGCCGGCGACGTCGCTCGCTTCGCCGAGCCGGCCGAGCGGCGTGTCCGCGATACGCCGCCGCGCCAGGTTTTCGTCCTGCCACAGCGCACGCGCGAAATCGGTCTTGATGAGGCCCGGTGCAAGCGTATTGACACGAATATTGTGCCGGCCCCATTCGCAAGCGAGGCTGCGCGCCAGCTGCATCAGCGCGGCCTTGGCCGCGCCATAGGCGCCGATTCCCGGCGAGCCGCGCAAGCCGGCGATGCTGGCCACGAAGATCACCGCGCCATCGCGCCGCGCCGCCATTTCGGGCAGCACGAGATTCGTCAGCCACAGCGCGCTTTTCACGTTGTTGGTCATCACCCGGTCGAAGGCCTCGTCCGACAGAGTCTGTAACGGCCCCAGGACCGGATTGGCGCCGACATTGTTCACCAGAATATCGATGCCGCCGAAAGCCTGGCGGGTGCCCTCGACCAAGGCTTGAAGCTGCGACTTGTCGCCGACATCGCAAGGGATGGACGTGGCCTGGCCGCCTGCAGCGCGGATGGCCGCAGCGACATCCGCGCAAGCCCCGGCCTTGCGGCTTGAAATCACCACGCGGGCGCCGAGCCCGGCCATGGCTTCGGCAATTGCCCGGCCGATGCCGCGTGATGATCCGGTGATCACTGCGGTCTTGCCGCTGAGATCGAAGAGTGTCATCCCCTGCCCCGGTAACGCTTTCTCCACCATGTTACCAAGCCCAGCCTTTCCCGGCGGCCCCTGCAACCAAGCCCCGTGCCCCGCGCACTCGATTTTCCGCCCTTGTCATGCTAGGAAATGCCCGAGGAAACAAGTCGGGCAAAGCGGACAAGAGATGGCGGAACTCACCCAAGACGCGGGCGCGGCCGGCAAGCTGCGCGACGTCAAAGTCATCAGCCTGGTCGGCGCGGCTCACTTCATGAGCCATGTCTACGTGATGATGCTGCCGCCGCTGTTCATCTTCGCGCGCGGCGAGTACGACGTCAGCTTCGCCCAGCTTGGCTTCGCCATGGCGGTTTACGGCTTCTTTTCGGCGACCTTGCAAACGCCGGCCGGCTTCGTGGTGGACCGGCTCGGTTCGGGGATTTTGCTGGTGGCGGCGCTCGTCCTTAGCGGCAGCGGCGCGGCGATCATCGGCCTCATTCCAGCTTATTGGGCGCTGCTGCTCGGCTACGCCTTCCTGGGCCTCGCCAACACCATCTATCACCCTGCGGATTACGCGATCCTGTCGCATGGCGTGTCGCCGCCGCGCATGGCGCAGGCTTACTCGATCCACACCTTCCTCGGCATGGCCGGCCAGGCGGCGACGCCGGTTTTCATGCTGGGCATGGCGGGGCTTTGGGGCTGGCGCAGCGGGTTCCTCGGGGTCGCCGTGGTGACCTATGCGGTCGCGATCGCGCTACTCCTGCAGAAGGACGTGCTGTCGGATCGGCGCAAGGACGAGACGCGCAAGGAAGACGCCGCCGCGGCGCCGCAACCTGGCGGATGGAAGATTCTCCTGTCGGGACCGATCCTGCGCAGCTTCGTGTTCTTTGCCTTTCTGACCATGACCGGCGGCGCGCTGTCGAATTTCTCGATCGTCGTCCTCGGTTCGCTTTACGGCACGCCGATCGCCGCGGCGAATATCGCCTTGACCGCCTTCCTGATCTTCAACGCGCTGGGCGTGTTGTCGGGCGGGGTCATCGCCAGCCGTCTCAAGAATCCGTTGCGCACGGCAACGCTCGGTCTTGCCGCCAGTGGCGTAACGATCCTCATCCTCGCCTTCGTCGAATTCAGCCCGACCGTGCTGGTGGCGATGATGGCGCTCACCGGCCTGCTGAACGGGATCATCATGCCATCGCGCGACATGATCGTGCGCGCGGTGACGCCGGCGGGATCCTTCGGCCTGGTGTTCGGCTTTGTCAGCACGGGCTTCGCCGTCTCGGCGGTGATCGCGCCGCCGCTTTACGGCTGGCTGATGGATCAAGGCGAGCCGCGCGTGATCTTCCTGTGCGCCGCCGCCTTTACCGCGCTGTCGCTGCTGATGGCGCGCAGCGCCAAGCCTGCCGCCAATCGGACAAAATCTGCCTAAGCGCTCAGGCGGCGCTGCGCGCGCCCCGCTCGAGCAACCCGGCGCGAATCAGCGCGCTGCGGATGCGTTCGATCTCGGCCTGCGAGAGCTTCGCCAGCGGCGGCCTTACCGTCGCACGCGGCAGCTTGCCCAAGAGGACCAGCGCCTCCTTCATCCGGTTATGCATGTCGACGAAGGGATCGGCGTAAAACACTTCGGCGGTCGGATAGATGCGGTCGTTGAGGCGGCGCGCGTCGGCGAGGTCGTCGGCCTGCACCGCGCGGAAAAGACGCGCTTGAAGATCGGCAATGACGCTGCCCGAGCCAGAGAGCAAACCCTTGCAACCGAGGACCAGCGAGCTGAACAGCCACGAGCTATTGGTGCTCAGCACGTTGATGGCGGGATCGAGCGCTTGCAGCGTGCGGATATTGCGCTCATGCGCCGGAACTTGCGGCGTCCAGTCCTTGATCGCGCGGATCGTCGGCACCGCAGCGACCAGCTTCAAGAGCGTGTCGAGCGGATAGCCCTGCCCGCCTTGCAGCGGATACTCGAAAACGATCATCGGCAAGTCCGACGCATCGGCGATGCGCTTGAAATGCTCGATGACCATGTCGGGCCGCTGGCCAAGGGTGAATGGACCCGGCGGAAACACCAGCAGCGCCGAGGCGCCGCCGTCCTGCGCCATGCGCGCGAGGCGCGCGGCCTCGAGGCTGCCTTCGGCATAAACCCCGTTGACGATCGGCAGCTTTCGCCCGATTTCGTCTTCGGTGATGGCAAGAACGCGGCGCTGCTCGTCGAAGCTGCAGGACGCGACTTCCGAGGCATGGGCATTGATCGTGATCGCGGCAATCCCGGACACAGCGGCGACGTCGCTCAAATGGCGCCGGAAGGCGGGCTCGTCGATCGCGAGATCCTCGCGGAACGGCAGCAAACATGCGGGAATGACGCCCTCGGGGATGAAATTCACGTATCGCGGCATGGCCGGCTCCTATCGATTTTTTTTCATGCTAGCACGAATTTAGCCCGTGCTCATCCCCTGCGCGACCATGGTAAATAGTCTCGGCGACGGGCCGGCGCGCCCTCCTATAATGGGATGTTTACGGACCTTGCCGACATTCTCGTTCTCATCAATAGCGGAGAAAAGCCAGTGAAATTCAGCACGACGAACGCCCCCGCCCTCTTCCTCCTCGTGGCGCTCGCCGCAAGCGTGGGAGCGCAGCGCGCCGCCGCGGATAGCGGCGAAGACGTGTTCAACGACAATTGCTCGGTTTGCCATTCGCCGGAGGCCGGCACCAACAAGCTCGGCCCGTCGCTCTTCGGCGTGGTCGGACGCAAGTCGGGCAGCCTCGGCGACTATGCCTATACGCCGGCGATGAAAGGCGCGGGTCTCACCTGGGACCAGGCGACGCTCGATAAATACATCACCGATCCGCAAGCGGTCGTTGCCGGCACGAAGATGCTCTTTCCGGGCATCAAAGACGCCGGCGACCGGAAGGCATTGATCGATTATCTCGCGACGCTTCATTGACGGCGAGCACGGCCGGCAGATCGCCGACCCGCGCCTTCCGCCACAAACGTCGGCTCTCGACCGAGTGCCAAAGCAGAAGCGCGGCCGTGCCGAGCACGAGTTCGCGGCCGCGCTTCAGCAGCGATAAAGCGAGCGCGATATCGGGCGCGATCCCCAACGCGCCGCCCAGCAGCACATAACCGCCCTCTTGCACGCCGGCCGCGGCGGGCACGAAGAAGGCCGCGCTGCGCAACGCGAAGGTGAGGCTTTCGAGGACGATCAGGGAGCCGAGGCCGGGCTTCACGCCCATAAGGCTGAGGGCAATGCCGGCTTCGCCGACCCCGACGATCCAGGCGAGGAAATGCGTTACGGCCGCGCGGCCGATCGCGCCGCGATCGCGGTAGATCGCGTGGACCCGCTCTTCCAACCCGTTCGCAAAAGTTAGTGCCGTCCAGCCGAAATCGCTGGCGAGCCTTCCCGCGAAGCGCTCGAGCAACCCGATCAGGCCGAGGCGTTGCGCAAAGAACAGGCCGCAGGCGAGCGGCACGACAACCGCCAGCCCGACCAGGGTCCAAGGCACGAGCGGGCTGGCCGGCCGGTCGAGCAGAATCGCGAAACCGACCAAGGTAAAGGCGATCTGCGCGCCCATTTCGACCGTGATATCGACCACGGTCGCGGCGGCGGCGGTATTGATGTCGATCCCGCCGAGCTTCATCGCACGGATGCCGAGCATTTCGCCGGTGCCGGGCAGCAAGGCCAGCAGGTCGCTGCCGGCATCCCTGACCCAGCGAAACCACACGAAAGCCAACGGACCGGCCGTCGGCCCGGACAACAAGGCCCGCCAAGCGAGTCCGCACAGAGCAAGCGGCAGCAGATGGTAGGCGGTGATCGCCGCAAGCCCCTTCCAGCCCGCGAGCTCCAACGCGTTGCCGACGCCCGCGAGCCCATACCACGCGACCAGAAAAACGACCGCGACGAAACCGAGCAAGGCGGCGATGGCGATTCCCAGCTTCATGCGGCTTCGCTCAGCGCGGCAAAGGACATCGTCGCGATATGGCGGCGCGCGATGATTTGGGCGACCGCCGGATCGATCAGCGCTTCGAATTCGCCGCGGCTGCGGTAATGCGCGGGATACTCGGCAGGCCGCTCGGTTGCCGGATGCACGTAAAGCTCGGAGACGCCGTCGGGCAACAATTCGAGATAGCGCGCCATGCGCTCGCTCACCATCTCGCCGCTATCGGAAAGCCCGAAGATCCAATCGTTGCGGCGAATGCCGGCCGCATCGAGCCGCCGTTTGAGCGCGGCGGCGCGCCCGGCCTCGATCAGACCGGTTCCCCAGCGGACCAAGCCGCGGCCGCCGGCGCGCCACGCCGCGAAGGCCGGTTCCAACGGAACGCGTATCGCTTTGATGCCGAATTCGGATGCGAGGCGCAGCAGCTCGCGCTGGATCGTCGGATGAAGATGGAAATGATGGTGGGCGTTGACGTGATCGAGCGCGAGCCCGGTACGGCGGAACGCTTCGAGCTGCGCGCGGATTTCCGCGGCAACTTGGCGGCGCGCATCGGGAAGGCAAAAGATGCGAACGCCGAGGCCGAAGACATCGTTCGGAAAGCGGCCATCGGCACCGACCAAGGCCGGAATCTCCTCCCGCGGCAAGACAGGGACGCCATCGACCAGCACAAGATGCAAGCCGACACCCAATTTCGGCATCTGCCGTGCGCGCGCCACGGCATCGCCCGCCGCGTCGCCCGTGACCATAAGGCTTGCCGCGGTCAGAATGCCACGGCGATGACCTTCCTCGACCGCCTGGTTGACGGAAAGGGTAAGGCCGAAATCATCTGCGGTGACGATGAGTTGTTTCAAGAACCGCCACTCGTGGCCGCGGAAGCGATGGCGCGCGGTACCAGCCTGCCGCCGGAAGCGATAACGAAATCGCGTTGGCGCCAGCTTACATTGCTGCTCCAGAAGCTGGCCAGCCAAATACCGAAGCACAAACATTCGCGCACCGGCAACAGCCACGGCTGCGCCGGCGTCGCAATCGCAAACCGCCGGCGCACCAGGTAATGCAGCACCACGCGCAACGCCACCACCGCGCCCAAGACAGCCCAGCCGCCGAGCGCCGGATAGGGCAGCAAGGCCAGGAGCAGCACCGGCAAAGGCTCCATCACCGCGGAAAGAAAATGCTCGCCGGGCTTCACCGTGCGCACCGTGCGCGCCCAGCGCAGCTCGTGGCGGAGCAGCGAGCTGCCATCCTCGGCGACGACGATATCGGGAACGTAACGCGCGAGTTTTACTTTGTAACCGGCATTTGCGATCAGGCGGCCAAGCATGAAGTCGTCGGCGAGATGGAAGCTGAGCATGCGGAAGCCGCCGATTGCCTCGAGTGCGTCGCGGCGTATCGCCGTCACCGGACCGAAGCAATAACTGACGTCGCGCATCCCGGCATCCACCACGGCCGACGCCAGGAACCAGTCATTGACGAACATCGCGCCGAGGGTCGAGGCGAAGCCCGGCGCCGGCGCGCCCTTGTAAAGACAGGTGACCGCGCCCACGCCCTTGTCGGCGAGCGGCGCCACCAGCGCGGCGAGACAATCGTGCGCCACAGCCGTGTCACTGTCGGAGACGATCACGACGTCATGCTTGGCCGAGCGATACATGTTGATCAGATTGCTGACCTTCAAATTCGTGCCGTGCACCGCGCTGTCGATGACCAGGCTGGCATCGAGCTCGGGAAATTCGTTGAGCAGCCGGTCGATGACCGCGATCGCCGGATCGGCCGGATCGCCGACGCCGAAGATGATTTGCAGCTTCGCGTAATCGAGCATGCAAAACGACCGCAGGCATTCATAGAGAAGCGGCTCGGCGCCGCAGACCGGTTTCAGGATGGTCACCGCGGGCGGCGTCGAAAATCCGCTTTCGCTGGGGCCATAGAAACGCGCGACGCGCCAGATGGCGAGCAGCAGATAACTCGCCGACGCGGCAGCGAGGATCAGACCGATCAGATAAAACAATGGCAGCGACGCAATCGCCATAATCATGCCCCCAGACAATTCGCCCCCTGCGGCCGCAACGCCGCCAAGAAATGGCGACGGCGACACGACAATCGGCTGCTCCGGTTCGGCGCTATGCCGTCCGTTCGCTGCCGCGACACCTTTCATGGCTGGGATCGTTAGTCTGAGGCACGCTTTTATTCTTGATCGTGCCGGCTGCCCCCCAGCGCCACGCGCCATCACTTGGCGGACTAGGTCCTAAAGAAGTCGTACCCCAAAATCAACGCCATCCCGCCGCCTGCGCGCTTTTGCATCGGGGCCGAGGGCTTGCTATGGTCGAGTGTGCGTGGCCGCCGCGGCCATTGCGCCGTGCCGGCGGCGGCGGTAATCTCCGCGGCATCCTTAAAGGCAGGCTTCCATGGCAAAAAGCAATACCATCGAGATCAAGCTCGTGAGCAGCGCGGATACCGGTTACTTCTACGTGACGAAGAAGAACCCGCGCGCCAAGACGGAAAAGCTCGAGCTCCGGAAATACGATCCGGTCGTGCGCAAGCACGTCGTCTTCAAAGAAGGCAAAATAAAGTAGGACGTCGGATCGGCATCTGCCGGTCGCAAAGCCGCTCGCAAGCGAGCGGCTTTTTCTTTGTCTCGGCGGTGATCTGCCTTTGCTTTGGGCAAGGCCGCCTGATGCTCGGTATTTCAGCAGGGCGAATTAGGCCCTGGCATTCGCCGACATCAATTGCGCGGACGGCTCGGCATCGGGCTCGGCGACGCGAATGCAATTGCGCCCGCCGTTCTTCGCGGCGTAGAGCGCTTCGTCGGCGCGCTGCAGCAGGCTTTCCGGGGTTTCGTTCGCGCCGCGAGTCATGGCCACGCCGATGCTGATGGTGATCGGCAGTCCGATCCGCGGCTCGCCCACTTCGATCGGCTTTTCCGCGATCACGCTGCGTAGACGCTCGGCCACCACCAACGCGACCGGCAGCGGCGTTTCCGGCAGCACCACGACGAATTCCTCGCCGCCATAACGCGCGACCAAGTCGAAGCCGCGCACATGCCGCAGCACGCGATTGGTGACTTCCCGCAGAACGGCATCGCCCGCAGCATGGCCATGCGCGTCATTGACCCGCTTGAACCAATCGATATCGAAGAGAAGCAGAGCGGGGCCCTGTGCGCCTTCGCCGATGCCGGCGAACAGGCCGTCGAGATGGGCGGAAAGATAGCGCCGGTTATAGACGCCCGTGAGACCGTCCGTGAGCGCCAGAGCGAGGCTCTTCTGATAGTTTTCCTGCAAGCGATCCTGCAGGCGTTTGCGGCGAATCTGGGTGCGGGCGCGCGCCAGCAGCTCGTTGCGGTCGAGCGGCCGCACGATGTAGTCGGTCGCGCCGAGGTCGAGCCCTTTGGCAAGGCGCGGCAGCTCGTCGGGATCCCCGATCAACAGAATCGGGACCGGCCGGCTGGGCTCGTTGGCGCGCAGCTGCGAGACCACGCGCAGCGCATCGACCTTGCCGGACATGCTGAGGATCACCAGGTCGATCGTCGGATCGCAGCACGAGATCACTTCTTCCGGCTGGGTCGGACGCACGATCTCGCTGGCGAGCGGCGTCAGAATTTCGGCGATACGCGTGCTGGCGAAGGGATTTTCCTCCCAGAGAAGAATGCGGGCCGGGCTGGTGTTCTCCTGGGGCCCGTCCTTCTCGATAAGCGTGTTGAAGCGGCCGCAAACATCCTCGCGATGCCGCCATTCTTCCATCATACGCCGCAGCCGGACGAGCGAGCGCACGCGCGCAAAAAGCGCCGTGTCGTTGACGGGCTTGGTGAGGAAGTCGTCGACCCCGGCCTCGAGGCCACGCACGCGGTCGGCGGGCTCGGACAAGGCCGTCACCATCACCACCGGAATGTCCGCCGTGCTCGGATCCGCCTTCAGACGCCGGCAGGTTTCGAACCCGTCCATGCGCGGCATCATGACGTCGAGCAGGATGAGATCGGGATGTTCGCGATGCGCGATGTCGAGTGCGGCCATGCCGTCATTCGCACTCAAAACCTGATAGTACTCGCTCGAGAGCTTCGCCTCGAGGACCTTGACGTTCACTTCGACGTCGTCAACGACAAGTATGCGCGCGGACATGGTCTTGCTTCATGGGGCTGGTGCGCCGTCAGGCACAGAATCTTGCGACGGTCTGGAGAAAATTCGCAACCGAGATGGGCTTGGCGATGTAGCCTTCGCAACCGCCTTCGCGAATCTTTTCCTCGTCGCCCTTCATCGCGAACGCGGTCACGGCGATGATCGGAATCGCCTTCAGATCGTCGTCTTCTTTGATCCACTTGGTCACTTCGAGGCCGGAAACCTCGGGCAACTGAATATCCATGAGGATCAAGTCCGGGTGATGCAGGCGCGCCAATTGCAGCGCTTCCATCCCGTCCTTGGTTTGCAGAATGTCGTAGCCATGCGCCTCTAGAAGATCATGAAAGAGCTTCATGTTGAGATCGTTGTCTTCGACAATGAGTACCCGCTTAGCCATCACTCAATCCTTATTGGCCGCGCGCGCTCGGCTGGCACGGCGGTCCAGCTTAGGGCTGCAATGGTTAAAAGAGCATCGACGAATTGGCGGAACGCCAAAGCCCCCTCGCTCTCTAGCTATAGCTTCATTAATATTAAGATTCGCTTAACGGATCGTCTCTAACAACCGGCCATGCGCATCGGCATTGATATCGGCGGCACCAAGATCGAGCTGGCCGTGCTCGACCCGGACGGATCGATCCGGCTGCGCCAACGCGTGGCGACGCCGACCGCAGACTACGCCGCTCTGATCGCCGCGGTGAAGGGCCTTGTCGCGGCAACCGAGGCCGCGATCGGCGCCCGCGCCAGTATCGGCGTGGCGATGCCCGGCACCTTGTCGCCGGCGACCGGGCTGGTGAAGAACGCCAATTCCACCTGCCTCAATGGCCGACCTTTCGACCGCGACTTGACGGCGGCGCTCGACCGTCCGCTGCGATTTGCCAACGATGCCAATTGCTTCGCCTTAAGCGAAGCCACCGACGGCGCGGCCCGGACCGCGCGTGTCGCCTTCGGCGTCATCCTCGGCACCGGCGTCGGCGGCGGCATCGTCGTCGATGGCAGGCTGCTCACCGGCCCCAACGCGATTGCCGGCGAATGGGGCCATTCGCCTTTGCCCTGGCCTCGGGACGAGGAGCGACCGGGTCCGGTCTGTTATTGCGGCAAGCTTGGCTGCATCGAAGCCTTCCTCTCGGGCCCCGCGCTTGCGCGCGATCACCGCGCGGCTTCCGGCGTCGAATCCGAACCGGAAGCAATCGCCGCTGCCGCGGCAGCGGGCGATGGCCCGGCGCAGCGGACGCTCGAGCGTTATGTCGACCGGCTGGCGCGGAGCCTCGCCACCGTCATCAACCTGATCGATCCCGAGATCATCGTCCTGGGCGGCGGGTTGGGACGGATCGAAGCGCTCTATCGCACAGTGCCGCAACGTTGGGGCGCCTATGTGTTCTCCGACACGGTCGCAACCAAGCTGGTGCCGCCGCGTTGGGGCGATTTAAGCGGCGTTAGGGTCAAAACTCAATCAACCCATTGAACTTTTTATACGGACGTGATTTAAGCTCTGAACCTATGGAGTTCGGATCATGGCTGGAGAATTTTGGCTGAGTGACGATCAGTGGCGCGTGATCGCCCCGCTGCTGCCCTACAACCAACCAGGTGCTCGGCGGGTCGATGATCGGCGGGTGCTGAGCGGGATCATTCACGTCCTGAAAGTCGGCTGTCGTTGGCAGGATTGTCCTCCGGTCTACGGCCCTTACACGACGATCTATAATCGCTTTCATCGCTGGTCTCGCCGCGGCGTTTGGCAGCGCCTATTCGCGGCGCTGACGAACATCAGCGAAGGCGGTATGCAGATCATCGACAGCACCACAGCGAAGGCGCATCGCTCGGCGGGCGGCGGAAAAGGGGGGCCTCAGCGCAGGCGATTGGTCGCTCGCGCGGCGGTCGCACGACCAAAATCCATGCCGTCGTCGACGGCTGCGGGCGGATCATCGCGTTCGAGATAACACCCGGCCAGCTTGGTGACGTGCGCGCCGCCCTCGGCCTGCTCGGCCCTTTGCCGCCAGCTCAGATCTGTGCCGCTGATACAGCCTACGACAGCAACGGACTACGCCAGTTCCTCCTGGCGCGCGGCACCCTTCCGGTGATCCCGAACAACCCGACACGCAAACGCTTCCACCCCTTCGATGCAGAAGCCTACAAACGCCGCAATATCATTGAGCGTGCCCTCTGCAGGCTGAAGGACTGGCGCCGCATCGCCACACGATACGACAAGCTCGCCATCAACTTCGCAGCAGCCGTCGCCATCGCGGCCGCTATCATCTGGTGGACCTGATTGAGTCTCGACCCTAGAGGCGCGGCTTGGCTTTGGGCGCCGGGCGAGGCTCGGTAAGCTAGCAGCTCGGCCGCGGCAACGCCTCGATCTCGTCGAGCTTGGCGCGCAGCACGTAGTCGCCGTAATCGAGCGACATGTCCTGCGAGACGCCATTATCGAGCAGGCGCATGCTTAGCTCGTAATCCGGCGTATCGGAATCGGACGTGCCGGCATCGGCCGGAAAAAACGCTAGGCTCATGCGCCAGGACGGGCGCTGCAGCAGCGGGCTGTCGAGCGGCTTTCCGGCTTTCGGATCGGGCTTCAGCTGCGGCCCGATCACGGCGGTGATCTGTCCGGCATTGTCGACCGCGGCGCCGTCGAACACCTTGCGCGAGACGAATTGGTCGCCGGCCAGAGCGCGCTCGATCAATACCAAGGTATGCGCGGTCGGGAACAGGACGCCGGGCGCAAGCGTGAGCGTCGATTGCTCGGGTTTCTCGAATTCCGCGACACCGCCCTTGCCCGGCCCGTCGAGATGGGCTTCGCCGTGGATGTCGTCCTCGACGTCACCATTCCTGACCCGCCTCTCGTTGAAGCGATAGCGCTGCCCGTCCTTGGATTCCCAGGTCACCAAGGTCGAATTGACGTCGACGCTGCCTTCTTCCGCGTATTGCAGGCGCAGGCGGAAGCGCTGTTCGACGGTCCAGCCGTCGCAGGTCTCGCCCCATTCGTAATACATGCCGCCGCTCGCGCCGGCGACGCCGCTCGAGGTCTTGGCGCTCTCGAGGCTGAGGTTATAGAGCGCCCGATGCGGTGCAATATCCACTGCCGATGCCGGCGATGCTGCGCACAGCACCAGTGCCGCGGCAAGGCCGAGATGGCGGCCCGCCCCGAGAGTCATGACACTTGTCTCCGATTCACGCGCTGACCGACCTTGGGACGCATACTGGCTGGAGTATGTCACGCTTCCCGCCCCTGCGGTAGCGCGTCGCAGTTTCATCGCTATTGATAGGCAGCGAAGGGCTGGCACGTCCCGGCAGGCTCTGCCCGAAGGGAAAATTTTTCCCAGCCCGAAGGCGGCGAAAGGTCGCATTTTAACCACATTCCACTTGGCACGCGGCTTGCGTAGAAAGGTTCGGCATGTAGTCCGAGGGGTTGTTATGCCGGTTGCCCAAGCACATTTCCACGAAGCGGAGGATGCGCTCGCCGCGCCTCCGAAACATCGCAAACGCGGTCTCGCGCGCCTGCTGCCGGAGCACGCGATGCAACCCGCCTTGCGCGATTGGGCGCATGCGGTTGCCGCCGCAGCCGAGCGGCGCGTTGCCGAGCTTGAAGCGCGGATCGCCCATCTCGAAAGCCAGGTTACGACCGACGAGTTGACCGGTCTGCTTAATCGGCGCGGCTTTCTCGAAGCCTTCGCGCGCGCCAACGCGGCGGCGCAGCGCGGCGGTCCCACCGGCGTGGTCATGCTGTGCGACCTCGACGGCTTCAAGCAGGTCAATGACGTCTTCGGCCATGCTGAAGGCGACGACATCTTGCGCCGGGCCGCATCGGTGCTGAGCCGCCAGACGCGCAAAATGGACGCGGTCGGCCGGCTTGGCGGCGACGAATTCGCGCTGCTGCTGATCAGCGCGCCCGTCGCGATTGTCGCCCGCAAGATCACATGCCTTGCCGATGCGCTCGATGCCGCCGGCATCAGAGCCAGCTTCGGCGCGGCCGGTTTCGACGGCACGGATGACGAAGCTGCGGTGCTGCATCGCGCCGACATGGCCATGTACGAGAACAAACGGCGCCATGCGGCCGCCGTACGCTTGACGCCCGGCGGCTGATCAGCCTTTCGGCTTCGCTTCCGGGGGGAGCGCCAGCCTGATATGCAGCTCGCGCAAGCGCTCGGGTGCCACCGGCGCGGGCGCCTGCATCAACAAATCCTGAGCCTGCTGGTTCATCGGGAAGGCGACGACTTCGCGGATATTGGGCGTGTCCGCCAGGAGCATGACGATGCGATCGATGCCCGGCGCCGAGCCGCCATGCGGCGGCGCGCCATATTTGAACGCGTTGAGCATCCCGCCGAAACGCGCCTCGACCTCGCTTGCCGGATAGCCGGCGATCTCGAAAGCGCGATACATGATCTCGGGCTTGTGATTGCGAATGGCGCCCGATGACAGCTCCACGCCATTGCACACGATGTCGTATTGGAACGCCTTGATCGTCAGCGGATCCTGCGTGTTGAGCGCCTCGAGCTCGCCTTGCGGCATCGAGAACGGATTGTGGCTGAAGACGATCTGCTTAGTCTCGTCGTCGAACTCGTACATCGGAAAATCGGTGACCCAGCAGAATTGAAACACGCCGTCCTTGGTCAGCTTGAGCTCGTTGCCGATCTTGAGCCGCGCCGCGGCGGCAAATTGCATGAAGGTCTTCGGCACGCCGCAGACGAAGAACACGGCGTCGCCGTCCTTAAGGCCGAGATCGGCTTTAAGCTTCGCCGTCCCTTCGGCACCGAGATTGCGCGCCACCGGCCCCGCGCCCTCGCCGTCGCGATAGAAGATATATCCCAAGCCGGGCTGGCCTTCGCCTTGCGCCCAGGAATTCATCCGGTCGCAGAAAGCGCGGTTGCCGCCGGTCGGCGCCGGTATCGCCCAGACCTCGACCTTCGGGTCGGCCTCGATCTGGCTGGCAAAGACCTTGAAGCCCGAGCCGCGGAAGATCTCGGTCGCGTTGCTCATCGCGATCGGGTTGCGCAGATCGGGCTTGTCGGAGCCGTATTTCGCGAGCGCCTCGGCATAAGGGATGCGCGGGAAAGGCGGCTTGGTGACATCGCGGCCGCGGCCGAATTCCTCGAAAATCCCGGCCATCACCGGCTCGATCGCGGCGAAGACGTCTTCTTGCGTCACGAACGACATCTCGAAATCGAGTTGATAGAACTCGCCGGGCGAACGGTCGGCGCGACTCGCCTCGTCGCGGAAACACGGCGCGATCTGGAAATAGCGATCGAAGCCCGCGACCATCAGAAGCTGCTTGAACTGCTGCGGCGCTTGCGGCAACGCATAGAATTTGCCGGGATGAATCCGGCTCGGCACGAGATAGTCGCGCGCGCCTTCGGGCGAGGACGCGGTCAGGATCGGCGTCTGGAATTCGGTGAAGCCCTGCTCGATCATGCGCCGGCGAATCGAGGCGATAACCTGCGCGCGCATCACGATATTGGCGTGGACGGTCTCGCGCCGCAGATCGAGGAAGCGATAGCGCAGCCGCATATCCTCGGGATAATCGGCATCGGTGTTCACCGGGAACGGCAAGGGTTCGGCGTCGGACAGCACCGTGAGCGTCCGGATCTGCAGCTCGACCTCGCCCGTTGGAAGCTTTGGGTTGACCGTCTCGGCCGAGCGCTCGACGATTTTGCCCGCGACCGAGATCACGCTTTCGAGGCGCAGCGCGTCGACCTCCTTGAACAGCGGCGAGGACACGTCGATGACGCATTGCGTGATGCCGTAATGGTCGCGCAAATCGACGAAGAGCAGCTGGCCGTGATCGCGCTTGCGATGGACCCAACCGGCGAGCCGGGCTTCGGAGCCGGCGGCGGCGAGGCGGAGCGCGCCGCAAGTGGTGGTGCGATATTCATGCATGGGGCCACAAAAAGCCGGGAGGAGCGAGGCTTTGTCAAGCGCTCAACCCCGTTGTATATCGCCCCCTATGACCTTGATCGCCGACTCCGACGCGCTGGCCGCCTTTTGCCGGGCTCAGGCCCAAGCGGCGTTCGTCACGGTCGACACCGAATTCATGCGGGACCGCACTTTTTGGCCGATTCTGTGCCTGGTGCAGATCGCCGGCCCCGAGCAAGCGGCGGTCATCGACCCGATGGCCGAGGGCATCGACCTGACGCCGCTTTTCGAGCTGATGGCAAATCCCGCCATTCTCAAGGTCTTCCACGCCGCGCGTCAGGATATCGAGATTTTCTATAACCTCACCGGCGCGGTGCCGACCCCGCTTTTCGACACGCAAGTGGCCGCGATGGTGTGCGGCTTCGGCGAAGCTGCCAGCTACGAAACCTTGGCAAGCCGGCTCGCCGGCAGCGCGATCGACAAATCGGCGCGGTTCACCGACTGGTCGAACCGCCCGCTGACCGAGCGCCAGCTGCGCTATGCCATGGCCGATGTCGTGCCGCTGCGCGTGGTCTATGACAAGCTTGCCGCCCGCCTCACCAAGACCGGACGGGCCTCATGGCTCGACGAGGAGATGGCGGTGCTCACCGACCGCGAGACCTACCGCCTCGATCCCGCCTTGGCCTGGCGCCGGCTGAAGCTGCGCTCCAACAACCGGCGGCTTTTGGCGCTGGCGCAGGCCTTGGCAGCCTGGCGCGAGACCACGGCGCAAACACGCGACCTGCCGCGCAGCCGCGTTCTGCGCGACGAATCGTTGCTGGAGATCGCGGCTCATGCGCCCAGCAGCGTCGCCGAGCTGGCGCGGTCGCGCGGCCTCGGCAAAGGCTTCGCCGAAGGCAAGTTTGGCACCGAGATTTTGGCGGTGGTCGAGCGCGTCCTCGCCCTGCCGGAAAGCCAATATCCCGAGCCGGCGCCGCGGCGCGAGCCGCCGCAGGGCGTCGGCCCGCTGATCGATCTCTTGCGCGTGCTCCTCAAGCTCCGCGCCGAGGAAAACGACGTCGCGCCGCGTTTGATCGCCGACGCCGAGGATTTGGAGCTGCTGGCGGTCGACGACCATGCCGAGGTCCGAGCCTTGTCGGGCTGGCGCCACGAGATTTTCGGTCGCGATGCGCTCGATCTGAAGCACGGAAGGCTCGCCCTGACGGCGGCAGGCAAACGCATCAAGCTGGTGCGGACCGACCTGCTGGCCTCCGCCGTCGCGCCGTAGATTTCTGAAACAGATTCCTTAGACCCGGCGCAGTTCGGGATTTTTGCCGAGCACGCGCGCCAGCGCGTCGAGCCGGCGCTGCACCGCTTCGCCCGCGAGCAAAGCGTGATCCGACAGCAGGCTCAAGACCAGCTTTCCGTCGGTGAGCTTCAGCGCGCTGCCGTCGAGTAAGCCGGGAACGCCACCGGTCAGCGTATAAGCAAGCCGCAGCGCGAGCCCCATCGCCCGCGCCGCCTCGCGCGCCTCATCGTCGAGCAAGCGCAAAGGCGGGATGAAATCGGGTGTCGGATTGGCGCCGTAGCGCGCCGCCAGCGCGGCCGCGAGGAAGGCGCGCTCGGCATGATCGAGGCCGCCCACCGGCATATAGAGCGCGTGGCGCATCGCCTGGTCGGCGCGATAGTCGGGATGGTTGCGCCAAGCGACATCGCCCAGCAAGGTCGCCGCGCGGCGCAACCGCGTGCGTTGCGGCGACTCCTTGGGGAAGATCGGCGTGGCCCAGGCGACCAGCGCTTCGGCGTCCTCGCCGAAACGCGGATTGGCGTGCGCCTCGTCGGCGCAGGCCGCGAGCAGCGGATCGGCGCGTTGCTGCACGGCGTCCATGATGCTGTAGAGATGCCCTTCGCGCAGGCCCGTCGCGGAGAAGACCAGCTCCTTCGCCCCGATCCGCCTCAGAATGCGCGAGAGAACCCGCGCGGCAAGCGGCACGACTTCGAGGCGCTTGCGCGAGATCGTCGTGATCTTTTCCAACGATTTGCGCGATTGCCGCGCCATGAGATCGAGGAAATTCTGCGCTTCGATGCGCGACAGCGTATAGGCCTGGATGATGTGAAGCGGATAGGCGTGCTGCTCCATATGGATGCGCGCGATGGCGCGCCAAGCGCCGCCGACCGCGTAAAAACGCGGCTGCTCGATCCGGTTGAGCCAGCTCACGCTGTCGAGATGGCGGTCGATGATCTCCTTCAGCTCTTTCTCGTCCGCGGCCTCCTCGATCAAGCGCAGCGGCCCGATCGGCAAGGTGGCCACCGACCCCACCCTGTCATTGCCGATGGCGGCAAGCTCGATGCTGCCGCCGCCGAGATCGCCGACGATGCCCGCGGCATCGGGAATTCCCGACAGCACGCCGAGCGCCGACAGCCGTCCCTCCTCCGATCCGGGCAGAACGCGAACGCGAATACCCAGACGTTTTTCGATATCGTTGACGAAATCGGCGCCGTCCTCGGCATCGCGCACCGCCGCCGTGGCCAGGACATCGATCCGGGCCGCGCCGGCCGCCTGCGCCAAGGCGACGAAACGCTGTAAATTTTCCTTCGCGAGCTCCACGCCATCGGCGTTGAGCTTGCCGGTCCGCTCGAGCCCGCGCCCGAGACCGCACATGACTTTTTCGTTGAGCAGCGTATGCGCCGAGCGGCGCGGCGCGTCATAGACGACGAGCCGCAACGAATTCGAGCCGATATCGATCACCGCGACGCTGTCGGGCTGCGTCGAAGCCCGGAGCCCCGGAGCGAGGCGACGGGTCATTTTCACCGGAACTGATCCACGCTTGCCAAATTACCGCTTGGGCCGTTCGGCGACAAGTCGCGGCGCGACTCGCGGTCGCTGCAAGGCGACGCCACGGCCCGAAAGGCTTGGATTGGTCATGAAGTAATTATGCGCGCTAAAGGCGGACGGATCGTTGCTGACCCGGTGATAAACCGCGTCGGCACCGAGTTCCCAGCTTTGCGCTTCATCCTGCAGCGAGTGGACCATGATTTCTTCCAGCACTTGGCGATGCACGGTCTCGTTCTCGATCGGCACCAACGCCTCGACACGCCAGTCGAGATTGCGCGGCATCCAGTCCGCCGAAGAAATGAAGACCTTCGCCTCGGGCGACGGCAGAGCATGGCCGTTGCCGAAACAGACGATCCTGCCGTGTTCGAGAAACCGGCCGACAATGCTTTTGACGCGGATATTTTCCGACAGGCCCGGCACGCCGGGGCGCAAGCAGCAGATGCCGCGCACGATGAGCTCGATCTTCACCCCCGCCCGCGAGGCCCGATAGAGGTGATCGATGAGCGCCGGATCGACCAGCGAATTGACCTTCACCCAGATACTCGCGGCATGTCCCTCGCGCGCATGGGCGATCTCGTCGTCGATCAGCTCGGCCAGCCGCTTGCGCAAGGTCAGCGGGGCCACGGCGATCTTCTCAAGCTGTGCCGGCGTTGCGTAGCTGGTCATGTAGTTGAACAGCCGCGCGGCGTCGCGGCACAAGGCCGGATCGCAAGTGAAGAAGCTCAGATCGGTATAAACCTTGGCGGTATAGGGATGGTAGTTGCCGGTCCCGAAATGGACGTAAGAGCGCAAGCTGCCGCTCTCGCGCCGCACCACCAGCGACACCTTGGCGTGGGTCTTCAGCGAGATGAAGCCATAGACGACCTGAACGCCGGCACGTTCCAGATCGCGCGCCCATTTGATGTTGGCCTCTTCGTCGAAACGCGCCTTGAGCTCGACCAGCGCCGTCACCGACTTGCCCGCCTCGGCGGCCTCGATCAAGGCGCGCACGATTGGGCTGTCGTCGCTGGTGCGGTAAAGCGTCTGCTTGATCGCCACCACCGAGGGATCGCGCGCGGCCTGGCGCACGAACTGTACCACCACGTCGAAGCTTTCATAGGGGTGATGGACGACGATGTCCTTGGCGCCGATGGCCGCGAAGCAGTCGCCGCCATAGTCGCGGATGCGCTCGGGAAAGCGCGGATTGTACGGCGTGTAGATGAGATCGGGCCTCTCGTCGACGATGAGGCGGCGCAAATCGGCGAGACCCAGAAGCCCGTCGAGCGCGACCACGTCGTGCTGCGAGACGTCGAGCTTTTCGGCGAGGAAAAGCTGCAGATCGCTCGGCATGCCGGCTTCGACGCAAAGCAGGATCACGTTGCCGCGGCGGCGGCGCTTCAACGCGCTTTCATATAGCCGGACCAGGTCTTCGGCCTCTTCTTCGATTTCGACCTCGCTGTCGCGGAGGATGCGGAACATGCCCTTGCCGACCACCGAGAAGCCGGGGAACAGGTGATCGAGGAATTGCCCGATCATGTCTTCGAGCGGCAGGAACCGCAGCGCCTTGCCCGGCAGCCGGACGAAACGCGAAATCGTCGCCGGCACGAGCAGCAACGCCTCCATGCGGTTACCGTCGCTGCCGCGCGCGAGCTGCAGCGCCAGGCCCAGCCCGAGATTGGCAATGAACGGGAAAGGATGCGCGGGATCGATGGCAAGCGGCGTCAGCACCGGGAACACTTCGGCCCAGAACCGCTCGGTGATGAAGGCGATGTCCTCAGGCGAAAGCTCATTGGCGCCGACGACGGAAAGCCCCGCCTCGTTCAACAAATTGCGCAAGGCGCGCAAGGTCACTTGCTGATCGCTCATCAGCTTGCCGGAGCGCTTGGCGATGGCTTCGAGCTGCTGGGCCGGAGTCAGCCCGTCCTGGCTCGGCGTCGCGACGCCGGCGAGAACCTGACCCTTCAGCCCCGCCACGCGCACCATGTAGAACTCGTCGAGGTTGTTCGCCGAGATCGACAGGAACCGCAACCTTTCGAGCAGCGGTTGATTCGGATTGTCGGCCTCGGCCAAAACGCGCTCGTTGAAGGCGAGCCAGGACAGCTCCCGGTTTATGAACCGTTCCGGCGAGCGCTGTTCCGCTGCAGCGCCTTTTGCCTGTTTCGCCTGCGCCATACCCAACTCCATTCCAAGCTTGCGGTAATAAGATTATAACGCCTTGATGAATATGTCATTGCATGCCATCGGCTAAATCCGGCACCGGACATATCCTGCTGTGATAACCGTTTACCTCATGCGCCATGCCAAGGCCGCGCCCGACGCGCCCGGCGGCGACGCTGCCCGCCCGCTGGCCGAGCGCGGGCGCAAAGCCGCCAAATCCATGGGCGCCTATCTCGCCCGGTTGCGGCCCCGGCCGGACCTGATCCTGTGCTCGCCGGCCACACGCACCCGCGAGACGCTCGAGCTCGTGCGTCCAGCGCTCCACCCGAAACCGGAAGCGCTTTACGAAGAGACGCTTTATCTCGCCGATGCCAAGACATTGCTCGAGCGCTTGCGGCGATTGCCCGAGGAAACACTCTGCGTCTTGCTGATCGGCCACAATCCCGGCATGCACGAGCTTGCCGCACGGCTGGCGGCCGATCCCGGGCCGCTCGCCGGCGGCTTTCCGACCGGCGCGCTCGCCATCTTGGAGTCGTCCGGCGGCTGGGCCGCGCTGCACTGGCGGGGCGCAAAGCTGCGCGGGTTCCAAAAGCCGAAGGAACTCAATCGCGAGCTTGGTCCTGACGCTGGCTGAGGACTTGGCGCGCGAGCGGCACCGTCACCGCGCGTCCGCCCGCGAGCGACGCGGCATCGAGCGCCGCCACGGCTTCCTGTGCCGCGGCGAAAGAACGCTCGAGATGGACCAGCAGATAAGCGATCACCTCTTCGCCGACCGCGAGCTGGCGATCGGCGAAGAGCTTCACCAGCACCGCGCCGAGCACGGCATCGTCGGGCGCTTCCACCGCGACCGCGGGCGCGGCGAGAAGGCGCGAGCGCAGATCGGCAAGCGCGATGCCCCAGCGCGACGGCGGCTCGCGGGCGACGAGCAAGAGATGCCCCTGCCGCTCGGCAAGAAGATTGTAGAGATGCAACAAGGCTTCCTCGTCGGCGTCATCGGCGTGGTCGATCACGATGCGCGCGGCCGTATCGACCAGAAGCGGCAGGGATAGCGACGCCAGATCGCGCCCCTCGATCGCCGCGGCGCCCGAGCGCGCGCGCCAGACTTCGGCGAGATGAGTCTTGCCGCTGCTTGCCGGCCCCCAAAGCGCGAGTGCCGGGCCGGGCCAGGCGGGCCAACGGTCGAGCCAGGCAACGGCCGCCTCGTTGCAGGCGGCGACCAGAAGATCGGCGCGCCCGAGTGCCGGACGAAAGCCGAAATCGAGCGGCAATTGTGTCATGAGCGACCGGTCCTACCCGTCGCGCCCCGACCCTTCGGGATCGTAGAGCGGACTGTCGACGTAGCGACTCAAGAGGAAGCGCACGAGCACGCCGACCACCGCCGCCGCCGGCAGAGCAAGCAACACGCCAAGGAACCCGAACAGCGCGCCGAAAGCCAGCAAGGCAAAGATCACCCAAACCGGATGAAGGTGAACGCGCGAGCCGACGAGCTTGGGCTGGAGGACGTTGCCGGCGACCAGGTGCCCGGCGAGAAAAATCGCGGCGATCACGGCAATCTTCGCCCAGGAGCCGAATTGCATCCCGGCAAGGCCGATCGCAAGCACCAGGCCGGTCGCCTCGCCGATGTAGGGAATGAAGGACAGGATACCAACCACGACGCCGAGAATGAACGCGAAATTGAGACCGACGAAGCTCAGCGCCAGCGCGTAATAAATGCCGACGATCAGGCTCACGATCGCCTGGCCGTGGATATAACCGGCGATGGTTTCGTCGACCAGGTGCAGCTGCTCGCGGATCGTGGGCGCATAAGGCCGCGGCAGCAAGGCGTCGAGACGGGCGATGATGTTGTCCCAATCGCGCAGCATGAAAAACGCGACCAGCGGCGTGATCAGCAGCAGCGACAGGATGTTGGCAAGCGCGATGCCGCTGGTCAGCAGATGCTGCGCGAGCCCGGCGAGCCAGGTCAAGGCGTCGCCGGTCCAGCTTCCGACCATGTCGTGAATCTTGGCGAGATCCTCGGGCGGAAGCTTCTGCTGCGCGAAATCGAGCAGGCGTTGCACCTCTTCGCGGGTAAAGGCGACGGCCGCCGGCGCGTTGCGCGCGAGCTCGCCGGCTTGAAGCTGGATCACCGGCACGATCAGCACGATGACAGTAATCAGGGCCAAGAGGAAAAGCAGCAGCGCAAGGAGAGCAGCAAGGCTGTGCGGCACCTTCCAGCGCGTCAACATCTCGGCCACTGGCGCCAGCAGATAGGCAATCGCAAGGCCGGCGACGAACGGCAACAACATGCCGCTCAGCAGATGAAGCATCAAAAAGAACAGCGCGAAGGCGCAGAGCCAAAACAGCGCCTGACGCGTCGCGCTCACAACTCGCCCTCGGTGCCGGCATGGCCCCGGGCCCAGCGCACGATGTAACCGCCACCCGATAGAACCGTGGTCGCTGCGACGACATAAGTGAGGGCCGCGATCGCGGCGTCGCCATCGAAGCGGAACGCGAGCTGCGCGAGCAGCACGGCGATCAGGATCAATTGCAGGGCGGTGTTGAGCTTGCTGACGATCAAGGGGCGCCAGCTTATCGGCTGGGCGAGCGCGACCGCAAGCAGGAACCCGCCGATGATCAGGAGGTCGCGGAACACGACCATGATCACCAGCCAATTGGCCAGGTGACCGGCAATGCCGAGGGTGATGAAAAGGCTCACGATCAAGGTCTTGTCGGCGATCGGATCGAGCAGCGCGCCGAGTTCCGAGCGCTGGTCGAAACGTTTGGCGACATAGCCGTCGACCGCGTCGGAAATGCTCGCGGCGATGAAGACCCAGAAGGTCGTGGCAAAATCGCCGATCATGACCAGCCAGATCACGAGCGGTACGGCGAGCAGCCGCGCCAAGGTGACGAGATTGGCGAAGTTCATTGCGGCGGGTTCTCCGCCGGCGCGTCGCCGGCGCCCGGCTCGGCCGGCAGGGCCGTCTCATCCGCTGCCGCCGGGGCGGACTGATCCGCCGCGGGCGACGGAGCGGCATTATCGGCAGGCGCGGACGCAGCGCCTCGGCGTTGCAACACCCAATTGGGATCGTCGCCGGTCAAATCGAGGTTGTGCTGCGCCAACGCTAGGCGCAGTTGCATCGTGTCGCCGACGTAATGCAGCGCGACCAGCGCTCTCTGGCGATCGAGCGCGATCAGCTCCATGCGCTGGATCGACGGGATCGTGGCAAGGCGGCTGCGGACCGCAATCCAGCTGGGTAGATCGCTCGCCGGAACCGTCACGACGAGATCGCCGGCCTGGCTGTAGTCGATAATATTTGCCTGCTTCCAGGCTTCCTCGACCTGGACGATCGTGCGGGCGACGGCGCGGGCGAGGAAATCCTGATCGCTTTCCCCCGCATTGGCGGTGAAGCTCGTGACCCAGCTTTGCTCGCCGCCCGGCTGGCTCGGCACGAAGCGCGTGGTGTTGATGTCGACCGCGTCGGCGTTGCCCGCTCGGCGCATCGTCGCGCGCGTCACCAGCACGTCGCCATTACCGTAATTCGCGGAAATCGCCTGGAGATGCGGGTCATCGCCCTTGTCGGCGGAAGCGGCGTCGATCGCCGTCACGTCCTCGACCTCGCCGAGCGGCATGCGCAGCGGCACGAGCTCGGTCGGCAAGGCTGCATGCGCCCAAGCGTCGCGCCAAGGATTAGGATCGTCCCACAGCACCGGACCGTTGGCGGCTTCGAGCACGGCCAGGACCAGGAGCGGTTTGCTCGGCGTCTCGGCAAAGGGGATGCCTTGATCGCGCAGCAGCCGCTCGATCGCCTCGGGCCGGAAATGAAACGTGTAGTCGGCGAGATAGCGCACATTGGAGCGCCGCTCATTCGCAACCTCGAAAGCCTGAACAGCGTCGTTGAGGATGGCGTCGGTCGGCGCCGGCAGACGCGCATGATCGCTCGCCAAGGTCAAGCGCTCGAGCAAGGCGACATAAGCGCGCTTTTGACCATCGAGTCGCGCAGTATCGCGTGCGGCGTTGGCATTGGCCGCCGTGGCGTCGACCGGAACCGATACGGCAAACACGTCGGCGCGATCCGCCGCCTGGACGGGGAGCACGACCAAAACCTGAGCCGCAAAAAGAGCCGCGCTTGCGAAAAGTCCGCGTCCGATCACGCCTGCCCTCCCTCGCTTCGGTCTTAGCGCAGATCGGGTCGCAACACCATAGATCGGGCGCGCGGCGCTGCGCTAAGGTCGGACCGTCAAATGAAGGAGACCGGTATGGATCTTGATCTCCGGGGGAAAGTTGCGCTCATCACCGGGTCGAATCGCGGCATCGGCCGCGCGATCGCGGAAATGCTTGCCGGTGAAGGCTGCGCGATCATGCTCACCGGGCGCGACGAAACGGCGCTCGCCGAGACCACCAAGGCGATCGCCAGCCGCGGCGTCGCCGCGAAAGCCTGGACCGCGGATCTGCGTGACCCGGCTTCGCCCGCTGCGCTGGTCGCCGCGGTGCAACGCGATTTCGGCCGGCTCGACATTCTTGTCAGCAATGCCGGCGCGACCAAGCGCGGCGATTTTCTGCAGCTCACCGATGCCGATTGGCAGGACGGATTCGCGCTGAAATTCTTCGCCCATGTGCGCCTCGCGCGCGCAGCCTGGCCGCTTCTGAAGGCGGCGAGCGGCGCGATTCTCGCCATCGGCGGCAACGGCGCCGCGAAACCCACCGCCGACTTCACCATCGGCAGCTCGGTCAATGCCGGCACGGCCGCCTTCCACAAGGCGCTCGCCGATATCGGCAAGCGCGACGGCATCCAGGTGAACACGATCCATCCTGGCCATGTCGATACCGAACGCCTACGCCGTCAGATGCGCGCGCGCATGGAAAAGACCGGGCTCGACATGGCGGCCCAGATCGAGGCCTATCGAAGCGAGCTCAACGTGCCGCGGCTTGGCCTGCCGGAGGACGTCGCCGCGCTGGCCGCGTTCATCCTCTCGCCGCGCGGTCGCTGGCTGCACGGCGCCACGATCATCATGGATGGCGGCGAGATCGAAATGCTTTAGTATCCTGGGCAAAAGCTAGGGAGGCATTGCCTTGTCGGATTTGTCGGCATGGCCCAAAGCGAACGCCGCGCCGCGCAGGGAAGAAGCGGCGCCGTCGATCCAACTCGATCACGTCAGCAAATGGTTCTTCAAGAACGGGCGCCGCTTCACCGCGCTCGACGACATCTCGGCCGACATTCCGAACGGCGCCTTTGTCGCGCTAGTCGGGCCCAGCGGCTGCGGCAAGACGACAATCTTCAACATGATCGCCGGTTTCACCCGCGCCGATCGCGGCGAGGTAATCTACAAAGGCCGCTCCATCACCGCGCCCAATATCGGCATCGGTTACATGACGCAGAAGGATGCGCTTCTGCCGTGGCGCAGCGTGCTGGCGAACGTGATGCTGCCGCTGCACCTGCAGAAAGTGCCCGAGGGCGAAGCGCGGGAGCGCGCGCTCGGCATGCTGCAGCGCGTCGGTCTCAAGAGCTTCGCCGACCATCTGCCGCGCGAGCTTTCGGGCGGCATGCAAAAGCGCGCCGCGCTCGCCCGCACCTTGGTGTTCAATCCCGAAACGCTGCTGATGGACGAGCCTTTCGGCAATGTCGATATCCAATTGAAGCTGCAGCTGCAGCGCGAGCTGATGTCGCTGTGGGAGAATGCGCGCAAGACCGTGGTCTTCGTCACCCATGACCTCGAAGAAGCGATCGCGTTGTCGGATCAGGTGATCGTGTTGTCGCGCCGGCCGGGCCGCATCAAGGCGGTCATCCCGGTCGATTTGCCGCGGCCGCGCGATCCGGTGGCGATCCGCTTCGAAGCAGCCTTTCAAGACGTTCATCGCCGGCTTTGGGAATTGTGCGACACAGCGACGGAGGGTGACGATGGCTAGCGCATCGGTCCTCGACATCGACATGATCGATCCCGCGAGCGCCGAGGCACGACGGCGGCGCAACACGATCTTCGTCGCGCGTGTGCTCGTCTGCACCGGCCTGATCGTGCTGTGGGAATTGCTCAGCCCCAATCTCGACCATCTCGTCTTCAGCGCGCCGAGCGAGATCGCCGCTCGGACCTGGCAATGGGCGCAAAACGGCACGCTCTATCTCAACCTTTGGGTGACGGGCGAGGAGATCGTGCTGGGCTATGTCGCCGGCGCGGCGGCGGCGATCCTGCTCGGCTTGCTGATGGGCAGCTATCCGACCGTCGCGACCATTTTCGATCCGCTGCTGATGGCGATTTACGGCGTGCCCAAGATCGCCTTCGGGCCGCTGTTCATCGTCTGGTTCGGCATCAACCTCGCGCCCAAAGTGGTGATCTGCGGCATTACCGTGTTTTTCTTCGTCTTTCTTGCGACCTATGAAGGCGTGCGCAATGTCGATCGCGACTTGTTGCGCACCGTGCGGCTGATGGGCGCCACGCCCTATCAGGAGCGCACCGTCGTGATCATTCCCGGCGCGATGCCGGCGATCCTTTTGGGATTGAAGCTCGCCATCCCCGAAGCGCTGGTCGGCGCCATCGTCGGCGAGCTCATCGTCTCGAACAAAGGCATCGGTTATCTCATCGAATATTCGGCGAGCCAGCTCGACAGCGCGGGCGTCTTTGCCGGGCTTTTCATCCTGATGGTCATCGCCGTCGGGGCGAACTCGGCGGTCAACTACGCCACCAAGAGAACCGGGGGAGAGACGCCATGAAGAAAGGTCGGATCATCGACGCCGTCAGCTTGGGAGTCGTCTTTGCCCTGGCCTGGGCCGCGCCGCTGCGCGCAGCCGATCAGATCACCATTGCGCAAACCAGCACGGCCTTGGGTTTCTCGCCCGACTTCATCGCCACCGATGAAGGCTTCTTCAAGAAATACAACATCGAGCCTGACATCCAGATCGTGACCGGCGGCGATGCCGCGACCCTGCCCGCCGTGCGCACCGGCAGCGCGCAATTCGGCGCCATGACCCTGGTGCCGGCGCTGCAGGCCGTCGCGCGCGGCGAGACCTTGCGCATCGTCTCGCCGCTGGTGCGCGAATTCGTCGTGCAGATCGTTATGAACGCGAATTCGCGCGCCAAGGCCGGCATCACCGACAACATGCCGCTCAAAGAAAAGATCACGCGCATCAAAGGCATGACTCTCGGCGCGCTCGATATCGGCGGCGGGCTGCAGCTCGTCTTCAACGGCTTTGCGAAGAAATACGGCTTCACGCCCGACGCGGATTTCAATCTTACCGCGATCAAATCCTACCCGGCGCTGCTTGTGGCGGCCAAGCAGGGCCAGATCGACGTGGCGCTCACCGCCATTCCTTACGGCACAATCGGCGTGAAGGAGCAAGGCTTGACCTGGTTCGCCGATTTCTGGGGCGGCGGCGTGCCCGAAACCGACGGCACGCATTTCCAAGGCGTCGTCACTACCGCCGATTTCGCGGCGAAGAACCCGGACCTGGTCGCGCGCGTCAACAAGGTTTACGACGAAACCTTGCTGTTCATGAAAGACCATCCCGAGAAGGCGATCGCCGACATACACAAGCGCTTTCCGGAATTTTCCGAAGACTTGCTGAAGGTCTATTACGTCGACGACAAGAACAGCTTTGCCAAGCGCGGCATCATGGAACGGCACGGCTATGAGCTGTTGCGCGATTTCGTCGCGCAGAATTTGATCCCGGCGGCGAGCGACGTGAAATACGAGACGTTCGTCCTGCCGGTGGCGCAGGAAAAATAACGGAGGAAGAGGATTGTGAACCGGATCGACACGGAAAGCTTTCGCCTGCGCCGCTTCGTCGAGGCGCTGATTGAGCACGACGAATGCGAGGTGCGCGAGGCGCCGATCGATCTCATCGATATCGGCGGCGCGCTCGACTGCAACACCAAGGCCGTGCTGTTTCGCGTCGCGGGACCGGAAGGCGCGGAGGTGGTCGGCAATGTGATGGGCTCGCGTAAGCGCCTCGCCTTGGCGCTCGGCACCGACGAGAAAGGCTTTCCGGAAAAGCTTCGCGCCGGCATCGCGCATCCGATCGCACCGGTGGAAATCCCGGCCTCCGAAGCGCCGGTGCAGGAGGTCGTTCTGACCGGCGCCGACGCTGACCTGGCAAAGCTTCCGGTCCATCTTCAGCACGCCTTCGACGGCGCGCCCTATATCTCGTCCGGGATCGACTTCGCGCGCGACCCGGTGAGCGGCCTCACCAATATCGGCTGCCGGCGCATCATGCTGCGCGGCTCGAAGAGCGCCGGAGTCGATCTCAATGCGCCGAGCGATCTGCGCGCGATCTATCAGGGAATGATCGCAAAGGGCGAGAAGCTGCCGCTGGCTTTCGCGGTCGGCAGTCATCCGGCGGATTTCCTCGCCGCGCTCGCGGTGACGCCGCCGATCGACGAAATCCATGTCATGGGCGGTGTGCGCGGCGCGCCGGTGCCGGTGGTCAAGTGCCGCACCATCGACGCGATGGTTCCCGCCGACGCCGAGATTGTGCTCGAAGGCTATCTCGACCCGCGCGGTTTGGTCGAGCCGGAAGGGCCTTACGGCGAATATATCGGCTATTACGGCATGCTGAAGCGCAACCCGGTGTTTCACCTGACCGCGATCACGCGGCGGCGCGATGCGCTGTTCCAGTCGGTGACGATCGGCGGCAAGCTCATCGGCCGCACCGATACGGCGCAGCTCGGCGCGGCGAAGACCGAAGCGGCGGTGTGGACCGCGCTGCAACAGGCGATCCGCGAGCCGGTCGCCATTTGCTGCACCGGCTCCTCGGGCGGCATGTACAATGTCCGCGTCGCGCTGAAGCAGCGTTATCCCGGCGAGGCGCGCAACGCGATCGCGGCGGTGTTCTGCTCCACCGCCGACGTCAAGCATGCGATCGTTGTCGATGAAGACATCGACGTGTTTTCCGACGAGCAGGTCGATTGGGCGCTGGCCACACGCTTTCAGGCCGACCGCGATCTGGTGATCGCCACCGGCTTCCGCGCCGTGCCGCTCGATCCCTCGCTCGTCGGCAGCCGCACCGGCGCCAAAGCGGGTTTCGACTGCACCAAGCCTTTCGGCAAAAGCGCGACCTTCGATTATTTGGTGCCGGAGCCGCCGAGCCTGCCGCAACGCAAGCGGTGTTCGGTCGAGGCGGCTTTGGCGGAAGGGCCCGCCACCTATCTCGACCTGATGGCGGCGCTCGGGACACGCGACGGGCGTGAGATCCTGCCGATCCTCGAAAAGCTTTACGGCGAAGGGCGGCTCGGCCGACTCGAGGACGGCCGCTATACGCTTATTTCTGCGTAACCTGAATCTTGACGATCGAGGTCGAGGTCCGGCCTTGGCTGTCGGTCAGATCGATGCGAATGACATGGACGCCCGGCGGGACTTCGACATTGCTCGCCTGGATGCCTTTCGGCGTGATGTAGGGCCGCAGGCGCTGCGTTAGGTCGATCACCGGCTCCTTGAGATAGGTGACCTTGACCGTGGCGGGATCGACGGTCGCGCCGTTATGGGGCTCGAAGGTGATATCGAAGGTGAGCGGACCGAGCGGCGCCATCGCATCGGGCGGCGGCGAGACCTGATCGACACCGGGTCCGCGCGTCAGGCCGCGCATCGTGACCGGAGCGCCGGGGGCGGCCGGCAGATTTGCCTCCGACGGGGTGATGAGCTGAAACGCGTTGGCCGGCTTGGCCATTCCGCCCGCAACCAACGCCGTCGAAACGAGGAATGCGACCGTCAAGAACCGTGTCATGCTGCCTTCCTGTGCTCCGCGAGCCAAAAATCCCCGCCCGTTCCCTTTTTTCTATATTTGACCATAGGTTAGCGCTTAGGGCAAATTAACGCTATGCTGGTTTTATAGGGCGAGTCTGACAAGAACATCCCTGGCCGGAGCCGACATGAACTGCCCCTATTGCGCCGAGGAAATCAAGGACGAGGCCATCGCCTGCAAGCATTGCGGCCGCGACCTCTATCTCTTTCTGCCGCTGATGCGGCAAGTCGCCGGCTTGGGCAAACGGGTCGACGAGCTCGAAGAGCTGCTCGAAGGATTGCAGCGCTACCGCGAACCGGTTCAAGGCGCGGAAACGCCGTCCCTGCCCGAGCTGCCAAGTGTCGCGCCGCGGCCGATCTCGAGCCTCGCGCCCAGCGTGGCAATCGGCTTGTCGATCCTCACCCTGGTGATCGCGCATTTCCTCATCATCGTGACCTTCGATCTCAACCTCGTCTATTTGCGCGTTGCCTCAATTCTGCTGCCGCTGATTTTCGGCTTCGTGCTGCAAGTCGCGCCGAACCGGTCGATCGCGGTTGATTGCGTGTCCGCCGTCGGCATCGCGATCGTCTCGATTCTGATCATGAATTTCGTCATGCTCGAGGCCTATCATATCCCGATGCTGCCGCAGGACGCCGAGGATTGGCGCGAAGATGTCGAATACGGCGCCAGCATCGCCTTCGGCTTCATCGCCGGCGTGCTCGGACGCCACTGGATCGAAAATCGGCGCGCGCCGAAACCCTATAGCAGCCGTCTGGCCAGCGACATTTCGCGTCTGATCGCGAAGAAGCATCGCGGCAAGCTGAGCGATCTCGAATTCGAGAGGACGTTGAAAAAGGTCGAGACCGTCGTCGGCTCGGTGGCGGCGATCGGCGCCGCGATATTTTCCGTGGCGACGGGACTGGGCCACCTGATCAATCTCTAAATCAAAACGAGGGGAGCACGATGCGAAGCAAGCCGACACTGACCGCCGACGACGCGCAGAAAATGATCGTCGCGTGCAAGGCCGAGGCCGCCAAAAACAATTGGAAGGTCGCGATCGCGATCACCGACGACGCCGGCTATCTCTGGCTGCTCGAACGTGTCGAAGGCGCGGGACGCGTTTCCTCGGTCGTGGCGCTGGGCAAGGCGCGCACCGCGGCGATGATGGGCCGGCCGACCAAATTCGCCGAGGACCGCGCCAAGGAGCGGCCGGGCTTTTTGAATTTCCCCGACATCCTGCCGATCCAAGGCGGCGTGCCGATCATCGTGCAAGGCGAATGCGTCGGCGCCATCGGCGTCTCGGGCGTGCAGTCGCACGAGGACGAGCAAGTCGCGAGCGCGGGGATCGCCGCGCTGGGCTAATAGCCGAGCGCGAAAGCCTCGCGCCGGTGATCGCCGGCGCCGGCGAAATTGCCCGACGGCAAGATCTCGATCGCCTTGGCCGAGCCGTAGAAGAACGGATCTTCGGCGCGGCTTGCCTTGTGGCCCATTTCGGCGAGCACTGGGATGAAGGCTTCGGGCAATTCGCGTTCCAACAGGAAATCGCCGCCGCTCGCGGTGTTGCACCAGCGCGGCGCTTCGACCGCCGCCGCGACGTCGACGCCTTCATCGATCAGCCGGCCGAGAACCTGAGTGTTGGTCACGGTTTGGCTCAAGCCGCCGGGACTCGCCACGACATAACGCACGCGCCCGTCGCGCTCGACCATCACCGGGCAAAGCGTATGCGCCGGCCGCTTGCCGGGCGCGATACTGTTGGGCTTGCCCGGTAGATGCGTGAAACCCGACATGCGGTTGTTGAAAAGAATCCCGGTGCCGGGATCGCGCAACACGCCGCCGAAGACGCTGAAGATGCTTTGGACGACGCAGATCGCATTGCCGGCCACATCAGCCACCAGCAAGCACGACGTGCCAGCGCGATCGGGATGAAGGCGGCCCAGCGCCGAGCCGAGCACCGCTTGCTGCAAAGACGCGGTCATCTCCGGCGCCAGCATGCGTTCGACCGCATCGGGCAATGCGCGCGGATCGGCGATGAGCGGCACGCCCCTATCGAACGCAGCCTTCATCGCGTTCATCTGATAGCCGATGCGCCGCGCCGGATCGGCCAGCAGCTTTTCACGCCCCAGCGCCGAGAGCCCGTTCAATTGCATCAGCAGCAGACCGCCATAGGAATTGGGCGGCATCACCAACACGCGATGACCGCGATAGCTCGTCGCCGCGGGCTCGACCCACAAGGGCTCGAAAGGCGCGAGATCGGCCGCGCACATCGCGCCGCCGCGCTCGGCGAAAAAGGCGCCGATCCGGTCGGCAGTTTCGCCGCGATAGAATTCGTCGGCGCCGCCTTCGGCAATCCGGCGCAAGGTCGCGGCCAAAGCCGGCTGGCGCAGGGTTTCGCCCGCCGCGATCGGACTTCCGCCCGGCAGGTAGAGCGCGGCGCAGCCGGGATCCTTGGCCAGCGTGTCGCGGTGATCGGCGATGCGCGCCGCAAGAATGGCGGAGATTGCGTGGCCTTCGGCTAAGTCGATCGCGCTGTCGAACAGCTCGCGCCAACGCAGCTTGCCGAATTTGCGGTGCATCGCGTCCCAGGCGCGCACCAAACCGGGCACCACCGGCGCCAAGGGGCCTTGCGCCTTCATCCCGGCCGCGAAAAGCTCCGGCGTGGCGGCTTGGGGCGCGACGCCTGAGGCGTTGAGACCGACGGTCTTGCCGCTGCCGGCTTCGCGGAACAGGATGAAGCAATCGCCGCCCAGCGCGGTCGCATGGCCGAGCACGACGGCGAGCGTCGCCGAGGCCGCGATCATCGCATCGACAGCGCTGCCGCCGCGTCGATGGATGGCGATGCCGGCCGCGCTTGCCGCGGCGTGGCCCGAAACGATCAACGCGTGACTGCCATAGATCGGCGCACGCGGCTCGCGCAGGGAAAGTCCCGCGCGGCTTGCACGCCGTTGCGCCGTTTCGTCGCTTGCCATGGCCGATCCCATCGAAAATTGACGCTCGTCCCGCGGACCATCCTCCCGCGCCGCAAAAGCGTCAAGCGCCGGCCGATTTCACGAAGCTGTCAAATCCCGCTGTTAGTTTGCTCGGGATCAGGCAAATTCCGGGGGTACCTACAAATGTCATTTTTGCCCGTGCGCGAGAGCATTGCTCTTGCGGCACTGCTGGGTTTCGCGCAGGTGGCAGCGGCCCAGATTCCCACTGGCGAAGGCAGTGTTTGGATTCCCGATTCGAGCATGGCGAAACCAGGCGAGGCCGGTCGCTCCGTCCACACCAACATCAAAGCCATTTTGCCGACTCAAGGCGCGGCGAACTTGACGCCCCGCTCCCTCGGGAATGTTCCGCAGTCGACTGGCACCCCAACTCCCGGTCTTTCTTACGAAACGCCGGCATCCATTGCGTGCATTTATCAGCTTGTCACGCCGCTTGTTCCCGGCTGCGATCCCAACACGGTGACGGCAAATCCCGTGGGCGGCAGCGGCGCCATCGCGATTGTCGACGCCTATGACTATCCGACGGCAGCGGCGGACCTTAATACCTTCTCCACTCAATTCGGACTATCGGCCGCAAACTTCACCGTTGTTTACGCCAAGGGCACCAAACCGACGCAGGATTCCGGATGGAATTTGGAAGCCGCCCTCGACATCGAGTGGGCTCATGCGATGGCGCCCGGCGCGAAGCTCTATCTGGTGGAAGCCGCATCAAACTCCTTCGCCGACATGTTCGCGGCAGTCGCCGTCGCAACCACGCTGGTCAATCAAAACGGCGGCGGGCAGGTGTCCATGAGCTGGGGAAGTCCGGAATTTCCGAACGAGACCCAGTACGACGCCCAATTCACGACGCCGGGCGTGGTGTATTTGGCGTCAGTAGGAGACAGTCCGGGCGTCTCATACCCGAGCGCGTCGCGTCACGTGATTTCGGCCGGCGGCACGACAACCGCGCGCAATCCGGTCACCGGCGCCTTCGAAACCGAGATCGCGTGGCAATCCTCCGGCGGCGGCCCCAGCCTTTACGAAACCCGGCCGGTCTATCAAAACGGCATATCGGCGATGGTTGGCGCGGCGCGCGGGACGCCTGATCTTTCATTCGATTCCAACCCCTTTACCGGCGTCTGGGTCTACAACAGCACTTTCGGGGGCTATTGGTGGGTTGTCGGTGGAACCAGCGTTGCCGCCCCGTCGCTCGCGGGGATCATCAATTTGGCCGGACACCGTGCGTCGTCGAGTTCGACGGAACTCACCATGCTTTATCAAAACAGAGCCAAGACAGCAGAGTTCAAGGACATCTCGTCCGGAGATTGCGGCGCCTATGGCGGCTATCTCGCGACAAAGAAGTGGGATTTCTGCACCGGCATCGGCAGCATTTTAGGGCTTGCCGGCAAGTAACAGCTGAAGCCGACGCGGCCGAAGCCGCGCCGCCGCCCGAATGTTCGCGGCCGGGCTTTCGTGCTATTGCTCTATCCGATTGGAGGGAGGAATCGCATGGCCGAAGCCAACCGCCTGCCCGTCTTTCTCACCGGCGCGAGCCGCGGCATCGGTGCCGCGACCGCGCGCCATTTCGCCCGTCTCGGACATCCGGTGGCTTTGCTGGCGCGCAGCGCCCATGCCATCCAAACCCTTGCCGTCGACATCGAAGCCAGCGGCGGACGCGCGATCGCAATCCCGTGCGACGTCACGGACGCCAAAGGCGTCGAAGCCGCCGTCGCCGAAACGCGATCGGTTTTGGGCGGGATCGGCATCGTCATCAACAACGCCGGCACCATCGAGCCGATCGGCGCGATCGCCGAGATCGACGTGGCGCAATGGGCGCGCGCGATCGAGGTCAATCTGAGCGGGCCGATCTATGTCATGCATTACACCGTGCCGCATCTGCCTTCCGGCGGGGTCGTGATCAATGTCACCTCGGGCGCCGCCGAGCACGCCTCCTTCGGCCGCAGCGCCTATTGCGCCAGCAAGGCGGGGCTGATGATCGCCTCGCGGATTCTCGCGGTGGAAGAGAGCGAGCGGCGCGGCCTGCGCGTCTTCGGTTTCTCGCCCGGCTTGGTCGATACCGAGATGAACGCGCTCAACCGCGCCCATCGCATGGGCAATGCCGGCAACATCAACGTCGCCGATTTGCGCCCGCCCGAAGAAACCGCGCGTATTCTCTATTGGCTGACCACGCAAGACGCCGCCGATCTTGCCGGCAAGGTGGTGAGCGCGCGCGAACCGGAGCTGCGCCGGCGCGCCGGCGTGTAAGCCGATAATCGGCGCGCGTGATTTCGTGATAGCGCTATCTGATAAATCGAATATGGGAGGGAGAAACGATGACATCGAAGAACACGAAAATTGCGATCGCCGCCCTGGCGATGCTGTTGGCGCCGGGCGTGGCACCCGCGCGCGCGGCCGATACCTATGACATCACCGTCGTCGCGCCCTTGACCGGCGGCGCGTCCTTTGTCGGCCTCGGCCAGAAGGACACGCTCGAAGCGCTCGCCGCTTATGTCAATAAGAACGGCGGCATTTCGGGCCAGGATCTGCATTTCACCTTCCGCGACGATCAATCGAGCCCGCAAGTGGCGGTGCAGCTGACCAACGACGCGCTGCAGAATCATCCCGCCGTGATCATGGGCTCGAGCCTCGTCGGCATGTGTCTCGCCATGGCGCCGCTGATGGAAAGCGGGCCAGTGCATTACTGCCTCTCGCCGGCGATTCATCCCAAGCCCGACAGCTATACTTTTTCGGCGAGCGCGGATTCGATCGATCAGATCGCGGCGGTGATGCGTTATTACCGGATGAAGGGCTGGACCAAGCTCGCCGTGCTCGACACCACCGACGCGAGCGGCCAGGACGGCGACCGCGCGATCGACGCGGTGCTGAATTATCCCGAAAACAAAGGCGTCATCGCCAAGGTCGCGCAGGAGCATTTCAACCCGACCGATATCAGCGTCGCGGCGCAGATCGAGAAGATCAAAGGCTCGGGCGCGCAAGCCTTGATCGCCTGGGTGACGGGCGCACCCGCCGCCACGGTCTTCAAAGGCATGATCCAGGCCGGGCTCGACATTCCGGTGGCGCCGACCAGCGGCAACCAGACTTTTGCCGCGATGGCGCAATGGGAAAGCTTCTTGCCGAAGCAGCTCATCCTCGCCTCGGCGCTCTATCCCGAGCATGACGGCGTGGTGACGCTCGACCCGGCCATGGAGAAGGCGCAGCACGAGATGTATGCGATCCTGAAGGAGCGCAACCTCAAAGCCGACAACATGGTCGCGACCTCCTGGGATGCCGGGTTGATCGTCGTCGCGGGCTTGCGCAAGCTTGGCCCCAAGGCCACTGCCGCGCAGCTAAAGGATTTCATCTCGAACCTGACCGGCTTCGACGGCGTCGACGGGGTCTACGACTTCAAGAAATACCCGCAGCGCGGCTTGGGGCCCGAAGCCTCGACCGTCACTGGCTACGATGCCAAGACCAAAGCCTGGGTGTGGCTAAGCAAGCCGGGCGGCGAACCGCTTCACTGATCGCGGCCGCGACCATTTGACCCAGATCAAGGCGGGACACGTCGCTCTACGACAAAGTCCTGGGCTTGATCCATGGCGCATGACCTCAATCTCGGCTCGACCCTTGCCGCGCTGTGCGGAGCCGGAGATCCGGCCGCTTTTGGCGGCATTTTTGTCGCACTCCTGACCGCGGGGCTGGTCGGCGGCTTCGCCCATTGCGGACCGATGTGCGGTCCCTTCGTGCTGATGCAGCTCGGCGGGACATCGCGCGACGGGTTCAGCGTGCGACGGCTCGCCACAGGTGTCCTGCCCTTCTATCAACTCGGCCGGCTGATAAGCTACAGCGTAATGGGTGCACTTGCCGGAGCGCTTGGCGAATCGATTGTCGCGCTGACTCAATTCCGCTGGGCGCTGGCCGCGCTGCTCGCGCTCGCGGCCTTGTCCTTTTTGCTGCAGGCGCTGAAAGGCGTCGTGCGTTTTGCGCCTTGGCCCGCCGCAACCAGTCTTGGCACGCTTTATGGCGGCATCATCGCCCGCGGTGCGGCGGTGCTTTTGCGCGGCGAACCCGGCTCCTATCGTGGTCCGCGCGGGCTGTTGCTCGGACTCGTGCTCGGTTTCCTGCCTTGCGGATTTCTTTACGCGGCATTAATGGCCGCCGCGGCAACCGGCCAGCCGCTTGCCGGCACCCTCGCCATGATCGGGTTCGGAATCGGCACGCTTCCCGCGCTGGTCACGGTCGGCGTTCTGGGCGTTTGCATCACGCAACGCTGGCGCCGGATCGCCACGGCATCGCTGCCGGTGATCTTTCTGCTCAACGCGGTCACCCTGGGCGGAATCGCGCTGCGTCTGGCGGCCTAAAACGCGCAAAACACTGATCTGGATCAAGGCCTAAGTGCAGGGGCTCATGCATTGTGTTTGATCGAACCGCCACCGGGGGAAAAAACGTGAATTCCGCTGCGTCGACAACTCTGCCCGACGTGCATTACAACGAAGATGTCTGCCGCGCCTTTGTGATCGCCACGATGTTCTGGGGGGTCGCCGCCTTCGCCGTCGGCGTCATCATCGCGTTTCAGCTGACCTATCCCAATTTCACGCTCGGCCTCGATTGGACGACCTTCGGGCGCTTACGCCCGTTGCACACCTCGGCAGCGATTTTCGCCTTCGGTGGCAATGCGCTCCTCGGCACGTCCTTTTACGTGGTGCAACGCACCTGCCGCGCCTCGCTCTTTGGCGGACGCGCGACGGCATGGTTCGTGTTCTGGGGCTACCAATTCTTCATCGTGATGGCAGCGCTTGGCTATCTCGAAGGCGTCACCAAGGCGCGCGAATATGCCGAGCCCGAATGGTACACCGACCTTTGGTTGACGATCGTCTGGGTCGTTTATCTGATCGCGTTTTTCGGCACCGTGATGAAGCGCCGCGAGCCGCATATCTACGTCGCCAACTGGTTCTATCTCGCTTTCATCGTCACCATCGCGGTGTTGCACATCGTCAACAACCTGACGGTGCCGGTCTCGTTCTTCGGCAGCAAGAGCTACTCGGTCTTTGCCGGTGTGCAAGACGCGTTGATCGAATGGTGGTACGGCCACAACGCGGTGGGCTTCTTCCTCACCGCCGGCTTTCTCGGGATGATGTATTACTTCATTCCGAAGCAGGCGAACCGGCCGGTCTATTCCTATCGCCTGTCCGTGGTGCATTTCTGGGCGCTGATCTTCCTCTATATCTGGGCCGGCCCGCACCATCTGCTCTACACCGCTCTGCCGGATTGGGCGCAAACCCTCGGCATGGTGTTCTCGATCATGCTGTGGATGCCGTCTTGGGGCGGCATGATCAACGGCCTCATGACTCTGTCGGGCGCTTGGGACAAGCTGCGGACCGATCCGGGCTTGCGCTTCTCCGTCACCGCGGTCGCCTTTTACGGCATGTCGACCTTCGAAGGGCCGATGATGGCGATCAAGCAGGTGAACGGCCTGAGCCACTACACCAACTGGACCATCGGCCACGTTCATTCCGGCGCGCTCGGCTGGGTCGCCTTCATTACCTTCGGCACGCTCTACTATCTCGTGCCCGCGCTGTGGAAACGCCCGGGCCTCTATTCAACCAGGCTCGCGGCCTATCATTATTGGATCGCGACCATCGGTATCCTTCTCTACATCGTCGCCATGTGGGTCGCGGGCATCATGCAAGGCCTGATGTGGCGCGCTTACGACCAATTCGGCTTCTTGCAGTATTCCTTCGTCGAAGCCGTCGCGGCCATGCATCCACTCTATCTCATCCGCGCGCTGGGCGGCGTGCTGTTTTTCCTCGGCGCGCTGATCATGGCCTACAATTTGTGGCGCACGGCCTTCGGCGCGACAAGCGAGGATCTACCGCTTGCAACGCCCACTCGGCCGCTTCCGCAAGCGGCGGAGTAAGGGCGTAATCATGCGTCTTCCTCAGGAATTCATCGAAAGAAACGTCACCTTGCTGCTGATCTTGACGCTAATCGTGATCTCGATCGGCGGCATCGTCGAGATCGTGCCGCTGTTCACGATCGAGACGACCATCGAGCGCGTGCAAGGCGTGCGGCCCTATTCGCCGCTCGAGCTCGCGGGACGCGACATCTATGTTCGCGAAGGCTGCTTCTATTGCCATAGCCAGCAGATCCGGCCATTCCGCGACGAGGTCGAGCGCTACGGCCATTACAGCCTCGCCGCCGAAAGCATGTACGACCATCCGTTCCAATGGGGATCCGAGCGGACCGGGCCCGATCTCGCGCGGGTCGGCGGCAAATACTCCAACGATTGGCACATCGCGCATCTGACCAATCCGCGCGACGTGGTGCCGGAATCGATCATGCCGGCCTATCCGTTCCTCGCCGAGCGGCCGGTCGATCTCGACAGCCTGGCCGATCACTTGCGCACCAACCGCGTCGTCGGCGTGCCCTATACCGACGAGATGATCGCCGATGCCAAAGCCGACGCGTTGGCCCAGGTCGATCCGAGCGCCGACACGACGGCGCTGCTGAAGCGCTATCCGGGCGCGGTCACCGGCGGCGTCGGCGGCAACCCGGGCTACATCACGGAACGCGACGCGCTGATCGCTTACCTGCAGATGCTCGGCACCTTGGTGAAGTTTCGGGACATTCCGCCCGAAGACCTGCGTCAATGAGGAGAGCACGATGAGCTGGGCGGACGTGATGACACATTTGCAAGGCATCCTGCTGGTGATGACCGTGGTGATCTTTTGGGGCATCGCGGCCTGGACCTATTCGCCGAGAAACCGCAAGCGGATGGACGATAGCGCGCAGATTCCGATGCGCGACGACCGCTGAGGGTGCCATGCCGACCAAGAAAGAAAAGCAGGCTTACGCCGAAACCGAGCGGACCGGCCATGAGTGGGACGGGATCACCGAGTTCGACAACCCTTTGCCGCGCTGGTGGCTCTACGTCTTCTACGCCACGATCGTTTTCGCGATCGGCTATGCCTTTCTCTACCCCTCGGTTCCGCTGATCTGGACTCATACGGCTGGCCTCCTGGGCTACAACAGCCGCGAGCAGCTGACCGTGGCGGAGAAGACGGCAAGCGCCGAGCAGTCGGGTTATCTCGATCAGATCGCTTCGCTTTCGGTCGCGGATATCCGCAAGAATCCCGAGTTGCTCGCCTTCGCCGAAACCGGCGGCCGCGCGGTCTTCAACGAGAACTGCGTGCCGTGCCACCGCGCCGGCGGCGCCGGCGCCAAAGGCTATCCCAATCTCGACGATGATGACTGGCTGTGGGGCGGAACGCTGGCCGCCATTCAACAGACGATCACGCATGGCATTCGCAACGCCGACCCCGATTCGCGTCAGACGAACATGCCGCGCTTCGGCGCCGACGGGATCCTCAACAACAAACAAATCAGCGACGTTGCGGATTACGTCCTCTCGCTTTCCGGTCATAGCGCGCCCGCGGACGCAATTCAGCGCGGCGCCACGGTCTTCGCCGCCAATTGCGTCACTTGTCATGGCAGGAACGCCAAAGGAAGGCAGGAGGTCGGCTCCAAGAACCTTACCGACGGCATCTGGCTCTATGGCGGCGACAAGAAAACCATCATCGAGACCATCACCAATGCGCGCAACGGCAGCATGCCGGCCTGGGGACTGCGCTTCGATCAAACCACGATCAAGATGCTGACGCTTTACGTCTATTCGCTCGGCGGCGGACAGTAGCGGGAACTCATCATGGCTATGATCCGTCTCCATCGCGACGACGAAGAGCCGCCGAGCAACCTCCCCTTTTATGCGCCGCACGCGAAGGTCTATCCCAAAAGCGTGCGCGGCACGGTGCGCCGTATCAAATGGGCCGTGCTGATCTTTTGCTTGACGCTCTATTATGTCGGGCCGTGGCTGCGCTGGAGCCGCGGCGTCGGGCGGCCGGATCAGGCCCTGCTTGTCGACATGCCGGCACGGCGCGCTTATCTCTTCGGCCTCGAGATTTGGCCGCAGGAAATCTATTACCTCGCAGGGCTTCTGATCCTCGCCGCCGTCGGCCTGTTCTTGGCCACGAGCCTGTTCGGACGCATCTGGTGCGGCTTCACCTGCCCGCAGACCGTTTGGACCGATCTCTTCCTGTGGGCGGAGCGGCTTGTCGAGGGCGACCGGACGCAGCGTATCCGCCTCGACGAGCAGTCCCTGTCCTGGGAGAAAGTCGCCAAGAAGGCGGCCAAACACGCGATCTGGCTCTTCATCGCCGCGGCGACCGGCGGCGCCTGGGTCATGTATTTCAACGACGCGCCCACGCTTGTCGTCAATCTTTTCACCCTCAAGGCTTCGCTGGCGCAGTATTTCTTCTTCGGTCTCTTCACCGCGACAACCTATGTGTTGGCGGGCTGGGCGCGCGAACAGGTCTGCACCTATATGTGCCCTTGGCCGCGCATCCAATCGGCGATGATCGACGAAGAGACGTTCGCCGTGACCTATCGCGATTGGCGCGGCGAGCCGCGTGGCAAGCATAAAAAGGGCAATAGCTGGCAAGGACGCGGGGATTGCGTCGATTGCCGCGCCTGCGTCGCGGTTTGCCCCACCGGGATCGATATCCGCGATGGGCTGCAGCTCGAATGCATCGGCTGCGGCCTGTGCATCGACGCCTGCAACGACATCATGGAGCGGATTGAGCGCCCGCGCGGCCTCATTGCCTTCGACACCTATGTCAATCGCCTCGCGGCGCAACGCGGCGAGGCAACGCAGCGCCACTTCATCCGCGCGCGGACCATCGTTTACATCGGTTTGCTTGCCGGTGTCGCCGCGCTCATGCTCTTCGGGCTTGCCAGCCGCAGCAGCTTCGATGTCAACGTGCTGCCCGACCGCTCGCCGCTTTTCGTGCGCTTGTCGGACGGCTCGATCCGCGATGGCTTCACCTTCAAGATCGAAAATCGCAGCGCCGAGGCGCGCGACTTCACCGTCATGCTCACCGGCCTGCCCGGCGCCGAGCTGCGCGTCGCCGAAAGCGACGCCGCCGCGGTGACCGGCGGCGAAAGCCTGACCTTATCGATCAAAGGCGATTCCGTCGGGACCTACCACGCCTTCGTGCAAGCGCCGCGCAACGGGCAATCCGAAGTTCCCTTCGCTTTCGAGATCAGCGATCCCGCCAGCGGCGAAAGTGTCTCTCATCCCGCCACCTTCCGCGGCCCGGAGCATTGAGCGCGACGATGGCGACAAGCTCCTCCTATCGCTGGTTTCCTTGGGGCATTGCCGGTGCCATGACGGTCGTCGTGGCCGTCAATCTGGTGTTCGCCTATTTCGCCTTCTCGTCCTCGCCGGGTCTCGTTTCGGAACATCCTTACGACGAAGGCAATGGCTATAACGCCGTTCTCGCCGCCGCCGCGCGCCAGGACAAACTCGGCTGGAACGGCAAGATCGTTTTCACCGCCGCCGGCGGCGAGCGCGGCGAGCTCGCGGCCATGCTGACGGACAAACAGGGCGCACCGCTTGCCGGTCTCGCCGTGACCGCGCATATCGAACGTCCGATCGAGGCTTTGCCCGAGATCGCTTTGGCGCTGACCAATTCCGGCAGCGGTCGCTATGCCGCGCCGCTTGCGCTCGATCGCCAAGGCCAATGGGACGTGCGGATCGTCGCACGCAGCGGCGATGATCTTTACGAATTCAATGGGCGGATCTTCGTCAAATGAGCAACGCAGCCCTTGCCGGTGCGGGAGCGGCAGCGGGCGCTTTATCCGAAAGCCTGTGCCTTCATTGCGGCCTGCCTTTGCCGCTCGGCGCCAACCGCTTTTGCTGTGCCGGCTGCGCCGGCGCGTATCGGCTCATCGAAGAACTCGGATTGCAGCGCTTTTACACGGGACGGCATCTCGACGCGCAAGCGCGCGCCTTGCGCCCGGACAGCGACGAAGCCAGCGACGTCGCCGCCTATGTCACCCAGGAAACGCCCGGCGTTCATTCCTTGCGTCTGATCGTCGACGGGCTGCAATGCTCGGCCTGCGTCTGGCTGATCGAACGCGCGCTCGAAAAGCAGCCCGGCGTGACCGAGGCGCGGGTCAATTTCACGACCAAGCGCCTGATTTTGCGTTGGCGCGGCGAAGCGGCGGATGCCGCGCGCTATGTCGGATTGGTGCGGCGTCTCGGCTATCGCGTCGCGCCTTATGAAATTCAACGCGCCACCGAACAAAGCGCCGAAAACGAACGTAAGCTGCTGCGCGCGCTGGCGGTTGCCGGTTTTGCCGCGGCCAATGTGATGTTGCTGTCGATCTCGGTCTGGGCCGGCATCGACGGCGAGATGGGTTGGGCGACGCGCGACCTGATGCATTGGATTTCGGCGCTCATCGCGCTTCCCGCCATCGCCTATGCCGGCCAGGTCTTTTTCGGCTCGGCTTGGCGCGCGCTCAGCCATGGCCGCACCAATATGGACGTGCCGATCTCGATCGGCGTCATCCTGGTCAGCGCGCTGAGCCTTTACGAGACCGTGCTCGGCGGCACCGAAGCGTATTTCGAATCGGCAACCATGCTGTTGTTCTTCTTGCTGATCGGCCGCTATCTCGATTTGCGCGCGCGCGGCAAGGCGCGGTCGGCGGTCGAGCATCTGCTGCGGCTTGCCGCGCAGCCCGCAAGCGTCGTTGCCGCCGATGGCAGCATCAGCCGCGTGCCGGGCTCGGCGGTTGCGGTCGGAGCCCATGTGCTGGTTGCTGCCGGTGAACGCATCGTTGTCGATGGAAGAATCACCGAGGGCCGCTCTTCGGTCGACAAAAGCGTGATCGACGGCGAATCGGCGCCCAGCGACGTCGCGCCCGGAGCGATGGTGCATGCCGGGATGATCAACCTTGCCGCGCCGATCCGGGTGGTCGTCACCGCCACGGGCAACGATACATTCCTGGCCGAGATCCTCCGCCTGATCGAAATCGCCGAAGGCAGCCGCTCGCATCTCGTCGTGCTCGCCGACCGTGTCGCGCGGCTTTACGCGCCCGTCGTGCATACGCTGGCGCTCGCAACCTTCGCCTTCTGGCTCTGGGCCGACGGCGTGCAGCTGGCATTGCTCAATGCCGTATCGGTGCTGATCATCACTTGCCCCTGCGCGCTGGGCCTTGCCGTTCCGGTCGTGCAGGTCGTCACCAGCGGACGCCTTATGCGCCGCGGCATCCTGTTGAAATCGGCGACCGCGCTCGAGCGGCTGGCCGCGATCGATACCGTCGCCTTCGACAAGACCGGCACTTTGACCCTCGACCATCTTGCCTTGCATGAAGGCGGGCTGGACAAGCCGGCGCTTCGTCTGGCCTCGTCGATGGCGGCGGCGAGCCGGCATCCGCTGAGCCAGGCTTTGCGCGCGTCCTGCCCCGACGCGCCGCCGCTTGCCGACGTCATGGAATACCCGGGAGAAGGCTTGAGCGTGACGCTCCCGCAAGGCATCGCAAAATTGGGAAGCCGCAGCTTTTGCGATGTGACGGATGCGCCCGACGATCTTCTGCCCGAACTGTGGCTGGCCATGCCCAACAGCAGGCCGGAACGCTTTGTCTTCGGCGACACGCTGCGTCCCGGCGCGGCGGAAACCGTGCATGCCCTCCAGCAACACGGCAAGCATGTGATCCTGTTGTCAGGGGATCGGCCGCATGTCGTCGCGGCCATCGCGCACGCCGTCGGCATCAATGATTGGCAAGCAAAGCTCACGCCGGGCCAAAAGCGCGATGCCTTGGAAGAATGCGCGGCGCTTCATGAAAGAGTGCTGATGGTGGGGGATGGGCTCAACGATGCGCCCGCTTTGGCTGCTGCCTATGTTTCGATGTCGCCGGCCACCGGCGCCGATGTCAGCCAGACCGCTGCCGACATCGTCTTCCAGGGAAGCTCGCTCGGCGCGGTGTCCGAAGTCCTCGACGCGGCGCGCGGCAGCGCCGCACGCATGCGCGAGAATATCGGCTTCGCGATTCTCTACAACGCGCTGGCGGTTCCGCTCGCCATGGCAGGCCTGGTCACGCCGCTGCTTGCCGCGATCGCCATGTCCGCCTCGTCGCTGGTGGTTGTCGGCAACGCCTTGCGATCCGACGAGGCGTCGCGATGAGCGGGCTCCTGCTGCTCATACCGGTGGCGCTGGCCTTGGGCCTCGCCGGTCTCGGCGCGTTCCTTTGGGCACTCAAGGCCGGGCAATTCGACGACCCCGACGGCGCGGCCGGCCGCATCCTGTTCGACGACGATCCGCCGGCGACGGATCGGTCCGCCGCATCTCGACATCAACGATAGGAGTTTTCTCTCATGGCTTGGTTTTTCGGACTCTTCGCCGTGCTCGGCGCATTTCTCGGCGCGATCTTGGCGTCGCGCGCCGTCGATTTCGGCATGCTCACTTTCGGCATCGGCCTGATCGTCTTCGCGATCGTGCTGATCTTCTGGCTCATCAAAGATCATTTCGACCAAGAAGAGCGCACCCGCGCCGACGCGTCGCGTTAAGGCGCGCCCGACGGCGAAATCGGGAAGGTCCGAGATCGTTCAGGATTGCGCGTGACGTCGAGCGCCGATCAGCAGGCGCCGCGGAATTGCTCTCTTTCAAATTGCTGGGCCGCTTCCCGTGCCGAAGGGTCGGTCGAACCGGCGGTCACGGCGACGAGCTGGTCAAGCAGATCTTCGGTCGCCGCTTGGTGAGCGGCGATTTCTTTCTTCGCCCGCTGCCACGGGATGTAGGTCAGAAGCCAGAATACGCCGGCACCGAAGACGCTCAGCGTGAAGTATGCGAAACCGAGTAGATAAAAGGCGACGACTAGGACGACAGTCAGCAAAACAATCTGCTTAAGAAGATTGGGCATTCTACCCTCCCGCGAAAATATATTCTTATCGCTCGAAAAAACGCCCTCCCCCGAGAACGCCGAATTATGATCCGGACTCAGCTTTCCATGCAAACTGAATCGTTGATGTGACGCGTTGTGCACCTGCGAAACGGGCGAAATGATTACGAATTAGGCACGGCGGTATGAAGGAGCGAGCATAGCGACGCATTCAGGTGACGAGATAGGGCAGAGGCGGCGTCTCACCTATTCTCTGCTCGGCGCAGCGGTCATCGCCGTCGGGCTCGAATGAAAAACTGGTATCGCTCTGCCGGGACGGCACCATAGAATACGCACAAAGCAGATTCTCATCGCAGGATCGCGATGTGAAAAACTGTCGTAGAGGGGGGATCGATGCAACGTGTTTTCTCGATCATTGCCGCGGCCGCGCTGTTGGCGGTTGCGCTGCCAGGCGCGCAAGCGGCGTCAGCCACCAAGATCACGCTGCTTTATATTCCAGGCGGCGATTTCGTACCCAGCTTCGTTGCCAAGGATCAGGGATTTTTCGAGCGCCACGGTCTTGATGTCGATCTCTCCATCGCCCAGAACGGCTCGGTGATTTCGGCGGCGCTCGCGGCCAATTCGGCACAGATCGGCGTGCCGACGCCGCCGGTCGTGCTGCAAGCCCATGAGCAAGGGCTCGATCTGGTCATCGTCGCGGGGGCGACGACCTTTCCGTTTCCGCCGGGGGCGAGCGGCGCGCTCGCGCGCAACGACAGCGGGATCAAGGGACCTCTGGACCTCGTCGGCCGGAAAGTCGGCGTGCCCGGTTTCGGCGGAAGCCTCGACGTGCTGACCAAGAATTGGGTCCGCTCGAGCGGCATCGATTACCACAAGGTCAATTGGGTCGAGCTCCAATTCCCGCAGATGGGCGACGCGTTGAAATCCGGGCTGGTCGATGCGGTCGCGGCGGTGAATCCGTTTTACAGCCGCATCCTCGACAGCAAGGCCGGATACGATTTTGGCGATCCGTCGGCCAATGTTCCGCGCGGCTCGATGATCGTGGTCTATGCCGCGACCCGGGCTTGGGCGACCAAGAATGCCGACGCCGTCAAATCGTTCCGCGCCGCGCTGGACGAGGCGACGTCTTTCATCCGCGAGCCCGCTCATCTCGCTTCGGTGCGCGACAGCCTCGCCAAATACACCAAGCTTCCGCCGCAAGCGGCCGCGACCATCGCCATTCCGGACGATCTCGATGCGCACGCAAATTCCGAAGGCCTGAAATTTTGGATCGAGGCCGCGCGTGAGCAAGGGCTTATCAAGGGCAATCCAGATCCGGCAAGCCTAATCGCGCCGTAGCGAGTCCTTAGGTACTTTCCGATCCTTACGCGATTTCATGATCCGTCGATAGTGTCCGTCGTTATCGAGCCATCGTTTCAACGATCGACTATCGAGGAAGAAACCATCATGAAAATCACCGTACCAGCAATCATTCTTTTCACCGCGCTCGGACTGAGCGCATGCACCGGCCCGGCAGGACCGCCAGGCCCGCAGGGAAATGCCGGAAATACCGGAAACACCGGTTACACAGGTGCGACCGGAAATCAGGGAAATACCGGTTACACCGGCGCCACGGGCGCAACGGGAACGCAAGGTGACGCCGGGTCGACCGGCGCGCAGGGCGCGATGGGAAGCCAAGGCGACACGGGAGCGACCGGCAAGCAGGGTGCGACCGGCACCAAAGGCAGCACCGGCGCCAACGGCTCAGGCGGCCAAACGGTCGTCGTCGTACCGAACCGCTAAAGCGAGGGTCTTGCCGCAGCGTCGACACAGGCTGCGGCAACGCCTCTTCTTGAGCTCACGCGCACAGAGTGGCGTGCGATCCTCCTTTTCGTAGGCTCGGGTCTCCGCCACACGGCGCGCGGCGCTCAGTGCTGCGCAGCACTCGGCAGAAACGCCTCGGTATGAAGCGGCGCCATGTCGGGCTCGGTCGGGAGCAATTGCAGCTCGACCATCGCCTTGCGCACGACCTCGAGCGCGGCCGGATCGAAGCGACCGTCGCGCGAGAACATCGGCATCACCTCGTCATAGGTTTGGCGCGCGATATCCGCATCGGTGATACCGTCGGCCGCCATGTCGATCTTCACGACCGCGTCCTTGTTCGCATGCATATAGTCGATGGTCGCGAACCAGGCGCGCAGGAAACGGCGCAGCACATCGGGCCGCTGGGCGATCAGCGTGTCGCTGGCATAGATCACATGCGTGATGAAAACCGTGACGTAGTTGCCGTAAATAGCCAGCAGCTTGCCCTGATGCTGCTTTTCGAGCGTGTAGGCGACATCGATTCCCAAAGTCGCCCCGTCGACTTGGCGCGTCTTCATCATCGCAATGCTCGCGGCATTGCCGCCGCTGACATAAATCGTTTGAATCCCGTCGAGGCCCCAACCGAGCCGATCCGCAAGATGGCGCGTCAGCCAATAGACCAGCGAGTTGGGCGAAGACACCGCGATCTTCTTGCCCTTCAAATCCTGCACCATGTCGATGCCGCTATCCGCAGCGGCAAAGACGCCGTAAGCCAAAGGCGGCCCCGCCATCGCGGCGACCGCCTTGTCCGGCGCGCCCTTTTTGACGAAGGCCATGTCGGTGCCGGAGCCGAGCCCGACATCGACATCGCCGGCGGTGATCCCTTGTTGCAGCTTCGCCGCGCCCTCGAATCCGAGGATCGTTACGTCGAGGCCGTATTTCGCCATGATGCCGGAATCGACGCCGACATTGATGGGCACGAACGCAAAGGATGTCGGAAAAGCCTTGCCGACGACGAGCTTGTCGGCAGCCGCCGCAGGGCCGGACACGCCGCCATACGCCGTTGCGCCGACGATGATGACAGCATAGCGAATGGCGATCGAAACCCGCTTGAGCATCGTTGCCTCCCCTGTCCGTGGCGGTGACCGCCACGTCGCGCTTATTCTTCGCGGCCACCGAAATCGTGGCCTGCCCAGGAAGGTTTCACACCGCCACGATCGACGCAACGGGATATTTATGCGCCGCGCGCGGCGGCTTTCGGCTAGGCCGGCGGTAGAAATTTTTCCGTGTATAGCTTCGACATATCGGGCTCGTGATCGAGAATATTGAGCTCGACATAGGAACGGGCGATCGCGGCGATACCCTTCGGATCGAAGCGCCCCGTGAGCGACATCAAGGGGATGACCAGGTCGTAAGCCTGCCCCTGCACCTCGGCGCTGAGCTTCGTCACCGGCATGACGAGCGCGTTGGTTTCATCGCGGTTCGCGCGCATGAACGCAATCGTCTCGAACCAGGCCGCGCAGAATGCCTTCACCGCGGCGGGTCGCTCCTCGGCGACCTTCTGCGACGCGTAATTGGCATGCATGATGAAATTAGGAACGTAATCCGCGCAATTCACGATCACGCGCGCGGCCTTCTGCGGCTCGAGCGTCAAGCCGATCGCGGTATCGGCGACGACCGCGTCGACCTGATGCACGCGCAAGGCCGCGATCGCGGCTTGAGGACCGCCGAGACCCACGGTCTTCATCTCGGATTTCGCCCAGCCTTTGATGCGGGCAAGCTCGAACACGACCCACTCGGTCGGCGAGCCCGTCGTGGCAACGCCCACGGTCTTGCCGTGCAAATCGTCGGTCGTTTGGATCGGCGAATCATAAGGCACCATGATCGAGAGCTCGACCGGCGGCCCGAGCGTCTGGGCGATGCAGATCGCGGGTTCGCCCTTGGTGATGTTGACCATGGTCGAGCCCGAGCCGAGCGCGATGTCGAGCGCGCCGGAGGTCATCGCCTGATGCATCCCGGCCGAACCGCTGAAGGCGATCACGTCGAGCTCGACGCCATGCTTTTGAAAGATGCCCTTGGCGACGCCGACATCGATCGGCGTGTAGGCAAGCAGCGCCGCGATCGATTTGGCCACCGTCAATTTCGTGGTGGCGCCGCGCGAAAGGCGCGGCGCACCGAGAAGCGCGGCCGAGGCCGCGAGACCTTGGAGCACCGGCCGGCGTCCGAGTGATGTCATCATCGTTTCCTCCGTTTGCGATGCGCCCCGATCAGGCGTCTGGGCGTTTGTAGGCGAGGTTCGGCCCGCCCTTTTGCGATTTCAGGTAAGAGTCGACATCGGCGGTCGCATCGACCGCCTTCGCCAATCGCTGGCCGACCAGATGATCGAGCTTCATCGCATCGGTCAAAGACAGGTCGCGACCCATTTGCACCGCGATCTTGGCGTGCTCGAGAACCGCCAGATGGCGCAGCGACAGCTCGCGCGCGACCGCCACGGTCTTCGCCTCGAGTTCGGCGGCGGGCATGGCAAGCGAGGCGAGGCCGATGCGCTCGGCTTCGGCGCCCGACAGATTCTCGCCGACGAGCTGGATATAGGCCGCTTTCTTGATCGGGATCTGCGAATGAACCAGGGTCGAGGTCGCGAACTGGCCGAAGCTGCCACGCATCACCTCGGGCATGCCGATCTGCGCGTCATTGGCGGCGAAGACGAGATCATGCGAGTTCATCAGCGCCATCGCGCCGCCGAGGCAATAGCCCTCGATCTGGGCGATCGTCACGCGCGGGAAAAAGCGCAGCTCCTCGGCAAGCCGGTCCATCGTGCGCGGCCGATCCCAATCGGCGAGCGGCTCGTGGCTATGGGCGCGCAGAAACGGCAGAAAGAATCCCGAGCTATAGACGCCGCCGGCGCCCTTGGTAATCAGCACCTTGAGATCGCGATCGGCGCGGATGATCTCGAGCGACGCGAAGAACGCCTGAAAGATTTCGCCGTTCAGGGAGTTCTTCTTCTCCGGCCGGTTCAAGACGATGCGCGCGACGCCCGCGTCGCTGAGCCGCTCCAGATGGAGCTCCGGCCACACTTTGAGTTTCGTCCATTCGTCAGCCATTCTCTCAGCCTCCTTCACTTGTCTCGGGTCAAATCAATTTCTCGGCACGCATCCGCGCGATGTCCTCCGGCGAGCAGCCGAGCTCGCGGAGGATTTCGTCGGTGTGTTCGCCGAGCGTATCTGGCGCGCGCACCGGGCCCATCGGCGTCTCGTTGAGCGTCACCGGAAACCCCATCAGCCGCACCTCGCCTTTTTGCGGATGCGTGGCGGTCTTGAGCATGCCGAGATGCTTGACCTGCGGGTCTTCCAGCGCTTCGTCGAGCCGGTAGATCGGCGCGACCGGCACCTCGGCCGCAACCAGAAGATCGAACCATTCTTGCCGCGTCTTGGTGCGAAACACCGGGGCCAGAATCTCCTGCACGACATGCCAGTTCTTCTGCTGGTCGCGGCCGGTGCGGAACCGAGGATCGTCGAGCATCTCGGGCTTGCCGACGGCGGTCACGAAATTGCGCCAGAATTTTTGCGGCGAGGAGAGATGGATGGCGATCGGCAGCCCGTCGCTGCAGAGAAAGGCCCAGACCTTGGAGGCGCGCGGCCGGTCGCGCGCTTCGGGCGCACGGCCGGTGCCGAAATAGGTCATATAGGGCTCGTTCATGAAGCCCATCGTCGCCTGCAACAGGCTGGTTTCGACCAGCTGTCCCTTGCCGGTGCGCACGCGCGCATGAAGCGCCGCCATGATGCCGTAGCTCGCGAAGAGGCCTGTCAGCGTATCGGAAAAGGTCGGACCGACGGGTTTCGGGTCGTCGATATCGACCAGCAGGCTCAGCAAGCCGCTCAAGCCCTGGCCGACAATGTCGTAAACCGGCCGCTGCGCATAAGGCCCGTCGCGGCCCATGCCCGTGATCGAGCAATAGACCAGGCGCGGATTGATCTTCGCGAGCGCCTCGTAACCGATGCCGAGCTTGTCGGCGACGCCGGGGCGGAAATTCTCGACGAAGACGTCGGCCTCGGCGGCGAGGCGCGCCACGATCTCTCGCGCGCGCGCGTGCCGAAGGTTCAAGGTCAGGCTGCGCTTGTTGCGGTTGAAGGCGTGGAAGATCGCGGCATAGCCGCCGCGCTCGTCCCAACCGCGAAACGGATCGCCGCCTTCAGGATCTTCGATCTTGATAACGTCGGCGCCGAGATCGGCCAGGAGCTGGCAAGCGTAAGGACCGGTGACGAAGCGCGCGGCTTCGATCACGCGATAACCCGACAAGGCGCCCTGCAAGGTCTTCACCGGCGCGCTCCTTCGTTGCTCGTGAGCTTCGCCGTTTCGCCCGAAGCAACGAATTCGCAGACGATCTTGGCGACGGCCGCCGGCTGGTCGGTGTGCGCCTGCCAGCCTGCCTTGGGAATCCAATGAAACCTCACGTCGGGCAGAAGCTGCTCGAGCTTGCGGCCGGTTTCAGGCAGCGCAAACGGGTCCTCTTCGCCCCAAATGAAAATCGTCGGGATCGATTGCGTGAGGCGCGGCAAACTCTGGCGCATATCCATCTTCATGCCGAGCACGGGGTGCTTCGCCAAAGACGTGGTCACACGGTTGAACCGCGCCATCGTTTCCATGGCGCCCGGCCGGGTCGCGCTTGCTTGGCGTTGCGCGATCAGCTCGTCCGTGATGCGGGAATGATCGACGAGAAATCCCTCCAGCATCCGCCGCATCGCGCCAACCGTGCCATCGTAGCTTGCCAGAGTTTTCAAGGCCGGAGTCCGCTCCTGTTCGATACCCATCGCGCCGGCAATCGTCAGCGATCCGACCAGGATCAGCTTCTCGACCCGCTCGGGATATTCCATCGCATAGCGCGCGGCGGTGAAGGCGCCTTGGGAATGACCGAGAAGCGCGAAGCGATCGAGGCAAAGCGCGTCCGCGACATCGCTTGTGTGTCGCAGGCGGCTGAGAATGCCTTGCGGCGCCGGCGCAAAGGGATCGGTTTCGCCGAAACCGCCGATGGAATCGAACGCAACGATGCGCAGGTCGCCGGCCAATTCCGTCATCAGCGGCCCCATGCTCGCGCGGCCGGAGGAACCGTGTCCGCCGCCATGCAAGGCGAGAAGAATCGGCTCGTTGCCGCCGGCCTCGGTGTAATGAGTTTTTACGCCGTTCGCGTTGACCCAACGCGAGCGCAATCCGTTTGAGGGTGCAGAGATCTGTCGGCTCGGCAACACGAAGCGACCCTCCCTTCCGCGCTGGGGGCTTTAGCCCTCGATCGCGATCGACCGGAATCAATTGACACCGGCTTACCCATAAAGTCCAATAATCAATATGTCCTCTATCATAAGATAATTTGATGACCATCGATCAAAAGCGCCTGGCCGATCTCTTGTCGATCGCGCGTCACGGCTCCTTCGGCCGCGCCGCTTCGGCGCGAAACATCTCGCAGCCGGCGCTGACGGCGAGCATCAACCTCCTCGAGAAGACCGCGGGTGGGCGCGTTTTGATCCGGAGCCGGAGCGGCGCGACGCTCACGCCCTTGGGTCAGATCCTGGTCGAACATGCCGGCGCGCTCGAGGCGCTTCTCGCGCGCGCCAAGACGGATGCGCAACTCGGCTTGGTGGATCGGCACGGTCCCGTGGTGGTCGGGGCAAGCCCGGTGGCCGCGGCCTCGATCGTGCCGCGCGCGGTTCTCCGTCTCAAGGAACGCGCGCCCGACGCGTCGGTCTCGATCATCGAAGGCGGCGACGACGATTTGATCGCGCGCCTCCGCCAAGGCGAGCTCGATCTCATGGTCGCGCCGATGGGCGGCGATCAAGGCTACGACGATGTCGATGAAAAGGCGCTGCTGCGCGGGCCGATGACCGTCATCATGCGGCCCTCGAACCCGGCGGCACGGCACCGGCAGGTGCGGTTTCAGCAGCTGATTTCCGCCGAGTGGGTCCTACCGAATCCCGGGAGCATGCTGCGCCGCCGCTTGGATGCGCTGTTTCTCTTGGCCGGCGTTTCCCTGCCGCCGCATACGATCTCCACCAATTCGATCGCCGCGGTGAAAGCCATGGTCCGTCAATCGGACGCGATCGCGATCATGGCGCGCGCGATGGCCGAGCCTGAATTGGCGAGCGGGCAGCTCGTCGCGTTGCCGATCGCCGACGGTCCCTTTACGCAAACGCTGGCCATCAAACGCTGGCGCCATCATCCGGTTTCGCCGCTGGCCGCGCAATTTGCCGACATGCTCGGCGAAATCGCCGCCGAGATGAGCGGCAAGCGCAAGCGGCGCGTCAAATCCCGGTGATGGCATGCGAGCCGGAACCCTGTTGCTGCAGACGTTCGCGATGCGCCCATTGCGAACATCGCTTTGCGGGTTCGCTGCGCCGCGAATTCGATCAGGCCGGTAGAGGCCGAGAAAGCGGTTGAAGAACCGGCGGCCCGCCGCGCGCACCGCCCGCGATTCTGCAATCCCTTGCCTCCGGCAAATGCCTCGACCTTCCCGGCGGGCAAGCTGACGCTTCCGAACCGCCGTCACTAGGTAGTTTCCGAAGCTATCGCCATTGGTGCATTGGCCTTACCACTGGCGCGGAACGGGCGCTCGCTTGCGCACGTATCCACTCTTAACCGTCAGCAAGGAATCTCATCTGGACACCCTTCGAAAATATGTCGGCGACGATAACGAGAAACAACTTGCCGCGCTCGCCGCTTCGCAGGGCAACGCGATGAGCGAATGGGCGCATACTTCCCGCTCACGCGGCGCAGCGCGGGGGGCCGTTCTGTTGACCGGCGGCACCGGCTTTATCGGCACGCTGATCGCAGCTGTGTTGCTCGGTCGCGAGCGGCGACGGGTCGTCGCCTTCGTGCGCGACGGCTGGCAGCAGAGTGACTTGGTGGCACAGATTCTGCCGGAGCTCGGCTACGATGCGACTCCGCTGCAGCAGTCGGAAATTTTCGGGCGATTGAGCATTTTGCCGATGCCGGCAACCGACGACCTTTCATCGCACGCGCGGCAGTTAAAACGTCTGGGTATATCGGAGATTGTCCACTGCGCGGGCTCGATGGACTACTTCAACACGGTGGAGCTTGAGCAGACCAACATTGTTCTGACCGACAGCATGCTGGATCTTGCGCGAGCGCTGCAGGTCGAGCGCTTCGTTCATGTATCGACGGCGTACAGCTCGGGATTCCTAGCGGGGCCGATCGGCGAGACCTTACACGGAGAACCTGCGAGCGATCCCAGCGAGTATACGCGGACGAAGCGCACGGCTGAGCGCCGCGTCGCGGAAAGCGGGATTCCCTATCTCATTCTCCGCCCTTCCATCGTCATCGGCGACAGCCGGACGGGCCGCTACAGCGGCAAGCAAACGGGACTCTTCCAATATTGGCGCGGCTGGGAGCGGCTTCTTCTCGACCACTACCGTCCCGACCTTCACATGGTGGCTCCACGCTTGCCGGTGAATTTCTTGCATCAGGATGCTCTCCAGAACGCCTTCCAAGCCGCATATACGCAACTGGACCCGGGAGCCATCATCAATCTCGTCTCTAATCCCGCCACGGCCCCAACCGTACGCGGGCTTTGGGACATGTGGCTGGCCGCGCTCAGCATGCCGACACGTCGTCACTACTATGACCGCTTGGCCGACGTCCCCCTCGATCGAATTCCGTCCCGGCAGCGGGCATTCTTGATGTTTGCGTCGGTCAACATGGCGATATCGGCGCACCATTGGGACTTCGAGGACGGCACCATGAAACGGCTGAAGCGAGATGGGCTCGATTTCGCCGATGCTACCCTTGAGACCATGGCAATCTGCCAAGCACGCTTCATGGACGAGTCGCCGCGCTTTAGAGCCGCCGATGCAGACGCGGTTGGCGGCGAGATGCCGAGGGTATTCGCCACATGAAAACGGGCGCCAGCGCCGCTTTGCCGGCCCTGCGGGACACGATCGCTACGATCGCCCCGCCGCTTCGGCCATGCACAGCACCCGCCAGCCTTCCTGAATGCGCCTGGGTCGACCATCCTTCCGGCTATCTCGCGCTGTCGTCGCGCAATAAGCGTTTCGAGATGGCGGGCAAGCCCGGCTTTATTGCCTACCGCAAGCAAGGCAAGCATCTTGTTGCCTTTGGCGGCGTTCATGCACCCGCGAGCCATCGTGAGCGGCTCCTCGACTCCTTTCTCAACGAGGCAGCACGGCAGCACAAAATCGCGCTGTTCGTTCAGCTGCGCGAGGATGCCGTCCCGCTTTTCCTTGAGCGCGGTATGAGCGTCAATCAATGCGGCGCCAGCCTCAGCCTCGATCTCGCGGGCTACAGCTTCGCCGGCGCGGAGAAGGCGAGTTTGCGCAGGATGATCAGCAGCGCACGCAGAGCGGGCATAAGAGCTCTCGAGATCGGCGTCGACGCGCCGAACGACGCAACGGTGTTTGCGCAGCTTCATGCCATTACACGCTCATGGCTTGCGAACAAAGGGAAAGTCGAGCTCGACTTCATGATCGGAGAGCTCGGTGAGCCGAACGATCCGAATCGTCGAATCTTCGTGGCGGTTGATCGCGCGGCGCGCATCGTCGGCTTTGTCACCTGTGTGCCAGCCTGGGGGCGAATGCCCGGATATTTACTCGACCTCGGGCGTTGCCTGCCAGGCGCGCCGCGTGGAACAATGGAAGCAATGATCGCGGGAGCTGTGCAAAAACTGATGCGCGAGGGCGAGAGTTTTCTGCATCTCGGCTTCGCACCCTTCATATTCTCGGGCGAGGAATATCCGACCGCGAGCAGAATTGTCGCCTGGCTCGGCCGAATGCTACGGCGCCATGGGCAAGGCGTGTATCCGGCCGAAAGCCAGCTTGCCTATAAGCTGAAATGGGGTCCCGGAATCATTGAGCGGGAATTCATTGCAGCCCATCCGCTCTCGTTGCGCGCTGTCTTCGATCTTCTGCGTCTCACCCGATCGCTGTAGCGGGTCGTATGGCCGTGGGCACATGGCCCGTTCTGACCGCTTTACTCGTCATTCTGACGCTGGCCGCACTCGTGGTCGGCGTTTGGGCTTACCGTGCCTACCAGCGTGACCTGCGTGCAAGCCGAGAACGATTGCGCGGCGCAAGCCGGATAATCGAAACGGCGTGCGGCCCGATCGAGTATGCCGAAGCGGGCGAGGGGTCGCCCGTGTTCGTCGTCCATGGGGCCGGCGGAGGTTTCGATCAAGGAATTGAAATCGGTCAGATACTCGCGCGCCGCGGGTTTCGCGTGATTGCGATGTCGCGATTTGGCTATCTGCAAACGCCGCTTCCTTCCGATCCGTCGTCGGCCGCGCAAGCGGACGCGCATGCGGCCTTGATGGACGCGCTCGATCTCGCGCGTGCCGCGATGATCGGAGCCTCCGCCGGCGCGCCTTCCGCCTTGCAGTTCGCCATACGGCATGCTGAGCGATGCGCGGCTCTCGTGCTGTTGGTGCCTTTGGCCTACACGCCGGAAGAAGACGCCGATGTCGCAGCGAGGACATCATCGCTGTCGGAAAGGCTCCTCTTCGCAATCTTCGGGTCGGACGTCGCGTTCTGGCTCGGAACGAAATTTGCCAGCGCCCTGATGATCAAGAGCGTTCTCGGCACGCCCCCGGACCTTGTAGCCGCCGCGAATGCGGGTGAGCAGGCCCGGACGGCCCGGATTCTCGACGACATCTTTCCCGTCGCTCCGCGCTTGGCGGGGATTCGCAACGACCTGCGCATCGCGACCGCGCTCAGGCGCTTCGATCTCGAAAAGATCCGCGCACCGACCCTTGTCCTGAGCTCGCGCGACGATCTTTACGGATCGTTTCCCGGCGCGGAATACACGGCGACGCAAATACCGGGCGCGCGTTTTATCGGGTACGAGGATGGCGGCCACCTCTGCATTGGACGCCAGGATCAAGTCGCCGTCGAGATCGCGACGTTTCTGAAGTCGAGCGGCAGCACGCCTCGCGCCGGAGCCGCGCCGTAGCAATGGGAAAGCCCGTCCTCAGCGCACGCTATTCAAGCAACGAAGGCGCCAAATGTAACGGCGCTTGTTCAGAGGAGTAAGACATGTCTGAGAAAATCTGGTTCATCACCGGCGCCTCGCGCGGCTTTGGGCGCATCTGGGCCGAAGCGGCACTTAAGCGCGGCGACAAGGTCGCCGCGACCGCCCGCGATGTCGGAAGCGTCGCCGATCTAAGCGAACGGTTCGGCGATTCAGTGCTGCCGCTGGCGCTCGACGTGAGCGACCCCGATCAGGCCCAGCAGGCCATCAAGCGTGCGCACGATCATTTCGGGCGGCTGGACGTGGTGCTCAACAACGCGGGCTATACGCTGGTCGGCACGGTGGAGGAGGCGAGCGAGGCTGACATCCGCGCCCTCTTCGACACGAACTATTTCGGCACGCTCCGGGTCATCAAGGCCGCGTTGCCGCTGCTGCGCGCTCAGGGCAGCGGTCACATCGTCGGAGTCTCCAGCAGCCTCGGGTTGGTGGGGGTGCCGCTGATCGGCTTCTACGCCACCACGAAATGGGCGATCGAAGCACTCCACGACAGCCTGGCGCAGGAGGTCAAGGCGTTCGGCATCAAGGTCACGCTGGTCGAGCCCGGCGCTTATGCTACCGATTTCGGGAGCGAAACGTCGTTGAAGGTCGCTCCAGGCCTCGAGGTCTATGCCGCGCTCCGCAAGCGGATGCAGGAGCGTCTGTCGAGCCAGGGTCGCGGCGACCCGCAGGCGACAGCAGAAGCCATTCTCAAAATCGTGGACGCTGACAATCCACCGCTGCGCTTCGCGCTCGGCGTCACCGTCCTGCCGATGGCGCGCGCTGTTTATGCCGAACGCCTCGCCACTTGGGAGGCATGGGAAGCCGTCTCGAATGCCGCACAAGGCGATGCGACGCAGGGCGCCGGCGCCTCTTTCTAGCCGGTCGAACTTGCTAGACGCCACCGCCGCTAAACGGAGGCGCGGTCGCCTGGCGAAAACCTCGTGCAGAGAACCGTCACGGGGAGCGCCCTAATATTGATGCTGCGCTTGCCAGAGGGCGACCAACACGACGCTAAGATAGGTGCCACGCCTCAAATTGGCGTCGCGATTCTCGGATGCCTCCAGCATGCTGAGAAGCCCGTCTTGATAGGCTTGCGGATCGAGTAGCAGTAATTCGCGCGGTGCCGCAATTCGCCGACATGCTCGGCGAAATCGTCGCCGAGATGGGCGGCAAGCGCAAGCGGCGCGTCAAATCGCGGTGACTTATCGCAACCGCAAACCGAACATCATTCCACCGGTGACGGAATGCGCGGCGATCTCTATCCCCGCCGCGCGCTCCGGATCGCGTGCCATAAACGCTGCGGGGTGGCCGGCATGTCGAAATGCGCGATGCCCAAAGGCGAGAGCGCATCGATGACCGCGTTCATCGTGGCGCCGAGCGCGCCCACCGTCCCCGCCTCGCCCGCGCCCTTGATCCCCAACACATTGGTCGTGCACGGCACGTTGTGGAACTCGATCGCGAAGCCGGGGAAATCGTCGGCGCGCGGCATCGCGTAATCCATGAACGAGCCCGAGAGAAGCTGGCCCGAACCCGCCTCGAAGCGCGCATCCTCGATCAGGATCTGACCCGCGCCCTGAACGATGCCGCCATGGATCTGGCCTTCGACGATCAGCGGATTGACCACCATGCCGAAATCGTCGACCACCGTGTAGCACAATATCCGCGCCGCGCCGGTTTCCTCGTCGATCTCCAATTCGCAGAGATGGCACCCGTTGGGGAAAGTGTTCTTGTTGCCGGTGCTGAGCCCGGCATCGTCGAGCGTCGCGGACGTGCCGTCGGGCAGCTTCCGCGCTTCGCGCGTCTTGGCCGCCAGCTCCATGATATCGATGGCGCGGTCGGTGCCGGCGATGGCGAAACGCCCGTCGCGGAATTCGATGTCGCTTTCGGCGGCTTCGAGGAAATGACCCGCGAGCTTCTTGCCCTTGGCGATGATGCGCTCGGCGGCGTCGACCACGGCCGTGCCCGCCATCAGCAGCGACTTGGCGCCGCCGCTGCCGCCGCCTTGGGTTAGCGCATCGGTGTCGCCGGTGACGAAATCGATGCGGTCGAAATCGAGACCGAGACGGTCGGCGAGAATCTGCGCGAAGGCCGTGGCATGGCCTTGGCCGGAAGGGCCGGTGCCGATGCCGAGCCGGACGCGGCCGGTCGGCGTAAAGCGGATATCGGCCTTTTCCTGCGGCATCGCCGCGGTCACTTCCATGTAATAGGAAATGCCGAGGCCACGGAGCTTGCCGTGTTTCTTGGCTTCGGCGCGGCGCGTCTCGAAGCCGGCGAAATCCGCGCGCTGTAGCGCGAGATCGAGATTGGCGCGAAAATCGCCGCTGTCATAGACCGCGATCAGCGGCGTCGCATACGGCATCGCCTCTTGCGGCACGAGATTGCGCCGGCGGATCTCGTCGCGCCCGAGCCCGGTTTCGCGCGCGGCCTCATCCACCAGACGCTCGATGATATAGGAGCATTCGGGCCGCCCTGCCCCGCGATAGGCATCGACCCAGACGGTGTTGGTCAACACCGCGCGCACATGGACGTAAGCCGCGGGAATGCGATAGGCGCCGGTCAAAAGGCGGAACCCGGCCACGGTCGGAATGAACACCGAGAAATGCGAGAGATAGGCGCCGACATTGGCGAAGGTTTCGGCGCGCACGGCAAGAAACCGCCCGTCCTGGTCGAGCGCGAGCTCGGCATGAACCTTTTGCTCGCGGCCCTGCGTGTCGGTGAGAAAGGCCTCTTGCCGATCGCTGGTCCATTTGATCGGCCGGCCGAGCAGCTTCGCCGCCCAAGGCAGCAAAGTGTTTTCGGGATAGTCGAAGGTCTTCATCCCGAAGCTGCCGCCGACATCGCCGGTGATGACGCGCAGCTTGTCTTCGCCGACGCCCAAATGCGCGGCAACCGTGCTGCGCATGCCGAACGCGCCTTGCGTGCCGATATGCATGGTGTAGCGATCGCTCGCCTTATCATAGGAAGCGAGAATTCCGCGCGGCTCGATCGGCGCGACGATGACGCGATTGATCGCGAGATCGAGGCGCACGATCTTCGCCGCCTTGGCGAAAGCATCCTCGACGGCTTTGGCATCGCCCAAGCCCCAATCGAGCGCGACATTGCCCGGCTTCTCGTCCCACACGGCGGGCGCGCCCGGCTTCGCCGCTTCGGCCGGATCGATCACCGAAGCCAGCGGCTCGTATTCGACCGCGATCAGCTCGACCGCGTCCTTGGCCGTCTCGGGCGTTTCGGCGATGACCAGCGCGACCGGATCGCCGACATGCCGGACCTTGCCCTCGGCGAGCAAGGGCCGGCCGGGATTGAAATAATTGGAGCCGTCTCGATTCTTCAGCGGCGCGATGCATTTGATCGTGCCGAGCGCCGCCGCCTTGACGTCTTCGTGCGTGTAGATCGCGAGCACGCCGGGCAAGCGCCGCGCTTCGGCAAGCGCGATCGACGCGATGCGCGCATGCGCATGGGGCGAGCGCAGAAACGCCGCGTAAGCCTGGCGCGGCATGGTTTCGTCGTCGACGTAACGGCCGGTGCCGGTGATGAGGCGTATGTCTTCCTTGCGGCGAACCGCCTGGCCGATTCCGAACTGACCCATCGATCCCTCGCTCCGCTCAGCCTTGCTGCATTTCGGCTTCTAGCATGTTTCGCGGAAGCTGCACAAACCGCCGCCATCCCCTAGAATGAAACGACACGAGGGGATTGGGGGAAACGCGATGGGTGTGGGAAAGTTTCTGGGCGGCTTTGCCGTGGCTGCCGGTCTGGTTTTCGGCTTTGCGGCGACGCCCCCGGCGCAAGCGGATGAGATCGACCAGATCGTGCTGGCCTATCCCGGCTTTGCGCTGTCGCTCGCCGACATCTTCATCGCCGACGATCTCGACCTTTGGACCAGGCACGGCTTGCGCGTCATGGAAGTGCAGATCGCCGGCGTGGGCTCGATCAACGCCGTGATCTCGGGCAGCGTCGATTTCGCCGAAGCCTCGGCGCTCTCGACCACGCGCGCCGCGGCGCGGGGCCAGAAGCTTCTGATCATCGCCAGCCTCCACACAAGGCCGATGGTACAGGTCTCGCTCCGGAAGACCCTTGCCGACGCCGCCGGCATCGGTCCCGATACGCCGTTCGAGAAACGTGGCATCGCGCTCAAAGGCCGCACGATCGTGGTCGATACGATCAACTCGGTCGTCCATGCCTATGTGCGGCTGATCGCCGTGCGGGCCGGGATCGATCCGGATCTGGTGCGCGTGGCGCCGATGCAGCCGCTCGACATGATGGCGGCCTATGAGAAAGGCCAGGTCGACGGCGTGTCGCAAACCCTGCCTTGGCCGATGAAGCCGGTGCAAGACGGAACCGCGGTGATGATCGGCGACGGGCCGAAAGGCGAGCCCGTCGACATGAATCCGAGCGTCAACACGGTGGTCGTCACCCAGGCCGACACATGCGAAAAGCGCCCGGCCGTGTGCATGAAAGTCGGCCAGACCTTTGCCGAGATCGTCGCGATCATCAAGGATCGCCCCGATGTCGCGCGCGCGATCTTCAAAAAGCATTTCGACACGCTCGACGGCAAGCTGATGGACGCGGCCTTCGATGAAGTGCGCCTCGCGACCGCGCGGCCGCCGGTGACCAGCGCCGCCGCGCTGCAACGCGCCGAGCTGTTCAACGTCGAAGCCGGGCTGACGAAGCGCGAGGAGATGCTGCAATCCTACGACGCGCTCTTTACCGACAAATACGTGAAGCCGTGAGGCGCCGCGGCAGCGGGCGGCCGATCAGGCGCTCGCCCCCGCTTTCTTCACGGTCCATTCGCCATTGGCGAGGCGGTCGAGCGTGCCTTCCTCGCGCAGGCGATTGAGCTCCATCGAAACCTCGCGGCCGTCGCGGCTGCCCACCGCTTCCATCAGCTGGGTGAAGAACAGCGGCTGCGCCTCGAGCGCCTGGCGCACGGTCTGATAGCGCGGCGCGGCGGTCAGATGCGGTGCTTTTGGCCGCCAGTAATCGACCTGCGACTCATGCCCATAAGGCGCGGTCGCATCGAAGCCCAGCTTCGTCGCCTTGGTCTCGCCAAACATCGTCGGGTCCATATAGGCGCCGTCGAAGCCGCCTTCGACGATCAGATCCTTGTCGGCGCGAAACCGCGTGCTCACCGCCCATTCGACTTGATAGGAGTTGGTCACATCGACGTCGTCGTCGACCACGGTGACGTGCTTCAGCGGCGTTTCCTTGAAGAGCGTCTTGATCACCTCGCGCGCCTCGCCCGGCTTGCCGCGCTTCAGCGCGATGCGGCCGTGAAGGCGCAAGCCCGGCGCCACCGATACCGCGTGCGGCTCGATTCCGGCCTTGCGCAGATTGCGCCAGATCGACAGCTCGGTGCTGAGCGACGCCATGTTGGGCGAATCGCCGCGCGAGAGAATATGGCCTGAATGCAGCACGGTCTGATAGAGCACGTCGCGACGGTGGGTGATCGCGGTGACCGTGAAGACCGGATCGATATGCATCGGCCCGTAATAGCCCCACATCTCGCCATAAGGCCCTTCCATCTCGCGATAGCCCAGCTCGTCGAAATAGCCTTCGAGCACCAGCTCCGCATCGGCCGGCACAAGGATGTTGTTGGTGAGGCCGCGCACCATCGGCACCGGTTCGCCGCGCAACGTGCCGAGAAGGTTGTTCTCGTCGCCCGGCCGGCGCTGCGTCGCCGCCATGAAATCCAAAGGATGCGAGCCGATGACGAAGCTCAGCGGCAGGCGTTCCTTGCGCTCGACGCAGGCCTTATAGATCTTCTTCAGATCGGAATTCGATGTCAGATTCGAGCGCATCGTATTCTTGCTGCGCAGCATCAGCCGCCGGCAGCCGATATTGGAACGGCCGGTTGCCGGATCGACGCAGTAATCGATGCCCGACGAGATATAGGTCCCGCCGTCGTATTCGTGCTGCGGGTGGAAAGGCAGCGCGGTGAGATCGATCTCGGTGCCTTTCTTCACCACTTGATGCACCGGCGCTTGCGCCGAGGGGATCTCGATCACCGGCTGCAGGTTTTCCATGCGCCGCGCATATTCCTCGATCACCTTGGCGGGCTCGACATCGAAGGCCGCGGCCAGCCGCTTGCGGCTTCCCGCCGTCGCCGCGGCGATCTCGAAGCGCTCGGGCCCGGCATTCTTGAAAAGCTTGGCCTTGGGGTTGGATTCGATCACATAGCTCAGATCGCCCAGCGCGACCGGTTCCTCGTGAATCTCGAGCTCGCCGATCGCGGCCAGCTTGTTGACGAAGTTGCGGAAGCGGAATTTGTCGAGGTCGATCTCGCGCCCGTCGACGTTAACCTTCTGAGCCATTGCAAACCCTCCCTGAAAAGCGCGCCATCATCCTTCCCCGAGCCGCCGCGATCAAGGGGTCTCCGTTGTGGCAAAGTTCAAATGCGCAAAAGCTTCGCCGCCGTGCCGCCTAAGATCATGGCGCGCTGACGATCCTCCAGGCGAAGCTGATCGACGATTTTGATCGGGCGATCGGTGCCCATGGGGAAGCAATAATCGCTGCCGAGCATGATCCGGCTGATGCCCACTTGCGCGATCACCCATTCGAGAATCGGCGCCGAATGCGTGATTGTGTCGTAGGTAAAGCGTTTCAGATAGGCGCTGGGCTTCTGCGCGATGCGCTTATCCGCGCCGCTCACGCGATAGGCGTGGTCGATCCGGCCGATGAGGATGGGCAGCACGCCGCCCGCATGCGGCAGATTCACCTTGAGCCCGGGATGGCGGTCGAGCACGCCGCCGAAGATCAGATGACAGGCCGCGATCGCGGTATCGAACGGAAAGCCCAGCGCGTTGTGCATCTGGAAGAAATTGAGGCGTTTGCCGCCGGTCGGCTGGATTGGATGCAGGAAGATCGGCAGATCGAGCTGCGCCGCCCGCTCGAAGACCGGCTCGAACAGCGGATCGTCGAGATCGCGCCCGTCGATATTGGTGCCGAGATAGATGCCGCGCATGCCGGGCAGCTTCGCCGCCCGGTTGAGCTCGTCGAGCGCGCGGTCGCGGTCGAGCATCGGCAGGGTCATGAACGCGAAAATCCGCTCGGGATGCGCCAAATGCGCGGCGCTCGCGCCGTCGTTCCAGGCACGCGCCAAACGCTGCGAGAGGTTGGCATCGGCCCAATAGACCATAGGCTGGCTCAGCGACAGCACATGAACATCGACCCCGGTGCGGTCCATCTCGGCAAGACGCTGATCGAGATCGATGAATTTCATCGGCATGCGCGGACCCGAGCCGCCCGGCGTGTCGAAGGCGAAGAAACCGTCGGGCGTCGTGTGGTACTGCGCCTTGAAGCGCGCGCCTTCCGCGGCGATCAGATCGAGATAGGCTTGCGCATAATAATGAGCGTGGATGTCGATCGCCCGTGCCTGCTTCTTGCGTTGTGCTGCCATGAAACTCTCTGCGTGACTCGAACCGACTAAGCGAAAACCGCGCGCAATTCCGGCATGACGCGGCGCGTGAAAAGATCGACCGAACGTGTCACCTCCGCCGTGGTCAGATCGCCGAAGGCGAATTGCGCGACGAAATAATTGACGCCCGCTTCCGCGATCTGCGTGCGCAAGGTGGCGATGACCGACTCGGGCGAGCCGGCGATGCCGCGGCCGCCATGCGTCGTTTGGTCGAATTCCGGCGGCCTTTCGCCGAAGACCGGCCCGCGCCCGTGGAGGCGGAAGAGATAGTTGAAGTTCGCGTGCCATTTGGGATAGGTGCGGCGCGCCAGCGCCAGCGCCTCGTCGTCGGTGTCGGCCAGGATCACGAAACGTCCCATGCCGATCTTCGGCATCGTCGCATTGCCGTCATGGGCCGCGTTCCACCCGGCGCGATAGCGGTCGGTGAGCACGCGGACATCTTTGGTATCGCCCAGGGTGACGAAATTATCGCCGTCGCGCCCAGCGCGTTCGGCGCTGTCGGGCGTGGTGATGCCGAACCACAAAGGCGGATGCGGCTTTTGCCACGGCTCCAGCTCCATCGGCACGTCGCGAAACTTGAAGAACGCGCCGTCGAAATCGAGCTTCTTGCCGGCAAGGCCGCGCAGCACGCAGTCGAGCGTTTCCTCGTAAAGCCGGATCTTGCTATCCGGATCGACGCCGAAATAGCCGGTCTCGATCGGCGACACGCCGCGGCCGACGCCAAGCTGAAAGCGCCCGCCGCTCATCTGGTCGAGCATGCAGATCTCTTCGATGAGATTGAGCGGGTGATGAACCGTCAAGGTGTAGACCAGCGGACCGAAGCGCAATTGCCGCGTGCGTTGCGCCAGCGCGGCCATGAAGACGCTCGGCGCCGAGGCGACGCCCAGCGGCGTGCAATGATGCTCGGCCATGTGATAGCAATAGAAGCCGCCGCGATCATAAGCCTCGGCGAAACCGAGACGTTGCTCGTAGAATTCCTTGAGCGGCAGACCATTGCGATCGAGATGGTCGAAAACCCCGAATTCCATCGCTCCCCCCCCCCGCGCCCTGGACGTCAGAGCGTCGCCGCAGTGTAGCGGCAAAGCCGCGCAAACGAAAATCGCCGATGCCCTCGCGATGCGCCGCTCTTCGCTAGCGCTAGGTGCCTTTGGCCAGCTGCAAAAGCGCGGGTCCGGCGAGGCGGAAGCTTTGCCATTCCTTCACCGGCTCGGCGCCGAGGCTGCGATAAAAAGCGATCGACGGCGCGTTCCAATCGAGCACCGCCCAGTCGAGCCGCGCGCAGTTGCGCGCGACCGCTATGCCGGCCAACCATTGGAGCAGGCGTTTGCCGATGCCCTTGCCGCGCGCTTCCGGCCGCACGAAGAGATCTTCGAGATAGATGCCCGGCCGACCGAGAAAGGTCGAAAAATTATGGAAGAACAGCGCGAAGCCGACGGGTTGTCCATCGCGGCAAGCGAAGACGACTTCGGCGTAAGGCCGCGGGCCGAACAGCGCCGCGTGCAAATCCTGCTCGCTCGCGACGACGACATGCTCCAAATGTTCGTATTGCGCCAGCTCGCGCACGAAGTCGAGCACCAGCGGCGCTTCATGCGCTTCGGCTGGCCGGATCGTAATGGTATCGCTCATGCGGGGTTGGTTTTGCTTGCCGGTGCGCGATCGGGTTCGAGCAGCGCGAGCAAGCCTTGCAGAATCTCGACCGGACGCGGCGGGCAACCCTTGATGTGCAGATCGACCGGTACGACGTCTTTGACGCCACCCGCCACGGCATAGCTGCCGGCGAAGATCCCGCCATCGGCGACGCAATCGCCGAGCGCCACGACCCATTTGGGATCGGGCGTCGCGCGATAAGTGCGCTCCAGCGCTTCGTGCATGTTCTTGGTCACGGGCCCGGTCACGAGCAGCACGTCGGCATGGCGCGGCGATGCGACGAAGTGGAGTCCGAACCGCTCGAGATCGTAGAAGGCGTTGCTGAGCGCGTTGATCTCCAGCTCGCAGCCATTGCACGACCCGGCATCGACCTGGCGGATCGACAGGCTGCGTCCCAAGCGCCGCCGCGACGCGCGCTCGACCGCGGCGCCGAGCTCGGCCAGCGCCGCATCCGCGATAGCGGGCGCCGCTTCGGTCAAGGGCGATCGGATCAGGCTCTCGAACAGCAATTTGCGCATGCGCGATCCTCAGAGATCATGGCCCGAATAAGAGCAATTGAAGGATTTGTTGCACAGCGGGAAATCGGCGACGATGTTGCCTTCGATCGCGGCTTCGAGCAGCGGCCATTGGAACCAGGACGGGTCGCGCAAATGGCAACGCTCGATCCTTCCCTCGCGATCGAGAAGCAGCCAAACCAGCACATCGCCGCGGAAGCTTTCGGCGAGCGCCATTCCTTCCCGTGGCAAGCCGCGTCCTTTGTCGGCGAGGTCGAGCGCGATCGGGCCATCGGGCATGCGATCGAGCAGCTGGTCGATCAAGGCGAGGCTTTGCTCGACTTCATCGATGCGGATCCAAACCCGCGCATTGACGTCGCCTTCGCTGCGCACCGGAACCGTGAAGGAAAGCTCGCCATAGGGCGCATAGCCGGGCGTGCGGCGGGCATCGAAAGCCCGGCCCGAGGCGCGGCCGACATAGCCGCCGGCACCGAAATGCGCGGCCAGCTCGGGCCGCAGCACGCCGGTGCCGACCGTCCGGTCTTGCAAGGAAGCGGTCTGGTCGTAAAGCGTGACGAGCGCCGGAAAGCGCCGCCGCGCCTCGGCGACCAGCACGCGGATCGTCCTTTTTCCTTCGGCGGAAAGATCGACGCTGGTGCCGCCCGGCACGACGCAATCGCGCATCAGCCGGTGACCGAAGCAAGCATCGGCCGCGCGCAGCACGTTTTCGCGCAGCACGGCGCAATGCGCCAGCATCAGCGCGAAAGCGGCATCGTTGCAGATCGCGCCGATATCGCCGAAATGATTGGCAAGGCGCTCCATCTCGGCCATGAGCGCGCGCAGCCAAACGGCACGCGGCGGCGCCTCGACGCCCAGCGCGGCTTCGGCGGCACGCGAAAACGCCAGAGCGTAGGCGACCGTGCTGTCGCCGGAAGTGCGGCCGGCGAGCTTTGCGCCGCGCGCAAGATCGGCGCCCCGCATCAGGCTTTCGATGCCTTTATGGACATAGCCCAGACGTTCCTCGAGCCGAACGACGGTCTCGCCATTGGCGGTGAAGCGGAAATGGCCCGGCTCGATGATCCCGGCATGCACCGGCCCGACCGGAATTTGGTGCAGGCTTTCGCCGTCGACGGGAAGAAATTCATAAGCGCGCGACACCGCCGCGCCGGGATTCTGGCCCAGCGGATGGCGCAAATCCCAGCGTCCGTGATCGAGCCAGGAACGCAGATCGACCGCGCCTTCGGCTTCGAGCCCAAAAAGATCGGTGATCGCGCGCTCGAGCCGGCTCGCCGGCACATGCAAGCGCGCGATCGAGGGGAACCGCCCCGACGCCGCGTCCAGGCTCAACACCGCGATGTCGCAAGGCTCTTCGTGGAGCAGCGCCACGTGAACGCGCGTCTTCTCCGCCCACAGCCCGAGCAAAGTGAATTGCCCGGCGGCGAGCTGCGCCGCCGCGCTGAACCAGGTGGCATGATCGACGTCGACGCGCGGCCAAGGCGATTGGAGCGCGGTGGCCTTTCCTTGCCTGGTAAGATCGCTTAACGCCGACATCGGCCGCTCCGCCCTAACCCAGCATGCCGGAGACGTGTTGAAACCACGTCACAAGCGGCGCCGGCAAATAGATGCCGGCGGCCAGCACCAGCGCAAAATGCGTGAACATCGGCACATAGGAGGCCTCGACCGGCGCCGTGCTGCCGCGTGCCTCGCCGAAAGCGAGCGAATTGAGCCGCAGCAACAACGCGCCGAAGGCGATCAGCAGCGCCGCGGCCAGTATCACCGCCAGCACAGGCGCGCGCGCGAAGGTCGATGTCACCACCAGGAATTCGCTGGTGAAAATGCCAAGCGGCGGCAAGCCCGCGATCGCGATCACGCCCAGCACGAGCCCCCAGCCGAGCCAGGGATGAGTCTCGGTGAGACCGCCGATCTCGGCGATGCGTTGCGTGCCTTTGACTTGGGCAATATGGCCGACCGCGAAGAAGATTCCCGATTTGGTGAGGCTGTGCATCGTCATGTGCAGCAGCCCGGCGAAATTCGCGAGCGGCCCGCCCATGCCGAAGGCAAAAGTGATGATGCCCATATGCTCGATCGACGAATAGGCGAACATGCGCTTGATGTCGCGCCGGCGATAAAGCATGAACGCGGCGAAGACCGCCGAGGTGAGGCCCATCGTCACCATCAGCGGGCCGGGCGTGACCGCGGCGGCGTTGGCCGCCATCAGGATCTTGAAGCGCAACACGGCGTACAGCGCGACATTGAGCAGCAAGCCCGACAACACCGCGGAAATCGGCGTCGGGCCTTCGGCATGGGCATCGGGCAGCCAGGCGTGGAGCGGCGCAAGCCCGACCTTGGTGCCATAGCCGAGCAGAAGAAAGACGAAGGCGACATTCAACAGCGCCGGATCGAAGCTGGCGACATGCGCGACGAGGGTCGTCCACACCATGGAATTGATGCCCTCGCCGATCACCGGCTGCGCCGCGACATAGACCAAAATCGTGCCGAACAGCGCCAGCGCGATGCCGACGCTGCCGAGAATGAAATATTTCCACGCCGCTTCGAGCGCTTCATGGGTGCGATAAATGCCGACCATGATCACGGTGGTGAGAGTCGCCAGCTCGACCGCAACCCACATGAGGCCGATATTGTTGGCCAGCAACGCCAGGTTCATGGCGAAGAGCAGGATTTGATACATGGCGTGGTAAAAGCGCAGATGGCGGCGCGTGAGCCGGCCGATCTCGAGCTCGTGCGCGACATAGCTCGCGCTGAAGACGCTGGTGGTGAAGGCAACGAAGCAATTGAGCGTGACGAAGACGACGTTGAGATCGTCGACGAAGAGATATTGCCCCGGCGCGGGCCGGCCGGCGACGAAGAACAAAGTTGCGGCCGCGAAAGTCGCGAAGGTCGCGACGACGTTCAAGATCGCGCTCGGCCGATAACCGGGCAATACCGCCAGCAAAGCAGCCGCGCAAAGCGGAATGAGCAGCACCGCAGTCATGGCATCGGACGCCAAATTGTTCATCGCCGTTCACCGCGGAACCGGTCGAGCGCCTGGAGATCGACCGTGTCGAAACGCTCGCGAATGCGGAACAGGAAAATGCCGATGACGATGAACGCGATCAGGATCGAGAAGGCGAAGCTGATCTCGACCACCAGCGGCATGCCTTTGGCGCCCGTGGCGGCGAGAACCAGCCCGTTTTCGAGCGACATGAAGCCGACGACCTGACTGACGGCGTTGCGGCGGGTGACCATCATCAGCAAGCCGAGCAAAACGACGCCCAGCGCGAAGGCCAAATCCTCGCGCGCGAGCGGACCGGCTTCGGTCGTGACCTTCAGCATCACCACCATCGACAACGCCACCAGCGCCATGCCCGCGAGCATGGTGAGTCCGATGCCGACCACGCTTTCGATCTCGCGATGAATGCCGAGGCGCTCGACGATCTTGCGCAGCACGACCGGAATGATGATCGCCTTGAAGCCCAACGCCAACGCGGCCGTCACGTAAAGATGCGGCGCGCTTTGGATAAAGGCCTGCCACGCGACCGAGGCGGAAAGCACGGTGGCGTGGAACGCGTAGATATTCAGCAGCGAATAAAGGCGATCCTGGTACAGCAGCACGAAGCTGATGAGCACCAGCCCGCCAGCCAGAAGATGCGCGATGTCGAAGGCAAGATGGTCCATCTAAAAGCCCCGCGAGACGAATCGCAGTAACGTGGCGAGCAAGCCAAGCATGAGCGCGGCGCCGAGAAATTCCGGCACCCGGAAAACGCGCATCTTGGCGATCGTGGTCTCGAAAGCGGCGAGAAGCGCGCCGCCGAAGGCGAGCTTCAGCACGTAGTAGACAACGCCCGCTACCATGGCGGCGAGCCCTGCCCCATCCGGCGCCAAGCCCCAGGGAAGGAACAGGCAGACGATCAGCGAGAGATAGAGCACCAGCTTCAGCGAAGCGGCGAGCTCGATCATGGCGAGATGCCGGCCGGAATATTCGAGCACCATGGCCTCATGCACCATGGTGAGCTCGAGATGGGTGGCGGGATTGTCGACCGGAATGCGGCCGTTCTCGGCGATCGCGACGATGATGAGCGCGACCAGCGCCAGGCCGAGCGACACGCGCAACCCGACCTCGGGCGAAAGCATGAAAGCGGCGACCGTCGAAAGCTGGGTCGAGCCCGCGACCAGGGCAAGGCTAAAGACGATCATCATCATGGCCGGCTCGGCCAGCGAGGCGATCAGCATTTCGCGGCTCGAGCCGATGCCGCCGAAGCTCGTGCCGACATCCATCCCCGCCAAAGCGAGGAAGAAACGCCCGCTGCCCAACAGCGCGATGATGGCGATGAGATCGGCCGACCAGCTGAACATCAGCCCCAGCGCGAAAGTCGGCACCAGCGCGGCGGCGACCCAGGTCGTGGCAAAGACGAGATAGGGCGCCACCCGGAACAGCCAGCTGGCATTCTCGGCCAGCACCACTTCCTTGCGAAAAAGCCGCAGCAAGTCGCGGTAAGGCTGGATCACGGAAGGTCCGCGCCGGCGCAAGAGACGCGCCTTGACCTTGCGCACGATGCCGGTCAACAGCGGCGCCAGCAGCAAGACCAAGGCCATCTGCATTCCCTGGACGAAGAGCGCGAGGATCAAAGCCATATCGCCAACACCAGCAGAAGCAGCACGAGCACGCTGAAGACAAGGCTCAGATAGCGCCGGATCGTCAGGAACTGGAGATGGTTGAGCCGTTCGGCCGCGAAACCCATCGCGACGGCGACCGGCGCGTAAAGCCACTCCCAGATCACATCGTGCAATTCGGCGTGGAAGCGTGCCGGGCGCAGCTCGCCGGGCGGCGGCATCTCGACATGCTCGCGGGCACGGAAGACCACGCTGCCGAAGACGCGGCGGATCGGCTGCGCGAAGCTGCCCGCCGTATATTGCGTGACCGGAGTCGGAACCGGAAAGCCGCAATCCCAGGCCGGGCCGCGCCGCAAGGCGCGCGATGCCGCGCGATGGATGATGGCGGCCGCCAGCGAGCCCGACAAGCCGATGAAGAGAAACACCAGGAACCCGTCATAGGAGCTGCGGCCTTCGTCGATCGGCACGATGGCAAGCCAGGGCAAATCGCTTTGCGCCGGGACGCCGCCATGCACCAAGGCCTGAGTCACCGGGCTCAACGCGTCGATCACGAAACCGGGCAGGATGCCGCCGAGGAGGCACAGCGCGGCAAGAAAGAACATCGCGGCGAGCGAGAGGCTATCGACTTCGAGCGCCTTTTCGGCGGCGGCCGAGCGCGGCCGGCCGAGGAAGGTGACGCCGAAGGCTTTGACGAAACAGGTCGCGGCCAAGGCCGCCGCCAACGCCAACAACGCGCCGACCGCCGGGATCAAGATCTTCAAGCCCCATTGCGGCAGATCGGGGCTCACCAGAATCGCCTGGAAGGTCAGCCATTCCGAGACGAAGCCGTTGAGCGGCGGCAGCGCCGAGATCGCGGCGCAGCCCACCAGAAACGCGAAGCTGGTGAATTTCATGCGATGGATAAGCCCGCCCAGCTGCTCCATGTCGCGCTCGCCCGTCGCCGTCAGCACCGCGCCCGCGCCGAAGAACAGCAGGCTTTTGAAGATCGAATGATTGAGAACGTGGAACAACGCCGCGGTCAGGGCGAGCGCCGCGGCCCATTCGATGCCGTTGGCGCTGAAAGCGAGCGCCAGTCCGAGCCCGATATAGATGATGCCGATATTCTCGACCGTGTGATAGGCGAGCAAGCGTTTGATGTCGTGCTCCATCAGCGCATAAAGCACGCCCATGGTCGCGGTCACGCCGCCCAGCGCCAGCACGACCATGCTCGACCACCAATTGGGCTCGCCCAGCAAATCGAAGATGATGCGCACGAAGCCGTAAATCGCGACCTTGGTCATGACGCCGCTCATCAGCGCGGAAACATGGCTCGGCGCGGCCGGATGGGCGAGCGGCAGCCAGGCATGCAGCGGCACGATGCCGGCCTTCGATCCCGCGCCCAGCAGCACCAGAGTGAGCACGAGCGCGACGGTGGCCGGCGCGCGCGGCACCGCGCGCAAGGTCGCAAAAGCGTAGCCGCCTTCGGGACCGGCGAGCAGGCCGAAGGCCAACAGCAAGGCCAGCGTGCCGAAGCTCGCCATGATGAAATAGACATAACCGGCTTGCGCGTTGTCGCGCTCGCGATGATGCGCCATCACCAACGCCCAAGAGGCGAGCGACATGAACTCCCACGAAAACAGAAAGGTGAACGCGTCGTCGGCAAGCACGACCAGATTCATGCCGGCGAGAAAAGCGGGAAAGAACGGCAGGACGCGCATCGGCGCCGTCTCGTGCTCTCCGTAACCGAGCGCGTAGAGGCTCGCCGAGGCGCCGCCGAGATTGACCACCACGAGGAAGAACGAAGCGAGCTTGTCGACGCGAAAATGCGCGCCCAGCCAAGGCAAGCCGATCGGCAGAACCAATCCCGATGTCGGCCCGGCGAAGCCCAGCAAATGACCAAGCGCCGAGCACAAGGCGACCAGAGAAATGACCAGACTCAAACCATAGAGAATCCTACTGCCCACCCTCTCGCGACCAATCACGAGAGCGAGGCCCGAAACTCCGAGCAACGCCACGACGCATTCCAGTCCGAGGACGACCGCCATGCTGCGCTTGCCTTTGCGCCCTTACGCTTTCAACCGAACGCCGCGGCCGCCGCCCGCGCTCGCGGCCCCTTCGCCGATCAGCTCGATGCCCGCCAGGTCGAGCGCGGTCACCAATTTCATCAGCAAATCAACATTGCCACGAATAACACCTTCGCTCGCTTCCATGCGCTGAATCGTGGGAACCGACAGGCCGGAAAGCTCCGCCAGCTTGCGCTGGTCGATGCCGAGCAAGGAGCGGGCGGCGCGCAGCTGGGCAGCCGAGATCATCTTTCTGACGCGATATATAATGTCTTAAACATCATATATACCGTTTAATATATCAAAAGAGCGATCTCAAGAGGGAATTCTTCTATTCCTCGAAGCTCTTGTGAGCGGCGCGCGCCCTTCCCGCGCGCCGTCCCGCTGCACAGCATTTCGAGCGGCTCTTCCGGAACCCAGCTTTTGCGTTGGCAAGCCTTTGTCTTAACAGGGTTTTTGACACATAAAAGTCACGCGATAAATCTGTGACTCGCCGTAATTTCGATGCCGGCGCGCAAACGCCTGGCGGCCTAGAAGGGCCGCACCTCCCACCGCCCGAATGCTCGCGGATACCGAGGTTTGCGCGGCACGGAAAGAGATGGATCGCGTGTGGGAACGACGAGGAGAGCCGCTTGAACAGGCCGTTGGGTCGGAAACTTGGAGCCGTCGCTTCGCGGCTGCAGCACCGCTCCTCGCACCGCTGCGCTCCCGGCTTGCCAATGATCGAGCGCGAGCGGCCGTCACCGGAACGTGATGCGCGCCCGGCTCGGTATGGTCTCAAACTCTTCGCACACCTTGCACGATCCCTGTTCATGAGCCGGTGATTCGGGAGGTTGTTGCATGGCGGTCTATTGGTGCCGATTTCTCGACCGCGAAGGCAGAGTTTTTGCCGCGGAGAAGTTCGTGTGCGCCGACGTCGAGGAAGCAAGCGAGAAAGGACGTAAAATCCTGCTCGAAGGCGAAGGAGTCGGTTTCGAGATCTGGGAGGGTACGCGGCGAGTCCACATCGAGCAACCCTCGCGCGAGCGCGCCCGATAGACATCAGTGCAGCCGGAACCTCAAGCGCGAGAGCAGCGCAAGCTGCCAGGCGCAGAGCGCCGCCAGGAAATAGAGGCCGACCGAAAACCCGCCCGTGACGTCGTAGAGCGTGCCGAGCGTGACCGGCCCGAGCACGCCGCCGATTTCGCCCGCCGTGAAATAAAGCCCGCCCGCCGCGCCCATGCGGCGCGTATCGACTTCGCGCAACTCCATCAGCACCAGGACGACGATCACCGACAGCGATCCGCGCGCCAGGCCTTGCAGCACCAATCCCAGCGCCAGCGCGCTGCCGCTTCCCCATTGCAGCAGCAAGGGCGCCAGCAATTGCGCGGTAAAGAGCGCGGTCAGAATTTTCATGCGCCGCGCCGGAATCGCAAGCCGCGGAAAAACCAGCGCGCCGACGACGCCGATGACCACCGGCACGCTTGCCCATAAGCCGGCGCTTGCCGGATCCATGCCGCCGAAGCGCAGCATCTCGGGCAGCCAATTGTTGAGCGCATGGCCGAAGAAGAACGTACCCACCGCGAGATAGAGCACCGTTCTCAACGCCGGCACGCGGATCAGCTCGAGATAAACCCCGGCGTGAGATTGCCGCGGTTCGCCGGCGCGGCTTCGCTCCATGGCGCGGCTTGCGCCGTGACTGCTGACGACGGTCCAGCCCAGCGCCGCAACCAGCGCGACGAAGCCGTAGCCGATCAAGACCGCGCGCCAGCTTCCGCCGGTGAGCGCAAGCCCGACGCTCGAAGTCAGCGACAAGGCGCCGATCGTGCCGAGCGACTGGCCCATATTGTAGATGCCCATGGCGAGGCCGCGCTCGCGGCCGGTGAACCATTGGCTGATCACCGTCGGCGCGCCGACCGAAACCAGCGGGCCGCCGATGCCGAAAACCGCGACCGCGAGCAGCATGCTCCCATAGCCGGTGGCGACGCCGCGCAGAATTCCCGATGCCGCGACCACCAACGCGCCGAGTGCCAAGCCGCGCCGCGGCCCGAGGCGGTCGAGCAACGCGCCGCATGGGATCGCGGCACCGATATAGACGAGCTGCCACGCGCCCAGGATGGTCCCCATTTGCGTGTGGGTCAGCTGCAGCTCGCCGGTAATGCGCGACACGAGCGGCGCGATCGCCGCCGCCGTCGAGCCGAAGCAGAAATAGCACAGCCAGACTCCGGCCAGCATGAGCCAGCGATGCGGGTGCGCGGTCGTTTGATCTGCCGAAACCATGGCAGGAAACTAAACCAAATGCGCCGATCCCCAAGCCTTATTCGAAGGGCCCGCATGCTCATACCCGCGCACAGAGCGGATGCGCCGAAGCTCAGGATTCTTCACGACGGCGGCATGCGGATGACGCGCTTGTCGTGCCGAAGGCCGGCTGCTAGAGAGAATTGCGGCGAGGCGGGCCATCCATGGCGGGGCGAATGCGCGACGAGCAGCTGAAATTCGCGGTGTTCATGTCGGGGGATTCGAACTACCACCTCGCGGGGTGGCGCCTCCCCGAAGCCTATGCCGATGCGGGAATGAACTTCGATCGCTGGGTCGAATTCGCGCGCATCATGGAGCGCGGCAAGCTCGACATGCTGTTCATCGCCGACAGCATCGGCACCGCGGGCGCCGAAGATCTCGAAGCGATGCGGCACAATCCGCAGATCGATCGTTTCGAGCCGTTCACCGTCCTGTCGGCGCTGTCGGCGGTCACGAGCCGCATCGGTCTCGCCGCGACCTGCCACACGACCTATAACGAGCCCTATCACGTTGCGCGCAAATTCGCCTCGCTCGATCATTTGAGCCATGGGCGCGCCGGCTGGAACTTCGTCACCGGCGCCAACGCCGAGGACGCGCTGAATTTCAGCCGCGACGCGCATACCGCGCATGGCGACCGCTACGATCGCGCCGAGGAATTCGCCGATGTCGTGCGCGGTCTGTGGGACAGCTACGAGGACGACGCGTTCTTGCGCGACAAGCAATCGGGCGTCTATCTCGACACCGCGAAATTCCACGTTCTCAATCACAAGGGCAAATATTTCCAGGTCAAAGGGCCGCTGAGCGTCGCGCGGCCGCCGCAAGGCCATCCGGTCCTGATCCAGGCCGGCAAGTCCGAGCCGGCCCGCGAGCTGTCCGCCCGGGTCGCCGATGCGGTGTTCACCTCGCAACCGACGCTCGAAGAGGCGCAAGCCTTCTATGCCGACGTGAAAGGCCGCATGGCGAAATATGGCCGCGCGCCCGAGGAGCTGAAAATCCTGCCCGGCGTGGTGGTCTTCACCGGCCATACGGCGCAAGAGGCCGAGGCGAAATACGAGCAGCTTCACGCGCTGATGAGTCCGGCCACCGCCTTGCAGCTGCTGAAAGAGCGCATCGGCGGCATCGATCTGTCGGCCTATCCCTTCGACGGGCCCATGCCCGAGCTTGAGGGCAACCGCAACCGCATGAGCAACCCGCCCGCGCTCGTCAAGATGGCGCAGCGCGAGAATCTGTCGATCCGCGGCCTCGCCATGCGCTATGCCGCGGCGCGCAGCCACCAGATGATTCGCGGCACGCCGACGCAAGTCGCCGACCAGATGGAAGAATGGTTCACCAAGAAAGCCGCCGACGGCTTCATCTTCATGCCGGTTTATCTGCCGGGCGCGCTCAACGACTTCGTCGATCTCATCGTTCCCGAGCTGCAGCGCCGCGGCCTGTTCCGCAAGGAATATGAAGGCACGACCTTGCGCGAGAATCTGGGCCTGAAGCGCCCCGAGAATCTTTTCCGCCGGACTGCGAGGTGATGCCATGAGCGACCAGCCCGAGACGCAAGCCCCCGCCCCGATCGACGCCAAGCGCTTCTGGCGCAGCTTGGGCGAGCGCGCCATGGGCGTGACGATCGTCACCGCCTCGGGCCAGGCCGGCCCTGCTGGCTTTTTGGCATTGTCGGCGGCGCATGTCGCGGCCGATCCGCCGACCATGCTGGTCTCGATCGATCGCAAGACCTCGGCCATCGCCGCCGTGCTGGAAAGCCGGCATTTCGCCGTGAACATTCTCGGCCGCGAGCATGAGGCGCTCAGCGACAGCTTCGGCGGCAAAAGCGCCGACAAACATGCCGACCGTTTCGCACCCGGAGAATGGACGAGCTTACGCACGGGCGCGCCGATTCTGCGCGCCGCCTTGGGTGCCTTCGACTGCGAGCTCGATCAGGTAATCGAGCGCGGCGGCGTGATCATCGCGGTGGGACGCGTGGTCGATTGCTTCGCCAAAGGCGACGGCAGCCCGCTGATCTATTTCCGCGGCAAATATCTCTAAGCGGCGCGAACGCATCAACACGCCGTCGGGCAGCTTGCCGGAGTCTGCTTTGGAAGCGTAAGCAGCCCTCAACCGCCGCCGATGACACGTCGGAGAATGCCAGAAGCTGTCATTCGTGCATGCGGTCGGCAGTAACCGAATTGGGCCGGAAGCGGAATGGCTGCTTTCGATGGTCAATGAGGAGACGCGGACATTCACCTCGACGTCAGCATCGTCTCAGTCTGCCCCATCTGCGACATGAGCGCGCATTTTTACTGTGATGAACAATACCGTGGCACAATTCTGAAAACCGGCAGTGAAAATCGAGACCGTCGTTCCCTAGGCCCCAAGCCGCAAGGCGCGGGAGCAGCGGTTCATTATAATCAAGATGTAGGACATGGAGCTGCCTGCCACCGCTACTTCCAGCATCAGCGAGACGAATGGGACGAGCGCACGTGCATCAAGCTCTGCTTCGAAAAGACGGAGACCGGTCAGCACCAATTCCGTGGCCATTGCGCTCAACAGCGCAAGAGCGACGGCGGCGTTCAGCTTGATACAAAAGCCGATCTCCCAACCGAACGTCGCGTGGAAGCGAGCCGGCGCGCGACGCGTGATGACATAAGCCAAGGCGCTCAGCGCGAACGCTGCGGCCAGCACGAAGGCGAAGCGATCGACCGGATGGCCGATAGCGTTCGCCGCCCGGACATGGTCGCTGACCGGCCAATTCACCCATCCGTACCAGGCGGCACGGGCCTCCATCGCGCTGAACATGCCGATCACCGCAAGCGCCGTCACGGCCGCCGCGCGGCGCGCGAGTGACAGCAGTGCGGTGGCGAGGAATTGCCGAGCGAAAGCCTGGGGATCGCCGAATGCGCATATCACCTCCGCCAGCCGGTTCTCGCCGTCGGGATCGGCGCGGTCGGCGACCGCCTCGTGCAAATGGTCCTCGACCTCCGCGCGCAGACGGCGCGCAAGCCGCGGGTCGAAGCTCAATTCGCGCGCAACTGCGCTGCCGAAATCAGCTATGGGTTCGCGCGGGCGCACGGGCTTTCTCTCCAAACAGGCTGCCGATGGCATCGGCAAATCTCTGCCAGAGCGCGCGGTGATCCGACAGCGCGCGTTCGCCGCGCCGTGTCATCTTGTAGACGCGGCGCTTGCGCCCTGATTCGGCCGTGGTCCAGTGGCTCGCGAGGTAGCCGGCCTTCTCGAGGCGGTGCAGGGCCGGATAGATCGTACCCTCGGGCAGATCGAAGGCGCCTCCGCTCCGTCGCTTGATCTCCTGGATGATGCCGTAGCCATGCGCCGGCCCGCCCACGAGCGCAGCGAGCACGATCATGTCCAGGTGCCCCTTCAGCATTTCTCCTTCCATAGCCTCATTATGCCTCGCTGCGCGATGCTTTGGGTAAAAACTGCGTGATCAGACCGCTCGGGCGCGCTTATCTGCTTCCAACCCATGCGTTACTATGCCTAACATAACTAGGTAAGAAGCTACGAATCTGGAGGGTCTTATGCGAAGTCTGGTCTTGGCGGGATGTGTTATGGCCGCCGCATTGTCGCCTGCACGCGCGGCCGACGTCGAAGCGAACAAGGAGCTTTATCGTCACTACATCGAGGACTTATGGAACAAGAAAGATCCGGCGGCGCCAGACCGGTATCTGGCGCCCGACTATGTCGAGCACAATACTAACCTGCCGCCCGGCCTCGACGGGCGCAAACGGTTCGTCGCCACCGTGCTTACGGCATTTCCGGATTACCATGCCGAGATTCTGGAGGTGGTCGCCGAGGGCGACAGGGTCGTGGCGCGGGTGCAGTTTACCGGCACCAATGATGGCCCCTATGAGGGGCAGCCACCCACACATAACAAGCTCAGCTTCTCCACGGCCGATTTCTTCCGCATTGCCGGCGGCAAGATCGCCGAGCATTGGGACGTGGTCAATGTGCTCCCACGCATGATTGCGCTTGGCCAGATCCAGCCGCCGGCGTCCACGCCGAAGCCGCCGGAGGATGCGACGGCAAAGCCGCGCTAGCGTTCGCTCAACAAAAACGGCCGGGTCATTTTCGACCCGGCCGCCACGAACTCAACTCTTCCAACTTACGCGACCAGACGCAACGGAAGGGGCACCGATCTCCTATGGACCGGATAGTATCGACATAGCTCGACGCTCGGCTGGGTACGTCGATCGTATCCTCAAAGGTGAAAGACCGGCCGACCTTCCGGTGCAGGCGCCGACCAAGTTCGAGCTGGTCATCAAATTCAAAACTGCGAAAGCGCTCGGCCTCGAAGTTCCGCCGCACTTGCAGCAGCTCGCCGACGAGGTGATCGAATAAGTCCCCCTTGCTGCGCCGCATGAGTCAGCTTTTGGCCCATCCCAGCCGACTAGACCCCGGGATGCTTTGTCTGCTTTCGGGGAATCGACAGCGGCCCACCGGTAACCGACATGGGCGCAGAGCTGTCATTCATCGTCCCTTGAGCCAAGGTCTGCTCAGGGTCATTCACGTCGATTCTGCCCGGTCCGCCAAATGTCCGTTTTGCGGGTCGTTTCGGAAGCGCCGTAATTACGGTGACAGTGCATTCAACTCATGTTTATCCAAGTTTTTCACAGGCCAGCAAATAAAATGCACTGTCACCGTAATTCCGAGATTGGGACAAGCATCACCAGCTTGTAATCGGGCCGTTCCGAAGGGCTGAATGTGTACTGCTCAAATCGGAGCGTCCCATCATCGGGGTGGTTAAAGTGACGCACACCTCCCAAGCGATACCGCACGCCCTGTTCATTCCACGCTTTCGTGAAGAGAGGACTGTCACGTCGCAGTGTTTCTACAAGCGCTCGGACCCGCAAATCCCTGAAGTTGTGGCTGTAGTCCGCGCGGAATTCGGCAAGGAGACGCCGCGCTCGATCTTCCCACCTGGGTATGAGCTTGCGCGCTGCCGGAGCGAGGAAAACAAAGCGCAGCAAATTCCGCTGGTGATCGCCATCGAGCCAGCCGCGAAAGAGCGATGCGGCGGCGGAGTTCCAGCAGCATGCGTTCCACAACCGGTCGAGTCCGTAAGCGGGGTGTTTGATCGCCGCGACGCTGGCCAGCAGCGAAGCTGGTGCGTCCCCTGCAGGCTCGGGCGGAAGCGCGGGATCGAGACGCCCGGCCAACTCAAAAAGATAGGCGCGCTCGGCGGCTGACAGGGTGAGCGCTTTTGCCAGGCGGCTCAAGGCTCCGGGCGACGCCTGCACAGCGCGGCCTTGCTCGATCCAGGCGCACCATGTCGTACTGATTCCTGCCGCTTGGGCGAGCTCCTCGCGCCGGAGGCCGGGGGTTCGCCGCCGGCCGGATGAGTCGACGCGGCGCTGACGCTCGCGATGAGCGCGCACAAATTCGCCGAGCAGCCGTCTCTGATCGGTCTCGAGCATCGGAGCATTTATGATAGGATAATGATCTCTCTTGTAACAAGTTAAATTCCCGGCATTTTGACGTTGAGCGAAGGGAGTGCGTGATGACCAAAACACACGAGAAAGCGGTCGAGGCCCAGTTTGGCGCTCGCGCAAAAGCGTATGTGGAAAGCGCGGTCCATTCCCAGGGAGCGGACCTCGATGCGCTTGAGGTTATCGTCCGAAACTCTGCTCCGGCTTGTGCGCTCGATCTCGGCACGGGCGGCGGCCACGTTTCCTATCTGATGGCGCGCCACACAAAGGTGGTCGTGGCCGTCGATCTGTCGAACGAAATGATTGCTGCCGTCGCCAGGACCGCAAACGACCGTGGGCTTGGCAACATCGAAACGGTAGCGGCGCCCGCGGAAAACCTGCCGTTCAAAAACGGCCGTTTCGATTTCCTCGCATGCCGCTACTCGGCGCATCACTGGCGCGATTTCGACGGGGGCCTGCGCGAAGCGAGCCGCGTTCTGAAGCGTGGCGCACCGGCTGTCTTCATCGACGCCTATTCGCCCGGGCCCGCCTTGTTGGACACGCATCTCCAGGCCGTCGAATTGCTCCGGGACACTTCGCATGTCCGCAACTACACGACGTCGGAATGGATTGCCGCCCTGGCGCGATCTGGTTTCGCGCCACGTGGCTGTCAAACATGGAAATTGCGAATGGACTTCCCCGTGTGGATTGCTCGCATGCGCACACCCAAGCACAATGCACGCGCGATCCGCGCTTTGCAGGCGGCGGCTTCAGCAGAAGTCGAGGCGCACTTCGCGATCGAAGACGATGGCTCCTTCATGCTCGACATCCTCATGGTCGAAGCGAGAAAAAATTAACATGCCTCGGCGAGAGGCCGCCTCGGGTCAATCGCGTCGCTTATTGCCGCTCCGCCGAATGTCCGTTTTGCGGGTCGTTTCGGAAGCGCAGCTTCGCTGTTGATGGCATCGTGCCGGATGTGTGCTTCAAGGCTCCAAAAATGGAGCGTCGTCACATCGATGCGCCCGAAGAAATCACGCCGGATTCCCCATGTGGACGACCGGCGTGTTCTCACCCGTATTTGGCTCAGGCGTTATGAGTCGATGACCTAAGCGGCGCGGATCTCCGTCAGGAAGGTCGAGATCTGGCCGGTCAGGCTTTCGGCGCGTTGCGTAAGCTGACCGATCGTATCCGCCATGCGGGTCGAGGCTTCGCGCGATTGCGCCATCGCGGCCGTGACCTCGGACACCTTGTGCGTCACCGTATCGTTGCCCGCCGCCGCTTGCTGGATGTTGCGCGCGATTTCGGCGGTCGCGGCATTTTGCTGCTCGACGGCCGCAGCGACCTCGGTCGCGAGCTTGGTCGTGTCGGCGATCGTCGACGCGAGACGCTTCACGCGATTGACGGCGCTCTCGGTCTCGTTCTGGATGCGCGCGATCTGCGCCGCGATCTCGTCGGTCGCTTTGGAGGTCTGAGTCGCCAAGGTCTTGACCTCGGAGGCGACCACGGCGAAGCCCTTGCCGCTCTCGCCGGCACGCGCCGCCTCGATGGTCGCATTGAGGGCGAGAAGATTGGTTTGGCCGGCGATATTCTGGATCATGTCGACGACCGCGCCGATCTGCTGCGAGGCCTCGGCAAGCCCGCCGATTTCCTGCGACGCGTCATTCGCCATCTTCTCGGCCTCGGCCGAGATCGCGGCCGAGCGTTCGATACGCTGGCCGATCTCGGTGATCGAGCGCGACAATTCCTCGGCCGCGGCGGCAACGGATTTGACGTTGGTCGCTGCTTGCTCGACCGCAGCGGCCACCGCCGAGGTCTGCTCTTCGACGCGTTGCGCGATCGTCGAGGAGGTACCGGCCTGATCGAGCATCGACCGCGTGGCGTCGTGGAACGAGTTGATGACGCTGCCGCTGGCGCGGTCGAATTCGCCCGTGGTGTTTTCGATACGCTCGGCGCGCGCCTGCCGTGCTTGGGTTTCGGCGGCGGTCGTCTCGGCAAGGCGCGTTGCATCGAGCGCGTTCTGCCGGAGCGTTTCGATCGCACGAGCCATCATGCCAATCTCGTCGCTGCGCTGGCGCGCCGGGATATCGACCTGATGGTCGCCTTGCGCCAGCTTGCCGATCACGCCGGTCAGCGCGGTCAGCGGCGACACGATGCGGCGCGTCAAAACCAAAATGATGACCGCGGCGCCGCCGACGATGAGCACCAGCGCGGCAATGGCGCCGATAAGCCCGAACATCGCGCTGCTCTTCTTGTCGGCCACGACCGAGCGTGCGACGGTGAAGGCGGTGTCGCGGATCTGCAGCGGCGCATTGATGCCCGCCAAATGGCGCTGCGTGAAATCGTCCTGGTAGGGATAGTCGCCACCCACGCGTCCGGCCGCGACCACGGCACGGTAGACCATGTCGGAATCGCCATAGAATTTGTCATGCGCGGCCGCAACCGCGTTGCGCAACGCCGGGATGTCGCCGAGGCGCTTCGTGGTGGTTTCGATCGCCGCCCAGTTCATCTCCATGCGCATGTCGGCCGCTGCGAGCTTTTCGAGCTGATCGGCGTTCAAAGGCCGGTGTCCTTGCATCGGACCCAGATAAATGCTGGCGCGGCGCGAGCCGCCATCGCGCAAGGCCCAGCCGCGGCGCGCGAGCTCGATGAAGCCTGAGAGTTCGTTGTCGATGCTGGTGACGACCAGATCGACGTTGTCGGCGATGCGGTCGATGCGCGCGAAGAGTTCTTCGGTTGCGTCGCGGAATTTCTGGTTGAACGCGGCATAAGCAGCGGCGTCGCGCTGGCTTGCCGGTCGGGCAATGAAGGTATCCGCCTCCGCACGCAGGCTTTGCAATTCGCTCTTTGCACTGTTGATTTCGGCAAGCTCGCCCGCCGCGCCCTGATAAGCGGAGGCGGAGATCGCCGCAATGCTCCGCTCGATCGCCGCGTCGGCTTCCTTTCGCCCCGCCGCGACCTTGGCGACATCCTGATCGCTCGGCGTCGACTTGGGATCGAGCGGCTTGGTCATCTGTAGTCGCTCGAAAGTCAGTTTCTCCGGCACCAGCAGCACTTGGCTGATGACGTCGATGGCCTCGGCGGCCTGGGTCGCCGTGCGGTATTGCGCCACGGCATCGATGACCAGCTTCAGCGCGGCGCATGCCGCAAGCAGGCTGATGGCGGACATGCAAACGAGGAAGAATGTGCGAACTCGCATCGGTGCGGCCTCAACTCTGGCGATCTAAATCTATCTGAAATTGAGACACGCGGCGTTTAATACACCCTTAAGCCGTGATTTCACGCCGTCGGGTGCGACGCTATATCCGCCTGGCGATCGCAGACGAATGCCGTGTCTTGGTTAATGCGCGCAAACCCTGCGCGGCGTTAGCGGAGAAATGAAAGCGGTGTCCGACGGGCGCGCGAGCGTTACAACTCGACCATGGCCCAAAGATTGGGGTCGTTAAGCGCCGAGATCGCAACGGTTCGCGTCGTCATGCCGCCGACTTCCTGCATGATCACGTGACGCAGATCGGACCTGCCATCGACGATGCGAATGAGCTTCCATTCTTGCCAAGTCTGCCGGGGAAGCCCCGCGAGCGCCTTCAGGTAGGTGTTTCCGACCTCGTGACCGCGTTTTTGCGCTCGTTTTGCCGCTGAACCAAACATCGGAACCTCTGTCCGTAAGAGTGAGGCTTACTCTCTTATACCGGCGCATTCGTAAACAAATCGTGGGGATGTGGCGGTGGCGTGCTGCGACACCGCGACGCTGCTTGCGTTACGACACGCGCTCTTCGGCCGCCAGTGCCGGCACGATCGCAGCAGCCCGTGCCGGCGCACCGGCTTCCAGTTGATCTAACGCGCGCGCGAGAAGCTCCATCGTCGTTCGCCCGATATAGTCGCTCGCCGGGTTGGTCTGCGCCGTGGCATCAAGATAGGCGCGGCCGATGATCGGACCGAGCGGCGCCGGATTGTACAGTAGCTTCTTGATCAGGAAGGGGTTCCAGGTCAGCGGATTGTAGTTGGGCTTGAGGTAGCCTTGGCGGATCAGCAGCTTTTCGACCGGCGTTCCCGGCTGCACGCCGATGAAGAAGATGAACGGCAACACCATGTCCCGGCCGAACAGGGCATAGAGCTCCTTGATCTTCTCGATCGTCATGCGCAGCGTCTGCACGCTTTCGCCCGGCGCGTTCAGCGGCAGGTAGAGCTTGATCTTCTGGGTCGTATGTCCGTTCGCCTTCAGCATACGAAACGCGTCCATCTGCTGCTCGAGCGAGTAGCCAAGGGTCAGGCAATCGACCATTTCCTGTGAGCCGGTGAAGGACAGATCGACGCTGTCCATGCCGCTCGCCCACATCTTTCGCGCCAACTCGGGCGTCAGGTGGTTCAAGCGCAGATAGCCGGACCAGGTCACTGCAAGCTGCCGCGCCAACATTTCGTCGAGAATTTGCTCGACGTGCCGCGTACTTTTCATGGTCGAGCAGAATTGGGCATCGGTGAACCAGATTCGGCGCACGCCATAGTGCCGGTTCAGCATCTCGATTTCGCGCGCCACCTCGGCTGGGTCGCGATAGCGCTGGCGGTGCCCCTCGATCTGGTTGTACAGGCAGAAATGGCATTGGAACGGGCAGCCGCGTTTGGTGTGCACGCCGATGGTGCCGCCGAGATAAGTGGTGAAATCGGGAAAGATCGAGGCGATATAAGGGAAATCGACCGCGGTCAGGCGTTGCAGATCGAAGGTTTCGGCACGTTCGCGATGGCTGATCGCGCCCGCATGATCCTTGTACCAAATCTCTCCGGCCGGCGCGGTAAATCCGTCGACGATCGACACCATCGCGTCCTCGCCCTCGCCCGCGACGACGATCGTATCGGTCGGGCAATGCCCCACGACCCAGCGCGCAAAGATCGATACCGCCGTGCCGCCGACGACGATACGCGTTGTCGGCAGCAGCCGGCGCACCAGGCGGAAATAGCCGAGATTCGTGAGCCGGGCGCCGACATAGCCGCCGAGGATGCGGATGGCATCGCGTACCGCGGTGATGCGGTGGCGCAGGCTCCCCGAGTGATCGTAGTTCATGACGACGCCCAACGCATCGTCTTCCGGATGGGGTCCGAAGGACTGCATGTTGCGCCAGGAAAATGCCACCACATCGGGCTGCAGGCGGTGGAGATGATCTTTCAGTACCGCCTTACGGTGGGCGGGAGCGACGAGCGCGAGATCGAGGATGTGCTGCGCGACCTCCGGCCTTTGCTTGTGCACGTGATCGGCAACATAGACCACGCCGCCCGGGTAGATTTTCCAACACGGCAGCCGAACATAAAGAACCGAGCGGGCTGCCTTCGACATCACATCTACTCTCCACAAACCCACGAGGACGCCGATCGCCGTCGCGCGCCGGCCCGGACGCATCCATCAATCCGGGCCGATCTGCGCGCCAATCAATCACACCCGCCGCCAAGCCACATTGATTTCGATCAAGGCAACCGAAAGACGGCCAAGACGGTCCCCTTGACGGCCAGCCTTAGGTCGGTTGCACAGGAATTGTGCAATTGGTGAAGTGAGCCCTCCGCTTCGCACTTTTTTTGCACGATCAACGAACGACGCAGTTGAGCCGGCTTTATCGCCGAAAGCGGATAGGCTACGCTGACCGTAACAACTCAGGCGGTGGCGGGCGCCGCCAGCCTATGCGCTCTAGCATCTGACAGCGGGATCGCTCTCGCTGGCAAGTACCGTCGAGAGTTCGCGAAGAACTCCGCCGCATCGACCGAATGGCCAGCGTCTCATTCACATTCACAGAGAAAGAGAAGCACACATGAAAAAAGTCGAAGCGATCATCAAACCATTCCAGCTCGACGCCGTGAAGCAAGCCCTCCATGACGTGGGAATTCAAGGCATCACCGTCACGGAGGCCAAAGGCTTCGGACGGCAGAAGGGCCATACCGAACACTACCGGGGAGCGGAATACGTCGTCGAATTTCAACCCAAAGTCAAAGTCGAAGTCGTCATGGACGATGCCTTGGTCGAGCGCGCAGCGGAGGCCATCGAGCATGCGGCCAAAACGGGCGAAATCGGCGACGGAAAGATCTTCGTGACCACGATCGAGCATGCGGTCCGCATTCGCACCGGCGAAACGGGACTCGACGCCGTCTAGCTGTTCTGCGATTGCCCGCGGGACGACAACGCGATCGGGTTGCGCTTGAGTGTTTCAACTCCGCAATCGCGCCGCGTCCGATCAGACAGGCGGCTACCAAGCTAACGATGGTAGCGGGGGAGGGACTTGAACCCCCGACCTTGGGATTATGATGTCGCTATCGTTCCCGAGCTAAGCCTCTGTAATACCACAAGAGATGCGCGTTTCCGTCCCGGTTCTTTGGGACGGAAACGCACAAACTGGGTCAACGCCGGGTGCGCGATTGGCACAGCAACATCTTGTGCAAGAGGATTATTTGATGGGACGTCCAATCTGCCAGACCTACCTCGCCAGGAACGAGGAAATTCGAAAAGAGTACGTCGCTAACAGTGCGCCGCTCGGTGAGCTACGTGATCGATACGGTCTTACCAAGGTGAGGTTGCGCGCGATCCTCGAAAGACAGGGAGTGGAATTGCGACAGGAGCGACGGTCAAGTCGGCTGCATCGCCGTCCGAGGAACAACATCTGCGTCGCGATCGGTGCGCGTCTCCATGGTGACCGGATGAAGCGGAACTGCACGGTGGCAGAGTATGCACTGCACATCGGCCTCAGTGAGGCTCGCCTCGGTGAGGCGTTTCAAGGTCTCTATGACTGGCGGCTTATGGAATTAGTGCGGGTCCGCTGCAGCTCTCGATATCTCGCTCGAGGCATTAACCCGAACGTCAACGTTATGACGCAGCCGGTTAGACGTTTGAATGGTAGGCGGATGGGGGGTGGGATAAAACACCCCGCCCCTCACCCGTGTTGTATCCAAAGATATCAAGCGATGCGTAGCTCGCTCACGGATACGACCTGTTTGATGATTTCTCCGTCGATCCGCCAAAACAGAGTGTTTTCATTGGCATGCGTCGCGAGACGGATCAGATCTGCGTCACCAGCAATAGCAGCCATGAGTGCAACTTTCTCTCGACTGATTAGCTCAGCTGCAGGATCGGGACGAAGGTTAGCGATGAGGGCGAGAACCTCTGAGACCTGCAGTTTGAGGTCCAACAAGTCGAAAGATGAGTCCAATTTGTTGTCGTTAGTCATTCGTGCGCACTCCTTTAAATCGATGAGATCCATCCGTGCGCCGATCTCGTCGATCGGCGCGCTGATTGCACAGACAATCAGCGCGCCACACCTACACCTCTTCGGATTCCATAATCGAAGTCCAAAGAGTTCTATGACGTCAGCGAACCATTTTTCTCGGAAGCGAGGCCGGGTCCGGAAAACAGCTGGGCAGGTTTTGTTCTTCTGTTCTGACACAGTGTCAAACTCGCGTAACATGCTGTTTTCAGTCGCACAACCGGACGAATTCGACGGCGACTGTGTCAGTATGGATTGGAGGGTCTGATGCGAATCTGACCCTTTTTATTCTCTAACTTCCGTGGGGTTACAAGGCCTTAGATTGGTAGCGGGGGAGGGACTTGAACCCCCGACCTTGGGATTATGATTCCCCTGCTCTAACCAGCTGAGCTACCCCGCCACCGGGAGGTCGCAGCATATAGGAAGGGCCGCTCGGGCCGTCAAGCGTCCGGCCGGGGCCGCCTTTGCGTTATCCTGGTCGGCCTCGGGAACACGCTTAAGTAGTTCTACGTATTCATATGCCCTTTGGACGTGTATTTATGTTCTATTTAGAGATAGATGTGCAACTTCCTCTCTCGGAGCGAGAGTGTATAGCGATGAACAGACACACTGTTTAAGCGCATAACATAACCTCGCCCGCCGAGATCCGCGCGAGCACGCAGCGCGGAGCGGTCAACCCGTTGGTGGAAGGGCAGAGCATGCTGCGTCTTAATCATTTCAAAGTGAAGACCCGGATCTATGCGGGCTTCGGTGCCTTGGTCGCGCTGGTCATGACGCTCGCCGTCATCGGCTGGCTGCAGCTTTCCACCATCGCTGCGAACGTCACCAAATTCGGCGGCATGTCGGAAACGGCGACGCAAATCCTCGACGTTGACCGCCTGCTGGAAATCGTGCGGCGGGCGGAACTGCGGTATAGAACCGCCTACGACGACGCGCAGATCAAGATTTTCACGGACGCTCAGGCCCAGGCGGTCGATCTGCTCAACCAGATCACCAAGGTCACAGCGAATGCGGCGCGCCTTCAGATCTACAGAGAGCAGCAGGCTTCGCTTCAACTTTTGGGCGAACGCGACCAGCAGCTTATCCAAATCACCAAATCCGTAAAGGACGAACGGGCAAAGGTTTCCGCCGAGGGCGACACGCTGACCGCCGCGCTCGCCAAAGTTGGCGAGATTGCCGGAAAAGGCGGCGACGCCGCGACCGCTGCAGCGGTCGACAAGATCAACACGGCGGTGATTCAGGCCCGGATGGCCAATTTGCGCTTTCTTGTGACGTCCGACCCCGAAGGCCCCAAGGCCTTCAAGACCGCTCTCGAGAACGCCGAGAAAATGGTCGCCGAACTGCAGCAGCGTAGTCCGTCGGACAGCCTCAAGGCCGCGCTGGCTCCGGTCGCTACGTCACTGTCGAATTACGGCAGCGGCGTCGACCGGGTCACCGACGCCATAGCGAAATCGGACAATCTTTACGGCAAAGTGATGTTGCCCCAGATCGTCGATATGCAGGAGAAACTCGCGCCGGCGCGCCTCTCGCTGTTGAAGGAGTTGGGCGAGGCGCGGGACGACGCCAACCGCCTGCTCGCGTCGACGTCGACGATGCAGGAGACCTTCGGCGCTCTGGCGCTTCTCTTGGGCGGCGCCTTCGGCTACCTCATCGGGCGCAGCATCACGTCGCCGATCACGCACATGACCGAAGCCATGGGCAAGCTCGCACGCGGCGATAAATCGGTCGACATCCCGGCCCGCGACGGCAAAGACGAGATCGCGCGCATGGGCGACGCGGTCGATATCTTCAAGCAGAACCTCATCAAAATGGAACAGATGCAGGCTCAGCGCGAAGAAGAGCAAGCCGACCGGGCGCGGCGGCAGGAAGAAATCGACCAACTGGTCGGCTTCTTCGGTCGAAGCATGAGCAACGTGTTCGAATCTTCCGCCGCCGCAACATCGCACATGGCAGCCACCTCTTCCTCGCTGGCGGAGTCCTCGACCGAGTCCGACGGCCAGGCCAAGCTGGTGATGCGCGAGATCAACCAGACGGCGAGCACCGTCGGCAGCGTCTCGGCCGCTTCGCAAGAACTGTCAGCCTCGATCGAGGAAATCGGCCGCCGGGCGAGCGAATCCTCCTCCATTTCGGCGACGGCGATGAACCAGTCGCGCGAGGTGCTGGGCAAGGTCACCGAACTGCGTACCGCCGCCGAGCAGATCGGTACCGTCGTCGAATTGATCAACAACATCGCAAGCCAAACCAATCTTCTGGCGCTCAACGCGACGATCGAAGCGGCACGCGCCGGGGAAGCGGGAAAGGGATTTGCCGTTGTCGCGTCGGAGGTAAAAGCGCTCGCCAACCAGACCGGAAAGGCGACTGAGGAAATTTCGTCGCAAATCGGCGCGATCCAGTCTGCGACCGGTCGCGCGGTCGATGCCATCCAGGGTATTGCCACGACCGTGCAACAGGTCAACGATATCGCCGCATCGATCGCGGCGGCGGTCGTCGAGCAAAGCGCCGCGACCCAGGAGATCGCCCGCAACGTCGAGCAGGTCTCATCGAGCGCGGCCGCCATCAACACGAGCATGGAGCGCGTCGCAAAGGCGGTCGGAAAGAACGGCGCCGACGCGACCGCGGTCAAGGAAAAGGCGACGATATTGTCGACGGATTCCGAGGCGCTCGCCGGCGAGGTGAAGGACTTCCTTGGCGCGCTGCAAACACTCGTCGATGACGAGCAAATCCGAACCCGGAGGATCAACCGGCCCGCAACGATTCTCGTCAACGGCCAGAGCATTGGCGGGCGTATCCTCGATCTGTCGCCGGGATTTGCGTCCTTCGTCGGTCCCTTGGTGGTCGCGCCGGGGACACGCATGGAATTGCGGATCGATGGCATCGAACGCGCCATGTGGGTCCGGTTCGTCGAATTGGGCAAGGACGGCGCGCATCTGCAGCTGCCGCTCAACCACGAGCACCTCTCTTATATCGCGCAAATCCTGCATCACTTCGACGAAGCGGAAGCGGCTTGACCGGAAACGGCATCACTCACGGAGATAGACATGGCAGAGATACTCGTCGTTGACGACATGGCGGGCGTGCGGCGAGCGGTCGGCGCGATGCTCACGCATGCGGGCCACCGCGTGACGTCGGCGACCAACGGCGCCGAAGGCATCGCGCTTTTGAAGCAGCAACGGTTCGACCTCGTGATCGTCGACATTCTGATGCCGCAGGTCGACGGCACGGAAGTGATCTTCGCGCTGAACGAGATGGCCGGCCGGCCTCCGGTGATCGCGATCTCGGGTGGCGGTGCGGGCGTTTCCGCGGACGAAGCCTTGCGCATGGCGCGGTTCAAGGCTGACGCCTTTCTCGAAAAACCGTTCGACAAGGCCCCCTTCCTCGAAACCGTCTCGCGACTCCTTGCCAAGCGAGCATGACGACAGCGACGGAGACGCCGTCCCTGCCTTCAGGCCAGCGCGAGAGGGAAGAGCCGCGCGATCAGCCATTTTTGCGATTGCTGTGGCCGCGCCACGACCCGGCGGCCGGCTCCCGCCTTGGCAGGGCCCTGACGATCGCCGGCACGATTTTGGTTCTGGCGATCTTGGGCGGCGCCGTCGCCATCGTGCTCGACCATCGCGCAGCGGCCTATGCGAGCGCCGAGCGCGAATCGGCAAGCCTAGCAGTCGCCTTGGCCGAGCAGACAGCGCGTACGCTTCAGGAAACCGATCTCGATCTCGACGATATCGCAGCGACCATCGAGGCGCAAAACATCTCCTCGGAGAATGAGCTCGCAAGCGCGATTGGCACGCGCTCGATGCACGACGTGCTGCGGGCGGGCGTCTCCGGATTGAGCCAGATCGGCGGCGTGTCCGTGGTCGGCGCGGACGGAAGGCTGCTCAATTCCTCGCTCTATTGGCCGACCCCATCGATGAACCTCTCGGATCGCGGCTATTTTCGCGGGATCCACGACAACCCATCGCTGGATCGATACATTGGTCCGCCGATCCTGAGCCGCGGCCGCGGGACTTGGACATTTTATCGGGTTCGACGAATTAGCGCGACCGACGGCACCTTTATCGGCTTGGTCGCAGCGGCGATCGAACTCGAATATTTCGAAGATTTCTACCGTGCCGTGGCGGCGGGCAACGGGCTCGAACTGTCGTTGTGGCGCTGTGACGGCTCGCTGCTCGTCGCCTATCCAAGCAAGCCGCCCGAGATCGACACGTCGCTTTCCGATCCCAAGGCTTTCAGCTCTTGCGAGGCCGGCGATCAGGCGGCGGCGGCCTTCGCGGCGCGGCGCAGCGCGCAACAGCAACGTCCGGTCGCCGCACGCGCGGTGAGCGGCTTTCCTCTGTTCGTCGCCGTGAGCCGCAGCCGGGCGTCGATTGAGCAGGCTTGGCGAAGTCAAAGCTTGCCGATCGGCCTCGGCGCCCTGCTGTCGGCCGGACTTCTTGCGCTGGCCATCGCCTCGCTCACGGCGCAGGTCGCGCGACGCGAAGCCTCGGAAGCCGAGCTACGGCGCCATCGCGACGAGCTGGAACGCGAGGTCGCCGAGCGCACCCGCGCGCTCGCCGCGAGCGAGGCGCGGCATCGCGACGTGGCGGAAGTCGCCGGCGACTGGTTCTGGGAGACCGACGCAGCACAGCGTTTTACTTTCATTTCCCGCCGCTTCGGCGACGTGGCGGGCATCACAACCGACAGCGTGATTGGCCTGACATTCGGCGAATTTCCCGGCATCCACCTCGTGCGCGACGACCGTACCGAGATCCTCACGGCGATCGCGGCGCGCCGCCCGTTCATTGGAATTGTCCACCGCGTCGAAATCCGCGGCAATACGCGATTTTGGCGAGTCAGCGGAAAACCCTTTTTCATCCCTGAAACCGGCGAATTCGGCGGCTATCGCGGCTCGGGCACCGATGTAACCGCCTCGGTCGAAGGCGAAATCATGCTCAACACGGCGCTCCGCCGCGCGAAAACGGCGGAGGAGCAAGCCAAACGCGACCGCGAGCGTCTGCTCGACGCGATCGATATCATTCCCGCCGCATTCTCGCTCTGGGACGCCGACGACCGGCTCGTCCTGTGCAACCCGCGCCATCGCGAGGTCTACGAGAAGACAAGCGATCTGTTAATTCCTGGCGTACGCTTCGAGGACGTGCTCCGCGCGGGTGCCGCGCGCGGCCATTATTTCGTCGGCGAGCAAGCAGAAATCGAAGGATGGATCGCACAGCGGCTGGCGCGCCATGTCGCGCCCGCGGGCGGCTCGTTCGAGCGCCGTCTCGGCGACGGCCGCTGGATACTCATCGACGAACGGCGTACGGCCGATGGCGGCATCGTCAGCATCCGCGTCGACATGACCGAGGCGCGCGAGCGCGAGGAGCGCGAGCGCGAGCGAGAAAAGCTCGCGGCCCTTGGGCAGCTCGCCGGCGGCGTCGCGCACGAGATCAACAATCTCCTTCAACCGGCGATCATCTTTCCGGAAATGGTCGCCGAAAAGCTGCCGCCAGAGGATTTGGAATCGCGTGGCGATCTCGCTGCCGTGGTCGATGGCGCGCGCAAGGCCCGCGACATCGTCAAAAACATCCTCCGTTTCGCCCGCAAAGAGGAATTGGTCTTGACTGCGATTGATCTGGTCGCCGAAACCGCGGCAGCCCTGGCCTTCGTGAGGGACCTGATCCCGCCAACTGTTTCGATCGAGGAGAAGACCGACGCGCCGCCCAGGCACTGTCTAGCGATGGCAAATAAGACTCAGCTCGCGCAAGTCTTCACAAATCTCGTGCTGAACGCAGTCCAGGCAATGCAGGGTCGCGGCACGATCACGGTCGAGCTGCACGAGTTTCGCCCGTCCTCGGCCGAAGCCGCTGCGCTCGGGATCGAAGCTGATCGTGCTCACCTGACGATTACGATCAGCGACACGGGCGTTGGCATGGACGCGCAAACCCAGTCGCGTGTATTCGAGCCCTTCTTCACGACCAAGCCGACCGGTCAGGGCACCGGACTCGGCTTGTCGGTCGTTTACGGCATTCTGCGCAGCTGGAACGGCGCGATCACGGTATCGAGCGCGCTTGGCGATGGCGCGACCTTCACGCTTTACGTACCGGCGATCATCGCTTCCGACGCGTGAGGCCGCCCGCCGCGCCGACCCGTTCCGGCCCGCAGCAAAAGCCGCGGTCACACCGGCGTCTTATTCACGCGCCCGGAATTGTCGACATACCAGCGCTCGCTCGGACACGGCTTGCCATCGAGCATTTGCGCCATCCAATCCGCCATAAGGATCGGGAAATAGGGCCCGAGATTGGTCGACGGCGTGCCCGAGACGCTGTGCGCGGCGCCTTGATAGATGACCAGAATTTTCGGCCCGGAGATCGCCTTGATCAGCCTCTCGGTATAAATGAGCGGCGAGTGATTGTCGTATTCGCCGGTAACGCAAAGATAAGGCATGCAGATTTTTTCGGCATGACCTTCCCAAGTCAGCGTCTTGGCGAATTCGTCGAATTGCGCCTCGTCATTGAGGCCCGCCATGTACATGAACCGGCGTTTGAAGTTGGGCGGCGATTCCTCGAAGATGGTGTGGCAGCCGGGCTCGTGACAGGTGCCCGAGATCGCGACCGCCTTGAAACGCGTCTCGCCCGCCGCGGCGATCGTCGCGAAAAACGTTCCGAAGCTGCGGCCCGAGATGCCGATGCGCGCGGGATCGATTTCCGGACGCGCGGCGAGCCACTCATAGATCGCGCGCCCGGCTTCGAGCCAGCCCGGCACGCTTACCGGAATGCCAAGCACCGCGCTTTCATATTGGCCCGGCCCGTCGACGGTGAGCACCGCCATGCCGCGCTGCATCCAGCGATCGCCGTAGAGCGGTGTATCGCGTTCCTTGTATCCGTCCATGCCCGAAATCACGACCACGGCGGGCAGCTTCCCGCCGCTATAGCCGGGCGGCAAATGCAGCCAGCCGGGAAGCTTCTTCCCTTGGAACGGAATCCACGCCGCTTCGACCCGGTGATCGGCCAGCTCGCCATAGCGCGCATAGCATTCGCGCTTGCGCTGATTGTAGAAGAGATTGGTTTCGTTGTTCTCGAGAATCGGCCACTGCGCCGACGCCCACCAATGCGCGGCCATGAAATAGTTTTCGCGCGCGGTGACACGGTCGCCGGCGCTCTCGGCGCCCTTCGCCTTGGCTTCGCGCCGCCGCGCGACCACCTCGAATTCCGGCGTGATATCGGCGAATTTCTGCATGCGCTGCCGCAGCTGCGCGCCATCGGGGCCGGCCTCGGGACCGACCAGCCCGACAATGTTCCCGACCCGGCCCTGATCGAATTCGACGCCATTGGCGCGGATGATGTTGTCGATCAGCCAGCGTTGCTCGTTCCAGCGGCGGCAATGCGGCTCGCCTTGCGCACTGATCTTCTGTTCGTAGGCCATGCTCCCCTCCCCCGATTTCAATCGCGACGCAATGCGGCTTAGGCCGCGCGTTTGATCCAGCCGCCGCCGAGTACGCGCGCGCCGTCATAGAGAGCGCAAGCCTGACCCGGCGCCACGCCCAGCGCCGGCTCGTCGAGCATCACTTCGCCGCCGCCGGCATCGTCGAGCGTCACCGTGGCGGGCACGGGCGGCTGAGCCGAGCGCAGCTTCACGCTGACGCGCAACGCTTGCTCCGGTTGCGGCCCGAGCCAATTCACGCCGCGCAACCTGACACGCCGCTCGCCGAGTGCCGCGCGCGGACCGACCACGACACGCCGGGTCTCGGGCTCGAGCCGGAGCACGTAAAGCGGCTCGGCATTGGCGATGCCGAGACCTTTGCGCTGGCCAACCGTGAAATGGATAATGCCGTCATGTTCGCCCAGCACGGTGCCGTCCTGCGCGACGATCGTGCCTTTCTCGATCGCCTCGGGGCGCAGCTTCGCGACCAGATCGCCATAAGAGCCCGTCGGTACGAAGCAGATATCCTGGCTGTCGGGCTTGGACGCGACCGGCAAGGCGAAACGCCGCGCCAAAGCGCGCGTCTCGTCTTTGCTCAATTCGCCCAGGGGAAAACGCAAAAACGCGAGCTGCGCGCGTGTGGTCGCGAAAAGGAAATAGCTTTGGTCACGGCCGTCATCGGCGGCACGGTGCAGCTCGGGCCCTGCGGCACCGACGACACGGCGCGCGTAATGCCCGGTCGCCAAGGCATCGGCGCCGAGCTCTTTGGCGGTCGCCAGCAGATCGCGAAACTTGACGGTCTGGTTGCAGGTAACGCAAGGGATCGGCGTCTCGCCGCGCGCATAAGCATCGGCGAAGTTATCGATCACCTCGGCGCGAAAGCGGCTTTCGTAATCGAGCACGTAATGCGGAATGCCGAGCCGTTCGGCGACGCGGCCCGCGTCATAGATGTCCTGGCCCGCGCAACACGCGCCTTTCTTGGCGAGCGCGGCGCCGTGATCGTAAAGTTGCAAGGTGACGCCGACCACCTCGCAACCCGCCTCGACGAAGAGGGCGGCCGTGGTTGCGCTGTCGACACCGCCCGACATCGCCACGACGACGCGGCAGTCCTTGGCGGGCTTGGGCAGATCGAATGCATGGGGCAGGTCGAGAGACAATGCCGCCATCGCCGCGTCCTTCACACGTTCATCATGTTCCGCGTCGCCGACGGCAAGCGCACGGTGAGCCCGTCGAGCTCCTCGGTCATGATGATCTGGCAGCCGAGCCGCGAGGTTTGCGTCAGACCGAAAGCGAGATCGAGCATGTCTTCCTCGTCCTCGGTCGCATCCTTCAAGAGCTCATACCATTCGGGATCGACGATGACGTGGCAGGTCGAGCACGCAAGCGAGCCTTCGCACGCGCCCTCGATATCGATGTCGTTGCGGTGCGCGATCTCGAGGACCGAGAGGCCGATCGGCGCTTCCACTTCGCGGCGCGAACCGTCGCGTTGGACGAAAGTCATTTTCGGCATAATTGTCGTCGCTCACCCCAATGGAAATCACGCCGCCTTGGGCGCCAGGTCTTCAGCCAATATCGCCGCCTGCAGCGCGGCATCTTCGAGCGATTGCGTCCCTCGATCGAGCATGTCGAGCACCGTTAGCGCGGCAGTCTGCGCGGCGATCGTGAGCGGGCCCGCTTCGATCGCCGGGATCGCGATTACCGCATGCGTCACCGGCCGTGCCAATTGGCGTTCCGCGCGCGCGCGCAAGCCGGTCAACAGCGCGGCGAGATCTTTCTCCGCAAGGAGCGTTGCGCCATCGCCGCCGGGCAGAAGCTCCGCATTCCCGCCCAGCGCACAAGCAACCGCGCCCGCTCCCGCGCCCACGGCGATCCCGACCGCGGCACCGGGTCCGGAGGCGTCAAGCGGCGGGCCCTCGGGCTCCTCGATCTGAAACAGCTTCATCGCGCGTGAATTAGACGTGGAAGGATTCGCCGCAGCCGCAACGGCCTTTTTCGTTGGGATTGCGGAAGGTAAACCCGGATTGGAGCTTGTCCTCGACATAGTCCATCTCGGTACCGATGATGAACATGGTCGCCTTCGGGTCGATCAAAATCGTGACGCCCTTGTCTTCGACCACCTCGTCGAATTTACCCTTTTCATCGGCATATTCGAGCGTATAGGTCAGGCCGGAGCAGCCGCGGGAACGCACACCGACGCGGATGCCCGCCGAGGGCTTGCCGCGCCTGGTCAACAGCGCCTGAATCCGCCGCGCCGCCTCGTCGGTAACCGTCAATGCCTGCTTGCTGGCCATCATAACCCCGCTTGATACCACCCTTATGTGGTTCCTGCCAGGGCGGTTGTCACCCCGGCCGCGCCCAGCCGCTTGACCGCCCCGGCCAAGGTTTCGACCGCATAATCGACCTCGGCTTCGCTCGAAAACCGGCCCAAACCGATGCGCAGCGACGCGGCCGCCATGCCGTCCGAAACGCCCAGCGCGCGCAGCACGAAAGACGGCTCGACCTCGGCCGCGGTGCAGGCCGAGCCGGTGGAAAGCGCGAGGCTCGGGCAGGCCGCCATCAGCGCCACCGCGGGAATGCCCGGAAAGCTGAGATTGAGATTGCCCGGAAGGCGCCTTTCCGGATCGCCATTGAGCTGCGTGCGCGGCAGAAGCCGCTGGATGCCCTCGAAAAACCGCTGACGCAGCGCCAGAAGCCGCGATGCCTCGCTTTTCATCTCGGCTTGCGCGAGCGCAACGGCTTCGCCGAAGCCGACACAGAGCGGCACCGGCAAAGTGCCCGAGCGCATGCCGCGTTCCTGCCCGCCGCCATCGATCAGCGGCGTGATCCGCACGCGCGGGCGGCGCCGCACATACAGCGCGCCGATGCCTTTGGGGCCATAAATCTTATGGCCCGAGATCGACATCAGATCGATGTTCATCGCGTCGACGTCGACCGGCATCTTGCCGACCGCTTGCGCGGCATCGCTGTGGAAGAGAATGCCGCGCGACCGGCACAGCGCGCCGATTTCGGCGATCGGCTGGATCACACCGATCTCGTTATGCGCCGCCATCACCGATACGAGCACGGTGCGTTCCTCGAGCGCGGCTTCGAGCCGGCGCAGATCGACCAGCCCGCTTGCCTCGACCGGCAGATAGGTCGCGCGAAACCCTTCCGCTTCCATCGCGCGGCAGCTTTCGATCACGCATTTATGCTCGGTCACCAAAGTGACCACGTGGTCTTTGCCGAATTGACGGTGAAAGCGCAGCGCGCCTTTGATCGCGAGATTGTTCGATTCGGTCGCGCCCGAGGTGAACACGATTTCGCGCGGATCGGCATGGATGATCGCTGCCACTTGGCTGCGTGCGCGCTCGACCGCGGTTTCGGCCTCGCGTCCATAGGCATGCGTCACCGAATGAGGATTACCGAACTTTTCACTGAACCACGGCATCATCGCGTGCAGCGCGCGCGGATCGACGGGTGTCGTCGCCTGATAGTCGAGATAAACCGGCGGCTGGCTCGCGCCGCGCGCGACCGCCGCGGTCATGCCGCGCTCGCCTGGCTGCGAGCGTAGAGCGCCCCCCAGGCCTCCACGAGATGATCGATCTCAGCGTCGGTCGTGCTCCAGCCCAGGCTGATCCTTATGCCGCATTCGGCGATCGCGTGCGGCACGGCCATGGCGTCGAGCACATGGCTGCGCGTGACCTTGCCCGCCGAGCAAGCGGCGCCTGCGCTGACCATCACGCCGTCGAGATCGAGCGCCATCACTTGCGTGGCCGATGCGACACCCGGCATCGCCAAGCACAGCGTGTTCGGGAGGCGCGCTGCTTCGGCGCCAAACACGGTCGCCTTGGGCGCGATCGCCAAAAGCCGCCGCTGGGCCGCATCGCGCAGCCTGGCAACGTTCTCATGCTCGGCGCGCTCAGCGGCCGCACATTGCGCCGCGACGCCGAAGCCGACAATGCCGGGAAAATTCTCCGTGCCGCCGCGCCGCCCGCGCTCCTGACCGCCGCCTTTGACCAGCGGCTGAATCGAGAGCTCGCCGCGCAAGATCAACGCGCCGACACCCATCGGCGCGCCGATCTTGTGACCCGAGATCGTCATCAGATCCGCGCCGAGCGAGCGGAAATCGACCGGTACCTTGCCGGGCCCCTGAACCGCATCGCAATGAAACAGCGCGCCGCGCGCATGGGCGATCTTCGCAACGTCAGCGGCCGGCTGCAGCACCCCGGTTTCGTTGTTGGCAAACATCACCGACACCAGCGCCGGCTGCGGATCCGCCGCGAGCAACCGTTCCAGCGCGTCGAGATCGACCACGCCATCCCGGCCGACGGGCAGGCGCGGCGCGGCGGGCGCGGCGGCGAGCACCGAGTCGTGCTCGATCGCCGAAACGATCAAGCGTCGCTCGGGAAAACCTTGGAGCGCAAGGCTGTTCGCCTCGGTGCCGCCGCTCGTGAAGATGACTTCTTCTGGCGCCGCGCCGACCAGGCGCGCGACCTGCTCGCGGGCCGCGTTGATCGCCTGGCGCGCACGCCGCCCATAGCAATGGACCGAGGACGGATTGCCGCACAATGCCAGGGCTTCGGCGACAGCCTGCACCGCTTCCGCCCGCATCGGCGCATTGGCGTTCCAATCGAGATAGGTGGCTTGCTTCGCCGTCATCGAACCGAGCGCAAATCCGCGCTATTGCGCCGCGACGGCGCGGTTCACGTCGCGCGCCTGCGCTTCGCGATGAAGCGCGCCGCTACGCCCGAGCACGCGTTGCTCGCACACATCAGCCAAGGTGACCGAACTCAGATAAAGATGGATCTGATTACCGAGCTCTTCCCAAAGATCATGGGTAAGACAGCGACTCTTGTTGCCGCTGCATCCGGTCGGCGCACCAGGGGTACAGCGGGTCGCGCGGATCGGCTCGTCGACCGCGAGGATGATGTCGCAGATGCGCGTGGCGTCGGCGCCATGAGCCAGAAGATAGCCGCCGCCGGGGCCGCGCACGCTCTTGACGAGGCTTGCCGTGCGCAGCTTGGCGAAAAGCTGCTCGAGATAGGACAGCGAGATTTCCTGACGCTCGGCGATTTCGGCAAGCGAGATCGGCTCGCCATTGCCGTGCTTTGCAAGGTCGACCATCGCCATCACCGCATAGCGGCCCTTGGTACTGAGCCTCACTCGTTGACGCTCCTTCTTTCCTTGTCGAATTCCGTCGGGACCGCGCCGCCCATCCGTTCGCGTTCGCGTTCTTCCTCCACCGCGGCAAGCCGGGCACGCAGACGCGCGACCTCGCCGTGCAGCACGCTAAGCTGGCAAGCGATCGGGTCGGGCGTGTCATCGCAAGGCGTGCCATAAGGCAGGAATTGCGGCGCCACTTCGGGCTTTGGCCGCTCGCCGATGATTTTCGCCGGAATGCCCGCCATGCTGACGCCGGCGGGCACTTCGTTCAAGACCACGGCATTGGCGCCAATGCGCGCGCCGCGACCGACGGTGAACGCGCCCAGAACCTTGGCGCCGGCACCGACAATGACGCCGTCCTCAAGCGTCGGGTGACGCTTGCCGCGCTGAAGCGATGTGCCGCCCAGGGTCACCCCCTGATAAAGCGTCACGTCGTCGCCGATCTCGGTCGTCTCGCCGATCACGACCCCAAGCCCGTGATCGATGAACAACCGTTTGCCGATCGTCGCGCCGGGATGAATTTCGATGCCGGTGAAAGTGCGCGCGACCGCCGAGACGAAGCGGCCCGGAACCAGCCAGCCGCGCCGCCATAGCCAATGTGCCAGCCGGTGCGCCACGACGGCGTGGAAGCCCGGATAGCACAGCACGACCTCAAGCGCCGACTGCGCGGCAGGATCGAGTCTCAGGACATTGGCGATATCGTCGCGCAGGTTCTTGAAAATCATGGAAATCACTATGCTATGATTGCGTGATGTTCAGGCGACCGCGGGCGCTCCACAGCACCGGCTTCGTTTGAAATATAGCTTGCCCTACTAAAGCGATCAAGTTTAGCCGGTGATTCATGCGGAATAGTGGGGGCGAAAGCCCAGTTAACAGCTCGGGTTTGGCCAGATGCCCGAGGTGATTTTTAGCGGCCCGGTCGGGCGGCTCGAAGGCCGTTACAATCATTCGAAGGAACAGAACGCACCAGTCGCGCTTTTGCTGCATCCCCATCCGCAGCATGGCGGGACCATGAACAATAAAGTGGTCTACACGCTCTACCACGCCTTTGTTCATTTGGGGTTTTCCGCCCTGCGTTTCAATTTCCGTGGAGTCGGCCGCAGTCAGGGCTATTTCGACCGCGGCGAGGGCGAGCTCGCCGACGCTGCGGCGGCGCTCGATTGGCTGCAAACCTACAATCCCAACGCCAAGGCATGTTGGATCGGCGGATTTTCTTTCGGCGCCTGGATCGGCATGCAACTCTTGATGCGGCGGCCTGAAATCGCGGCCTTCGTCGCGGTGGCGCCGCCCGCCAATTTGTTCGATTTCAGCTTCCTCGCGCCCTGCCCGTCCTCGGGCCTTGTCATCCATGGCGACCAGGACCAGATCGTGCCGGTCGATGCGATGCAAAAGCTGATCACCAAGCTGATGCATCAGCGCGACATCAAGATCGATTATCGTCTGATCCCCGGCGCCGATCATTTCTTTCAGAACGAGCTCGGTGCGCTCGGCGCGGCGGTCGAGGATTATGTCGCCGGCGCCGAGCCGAGACGCGAAACTGCCGAGGCCTAACGCCGGTTAATCCGCAAACGGATCGTGCACCAGCACGGTGTCATCGCGTTCGGGGCTGGTCGAGAACAGCGCAACCGGCGCCTCGATCAGCTCTTCGATGCGACGGATGTATTTGATCGCCAGCGCCGGAAGCGCCGCCCAGGAACGCGCGCCGCGGGTGCTTGCGCTCCAGCCTTCGACCGTCTCGTAGATCGGCTGCACCGCCTCCTGCAGCGTGGCACCTTGCGGCAAGTGGTCGAGCGTCTGATCGCCGAGACGATAGCCGGTGCAGACCTTGATCTCCTTGAAGCCGTCAAGCACGTCGAGCTTGGTCAAGGCGATGCCGTCGATCCCGGCGATCTTCACGGCTTGGCGCACCATCACCGCATCGAACCAACCGCAGCGGCGCTTGCGCCCGGTCACGACGCCGAATTCCTTGCCGCGTTGGCCGAGCAGCTCGCCCGTTGCATCCGTCAATTCGGTCGGGAACGGACCCGAGCCGACACGCGTCGTATAGGCTTTGGTGATGCCGAGCACATAGCCGACCGCGCCCGGGCCGATGCCGGAGCCCGATGCCGCTTGGCCAGGATGGGTATGCGACGAGGTCACGAACGGATAGGTGCCGTGATCGACGTCGAGCATGATGCCTTGCGCGCCTTCGAACAGCACGCGCTTGCCGCTCTTCTTGGCTTCGTCCAAAAGCCGCCATACCGGCTCGGCATAGGGCAGCACTTTGGGCGCGATCTCGAGCAGAAGGGCCAAAAGCGGCGCACGCTCGACCTCGGCCGCGCCGAGCCCGCGCAGCAGCGCGTTGTGATGCAGCAAGAGTTGATCGATCTTCGCCGGGAGGCTCGCAGGATCGGCGAGATCGCACACGCGGATGGCGCGCCGGCCGGCCTTGTCCTCATAGGCGGGACCGATGCCGCGCCCCGTGGTGCCGATCTTGTTGGCGCCGCGCGCTTCCTCGCGCGCGCGGTCGATCTGCGCATGGGATGGCAAGATCAGCGTCGCATTCTCGGCAAGCTTCAGATTGGCCGGCGACACCACGACGCCTTTTTGCCGGATCGCCTCGATCTCCTTGACCAGCGCCCAGGGATCGACCACCACGCCGCTGCCGATGATCGACAGTTTTTCCGGCCGCACGATGCCGGAAGGCAAAAGGCTCAAGCGGAATTCGATGCCGTTGATGACCAAGGTATGCCCGGCATTGTGGCCGCCCTGGAAACGCACCACGACATCGGCGCGCTGCGACAGCCAATCGACGATCTTTCCTTTGCCTTCGTCACCCCATTGAGCGCCGATTACCGCGACATTCGCCATTTTAATCCATTACTCCTCATGATCGCGCTCGCGCCCGAAACAGCCGCAGCGCACCGCGCCAACCGTCGCCTCAGGCGCCGACCGGTGCGGTGATAGCGCGAAGGAATTAAACCCCGATGATTTTCTCACCCGCGAGCACATGGCCGCAACCGAGGCGCCTTGCCTCGGCGGCGTTGTCCTTCGCCGGCGTCAAACCCGCTACTGTAACATAGCCCTGGCTGCGCCAGCGCGCAGCAGCTGCGACATCGGCGCCCACCGGCACGTAAAGCCGGGGCGCGGCTTCATGGGGCGGCATCGCGTTAAGGACCGTCTCGGTATAAAGCGTGAAACCGGTCGCATCCTCGCCCCCGCTCCGGCCGTTCCCATCGCCGGTGCGGTAACGCCCGCCGCGCCCGAGCTCGGTCGCGATGCCGCGCGCGAAGAACGAGAAGCTGACGCCGGTGTGATACTCGAAACCGCGATTCTCGATCGGATCGATGGTGATCGCGAGATTCGGCACGGTCTCGCCCAGCTTCTGCGCGACCGCGATCAGGCGGGCACGCTCCTCAGCCGCCGCCGGGGCGAGATCGAGCGCGGCGATCGCCGTCGCCGCGGCATCGGCGGCGCCTGCGGCGGCGAGCAGCTTTTGCAGAACCGGCGCGGCCTTGCCGCCCGATGCGGCCACGCCCGCGGCATCCTTATGATCGAGCGCGCGGCGCACCGCATCGAGTCGCGCGCCGTCGAGCGACGCGGCGCGGCAGATCGCGGGCACCAAAGCCGGCACGGTAAGATCGACCGACAGCCCCTCGATGCCGAGGCCGCTCAGCGCCGAGGCGGCAACCGCGATCACCTCGATATCGGCGGCGAGATCGGCGCTGCCGATCAGCTCGGCGCCGACTTGGCCGATCTGGCGCTCCGGCCGAATGTCGCTGCTCCTGACCCGCAGCACCTGCCCCGCATAGCAGAGACGCAAGGGCCGCGCCGTGTTGCCGAGTCGGGTCGCGGCGATGCGCGCCACTTGCGGCGTCATGTCGGCGCGCACCCCGATCATGCGTTGCGAGATTGGATCCATGAGGCGGAAGGTTTCCGGTGCCATGACCGCGCCCGCGCCGGAGAGAAGATTCTCTTCGAATTCGAGCAACGGCGGCTTGACCCGCTCATAACCGTGGCTCGTCAGGACGGCGATCAGGCGCGACACGGCCTGGGCTTCCGCCTCGGCGGCGGGCGGCAGCAGATCGCGCAGGCCTTGCGGCAGCAGAGCCTTGTGCAGATTGTCGTTCATCAGGCCGGGATAGCGGTTTTGCCTCGGGGCGGCAAACGGAAAAGGACCGTCACCGCGTGGCGATTTTGGTCGATTTTCGTGCTAGCGTCCATGCCCGCGCCAACCCAGATATCGAATATCGTTATCGCCGAAAAGGACGGAGGATCGCGATGGAAGAACGCTACAATCCCTATCGGACGGCGCCGGAAGGCTACCGCGCGCTGTCAGGGCTGCAACGCTACGTCAATGAATGCGGGCTCGAGGCGCCGCTGCTGGAGCTCGTCAAGCTGCGCGCCTCGCAAATCAACGGTTGTGCCGCCTGCCTGGCGATGCATCTCCATGACGCAAGAAAGCTCGGCGAGAGCGAGGAGCGCATTCTTCTGCTCAACGCCTGGCGCGAAGCTCCGATCTACAGCGCGCGCGAGCAGGCCGCCCTTGCCTGGACGGAGGCCATCACCCTGGTCACCGATGGTCACGTGCCGGACGAGATCTATGCCGCGGCGCGCCGCCAGTTCAGCGACAAAGAACTCGCCGATCTCACTTTCGCCATCGTTACCATCAACGCGTGGAACCGGATGTCGATCGCGTTTCGCGTGGCGCCGCAAGTGAAGCAGCCGCACACCGCGTAAGCGTGTCGACCGACGCGCCAGCTAGAAATGCAGCTGACGCGCCAGCACGACATTGGGCAGGGCGCAGACTTGGCCCAGAACGGCCTCGTCGAGCGCCTGATCGACCTGGACGAGACAGATCGCGTCCTCGCCGGCGGCCTTGCGGCCGAGATGGAAGGTCGCGATGTTGATGCCCGCCGCGCCGAGGGTGCGGCCGAGATTGCCGATGAAGCCGGGCTTGTCGAGGTTGCGCACGAACAGCATGTGCGGCCCGAGCTCCGCCTCCATCGAGATGTTCTCGATCTCGACGATGCGCGGCTTGTCGCCGCCGAACAAGGTGCCCGCGATGGTGCGCCGCTTGCCGCCGAAAGCGACCGTCAAACGGATCAACGTGTGGTAATCGGGCTCGTCCGTGCTGCGCGTCTCGCTGATGGTGATGTTGCGCTCTTTGCAGATGACCGGCACGTTCACCATGTTGACCGTGTCGAGCTGCGGGCGCAGCAGCGCGGCCAAGGCGATCGCCGTCAACGGCTTCACATTGAGCTCGGCCGCGGCGCCGGAATAAGCGATTTCGACGCTCGAGAGGCCGCTATCGGTGAGCTGCCCCGCGAAGCTTCCCAGCTCCTCGGCGAGCGTCAGATAGGGCTTCAAGCGCGCCGCGTCTTCGGCGGAGAGCGACGGCATGTTGAGCGCATTCACCACAGCGCCCGTCACCAGATAATCGGCCATCTGCTCAGCGATCTGGAGCGCCACGTTCTCCTGCGCTTCGGTGGTCGAGGCACCGAGATGCGGCGTGGCAATGAGGTTTGGGTGGCCGAAAAGGATGTTCTCCTTCGCCGGCTCGACCGGAAACACGTCGATCGCGGCGCCGGCAACATGGCCGGAATCGAGCGCCGCCTTCAAATCGGCCTCGACGATCAGGCCGCCCCGCGCGCAATTGATGATGCGCACGCCGTTCCTCATCTTGGCGATCGACTTGGCGTCGATGATGTTTTTGGTCGCGTCGGTCAGCGGCGTGTGCAAGGTGATGAAATCGGCGCGGGCGAAGAGATCGTCGAGCTCGACCTTTTCGACGCCGAGCGCAACCGCGCGGTCCGGCGTCAGGAACGGATCATAGGCAACGACCTTCATCTTGAGCCCGAGCGCGCGCTCGGCCACGATCGAGCCGATATTGCCGCAGCCGATGATGCCCAAGGTCTTGGCCGTGAGCTCCACGCCCATAAAGCGTGATTTCTCCCATTTGCCGGCCTGGGTCGAGCGATCGGCCGCCGGCAGCTCGCGCGCCAGCGCCATCATCAAGGCGATCGCGTGCTCGGCGGTGGTGATGGAATTGCCGTAAGGCGTGTTCATCACGACGATGCCGCGCTGGGTCGCGGCAGGGATGTCGATATTGTCGACGCCGATGCCGGCGCGGCCGACGACCTTCAGGTTCTTCGCGTTCTCGATCACGGCCTTGGTGACCTTGGTCGCCGAACGCACGGCGAGCCCGTCATACTTGCCGATTTCTTTCTTCAACTCGTCGGGGGTGAGCTTGGTGTTCACCTCGACTTCGACACCGCGCTCTTTGAAAATTTCGACGGCGCGCGGACTCAATTCGTCGGAAATCAAGAACTCTCGGCATGGCGAGACTCCGTCCGTAAAGGTGGTGTGAAAAGGATCAGGCTGCGGCGGCTTGGCGGCTTGCTTCGGCGAACGCCCAATCGAGCCAGGGCAGAAGCGCCTCGACATCCGCGCGCTCGATCGTCGCACCGCACCAAATCCGAAGACCCGGTACCGCGTCGCGATGGCCGGCGATGTCGTAAGCAACGCCTTCGGTATCCAAAAGCGCCTCGATCTTCTTGACCTGCGCCCATTGCTGCTCGGCGGGTAAGCGATCGAAGCCTTCGGCGACGATCTTCAAGCACACCGAGGTGCAGGAGCGGATTTTCGCATCCGCGACCAAGAAATCGACCCAAGGCGTGCGCTCGACCCAGGCGGCGATCGCGGCAAGATTGCCTTCGCATCGCGCCTTCAAGGCCGGCAGGCCGCCCAAGGATTCCGCCCATTTGAGGCTGTCGATCGCATCTTCGACCGCCAGCATCGAGGGCGTGTTGATGGTCTCTTCCTTGAAGATGCCTTCGCTGAACTTGCCCTTGCCGGTCATGCGGAAGATTTTCGGCAGCGGCCAGGGCGGCGTATAGCTTTCCAGCCGCGCGACCGCGCGCGGGCTCAAGGCGAGCATGCCGTGAGCCGCCTCGCCGCCCAGCACTTTTTGCCACGACCAAGTGACGACATCGAGCTTCGCCCAAGGCAGATCCATCGCGAAGACGCCCGAGGTTGCGTCGCAAATCGTCAGACCCTGGCGGTCGGGCTTGATCCAATCGCCATTCGGCATACGCGCGCCGGAGGTGGTGCCGTTCCAGGTGAAAACCACATCGCGGTCGGTATCGACCTTGGCGAGATCGGGGATCTGCCCATAGGGCGCGCGCATCACGCGCAGATCCTTGATCTTCAGCTGTTTCTCGATATCGGTGACCCAGCCCTCGCCGAAGCTTTCCCAGGTCAGCGCATCGACGCCGCGCGGGCCCAACAGCGACCACAGCGCCATCTCGACCGCACCCGTATCCGAGGCCGGCACGATGCCGAGACGATAATCCTGTGGCACGCCCAGCAGGGCGCGCGAACGATCGACGACTTCCTTGAGGCGGGCTTTGCCCAGCTTCGAGCGGTGCGAGCGCCCGAACAACGCCTTTTCCAAGGCTGCCACCGAATAGCCGGGGCGCTTGGCGCAAGGACCAGACGAAAAATTGGGATTAGCGGGCCGACGTGACGGCTTCATGATCGCTATTCCTTCCAGAATAGTTGCGCCCCGTTGGGGGGGCGTGTCCCGGCGCGGAAACTACGGAAAGGCGGCGGTGCCGTCAACACCGGAAAGCGCGGTGATTTGCCTCATGCCGGCGGCATCGGCTGCCAGACCTTACCGACCTCTTGACGCGCAGGGGCCTCAGCGGCCCGGCGCGCCGCCGACGGGGAAGCCGAATTGGAAGGAAAGACCAAGGAACCAACCGCCTTGGTCGCTGGTCTTTAGGCACGACTGCCCCGCACCGCAGGCACTCGATTGGAAATTGGTGTCGCCAAAGACATAGCCGCCCGACAGCTTCAACTCTTGTTGATCGCCGGGCAGAAATCCGACCAAGGGAAGCCGCTGCACGATCGCGGCGTTGAGGAAAGGCCGCACCGTCATGCCCGAACGCGCATCGCTTTCGCTAAAGCTGCTGTTCGACAAGGTCGCGGTTTCTTTGACGTTATTGACCCAGACGCCGGTGCCGAAGCTCGCGCTGGTGCCGTTCGTCACCGGCACGCCCATGAAGAAGCTCGGCATGATGACCGGCCAGTTATTGGTCTGACCGAGTTTCAGCGCGTAACCGCTGCTGGTCGTCGTGCTGGTGACCGAATCGCCGCTCGCCGGCACGCCGACGAAGAGCGAGCCGCCGAAGCTAGGATTGAGCGGCAGGCTGTTGAGCGGCGCCGAGGTCCAGGAGCCGGCAATGCCGGGAATGATGCGCGCCGTGCTGTTGGTGACGCTGCCCGTGCCGGTCACGGTTCCGCTGGCATTGGTTTGGATGGTCGGAAACTCGACCACGAGCTGCGGGCCGAAGGCGATCTTAGGAAAGGATGAGAGGCTCCCCGACGCGCTCCGACCTTCGGCGGACGAGAGCGGCGCGCTGGCCGGCGCCGGCGGGGTTTGAGCGATCAACTCGGTCGAAGGCGGCGGGTTGGCGGCGGCCGCAATCTGAAACGCTGTCGGATTGGCGGCCTGTGGCTGGGCAGCTTGTGCCTGGGAAGGCGGAACAGCGTCATTGCTGGCCGTTGCATTCTTTCGCGCTGGGCTCGGCGATTTTGGCGTCTTCTCGGTAGATGCGCGCACCGCATCAGCCGGGCCGATGGTCGCGGGAAAGGCGGTCGCCTGGCTGGCAAAAGCTTTGACCGTCATCGGCTCGCTTGTCGGCGCCGCTGCGGCATTCGCCGCCGGCGCGCTCGGAGCGAGCGGCACTGGTGCGGCTTCAACGCTTTCGACTGGCGCGGCGGCAGGCGTCTCGTCGGATGCCGGATTCGGTGCGGGCGGCGTCTGGCTCTGATCAGTGCTGGCGGACGGCGCAGTGGCGACAGCGCTTTGGCCGTCAATGCCGCTGGGCGTTTGGACGAGTTGTTCGCCCGGCGCGTTATCGGCGCTTGCCGCAGGCGCCGTCGCGTCAGCCGTCGGTGCACTCGATGCGGCGGCGTGGGTTGGCGCCGGGACGCTACTGGTATCGATGCCCATTGCCGGCGTCACCGAGGAGGTTTGAATGAATGCCGAACGGAGATCGTCGCCGGAGAATTCGAACACGATGAGCCCGCCGGCCAGACCCACAACCAACAACAGACAGCAGAGCTTCAACAGGCGCAGGCGCATCAACCAATCCCCATACCGTACCGGCACCCCGCCGCCGGCTCGTCCAGCCCGAGCGTGCGGGCCGACTCCTCCACTTCTGAATTCCGCACAAGCACGCGAGAAAGTCCAGCGCGGCTCGACCCGGCTTTGAGGCGTTCGCCAAGCCGCAACCACCAAGCATGCGCGCTTATCATGTCATGCGCGTGACGAAGGGGAGACACACCGACGCCGCCATCGCTCTAAAGGCGCGCAGATACCGGCATAAAAGCGGGATTTATGAGGCCCCCACAGCAACCACGCCGTGTCGCGACGCGCCGCAAACGACGTCGGATCGTGTCCGGATTTGCCGCACGCGCAGCCGCGGCGTCGCACAAGAAACATCGCGTTACGGCATATCGCGGCGTTTCTTGGATTGTCCCGAAGGGCGATTTTCCCGCGAGTCGGATTTTGTCGCCGCGCGGCTTGTGGCGCGCTATTTGATGAACTGGTTGTCGATCAGCGCTTGATAGTCCGCGAGCTTGTCCTCGGTCTTCATGAAACCGGCGGCGATGTTCATATTGTCGCCATTCTCGAGATCCTTGGGCGTGGTGACCGGCGGGTTCGGCGTCATCGCCTTCACCGTTTCGTAAGCGGCTTTGAGCACCTTGTCGTCGTAGGTGCCGAAATGCGCCTTCATCACGGCCAGCGCATCCTGTGGCTTGTCGCGAATGATCTGCGTCGCCTCGTAGATGCCGTGCACCATTTTCTCGCACACCGGTTTGGCGGTCGCACAGAAATCGGCGCGCCCGAGCAGCAACGCAGCCGACACCGGCGAGAACTCCTTAGGCTCGCCGATACGCGAATCCGAGATCATCACGCCACTGCCGTCCAACACCACCTGCTCGACGAAGGGCGGGCTGTTGGAAAAGCCGTCGATCTTTTTCGCGGCGAAGGCGGCCATGAATTCCGGCGGCTGCATGGGCGTCGCCACCACTTGATCCGGCGCCAGCCCGGCATCCTTCGCGACCACCTTCAGCACGATGTCGGGAATAGCACCCACACCGCCGATGGCGATCGTCAGACCCTTCAACACCTTCGCCCGTTCGGCGATCGGCGCCTTGGCGTTGTAATGCACCGCATCCGCGACATCTTTACGCAACACGATCGATTGGCCCGATTCGCTGATCGCGGTCAAGAGCGCCACGAGCTTCTGGCCGCGCGCATAAGCGCGCGTGATCGTCGCGCCCGAGGACATCGAAAAATCGGCCGAGCCCGAAATCACCGCGTTCATCGAGCCGATGCCGATGATGTTGAGGACTTTGACGTCGAGGCCCTGCTTTTCCCAGAGATGCATATCCTCGGCGATATAGCGCGAGAGAAAGAGCACGTTCTGGCCCGGGATCGCCAAAATGGTCTGTTCCGCGCGCGCCGGCGACGCGGCCACGGCAAAACCGAGAAGCCCGAATGTCAGCGCGGCAAGCCAGCCGCGAAAGCTCGACCTATCCATGGCAAACTACCCTCCCTGACGTTGTTCTTTGCCCCAGTCTCAGGGTTTCGTTGGCCAGGGTCAACCGGCGCGTGCGGCGGCGACGGCACGTCTCGGCGCTGTCTTACGTCGTTTGCTGGCGGATGAAACCGACGATGGTCGCGATGACCTGCTGTGCGGCCGGCGAACCGGGATCGCTGCGGGGCAGATCGTAATTCTTGCCTTCGAACAAGCTCAGCTGCAGCGGACCGCCGCGCTTGCGGTAGCCGGCGACGAATTGCTCCATGAGATGGCGCGGATGGAGCAGATCGGCCGGATTCTGGAGATAGAGAATATGCGGCAGCTCGACCGGATCGCCGCGCTCCAAGGCCAGCATCGGGCTCCCCTCGCCCATCGCCTCTTCGGTGAGCCAATAGCGTTCTTGCATCGCGACCGCGCCGCCGCGGTTCTGATAGACCTGCTCGCCTTGCGGCTTCGCCTTGCGGTCGCGGTAGCGGCCCAAGGGACAGATCACGGGCCACAAGCTCACCACATAGGGCACGCGCGCATCGACATCCGCACCCGGCAGCTTGATGGCGGCATAGCGCGGATCGAACGGCTTCAGCGCGGCAAGCACAACGAGATGGCCGCCGCTTGAGGTGCCCATGCTGCCGACCCATTCGGGCCGCGTGTCGAAGCGGCGCGCCTGCGACTTCAGCCAGCGCACGCCGTAATTGACGTCGGCGACCGAACCCGGATAGGTCGCGTCGGGCGGATTGCGGAAATCGAGCGCCGCGACGACCACGCCGCCTTTGGCAACGGCCGTGTTGATCGCGTCATTGTTGGTACGATTGCCTTCGCACCAGGCGCCGCCATGCGCTTCGATGACGGCCGGGAACGGACCTTTGCCGCGCGGCCGAAACACGCGCGCGAGAAACGGCTTATCGCCGTGCCGCAGATATTCGACTTCCTCGATGTTGATCTCGTAGGTTTCGCTCATGGTTCAGCCCGCCGCTTCCGCCGGCTCGGGCACCAGGCCGGCGGCGCGGATCGCTTCGATCGCGCAGGCCTCGTCGGCATCGGCTTCGTCGCCCGAGGAGCCGACGGCGCCGACAATGCGCCCGGCCTGATCCTTGATCAACACGCCGCCCGGCGTGGGTATCAGGCGGCCTTGCGTCGCGGTCGCGAGCGATTGGATGAAGACCGGTGCGCGTTCGGCGATCTTGCCGATGTCGCGGCTCGGGCGGTTCATCACGAGCGAACCGAAGGCCTTGCCGATCACGACGTCGTAGCGGCGTATGCCGGTGCCGTCTTCGCGCTTGAATGCAACCAGATCCCCGCCGCTATCGAGCACGGCAATGGTCATCGGCCGCAAATTGCGGCTGCGCGCGACGCGCAAGGCATGATCGATAATCGTGGAGGCGGTGGCGAGATCGACGCCCCGCGGCGTCGCAACCGAGACTTTGGCCATCGTTTCCTCGCTGCTCCCTTATGTTTCTGTTTCGCCCGCTCATTCCGGCGAGCGGTTTCGATAACACGGAATGGGCCCGCTCGTCATCCTCGCGCACTGCCGGCGTGTGCGCCAGGTAACTGCGCGCTCAGCCGTCGAATTTCCAAGCATGATTCAGGGGCCCGCGGCCGCGCCCGAAACCCGGCGCGGTGCGGATCGCCGCTTGTACAAACGCATGGGCGCGCTCGATCGCCGGCCTCAGCGCGAGGCCCTGCGCCAGACCGGTTGCGATCGCCGAAGCCAAGGTGCAGCCCGTCCCATGAGTGTGGCGCGTCGCAATCCGTTTGGCCTCGATCACGAAGCTTTCGCCGCCTTGCATGACGACGAGATCGCGCAGCGTATCGCCGGGGACATGACCGCCTTTCACCATCGCGGCTTTCGCGCCCAAGCGCAGCAGAACATCGGCGGCGCGGCGCATATCGTCGATGCCCGTGATGGCAATCCCGGTCAACGCTTCGGCTTCCGGTGCATTCGGTGTGACCAATGTGGCACGCGCCACGAGCCGGCGTTGCAACGCATCGATCGCGCGCGGATCCAAAAGCCGCGCGCCGGTCGTCGCCACCATCACCGGATCGACCACCAGCGGCACGGCAAGCGCGGAACTCTCGATCGTGTCGGCCACCGCTTCGATCACGCCGTGATCGAGCAGCATGCCTGTCTTGATGCTGTCGGCGCCGATATCGGAAAGTACGGAAACGATCTGCTGGCGGACGAAATCCGGCGCCACCGGCAGAATCCCCTGAACCCCTTCGGTGTTTTGCGCGGTGAGCGCGGTGATGGCGGTCGCAGCGTAACCGCCCAGCGCCGTTACGGTCTTGATGTCCGCCTGGATGCCCGCGCCGCCGCCCGAATCCGAGCCGGCGATGATGAGCACGCGGCCTTTCATTCCGCAGCGCTTTCCTCCGCCGCCCGCGGCGCCAGCCCCGCCCCGGCCACGGCTGCCGCGATTTCGGCGATGACCGCGGTGAGCTCGGCTTCGTCCTCGCCCTCGGCCATGATGCGCAGCAGCGGTTCCGTGCCCGATTTACGCACCAGCAGCCGGCCTCTCTTGGCCAAACGTTTCTCGGCCGCACTGATCGCGGCTTTGACGGGCGCCGACAGCATCGCCGCGCCGGCATCGCAGCGCACATTGCGCAGCAACTGCGGGACGGGCGTGAAGACCTTGGCGACTTGGCTCGCCGGCGCGGCGCGCTCGAGGATCGCGGCAAGCACTTGCAATGCCGCCATCAGCCCGTCGCCGGTGGTGCAGTAATCGCCCAGGACGATGTGACCCGATTGCTCGCCGCCGAGATTGCTGCCGATGCGGCGCATCGCCTCGACGACGTAACGATCGCCGACCGAGGTGCGCGTGAGCGCGATGCCCTTTGCGCCAAGACAACGCTCGAAACCGAGATTGGACATCACCGTTGCGACCACGCCTGCGCGCGCCAATTGGCCCGCGCGCTGCCATTGGGTCGCGATCAAGGCCATGAGCTGATCGCCATCGAGCAGCTGTCCATTCTCGTCGGCCATCAGCAGCCGGTCGGCATCGCCGTCGAGCGCGATGCCGAGATCGGCGCCGCGTGCCACGACTTCGCGCTGCATCGTCGCGGTCGAGACCGTGCCGACATCGCGATTTATATTGAGGCCGTCGGGCGCCACGCCCAGCGGAATCACCTCGGCGCCCAATTCCCACAACACGGTCGGCGCGACCTTGTAGGCGGCGCCATGCGCGCAATCGACCACGACCTTCAGCCCGTCGAGCCGCAAGCCGCGCGGGAAACTGTTCTTCACGAATTCGATGTAACGCCCGCCGGCATCGTCGAGACGCTTGGCACGGCCCAGCGCCGGTGCCGACGCGCGTCCCGCCCCGGTGCGGCTCATCTGCGCTTCGATGTCGGCTTCGATGTTGTCGGAGAGCTTGTAGCCGTCGGCGCCGAAGAACTTGATCCCGTTATCCTCGTAGGGATTGTGCGAGGCCGAGATCATGACGCCGAGATCGGCGCGCAAAGAGCGCGTGAGCATGGCGATGGCGGGCGTCGGCAAGGGACCGACCAGCACTACGTCCATTCCCATGCCGATGAAGCCGGCGGTCAAGGCGGGCTCGAGCATGTAGCCCGAGAGCCGCGTGTCCTTGCCGATGACGACGAGATGACGGTGGTCGCCGCGCCGCAGCACATGCCCGGCCGACATGGCGAGCTTCAGCACCGTCTCGGCCGTCATCGGTTCGCTATTGGCCGTGCCGCGAACGCCGTCCGTGCCGAATAAGCTGCGCGTGGTCAAATGCCGAGGCTCCTTCTCCGCTTGGGCGCGAATTCTAGTCCCAAACTGGGGCTCGCATAGTCAAGAAAGGGTTAAACCCGAAGCCGGACCGGATAACAGCTTATCCGCATCCAAAACACAACCGCCGCTCGGTTTCCCAAGCGGCGGTTTGTAATGTCGCTACAGTCGTTGGGGCGCCGTTTAAGCGCCCGGCTGCGGCTCGGGCTCGTAGCCTCCGGCGGGCTTGTCGCGCCCGGCGGGCGGCACCGAAGAACGCCGCCCGGGTGCCGGTGCCGGCGGCGGCTCGACCGGCCCGCCTGTGTCGCGGACGATCTTCTCGCCGCGGATGACGCGCCGGATCTCGTCGGCCGACAAGGTCTCGAACTCGAGCAAGCCTTTGGCCAAAGCGTGCAGCTCATCGATATGCTCGGTGAGGATGGTGCGCGCCCGCTTCTCGCCTTCTTCGACGATACGGCGAATCTCTTCGTCGATCACCTTGGCGGTCGCTTCCGAGACGTTCTTGCGCTGCGTCACCGAATGGCCGAGGAAGACCTCCTCTTCGTTGTCGCTGTAGCGCAGCGGCCCGAGCTTTTCGGAGAAGCCGAACTCGGTGACCATGCGGCGCGCGAGGTTGGTGGCGCGGCGAATGTCGTCCGAGGCGCCGGTCGTGACCTTGGCCGGCCCGAAGATCAGCTCTTCAGCGACACGGCCGCCGAAGAGGCTGGCGATCATCGCTTCGAGCTCCATCCGCGACTGGCTGTATTTGTCACGTTCGGGCAGGAACATCGTCACGCCGAGCGCGCGGCCGCGCGGAATGATCGTCACCTTGTGCAACGGTTCGTGGCCTTCGGCGTAGAGCATGATCAGCGCGTGGCCGCCTTCGTGATAGGCGGTGAGCTTCTTCTCGTCCTCGGTCATGACCATCGAACGGCGTTCGGCGCCCATCAGCACCTTGTCTTTCGCCAGCTCGAACTCGGACATGGTGACCGAGCGCTTGCCCTTGCGCGCCGCCATCAGCGCCGCCTCGTTGACGAGATTGGCGAGATCGGCGCCCGAGAAGCCCGGCGTGCCGCGCGCGATGACGCGGGGATCGACATCCGAGGCCAACGGCACTTTGCGCATATGGACCTTGAGGATCTTTTCGCGGCCGACCACGTCCGGATTGGGCACGACCACCTGACGGTCGAAACGGCCGGGCCGCAACAGCGCCGGATCGAGCACGTCCGGACGGTTGGTCGCGGCGATCAGGATCACGCCTTCATTGGCCTCGAACCCATCCATTTCGACCAGCAACTGATTGAGCGTCTGTTCGCGCTCGTCGTTGCCGCCGCCGAGGCCGGCACCGCGATGGCGGCCGACCGCGTCGATCTCGTCGATGAAGATGATGCAAGGCGCGTTCTTTTTGCCTTGCTCGAACATGTCGCGCACGCGGCTCGCGCCGACGCCCACGAACATCTCGACGAAGTCGGAGCCCGAGATCGTGAAGAACGGCACATTCGCCTCGCCGGCGATGGCGCGGGCGAGCAAGGTCTTACCGGTGCCGGGCGGGCCGACCAGCAACACACCTTTCGGAATCTTGCCGCCGAGGCGCTGGAATTTCTGCGGGTCCTTCAGGTACTCGACGATTTCCTCGAGTTCCTGCTTGGCCTCGTCGATGCCGGCGACGTCGTCGAAAGTGATGCGCCCGACCTTCTCGGTCAAAAGCCGCGCGCGGCTCTTGCCGAAGCCCATGGCGCGGCCGCCGCCGCCCTGCATCTGGCGCATGAAGAAGATCCATACACCGATCAGCAACAACATCGGGAACCACGAGACGATCACGCTGAACAGCGAGGGCACGTTGTCGTCGGTCGGTGCGGCACGAATCTGCACGCCCTTGTCGATCAGCCGGCTCACAAGAGTGGGATCGGTCGGGACATAGGTCGAGAAGCTGCGCCCGTCGGTAAATTTGCCGGTGAGGCTATTGCCTTGGATCGTGACTTCGCGCACCTGCCCTTTGTTCACATCCGCAATGAGATCGGAATAGGCGAGGCTGTTTTGCGGCGTTCGCGTTGTCGATGTCTGAAAGAGGTTGAAGAGGGCCACCAGCAGCAAGCCGATGACGATCCAGAGCAGGAGATTCTTACCGAAGCTGTTCACGTCCGAGCCTTTCCGCGCCGCGCCTCACGCCCAATATTGTGGCAGCATCGGCCTCAAGGCCTTTGCCCCTCACCTATAGATAGGCAGCTTTTAAGGTTAAACAATTCTAAACCCGGCGCCGGTCAGCGGTCGAGTCGGACGAAATTTCCATCGCCAGGCCGCCGACATCATTTTTTCCTGCCGCCCACAAGAAAAATACCCTAGCGGCGGCACGGCGACTACCCCCTTTGCATCGCGCAGGGCCGGCAGGGTGGAGCGCGCAGCGGCTGGCACCGCCTCCCGCACCGGTCGCGGTAAGGCCGCGAAGACCGCTTGTGTGTCGGCACCGAGCGCGCCCAGGGTTAGATCGTCTGGCGCCGTGGCGTCGAGGTCGAGGCTGAAACGCCCATCCCAGTGCGTGTGCCGCGCGGGCAAAGCGCGAACCGGCAGCGCCATGGCGGCCGGCTCGCGGCAGATCACGAGCTTTCCGCGGCGCGGCTGAATCAGGCACCCGCCGAGACTGCGCCCGCCAAAAGACCCTTCGGATAGCAGCCGAAAGAGGCGTTCGAGACGTGCCAGCCGGGGCGGATAATCCGAACCCGATACGGTTGTCAGCACCGCGGCGAGCGCTTTGAGCCCCGGTTCTTCCGACCCCCCAAGCAGCGCCGCAGGATCGACCCAGGCGAAGCCCGCCGGATGCAAGGTTACGGACCGCGCCAATAATCGCGCGGTTTCGCTTTCGAGCGCCATGCGGGCGCGGCCCAGCCGGCTTGCCAGCACGGCCAATTGCGCCACGCCGATGCCGTCCTGGGCGAGCTGGCCCAGCGCCTGACGCAGCCGCGTGCGGAGATAGGCCGGGTTGCGATTGCTCGGATCCTCGATCCAGTCCTGTCCAAGGCCGGCGAGCGTGGCCTGAAGGCGCGCACGCGGCACGCCCAGCACGGGTCGAAGGAGACGGACAGCGCCGCGTTCGACCACTGTTGCCATGCCGGCAAGCCCGTCGCTGCCGCTTCCGCGCGCCAAGCGCATGCACAAGGTTTCGGCCTGATCCTCCTGTTGATGGGCGACCAGCAGATGCAAAACCGCATGCGCGCGGCACCAGTCTTCCAAGAGGCGATAACGTGCCGCCCGCGCCGCGGCCTGAATGCCGGAGGCGGGCTTCGGCTCGGCCCAACGCAAGGTCGCATGCGCCATGCCGTGCGCGGCGCACCAGGACGCGACCTGCGCTGCCTCGGCCGCCGCTTCGTCGCGCAAGCCGTGATCGACCGTCAACGCGGTGAGCTGGCCGCCCTTCTCGCGCGCCCAATCGGCGGCAAGCAGGGCCAGAGCCATGCTGTCGCTGCCGCCCGACACTGCCACGGCAAGCTGCGGCGCGGGCTCGAAGGGAGCAAAAGCGTCCATAAGCTGGGCGAATTCGCGGCCGCCAAGCGGCTCGGCCCAGAGACGCAGCGGCTGGGAACGCACGCGCTCCATGACCAGGGTCAACAGCCCGCGTGTTGTTTTTCGCTGGCGAGCCGCTCTTTCAAGCTTTGCGGCGCGCTCGGGAAATCGCGATCCAAGCGCGCATAGGCGCGACACGCATCCTGCTTCTGGTTGAGGTTCGCCAGCGACATGCCGAGCTTCAGGAGATCGTCGGCCGCCTTGGGACCTTTGGGATATTTCTCATAGCCCTGGGCGAAAGCCGTCGCGGCATTGGCGTAGTCCTTGCGCACATAGAAGGTCTCGCCCAGCCAATATTGCGCGTTGCCCGCGAGCGAATCGTTGGGGAAACGCTGCACGAAAGTGCGCATCGCCTGCTCGGCCGCCGGGTAATCGGCCTGGGTCACAAGCCCCATCGCGTAATTGTATTGGTCTTGGGCGCTGCCAGCGGGCAGCGCACCGCCGGCCGAGGCGGTCTGTTGCGGCGTTGCAGCCGAAGGCGGCGCGGAGTTCGACAGCGTGCCGAGCGTCCCCGAGCGGCTGGCCGGCTGGGATAAATCCGCACCCGCCCCTTGCGCCGGCTTGGGCTGGGGCGGCGGCGGCGGTGGCGGCGGCCCGCCGGGGCTTGCCGCTGCGGGCGGTACCGGTTGCTGCAACTGGCTGAAGCGCAAATCCACGTCGCTCGACAACCGGTCGAGCTGCTGCTTCATCTGGGCCAGGTTATTGGTTAGCTCCTCGATCCGGCCATTAAGCTCGCGGATCCGGTCTTCCATCGCGCTCATGCGCATTTCGGTGTTGAGCGCGGACTGGCCGCCGGGCGCGGAGCCCGATTGAGCATTGGCGGGCGAAACGAGCGCCGCGATCGAGATTGCACACAACGCGGAGAAAAGAGCCGGTCGAAGCATGGTATCGTGCCTTCTGATCGCGGCGGCGTGCGCCGGGCCGTTAGACGGCGCGCGGCGCCAACGCAGCCGCGTTCAATTCAATGCCTCTAATACGACACTCGGGCGAAAAAAGGGCTCGAAAGCCCGAGATACAAGCAAAAAAAGCGTCTGCCCGCGCACCGACGATACGTGATCGTCGAGGTCGCGGACAGACGCCCTGTTTCTTGCAGGCTTACGGCGATGGTCAGTTGATGACCGTCACACCGCGGCGGTTCTGCGCCCAAGCCGCTTCGTTCGAGCCCAGCACCGCCGGACGCTCTTTCCCGTAGCTGATCGTCTTCAGGCGGTTCGCCGGGATGCCGAGAGCGACCAGCGCATTGCGCACCGCGGTAGCGCGCCGTTCGCCCAACGCGAGGTTGTACTCGCGGGTGCCGCGTTCGTCGCAGTGACCTTCGACCGTCACCGACACGTTCGGATACTTCTTCAGCCATTCGGCCTGGCGCTGCAGCGTGGTCTGGCCTTCCGGCTTGATCGACGACTTGTCGAAGTCGAAGAACACGCGATCGCCAACGTTCTGGACGAAGTCTTGTGCCGAACCCGGCGTCACGGTCGAGGAAGGCGCCGTCTGTCCGCCGCCGCCTTGGGTGGCGGTCGTCGAGGGACTTTGCGCGCACGCTGCGAGGAGCAGCAGGCCCGCAAGCAGGCTCAGTGGCCGAAAATTCATTTTTGAACTCCCTTTTTTAAAACAAGCCAGTTCTGGCGCGGATCAGTGATTGGTTGGGACTGCGTTGCCCCCGAGGGCATCACGAGTGACAGTCGATGGGGCCGTGAATGACCTTCACCGCCCCTCGAAACCGCGGGGACTATACGAATATTACTCTATGGAAGCAAGGGGGACCACGCAGGATCTGAACCATCTTGTGGAGTTACCACTTCACGTTCGTTGAATCCCGTAAGATCGATCGTATAGAGCCGTGTCTGGCCGCCGCGCCCCTTCGAGTCGGTCGGTTGTTGGCGGAAATAAATGAGCACGCGACCATTGGGCGACCAGGCCGGCGCCTCGACCAGGAAGGACTGGGTTAAAAGCCGTTCACCACTGCCGTCCGGACGCATCACGCCGATATAGAACTGACTCGAATCGAACTTCGTGAAGGCGATGAGGTCGCCGCGCGGCGACCAGACCGGCGTGCCGTAGCGCCCGCTTCCAAAGCTGATCCGGTGAATGTCGCTGCCGTCGGCGTTCATGACGTAGAGCTGCTGCGAGCCGCCGCGATCCGAGTTGAACACGATCTTCGACGCGTCGGGCGAATAGCACGGCGAGGTATCGATCGAATCGGTGCTGGTGACTTGAGTCGCTTTGCGGGTCCGGAGATCGAGCGTGTAGATCTGGCTCGCGCCGTTGAGTGCCAGGCTCATGATCACCTTGTTGCCGTCGGGCGAGAAACGCGGCGCGAAGGTCATGCCGGGAAAATCGCCGAGCACTTCCTGCTGGCCGGTGTCGATATTGAACAGATAGACGCGCGGCGTGCCGCGGGCATAGGAGAGATAGGTGATCTCCTGCGTGGTCGGCGAGAAGCGCGGGGTCAAGACCAGGCTCTTGCCGTCGGTCAGGTAGCGGTGATTGGCGCCGTCCTGATCCATGATCGCGAGCCGCTTGATGCGCTTGTCCAGCGCGCCGCTTTCCGAGATATAGACGATGCGCGTATCGAAATATCCGTCTTCGCCGGTGATCCGCTTATAGATCGCGTCGGCGATGATGTGCGCGATGCGCCGCCAATTCTGCGCCGTCGTCGTATAGCGCAAGCCGGTGAGCTGCTGCTCGGCGAACACGTCCCACAAGCGGAACTCGACCTGCAGCCGGCCGTCATCCATGGGCGTGACATTGCCGGTGACCAGCGCTTGCGCGTTGATCACGCGCCAGTCGCCGTAACGCGGCGGCGTATGCGAATTGGCATCCTGATCGACGAAGGCCTTTGAATCGATCGGTTGAAACAGGCCCGAGCGCTCGAGATCGGCCGCGAGCACTTGCGTGATGTCCTGCGAAACGGTGCCGGTTCCGCCGGCGAAGTTCGGGATCGCGATCGGCATCGGCGCGACCTTGCCCTTGGTGATGTCGATGTGAAGCTCGGCGCGCGCGGGCAGCGCGACGGCGATCACGGAAGCGAGCATCAGGGCGAGCAACAGGCAACGGCGCTTGAGGAGGGTCATGTGATGTCCTTCGGATCGAATGTGATGGTGAAGGTCTGCCACTGGTCATATTTGTCCGGCGGCAGTTTCAGCGGCTGGCAGCGCGGATTGAGCAGCGCGCGATTGGCGCTTTCGGCCGCAGCCTGAAAGAAAGGATCGCTCGGGTTGGGATTGAGCAGCTGCGCGGTGCGCACGGTCCCGTCGGGATTCATCGAGACGCGGAATTCGGGACGCAGGTTTTCCGCGTCGCGCGCACCCGCCGGCACGTTCCAGCAGGCTTCGATCTGTTGCTTCACGAGGTCGATCTCGCTGGTCGAGATCTGAGCCGCCAAAGGTGCGATCGGTTGCGCGCTTTTCTGCTGCGGGCCCGGCGTCTGTTGGTCCGTCGTCGGCTTGCGATTGGCCAGATTCTTCAGCAACTGGTCGAAATTGGTGTCGTCGGGCTTTTTCTGTGCCGGTTGCGGCGGCTTCGGCGGCGCCGGGGGCGGAGGCGGCGGCGCGGGCTTGGGCGGCTGCGGCTTTTGCACCGGCGGCGGCGGCGGTGGGGGCGGCGGAGCCGGTTGCGCCGGCGTCGGCGGCTGCGGCTTCGGCGGCTCGGGTTTCGGCGGCTCGCTTTGCGCGATGTCGGGCTTTGCCTGGGGCACCGGTGGAGACGGGTTGGTCTGGGTCGCGCGCGTGACCGGCGCGATATTGATCAACTGGACGGCGATCGGCTCGTCCTCGGGGATTTTCGCCTCGAAGAAACGCGGCAAGCCGAGCACGAAGGCGAGAACCACCGCCACATGCAAACCCGCCGAGAAGATGAAACCACCCCGTTCGGGCATTGCCTCAACGCGGCTTCGGAGTGTTGCCCGTGGGCTGCTCTGCGATCAGCGACACTTTGCTGAAGCCCGCGGCGTTGATCAGCCCCATGGTCTCGAGCACGCAACCGTAATTTACATTGCGGTCGCCGCGCACATAGATGCTGGCATTCGGGTTGTTGTTGGTGATCGCTTGCAGCCGCGGCACGAGCTGGCCGCTCGCGATCTCGGAATTCTGCAGATAGGTTTTGCACTCGGCGTTGATGGTGATCACCAGCGGCTCCTTGGGCTCGTTGAGCTGCTGCGCCTGAGTCTGCGGCAGATCGACGGGCACGCCGACCGTGAGCAGCGGCGCCGTCACCATGAAGACGACGAGCAGCACCAGCATCACGTCGACCATCGGCGTGACGTTGATGTCGGCCATCGGCTTATAGCGTTGCGACGTGCTGCCGCCGCTGCGTTGGAGAAGCGGTCCGGCCATGGCTCAGGCCTTCTCGTCGAGCTGGCGCGACAGGATCGCGCTGAACTCGGCGCCGAAAGCTTCGAGCCTCCCCGAATAGCGCCCGAAATCGGTCGAGAATTTGTTGTAGAAAATCACCGCCGGGATCGCGGCGACCAGGCCCAGCGCGGTCGCGAACAGCAATTCGGCGATGCCGGGCGCGACCACCGCAAGGCTGGTGTTCTTGGCGGCCGCGATCGCCTGAAAGCTGTTCATGATGCCCCAGACCGTGCCGAAGAGGCCGACAAAGGGCGAGGTCGAGCCGACGGTCGCGAGGAACGGCATGTAGCGCTCGAGCCGCGCCATCTCGCGTCCGGCCGTCACCTGCATCACGCGTTCGATGCGCTCTTGCAAGGTCATACGCGTGGCGGTCGTGGCGACGATGCCCTTGGCCATGCTGCGGCGCCATTCGCGCATCGCCGCGGCGAAGACCGACGACATCGGATCCTCGGGCCGGTTGCCGATGCGGTCATAAAGGTCGTCGAGCGCACCGCCCGACCAAAAGCTTTCCTCGAAGCTGTCCGCGTCGCGCCGCAGCCGGCGCAGCTTGGTGTATTTGTCGAAGATCACCGCCCACGACCAAAAGGACGCGACCAGCAACATCAACATCACGATCTTGACGAGAGTATCGGCTTGAAGGAACAGCGTGATGACCGAAAGGTCGTGCGGCGCGGAACCTGCGAGAACTGCTTGATCGACAGCATTATCGGGCATGAGCGGTGACCATCCGAGGGGTTTCGTTGAAGGAAGCGAGAGAAGCGCGAAGCGCGGGCGGCAGACGGATCGGACGCAGATTGCGGCCGATGCAGGCAATGAGGACGCTGGCGCGCGCGATGGGTTGGACGTCGCGCACGACATTCTGGGCAAGCAGGATCGTGGCGCCGCCCATTTCCTTGACATGGGTTTCGACCACGAGCTCGTCATCGAGCCGCGCCGGCGCCACGAACTCGATCTCGGCGCGGCGCACGATGAAGGCGCTGCCGTCCTTCCGGCGCCAGGTCTCGTGCTCGACGCCGAAGAGGCGCATCATTTCGGTGCGCGCGCGCTCGGCGAATTTGAGGTAATTGGCATAGTAGACGATGCCGGCGGCGTCGGTGTCTTCGTAATAGACCCGCACCGGAAAGCGATGAACGCCGTCCGCCAGAACGCCTTCGCGCGGCAAGCCGGCCACGAGGTTCACGTACCGCTCTCCTCGTCGGCGTCGTCGAGGAGATCGAGCTGCGCCGCCGGCGGACGCAACGGCCTCAAGCCGAGATGGGCATAGGCGGTCTCGGTCAAGACGCGGCCGCGCGAGGTGCGTTGGACGAAGCCCTGCTGCACCAAATAAGGCTCGATCACTTCCTCGATGACGTCGCGCTGATCGCCCAACACCGCGGCGACGGTTTCGACGCCCACCGGCCCGCCGCCGTAATTCTGGACGATGCAGAGCAAATAGCGCCGGTCGAGTGCGTCGAGCCCGCTGGCATCGACCTCGAGCCGCTTCAGCGCCGAATCGGCCGCGCGCGCGTCGATCCGTTTGACGCCCGCGACCGCGGCGAAGTCGCGCACCCGCCGCAGCAGCCGCGCTGCGACCCGCGGCGTGCCGCGCGAACGCTGCGCGATCTCGGCGGCGCCGCCGGGATCGAGCGCCATGCCGAGGACGCGTGCGCCACGCTCGACGATCTGCTGCAGCTCGGCGGCATCGTAGAAGACGAGCCGCAACGGAATTCCGAAACGCTCGCGCAAAGGCCGCGTGATGAGGCCCGAGCGGGTGGTCGCGCCGACCAGGGTGAAGGGCGGCAGGTCGATGCGCACCGAGCGCGCCGCCGGACCCTCGCCGATCATGAGATCGAGCTGAAAATCCTCCATCGCCGGATAGAGAATCTCCTCGACCGCGGGCGTCAGGCGATGGATCTCGTCGATAAACAGCACGTCGCGCGCCTCGAGATTGGTCAAGAGCGCGGCGAGATCGCCGGCACGCTGAATGACCGGACCGGAGGTGGCGCGGAACGAAACGCCCAATTCGCGCGCGACGATTTGCGCCAAGGTGGTCTTGCCAAGACCCGGCGGACCCGCGAGCAACACGTGATCGAGCGCGTCGCCGCGCTGTTGGGCGGCGGCGATGAAGACGCGCAGATTGTCGAGCAGCGGAGCTTGGCCGACGAATTCGTTGAAGGACAAAGGACGGAACGACGCTTCCGCCGCGTCCTCTTCCTTGCGTTCGGCGGCAACTATGCGCTTTTCGGTCATCGCGCCAGTTCCTTAAGCCCCGAGCGGATGAGCGCGTCGAGCGACGCCGCGGCGCCGAGTCGGCGCGCGGCGGCGGCGACCGCGCCGTAAGCATCGCTGCGCGGATAGCCGAGATTGACCAGCGCCGACACCGCTTCCGTTGCCGCGCCCGCCACCGGCGCGGCCGCCGGGCCCAGGCTCAAGCCGCCGACCTTGTCCTTCAATTCGTTGAGGATGCGTTGCGCCAGTTTCGGGCCGACGCCTTCGGCCTGGGTCAAGGCCGCACGGTCCTGCGCGCCGATCGCGAGCGCGAGATTTTCGGGCGACAGCGCGCTGAGCAAGGCGAGCGCGATCTTCGCGCCGACCCCTTGCACGGTCATGAGCAGCCGGAACCAGGCGCGCTCGGCCTCGTCGCCGAAGCCATAGAGATGGATGTGATCCTCGCGCATGTGAGTTTCGATCAGCAAGCGCATCGGCTCGCCCCGGCCGGGAAGCTTCGCCAAGGTGCGCGAGGAAGCGAAGACGAGATAGCCGACGCCATTGACATCGAGCACGATGCCATCGGCGCTCGCCTGATCGACGACGCCCGCGAGCATGGCGATCATCGCATCCCTCCCGCCGCCAGCGCGACCACGCGCCGCGACGCGGCATGGTGGGCATGGCAGATCGCGACCGCGAGCGCGTCGGAGGCATCGGCGCCGCCGCCGGCGCCGGGTAGAAGCCGCTGCACCATCATCTGAACTTGCGCCTTGTCGGCGTGCCCCGCGCCGACCACGGATTTCTTGACGAGGTTGGTCGCATATTCGAACACCGGCAGGCCGCGCGCGGCCGGCGCGAGCAGCACCACGCCGCGCGCCATGCCGAGCTTCAAGGTCGAGCCCGCATTCTTGTTGACGAAAGTCTCCTCCACTGCAGCCGTCTCGGGCGCAAAGCGATCGAGCACCGCGCCGAGCTGACGATAGAGCTCGGCCAGACGCTCGGCGAGCGTCGCGCTGTCGCGCGTGTGCAACACGCCGTCGGCAACATGGCTGAGCCGATTGCCGGCAGTGTCGATCACGCCCCAGCCGGTGTGGCGCAATCCTGGATCGAGGCCGATAAGCCGCATCAATTCGTCCTTGCCGTGCCCGCGATCTCAAGCGCTCAGCCGCGCCATCACGTCGTCGGACACGTCGAAATTGGCGAACACATTCTGCACGTCGTCGCTGTCGTCAAGCGCCTCGAGCATTTTGAACAGCGCCTCGGCGGTGTCGCCTTCAATCGGCGTCATCGTCTTGGGTTTCCACACGACCCTGGCCGCCAGCGCCGTGCCGAAGCGTTTGTCGAGCGCGTCGCGCACCTCGTTGAGCGCGTCGCTGCCGCAGAGGATGACATGTTCCTCGACGTTGCTCTCGACATCGTCGGCGCCCGCCTCGACCGCGGCCTCGAACATCGCTTCGGCCGACGCCGTCGCGATCGGATAGGTCACCTGGCCGACGCGGTCGAAGAGAAAGCTCACGCTGTTGGTCTCGCCGAGATTGCCGCCGGCCTTGGCAAAGGCTGCGCGCACCTCGCTCGCGGTGCGGTTGCGGTTATCGGTCAGCGCCTCGACAATGACCGCGACCCCGCCGGGACCATAGCCTTCGTAGCGCACCTCGTCGTAATTCTCGCCTTCCACGCCGCCGGCGCCGCGTTTGATGGCGCGGTCCACCGTGTCCTTGGACATGTTGGCCGCGCGCGCCGCAAGCACCGCCGCACGCAAGCGCGGATTGGCCGCCGGATCGGGCAACCCGCTGCGTGCCGCCGAAGTGAGCTCGCGGATCAGCTTGGTAAAGACCTTGGCGCGCTTTTTGTCCTGCGCGCCTTTCCGGTACATGATGTTCTTGAATTGCGAATGACCCGCCATGACGACCGCTAGTGAATGAGTCCCTAAGGCGGGACCATACCATATCTTGCGAAACCGTCGCCATCCGCCAAACCCGGCCTTGGCACCTCCTGATCGGTCCGGCGGGTTGATAACGGTCCAATATGGCGGTTTTGCGGCGCCTCACCCGGTCGCCAGCAGCCAGACCCCGCGCAAGCCAAAACCGAGCATCAGCAGGCCGGTCGCCGTTTGAGCGACCACAGCCCAGATCGCGCCGGTGGCGGCAAAGCCGAGGCGCGCGGTTGTCGTGCACAGCACGACGCACCACGATGCCGCGCCGAGAATGACCGAGAAGGCGATCACGAGCGCGCCAGCGAAACCTTGTTGCAGGCTTTCCGAACGGCCGATCACGGCGAGCCAGAATGCCAGATTCCACGGGCTGCTGAGCGCCATGAAGAGGCCGAGAACGTAGCCGCTGCGCGCGCCGCGGAAGCCACACGCCTCGTTCGGCGCGATTTCCTGCCCGCGGTCATGCCAGCGCCGCCACGCACCCGCGAGAAAAATCGCGGCGAGAAAAAACAGCAACGCCGTACTAATGAGGGCCAGCGCGAAACGCGCTTGCGGTCCGACCAGGAAGCCCGCGCCCAAAGCGACAAAAGCCGCCCAGAGCGCGTCGCCCGAACACGCGCCGAGACCGACGGAAAAGGCCGGCATAAAGCCGCGCGTCAGGCCGCGCCGGACCATCTCGGCATTGATCGGACCGGGCGGCCAGGCCACCGACCAGCCGAGCACGAAGCCGTCAGCGATCAGCGGCGCGAAACCGGTCACATTGGGGAAGGCGCCGCCATGCGGCCAAGCGGCGGCAGAACCGCATCGAGCTTGCCGCCGATGCGCAGCGGCCAAATTCCGCGGGCCAAACCAGTCGCGTCGTCGGTCTCGACCACCACGCCGCAAACGGTCGGCTCGCCCGCCGCGACTTCGAGCCTCTCGCCCGGCAGCTTCTTGACGAAGCGCGCGATGGCCGGCTCCTTCTGCATGCCGATGACGGATTCGTAATCGCCGCACATGCCGAGATCGGTCATATAGGCCGTGCCCTTGGCGAGAATGCGGTAATCCGCAGTCGGAACGTGGCTATGCGTGCCGACCACCGCCGAAGCGCGCCCGTCGCAGAAATGCCCCATCGCATGCTTTTCGGAACTCGCCTCGCCGTGAAAATCGAGCAGGATCGCCGACACCGAGCCGAGCGGATGCGTTTTGAGCAGACGGTCGAGCGCCGCAAAGGGATCGTCGATCGCGTCCATGAACAGCCGCGCCATGGCGTTGACCACCATCACCTTGCGGCCGTCGCCGAGCGCGTAGATGCCATGGCCGTTGCCCGGCGTGCCCGGCGGGAAGTTGACCGGCCGCAGCAGCCGCGGATCGGTCGCGATATAGGTCATGATCTCGCGCCGGTCCCAGACATGGTTGCCGGTGGTGATGACATCGACGCCGCCGGCATAGAGCTCGGCGCAGATCGTATCGGTGATGCCGAAACCATGCGCCGCGTTCTCGCCATTGGCGACGACGAAGTCGAGCGCGAGCTGGCGGCGCAAGCGCGGCACCTCGGCGGCAACGGCTTCGCGCGCGCGGCGGCCGACGATGTCACCGCAAAGAAGAAATCGCATGCGCCGTCACTGAAGTTGGTCGAGGGGAGAAAGTCGAGAAGGTGGAGCCGCGACGGCCGTCGGCATAGCTTTACCCTCGTGGCCCGCTTACGCAGGTGGGAACCATATAACGAAACCAGGGTTTCGTCAGGGACAGCCCCCTAGAGGAACATATCGGCCCCGGGGTGTTGCGGCCTAACGCACCGCGCAGCCCCAACCTCTCGGGGTCATATGTGGGACGATTCAAGCCGCGCCGCAACCGCTTCGACGCGGGCGGCGAGACGGTCGATGCCCGTGGCGACGGCATGGTCGCCGGTTGACGGCGCCGGCGCGGCCGAATCGCGCAACGCTTCGTGCGCTTCGGCGAGCTCGTCGGCCAGCACCAGGGCCGCAAGGACCAGAAGCCGCGCTTCGCCGGCCTGGCCGACTTGGCGGGCAAACTCGGCGACCTTGCCGTCGATGATGCTGGCAAGGTCGCGAATGCGCTCTTCCTCGCCCTCCTGGCAGGCGACCGGATAGGCGCGACCATTGATCGTGACGGAAACCTGCGGCATCAGCTCTCCAGCAATTGATCGAGCCGCAGAATGGCTTGATCGAGCCGCTCGGCGACCGCCGCCGTCGTTTCGGTCGGCGCGGCAGCGGCTTTGGCCGAGGCTTTGCGGCCGGTGCTGCGCGGCAATGCCGATGCCGCCTCGAGCCGCGCGACCGCCCGTTCCAAACGATGCGCGGCCTGCTCCAATTCGGTCATATTCACAACCCCCGTGACGCTGCCCCGAGATTATGCCGGGCGGCGGCCGCGTCAACCATTCGTTAGTGGCTTGCCGATTATGGTTAATGACGCATGAATGGCAATGCGGCAATCGGCTTGAGCGACGACCATTTGAAGCCGTGAAGGCTTATAGGTTAACGTAACGGTCGCTGGTGCAAGGAATTTGGTGTGATGACCCCCGCGGCTGCCAACTGGCGATTTGATCGTTTGTCGGCCAGTACCCGAGAAGCGGCCGAAATCGCCTCGCTCGGTGCCGGCCTCTCCCTGTCGGCCTGGCTGAGCGGCGTGATCGATGAAGCCTGCGCGACCGAAGCGCTCGCGCCATCCAGCGAAACCGCGACCGACCTGCAACCCGGAACCGAAATCGGCGATCTCGACCGTTTGGCGGCGTCGCATCGGGCGGAACAGGTTGCGGAGGCAGCCGAGGCTGAAGCCGCCGAAGCCGTGCCGCTCGCCGAAGCCGGGGCGGGTGCCGTCATGCTGCCGGTGGCGTCCATGGCGCCGGCCGGGCTCGGCACGCGCCGCGACGACGATGCGAGCGACGCCCTGCTGACCGATATCGCCAATCGCGGCGTGCGCGAGCCCCTGCTCATCCGCAACGCCGACGGCTCGGCCAACCGCTACGAAATCATTTGCGGTCACCGGCGGTGGCGCGCGGCGCAGCGCGTCGGCCTCGCGCGCATCCCCGCAACCATCTGCACCTATGACGACGCGCATGCGATCCTCGCGTCCCTGCGCGACAATCTCCAGCAAGGCGATTTGTCGCCGATCGATGAAGCACAGACCTATCTGCGTCTCCTGACGCGTTGCGCCGTCGACACCGCCGCGATCGTCGAGGCCAGCGGCCGCGATCGCCAGCACATCATCCGCAGCGTTCGTCTTCTCGGCTTGCCGCCGGCGGTGCGCCAGGCGATCAGCGACGGGTTGCTGTCGCCCGCGCACGCCGATCTGCTGCTCGACGCCCCCAATCCCGAAGCCCTGGCCGACGAGATCATGACCGCGCGGCTGAGCATCGAGGCCACGCGCGAACGCGTTGCGGCGCCGACAACGCAAGAGGCGGCGCCGTGATCGACGAGCTCGAAGGCAGCGCGATCAACGTTACCGATCCATGGCAGGCGATCGAGATCGACGCGACGATCCGCGAGCGTGCCGAAAAAGCCGCCGCAGCCACGGGTCTTCCGATCGAGCAATGGCTCGAGCGCGCGATCTGCCGCGCTTGCTCCCTCGCCGCCACGGGACCGCTTATTCCAACGGAAGCCGGCGCCGCCGCTTTGACAGCGGCGCAAGACGCGCCTGGGCTGGAGACACAACAAACGGCGGCCGACTCTTTTGTCGAGCCGGTCGATGCGGAAACGCACGCGCCAAGCGCGCTTTCCCTTCAAGCGATCGCGCAGAAGATCTCGCTGCATTGGGCTTTGCTGGGTGCGGGCATCGCGGCCGCGCTGCTCGCCGGCGTGATCAGCGCTCAATACCTCATTCCGGACCGCTCCGGCGCGATCCGCGTTGCGCTCGGCCCGACCGCCGCACCAAGCCTCGGGACCGGGGCGACGCCGGCGGAAACCGTCTCGACGCAAGCGGCTTCATCGTCACCGCCACCGCCTGCCATCGAGCAAACCTCGGCGCCGAGCGCTGCGGCACCGCCCCCGCCCTCCTCCGTGGCCGCACTGCCCCAGCCATCCGCACCCAACGCAGCGCCCGCGACGGCGAGTCAATCGCCGGCGACGGCGTCGCCCAACGCCCGCGATGCCGCAAAGCCCGCGGCACCCAATCAAACGCCGCAGGCGAAAGGCGATACGCCGGCATCGGCGCCGCGCCAGACCGCCTTGGCAAAACCGCCGCAGGCGCCCGCCGTCAAGTCGCCGCCCGGCAAAGCGCCCGACAAGACCGGAAAAGTCGACAATGCCGAACCGCCGACCGACCCGCAAAAGCTCGCGCCCTGGCTCGAGCAGCGTGCCGGTAACGGCGACGCGGTCGCGCAATACCGGCTCGGCGTGCTCTATGCCTTGGGCGAGGGCGTGACCCAGGATTATCAGCGTGCCGCTGCGCTGTTCAAAGCGGCGGCGACAGCCGGCGTGACCGAGGCCGAATACAACATCGCCGTCATGTATAGCGAAGGGCTCGGCGTCGACCGCGACCCGAGTCAGGCAATGGAGTGGTATCGCAAATCCGCGGCGCAAGGCAGCGGCAATGCCGCCTTCAATCTCGGCGTCGCCTATTCCAACGGCGTCGGCGTCGAGCAAAGCATGGAGCAGGCAGCGCAATGGTTCCGCCGCGCGGCCGAAGCGGGGGTGGTCAACGCCCAGTTCAATCTCGGTCTGCTTTATGAGCGCGGCAATGGCGTGCCGGCCTCGCAGACCGAAGCCTATGCTTGGTATTCGGCCGCTGCCACGCGCGGCGACGCCGGTGCCGCGCAACGCCGCGACCGGCTGGCCAGCACGCTCTCGCCGACGGTGCTGAAAGATGCACAAACGCGCGCCGACCAAATTCAGTCGTCAATTCAAGGCGGCGCCCCGCCCACTTCCGGCGTCGTGCCGGCCGCGCAGCGCAAGCCTTAAGTCAGTCTTCCCGCTGCGACCCACCAACCCGGCTCTTCGCCGCGCAACCGCGCCGCGGCCGCCCGCGCCGCTTCCGTGTCGGTGAACAAAGCAAAGCAGGTCGCGCCGCTGCCGCTCATGCGCGCCAGCAATGCACCTTTCGCCGCCGCAAGCCGATCAAGCACGGCGGCGATCGCCGGCACCTGCGCGATGGCCGCGTCGGTGAGGTCGTTGTGCCGCTCGGCCAGCACAGATGCGAGCGCCGCGACATCGGCGGGCGGCGCGGAGAAACGCGCGGCGGCGGAGAACGCGCGGCGGTGCGCCTTGAACACGGAGGGTGTCGGCAACGGAATCCCGGGATTGACCAGCACCAGCGCCGCCGGTGGCAAAGCCGGCGCGCGTTCGATCTTTTCGCCGATGCCGCCGAGCCAGGACGGGCGCGCGGCGACGCAGACCGGCACGTCGGCGCCGAGCGTCACGGCGATGTCGCGCAGCGCAGTCTCGTCGAGCGCGGCATGCCAAAGCACGGCCAGCGCCTTCAAGGCCGCTGCAGCGTCGCTCGAGCCGCCGCCGATGCCGGATGCGACCGGAAGATTTTTTTCGAGACGCAGCGCGACCTCGGGCGCGCGACCGAGCCGGCGCGCCAAGGCTTCCGCCGCGCGCCAGACGAGATTGGTTGAATCATTATCCGCAAGCGCGCCGGCAAAGGGACCTTCGACCGCGAGGCTGAGGCCCGGCGCGGAAACCGCCGCGACGCGGTCGGCGATGTCGGCAAAGGCAACCAAGCTGTCGAGCAGGTGATAGCCGTCTTCGCGCCGGCCGACGACGTGAAGGTAGAGGTTGAGCTTGGCTGGCGCCGGCCACCAACGCGGCGCCGGCGCGATCTCAACCGCCACGCACCGTCTCGGGCGGCCCGGTGAGGCCATGATCGAGCTTGGCCTGGATGCCCTTCACCTCATCCGCCTCGGGCTGGAACTGCAGCGCGCGCTTCCATTGAAACCGCGCCTCGGCGACCCGGCCCGAGCGCCAATAGGCATCGCCGAGATGATCGTTGATGGTCGGGTCCTCGGGCAAAAGCTCGATCGCGCGTTCGAGATAGCGTGTCGCTTGCGCGAAATCGCCGAGGCGAAAATAGGCCCAGCCGAGACTGTCGACGATATAGCCGTCGCTCGGACGCAATTGTACCGCGCGCTGGATCATGCCCAGCGCATCGTGGAGGTTCTGGCCCTTGTCGATCCAGGAATAGCCGAGATAGTTCAGCACCAGCGGCTGGTCCGGCTGCAAATCGAGCGCGTGCTTCAGGTCCGCCTCGGCACGCGGCCAATCGCTGGAACGTTCGAGCGCGACGCCGCGGCTGTAGAACAACCGCCAATCGCCGCTTTGCGGCTGAGGGGTGCGCGCGATCGCCGAATCATAAGCGGATACCGCCTCGGCGAAACGCTTATGCGCGCGCAAAATATCGCCCAGCTCGACCAGCGCCTCGGGACGAGTCGGTCGCTCCGCCGCCATCGCCTTCAACTGCGCCACGGCTTCGTCGGTGCGGTTGAGCGCATCGAGCTCGAGCGCCGCGCGCAACCGCGCCATCCACGAGAAGGGCGATGTCGCATCGACCGCCTGGTAGAGCGCCAGCGCATCGGCGGGACGGTCCTCGGCATCGCGGATTTCGGCGATCAGCATTTGCGCGAGCGCGAAATTGGGCGCGAGATCGAGCGCGAGCCGGGCATAAACCAGCGCCGCATCGCTCGTCTCGCGCTGGTTCAGCAGCCCGGCGAGGTCGAACAGGCCTTCCGCCGCGCCGTCGCGAGGCGAGGCGATGAGCCGCGGCGGCACCACGCCGCGATCGATCCGCGCGATCGCGCTGCCCGCCATGTCGGCAAGCCCTTGCTCGCCGACGCTGCGTTGATAAAGACCGCGGGCTTCCTCGGCGCGACCGTGACGCTCGAGGAAATTGCCCGCGAGCTCGGTGACGCGCCAGGTGGGCGCCTGCGTGCCGCCGATAAGTTTGCCATAAGCTGCCGCGGCATCGTCGACGCGATCGGCGTAGTCCGCGATCAGCGCCGCGTGCAGGTCGCGCAGCGGCTGCAGACCGCTGCTGCCGCCCACCACGTCGAGCGCTTGCAACGCCGGCGCCGGATGCCCTTGCCCGGCCTCCGCCCAAGCCTGCAACAGCGGCACCGCGAAACGCTGCGCGCCGTCACGCGGCATCGTGGCGGCTTCTTGCGCCGCGACGTCGTAGCGGCCGGCCTTGATGTCCTGTTCGAGCAGCACGAGCCCGGCAAGCCCCGAGCGCCCGTCGATTTCCGCCACGCGCTGCGCCAACGGGACCGCATCGTCGAGCCGCCCTTCGGATATCCGCAGCAAGAAGGTGCGGCGAACGAGATCGTAATTGCCGCTATCGGCGGCGAGGGCGCGATCGAAGAACTGCGCCGCATTGCCGTAATCGTGTTCGGTCTGGGCGTGGCGCGCCGCGAGATAGCTGCCGAGCGCGCTTTGCGGCGTCGCCGCCGGCGCCTTGGCCTGCCTACCGGCGCTCGCGCAGGCGCCAACCAAGAGCAGCACGGCCAGCGACGCGACGCGACGCGACGTCCAAAACCGATTCATCGCCGAGCTGATTTCCATCGCAACCACTTTAAGGACAAAGCGAGGTGAATACACCCCCCGCCTGGCAAATCACATATTGGGATAATTCGGACCGCCGCCGCCTTCCGGCACGACCCAATCGATGTTCTGCGTCGGGTCTTTGATGTCGCAGGTTTTACAGTGGACGCAGTTCTGCGCGTTGATCTGCAGCCGCGGCGGCGCGCCGCCCGCCGTCACGATCTCGTAGACTCCGGCCGGGCAATAGCGTTGCTCGGGCGAATCATAGAGCGCGTAATTGACGGCGATCGCGCGCGCCGGGTCGCGCAGCCGCAAATGCGCCGGCTGGTTTTCCTCGTGATTCGTGTTGGAGACGAACACCGAGGACAGCCGGTCGAAGCTCACCACCCCGTCGGGCTTGGGATAGGCGATCCGCTTCGCGTCCGCCGCCTTGGCGATGTGAAGATGATCGGCGGTGTTGCGGAAGGTCCAAGGCGCCTTGCCGCGCAGGACATAAGTGTCGAGCGCCGCATGGGCGAGGCCGGCCCAGAGGCCGCGGCGAAAGCCGGGCCTGAGGTTGCGCACGGCATGGAGCTCGGGCCAGACCCAGGAATCGGCCAGCGCCGCGCGATAATCGGCGGCTTCGTCGCCGGACAGGTGCCGGAAGACGGTTTCGGCCGCGACCATGCCGGATTTCATCGCGGTATGGCTGCCCTTGATCTTGGCGACGTTGAGGAAGCCCGCGGCGCAGCCGATGATCAGCCCACCGGGAAAGGAAAGCTGCGGGATCGCCTGAAAGCCGCCTTCATTGAGCGCGCGCGCGCCATAAGCGACCCGCCGCCCGCCCGCGAAAGTCGGGCGGATCGCGGGGTGGGTCTTGAAGCGCTGGAATTCCTCGAACGGGCTCAAGAAGGGATTGGCGTAATCGAGGCCAATGACGAAGCCGACCGCCACTTGCCGGTCCTCGAGATGATAAAGGAAAGATCCGCCATAGGTCGCGGTGCCCAGCGGCCAGCCGACGGTGTGGACGACGAGGCCGGGACGATGCTGTGCCGGCGCGACCTCCCATAATTCCTTGAGGCCGATGCCGTAGGTCTGGGGGCCGCTGTCGCGGCGCAGATCGAAGCGCCGCTCCAAGGTTTTGGTCAGCGAGCCGCGGCAACCTTCGGCGAATAGGGTCTCCTTGGCAACCAGCTCGACCCCGGGCTGAAAATTGCCGGTCGGGTTGCCGTCCTTGCCGATGCCTTGCGCGCCGGTGGCAACGCCGCGGACCCGCCCTTCCCCATCGTAAAGCACCTCGGCGCCGGCAAAGCCGGGATAGATCTCGACCCCGAGCGCTTCGGCCTCTTTGGCCAGCCAGCGGCAGAGATTGGCCAGGCTGATGATGTAATTGCCGCGATTATGCATTTGCGGCGGGGTCGGCAGCCGCAAAGACCGGCGCTTGGTGAGAAAGACGAACTGGTCTTCCTGGGCGGCGACGTGGAGCGGGGCGCCGCGCGCGCGCCAATCGGGCAGCAGCTCGTCAAGGGCGCGCGGCTCGAACACCGCGCCGGACAGGATATGCGCGCCGACCTCCGAGCCTTTTTCGATGATGCAGACCGAAACCTCGTTTCCCGAGGCGGCGGCAAGCTGTTTCAGCCGGATCGCGGCGGCAAGCCCCGACGGACCGGCGCCGACGATCACCACGTCGTATTCCATCCGGTCGCGTTCCATGCCCCAACATCCTTTCTTGCGGCGCCACTATAGAAAAAGGCGCCGCTCCCGAAAGAGGCTGTGGGCAAAGCTGCGCTTTATTTACCCGGCCTTTATTCAAGCCGCCGCCGCCCGGTGCTAGGTTAACGCCATGCCGAAGAGCGACGATGCGATCGGGCTGCTGCGCTGGTACGCCGCCATGGGCGTCGACGAAGCCATCGACGAGGCCCCGCACGACCGGCTCGCGCCGCCAAAGGCTACGCCCGTGCCGCCGGCGCCGGCGCCACGCCGCCCGGATCCGATCGCGGCGCCCGTGCCCGCCGCCGTCACCTCGGCCAACGCCAATGCCGCCAACGCCCGCAAGCTTGCCGAGGCCGCTTCGACCCTGGCCGAGCTCGAAGCGGCGATCGCATCATTCGATGGTTGTGCGTTGCGGCGGACGGCCACGCATACGGTTTTCGCCGACGGCACGCCGCACGCCCCGGTGATGATCATCGGCGAGGCTCCCGGCGCCGACGAAGACCGCATCGGCCGCCCCTTCGTCGGCCGCAGCGGCCAGCTGCTCGACCGCATGCTCGCGGCCATTGGGCTGGACCGTCAACACACCGTTTACATTACCAATGTGTTGTTCTGGCGACCGCCCGGTAACCGTAAGCCGACCGAGGAAGAGACCGCATCATGCCTACCTTTCGTGTGGCGGCATATCGCTCTCAACGCCCCACAGCTGGTGGTTCTTTGCGGCGGAACAGCTACAGCTACGTTACTTGGCCGCAGCGAAGGCATCACCAAACTGCGTGGAAAATGGTTCGAATTGACCGTGCCCGGCCTCGACCGGCCGATTCCGACTTTGACTACATATCACCCTTCTTTTTTGTTGCGCGCGCCCGCCCGCAAAAGTGAATCCTGGCGTGATTTCCTAGAACTTCAATCAAAACTTATGACGTCCTAGATAAAATAAAGAAGAAAAATACGAGTTTCATTAGAACCAAAAAAGTGATCTGGCTGATTAAAATTTGATCTTGCCAAATCGGGCGGGGATAGTTATGTGGGTTCCTCATGATCAGAGCCGGGGGCATCTTCGACTCACGCAAAGCTTCGCGAGGCCTGTGGATTATTTTGGGCGTCGCGTTAAGCTTACCGGGAGGATCGCGCGCACAGGCAAGTGATGTGCGCACCGCCGAGCTGACGCCCAGCGCGATGCTTTTGCGCGAGGCCGATCTGCCGCACATCCTCTCAGCCGCGGATATCACCCGCTACCAGCGCATCTTTGCGCTGCAACAATCTCAGCAATGGCGCGCAGCCGATCAGGATATCGCGCAGCTTGGCGACAAGCTGCTCGTCGGCACGGTGCTGGCGCAGCGCTATCGCGCCGCGTCATATCGCGCGAGTTATAGCGAGCTCGCCGAGTGGCTCGCGCATTACGGCGACGAGCCCGACGCCAAGACGATCTATGCGCTGGCTCTTCTGCGTCATCCCAAGGGCGCGCCGCTGCCGGCAAAGCCGCCCGCGCCCGGATCGCTCGCGCAAGTGAGCGACGATCTCGGTATCGAGCCGCATCCGACCGATATAGGGGCAAAGCAAGAACACCGACCGTTGCAGCCGGCCGCAGCGCGGCGCGCGGCAAGCCTGCGCGACGAGATCCGCGACCTCGCTTCGAGCGAGCCGCATAAGGCCGAATTGTTGCTGGCAGGCGGCGAAGCCAAAGATTTGATCGACACCACGACGCGCGATCAGCTGCGTGCCGCGATCGCCGAGGGCTATCTCGCCCGGGGCGCGGCGCAAGAAGCGCTGACCATGAGCGCGACGAACGAGACGGCGGCGTATGCGCCCGTGGCCAATTGGAATGCCGGCTTGGCGGCCTGGCGCTTGGGACGGCTCGACGAAGCACGCGACCGTTTCCAGGCCGTGGCACGCAGTGCCGGCCAATCGGGCTGGGTGAAATCCGCGGCCGCGTTCTGGGCGGCGCGGGTCGAGCTGCGCGCAAAGCGGCCGGAGAACTATTCTTACTGGCTACGGATCGCCGCCGAGAATTCGCGGACATTCTATGGGCTGCTCGCGCGGCGCTTGCTCGGCATCAATCAGAACCTCAACTTCGATGCCGACCGCTTCACCGAGTTCGACGCCCAGCTGGTATTGGGAAACGAGGCCGGGCGGCGAATTCTTGCCCTGCTCGCGACTGACCAGAGAGAGCCTGCGGCCGCCGAGCTGCGACAGCTTGCCACGCATGCTTCACCAACCATGCAGCAATCCCTGGCCGCGCTTGCCGATCGCGCCAATCTGCCCGGCGTGAGCCTGCAATTGGCGGCGGTTCTCGCCAATGCGGATGGACGCAGCCACGATCTGGCGCTTTATCCGGTGCCGCGTTGGGAGCCGCTCGGCGGCTTTACCATCGACCGGGCGCTGCTCTTCGCCCTGATGCGCCAGGAATCGCAGTTTCTGCCCGAAGCGCGCAATCAATCGGGTGCGACCGGGTTGATGCAGCTGATGCCAGCGACCGCGCGCTCGATGGCCGAGCGTACCGGCGTGCCGCTCTCCACCGCGAACCGCAAGGCCGAGCGCGAGGCGTTGAGCGATCCCGAATACAACCTCATGCTGGCGCAGGAATATATCGAGGTTCTGCTCCGCGATAGCCGCATCAAGGGCAACCTCATCCTGTTCGCCGTCGCCTATAATCACGGCCCGACCGCGATGGCGCGCTGGCAGGCGACGCGACCCGAATTCCGCGACGATCCGTTGCTGTTCCTCGAAAGCGTTCCGTGGGCGCAGTCGCGCACCTACACGCTGCGGGTACTGACGAATTACTGGATTTACCGCATGCGGCTCAACCAGCCGACCCCGGATCTCGACGCGCTTGCTGCCGGTCATTGGCCGACCTATATGGCCTATGACGGCACGGCCGTTGCGGATAGTGGTCGCTCCCATGCCAAAAATTGACGAGTCGCGCCCGTTCCTTCCCGTCAACATCGCGGTTTTGACGATTTCCGACACGCGCAGCGAGGCCGATGACAAATCGGGCCGTACGCTTGCCGAGCTGGTCGCCGGCGCGGGGCATCGTGTGATCGCAAAGAAGATCGTCCGCGACGACAAGGACGTGATCATCGCGCAACTCCGGGCGTGGGTTGCCGATCCGACCATCGACGTCGTGATCTCGACAGGCGGCACCGGGGTCACGGGTCGCGACGTCACCCCTGAAGCGTTTCACGCGGTTTATGAGAAAGAGATCGCCGGTTTCGGCGAGCTGTTCCGATTTCTCTCCTATCAGAAGGTCGGCACCTCGACGATCCAGAGCCGCGCCACGGCGGGCGTGGCGGGCGGCACCTATCTTTTCGCTCTCCCCGGCTCGCCCAGCGCCTGTCGCGATGGTTGGGACGACATCATCAAGCACCAGCTCGATAACCGCCATCGGCCGTGCAACCTCGTTGAGCTGATGCCGCGCCTCCAAGAACACCTAAAGCCGACCGCTCAAGGCTGAGGAGTGCGATGCGCACACCCGGGCGCGCCTAAGATCTCGCGGCAATGTTCTTGATTTGTTCAAATCTAGGTCGCATAATTTTGCGATGGACGAGCCACTCCCGCCATCGCCCCGCAAGGGAAGGGGCGCCGTCAGCAACGCGACCGGCCGGTTCGAGCCCGAAACCCGCCTCCTGACCGATGATGGCTGGGGCGGTGGCGATGAGCCCGCGCCGCCGCTCGAGACGCAATACCTGCACGACCACGCCAAAACGATCATCGCGCGCAACGATTCGCCCGACATCCCCTTCGACCGCTCGATCAACCCCTATCGCGGCTGCGAGCATGGCTGCATCTATTGCTTCGCGCGGCCGACTCACGCCTATCTCGGCCTTTCGCCGGGGCTCGATTTCGAAAGCCGCATCTTCGTCAAAGACGACGCGCCGGCATTGCTTCGCGCCGAGCTGTCGAAACCTTCTTATCGGTGCAAAGCGATCACGCTCGGCGCCAACACTGATCCCTATCAGCCGATCGAGCGCAAGCTCGAGCTGACGCGGCGCATCATCGCCGTACTCAAGGAATTCCAGCACCCGGTTTGCATCGTCACCAAATCGGCCCTGGTACAGCGCGATATCGATCTCCTGGCGGCGATGGCGCGGGATCGTTTGGCGAGCGTCGCGGTGTCGGTCACGACGCTCGATCGCAGCCTTGCGCGCAAGCTCGAGCCGCGCGCGGCAACGCCCGAACGACGGCTCGACACCATCGCTGCGCTGGCGCAAGCAGGCATTCCGGTTGCGGTGTTGGCTTCGCCGATGATCCCGGCGCTCAACGACGCGGAATTGGAAAGCATCCTCGAAGCAGCCGCCGCGCGCGGTGCCGGCGCCGCCGGCTATATCTTGTTACGCCTGCCTTTGGAACTCGCGCCGATGTTCGAGGAATGGCTCAACGCGCATTATCCGGGAAAAGCCAAGCATGTGATGTCGCTGATCCGCCAGAGCCGCGACGGCAAAGCCTATCGCGCGGAATGGGGCACGCGGATGCGCGGCACTGGTCCCTATGCTGAGATGCTGCGCATCCGTTACGAGGCGGCGAGCCATCGCCTCGGCATCGACAAGCGTTCCGAAGCGTGGCGGCTCGACTGCTCGCGTTTCCGCGCGCCGGCAAAGGCCGAGCCGCAACTCTCATTGTTTTGAGCCTGGTTGTTGACGAACCCGAACGCGGTCAGCTCGGCCGATAAGGGCGCCAATTGGATTCCGGCTGAGCCAGCCGATCGGCGATGATGCGCCAGGCCGTCATGTTACGCACCATCGTGCCGTGGGAGCCGCGCACTTCGATGCTTTCGCGCAGCGAGCCGGGCACTTCGCGGCAGCTTTGCCAGGCGACGATGCCGTCGCTGCGCGTGAAGATCGCGGTCACGGGCACGGAAGGCGGCTCGTTGAGCCGATCCATCGCGGAAACCGCGTCGAAACTGTGCCACCGCGACAACAGCTTATAAACCGGCTCGAGCGGACTCGCGGTCGGCTGTTGGATCGGGCTTGCCAGCAAGATCAGCTGCCGCACTTGCTCGGGCCGCGCCTTGGCCAATTCGCGCGCGATCACCCCGCCGAGGCTGTGGCCGATGAGGCTTACCTTGCAACCGTGCCGCGCCGCGATTTCCGCGAGCCGTCGCTCCATACCTTTAATTGCGGTCGCAGTCGGACCGATATTGGTGCCAAGCCCCCAGCCATAGACGGCATAACCGCAAGCCGCCAGAAACCGCCGCAGCACCAAGGTCGAGCGGTCGCTGCGCAGGAAACACGGCACCACCAGCACCGGATGCCCGTCGCCGCGCGGCGCGCGGCTCACCGCGGCGCGAAGCGTGCCCGGGCGCAGCGGCACGAAATGCGCGGCGGCGCCGGCCAAGGTGAGATGCAATTTGGGCGGCGCCGGCTTTTCCCGCATGCGTGCGTGATCGATCATGGGTTACTCATGCGATGCATCGCCCGCAGGGAGTTGCCCGAGCCGATGCGGCGGGTCAAGCGCGAATCGGCGGATCTTCGAAACGCAATCGCCATTTGACTTTATATCAGAATTCACTAAATAAGTAATTACTAATATATTGGAGGGTAACATGGCCGCAAAAGCTTTCGAACCCGCCAGCTTCGAGAACCGGACAACCGGTGTACGCGGCATCCTCGGCACCGCCGCGAATGAACGGCGGCTGACGGTGTTGTGCAAATGGGGCGAAGCGAACGCCACGGCTTTGGCCGAGGCGTTCGGTCTCGGCCCGTCGGTGCTGTCGCAGCATTTGGCCAAGCTTCGCTAACCCCCGATGGTCGGCTCGCTGCTTCAGGCCGCGCTCGGCTTCGCTTCCGGCTCGCTGGTCGGATTTACGTTGGGCCTTGTCGGCGGCGGCGGATCTATCCTTGCCGTTCCGCTTATGGTCTATGTCGTCGGCGTGCCGAGTCCCCATGTCGCGATCGGCACCAGCGCCGTCGCCGTCGCGGCCAACGCAGCTGTGAACTTGGCGCACCACGCGCGCAAAAGAACCGTGAAATGGCCTTGCGCCGCGGTCTTCGCCGGCAGCGGCGTGCTCGGCGCCCTGCTCGGTTCGACTCTCGGAAAAATTATGGATGGCCAGAAATTGCTCGCGTTGTTTGCGCTTTTGATGCTGGCCGTCAGCGCCTTGATGTTGAAAGGTCGCGCGAGCGAAGGCGATTTGCACGTCCACCTCTCCCGGAGAAACCTGCCGTGGCTGGTCGGTTTAGGCGCCCTCGGCGGGCTGCTATCCGGATTTTTCGGTATCGGCGGCGGCTTTTTGATCGTACCCGGCTTGATGTTGGCCACCGGCATGACGATCCTCAACGCCATTGGCTCGTCGCTGTTCGCGGTCATGGTTTTCGGCGTAACCACGGCCGCCAATTACGCGCTTTCGGGTTTGGTCGAATGGTGGCTGGCGATCATCTTCATCGCCGGCGGCGCCTTGGGCGGGCTGATTGGAACGCGAAGCGCGCATCGTCTGGCCGCCCACCGGGGAATGTTGAACACGGTCTTCAGCGGTCTGATAGCCGCAGTCGCTGTCTATATGCTAATACGAAGCGCTGGCGCGATCTGATCGGACATGAAGGGGTCGGCGCGACGGTGGCCGGCCGAATATAGACGCCCACGAAAATGCCGATTGTCGGCGGCGACAAGAGCACCGCATACTTCGCCGATGCCCAACGCTTCGCCGATGATCGTGCTGTTCACCGATTTCGGGCTCCACGGTCCTTACACCGGCCAAGTGAAGGCGGTGATGCGGCGCGTGGCGCCGGCGGCCGAGATCATCGATCTTTTTGCCGACGCCCCGACCGGCAACCCCAAAGCTGCCGCCTATCTGCTCGCGACCTACGCGGCGTGGTTCCCGGCGGAAACCATCTTTCTGTGCGTGGTCGATCCTGGAGTTGGCGGGCGGCGCGCACCGCTTCTCGTCGATGCCGAGGGCTGCCGCTATGTCGGCCCGGATAACGGCCTGTTCGAGCAGGTGCTGCGCCGTGCCCGCGCGCCGCGCGTCTGGGAGATCGCTTGGCGGCCATCCAGCCTGTCGGCGAGCTTTCACGGCCGCGACTTGTTCGCGCCCGTCGCCGCACGCCTTGCCAATGGCGACGCGCTCGAAGCCACGCCGCGAGCGCCCGAGCGCCGCCCCGACTGGCCCGACGATCTGGCCGAGATCGTCTATATCGATCATTACGGCAATGCGCTGACCGGGTTGCGCGCCCGCGCGATCCCGCCGACCGCCGTGCTGGCTGTGGCGCCGGACCGAGTCATCGCCCATGCCGATACCTTCTCGGCGGTGCCGCCCGGCGCGCCCTTCTGGTACGCGAATTCGAACGGGCTCGTCGAGATCGCGGTCAATCTCGGCCGTGCCGATCACGCTTTGGGCCTTGCCATCGGCAGCGCCGTGGCGATTTCGGTCTGAGCGATGCCCGATTTCGCCTTCGAAAGCGCGGCATCGGGTATCGTTTGCGGCATCGATGAAGTGGGGCGCGGGCCGCTCGCCGGCCCGGTCGTGGCGGCGGCGGTAATTCTCGACCGCGATCGAATGCCGGAAAAGCTGCGGCGCGAGCTCGACGATTCGAAGAAGCTCTCCGCCGCTGCACGCGCCGACCAAGCCGCGTTGATCGTCGGCTGCGCGCGGATCGGCATCGGCGCCGCAAGCGTCGCCGAGATCGATCGCGTCAATATTCTGCAAGCGACCTTCATCGCCATGCGCCGGGCGCTTGCCCGACTTGGAACCGCGCCGGATCTCGCTTTGGTCGACGGCAACCGCGCACCCGATCTGCCTTGCGCGGTGCGGACCATCATCGGCGGCGACGGCCTGTCCTTGTCGATCGCGGCCGCGTCAGTGATCGCCAAGGTCACCCGCGACCGGCTGATGCACGCCTTGGCGCCGCGCTACCAAGCCTATGGCTGGGAAACCAATGTCGGCTACGGCACCGAGGCCCATCGCCGCGCCCTTCTGGCCTTTGGCCCGACTCGCCATCACCGTATGAGTTTCGCGCCCTGCCAGCTAAGTCTCGGATTCGACTCGAATTTTTCCAAACAAGTGCCTGGGACTCCTCAAACTTATTGACGCCGCGACTCGCGGGGAGCAAGGTCACGGTTTCCGTGGGGGAGACCATGGGGGACCAAATCGAGCGCTCGGGCTCGGTGATCGAAGGCAATTGCATCGAGGTAATGGCGCGGTTGCCGGCCGCGTCCGTCGATCTCGTTTTCGCCGACCCGCCCTATAACCTGCAGCTGGCAGGCGAGCTGCATCGGCCGGACAACAGCCGGGTCGACGGGGTCGAGGAAGACTGGGACAAATTCGCCGATTTCACGACTTATGATCGCTTCACGCGCGATTGGCTTAGCGCAGCCCGCCACGCCCTGCAGCCCGAGGGTTCGCTGTGGGTGATCGGCTCCTACCACAACATCTATCGCGTCGGCACGATTCTGCAGGATCTCGGCTTCTGGATCCTCAATGACGTGATCTGGCGCAAAAGCAATCCGATGCCGAATTTCCGCGGCCGGCGCTTTACCAATGCGCACGAGACCTTGCTGTGGTGCGCCTATTCGCGCGAGGCGAGCTACACCTTCAATTATCAGGCGATGAAGGCGTTCAACGACGGCATCCAGATGCGCAGCGACTGGCTGCTGCCGCTGTGCGGCGGCAGCGAACGGTTGAAGCGCGACGGGCGCAAAGCCCATCCGACGCAGAAACCGGAAGGGCTGCTGCATCGCGTGCTGCTCGCCGCCTCGAAGCCGGGTGACCTGGTGCTCGATCCGTTTTTCGGCACCGGCACGACGGGCGCGGTGGCGCAGCGTTTGGGACGGCGCTGGATCGGCATCGAGCGCGATCCGACCTATGCGAAGCTCGCCCGCGAGCGCATCAAGGACGTGGTGCCGCTCTCGCCCGACGATCTCGAAACCACGCCCGAAAAGAACGGCGCGCCGCGAATCCCGTTCGGCAGCTTGATCGAGCGCGGCTTGCTTCAGCCCGGCGAGATCCTCGTCGATGCGCGTCGCCGCTGGAGCGCGAAGGTGCGGCCTGACGGTTCCGTGATCTCGGCCGAAGCCCGCGGCTCAATTCATCAGGTCGCGGCGGAAGTGCAAGGCGCGCCCGCCTGCAATGGCTGGGAATTCTGGTTCGTCGAGCGCAACGGCCAGTTGCTGCCGATCGAGTCCTTCAGGCAGCGCATCCGCGCCGAGATGAATTAAGGCTTCGGCTTCCAGCCCTCGGCCTTCAACTCGGCCGCCGCCTTTTCGGCAAAGCTGAAATCGAACACCGCAGCGGCGGAAGGCGTCTTGTCTTTCGCAACGCCGAGCATGTCGGCGCGCAGCGCGGTATCGAATTCCTGATCCTTCGCCGGCATCGTGCCAGTCGTCGTGATCGAGGCGATGATATTGTCGTATTCGATGCCGGCCAATTCGGCGTTGGTCATACCGTGACGGAGCAGGATGTCGATCGTGTCGGCGCGCGACGCCTTGACGTGGCGCACGCCTTTCAGAATCGCGCGCACCATGCGCCGCACGAGATCGGGATTGGACGCGATCAAGGCGTCCGACGTCGCGAGCGCGTTATAAGCCATGTTGAGCTCGCGGCGCAGATCGATCAGCAGATGGAGATTGCCGAGCCGGCCCGCGCTGCGGAGATCCTCGACCTCGCTCGCGTTGAGCAGCGCCGCCGGATAGGCGCCAGAGGCAACCGCCGCCGAACGTGCGAGACCGGGCCCAAGCGGCGCGAAGGAGACGTAATCGGCCGGCAGATCGTGCTTTGCCAGGTAGTAGCGAATGGCGATCTCGGTTGTGTCGCCGCGGCTGATGATGCCGATCGCCTTGCCTTTGAGATCGGCCATGTTCGTGATAGCAGGTTGGGCCCAGACCTGCATCGCCGGGTGCGCGTCGACCACGAACAGCACTTTGAGCTTCGCGCCTTTCAAGATTGCGCTGATCGCCACGGCGCCCGAGCCGGTGAAGTCGAGGTCGCCGGCGATCAGCGCCGGCACCGCCACGCCGCCGCCCGCCTGCTCGAGTTGCGGCTCGATCCCCTCCTCGGCGAAATAGCCCTTGTCGATCGCCATGAAAACATCGGCATATTCGACCGAGGTCAGCACATAGCTGAGCTTCACCTTGTCAGCCGCGACAGCAGGACCGGCGAGCACAAGCGCCGCGGCCAAGGCGGCGACGGCAAAAAATTTCATCGCGCGCCTTTCCGGCTCACAGATGCGGCTTCCAATTCTGCGCCTTCAGATCGGCCGCCGCCCTCTCGACGAAACGCGCATCAAAGACCTGGGTGGTTGGCGGAATTTTGTCCTCGGCCAGGCCAAGCATGTGAGCGCGCAGCTTCAGCTCGAAGACTTGGTCTTCTGATTTGACGACCCCGGTCGGCGAGATCGACGGCGCGAAGATGTCGTAGCCCGCCCCCGCGCCTTCGCTGGTCGCACCGTGATGAACAAGCGCAGCAACCGTGTCTGAACGCGACGCCTTGACCACGACAAGACCCTTCAGCATCGCGCGCATGGTGCGGCGGACGAGATCGGGCTGGGACTGGATAAGCGCATCCGAAGTCGCATAGCCGCCGAAGGTCATATGTACTTCTTTATGCAGGTCGATGAAGAGATGCAGCTTGCCGATCTTGCCGGCATTCTGGAGATCCCTGACTTCGCCGGCATCGATGAGCACCGCCGGATAGCTGCCCGAGGTCAGCGCCGCCACCCGCGCCGTGCCGGTGCCGAGCGGCGCATAGGCGAGGAAATCATCCGGCAGATCGCGCTTTGCGAGGATATAGCGCATCGCGATTTCGGTCGTGTCGCCGCGACTGATGATGCCGATCTGTTTGCCGCGCAAATCCTCGAGCGTCTTGATCTCGGGCTGCGCCCAGACCTGGAAGGCCGAATGGTCCTCGCCGACAAACAACACTTTCAAGCGCGCACCTTTCAGGATCGCGCTAATTGCTGCCGAAGGCGAGCCACTGAATTGCAGATCGCCCGAGATCAGCGCCGGCGTCGCCACGCCGCCGCCGGCCTGCACTGTCTCGACCTCGATGCCTTCGTCGTCGAAGTAACCTTTGTCGATGCCGACGAGCAACGAGGCGTATTCGATCGTCGGCACGACATAGGAGATCTTCACATGATCGGCGGCGCATGCCGGTCCGACCGCGCCGGCGAAATAAGCGAGGACAAGCGCGCCACAAAGGGCCATCCACGAGTGTCGCAGCATCACGGCTTCGCCTCTCTTTTCTCGCTATTCAATTCCGCGGCGGCCTTTTGCGCAAAGCTGAAGTCGAAGACGGCGGAAGGCGGCGCGATCTTGTCCTTCGGAATACCGAGCATTTCGCCGCGCACCTGCAATTCCAATTGCTCGTCTTCCGGCGCCATGGTTCCGGTGAGGCTGAGATCGTCCACCGCGCCGTCGTAATCGGCCTCGGCGGATTTGCGATCGGCGACGCCGTGGCGCATCACCGAAGCGATGGTCGCTTCGCGATTGGCCTTGGTGAAAGTCATGGCCTTGATGATCGCGCGCAAGACCCGCCGCACCAGATCGGGATTGGAAGCGATCAGCGCATCCGACGTCGCGAGCCCGCTGAACGTCATGTGGACGTCCTGGTGAAGATCAATCAAGAGATGAAGCTGGCCGAGCCGGCCATTGGCGCGCAGTTGCTGGATCTCGACCTTGTCGATCAGCGAGGCGGCATAGCTTCCCGAGGTGATCGAGGCGGTACGCGCCGGGCCGGTGCCGAGCGGCGCATAGGCAAGGTAATCTTCGGGCAGATCGTGACGCGCGAGGTAATAGCGCATCGCGATCTCGGTGGTGTCGCCGCGGCTGATGATGCCGACCGCTTGGCCTTTCAGATCCTCAATCGTCTTGATGTCGTTGCGCGACCAGAGCTGATAAGCGGCGTGGTCCGAGGTGATGTAGAGCACTTTCAGCTTCGCGCCTTTGAGGATCGCGCTGATCGCGGCAGCGGGCGAGCCGCTGAACTGGACGTCGCCGGCGATAAGCGCCGGGTTCGCTACCCCGCCGCCGGCCTGAACCAGCTCGACCTCGATGCCCTCTTCGGCGAAATAGCCTTGATCGAGGCCGAGCAACAGATCGCCATAAGTCGCGGTCGGCACGACATAGGAAATCTTCACCTTGTCGGCCGCCTGCGCGCGCGACGGGGCGATCAGCGCGATCATAAGAACGGCGAATGCGAATCGAGACACGAGCCGAAACGGCACAGTGTGCGGCAAGGCCTTCCTCCCTTTGCCGCGATGGTGCCCGAACTCGCGCGGCAGGGCAATCGCCGCTAGCGCGGCAAGCCACCCAAGGCAAAAGCGGCGACTTTCTTCATCACCGTGGGCAAGGCTTGCGTGCCAAGCGCGTCGGGCGTGACCCAAATGCCTTCGTCGGGATTTGACCGCGTCGCGCCGGTCAGCACCTGCAACTCGAGGTCGAAATGCGTGAAGCTATGGCGCACCACGCCGGAGAGAAGTTTCCACCGCGCCTTCACTGGTGCAAAGCATGCGGCTTCCTCGGCGTGCCAGCTCTTGCTGCGCCATTCGGTCGAGGGCACTTCCATCATGCCGCCCAACAAGCCTTGAGCCGGACGCTGACGCAGGAGCACCGCGCCGTCCGCCCGCACCGCCCAGAACATGACGCCACGGCGCAACGGCTTGGCTTTCTTCGCGCGCCGCGCCGGCAAGGCTTCAGCGGTATCTTTGGCGCGTGCGCGGCAATCGTCGCGCCACGGACACAGCACGCATTTGGGTTTCTTCGGCGTGCAAATGGTCGCGCCCAAATCCATCGCCGCTTGCGCGAAGTCGCCGGGCCGCGCCCCCGGCGTCAAGGTCGCCGCAAGCCGACGCAGCTCGGGTTTAGCCTCGGGCAAAGGCGTGCGCACGAGAAATGCCCGCGCGATCACCCGCTCAATATTGCCGTCGACCGGCGTGGCGACCTGGTTGAAGGCGATCGCGGCAATTGCGGCAGACGTATAGGCGCCGATGCCCGGCAGAAGGCGCAGCGCCGCTTCGCTCAGCGGAAACTGCCCGCCATGTTGTGTGCTGACTGCGCGCGCGCAGGCATGAAGATTGCGCGCCCGCGCGTAATAGCCCAGCCCCTGCCAGGCATGAAGCACCTCGTCGAGCGAGGCTTTGGCGAGCGCTTCGACCGTCGGCCAGCGTTCGACGAAGCGCGCAAAATACGGCCCGACCGTGGCAACCGTGGTCTGCTGCAGCATGATCTCGCTGAGCCAGACGCGATAAGGATCGGGAATCTCGCCCGGCAAGGCGCGCCACGGCAGACGGCGCCGATGGCGGTCATACCAAGCCAGCAGGCGCGCGGCGCGATCGTCAGCCGTGGCGCGTTTGATGCGCGGAACGGCAGCCGGTTTCGCTTTGGCCTGTTTCGCTTCGGTGTAACGCAAAAGTGACATTCGACGGATGGCGCGGACAACGCTAGCATCGCATGGTCGCGTGGGTCAGACCAGGAGGATGGCGGTGAACGAGAGGCGGGGAAGCTTGCGCGCCATCGCCGCCGAGGTTCCGCGAGTCGCGGGAGCGGCGCTGGGCAAGCATGGCTTCGGCGAGGCGCAACTCGTCATGCAATGGCCGACCGTCGTCGGGCCGGAACTGGCAGAAAAACTCACGCCCGACCGGCTGACTTTCGCGCGCGGCGAACGCCGCCAGGGCACGTTGCGGGTACGCGTCGTATCCGGCTTCGCGCTCGAAGCGCAGCATCTCGAGCCGGTCATCATCGAGCGCATCAACGGGTTCTTCGGCTATGGCGCGGTCGCGCGTATCCTTCTGATCCAAGTCCCGCCGAAGCCGGCCGCTCGGCAGGCGGCACGGCCGCGCGCCTTGAACAGCGGCGAGCAACGTGCCCTTGAGACCCAGCTTGAAGCCGTCGCCGATCCCGATTTACGCCAAGCCTTGGGCCGGCTCGGCGCCGCAGTGATCGGCTCGCGACAGGGTTAGCGCCTGACTTGCATCGGCCCAAAACTCGCCCTAGCATCAACATCTAGTAGGTTGGAGAGACGAAATGCGTAAGATTTGGTTGGCGCTTGCTGCTTTGGCGCTGGTCGCGGTCGGCTTTACCGTCACGCCCGCGCGCGCCGACGCGCCGCAGCTGGCGCCCGATGACCGCGTCCTCGGCAAAGCCGACGCGCCCGTGACCATCTTCGAGTATTTCTCGTTTACCTGCCCGCATTGCGCCGAATTCGCCGAACGCACGTTTCCGAAGGTGAAGGCGGAATGGATCGATACCGGCAAGGCCAAGCTGGTCTATCGCGACTATCCGCTCGACAAGAATGCGCTGAAGGCCGCGATGGTCGCGCGTTGCGCCCCGCCCGAGCGTTATTCCGCTTTCTATGAAACCCTGTTCCAGCAACAGGCGGTTTGGGGCGTGATGGACGATCCGGCGCCGGGATTGCGGCGTATCGCCTTGCTAGGAGGGATCACTGGCGACCAATTCGACAAATGCATCAATGATGATGCGTTGTCGAAACAGATCGTCGGCCAGGAATTCGAGGCGCAAAAGAGTTTCGGCGTCGAATCGACGCCAACCTTCTTCATCAACGGCAAGAAATTCGTCGGGGCCCAGCCCTATTCGCCGGCGGACGGCCAGTCGAAGGAATGGTATTTCGCGACCGTCCTCGGCGACGCTTATGCCGCGGCGACCAAGAGCGGTGCCGCCACGCCCTCCGGCACATCAGTGCAAAGCGCCGCGATCCTCAATCTTGCCACGACCGACCGCGAGTAAGACGCTTTGCATTTCGCCAAACTCCGCCTCAGCGGCTTCAAATCCTTCGTCGATCCGACCGAGCTGGCGATCGAGCCCGGGCTGACCGGCATCGTCGGGCCCAATGGCTGCGGCAAATCCAATCTGGTCGAGGCGCTGCGTTGGGCGATGGGCGAGAACTCGGCCAAGCGCATGCGCGGCGGCGAGATGGACGACGTTATCTTCGGCGGCACCAATGGCCGCCCCGCCCGCAACGTCGCCGAGGTCGCGCTGTCGCTGGAGAATGCCGAGCGCGACGCGCCCAAGCCTTATGACGAGCTTCCCGAGATCGAGGTCTTACGCCGCATCGAGCGCGGCGTCGGCTCGGATTACCGCATTAACGGCCGCGACGTGCGCGCGCGCGACGTGCAGCTGCTGTTCGCGGATGCCGCGACCGGCGCCCATTCGGCCGCGCTGGTAAGCCAGGGCCGCATCGGCGCGATCATCAACGCCAAGCCGAGCGAGCGCCGCGTCCTGCTTGAGGAAGCGTCGGGCATCACCGGCCTTCACTCGCGCCGCCACGAGGCCGAGCTGCGCTTGAAGGCCGCCGAGACTAATCTGACCCGGCTCGACGACGTGCTGCGCGCGCTCGAGACCCAGCTCGAAGGCCTGCGCAAGCAGGCGCGCCAGGCCGGCCGCTATCGCCGCCTGTCGGACCATATCCGCCGCGCCGAAGCGGTGTTGCTGCATTTGCGTTGGCAGATCACGGTGGCCGAGCACGAAGCCGCCGCCGCACGTCTGCGCGCCGCCGAACTCGACGTCGCCGACCGCACCACCGCCGCGCTCGAAAGCGCGCGGAGCCGCGAAGATGCCGCCACCGAGCTTCCCGGGCTGCGTCAGGCCGAGGCATCCGCAAGCGCCGAGCTGCAACGGCTCGTCTTGGCGCGCCAGACGCTCGAAGAAGAAGAGCGCCGCATCGCCGCGGCGCGCGAAGCCGCCGAGGCGCGGCTGTTGCAGATGGCGTCGGATATCGCGCGCGAGCAGGAGCTGGCCGCCGATGCCCGCGCCGCGCTGGAACGGCTCGGCACCGAGCAGGCCGCACTCCGCGCAGCCCAAGCCGCGGAAGGCATCGCGCAGGACGAAGCTGCCACGGCGCTAAGCGCCGCCACCGAAGCAGTCGCCGGTCACGAGGCGGAGCTGACCCGTTTGACGCAGCAGATCGCCGCCGATGATGCGCAGCGCGCGGCGCTGGCCCGGCGCCATGCGGAAGCGATCGACCGCTTGGCCCGGCTGCGCGAGCGTCACGAGCAAATCGCGCGCGACGTCGCCGCGCTCGAAGCCGAAAAGATCGCGCCGCACGTGACCGAGGAAGCCGAAACGGCCGCGCACGAAGCCGAGGCCGAGGTTGCGCGCACCCGCGCCGCCTCGGAAGAAGCCGAAGCGGCCTTGCGCCAAGCACAGCAAGACGAAACCACGGCGCGCACGCCCAAAGAAGCGGCCGAAGCGCAACGCGCGAAATTCGCGACCGAACGCCACGCCTTGGCCGAACTGCTCGCTGCGATCGGCGACAAGCGCTACTCGCCGGTGCTCGACGCGGTCAAGGTCGAATCCGGATTCGAAGCGGCGCTCGGCGCAGCCTTGGGCGAGGATCTCACGGCGCCGGTCGACGTCACCGCGCCGTCGCATTGGTTCGCCCTGCCGGATTACGCCGAAAATCAATCGCTGCCCGGGGATGCCGAACCCTTGTCGTCGCACGTCGCCGCTCCTGCCGCGCTGGCGCGGCGCCTGGCGCAGATCGGCGTCGTCGCCGACCGCGAAGCGGGTGAAAGGCTGCAAGGCGAGCTGAAGCCGGGACAACGTCTTGTCAGCCGCGATGGCGGTCTGTGGCGTTGGGACGGGTTCCGCCGTGCTGCCGGCACGCCGACCGCCGCCGCGCAGCGTCTGCGCCAGCGCAATCGCATTGCCGAGCTCGACGGGCTGCTGCGCGATGCCGAAACCGAGTTGAGCCGCTGCGTTGCGGCGCTCCAGGAGGCGCAGGACAAGGTTCGCCGCCTGGCCGAGGAAGAACGTTCGGCGCGCGAAGCGGCGCGCGAGGCGGTCGGATCGCTGGCCAATGCGCGTAATCGCGAGGCCGAGCTGGCGCGCGCCGCCGCCGGCGTCACCTCGCGGCTCGCCGCCCTGGCCGAGACCGCCGAGCGCTTGACCCATGATCTGTCCGAGACCGAAGCGTCGGCCGGCGCGGCGAGCGAGGCCTTAGCGGCGCTGCCCGATCCCGCAACCGCGCGCGACGAAGCGACGGTGTTGCGCCAGACCCTGGGCGAGGCGCGTAGCTTGGAACTGGAGCGCCGCGGCGAGCACGACCGCTTGAAGCGCGAAGCCGATGCCCGGCGCCAAAGATTGATGGCGATCGAGACCGAGCTCGGCTCGTGGCGCACGCGCGAGGAGGCGGCGGAACGTCAGCACGCGACCTTCATCGCGCGCCGCGACGATCTGCAGCGCGAGCTCGAGGAACTGACCCGCCGCCCGGCCGAGATCGCGACGCAGCGCGAGCAGCTTGCGGAGACGATCGCGAACTCGACCGCCAAGCGGAACCAGACCGCCGACGCTTTGGCCGAAGGCGAAACGCGGCTTGCCGAGGCGGAAAAAGCGTCGAAATCCGCCGATGCCGCGCTTGGTCTCGCGCGCGAAGAGCGGGTTCGTTGCGAAGGCTTGAGCGAGCAGACGCAGCAAGCGGCGACCACCCTCGCCGCTCACATCAAGGAACGCCTGGATTGCACGCCGGAAACGGCGCTGGCGATGGTCGGAATCGAGCCGGGCGAGGAGCTTCCGTCGCTCGAAGAGGCGCAAGCCCGGTTCGAGCGCCTCACCCGCGAGCGCGACAATATGGGGCCGGTAAACCTGGTCGCCGAAAGCGAGGCGGCCGAGGTCGAAGAACGCCTCGCCGGCCTGGTGCGCGAGCGCGAGGATCTGACCGGCGCGATTGCCCGGTTGCGCCAAGGCATCGCCGCGTTGAACCGCGAAGGGCGCGAGCGGCTGCTTGCCGCCTTCAACCAGGTCAACGAGCACTTCACCAGCCTGTTCACCCGGCTCTTCGGCGGCGGCCGCGCCTATCTGAAGCTCGATCGCGGCAAACCCGCGGAGGGCGAAGGCGAGAACGTCGAAGGCCGCGAAGGCGAATCGGGCGATCCGCTCGAAGCCGGGCTCGAGATCTATGCCAGCCCGCCGGGCAAGAAGCTGCAGACTCTGTCGCTTTTGTCGGGCGGCGAGCAGGCGCTGACCGCCTTGGCTTTGCTCTTTGCCGTGTTCCTGACCAACCCGGCGCCGATCTGCGTGCTGGACGAGGTGGATGCGCCGTTGGACGACGCCAATGTCGACCGCTTCTGCCGTCTGGTCGAAGAGATTTCCGAGACCGCGGGCACGCGCTTCCTGCTGATCACCCATCACCGCTTGACCATGGCCCGGGTCGATCGCCTTTTCGGCGTCACCATGGCCGAGCAAGGCGTGTCGCAACTCGTCTCGGTCGATCTCCAAGAGGCCGAGGAACTGCGCCGGACGGCTTAGACCTGCATCGCGCCGGCTAAGGGGGAGAAAACCATGCTGGTCGCGACCACCGAGAATGTCGCCGGATATCGTACCGTCGAAACCAAGGGCCAATGCTTCGGCGTCGTCGTGCGCAGCCGCGGGATCGGCGGCAATATCATGGCGGGCTTGCGTTCGATTGCCGGCGGCGAGATCACGGAATACACGCAGATGATCGAGGAGGCGCGCCGCCACGCGATCGACCGGCTCGTGCAAAATGCGACTGCGATGGGGGCGAACGCCGTGGTGATGATGCGCTTCGATTCCTCGGAGATCGGACAGACCATGAGCGAAATCGTCGCTTATGGCACGGCCGTCGTGATCGAGCCCATCAAGGCCTGAGCCGCGCCGCGCATGCGGGCACTGGTTGCGATCATCGGCCTGCTGATGCTCTTGGGTGCCGCGGCCTCCAGCGTGCTGAGCGGGTCGCTAAGCCTCGTGCTTTGGCTCGCCGTGCTCGGGGCTGTGATCTTGATCGGCGTCATGTTCGAGCGGGTGCATTACAAGACTCTGGCGCAAAAACCGCCCGGCCCGGGCTGGATCGCCACCCCGGAACGCTTCGTGGACCCGGCAACCCGACACTTGGTGCAAGTCTATGTCAAACCGGAAACCGGCGAGCGCTGTTACGTGGCGATCGACGCTACCGAGCACAGCCCGGGCGCCTGAACCGCGGCCCGGCGCGCCGCTCCCGGTGCCATGGATCGCTGTCGTCAATTTCTGCAGCAAAATCAGGGGCTCGCCGAATCGAGATCGCCATATCCATCGCAGCCGGAAATGCGGCGAAACGCGCCGGGAGCGCTTCTTGACATCGGGGCGAACCGCCCCTTAAGGTGCGCCGCTTCCGACGGGGATTTTTCCAAGCTTTTCGAGCGCTTCGGCCATGGACGAGTGTAAGAAACATGGACGAAAGGGAGAACGACGATCCCCTGAAAAAGCTGGGGGAACGGCTCGACCAAGCCCGCCAAGCGCAAGCACCGCGGCGTGAGGCAGCCCCGAGCGACGGCACCCGCGCCGCCTTGGCGCTCGGCTGGCGCGTCGGGATGGAGTTGGTCGTTGCCCTTGTCGTCGCGGTCTTGATCGGCTGGGCGATCGATAAATGGCTCGGCACGCGGCCTTGGGGGATCGTGGTTATGTTCTTCCTCGGCGTCGCGGCGGGCATGGTGAACGTCTATCGCACCGTGACCGGACTCGGCATGGCGATGGGTTATCGGCGGGACCGGAAATCCGGTTCGGCCGCGGATTGGGACGAGGAAGAAGAGGACTGACGTGGCGATAGAGCTTCATCCGCTCGAGCAATTCACCATCGAGCGTTGGATCCCGATCCATATCGGCGGCATCGACGCCTCCTTCACCAATTCGTCGCTGTTCATGTGCGCGGCGGTGCTGGTCGGCGCCGCGCTCATCGTGATGGGCGCGCGGCGGCGCGAGCTGGTGCCGGGGCGCTGGCAGTCGCTCGCCGAAATTTCCTATGAATTCATCGCCGGCATGATCGACGAGAATGTGGGGCACGAAGGGCGCGAGTATTTCTCCTTCATTTTCACGCTCTTCATTTTCATCCTGCTCGGCAATCTCCTTGGAATGATTCCCTACGGCTTCACTTTCACGAGCCATATCATCGTCACCTTTGCGATGGCGGCGGTGGTGTTCATCGGCGTGACCATCATCGGCATCGCGCGGCACGGCTGGCATTTCCTCAGCTTCTTCGTGCCGCATGGCGTGCCCGTGGTGCTGTTGCTGCTGTTGGTGCCGATCGAAGTCCTGTCCTATTTCATTCGCCCCTTCACCCTCTCCATCCGGCTCTTCGCCAACATGATGGCCGGGCACACGATGCTGGCGATCTTCGCCGGATTCGTCGTCGCCATGGGGGTTTTCGGCTTCGTGCCGCTGGGCGTCGACGTGCTGTTGATCTTCCTCGAATTGCTGGTGGCGGTGCTGCAGGCCTATGTCTTCACCATCCTCACCTGCCTTTACCTCCGCGACGCCATTCATCTGCATTAGTCTTCGTCATCTCACACCAGGGGAATACACATGGATCTTGCTGCTGCAAAAATGATCGGTGCCGGTCTCGCCTGCATCGCCCTCGTCGGCGCCGGTATCGGCATCGGCAACGTGTTCTCGGCGTTGATCAGCGCGCTGGCGCGCAATCCCGCGGCACAGGTGACGCCCTTCGCGTTCCTGGGCTTCGCGCTCGCCGAGGCGACCGGTCTGTTCGGCCTGGCCATCGCGTTCCTGATCCTGTTCGTATTCTGATCCCAGGCCGATGCCGCAACTCGACCTCGCCACCTTTCCGACCCAGCTGATCTGGCTCGCGATCACCTTCGTCCTTCTCTATGTGGTGATGGCAAAGCTCGGCTTGCCGCGCGTCGGCGGCATCATCGCCGCGCGCAAGGCGCGGATCGACGGCGACCTCGAAAAGGCGACGCAGATGAAGAGCGAGGCCGAGGCGGTGATCGCCGCCTATGACAAGGCGCTCGCCGAGGCGCGCGCCCAGGCGCAAATCACCTTGCGCGAGACGGCCGAGCGGCTCAACGCGCAATCGGCCGAGCGGCAGCGTAAAGTCGCCGAGGAATTGGCGCACGAGACTGCCGCCGCCGAGCGCCGCATCGACGCCGCCAAGCAGGCGGCGATGGGTTCCTTGCGCGAGGTCGCCGTCGACGTGACCCGCGACGCCGCCTTGAAGCTCTCGGGCAGCGCGCTCGATCCGGCACGCGCCGCCGCCGCGGTCGACCAGGCCATGCGGGAGCGCGGCTGATGCCCGAATTCATGCGCGATGCCGAGTTCTGGGTGCTGGTCGCGTTCGTGATCGCGATCGCTTTCCTCGTCTACAAGACCAAGGGCATCCTCACGGCCGCGCTCGATGCGCGTGCGGTCAAGATCAAGGCCGAGCTCGACGAGGCGCGGCAGCTGCGCGACGAAGCGCAGACAAAGCTCGCCGAGTATCAACGCAAGCAGCGCGATGCGTTGAAGGAAGCGGAAGCCATCATCGCCTATGCGAAGGCCGAGGCCGAGCGGGTGGCCGCGCAAGGTGCGCGCGATCTCGAAGCGGCGATCGAGCGCCGCCGTCGCATGGCGTTGGAGAAAGTCGCGCTGGCCGAAGCCAAGGCGCTGACCGAGGTGCGCAACAGCGCGGTCGATCTTGCCATCGCCGCGGTCGGGCACGTTCTCGCCCAGGATCTCGACCCGGCGCGCAAAAGCGCGCTCATCGACGAAGCCATCGCCGGCTTGCCGCCGACCCTGCACTGATTTTTCCAAAACGCTCGAATCATTCCTTGCTGTCGGTATAAGCTGACGCTCGATAACGAGCGTCAGCTCGACTTTGCATGGGAGGAACGAGATGGTATCCGCCGCCGGACGAATCGTCGGCTTCGTTGCACTGATCCTCGCGCTGTTGGCGCGGCCGGGCTTTGCCGACCCCATCCCGAAAGGCTGGGAAGCCCTCAACATGAAGGCGATCGGCTATAGCGATCTCGACGGGCGCCGCGGCGGCTTCAAAATGGCGATCAAGCAGGTCAATGGCCGCTGGTACATGTATATGGGCCATTTGTGGGACTATGGCTGGACCGTCCTCGACGTGACCGATCCGACCCAGCCGAAAGTTCTGAAGTTCCTCGAAGGGCCGAAAAACACCTGGGACATCCAGGTGACCCTCCACGACAACCTCATGATCACGGCGCTGCAACAAGAACCACCGGATTGGGGCGGCGATCTCTCGAAGCCTTTCGGCGACGGCATCCTGCTTTGGGATATCAGCGATCCGGCCAACCCGAAGCAGATCGCGCAGTGGAAAACCGGCGGCACCGGCACGCACCGCAATTCCTATCCCGGCGGCAAATATGCCTATCTGTCGGCGGGCATGCCCGGCTACAAGGGCAATATCCTTGTCATCCTCGACGTCAGCGATCCGGCCAATCCGAAGGAAGCCGGGCGCTTTGCCATGCCAGGGCAAAAGGACGGCGACCCGCCGGCACAGCCGCCTTTCGGCTTTCACGGCCCCGCCAATATCAGCCCCGACGGCAAAGTGGCGGCGATGGGCTTTGCGCCCGGCGTGATCAATCTCGACATCAGCGACATCGCCAATCCGAAGCTGATCGGCGAGCTGACCTTTACCCCGCCTTTCATTTCGGCGGGCTCGCAGTCCGAGCACACCGTGCTGCCGCTATGGAAGAAAGATCTGCTGTTCGCGAATTCCGAGGCGGCGGCGGAGAATTGCGATACCGACGCGCTCAACTATGCCGTGCTGATCGACAACAAGAACATGGCGAAGCCACGGCTGATCTCGATCTTTCCGCTGCCGAAGCCGCCGAAAGACGCGCCTTACAAGGATTTCTGCGACAAGGGCGGGCGCTTCGGCCCGCACAACACCAATCAGGAAATCCACCTGCCCGATGTCGAGCAGCCCGACAATCTGATTTACCTGACCTATTTCAACGCCGGGCTTCAGGTTTACGACATCAAGGACCCGCATATGCCGGTCATCAGCGGCTATTTCATCCCGCCGCAACCGACCAAGAAGGTCGGCCTTTACCCGAAATCGAAGCTCGTCAATCAGACCGAGGATGTGCTGGTCGACACGCGCGGCAACATCTACGTCACCGACAAGCAATGGGGCATGTTCGTGCTGCGCTATTCGGGGCCCGACAAGCCGAAGCCGACGGCCAAATAAGCTACGCGCCGATCGCCTGGTCGGCCGTCGCCGCCGGCAAGCCGAGTTCGTGCGCGACGGCCGCGTAGGTGATACGGCCCTCGGCGATATTGAGCCCGGCGCGCAGATGCGGATCAGCGCTCAGCGCCTTGCGCCAGCCCTTGTCGGCGAGCGCCAAGGCGAAAGGCAAGGTTGCGTTGTTGAGCGCGAAGGTCGAGGTGCGCGCCACCGCGCCCGGCATGTTGGTGACGCAATAATGGATGACACCGTCCGCGATGTAAGTGGGATCGGCGTGGGTGGTGGGGCGGCTGGTTTCGAAACATCCGCCCTGATCGATCGAGATGTCGACCAGCACCGAGCCCGGGCGCATGCCTTGCACCATCGCACGCGTCACCAGCTTCGGCGCGGCAGCGCCCGGCACCAGAACGGCGCCGATGACGAGATCGGCCGCCAGCACCTCGCGCTCGACATTCTCGACCGTCGCAAACAACGTGTGGAGCTGCGAGCCGAATTGCAGATCGAGCTCGTAAAGCCGCGGCAGGGACTTATCGATCACGGTGACATGCGCCTCCATGCCCATCGCGACGCGCGCCGCGTTGGTGCCCGCAACCCCGCCGCCCAAGATCACCACCCGCGCAGCAGCCACGCCCGGCACGCCGCCGAGCAGGATTCCCGCCCCGCCCTGCTCCTTCTCAAGGCAATGCGCGCCGACTTGAATCGCCATGCGTCCCGCGACCTCGCTCATCGGCGCCAGCAGCGGCAGGCCGCCTTTGAGATCAGTGACGGTTTCATAGGCGATGCACACCGCGCCCGAACGCATCAACCCTTCCGCCTGGGCCTTGTCGGCGGCGAGGTGCAGATAAGTGAACAGCACCTGCCCGGGCCGGAGCAGCGCGATCTCTTGCGGCTGCGGTTCCTTGACCTTCACGATCAGCTCGGCGGCAGCGAAGACCTCGGCAGCCGAAGCCACGATTTTCGCGCCGGCCTTGGCGTAAGCAGCATCATCGAAGCCGATGCCGATGCCGGCATTGGTTTCGACGATCACCGCATGGCCGTGATGGACAAATTCGCGCACGCTGCCCGGCACCAGGCCGACGCGATATTCGTGCGTCTTTATTTCCTTCGGAATGCCGATCAGCATGTCTTCAACACCTCGCCGAGAAGGCCGAACATCTCGTCGATCTGCGCTTTTTCGACGATCAGCGGCGGCGACAGAGCGAGGATGTCGCCCGTCTGGCGTACCAGCAAGCCGCGCGCGAAGCATTTGAGATAGGCATCGAAGGCGCGCGCGCCGGGCTTGCCCGGAAGCGGCGCCAGCTCGATGCCGGCAACCAAGCCGAGATTGCGCACATCGATCACCTGCGGCAGGCCTTTGAGGCTGTGCGCAGCATCCTCCCAGTAAGGCGCCAGCGATTTGGCGCGGTCGAATAAGGCCTCACGCGCATAGATATCGAGCGTCGCCAGCGCCGCCGCGGCAGCGACCGGGTGGCCCGAATAAGTGTAGCCATGGGCGAACTCGATGGCGTTCTCCGGCCCCTGCATGAACGCGTCGTAGATCGGCTTGCGCACGGCGACGCCACCCATCGGCACGGTCCCGTTGGTGACGCCTTTCGCGAAACAGAGGATGTCGGGAACGATGCCGAAGAGCTCGGCGCCGAAGCCCGCGCCAAGGCGGCCGAAGCCGGTGATGACTTCGTCGAAAATCAGCAGAAAGCCGTGCTTGTCGCAAATCGCCTTCAAGCGCTCGAGATAGCCTTTGGGCGGCACCAGCACGCCAGTCGACCCCGCCATCGGCTCGACGATGACCGCGGCGATGGTCGAAGGATCGTGTAGCGCCGCGATGCGCTCGAGCTCATCAGCCAAATGGGCGCCCCATTCCGGCTGGCCGCGCGAGAACGCCTGATACTGCAGGTCGAAAGTATGCGGCAGATGGTCGACGCCCGGAATGCCGGCATAGAGCTTGCGGTTGCCGGCAATGCCGCCGACCGAAAGCCCGCCGAAGCCGACGCCGTGATAGGCGCGCTCGCGGCCGATCAGCCTGGTGCGCGCGCCATCCCCGCGCATGCGGTGATAGGCAAGCGCGATCTTGAGCGCGGTTTCGACCGCTTCGGACCCGGAGTTACCGAAGAAGACGTGATCGAAGTCGCCGGGCAGCAGCGCCGCGATACGCGACGCCGCCTCGAACACGGCGGGGTGGCCCATCTGGAAGGCGGGCGCGTAATCAAGTTTCAAGATTTGGTCACGCACCGCCGTGGCGATCTCGCGCCGTGCGTGGCCGGCATTGACGCACCACAACCCCGCCGTGCCGTCGAGAATCTTGCGCCCCTCAATATCGTGGTAGTGCATGCCCTCGGCGGAAGCCATCAGGCGCGGATTCGCCTTGAACTGGCGGTTAGCCGTAAACGGCATCCAATAGGTTTCGAGATCGTTGGGCCTCGGTGCGTCGTCCATGCCGCCTTCATCCCAGGGTGATCGGGGAAAGAAGAGCCTAGCATGACGCACGCTGCCGGCGCCAAGGCGGCGGCGGCAACGGCTTTCGGAGAGGGTAGACAAGCGGGAGAAGAAATGTTCACATATGGCCTTATCGGGCCACGAAACATAATTATGCCATGGACAAGGGATCTTATTTCTCCGGTCAGTTGACGAAGATTTCGGTGATCGGATTATGCGTCGGGCTTTGCCTTTTGCTCGACATCGCGCTCGACTCGCTCGAGATCAAAACTCCTTATCTCACCTTGATGCCGGCGATCGTCGGCGCCTGCGCGATCGGGGGATTCGGAGCAGCGTTATGGGCGATATTTTTCAGTTCGCTCGGACTCTTGTATTTTTTCATCCTGCCGATGGGATCCGCGTTGCCGATCTACTGCGATTTGGCCCATCTCGGCGTGTTCATCGGCATCGCACTGTTTGCGTGCTGGATCATCGACGGGCTAAAGCGTACCAATGCCCAGCTGTCTCGCGACAACGTGGTGCTGGGCTGCAAGATCTCGGTCCTGTTGAACCGCATCAAGGCGCAGTGACGGGCTAGCAGCCGTCGGCAACGCACACGCGCGATGAAACGCCGTACCCTGCTTCTCGCGCCCTTATCGCTCGCCGTGGCACGCGTGGCCTTCGCCAAGAATTTTTCGTTGGGTCCAATCACCATCACGCATCCCTGGGCCGCGCCTTCCGCGACCGAGGCCGCAGCTATGTTTATGGGTCTGGTCAACAACGGTACGCGCCCGGACCGCCTGATTGCAGCATCGACACCAGTCGCCGGCACCGCCATCCTTCGTGCCCGCGACGGCACGCCGCTTGAATATTACGACCTGTTGCCGCGACGACCGGTCAATCTCAGCCCGGGGCGGCGTTACATCGCGCTGCGCGATCTGAAAGGACCGCTCGCGCTCGACGATACTTTCCCGGTGACGCTCGATTTCGCTGAAGCCGGCAGCGTCACCATAACCGTGGTGGTCGAGGCCGGCCCCGATGACGAACCGCCCGCTCCCGGGTGACCGAGTCGCGGCAAGAAGCTCGCTAAATTTTTAGACAAATGCCGCACGATGAGACTCGCTGGCCGGCTTGCATCCGCTCTTCGGAATATTTTAACATGGATGTCACAATCTAAGACAAACTGTCGAGACCGCGCTCATACCACGAGCTGAGACGGAAAAATCGAGATGACCGACGATACGACCGGACTGATATCGGCTGGGCTGTTTCTGATCTTGGTGGGCTTGGGGTTCGCCATGTATCGCGTCAAGTACACGCAGCCCATCGGCAGCCTCCGCATGTGCATTCCGATGAGCAAAAGGCAGTGGATGATGCGGACGGCCTCGCCCGGTTTCGCCATCGCGTCGGCGGGCGTGTTCCTGTTTATCGTCGCCACCCTTATGGCCGGGATGCCCGGCTAAGACTTGCGGCCGCCCTCGGCTGCGTCAATCAGCGAGACGACGTGATCGGCAACCGCGAGCGACGCGGTGATGCCAGGTGATTCAATACCGAAGAGGTTGACAAGCCCGGGCACGTCATGGGTTTCGGGACCCGCGATCATGAAATCGGCGGCGGGCTCCGTGGGGCTGTTGATCTTGGGACGGATACCGGCATAGCCAGGCTGTAGCGCGCCGTCGGGCAATCCCGGCCAGTAGCTGCGAATGGCAGCGTAGAACTTCTCGCCGCGTTTTGGATCGACCGTATAGTCGATACCGTCGATCCATTCCGTATCGGGTCCGAAACGCGCCGCGCCCGCCATGTCGAGCGTCAGATGGACCCCAAGCCCCGCATGCTCCGGCACGGGATAGACCAGCCGCTTGAAAGGCGTGCGCCCGGAAAGCGTGAAGTAGACACCGCGGCAATAATAATCGCGCGGAATGGCAGCAGCAGGAATGCCGGCGATGCGGCGCGCCAAGGACGGCGCATAGAGCCCGGCGCTGTTCACCACGATCTTCGCTTCGAGCGTCATTCGCTCGATGCCGCCGACCTCGAGCGCAAAACCATGGCGCGTCACGCGGCCTTCGAGCACCGGCGCGCGCAACACGATCGTTGCGCCGGCATTCTCGGCATCGGTTTGATAAGCCAGCATCAGGGCGTGGCTGTCGACGACGCCGGTCGACGGCGAATGAAACGCGGCGACGCAACGCAAATCGGGCTCCATCGCGCGTGCCGCCGCGCCGTCGAGCCATTGCAGATCGTCGACGCCGTTGGCTTCGGCATGCGCCACCACGCGGCGCAGCGCGGCGGTCTCATCCTCGCTGACCCCAACAACCAGTTTGCCGAGACGCCGATGCGGCACCGCGCGTTCCGCGCAATAATCATAGAGTGCCTTGCGTCCGGCGACGCAAAACCGCGCCTTCAAACTGTCTTTCGGATAATAGAGCCCGGCATGGATGACCTCGCTACTGCGCGAGGAGGTGTCCTGCCCTATCCAACGCTCTTTTTCGAGCAGCAAAACCTCGCGGCCGGCGCGGGCCAAAGCCCGCGCCACCGCCAAACCGATGATGCCGCCGCCGATGACAACACATTCGACGGCTTCGCTCATCAAGCCCGTTCCAGGATCTCCAGGCCACGCACGCGATCGATGAGGTAGATAAGGCCCCGATCATCCATGTAAACGTCGTTGCTCTGGCAGCGCTTCGCGCCCGGCGCCGGATCCGGAACGTAATGCGCGACTTCGCGCGGCGTGTGCGGATGGGAAATGTCGAGGATCCGCAGACCTTGCGCGAACCACGCGAAAGGCACTTCGGTGCCCCGAATCTTTTCGACCGGCTGATGGCAACCCGAATTATTGGGGTGGTTGCCGTGATCGAGCCCTTCGACTTGGAAGGTGCCGACCGGGATCGGCTTTTCCTCGACCGTGATGTCGACCATCCACATGAAGGCCGGCAGCGCGGTCTCAGAGCGCTGCACGTCCTCGTCCGCGACGATCGCGAATTTGCGGCCGAAAATATCGAACGGAATCGGCACGCAAGAATGGGTCGGACAAGCAAAAGGCGGGCTCCAATCGAGACCCGAAACCATCTTGGGCTTGGTCATATCGTCGATGTTGAGGATATAGAACCCGCCTTGCCAGTAGCTGGTATAGAGCCGGTTGCCCATGCGCAGCGGGTGGTGGCAGCGCGTCTCGGCGCCTTTCCAGGTCGGTGTCTCGCCGCCCGCCGTCCATTGCCCGGGCACCCACCAACGCCCAACCTCTTCCGGCTTTTCCGGATTCTTGAGATCCAAGATCATCACGATATTGCCGAGATAGCCTTCGACCGTCGGCGAGCAATAGACATAACGGCCGTCGAAATCGTAGCGATGGACGCCGCGGCCAGGCGTCACCCAATCGGTGATCTTGCGCGGCTTTAGCGGATTGCTGACGTCGTAGATGCCGAGCCCGCCTTTGAAGTCCGAGGTGTCGCCTTTTCCACCCGCCGGATCGACTTCGTGATTCGTCACCATAAGGCCGTTCACCGTCCGCGCTTTATGCGAGTGCGTGCCGACCGGCATCTCGTAATAGGCGACTTCTTTCGGGTTTTTGGGGTCGCGCACATCGACGATGCTTGTGCCCGAAGGCGCATGGATATGGCCGATATAGGCGAAGCCGTTGTCGACATAGACCTGCCCACCGCCATAGCAATCATGAAAGCCGACGCGCCGGACACCCTGTGCTGAAACCATGCTCTCTTCCCTCCCTAAGATGAGGCCCGATCCTATCGCAAATTGCGGTTTCGCCAAGCCTCCCCCTTCCGACGCGGCCCGAAGCCGGGCCTAAGCCTTCTTTCGGGTGGGGCGAAGCGACCGATTGACTTTCGCCGCGCCATGAGGAGGCTAGCGCCCATGAGCGACGCCTCGATCATGGCCGACCAGACTTCCCGCCTATGGCAGGAGAAGGAACCAGGTCCGGTCCGCCCCGGAAGCGACCGGCATAAGGCCATGTTTTGCCGTATGCTGCTCGATACCTTCAACCCCTACAAGCCTGCGGTCATCGATTGGCCGAAGCTCGACGAAGAGGCGCGCCAGCGGCTCGTCAGCCTGCCGATCTGGGACATCGCCGTGCAGACCGAGGGCAAGGCCAAGCTGCGCGTGCTTAGCTATGGCGAGACCGTCAGCGACACGCTTTTGAAACAGGCGATCGAGCTGAATGGCTTCGAAGAAGGCCGGCACAAAGATGTGCTGGCCAACATGGTCGCGGCTTATGGCATCAAGCTCGAGCCCGAGCCCGCCTACCTCAAACCGCGCGATCCCGAATGGGCTTTCATGGTCACCGGGTTCAGCGAGTGCATCGACAGTTTCTTCGCCTTCGGCCTGTTCGAGGTCGCCAAGCGCTCGGGCTATTTCCCGCCGGAGCTGGTCGACACTTTTGAGCCGGTGATGCAAGAAGAAGGCCGCCACATCCTTTTCTTCGTCAATTGGGTGCAATGGCACCGCCGCAACCTTCCTTGGTGGAAACGGCCATGGTTCATGGCAAAGATCGTCGGCGTCTGGGCGTTCCTGATCTGGGAGCGGATCGGCATCGCACGCGGTCTGGGTGGCGCGCCGGATGCCGACAATAATTTCACCGTCACAGGCAGCAAATCGGTCGGGGTCGATATCGACGCCGCCAGCCTCATGGATATCTGCCTGGCTGAGAATGAACGGCGCTTGGGCGGCTACGACAAGCGGCTGAAACGGCCGATGACCATGCCGCGGCTGGTGCGCTTCGCGCGGCTGTTCATGCGCAAAAAGACAACCGTGCCGATCGGCTCCGAGGCGCATAAGGAAATCTTCTGCAAGCATTTCCACGACACCTACCAGGATTACGATCCCGAAACCCTGCCTTGGCCGGAGCTCGACGAGGCGGCGTTGCAGCGCTTGCGTTCGGTGCCGTTTTGGCAGGAAGTGCTGCACACGGAACTGCGCGCTGGCGCGATCGTCCAGGCCTTCACCAAGACCATCGACGATCCGGTGCTGAAGGAAGCGGTCGCGCTGCAAGGCTTCGAAGAAGCGCGCCACGCCGAGCTGATCCGGGTGATGATCCGGCGCTACGGCATCGACGCGAAAGAGATGCCGCTCGATCCGCTGCCGGCTGATATCGAGACCGCGTTCAAGGATTTCGGCTATGGCGAATGCGTCGATTCCTTTTTGGGCTTCGGCGTCTTCAAGATCGCGCGCGAGGCGGGGTTCCTGCCCGAAGACGTGTTCCAGATCTTCGACCGGCTGATGTACGAAGAAACGCGACACATCGTGTTCTTCGTCAACTGGATGGCCTATCGCCAAGCACAAAGGAATCGCGGCCAGATCTGGTGGCGCGCCGCGGCCTCGCTGCGCTTCTATTGGCGCGCTTTGAAGCGCCTCATTGGTACGGCGCGCCGGGGCGCGCAGGTCAATGACGGCAAGGATTTTTCGGCGACCCAAGCGAGCGTATTCCTCGAAGGTTTCACCTTCCGGCGCTTCCTCGAGGATTGCTACAGCGAGAATGCACGGCGGATGAAGGAATTCGATGCCGAGTTGTTGCGCCCAAGCTTTCTGCCGGCGCTGGCTGATGCCGCGCTGACGAGCCTCAGGCTGTGGAATTTCCGGCGGCGCGACGCCGGCACGCCGGCCTGAGCATGTTTCCTTACAGTTTGCGCGCCTAGCGCCCGCGATGAAGCTCGCGACCATCCTCGCGGCGATAGCGGGGCTTATTCTCGGCACCGCACTCGTCGGCTATTACGGCTTTGGCGCCGTGGCCGACGCGCTCGGCACGATCGGCTGGGGCGGATTCTTCGTCGTTTGCGCCTATCACCTCGTGCTCGTGGCGAGTCTGGGCCTCGCCTGGTACACGATCCTGCCACCGCCACGCCGGCATGCGCGCGCCTATTTATGGGGCCGAATCGTGCGCGATGCTGGCTCCGAAGTTCTGCCCTTGTCGCAGCTCGGCGGATTCATCATGGGCGCGCGCGCCGCAACCCTGTTCGGACCTACGCTGACTCTCGCCTTCGCCTCGACTGTGGTGGATGTGACGGTCGAGGTGCTCGCGCAACTCGCCTATACCGGGCTGGGATTGGCGCTGCTCGTGCAGCTTCATCCCGGCGCGAGCCTCATCTATCCGGTTGCGATCGGCATCGCCATCGGCATCGCCGCGATTCTCGGCTTCATCCTGCTGCAACGGCGCGGCGCGGCTTTCGTCGAAGGATTGAGCCAAAGGCTCGCGGCGAGCTGGCTGCCCGCCGCCGCCGCGCGGACGAAGCCACTTCAAGAAGCGCTCGATAAGATCTATGCGCATCGCGGCGGCCTGGTCGGCGGCTTTGCGTTTCATCTCGCCGGCTGGATCGCGAGTGCGGTCGAAGCCTGGCTCGCGCTCCATTTCATGGGCATCGACCTTGGCGTCGGCGCGGTGCTGACAATCGAAAGCCTGCTCTACGCCATTCGCAGCGTCGCCTTCGCCATCCCCAACGCAATCGGCGTGCAGGAAGGCGCCTATATCATGCTTGGCGGATTGTTCGGCCTGCCGCCCGAAATGGCGCTGGCGCTTTCGCTCTTGAAGCGCGGCCGCGATCTGGCGATTGGCATACCGGCGCTGCTGATTTGGCAAGCGATCGAAGGCCGCGCCGTGCTCCGCCGCCGCTCGGCAACGCGTCTTCCGGCGGATCGCGACGCGGGCTCGGCGCCATGAGCGCAGAGCCGATCGCCGGCGCGCCGTCGGCCGGAAGGTTTGCCGCGATCTATCCTTATTTCCTCCTTACGCTGTGCATGCTGATGTGGTCGGGCAATTGGGTGCTCGGCCGCGCCTTGCGCGACACGATGCCGCCCGTTGCCATGACCTTTTGGCGCTGGACGGTGGCCGCGCTCATCCTTGCGCCGTTCGCGCTGCCACGGCTGCGCGGGAAGGCCGGCGTGTTACGCCGCGCCTGGCCGCTCATGCTCGGCCTCGCCGTGACCGGCGGCGCGATCTATCAGGTCGCCGCTTATTTCGGCTTGCGCCACACCGAGACCGTCAATGCGGTGCTGCTCAACGCCGCGTCGCCTTTGTTCATCCTGCTCGCGAGCTGGTTCTTCGACGGACAACGCACCAGCGCGCGCCAGCTCGCCGGCATGCTGGTCTCGTTTTGCGGCGTCCTGGTCATTCTCAATCGCGGCGATCTGGGCCAGCTCGCTCAGCTTCGCTTTAGCATCGGCGATCTCGCGATTCTCGCGGTGATGCCGCTTTGGGCCTTTTACACGGTCATGCTGCGGCGCAAGCCGCCCGAGATCGACAATATCGAGCTGATCTTCCTTCTCAGCATTTTCGGCCTCGCCGCGCTCGCCCCCTTCTATGCGCTCGAAAGCTGGTATTTCCAGGCGCCGCCGCTTTCCTGGGTCACGGTCAGCGTCTCGCTGTACACCGGCGCTTTCGCTTCGGTGGGCGCTTATCTCTGCTGGAATCTCGGCGCCGCGCAGGTCGGCCCCAACCGTGCCGGCTTCACCACTTATTTGATGCCGGCCTTCGCGACGATTCTCGCGGTTTTGTTGCTCGGCGAGGAAGTCCATCCCTTTCACGCGGTCGGCATCGGCACGATCGTTCTCGGCATCTGGCTTGCGACCAGCATGGGCCGGCCGACCATCGCCGAACGCGCCTAAAGCTTCGCCCGTACCAGCAGCATCCGCTTCGCCGCGTCGAGAACCCGCTCGATCGGGACGCGGCGATAATCCCAGATCGGATCGGGATCGGGCCGGTTGACCACCATGGTCGCGTTGGCCTCGAACAGCAGTACCGAGCCGTCGGATGCGAGCGCGAAATCCATACCGGCATAATCGAGGCCGAGCTTCTTGGCGATCGCCTCGAGCGCGCCCATCGCGCGCGTGCCCAGCACCTCCGGCATGGCATCGAGAAAACGCCGCTCCTCCTCGCGATAAGCCGCGTTCGCCGCCATGTCGGCTGAGAAGTAATGCACCTTCCAATCGGCCGAAATGGCGAGATGCAATGGATAGAGGGCGCCGTCGATGATCATGACACGGTATTTGCGCGCCATCCCATCGCGGCCGCGCGCATCGAGATATTCGATCGCCAACAATTCCTCGCCGGGCAAGGCAGCCATCGCGGCAGCGAGATCGTCGTTGCGCTCGACGCGCAGAAAGTGCCGGCCGGTGTGGAACCCTGGCGCGCGCAAGAGCAGCGGAAACCGCAGCTCCTTCGCGCTAGACGGCGCGGCGCGCGACAGCGCCGCGATATGCGGCGTCACCACGCCGGGCAGATTTGCCAAGCGCCGCGCATTGGCCATGCGGCCGGTTTCCTGTACCGCAGCGGGCGCATTGACGACTGGCGCTTTGCTGCGTGCCACGATGTCGCACGCGGCCTTCAAGGCTTCGCCGCAGAGATCCGCGTCGCCGATCGCGTTCAGTACCACGATATGGGGCGGCAAAGGCTGCGCCAGATCGACGAACTCGGCGTAAAGCGCGGAGACCGCGAATACCTGATCGTCGAGAAAAGGCTGCGTCGGAATGTTGCCGCCTTTGGCCGAAACCAACAGCAGCACTGGTACCGACGGCGCGGTGCCGCGATAGCGCCTTGTGACGATGGCATGGCCGGCAAAGCCTTTCTGCCAATGTGGCGCCGCCGCGGCGGTATCGCCGAGCTCGGTCAGGACCCGAGCCAAACCCTGATGCGCCTCGGGAAGATCGGGATCGGAAGCGAGCGCGGCTTCGTAATGGGCCCGCGCGGCTTCGAGCGCATCGTCCTCGCAAAGCAGATTGGCGAGGTTGACCCGGCCCAGCGGATTGGCGGGATGACAGCGCACCGCCTGGGCGTAAGCCGAGCGCGCGGCCGAGCGGTGACCGCTCTGGTAAGCCAGGGTTCCAAGCTCATTGAGCGCGGCGAAATGCGTCGGATCGCGCTGCAGAATCTCGAGATAGGCTTGCTTGGCCGCTGCGTCCTCGCCCTGCTCGACCAGGCGCCGCGCCCGCGCCAGCATCGGCGCAATGTCGCTTTCCGCGCTCACGGCAGGATGGCGAAGACGCGGGCCGGGAAGCCCGTGCCGTCCTTGATGTCGGGCCAGGTCACCGAGACCAAGGCACCGGTTTCCGGCACCCGGTCGAGATTCGCCAGAAGCTCGATCTGATAATGATCCGTGCCGAGAATATAGCTTTCGAGCGAATAATCGTCTTTGCTTGTGGCGCTGCCGGGGTCAGTGTCCGTGGTCTCGTGACCCGAAGCCGTAATGCGGCGCGTCTCGTAAAGATATTTCAGCGCTGCCATGGTCCAGCCGGGATAATGCGCGACGCCTTGCGGATCGAGATTTTGCATCGCCGCCTGATCGGGCCAGCGCTTTGACCAGTCAGTGCGCATCGCGACGAACGCGCCTTTCGGGATCGCACCGTGCTTGGCTTCCCATTCCTTCATGTCTTTGAGCGTCAGAACGTAATCGGGATTCTTCGCCACCTGGCGATGCACGTCGATGACCACCAGCGGCAGCAGCATCTGCTTGACCGGAATCTTGTCGGCCGTGCGCGCGCCTTGGTGGAAATGCACCGGCGGATCGAGATGCGTGCCCCATTGCCCGACATGGCAGAAGAGCTCGGCGCGAAAACCGTCCTTGTCGTAGTCGTAGATCACCTTGCGCGTCATCGCATCGAAGCCTTTCCTATGCGGAATAGCGACATCGAAGGGATGGGTGAGATCGACCCATTTCTTCGCCTGCAAGGTAGCGTAGAGATCCCACAAGCCCTCGGCCTTGGCCGCGGCCGGAAGCGATGCCAACATTGCCGCGAGCGCCCAACCCATCGTTTTGCGCATTGTCTTCTCCTTCACGGCGCGCCGTAGCCGCCGCCGCCGGGCGTTTCGATGATAAAGACATCGCCCGGATTCATGTCGACGACGTGGGTGCCGCCGAATTCCTCGCGCCTGCCGTCCGCCCGCTCGACCCAGTTGCGACCAGGCGCGCCGGGCAGGCCGCCGGCCAAGCCATAAGGCGGCACACGGCGATGCGTCGAAAGAATCGCTGCCGTCATCGCTTCAAGGAAACGCAACCGGCGCGTCGCGCCATCGCCGCCTTTCCAGCGCCCTTGCCCGCCCGACGAGTGGCGGATCGCGAAGCTTTCGAGCAACACCGGAAAGCGCCATTCGAGCACTTCGGGATCGGTCAATCGCGTATTGGTCATATGCGTGTGCACCGCCGCGGTACCATCGAAACCCGGCCCCGCGCCCGAGCCGCCGCAAATCGTCTCGTAATATTGATGGCGCGTATTGCCGAAGGTGAAATTGTTCATCGTGCCCTGCGCCGCCGCCATCACGCCCAAAGCGCCGTAAAGCGCATCGGTCACCCATTGCGAGGTCTCGACATTGCCGGCGACGACCGCCGCCGGATAACGCGGATTGAGCATCGAGCCCGCCGGAATGATGATCTCGAGCGGCTTGAGGCAGCCGCCGTTGAGCGGAATTTCATCGTCGATCAATGTGCGGAAGACATAGAGCACGGCCGCGATGACGATGGAAGACGGCGCGTTGAAATTGGTCGCGAGTTGCGCGCTCGTGCCGGTGAAATCGATCGTCGCGCGTTCTTTCGCGTGATCGATGTCGATCCGCACGCAAATCCGGCCGCCATCGTCCATCTCATAGGCAAAGCTGCCGCTCTTCAGCGTGGCGAGCACGCGCTTCACCGCCGCCTCGGCATTGTCCTGGACGTAGCCCATATAGGCCTCGACCACATCGCGCCCGAAATGCCCCACCATGCGGCGCAGCTCCTGCACGCCTTTCTCGTTCGCGGCGATTTGCGCCTTGAGATCGGCGATGTTCTGTTCGGGATTGCGCGCGGGGTATTTGGCATTGGCGAGCAGGGCCAAAGTCTCGGCCTCGCGAAACCGCCCCTCCTCGACCAGCAAGAAATCGTCGATCAGAACGCCCTCTTCCTCGACATTGCGGCTCCAAGGCGGCATCGAACCGGGCGTGATGCCGCCGATATCCGCGTGATGGCCGCGCGAGGCGACATAAAACATCGGCGCGCCCGCGCGATCGCGTTCGGCGAAAACCGGAGTCATGACAGTGACATCGGGCAGGTGCGAGCCGCCATTGTAAGGCGCGTTCAAGACGTAGACATCGCCCGGCTTCATGAGGCGGCCGGCGCCCGCCACGCCATGCGCGCGGATGATCGTGCGCACGCTTTCGCCCATCGAGCCGAGATGAACCGGGATATGCGGCGCATTGGCAATGAGCGAGCCGGCGCCGTCGAAGAGCGCGCAGGAAAAATCCAGCCGCTCCTTGATATTGACCGAATAGGCCGTGTTCTGCAGCGCCGTGCCCATCTGCTCGGCGATCGCCATGAAGAGATTGTTGAACACTTCGAGCATCACCGGGTCGGCCGCCGTGCCGATCGCGACCCGCTGCGGCAGCGGCACCACGCGCTCCATGACGAGGTAGCGGCGGGCATCGAGCGTCGCCCGCCAGCCCGGTTCCACAATCGTGGTCGCGGTCGCCTCGCAGATGATCGCCGGACCGTCGACGTTTTCGCCGGGTTGCATCCGATCGCGATCATAGGCCGGCGCTTGTCGCATCGCGCCGCTGGCAAAGAGCGCGACCTGCGCCACAGGCGTGGCCGCGCCTTGCACGAGCGGATAGACCGCTTCCTCGGCGACATCGGTCGCGCCCACGATCTCGGCCGAAACCGCTTCGACGATCAGCGGCTTTTGCGGCATGACGAAACCGAAGCGCTGGCGATAGGCTACTGCGAAGCGCTCTTCGATTTCGGCCAGCGAGCCGAAGGCGATCACCAAAGGCGCGTCGGTGCCTTCATATTTGACGTGCAGACTCCGCAGCACCGCGATGCGCTCCGGCGCGATCCCTTGCGCTGCCATCTCGGTTCTGCCTTCGGCGGCGAGCCGATCGAGCGTCGCGGCAAGGCCCGGCACGAGCCCCAGCGTGAGCCTTGCCTCGACCGCCTGGTCCTTGACGCGGCGCAAATCGGCAAGGCCCATCCCATAAGCCGAGAGCACGCCGGCCAGCGGATGGATATAGACGCGCTTCATGCCGAGCGCGTCGGCGACGTCGCAGGCATGCTGGCCGCCGGCGCCGCCGAAGCAACACAGCGTGTATTCGGTGACGTCATAGCCGCGTTCGATCGAGATTTGCTTGATCGCATTGGCCATGTTCTCGACCGCGATCTTCAGGAAGCCTTCGGCGACTTCTTCGGGGCTGCGCCGGTTGCCGGTCTTTGCCGCAATCTCTTCGGCGAGCGCGGCGAATTTTTGCTCGACGATGGCGCGATCGAGCGGTTCCGTGCCGGACGGACCGAACAAGGCAGGAAAAAATTGCGGCTGCAGCTTGCCGAGCATCAGATTGCAATCGGTCACCGTCAGCGGCCCGCCGCGGCGATAACAGGCGGGGCCAGGACTGGCGCCGGCCAATTCCGGGCCGACGCGGTAGCGCGCGCCGTCGAAGAAGCAGATCGAGCCGCCGCCGGCAGCGACCGTGTTGATGTGCATCATCGGCGCGCGCATGCGCACGCCGGCGATCACGGTCTCGAAGCTGCGCTCGAATTCGCCGGCATAATGCGAGACATCGGTCGAGGTGCCGCCCATGTCGAAAGCGATGATCTTCGCAAAGCCGCCACGCTCGGCGGTGCGCGCCGCGCCGACGATGCCGCCCGCCGGTCCCGACAGAACCGCATCCTTGCCCTGAAACTGCCGTGCATCGGCAAGCCCACCATGGGATTGCATGAAGAACAGCCTGGCGCCGCGCAACTCACTGGCCACCTGATCGACATACCGCCGCAGGATCGGCGAGAGATAGGCATCGGCCACGGTGGTATCGCCGCGGCCGACAAGCTTCATCAACGGACTTACGCGATGGCTGACCGAGACCTGGGTGAAACCGATCTCGCGCGCGAGCTCGGCGACGCGAAGCTCGTGATCGGGAAAGCGGTAGCCATGCATGAAGACGATCGCGGCGGCACGGATGCCCGCATCGTAAGCCGTCTGCAGATCGACGCGCGTGCGATCGAAATCGAGCGGCATCAGCACCGTGCCGTTTGCCGACACGCGCTCCTCGACCGAGATGACGCGCGCGTAAAGTTGTTCGGGCAGGACGATATGGCGCGCGAAGAGCTTGGGCCGGTTCTGATAGCCGATGCGCAGCGCATCGGCGAAGCCCTTGGTGATCACGAGCACCGTCGGTTCGCCCTTGCGCTCCAACAGCGCGTTGGTCGCCACGGTCGTGCCCATTTTTACGGCAGCGATCGCGGCTTCGGGCAGCGGCGCCCCCGGAGCGACGCCAAGGATCTGGCGAATGCCCTCGATCGCGGCATCGCGATAGCGTTCAGGATTTTCCGACAGCAGTTTTCGCGTGACAAGCGCCCCGTCAGGCGCCCGCGCCACGATATCGGTGAAGGTGCCGCCGCGATCGATCCAGAATTGCCAGCCGGCCGGTTTGCCGTTCATGCGCCCCAGTCATTTCAAGGGCGCGTGCCGGCGTCAATAGGCGTCAGCCGGGATGGTCATATTCGCGGCTGATATCCTTGCCGGTGTAGTCCGTCATCATCGCGGTCGCGATAAAGCTGATCACCGCGTTGAAGAGGATATAGAGCGCGATCACCATGCCGGATTTGTAAGTCGCGAACAGCCAGGTCGCGATCAGCGGCGCCGGTCCGCCGGCGATGACCGAGGCGAGCTGATAGCCCATGGACGCGCCGCTATAACGCAGCCGCCCGGTGAAGCTTTCGGCGATGAGCGCGGCTTGCGGCCCGTACTGCATGTCATGCGGGATCAGCGAGAGCACGATGGCGAGGAAGATGATCGTCGGCGACATGGTGTCGAGCATGCCGAAATAGACGAAGCCGAAGATCGCGGTCGTCACCACGCCGATGAGATACATCTTCTTGCGGCCGATGCGGTCGGAGATATGGCCGGCGAACGGGATCGTGAAGAACGAGAAGCAAGCGCCCACCAGCACCGCCACCAGCAGCAGATCGCGCGACACATGCAGGGTCGTGGTGCCGTAGGCGAAAATGAAGGCGGTGAAGATGTAGAACGGCGCCTGCTCCGACATGCGGGCAAAGGCGCTGAGCAGGATCTGCTTGGGCTGCTTTTTTACGACTTCGATGAAAGGCGCGCGCTCGATCCGGTTCTCGGCCACGAGGCGGCGGAAAATCGGCGTCTCGGTGATACCCAGCCGGATCCACAGCCCGATGCCGACCAGAATGATGCTGAGAATGAAGGGGATGCGCCATCCCCAGGCGACGAACGCATCGCCCGACATCTGGCTGAAAGCGAGCACCGCTAGATTGGCCAGGAACAGACCGGCGGGCACGCCGAATTGCGGCCAGGAAGCGACCAGGCCGCGCTGGCCGTGATGCCGCGCCCATTCCATCGAGAGCAGAACCGACCCGCCCCATTCGCCGCCGACCCCGACGCCTTGGAGAAAACGCAGAACGGTGAGGATGACCGCACCCCAAATGCCGATCGAAGCGTAGCTTGGCACGAAGGCGACGAGGAAGGTCGCGATCCCCATCAACATCAAAGTCGCGATCAAGGTTGATTTGCGTCCGATCCGGTCGCCGTAATGACCGAAGATCGCCGCGCCGATCGGCCGCGCGATGAAGCCCACGGCGTAGACGAGAAAGGCGTTAAGCGTGCCGACCAACGGGTCGGAATTCGGGAAATAGAGCCTGCCGAAAACCAGGCCGGTGACCGTGCCGTAGAGAAAGAAATCGTACCACTCGATTGTCGTGCCGACGGTCGCGGCAATCACGGCGCGGCGCAGCTGCGCCCCATGTTCTGCGCCGGACAGGAATTCGGTAGCGGTAGCAGTCGACATGAATCCTCCCCAGGTTTTGGCGCCCGTTATCGGGCTTGGTGGCCAGCTTGTGCCACGAATGATAGAAGATTAGCCCGCAATTACGGCTTTCGGCAAGCGCCGCCATGTCGCCGGCCGGGAGAGGACGACGCGGTTTCAGTGCCCGCGAAAGACCGGCTTGCGCTTCTCGGCGAAGGCACGGCGGCCTTCGGCGAAATCTTCGCTCTCCATGCACTGCTTGCCGGCCGCGTCGCATTTCGCGCGATCGAGTTCGGCCCGCGGCTTCACGAGCTCGGCGATCACCGCTTTCGAGGCCGTGATCGAAAGCGGCGCGTTCTCGGCCATGGTCGCGCAATAAGACCGGGTGAAGCTATCGAGCTCGCCTTCGGGCACGGCGCGATTGACGAGACCCATCGCCTGCGCCTCGGCGCCGGTGAATTGCCGCGCGGTGAACAGCATCTCCTTGGCGGTGGATGGGCCGACCAGATCGACGACTTTCTGCACGCCGCTCAACGTATAAGCGATACCGAGCTTGGCCGCGGGAATGCCGAGCCGCGCGGTATCGGCAGCAAGCCGCATGTCGCAGTGAAGCGCCACCAGCAAGCCGCCACCGAGGCAATAGCCGCGGACCATCGCGATCGTCGGCTTGGTGCAATGCTCGAGCCGCGCCAGGCCAACGCGCATATTCTCGCCGTCGCTGGCAGCGGTTTCGGCCGAAGCGCGACGCTCTTCGAAGCGGTTGATATCGGCGCCCGAGATGAAGGCTTTGTCCCCGGCGCCTTTCAGCACCACGACCCGGACCGCCGGATCGCGTTCGAAGTGATCGACGATCGGCGCGATGGCCGCCCACATATCGCCCGACATCGCGTTGAGCTTCGCCGGGTTGTTGAAGGTCAGCCAGCCGATCGGCCCATCGATCTCGGCAATCATGCGCTCGGTCGGCGAAATCATGGCGTTCTCCTTGAAAGACGCGCGAAAAATAGACCTCGCTCCGGGCGCCGTCCAGGTCGAGCGCGTCATGGAGATTACGTGTTTCACCATGCTATGCATGGCACCATGGAGATCGCAGACCGCCCTTCGCCCAATTTCGATGCGCGCCCCGCAGGCGGCACCATCGACATGCTGGTTTTGCACTACACGGGCATGAAGACCGCCGCAGAGGCGATCGAGCGTTTGTGCGACCCGGCCGCGAAAGTCAGCGCGCATTACGCGATCGACGAGGACGGCTCGGTATTGCGGCTGGTCGGCGAAGCGGCGCGCGCCTGGCATGCCGGGGTTTCGTCTTGGCGCAAGTGCAGCGACATCAACAGCGTCTCGATCGGCATCGAGCTGGTCAATCCCGGCCATGAATTCGGCTACCGCCCCTTCCCCGCGCCGCAAATGGCGGCGCTCGAAGAATTGGCGCGCGAAATTCTTGCGCGCCATCCGATTCCAGCCCGCCACGTCCTCGGCCACTCCGACATCGCGCCGCTCCGCAAGCAGGATCCCGGCGAATTGTTCGACTGGGCGTACCTGGCCCGCGCCGGCATCGGGCTTTGGCCGGATTTCAGCACATCGTCGGCGCCGCCCGAAACCGCGCGCGCGCTTCAAGCCGCGCTGTCCCAGATCGGTTATCGCTGTCCTGAGTCCGGCGTGCTCGACCCTGAAACCAGCGCAGTGATCGCTGCCTTCCAGCGCCATTTCCGCCCGTCCCGCTGCGATGGTGTGCCCGATCTCGAAACCCGCGCGCGCATTGCCGTGCTCGCGAACGCCGTTTGACAGAGCGCCATCGCAACCCCTTATCTAGCCTGGTGCCAGACGGCCGGATGACCGCCTTTCGCTGTGAAGCGGGGGGAGGAAAGTCCGGGCTCCACGGAAGCACGGTGCCGGGTAACGCCCGGCGGGGGCGACCCTAGGGAAAGTGCCACAGAAACATACCGCCAATCCCTTCAAGGGCTTCGGTCCTTGCGGGGCGGCAAGGGTGAAATGGTGCGGTAAGAGCGCACCGCGTTGCCGGCAACGGTGGCGGCAGGGCAAACCCCACCGGGAGCAAGACCAAGTAGGGGTGGCAGGGCCGCAAGGTTCAGGCGTGTTTCCGCGCCGCCATCCGGGTCGGTCGCGCGAGGCGCCCGGTAACGGGCGTCCCAGATGAATGGTCATCCCCTGCTTTCGGGCAGGGACAGAACCCGGCTTACAGGCCGTCTGGCACAATTTCTTCGATCAAGCTTTGGCTTCTTGTTTGTACGCATTCCGCGTATCAAAGAACAAACAAGGAACTTTTGTGGACTAATTCTCCGAGATTACTGGCCGCGATCGGCGTCAGCGAAGAATCTTGCGTAAAGCCGCGATTTTATTGCCCAAAAAATTGACTCCCCATGCAATCCCATGTTATCCCAATTAGTCCCATCTGCAGGGGCCGAGCATTGCGGCGGGTGCGCGGCGCCGGGGCGTGACGCGGGACGTCGCGGGGAAGACTGGGGTGCCTGCGGTGGCGTTGTTTTTGTCCACGTTTATCAACAAGATAGATAGCAAGGGCCGAGTTTCGGTCCCGGCCAGTTTTCGTTCCGCCCTGACCAACCAAGCGTTCAGCGGCTTCATCGCGTATCGCGCGATCAAATTCCCGGCCCTTGAAGCCAGCAGCATCGAGCACCTCGAAGATCTGACGGCTCGGATTGCCGCGCTCCCCGAGCTTTCCGATGACCGCGACGCGCTGAGCTCGATCATGTCTGATTCTCACCAGCTCGCGTTCGACAGCGAAGGCAGAATCATACTCCCGCATTTCCTGGCTGAATATGTCGGAATTGCCGGAAGCGTCGCCTTTGTCGGCCTTGGCCGCACCTTCCAGATTTGGGAGCCCGAGCGCTTCAAGACCCACCAGGAAGAGATGCGCGAACGCATCCGCCAGCGCGGCCTCACCGTGCCGACCCTGCAAGCGAACGCCTCGAGCAACAACGGGGCACCGAAATGAGCGCGCCGCAGACGCACATCCCGGTGCTGCTGGCCGATACGATCGCCGCCTTGGCGCCGCATGATGGCGGGCTCTATCTCGACGGCACTTTCGGCGGCGGCGGCTATACCGAAGCCTTGCTGCGTTCATCCGATTGCCGCGTGGTTGCGCTCGATCGCGACCCCGAAGCGGTCCGCCGCGGCGAAGTATTGGAGCAGCTTTATCGCGGCCGCCTCACTCTGGTCGAAGGCCGGTTTTCCGAAATGGAAAAGCTGCTGCAGCCACTCGGCATCTCGCAGCTTGCCGGCGTCGCACTCGATCTCGGCGTGTCCTCGCAGCAGCTCGACGATCCAGCGCGCGGATTTTCCTTCCGCGGCGACGGGCCGCTCGATATGCGCATGGGCGCTTCCGGCCAATCGGCCGCCGATCTGGTCAATTCCGCATCGGAAACCGAGCTCGCCGCGATCATCCGCGACTATGGCGAGGAGCGCTTCGCGCGCCGTATCGCACGCGCCATCGTCGCCGCGCGCCCGCTGACTCGCACCGCCGAGCTTGCCGCACTCATCCGCCGCGTGGTGCCGGAATCGGGCGAGATCGATCCCGCCACCCGAACCTTCCAGGCGCTGCGCATCGCCGTGAACGAAGAGCTCGACGAGCTCGACCGCGGCCTCGCCGCCGCCGAAAGGATGCTGGAGCCGGGCGGACGTCTGGCGGTCGTCGCCTTTCATTCGCTCGAGGACCGCCGCGTCAAATCCTTCCTGCGCGAGCGCTGCGGCGCGGCGCCGAAGACCAGCCGCCATTTGCCCGGCACGCGCGAAACCGTGCCGAGCTTTCGCCTTATCAACCGCAAGCCCGTGATGCCGAGCGCCGCCGAGATCGCGCGCAATCCCCGCGCCCGCTCGGCGCGGCTGCGCGCCGCCGAGCGGACCCCCGCGCCGGTCTGGGAAGAAGCCGCATGATCCGCCCCGCCACAATCGTCTGGCTCATTCTCGTCGCCGTCGTCGGCTATGCGATGTTCCAAGTGAAGTATGAGGTCATCGCGCAGGAAGACACGCTCGCGCATCTCAACAAGCAGATCGCCGACGGGCGCGAGCAAATCCGCGTCCTCGACGCCGAGTGGAGTTATCTCACGCGGCCGGACCGCCTCAGCCATCTCGCGACGCGCTATCTCGATTTGGCGCCGATCGGCGCCGCGCAGATTCTCGATCTCGGCGCAATACCGGAACGCCCCGGCGCGGCGCAGGCCTTGGTTTCGGCGCGCGATCCGGCATCTTCGCTCCAGACCCTGACGGCCCAGACCGGCTTGGCGCAGCTCGCCAAGCCCGGCATCGCCGCCGTCAACCCGAGTGCCCAGCCATGAAAACGAGTGCGCCGAGCGAGTTCAATCCTTGTCGTCCGCGTCATTTCCGGCCGGGGCCCTGCGGCCCCGCCCCCGAGGAAGGCCCGGTCAAACAGCTGCTCGAGACGAGCCATACGCGTCTCATCATCACCGGCTTCCTGTTTTGCCTCGCCTTCGTGGTGATCGGCGCAAGGCTCGTCGAGGTCGCTGGCTTCAAAGCAGGCGATGCGCGTCAAGCCCGCAATCTTCCTGCCGCCAAGATCGAAACCAGCCGCGCCGACATTCGCGACCGCAACGGTGTGTTGCTCGCAACCACCTTGCAGGTGCCGTCGCTTTACGCCAATCCGAAAGAAGTGCAAGGCGCGCGCGACGCCGCGCACAAGCTCGCCCAAATCCTGCCGGATCTCAACGAAGGCGAGGTTTATGCCAAGCTTACGTCGGATAAGAGCTTCATCTGGCTGAAGCGCCGCCTAACCCCGCGCCAGCAAGACGCCATCAACCGTCTCGGCATTCCGGGCCTGGAATTCCAGCCGGAAGATCAGCGCCTTTATCCGCAGGGCGACGCGGTGGCGCATATCGTCGGCTATGCCGGCGTCGACAATAAGGGCTTGGCGGGCATCGAGCGCGGCTTCGACGATGTGCTGCGCAGCCGGCACCAGCCGCTCGATCTGTCGGTCGACCTGCGCATTCAATCGATCCTGCGCGACGAGATCGCGCGCCAGATGGCCGAGTTCCGCGCGATCGGCGGCAGCGGCATCATCATGGACGTGAACACGGGCGAAGTTTTGGCGCTGGTCTCGCTGCCGGATTTCGATCCCAACAACCCCACCGCAACGCCCTCCGCCGATCTCTTCAATCGCGTCACGCTCGGCACCTACGAGATCGGCTCGGTCTTCAAGATCTTCACCACGGCGATGGCGCTCGACGCGCACGTCACCTCGATGACCGGCGGCTATGACGCGACCAATCCGATCAAGATCGGCCGCTTCACAATTCACGACGATCACGCGCAACGGCGCTGGCTGTCGGTGCCGGAAATTTTCATGTACTCTTCCAATATCGGCGCGGCCAAGATGGCGCTCGATGTCGGCGGCGATCGCCAACGCGATTTCCTCGCCAAGCTCGGCTTGCTGAAAGCGCCGAATTTCGAATTGCCCGAGGTCGCGGCGCCGCTTGTTCCGACAATCTGGCGGCCGGTCAACACGATGACCATCGGTTTCGGCCACGGCATTTCGGTCAGCCCGCTGCAGATCGCGACCGCGGTCAGCGCCGTGGTGAATGGCGGCGTGCTGCACCGCGCCACCTTGCTGAAGCTGCAGCCGGGCGAGCCGGCGTCGGGCCAACAAGTGCTGTCGCCCGAAACCTCGATCGAGATGCGCAAGCTCTTGCGGCTAGTGGTGGAAAAGGGCACCGGCAAGCTCGCCGAGGCGCCCGGCTATCTCGTCGGCGGCAAAACCGGCACGGCCGAGAAGGTTTCCGGCCGCGGCTACAATACGCATTCGCTGATATCGTCCTTCGCCGGCGTTTTCCCGATCAACGATCCGCGCTACTTCGTCATGATCTCGCTCGACGAGCCGCATGGCGACGCCAAATCGGCGGGCTACGCCACCGGCGGCTGGGTGGCGGCGCCCGGCGTCGCGCGCACGGTCGAGCGCATGGCGCCCTTGGTCGGAATCCAACCGATCGACGAAGACTCGCCCGACATTCGCCGTAGTTTGATGGTCACCTTGCCCACATTATCGGGGCGGAAATTTGCGGCTAACTGAACTCATGGACGGTGGGAACGCCATTCGCTTCCCGGCGCAGGCCAGCGATCCTGAGATCGTCGGACTGACCGCCGATTCGCGCGCGGTGAAACCGGGATTCGTCTTTGCCGCACTTACCGGCAGCCGCGCGGACGGACGCCGCTTCATCGCCGACGCCATCGCCAAGGGCGCGTCCGCCATCCTCACCGACGATCCGGGCGCGGCAGGCGAAACCGTGCCGGTAATCGCCGATGCCAATCCGCGGCGGCGTCTGGCTTTGATGGCGGCACGCTTCTACAGCCCCGCGCCCAAGACCATCGCCGCCGTCACGGGCACCAACGGCAAAACCTCGGTCACCGTGTTCCTGCGGCAGATTTGGGCGAAGCTCGGTTTGCGCGCGGCGAGCTTCGGCACGATCGGGATTTTCGGGCCCGGGATCGAACGCGGCGGCAGCCTCACCACCCCGGACCCGGTGACGCTTCACCGCGAGCTCCACGAGCTTGCCGCCGCCGGTGTCGATCACGTCGCACTCGAAGCATCGAGCCACGGGCTCGACCAATACCGCCTCGACGGGCTGGCGTTGAAGGCCGCCGCCTTCACCAACCTCACCCGCGACCACCTCGACTATCACCGCGACATGGAAGCCTATTTCACCGCGAAGTCGCGGCTGTTCACCGAGATTCTGCCGCCGGGCGCCACCGCCGTCTTCAACATCGATGCCAAGGAAACCGCGCGGCTTTCGATGCTGTGCCGCGCGCGCAACCAGCCGGTCCTGACCTATGGACGGAATCCGGCCGCCGATCTTTGGCTTTCGGACAGCCTGCCGGAAGGCATCGGCCAGCGCATCCGCTTCTCGGGCTTCGGTGAAAAACGCGATGTCGTGGTGCCGCTGCTCGGCACCTTCCAAGCCTATAACGCGCTCGCCGCCGCGTGCTTGGCGATTGCTTGCGGCGCACCCGCCGCCGCCGTGCTCGATGCGATCGGGTCGTTGTCGGGCGTGCCCGGCCGCATGCAACGCATCGGCGACGCGCCGGTCGTGGTCGATTACGCGCACACGCCCGACGCGCTCGAAACCGCGCTCAAAGCCTTGCGGCCTTTCTGTTCCGGAAAGCTCATCGTCGTCTTCGGTTGCGGCGGCGACCGCGACCCGGGCAAGCGGCCGCAAATGGGCGCGATCGCGCAAAGCCTCGCCGACCAAGCGATCGTCACCGACGACAACCCGCGCAGCGAGGAGCCCGCCGCGATCCGCGCCGCGATTCTGGCGGCCTGCCCCAAGGCGCAAGAGATCGGCGACCGCGCGAGCGCGATCCGCACCGCCATCGGCATGATGATGCCGGGCGATCTCGTCCTGATCGCCGGCAAGGGACATGAACGCGGTCAGATCGTCGGCGCCACGACCTTGCCTTTCGACGACGCCGAAGTTGCCGGCGCCGTGCTTGCGAGCCGAGGCCTAGGCTGATGGCGCAGGATCAGAGGCGCAGGACTTTCATCGACAAACGCCGCGAAGCGACCGCCGCTTCCGGCACGGCGGAAGGATAGCAGGCGATGCTGTTCCAGCTGCTCTCGCCCTTGGCTGACCGGTTCGAGCCGTTCAACCTCTTCCGCTACCTCACCTTCCGCTCCGCCGGCGCGGTGGTGACGGCGCTTTTCATCAGCTTTCTCTGCGGCCAACCCATCATCAATTGGCTGCGCTCGATTCAGCGCGAAGGCCAACCGATCCGGACCGACGGGCCGGAGAGTCACATTATCGCCAAAAAGGGCACGCCCACCATGGGCGGGTTCTTGATCCTGCTGGCGCTGGTGAGCTCGACCCTGCTCTGGGCCGATCTCAGCAATCTCTATGTCTGGGTGACGCTGTTCGTCACGGTCGGCTTCGGCGCGGTTGGATTCCTCGACGATTACCGCAAGCTCGCCAGCCGCTCGCACAAAGGCGTGCCGGGGCGCGTGCGGTTGGTGGCCGAGATCGGGTTCAGCACCATCGCCGCCGTCGCGGTCGTCTATATCACGCGCGGGCCGATCGCGACCTCTTTCGCCATTCCTTTCTTCAAGAGTGTCGCGCTTCAACTCGGCTGGTTCTTCATCCCGGTGGCGGTTTTCGTCATCACCGGCGCCTCGAACGCGGTCAATCTCACCGACGGCCTCGACGGGCTCGCGATCGTGCCGACGATGATCGCCGCGAGCTGCTTCATGCTGATCGCCTATCTTGTCGGCAATGCCGTGTTCTCGAACTACCTCCAGATCGATCACGTGGCCGGCACGGGCGAGTTGGCGGTGTTCTGCGCGGCGATGGTCGGCGCGGGCCTTGGATTTCTGTGGTTCAACGCGCCCCCGGCCATGGTCTTCATGGGCGACACGGGATCGCTCTCGATCGGCGCCTCGCTCGGCATCGTCGCGGTCATCACCAAGCACGAGCTGGTGCTGGCGATCATCGGTGGGCTGTTCGTTCTCGAAACCGTTTCCGTCATCGTCCAGGTCGCGAGCTTCAAGCTCACCGGCAAGCGCGTCTTCCGCATGGCGCCCTTGCACCACCATTTCGAACGGAAAGGCTGGCAGGAACCGACCATCGTCATCCGCTTCTGGATCATCGCCTCGATCCTCGCGATCGCTGGCCTTTCGACCTTGAAGCTGCGGTGAAGCGGCGATGATTGCAGTGACTTGCTTTCGCAACGAAACCGTCGCCGTTCTGGGGCTGGCGCGCTCGGGCCTCGCGGCGGCGGAAGCGCTCAAGGCAGGCGGCGCACGCGTCCTGGCTTGGGACGACGCTCCAGCCCGGCGCGCGGCAGCGTCGACGCGCGGCATCGAGATCGCCGAGCTTGCGCAGGGCGAGCTCGCCGGCGCCAAGGCGCTGGTGCTGTCGCCCGGCATTCCGTCGACTTTTCCCGCGCCCCACCCAGTCGCCGCGCGCGCACGCAGCGCGGGCATCGAGATCATCGGCGACATCGAGTTGCTGGCGCGGAGCTGCCCGGGCGCGCGTTATGCCGGCATCACCGGCACCAACGGCAAATCGACCACCACTGCGCTGTTGGGCCACATCCTCAAAGAAGCCGGCGCTCGCGTCGCGGTCGGCGGCAATCTCGGCATACCCGCCTTGCAGCTCGACAGCCTCGGCAGCGACGGCGTCTATGTGCTCGAGATGAGCTCTTATCAGCTCGAGCTGACCAAGAGCCTCGCTTTCGACGTGGCCATCCTCCTCAACATCACGCCCGATCATCTCGACCGGCATGGCGGCATGGACGGCTATGTCGCGGCCAAGGAGCGCATCTTCGCCAATCAGAATGCGCGCCAAGCCGCGGTCATCGGACTCGACGATGCGTTCTGCCGCGCCGTGGCCGGAAAGCTCGCTGCCGCCGACCACAAGATCGTGCCGATTTCCGCCGAGAGCGTCGCGCCGGGCGGAGTCTATGTCGCCAAGGGCCAGCTCATCGACGATATCGACCGCGCGCAGCGAAGCGTGCTCGACCTCGCCGAGGTATCGCGTTTGCCGGGCCAGCATAACGGGCAGAATGCCGCTGCCGCTTTTGCCGCGGCGCGTTGCCTCGGCATCGATACGGCAAAAGCCGTGCAAGGCATCAAGAGCTTCCCCGGCCTTGCTCATCGCCAGGAGTTGGTCGCGGTGATCGACGGCGTGCGCTACGTCAATGACAGCAAAGCAACCAACGCCGATGCCGCCGCCAAGGCGCTCGCCTGTTATGACGATATCTGTTGGATCGCGGGCGGCGTCGCCAAGGAAGGCGGCATCGCTTCGCTCGCGCCGTTCTTCCCGCGCATTCGCCATGCCTTTCTTATCGGACAAGCCGCGCCGGCTTTCGCCGCGACCTTATCGGGCCATGTGCCCTTCACCCATTCGGGCGACCTCGCTACGGCCTTGCGCCAGGCACGCGATACGGCACAAGCCGGCGGCACGGTGTTGCTGTCGCCGGCTTGTGCCTCCTTCGATCAGTTCACCGATTTCGAGGCGCGCGGCGACGCTTTCCGCGGCCTGGTCGAAGCGTTGAAAGCGACAGCGCGAGGCCGGGCATGACGACTTTCGCCCGCACCGATCGCAGCCTGGTCGCGCAGTGGTGGTGGACCGTCGATCGCTGGTCGATCCTCGCCGTCCTCGTGCTGATCGGCTTCGGCTCTTTGCTGGTGATGGCCGCGAGCCCTGCGGTGGCGGAGCGCATCGGCACGGATGGGCTTCACTTCGTGCGGCGCTATTTCGCTCTGCTGCCGATCGCGATGGCGCTGATGTTCGTCGTCTCGGCGATGAGCCCGCGCGCGGTGCGGCGTCTGGCGCTGGTCGGCTTCGCGATCGGGCTGGTGCTGCTTGCCTTCACGCTGATCGGCGGGACCGAGATCAAGGGCGCGCGGCGCTGGATCGACTTGCCCGGCTTTTCACTGCAACCCTCGGAATTCGTGAAGCCGTGTTTCGCCGTCGTTGCGGGCTGGCTCTTCGCGCAAAGCAAGGTGCGCCCCGGCTTCCCCGGGCAATGGATTGCGATCGCGCTTTATGTCCTCGTCATCACGCTGCTGATCCGGCAGCCCGATCTTGGCATGACGGCGGTCATCTCCGCCGTGTGGTTCACGCAATTCTTCCTCGCGGGACTGTCGCTGATCTGGGTCGTGGCGCTGTTGCTCGCGGGTGCAGGCGGCCTCGCCGGCGCTTATCTGCTCTTGCCGCATGTCGCCAGCCGGATCGACCGCTTCCTCGACCCGGCCAGCGGCGATTCCTATCAAGTCGACCGTTCGATGGAAGCCTTCATGAACGGCGGCTGGTGGGGTCGCGGCCCGGGCGAAGGTACGGTGAAATTGTCGCTGCCCGACGCGCATGCCGATTTCGTCTTCGCGGTGGCTGGCGAAGAGCTGGGGCTGGTTCTGTGCCTCGTGATCATCGCGCTTTTCGCCTTCGTCGTGCTGCGCGGCTTCGCGCGCTTGCTGCAAGAGGGCAATCTTTACGTCGTGCTCGCCGGCACCGGATTGCTGGTGCAGTTCGGCTTGCAGGCGATCATCAACATGGCGTCCGCGCTTCACCTGATGCCGACCAAGGGCATGACCCTGCCGTTCATCTCCTATGGCGGCTCGTCGCTGCTCGCTCTCGGGCTCGGCATGGGCATGACCCTGGCTTTGACGCGGCGGCGTTTCGGAGACGGCGACACATGAGCGGTCGCCTCGTCGTCTTGGCCAGTGGCGGCACTGGCGGCCATTTATTCCCGGCGGAAGCGCTGGCCAGCGTTCTGCTGGCGCGCGGCTGGCGCGTCGCGCTGGTCACGGACCGCCGCGGCCACGCCTTCAGCGAGAAACTGCCGGGCGTCGCGCTTCATCGTATTCCCGCGGGAAGGCTCGGCGCCGGCATTTTCCGGAAAGCCGTCGGCATCGCCGAGATGATGCTCGGTACCTTGGCCGCGGGACGTCTGTTGCGCGGCCTGAAACCCGCTGTCGTGGTGGGCTTCGGCGGCTATCCCTCGGTGCCGACCATGCTCGCGGCGACGCGGCTCCACATCGCAACCCTGTTGCACGAGCAGAACGCGCTGCTCGGCCGCGCCAACCGTTTTCTGGCGCCACGCGTGTCGCGCATCGCGACCTCTTTCCCGGTCGTGCAAGGAATCAAAGCAACCGATGCCACGCGCGTCGTGGTCACGGGCAATCCGGTCCGGCCCGAAGTGGCGCGGCACCGCGCCACCGCCTATCCCGCGACGGACGGCGCCTTCGAGCTTCTTGTCACTGGCGGCAGCCAGGGCGCGCGCATCCTGAGCGCCGTCATTCCCGCCGCGCTGGCGCTTTTGCCGCCCGCGCTGAAGTTCCGCATCAGGCTGATGCAGCAGGCGCGCCCCGAGGATCTCGAACAGGTGCGCGAGAGCCATCGCCGCAACGGCATCGCCGCCGAAGTTGCACCCTTCTTCACCGATCTGGCCGACCGTTTAGCGCGCGCGCATCTCGTCATTGCGCGGGCGGGTGCGTCGACCATCGCCGAGCTCTGCGTCGTCGGCCGGCCGGCGATTCTGGTGCCCTATGCCTATGCCGCCGACGACCATCAAAGTTTCAACGCCCAAGCGCTCGGCCATGCCGGCGCGGCTTGGGTCTTCCCCGAAGCGACGTTCACGCCCGAGGCACTCGCCGCCCGGCTTTCCGAGCTGCTTGCTACGTCCGAGATGCTTGCCGCCGCCGCCGCCGCCGCGCGCGCGCTTGGCCGGCCCGATGCCGCGGAGCGGCTTGCCGATCTCGTGATCGAATGCGCCGGCAGCAACGGCAATGCGGCGCGGGAGCGTGCCGCATGAGAGCGCTGCCCATCGATATCGGCACCATCCATTTCGTCGGCATCGGCGGCATCGGCATGAGCGGCATCGCCGAAATCCTGCACAATCTCGGCTACAAGGTGCAGGGCAGCGACATGAGCGATGGCGGCAATGTCCGCCGCCTGCAGGGGCTCGGCATCGCCGTGGCGATCGGGCACAAGGCCGAGAATCTCGGCGAAGCGCGTGTCGTCGTGATCTCTTCGGCGGTGAAGCCGGACAATCCCGAAGTCCAAGCGGCGCGCCAGCGATTGCTACCGGTCGTGCGCCGCGCCGAGATGCTGGGCGAGCTGATGCGCCTCAAATGGGCGATCGCGATCGCCGGCACGCATGGCAAGACCACGACGACTTCGATGGTGGGTGCGCTGCTGGAAGCCGCAGGCCGCGATCCGACCATCATCAATGGCGGCATCATCAACGCGCACGGCACCAACGCGCATCTGGGTGCGGGCGATTGGATGGTGGTCGAGGCGGATGAAAGCGACGGCACCTTCGTCAAGTTGCCGGCAACCATCGCCATCATCACCAATATCGACCCCGAGCATCTCGATCATTACGGCTCGGTCGAGGCTTTGCACCAGGGCTTCGAGACTTTCGCCGGCAATGTCCCGTTCTACGGCCTCGACATTTTGTGCATCGACCACCCGGTGGTGCAGGGGCTGATCCCGCGCTTGTCCGAGCGCCGAATCGTGACCTATGGCTTCAGCCCGCAAGCCGATATCCGCGCGGTCGACGTGCAGCTGGGCCGCGACGGCGCGGTCTACGACGTCGTGATCGCCGATCGCCGCAGCCAGACGACGCGCACCATCTCCGGCCTCAAGCTGCCGATGTTCGGTCGCCACAACGTCCAGAACTCGCTCGCCGTGGTCGCGGTCGCGCGTGAGCTGCGCTTGGGCGACGACGTGCTGCGCGCCGCCTTGGCCGAGTTCAAAGGCGTGAAGCGCCGTTTCACTAAGACCGGCGAGGCGCGCGGCATCACCGTCATCGACGATTATGCGCATCACCCGGTCGAGATCGCCGCGGTGCTGAGCGCGGCGCGCGATGCGACCGGGGGTAGCGTCATCGCCGTGGTGCAACCGCACCGCTACACGCGGCTCGCCAATCTGTTCGAGGAGTTCTGCACCTGTTTCAACGACGCCGACGCGGTGGTCGTGGCCGACGTCTATCCCGCCGGCGAGGCGCCGATCGAAGGCGCGTCGCGCGACGCGCTGGTCGAGGGTTTGCGCGCGCGCGGCTTGCGCCGTGTCGTGCCGTTGCCAGCGCCCGGCGAACTCGCTGCGGTGATCGAAAGTCTCGCCCAGCCCGGCGACCTCGTCGTGTGCCTCGGCGCGGGCTCGATCACCAATTGGGCGCAGGCTTTGCCCGGCGAACTCGAGAAGCGCGCGGCGCCCGGAGCGCGTCCATGATGGCCGCCAAAAACCGCATGCCGCATCTGATCGATCGTCTGCCGAAAGTGCGCGGCCGGCTCACCGCCGATGCGCCCTTGGCGCACATCACCTGGTTCCGCGTCGGCGGTCCCGCGGAAGTTCTCTTCCGTCCGGCGGATGCGGCGGATTTGAGCGCGTTTCTCGCCGCCAAGCCCGCCGACGTGCCCGTGACCGTGATCGGCGTCGCCTCCAATCTGCTGGTACGCGATGGCGGGATCAAAGGCGTTGTGGTTCGCCTCGGCCGCGGCTTTGTCGAGGTGGCCGCGCGCGATCACGAGATCGACGCCGGTGCCGGCGCGCTCGATCTCAACGTCGCGTTGGCGGCGCGCGAAGCCGGCATCGCCGGGCTCGAATTCCTCTCGGGCATTCCCGGCACGGTGGGCGGCGGCTTGCGCATGAATGCCGGCGCTTATGGCAGCGAGTTCAGGGACGTGCTGCGCGGCGCGAGCGTGCTCGACGGCTACGGCAAGGAGCATCGTTTGTCAGTGGAGGAGCTGGCGCTTTCCTATCGCCATTGCGGCTTGCCCGAAGACTGGATCTTCATCGCCGCGCGTTTCGCCGGCAGCGCGGGCGATCCGCTCGCCATTGCGCGCCGCATGGACGAGATCCATCGGGCGCGCGAGGAAAGCCAACCGATCCGGGCGCGCACCGGCGGCTCGACTTTCGCCAATCCGCCGGGCCACAAGGCGTGGCAGCTGATCGATCAGGCGGGTTGCCGCGGCTTGAAGCGCGGCGGCGCGATGGTTTCGGAGAAGCACGCGAACTTTCTCATCAATACCGGCAACGCGACCGCCGCCGAGATCGAAGCGCTGGGCGAGGAAGTCCGCAGCCGGGTCCGCGCGGCGAGCGGCATCGCGCTGGAATGGGAAATCCGCCGCGTCGGCGAGCCTGCGGGAGGCACGCCATGAAATTGACGAAGCGCACTATCAACGAGCCGGCACCCGTGCGCGCGCGCCGCCGTCGCCGCTCGGAGCGACGCATGTTCTGGGCGGCGACCAGCGTCGCCGCGTTGGCCATGCTTGGTTCCGCCGGCTGGTATGCGGCGCATAGCGGCATGATCGCGGCGGCGCTCGCGCCGATCGAGGCGCGTATCGCCGCCACAGGCGCCGCTTTGCACCTCACGGTTCAGAGCGTCGAGGTCGAGGGCCGGCAACGCGCCGACCGCCAGGCGATTCTCGATGCGCTCGGCGTCCGCCGCGGCACGCCGATTCTCGGCGTCGATCTCGATGGCGCCAAGACGCGGCTCGAAGCCATTCCCTGGGTGCGCTCGGCCGCGGTCGAGCGGCAATTGCCGGATCGGATCTATGTTCGCATCGTCGAGCGCCAGCCGCTCGCCATCTGGCAACACCAGCATAAATTCAGCCTCATCGACCAAGAAGGCGCCGTCATCTCCGACGCGCGGGTCGAGGATTTTCCAGCCCTCCTCCAAGTCGTGGGCAGTGACGCGCCGCCCGCTACGGCCGATCTCGTCGACATGCTGTCGACCGAGCCCGATCTCGCTCCCCATGTGAGCGCGGCAGTGCGGATCGGCGGCCGGCGTTGGAATCTCGAGCTCGACAACGGCATCGAGGTCGCGTTGCCCGAAGTGGCGCCCGGCGAAGCGTGGCACCGGCTCGCGGCGCTCGACCGCAGCGACCGGCTGCTTGAGCGCAACATCGCGGCGGTCGATATGCGCTTGTCCGACCGGCTCGTGCTGCGCCTGACGCCGGACACGGCAAAATCACTTATCAAGAAAAGCCGGCCAACGAGGCCCAACGCATGACCAAGCAAATTTCGCGTCCGCGCAACGGTTTTCTCGGCGTGGTCGATGTCGGCACCACCAAAGTCTGCTGTTTTGTCGTCAAGATCGAGGATGGCGAACCGCGCATCGCCGGTATCGGCCATCAAGTGTCGAAGGGCGTGCGCAACGGCGTCATCGTCGATAGCGAGGCCGCGAACGCGTCGATCCTCAACGCCGTTCACGCCGCCGAGGAAATGGCCGGCACCACGCTCAACGATGTCGTCGTCAACCTCTCCGGCGGTTTTGGCGCCTCGCGTCTCGTGAAAGCCGAGCTGGCGCTCAACGGCCGCGAAGTCAGCGACACGGCGATGCGTCGCGTGCTCGATCAAGGCTATCGCATCAAGGACGTGCCGGACCGGACGCTTATTCATTCGATTCCGGTCGGTTTCTCGATCGATGGCGGCCGCAGCATCCGCGACCCGCGCGGCCTGTTCGGGCAAAAGCTCGCGGTCAACATGAACATCGTGACGGCGAGCTTTGGCGCGGTGCGCAATCTTTCCAACTGCGTCGCGCGGTGCCATCTCGAGACCGCAGCGATCGTGGTAAGCCCCTATGCCTCCGGCCTCTCCTCGCTGGTCGAGGACGAGAGCGAGCTGGGCGTGACCGTCATCGACATGGGCGGCGGCACCACCACCATCGGCGTGTTCTTCGACGGCAACCTGGTCTTCGCCGACGGCGTCGCGGTCGGCGGCGGCCACGTCACCAACGACATCGCGCGCGGCCTGTCGACTCCCATCACCCATGCCGAGCGCATGAAGACGCTTTACGGCAGCGCGATCGCATCGCCGTCGGACGAGCGCGAGATGATCACGGTGCCCTTGGTCGGCGAGGAAGATGACGGCCACGCCAACCATGTTCCGAAATCCATTCTGGTCGGCATCATCGCGCCACGCCTCGAGGAAACCTTCGAGCTGGTGCGCGATCGGCTCGAAGCCTCGGGCTTCGACAAGATCACCGGCCGCCGCGTCGTTCTGACCGGCGGCGCTTCCCAGCTTCCCGGCGTACGCGAACTGGCCGGGCTGATTCTCGACAAACAGGTTCGCGTCGGCCGTCCTTCGCGCATCGACGGGCTGGCCGAATCCACCCAGGGTCCGGCGTTCTCGACGATCGCCGGCCTCATCCACTTCGCCCTTTCCGAACGCGCCGAGATCCCACGGCGGGGCCGCGCGCTGACGGAGCAACCGAACGGTCTCATCGGCCGGTTAGGACATTGGGTCCGTGAGTATCTCTAACGCCTTCACCCCGCCCCGCGCCGATGGGGCACTCACCGCTACGGAGCATTTCCGGAGGAAAGCATGACATTGAATTTAACCATTCCCGAAGAAGAACAGGAATTGAAGCCACGCATTACCGTCGTGGGCGTCGGCGGAGCCGGCGGCAACGCGGTCAACAATATGATCCGTGCCAATCTCATTGGCTGCGATTTCGTGATCTGCAACACGGACGCGCAGGCAATGAAGCAGAATCTTTGCGAAAGCCGCATCCAGATGGGGATCGGCGTCACGCGGGGCCTCGGCGCCGGCTCGCGTCCCGAAGTCGGGCGCGCGGCGGCGGAAGAAGCCCTCGAGGAGATCATGGTGGCGCTCGAAGGCTCCAACATGGCCTTCATCACCGCCGGCATGGGCGGCGGCACGGGCACGGGCGCAGCACCGGTGATCGCGCGCGCCGCCCGTGAAAGCGGCATTCTCACCATCGGCGTCGTCACCAAGCCTTTCCAGTTCGAAGGCACGCATCGCATGCGCCTCGCCGAGCAAGGCATCCAGGAGCTGCAGAAATACGTCGATACGCTCATCATCATCCCGAACCAGAATCTGTTCCGGGTCGCGAATGAGCGCACCACCTTCGCCGACGCGTTCAAGATGGCGGACGACGTGCTGCACGCCGGCGTCGCCGGCGTCACCGACCTGATGGTGAAGCCGGGCTTGATCAATCTCGATTTCGCCGATATTCGCGCGGTGATGAGCGAGATGGGCAAGGCGATGATGGGCACCGGCGAAGCCGAGGGCGACCGCCGCGCGATCGACGCCGCGGAAGCCGCGATCTCCAACCCCTTGTTGGAAGACGTCACGATGAAGGGCGCGCGCGGCGTTCTCATCAACATCACCGGCGGGCCGGACATGACCTTGTTCGAGGTCGACGAGGCGGCCAATCGCATCCGCGAGGAAGTCGACCCCGAGGCCAACATCATCTTCGGCTCGACCTTCGAGGAAAAGCTCGCCGGCCGTATGCGCATTTCGGTTGTCGCGACCGGCATCGAAGTCGACAAGGCGGTCCAGCCGCGCCCGTTGATCTCGCTGGTCAGCGACCGCAGCAAGGCCGATGCCGTGCCCAAGGCTCCCGCAGCGCCGGCAACGGGGTCCGCATCGGCGTTCTCGTCCTCGCCTGCGCCCGCCGCCGAAATCAAGGTAGCGGAGCCACGTCCGCTCGCCGAGCCGCGCGCCGAATTGAAGACGGAGCCGCTTCCGCCTTTGGCACAAAGCGTCGAAGCGAAAGCCATGGGTCAGGATGTCTTCGTTGCACCGCGCCCGGTTGAAGCGATGGTCCGTCCCGCGGCGGCACCACAGCCGACCCAAGCACCGGACGTGTTGGCTGCTGCCGCCATGGAGAACGGCGCTCGGCCGCCCAACAAGGTAAGCCAGCGCGTGCCGAGCCTCTTCGAGCGCGTCACCAAGGCAGGGCGGCTGCTTCATCGCGAAGAGCCGACGCCGCCTGCCCGCCCGGTCGCGGCGCATGTCGCGCCGGCAGCCCCGACCCAGGCGGCCGCTCCAACCCCGCAGCCCAAGCTCGGCCCGCTCGACCCCGCCGAACGTCCCGGCGCAAGGGAAGAGGATCTGCTCGATATCCCGGCTTTTCTGCGGCGGCACGCGAATTGAGGCGAATCAGCAGCTTGCAGGCTTTGGCTTCCCAAGAGGGGGCCGAGCCGCAAGCTGCTGATAGCCCATTAACATCCTGATTTTACAAAGAAATATCTGTCACAATCGGTAACAAAGATTGATTTGTCCCATAACGGGACAATGGTAAACGTTGCTCCAGCCAGTGCAGATGTGGTGCATTGCAACATGGGTGGTGAATTTTGATTTCCCGGTCCGATATCGCGTTCCAAAAAACTCTGAACAAATCGATTCATTGCCGCGGCATCGGACTTCATTCGGGCGCGCGCATCAACATGACGCTGCACCCGGCCGCTCCTGATACCGGCATCGTGTTTCGCCGCAGCGATCTCGGCGGCGTCGAAATCCAGGCTTCTTGGCGCAACGTCGTCAACTCCTCGCTTTGCACCATGCTCGGCGACGGTGATGGGCTGAAAATCGGCACGGTCGAGCATCTGATGGCGGCGTTCGCCGGTCTCGAGGTCGACAACGCCATCGTCGAGCTCGACGGCGTTGAAGTGCCGGTGATGGACGGCAGCGCCGCGCCTTTCGTGTTCCTGATCGAGTGCGCCGGACTGGTCGAGCAGGATATGCCGCGCCGCGCCATCAAAGTACTGAAGCCGGTCAGCGTCGGCAGCAAAGGCAATTCGGCCGCGCTGATCCCGGACGACGAGTTTCGCCTGAGCTTCGCCATCGATTTCACCAGCGGCGCCATCAGCCGGCAGGAATTGAGCTTCACGCTCGATGCCGAAAGCTTCAAGCACGACATCAGCCGCGCGCGTACCTTCGGCTTCCTTGACGAGGTCGATCGCATGCAGGCCGCGGGGCTGGCGCTGGGCGGGTCGCTCGACAATGCGATCGTGATCAGCGGCGACCGGGTGTTGAACCAGGAAGGCCTGCGCTATGGCGATGAATTCGTCCGGCACAAAGTCCTCGACGCGCTCGGCGATCTCTACCTCGCCGGCGGGCCGGTTCTGGGGCATTTCCACGGCGTACGTTCCGGCCATGCCCTGAATCGTCAACTGATCGAGGCGTTGTTCGCCGATCCTTCGGCCTGGTGCGCCACGACGGTTGCCGCCGCCTTCTGGGACGAAGCGCCGCAGCGCGTGCGCGCATAGTCGTCCTACCCCTGCCTGTGCTATAAAAAGCTCTCGGCAGCCTCTCGGGGGATGACTCGGATTTCATGATGTCGTGGCTTTCGCGTTTTGGCCTGGTGGCGATGCCCGCCCTGCTCATGCTTGCAGCGTGCGCGTCGCCGAAAGACACCTATCTCGAGCGCCCGGTCGAGACGCTTTACAACTCTGCCATGGATCAGCTCCTCAGCGGCAATTACAAGGATGCCGCAAAGAGCTTCGACGCCGTCGATCAGCAGCACCCTTATTCGGTTTGGGCGACCAAGGCCCAGCTGATGAATGCCTACACGCTCTACGAGGACAAGCGCTACGACGAATCGATCGTCGCGGCCGACCGCTTCATTCAGCTTCATCCCGGCCATCGCGACGTCGCTTATGCCTATTACCTCAAGGCGCTCGACTATTACATCCAGATCACCGATGTCGAACGCGACCAGCGGATCACACAGCAGGCCTATGACACCTTGGCGGAAGTGGTGCGCCGTTTCCCCGACACCAATTATGCGCGCGACGCCCAACTCAAAATGGATCTCGCCCGTGACCATCTCGCCGGCAAGGAGATGGAGATCGGCCGCTTCTACGAAAAGCAGGGTGAATACCTGGCCGCCATCAACCGCTTCCAATCCGTGGTCGACAAATACCAGACCACGACCCATGTGCCCGAAGCGCTCACCCGCCTGGTCGAATGCTATTACGCGCTGGGCCTCAACGACGAGGCAAAACGCACCGCCGCCGTGCTCGGCTATAACTACCCGAATAGCGGCTGGTACGCGGCAACCTACTCGCTGGTGACCTCCGGCACCGAGACACCCAAGCCGCCGGAACGCAGCTGGCTGGCGCGCGTGGTCGATCCTTTCAGCCTGTTCTAACCCGCTGCTCGCCTCGAGTCGGCCGACCGCACCGGCTCGAGCCGCCGGCGCGGCTGCCCTGGCCTCGTCCCCTTCGCGCGGTTATCATCGCGCGCGATGCTGCTCGCGCTTTCCATCCGCGATGTCGTTCTGATCGACCGGCTCGATCTCGCTTTCCGCCCTGGCTTATGCGCGCTGACTGGCGAAACCGGGGCGGGCAAGTCGATTCTGCTCGACGCGCTCGGTCTGGCGTTAGGCGCACGCGCCGAAAGCGGATTTGTGCGCCACGGCGCGGATCAGGCGTCGGTTTCCGCCGAATTCGATCTGCCGCCGCAGCACCCCGCGCGGCGCATTCTCGCCGAGGCCGGGTTTACGCCGGGCGACGGGCTGCTTTTGCGCCGGACCGTCAGCGCCGATGGACGCAGCCGCGCCTTTGTCGACGACCAGCCGGCGAGCATCGGCCTGTTGCGCCAGCTCGGCGACACCTTGGTCGAGATCGAAGGGCAATTCGCCCAAGCCGGGCTGCTGGACCCGGCCAATCACCGCGCAACCTTGGACGAATTCGGCGTCGATTCCGCCGCCGGCGACCAACTCGCGGAATCTTGGGCCAGTTGGCGCCGGCTTGCCGCGGAGCGGGAAGCGGCCGAGGCCGCCTTGGCACGCGCCCGCGCTGACGAGGATTTCCTGCGCCATGCCCTCGCCGAGATCGCGGCGCTCGATCCAAAGCCGGGCGAAGAGGCGACGCTCGCCGAAGAGCGTGCCTTGCTGATGAACCGCCAGCGCATCGCGGAAGGTCTCGACGCGGCGATCGGCGAGCTGACGGGCGACAGCGGCGGCGAGCATGCGCTTCACGCGGCCGCGCGCAGCCTCGAACGGCTGCGCGACAAGGCCGGCAGCCAACTCGACGCAGCCATCGGCGCCTTGGAGCGCGCCATCGTCGAGACCCGCGAAGCGATCGCCGAGCTGGAAAGCTCGGCGCGCGCGCTCGGCCATGGCGAGGCAAGCGCCGACGAAATCGAAGAACGGCTGTTCGCGCTGCGAGCATTGGCGCGCAAGCACAATGTGATGGTCGAAGACCTGCCGCGTTTGCACGACGAGATCGCCGGAAAGATCGGCGCGCTCGACGATGGCGGCAGCGCAATCGCCGGACTGAAGCGCCGCGAGGACGAGGCACGCAAGGCTTATCTGGCCGCGGCCGAAGCCGTGACCAAGGCGCGCGCGGCGGCCGCGAAAAAGCTCGATGCCGCGGTGATGAAGGAGCTGCCGCCGCTGAAGCTCGAAAAAGCGCGTTTTCAAACCGTGCTGACGCCCGTGGCGGAAACCGAATGGGGCGCGCACGGGCGCGAGAAAATCCATTTCGAAGTCGCGCCCAATCCTGGCGCGCCGGCGGGCCCGCTCGCGCGCATCGCATCGGGCGGCGAGCTTTCGCGATTCATGCTCGCGCTTAAAGTCGTGCTCGCCAAAACCTCTTCCGTTCCCACCCTGGTCTTCGACGAGGTCGATAGCGGGGTCGGCGGCGCCACCGCTGCCGCGGTCGGCGAAAGGCTTCACCGCCTGGCGCGCGAGCGGCAAGTGCTGGTGGTGACCCATTCGCCGCAAGTGGCGGCGCGTGCCGCGCATCATTGGCGGGTGAGCAAAAGCGAAGGCAGAAGCCGAACGGTGACGCAGGTCGACGCGCTCGACGAGGGCGCGCGGCGCGAGGAAATCGCGCGCATGCTGTCGGGCAGCGCCGTCACCGCCGAAGCACGCGCCGCGGCGGCGAGTCTCATGGCCGGAGCCCGCGCATGAGCGCGGCACGGACCGCGCGCAAGCCGGAGCCGGCGCCGGTTCCCGAGCTGAGCGAGACCGACGCCAAGGCCGAGCTGCAACGCCTGGCGCGCGAGATCGGCCATCACGACCGTCTCTATTACGAGAAGGACGCGCCCGAAATCTCGGATGCGGAGTATGACGCGCTGCGCCGGCGCAACAGCGCGATCGAGAAGCGGTTTCCCAACCTCGTTCGCGCCGACAGCCCCTCGAAGCGTATCGGCGCCGCGCCGGCAACCGGCTTTGCCAAGGTGCGCCACCCGCACCCGATGCTGTCGCTCGAAAACGCCTTCAGCGACGAGGACGTGCGCGATTTCTTTCGCGGCGTGCGAAACTTCTTCCGCGCGCCGCAGGATGTGGCACGGGTCGAGGAAGACAAGATCGACGTCATGGCCGAGCCGAAGATCGACGGCCTCTCCTGCTCGATTCGCTACGAGAAAGGCGAATTGGTGCTGGCCGCCACCCGCGGCGACGGCGTCACCGGCGAAGACGTCACCGCAAACGTGAAGACGCTGGCCACCGTGCCGAAGCACCTCAAAGGCCATGGCTGGCCCAACATCATCGAGGTGCGCGGCGAAGTCTATATGGAACGGCCGGGCTTCTTTGCGCTCAATGCCGAGCGCGAAAAAGCGGGCGAAGCGGTGTTCGCCAATCCGCGCAACGCGGCGGCGGGAAGTTTGCGTCAGCTCGATCCGTCGATCACCGCCGGAAGGCCGCTGAAATTCTTTGCCTATGCCTGGGGCGAGCAAAGCGACGGCTTTGCCAAGACGCATGAAGAGGCGCTCAAGCATTTCGCGCAATGGGGCTTCACGGTCAACCCGCTGTCGCGGCTATGCCACGGCGTGGATCGTCTGCTCGACTTCCATCGCGCGATGGCCGAGAAACGCGCGAGCCTGCCTTACGACATCGACGGCGTCGTCTACAAGGTCAACGATCTCGATCTCGAAGAGCGGCTGGGCTTCATCAGCCGCGCGCCGCGCTGGGCGATCGCGCACAAATTCCCGGCGCAGCAGGCGCAGACCGTGCTGAAGCACATCCACGTCCAGGTCGGGCGCCAGGGCACGCTAACCCCCGTGGCGGAGCTCGAGCCGATCACAGTGGGCGGCGTCGTGGTGCAACGCGCGACCTTGCACAACGAGGATGAAATCAACCGCAAGGACATCCGCGAGGGCGACACGGTCATCATCCAGCGCGCCGGCGATGTCATTCCCCAGGTCGTCGGCGTGGTGCTGGCGCATCGGCCGAAGCACAGCAAGCCTTACGAATTTCCGCACAAATGCCCCGAATGCGGCAGCAAGGCCGTACGCGAGGAAGGCGAAGCGGCCTGGCGCTGCACCGGCGGGCTTATCTGCCCAGCGCAAGCGGTCGAGCGCTTGAAGCATTTCGTTTCCCGTGACGCCTTCGATGTCGAAGGTCTGGGCGACAAGCACATCGCCGAATTCTGGCAAGACGGGCTAATCAAGACGCCGGCCGATATCTTCCGCCTCGATCCCGATACCATCGCCGCCCGCGAGGGTTGGGGCGAGGTGAGCGCGAGGAAGCTCATCGCCGCGATCGACGCGCGGCGCGAGATTTCACTCGACCGATTCATCAACGCGCTCGGCATTCCGCAAGTCGGCGAGGCGACGGCGAAGCTTTTGGCGCGCCACTACCGTTCCTTCGCGCGCTGGCGCCATGCGATGGAAGCGGCCGGCGATCCCGAGAGCGACGCCTGGCGCGAGCTCAACGACATCCACGGCATCGGCGAGGATATGGCGACCGACATCGTCGGCTTCTTCGCCGAGCGCCACAACCGCACGGTGCTCGACGAACTCAAAAGCGAGATCAAGATCGCCGATTACGAGATCGCCGCCGCAGCCAGCCATTCGCCGATCTCGGGCAAGACCATCGTCTTTACCGGCACCTTGACCGAAATGTCGCGCCCCGAGGCCAAAGCCCGCGCCGAAGCCTTGGGCGCCCATGTCAGCGGCAGCGTCTCGAGCAAGACCGATTACCTTGTGGTCGGCGCCGATGCCGGCTCGAAGGCAAAGAAAGCCGCCGAGCTCGGCGTCACGACTTTGACCGAGGAAGAGTGGATGAAGCTCGCGCGGAGCTAGAACGCGAGCGCGCCGACTTGCGCGCGATATGGTAGGACATCACGCCGGTCAGGAAATCGCGATTTTCGATATCGACGAAGCCGACGCCCTGCAGCAGCTCGACCATCTCGCGCGGTGTATAGAAATGACGGATGGCGCTCGCAAAATAGCCGACGCATTTCTTGCTCTCGGGTGAACTCCCGAACAGTTTCGCGGTCAACCGCACCGAGAAATGCAAATAGCCCAAATAGGGCAGCTCGACGATGGGCGATGACGGGCGCAGCATGTCGTTGTGGCAGAAAAGACCGCCCGGCTTCAGAACCCGTCGGATTTCGCCGAATGCCTTGATGATCTCGAGATGGCGCGACGCGAATTGCAAGGTCACGGCGTCGAAGGAATCGTCGGGAAAAGGCAGTGTATGCGCGTCGCAGATTCGTGCATCGATCTGCACGTTGCGCTCGCGGGCGCGGCGCTGCCCTTCGGCGGTCATATGCTCGCTGCCGTCCACGGCGCTGATTCGCAGCGTCGGATCGAGCGTCAGGAGGCGCAGCGGGATATCGTGCGTCCCCGAGCAAACGTCGAGCACCTTCGCCCCTGGCGGCAGACGCCGATGGATATCGGCCGCGAAGCGCGCGCTCCAAGGCGAGCAGCTCCCGAGCGATGCGACCGCATTGCCTTGGTCGTAATAGGCCGGTACGTCGCGAAAGACTTCCGGAATCAAGGTTCGCCAAGTCTCGCCGAACAGCCGAGACCGCAGATCTTCTTTTTTGAGAAATTCCTCCGAAATCGTCATCGGTCGCCCCCCCCCTGTGTATTATTAAACCAACTCTATTCGGCATAGACCTTGGGTCGCAAGCCATGGCGCGGTTCGCCCGCCCGTCGCGTGGCCCTTATTTGAAAAACCGATTCTCCGGCCTCGGCAATCCGAGATTCTCGCGCAAGGTCCCCCCTTCATAAGCACGGCGGAACAGACCGCGCCGTTGCAATTCGGGAATCAGGCGCTCGACCACGTCGTCGAGCCCTGCGGGCAGATAGGGAAACTGCAGGGTGAACCCGTCGCTGGCGCGCGTGACGAGCCATTCTTCCATCTGATCGGCGATCATTTTGGGCGTGCCGAGCATGGAGAGCCCGCTATGGCCGCCCAGGCGCTGGGCGAGCTGGCGCACGGTCAGGTTTTCGCGCCGCGCGAGCTCGATCGTCCGCTCGCGCGCGCTTTTGCTGGCGTTGGATTCCGGGATCTCGGACAGCGGCCCGTCGGGATCGAATTTCGACGCATCGTGGCCGAGCGCGATCGAGAGAGCGGCGATGGCACTGTCGTAATAGACCAGCGCATCGAGCTTCGCGCGCTTGGCCTGCGCCTCGTCCAAAGAATCGCCGATATAGATCATGACGCCCGGCAAAATCTTGATGTGGTCGGGATCGCGGCCGATCTTCTCGGCACGGCCCTTCACATCGGCGTAGAAGGCGCGCCCAGCCGCGATGTTGCTTTGTGCGGTGAAGACCGCCTCCGCCACCTCGGCGCAGAGCTGGCGGCCGGTATCGGACGCACCCGCCTGCACGATCACCGGCCAGCCTTGCACCGGACGCCCGATATTGAGCGGCCCGCGGACGGAAAGATACTTCCCCTTGTGGTCGAGCACATGCAGCTTGGCCGGATCGGAATAGATGCCGCTATCGACGTCGCGGATGAAGGCATCGTCCGCCCAACTGTCCCACAGCCCAGTCACGACGTCGAAGAACTCGCGCGCGCGGGCGTAGCGCTCGGCATGCTCGAGATGGTCCTCGCGCCCGAAATTGCGCGACGCATCGGGATTCGAGGTGGTGACGACGTTCCACCCCGCGCGCCCGGCGCTGATATGGTCGAGCGAGGCGAAACGGCGCGCGACGTGATAAGGCTCGTCGTAGGTGGTCGATCCGGTCGCGATCAAGCCGAGATGCTTGGTCACCATCGCCAACGCCGGAAGCAAGGTCATCGGCTCGAAGGATGTCACGGTTGCGCTGCGTTTGAGCGCATCCATCGGCATGTTGAGGACGGCCAGGTGATCGGCCATGAAAAAGGCATCGATGCAGCCGCGCTCCAAGGTCTGGGCGAAGCGCTGGATATGCGCGAAGTTGAAATTCGCGTCGGGAAAGGCGCCCGGATAACGCCACGCCGCGGTATGGAGACTGACCGGCCGCATGAAAGCGGCGAGACGCAATCGGCGCGGTTCGGTCATGGCGTTCTCCCGTCAGCGCCGAGCGGCCGCGTGGCGTCGGCAAGCCAAGATGCGGTTTCGCCGTCGACCTGCGTCGACAGCGCGGCCCAGACCCGCGCGTGATAGGCGTCGAGCCATGCGACCTCGTCCGGCGTCAGTAGCGCGCGCTCGATCGCCTTGCGGTCGATTGGCGCCAAGGTGATCGTCTCGAAGCCATAGATGTCGCGGCCGTTTTCACCCAGCTCGTCGAGCTTGACGACCACCACCAGATTCTCGATGCGGATGCCGTAGGCGCCGGTTTTGTAATAGCCGGGCTCGTTCGAGACGATCATGCCGGGCAGCAACGCCTGGCTGTTGGGCAGCTTCGAGATGCGCTGCGGGCCTTCATGAACGCCGAGATAGGAGCCGACGCCGTGTCCCGTGCCGTGATCGTAGTCGAGCCCGACCTGCCAAAGCGCGGCACGCGCCAACGCGTCGAGCTGCGAGCCCGTGGTGCCTTTGGGAAAGCGACAGGTGGCAAGCGCGATATGGCCCTTCAGAACCCGGGTGAAGCGATCCTTCATTTCCGGCGTCGGCGTGCCGATCGCGACGGTGCGCGTCACATCGGTGGTGCCGTCGAGATATTGCGCGCCGGAGTCGACGAGATAGAAGCTGCCGCTTTCCAACGCGCGTTCGCTCGCCGGGCTCGCGCGGTAATGCACGATCGCACCGTTGGCGCCCGCGCCCGAAATCGTTGGGAAGCTCAAATCGCGAAATAGATTGCCTTCGCGGCGAAAGGCTTCGAGCCGGTCGGAAGCCGCGATTTCGCGCAAGCTTCCCGCGCTCGCGTTCTTCGCCAGCCAAGCCAGAAATCGGGTCAGCGCAGCGCCGTCGCGGCGATGCGCCTCGCGGGTGCCCTGGAGCTCGACCTCATTCTTGCATGCCTTGGGCAGTTGGCACGGATCGGAGGCGCGAAGCGCGGCCGTGCCGAGACGATCGAATACCCAGGAAGCGGCGCTTGCCGGATCGGCTTGGACGCGCTTTCCGTCGGCGGCAAGCCGCGTCAAGAACGCGCCGAAGGATGCCGGATCGGCGATGCGAACCGCCGTGCCGAGATGGCGATCGAGACCAGGCGTGAGTTTGCGGGCATCGATGAACAAATCGACCGACGCATCGCGATGAAGCACGGCGAAGCTCAAAGGCAAAGGCGTATGCGGCACGTCGCCGCCGCGGATATTGAGCAGCCAGGCAATCGAATCGGGCGCAGTCAGGACCGCCGCATCGGCTTTGGTGCCGGCGAGCGACGCCGCGATTCGGGCACGCTTGGCTTCGGCGCCTTCGCCGGCAAAGCGCAGCTCCTGCGCTACCACGGGTGCCAAAGGCGGCGGCGGACGGTCGCTCCAGACCGCGTCGACCGGATTATCGTCGAGCGCGACAAGGCGTCCGCCGGCCTTCTCGGCGGCAGCACCATAGCGCTCGACCTCGCCCAGCGTATGCAGGCGCGGGTCATAGGCGAGCACCTCGCCCGGCTTGAGCGTGGCGCTGATCCAGGCCGAAGGCGGCTCGTCGGCGATGTGGCAGCACTGGAACAGGGTGGCATCGACCTCGGAAGCGGCTTGGAGCGTATAACGCCCGTCGACGAAGATTGCGGCCGAGTTGAGGAAGGCGATGGCAAGGCCGGCGGAACCGGTGAAGCCGGTGAGCCAGGCCAGGCGCTGGGCGCAGGCCGGTACGTACTCGCCCTGATATTCATCGGTGCGTGGAACCAGGAGGCCGGCCACGCCGCGGCGTCGCAGCTCCGCCCTTAGGCCGGAAAGCCGCTCGGCCGTGTCGCCGCGATAGATCTGGCGGCCCTCATCCATGACACCCTCCGCTGAATCGAAGCTAAGCTGCGCGGTTTTGGCGCACAAGCCCAGCCCGCATAGTTAACGGGGCAGTTACCGGCCATGCGCTAAGCGTATGACTGCCTTGACGAGTTACCCCCTTCATTATTTGTCAATAAGGCTTACCTATTGTGCATCGCAATAACGAACTTTCTATGTGAGTATCAAGGAGTTGGTAAAATGTTAAGCATCCTTCTTTCGGGCCTGCAGCATCTCAAGACCGCTTATGTCTCTTGGCGCCAGCGCCAGGCAGCGTATGAGGAGCTGAACTCGCTCGACGACCGCTCCCTGGCCGATATCGGTATCACCCGGTCGGATATCCCCTACCTCTTCTCGCGCGACGTTCACGACGCGGCGAAGGCGCAGGCTGCCGGCCTGGTGCGGAACGACGTCCGCCGGGCTGCCTAAGCTGGTCCTGCCTCGGTCCAACAACGGACCAGGCAGGAACCGAGGCCTTCGGCCTCGATTTTGGCGGCGGCCTGGCGCAGATTAGAGGCATGGCGCAAGCGCCTCATGCCCATCAATCTGGCGACCACGGCACCGCTCATGGCGGCCATGGCGATCACGATCATGCGCATCGCCATGGCGGCCACGGTCATTCCCATCACCACGGCGGTGAATTAGGCGCGGTCTTCGCTTTCGCGACCGCGCTCAATCTCGCTTTTGTCGGCATCGAAGGCGTCTTCGGCTTTCTCAGCCATTCCATGGCGCTGCTGGCCGATGCCGGCCACAATTTCAGCGATGTGCTGGGGCTGGTCGCGGCTTGGACGGCCTCGACCTTGGCGCGGCGGCGTCCGACGCAGCGCTATACCTATGGGCTGCGGAGCTCGTCGATCCTCGCCGCGCTGCTCAATGCCATCATTTTGCTGGTTGCGGTCGGCGGCATCGCCGTCGAATCGATGCAGCGGCTGCTGCATCCCGAGCCGGTGGCCGGGAAGACCATTATGCTAGTAGCTGCCGTCGGCGCGGTGATCAACGGCGCGGCCGCGCTGTTGCTCGGACGCAGCCATCACGGCGATCTCAACGTCAAAAGCGCCTTCGCGCACATGGTCGGCGACGCCCTGGTCAGCCTCGGCGTGGTCGCGTCGGGCGGCATTATCCTGGCAACGGGTTGGCTGTGGCTCGACCCGGCCGTCAGCATCGTCATCGGCGGGGTGATCGTGCTCGGCACATGGCGGCTGCTGCGCCATGCGCTCGATCTGGCCCTCGACGCCGTTCCGCCGGGTATCGACGCCGCCGAAGTCCGCCGTCACCTTGCCGAGCTTCCCGGCGTCGCCGCGGTTCACGATCTGCATATCTGGCCGATGAGCACCACGACCACGGCGCTCACTTGTCATCTCGTGATGCCGGGCGGGCATCCCGGCGATGCCGTGCTCGCGCAGATCGCGGATCAATTGCACGAACGCTTCGCAATCGAGCACGTTACCATACAGGTCGAAACCGGCGATCCCGCGCATCCTTGCGTGCTGGTGCCGGATCACGTGGTGTGAGCGAAGCCTAGCCGGCGACCAACAGGTAACCGAGCGAAACCAAGCCGAAGGCTGCGCAGTAATAGGCGAAGGGATTGAGCGCCTGGAAATCGTGCTTGCCGAAATAGCGCATGAGGAAAGCGGTGCTGGCATAAGCCGTGAGCCCGGCGACGACGCCGGCAATCCAGGCAACTGGTCCGATGCCAGCGCCAGCGCCCTGATGCAACAGATGCGGCACTTCGAGCACGCCCGCGCCGAGGATGATCGGCGTCGCGATCAGGAAAGAAAAATGCGCGGCTTGCTTGTGGTGCAGGCCAAGGAGCAGACCGCCGACCATGGTGGCGCCCGAGCGCGAAATGCCCGGGATAAGCGCAGTGGCTTGCGCCAGGCCGATGAGCAAAGCACCGATCCAGCTTAGCTGTTCGAGCGTCTTGTCGCCGCTGTTCCGCCGCAGCCGCTCGCCGACATAAAGCAAGCCGCCATTGACGATGAGAAAAAATGCCGCCGCGGTCGGAGCGCCGAACAATTGCTTGAAAAATTTCTCGAGCGCGAAACCCAAGATCACGGCCGGGATGGTCGCGACGACGATCAACCATAACAGACGCCACTGCGCGCGGCGCTCTTCGCCCGAGCCGATACCGATGAAGGCCAGCAACAGCCCGGCCCAGTCGCGCCAGAAATAGATCAGCAGCGCGGTCGCGGTGCCGAGGTGAAGCACGACGAGAAACGGCAGGAATTCGGGCGAGGACTGATCGACATGCCAGTGGAATAGGCTGGGCAGCACCACGGCATGACCGAGGCTCGACACTGGAAACAGCTCGGTGACGCCTTGCAGGACCGCGATCACGATGGCTTGGACGAGAGTCATATAGTCACGCGCTTTCTGATGGTGCGAAAATGGGCGGGCCGGTCGCGCGCAACAACGAGCGTCGACCATCCGTCGATAACGATTCGCTGGCGCAGCCGCAAGCCCATAAGCCGGTGCGCCGCGAGAACGTCACGTTCCTGCCACACAAGCAAACCGGAAAGAATCGCAACGCCCCCCGGTGCGAGCACACGCGCGAGATCGCACGCCATGTGTTTGAGCGGACGTGCAAGAATATTCGCGAGCACGAGATCGTAAGGCGCCGCATGCGCCAGCAGGCGCTCGCGGTAACCGGCGCTGTGGCGAACCGTGACGAGTCCAGCGACGCCGTTGCGTCGCGCATTGTGACGCGCCACGCGGACAGCCTCGGGATCGATGTCGCGCGCCTGTACGCGCCGGTGCCAGGTCTTCGCCGCGGCAAAGGCGAGCACGCCGGTTCCCGTTCCCATATCGAGAATCCGGTGGGGTTTGCCACCTGCGCCGGCGACGGCGCCGAGCGCGAGGAGGCAGCCGCGTGTGGTCGCGTGCTCGCCAGTTCCGAATGCGGTTGCGGCGTCGATCAGCAAGCCGATCCGCCCCGGCGGCACCTGCCCCTGATGGTGAGAGCCGTGGATGAAGTAACGGCCAACGGCGATGGGCGGGAAACCCGCTTGGTTGAGGCCGAGCCAATCGGTCGGTGGCAGGCGGTCCCAGCGCGGCTCGGGCGGCGCGCCGGCCAGGCCGAGCCAAGCCAGCGCCAGGCGCGCGACGATGGCGCCGCGATCGGGCGCTTCGGCGCTCAAGCCTTCGACCCGCCATGCGCCGCCGGCTTTCTCCTCGAACGCGCTGACCGCGCCGAGCTCGCCGAACGCGTCGGTCGCGGCCGCCGCACCCGCCGCGTCGAGCACCGTCACAACGACGCGCCACAACCCCGTCATCGGACCGCGCGGCCGGCTTCTGTCAGCCTTTTTCGACAAAGCTGTCCATCACCATCTTATCGCCGGCCTTGTCGAAAGAAATCCCGAGCTTGCCGCCTTCGACAGAGCGCACCGTGCCGTGGCCGAATTTCTGATGGAAAACGCGATCCCCAGCCGCAAAACCGCCCGAGGAGCTGCGCCGTGCCGCCACCAGCGGCGGCGTCTCGCGGCGCGCGCTGCGAAAGGATGAGCCGGTCCAGCTCTCCTCGAAGCCGGCGGCACGCGACGAAAGGCCGGGCTCGGCAACCGGTTGAACATGATCCTCGGGCAGCTCGGCGATGAAGCGCGACGGCAAGGCCGTCTGCCATTGGCCGTGGATGCGGCGATTCGCGGCGTAAGAGACGAAAGCGCGCTGCCGGGCCCGGGTGAGCCCGACATAAGCCAGGCGCCGCTCTTCTTCCAATCCCTTGAGCCCGCCCTCGTCCATCGCGCGCTGATGCGGGAACAGGCCCTCTTCCCAGCCAGGCAGAAACACGTCGTTGAACTCGAGGCCCTTGGCGCCATGCAGGGTCATCAAGCTGACCATGTCGCTGCCGGTTTCGGCGGTGTTCTCCATGACGAGGCTCACATGGTCGAGGAAGCCGGCGAGGCTGTCGAACTCGGCCATGGCCGCGACGAGCTCTTTCAGATTTTCGAGGCGTCCCGGCGCGTCGGGCGATTTATCGGCCTGCCACATCGCGGTGTAGCCCGATTCATCGAGCAGCTGGCCCGCGAGCTCGGGATGGGACGTTGTCTCGGCGAGTCCGCGCCAACGCGCGAGATCGGCGAGAAACCCGCTCAAGGCGCGCCGCGCGGCCGGCTTTAGCTCGTCGGTGCCGACCAGCATCTGCGCCGCGTCGCCGAGCGAAAGCTGGCGCGAGCGGGCCAGGGTGTGCAGCGTCTGCAAGGTCGCCGTGCCGATGCCGCGGCGCGGCAGGTTGACGATTCGCTCGAAGGCGAGATCGTCGGCCGGCTGATGGACGAGCCGCAGATAGGCAAGCGCATCGCGGATTTCCTGCCGCTCGTAAAAACGCAAACCGCCGATCACCCGGTAGGGAACGCCAAGCGTGAGAAAGCGTTCTTCGAATTCGCGCGTCTGGAAGCCCGCGCGCACGAGGATCGCGATCTGGGAAAGCTTCTCGCCGCTCCGCTGCAAGGCTTCCACCTCGTCGCCGATCCAGCGCGCTTCCTCCTCGCCGTCCCACACGCCACGTACCACGACCCGTTCGCCTTCGCTGGCCTCTGTCCACAGCGTCTTGCCGAGGCGGCCGGCATTTTGAGCGATGAGCGCCGAGGCGGTCGCGAGAATATGCGGCGTCGAGCGATAATTCTGCTCAAGCCGGACGATCGCGGCGCCGGGAAAATCCTTTTCGAAGCGGAGGATGTTGCCGATTTCGGCACCGCGCCAGCTGTAGATCGACTGGTCGTCGTCGCCGACGCAGCACAAATTGCGGTGTTTTTGCGCCAAGAGCCGCAGCCAGAGATATTGCGCGACATTGGTGTCCTGGTACTCGTCGACCAGCAAATAGTGATACCGCTGCTGGTAATCCGCGAGGATTTCCGGCCTGGTCGCGAAGATCGTGAGATCGTGCAACAAAAGATCGCCGAAATCCGCGGCGTTGAGCGCGCGCAGACGATCCTGATAGACGCGATAGATCTCGATCATCCGACCATTGGCGATCTCGCCGCGATCGGCTTGCGGGACCTTGTCGGGCGTGAGGCCGCGATCCTTCCACCGCTCGATCGCGCCGAGAATCGCCCGAGCGGGCCAGCGGCGGTCGTCGATATTTTCGGCGGCGGCAACCTGCTTCACCAAGCGAAGCTGATCATCGGCGTCGAGGATGGTGAAATTGGGCTTGAGGCCGACCGCTTCCGCGTGGCGGCGCAGGATGCGCGCGGCGATCGCATGGAACGTGCCGAGCCACAGTCCGGCGGCGCTTTCGCCGATCATGCGCTCCAGGCGCTCGCGCATTTCCAGCGCGGCCTTGTTGGTGAAGGTGACGGCGACGATCTGGCCCGGCCGGGCGCGACGAGTCGCCAGAATATGGGCAAGCCGGGTCGTGAGCACCCGGGTCTTGCCGGTGCCCGCCCCCGCCAACACCAAAACGGGGCCGTCGACCGTTTCGACCGCGCGGCGCTGCGCGTCATTGAGCCCGCTGAGATAAAAGCTCTGCGCGGCGGCGGGAGGCGCCGCGGCGAGAGGACCGGCAAGGGGTTCCGACATCACATCGCTATATAGCATGAGCCCGGCCAAAGCCCAGAAGCGTTGCATCTTGCAAATTCGATGCCTGGCACCTTGCATGCTTGCGGCGAAATCATGCGAGTGTTCGGCGCCGAAACCCCCTATTATGGCGGCGCATTTCAAGCATCCCCCATGCACGCCGCGATCATCATCCTGGTTTTTCTCTGTACCTATGTCGGTATGGCGGCGGGGCGCCTGCCGCACCTTCAGATCGACCGTGCCGGCATCGCGCTTTTGGGCGTCATCGTGCTGCTCGCCAGCCAAACGGTGACGCTCGACGAACTCGGCGCCAACATCGACGTCTCGACCCTGGTCCTGCTCTTCGCGCTGATGATCATCTCGGCGCAATTCGTCTCCGCCGGATTTTTCGAGGTTTCCGCGGATTGGATCATGCGCAAGGCCGAAAGCCCGACCATGCTGCTGGCGCTCACGGTGGCCGTCTGCGGCGCGCTTTCCGCCTTGCTCGCCAACGAAGTGGTCGTGCTGAGCATGGCGCCTTTGATCATCGTCGGCGTGCAAGCCCGCGCGCTCGATCCGCGGCCTTTCGTCATCGCCCTCGCGGGCGCGGCCAATGCGGGATCGGCGGCGACCTTGATCGGCAGCCCGCCCAACATCCTCATCGGCCAGATCGGCGAACTCAGCTTTCACCTTTACCTACTGGCCGGTATTGTGCCGGCGCTTTTGGGCCTTGCATCGGTATTCGCGGTCACCTGGTTCCTGTGGCACGACCGCATGGATGCGCCCGCCCCGGCCGGCGGAATTGCCGACGTGCCGCGTCACCCGCATGACCGGCATCAGACGGTCAAAGGCCTCGCCGGCATCGCGGTCTTGTTGCTGCTGTTCTCGACGCCGATGCCGCGCGAAGTGGGCGGCCTGCTCATCGCCGCGGCGCTCTTGACCAACCGGCGCTTCACCAACCGCATCATGATCGCTGCCGTAGACTGGTCCTTGCTGCTGCTCTTTGTTTGTCTCTTTGCCGTCAGCGGCGCCCTGGCGGATACCGGCGTGCCATGGATCATCGTCTCGTGGCTCCAAAGCCACGGCATAATGCCGGACAATTTGCTGGTGCTGACGCCGCTGACGCTGCTCTTGAGCAACACCATCGGCAACACGCCCTGGATCATTCTGTTGCTGCAGGCATGGCCCAATCCGCCGCAAGGTCCGCTTTACGCGCTCGCCGTGTTGTCCTCGCTCGCCGCCAATCTCACGCTCATCGGATCGCTGGCCAGCGCGATCGTTGCCGAACGCGCAGAGGCGCTAGGCGTCAGGCTGAGCTTTTCGGAATACGCCAGGGCCGGCGTTCCCTTCACGCTGATCTCGATGGTTTTCGCGGTGTGTTGGCTGGCCTGGACCGGATGGGTCCCCTGGCTGGCCGGCGGCAATGCAGGCGCGGGAAACTAAGCGCGCCTACGACGCCTTGGCGATTTCGTCGGCGACTTCGCGCTCGGTCGAGACGCGATTCCGTCCGCTGCGCTTGGCGTGATAGAGCGCGGCATCCGCGCGCCGGATTAGCTGCGCAACCGGCTCGTCCGGCCGATATTCGGCGGCGCCGAAGGACAGCGTAAGATCGCCGTAATTGTCTTGGGTCGTCTTGTCGACGATCTTGCGGCGAACGATCGCGCTGCGGACCTGGTCGGCGACGATGACCGCCTGTTTCAGATTGGTACGCGGCAGAATGATCGAGAATTCCTCGCCGCCGATGCGCGCCGGCGTATCGCGGCCTTTGACCAACTCCGACAGCGAGCGCGCCACGAGCTTCAACACCTGATCGCCGATCTGGTGGCCGTAGGTGTCGTTGAAATGCTTGAAATGGTCGATGTCGCACAGCAGGAGGCTCATCGGCTCCTTGTTGCGGATCGCTTCGCGCACGGCCTCTTTGAGCCTGCCATCGAAGAATTTGCGATTGGGAATGCCGGTGAGCGGATCGGTCAACGCCTCGCGCTGGACCGCTTCGAGATTCTCGCGCAGGACGCTGACTTCGCCGGCAATCTTGCCGAGCCGGCTTTCGAGCGCGGTGTTGCGCTGCGCCATGCCCTGGGTTTCGGAGATCAGATCGGCAATGAGGCTGTGCATCTTATGCGCCGGCTGGGGATCGCCGATCGCCGAGGTGAAATTATCGAGGGTATGGCCGAAATTTCCGATGTCGCCGGCTTGATCGTCGAGATAGCGGCGGACCTGATCGATGACGAGTTGCAGGCGTCCGCCGGTCTCGATGACGTCGACCGGGATCTTGCTGTCGCCGAGATAGCGTTTGGCGAACTCGGCGCTGAGCTCCTCGGTGAAAGGCAAACGCTGAGCGATGAGCGCGTCGATGCTGCGGTTGAGGCCGGGCACGCTCTGCGCGATATAAGCGTACCAGAGCGCATAATTCTGCGGCGTGGGCGGCACATCATGCTGCGCCATCGCTTTCATCGCTGCTTCCGCCAGCAGCTTGGGCTGGCCGTCGACCACTGCGCCTTTCATCAACCGCGTCCCGCCCCTCTTTCGACCCAAAATCCCGGCGGATGCCGAAGCAAACCGGGAGTCCAGGAGAATGGTTTTAACCCCGATTGTTTAAGCGTTTGGTAAAGACGTCCGGAAAAGCTGGCGATTTTTCGCGAATTGCGCCCATTTTCCCAAGGATTCCGCGGCGCGTCCGCGGGCCGGCCGACCGCTATGATGGGGCTCCCCTTGGCGGAGACCGCGTCATGCCCTCCCTACCCTACGCGCCTTATCGTTCCCAGGTGGTGCCCGAGTGGATCGACTATAACGGCCATATGAACGTGGCCTATTACGTGCTGGCCTTCGACCGGGCCACGGACCATTTGTTCGATCACCTCGGCCTCGGCGAGACCTATCGCCAGGCGACCCACCACTCGATCTTCGCGCTCGAAGCGCATGTCACCTACCAGCGCGAGCTGCGCGCCGGCGACGCGTTCCTGGTCGAAACAAGGCTGATCGACGCTGACCGGAAACGGCTGCACCTGTTTCATTCCATGCTGAAGGAGGAGACAAGCGAGGTGGCGGCGACGATCGAGCTGATGGGATTGCATGTCGACCTCGCCGGCCCGCGCTCGGCACCGATCCCCGACGATGCCTTTGCCCGGATCGAGACGCTGCTGGCGGCGCATCGCCACCTTCCGCCGCCGCGCGAGCTCGGCCACAAGATAGCCCTCGCGCGATGAAGCGGGTCGCGCGCTAGACCGAGAAATACTTGGCTTGGGGATGGATGATGACGATCGCCGAGGTGGATTGTTCGGGCTCGAGCTGATCTTCCTCGGATAACGCCACGCCGATCTCTTCGGCGCGCAGCAGGGCCAGAAGCTGACGCTGATCGGCGAGGTTGGGACAGGCGGGATAGCCGAAGGAATAGCGGCTGCCGCGATATCCCTGCTGCAAGAGCGCATGCATGTCGCGCGGCTCTTCCGCCGCGAAACCCAGCTCGCCGCGGATGCGCTTGTGAACATACTCGGCCAGCGCTTCGGCCATCTCGACCGACAGGCCGTGCAAATAGAGATAGTCCTGATAGCGATTCTCGGCGAACCATTGCCGCGCCACGTCCGAGGCGCGCCCGCCCATGGTGACGAGCTGCAAGCCGATCACGTCGCGTTGCGGATCGCCGACATCGCGCAGGAAATCGGCGATGCACAACCCGCCGTCGCGGTTCTGCCGCGGCAGGGTGAAACGCGCGACCTCGGTGCTGCCGTCTTCGTCAAACAGAATCGCGTCATTGCCTTCGGCGGCGCATTTCCAATAGCCATAAGCCGCTTGCGGGCGAAGGATGTCTTGCTCCTCGGTCAGATCGAGCATCCGTTTCAAGATCGGGCGCAGCTCGTGATGCGCCCACTCCATGAATTCATCGAGCGTGCGGCCGTCCTTCCGGAATCCCCATTGGAACTGGTAAAGCATGCGCTCGTTGAGATAAGGCACGAGCGCTTTGGCCGGCACCTGCGTGATGATGCGCGGACCACAGAAGGGTGCCTCGGGGACCGCCACGCCGCGATGAAGCTCGGCGCGCCGTAGGCGGATTTCTTCGACATCGACCGGACGCAAGGGCTTCGCATCGGCGGCGCGGCCGAGCTTGCGCTTCTCGTTGACGGGACGGCCTTCATTGGCCGCCTGAAGCGCGGCGAGATGCGTGTCGAAGCTGCCCGCGACGACCTTTTCCATCAAGGTCAACCCATCGAACGCGTCGCCCGCATAGGCGACCCGGCCGCAGGCATAGGTCTTGCGGCAATCTTCTTCGACGTAGCGGCGCGTGAGCGCGGCGCCGCCCAGCATCACCGGCAGATGCAGCCCTTGACGGGTCATCTCTTCGAGATTCTCGCGCATCACCACGGTCGATTTGACCAGCAAGCCCGACATGCCGATGGCATCGGCTTTGTGCGCGGCGGCGGCCTCGAGAATGGCCGCCAGCGGCTGCTTGATTCCGAGATTGACCACCTTGTAGCCATTATTGGTGAGAATGATGTCGACGAGGTTCTTGCCGATATCGTGGACATCGCCTTTCACCGTTGCGAGCACGATGGTGCCGCGCTGATGCCCTTCCTTGCGCTCCATGAAGGGTTCGAGATAGGCGACCGCGGCCTTCATGGTCTCGGCCGATTGCAACACGAAAGGCAGCTGCATCTTGCCCGCACCGAACAGCTCGCCCACCACCTTCATGCCGTCGAGCAAGAAGGTGTTGATGATCTCCAAGGGCGGATATTGGGCGAGCGCCAGCTCAAGATCCTCGGTAAGCCCTTGCCGGTCGCCATCGACGATGCGTTGTGCCAGGCGCGGACCGAGCTCGGCCGGGCGCTCCTTCTTCTTCACCTCTTCCACGCTGCGATCGCGGAACAAGGCGATGAAGGCGTGGAGCGGATCGAAACCCTCGCGCCGGCGATCGAAGATCAAATCCTCCGCGGCCTTCCGCTCGGCCTCGGGGATCACGTGCAGCGGCAGAATCTTCGAGACATGAAGAATGGCCGAAGTGAGACCGCGCTTCAGTGCATGGTCGAGAAAAACCGAATTGAGCACCGCTCGCGCCGCCGGGTTGAGACCGAATGAGATATTGGAAAGGCCGAGGAGAAGCTGACAATCGGGCATCTCGCGCGCGATCAATTCAATCCCGTCGAGCGTATCGACCCCAAGGCGGCGATCTTCGGCGTTGCCGGTGCAGATCGTGAAGGTCAGCGGGTCGATGATGAGATCGGACTCCTTGAGCCCGAAGCGCGCGCAAGCGAAGTCGCGCAAGCGCTGCGCGATGGCAAGCTTGCGCGGCGCTTCTTTCGCCATGCCCTGCTCGTCGATCGTCAAAGCGATCACGGCGGAACCGAAACGCCGTGCAAGGGTAAGCCGCTTGGCGGCAGACTCTTCGCCATCCTCGAAATTGATCGAGTTGAGGACCGGCTTGCCGCCATAAAGCTTCAACGCGGCTTCAAGCACCGGCAATTCGGTGCTGTCGATGACCAGCGGCGCCGCGACCGCGCCGCGCATGCGACTGACCACCTCGTTCATCTCGGCGATCTCGTCGCGGCCGACGAAAGCGGTGCTCACGTCGATCGCGTGCGAGCCCTCCTTGATCTGCTCGCGCGCCATCTCGATACAGCCGTCCCAGTCGCCCTTTTCCTGATATTGCCGGAAGCGCTTGGAGCCGTTCGCGTTGCAACGCTCGCCGATCGACAGATACGCGTTTTCCTGCCGAAGTGGCGTCTGCGCGTAGAGCGAGGCAAGGGCGGGGACCCACGCGCTGCGGCGGCTTTTCGCGCGCGGGCGCGCGCCGTCATTCGCCAGGCGGCGCAACATCGCATCGAGCGCCGCGATATGCTCGATCCCGGTCCCGCAACATCCGCCGATGAGATTGACCCCGTCCTCGACGACAAAGCGCTCCTGCCATTGCGCCAATTCCCGTGGGGTCAACGGGTAGTGGGCGTGACCGTGATGCAATTCCGGCAGACCGGCATTGGGCTGGACCGAGATGCGGCCCGCCCAGTTCTCGGCGAGCCATTTGACGTGCTCGGCCATTTCTTGCGGACCGGTGGCGCAGTTGAGGCCGATCAGCGGCACGTCGAGCGCATCGACGACGGTCGCCGCCGCCGCGATGTCGGCGCCGACCAGCAAGGTGCCGGTGGTTTCGACCGTGACTTGCACGAAAATCGCCTGATCGCCGCCAGCCGCAGCGCGCGCGCGTTTAGCGGCGTTCACGGCCGCTTTGATTTGCAGCGGGTCCTGGCAGGTTTCGATCAGGATCGCGTCGGCGCCCCCATCGATCAGACCGCGACATTGCACGGTCAAGGCGTCCTCGATCGTTTGGTAGCCGATATGACCCAAGGAAGGCAGGCGCGTGCCTGGCCCGACCGCGCCGATGACGAAACGCGGGCGGCCATCCTTGGCGAATTCAGCGATCGCCTCGCGCGCCAAGCCTGCCGCGCGGAGATTCAGATCATAGGCTTTGTCGGCGATGCCGAACTCGGCCAAGGTCAAAGGCGAGCCGCCGAAGCTGTTGGTTTGAACCGCGTCGGAGCCGGCAGCGAGATAGCCGCGATGGATGTCGAGCACCAGATCGGGACGGCTCTCGTTCAGAATCTCGGGGCAATTCTCGTGACCGCGATAATCCTCCTCGATACGTAGCGGCAGCGCTTGGACGCGCGTGCCGGTGGCGCCATCGCACAGGAGAACATTGTCGGACAGGAAATCAAGAATATGGGCCATGGAAGTGGGGCTTGTGTCAGGTGCCGGCAAAGGCGGCGGAATGCACGCCGAGCGCGTCGCAGATGGCGAGGACGAGATCGCCACGGTTGAGCGTGTAGAAATGGAACGCGTCGACGCCGCCGGCACGCAAAGCGTCGCATTGCTCGACCGCGACCTCGATGGCAAGCGCCGCGCGACTTTCCGGCTTGTCGGCAAGCCCTTCGAAGCGCGACGCGAACCGCGCCGGAATGCTCGCGCCGCACAGCGCGGCGAATTTTTTCACCTGCGCGAAATTGCCTACGGGCAAAATGCCCGGCACGACCGGGACCGCGACCCCGGCCGCGCGTACGCGATCGAGAAAGCGAAAATAGCGCTCCGTCGCGAAGAAGAATTGCGTGATCGCGCGGCACGCACCGGCATCGATCTTGCGTTTCAGATTGTCGAGATCCGCCTCGGGGCTTGACGCCTCGGGATGGGTTTCGGGATAGGCTGCAACGCTGATCTCGAAATCCGCGACCCGCCGCAGACCGGTCACCAGAGCGGCGGCGCCGGCATAGCCATTGGCGTCGGCGCGATAGGATTGGCCGGGCGGCGGATCGCCGCGCAAGGCAACGATATGGCGGATTCCGGCCTGCCAATAGCGCCGCGCGATATCGTCGATCTCGGCGCGGCTCGCACCGACGCAAGTCAAATGCGCCGCGGGCTCCAGCGCGGTTTCGCGGCGAAGCCGCGCGACCGTGGCATGGGTGCGCTCGCGCGTGGAGCCGCCGGCGCCATAGGTCACGGAAACGAAGCGCGGGGCGAGCGGCGCGAGGCGCGTCACCGCGTGCCACAAATTCACTTCCATCTCGGGCGTTTTGGGCGGAAAGAACTCGAAGGAAAGCTGGGGCGCCGCGGTCACGACACGGCCGCCCGGGGAAACGACGAGTCGCCGGCTTTGGTTTCTTCGCGCCGCCAGGCGACCCAAATCGACACGGTCAGAGGCTGCCCGATCAGATGACGCACGGGCTCCGGCACCAGCCCAGCCTCGCGGCACCATTGCGTGACCTCGGCGTCGCCGAAGCCGAGATGCCGGTGGGCTTGCTCCTTGCGCAGGAATTCCAAAGCGTGCGGCGCGAAATCGACAATCACGAGCCGCCCTTGCGGGCGCAGCATCCGCGCCGCTTCGACGATCGCCAGGGACGGCCGGTCGGCGTAATGCAGCACCTGATGAAAGATCGCCGCGTCGAACGCGGCGCTCGGCAGGGGAAGCTGATAGATATCGCCCTGACGAATCGTGCAATTGCGCAAATCGGCGCGCTCGAGATTGACGCGCGCGACGGCCAACATTTCGCGCGAGCTGTCGATGCCGATGGCGTGATCGACACGCGGCCCGAAGATCTCGAGCATACGGCCCGTGCCGGTGCCGAGATCGAGCAGATCATGCACCGGCGCGCCCGAAAGGGCGTCGAGCACCGCGCCTTCGACTTCCCGCTCGGCGATGTGAAGCGAGCGGATCTGATCCCATTGCGCCGCATTCGCGCGGAAATAAGCATTCGCGATCTCGGCGCGCTGCCGTTTCACCGTGTCGAGCCGTGCTTGGTCGAGCAGCACCGTCGGATCGTCCTCCGGGACCGAGGCGCAAATGCGCTGCGCCAGCTCGGCGCCGCGGCCACGTTCCGCCAAGCGGTAGAAGACCCAGGTTCCTTCACGGAAACGGTCGAGCAGCCCGGCATCGCACAGCAGCTTCAGATGCCGCGACACCCGGGGCTGGCTTTGACCCAGGATGTCGGTGAGCTCGCTCACCGTCAGCTCGCCGCGCGCGCAAAGCAACAGCAGACGCAATCGCGTCGCCTCGGCTGCGGCACGGAGGCCGGAAAGTATGGTTTCCAAACAGCACCTTATCTTAAGGACTTCCGAATATAAACATGTCCTTATATGTACTGTCAATCAGTTAGTTAGGGGTTAACAAACCCGTGGTAGACCTCTCGCGCTTGGGTCCAAGGTCTTGCCGGGTTGGGACCTCGGACATATCCTTGCGACTCGGAGGACTAACCAATAAAGGGGGCCTAAGCCTGCCATGCGCCAGCGCATTACCCTGATCCTGTCGGTTATCGGCCTGGTTTTCGGCCTTGCCCTGCCGGGCGCGCGCGCGCTTCAGGCCGCCGATCCCGCCGCATTGATCAACAACCTGGTCGGCGAAGCGATTGCCAATATCAAAGCACAGCAGGTTTCCGACGAAGACCGCGCAACCAAGTTCCGCGGCCTATTGGAAGCCGGTTTCGACATCCCGCGCATTTCTCGGTTCGTGCTGGGGCGGTATTGGAACGGCGCGAGCGATGGCGCGCGCCAGGAATTCGCCGGCCTATTCGAGGATTGGGTGGTGCGCACTTATTCTTCGCGCTTCAAGGCCTATAGCGGCCAGATCATTCAAGTGACCGGCACAAGGCCGGAAAGCGATATCACCACCGTGGTACTCAGCCAATTCGTCGACCCGAATGGCGGCGCGCCGCCCGCCAAAATCGAATGGCATGTGCGCAAGGAAGCGGATGGCTCGTTCAAGATCGTCGACGTGTCGGTCGAAGGCATCAGCATGGCGTTGACGCAGCGCGATGAGATCGCCGCCGTGGCAGACCGTAGTGGCGGCACGGTCGAAGGCCTCAACAAGGCGCTTCAGGAACGCCTCGCGGGTCCAGCACCGACAGCCTCGGCGGCCGCGACGCGATAAAACGTTGAATCGGACGCGCTAGGCGCGGGTCAAAGGCTTGTAGTGCAGGCGATGCGGTTGGTCGGCGGCAGCGCCAAGCCGGCGTTTGCGGTCGGCCTCGTAATCGGCGTAATTGCCCTCGAACCACACCACTTGGCTGTCGCCTTCGAAGGCCAGGATATGCGTCGCGATGCGGTCGAGAAACCAGCGGTCATGGGTGATCACGACGGCGCAGCCGGGAAAATCCAGCAGCGCTTCTTCGAGCGCGCGCAAGGTATCGACGTCGAGGTCGTTGGTCGGCTCGTCGAGCAGAATGACGTTAGCCGCGGTCTTCAGCATCTTCGCCAAATGCACACGGTTGCGCTCGCCGCCAGAAAGCTGCCCGACCTTTTTCTGCTGATCGCTGCCGCGGAAATTGAACAAAGAACAATAGGCGCGCGAGGGCATCTTGCGTCGGCCGAGATCGATCTCGTCATTGCCGCCGGAAATCTCTTCCCAGACGGTCTTCGTCGGCGCGAGTGAATCGCGCGATTGGTCGACATAGCCGAGCTTCACGGTTTCGCCGACCTTGAAGGTGCCGCGGTCGGGCTTTTCCTGACCGGTGATCATGCGAAAGAGCGTGGTTTTGCCCGCGCCGTTCGCGCCGATGATCCCGACGATGCCGCCGGGCGGCAGACGGAACGACAGGTCTTCGATCAGCAGCCGGTCGCCATAAGCTTTTGAAATGTGCTCGGCTTCGATCACGAGATCGCCCAGCCGCGGCCCGGGCGGCAGCACGATCTGCGCCGTGTCGGGCGCCTTTTCGCGGCTCTGCGCGACCAAGCTCTCGAACGCCGATAGCCGCGCCTTGCTCTTCGCCTGACGCGCGCGCGGGCTCTGGCGCACCCATTCGAGCTCATGCTCCAGGCTACGCTGGCGTGCGGCTTCCTGCTTGCCTTCCTGGGCAAGACGCTTCTGCTTCTGATCGAGCCAGCCGGTGTAATTGCCCTCGTACGGAATCCCTTGGCCGCGATCGAGCTCGAGGATCCAGCCCGCCACCTCGTCGAGGAAATAGCGGTCATGGGTGACGGTGACGACCGTGCCCGCATAATCGTGCAAGAAGCGCTGCAGCCAGGCGACCAATTCCGCGTCGAGATGGTTGGTGGGCTCGTCGAGCAGCAGCAGATCGGGCTTTTGCAGGAGCAAGCGGCACAGGCCGACGCGGCGGCGTTCGCCGCCCGAAAGCTTTGTCACATCGGCATCGCCCGGCGGGCAGCGCAGCGCATCCATCGCGATCTCGATCGTACGCTCGAGCTCCCAGCCATTGGCGGCGTCGATTTTCTCCTGCAGTTCGCCCTGTTCGGCGATCAGCGCGTTCATCTCGTCGTCGGAGAGCTCCTCGGCGAAACGCGCGCTCACCGCCTCGAAGCGTTCCAGCAGCGCCTTGGTCTCGCCCAAACCTTCGGCGATGTTGCCAGCGACGTCTTTTTTGGGATCGAGATCGGGCTCTTGCGGCAGATAGCCGACCGTGGTGCCTTCGGCGGCCCAGGCTTCGCCGGTGAAGTTCTTCTCGATCCCGGCCATGATCCGCAGCAAGGTCGATTTGCCGGCGCCGTTCGGCCCCAAGACGCCGATTTTGGCGCCCGGCAGAAAAGAGAGCCAGATATCCTTGAGGACTTCGCGGCCGCCGGGATAGGTCTTGCCGAGACCCTTCATTACGTAGATGTATTGATAACTTGCCAAGTTATTGATTTCCTTTAGTTTTTTATTGTAATTTCAGGCGGTGCAGGAGTTGCGTAGATTGGTAGGCGCTGAGAATCTTTGCATAAGTTACTGATGTTACGTAATAATTTATACTAGATGGCCATTTCATGGGAGTATTTCGCCCAACGTCTACTGAGGTCTCTGCGTCGCGATCCTCGATCGCGACCCTTGCTGCGCCGTGGCTGGGGGCGCCGGCATCGCTCTTTTGGCGCAGCGAGCACGTAAACGCCGTAGCATGGTTTGGACAACGCTGCAAATCGATGGCGCGGTCGGGGTGTCGGCGACCGAAACACGACCTGGACGATGCGGTGCTCACGTAATTTCTGCCCGGGAATAGCTTGTGCTGCGCCCGCCTGCTTCGTCTTTCACAAGAATACCCTGTCTGACGAGAGCGTCGATATCACGAAGCGCCGTATCGGGCGAGCACTTCATTATCTTGGCCCATTTGGTCGACGTTAGCTTGCCTTCAAATCCATCGAGCAAGCAATTCAGCATCGCGCGTTGCCGGTCATTGAGAGAAACTCCGGAATGCCGTTCCCAAAAGCGCGCTTTCTTGAGAACGCCTGCAAGTATCGTTTCCGCGCTGGCCAGCGCGCGATCAAAGCAGCCAAGGAACCATGCGAGGTGCAGTGTGATATCGAGATCGCCCTTCTGTGTGTCTTCGAGATAGTCGTAATATTGGTCGCGTTCTTGCCAGATTTGCGCGGACATGCTGTAGAAACGCTGTGCGCTTTTTTCGGAGCGGGCGAGTGCCATATCGGCAATCGCGCGCCCGATGCGACCATTTCCATCCTCAAAAGGATGGATCGTTACGAACCAAAGGTGCGCGATACCAGCTTTAAGTACGGGATCGAGTTCTTTTGAATCGCGGTTGAACCAGTCGATAAATTCTTTCATCTCGTGATTGAGGCGCTTACTGCTCGGTGCCTCGAAATGTACGCGTTCAATGGGCCCTTTCTGGGACACAACCTGCATTGGATCCGCTTTGGGAGGGCGCCAAGCGCCTACCGTGATCTTTTGCAGGCCGCTGTACCCGGTGGGAAACAGGGCCGCGTGCCAACCGAAGAGCCGCTCCTTAGTCAGGGGTTTGGCGTAATTCGTGGTTGCGTCGAGGATCATGTCTACGATGCCTTCGACGTTGCGTTCCACACGAACGAGCGCGCCGATATCGATTTTGAGACGGCGGGCGATCGAGGATCGAACCTGCGCCTGGCTCAGTTTCTCGCCTTCGATTTCGCTCGATTTGACGGCGTCCGCGGTGAGAGTTTCGAGAGAAGCTTCGGCGCGAAGTTTCGGACTTAGTCCGTCCATCCGGCCGAGCAAGCGTCCCTGCCGGTGGCGGGCGTCCGTCAGCGGTATAGCAAGCTCCTCCTGCTTCCAGCGGAAGTGGGGCCAATCTTTCAACTGATGAATATATGTGACCATTCTCCGTACCTTATGCGGAGATTATGCCTGTTATTCTCCGCAAAGGAAAGACTATTCTCCGTATAAAATGCGGAGAATATGGCCGCTAATCTCCGCATCATTTTGGCCGCTTTGCTTTGATGGTATCAGCGTGATTCTTAGGGGGAATTCGTTCCACCATGCCCAAAGTGGCCGATCTTTTGGCCGATCTTCGCTCGCACAATTGCCTCATTCCATACGTTCTCAGGCTTGTTAGCAATCGAGATCGGGTTTATCCGTGAAGGACCATCTCGACAGGGGGAGGCTTGGCTATGGCATTTGGAATCGACGATGCGCTAACGACAGCGGCAGCCGGCATCAGCCTCACCGATACGATCGTGCAGACGATCACGCGGTACCGGCAGGAGAAGCAAGACTATGATCTCGAACTCCTCCTGGAGGAGGTCCGTATCACCGCGCTTCGGCGGATCAACGACGCGGACCTCGCTCTTAAACAATTCGAAGAGATGCTGGAGGCCAAAGGCGTCGACCCAAACAGGCGTCTTGAGGACATAATTGCAGGGACTTCGATCTGGAAACCATTCGAGCAACATCGGCTCACACAAATCCAGAAGCGCTTTCGCGAATTTTCAGACAGCATTTATTGCGGGATCGACGATATCGCCGCTCTGGCTAGGTGTCGGGACAGGACGAAGGAACTCGGTTCCGCCGTTGTGGACAGCACCAAGACTAAACGCGAATTGCAAATGAACCTAATGGGCGCAAAATCGCTGAAAGACGCTATTGCACTGCTTCGAAACCAACTCGATAAGCACAAGGCCGCTCTCACCGCATAATTGGAGCTGAAATAATCTCAGACCCCGTTTGCACGACGGCCACGATTCGCGTCACCTTTTCCAAGCAAATTGGCATAAACCAGAGAGGAAGGCCGTTATCCGCCCATGGATGTGCTTCGTTTGCTGCTCAATATTCTTTGGGTTTTGACCGGTGGCTTGTGGATGGCGGCGGGTTGGATCGTAGCCGCGATCATCATGGCCATCACGATCATCGGCCTGCCTTGGGCGCGCGCGGCCTTCAACATCGCGCTCTACACTTTCCTGCCTTTCGGCAACAAGGCCGTCTCGCGCGCGCGCTTCACCGGCCAGGAAGATCTCGGCACCGGCCCGTTGGGCTTTCTCGGCAATGTGATCTGGCTGATCCTCGCCGGCTGGTGGCTGGCCCTGGCGCATCTCGTCATCGCGATCTGCCTTGGCATCACCATCATCGGCATTCCCTTTGCCTGGGCGCATCTGAAGCTCGCCAAGATCGCGCTTTGGCCGGTGGGCAGGATGATCGTCCCGATCGACGAGTGGATGTCACAAAACTGACTTATGCGATTGCTAGGGTCGCTTCATGCGGAGGAACCCCATGAACCGACTGCTGCTCGGCCTCGTGACCCTGGCATTGGCAAGCGCGCACAGCGCCGTGGCAGCGGATACGCCGCAAAGCCCGGCCGCCGGCGCTCACCCCCATAACGTCGTGCTCTTCGTCCCCGACGGCTTGCGGGCGCGCATGGTGACGCCGCAGACCGCGCCGACTATGGCCGCCATTCGCGACCAGGGCGTCAACTTCCAGAATAGCCATTCGATGTTCCCCACCTTCACCATGCCGAACGCGTCGGCGCTCGCGACCGGACATTGGCTCGGCGATACCGGCATCTTCAGCAACACGATCTTCGCCGGCTATGCGGTCGCGGCGGCCGGCGGCAGCGTCACCCCGTTCCTCGAAAGCGATGCCGTGCTCGGCGATGCCGACGAGCACCACAACGGCAATCTGCTCGACGAGACGACCTTGCTCGAGGCAGCGCGCGCCTCCGGTTTCAGCACCGCGGCGATCGGCAAGGTTGGGCCGGTGCTGATCTTCGATCACAAGGACCGCAGCGGCGCGCCCACCATCGTCGTCGACGATGCCACCGGGAGCGCCGCGGGCATTCCGCTGGCGCCCGACATCGCCGCGGCGATGAAGGACGCGCTGCTGCCGCTGGCGACCCCCAGCCGCGGCCTCAATGGCGATGCCGGGACGATGACAAATCCGGGCACGACCTTCGCCAATGTAATCCAGCAGAACTACTTTGCCGACGTCACGACCAAAGTGGTGCTGCCGCTGTTCAAGGCGCGCAACCAGCCCTTCGTGCTGGTGTTCTGGTCGCGCGACCCCGATGGCAGTCAGCACAATCAAGGCGACAGCCTCAATCAGCTCATGCCCGGGATCAACGGACCGACCTCGCTCGCCGCCATCAAGAACGCCGACGACGATTTGGCAAAGCTCCGCGCCGCGCTCGACCGGCTGGGCCTCGCCGCCGATACCGACATCGTCATCGCCGCGGATCACGGCTTTTCGACCATCGCGAAGGAAAGCCACACCAGCCCGGCCGCGAGCGCGCATTACGCAGATGTGCCGCAACATTTCCTGCCGCCCGGCTTCCTCGCGCTCGATCTTGCGACGGCACTCAATCTGCCGAGCTTCGATGTCAACGACAAGAACGCGCAGATCCTTGCCGAGCATCATCCGAAAGCCGGCAATGCGGCGATCGGGCTCGATCCCGCGCATCCCGATCTCATCGTCGCGGCGAATGGCGGCTCGGATCTCGTCTATATTCCGAGTCTCGACAAGAAGCTTGCCGCACGCACCGTCGCCGCCTTGTTGAAGCAAGACTATGTCAGCGGGCTGTTCGTCGACGACCGGCTCGGCCGCATCGCCGGAACCTTGCCTTTGAGCGCGATCGGACTGCGCGGCGATGCCGTGACGCCGACGCCCTCGATCGTCGTGAATTTCCGCAGCTTCGCCACCGGCTGCGCCGAGCCGACCACCTGCACCGCCGAAATCGCCGACACGCCCTTGCAGCAAGGCCAGGGCATGCATGGCAGCTTCAGCCGCGGCGAAACCATGAATTTCATGGCCGCCATCGGCCCCGATTTCAAAGCGGGTTTTGCCGATCCGGCGCCGGTCAGCAACGCGGATATCGGCAAAACCTTGGCGCATCTCCTCGGCCTCAAGATCGCCGCCAAGGGCAAGCTCGAAGGGCGCGTGATTGCGGAAGCTTTGCCCGGCGGAGCGACACCGCCAGCCGTTTCCGCGACCTTGCGCGCGAAGCTTTCCGCCAACGGGCTCGCGACCCTGCTGCTCTATCAGCAGGTCGGCAGCGCGCGTTATTTCGACGCCGCCGGCTTCCCCGGCCGCACCCTCGGATTGGGCACGCCTTCCACCACCGCCTCGCGCTGACGCCGGTCTTGTGCTACCAAAACTCCGGCCGATCTGGGAGGGCCGGAGGACGACGCCATGATCAATCTGCAGGACATCCGCTATGTGCGGCTGGGGACGCGGGACCTCGAAGGCGCGATCGACTACGCGACCAAGATCCTGGGACTGCAGCTCGCGGCGCGCGAGGGCAAGGCCGCTTATTTCCGTAGCGACAAGGTCGATGTGCGCGGCGACACGCGCGATCATACGCTGGTCTATTTCGAAGGCGACCCGAGCGATCATACCATCGGCTTCGACCTCAAGGACCCGGCGGATTTCGACGCGGCAGGCGCGGCGTTGGACAATGCGGGTTATCCCGCGCGGGCGCTCGGCAAGGACGACACCGAGCTGCGCCGGGCGCGCGGCGTGATCCAGTCGCGCGATCCCACCGGCAACAAGATCGAAATCGTGGCGCGGCCCTATCATACCGGCCAGCGCTATTTCCCGAGCCGCGACGCCGGGATCACGCATTTCAGCCATATCGGATTGAACTCGACCGACGCGCCGCGCGACGAGAAATTCTGGACGCAGCTGTGCGGCGCGCGCGTCTCGGATTGGCTGGGCGACGCGCCGCTTCTGCGGATCAGCACCTGCCATCATTCGATCGCGATATTTCCGGCAGCAAGGCCCGGCGTTCAGCACATCAATCACCAGGTCGAAGACATCGACGACGTGATGAAGTCCTATTATTTCCTCAAGGAAAAGGGCGTGAAGATCGCCTGGGGTCCGGGCCGACATCCGCTGTCGACCGCGGTGATGGTCTATTTCTACGGACCCGACAACATGGTCTATGAATATTCCTGCGGCGTGAAGCACATCAGGCCCGAGGACGAAGCGAGTTACCGGCCGCGGCAATTTCCGCCGACGCTGACCTCGTTCTGCATGTGGGGCTCGGTGCCCGATTTCCCGGCGATGGAAGCGGCGATGACGCCGACGAAGCCGGCGCTCAAAGCCGTCTAGAACGCGATGATCTAGTCGGTACCGGGCGGCTTGCCGGGCCGCGCGGCGACCGCACGGTGGCCGCTGACTTCGGCGCCGGCATCCGGCGCCAGCCGCGCGAAATAAAAGCAAGATGCGAGCGTTACCACGGTCATCAGCACGAAGGTGATCTGCAGATCCTCGACCGGAATCTCGGTCACGGAATCATGGCGCGACACCAGCACCAGATTGAGGACCACCGCGGCAAAAGCCACGCCCATGCCATTGGAGATCTGCTGCATCATGCTGGAAAAGCTCGTCGCCGCGCTCATGCGCGGGGCCGCGATGTCGGCAAAGGCGATGCTATTGAGCGCGGTATAGTGCAGGGAGCGGAAAAAACCGCCGATCAGCAGGCCAAGAAAGATCAGCACGACCGGCGTGGCTTCGGTAAAGGCCGCGCACATCAGCACGCCGAGCGCGCTGAGGATCGCGTTGCCGAAGAGAACCGTGCGAAACCCGAAACGCCGCAGAATCGGGATCGCCGCGATCTTCATCGCAAAGGAACCGAGCGCGGTCGCGAGGGTCAGCAGGCCCGAGGTGAAAGCGGTGAAGCCGATCCCGACTTGCAGCAGGATAGGCAACAGGTAGTTGAGCGAGGCGGTGCCGAGGCGAAAGAGCGTGCCGCCGAGAACGCTTACCGAAAAGGTCTCGATCCGCAGCAAGGTCGGGTCGATCACGGGATGCGGCTGGCGCCGCACATGCCAAGCGGTTGCAAAGCCCGCGGCGAGCGAGAGGCCGAGCAGCGCCAGCATCAGGGCGAGGCTCGAATCGGGCCGCTCGACCAGGTCGCAATCGTAAACGAGGCTGGCGATCGACGTGCCGGAGAGCAGAAACCCGACCCAATCGAGCGAGGGCGTTTGCGGCTCGCGATAATTCTCGATGAAGGTCGTCACCAGAACGAAGCCGAGAATCCCGACCGGCAGATTGAGGAAAAAGATCCAGCGCCAAGAGGCATAAGTCGTGATGAAACCGCCGACCGGGGGCCCAAGGATCGGACCGACTAGCGCGGGCACGGTGAGATACGCCATGGCGGTGACGAATTCCGAGCGCTCGATGCTGCGGAACATGATGAGCCGGCCCACCGGCACCATCATCGCGCCGCCCATGCCTTGCAGCACGCGCGCAGCTGTCAACTCGATAACGTCGTTGCAGAAGCCGCACAAGATCGAGCCAAGCGTGAAGACCGCGATCGCGGCGCGGAAGACCGAGCGGGCGCCGAAGCGGTCGGCAACCCAGCCGCTCACCGGGATGAAGATGGCAAGACTCAGCACATAAGAGGTGATGCCGATGCTCAGATGAATCGGCGTTGTCCCAAATGATTCCGCCATTTGCGGCAGCGCCGTCGTGATGACGGTGCCGTCGAGATTCTCCATGAAGAGCGCCGAGGCGACGATCAACGGCACGATCATGGTGCGGGAAATGGGCAATGCCATGCGGCGGCGATCCTAGCCCATTCTTGCCGCGGCTTGCGACCGACGGCTTGGCGTTAGTCGGCGGCCGCCTCGGTCGGCTGCGCCACACGTCCATGACCGCTGACCTCGGCGCCGGCATCGGGAGCGAGGCGTGCGTAGAAGAAACAGCCCGACAGCGCCACCAGCGACATTACGACGAAGACGATCCGGATGTCGTTCACGGACACCGTGGTGAACGCTTCGCTGCGGATGAGTTGGGTGACGTGCAGCAGCACGGCGGCAACCGCGACGCCCATCCCGTTCATCACCTGTTGCATCACGCTCGAAAAGCTGGTCGCCGCACTGGTGCGGTGATTGGGGATATCGGCATAGGCAAGCGTCGTCAGCCCGGTGAACTGCAATGAGCGGAAGAACCCGCCGATCAGCAGCACGAGGAACACGACATAGCCCGGCGTCGAGAGGCCGACGAACGCGCAGACGACGATCGCGCCCGCACTGATGAAGCCGTTGCCGAGCAGCACGGTGCGGAAGCCCCAGCGCCGCAGGACCGGCGGAATCGCCATCTTCATGGTGAGCGAGCTCAATGCCGCGGCCAAGGTGATGATCCCGGACTGGAAGGCCGACATGCCCATATTGACCTGCAGCAGGATCGCCATGAGATAGCTGACCGAGCCCGCGCCGATGCGGAACAACGCGCCGACCGCGACGCCCGTGAAGAAGGACGGGATGCGCAACAGGCTCAGATCGACGATCGGCTCGGCGCGCCGCAGCATGTACCAGGCGGCGAAACCGCCCGAGACGATGCTCAACGCGAACAATCCGATGGTGAAAACGGCACTGGTCTCGGGCTGGACCACGAGATCACAATCGAGAACCAGCGCCGCGATCGCGATGCCGGTGAAGACGAATCCGATCCAGTCGAAATCCGGGCTTTCCTCTTCGCGATAATTCTCGATGAAGAACCAGACGAGAACCGCGCCGATGAGGCCGATCGGCAAGTTGAGAAAGAAGATCCAGCGCCACGACGCATAGGTCGTGATGAAGCCGCCAACCGGTGGGCCCAGCACCGGCCCGATCATCGCGGACATGGTGAGATAGGATAAGGCGCGCACCAGACCGGCTTTGCCCACGGCGCGGAACAGCACCAGCCGGCCCACGGGCACCATCATCGCGCCGCCGATGCCTTGGAACACGCGCGACAACGCAAACTCCGTCACGCCGTCGCAGATGCCGCAGAGAACCGAGCCCAAGGTGAAGACCCCGATCGCCGCGCTGAAGATGGTGCGCGCGCCGAAGCGATCGGCGACCCAACCGCTCACCGGGATGAAGACCGCCAAGCTCAGCATATAGGCGGTAATGCCGATGCTGAGATGAATCGGGGTCGTGCCGAAGGAGACCGCCATTTGCGGCAAGGCGGTCGTGATCACGGTCCCGTCGAGATTCTGCATGAAGAGCGCCGCAGCGACGATCCCGAGCAGAAGGTTGTAGCGCGATATCTGGAGCGACATTCGACCGAGTCCGGAGGCGGCACGCAAAGGGCCAATTTATGGCTTTGCGCTCCATTTACAACCGCGCCAGCGGCATTGCAGCCCTCCGCAAAGCGGCCGCGAAGCATGGCGCTTCACCTTCGCGGCGAAGGCCGCTAAAATCCCCGCGATTTTCCCCTTATAAAACCACGGGAGCGCCTGCGATGCCCATTACCATGTACTCCGGATCGGTTCCGGTCTTCCTGCAACTTCTGCCGGCGTTGTCGGGCTGCCTCGACAAGGCGCAAGCCTTCGCCGAGCAGCGCAAATACGACCCGAATCTTTTGCTGCAGTTGCGGCTGGCGCCCGACATGTTCCCGCTCGCGCGCCAAGTGCAGCAGGCGACCGCCCATGCCTGCGCGCCGGGACGGATCGCCGGCGTCGAGTTGCCGAAATTCACCGATACCGGTGCGAATTTCGGCGAGCTCAAGCAGCGTATTGCGACGGTGGTGGATTTCCTCAAGAGTATCCAGCCGGCGCAGATCGATGGCAAGGAAGACAGCGAAGTGACGGTGCAGCTTGGCCCGAACACGCGCACCTTCCGGGCGCAAACGCTGCTCTACCACCACGCGCTGCCGAATTTCTATTTCCATACCACGACGGCCTATGACATCCTGCGCCATTGCGGGGTCGAACTCGGCAAGCGCGACTTCATGGGACAGCAACCAAGCTAAGCAACGCCCCGGCCCGGCCGCATCGTTGCGGCCGGGCCGGTTCGCCTTTCGCCGTTATTGCATCACTCCAGCGGCTCGACTTTGACCACCGTCGCCGCGTGATTGCTCCCCGCCCAGAACGTGACTGGCGTCGTCGAATTGTCGACGAAGACGCGCCGCACATTGGTATCCGCCGGCATCGGATATTCGATCGCTTGCCCGGTTTCCGGATCGAGGCGGACGATGCGGTCGGTGGTCATGCCGCCGGTCCAGAGCTCGCCGTTCTTGTCCCAGGTCACGTCGTAAGGCGCGGTGAATTGCGTCGGCATTTCCCATTCCTGGATCGCGCCGCTTTTGGTATCGAGCATGGCGACGCGATTGCCGCCATATTCGGCGAACCAGAAGCGATCCTGATCGTCCATATGGCCGCGGCGCGGTCGCGAATTATCGGTTGGCGTCGTATAAAATGACGTCTTACCGCTCTTGGCATCGATGCGGCCGATCCAGCGGCCAACGAAATCGGTGAAGAACAGATTGTCGCGCGAATCGGCCGCAATCCCGTAGATCGCGTGCGGGCGATGGGCTTGCGGCCAATCGTCCGGCAAACCCTTATAGGGCTCGAGATGCTCCATTTTGCCGGACGCGATGTCGAGCCGGTAAATGTCGCCATGGCCGACATTGTTGGTCCACACTTTCCCGTCCACATCGGAGCGGGTCGTGACCATGTTGATCTGGGCGACGTCGTCGTTCGCCTCCTTCGGCAGGCTCCAGAGCTTGAACTTCTTGGTGTTGCGATCGAACTTCGCGAGCGCGCCCTGGAACATCACGCCGAGCCAGAAATCGCCCTTCTTATCGGTTTCGAGGTCGAGCATGCCGACGGGATAGCCTTGCTTGAGCGTCGGCACGGGATATTCGGTGACCTTGCCGCTTTTGGGATCGAGGCTGCCGAAATACATTTCGCCGAAATCCGAATACCAGACTTGGCCCTTGGGATCGACGATCACGTCATGCGGCTCGACGGTCGGACGCGGCAGCGCATATTCGGTAATGACGACATGCGTGCCCCGACCGCTCACGCGCGGAAAGGTCTTGAGCGCGTATTTCCATTCGGGGCCCGCACTGAGATTGACGCTGGCCAAATAGTCGGCTTGTCGGCGCACAACATCGGCGGGCGGCGTGTTCTCGGGCGGGCCGACGCGCTTTTGCGGCTTGATCGGCTGGCTGACCTGCGCGTAGTGATTCATGCGATCGATGGTTGCGACCCATTCATCCGCCGTATGCGTCGAGCGCGCCACCCGCTCCAGCGTGTGACAGCCGACGCAATTGAGGAAAGTCGCCTTCTGCGCCGGCGTGCCAGGAAAACTCGCCATCCATTCCGCGTTGGTAAGCTGCGAAGCGAGATCGTGAGCCGGCTTGAGCTTGAGATTGACCGTTGCGGGGGTCGGCGGCGCGATCTGCGCCGCGCCGTCGCCATCGAGCTCGAAACCTGCAGCGCGAATGGCGAGAAAATAATTACCGGCATCGAGCTTGCTCGCCGGAAAGCTGTAACGCCCATCAGGGCCCGTGACGACGGAAACACTGATCGTCGAAGGAAACTTATTGGCGGTCACCACGACGCCTTCGAGCGGCGCGCCATCGGGCCCCGTGACCTGACCGGTTAACGCGGCTGTTGTATCAGCCCGGGCGTCGCGCGCCCCGATTCCGGCTTGCAGCAGAACGACAAAGACGGCAAACGCCACCGGTACGACGCGATTGGCGCGCATGGGTTTCCTCCTGGATCTTCGCGGCGAGCTTTTGCTCGCGCATTAGGTGCAAGGCTAAACCTCGCGCCGGGTACTGGCAAGCCGGCCGAGGCACCATGGGCGCGGCACCGATACCGGAACGGCAAGCGGGAGGAAACCCGTCAGCCCTGCTTGGCTTTCAGCCGTTCCGCGATCTTCGCGAGATTGACCAGCGCCCGCTCGTGCGTGCCGACGCCGATTTGCTCTTTTTCGTCGGCAGCCGAGACTTTGAATTCGATTCGCCGTCCGTCGACCTTGGTCACTTCGGCTTCGCCGGTGACGCGTTTGCCGACCGGTGTCGCCGCGAGATGACGGACATCCACGCGCGTCCCGACAGCGCTTTCGCCCGGCTCGAGATAAATCTTCAGCGCGTTGAGCGCGGCATTTTCCATGATCATGATCATCACCGGCGTCGACAACACCGGCGGGAGCATCGCGTCCTTGAAGTTATTGGCGAGGTGCTCGGGTTTCACCACGAGCTCGAAACTGCCTTTGGCGCCGACGGGGACCGGCCGCATTTATTCTCCTGCAATGTTTAGGTCTAAGGCAGAAATGCCGCGCAACGAGAGCCGCTCGAAAATCCGCGCATCGGTAATTCTACCGATGCGCCTCGATCCATCAGCTCGACCTTGGCGAGCAAAATCCGCAGCTTCCATAACAATGTTATGATCGAACGTAATCTTAGCGCCCACAACCGCCATTTTCGCAACGCAATTGAGACGAATCCTCTCCTTCCGCCGCAGCCGATCGCCTTGTGATCGCGCTTGCCGGATGTGCGGCCAACGATTGCTTAACCAGCTTGGCGAAGAATAGAGCCCGCTAGCGAAACATGTCGGGCACCGGCGCCAAGACGGCACGGATGGGGCCCTGGCAAAGGCGCAACTTTTTGCCGGATTTTCCCAAGGGCCGGCCGCCACAGGAGCAGACCGCGTGGACCACTCGAGAGGCGCGATGGCCGATGCGACAGCCGCGCCAGGCGGTATTCCGCTCGACCTGGCCCCGCTGCTCTCGCCCTATCTGCGACGCGGCCCCCTCTCCTTGAGGGTCGAGCATTTGCCCGACCGCGCTCGCCTGTCGCGCGGGCATAATAATGGCGACCGTACCTGGTCGCTGACGCCGGACGATTTGGAAGGCCTCGTCTATTTGCCGCCGGAAGGCCTGGAGGCGGCGCATACCCTCGCCCTCAGGATCTTCCGTGTCGACGACGATTACGCCGCCACCCTCGCATTGCTGGATTTGCCGGTCTCGCCCAGCGATGCCGTCGCGCGGCAGGCGACGGCCGCGGCCGCGACGCCCGCCGCAGCAGATCGCGGTGAAGATGCCGAGATTCGTCGTTTGCGCGATGGGCTGGCTGCGATCGCCGGCGCGCTTGCCGAGCGCGAAGCCGCTTTGGCTGCAGCACGCCAAGAACTCGAACAAGCGCGCGCCGAAGGCGCGAAAGACAAGATCGCGGCCGCGCTGACCACGGCACGAGCGGAATGGGATGCCGAGCTGCAAAAGCGCCTCGCCGACGCCGCAGCGGAGGCCGCCGCCGCGCTCGAAAAGAGCCGCGCCACGGGACAAGCGGAACAAGAGGATCGCCTCGCCAAGGCGGAGGCATGCGCGCAGGAGCGTGTCGACGAGGCTCGCCAACACGGACAAAGAGAGACCGAAACCGCGCTGGCCAAGGCGGCGGAAGCATGGAAAGCCGATACCGCCGCGCGGCTCGCCGCCGCGGAAACGCGGTGGCGCGAACAATCCGCGAAGGCGCTGGCAGAGGTAACGGCCCGGCTCGCGCGGGCGGAGGCCGCGACGGCGGAAGCGCGTGCCCAAGCCGAGGCGACACGCGATCGGAGCGAGAAAGCCGAGTTTCGCCGTTTGCGCGACACGCTCGCTGCGACGCAGTCGACGCTGTCCGCGCGCGAAACCGAACTGAGCCAAGCCACGGCGACGCTCGAGAAAAGCCGCGCCGCATCGCAGGCGGAACTGGAAGAGCGCCTCGCCAAGGCCGAGACGCGCGCGCAGGAACGCATCGCGGAAGCGCGCAAAGCCGCGCAAGCTGACGCCGACGCTGCTCTGTCGCAAGCGGAGAAACTTTGGAAATCCGCCGAATCCGCTCGGCTCGCCGCCGCCGAGGCCCAATGGCACGAGCAGTCGGCGAAAGCGCTTGCGGACGCGACGGCCCGGTCCGAGCGGGCCGAGGCAGCCGCGGCGGAAGCACGCACCCAAGCCAAGGCCGGACGCGACCGCAGCGATAGTGCGGAGCTTCGCCGTTTGCGCGACGAACTCGCCGCGATCAAAGCCACGCTGTCCGCGCGCGAAACCGAATTGGCCACCGCGCGTCGAGAACTCGAACACGCTCAAGCCGCCGGCGCGAAAGAGAAAATCGACGCCGCGCTGACGGCGGCGCGACGCGAATGGGACGCCGAGCTGCAAAAGCGCCTCGCCGAAGCTGCGGCGCAAGCCGCGGTAGTGCTCGAGAAGAGCCGCGCAAAGTGGCGAGCGGAACACGAAGCGCACGACGCCCATGCGGAAGCGCGCGCGCAGGAACGCATCGACGAGGCGCGGCAACGCTGGCAAAAAGAAGCCGAGGCGGCGCGCGCGACGGCGAAGAAAGCGTGGGAGGCTGACGCGGCAGCGCGCCTCGCCGCCGCCGAGGCGCAATGGCGCGAGCAATCGGCGAAAGCCTTGGCCGAAGCGACATCGAAATTCGAACGCGCCGAGGCCGAAATGGCGGCGATGCGCACCCAGGAAACGGCCAAGCGCGCCGCGAGCGACGATGCCGAGCTGCGCCATTTGCGCGACCAGCTCGCGGCGGCACAGAGCGCACTGCCAAAGGCCGAGGAAACCTGGAAGAGCGACGCGGCGGCGCGTCTCGCCGCCGCCGAGGCGCAATGGCGCGAGCAATCGGCGAAGGCCTTGGCCGAGGCGAAATCCCGGTTCGAACGGGTGGAGGCGGAGCTCGCAGCCCGCGCCCGGCAAGCGACTGAGCAGGGCAAGAGCGACGAGACCGAACTACGCCGCTTGCGCGACCAGCTCGCTTCAACGCAGAGCGCTCTGCTGAAGGCCGAGGAAACCTGGAAGGCCGGCGAGGCCGCGCGTCTCGCCACCGCGGAAACGCAATGGCGCGCGCAATCCGAAAAGGCGCTCGCCGAAGCGACGGCGCGGTATGAGCGGGCCGAGGCCGAACTTGCAGAAACGCGCACCCGATCCGAAGCCGGCGGCGCGCGCAGCGACGGTGCCGAGCTGCGCCGTTTGCGCGACGAGCTGGCGGCCGCGCAGGAAGCGCTGCGCAAGGTGGAAGGCGCTTGGATGGTCGAAGAGACCCAGCGACTCATGGCCAGCCGGCCGAAACCGAAAGAAGAACCGGTGCCGGCGAACGACGCGCCGATCGCGAAAAACCGCGGCTCCTTTACCGACGCGATCAAGCGGCAACATCGCGTGCTATTCGTCCGCCGCCTTGGCCGCGGCGCGGCTCTTGCCGCGTCGCTGGTCGTGGCCGCGGTGCTTTATCCCCGCGTCGAGACGATGGTTCGCGATGTCTGGTGGCCGAAGATCGTCGCGCTCGCGCCCGCGAGCGCGCCGGTTGTTGCCCAGGCCGATTCCCTGCCGAAACCCAAACCGGTCGAGTCGCCGGAGCCCGCCGAGCTGCGTGCGGTGGTCAACGCCCCGATCGTCAATCTTCGTGCCGGCCCTTCGCCCTCGGCCGCGGTGACCACCACCTTGCCGCGCGATACCGAAGTCACGCCCGTCGAACGGCGCGGCGCCTGGGTGCTGGTCCGGACCGATGGCGAAAACGGCCAGCATCGCCAGGAAGGCTGGGTCTTCGGCTCGTTCCTCAAAGACGCGGTCGGCCGCTCGGGACTCTAAAGCGAGCGCCAAACGGGGAAGCGCTTTGCCGCTTTTGCCGGTAAAGTGCGCCCCGGATGAACGCGACCACGGAAACCTTCGGCAAGCAGCGGTTGTTGCCGCTCGATCTTCTGCGCGGCGTTGCCGCTTTGATCGTCGCCGCCGGACATGCGGGCTGGCTGTCCCATGCCTACAAGCATGGGCTGACGATCGACTTCACCCTGTGCGTCGCGTTCTTTTTCATCCTGTCCGGCTATGTTCTGTCCCAGGCCTATGGCGAGGCTATCCGGTCCGGCCGGATGACGATCCGGGGTTTCATTTTCGCCCGTTTCGCGCGGCTCTATCCGCTGCACGTCGCGACCGCCCTGGTCATGGCGGCAGCGTTGCTGGTCATGCGTCAGCGTTCCGAAATTACGCCGCTCCGCTTGTTCGAAACGCTCACGCTGACACAGTCTCTTTTTAGCGGAAACTGGTCTCTCAACGCCCCCTCATGGAGCATCGGCGCGGAGTTTTGGGGCGGGCTGATCATGTTGGCGCTGTGCGGGCGCTCGTCCGCCGCCCGTGCCATCGCGCTTGTCGTCGCGGCGATCGCCTTGATCGCGATCGATCGTAGAGGCGGCTTCATCGCCTCCTATGCGGGGCGTTATCTGACCGCCCTCGCCTGCCTCGCCATCGGCTGGTTCCTTCATCGGATTCCGTTTTCCGCCCATGCGCGGCTGGGCTGGCTCGTCGCCGGCGGCACGTTTCTCGCCATGATGTTTCCGCCTTGGCCGGCTGAGGGACATCCGGCGATCGAATTCATTTACATCGTGGCGTTCGCGGCGATTGTGCTGACCTTGGCGCGCAGCACGATGCCGGCGGCGATGCAGTGGGTCGCGAAATTCTCGGGCGATGTGTCCTATGGCATCTATCTTTGGCATTTCCCCTTGCTGCAGGTCTATGCCCCTGCCACGCCGATGCGGCTGGTGCTGTTTTTCGCCAGCCTGATCGCCCTCTCTTGGTTCTCATTCATCTTTTTCGAGCGGCCGACGATGCATGCAATCCGCCAATGGCTGCGCGCGAAGCCGCCGGAACTCGCGCCGCTTTTATGGCGCGACGACAAGGCCGACTGAGCGGCGGGCGGCGGATTGCCTGCCAAGAGCGAGCCCTGCAGCCGGGCCGTCGCTTGTCATCGCAAAGGCGACCACGCATTCTTGGCGGGTGCGCGCCTCATGAGGAAGCTATGCCGAACATTCCCGACGACATTTTTACCGAACCCGACGATGTCTCGCCGGATACCCTGACCAATCTCGGCCCGCTGCGTCACCTGGCCGGCACATGGCAGTCCGATCAGGGGGTGGATATCAACCCCAAAGCGGAAGGCCCCGAACGGCGCGTGTTCCGCGAGCATATCCGCATGGAGCCGATCGATCCGCAGACCAACGGCCCCCAGCTCCTCTATGGGCTGCGCTACCACATCCATATCAACACGCCGGAGGAAACGATCACCTTCCACGATCAGGTCGGCTATTGGCTGTGGGAACCGGCCACCGGGCTGATCATGCAAACCATCGCCATCCCGCGCGGTCAGGTGGTGCTGGCGGGCGGCACGGCGGCGCCGGACGACAAACGCATTTCGGTCGAGGCGCGGCGCGGCGATACGCGCTTCGGGATTTGCTCGACCACGTTCCTCGATGAAGCGTTCCGCACCGACTATTACCGCATCGACATCACCTTCAACGATGACGGCAGCTGGACCTATGTGACGCGCACGGATTTGGCGCTGCGGGGCAAGACGCCGCCCTTCGACCATCGCGACACCAATACGCTGCGGCGGATCGCGCCGCCGACGCCGAACCCGCTCGTCGCTCTGCTGAAGGGCGGCAAAGCGGGCTAAGCTTGGCCGACGCGTCGAAGCTGCTCGCCCGATCTGCAGGTAAAGATGAAAGCCCTGGCAAGCAAGCAGCCGCGACCCAGGTTTGACAGCGCATCTCAGGAATGCGATTGTTTGGGTACAAAACAATCTCGGTGCCTCGCCATGGCCGTTCGCGAAGGACGCGTTGCGCTTGTCACCGGTGCCGGAGGCGGAAAATGACGACGACCAGCGATTCGAGCGACCAGCTTGACCGTCCCCTTGAACCGGTCGACGGCTTCGTGCGCACCGGTCCGGGCACGCTGGCAGGGCGATATCTTCGCCGCTACTGGCAGCCGATTTACGTTTCCGCGAAGCTCCCGCAAGGTAAGATCGTTCCGATCCGGATCCTCGGCGAGGAGCTAGCGCTCTACCGTGGTGAAAGCGGAAAGGCCCACGTCATCACCAATGAGTGCCCGCATCGACTGACCCGTTTGCACATTGGTTGGATCGAAGGAGAAACCATTCGCTGCCGGTATCACGGCTGGCGCTTCGACAAATCCGGACAATGCGTCGAGCAACCGGCCGAGCCGAAACCTTTCTGCGACAGAGTGCGGAAACTTGCCTCCTATCCCACGCACGAAGCTCACGGCCTCGTCTTCGCTTACCTCGGCGAAGGGGAGGTTCCGGCCTTTCGTCCACTGCCGGGCCTGGAAGACGGGGCTCGCGAGGGGTGGACGGTCTCCGCGTCGGCCGAAATGATCCCGTGCAACTATTTTCAGAGCGCGGAGAACATCATGGACGACGTCCATGTGAATTTCGCGCATCGAGATCACCTCGTGAACACGGCGGCGAGGCCGTTTGTCCCCACCAAAACCTGGGGAGAGGAAACACCGTTCGGGCTCACACAATTCCAAGAGCGCGGCGAGCATCCCGATAAAATTCACTTCATCATGCCGAATCAGTGCTTCCTGGCGCACCAGCTACACACGACGCGCGACGACAAGCCGTTTTGGTTCAAGGCGCTCTTCTGGTACGTGCCCATCGACGACGAAAGTCATTTCCACTTTCTCATCATGGTCTACCACACGAAAAGGCGGGAGCGTCCCGAAGCCACGCCAATCCATGAGGAAATCGAGGCGATCCTTTCCGGTCGCAAGACTTGGGAAGACGTCGCGAGGCACCCGAATATCATCCGTATTCAGGACGGGGTGTCGATCTGCGGGCAAGGAAAGGTCGAGGATCGTTCAAGAGAACAATTGGGTCGATCGGACGCTGCGGTGGTGATGCTTCGCAGAATGTGGCGGCGGGAGCTGCAATTGCTTGCCGCCGGACAAGCCGTGACACAGTTCGGCACACCCGACCCTCAGGCACTGCGGCAGGAAGAGCTGGAGGCGATGGGCTTCAACGCGTGACGGCGTTGCCAGCCCCTCATCGACCCGCGAAACGCGCGGTCAACGTCACAAACACTGCAGCGATATTCCGACGACGCCGCGCGGCTCAATAACGCGTATCTCCCGCACGAGCGAAAAGGTGGTAGACCGTTCACAAACAAACTAGGCATTGGATCATTTGGGCTCCGATACCTATTAGGCGCTCAACAACAACTGACGAGCCAACGCTTTTGTAACTTGCCAAAACATCGAAGAATCGTTGAGACCCAGCGTCACGCCGTAGCGAAGCTCCTTAGCCGGGTGAACGAAATTTCGATATTCTTTCAACGTGTCGGCTACGTCTTTGGCTGAGCCGGTAATCCATTCGAGTTCAAAGCCCACTTTGATGTACGAATCCAGCATCCAGTCTTGGTAATTGATAGTCTTGCCAGTAGCCTTGTCCTTCGGCGCGTTCGCGGACGATGTCAGTGGAGTCTTGTCGGACATCTTGTTCGCACGTGCAACGAAGAGCGCTTCAAGCAATCCGCCCATCATCACGATAGCCGCAAGATGAGCATCTGCCTTTACGCATTTAGCGCACTCGTTCCACCGGCGCGTGAGAATATCTCGCATCTGGTGATTACCAACGAGAGCTGAGAAGTCTGGCACAAGATCATCTGTATTCGCAGCCGGCTCGGCGAAGGGGGCAACGAGTGCTGCCGCGCGGACAGCGATCAGGGCTGCCCTTGCGTCTCTCAGCGCGTTCAAATATGTCACTTTAGCCGCGTGCTTTGCAGTCGCATCAAGTACGGCTGTAAAGCACTCGTCCACGGCTGCGAGATCTACGCTCGGCGCCGCAGCGGTTATAACAGGTCTATGCGTACGGAACCAAGTATGGGCAGTTGCCTTCAGTGTGGCGATTTCGTCCACTCCACGCACTTGTTTGGATTTCACTTTTGACAAGCGTTTCCGAGCAGCAGCGGACTCACTAATCGCGGCGTCCATTGTCTCGTGAACAGTTGGCATGACTGCGCGCTCCCTCAGTCAAAACGAGTGCGCATCACCTCTTTTTCGCGCCCCTCTTGGTCGAAGATCTCTTGTTCGGCTTCTTCTTTACGCTGTTGCTCTGGCCGGCATCACCGGGCAAGGTGATTGCCACTAGGTTCTCGCCGACTGAACTGAGATTAAATTTTCCGCTGCCTGCGGCATCCAAATATCCCGCGTTCTTCGCGTTGGTGAGCGTCATGTTCCAACGCTGGACTTGAGGCCAGCCGGCAAGGCGAGCCGCTTCCTTCATTATATCTGCGTCAATCGTCTCCTTCCTGTTGTCCGGCTTTGCTTCGAATTGATAGAAGTAGGCGACGACCGCCGTAAACTGTTGGTCGCTTTTTGGCGCTTTCATCGCCGTGAATGACCTAATGTCTGTAGAGTGCTCCGCGCCGCTTGGCGAGTGCTGTGGTGTTGGCCGGAGCATTTGAACGGGAGGTGTCCCAGTCGACGACAGCGCGACTGGTGATTGAAGGCCAAGCGTCTCGATCGCAAATTTTAGCGCTAGCGATTGGTGCTCAGGTGTCATACCCGTCAACTCGGCAACAATTTTCTGTGCCGCATCCAATGGGCTGTTCGCGCTACTGATCGAAGGCGATGACATGTGTTCACCTCATTTTTCCAGAACTCAATCAGTGCGTTAATATTCTTCGATTGGGCGACATATATATTAAATTAGGACGAGGTGACGTCCAACCATAGCCTGCGCGATCTCCAACTGACCCCGTCGAGGGTATCAGGTTCAGCGTCACTTAAGAATGCGTGTCCCGACCCAGATTTCAGATAGCGCTCGAAGGTCGCGGCTTTTTGCTCGTCCGAGAACGCAACGTAGGTCACCAATTTCGAGGGAACGTATTTGGACGTGTGCGGAGACTTTCCGGCATTGTGATCCGCTAGGCGCTGCTTCATATCTGACGTAACACCAACATAGCGCTGGCCAATAACTGATTCGCTTTGCAGCAGATAAACGTAGCGCACTTGGGCAGCCCTCCTCCGCCAAGGCTCCGGAGGGCATCCTGCTTCGCATTGAGCAGTGAGACAATCCTGCGAAGCGCGTAGCGCGAAGCAGGATGGTGGGCCCGGCAGGACTCGAACCTGCGACAACACCGTTATGAGCGGCGCGTTCTAACCAGCTGAACTACAGGCCCGCTGAGGCGATCAAGCGTCAGCTTAGAACGTCGTGGAGCTTACCGACAGGGGTTCAGGTGTCGAGGAAGCTTCTGAGCTTGCGCGAACGGCTCGGATGCTTGAGCTTCCTGAGCGCCTTCGCCTCGATCTGGCGAATGCGCTCGCGCGTCACCGAGAATTGCTGTCCGACCTCTTCCAAGGTGTGATCGGTGTTCATGCCGATGCCGAAGCGCATGCGCAGCACGCGTTCCTCGCGCGGCGTCAGCGACGCCAGAACCCGGGTGGTGGTCTCGCGCAGATTGGCCTGAATCGCCGCATCCAAAGGCAGCACGGCGTTCTTGTCCTCGATGAAATCGCCGAGATGCAAATCCTCTTCGTCGCCGATCGGCGTCTCGAGGCTGATCGGCTCTTTGGCGATCTTCAGAACCTTGCGCACTTTTTCCAAGGGCATGGCGAGCTTCTCGGCCAGCTCCTCGGGCGTCGGCTCGCGACCGATCTCGTGCAGCATCTGGCGCGAGGTGCGCACCAGCTTGTTGATGGTCTCGATCATGTGGACGGGAATGCGGATAGTGCGCGCCTGATCGGCGATCGAGCGCGTGATCGCCTGACGGATCCACCAAGTGGCGTAGGTCGAGAATTTATAGCCGCGGCGATATTCGAATTTATCGACCGCCTTCATGAGGCCGATATTGCCTTCCTGAATGAGATCGAGGAATTGCAAGCCGCGATTGGTGTATTTCTTGGCGATCGAGATGACGAGGCGAAGATTGGCCTCGACCATTTCCTTCTTGGCGCGCCCGGCCTCGCGCTCGCCGCGCTGCACGGTCTGCACGATACGGCGGAATTCCATCGGCGGCACGGCCGCTTCCGCGGCGACGCGCGCGATATCGGCGCGGAGGCTCTTGACCTCGTCGCCATGCTTGCTGACCAAGCCGGACCAGCCCTTGCCGTGCAGACGCCGCACTTGCGACAGCCAATCCGGCGCCAGCTCGAAACCGATATGGTGATTGAGGAAATCCTGGCGCTTCACGCCGCAGGCCTCGGCATGGCGCAGCAGCTTGCCTTCCGCGGTCACGAGCCGGCGATTGAGCGTGTAAAGCTGATCGACGAGCTGCTCGATACGTGCGTTGTTGAGGCGCACATTCTTCATCGCCTCGACGATCTGGCCTTTGAGCTTGTCGTAGGAGCGCTCGGCGGTCTTGCCGAGCTCTTCGCCCTCGTTGAGCGATTTGAGACGGTTGTCCTGGCGCTTTTGCAGCTTCTTATAAAGCGCCGCGATCTCCTCGAGGATCGCGAGCACGCCCGGTTTCAGCTCGGCTTCCATGGCGGCCAGCGAGATCGCGGCTTCTTCCGCCTCGCCTTCCTCGCCGTCGGCGGCGAGCTCGGCCACCTCGGCTTCGGGCTCTTCCTCGACCACTTCGCCGGCGGCCTCTTTGGCCGCCTTGGCCGCTTCCTCGTTCTCGAAGGCGTTGTTGCCATAAGTCGCGTCGAGATCAACCACGTCGCGGAGCAGCATGCGATCCTGCATCAGCGAGTCGCGCCAGCCGATCAGCGCGCGCATGGTCAGCGGGCTTTCGCAAATGCCGCTGATCATCATCTCGCGCCCGGCTTCGATGCGCTTGGCGATCGCGATCTCGCCCTCGCGCGACAACAGCTCGACCGAGCCCATTTCGCGCAGATACATGCGCACCGGATCGTCGGTCCGGCCGATGTCTTCGTCATCGAGATTGCCGCTGGCGCGAGCCTCGTTCTCGCCATCGCCTTCCTCGTCGGCGGCGGCTTCCTCGGCCTCCTCGTTTTCGACGACATTGACGCCGAGCTCCGAGAGCATCGTCATCGTGTCTTCGATTTGTTCGGAGGAAACTTGATCGGCGGGAAGCGCCGCGTTCAACTCGTCATAGGTGACGTAACCGCGTTCCTTGCCGCGCGCGACCATCTTCTTGATTGTCGCCGCAACCGCGTCGAGCAACGGCGCTTCGGCCGCCTCTTCGCGTCCTTCCGGACTTTCCGCCGTGCCCGCCGCCTTACTCGCCATGTCCGTCCCGCCGTGAAATGACGTCTAGCAATAAATGCGCGCGACGCCGGGTCTTATAGCCTGGCATCGCCATCCGTCCGATTAAACCTTCATCCGCCGCATCGACCCCCGGCCTCGCCCACCGACCCGTCGCCAGGCCCTCCCCGTCAACCCGCCTCGTCTTCCTGCTCTTTACTTTCCAGCTCGGTTCGTTGCAACTGCTCAACGCGCCCCCAGCTTTCAACCGTCGGCTCCGCCGCGCAGTGTGCCACAGCTTCCCTAATTTCCGATGACGACAGGCGATGCTGAAATTGGATTTTCATATGGTTCCAGCCGCCGCGCGCCGTTTCGGCATCGACCTCGGGCCGCGCGAAACCGGCATGAACCAGGACTCGCGGCGACAAAACCCGTTCGACGATGTCAGCGAAGCCATTAGCCTTCAGATGGTCCTTGAGCGCGGTCGTATCAAGCTCTGATTGTCTTTGATGGGCTTCTTGGATGGCCTGGCAAAGCCTGTCAAGATCCGGAGCCACCCAGTCGAGCGCCGCCAAATCCTCCGCCATCTCGTGCAAAAGAAACGGATGATTAAGGATTAGCGCGAGCAACACCTCTTCGCGCCGCCGCGCCAGCAAGCCGGGATCCCCCGCGGGCGCAGCCTCGGGCCAAGGCAAAGCCCCAGCGTAGCGAGGAAAACGCGGCTGCCCGCCCGCCCGCCGCATACCCGTCGATGGCCCCGTGAAACGCTTGCCCGCCGACGCCGTGCGCCGCGCGCTGAAAGCCTTTGCCAGCTTCTCGCGGAAAAAGCTGCGGTAATGCTCCTGCACGCTGCGATCGGCGATCAGCCGCACCTGTTCCTCGAGCCGCTTGTCCAGCGCGGCACGCCGCTCGGGCGTATCGGTCGGTTGCGCGCTTTCCAACGCCCACAACACTTCGGCCAAAGGCCGGGCGCGCTCCAGCACCTGGCGCATCGCCGCCGTACCGTGGCGAAGGATCAACGAGTCGGGATCCTCGGCGCCGGGCAAGGCCGCGAAACGCAGGCTGAAGCCCGGCTTCAAGATCGGCAGCGCGCGCGCTAACGCACGGGCGGCGGCGCGTTGCCCCGCGGCGTCGCCGTCGAAGCACAGAATCGGCTCCGGCGCGAGGCGCCACAGTTCCTCGATCTGCGCCTCGGTCAGCGCCGTGCCGAGCGGCGCGACCGCGGTTGTGAAGCCGGCGCGATGCAAGGCGATGACGTCCATATAGCCTTCGACGACGATCGCCGACGGCTCCTTGGCGGCGGCCACACGCGCCAAGGCCCAGCCATAGAGATTGCGGCCTTTCTGGAAGAGCGGCGTGTCGGGCGAATTGAGGTATTTCGGCTGGCCGTCGCCGAGGACGCGGCCGCCAAAGCCGATGATGCGCCCGCGGCGGTCGCCGATCGGAAAAATCACCCGGTGGCGAAAATAGTCATAGCTCTCGCCGCCGCCTTCGGGCTTGCGCAACAGACCGGCTTCGATCAGCAGCGCTTCGGGATTGTCCTTGGCAAGCGCGCGCTTCAGCTGCTCGCGTCCTTCGGGCGCATAGCCGAGGCGAAAGCGGCGGATGGTTTCCTCGTCGAGGCCGCGGCGTTCGAGATAAAGCCGCGCCTCGCGCCCTTCGGGCGCGTGCAGCATCTTTTCGAAAAAGGCGCAGGCTGTATCCACCGCGCTTTGCAAAGTCGCCTGCCGCGCCGCGCGCTCGCGCTCGACCGGCGTCTCCTGCGGCACGTCGAGGCCGGCTTGGCGCGCCAGCTGCTCGACCGCTTCGGGAAAGGAGAGATTTTCGGTCTGCATGACGAAGCCGATGACATCGCCATGCGCGCCGCAGCCGAAACAGTGGAAAAAACCTTTGTCCTCGACCGCGGCGAAGGACGGCGTCTTTTCCTTATGGAACGGGCACAAGCCGACATATTCGCGCCCGCGTCGCGTCAGCTTGACGCGTCGCCCCACGATTTCCGCCAGCGATACGCGCTGGCGCAATTCGTCGAGAAAACGAGGCGGAAAAGCCATGGAGCTGTTAGCTTTCGGCGGTCAGCTATCAGCCGCCAGCATGACGGCGGCGCCAAGTGTAGCCTGCCGGCTCGGACCGTCAAATGACGCTCGTGCGCGGCGCGGCGATGTCTATCCCAGCAGCTTTTTCACCGTCTGGCTCGCCTTCGACGGGTCGAGCTGGCCGGCATATTTCTCTTTCAGCGCCGCCATCACCTTGCCCATGTCCTTGATCCCAGCCGCGCCGACCGCCGCGATCGTCTCTTTGATCGCTGCCTCGGTTTCGGCATCGGACATCGCCTTGGGCAGGAAGCGCTCGATGATCGCGATCTCGCCGCGCTCTTTTTCGGCGAGTTCGGGCCTGCCGCCCTTGTCGTAGAGCTCGATCAATTCGCGCCGCTGCTTGATCATGCCCTGCATCATCTGCTGGATGTCGGGATCGGCGATGCCGGTCGTGTTGCCCTTGGGCCGCGCCTCGATATCGCGCTCCTTCAACCGGGCCAGGATCAAGCGGACGGTCGAGACGGCGAGCGCGTCCTTGTCTTTCATCGCCTGCTTCAAAGCTTCGTTGAAGCGCTCGCGCAGCATGAGAAACTCCTTTTGGTCGAGTCGCGGCAAATTAGCGTAAAGCCAATCTTGACGGAAGGATGCGCGCGTTCTATGCCCCGCGCTTGACCCGATCACTGTCTTGCCGTGCCGCCGGCCTATCCGAGCGGCGCGTTTTGGCGCGCATCGGCCATCGTTCGACGAGGCTTGCAACCCGCCCATGACCGACGCGCCCTTGCTGTCAGCGCGCCCACCAGGCACGGATGCGGCTTTGGTCTTGGCCGATGGCAGCGTTTTCTGGGGTCGCGGCCTGGGCGCGCCAGGCATCAGCACCGGCGAAGTCTGCTTCAACACCAGCATGACCGGCTATCAGGAGATCATGACCGATCCCTCCTATGCCGGGCAGATCATCACTTTCACCTTCCCGCATATCGGCAATGTCGGCGCCAATAGCGAGGACATCGAGACGACGACCCCGGCGGCGCGCGGCCTCGTGCTGCGCGCCGACATCACCGAGCCGTCGAATTTCCGCGCCCAGCTTCATTTCGATGCCTGGCTCAAGGCGCGCGGCCTGACCGGTGTCGCAGGCGTCGATACGCGCCGGCTGACCCGGCGGATCCGCGACGGCGGAGCGCCTAACGGCACGCTCGTCTACGCCGCCGACGGCAATCTCGACTTGCCTGCCCTGCTCGCCACCGCGCGCGCCTGGCCCGGCCTCGAAGGCATGGACCTCGCCGCCGAAGTGACCTGCCGCCAAACCTATCAATGGGACGAGACCGGCTGGGTGCGCGGCAGCGGCTATGGCAGGGCGACGGCGCCGCGCCATCGCGTCGTCGCGGTCGATTACGGCGCCAAGCGCAACATTCTGCGCATGCTTGCTTCGGAAGGCTGCGCGGTGACGGTGGTGCCGGCGACGGCGACCGCCGAGGAGGTTCTACGTCACGAGCCGGACGGGATTTTCCTGTCGAACGGGCCGGGCGATCCGGCCGCCACCGGGCAATACGCGGTGCCGGTGATCCGCCAACTGATCGCGACCGGCAAGCCGATCTTCGGGATTTGCCTCGGGCATCAATTGTTGGCGCTCGCTTTGGGCGGGCAGACGCGCAAGATGGCGATCGGCCATCGCGGCGCCAATCATCCGGTCAAGGATTTGCACACCGGCAAGGTCGAGATCACCAGCCAGAATCACGGTTTCTGCGTCATCCCCGAATCCCTGCCGGCGAGCGCCGAAGTGACCCATGTGTCGCTCTTCGACGGCTCCAATGAGGGGCTGCGGCTGACGGGCAAGCCGGTCTTCTCGGTGCAATACCATCCCGAGGCGAGCCCCGGCCCGCAAGACAGCCATTATCTCTTCCAGCGCTTCACCGCGATGATGCAGGAGCGCGGCTAAGCGATGCCGAAGCGCACCGACAAACACTCTCATCACAACCAACCCTCCCCCCTTGAGGGGGAGGGCGGCAACGCAACAGCGTTGCCGGGTGGGGGGTTGGTTTCGCAATCGTTCGATCGAATTTACCCCCCTCCCTGCCCTCCCCCTCAAGGGGGGAGGGAATTTATGTCGTCTTCGTATTTTTTGGTTTCGCATGCCTAAGCGCACCGACATCAAAAGCGTGCTGATCATCGGCGCCGGGCCGATCGTGATCGGCCAGGCCTGCGAATTCGACTATTCCGGCGCACAGGCCGTAAAGGCGCTGAAGGAAGAAGGCTACCGCGTCATTCTCGTCAACTCCAACCCGGCGACGATCATGACCGATCCGGGCTTGGCGGATGCAACCTATATCGAGCCGATCACGCCGGACTTCGTCGAGCACATCATCGAAGCGGAAAAACCCGATGCGCTGCTGCCGACCATGGGCGGGCAAACAGCGCTCAACACCGCGATGGCGCTGGCGAAGAATGGCGCGCTGAAGCGCCACAATGTCGAGCTCATCGGCGCATCCGAAGCCGCGATCGCCAAGGCCGAAGACCGGCTGCTGTTCCGCGAGGCGATGGACCGTATCGGCCTCGAATCGCCCAAGAGCAAGCTCGTCCGCTCGGCCGAGGAAGCGCGTGCCGCGCTCGAATGGGTGGGGCTGCCGACGATCATCCGGCCGTCCTTCACCCTGGGCGGCGCGGGCGGCGGCATCGCCTATAACAAAGAGGAATTCGACGAGCTGGTGCGCGGCGCCTTGCGCACCTCGCCCGTCCACGAAGTTCTGGTCGAGGAATCGTTGCTCGGCTGGAAGGAATTCGAGATGGAGGTGGTGCGCGACAAGGCGGACAATTGCATCATCATCTGCTCGATCGAGAATGTCGATCCGATGGGCGTGCATACCGGCGACAGCGTCACGGTCGCACCGGCACTGACCCTGACCGACAAGGAATATCAGATCATGCGCAACGCCTCGATCGCGGTGCTGCGCGAGATCGGGGTCGATACCGGCGGATCGAACGTGCAATTCGCGGTGAACCCGGCCGATGGCCGCCTCGTCATCATCGAGATGAATCCGCGTGTGTCGCGATCCTCGGCGCTGGCCTCGAAAGCGACCGGATTCCCGATCGCCAAGGTCGCGGCCAAGCTTGCCGTCGGCTATACGCTCGACGAGCTGAAGAACGAGATCACGCGGGTAACCCCGGCGTCCTTCGAGCCGACAATCGATTATGTCGTCACCAAGATGCCGCGCTTTACCTTCGAGAAGTTCCCTGGCGCGCAAGCCCTGCTCACCACCTCGATGAAGTCGGTCGGCGAGGCGATGTCGATCGGGCGTTGCTTTGCCGAATCGGTGCAGAAGGTGTTGCGTTCGATGGAAACCGGTTTGACCGGCTTTAACGAGATCGAGATTCCCGGCGCCGAAAGCGACAAGAGCGCGATCCGCGGCGCCTTGTCGACGCCGACGCCCGATCGCCTCCTCACCATCGCGCAGGCCTATCGCTTCGGACTCACCACCGCCGAAATCCACGCCGCGTGCAAATTCGATCCGTGGTTCCTCGAAGAGATCCGCAAGATCGTGGAAGCGGAAGCGGCGGTGAAACGCGACGGATTGCCGGAGGATCGCGCCGGACTGCTGCGTCTGAAAAGCATGGGCTTTTGCGATGCGCGGCTGAGCGAGCTTGCCGGAACCAGCGAGCCCGAGATCGCAAACCGGCGCGCGCGTCTCAACCTTCACCCGGTCTATAAGCGCATCGACACTTGCGCAGCCGAATTCCCGTCCGTCACCCCTTACATGTATTCGACTTATGAAGGCGATGGCGTCGGCGAGCCCGAATGCGAGGCCGATCCGTCGTCGCGCGACAAGGTTGTGATTCTGGGCGGCGGCCCGAACCGGATCGGCCAAGGCATCGAGTTCGATTACTGCTGCGTCCACGCGGCCTACAGCCTCAAAGAGGCGGGCATCGAGACCGTGATGGTCAATTGCAATCCGGAAACGGTTTCGACCGATTACGACACGTCGGACCGGCTTTATTTCGAGCCGCTTACCGCCGAGGACGTGATCGAGATCGTACGGGTCGAAGAGCGCAAAGGTCGGCTCAAAGGCGTGATCGTGCAGCTGGGCGGGCAAACGCCGCTGAAGCTCGCCGCCGCGCTCGAAGCCGCGCGGATTCCGATTCTCGGCACCTCGCCCGATGCCATCGATCTCGCCGAGGATCGCCGCCGTTTCCAGGAATTGCTGCAACGGCTCGATTTGAAACAGCCCGAGAACGGCACCGCGACCTCCACCGCGGAGGCCGAAGAGGTGGCGCAACGCATCGGCTATCCGGTGGTGATCCGCCCATCCTATGTGCTGGGCGGGCGCGCGATGGAAATCGTGCACGAGAAATCCGGGCTCGCGCGCTACATGACCAAGGCGGTCAAAGTGTCCGGCAGCAATCCGGTGCTGATCGACCGCTATTTGCAGGATGCGATCGAGGTCGATGTCGATGCGCTGGCCGACGGCACGGATGTCTTCATCGCCGGCATCATGGAGCATATCGAAGAAGCCGGGATTCATTCCGGCGACAGCGCCTGCTCGCTGCCGCCCTATTCCCTGCCGGAAGCGACCGTGGCCGAGATCAAACGCCAGACCGCTGCGCTCGCGCGCGCCTTGAGCGTGGTCGGGCTGATGAACGTGCAATATGCGGTGAAGGGCGACACGGTTTATGTGCTCGAGGTCAATCCGCGCGCATCGCGCACCGTGCCCTTCGTCGCCAAGGCGATCGGCGTGCCGATCGCGAAAATCGCGGCGCGGGTGATGGCCGGCGAGAAGCTTGCCGCATTCGTGCTCAAAGCCAAGACGCGCCGCGCCCATGTCGCCGTCAAAGAAGCCGTGTTCCCCTTCGCCCGTTTCCCCGGCGTCGATCTGATTCTCGGGCCGGAAATGAAATCGACCGGCGAAGTCATGGGGCTCGATTCGGATTTCGGCCGCGCCTTCGCCAAGTCGCAGCTTGGCAGCGGCGTCGCCTTGCCGCTGAAAGGCCGGGTCTTCGTCTCGGTGCGCGACCACGACAAAGCGCCTGTGATCGCGCCGTGCGAAAAGCTGGTCGCGATGGGGTTCACCTTGGTTGCGACGCGCGGCACCGCCGAGGTGCTGCGCCAAGCCGGGTTGCCGGTCGAAACCGTCAATAAAGTCGCGGAAGGCCGTCCGCATATCGTCGACAGCATGTTGTCGGGCGAGGTACAACTGGTCTTCAATACGACGGAGGGCGCCCAAGCGATCGCCGACAGCTTCAGCTTGCGCCGAACTGCGTTGACGAACGAGATTCCGTACTACACAACTATAGCGGGAGCGCGTGCCGCGGTGCAGGCGATCACCGCCCTAAAGACGGGCGGCCTTGAAGTCGCTCCGGTCCAGTCTTATTTTGAAGGGCCTTTCTAAGCGATGTTTCCTTCAGCTTTTTTGATCATTAACGCCACGGGCACGAAGTTTCCCGCATGACGAAAGTACCGATGACCTCGGCCGGCTTTAACCGCCTGCAAGAGGAACTGAAGAGACTGAAATCCATCGACCGGCCGGCGATCATCCGGGCGATCTCGGAGGCGCGCGAGCAAGGCGACATCGCCGAGAATGCCGAATACCACGCCGCGCGCGAGCGCCAAGGCTTTATCGAAGGCCGGGTGATGGAGCTCGAGGACAAGATCGCCCGCGCCGAGGTGATCGACGTGTCCAAGCTTTCGGGCAAGGTGGTCAAATTCGGCGCCACGGTGACGCTGGAAGACGAAGAGACCGAAGAAAAAGTGATCTATCAGATCGTCGGCGAGGACGAGGCCGATATCAGCAAGGGCAGGCTATCGGTCACCTCGCCCTTGGCGCGCGCCCTGATCGGCAAAAGCATCGGCGATAATGTCGAGGTTTCGACGCCGCGCGGCGCCCGCTCCTATGAAATCGTCAAGGTCCAGTTCAAGTAAGCCGGTTTAGTCGGCTTCGATCGGGACACCCGGCTCGAATTTCGAGGCGCGAATGGCCAGCGACGATTTCACATGCGTCACATTGGGCGCGGCCGTGAGCTTGGTGGTGAGAAACCGCTGGTAGCTGTCCCAATCGGACGCCACGACCTTCAGCAGGAAATCGGTCTCGCCCGCAAGCATATGCGCCTCGCGTACCTCGGGCCAGGACGATACCAACTGCTCGAAAGCCTTGAGATCGTTCTCGGCCTGGCTCGCCAGCCCGACCCCCGCGAACACCGTGACACCAAAACCCAGCGCCTCGGGATTGACGTCGGCGTGATAGCCGCGGATCAGCCCGGCCTCTTCGAGCGCCCGGACGCGCCGCAGACAGGGCGGCGCCGAGATCCCGGCGCGATGCGCCAAGTCGACATTGGTGATCCGCCCGTCGGCTTGGAGGTCGCGCAGAATCCGCAGGTCGATTTTATCGAGCTTGCTCCGTCGCATGAAACATTCCTAAAACATCGGCCATCGCGAACGATAATTGCTCATCCTAGGGTAGAGCAATAATATTTCAAGATAGCCAGTGGCGCCGCTTGCCCGCAGCGAAGCCCGCCGCTAACACCGCGGGCTTCGTCCACGGATTACGACAGGGGTGCAATGGCAAGGGTTGCGAGCCCGCCGACCGTCTGGGTCATGCATGACGGCACGATCGGGATGGCCAACCAAGCGATCGGCCTTGCCGAGGCACTGGGTTGGCCGTTCCTCGAAAAGCGCCTCATCATCCGCGCCCCTTGGCGTCACCTCACCCCCGGCCTGTGGTTTTTCCCGTGGGGGGCGATCGACCCCAAAGGGGCGGCGCTGACCCCGCCCTGGCCGGATATCGTGATCGCTTGCGGCCGGCCTACCGTCGCCTTGGCGCGCGCGATCAAGCGCGCCAATGGCGGCAAGACTTTCTGGGTGCAGGTGCAAGACCCGCGTTTTGCGCGCAGCGAGGTCGATTTGATGGTTGCGCCGCGCCACGATCCTGCCCCGGGCACGAACGTGTTTCGCACCCTCGGTGCCGTGCACCGCGTGACGCCGCAAAAGCTTGCCGAAGCGGCCCAGCGCTTTGCGCCGTTGCTCGCCGCCTTGCCGCGGCCTTTGGTGGCGGTCCTGATCGGCGGCGATAACAAGGTCTACCGCTTGACCGAGCCCCGCTTTGCCGTGCTCTGCGATCAACTCGCTCAACTCGCCGAGAAAGGTTTCGGGCTCGCGATCACGCCTTCGCGCCGCACAGCAGCCGAGCGGCTTCCCGTCCTGCATCAGCGGCTTAAGAATGCGCCCGCCTATATCTGGGATGGCACCGGCGACAATCCCTTTTTTGCCATGCTCGGCACGGCCGATGCCGTCATCGTCACGGCCGATTCGGTTTCGATGGTGAGCGAAGCGGCCGCCACCGGCAAGCCGGTCTACATCATCGAGTTGGAAGGCGGCTCGGCAAAATTCGCGCGCTTTCACAAGACAATGCGCGATGCCGGCATCACCAGGCCGTTCGCGGGCGCGATCGAGACTTGGTCCTATACGCCGCCCGACGACACGGCAAGCGCCGCGGCCGAAATCCGCCGCCGTTTTACCGAGGCCGCCTAGCATGGCATGGCGGATTGCCTGGTTCGCCACCGCGTTTCTCATCATATGCGGCGGGCTCGTTCTATGGCCCGGCATCGATCTCTGGGCCAGCGGGTTGTTCTATCGCGCCGGCGCAGGATTCTTTTGGGGCGATTGGGCGCCCTTCCGTCTCGTCCACCAAGGCTTGCCCTATGCCGTGATCGGCTTCGGCGCCGCGGTTGCAGCGGCGCTGATCGCGGCCTTGTGGCTGCGGCGGCCGATCCTCGGGCTCGACGCCAAGGCAGCGTGTTTCTTGCTTTTGTCGCTTGCCCTAGGCCCGGGGCTGATCGTCAACACGATCTTCAAGGATCACTGGGGCCGCGCACGCCCGGCGCAAATCATCGAATTCGGCGGCGACAAGAAATTCACCCCCGCTTTCCGGCCGAGCGATCAATGCCAGCACAATTGCTCCTTCCCGGCCGGCGATCCGGCGATGGGCTATTACCTGGTGTCGGCGGCTTTCCTGATCCCGGCCGCGCGGCAACGACGCCAAGGAATTGCCGCTGCCGTGACGCTCGGCGCGGCGCTCGGCGTGGTTCGCATCGCGCAGGGCGGCCATTTCCTGTCGGACGTGGTCGCCTCGGGCTTCTTCGTTTACGCCGCCAGTTGGCTGCTCCATCGCACGCTCATCGCGCAGGACGGCTTCGCCACCCTGGGCAACGCTTTGCGGCGACCTTCGATCGCGCTGCAGCGTTTCGCCTGGCTCACCCTTGCCTGCGGCGCGCTCTTCGCCTTCTCCTATGTTTTCATCGATGTGCCGGTTGCGCGTTACTTTCACGACAGCGACCCGCTCTTGCAGCGCGTCTTTGCCGTCATCACGCGTTTGGGCGAAGGCAGCGTCTACCTGCTACCGCTTGGGGTCGCGATCCTTTGGGCGCTCGGCACGCGGCAGCGCGATTTGGCGCGGCGCGCGAGCTTCGTCTTCGCCGCGGTTGCGATTCCAGGGCTGTTTGCCGATATCGTGAAGCCGGTATTCGGCCGCGCCCGCCCGGAGCTGTTGTTCCGCGATCAGCTCTTTGGCTTTACCTGGAACGGCCCCCATGCCGATCTCTGGTCCTTTCCCTCGGGCCACGCCATCACCGTCGTCGCGCTCGGCACCGCGCTCTATGCGATCTATCCGCCGCTTTGGCCGGCTTACGCCGCGCTCGCGCTGTTGGTCGGCGCGAGCCGGGTCATCATCGGCGCCCACTATGTCAGCGACGTGATCGCCGGCGCCTATATCGGGTTCGTCGCGGCCTGGATCTTGGCCGCCGCCATCAAACGCAGCGGCATCGCTTTGGCGCTCCGGCCGGAAAAGTTCAGCGATAGCCCTTGAAGCCGCGCAGCACCCGCAGCTCGTAGCTCCGCTCCTGCCCGGGACCCAGCGAGATGACAATGTGCTCGACCGATTCCACCGCAGCGAAGCGCGCAACGATGTCGTCAATGTTGCTGCGATAGCTCACCAGCAGGAAATCGGCGCCGACAAAATGCGCCGGATCGGCGGTGAGATCGAACTGGTCGTGGATGCCGCCCATGGCGTTCCATTTGAGCGCGTCGAAAGGATGCGGCTCGACGTAATAGGTCAAGGCCGCCATCAGCTCGCGATCATCCGCCAGAAGATGGACACCGGGATTTTCGCGCAACATCCGCCCCACCGTCTGGCCGAGCACACGCCAGCCGCGCAGCCGGTGCAGCGCATCGTATTTCGCCGGCAGGTCGTAGCCCAAGGCCCGCGCCGCCGGCCGCAATTCCGCCAGCCCGACCACGGCAGCGACATGGCAAACGATCGAGCCCCAGACGAGCAGCCGCCGACCCTCGGCGAGGAGAAACGCGACCACCAGCACGATGGCCGAAAGATAGGTGGGTGCTGCCCAATTGGGCTCGGCGCGCGAGAGGAAGCTCACCACCAGCATCATGGCAAGAGTCGGCAAGGCGAAGAAAGCAAGCATCGCCTGGCGCCTTTCGCGCAAGACGCGCCGGGCAAGCAGCGCGCACAGCAGCAAGGCGGCGAAGAAAACCGGGCCGAACACGGCGAATTGCGAGCCGAAGAACGCCAGGAACTTGTCGGGATGGATGAGCGGCCCGCCGAACGCGGCATTGGCTTCGGTATGGCGATAGGAAACCAGGCCGTTCTGCAAATTCCAGATGAAATTCGGCAGATAAACCAGCAAGCCCAGCGCGCTCGCTGCAGCAAAGCCTTTGAGATGGCGCCGCTCAACCCGGTAGACGAGCAGAAACAACAGCGCCGAGATCATCCAATAGGCCATGGCGTATTTGGCGAGCAGGCCGAAGCCCATCGCCAAACCCACCGCCCACCACCAGCGCGCGCCATTCGGCTCGCGCGCTCTGACAAAGCCATAGAGCGCCAGCGACCAGCAAAAGAGCAGCGGAGCATCGGTCGAGATGATCACCGAGGAGACCCAAACCCCGGGCAGGGTCGCATAGGCGATCGAGGTCCAGAACGCGACCCGCGCGTCATAAAGGCGCTGCGCGACGGCATAGACCATCAGCGCCGTGCTGAAATGCAGCAGCGGCGCGGCAAGCCTGACCGCCAGCTCGTTGTCGCCGCCGGCCAGCCAGGTGGTGGCCGCGATCAGCCAGGCGATCAGCGGCGGTTTCGAGTAGTAGCCGAAAGCCGGCTTCAGCGACCACAGCCAGTATTGCGCTTCGTCGGGATAGAGATCGGTGGCGCCCGCGGCGATCCATAGGAGGCGCAGGACGGTGAGCGCGAACAGGATGAAGACCGCGGAGCGGAACGACCGCTCATCGGCTTCGGTCCGCGCCGGGTTTGCTCGCGTGCTGACGGTCATGGCGGCGCGCACCATAGCGGACGGGCGCAGCCGCCCCAACCCTCCGCGGCGCGTCCGGCAGCCAGTAGCAATCACGGCCTCCGCTTGCTAAGTGATGGGGGCCCATGCTGCGGATCGAGACCTTCAACAATAGCCGGGGCGGCAACGCTTTTTTCAAGGCGGTGACGCATCCTTTGGCGGCGCGCGCGGCGGCGGAATTGCTCTTGCGACTCAAGGGCAAGAAGGTCGCGATCTATGACGTCGAAGGCCAAGCCGAGGCGCTGGCCGAGATCTATCCGCTGGGCCAGCTCGATCTGGCGGGGTGCTTCGTCCAGGACGCCTTGGCGGTCGGCCGGACCGTGCTCGGCCATCCGGCGCGGCCGGTCACGGAACTCAGGGAGTGCGGCGCCGCGGCGCTGCTCGTGCTGGCCTTCGAGGCCGAGCGCTCGATCGCCCAGATCCGCCATTTGCTGCCCAAAGGCGCCGAGCTGCTGACCCTGGACGCGGTGCGCCTGCCGGAGGCGCTGGTGACGCCAGGGCGGCGTTATCTCGACCCGCTCAACTTCGCGACCAACTTTGTTTTCTTCCGGGAATCAGGCGGGTTTTCGACCCGGCTGGTCACGGCCAATTACTGGTCCGGCTATGGTGCGCAGGCGGTCAAACTATGGCTTTTGCTGTTCGACCAGGCGGGACACCCTATGGTCGAATGGGAGGAGGCGGTCGCGCCCGGCGCCGCCAGCATCGTGATCGACAGCAAACAGGTGCGCGCGCGCTTCAACCTGCCGGAATTCACCGGCCAGCTCTTTCTCCATGCCGTCGGTGCAGTCGGGCACGACGTGGTCAAATACGCGCTCGACATCTATGGCGACAAGGGCGAGGAGCGCGCCTTCTCCTGCACCCATGACGCCAATTCCTGGCCGGCCGATTTCTATGCCGGCCTGCCCGCGCCCGACAGCGGCGAGAGCGTCACCTTGTGGCTGCAGAACAGCCAGCCTTGCGCGATCCCTGCCGGCGCCGTCAGCCTCAATCTGATGGGCGACCAGCGCAGCGCAGCGCTCGACCGGCCGATCGCGCCGTTTGCCACCTATGCGCTCGACGTGGCGAGCTTGTTGCCGCAAGCCCGCTGGCCGCAGCAGATCGAAGTGAACGCCGGCAAATACATGGTGCGCCCGCGCTATGAGGTGACTTCACGCGGCAGGCGGCGCATCGCGCATGTGAATGTCGAGCGCAGCGATCTGAAGCCCGACCCGAAGCTGCCCGAGCTCGGCAAGATCCTCGGCAAAGGCTATCTCCTGCCGGCGCCGATTCTGCCGGCCGAGCGCTGGCGCTCGATCGTGCTGCCGACGCCGATGGCGCGCAGCCAGGACGAGCTGCCGATCGCCTTGATCGCTTACGACGCGTCGGGACGCGAAGCCGCGCGCCACGCCTTCGGCCGCTTGCAGCGCCGCAACTCGGTCGCGCTCGAGCTCGACGAAATCCTGACGGGAGCCTCGTTGCCGCAAGGCTATGGCCATGTCGAGCTGGTTTACGATTTCGCCGCCGGCGGCACGGGCGATGGCTGGCTGCACGGGCTCTTCCGCTATCACGACCGCAACAGCGGCCATGCCGCCGAAACCAGCTTCGGCGCGCATGTCTTCAACACGGTGCTGACTTATCGCGGCGAGCCGCAATCCTATGCCGGCAATCCGCCCGGGCTTTCGACAAGGCTCTTTCTGCGTTTGGGGCCGGAGCCCTGTGACACGCTGTGTCATCTGATTTACCCGGCCTCGACCCCGTGGCACGAGTCGAGCGCGACCGACCTGGTCCTGTGCGACCGGCAGGGCAAGGAGATCGCGCGCGAGCGCTTAACCATTCCCTGCTCGGGCTCGCGTTATTGGCGTTATCACGAGATTTTCGCCGAAGCGGCGAGGATGCGCGCGGGCGCCGACGCCTATATCGTCATTCGCGATTTGAGCTGCCGGCTTTTCGGCTATCATGGCGTGTTGGACGCTGAGGGGGCATTCAGCCTCGACCACATGTTCGGATTCTGATGAGCGAACGCATTCACACCAAACTGCTGGTTATCGGCGCCGGACCGGCGGGCTACACTGCGGCGATCTATGGCGCGCGCGCCAATCTGCAGCCGGTTCTCGTCCAAGGCCTACAGCCGGGCGGCCAGCTCACCATCACCACCGATGTCGAGAACTATCCCGGCTTTGCCGATGTGATCCAGGGCCCGTGGCTCATGGAGCAGATGCAGAAACAGGCCGAGCATGTCGGCACCAGGATCGTTAGCGACATCATCGTCTCCTGCGATTTGTCGCGCCGGCCTTTCACCTGCGTCGGCGATGGCGGCGATATTTATATCGCCGAGACCATCGTCATCTGCACCGGCGCGCAAGCGCGCTGGCTCGGCGTTCCGGGCGAGGAGAAGCTGCGCGGCTTCGGCGTTTCCGCTTGCGCCACTTGCGACGGCTTCTTCTTTCGCGGCCGCGAGGTCGCCGTCATCGGCGGCGGCAATACTGCGGTCGAGGAAGCGCTGTATCTCACCAATCATGCCGTCAAGGTCACGATCATCCACCGCCGCGACAAGTTTCGCGCCGAGCAGATCCTCCAGACCCGGCTTTTCGCTCATCCGAAAGTCCGCGTCATCTGGGACAGCGTCGTCGATGAGGTTTTGGGCGAGGCGCCCCCGGCGCACGTCACCGGCTTGCGGCTCAAAAACGTCAAGACCGGCAAGACCAGCGATCTCGCTTGCGACGGCGTCTTCGTCGCCATCGGGCATGACCCGGTGACCGCGCTGTTCAAAGGCCAGTTGGCGCTCGACGACGGCGGCTACATCCTCACCAAGCCCAATTCGACCGCGACCGCCATTCCGGGCGTCTTCGCCGCGGGCGATGTGCGCGACAAGGTGTTTCGCCAAGCGGTCACGGCCGCGGGCATGGGCTGCATGGCGGCGTTGGAGGCCGAGAAATTCCTCGCCGCCGCCGAAGCCGGCGAACGCAGCGCCGCGGAGTAGCGTGTCCATGAGCTCGCCGATGGATTGGGACAAACTTCGCGTCTTTCACGCGGTCGCCGAGGCGGGCAGCTTCACCCATGCCGGCGAGGCGCTGAATCTGAGCCAATCGGCGGTGAGCCGCCAGATCAGCGCGCTCGAGGAAAGCCTGTCCGTGCCGCTGTTCCACCGTCATGCGCGCGGCCTCATCCTCACCGAGCAAGGCGATCTTCTGTTCCGCACCGCGCGCGAGGTTTTCGCCAAGCTCGCCATGACCGAGGCGATGCTGACGGAATCGAAGGACCGGCCGAAAGGGCCGCTCAAAGTCACGACCACGGTCGCCTTCGGCGCCACCTGGCTCACGCCGCGCATCCGCGAATTCCTCGATCTCTATCCCGAGATCCAGATGACGGTGGTGGTCGACGACAGCGAGCTCGACTTGTCCATGCGCGAGGCCGATGTCGCCATTCGCATGACGCCGCCGCGCCAGCCCGATCTGGTGCAGCGCCATCTCATGACGGTGCGCCATCATGCTTATGCCTCGCCCGATTACCTCAAGAAATACGGCACGCCGCAACGGCCCGAAGAGCTCGACAAGCATCGCATCATCGTTTACGGCCAGGATTCGCGGCCGCCGGTGCGCAACGCGAATTGGCTGCTCGAAGCCGGCGCCCGGCCCGGCTATGAGCGCCATCCGATCCTCTCCGTGAACAATCTCTCGGCGATCATCCGCGCGCTTCAGGCCGGACTCGGCATCGCGTCCTTACCGGATTTCATGGAGCCGGAATCGAACGGCCTGACCCGCGTGCTGCCGGATTTGTTGGGCGGCGAGTTCGAAGCGTTCTTCGTCTATCCCGAAGAGCTGCGCTCATCGAAGCGCATCGCCGTCTTCCGCGACTTCCTCTTGCGCAAAGTCACCGACGCCAAGAATGGCGGCGGCGGGAATTAGGGCGGGATCGGAAGGCATTTTCGACGGCGAAGGCATCTTTCGGCTGCATGTGCCTAGCTCGAACCCTTCCGTTTTGCGATCTCCGCTTCGACAACGGCAAGACAGGCCTCCCCGTCAGCGGTCAACTTGTAGGCGCGGCGAAGGCTGGCGACCTTTTGCATGGCCTCATCTTCCGCACCGGGCGTATCACCCAGAATCTGGGCCACTAAAATCTGGATGCCCACCCAATCGGGATTCCGCGACGCTAGCCCTTCAGCGATTTCAAACGCCATGCGATACTCCTTCTTCAGAAGGAAGCACATCGCGAGGTGACGCGACGCTTGATCGTGGCCCGCCGTGACGATCGATCCATCGCAGCAATTGTCGATCAGAGCGGCATGCAAGGGGTGCCGATCGCCGCCGTCGAGGTCAAGTGCCACCAGGACGCAAAGGCCAACATAGTCGTTGTTCTGGATGAGTTGCTTCAACGTCGTCGCCTTCGACCTCTTGTCGTCATCCTTCAGCAAAGGAAGGCAGAGGGTTTCGATTTGGGTCTGAAGCGCAACGTAGTTGCTTTGGAACGGCTGGGAAAGTGAGCCAACGGCTGGGCCGCTGAGAATGCTCGCAAAAGCAAGCGAGCAAACCAACCGCTCGGGCTCCGACATGGGCGCCATGAGTGAATTCACGAGGGCGCCGTAATCGGCCCTCGTCTGACCTCTATGATTGATCCGAAAAATCCCTTCGGCCTTTATGTACGTCTTAAAGCGCGCGAGCGCGGCTTGAAGACGGATGGGCCAGCTTTGAGAAAGGGCACGCGCTTCCAGAAATTCGCACGTGGACGCGTGCGGAGCGCTACCGATCTCGCCAAGTGCGTAGCAGATCAACCATTGCCTGAAAACTGAAGCATCCCGACCGTAACGGACGAGGACTTCCGCGAGCGGGTAAGGCCAACCGCTGCGGCACGAGAGAATGAGATCAAGGATGCCCTTGAAATCAAAATCCGAAAGCCCGTCGGACAGCATCGATGAAAGGAATTGATGGGCTTTCCGAAATTCGTGTCTCGATATGTGCTCTCCCTCACCAAAGCGCTCGACTTCCTCGATCGTCTCAACAGATTGCGAACCCGCAAAGGCATCCGAGAAAAATTGGCGTGCATCCCCTTTCTGGGCGTCATCGCCATCGAGCCAGCGCGTCAGGTTCTTAGGGTAGGCCTCTTCATCGTTAATCGGGGGTGGCCCTAGCGGAGCGGGCGGGCCGGCGACGTTGTTACCCGCGTAGGGCACAGCCGGCGCTTGGCTCGCGCTCACGCCGTATAGGCGTCGGCCATCGGCGGCATACATCCGCAAAAAGAGGATGCTGTGGCAAGTCTTGGTGAAGACGGCGCCGACACGCTTATAGAAGCTGAGTCCTTGACCGAGATCGTAGGCATCGAGGCCCGCAAGGAGAGACGCGATCGTATAGGCATCGTCGATTTCGAGATGGGCGCCTATAGTGTCACGAATGGCCCGCGCTGTTTGCAGTTCGGCTTGAAAGTTTGAGGCGGCAATAAAGTTATCGATCGGGGCCGACGACTGACCGTTGGCGGTGATGAGCTTATCCAAGCCGTCCATTGCCTGCGGTGCGCCAATTGAGACCGGGCGCGTGACAAGGCAATCGCAAAAGCTGACGAGGTCGGTGATAATGCGGCCCTTGAGGATGCGTGCAATACGGAGATGAGCAGCGAACTTGTCGAGAAGGCCAACTTGCATAGCGATCCAGCGGCGAATCAGCGCGAGTTGCCCCGCGCGCGCATGAACGGGCGTCGTGTTCAAGACCGCGGCTGTGTTGTTTCGCGTCATGGCGAGAGAGTCGGTTCCCATTTCGATCCAGTTGCGGCTGTCCATGGCCCGCTGGAACTGATGAATGGTATCCAGGACGGTTGGGTCGGCAAGCTCGGGCGGATCGGCATAGACGACGTATTCTGGCAAGTTAAGGGGCGCCAGGCGCCGGTAAATCTCCTGTGCGCCATCGACAAAGAAGCTGATCTTGACGATTTCGATGTCGTTCCAGAGCTCGATGCGCTTCCCGAAGTCGAAGTCCTGAACATGTGCGCTGAGCCGGTGCCGTGAAGCTTTGAAGTATTCCTCAAAGGCGGACGCGTAGGCTTCCTTGGCGATGTGAAAGTCGCGCGTGTCATAGCCCGCGTCGTTGAGCGGCTTGCGAAGACCCCGCGCATGCTCTACGAAATTCTCTGCCCTGATGAGAATGTGGCGGGCGAGCGTGCGGGCGACGAAGGGTTCGGTCAGGTGCATCGCAAGGTGAAATGCAAGTTGCATTTCCTCGACGATGAATTTTAGCTTCTCCACCCGCGCGGGAATCATGGCGTTAGGAATCCTGTCAGAGCGATGCCGGTTGCCTTTTGGTGGGCGGCGAGTTCGAGGCCTTCTTCGTCTATCCCGAAGAGCTGCGCTCATCGAAACGCATCGCGGTCTTCCGCGACTTCGTGCCACGCAAAGTCACCGACGCCAAGAACGGCGGCGGCGGGAATTAGGGCGCAGGTCCCCTGCGTGGGGTTGCCAAGGATTACCGCAAGCTGCCGTTATCCGAACATGATCCGGCGCCTGTGGTCCTTTGTATTTTGGCCCGACTCGGACATTTGGCGCCGTTTCGCTGTCAGCAAGGGAACGCGTCTACATAAACGAAAGAGGCCGCCCGAAGGCAGCTCCTCGAGCGCCTGTCACACAAGGGAATGGTCGCGGTGTCTGCGCAATGGCCGATGTCTTATACTTTGTCGGTGAACCAGATGGTTGGGGCGCCGACCACGCCCGCGCTCTGCATCGTTTTTTTCAACTCTTCGCTTTTGACGAACGCCTGCGCGGCACCGAGCGTGGAAAATTCGTGGGTTATCGTGAGGTCGTTCGGGTTGTCCGCCGCCTGGTAGACGGCCTGGGCCGTAACGCCGTTCGCCTTCTGGACGCCAGCGAACGCGTCGTAGAGTTTGCGCCAAGCCTTATAATCCGAGACCGTATGTCTCACGAACATGGTGGTCATCTAATCTTCCTCCCCTTTTTGCGGGACTTATCGTGTTGCCGATGGGCAAAGCACAGTAGGCATGCCCCAGCACCTATAGCAAGTTTCCCTTTGGTACCGCCCATCTCAAGATGATGCGGGAGCCAATCTCTCGCCGGCGTTCAGCGGACACTGCCGCGTTACGAATTCAGGATGATGTCCCCGGAATTCGGGAATGACGCTTCGATTTGATTCAAGCCAATACTTTCTTTGACCCCGAGCAGATAGGGACCGCTCGGGTCACTTCCGCTTATCGCGCCGGAATGCTAGCGTTCGCGCGCGATCCCCGATGAGCCGGGGAATACGCATGAGAACGGGCCGCGACGGGGGAATGAACCCCCTTTGGCCGCGCAAAGGGAGGATGTCATCATGTCGGACTATACGGTGGCGATCAGCCGCGTCTTGTTGTCGGCCGTGTTCATCGTCTTCGGCGTCATTCAGTTCACGAACATCGGCAACTATATCGCCAATCCCGCGGTCATCGCCGTCGCCAAGATGACCGGCGGCATCGTCGCGCCGACCGTAATCGCCTATCTTGTCGCGGCCATCGATCTGGTCGGCGGGATTCTGATACTCATCGGCTATCAAACGCGCTGGACCGCCGTCGTTCTGATCGCCTTTGTCGCGCTCACGGTTGTGCTGGTTCACAATTTCTGGACGATGGAGGGCCCGGCGCGCGCGGCCAATCAAGCGCATTTCTATAAGAATCTCGCCATCATCGCGGCGCTTCTTCTTCTCGTCGAGATCGGACCGGGACGCTGGTCGCTGGACCGCCGGTTCGCGAGAAGCTGACGCCCGGCGCGGGTCTAAGTTGCGAGTCCGGGCGAGCGGCCTAATGCACGCGGGGGGCGGAGATCTGCGGGGCGCCAGGCAACGGCGCCTTTGACCGAAGCAGAGCTTCTGAAGGCTGCCTTGAGCGGTCGGCGGGGACGCGCGAAGGGCTTGATCCAGATCAAGGCATTCGCCACGGGATGGCCGAGCATTTCCCCAGGCAAAGGGAGGACGAATCAGACGGCTCCCGGTCCCCGAACAAGCTTGTCGTTTCATGCCATGCCGAACCAACACAGGGGGTTCGGCCGAGGGTCTTGAGGAGAAGGATCGGTCTACGCGCTGCCTGAATCGCCCGTCGTTGACGTGGAAACGGGTCAGGACCGTCGCTCGCTTCCGATAGAGATGGATGCCTGATGGCGCCCTGGCCCTTGCGAGGAGTTCGGGCCATGAAAACACAACAATTTCCGGCGCAAGCGTATTTTGCGAGCGCGACAGGCTGGTCGCCGGCGACACGGGAGCAGCCGCGTTACGGTCAGCATTGCCATCGCGGCGCAACCGCGATGAAAAAGCTTCTTTACCCAGCGGGCAGCGGTATCGCTTTCGCCCTGCTTTCCTCTCCGGCACTGGCCGATGCCAACGAAGACATCCTGACGACTCTTTTCGGCCGCGTGCAGCTGTATCTGTTCCTTGCCTTCGTGATCATCGTCATTCTCGCCGTGTCCTTCATGAAATCGCGAGACAAGCGTCAGACTCCCTTGAACCAAATATTCGAGAAGGGCGAAGCCATACACTCGGTCGGACCCGATGCCACCGTCACCGAGTGCGTGCGCTTGATGACCGCCGGCAAGATCGGCGCCCTGATCGTCATGGATGGCGAAAGGCTGACCGGCATCTTCACGGAGCGGGATGCCCTGAACAAAGTGCTGGCGGGCGGCCTCGATCCAAGCAACACGAAAGTGTCAGCGGTGATGACGAGGGACCCAACCTGCATCCGTCCGACGGCGACGGTCGGCGACGCGATGGAATTGATCACGACGCGGCGATTCCGCCACTTGCCGATCGTGGACAACGGCAAGGTCCTCGCCGTCGTATCGAGCGGCGATCTAACCCACTGGCTGGTGCAGGACCAGATGAGACCGGTTCAAGAGCTGGTCGATCTCGCCGACCGGCCTTGAGGCATTCGTTCCGGGGAGACAATATCGAATTACGAATTCGCGATTGTGTCGCCGGAATTCCTAGGCCGAGGGCAGATATTTCTCGGTCAGGAATTTCGACACGTCGGGCTTAGTATCGAGCATTTTGAGGTCGACGAAGGACTGCGCAAGCGTGTCGAGCGCGACGGGCGGAAACTTTCCGTCGGCCGAGAACATCGGCATGACGAGATCGTATTCCTTGCTCTCCACCGCCTCGTCGACCCCGGTGATCGGATAAACCAGCTTCACGGTCTCGTCCTTGTGGGCGCGCATATAGGCGATCGACTGGAACCAGCCTTTGAGGAAGGCGCGCACCGCAGCGGGATCGCGCGCGATCAGGTCGTTGGAAGCAAAGATCGCGTGCAGCAGGAAGTCCTTCACATAGGACGCCGTCGGCACCAGCAGCCTGCCTTGCTGCTTTTCCTCGAGCTGGAAGCCGAGCGAGGAAGTGCCGACGATGGCATCGACCTGATGGGTGCGGAGCGCCGCAACCTGGGTGGCGAGATCGCCGCCCATCGCCACGGTGGTGATGCCGTCGGGACCCCAGCCCTTCACATCGGCAAGCTTTTTCACCAGCCATTCGGTGGTCGAGCCGACGGTCGAGACCAGCACCTTCTTGCCGCGCAATTCGTCAGCGGTTTTAATCGGCGAATCCCACGGCACGATGATCGCCAGCAGCAAGGGCGGCCCGGCCAGCGCGGCGACCGCGGTCATCGGAACGCCCTTGGCGACGAAAGCCATGTCGGTGCCGCCGCCGAGATAGATGTCGGTTTCGCCCGCGACCATCGCCTGCGCCGCCTTGGCGGCGCCGGTGAAGGCGCTGATCTCGATATCGAAGCTCGGGAAGAACCCTTTGGCGATGCCGACATCGAGCGGCACGAAAGAAAGCGCGTGCGGATTGGCCTTGGCGACGCGCAGCTTTTGCGCGGCGAAGGCGGGGCGTCCCGCCCAGGAAGCGACGGGCGCGGCGGCCGCCAGCGCCAGCAGCGCGCGCCGCGAGATGTCGGTTTTGACGTTTGGCATTGCTGTGCTCCTTTGGGTCATGGCGTCCGGTCGCGTTCGAGGCGCTTCACTTCGATGTCGGCAAAGCCCTCGAAGAATTGAATCAGGTGCTCGCCGCCGCGGCTGTTCGCCGCTTGCCAGATCTCGGCGATGTTCGCGCCGACGAAAGCCGGCACGTTCAACGCATGCGCGGTCTCGGCATAAAGCTTCATGTCCTTGAGCGCAATGCGCAGCTGATTGCCGCCGAATTTGCGCGCCAAAACCGTGCGCGCGAAACGCTCTTCGGTCGTGACGTTGCGCCCGCTGCCGGCATTGACGATGTCGAGCAAGAGCTGCGGATCGAGCCCGGCTTTGACGCCCATCACCATGGCCTCGCAGGCGATGGTCAAGCCGGTGATCGCCATCGCAGCATTGACGACCTTGCAGACCTGCGCGAGGCCATGAGCCTCGCCGACATAAAAGACGTTCCGCGTCAGCGCGGCGAAAACGGGTGCGACGCGATCGAACGCCGCGCGCGGGCCGGCGCTGATCAAAGCCATCTTGCCTTCCGCCACGCCGCTGCCGCCACCGCCGCCCACCGCGGGCGTATCGAGCACCTGGATATCGTAGCGCGCCATGCCGTCGGCGATGGCCTTGATCGCCTCGATTCCCAAGGTCGAGACTTCGACATAAATCTCGATCGCCTTGCCGGCGGCAACGCCATCCGGCGCCAAGGCGACGGAGCGGCTAACCTCGACCGAAGGAAGGCAGGCGAAAACGATCGTCGCCGCATCGCCGACCGCGCGCGCGGACGCCGCGACACGCGCGCCTTGGGCGGCAAGCGGCGCCAGCACCTTGGGATCCGTGTCGTAAACCGTCACGCCGAAGCCGGCCTTCAGCAAGCCGCTCACCATGGCGGCGCCGAGATTGCCCGTGCCGATAAAGCCCAACTGCTCGCCCATGGCCCCACTCCCAATGCCGCCGGCGATGGTTTATCGGCGTGCGGTTCCTCGCCTTGCGTGTCGCCGCCTGTCTTATCTGATCCCGCCGCCGACGCCAAAATAGATTTTGCCGCTCGCCGCTCGGCTTCGCCCGATGCCAGACATCAGGGCCGCGGCACAGCGTATGCCCTTCATCAGGGACGCTATAGCGCGAAGACCCGCTTCGCGTTGAGCGAATAAATCTTCTCCTTGTCGCGGTCGGCAAGCGCGAGACCGTCGATCGCCGCGACGCAATCGGCCACCGTCTCGAACGGGTAATCGGCCGCGAAGAGAACATTGTCGATGCCGAGCATCTGGATCGTCATCAGCAGCGGCGGCGCGTAATTCATGCCGCTCGTGGTGACGACGATATTGTCGCGCAGATAGTCGCTCGGCTTGCGCTTCAGCTTCGGGGCAACCCCCGCCATCTGGTATTCCCAGAAATAGCGGTTGTCGATCCGGTCGAGCAGGAAAGGCAAGCCTTCGCCCATATGTCCGATGACGATGCGCAGGCGCGGAAACTGGTCGAGCACGCCATTGCCGATGAGCCGGACGACATGCGTCGCGGTCTCGACGGCCCAGGACCAGCCGACCTTGAAGCCGAAAACGTCCAAAGGCTGGCTCATGCCCGGCGCCGGGTTGCGCGGATGGATATAGAGCGGCGCGTCGAGCGCTTGCAGGGTCTCGAAGATCGGCCAAAATTTTCGATCGTCGAGATATTGGCCGCCGGAATGCGATTTGATCACCGCGCCTTTGAGGCCCAGCTTTTTCACCCCGCGCTCGATTTCGCTTGCGGCGCGCGCGGGATCGAGCGGCGCGAAGGCGGCAAAGCCGGTGATGCGGCCGGGATATTTGCGCGCGGCCTCAGCCAGGCGGTCATTCGCCAGCGCGGCCAGCGCGTTGCCTTGAACCGGGTCGATATCCTGCAGCGAATTGCCGGAGACAACGCAAAGCTGCATGGCGATGCCGTCCGCGTCCATCGCGCGAATGCGGCCGTCGCCGAGATCCAGCAAAGCCGTCAGAAGATCGTTCCATGCCGGCGTCGCCGGGGACATGCGCTCGAGCGCGGCGATCTCGGGGATGATATATCCCTCCTCGACCGCGATGCGTTGGAAGCGCCCGATTTTGACGTCCGCCACTGATGTCCTCCCGTGCCAATTGCGTCATGGTTAAGCGTCGGCTCCGTGCGCGAGCCGGCCCGTGCCCCCTTCTAACGCGACATAAAATGACCGGGTTGATCTAGGTCAAAACCCGGCGGAAGGATGTGATCGAGGTTTCTCGGCGCAACGAGGCCAAGGGAGCGAAACGAAGATGCGGATCGACAAGGACCTGATGGTGGCGACGCGCGATGGCTCGCCGCTTTCCGTGAACGTATTTCGGCCCGAGGGCGACCGCCCCGTTCCGGTGATTCTGTGCATGAGCCCCTATGGCAAGGACTTGCCGGTGATGCACCGGCAACGCGAGTACGGCACCGAATCCGATACCGGGCCGAATGCGTGCTGGGAGACCGCCGATCCCGATTGGTGGGTGCCGCGCGGCTACGCGATGGTGCGGGTGGATGCGCGCGGCGCGTTCAAATCGCCGGGCAGGCGCGACTTCATGAGCCGAAAGGACCAGGAAGATTACTACGACATGATCGAATGGTGCGGGACCCAGCCCTGGTCGAACGGCAAGGTCGGCCTCCTGGGCATTTCCTATTACGCCATGTCGCAATGGCCGGTGGCGGCGCTGCAGCCGCCGCATCTGGCGGCGATCATCCCGTGGGAAGGCATGGTCGACATCTATCGCGAATGGGGCCGCCAAGGCGGCATGTATTACTGCTTCACGGATTCCTGGTGGCACGAGCATTACGTCACCCAGGGCGAGGATGACGACGGCAATTTCGTCGATTGGCGCAAGGAGTTCCGCGAACGCGAATTCGACGGCGCGTGGTACGCTGAAAGGCGGGCCGACCTCGCCAAGATCACCGTGCCGCTGCTGTCGGCGGGGAATTGGGGCGCCTTCCATATGCATCTGCGCGGCAATGTCGAAGGCTTCATGGGCGTTTCCTCCAAGCACAAGCGCCTGCTGATGTTCGTCGGCTCGCATATCGGCCCGTTCTACACCGAGTGGGGCAAGGCCGAGCAGCTCCGCTTCTTCGATCATTGGCTGCGCGGCCTCGACAATGGCGCGGAGAAAGACGCGCCGGTGCGGCTCGCGATCCGGCACGGCACCGAGATCGAATGGCGCGACGAGCGGGAATGGCCTTTGGCGCGCACGCAATGGAAAAAGCTTTATCTCGACGCCGCCGCCCAGTCGCTCGGCTGGACGCCGGCAGCCAAGCCCGCAAGCGCGACTTATGCGATGCCTGAGGGCGGCATCAGCTTCGAGACCGCGCCGGTCGAAGGAAGCGACCTCGAGATCACCGGGCCGGTGGTGCTGCGGCTGTGGGTCTCGTCGAGCACGACCGACACCGACGTGTTCGTTGCATTGCGGCTGATCGGCGCGGAAGGCGTGGAAATCCCCGGCATCGGCCCGCGCGGCTTTCCGGCGCAGATGGCGATCGGCTTCCTGCGTGCCTCGCACCGCGAGCTCGATCCGGCGCGCTCGCTGCCTTACCGGCCTTTCCACGCCCATAAGCGCCGGCTTCCCCTTGTCCCGGGTGAGGCGACGGCGCTCGACGTCGAGATTTGGCCCACCTGCTTCGTCATGAAGCCGGGACAGCGCCTGCGGCTCGACATCACGGCGAGCGACAAGCACATGTCGGCGCCGAGCTGCGGCCCTTACGGTCATCACGACCCCCAGGATAAGCCGCCAGAGCGCTTTGCCGGCAAGGTGACGATCCATGCCGGCGGCGGGCAGGATTCCTATCTGCTGGTGCCCGTGATCCCGAATTCGGCCGGCGGCGATTAGAGCGTTATCGTCTCAAATCGAAACATCCGATCGCCCCCCCTCCCTTCCCTCCCCCTCGAGGGGGGAGGGTTAGGGTGGGGGTGATGTTATCGCCGCTCCGGAGCTTGTCGAAGAGCGCGGAATGACGACTTCATTCTGGTGTTGCGCTTTCTTCAGCCGAGCGGCTTGGAGCCGTCGGGCGTGGGCACGTCGAAGCTGATCAAGGTGATGCCCACCATGTTGTAGAAGCCGACCGAGGTCACGAGCTCGATCAGCACGGCTTCGCCCAGAACCGCTTTGGCGCGCGCGCAGGTCGCTTCGCTCAAAGCGTGCTTCTCCATGATCTCGCTGGTCAGCTCGTAGACGATTCTCTCGTCGGGCTTGGTAATCGTGGGCACGCGGTTGGTGCGGATCGCTTCGACAATCTCGGGCGCGATGCCCAATTGCTGCGCGCGCGGCCCATGCGCCCACCACGCGAATTGGGCAGACCAGCGGCGAATGACGACCAGAGTCATCAGCTCGAAAAGCCGGCGGTCGAGCTTGGTCTGGTTCCGCATCGCGACGAAGAGATCGATGATCGCCGGCCCGATCCCCGGCATGCGCAGCCAAACCGAAAACGGCCCACCCAGCCCATCTTGCGAGATGACCGTGCGCAGCTTCGCCAGCGCGCGCTGTTGCTCGGCATCGAGATCGGCGACTTTCAATTCGCTAAGGCGGCTCATGGCGGTTCTTCCCTGGGGTTCGGCTAAGTTGTTGCGCGGCACGATGCCATAAAGCGCAAGGCGCGTCGCCAGGAATCCGGCGGAAAGCGCCGGGCCGCGGTCACAGCGATGCAGATTTTGCAACGGAGACAATCGGAATTTCCGGTGGCAAAGGCGCGCCCCGCGCCGCAAGTTGCGACCATGCAATGCCGCGATCCGTCGCGGTCTGCGCATTTCCGGGTCGGCTAACCGGAATGAGGGTCTTCGGACCCTTGCGTCTTAGGAGACGTATAGCCTCCCTGTTCAAACTGGGCCCCGGCAGAGCGTCGGGGCTTTTCTTTTCTGCGCGATTTTGTCGCGCAGGATACGCCAAGCCTTACTTGTCCTGCCCGTTCCAAAGCTCTAGGCGCAAACCCTTGGGCAAAGTCGCGTGCTCGCGGTCGAGCCCTTGCTTCGTCAGTGGAATGCGCAGCCGCAGATTGGCATCGGCCCAATAGATTTCGAGCGCGAGCGGGCGTTTGGACAAAGGCTTTTCGCCGGAAGCCTTGCCGACGACGGCGCCGCTTTTTGCATCGACGATCGCGAGATAACGCCGCTCATCGGCAAAGCTGCGCAGCCTTGCGGCGCGATCCTTGTCGTCGGCGCGCACCAGCAAACGGCCGAGCAATGCGTCCTCGCGGCTCACGGCCACGACGCCGGCGATGTCGGGCTGCGCCAGGGATTTGCGCTTTTCATCGTCGGGCGGCACGTAAAACCCCGCGACATAGGTGTCGCTGGTGTCGTCGTCGCTGAGCAGCGAAAAAAGCAGCGGCTCTTCGTCGGTTTCGAACACCGACTTGCCGCTGCGCAGACTGCGCACGTCCCACCAGGAAAATTCCTCGAGGCCGCGATCGACGAAGAGCAGGCAATAGGTCGGCTCCAACCGCGCATCGGCGCCTTCCTCGGCAACGCTATAGATCGGCGTCGCGTAAGGGCCGGCGGCGGGAAACGCGTCGAGCTGGACATGGCCTTCGACGCCGACATCTTGCAGATTCGATTTGATTTGGATACGCAGCCTGAGCAGCAGCCGCTCGCCGCTTTGCGTCGACCCGCAAGACGCGAAGGAGAAGCTGGTATTGTCGAGCGTCTCGTCGTCGCCGGCTTTGGTTGCGTGGGAGGAAGCGTCGAGCGCCGCCTTGGCGTCGTCGGCATGCGCTGCAAGCGGCGCGAGCACCGGCACAAGAATCAGAGCGGCGATAACAACCATCCAGCGTGCCATCTTGCCCTCACGGTCGCGACTTTTAACGCGATACCATTTCACATAGCAGAGCGCGGTGGAAGCAATCTCGCGCCACGGGCACGCGGCCGAAATCACCATGATGGCTTGCGGGCTTTTGTTTTCCCGCGTTCGGGCCTCTGTGCTAGCTTCGACGCAAGCGACAAGTTGCGGCAGGACAGCCGCGCCGGAGACGGAGGAGGCGCCGAGTTCGATGAATTTCCGCCTGATCGCGAGCGCGCTGGTTGCTTCGGCGCTGATCTCCGCCCACGCGCAAGCCCAAACCGTCGAGATGAATCCGGAGCTGTCCAAAGTCGTCGCCGCGGCCAAAAGCGAAGGCAAGCTGCAGCTGCGCTGGACCAACATCATGCTCGGCGGACCCGACGGCGCGAAGCTGGCCGAGGACGGCGTCAACCGCATGTTCGGCACGAAGCTGACGATCGAATGGGTGCCGGGACCGGCTTTCGGCCCGATGGCCGCGCTGATCTATCAAGAGCTGCAAGCCGGCGAGAAAGCCTCGACCGACATCTACACCGCGACGCCCAATCAGCTGGCGCCGTTTCTCGACAAAGGCCTGTTCCAGCCGATCGATTGGGTGAAGCTTTGGCCCGCGCGCATCACGCCGGCCATGGTCGAAGGCGACGGCAAGGCCTTGCGCTATGCCGACATGTATCCGGGCATTCTCTACAACGCCCAGGCGGCGCCTTGGGTGAACGAGATCGCCGTCGCCGACGATCTGTTGAAGCCGGAATACAAGGGCAAATTCTACACCACGCCTTTCCTCGCCGGCTTCGACGTGCTGATCGCCAAGGACCAATGGGGCGTCGCCAAGACCACGGATTTCGTCCGCCGTCTGTCGCCGCAGCTTGCCGGCCTCGCCGGCTGCGAAAGCATCGATCGCATCGCCTCGGGCGAAATCCCGGCGCTCGCCATCGATTGCAGCGGCGCCGCGCCCTATCGCGCCGCCTATCGCGGCAAGGGCATTCTCGCCAACCACATCATCGCCGACATGGCGGAACGACGCCCGGTCTATTTCGCCGTTCCGGTCCACGCGCCGCATCCCAACGCCGCGATCCTCTACACGCTTTATCTGCTCTCGCATGAGGGGCAGGAACGTATCGTGTGGGATCATTTCGGCGGCGACCTCTACGACTTCCCGGATTCCCACGCGCGCGAGAAGGCCCAAGCCTTGATCGATCGCGGCGTGAAATTCGTCGACGTGTCGATCGCCTGGTTTCGCGAGCATCCCGGCATCGATCAGGACAATCAGCAACTCGCAAAACTGGTGCGTGAACGGTGAAACCCATGAAGCAGCCGATGAAAACCATGATCGCTTGCGGCGCGGCGCTGGCCGCGTTCGCCCTTCACGCCGCGCGCGCCGAAACCGTGCCGATGACGCCCGCGCTTGCCAAGGTGATCGAAGCCGCGAAGGCCGAAGGCACGATCGCGCTGCGCTCGACCAACACCGTCTTTGCCGGTCCCGCAGGCGCCAAGCAGGCGCAGGACGCGATCAACAAGATGTTCGGCACCAATCTGTCGGTGGAATGGACGCCCGGCCCCGCCTATGGGCCGCTCGCGGCCTTGATCTATCAGGAATTCCAAGCGGGCCAAAAAGCCTCGACCGACGTCTACACCACCACCGCCGTGCAGATCACGCCTTATCTCGAGAAAGGCCTTTTCCAAAAGATCGATTGGGCGGGCATCATGCCGTCGCGCATCACGCCCGCGATGGTCGAGGCCGAAGGCCGCGTGCTGCGCTTTCAAACCGTCTTGCCGGGCATTCTCTATAATGTGAAGGCCGCGCCTTGGGTCGAGGAGATCAATTCGACCGCCGATTTGCTGAAGCCCGACTACAAGGGAAAATTCTACACCACGCCCTTCCTCGGCGGATTCGACGTGCTGCTCGCCGACGATGTCTGGGGCGTCGAGAAAACCCAGGCTTTCATGCGCCAATTCTCGGCGCAGCTCGCGGGCCTCGCCGGCTGCGAGGCGACCGATCGCATCGCCTCGGGCGAGATCCCGGCGCTGGTGGTGGATTGCAGCGGCGGCGCGGTCAACCGGCTGCAATATCGCGACAAGAACATTCTCGCCAATCACGTCATCCCCGACATGGCGCAAAAGCGCGAGGACTACCTCGCCATTCCGACCAACGCGCCGCATCCGAACGCCGCGATCCTCTACACGCTCTACATGATGACCCATGAGGGTCAGGAGCACATGGTGTTCGACCTGTTCGGCGACGACCTTTACGATTTCCCGGATTCGCATGTCCATGCGCAAGCCGATGCGCTCGCGGCCAAAGGCATCAAGTTCATCGACGTCACGATCGATTGGTGGCGCTCGCATCCCGGGCTCGACGCGGCCAATAACGCGCTCGCCAAGCTGGTGCGCGAGAAACAGTAGGGCCGAGGCGCATGGCGACGATCGCGGAAGAAAGCGGCGCCGCGCCGCGCGGCCGGGCGGGATTCGATCTTGCCCCGGGCGTGATGGTGGCGCTCGCCTTGCTCGCCATCGCCGCGATTCTGGTGCTGCTCGCGATCGTGCTGTGGCTGAGCTTCACCCATGGCACGCCGGGCGATCCGGTGTTGAGCTATACGCTCGATCATTACCGTCAGATGTTTCTCGACGGCTTCACCTATCGCGTGCTGTGGAACACGGTGCAATTCGCCGCGGTCACCTTGGTGGTTGCTTTCGCGCTTGCTCTGCCGATCGCCTGGCTGATCGAGCGCACGGATTTTCCCGGCAAGCCCGTGGTTTTCACCTTCATGACCACGGCGTTGCTGATCCCGGGCTTTGCCGTCGCTTTGGGCTGGGTGTTCCTGCTGCATCCCAAGATCGGCCTCATCAATCAGGCGTTGATCGCACTCTTGGGGCTGCACGACGCGCCTTTCGACGTCGCCAACATCGTTTCGATGGGCGTGGTCGAAGGCATGAACCTGACGCCGCTCGCTTTCATCATGACGGCGGTGGTGTTGCGCTCGATGGACCCGGCGCTCGAGGAAGCCGCGGCAATGAGCGGCGCCAAGCCCTGGCAGGCCGTGGCGCGCGTGACCTTGCGCGTCTTGTGGCCCGGCCTTCTCGCTGCGGCGATCTATGTCGCGATGATCGGCTTTGCGGCTTTCGACGTGCCGGCGATCCTGGGGCTTACCCGCCGCATCTTCACCTTTTCGACCTATGTGTTCTGGGTGCTCACCCCGTCGGAGGGCGCGCCGGAATACGGCAATGTCGCGACCTTGAGCGTCATCATGGCGATCGTCGCCGCCTTTCTCAGCTGGTGCTATCGCCGCGCGCAACGCCAAGCGCCCAAATACGCGGTGGTCACCGGTAAAGGCTATCGCCCGCGTATCGCCAAGCTCGGCCGCGCCACCTTGCCCGCGGTATTGTTCGTCGCGGGTTATTTCATCGTCGCGCAGCTTTTGCCGCTGGTGATGCTGTGCTGGGTTTCGCTTCTGCCTTATCTACAGACGCCGTCGGCGGCGGCGCTCGAAGCGGTGAGCTGGCGCAACTTCCAGAATCTGCCGCAGGCTTTGCTGTGGCGCGCCGGGACCAACACCGCGATCCTGATGATCGTCGTGCCGACCGTGACGCTTATTCTCAGCGTCGCGATCTCCTGGGTGGTGTTGCGCACCAAAATCCGCTTGCGCGGCCTGCTCGATTTCATCGCCTTCTTGCCGCTGGCGGTCCCGGCGATTGTCTTCAGCGTCGCCGCCTTGCTGCTGGCGCTGTTCGTGCTGCGTGGCATCCTGCCGATTTACGGCACGATCTGGATTCTGGTGCTGGTCTATGTCGTGGCACGGCTGAGCTATGGCACGCGCATGACCAATGGCGCGCTTATCCAAATCCACAAGGAGCTCGAGGAATCGGCGCAGATTTGCGGCGCCGCGACAAGCGGCGTGCTGCGCCGCGTCTTGCTGCCGCTGCTGGCGCCGAGCCTGCTTTATGCCTGGATCTGGATCGCGCTGCTGACTTATCGCGAGCTCACCCTGCCGGTGGTGATCTCGACCAGCAACAATTTGCCGTTCTCTTATCTGGTCTGGGGCTTCGTGCAGGCTTCGGCCTATGGCTCGGCCTCGGCGGCGGCGCTGGTGATGCTCGCATTGATGCTGCCCGTGCTGCTGCTCTACTGGCTGGTCGCGCGCCGCGCCGGTATGATCGCCCCGCGCTGACAGGAATTGGCATGATCGTCATCAACAATCTTTCGATGACCTATCGCACCGCGCATGGCGAGCACCACGCGGTGAAAGGCGTCTCGCTGACCGTGAAGCAAGGCGCATTCTATACCCTGCTCGGCCCGTCGGGCTGCGGCAAGACCACGATCCTGCGCTGTGTCGCGGGGCTGGAGCATCCCGATTCCGGCGAGATCGCGATCGGCGGCGAGACGGTCTATTCCTCCGCGCGCGGCATCTGGGTTCCGCCGCATAAGCGCAATATCGGCATGGTGTTCCAGTCCTACGCGATCTGGCCGCACATGACCGTGTTCGAGAATGTCGCCTTTCCCTTGCGCCACAAACGGCCCAAGCCCGGCCGCGCCGAGATCCGCGACCGCGTGATGAAGGCGCTTGCCCTGGTTCAGCTTTCAGGCCTCGAAACGCGGCCGGCGCCTTATCTCTCGGGCGGGCAACAACAGCGCCTCGCCTTGGCGCGCGCGCTGGTGTCGGAGCCGCGCGTGCTGCTGCTCGACGAGCCGCTCTCGAATCTCGACGCCAAGCTGCGCGAGGAGATGCGCATGGAAATCCGCCAAGTGGTGGAGCGGCTGGGCGTCACGACCTTGTTTGTCACCCATGAGCAGATCGAAGCGCTCACCATGTCCGACGTGATGGCGGTGATGAAGGATGGCAAGATCATCCAGGAAGGCGCGCCCGCCGACATTTATGCCAAGCCGCACGAAGCCTTCGTCGCCGATTTCATTGGCCGCTCGAATTTCTTGGCGGGGCAGGTGAAGTCTGTGAGCGGCAACGGCGCCGGCAAGCTCGCCATGGTTGAAACCAGGATCGGCACCTTGCAATGCCGGCTCGACGCGCCGGCCAATTCCGGCGCCAGCGTGACGGTCGCGATCAGGCCGGAAAACGTCACGCTGTTGCCGGCAAACGCCGCCGCCGCCGGCAACCAATTCAGCGGCACGGTCGACACCATCGTCTATGTCGGCAATCTGCTCGATTGCGTGGTCGCGGTCGGGCCGGAACGGGTGCGGCTGCAGCTGCAGCCGTCGACCGCGATCAGCCGCGGCGCGCCGGTTTGCCTCGCCTTTCCGGTCGAGCACTGCCTTGCCCTCAAGCCGTGAGGGGCGTGAAAATGCGAATTGATTCTTTGCTCTTCATGCCCGCGCAAGCGGGCATCCAGGAGCCGATTCGAGGCGCATGAATGCGGGCGATGAAAAATCCTTGCGTCTATATTCTTGCAAGCAAACGCAACGGGACGCTTTATGTCGGCATGACCAATGACATTGCCCGTCGCGGCTGGGAGCACAAATCGCACGTGGCTGACGGCTTCACCAAAGATTATGGTGTTCATCGCCTTGTCTATACCGAGTTTCATGAAACCATGCCCGATGCAATCTTGCGCGAAAAACAAATCAAGAAGTGGCGCCGTGCCTGGAAACTCGAACTTATCGAACGCGGCAACCCGCAATGGCGTGACCTCTATAATGACATATCGCACTGATAACTCCTGGGTCCCCGCTTTCGCGGGGACGATGCGTAGAGAATATTGCAGGACCTAACGATGGACTCTCACGACACACAAAACGCGCGCCTTGCCGATCCGGTGGTGACCGAGATCGTGCGCAATGCGGTGATCGCGGTGACCGAGGAAATGAAGACCAACCTCATGCGCACCGCTTACAACATCATCATCTACGAGGCGCTCGACTTCACCACCGGCCTCTTCACCGCCGCGGGCGAAACCGTGTCGATCGGGCTGGGCCTGCCCATGTTCATCCGCGGCATGGCCGAGACGGTGAAGGCCAAGATCAAGCATTACGGCATCGAACGCATGCAGCCGGGCGACATCTATGTCACCAACGACGCCTATACCACTGGCTCGCATCTGAACCACGTCACCTTGACCCTGCCGATCTTCCATCAGGGAACACTGGCCGGGTTTTCCTGCTGCATGGCGCATTGGCTCGACATCGGCGGCGCGTTGCGCGGCTCGGGCACCGACATCTATGCCGAAGGGCTGCAAATCCCGATCGTCAAATATCAGGATGCCGGCAAGGTCAACGAGGACCTGCTCGATCTCATCCGCATGAATGTGCGCATCCCCAACCGCGCCATGGGCGATTTGCGCGCGCAGGTCGCGGCGGTGAAAACCGGCGAGCGGCGTTTCGTGCAGCTGCTCGACCGCTATGGGCGCGAGAAGGTGCTCGCCGCGATCGCCGCGATCATGAATCACGCCGAGGCCAAGGCGCGCGCCCGCACCATCACCATTCCCGACGGCGTCTATGAAGCCGAATCCTATATGGACGATGACGGGGTCGAGGTCGGCCGCAAAGTGCCGATCAAGGTGAAAGTCGTGGTCGCAGGCGATGCGATGACCATCGACTTGTCCGAAGTGTCGAGCCAGGTGCGCGGCTTTTACAATTCGGGCCAGACCACCGGCATCGGCTGCACCCAGGTCGCCTATAAATGCATCACCTCGCCGACCGATTATCCGGTGAATGACGGCTCGTTCCGCAGCCTCACCTCGATCGTGCCCGCCGGCAAGGTGGTGAGCGCGGTGCGCCCGGCACCGATGCGCAAATGGATGACCTATCCCATGACCGTGATCGACACGGTGTTCAAGGCGCTGGCACCGGCAATTCCCGACCGGGTGATCGCCGGGCATCACGCCGATCTGCTCACCCCCAACCAGCACGGCATCAACCCGAAGAACAAAGAGTTCTTCATCGCCTCGATGGGGCCGGTGGGCGGCGGCTGGGGTGCCAAGCACAATGAGGACGGCGTCTCGGCCACGGTGTGCATCAATGACGGCGACACGCATAACAGCCCTAATGAGCAGACCGAGGCGAAATTCCCGCTGGTCATCGAAAGCTTCTCGCTCATCGCCGATTCAGGCGGCGCCGGCAAATTCCGCGGCGGCCTCGGCATCGAGCGCGTGTTGCGCACGCGCTCCCACCTCACGGTCAATTGCCAAGTCGACCGGGTGCATTGCAAGCCTTGGGGATTGAATGGCGGGCTCGAAGCCAGCGGCAACGAGCTGGCGATCCGCCGCGACGGCAAATGGCAAGAAGACTATGCCAACGCCAAGATGATCTTCGAGCTGACCAAGGATGGCGACGCCTATCGCGTGCGTTCGGGCGGCGGCGGCGGTTACGGCCCGCCTTACGAGCGCGCGATCGAGGCGGTCGTCAAGGATGTGCGCCAGGGCTATGTGACGGTTGCGGCCGCCGCCGCGCTTTACGGCGTGATCATCGACCCCGACAGCTTCGCGATCGACGAGCAAGCAACGGCGCAACGGCGTGCCGACCTGCGTAGCACAGCAGGCGCGCGAATCTAGCGCGCCTGCGTCGTGCGAAGCAAAGAAGAGGCGCTAGGCCTGTTGTGCCGGGCCTTCTTTCTTGTGCGCGAGGATCGCTTCGAACACGTCCGCGTTCGGGCAGAATTCCTTGTTCTCGGTGCTTTCCGCCGGAGCCTTGCTGAGCCAGCGTTGGCAGCGGCTGTGGGACACGCACATCGCGCAGCTTTGCCCGAGCTGATAGCGCGAACGGGGATCGAGCTTGTTGATATCGATGCCGAGGCGCTTTGCCATCATCGGCAGCAGACGGCCCGCCTTGGGATAGCCGCGCACGATCCGGTCCAGTTCGGGCCGTGTCAGCCCGATATCGTCGAGCACGGCATCAAGGCTGCCGCGCCGGTCGAGATCGATAAACTCGTCGCGCAACGCGGCGCGGCTCATGGAGTCGGAGATGAATTGGCGAAGCCGGGCCATCGGCCGCGTGAGCGCTCCCTTCCAATCCATTTTCTGACCGTCGGTATTTTGTGCAACGCTTTGCATGGCGGCTCCCCTTCGACATCGGAAACTGATCAAATCTGACATCATGGGTAGCCTAGGTGCGTCGCCAAAGGGTTGATCCAAGTCAACATGATGCCGCTGCGACAATATGTCCGATTACCGCGGCGGCGGTCAGTGCAGTGCAGCAAGGCGAAGGCGAGCCGAGCCGCAACCCCAGTGAACGTTCTTGCGTTCTATGCTATTTGTGGCATAATTGAGCTGTGGCGGATCAGCGGATCATCAGCCCGGTCGTCTGGATCGGCAGCACGAAAAGAGACCTGTCCGCCTTTCCCGATGACGTAAAGGACGTAATGGGCTTTGCGCTCTTCGTGGCACAGCATGGCGAAAAACATCCCGACGCCAAGCCGCTGCGCGGATTCGGCGGCGCGGGCGTGTTCGAGATCGTCGAAGACCATCGCGGCGACACCTATCGAGCGGTCTATACGGTACGGCTAGCCGGGCGGATTTATGCTCTGCACGCTTTCCAGAAGAAATCGAAAGCAGGGATCAAAACGCTAAAGGCCGATCTGGAGATGATCAAGACCCGGCTGCGGCGGGCCGAGGAATTGCACGCCGCGTGGCTGCAGCAGCAAAAAGGAGTGCGAAAAGATGGCTAAACGAGTCAAGACCGAGGAAGGCACGGCCAATGTGTTTGCCGATATCGGCTTGCCCGCTGCCGAGGAACGGCTTGCCAAGGCGACACTCGCCCTGACGATCGCCGAAGCGATTCGCGGCCGGAAACTCACGCAAGCGGCAGCGGCAGCGCTTTTTGACGTCGATCAGCCCAAAGTGTCGCGTCTGGTGCGCGGGCAACTTGCCGGATTCTCGACCGAAAAACTCATGCACTTTCTCACGCTGCTCGGCCGCGACGTGGAGATCGTGGTGAAGGAGGCGCCGCGCTCGCGCCATCACGGCCGCGTGCGCGTCGTGGCGGCGGCATGACAGCGGCGGCATCACGTTCGAACCGCCAGCGCCATCGAATCGACCAGCTTATGTTGCCGTGCGGCCGGGGACACGCCATCTGATGACATACGGAGTCTTCGCAGCGACCGGTGTCGCATTTCGAGCGGGAGCGCGCGCATGAATGCCGACGGGCTGACCACGATACCGAGCATCCACGGGCCGCAGGACACGATGAATAGGCTCGCGGCGGCGATCGAAGCCAAAGGCCTCACGGTCTTTGCCCGGATCGATCACGCGGCGGGCGCGGCTGAGGCCGGGCTGTCGCTGCGCCCGACCGAGCTCGTCATCTTCGGCAATGCCAAAGGCGGCACGCCGCTCATGCAAGCGGATCAGAGCATGGGCATCGATCTGCCGCTCAAAGCGCTGGTGTGGCAGGACGCGTCGGGCAAGACTTGGCTCACCTACAACGAGCCGCACTTTCTCGCGCAGCGGCACGGTCTGGGCGACGCGGTCGAGCCGGTGGTGAAGGCGCTGTCGGCCGCGCTTGCCGCTCTCGCGCACGCCGCCACGACAGCCGCATAGCGGCGACGCGTCGCCGTTACTTCGGCAGAAACTCCTCGGTGTAGAGCGCGCTGTTGGGCGGGATGTCCGCCACCCCGCTCGCCGTCATCGCCTGTTTCACCACGGCAAAGCCCGCTGGATCGAAATGGCCGTTGTCGAGAAACATCGGCATCAGCTCGTCATAGACTTTCTGCGCGGTCGCCTCGTCGAGCTTGGTGATCGGGGTGGTGGAAGCGATGGTCTCGGCACGATGGGTTTTCATATAGGCGATGGTCTCGAACCAGCCGCGCAGAAACCGGCGCACCGTATCGGGCTTTTCGGCGATCAGGCTGTTGGTCGCGTAGATCACATGGGTGATGAAGGGATTGATGTATTTGCCGAAGGTGACGAGAATCTTCCCCTGCCCCGAGGCTTCGAGGCGATAACCGGTTTCGATATTGCCCGAGGCGCCATCGACATTCTTGGCGCGGAGCGCGGCCACCTGCGCCTCGAGATTGCCGACCGGTGTCGGCTTGATCGCGTCGTCGCCGCTCCAACCCAAACGCCGCGACAGCTCGGCCGTCAGCCAATAGGTCAAGGAGCCCGCGGTGGAAACGCCAACCAGGCGGCCTTTCAGATCGTCGACCGTTTTGACGCTGCCATCGGCGCGCACGAGCACGGCCAGGTTGATCGGCGCGCCGGCAAAGGCGGCCACGCCCCGCTCCGGCGCGCCTTTGGCGATGAACTGAAAATCCGTGCCCGAGCCGAGCGCGACATCGATGCTGTTCGCGGTCATGCCCTGATGCAGCTGCGCGCCGGGCAAGGTGACAGTCGTCAGCTCGAGATCGTATTTCTTGAAGATGCCGGCATCGATTCCGACTTGCAGCAGCGCGAAATCGTAATCGGTCGAATCGGCCTTGCCGACCCGCAAGGTCTCGGCGGAAGCGCGGCCGAGACCGCCGTCGAGCGCGAGCAGCAACAGCGAGGCCGCGACAGCGGCAAGCATGCGAAGGGTACGAGTTTGCGTCGTCACGGAACCTCCCAGGTGTTTCTGCGCCTTGGCCCGGTTGAGCCAAGCGCGTTTGTGGCGGGTTCTTCGCATGGGCATCCGGCGAGAGCAAGGGCCGAGAGGTCGCAGCCGCCTTGCTTTGCACCGCCGCCCCGACCGTGCCATGCTTGGCCATGCGCCGGCTCGACCGCTACGACATCATCGGCATTGCGCTGGTCGCCTTCATCGCGGCGATCTGGATCGCGCATTTCCTGCTCCCGCCGGCGCCGCCTTTGCCTTTGCCGCCACATTGACCGGTGCGGCGCCAAGCTTCGCCGCGAGCCATGATCGATCTCTACGTCTTTCCCGATGTGTGGGGGATTAACCCCAGCCCCTTCTGCCTCAAGGTCGAGACTTATTGCCGCTTGGCCGGCGTGCCGTTCCGCGCCATACCGACCTTGCCGTTTCGCGCGCCGCGCGGAAAGCTTCCCTTCATCGACGACGGCAAGGACCGCGTCCCGGATAGCGGTCTCATCATCGATCATCTGAAGCGCCGCTACGGCGACGTTCTCGATCGCGATCTCGATGCCGCGCAACGCGCGCAAGGACATCTCGTCCGGCGAAGCTGCGAAGAGAGTTTTTACTTCGTCCTGCTTTACTCGCGTTGGATCGAGCCGGCGGGCTGGAAGGTGATAAAGCCGGCTCTATTCGGATCGCTCCCCATCCCGCTACGCGATGCCGTGGCGGAACTCGCGCGCCGCAGCGTGCGGCGCGCCCTGTATGCTCAAGGCTATGGCCGCCACACCGGCGATCAAATCCAGGCCATCGGTGCCGCCGATCTCGCCGCGCTCGCCGCCACGGTTACAACCCAAGGTTTCACTGTCGCCGATCATCCGACCTCCTACGACGCCGCGCTCTATGGCGCGCTCGCAAATATCCTCGACGCTCCGATCGAGGCCGCGCTAAAGCAGGAGGCGCAACGGCACGCAGCGCTGACGGGTTTTGTCGCGCGCATGAAGTCGGCTTTGGCGCGGGTTTAGCGCGACCCGCAGCGCCCCAAAGACCCGCGTGCTCGCGCCTAGGGTCGAGACTCAATCAGGTCCACCAGATGATAGCGGCCGCGATGGCGACGGCTGCTGCGAAGTTGATGGCGAGCTTGTCGTATCGTGTGGCGATGCGGCGCCAGTCCTTCAGCCTGCAGAGGGCACGCTCAATGATATTGCGGCGTTTGTAGGCTTCTGCATCGAAGGGGTGGAAGCGTTTGCGTGTCGGGTTGTTCGGGATCACCGGAAGGGTGCCGCGCGCCAGGAGGAACTGGCGTAGTCCGTTGCTGTCGTAGGCTGTATCAGCGGCACAGATCTGAGCTGGCGGCAAAGGGCCGAGCAGGCCGAGGGCGGCGCGCACGTCACCAAGCTGGCCGGGTGTTATCTCGAACGCGATGATCCGCCCGCAGCCGTCGACGACGGCATGGATTTTGGTCGTGCGACCGCCGCGCGAGCGACCAATCGCCTGCGCTGAGGCCCCCCTTTTCCGCCGCCCGCCGAGCGATGCGCCTTCGCTGTGGTGCTGTCGATGATCTGCATACCGCCTTCGCTGATGTTCGTCAGCGCCGCGAATAGGCGCTGCCAAACGCCGCGGCGAGACCAGCGATGAAAGCGATTATAGATCGTCGTGTAAGGGCCGTAGACCGGAGGACAATCCTGCCAACGACAGCCGACTTTCAGGACGTGAATGATCCCGCTCAGCACCCGCCGATCATCGACCCGCCGAGCACCTGGTTGGTTGTAGGGCAGCAGCGGGGCGATCACGCGCCACTGATCGTCACTCAGCCAAAATTCTCCAGCCATGATCCGAACTCCATAGGTTCAGAGCTTAAATCACGTCCGTATAAAAAGTTCAATGGGTTGATTGAGTTTTGACCCTAAGGCGACTTAAATCCGTCAAAGAGACACGGGATTGTCATGAAAGAAATAGTAAGGAAACGTGAGCGCCCCCTTTCGAATCTCGTGCGAATCGCGGTTTTGCCGCGCGGATCATGGCTAAGGAAAAGTAAGGATACGGTCTCGGGCACCGATGCCTGTGGAAAAACGATCGGTTCGGGGATGACGCCTCGTCCCGGCTCCATATTGTGATAAAAAGCCTGCCCTCGGGCACGGCGAGCGCGCGTTCCCCGCTTCGGACGAAGGCGGGCAAGGAGATCCGTCGATGCGTCGCCTGGGTTCGTTGGCCGGTCTGGTGCTTGCGGTTCCTTCCGGTTTAGCTGGATGCAGCAGCGTCACCTTGCGCGATCCGGCCACCGGCGCCACCGCAAGTTGCACCAAGAGCCTGCTCTGGGAGATCAACCCCTGGTCGAAATCCGATCTCTGTATCGAAGAGTACGAAACCGAAGGGTGGAAACCGATTTGATCCGCTTCGCGCCCGGCGCATTCTTGCCCCGCTGATTTCGACCCGACAATCCTTGACCGAGACATTCATGCGATCCGCGATGCGTCCACGCCTTTTGGCCGTTTTGGCCCTTTTGCCGCTTGCCTTGCTCGCCGGCTGCGCCAGCCCGCACCGGCCGGTTGCCGTGCGCGACCAGCCGCCGACCGAGCCGATTTTCAGCCCCGCCGGCGAACCCTTGAATGGCGGGCCGCTCGGTTATCCGACCTGCATGCAGGCGGTCGCCAATTGGTTCGCGCGCACCGATGCGCGGCATGACGGCGCGATCGACCGCGACGCGTTCCTGGCCGATGCCAAGCGGCAATTCGCGGTGATGGACCTCAACCATGACGGCCGGATCACGCCCGACGAGCTCAACACCTATCGCACGCCGTTTCACGCCTTTCCCAGCATGTCGCAAGATCCGTCCGGCCCGCCCGAGGATTCGAGCCAGCAAGGCGGCCATCGCCAGATCGGCGGACGCACCAAGGTCAGCGTCGCGGGCGACCAAGCCGATCCGGTGATGTCCGCCGATGTTGGGCTCAAATTCCGGGTGACGCTCGCCGATTTCCTGGCTTATGAGCAAAACCAATTCGACCTTCTCGACCGGGCGCGGCGCGGGCGTGTGACTCTCGCCCAGACGCAGCAGGTGCTCTGCCCGGCCGAAGCCCAGGAGTGACCGCGCCGCGGCGGCGAAACCGCACAGGGAACCAACCCGCCGAGCCCGGTGTTTCTCCCCCGCCAAGTTTCCCCTAGGCTCCCTCTCCGGCATTCCCGAAACCCACAGGCAAGGATCGGCTCTCATGCGCGCCCGACACATCGTCACGCTGGCTGCCGCCTTCCTCTTTTTGCTCGCCGCGCCGCAGGGCGCGCGCGCCGCCGCCGATCCGGGCTCCTTCATGGCAGGGGTCAGCGGGCAGGTGCTGCAACTGCTCAACGACAAGCAGCATTCCGATTCCGAACGCGCGCAGCAATTCGCGGCGCTGGTCGACGAAAGCTTCGACATGGCGCGGATCGCGCGTTTCGTGCTCGGCCCAAATTGGCGCAGCGCCAGCGACGAAGAGCGCCAGCAATTCACCCAGGCCTTCCGCGTCTACATGATCCAGGTCTATTGGTCGCGCTTCAGCCAATATAGCGGCCAAAGCTTCAACGTGACCGGCCAGCAGCCGCAATCGGCGAATCTTACCCTGGTCAGCAGCACGATCATCCAGCCGTCCGGACCGCCGGTCAAAGTCAATTGGGTCGTCACCAAGGAAGGCGACGATTACAAGATCACCGATGTCAGCATCGACGGCATCAGCCAGGTTCTGACCTATCGCCAGGAATTCGCCGCGGTGATCGCGCGCAACAACGGCCAGATCGGCGCGCTGATCGACGAGCTCAACAAGAAGATCAAAAGCTGAGCCCGGCCGATCGCGGCGGCCGGCCCGCATTGCCGCTTCGCCGGCAACAGCGACCGCGTTAGGCTGGGACGTGCCACGATAAAGGGGAAGTCATGTCGATACTGGGTTGGATCGTACTCGGGCTCATCGCCGGCTTCATCGCCAGCAAGATCGTCAAAGGCCGCGGCGCCGGGCCGATCCACGACCTTATCCTCGGCGTCGTCGGCGCATTGGTCGGCGGCTGGGTGATGACAAGGCTCGGCGAGCAAGGCATCGAAGGCTTCAACCTCTACAGCATGCTGGTCGCGACCGCGGGCGCGATTGTGCTGCTCGTGATCTTCCACCTCGTTCGCGCCATCGGCCGCGACGTCTGATTTCTTTTAGCCGGATTCCTCCCTAAGCGACGCGCGCGGTTGGTCGACGCCATTCGCCGTGCTAGTTTCCTTCCCGGACCTTGGGGCTCGGGGAGAACATTCGATGGTGCGGTGGGTGCTCGGTATCGTGCTGATGCTGGCATCGGCCGGCACCGCCGCGGCGCAGGTCAATTGCGCCGTCGGCAGCACCGCGCTGATGGCGCGGCTTTTAGGCACCACCTGCCGCAGCGCCAGCGACGGCAACCCGGCCACGCCGCCAGCGGAATATTTGCGCATCGTGCAGAACATCGCGCCCAAGATCGGCATCGAAGCGAAGCTGGTCGTGGCGGTGATCGCGGCCGAATCGGGCTTCGACCGGGAAGCGGTGTCGTCGAAGGATGCCAAAGGGCTGATGCAGCTCATGCCCGAGACAGCGGCGCGTTTCGGCGTGCGCGATCCCTTCAACGCCGAGGAAAACATCCGCGGCGGCACGACGTATCTCCATTGGCTGCTGGGACAGTTCGGCGGCAATCTCGATCTCGCCCTCGCCGCCTATAATTCCGGCGAAGGCACGGTGTCGGCCTATGGCGCGGTGCCGCCTTATGACGAGACCATCCAATATGTCGGGCGGGTAAAACGCTATTACGATTTCTATCGCCGCGTTACGCACTAACCTGCGGAGCATTTTCCGGCGAAGTGTGCAGCTTTTCGCCTTAGAAAATGCGACCAAATCAAAGGGGCGATAGAGCAATCCGATTCAATTGAAACGGATCGTGCCCTAGAATTCAAAGCCGAGCACGAGGCGATCGAGCGACAGGGCGCCGCCGCCGGCGACGACGAAGAACAGCGCGACCAACCCCCACAGCGCCGAGTATTCGAGGCCGAGCTTGTTCCAGAAATAGCCGTCGAAGCGCGCATGGTCGTAAGCCGCGCCGAGAAAGAAGAGAAACACCAGCAACGCCGCCGGCCGCGTGAAAAGCCCGAGCGCGAGCGCGGGCCCGGCCACGAATTCGACCAGGGCCACGACCCAGATCCAAAACCGCCCTGGCCGGAAGCCCGAACGCTCGATCCCCGCGGCCAAGAGCGCGGGGCTCAAAATCCGCGAGCCGGTATCGGGGAAAAAGCCGAAAAACGCGCGCATTCCATGCGGGATCAGCGCCAAGCCGCACCACGCGCGCAGCAACGCTTCCGCCCAAGGCAGAAGCGCCGCATAGACCGGACCGAGCTCGGGAAAGACCAAGCTCATGCCAGGCGCCACCGCATCGGCGCCGGCAACCTCGGCTTACCTAATTGAACAAGCTAGGTTATTTGTAAACCGGCTTGCCCAGATAGATCTCGGACGAATCGGTGGCCGCGCCGACCGTGGCGCCGCCCGCCGCGCCCACCAGCGCGCCGATCGCCGGCGCGCCAACCAGCGCCCCGACCATCGCCCCACCTGCCGCGCCGAGACCGGCACCAGTCACCGCGCGGTCGGTGGGCGTCTGCCCGCACGCCGCCAGCATCAAAGCGGCACCTAAAACCAAAGCCATGGATACGCGCATGGGAGTTCTCCCCTGGAATCGAATTCGGGGTGTACCCTAGCAAAAGAATTGATGTTTAACAATAGCTTCTATCTTATTCCTGCCAAATCCAGCAAAGATGGCGGCTTAATGGCTTGATTTAGGCAAAGAGCCGTTCGCCTTTCAAATCATCGTAGAGATGGGCGACGAATTCGCCATAGCCGTTCCAGATCTGGGTCGGCACCCGCTTGTCCATGCCCAGCACGCGCTCGGTCGCCTGGCTCCAACGCGGATGCGGCACGTCGGGATTCACGTTGGCCCAGAACCCGTACTCGCTCGATTGCAGAGTCTCCCAAAACGATACCGGGCGCTTGTCGGTGAAGCTGAATTTCACGATCGATTTGACCGACTTGAAACCGTATTTCCACGGCAGCACGAGACGCAACGGCGCGCCGTCCTGGCGCGGCACGGGATGGCCGTACATGCCAGTGACGAGGAAGGCGAGCTCGCTATTGGCTTCGGCCATGGTGACACCTTCGATATAGGGCCAGTGATACCAGAACATCTTTTGGCCCGGCGCCATCTTCGCGTCTTGGAAAGTCGTCATCTGAAGATATTTCGCGCCCGACAAAGGCTTTGCCATGTCGACGAAAGCCTTCAAAGGGAAGCCGCTCCACGGCACCGCCATCGACCACGCCTCGACGCAGCGATGGCGATAAAGCCGCTCCTCGAGCGGCATCTGCTTCAGCAGATCGTCGATGCCGATGGTCATCGGCTTTTCGACCATGCCGTCGATCGCGATGGTCCAAGGCCGGATCTTCAATTGCTGCGCGGCGTCGGCGATGTCCTTGTCTTCGCCGTATTCGTAGAAATTGTTGTAATTGGTCGAAAGCTTCTCGTCGGTAATCGGCCGGTCGAGCACGTATTTGTCGTTGCGCTTTGCCGGATAAAGCGCGGCAGAGGGATCGGGCTCGGCCGCCGTGGCGGCGACCGCTTGCGCCAGCGGCAGCGCCGAGGCACCTGCGGCCAGCAAGCTGCCCATGCCCATGGCCTGCAACAGCGCGCGGCGATTGGTGAACACCAATTCCGGCGTCGCCTCGCTTTCGCGCATTTCCCAGCCGCGCTTCACCTTCAGCAGCATGCAAACCTCCATTGTCCTGCAATGGCGTTACCGCCAGCACCGCCGCCCCGCAAGTCAAAGAAGCGCGAGCGACGGCTTCTGCTGCTTACTTCGCCGCACCGGCGAAAAGGTTACTCCCCGCATCGCTGCGGTCAATCGGGCCAAAACCCGCCAAAAAGCCGCGCTTCAGGCGTAGCCCTTGATACTCTCGGCCACCGAATCCGCGACGTGTTCCTTGGAAATGATGCCTTTCACGTCGGCGGCGGTCGGCACGCCGTTGCCCGCGACCACGACCGCCATGGTGCCGCCCTTGCGCCACATGCGCTCGATCACGTCGAAGACGATGTCCTCCTCGCGCGCGAGGGTGAAGTCGCGCTGCGCGACCTCGCCCAAGGTCACGCCGGTCGATGCCTCGTGAAGGCCGCGACGCAACCCGGTATTGACGCGCAAAACGCCGTGGATGCGATTGTTCCGAATCACCACGACGTGTTTGAGCGCGCCTTGATGTTCGGGCTGGCGCAAGAAGGCATCGAAATCGGTTTCGGCCGGCAACACCAGCACGTTCCGGTCCATGATCTCGTTCGCGTGGCGCACGAGGAACATGTTGGCGTGCAGCGCCTTCGGGATAAAATGCCGCCTTCCCACGAGCTTGATCGTATAGATGTTTTCGCGCGACAGAACGCGCCGCACGCCGATGCTCAGCGCGACCGCGAGGATCATGGGCATGACCAGCCCGTAATCGCGCGTCATCTCGAAGATCATCGTGACCGCGGTCATGGCCGCGCCGGTACCACCGCCGACCATCGCCGCCATGCCGACGATGGCGAAGCTCGCGATGCTGGCATCGGGCAGCGGGTGGATCAGATTGACCAGCAACCCGAAGGTGCCGCCGAGCGTGGCACCCATATAGAGCGAAGGCGAGAAGATGCCACCCGATGCGCCAGATCCTAGGCTCGTCGACGTCGCGGCAAGCTTCGCAACATAGAGCAGCGGAAGGAGGGCAAGCGGCGCGAGCCCGTCCGACAACACTGCCTGGATCGTCGAATAGCCGACGCCTTCGATGTAATAGTGTCCGTAGAAGTGGAACAACGCATACATCAGCGCGCCGACCAGCAACATGCCGACAGCGTGGCGAAGATAGGCATTCGAAATCTTGTCGAACAAATCCTCGGCGAGAGGAAGCGCGCGGACAAAGCCCGTGGCCGCGAGCCCCATGACGCAACCGAGCAACGCGTAAAGCCCGAGCGCGATCACCGATGCGGAATGAGCGCCGAGCGCGGGCAAAGGCGGCACCGCGAAAGCGGGTTGCGGGCCGAGGAACCAGTTGCCGACGAAAGTTGCCGTCCCTGTGGCGAGCGCCACCGGGAGAAACGTGCGGACGCTTACCTCCGGCATCATGATTTCGATGGCGAACATCACGCCGCCAATCGGCGTGTTGAAGGTCGCGGCAATGCCCGCGCCGGCGCCCGCAGCGACCAGCGTGATCCGTTGCCACGGCGCCATGGCGATCATCTGGCCAATGCTCGAGCCCAGCGACGCGCCGATCTGGATGATCGGCCCTTCGCGGCCAACCGCGGCGCCGCTGCCAATCGAAAATGCCGAGGCCAGCGATTTCACCGCGGCGACGACCGGCCGGATGACGCCTTCGCGATAATAGATCGCGTCCATCACTTCGGGCACGCCGTGGCCCTTGGCCTCGGGCGCGAAATTCGTCACCAAAGCGGTCACGACCACGCCGCCGATCACCGGCGCGAGAATGATCCACGCGCCCCACGGCCCGGGCGGCGTGAAGATGTTCGCGTCATAGGAAATGGAAAAGACGCCGAGAAAGAAAAGATTGTGGATGAGGCCGATCAGCGCGCGAAACACCACCGCGCCCAGACCCGTGATAAGGCCGGTTGCGAGTGCCAGAAGCGACAGCCGGACGAGGCCGAGCTTGCGATCTACCGCGTCTTCGGGTGCCGTGGTCATGATGGTCCGGCTCTTTAGCGTCTGCCCATTACGCCGTCCACCGGACGAGGATCGAACAGCCAAGCGTGACGCGCCGAAGGGTCGCGGCGATCGAGAGGCATCATGTCGCAGCGCGCCGACACATTCGCGCCACATTTGCATTTCTAAGAATACGATCTTCATCCTGGCGAAGGATGGGCGAGCGACGCGCCGCGACCTTGCTTTCAGGGCGACAGCGTGCCTCGGTGTCTACGCCGTTCGGGAGGCTCGCCATGACGCGAAAGACCAACATCGTGATTGTCGCCGTCCTTGCCACCGGCGTCATGCTGACCGTTGGCGGAATCCTCGTAATGCGCGGACCGGCATTCTTGGCCGCGCTCGCGGGCCAGCATCCGCCGGATAACAACGGCGCTGCGCCAGGACCGGCGATCGGCGGGCCCTTCACCTTGGTGGCGGCCGACGGTCAAACCGTGACGGACAAGACCTATCGCGGGAAATGGCTCTTGGTCTATTTCGGCTATACGTTTTGCCCGGATGTCTGCCCGACGACGCTCGGCAATATCGCGCAGGCGCTCGCGAAGCTGGGACCCGAGGCAGAAAAAATTTCACCGCTCTTCATTACCGTCGATCCGAAACGCGACACGCCGAAGGTCATGGGCAACTACGTCAAATCCTTCGATCCGCGTATCATCGGATTAAGCGGCAGCGCGGACGAGATCGCCGCTGTGACCAAGGAATATCACGTCTATGCCGCGCCACAGCCCGGCGAAGGCGGCAATTACCTGGTCGATCACAGCTCCTTCATCTATCTCATGACGCCGCAAGGCGCCTTTGCGAAGGTCATGCCCGGCAACACGATGGGCGCCGCGCTGGCGGACCAAATCGGGCAGCTCGTCAGCTCGACGTCGTAACCAATCTCCTGGTCCCATATCCCATGGTGCACGCTCCCGATCCCGTGCCAGCAACCGCGAAGCCGGCGGCCGCACGGCGCAAGCGGAACAACCTCAAGGTATTGCTGCTGCTCGGCGTCATCCTCGGCAGCATGACCGGACTGGTTTCCTATTCCTCGACGCTTTATCGCCTGTTCTGCGGCGCCACCGGCTATGCCGGCACGACGCAACGCGCCACCAAGGACGACGCGAAGATTTCGACGCGCACGGTGACGGTGCGATTTTCGACCGACGTGGCGCCCGGCCTACCCTGGCACTTCACGCCGGCGCAGCGCCAGGTGACGCTTCATCTCGGCCAGGACACGCTCGCCTTTTTCGACGCGACCAACCTGTCGGATCAAGATTACGTTGGTCACGCCACCTTCAACGTGACGCCGGTGAAGGCCGGCATCTATTTCAAGAAGATCCAATGTTTCTGCTTCACCGAGGAACGGCTCGGCGCGCATCAGAGCGTCGAAATGCCGGTCGATTTCTTCGTCGATCCCGGCCTCGGCACCGATCCCGGCACGCAGGACGTCGATACCATCACCTTGTCCTACACGTTCTTTGCCTCGAAGCGCCCCGATGGCGCCCAGGATCTGGCGCGTTTCGCCAATGCCAAGCCCAACCCCATCGACGGCAAGAAAATCTTCGCCACGCGTTGCGCCGAATGCCACGCGCTGACCAAGAACATCTTCGGCCCGGCGCTGGGCGGGGTCGTCGGCCGCAAGGCGGGCACCGTACCCGCCTATCCCTATTCCCAGCCGCTGCGGCGATCGGGCATCGTGTGGAACGCCGCGACGCTCGACAAATGGCTCTCCGGCCCGCAACAAGATGTTCCCGGCGCGCTGATGCCGATGCGCGTCACCGACCCAAGAACGCGTCAGGACATCATCGCCTATCTCGCAACGGAGAGCGCCTCGCACGCCGCAGTCGCGGCGCGCCCAGGCACGTCGCCTTAAAGGACTCGCTTCAAGCCGCCTCGCCGCCATGGCTGTGATTGCCGTGGTTTTGCAGGACTTTCTCAGCGAGCTTGCCGGTGAGCTCCTGGAGATGGTCGAAGCGCGTCGTATAGGTTCCGACGCCGAGGGTCACGGAGCGCAGCTCGACGATGAGATCGTGCAGCTCGGATGCCGGCATATTGGCCGCCACCGAATCCCAGCCCGGCCAGTCGGGCTTGGCGTCGAAACCCAAGATCTGCCCGCGCCGCGCCGAGACGATGCGTTGCACCCGCGAGGTGAAGGCGTTGGGGATCGCGATATCGACATGGTTGATCGGCTCCAAAAGCACCGGATCGCATTTCGGCATCGCTTCGGTCATCGCTTGGCGCGCGACGGTCTTGAATGCCTGGTCCGAGCTGTCGACGGCGTGGAACTGGCCGGTGGTCAAGGTCACCGCGACATCGACCACGGGAAAGCCGAGCGGCCCGCGCTTCAAATATTCGGCGACGCCTTCCTCAATCGCGGGAATGTAGTTGCGCGGAATGGCGCCGCCCACCACCGCATCCTTGAAGGCATGGCCCGTGCCGCGCGGCAAAGGCTTCACCTCGATCTGGATGTCGGCGAATTGCCCATGCCCGCCCGATTGCCGCTTGAAGCGCGAATGCAAGCTGGTGCCGGACTTGATGCTTTCCTTATAGGGCACTTGCGGCCGCCGCGCGGTCACGGCCAGCCCATAGCGATTCTTCAAGCGCTCGAGCGCGATCTGCAGGTGGATGTCGCCTTGGCCCCACAGCACCATCTCTTGCAGCTCGGCATTGTGCTCGAGGATCAAGGTCGGGTCTTCTTCGATCAGGCGCGCGATCGCGCCCGCAAGCTTGACGTCGTCGGCGCGCTTTTCCGCGGCGATGGCGAGGCCGTAAACCGGCGCGGGCAAAGACGGATGCAGAATCGCCGGCGGCGTGCCCGAGGACAGCACGGTGCCGGTGGGGATGCCTTCGAGCCGCGCCAGTGCCACGACCTCGCCAGCCGCGGCGCTCGGAATCTTGGTCGCCTGCGCGCCGACGAGACGTAGCACGCCGGCCACGCGCACGCCGTTGAGCGTCATGCCTTCGCTGATCTCTCCGCTCCACACGCGCACCAGCGACAATTTCCCGGCATTGGGCGGGTGATAGGTCTTGATCACTTGCGCGACCGTGTCGGTGCGTTTGGGATCGAGCTTCAAACGCGCGGCCGTGGCCGCAACCTCCGGCGTCTCGTGGCGCAACGCCTTCCACAGCCGTCTGACGCCGTGATCGAGCTGCGCCGCGCCCAGGAACACCGGCACGATCAGATCGCGGCGCAAATTCTGCGTCAGATGGCGATAGATATCTTCCTTCGAGGGCTCGACATCCTCGAGCAGCTGCTCCAGCAGCTTGTCGTCGAAATCGGCGAGCCGTTCGACCAGGCCGGCGCGGCTGTGCTTTTCCTCGTCGAGCAGAGCTTCGGGCAGCTTGACGAGATCCGACGCCTGGCCGGGCTTGTATTGATAGGCGCGCTCGCTGACGAGATCGACATAGCCTTGCGGCGCGTTTTCCGGGCCCGGCACCGGCACCTGACGCAGCACCAAAGGCCGCTGCGACACGCCTTGCAGCGCGGCGAGCACTTCGGAGACGCGCGCAGAGGCCGTGTCCATCTTGTTGATGAACACCATGTGCGGAATTTCGTGATCGTCGAGAAATTTGAAGAGCGGCGACAGGGTCAGCACGCGGTCGATAATCGGCTCGCACACCACCACCGCGACATCCGCGGCGAGCAGCGCATTTTGCGCTTCCCAGGCGAGCTCGACCGAGCCGGGGCAGTCGAGAAAGCTCCAAGGATCGTCAAGATAGACTGCGCGAGCGACGTTGATCTCGGTCGACATTTGCCGCGCGCGCGCCTCGGCGCTGTGATCGCCGACGGTGTTGCCTTCCTTTTGCGAGCCGCGCCGATGGATCGTGTCCGAGGCGAAGAGCAGCGCCTCGAGCAAGGTGGTTTTGCCGGAAAGATAGGGCCCGACCAAAGCCGCACAGCGCGGCCCGGAATGTCTGTCGTTCATGCACGCCTCCTCCGCGTCGCTTGGGCGCGGGACGGGAAGCCTGCCGGACACGAGGCGGGCACCAACCACGCCTATCGTTCGGCAATGGTCGCGCGCTCTAGCCGAATTTGCAAGCGGCTTTCATGTGTTCGCGGGTGGCGTTCTCGTGGTTCGCGCGAGATGTTGTGATTCCGCCTCCGAGCGCCCGCAACGCTTATGGGACCGATTGACTTAAATCAACGTTCGCCCCTTGAAAAATGTTTAATTTAACGAGTTTCGCAGTTGGTCCGCGCGCATGAAGAGGGACCAGTTCGATGCGACGAATCTCTGATTTTATACGGGATCGAAATCCCCTGATACTGTCGCCGAACACGACCGTTCAACGCGCGTGTCAACGCATGCGCGAGTTTGGCGTTGGCGCGGCGCTCGTCGCTTCAGAAAACGGTGAACTCAAAGGAATCTTCACGAGGGGTGACGCGATAAATCGGGTATTGGCGGAAGGAAAGAGCGCCCTAAAGACAACCTTGGATCAAGTCATGAGGTTAACCTCCGCACGGTCTCGCCCGCCACGACGGCGATTGAAGCGCTTCGCATCATGGAAGATCGTGCCTTTCGGCATTTGCCCGTGATCAGCGAGGGGAAGATCTTGGGCGTGGTGTTCCGCGGCGATTTCAGGGGGATAGAGTTGGATCGCATCGAAGTAGAGGTGGAAGTCTGGGAACAAATACGATGAAGCGCGGCTTTCGTAGCGTGCGGCGTCGCCGCTCGACAAACGCCGCGGCCGTTTGCTGAACCGGTTCGCGCGAGGGTACCAAAATGAAATGCATCATCGTTGCTTTAGACGGGTCGGAAACGTCGCGGCGTGCCGCCGAGTTTGCGGCCGACCTCGCGGCCAAGTTCGACATCGAGCTTATACTCACAAGCGTCGTCGAGCCTAACTGGCCCCCAGAAGAAGATTTGGCCGAATATGTGCGGCCAGCGCAAAGCTTCGAAGCCATGTCACAATTTGCGGAAAACATCGCGCGCGACAACGTGAAACAAGCCCATGGGCAGGCGCTCGAGCGGGGCGCGAAAAAAGCGCGAACCGATGTCCGTTTCGGTGACCCAGCCGACGAAATCCTGAAATGCCGCGCGGAAGTGGGCGCGGATGTCATCGTCGTCGGGAGCCGCGGACACGGAAGACTGGCTGGGCTCTTGCTGGGTAGCGTGTCGCAGAAGCTGGTTAGTCTCGCGCCCTGTTCGGTCATCATCGTGCGATAAGCGATCATCCGCCGGCGCGCTTCTGACACTGCGACGGGATCCGAATCTGGCTTTAGACCGCCCGGCGTCGGTTGCTGTCGTGGGCGTGTCGAAGAATTCCCGCTTTATGCCAGCATCCTCACGGAGGTTCGGAAAACCGGGACTGACACCGACCGATGGGTTGCGCGCCGCAGCGCCCCTGGCAATGGGAATTTCGTGAAATCGCGCGCGTTAACGGTTGGGATGAATCAACGCATGGCAGCACATTCTCCGGGTACTGCGGTAGCGCATAGACCCGCGCTGAAACACGGAATTGACACGGGATGCGGTTCGCTGTTGGCTGCACGCTTTCTCGCCAAGCCGCGTGGCCAAGCGCGGTGCAAACAAGCATGGGAGCCGTTTTATGACCGTCGCGCGCGCCACCGGCCAGGGCATCGGGCAAGCTCTGCCGCGCAAGGAGGATTTGCGCCTCCTCACCGGCAAGGGCCATTACGCCGCCGACCACAACCCGCCGAACCTTGCTTATGCCGCCATGCTGCGCACGCCGCATGCGCATGCGCGCATCCGCAAGATCGACACGGGCGCGGCCAAGCGCGCGCCCGGCGTGATCGCGGTCTTCACCGGCGCCGATTTCCTGGCCGATGGCAGAAAGCCCATTCCGCACAACCCGTCCTGGGAAGGCCCGCCCGACGTCACGATGAAGCTGCCGCCGGATTTCAAAGTCTATGTCGCGCGCCATTTGCCGCTGCCCGACGAGGAGGTGCGCTTCGTCGGCGAGCCGGTGGCGATGGTGGTGGCCGAAACCCATGACGCCGCCAAGGACGCCGCCGAGCTGATCGAGGTCGAGTACGAGGTCTTGGCCGCCGTGACGCGCGCCCATGACGCGGTGAAGACCGGCGCGCCTCAGGTCTGGGGCGACCGCAGCGGCAATATCAGCATCGAAGGCGAGGTCGGCGACAAGGCAGCGACCGATGCGGCCTTCGCCAAGGCGGCTTACGTCGTCAAGCTCGACACGTGGATTCAACGGGTGACCGGCACGCCGATGGAGCCGCGCGCCGCGATCGGCTCGATCGACGAGCAAGGCCGTTACACGATCTGGGCCGGAACCGGCGGCGGCATGGTGCGCGAGCGCCAGACTCTGGCCGGCTCGATGGGCGTGCCGGTCGAGCAATGCCGCGCCATGTGCGGCGACATGGGCGGCAATTTCGGCACGCGCAACACCTTCTTTCCGGAATATGCGCTGCTGCCTTGGGCGGCGAAGAAGCTCGGCCGGCCGGTGAAGTTCCAAGGCGACCGCAGCGAATGTTTCCTCAGCGACTATCAAGGTCGCGATCTCACCGTCACCGCCGAGCTGGCGCTCGACAAGAACGGAAGCTTCCTCGCGGTGCGCGGCACCAATCTCAGCAATATCGGCGCCTATACCGCGCATTTCACGCCGCTGCGCAAAGGCCTTGGCATCATGTCGGGCGTCTATCGCATTCCGGCGGTGCATTTCCGCGGCGCCGCGGTGATGACCCACACCGTGCCGACCACGCCTTATCGCAGCGCCGGACGGCCCGAGGCGATCTATGTCATCGAGCGCCTGGTCGATCTCGCCGCCGATCTCCACGGCTTCGATCCGGTCGAGCTGCGGCGGCGCAATCTCGTCCCGCCCGAGGCCTTTCCCTACACCAACGGGGTCGGCATCACTTACGACAATGGCGAATACGAAAAAGGCATGGACGCGGCACTGCGCCTCGCGGATTACGCCGGCTTCGCGGGCCGCCGCGCGGAATCGAAAAAGCGCGGCAAGCTGCGCGGCATCGGCGTCGCCAATTACATCGAAGGCGCCGGCGGCGCGCCGCGCGAGCGCGCCGAGGTGACGGTGGGCGCGAATGGAAGGGTCGAGCTGGTGCTCGGCACGATGAATAGCGGCCAAGGCCACGAAACCAGCTTCGCGCAGCTTCTGGTCGAATGGCTCGGCGTGCCGTGGGAAAGCGTCGATTTCGTCGCGCATGACACCGACCGGGTGAAGGCCGGCGGCGGCTCGCATTCCGGCCGCTCGATGCGCATCGCGAGCCTCGCCATCGGCGAAGCCACCGACGTGATCATCGAGAAAGGCCGCAAGCTCGCGGCGCATCTCTTGGAAGTCAGCTCGCTCGACATCGACTTCGCGCAAGGCCGCTTCACGGTCAAAGGCACCGACCGGTACATGGGCATTTTCGACGTCGCGAAAGCCGCCGCCACGCGCAACGATCTGCCCGACGAGCTGCGCGGCAAGCTCGACGGCATCGGCGATCACACGGTGTCGGTGGGCGCCTTCCCCTCGGGCACGCATATTTGCGAGGTCGAGGTCGATCCCGATACCGGCCTCGTACAAATTCTGCGTTGGTCGGGGGTCGACGATGTCGGCCGCGCGGTCAATCCGCTGATCCTCCACGGCCAAACTCACGGCGCGGCGGCGCAAGGCATCGGCCAAGCGCTACTCGAAGATTGTCATTACGACCGCAAGAGCGGGCAGATGCTGGCCGGCTCCTTCATGGATTACGCGATCCCGCGCGCCGATTTCCTGCCTTCGTTCAATTGCGAGCTGGTCGAGCTTGCCGCGACCAGTCATCGCTATGGCATCCGCCCCGGCGGCGAAGGCGGCACCACGCCGGCCTTGGGCGCGGCAATCAACGCGGTGGTGGATGCGTTGTCGGAGCTCGGCGTGCGCCATGTCGAGATGCCCGCCACGCCGGAGCGCGTCTGGCGCGCGATTCAAGAGGCGCGCGCTGGCTGAGGGCGCGACGGATACCGCATGCACGGCTTGTCACAAGGCAATCACCGTCATGCCCGGACTTGTTCCGGGCATCCATTCGGATAGCGCCGCAATGTGGAAGGCCGGGTCAAGCCCGGCCATGACGCGAGGGGAAGTTTCGGCGTTTCCTTCTCGTCATCGCGCGCTAACGCAGCCGGACGATCAAGGTCAGCTGCTTGTTGAGCGTCGTGATCTCTTTATGGCCGCGCGCTGGCAGCGGGATCTTTCGCTTGTGGCAGAAGAGGATCAAGGCTTCGAGCAGCTGCTTGCCGGCGAAGTGCACGGGGCGCTCGCGGCTGCGCGGCGCGGACAAAGGCGAGATCCGCACCAGAGGCTTGTCGCTGCCTTCCAAGGTGAATGCGCTTTCGGCGACGGGAAAAGGCAGGCCCGCGCTGACGCAATAATCGCGCAGCGCGACCTTCGCCTCTTCCTCCGTAAACAGCACGTGTCGGATTTCCGTTGCCATCCGTGTTAACCAAAACCCTTTGCCGCCGAACCTAAAATCCCTGAAAGGACGGTAGGCTAGCCGTGATCGGCGGCTCAACATGTTAATCTGCGCATTTGCCGAAAAATGCGGGTAAAAGCCCAGACATTACGCGGCGATAACAATCGGCGCGGCGCGTTAGCGATGAAAACGCGCGCGGCTACACAGAGAGCGCGCTTTCGCTCTATGATCGGCACAACAAAAGCCAGGGAGGGCAAGATGATCGAGAAGAAGGTTCCCTACGAAGTCGGCGGCAGAAAATTCGAAGGCGCGCTCGTCTATGACGAGAGCGTCACGGGCAAACGTCCCGCGCTTTTCATGCAACCCGATTGGAAAGGCGTCGACCCCGACACGCTCGCCCAGGCGCGCGAAGTCGCCGGCAAGGATTACGTCGTGCTCATGGCCGACATGTTCGGCGCCGGCTATGGCGCCAAGCCCAAGACGCAGGACGATCTGATGAAGGCCTCGCGCGCCGTGCGCGGCGACTTTGCCTTCATCAATGCGTGCGGCGGCAAAGCGCTTGAAGCGCTTTCCACCGAGGCACAAAAGCTCGGCCTGATCGATGCGGGCAAGGTTGTCGCGATCGGCTATTGCATCGGCGGCGGCTTCGCCTTGGAGCAGGCGCGGGCCGGCGCCGACTTCAAGGGCACGGTCGTGTTCCACGTCACCATGCCGAACCCGGTGCAGCCCGGCACTAGATGCAACATCAAGGGCCGGGTTCTCGCGATCCACGGCTCGGCCGATCCGGTGACGCCGAAGCCGCAGATGGACGCGCTCGAACAAGAGCTCACCGACGCCAAGGTCGATTGGCGGGTGATGATGTTCGGTCACGCGGTGCATTCCTTCTGCGACCCGACCGCGAATGCGGGACCGACGCGCTATGACGCGAAGCTGTGCCAGAAGTCCTACGCGATGATGCGGGAGTTCTTCGCCGAGATCGTGTAAGGCCGAGCGGGCGACGCGGCCGCCGGCGAAAATGAAGGTTCGGGGGACCCAATCGAATTGGGTCCCCGAAATTCTCAGGGCGACTTCTTGTTGGACTGCTGCGCGAAGACCGACGGCGCTGCCCCTGTCGGCTTCTTCTTGTTCTTGTCAGCCTTCGGTTTCTTCTTTTCGCGGTTACTTCTCATTTGACCCTTGGCCATGGTCGTCCTCCGGGTTGATCGCCGGCGCGGCTTGTCCGGTACGCCGCCAATCTGCGCTTCGGATCAGCGGCAGGCCAGCACAATCCGGCGCCAAGCCGCGCCGCGCGTTTTTGACTCAGTCCGCGTCGTCGCGCGCGGCTTCCACGGCAATCGCTTGCACCGCGGACGAGTCGCCCGCGGCTTCGCGCCGCGGCGAAGCCGCGCCGCCGAACATCATGACGAGCGGCGGCAGGGTGACGAGCACGGCGACGAAGCCGGTCGCGGGCAGGCCCGACCATTCGATCAGCGGCCCGGTCACCACCGCCATCGCCACGCTGATGCCGCCGGCGAAGCTTTCATTGACGCCGATGGCGCGGCCGCGCTCTTGCGTTTGAAAATGGTCGGCGATCAACGCGGTCGCCGCGACATTGGCCGCCGCCCAGCCGAGTCCGACCAAGAAGGTTCCGAGCGTCACCGACCAATACATGCCGGTAAAGGCGACCAGCCCCGCGCCCACCAGCGCGGTGGCGACGCCGGGAAACATCACCGCATCGCGGCCGATCCGGTCGGTCAGGCGGCCCAGGGGAATGGTGAAGGCAAACATGCCGGCCGAATGGAACATATGCGCGAAGGCGATCGCGCTCAGCGAATGGCCGTGATGCGATAGCACCAAGGAGGTCAGCACCATCACGATCGACATGTTTCCCTGCGCCGCGGAATTGGCGACGATGGCGAGGCGCAGCCGAGCCTGGCGCAGCATCAGCGACGCGCTGAATTCCGCTTGGCCTTCGGGCGGCGCGGGCGGCGCCCGGTAGCCGGGGTAATAGCGCTCGAGCTCCATGCCGATCTGCTTCGGATCGGGACGCACGAAGGCGATCAGCCCCATCCCCGCGATGATCAGCACCGGTAACATGAACCACGGCAAGGCCAGCGGGTCCTGGCCGATGCGGCGCGAAAAGGTTTCGGCGCCGCTCACCACCAGCGGCGCGATCGCCAAGCCGATCAGCGAGCCCATCGCGATATAGCCGAGCGCCTGGGCGCGGTGATGCGGCGGGAACATGTCGGTCGCCGCGACGCGCAGCTGCTGCGCCGCGTTCATGCCCATGCCGAAAACGAGCATACCGATGACGAGCACGAGGAAGCTGTGCACGATCATCGACGAACCGATGGCGACCGCGCCCAACAGCGCCAGCACGAGGCCGAAGAGAATCCCCGGCTTGCGGCCATAGACATCGGTGATCTTGCCGACCGGATAAGCGACCAGAAATCGGCTGAAGCCGATCAGCCCGACCGAAAGCCCGGCCAGGCTCGCCGAGCCGGTCAAGGCGATCACCATCAGCGGCCCGAAGCCATAGGTGAATTGCATTCCCGCGCCGGTGAAGGATTGCGACAAGGCGAAAAGCGTGATGTTCCGCTTGATGAGTGCAGGGACGCGGAAAGGTACGGCGCGAGCCTCGATCGTCATGGCACAAGCCTAGCAGAACACCGAACCTGCGTCTTTCGCCACAATCGCCGCACGCGCAAGCGATGCTGCGGCGCAGCACGTTTTGACAAGGCGCGCGCGGCGGCTGGCGCGACGCCGCGCGGGCGTCTTGCCCCAAACGCGCGATCGGCGCATGCTTTGCAAAAGGCCCAAGTTTAGGGAGAGCGCTTCATGTGCCCGGATACCAATACGATCATCGATGCCGGCGGCGATCTGCGCATTCCGGTGATCGATCTCGGCCCTTATCGCGCGGGCGAGACAGGCGCGCTCAAACGCGCGGCCGAGCAGCTGCGCCAGGCAAGCGAAAGCATCGGCTTTTATTTCATCGCCAATCACGGGGTCGAGCAGGCGTTGATCGACCGCGTCTTTGCCGAAGCCGAGCGGTTCCATCACTTGCCCCTGGAGCGCAAGATGGCGGTGCGCGCGCTCGAGGACCCGATCGGCTATTTGCCGGTCGGCGGCCAGACGCAACGCGCCGAGCGTTACGGCGCGCGCTCGAAACACCCTGACCGCAGCGAATCCTATTACATCCGCGAGGAATACGCGGCCGATCATCCGGATCGGCTCGCGAAGAAGCCTTGGGCATTCGACAATCGCTGGCCCGCGGATCTGCCGGGCTTCCGCGAAACCCTGCTCGCGTATTTCGCCACCTTATCGGCGCTGATGCGCGAGATTTTGCCGCTGCAATCCACGGCGCTCGGCCTCGGAGCGGACTACCTGCCGAACCACGACGCGTTCAAGCCGATGAACCCGACCTTGCGGCTGATTCATTATCCGCCGCGCCTGCCCGAGAATGACGGGCAGTACGGTATCGGCCCGCATACCGATTTCGGCTACACCACGATTCTGGCGCAAGCGCAGAAGCCGGGCCTCGAAATCCTCAGCCGTTCGGGCGAATGGATCAAGGCGCCCGCTTATGACGGCTATCTTCTCGTCAACAACGCCGACTTGATGCAGCGCTGGACCAATGACCGGTTCCGCTCCGCGCCGCATCGCGTCTACAACCTCGAAGGCGACGAGCGGTTTTCGATTCCGTTTTTCGTCTCGACCCGTTGGGACGTGAAGCTCGAATGCCTCCCGACCTGCCAAGGCCCCGGCAACCCGCCGAAATACGCGCCGATCTCGCGCGCCGAATACCAGGCCGAGCTGCGCCGCACGGTCTATGACCTCCCGGGGAAGCAACCGGGCTAGGCAAGGCCGGGCGCGTGAACCCGCTCGCCGGTCCCGATCAGGTCGAGCGCGCGCGGTCGCTGCAAAAGCTGATCGCGGCCGAAGCCGACGCAATCGAGCGCGAACGGCGTTTGACCGCGCCGGTGGTCGCGGCGCTGATCGAGCACGGCTTCTATCGCATGCTGTTGCCGCAAAGCCTGGGCGGCGCGGAATTGGCGCCGCGCTTTTTCATGGAAGCGCTCGAAGAGATCGCCATGGCGGATGCCAGCACCGCCTGGTGCCTCGGCCAATGCGGCGTCTGCGCCATGGTTGCCGCGTATCTGGAGCGCGAATCCGCCGCCGAGATCTTCGCGACCCCGCCCGGCATTCTCGCTTGGGGCACGGCAGCGGGCGAGGTACGCGCAGTCGCAGGCGGCTATCGCGCGACCTGGCGCTGGAACTTCGCCAGCGGCTGCCGCCAGGCAAGCTGGCTCGGCGCCCATGTCCATGTCATCGCGCCCGACGGCAGCAAGCGGCGCAGAAACGACGGCACGATCGAGCAGCGCACGATCCTGTTCCCGGTTGCGGAGGCGCGGCTTTACGATGTCTGGGACGTGATCGGCCTCAAAGGCACCGGCACCGACGACTATGCCGTCGACGATATCTTCGTGCCCGAGCGTTTCACCGCGTTGCGCGACGATCCGGCGCATACGCGCGAGCCCGGGCCGCTGTACCGTCTCACCACCAGCATCGTGTTCGGTCTCGGCTTTGCCGCGATCGCTTTGGGCGTCGCGCGCGCCGCGCAGGATGCGGCGATCGCGCTGGCGCGCGGCAAATCCTCCTCGCAGGTGAAACACGCCATGCGCGACAATCACGCGGTCCATGCCCAGCTCGGCCGCAGCGAGGCGTTGCTGCGTGCCGCGCACGCTTATCTGTATGGCAGCGTCGACGAGGTGTGGCACGATCTCAGCCGGCCGGGCCCGCTCACGCCGCAACATCGCATTACGCTGCGCCTGGCCTCGACCTGGGCAATTCATCGCGCGGCCGAGGTGGTCGATGCCGCCTATCACATGGCCGGCGCCAGCGCGATCTTCCACGCCAATCCTTTCGAGCGCCGGTTTCGCGACATCCATGCCATCGCGCAGCAAATCCAGGCGCGCGACATTCATTACGAGACCGTCGGCCAGGCGCTGCTCGGCATCGATCCCGAATCGCCGGTGTTCGCGACGTGAATCTTCGGATTCAGGTTTCTGACCGCGTCATGCCCGGACTTGGTCCGGGCATCCACGACGACGATGGACCCCGAGGCCAAGCCCGGGGGTGACGATGGAAAACGCTTCGGCTTGAAACGAAGGCGCCTCTACCGCAGCGCGGCGCAGGCCTTCTGGATACGCGTGCAAGCGTCGGTGAGCATTTCGGTCGAGGTCGCGTAAGAGATGCGAAAATACGGCGCGAGGCCGAACGCCGTGCCCGGCACGGTCGCGACGCCGACCGCATCGAGCAGATAGGTGCAGAAATCCGTATCGGTCTCGATCGCCTTGCCTTCCGGCGTGCGCTTGCCGATCGTGCCGGCGCAAGACGGATAGACGTAGAACGCGCCTTCCGGTGTCGGGCAATGAATGCCCTTCGCCTCGTTCAGCATTACCACGACGAGATCGCGGCGCTGCTTGAAGATCGTATTGTGCTTCGCGATGAAATCCTGGGGTCCGTTCAGCGCTTCGACGCCCGCCGCCTGGCTGATCGACGACGGGTTGGTGGTCGATTGCGATTGCAGCGCGCCCATCGCCTTGATGAGCTCGACCGGACCGCCGGCATAGCCCAGCCGCCAGCCGGTCATGCAATAGGCCTTCGACATGCCGTTCAAGGTCAAAGTGCGCGGATAGAGTTTGGGCTCGATCTGCGCGATGGTGGTGAATTCGAACCCGTCATAAAGCACATGCTCGTACATGTCGTCGCTGAGCACCCAGACATGCGGATGCTTCAACAGCACATCGGCGATCGCGCGCAGCTCTTTCTGCGCATAAGCCGCGCCCGACGGATTGGACGGCGAATTGAGGATGAGCCATTTGGTCTTCGGCGTGATCGCCGCGTCGAGATCCTCGGGCCGCAGCTTGAAGCCGTTATTCTCCGGCCCCACCACGGCAACCGGCGTGCCCTCGCACAGATTGACGATATCGGGATAGGACACCCAATAAGGCGCCGGCACGATCACCTCGTCGCCCGGATTCACCGTGACGGTGAGCGCGTTGTAGAGCACCTGCTTGCCGCCGGTGCCGACCGAGATCTGGTTCGGCTGATAGTCGAGCCCGTTCTCGCGCTTGAACTTGGCGCAGATCGCCTTTTTCAGCTCGGGCGTGCCGTCCACCTGGGTGTATTTCGTGTCGCCGCGGTCGATCGCGCGCTTGGCCGCATCCTTCACGTTTTGCGGCGTGTCGAAATCGGGCTCGCCCGCCGCCAAGCCGATGACGTCCTTGCCCTCGGCCTTCAAGGCCAGCGCCTTATTGGCGATGGCGATGGTCGCCGAGGGTTTGATGCGCGACAGACGGTCAGCGATAAAGGCCATGGGAACTCGACGGATTTGCGGGTTTCAGGAAGCGCGCCAGATTAGCCTCGGCGTCGGTGCGGCGCAACATGGACGGCGAGTTGGGCGGCGTCGCATCACGTCTCGATTCCCTCGCGAGGTCATGCCCGGACTTGGTCCGGGCATCCACGCCTTCGGTGGCGAGAAATCGTGAAAGGCCGGGCCAAGCCCGGCCATGACAAATGTTTGGCGGCTGGCGTATGAGCGCCGCGCTGGAATAACCGCGCCGCGCGCCTTATCTTAAATTCCCATGCCCATCTTGACCGAAGAGAAGCCGCTTGCCGATCAAGGGCGGCGCTTCACCATCCATTCGGAATTCCAGCCCGCCGGCGACCAGCCCCAGGCGATCGCGACGTTGACCGAGGGAATCCAGGCCGGCGAGGTGAACCAGGTTCTGCTCGGCGTCACCGGCTCGGGCAAGACCTTCACCATGGCGCATGTCATCCAGCGCACCCAGCGCCCGGCGATCGTGCTCGCGCCCAACAAGACCTTGGCGGCGCAGCTTTACGGCGAGATGAAGAGCTTCTTTCCCGAGAACGCGGTGGAGTATTTCGTCTCCTATTACGATTACTATCAGCCCGAGGCCTATGTGCCGCGGACCGACACCTATATCGAGAAGGAATCCTCGATCAACGAGCAGATCGACCGCATGCGCCATTCGGCGACGCGCGCGATCCTCGAGCGGCGCGACACGGTGATCGTCGCCTCGGTTTCGTGCATTTACGGTATCGGTTCGGTCGAGACCTATTCCGAGATGACCATGACGCTCGAATCCGGCAGTGCGGTCAACCGCACGCAGCTTCTGGCACGGCTGGTCGAGCTGCAATACCGGCGCAACGACATGAATTTCGTCCGCGGCACGTTCCGCGCGCGCGGCGACACGATCGAAATCTTCCCGGCGCATTACGAGGATCGCGCCTGGCGCCTGTCGCTGTTCGGCGACGAGATCGAGGCGATTCACGAATTCGACCCGCTGACCGGCGAGAAGACCGCCGCGCTCGAGGAAGTGAAGATCTATCCCAACAGCCACTATGTGACGCCGAAGCCGACGCTCAACCAGGCGATCGAGGAGATCAAGCGCGACCTGAAGCTCCGCCTCGCCGAGTTCCGCGCCGCCGGCAAGCTGTTGGAAGCCGAGCGGCTGGAGCAGCGCACCACTTTCGACGTCGAGATGATCGCGGCGACCGGCGCCTGCGCCGGGATCGAGAATTACTCGCGCTATCTCACCGGCCGCAAGCCGGGCGAGCCGCCGCCGACCTTGTTCGAATATCTGCCCAAGGACGCGCTGGTCTTCATCGACGAAAGCCATGTCACGGTGGGCCAGCTCAACGGCATGTATCGCGGCGACTTCGCGCGCAAACACACGCTCAGCGAATACGGCTTCCGCCTGCCCTCCTGCATCGACAACCGGCCCTTGAAGTTCGAGGAATGGGAGCGAATGCGCGGCCAGACGGTGTTCGTCTCGGCGACGCCCGGCCCGTGGGAGCTGGAGCGCACCGGCGGGGTCTTTGCCGAGCAGGTGGTGCGCCCGACCGGCCTCGTGGATCCGGTGCCGGTGATCAGGCCGGTCGAAAACCAGGTCGACGATCTGATGGCGGAATGCCGCGAGGTGGCGCGCAAGGGCCTGCGCGTGCTGGTGACCACCTTGACCAAGAAAATGGCCGAGGCGCTGACCGAATATCTCCACGAAAACGGCATCCGCGTACGCTACATGCATTCCGATGTCGACACCTTGGAGCGCATCGAAATCATCCGCGATCTGCGCTTGGGCGTGTTCGACGTGCTGGTCGGGATCAACCTGCTGCGCGAAGGCCTCGACATTCCGGAATGCGCGCTGGTGGCGATTCTCGACGCCGACAAGGAAGGCTATCTGCGCTCGCGCACCGCCTTGATCCAGACCATCGGCCGCGCCGCGCGCAACCTCGAAGGCCGCGCCATTCTCTATGCCGATCACGTCACCAACAGCATGAAACTGGCGATGGACGAAACCAATCGCCGGCGCGAGAAGCAGCAAGCCTATAACGCCGCCAACAACATCACGCCCGAAACCATCAAGCGCGGCATTTCCGACATCCTGCAAAGCGTCTACGAGCAGGACCACGTCACGGTCGGGCTGGGCGAAAGCGCGACGCCGCATTATCAGGGCTCGAACCTCAAAGCCGTGATCGCCGATCTCGAAAAGCAGATGCGCCAAGCCGCTTCCGATCTCGAATTCGAGGAAGCCGCGCGGCTGCGCGACGAGATCAAGCGCTTGGAAGAACTCGATCTTGGCCTCGGCTCACCGCGCGATGCCGAGGCGCCGGGCCGGAGCGGTGCGCCGCCGCGCGGACGCTCGGTCGGCGGACGCGCCGGCACTTCGGCCAAGGAAATCGCCAAACGCAAGGCGCGCCAACGCTTTCAGCGGGATCGCCGGGGATGAAAGGTGCCGCGCTGATCACCGGCGGCGCCAAACGCATCGGCCGCGCCATCGCCCTGAACCTGGCCGAGCACGGCTTTGACATCGCCGTGCATTACGGCACCTCGCGCGCCGAGGCCGCGGAAGTGGTCGCGGCGATTACGGCCACGGGACGGCGCGCCGTGGCGCTAAGCGCCGATCTCACCAGCGAAGCCGAAACCGCGTCGCTGCTGCCGGCGGCAGTCAAAGCGCTCGGTCCCGTCACCTGCCTGGTCAACAATGCTTCGGTGTTCGAGCGCGACGAGGCGCTGACCGTTACACGCGAAAGTTGGGACGCGCATATCGAAACCAATCTCCGCGCGCCTTTCGTATTAACGCAGGAATTCGCGCGGCGGTTGCCGACCGACATGCCGGGCGCGGTCGTCAATATTCTCGACGAGCGGGTGTGGAATCTCACGCCGCATTTCGTCTCCTACACTTTGTCGAAGGCAGGGCTTTGGACTTTGACCCAGGTGATCGCGATGGCGTTGGCGCCGCGCATCCGAGTCAACGCGATCGGGCCGGGCCCGACCTTGCCCTCGTCGCGGCAAAGCGCCGAGCAATTCGCTCGCCAAGGCGCGAGCGTGCCGTTGAAACGCGGCGCGACCCCGGAAGAGATCGCCGCAGCGGTCCGCTTTGTCGTCGATGCAGGCGCAATGACCGGGCAAATGATCGCGCTCGATGGTGGCCAGCATCTCGGCTGGGCGCAAGCGCCCGCCGGACCGCCGACCGAATAGAGCGCGACGCTTTTCCGCTAAGCGTCGGGAACTCGTGGGAGATTCCGGCGCGGTCGTGGTGCCGGTCGCGGCTCGATCAGTTGTTCACAAGGTCGAACGCGCCCGTCAAAACACAGGAAATCCCTGGCAAAATTAAACACTGTGACTTTAAGTTGACGAAGCTTCATAAAAAGTTTGTTGAATTTCAATTCATTAGATGAAATGCTCATTTTTTGTGCAAAGAGGCGAAACCCGCGATTTACCGCGCTTACCACGGTGAGGAGAGTAGGTTTTCAACAAAGTCTTCCACAGGTTCCGTGGATATCCGGAAGCGGCCTTGGCACGGTCGCCGGAGGGCGCTGCGCAATTGACGCGGCGGCCGCGGAAAGCCAAGTGAAAGAGCGATGATCGACGATCCCGAAGGCTACGTTCCCGCCGAGGAAGACAGGCTCGACGACGTCGAAGAGGCGCCGGCGGGCGGGCAGCTCGCGCAAGGCGTCGGCGTCATCCGCGACGTGCTGCGCAATTTGCCGCCCTCACCCGGTGTCTACCGGATGCTCAACGCCAAGGGCGAGCCGCTCTATGTCGGCAAAGCCAGCAGCCTCAAGAACCGGGTCGCCAATTACACGCATCCCGCGAATCTGCCGAACCGGCTGAAGCGGATGATTGCCGAGACGCGCTCGATGGAAGTGGTGATCACCCACACCGAGGTCGAAGCGCTGTTGCTCGAATGCAATCTGATCAAGCGCTTCATGCCGCGCTACAACGTGCTGCTGCGCGACGACAAGTCGTTTCCCTATATCCACCTCACCGGCGCCAGCGATTTTCCCCAGCTCACCAAGCATCGCGGCGCCACCGGCGATGCCGGCGATTATTTCGGCCCCTTTGCCTCGGCCGGCGCGGTCAACCGCACCTTGATCGCGTTGCAGCGCGCGTTTCTCCTGCGCTCGTGCGCGGACAGCATCTTTTCGAGCCGTACGCGGCCTTGCCTGCTCTATCAGATCAAGCGCTGCAGCGGACCCTGCGTCGGCCGCATCGACAAGGACGGCTATGCGCGGCTCGTGGCCGATGCGCGCGCGTTCTTGAAAGGTCGCACCAAGGACGTGCAGAGCCGGCTCGCGGCGCGCATGACCGAGCTGTCTGACAAGCTCGATTTCGAAGCCGCGGCGATCGTCCGCGACCGCATCCGGGCGCTGACCATGGTGCAAGGGCGCCAGGACATCAACGTGCAGGGTTTGGGCGATGCCGATGTGATCGCCGCCCATGTCGCCGGCGGCCACAGCTCGGTGCAGGTGTTCTTTTTCCGCGGCGGGCAGAACTGGGGCAACCGCGCCTATTTCCCCGTCCATGCGCAGGAGTTGAGCCTGACCGAGATGCTGGGCGCCTTCATCGGCCAATTCTATGCCAACCGCACCGCGCCGCCTTTGGTGCTGGTGAACGAGAGGCCGGCCGACGCGGATTTGATCGCGGAGGCTTTGTCGAGCCGCGCCGAACGCAAGGTCGAGTTGCTGGCGCCGCGGCGCGGCGACAAACGCAAGCTCGTCGAGCACGCGCTGGTCAATGCGCGCGAGGCTTTGGCGCGGCGTCTGGCCGAGGGTGCGGCGCAGGTGAAACTGTTGCAAGGCGTCGCCGATGCCTTCGGCCTCGACGCGCCGCCGCAGCGTATCGAGATTTACGACAACAGCCACATTCAGGGCAGCCATCCGGTCGGCGCGATGATCGTCGCCGGCCCGCTCGGCTTCACCAAGGCGGCTTATCGCAAATTCAACATCAAAAGCGAGGACATCACGCCAGGCGACGATTTCGCGATGATGCGCGAAGTGCTGGGCCGGCGCTTTGCCCGCGCGCTGAAGGAAGACCCGGAACGCACGCAAGGCTCGTGGCCCGATCTCGTGCTGATCGATGGCGGCCAGGGCCAGCTTTCGGCGACCTTGCAGGTGCTCGCCGATCTCGGCATCGACGACGTGCCCGTGGTGGGGGTCGCCAAAGGGCCGGATCGACATGCCGGGCACGAGCGTTTCTTTCGCGACGGGCAACCGCCGCTAAGCCTCGATCCCAAGGATCCGGTGCTTTATTACCTGCAGCGGCTGCGCGACGAGGCGCACCGCTTCGCGATCGGCGCCCATCGCCAGAAACGCGCTAAGGCGATCACGGGCTCGCCGCTCGACGAGATTCCCGGTGTCGGTGCAAGGCGCAAACGTGCCTTGCTGCATCATTTCGGCTCGGCGCGCGAAGTTGCCGCGGCAGGGTTAACCGATCTCGAAAGGGTCGCCGGCATCAGCAAAACGGTAGCAAAAAAGGTTTATGACCATTTCCATGCCGAGGGCTAAACTCCGCGAGCCGAGCCATGCTGACCAATATTCCCAACCTGCTGACCTTGTCGCGGATCCTGGCGATGCCGCTGGTCGTGGCGACGTTCTATCTGCCCGCGCCGCTTGGCCCTTGGACCGGCTGCGTCATCTTCGCCATAGCGGGGATCACCGACTGGCTTGACGGCAAGCTGGCGCGCGCCTGGCACCAGCAATCGGAATGGGGCCGCTTTCTCGACCCGATCGCCGACAAATTGCTGGTCTCGGGCACCTTGCTGATGCTGACCGCGACGCAACGCATCTCGGCGCCCGCGGTGCTGCCGGCGCTGGTCATTCTGTCGCGCGAAATCCTGGTCTCGGGCTTGCGCGAACATCTCGCCGGCATGCGCGTGAAGGTTCCGGTGACCGGCCTTGCCAAATGGAAGACCGCGATCCAGATGATCGCGATCGGCGTCCTGCTGGTCGGCGATTCCGGTCCCGACTATCTTCACGCAAAGCTGCTCGGCGAGCTGCTCTTATGGATCGCCGCGGTTTTCACTATCGTCACCGGCTACCAATACCTTGCCGCCGGCATCGCGCATGTGAGCGTCGCGGACACCGGCGGCGAGCCGTCGCGGGTCGAGGAAATCCGACTTGAAGAGAGCCGCCGGCAAGCGCTTGCGATGAAGGCGCCGAAGCCGAGCCAGGCGACGTGAGGCGCATGCGGGTCTTCGGGCTTGCAGGATGGAGCGGCAGCGGCAAAACCACCTTGGTGACCCGGCTGATCCCTGCCTTGCAGCGCCGCGGGGTCACGGTATCGACCGTGAAACATGCGCATCACGATTTCGACGTCGACCAGCCCGGGAAAGATTCCTACCGCCACCGCGAAGGCGGCGCGCATGAGGTGATGGTGTCAAGCGACCGGCGTTGGGCGCTGTTGCACGAGTTGCGCGGCGCGCCCGAACCGTCGATCGACGAGCTGCTGCGCCGCATGAGTCCGGTCGACCTTGTGCTCATCGAAGGCTTCAAGCGCGAGCCCTTTCCGAAGCTCGAAGTCTTCCGCGCATCGCTCGGCAAGCCGTTGCTGGCTTCGGCGGACGAGGCGATCGTCGCGGTCGCGTCGGATGCGCCGATCGCAGGCCTCCGTGTGCCGCTTCTTGCGCTCGACAATGTCGACGCGATCGCCGCTTTCATCATTGCACATTGCCGCATAGAGGTTGTCGAGGATGGCGCAGCTCAGCGATGACTGCTTCGCCTTCGGCGGCGAGCTGATGGCGCCCGCTGCCGCCTTGGCTTTGCTCAAGAGCAGTGTCATGCCCTTGCCTGAAACCGAGCGCGTCGCGCTGAAGGACGCCACGCGCCGCATTCTCGCCGAGCCGCTGATCGCCACGCGCGACGTGCCGCCCGCCGACAATGTCGCGGTCGATGGCTATGCCGTGTGCTTCGACGATCTGAAGGCGGATGAAACCACCGTGCTGCCGATCGGCGGACGCGCCGCCGCCGGACATCCTTTGCGCACCGTCGCGGCGCGCGGCAGCGCCATTCGCGTCTTCACCGGCGCGCTCCTGCCGCAAGGCACCGACACCGTGCTGATGCAAGAGGATTGCCGCGTGGTGAACGGCTCGGTGATGCTTCCGCCCGGCATCAAACGCGGCGCCAATCGCCGCAGCGCCGGCGAGGACGTGAAGGCCGGCACCACCGTGCTGCAATTGGGGCGGCAGTTGCGGCCGCAGGAAGTCGGTCTGGCCGCCTCGCTCGGCCTCACCTCGCTCGCGGTCTATCGCAAGCTGCGGGTCGCGTTGTTTTCGACCGGCGACGAGCTGCGCGAGCCGGGCGACGCGCTGCCTTTGGGCGCGATCTTCGACGCCAACCGCTATACGCTGCGCGCGCTGCTCGAAGGATTGGGCTGCACCGTGTCCGATCTCGGCATCCTGCCCGACAAGGCCGATGCCGTGCGCGAAGCGCTCGATCTAGCGGCGCTGAGCCACGATCTCGTGCTGACCTCGGGCGGCATGTCGACCGGTGAAGAAGATCACGTCAAGGCCGCGGTCGAAGCCGCCGGCAAGCTGCATTTCTGGCGTCTCGCGATCAAACCCGGCCGGCCCGTGGCGATGGGCCAGATCGGCCGCGTGCCCTTCATGGGCTTGCCCGGCAATCCGGTCGCGGTGATGGTGACCTTTCTGCTGCTGGCGCGGCCGCTGGTGCTGCTCTTGGCGGGCGCGATCGATGCCGGCCCGCGGCTTTATCGCGTGCGCGCCGGCTTCGATTATAAGAAGAAGCCCAACCGCACCGAATATGTCCGCGCCAAATTGGTGCGCGGCGAAGACGGCAATTGGGTTGCGGAAAAATTCGCGCGCGACGGCGCCGGCATCCTCACCTCGATGGTCGAATCCGACGGGCTGATCGAAATCGGCGAAGGCCTGACCCGGCTCGAGATCGGCGCGCCGGTCAATTTCCTCCCTTTCAGCGAAGTGCTGGCGTGAGCGGGCAATCTGGATCGGCCGCCCGGCCGGTCCTACATAGACGAGCATGAAGCTCCTCTATTTCGCCTGGCTGCGGCAGAAGATCGGCAAGGCCGAGGAAATCCTCGACCCGCCGGGCACGGTTACGACCGTCGCGGAGCTGATCGCCTGGCTGTCGAGCCGCGGCGCCGGCTATGCCGAGGCGCTGAAGAACCCCAAGCTCGTCCGGGTGGCGGTGAATCGCGAATATGTCGCCACCGATCACAAGATCGGCCCCGGCGACGAGATCGCGCTGTTCCCGCCTGTGACCGGAGGCTGACAAGATGATCCGGGTGCAACGCGAGGATTTCGATCCCGGCCAGGAGCTCGAGGCGCTGACAAGCGGCCGGACCTCGATCGGCGGTGTCACGTCTTTCATCGGGCTGGTGCGCGATGTGGCGGGCGGCGAAAAGATCGCCGCGATGACGCTCGAGCATTACCCCGGCATGACCGAGCGAGAGCTCGCCAAGATCGAGGCCGAGGCGCGGCGGCGCTGGGAGCTCGACGCGGTGCTGATCATCCATCGCTATGGCAAATTGCAGCCGGGCGACCGCATTGTGCTGGTCGCGACCGCTTCAGCGCATCGCGATGCCGCCTTCGATGCCTGCCGCTTTTTGATCGATTGGTTGAAGACCCAAGCGCCGTTCTGGAAGCTCGAAGACACAAAGGAAGGCGCGCGCTGGGTCGATGCCAAGGCGAGCGACGATGAAGCGGCCAAGCGCTGGTCGACGGACTAACCGCTCCCGGGCAGGTTTGCGCTTCTGCTAAGCTGGCCGCTAGGCGGCGAAATATTTTCATGCGCCCGGTCGAATTCACGCCGCTTCGAACGTCATCGACACGGCGTGGCATGATGCCCGTCATAACCGTTCGGGAGACGATAATGAAATACATGCTGTTGATCTATGGAAACGAAGCGGCGATGCATGGCGCGACCGAAGCCGATATGCGGCCGATGATGGCGGCCTATGCCGCCTATACCGAGGCGCTGAAAAAAGCCGGCGTCGTCCTCGGCGGCGAGCGTCTGGAGCGCTCGACCGCAGCGACCACCGTTCGGGTCGCCAATGGCAAGAGCCAGGTCCTGAACGGACCTTACGCAGAGACCAAGGAGCAGCTCGGCGGCTATTACCTCATCGACGTGCCGGATCTCGACGCGGCGCTTGCCTGGGCCGCGCGTTGTCCGGGCGCCAGCCACGGCGCGATCGAGGTCCGCCCGCTCGGAGCGATGTAACCGTCTGCGATGACGGCGCGCGAAGACGGCGAGGCTGCGCGAGCGACCGCGCAAGCGGTCGCCCGCCGCAGCTACGGCAAGCTAGTCGCGTTTCTCGCCGCGCGCACCCGCGATGTCGCGGCCGCGGAGGATGCGGTATCGGACGCCTTCGCCGCCGCGCTGAGCGATTGGCCCGCGCACGGCATTCCGGAGAAGCCCGAAGCGTGGCTCGTCGCGGTCGCCAAGCGCAAGGCGATCGATCGGACGCGGCATCGGCAGCATGGCGAGACGGCCAGCGATCATTGGCGCTTGATCGTCGACGAACTCAAGCAAGCGGCTGCGAGCGCCAGCGAGATTCCCGACGATCGCTTGCGTCTTATGTTCGCCTGCGCGCATCCGGCGATCGCGCCCGATATCCGCGCGCCGCTGATCCTCCAGACGATTCTCGGCTTCGACGCCGCAACCATCGCCTCGGCCTTTCTGATCGCCTCGGCGACGATGAGCCAGCGTCTGGTGCGCGCGAAAACCAAGATCCGCGCGGCCGGCATCCCGTTTCGCCTGCCCGAGCGCGGCGAGCTCGGCGAGCGCCTCGATGCCGTGCTCGAAGCGATCTACGCCACCTTCGCCGAAGGCTGGTCCGATCCCGCCGGCACCGAGTTCCGCCGCCGCAACCTTGCCGAAGAAGGCATTTGGCTCGGCCGGCTTGTCGCCTCGCTGTTGCCGGGCGAGCCCGAAGCGCTCGGGCTTCTGGCGCTGATGCTTTATTCCGAAGCGCGACGCGCTGCGCGGCGCGATGCGCAAGGCGACTACGTGCCGCTCGCCGCGCAAGATCCCGATCTATGGGACGCGCCGGCAATCGACGAAGCCGAAAGCCTGCTGCGTCGCGCGAGCGCGATGGGCATGGTCGGCCGCTATCAGCTCGAAGCGGCGGTGCAATCGGCGCATCTCGTGCGCCGCATCACCGGACGCGCCGATTGGGCAGCGATCGAGCAGCTTTACGACGGACTCCTGGCGCTGACAGAATCGCCCGTGGTGGCGATCAACCGCGCCATCGCCATTGCCGAAACGCGCGGCGCCGCTTCCGGTCTCGCGGCGCTCGCTTCGCTCGCGGATGATGCGCGGCTCGCCACCTATCAGCCTTATTGGGCGGCGCGCGCCACGCTGCTTGCGGCCAGCGGCGATGCTGGCGCCGCCGACCAAGCGTATGAATTGGCCATCGGCCTTGAAGCCGACCCGGCCGTGCGGCGCTTTCTGCAACAACGCCGCGCGGCGCTGAACGCCGAGCACCAAGGCAAGCTCGATGCGGCGTTGCGGGACTAAGCGGCGCCGGCGGTTTCCGGCACGCGCACCAGCTTTTCGTAATCGGTCATCAGCTGGCGGGTGATCGGCCCGACCGGGAATTTGAGATCGCCGATCTGAGTCACGGGCGTCACCTCGGCGGCGGTGCCGGTAACGAAGACTTCCTGTGCCTGGCTCAATTCCTGCGGCATGATTCCGCGCTCGACCACTTTGATCTGGCGCGTCTTGGCGAGGCCGATCACGGCGCGGCGCGTGATGCCGTCGAGAAAGCAATCAGGCTTCGGCGTGTGCAGCTCGCCATTGATGGCGAGGAAGACATTGGCGCCGGTCGCCTCGGCGACTTGGCCGCGCCAGTCGAGCATCAGCGCGTCGTCGAAGCCTTCGGCCTCGGCCGCGTGCTTCGACAGGGTGCAGATCATGTAAAGCCCCGACGCCTTGGCGGCGGTCGGCGCGGTATTGGGCGCAGGCCGCGCCCATTTCGACCACGCCATGCGGATGCCTTTCGAGCGTGCCTCGGGCGTGAAATAGGCTTTCCAATCGTCCCACACCGCGATCGCCATGTGGATCTTGGTGAGCTGCGCGGCGACGCCCATCTGCTCCGGCCCGCGCCAAGCGACCGGGCGGACATAGCCGTCTTCGATGCGCGAGGCGCGCACGGTCGCCACCGAGGCTTCTTCGATCTGCGCCAGGGTCCACGGAATGGTAAAGCCGAGGATGCGGGCGGAATCGATCAAACGCTGGCTATGCTCGCGCAACTTGAAGATGCGGCCGCCATAGATGCGTTCGCCCTCGAAGACGCAGCTTGCGTAATGCAGCGCGTGAGTCAGGACATGGACATGCGCGTCGCGCCAAGGTACGAGCTTGCCGTCGAACCAGATGGTGCCGTCGCGATTGTCGAAGGGTCTGCTGGGTGTTGCCATAAAACCGCGTTCCTCGAGCCTCGGCGGGTCTTTTTGAGCCGCGGGCGAATTGGTCGCCTGATGCCTTGCCCGCCATGTAACAACCCTGCTAAAAATTAGTCAACATGTCTGACATAAAATCCGCGGAAGCGTCGTCCTATCTGCGGGAGGACGAGGTACGCCAGGGCATCGAACTGCTGTTCTATGCCTATCGCGATTTTACCGCCGAGCCCGATGCCATGCTGGCGCGCTATGGCTTTGGGCGAGCGCATCACCGCGTGATCTATTTCGTCGGCCGCCATCCGCTGATGAGCGTGAGCGAGCTGTTGGGGATTTTGCAGATTACCAAGCAAAGCCTGTCGCGGGTGCTGGGCCAGCTCGTGCGCCAGGGCTTCATCCTGCAACGCACTGGCAGAAGCGACCGGCGGCAAAGGCTGCTCGAACTCACGCCCAAAGGGGTCGATCTCGAGCGCCAGCTCTCGGAAAGTCAGCGCCGGCGCATCGCCCGGGCCTATGCCGAGGCCGGGCCGGAAGCGGTCGACGGCTTCCGCAAGGTGATGCTGAACGTGATGTCGGACGAGGCCGACCGGGCGCGTTTTCGGCGCGACCGTTGAGCCGGTGAATCGGGTGTATATTGGCGGCATGAACGGCGCCATCGCGGCCGACAAAGTCGAGCCCCATCTCCTCGTCGTCGACGACGACGCGCGGTTGCGCGACTTGTTGCGGCGTTATCTCGTCGAGTCCGGCTTTCGCGTCACCACGGCGGCGGATGCGGCCGAGGCACGCATCCGGATGCAAAGTCTCGCTTTCGACCTTTTGATCATCGACGTGATGATGCCGGGCGAGGACGGGTTCGTGCTGACCGAAAGCTTGCGCCGTACCAACCCGGTGCCGATCTTGCTGCTGACGGCGATGGCCGAGCCGGAAAACCGCATCGACGGGTTGGAGCGCGGCGCCGACGATTACGTAACCAAGCCCTTCGAGCCGCGCGAGCTGGTGCTGCGCGTGCGCAATATCCTGCAACGCGTAGCGCAGACACCCGAGAACGCCGAAGAGCTTCGGCTCGGCGCGTGCCGGCTCGATTTGAAGCGTGGCGCGCTTTATCGCGGTGGTGCGCCGGTGCATCTGACCTCGGCCGAGGCCGCGCTGCTGCTGGCGCTGGCGCGCAAGCCGGGCGAACCCGTTTCGCGCGAGGCGCTGTCGCAAGAGGCGCAATGCAGCGGCAATCTGCGGACCGTCGACGTGCAGATGACGCGGCTGCGCCGCAAGATCGAGCACGATCCGAAATTCCCGCGCTATCTGCAGACGGTGCGAGGCACCGGCTATGTCCTCAAGCCCGATTAACGACGCACAAAAGCGGTTGGCGCTGTTTCCGCCTGCCGGCCCCGCCCCGACCGCGGCGGACAGCCATCGCCGCTGGTTCAAGCGCGCGCTGCCGCGCTCGCTCTGGGGCCGCTCGCTGCTGATCATCATCGTGCCGATGGTGCTGACGCAGATCATCGCCACCTGGTTCTTTTACGATCGCGTATGGGACACGGTGGCGCGCCGGCTATCCTCGGCGGTGGGCGCCGATATCGGCTTCACCTTGAGCGCGCTCGCTTATGCCGACACGCCCGCGGAGCGCGAGCGCATCTTGCGCCAAGCCGCCGACGTCACCGAATTGTTCTACGCCTTCCGGCCGGGCGAAACCCTGCCGCACGGCATGCAGCAGACCACCGACGGAAAGGTCGAGCAGCAGCTCGCCGCGGCGATCGCCGAACGCGTCGGCCGACCCTTCCAGATCGATGGCGAATTCGATCCGCGCGACCTTCTGGTTTCGGTCGAGCTGCCCGACGGCGTGATGCAGGTCGCGGTGCCGCGCAAGCGCCTTTCCACCCCGACCACCTATATCTTCGTGTTGTGGATGGCGGGCTCGTCGCTGGTGCTGCTGGCCATCGCCTCGGTGTTCATGCGCAATCAGGTGAAGTCGCTGCGCCGCTTGGCAACCACCGCCGAGGCTTTCGGCAAAGGGCGCGACGTGCCCAACTTCAAGCCCGAAGGCGCGACCGAAGTGCGCCAGGTGGCGCGCGCCTTCATCAAGATGCGCGACCGCATCCAGCGCCAGATCACGCAGCGCACCGAGATGCTTGCCGGGGTTTCGCACGATCTGCGCACGCCGTTGACGCGCATGCGCCTGGCGTTGGAGCTGATGCCGGAAGATCCGAGCGTCGCCGATCTCAAGACCGACGTCGCCGCGATGCAGCGCATGGTGCAAGGCTATCTCGCTTTCGCCCGCGGCGAAGGCGAAGAGCCCGAGCGCGACACCGATATCGTCCTGTTGATCCACGAGCTGATCTCGGCCCTGCCGCGTGAGGGGGCGCCGGTTCTCGCGGCCTTGCCCGAAAGCTTTGTCCTGCCGCTGCGTTCCGACGCGACGCGGCGCTGCATCGGCAATTTGGTCGGCAACGCGCGGCGCTATGGCCGCCATGTTTGGATCACTGGAGTCGAAACGCGTGACGGCTTCGATGTGCTGGTGGACGATGACGGGCCCGGAATTCCAGCGGTCCAGCGCGACAGCGTGTTCCGCCCGTTCTTCCGGCTCGACGCGGCGCGCAATCCGAACACCGGCGGCCTTGGCCTCGGACTGACCATCGCGCGCGATCTCGCACGCGGCCAAGGCGGCGATGTCACGCTCGAGGATTCGCCGCAAGGCGGGCTGCGCGTCCGCCTGCGTCTGCCGAAATGATCGGGAAAGCTTAGGCCGCCGCCGCGGCTGCGACCTGACGCGGAACGGCTGCCTCGCGCGACACCACGATGTCGATGCGGCTGCCGCCGGGACGCGTATCGAGAGTCATGCTGCCGTTCAATTCGGCCACGCGCTCCACCAGCCAACGCGGTCCGGCACCGAGCGCGCGCAAATCGGACAGATCGTAAATTCCGGCGAAGGGAAAGCCGCGCCCGTCATCGACGACGCTGAGCAGCACCACGCCACCATTGACCTGCACGCAAAGCCGCGTGAAGGCCGCGCCGGAATGGCGCGCAGCGTTGAGCGCGCCCTCTTCCAGAAGCGCGTGCAGAATCGCGGTGAGATCGGGGGGCAAGCCGTCGACCGCATCGCGGTTGACGATGTCGAGCGCGAGCACGACGGGATAATCCCGTTCGATCGCGCGTTGCAAAGCGGTGAGACGGAGCGACAGGCCGGCGACCCCGTATCCCGCCGCCGGGCTGCGAAAGCCGGCGAGACGATCGGGAACTGGAGCGGAGCCAACCGTATCCATGTCTTAGAGCTTTCACCAAGGGCTCTAAAGAATGGTTAATGGCACTTCTTTTCGCGCTTTGGGGAAGGTCGGCGACTTTGGCGCCGCGGCTGAATTCGATCGGGGTTACGCGCACGATCCTCGCGCATCTCAACCCCAAGACGTGCGAACGCCGTTTCGCGCTGGCGCACGAAACGGCGTCGGACGGGATGATCGTAGAACTTTCGTCCGCTTCGGCCGTTGGCGGCCGAAAGCAGGGAGAGTTAAGCGGCCTTCGCGGCAGTGACGTCGCGCATTTCCTCGAAACTCTCCGTGAAGCGCTTGGTCAACACGTTGAAAGCCTCGGTGTTCGCCTTGGTGACGAGCTCGGTGAGCTCTTTCGCCGTGGCGAGGCTCTTCTCGAAGCTCGCCTTGGCAAGCTCGGCGTTCTTCGCGAATTTCTCTTGCGGCACGCCGGGCTGGCTCAGTTCGCGGAAGAGCGCCGGCGCTTCGTCAAGCGCCTCGCGCGCGATCTCGACCTGACGGCGCGCCAAAGCCTGGGCGCCTTCGATCGCGAGCTGGTTGGCTTGGGTGAACGCCTCGACGTTCTTGCGCTGCGACGCCATCAGTGCCTCAACATTGAAACCGGGCATGGTGAAGCCCGAAAATGCCTTGGTCACGTCGTAATCGAAAAAGGATTGCTTACCGTTGATCATCGTCATCGTCCTTTGCGGCAGAAGGGTTAATGGCTTATGCTGCACTGCACAATGACAAATATGTTCTCACAGGGGCAATCCGTCAAGTGTTTTTGACTATTATTTTTGCATTGCACAAATATCACGCTAAGTCCGAGACTTACGGAGCCTCGTTGCGAGCGGACGGAAAGCGCCGAGGAACCCTTCAATCTGGCGTAGCCGCCGGTCCAGGATCGCCATGGTGGTGCCGAGATCGGCACCTTCATCCTTAAGGAAGGACGGCAACACCGAGAGATAGAGCGCCGTGATCAGGCGGCACGCCAGCCTGCCGCGGCAGCCTGCGGTCGCGATGCCGGCGGCCTCGAGCATCCACGACATCGAGCGCAGCAGGCCGGGCAGTGTTTTGATCAGCATCGGATCGCCGATACTGTCGCGCAGCATCGCCTGGATCGCCACGCGATGCGGCTGCAGCGCCTCGAAACGGCGCATCAACACGTCGAACACCCGATCGCGATCGGAATCCGACGCGCTGCCGGCCGTGCCGGCGAGGACGGTCTCGTCGATGCCGCGGCGGAACGCCGCCAGGATCGCGAATTTGGAGCGAAAAAGCCCGTAAGCCTCGGCGAGCGGAACATGGGCAATGGCGGCGATCTCGGCCATTCCCGCGCGCCGCCACCTGCCTTGCACGGCAAGGTCGAGCGCCGCCTCGATCAGCCTTTGCTTCGGCTCGCGCGGCGAGCTTTGCTTCGGCGAGCTTCGCGTGCGGCGTCTTGTCGGCATGGCCTCCTCCGTCCCGAAAACATAAGGATGAAGCGCCGCCGCCGCAATCGATGAGTCGCGGCGCGACGCAGCCGCCGCTAATTCACGAGTTCGCGCGAGCGTTTGGTGGCGGCTGCAACCGCCCGGCGCAACAACGCGGCCAGACCGTCAGCTCCCATCAAGATTTCGAGCGCCGCCTCGGTCGTGCCGCCGGGCGAGGTGACATTGCGCCGCAGCTGCGTGGCGTCTTCCGGCGACAGCCGGGCGAGCTCGCCCGCCCCTGCCACCGTCGCGCGCGCGAGCTTCATCGCCAGCTCCGCCGGCAAGCCCGACGTAATCCCTGCCGCGGCCAGGCATTCGATCAACAGAAACACGTAGGCCGGGCCGCTGCCCGACACCGCCGTCACTGGATCGAGCAAAGCTTCGTCCTCGATCCAGGCGACCTCGCCCGCCGCCGCGAGCAAACGGTCGCACAGGCTGCGTTGCGTCGGCGATACGCGGGCGTTGGCGCAAGCGACCGAAATGCCGCGCCCGATCGCGGCGGGCGTGTTGGGCATGGCGCGCACCAAAGGCGCGGCCGAGCCGAGATCATTGGCGAGGAAGTGGAGAGTCTTGCCCGCGGCGATGGAGAGAAACACCGTGCCGCCGTCGGCATAAGCGCGATAGGCCGGCAGCACCTCGCCCAGCATTTGCGGCTTCACCGCGAACACCACGGCGGCGGGCGCGAAATTCTTGGGCAGAGCAGCGGCGCTGGCGTAGCGCTCGACGCCTTCCGGCAGCGCGACCGCTTCCGGCTCGACCACGGCAATGTTTTGGGCGAGACGGCGCTTTTTCCAGCCCGCCAGAAGCGCGCCACCCATCTTACCGCAACCGACGAGCAGGATGCCGCGCCGCGCCTTGGGCGAGGCCGCGGTCACGCCTCGCCGACGGGCTCGATCATCGCGGCGGCGATCGCTTCCTCGGCATTTTTGCCGCCCCAGACCACGAGCTGGAAGGCGGGAAAGAAGCGCTCGCACTCGCTGAGCGAGATTTCGACCAGATCCTCGATTTGCTCGACGCTGGCGCCGAAGGCGCCGCGCAGCAACACGCCTTGGCGGAAGGCGGGCGAGTGGTCGTCGGAAGCGAGGTCGAAATGGCCGAACCAGAGCCGCTCATTGACCGCCGCCAGAAGCTCGTAAACCGCGCCGCGCCGCGTGCGCGGCACTTTCATCTCGAAGGCGCAGGAAAAATGCAGCGCATTCAGTTCGGGCTGCCACACGAAAAGCAGCCGGTAATCGCACCACCGGCCCGAAATCTCCACCACCATCTCGTCGTCGCTGGCACGATCATGGGGCCATTCATTGGCCTGGACGATCTCTTCGACAAGGTCGATGGGATTGGCCGCAGCGACCGTGGTCTCAAGCGACAAGGCGGTCATTCGCGCTCTCCTTCGCGGCTTGGACCTACGAGATTTTGTAGGTGTTCCCCCGAGGCACTACTAGATATAAACCTGCCAAAGACCGGAGTCGCGCGCAAGGCCGATTTGGCCCCAACTATCGAGAGAGCGGAGAAAAATATTTTAGCGCCGCTTGCGCGCCGTCTTGGCAGCCGTGCGGCGCGGCGCGGCGCGTTTGGCGGGCGGGGCGATGCCGAGCCGGGCCTCAAGGGCGACGACCCGCTTTTCGAGCGCTTCTTGCGCAGCGCGGGCTTTTGCCGCCATGGCCTGAACCGCATCGAAATCCTCACGGCGAACCAGATTCATCCGGCCGAGAACCCGCTCGAATTGCTCTTTGACGCGGGTTTCGACCTCGCCGCGCATCCCCGTCAGCGTGCCCATCGCGCCGGTAGCGACGCGGGCAAGATCATCGAGAAGCCGCTTCTGAGTCTGCATCGGGCTTGCCTAGCACAACGCCGCGTCCAGGGGAACGGTTCCTTGTGAGCCGCGCGGTCCTGCGCCTATAAAGAACCATGATCCTCATCACGGGAGGCGCCGGATTCATCGGCTCGAACCTGGTCGCGGCGCTCGAGGAACGGGGGGCAGGCGACCTGGTCGTGTGCGACCGGCTCGGCCAGGACGAGAAATGGCGCAACCTCGCCAAACGCGAATTGGCGGCGCTGATCGCGCCCGAGGCGCTTCCCGCTTTTCTCGATAACGGCGGCAAGAAGCTCGACGCGATCTTCCACATGGGCGCGTCATCCTCGACGGTCGAGCGCGACGCCGACCTCATCATCGCATCCAATTTCACCCTGTCGCAGATGCTGTGGGATTGGTGCGCCGCAACCGGCACGCGCTTCATCTATGCGTCGTCGGCGGCCACCTATGGCGACGGCAGCGCCGGCTTCGAGGATGATGCCTCGCCCGCGGCCCTGGCACGGCTGAAGCCGCTCAACGCCTATGGCTGGTCGAAGCATCTTTTCGATCGCTGGGTCGTGCGGCGGATCGAACGCGGCGCGCCCCGGCCGCCGCAATGGGCCGGACTCAAATTCTTCAACGTCTATGGCCCGAACGAAGGACATAAAGGCGCGCAGCAAAGCGTGGTCGCGCAGATCTATCCGCGCGCCAAGGCGGGCCAGCCCAGCCGGCTGTTCCGCTCGCATCGCAACGGCATTCCCGATGGCGGCCAGAAGCGCGATTTCGTCTATGTGCGCGACGTCGTGAGCGAGATGCTGTGGCTTTACGGTCATGCCGGCGTGAACGGCATCTTCAATGCCGGCACCGGCCATGCGCGCAGCTTTGCCGATCTGGCGGCTGCGGTTTATCGCGCGCTCGGCCGCGAGCCGGCGATCGACTATGTCGACACGCCAATCGAGATTCGCGACAAGTACCAGTATTTCACCGAGGCGCGGATGGACCGCATCAAGCAAGCCGGTTACACCGCGCCTTCGACCTCGCTGGAGGAAGGCGTGCGCGATTACGTCCAAACCTATCTTGATGCTGCAGATCCTTATCGCTGATGCTGGCCATTCCCTATCCCGCCATCGACCCGATCGCGGTCGCGATCGGTCCCTTCGCGATCCGCTGGTACGCGCTCGCCTATATCGTCGGGCTGCTGCTCGGCTGGCGCTATTGCCTTTGGGTCGCCAAGCGCCCGCCGGCGGTCGCCTCGCCATTGGCGATCGACGATTTCCTGGTCTGGGCGACGCTCGGCGTCGTGCTAGGCGGCCGCAGCGGCTATGTGCTGTTCTACAAGCCCGATTATTACTTCGAGAATCCGAGCGAGATCCTGCAGCTTTGGCATGGCGGGATGTCGTTCCATGGCGGCGCGCTGGGCGTGCTGGTCGCACTATGGCTCTTTTGCCAGCAACGCAGCCTCGCCGTTTTCGCCTTTGCCGACATCATCACCAGCGCCGTGCCGATCGGCTTGTTCTTCGGCCGGGTCGCCAATTTCATCAATGGCGAGCTGTGGGGCCGGCCCACCGACGTGGCTTGGGCGATGGTCTTTCCCAATGCCGGGCCGATGCCGCGCCATCCGAGTCAGCTTTACGAAGCCGGGCTTGAAGGCATCGTCCTGTTCCTGGTGATGTTCGCTCTGCTGCGCTGGACCAATATCCGCGACCGGCCCGGCGCGTTGTCGGGCGTATTCATGATGGGCTATGCGATCGCGCGCATCATCTGCGAGTTCTTCCGCGAACCGGATTCATTTCTCGGCTTCCTGTGGTTCGGCGCCACCATGGGCCAGCTTCTGTCGATCCCGGTCTTTCTGGCCGGGCTTTGGGCGGTCTGGCGCGCGCGGCCGGTGACGTGAACGAGGTCGCGCGGCGCCTGGCGCTGCGCATCCGCGCCACGGGGCCGATCAGCGTGGCCGACTACATGGAAGAAGCCGGCGCCTTCTATTACGCGAGCGGCGATCCCTTCGGCGCGGCCGGCGATTTCATCACCGCGCCGGAAATCAGCCAAGTCTTCGGCGAGCTCATCGGCCTGTGGTGCGCCGAGCTGTGGCAACGTCTGAGCGCACCCAACCCGGTGTTGCTGGTCGAGTTGGGGCCTGGGCGCGGCACTTTGATGGCCGATGCGCTGCGTGCCACGCGCAACGTGCCGGGCTTTGCCGCGGCGTCGCATCTGCATCTGATCGAACGCAGCCCGAGCCTGCGGCAAATGCAGGCCAAGACGCTCGACGCCTTTGCCGCGCAATGGCATGACGGTATCGGTACCTTGCCCGCAGGGCCGATGCTGCTGATCGCCAACGAATTTCTCGACGCCTTGCCGATCCGGCAATTCGAGCGCCACGACGGCGCCTGGCGTGAGCGCTGCGTTGGCCTTGCGGCAAACGGCGAAGATTTGATCTTCGCGCTCGCGCCAAAACCCAGCCCCTTTGCCGCGCAGCTTCCCGCCACCGCCGACGCTGCGGTGGCCGAGTTGGCGCCAGCAGCCGCGGCGCTCGGCGCGGCCTTGGGCGCACGCATCGCGCGGGAAGGCGGCGCCGCGCTGTTCGTCGATTACGGCTATTTCCCCAGCGCCTGCGGCGACACTTTGCAAGCCGTGCGGCGCCATCGGCCACACGAGATTCTGGCCGAGCCTGGCACGGCCGATCTCACCGCGCATGTCGATTTCGCGGCTTTCGCGGACGCGGCACGCGCCGGCGGCGCCGAGGTTTATGGACCGGTGACGCAGCGCAGCTTTCTGCGCACGCTCGGTATCGAGGCGCGCGAGGCGGCGTTGCTCAGCCATGCCACGCAAGCTCAGGCGCAGACGATCCGTGCCGGCTGCCGGCGCTTGATCGCGCCCGATGAGATGGGCACCTTGTTCAAGGTGATGGCGCTGGGGCAAAAAGGGGCGCCTTCACCCGTCGGATTCAGTCAGGACACCGCATGACCCGAACCGCTTTGCTCGATCGCCCGACCATCCGCCACGGCTTCTTCACCCGCGAAGGCGGCGTGAGCACGGGATTGTTCGCCTCGCTCAATTGCAGCGTCGCCTCGGGTGACGACCCGGAAAAGGTCGCCGAAAATCGCCGCCGCGCTTTGGCGCAGCTCGGCCTCGCACCCGACCGCATCGTCACCTGCTATCAGATCCACAGCGCCGAGGTCGTGACCGTCGAACGACCTTGGACGCATGCGGATCGACCGCGCGCCGACGCGATGGTCACGCGGCTGAAAGGCTTGGCGCTCGGCATTCTCACCGCCGATTGCGCGCCCGTGCTGTTCGCCGACGAAGAGGCCGGGATCATCGGCGCAGCGCATGCCGGCTGGCGCGGCGCCATCGGCGGCGTACTCGAAGCCACGGTCGCGGCGATGCTGCGCCAAGGCGCCAGCGCGGCGCGGATCGCGGCGGCGATCGGTCCGTGCATCGGCTTTGCCTCTTACGAGGTGGGCCCGGAATTCCCGGCGCCGTTTCTCGCCCAGAGTCCCGACAATGCGCGCTTCTTTCGCGCCGCGCCGCGCGCGCAGCATCACCTGTTCGATCTCGGAAGTTATGTGCGCAGCCGGCTTGAAACTGCGGGGGTGACGCGGATCGAGGCCGTTGCGGCCGACACCCTCGCCGAGCCGACGCAATTCTTTTCCTATCGCCGCTCATGCTTGGCCGGCGAGCCACAATACGGTCACGGGCTGTCGGCAATCTGCCTTGCACCCTAGCGGCGCGTCGCTATCATCGCGCGATGCGTTTTGCCGTCGCTGCTGCGCTTTTTCTGCTTGCCGCGTGCCAGCCACTGCCGCGGCCTTTCGCGCAAGACGTTCCGCCGCCCAATTCGGAAATTCTGACGCCGCCCGACAGCGCCGGCGTAATGGTCGAGGCAATCGACGGCGCGCCTGAGCCGGCGGCGCATGATCTCGCCGGCTTGATGGCGAAGGCGCTGCAGGACGACGATGTGCCGGCTAGCACGGCGGCGAGCAATCGCGGCTCTTATCGCTTGACCGGCAAGGCCGATGCGAAGGATGTCGGCAACGGCAATGTGCTGGTCACCATCGCCTGGCAGATGCACGATTCGCAAGGCGTGCCGGTCAGCCGCCAAGATGCCGCCTTGACCATCCCTGCAACAGTGTGGCGGCAAGGCGGAAAGGGGCTGACCGAGCTCGCACGGCAATCGGCACCGTTCCTCGCCAAGATGGTCGAAAGCACCGCGCCCGCTCCGCTTGCGAGCAGCGATCCACTGATCGGCGTGCGCCTGGTGACCGGCGCCCCCGGCGATGGCGGCGAGTCGTTGACCCACGCGATGGCCGACGCGTTGCGCCGCGCCAAGCTCGTTCTGGCGGAAAAGCCAGGCGATAAGCCCAATTTCTTCGTCCAAGGCGAGGTCGCTGTCGCGCCGCCGGCGGGCGGCAAGCAGGAGATTAAGATCTCCTGGTCGCTGCTGCGCCCGGATGGCGGCCAGATCGGCCAGGTCAAGCAAGAGAACGCCGTGCCGGCCGGCAGTCTCGACGGCCCCTGGGGCCTGACCGCCTATGATGTCGCCAATGCGGCCGCGCCAGGCATCGCCGCCCTGATCGCCGAAATCCACCGCACGGCGGCCCCGTCCTAAGACTCCGCCGACGCGGCCAAATCCGCCGTTATCGCGGGTTTACAGCCCGACCCCCCTTTGTTACAGTCCGGCGGCTCGCAAAACCGGCGCTCATCGTATGAAAATCCTTGCTTGCAACAGCAATCGGCCGCTCGCCGAGGCGATCTCGGCGTATCTCCATCTGTCGTTAACCGATGCGAGCGTGCGCCGCTTTCAGGATCAGGAAGTCTTTGTCGAAATTCACGAAAACGCCCGCGGCGAGGACGTGTTCGTGATCCAGTCGACCTCCTATCCGGCGAACGACAATTTGATGGAGCTGCTGGTCACGCTCGACGCGCTGAAGCGCGCCTCGGTGCGGCGGGCGACGGCGGTCATCCCTTATTACGGCTATGCGCGCCAAGACCGCAAATCGGGCCCGCGCACGCCGATCTCGGCCAAGCTGGTCGCCAATATGATCACGGCCGCCGGCGCCGACCGGGTGCTGACGCTCGACCTCCATGCCGGCCAGATCCAGGGCTTCTTCGATATCCCACTCGACAATCTTTTCGCCGCGCCAGTGTTCATCGACGATATCAAGGAGCGCTATGACGGCGGCGACCTGGTCGTGGTGTCGCCCGATGTCGGCGGCGTGGTGCGTGCCCGCGCGATCGCGCGCCGGGTCGATGCCGACCTGGCCATCATCGACAAACGGCGCGAGCGCGCCGGCGTCTCGGAAGTCATGAACATCATCGGCGACGTGCAGGGCCGGCGTTGCATCTTGATCGACGACATCGTCGACAGCGCGGGCACCTTGTGCAACGCGGCCGAAGCGTTGATGGAGCGCGGCGCGAAATCGGTCGCCGCCTATGTCACGCATGGCGTGTTGTCGGGCGGCGCCGTGGCGCGCGTCGGCGCCTCGCCCTTGGAAGCGCTCGTCACCACCGACAGCATCGCCGCGACCGAGGCGGTCGCGACGGCACGCAATATCCGGCGCCTGACCATCGCACCGCTGATGGCGGAGGCAATTCTCCGCATCAGCGAGGAGCGTTCGGTCTCGAGCCTGTTCGCCTGAATTATCCGGTTTCTCAACGGCGCGGCACCCCTGGAGGCCGTCGCCTTTTAACTAGCGAAGGAGCAAGTAATGGCTGATATCGTCACGTTGCGCGCCGAACCGCGCGACCGGGCTGGAAAGGGGGCCGCCCGGGCCGCTCGTCGTTCGGGTCGCGTTCCCGCCGTGCTGTATGGCGAAGGCAAACCCGCCACCCTTATCTCGCTCGATCCGCGCGAGCTGAGCCGGGTGTTGCAAAAGCCCGGATTCTTTGCCCGGCTGTTGAATGTCGAGCTCGGCGGCACGGTGCATCGCACGCTGCCGCGCGACTTGCAGGTCGATCCGATCAAGGACGAGCCGCTGCATGTCGATTTCCTACGCGTCAATGCCGGCACGACGATCACGGTCGATGTGCCCGTGCATTTCACCAACCAGGAAAGTTCACCCGGTATTCGCCGCGGCGGCATGCTGAACGTGGTGCGTCACGAAATCGAGCTGGTGTGTCCGGTCGACAACATTCCCGACCAGATCATCATTAGCCTCGAAGGCCTCAACATCGGCGACAGCGTCCATATCGGCGCGGTGCAGCTTCCGCCCGGCACACGCCCGGCGCTGACGCGCAACTTCACCGTCGCCTCGATCGCCGCGCCCACCGCGGTGCGCGAAGAGCAGGCGGCGGCAGTGGCGGCGGCAGCGGCGGCACAAGCTGCGGCAGCGGCAGCAGCGGCAGCCCCAGCCGCCGAAGGCGAAGCGGCCGCCGGTGCGGCACCGGGTGCTGCGGGAGCGCCGGCAGCGGGTGGTGCAGGCGCGGCCAAACCCGCAGCGGGTGCCCCCGCCGGCGGCGCGGCCAAACCCGGCGGCAAGAGCTGATAGGAGCGGCTCGGTCCGGATCCTCCGGGCCGAGCCGGCTTTCTGGACCGCGCCATGCGCCTCATCGTCGGGCTCGGCAATCCGGGTTCCCGCTACGCGATGAATCGCCACAATATCGGGTTCATGGCGGTGGACGCGATTGCCAAGCGCTATGGCTTCGGACCGTTCCGCGCGAAGTTCCAAGGCTTGCTCGCCGAAGGCACGATCGACGGCACCAAGCTCCTCGCGCTGAAGCCCGAGACTTATATGAATGCGAGCGGCGATTGCATCGGCGCTGCCGCGCACTTCTACAAGATCGCGCCCGACGAGATCGCGGTGATTCATGACGACATCGACCTCGCCGAAGGCAAGCTCAAGGTCAAACGTGGCGGCGGCGATGGCGGGCATAACGGGTTGCGCTCGATCGACGCGGTGATCGGCCCGGATTATTGGCGTGTGCGGCTCGGCATCGGCCACCCCGGCATGAGGGAACTGGTCGAGGCTTATGTGCTGCAGAATTTTCTGCCGGAGGAAAAGCTCTGGCTCGAGCCGTTGATCGCGGCGGTGGCCGAGGCGATGCCGCGGCTTGCGGAAGACGACGCGCCCGGCTTCATGAGCAAGGTCGCGCTGATCTTGAAGCCGCGCAAACATTCCCCCCTCCCGAACCCTCCCCCTCAAGGGGGGAGGGAAACGTGAGCGAGGTCTTTTTCTTTTCCCTCCCCCTCGAAGGGGGGAGCGCCAGGGTGGGGGTGATCATGCACCGCGTCTTACGTGGAGGTCGGTAAGAAAAATGGGTTTCAATTGCGGCATCGTCGGGCTGCCCAATGTCGGCAAGTCGACGCTTTTCAACGCGCTCACCGCGACCCAGGCCGCGCAAGCCGCGAATTATCCGTTTTGCACCATCGAGCCCAATGTCGGTCGGGTTGCGGTGCCGGACGAGCGGCTCGATGCCTGCGCGCAGCTTGCGAAATCGGCGAAGATCGTCGCGACCCAGTTGGAATTCGTCGACATTGCCGGGCTGGTGCGCGGCGCCTCGAAAGGCGAAGGCCTGGGCAACCAGTTCCTCGGCCATATCCGCGAGGTCGAGGCGATCGCGCATGTGTTGCGCTGTTTCGAGGACAGCAACGTCACCCATGTCGAAGGCTCGATCGACCCGATCCGCGATGCCGAGACGGTCGAAACCGAGCTCATGATCGCCGATCTCGAAAGCCTCGAGAAACGGGTCGTGGCAGCGCAGAAGAAAGCGCGCGGCGGCGACAAGGAATCGAAGACGCAGCTCGACGTGATGGAGCCCGCGCTCGAATTGCTGCGCGACGGCAAGCCGGCGCGGCGCCTGAGCGTGACGGCGGAGCAGAAACCGATCTTCAAGAGCCTGCAGCTGCTTTCGGCCAAGCCGGTGCTTTACGTCTGCAATGTCGAGGAAAGCGCGGCGGCCACCGGCAACGAGCAATCCTTGCGGGTTGCCGACTATGCCAATGCGCGCGGCGCCGGCAGCGTCATCATCTCTGCCGCGATCGAGGCCGAGGTTTCGGTGCTCGGCGACGAAGCCGAGAAGCAAGGGTTCCTCGATACGCTCGGCCTCAAGGAAACGGGCTTAGCGCGCGTTATCCGCGCCGGCTATCGCCTGCTCGATCTCGTGACCTTCTTCACCGTCGGCCCGAAAGAGGCCCATGCTTGGACCGTGGCCAATGGCGCCAAGGCGCCGCAAGCGGCCGGCGTCATCCATACGGATTTCGAGAAAGGCTTCATCCGCGCCGAGACCATCGCTTTTGGCGATTTCGTCGCTTGCGGCGGCGAAACCGGCGCCAAGGAAGCCGGCAAGATGCGGCTTGAAGGCGCCGACTATCTCGTTCAGGACGGCGATATATTTCACTTTCGCTTCAACGTGTGAGGCGCGAAGAAGCCTGTTTCGCCTGGCCGCCCGACCTTTTATGATCGGGCCAAGAAAGCAACCAACGAATCATCGTAAGGAGGAGTGAAAAATGGGTCATAACATCGTGTTGACGAGCAAGGACGGGTTCAAGCTCGACGCCTATCGCGCCGATCCCGTCGGCAAGCCGCGTGGCGCCGTCGTCGTCATCCAGGAGATTTTCGGCGTCAATCACCACATCAAATCGGTCGCCGACCGCTATGCCCAGCTCGGCTATCTCGCGATCGCGCCGGCCCTGTTCGACCGGGTCGAGAAAGGTTTCGATGTCGGTTACGACGGCTCGTCGATGGACAAGGCGCGCGCCACGGTCGGCAAGGCCAATCTCGATCAGCGCTTGGCGGATACGCAGGCCGCGATCGACGTGGCAAAGGAAGCCGGCAAGGTCGCCGTGATCGGCTATTGCATGGGCGGCTCGATCGCCTTCCTCTCGGCGACAAGGCTCAACAACGTCGCTTGCGGCATCGGCTATTACGGCGGCCAGATCGCGCAATTCTGCAGCGAGAAGCCCAAGGCGCCGGTGATGCTGCATTTCGGCGAAAAGGATCAGAGCATCCCGCTGACCGATGTCGAGAAGATCAAAGGCGCGCAACCGAGCGTGCCGGTGTTCGTCTATATGGGCGCCGGCCACGGCTTCCATTGCGACGAGCGCGGCTCGTTCAACGCCGAAGCGGCTCAAGTCGCCGCCTGCCGCAGCCAGGAATTCCTGCAAAAGCACGTCGGCTAACTCGAAAATCCGTGGATGCCCGGAACAAGTCCGGGCATGACAATTCTTTCTCGTCATGGCCGGGCTTGACCCGGCCATCCATATTTCAAGGCCGTCGACGATTGCTTGACGCGTATGCGGCGCGGCTATTCGCCGGCGTGCCGCGTTTTCATTTCCGGAAACAGCGTCAGCAGCCCTTCGCGCGAGGCGGCGCAGACGCCGCGTTCGGTGACGAGGCCGGTGACGAGCCGCGCCGGCGTCACGTCGAAAGCGAAATTGGCCGCCGCGCTCGCTTGCGGCGTCAGCCGGACTTTCGCCATCGCGCCCGACGCGGCGAGGCCGGATATTTCGGTCACTTCCGTCGGGTCGCGCTCTTCGATCGGAATGTCCTTCACCCCGTCGGCAATCGACCAATCGATCGTCGGCGAGGGCAAGGCGACATAGAACGGCACGGCATTGTCGGCCGCCGCAAGCGCCTTGAGATAAGTCCCGATCTTGTTGGCGACATCGCCCGACGCCGTGGTGCGGTCGGTGCCGACGATGCAGAGATCGACTCTGCCATGCTGCATCAAATGGCCGCCGGCATTGTCGACGATCACCGTGTGCGCGACCCCGTGCTGGCCCAATTCCCAGGCCGTGAGGCTGGCGCCCTGGTTGCGCGGCCTGGTCTCGTCGACCCAGACATGAACCGGGATGCCGCGATCATGCGCGAGATAGATCGGCGCAAGCGCCGTGCCCCAATCGACCGTGGCAAGCCAGCCGGCATTGCAATGGGTGAGGATATCGACCCGCCCCTGCCCGGCCTTCTTCGCCCAAGCCGCTTCGATCAAGGGCAGACCGGCGGCCGCGATGCCGCGATTGATCGCGACGTCTTCCTCGCAAATCGCGGCGGCGCGCACATAAGCCTGGGCGGCGCGTTGTGCCGGCGGCAACGGCGACAGCAGCCGCCGCATCTCCTCGATCGCCCAACGGAGATTGACCGCGGTCGGCCTGGTCGCCAGCAAGGTCGCGCCGGCGCGCGCCAAGCCCGCATCCGAAGCATCCTCGCGCATCGCCAGCGCCATGCCGTAAGCCGCGGCCGCGCCGATCAAGGGCGCGCCGCGCACCAGCATGGCGCGGATCGCATGCGCCGCGTCATCGAGGCTCGCAAGCGTCACCGTCACGAGCGCATGCGGCAAGCGGGTTTGATCGATGATGCCGACCGATGCGCCATCGCCATCGAGCCAGATGGTGCGCATCGCTTTGCCCGCGACCTTCATCCGGTCAGCTTCCCTTGAGCACCCGGCCGGCCACCGCGTCGAGCCGCGCGAGCACCTGCGGATCGCGCGAATCCGGCGCGGTGATAAGCGCATGGTCGAGAACGTGGCGACAGCCTTGCGGGCAAGCGCTGTCTTGCGCCGCCAGCGGCACCACCGCCTTCACCAAGGCCTTCGCCATCTCGGCATTCTTGGTCAGCACACGCAAAATCATATCGACCGTGACATGGTCGTGATCGGGGTGCCAACAATCGTAATCCGTCACCATCGCGACCGTGGCGTAGCAAATCTCGGCCTCGCGGGCGAGCTTGGCCTCGGGCATGTTGGTCATGCCGACGACGTCGCAATTCCATTGCTGGCGATAGAGATCGCTTTCGGCGAGAGTCGAGAATTGCGGCCCTTCCATCACGACATAAGTGCCGCCGCGCTTCAGCTCGACGCCGGCGCTACGGCCGGCGGCGGCCAGATGATGGCCGAGGCGCGCGCACACCGGATGCGCCATCGAGACATGCGCGACGCAGCCGGTGCCGAAGAAGCTTTTTTCGCGCGCGAAAGTGCGGTCGATGAATTGGTCGACCAGAATGAAGCTGCCGGGGGGCAAGTCTTCCTTGAGGCTGCCCACGGCGGAAAGCGAGATGAGGTCCGTCACCCCGGCGCGCTTCAGCGCGTCGATATTGGCGCGGAAATTGATCTCGCTCGGCGGGATGACATGGCCGCGGCCGTGGCGCGGCAGGAACACGACCCGCGCGCCGCCGAGCTTGCCAAAGCACAACTCGTCGGAAGGCTCGCCGAAGGGCGAGGTGACGCGCCGCCACTCGACCTCGCTCAAGCCGTCGATCTGATAAAGCCCGCTGCCGCCGATGATGCCGATGACTGTCATGGCGGCAATGTTCCAGACGGATGCCGCGGCGGCAACAGGAATTGTCGGCGAACGGCGTCCATGGCATGATCCCGCGCCGTTTGGAAACAAGCGCCCCGATGCGAAAGCGCTTTTTGGTTTGGATCTTTCTCGTCGTCCTTGCGCTGGGCGTTGCACCGGCGCGGGCCGATAATCTTTATACCGGCTTTGGCGTCACGCTGACCTCGACCACGGACGGCAAGCCGCAAGAGATCCCAGCGACGGTCTTGAAGCCCGAAGGCGACGGTCCCTTCCCGGCCATCGTGATCGCCCATGATTGCAGCGGACTCGGCGCGCGTTCGAGCGGCGCGCCCGGACGCTGGGGCAGTCTCCTCGCCGGCCAAGGCTATGTCGTCATCATTCCCGACAGTTTCTTGCCGCGCGGCTTTCCCGACGGCGTTTGTACTGTCGATACCGGCACACCGGGACCTGCACTGCGTCAGACCTTGCCGGCCGCACGGGTGCTCGACGAATTCGCGGCGCTCGATTATCTGCGCGGCCAATCCTATGTCGATCCGGCGCATATCGGGCTCATGGGCGGCTCGCATGGCGGCTCGACGACGCTCGCGACCATGGTCGATGCCGCCAACCCGCTGGCGCTGGAGCCGCGCCCGCCCGGCGCCGGCTTCGCCGCCGCCGTCGCGCTTTATCCCGGCTGCGGCGCGCATTACGGCGGCTGGGATGTCGAGCGGCAGTCGCGCGATCGCGGACCGGTCACGCGCTATATCGGACTCTACCAGCCGGTGGCGCCGCTGCTGATTCTGATCGGCGAAAAGGATGATTGGACGCCCGCCGATCAATGCCAGGCGCTCGCGCAAGCGGCGCAAGCGGCGGGTTTCCCGGTGACGATCAAAATCTATACCGGCGCCTACCATTCCTTCGACAGCGCCAATCCGCCGCGCTACCTCGATCAGCGCCGCAACCCCAACAAGATCGACGGCCATGGCGCGACCACAGGCGGCGATGCCCCCGCCTGGGCCGATGCGATCGTGCAGGTCGAAGCGTTCTTTGCGCGCTATCTCCGCAAGTGACGCGAGGCCGCAACGGCCTTAATGCACGTCGGCCCAGATCTTGCGCTTCGCCGCGTAGAGCACGCCGGTCATCACGAGCAAGAAGATCAGAACCTTGGCGCCGGTGCGCTTCCGTTCTTCCATGCGCGGCTCGGCCGCCCAGGACAGGAAGGTCACCACATCATGCGCCTCGTTCTGCAAGCTCGCCTTGGTGCCGTCGGCAAAGGTCACGACGTCGTCGGACAAAGGCGGCGGCATGGCGAGCTGGTGGCCTGGGAACCAGGTGTTGTATTGCATCGTGTCGGGGATCGTGACGCCCGGCGGCGGCGGCGTGTAGCCGGTCAGCAGATCGTAAACGTAATCGGCCCCGCCTTCGCGCGCCTTGATGATGAGCGAAAGATCGGGCGGAAGCGCGCCGTTATGCGCCGCGCGGTTCGCTTGATCGTTCGGGTAAGGCGGCACGAAATGATCCGAGGGCTGCGCCGGGCGCTGGAACATGTCGCCCTGGTCGTTGGGACCGTCGGTGACTTGCTTCTGCCCCGCGATCGCCTTCACCTCGTCCTCGGTATAGCCGAGCGCCGTCAGATCGCGATAAGAGAGCAGCCGCATCGAGTGGCAGTTCGAGCAGACCTCGCTGTAGATCTGGAAGCCGCGTTGCAAAGCCGCGCGGTCATAGGTGCCGAAAGGCCCGTTGAACGACCAGGATTGGTGCGGCAAGGAGCCAGCTTCCTGGGCATAAGCGGGTTGGCCGATCATTTGCGGCGCGGCCAAAATGGCGAGGCCGAGCAACGCGAAAACGAACTTCTTCATTATGGCTTCTCCCTCGGGACCGACGCGCCGGCAAGCTTGCCACCGCCTTTGGTCACGGCGGCGCTGATGCTTGTGGGCAGCGGCAAGGGCCGCTCGAAGATGCCGATCAGCGGAAGCAGCACGAGGAAATGGACGAAGTAGTAAAGCGTCGCCATGCGGCCGGCAAAAACATACCAGCCTTCGGGCCGGTGCGCGCCGACATAGCCGAGCACGAGCACGTCAATCACCAGCAGCCAGAACACCCATTTATAAACCGGGCGGAAGCGCGCGCTGCGCACCGGCGAGGTGTCGAGCCAGGGCAGGATGAACAACAGCCCGATCGACGCGAACATCGCCAGGACGCCGGCGAGCTTCGCCTTGATGAAGAGGATGTCCGGCACCGAGCGCAGCATCGCGTAGAACGGCAGGAAGTACCATTCGGGCACGATCTCGGGCGGGGTCTGCAGCGGATTGGCGCGGATGTAATTCGCCGGATCGCCGAGCGCGTTCGGCATGTAGAAGACGAAGATCGCGAAGACGATCAGGAACACGCCCAGGCCGAACATGTCCTTGACCGTGTAATAGGGATGGAACGGGATGCTGTCCTGCGGGCCTTTGCGGTCGATGCCCAAGGGATTGTTCGAGCCGTGCTGATGCAGCGCGAGAACATGCAGGCCGACCACGCCGAGGAGCACGAAGGGCAACAGGTAGTGCAACGCGTAAAACCGGTTGAGGGTCGGATTGTCGACCGAGAAGCCGCCCCACAGCCAGGTGACGACCTCGTTGCCGACGAGCGGGATGGCGGAGAAGAGATTGGTGATCACGGTGGCGCCCCAGAAGCTCATCTGGCCCCAAGGCAGCACATAGCCCATGAAGGCGGTCGCCATCATGCACAATAAGATCACAACGCCCAGCATCCACAACAGCTCGCGCGGCTGCTTGAAAGAGCCGTAATAAAGCCCGCGGAAGATGTGGATGTAGGTGACGATGAAGAAGAACGACGCGCCGTTCATATGGATATAGCGGATCAGCCAGCCGTAATTCACGTCGCGCATGATGCGCTCGACGGAATCGAAGGCGAGGTTGACGTTCGGCGTGTACTCCATCGCCAGGAAGAGCCCGGTGGCGACCATGATCAGCAGCATGGCGGCGGCGAGCGAGCCGAAGTTCCACCAATAGCTGAGATTCTTGGGCGTCGGATATTCGTGGAGCTCGTGATGCAGATAGGTGAACACCGGCAGGCGGTGATCGATCCACCGCACGATCTTGCTTTGCGACTGCGGAACGGCCATGGCGGTGATAATCCTAGATCTGCTCGATCGTGTTGAAATCGAAGGTCGATTCCGGCGGGTTCTCACCGATGCGGATGACCGTGTTGGAGACGAAGCGGTGCGGCGGAACCGGCAGATTGTAGGGCGCCGGAACGTTTTGGAACACGCGCCCGGCAAGATCGTAACGCGAGCCGTGGCACGGGCAGAAATAGCCGCCCTGCCAGGCCGGGCCCAGCGTGCCGCCGGGCTCGGGCACGAATTCGGGAATGCAGCCGAGATGGGTACAGATGCCGACCAGCACCAGCAACTCGGGCTTCACCGAGCGGTGGTCGTTCTTGGCGTAAGGAGGCTGCTGCAACGCCGCCGAGGTGGGATCGCGCAGCTGGGACTTGTCCTCGGTTTGCAGCTTTTGCAGCTGATCCGGGGTGCGATGGACGATGAAGATCGGGCGGCTGCGCCACAGAACGATGATCTGCTGGCCGGGCTGGACGCCCGAAACGTCGATATCGATCGGCGCGCCGGCCGCCAAAGTGTCCTTCGCCGGATTCATGCTGTCGATCAGCGGCCAGACGGCGCAAGCAGCACCAATTCCAGCGATCGCGGTCGCGGCGATGGATAGAAAATCGCGCCTCGTCTCGCCCTCATGGGCATGCGCGTCCATCGGACCGGGCTGCGCAGTCTCCGCCATAAAACCCCCTCCTACGTCCCTACGGCCCGTTTGAAACAATCGGGCTCCCGGCCGCATCACACTGCGATGCAATCCGCGGCGGAAGCTATACTGTTGAACGGATGCGGCTATGCGACATCCTGCCGCACAAAGACGAGGCAAGCAAGTGATGCGGCTCGCCCTTTTCGAGCCCGATATTCCGCAGAATACCGGCGCGATCTTGCGCCTTGGCGCCTGTCTCGGCGTCCCGGTCGAGCTGATCGAGCCTTTCGGCTTCATCTGGGACGACCGCCATCTGCGCCGCGCGGCCATGGATTACCTCGACTCGGTCGCGCTCACCCGCCACGCCTCTTGGGCGCGGTTCTGCGCCGTGCGCGGCCCGGGACGGCTGGTGCTGCTGACGACGCGCGGCTCGGTCGCCTTCGACCGCTTCGCGTTCCAGGCCGACGATACCTTGCTGCTCGGGCGCGAATCGAGCGGCGTGCCTGAGGAAGTACACGGCCGCGCCGATGCCCGGGTTTTCATTCCGTTGCGCCCCGGCCTACGCTCGCTGAATGTCGCCCTCGCCGCCGCCATGGTATTGAGCGAGGCATTGCGACAGACCGGACAATTGCCCGAAGGCCCCCTGGATGAGTGACGAGACGCAAAAGGCCCAAGCCGAACACTGGTTCGCGGCATTGCGGGACCGCATCTGCGCCGCCCTCGAAGCCATCGAGGACGAGGCCGGCGACGGGACAGCGCCGCGCTTTACGCGCCAGCCTTGGTCGCGCGAAGGCGGTGGCGGCGGTACCATGGCGATCCTGAAAGGCAGGGTGTTCGAAAAGGCCGGGGTCAATGTCTCGACCGTCTGGGGCGAGTTCAGCCCGGAATTCCGCAGCCAGATTCCCGGCGCCGAAGCCGATCCGCGCTTTTGGGCAAGCGGCATTTCGCTGGTGATCCATCCGCGCTCGCCGCTGGTGCCGGCGGTGCACATGAACACGCGCCACATCGTCACAACCAAAAGCTGGTTCGGCGGCGGCTCGGATCTTACGCCGATCTATCCGGTCGAAGCCGATACGCGCGATTTTCACGCGGCGATGGCGGCGGCCTGCGCCAAGCACAGTCCCACCTACTATCCGCGCTTCAAGCAATGGTGCGACGAGTATTTCTTTTTAAAGCACCGCAACGAGCCGCGCGGCGTCGGCGGGATTTTCTACGACTATCTCGACACCGGCGATTGGGCGCAGGATTTCGCTTTCACCCGCGATGTCGGCGAAGCGTTCCTCGCGATCTATCCGACATTGGTGCGGCGCCATATGCGCGAAAGCTGGAGCGACGAGCAGCGCCGCTATCAGCTGATGCGCCGCGGCCGCTATGTCGAGTTCAACCTGATCTATGACCGCGGCACCTTGTTCGGCTTGAAGACCGGCGGCAATGTCGAAGCGATCCTGATGTCGCTACCGCCCGAAGTGAGCTGGCCGTAAAATTTCAATCCCGTTCTTCCGGCGGCTTGTGGCGCTGGAACAACAGCAGCAGCAAGACGTCATAGCCGGCCTTCAGCCCGCCCGCGGCGATCAGCGGCCAGCCGAATGGCGAAAGCGTGAAGACCCAGCCGGCGAGCATCGGCGCGACCGCGCTCGCCAGGCTGCGCGGCAAGGCGGTGATGCTGGCCGCGGCCGCGCGCTCGGGCGGAGTCACCACCGCCATGACATAGGAGCTGCGCGTCGGCACATCCATTTGCGACAGCGCCGCGCGCACCAGCAGCAGTGCCACCGCGATCACGAGGTTGGGCGCGAAAGGCAGCGCGATCATGCAGAGATTGGCCGGCAGATGCGTGAACACCATGGTCCTGACGAGGCCGATACGACGCGACAGCCGCACCGCCGCGAGATAGGACAGCGAGGTGCAAATGCCCGCCCAAAAGAAGATCGAGCCGGCGGCCGCGAGCGACAAGCCGAAATGCTGGAACAGCCACAAGGCCAGGAGCGACTGAACCACGAGGCCGCCGCCGAAGGAATCGAGGCTGAAGAGCGCCGCCAAGGTGAAGACCAGACGCTTGGAGGGACCGAGTGCGCTCGAGGCCGCGGCTTCGCGCCGGTCGAGCGCCGCCGGCAAACGCCGGTAAAGAAGATAGGTCAGCAGGCCGAGCACGGTGTAAAGCGCGAACATGGCTTGCAGCGCCATGAGCAGGCTGAGAGAGAAATAGTCACGGAGCAAGTCGGGCAGGCCGGCGGCGAGCGCGCCCAAAGCGGCGACCAAGGTGCCGATCAGCGCGTAGACGGCGAAGGTTGCGGTGCGCGCTTGGGCCGGCACGCTTTCCGCCAGCAGCGCTTGTTCCAAGGGATAGAACAGGCTGACATCGCCGGACGACGGGTTGAGCGTGCCGATAAAGGCGATCGCCAGCAGCGGCCAGAGATCGCGCTCGAGCATGAAGCCGATCCCGGTGCCAATCATGATCAGCGCCGCGACCACGAGCAAAGCGCGCCGGCCGAAGCGATGCGCGGTGAGGCCGACGAAAATCGTAAGCGCAGCCGAGCCGAGCAAGGTCGCGGTCGAAATCGCGCCGACCGCGAACGCATCGAAGCCCAGCGCGGTGACATAGACCGGCAGCAGCAGACTGACAAAGCCGTCGCCGAAAGCGCGCAAGCCCCTGCCGGCGAAGATAATCCGCGCGTCTGGCGTGATGCCCGCGGGCAGCAGCCTCACGGCGATGCCGCGGCGACCCGGCGTTTCAGTTCGGTGAGACAGGCGCGCCGCGTGGCTTTGAAATCGCCCGCTTCCCACCAATCTTCGAGATCGCGCAGCATTTGCCCGATTTCGGGGCCAGGCGCCATGCCGAGCGCCGTTATATCGGCACCGCGCAACGGAAAGGCGATCTTCCGCGTAGCCTTCGCCGCGACGAGAAGCGGCTTCACCTTGCGCGCCGCGTTTTCAATCGCCGCGGTCAGCAACACGCGATCGGCGTAGAGCTCGCGGCCGAGACGATAAAGCTGTCGGCGCTGCGCCTGCGCATCGCCGGCAAGATCGGCCGGCAAGCCGAGCGCGCCGAGCCGTTCGCGATCGGCGGTCGAAAATTTGAGCCGGCGCGCGAGACCCTCCACATCGCCCGACAGCACCGCCGCCAAACGGCGCAGCGGATCGGGCGGCAAGTTCAGCGCGCGCTCGATCCGAATAAGGCGGCGCAATGCGTCGAGCGGCCGCGGCGCCGGCACGATCTTCGCCAAGACTCCGTCCTCTTCCATCAGCGCGAGACTTGGCACGGGATCGGGCGCGCGCAGCAATTTCAACAGCTCGGCCTGGACGCGCTCGCCCGACAAGGTTGAAAGCAGTGGCGCGAGCGCGCGGCACGCGGCGCGCCCGGCCGCATCGGCGGCGCCGCGCCCGTACCAGGCGTGAAAACGGTAAAAGCGCAACAGCCGCAACACATCCTCGCGGATACGTGTCGCCGGATCGCCGACGAAGCGCACCTTGCCGCGCTGCAGATCACGCAAGCCGTTGTGATAGTCGAACACCGCGCCGTCGGCAGCGAGATAGAGCGCGTTCATGGTGAAATCGCGCCGCCGCGAATCCTCCTCCCAGCTTGCGGTGAAGGCGACGTTCGCGTGGCGCCCGAAAGTTTCGACATCGCGCCGCAAGGTCGTGATCTCGAAGGATCGGCCCTCAGTCACCGCCGTCACCGTGCCATGGGCGAGGCCGGTCGGCACGACCTTGATCTTGGCCGCGTCGAGGCGGCGCGTCACCTCGATGGGAAAGAGCGGCGTCGCGATATCGATGTCGCCGAGCGGACGTTTGAGGATCGTGTCGCGCACGCAGCCGCCGACGAAACGCGCCTCGCCTTTCAGCGCGCGCAACACCGCGACCGTGGCGCGCTCCTTCATCCAGCGTTGCGGTTTGATGCGCAAATCGTCAACGCGCCGGCCCGGGCTCGATATGGCCGGGCACGATCTCGCCGTCGCTGACATGGGGCGGCACGTAAACGCCTTGGCGCGGTGCGCCGAATTGCACGCTCACCGCGATAAGCGTGAGCGAGGCGAGCGCCACCCCCGCAACCAGAAGCCAGATCCAATTTGCCGGCAAGCTGACCGAGCGGCCAAGCCCGAGGCGCCAGGCAAGATAAAGCGCGGTCGGCAGCAGAAGCGGGACGATGATGGTGAGCAAGACCCGTCCCATGCGCGGCGCCTCACCCGTTGAGCACTTCGGCGAGGTTGACCAGTATGCCCGCGGTCGCGCCCCAGATGTTGCGATGCTGATACGGCAGCACGAAGAACGAGCGCTGCATGCCCCGCAATTCGCGCGAGCGGCGCTGGTGATTGCGCGGATCGAGAACGAAATCGAGCGGCACTTCAAAAATCTCGGCAACCTCGACCGGGTCGGGCACCAAGGTTTCAGGCGGGCGTACCAGACCGACGATCGGCGTGACCTCGAAGCCCGTGCCGGTCAGCCAGGTATCGAGCCGTCCGACCGGCTCGACGTGATTCATCGGCAGGCCGATTTCTTCCTCGGCTTCGCGCAGCGCCGCATGGATCGGATCGGGATCCTCGGGCTCGATCCTGCCGCCGGGAAATGAGATCTGGCCGGCATGATCGGTAAGATCGGCCGAGCGCAAGGTCAGCAGCACGAACCAGCCTTGCACGCGCTCGACCAGCGGCACAAGCACGGCGGCGCGGATATTGTCGGCCTCGGCGGTGCCGTTGCCGCGCGTGCCCGAAACGCGCGCCGCCAGCCGCGTGCGAATCTCCGCGCGCGTCAAGCGCCGGCCGCCCAAGGGCCCAGCGGGAAAAACGTCCCCTTGCTCCATACCCCAAATTGGATCGCGTCGCCGATCCGCTCCTCATTGCCGAACTCGACCAGCTCGTAGAATACCGGGCGCAGGAGCCGCGCTTCCAGCCTGTTTCGCACCAATATGTAGGGACGCGGGCTGCCGGTCGCGGAATCAGTTTCGACCCGCAACGGATGCGCGGCGTCGGCGGTCACGGAATCGCCCATATTGGTCCGGAAGGTAAGCGTCTGATCGCGCCCTATGCCGGCGCGGTCAAGCTCGACCGCCAGAAACGGCACTTCCTCGACCGTGATCCGCCCGCGCTCGGCCGGCGTCGTTAACCAATAGACGCCGGATTCGTCGCGTTCGAGCACGGTGCTGAAGAGCCGGATCAATGACGCGCGATTGATTGGAGTCCCGCGATAGAACCAGCTACCATTCCGATCGATGTGGATGTCGAAATGCCCACAATCCCGAGGCAGGGCGTTTCCTCGCGGCGCGGACGCCGCGGCTTCGATGCGCGCCAGCTCGCGCTCCCTCCCTTGTGCCTCGTTCATGACATGACGCCCTTCGCCGGCGAGAGGAGCAGAATTCGTGACCAATCCTGAAAGCCTACGCCCGATCGCGAGCGCCGGCGCCGATCTTGGCGCCGAGATCGACGCGCTCGGCCAGCGCCTCGCGGCGGTGCGCGAACGCATCGGCCGCGTCATCTTCGGCCAACGCGAGGTGATCGATCAAGCCCTCATCACCTTGCTCGCGGGCGGCCACGCCTTGTTGATCGGCGTGCCGGGCCTTGCCAAGACGCGGCTCGTCGAGACCTTGGGCACGGTGTTGGGCCTTGAAGACAAGCGTATCCAATGCACGCCCGACCTCATGCCCGCCGACATATTGGGCTCGGAAGTGCTCGAGGAAAGCGAAACTGGACGGCGCTCGTTCCGCTTCATCCCGGGCCCGGTGTTTTGCCAGCTGCTGATGGCCGACGAAATCAACCGTGCCAGCCCGCGCACGCAATCGGCGCTGCTCCAGGCGATGCAAGAAGGCCGCGTCTCGGTCGCCGGCCAATATCATCCGCTGCCCAAGCCGTTCCATGTTCTGGCGACGCAAAATCCACTCGAACAGGAAGGCACCTATCCGCTGCCCGAAGCCCAGCTCGACCGGTTTTTGCTGCAGATCGATGTCGGCTATCCCGATCTCGAAGCCGAGCGCCAGATGCTGATCGCGACCACCGGCACGGCCGAGGAAAGCGCCGCGTCCGTGCTGAGTTCCGCCGAGCTGGCGCTGGCGCAACGTCTGGTGCGGCGCGTGCCGGTGGGCGAAAGCGTGGTCGAGGCGATTCTGGCCCTGGTGCGGGCGGGACGGCCCGGCACGGGCGCCGAAACCGATTCCCAGATCGCCTGGGGACCGGGACCGCGCGCCAGCCAGGCGCTGATGCTCGCCTGCCGCGCCCGCGCCTTGCTCGAAGGCCGCTTTGCGCCCTCGGTCGACGACGTGATAGCCCTGGCACCGCCGGTGCTGCGCCATCGCATGGCGCTTACCTTCGCCGCCCGCGCCGAGGGCGTCGAACTCGGCCAGGTCATCGACCGGCTGCTTGCACCGTTGCGGTAATGGCCGAGCCTGCCCGCCTTCAACATCGCGCGGAGCAGGCGGCGGCGGCGTTGCCGCCTTTGCTGGTGGCTGCGAGCCGGGTGGCCGCGACCGTGGCGCAAGGCGTGCACGGAAGGCGGCGGGTCGGCCAAGGCGAAACCTTCTGGCAATTCCGTCAGTACCAGCCCGGCGACGCCGCGACGCGCATCGATTGGCGCGAAAGCGCGAAATCGCAACGGCTTTACGTGCGCGAAACCGAATGGGAGGCGGCGCAAAGCGTGTTTCTGTGGCGCGACGCCTCGCCCTCGATGGATTACGCCTCGCATCGCGGCCTGCCGACCAAGCGCGAGCGCGCCGATCTGCTGACCCTGGCGCTGGCGGCGCTGCTGCTGCGCGGCGGCGAGCGGGTGACCTTGCTCGGCACCGGGGTCGCACCAAGCCATGGTCGCGCCGTGCTCACCCGCATGGCGCTGCAACTCGCCCGCGAACCGGGCGGCGACCTGCCCAAGACCGAGCCGCTACCGCGTTACGGCCAGCTCGTGCTGATCGGCGATCTGCTGGCTTCGATCGAGGAGATCGAGCGCGTGGTCGCCGCCTATGCCGCGATGGGGCTGAAAGGCTACCTGCTGCAAGTGCTCGACCCGGCCGAGGAAACCCTGCCTTTCGACGGGCGCGTGCGGTTCGAAAGCTTGGAGCGCGAGGAGCCGCTGCTGATCAGCCGGGTCGAAACCATACGCGAGCAATACACAGACCGGTTGGCACGGCATCGCGCGGCTCTGCGCGCCATGACCCACGCCGCCGGCTGGAGCTTCGGCGTCCATCGCACCGACCGGCCGCCGCATGCCGCGCTGCTGGCTCTTTACACGGCGCTCGCCGAGCACGAGGTCTAGCCGATGCTGGCTTTGGGTTCGCTCGCCTTCGCCGCACCTTGGTTGCTCCTTGGGCTTGCGGCTTTGCCGGTTCTGTGGTGGCTGCTGCGCGTCACCCCGCCGGCGCCGCGGCGTATCCGCTTTCCCGCTTTGCGCCTGCTTCGCGGCCTCGCGCCGCGCGAGGAAACCCCGGCCAAGACGCCGCTTTGGCTGATCCTGCTGCGTATGGCGCTGGCGGCGCTGATCATTCTGGCGCTCGCCCATCCGCTGATGAATCCCAGCGCGCAGCTAGCCGGCAAAGGCCCGCTGGTTCTGGCGGTCGATAACGGCTGGACCGCCGCGCGCCATTGGGAAGAGTGCCGTGGCGCGCTCGACCAGCTCGTCGCTCAAGCCGAGCGCGAGGATCGCAATCTCGTGCTGCTGCCGACCGCGCCTTTGCCGGGCGGAGCAGCCGCGCCGCCGCTGTCGCTGTTGCGCCCGGCCGATGCGCGCGCGGCAATCACCGAGCTGGCGCCGATGCCTTGGCCGGAAGACCGCAAGGCGGCGCTCGAGCGTTTGTCGCAGCTCGATCCCGGCAAAGGCGCCGAGTTGATCTGGCTCTCCGACGGCATCGATGACGGCGACGCGGCCGGTTTCGCCGCCGGCCTGGCGCATCTTGGTTCGCTGCGCGTGCTGGCCGATGCGCCAGAGGATCTGCCGCGTCTCCTTGCAGCGGGCGATACCGATGATAAGGACCTCACCGCGACGGTGACACGCGCCGATGCCAGCCTGCCGCTGGATCTTTACCTCCGCGCGCTGGGCGAGGACGGCAGGCTTCTGGCGCGCCAGCAAGTGACGCTGCCGGCCAGCGTGCTGCACACCGAAGCGCATATTCCTTTGCCGAGCGAGCTGCGCAACCGCGCCACCGAGATCGCGATCGAAGGCGAGGCTTCCGCGGGCGCCGTGCTGCTGCTCGACGAGCGCTGGCGCCGGCGTCCGGTCGGGATCGTCGTGCCGCGCGCTTCCGGCCCGGCGCAGCCTTTGCTGAGCGGCAGCTATTACCTCGAAAAAGCGCTCGCACCTTTCAGCGAAGTGCGCGAAGGCGACGTCGTAAGCTTGCTCAAGGGCGAGGTCGCGGTGCTCACCTTGCCGGACATCTCGCCTTCCGGACCAGGCGAGAACCAGGCGATCACCCGCTGGATCAATGACGGCGGCACAGTGTTGCGCTTTGCCGGACCGCATCTTGCCGAGCAGACCGATGACAATCTCTTGCCGGTGACCTTGCGGCGCGGCGGCCGCACCTTGGGCGGCGCGCTGTCATGGCAAAGCCCGGCGAGCCTTGCGCCCTTCGATACGTCGAGCCCCTTTGCCGGGCTCGCCATTCCGCAAGACGTGACCGTATCGCGCCAGGTTCTGGCCGAGCCGACGCTCGATCTCGGCGGCAAGACCTGGGCGCGCCTCAATGACGGCACGCCCTTGGTGACGGCGGAAAAGCGCGGCAAAGGCTGGCTTGTCCTGATCCACACCACGAGCGATCCGCAATGGTCGACGCTCGGCCTCTCGGGCCTTTTCGTCGACATGCTCCGCCGCATCGTCGCGTTGAGCCAAGGCGTCGCCGGCAATAGCGACAAAGCGCTGCCGCCGGTCGAGACGCTCGACGGCTATGGCCGGCTGCAACGCGCTTCTGCTGCGGCAGCGACGATCCAGGCGGGCGGCTTCGCCGGCACCACGGCCTCGGCGAAATTCCCGCCCGGCTTTTACGGCACCGAAGATGCGCGCCAGGCGCTCAACCTCGCGCCGGCGGTGAAGAAATTCGCGCCGCTGCCCGCGCTGCCGCCGGAGATCGTCCGCACCAGCTATGCGCGCGGGCCCGAGGTCGATTTCCGTCCCGCCCTGTTGGGTGGCGCGTTAGGCCTTGCCTTGATCGATTTGCTGATTGCTTACGCGTTGCGCGGATTGTTGCCAGGCATCGCGCGGCTGAAACGCGGCGCGGCGGCAGGTGTCGTGCTGTTGCTGCTCGCAGCGGCGCATCCGGCGCACGCGCAGGGCGATGATGATTTCGCGGTCAAGGCGACCAGCGGATTCCATCTCGCCTTCGTGCGCACCGGCATCCCCGAAATCGATGCCGAGGCGCAAGCCGGGTTGATCGGCCTTTCCACCGTGCTCAACCGGCGCACCGCGGTCGAGGCGGGCGAGCCGATGGCGGTCGATATCGAGCACGACCAGCTGATCTTCTTCCCGCTGCTCTATTGGCCGGTGGTCGAGGGCGAGGCGCCGCCGTCGCCGCAAGCGGTCGAGCGCATCAACAAATTCCTCGCCACGGGCGGCACGATCCTGTTCGACACCCAGGACCAGGGACAGAGCAATCCGATCACCGCCGCCGCGACCCAGCAAAGGCTGCAACAGATCGCCGCCGGGATCGAAATCCCGCCGCTGATTCCGGTGCCGCCCGATCACGTGCTGACAAAATCCTTTTATCTGCTGCAGGAGTTTCCCGGGCGCTGGGCGGGCGGCACCTTGTGGATCGAGCCCTCGGAAGATCAGGTCAATGACGGCGTCGCGAGCGTGATCGTCGGCAGCAATGACTGGGCCGGCGCCTGGGCGGTTGGCAACAATGGCCGGCCGCTGCACGCGGCGGTGCCGGGCGGCGAGCCGCAACGCGAGCTGGCCTATCGTTTCGGCGTCAATCTTGTGATGTACGCCTTGACCGGCAATTACAAGAGCGACCAGGTGCACGTGCCGGCGATTCTGGAGCGGCTCGGCCAATGAATGCGCTGGGCAATCTCGGCGGCTACAGCATCGCGGCTGCGCCATTGCTGCCCTGGGCTGTGATTGCGGCGTTCGCGGCGCTCGCGGCGGCGTTCCTCGCTTTCGGCGCGTTCCGGCGCGCGCGCGGCACGCTATGGCGGCTGGCCGGCGCGGCGCTGTTGATTCTTATCCTACTCGATCCTTCTTTGGTGGAAGAGCAACGCGACCCGCAAAAGGATCTCGCCGTCGTCGTGGTCGACGAATCGCCGAGCATGCGCATCGGCGACCGGCGTCAAGAAGCGGATAACGCGCTCGCCGCCGTGACGCAACGCCTGGAGAATTTCAAGGATCTCGATCTGCGCGTCATTCATGCCGGGGCGCCCGATGCCAATGCGCCGATGGCCGATACCGGAACGCAGCTCTACACCGCCCTGTCGCGCGCGCTGGCCGATGTGCCGCGTCAGCGCGTCGCCGGCGCGATCATGATCACCGATGGCGAGGTGCATGACATGCCGCCACCGCCGCAGCTCGGTCTCGATGCGCCGCTGCACGTGCTGTTGACCGGCGCGCCCAACGAAGCCGACCGGCGCCTCGTGGTGAAGGACGCGCCGAGCTTCGGCCTCGTCGGCAAGGAAGTGCAGCTCAATATCCGCATCGAGGATCTGCCGGGCGGCGGTAGCGGCGAGGCGCGGCTGACGATACGCAAGGATGGCGGCTCGCCCGTCATCCGCAGCGTGCCGGTCGGACGCGACGTGCCGTTGACCGTGCCGATCGATCATGGCGGAGCGAATGTCGTGGAGCTCGAGGTCGAGCCCGGGCCGCATGAACTGACCCTCGACAATGACCGCGCGGCGTTGGTGATCAATGGCGTGCGCGACCGGCTGAAAGTGCTGCTCGTCAGTGGCGAGCCGCATCAGGGCGAGCGCACCTGGCGCAACATCCTGAAATCGGATCCGTCGGTCGATCTCATCCATTTCACGATTCTGCGCCCGCCGGAAAAACAGGACGGCACGCCGATCCGCGAGCTGTCGCTGATCGCCTTTCCGATCCGCGAGCTGTTCGACGAAAAGCTCGACCAATTCGATCTGATCATCTTCGATCGCTACAAGCAGATGAACGTCTTACCGCCCGCTTATCTCGAAAACATCGCGCGCTATGTGCAAAATGGCGGTGCGCTGCTCGACGCGGCGGGGCCGAGCTTTGCCACGCCGGAAAGCCTTTACCGCACCCCATTGGGCGCGGTGCTGCCGGCCGAGCCCACCGGCAACACCTTCGAGCAACCTTACGTGCCGCATCTCAGCGCGGCGGGCGGCCGCCACCCGGTGACAGCCGACCTCCCCGGCGCGCCCGCCGATCCGACCAAGACACCGCCCTGGGGACGCTGGTTCCTCGATGTCGACGCGCAGCCGCACCGCGGCACGGTTGTGCTGAATGGGCTCGGCGACCGGCCTTTGCTGGTGCTCGACCGCATCGGGCAAGGACGGGTCGCGCAGCTTCTGTCGGACGAGATGTGGCTGTGGACACGCGGCTTCGAAGGCGGCGGCCCGCAAGCCGAGCTGTTGCGCCGCGTGGTCTATTGGCTGATGAAGGAGCCCGATCTCGAGGAGAACGATCTGCGCGCCGAGGTGCAAGGCAATCGGCTGATCGTGACCCGCCAATCGCTCGAGCCCAATGATAGCCCGGTGACGGTTACCGGTCCTGACGGCAAGCCGCAAACCCTGACCCTCGCGCCGCAAAGCGGCGGGCGCAGCACCGGCTCCCTGCCAATCACGGAAAGCGGGCTTTATCGCGTGACCGACGGCACGCGCACCGCGCTGGCTGCGGCGGGCGCGCTCAACCCGATCGAGCTTGCCGACGTGCGCGCCACCGATGAAAAGGTCGCCGCCGATGTGACCGCCACTGGCGGCGGCACCTATTGGATCGGGCAAGGCAGCATTCCCGATATCCGCCGCGTCGGGCCCGACCGCACCGCCGCGGGACGCAGCTGGATGGGGATGCGCCAGAACGGCGATTATGTCGTCACCGGCGTGAGCGAGACGCCGCTTCTGCCCGGCCTGCTTGCGCTCATCCTCGTGCTCGGTGCGTTCCTGCTCGCCTGGCGCCGCGAAGGGCGATAGAAGGCGCGTCTCTTTTCCGCTAGTTTCATGGCCCAGGAGGCCCAAACCTTGTTGAGGCACGTCTTCGCGCCCATCCACCCGGATGGCTGGCGTTTCATCGCGATCTTCGCCGTGGTCACCTTGATCCTGTTTTGGATCTGGGCACCGCTCGGCTGGCTCGGCGTGATCGCCACCGCCTGGTGCATTTACTTCTTCCGCGATCCGTGGCGCGTGAGCCCGCAGCGCGACGGGTTGGTGCTGGCGCCAGCCGACGGGCTGATTGTGACGGTCGACGAGGCACCGCCGCCGCCCGAGCTCGGCATGGGCGAGGCGCCGATGCAGCGCATCGCCATCTTCATGAGCGTGTTCGACGTCCATGTAAACCGCGCGCCTTTGACCGGGCGGGTTGCGCGCCTAGCCTATACCGAGGGAAAGTTTCTCAACGCCAGCCTCGACAAGGCGAGCCTCGACAACGAGCGCATGGCAACCAAGATCGCGACCGCGCAAGGCGATATCGGCGTGGTGCAGATCGCGGGCCTGATCGCCCGCCGTATCGTCTGCAGCTTGCACGAGGGCCAGGAGGTCATCGCCGGACAGCGCATCGGCCTTATTCGTTTCGGCAGCCGCGCCGAAGTCTATCTGCCGCGCGGCTGGGCGGTGCTCGCCTTGACCGGGCAGCGCGCCGTGGGCGGCGAAACCGTCTTAGCGGATGCGCGCTCCACCGAGCCGCCGCGTTTCCAGACGGAGCACTGACATGCCGCGTCCGCGCCTGCGCGTCCGCCCGATCCGGGGCCTCTCGATCAACCGGATGATCCCGAACATCCTTACCCTTCTCGCGCTGTGCGCGGGGATGACGGCGATCCGCCTGGCGCTGGTCGACAATTACAAAGCCGCGGTAACGGCGATCATCGTCGCCGGGATTCTCGACGGGATCGACGGCCGTATCGCACGCTTTTTGAAAGGCACGTCCGAATTCGGCGCCGAGCTCAATTCCCTGTCGGATTTCGTCAGCTTCGGCGTGGCCCCCGCCCTGCTCATGTATGTCTGGACCTTGCATTCGCTCTTGAGCATCGGCTGGGTCGTCGCGCTGCTCTACACCGTGTGCTGCGCCTTGCGGCTGGCGCGCTTCAACACGCAGATCGGCGCCGACCTGCCGCCTTACGCCTATAATTTCTTCACCGGCGTGCCGGCGCCTGCCGCCGCCGGGCTCGCCATGATCCCGATGCTGCTGCAATTCGAGATCGGCTGGGACGGGTTTCGTAGCGCCTGGTTCGGCGCGCTGGTGCTGGCGGCAGTGGCCGCGCTGATGGTGAGCCGGGTCCCCACTTTCTCGATGAAGCGCCTGCAGATCCCGCGCGAATGGGTGCTGGCGGTGCTGCTCATGATCGGCGCCTTGGCGGCGCTGGCGACCACCGAGCCTTGGGCGACGCTGCTTATCATCGGGGTGATCTATATCGCTTCGATCCCGTGGAGCGTGAAAGCCTATCTCAAGCTACACCGCGCCGCCGAGGAGCTGCGCGCGACCGGGCGCGGCGAGTTGATCGAGATCGAGAAGCGGGTCTAGCCGCGCGGCGTCAGACCGAATTCGCACGCCAGCAGCTCGTAGGATTTGAGCCGCGCCGCGAAATCATAAGTGATCGTCACGGCAACGAATTCCTCGACGCCGTATTTCTCGCCGAGCGCCAGAAGCTGCGCCTTGCATTGCGCTGGATCGCCGATCACCTGCCGCTGCCGGTTGAAGGCTATACGCAAGCGTTCTTCGCGCGAATAATCATAGGCCTCGGCCTCCTCGATCGACGGCACCGGGCCGAGCAGCCCTTGCTCCAGCCGCAAGCGCGAGAGATCGCGCGATTTCGCCAGGCGATCGGCCTCCTCCACACGCTCGGCACAAATGACCGACACGCCGATGCTGCCGACCGGCGCATCGAGCCAGACCGAAGGCCGGAAATTTTCGCGATAGGCCGCCATGATCGCCGGCCCGTTTCGGTCCGTGATGAAATGCGCGAAGGAAAAGAAGCACCCGAGATAGGCAGCATAGAGCGCGCTTTGGTCGCTCGACCCCAACAGCCAGGGCTCGGGCATGGTCGCGCCGCGCGGCTGCGCCGAGACGCCGGCGAAAGGATGGCCGTGCGGAATCTCGTCGCGTAGATAAGCGAGCAAATCCTGGACCTGGCGCGGGAACTCCTCGATGCCGAGCGCGCCGGGACCTTGCGCCAAGGCGCGCGCGGTGACGTAGTCGCTGCCGGGCGCGCGGCCGATGCCGAGATCGATGCGGCCGGGATAAAGCGTCTCGAGCATGCGGAACTGCTCGGCGACTTTGAGCGGGCTGTAATGCGAAAGCATCACCCCGCCGGTGCCGACGCGCATGGTCGCGGTCGCAGCCGCGAGCCTGGCTGCCAAAATCTCCGGCGCCGCGCCCGCCAACCCTTCCGAGGAATGATGCTCGGCAACCCAATAACGGTGATAGCCCCAGCGCTCGCAGGCCTTGGCGAGCTCGATGCTTTCCGCGATCGCCTGGGCCGGCGTGCTCCCGGAGCGAATCGGCGATTGATCGAGAACGGAAAGCCGGATCATCGCGTTCAGCCTATCACGTCCTACAAATCTCTCACGGCTTATGCGCGGCGGCCGCTTCGGCCAGGAGCTTTTTATACTGCGCGACGATCTTCGCACCGTCCGGCACGCTTTTGGTCCACTCGTCGATTGCCGGTTCGAGCTTCGCCACCCATTGCGCGCGTTGCGCCGCGTTGAGCATGACCACGGTCTGCTTGGGCGAGGCTTTCACCTCGTTCAACGCTCGCTGATTTTCATTGTCCCAATAGGCGCCGAAGCCGCGGCTGGTTTCTTCGCCGCCATTGGCATCAAGCACCTTACGCACCGCTTGCGGCAGCGCGTTGTATTTGGCGCGCGCCATGAAGATCATGCCGGCCGCCGTGCCCAAGGGCTGATCGACATGCCAGGACGTCACCTCGCCGAGCTTGAAGCCGGGAAACGCCGTCCAGCCGACGATCGTGCCGACGGCGGTGCCGTGCTGCAGCGCCTCGTAGATTTGCGGCGAGCCGAGCGACAAGGGCGAGCCGTTAAAGAGCTGCGCCGCGTCGGCCATGATCTTGGTCGGCGTCACGATCTTGGCGCCGCCCCAATCGAACACGTTGTTCAAGGGTTTCACCATGTGGAGCTGCGATTGCGAAACCGAGAACAGCGCCAGCGGCACGACCTGGTCGAAATCCGTGTCGAGCGTGCCGCTTTTGTAAAGCCGCCACAGCGCGACCGAGCCGTCGGCAGCATTGTCGACGAAGGGCAAGGCCGCGACCGGCGCCGCCTTGATCTTGCCGCTGACATAGTTGAACAAGGTCCAGGAGATCTGCACCACGTCGCTCTGCACGCGATCATAAGCGTTGAAGATATTGACGATGGCGACGCCCTCGCGGAGATCGAGCTTGACCACGCCCTTGCCCTGCTCGTTGACCCGATTGGTCCAAGGCACCAGGAAATCGGTTTCGATATGCGTGCCCGGCTGGTTGCCGGTCGCGAAAATGAGCGTCGTCTCCTCGGCCGATGCAACGCCCGCCAGCGGCGTGACGCTTAGCGCGCCCAGCGCTACGCAGATGCCCGCGCAAACCCATTTCCTCATGGCCCTGCCTCCCCTGCTTTTTTTTCGTCCGCGATCCTCGCAAAAATCGCGGGAGATTTCACACGGTTTCGCTTGCCTGCTCGCGCGTGGCGTTGAAGGTGAGCGCCGGCCAATCCTTCGCCATGCGCTCCAAATCCCAGGCGTTGCGCGCGAGGAACACCAGCGCCCCGTCGTGATCCTCGGCCAAGGCCGAACGGTTCGCGTCTTGGAAGCGCTTCACCTCGGCCGGATCGCCCGCGACCCAACGCGCGGTTTCGAACAGACCCGGTTCGAAATGCACGCCCAGCTCGTATTCGCTCTTGATGCGGGCGGCGAGCACTTCGAGCTGCAAGGGACCGACCACGCCGATGATCGAATCCCCGCCTACCAGCGGCTTGAAGACGCGCGTGACGCCTTCATCGGCGAGCTGTTCCAAGGCGCGTTTCAGATGCTTCGATTTCATCGGATCCTCGAGCCGGACCCGGCGCAGAATTTCGGGCGCGAAGTTCGGAATTCCGGTGATGCGGATGTCCTCGCCCTCGGTCAAGGTGTCGCCGATGCGCAAGGTGCCGTGATTGGGAATGCCGATAATGTCGCCGGGCCAGGCCTCCTCGGCGAGATTGCGCTCGCGCGCCAGGAACAGCACCGGGTTCTGCACGCTCATGGTCTTGCCGCTGCGGCAATGGCGCAGCTTCATGCCGCGCTTGAAGCGGCCCGAGCACAGCCGCAGGAACGCGACCCGGTCGCGGTGCTGCGGGTCGATATTGGCCTGGACCTTGAAGACGAAGCCGGAAACGTGCGGCGTCTCGGGCGCGATCGGATGCGGCAGGGCCGGCTGCGGCCGCGGGCTGGGCGCGAGGTCGCCGATTCCCTTCAACAGCTCGCGGACGCCGAAATTGTTGATCGCGCTGCCGAAGAAGACCGGCGTCATGTGACCTTGGCGATAGGCGTCGCGGTCGAAGGCGGGCGTCAAGCCGCGCGCCATCGCCACCTCATCGCGCAGCTTCTTGAGCGCGTCCTCGGGCAACAATTCGGCAAGCTTCGGATCGTCGAGCCCGGCGCAGCGCACCGGCTCGACGATGCGCTCGCCGGCGCCGCGCTCGAACAGCAACAGCGCGTCGTGGAAGAGATCGTAAGTGCCGCGGAAGTCGCGGCCCATGCCGATCGGCCAGCTCGCCGGCACCACGTCGAGGGCAAGCTGGCGCTCGATCTCGTCCATCAGGTCGAAGGGATCGCGCCCTTCCCGGTCGAGCTTGTTGATGAAGGTGATGATCGGCACGTCGCGCAGCCGGCAGACCTCGAACAGCTTTAGGGTCTGGGTCTCGATGCCGCGCGCGGCGTCCAGCACCATCACCGCGCTGTCGACGGCCGTCAGGGTGCGATAAGTGTCTTCGCTGAAATCCTGGTGGCCCGGCGTGTCGAGCAGGTTGAAGGCCAGCCCGTCATGCTCGAAGCTCATCACCGCCGAGCTGACCGAGATGCCGCGCTCGCGCTCGATGTCCATCCAGTCCGAGCGCACGCGGCGGCGCTCGCCGCGCGCCTTGACCTCACCCGCGAGCTGGATCGCGCCGCCGAACAGCAAGAGCTTCTCGGTGAGCGTGGTCTTGCCGGCGTCGGGATGCGAGATAATGGCGAAAGTGCGGCGTCTGGCGATTTCGCCCGGCAGACCGGGCTGGAACGTGTCCATGGCGGCGCTGCTTACAGGCCGGGCCGGCGAAAATCAACCGGACCGATAACGCAATCGTGACACCGGTTCCGGCTTATGCCGGTTCCGCGCCATGCTAAAAAGCGCTCGTGGACGGTCGCGACACGACATGCCAAGGGGGAAGATACGTCATGAGAACCAAGTCCATTTTCATCGCCGCGATTTTGACCGTGCTGACGCTGCCGGCCTTTGCCCAAGCGCCGCAAGGCGGGCCGCCGCAAGGCACGCCGCTCAATGTGCGCGGCAAGGTCGCGAAGCTCGATGGTCAGAACCTCACGGTGAAGACCCGCGAAGGCCCGACCGTCACGATCGCGCTCGCCTCCAACACGGCGGTCCGCGCTTTGGCGAAGAAGAAGCTTAGCGACATCAAGGCCGGCGATTATGTCGCCTCGACCTCGATGCCGGGCAAGGACGGCAAGCTGCACGCTGTCGAGATCCATTTCCTGCCGCCGGCCGCGCCCGAGCTTCAAATCCCCTATGACTATGCGCAAGGCAGCCTGATGACCAACGCGCATGTCGCCGGCATCGCGAAGGTGAAAAACGGCACCACGCTCTCCGTGACCTATAAGGGCAATACGGCCGATATCGTGGTCGACAAGAAGACCAAGATCGTCGGGCCGGCCGATGCTGCCATGAGCGACGTGAAACCCGGCAAAGCCGTCTTCCTGCGTGCGACCAAGGCTGGCGACGGGACGCTGACGGCCAACAACATCACGGTCGAGAAAAACGGCGTCAAGCCGCCGATGTGAGGACGTTGGCGATGGCGCTCAACCGCACGCGCATTGCATCGTTTCTGGCAGCGATTTTCATGCTCGCCGCGGCGCCGGCTGCATTGGCGCAGGCGCCGCAAACCACGCCCGTCAATATTCGCGGCACCATCGCGAAGCTCGACGCGCAAAGCCTGACGCTCAGATCGCCCGGCGGCGGCCTGACCGTTGTCACCCTCACGCCCGACTACACGGTACGGACTCTGGTAAGGAAGAAGCTTTCCGATATTCACCCGGGCGATTTCGTCGGCTCGACCTCGGTGCCGGGCAAGGATGGCAAACTCCATGCCGTCGAGGTGCATTTCTTTCCCGGCAACGCGCCCATTCCCGATCGCCAATTCGCCTGGGACCTTCAGCCGGGCAGCTTGATGACCAATGCCCATGTGACCGGCATCGCCAAGGCCGCGCAAGGCCGGGCCCTCTCGGTCGATTACAAGAACGGCACGGCCCAAGTGTTCGTCGCGCCCACGACGCCGATTGTCGCGCCCGGGCCGCCGGGTAGCCCCAAGGACCTGAAACGCGGCAAAGCGGTCTTCATCATCGCCGCGAAAGCGCAAGACGGCACGCTGACCGCCACCGCGGTCACGGTCGAGAAAAACGGCGTGAAGCCGCCAATGTAGGCCGCGCCATCGGCGCCCCGCCCCGCGCAGGTTGATCGGGCCGCGCCGCTTTCCTAGTCTCCACCCTGCAATGGCTTGGGCGACGAAGGGAAAGATTCGTTTTGGCGGAGCATGAACCGGTCCTTATCGTCGGCGCTGGCCCGGCCGGCCTTGCCGTCGCCGTCAGCTTGGCCCTAGCCAATGTGCCCGCGCTGGTCTTCGAGGCCGAGCCCGGCCTGCCACGCGATTTGCGCGCGGGCTCATTCCATCCGCCGACCATCGAGCTGCTCGACCGCATCGGCGTCGGACAAGACTTCCTCGCCATGGGTATCAAGGTGCCGCGCTGGCAGATTCGCGGCCGCGAGGAAGGCGTCATCGTCGAATGGGATTTGTCGCTGCTCGCGGACGAGACGCCCTATCCTTTTCGCTTCCATTGCGAGCAGTTCAAGCTGACCCCGCTGCTGAAGGCGCGGCTCGAGCGGCTCGGCGGCACGGTCAAATTCGCCCATCGCTTCCTCGACGCAACTCAGGACGGAAGCGGCGTCACGGCACGCTTCGAAACGCCGGACGGCGTCACAAGCGTGCGCGGCCGGTATCTCGTCGGCGCGGACGGCGCGCGCAGCGCGGTGCGGCATTTGATGGGCGTCGCTTTCGAGGGCTTCACCTGGCCGGAGCGCTTCCTCGTGATCGGCATCGAGCAAGATCTCGCGCCGCACGGCTACACCTATAACGCCTATATCGCCGACCCTGTGGATTGGGGCGCGATTTTCAAAATGCCGCATGAAGGCCCGCCCGGCCTGTGGCGCGTGCTGTTTCCGACCGATGCCACGCTCGCCGACGAAGAGGTGCTGAGCCACGATTTTGCGCAGCGCATATTGCAACGCTTCCTGCCGCTTCCGGAACCCTACGGCATCGAGCACACTGGGATTTACCGCGTGCATCAGCGGGTCGCGGCGGAGTTTCGCCAGGGCCGTTTCGTGATCGTCGGCGACGCGGCGCATGTCAACAACCCGTTGGGTGCCTTCGGCCTCAACGGCGCTTTGCACGCTGCCTTCAACCTCGCCGAAAAGCTTGCCGCCGTCTGCCGCGGCGAAGCCGAAGACAGCCTGCTCGACCGCTATGTGCGCCAACGCCGCTCGGCCAATGTCGAGTTCGTCCAAGCGCAGTCGATCCGAAACAAGCAGGTTCTCGAGGAAAAGGACCCCGCCGCCCGCGCCAAGAACCTCGCAGAGCTGCGCGCCACTGCCGCGGACCCGGCCCGAGCCAAGGCCTATCTCGTCCGCAGCTCGATGATCGCCAGCATTCGCCACGCCGCCAGCATCGCCTGAATGGAAGATTTTTAATCGGCGGCGAGGATGTACCTTCGCCTGGCCGCGTTATAATGCGACCATGCCTGCACTTCAGGATCATCCAACCGATCCAGCACCGGCGCCCAGGGTTCAGCGCGAAAGCGAGATGCCGCGCGTTTCGCGTTATCTCGTGCTCTTGGCCGTGGTGTGGCTGGTGGCGATGACTTGGCGCATCTATCCGCAATTCAAGGACGCCGTGCGGGTCGATGGGCGGCTGACCACGGTCGATGACTATGTCGACGGCACCTGCGGCGAACGCGTCGGCCCGGCCGCGGCAACCTGCCTGGCGGAGGCGCGCGAGGAAGCTCAGCACCTGTTGCGGCGCGAACAAGGCAAGTCGATTCTGATCATCGTTCTGCCGATCCTCGCCTATCTGACGCTCTACCTGCCAGCAAGCTGGTGGCAACGCCGCCGCGGCCTTGCCTTGCACGGCTAAGCGGAGGCGGATAATGCACACGCGACGCCTTTTGCTTTTTGCCTTTGCGTTGGCCCTCGCGGTTGCGCTCGGACCGCCGCCGCGGGCGACCTGGGCGGACGCGCAACAGGTGCAGAATTTCGGTGTGTGGCGACAGATGCAGGATTGCGCAAAGCAAGCGAACAAGCAGTTCCCCGACCACACGCCCGACGGCAACGCGAAGCGCGAGGCCGCACGTCAGGAATGCCTGCGCGCGCATCGTTTGCCGGTGACCGATCCGGTCGTGTCGCCGCCGCCGCCCGCGCCCACCCGCTGAGTCGCCTAAGCGACGCGACGCAGCGCTGCGGTCACACGTTCGATTTGGCTCTGGAGCTCGATCGCGAGGGTCGAGGTGATTTCGAGGCGGCGATCCTCGAAGACATGGACCTTGGCGCGCCGCCGCCGTCGCCAATCCATCACCGCCGCATCCCGCTGGGCGAGAAGTTCGGCAAGCAACGGCTTATGCAGGCCGAGCAGCGCCGTCACCCAGCGATTGAGCAAAGGCGAAGGCGGCGCCGCGCCGACGACGAAACGGTCGAGCATCGCCGCGACGTCGCTCGCGGGATACCAGGTCTCTCCGGTCACCCAACGGTTGGTCGTAAAAAAACGCCGCGGTTTGCCGGAGGCATCCATGGCGATAGCAACGAGATGGCTCCATGGATCGTCCGCATCGCCTTCCAAGCTGTGCGGCGCCGATGGCACGAGCGGTGCCTTGGGTGCCGCCGGATTGTCGGCAACGGCGAGCTCGGGCATCACCAGTGGGCGCACGCCCGGGGGCATACCGCGCGCGCGTAGGAAAGTATGAAAATGCCCGTGTTCGGGCGCCTCGTTACGATCCCCGCCTGGGCCGCGTCGTTCGCCCGCCGGATGCGCGTGGTAGAAGTACTGGGCATGGCTGCCGGGATCGAAGACATCGTCGGCCGGGTAATGCTGCCACTCATAGATCGGTGTCGCGCCCTGCAGCGCCTCCGCCAGGGCCGAACCTCCCGTCGCAGCAAAGGCGCTCTCGCAGTCGAGCAATGCGCGACCGTGAGCGGCCATGACTTCCAATTCGGCGCGGGACAGTCGAGCGATATCGACCATACGATATTCCGTGGACCCCGACGCTTTATGTCGCGGCGCCGCGATGCTGGCAAGAGCGCAAGCGTCCGGCGCTGGAAAACGCGCTAGCGCACCGGCTGTGGCAGCGCGCCAGCAGCCCAATCGGCGATGGCGCTTGCCACGCCGTGCCAGGCAGTGTCGCTGGCGTCGATGATCGCCGGCAGATCATTGTGCGCGGCGGCGGCATCGCCGCTGAAATTGCGCGCGGCGACGATCGTGCGCTCGGGAAATCTGACGAGCTTTGCCGCGATCTCGATCCGCCAATGCGGCGGCCCGTCGCCGGCATAGGCCGCTTCGAAATGGCGCAACTCCACCGACAAGACCACATCGCCGCGCAGGGCGCCGCTTTGCGGCCCGACCGCCGCAAAGCGACGCGAATTGTCGAGCGAAGCGACCAGCAGACCTTGCACCATGACGGTCAGCCGATCGGTCCAAGCGGCGTCGGCGAAGTAGTCGAGCGTGGTCGGCGTGCGGCTGAGCGCGACCCGAGTCGTATCGAGCGCCGCCTCGGCCGTCGGATCGCCCACCAGGAGCTGTTCCGGCACGGCGCGCGGCGCAGCGGGAAAGTCGCTCGCGGGGGTAAGGTGGTAGAGTTTCGGCGGCGCCGCAGGCGGTGGCAGGATGTTGCCGCAACCGGCGAGCGCTAGCAATGCAAACCCAGCAAAGGTGCGTTTGAGCCCGATCATCGTCATTGCGGCCGATACCCTTCTCGGCGATCGCCGTAGATGAGACGCGAGGGATCGCGCTCGATCGAATCGACGGTCCGGTTCATCGTGGTCACGAGCGTATGGGTTTGGGCGACGAGCTGCCGCAGCTCGTCGAGACCGTTCTGGGTGAACGCCTTGAGCGGTGCGCGATTTTCCTGCACCAGCCCGTCGAAATCATGGATCGCCGCCCCCGCCTGGGCCGAAACGTCATCGAGTCGTTTCGCCGTATCGTTCAGGCTGGTAATGACCTGATGCAAGTCCTTGGCGTCGGCAGCACCGTCGCGCAACATGTGATCGACGTCGTCGCTGCGCGCAACCACCGCGCTGGTGAGCCGGCTGAGATTGTCGAGGGTCGTCGCCAGGCTGGCGCGGTTCTGGTCGTCGACCGTGTTCGACAGCCGGTCGGTCAGCTGGGTCAGCTTGACGAGTAGATCGGGAATCGTCGCCACCGCCTGCTGGATGTCCGAATCGCGCGACCAGATCACGCCGTAGCGCTGATCGTCCATGATTTGAATCGGCGGCGCTTCCCTGCTGCCGGGCGAGATCTCGACCGCGGCCGCGCCACTCACTACTTGCACCTCGATCGACGCCACCGAATCGGAGCGGATCGGCGCATCGGACGAGACCTCGACCGTGACGCGAACTCGTTCCGGATTCTGCGGATCGAGCGTGACCCCGACCACGCGGCCGACCTGCACGCCGCTGATGCGAACCGGCGAGCCCTCCACGAGGCCGGTCACCACGCTCGCGAAGTAGACGTCGTAGCGCGTCCGCTGCTCGGCGAACTGGGCATGCGCCAGCCACAGCACCGCGATCACCAAGCCGGCAATGACCGTGAGCACGAAGCTCCCGACGACGACATAAGCGGCGCGCGTTTCCATCGCTACACTCCGTGATCGATGCCGTGATGCTGCAGGCTGGCGCGGCCGCGCGGCCCGTTGAAATAGCGCTGAATCCAGGGGTCCGGGTTCTGCAGCATTTCATCGAGCGTGCCGATCTTCAAGCTCCCGTCGATCAGGACCGCGATCCGGTCGGCGAGCGCGAACAGGCTGTCAAGATCATGCGTCACCAGGAACACGCTCAAGCCCAGGCTGCTCTGCAGATCGCCGAGCAGGGTGTCGAATTCGGCCGCCGCGATCGGGTCGAGGCCGGCGGTCGGCTCGTCGAGAAACAGCAGCTCGGGATCGAGCGCGAGCGCGCGCGCCAACCCCGCGCGCTTGCGCATGCCGCCCGATAGCTGGGCGGGATATTTGACGGCGGTTTCCGGCGGCAGCCCCACCAGCGCGATCTTGAGAGCCGCGATCTCTTCCATCAAGTCTTTCGGCAGTTTGAGATGCTCCTTGAGCGGCACCGCGATGTTTTCGGCGACGGTGAGGGAGCTGAAGAGTGCGCCATCCTGGAACAGCACGCCCCAGCGCGCCTGGATGTCGCGGAATCGGGCCGGGTCCAATTCGGCGAGGTTCTCGCCAAAAGCTTCGATCGTGCCGGCGGAATGACGCACCAGCCCGACGATTGCGCGCAACAGCACCGACTTTCCCGAGCCGGACGCGCCGACAACGGCGAAGACTTCGCCCCGCTTCAGGTCGAAGTCGATCCGTTTATGCAGAATCCGCCCGCCCATGCGGGTCTCAAGCCTGCGCACCCGCAGGATCGGCGCGTCAGATTCCGAGCTTGGAGAAGAGGATGGAGAAGGCGGCATCGATGATGATTACCAAAAAGATCGCTTCGACGACGGACAAAGTGGTCAACCGGCCGACACTCTCGGCGCTGCGGGTGACGCGCAGCCCTTCGCGGCACCCGATGAGAGCGATGCAGGTCGCAAAGAACGGCGCTTTCAGAATGCCCAGCCAGAAGCTCCAGCCGGTGAGCGCGCTCCGCAGCTGTTGCAGAAACAGCGGCAAGGGAATGCCCAGCCCGGCGTCGCAAATGAAGGCACCGCCGACCAGCCCCATGACGTTGGCATAGAAGGTCAGGAGCGGCAGCACCACCACGAGCGCCGCCAGCCGCGGCAGCACTAGCACCTCGATCGGATCGAGGCCGAGCGTCTTCATCGCGTCGACTTCTTCGTTGACCTGCATCGTGCCGATCTCGGCGGTAAAGGCGCTGCCCGACCGGCCGGCGACGATAATCGCCGTCAGGAGCACGCCGAGCTCGCGCATGAAAGCGATGCCGAGAAGGTTCACGGTGAAGATTTCCGCGCCGTAATAGCGCAGCTGGTCGGCGCCTTGATAGGCGAAGACGATACCGACGAGAAACGACAGCAGCCCGACGATCGGCAGCGCGGCGACGCCGGTCCGCTGCATGTGGCTGACGAAGGAAACCACGCGGATCCGGCTGGGATGGCGCAGGCCGACGAGACTCGTCACCACGACCAGGCCGAAAAAACCGAGCAGCTCGAAGACTTGGTTGCCGAAATCGGCGGCCCAGCTGCCCAGGCCCGCAATAAGATCAAGCACCCCGGCGCGGGCTTCCCGGATCGGCTGGGCGCGGCGTTGACTGGCCTTCTCCGCCTGGGTCAACAGCGGCGCGAATTGGCTGGCAAAGTTCTCGATCGTTACTTGCGCGCCGCGATGATGGAAAATCGCCTGAAGGCGCAGCAGAAACCACGCACCCACGGTGTCGAGCGCGGCGATCTTGGCGCAATCGATATGCACGTTCCGTGGGGTGTCGCCGCCGGTCAGATTGAGCGCGGCAAAGCGCCGATCGAGCGTCTCCACGGTGGAGACGACCCAGCGCCCGCTTGCGGCGAGCGCCAAGTCCAGGCCATCCCGCCGCGCCTCGATCCAGCCTTCCTCGGCCATTAATCCCGGCACTCCGCCGCCATCGATAAAGTCCGTGAAATGATGCTGCCGCACAACAAGGACTTGGCTAGATTAGCCTGACTCTTGCAGACGCGACACATGGGGCGGACGATGGACCTGAAACAGCATATTCGAGGCATCCCGGATTTCCCGAAGCCGGGAATACTGTTTTACGACATCTCGACCTTGCTCAAGCACCCCGGCGCCTGGAGGGAAACCGTCGGCGGCCTGGTCGAGGCGCTCAAACCATGGAAACCCGACCTTCTCGTGGGCATCGAGTCGCGTGGCTTTCTGGTCGCCGCGCCAGCGGCCTTTGCCCTCAATTGCGGCTTCGTCATGGTCCGCAAAAAAGGCAAGCTGCCCGGCCCGACCATCCCCCATACCTACGATCTCGAATACGGCAACGACACGGTGGAGATCCAGACTGACGCCGTCATTCCCGGGCAGCGGGTGGTGGTGCTCGACGACCTGCTGGCGACCGGCGGCACGATGGCCGCCGCGGTTCGGCTTTGCCGCATGGTGGGCGCCAATGTAGTCGGCGCCGCCTTCATTATCGAGCTGACCGGCCTCAACGGCCGAAAGAAGCTCGACGTTCCGGTTACCTCGCTGCTGAGCTACGAGTTCTAGCGAGGAAGCGTCCGGCGATCAGGATTGCCGCCGCCACCACCACAAGCAGAATGGTGGCGAGGGCGTTGATTTGCGGGCTCACGCCCAAGCGCACGCTGGAGAAGATCACCATCGGCAGGGTCGTGGCCGAAGGGCCCGTCGTGAAGCTCGCAATCACGAGATCATCGAGCGAAAGGGTGAAGGCCAAAAGCCAGCCCGCGATCAGCGCCGGCGCGATCAGCGGCAAGGTGATGACGGCAAAGACCTTCCAAGGCCGCGCGCCGAGATCGAGCGCCGCCTCTTCGAGCGAGCGGTCGAAGGAGGAGAGCCGCGCCTCGACCACCACCGAGACATAGGCCATGCCCAAGGTGACATGCGCGATAATGATGGTGAGGACGCCGCGGCCGGCGGGCCAGCCGATCGCCTGTTCCAGCGCCACGAACAACAGCAGCAGCGACAAGCCCGTGATGACCTCGGGCATGACCAAAGGGCCGGTGACGAGCGCGCCGAACAAGGTGCGGCCGGGGAAACGGCGATAACGCGACAGGACGAAGCCGGCGAGCGTGCCCAGCACGAGCGCGCCGGTCGCCGCCAAAAGCGCAATCTCGAAGCTGGTGAGCGCCGCGCTCTTGATTTGCTCGTTGTCGAGAAGCTCGCCATACCAGCGGGTGGAAAACCCCGCCCAGACCGTAACGAGGCGCGAGGCGTTGAAGGAATAGACGATGACCGAAATGATCGGCCCGTAAAGAAACGCAAAGCCGAGCACCATCATCACGGCAAGGAAAGGCGAGAGCCGGCGGGTCACGCGCCCTCGCCCGTCAGATAACGGCGCAGCGCGCCCATCGGCACCACCAGCAGCACGAGCATCGCCACCGCCACCGCCGAGGCCACCGGCCAGTCGCGGTTGGTGAAGAATTCGTCCCACAGGACTTTCCCGATCATCAACGTATCGGCGCCGCCGAGCAGATCGGGGATGATGAACTCGCCGCACATTGGGATGAAAACCAGCAGGCAGCCGGCGACGACACCCGGCAGCGACAAGGGCAAGGTGACACGCCGGAAGGCTTGCGCCGGGCGGCAACCGAGATCGGACGCCGCTTCAAGCAGCACGGGATCGAGCTTTTCGAGCGCCGCGTAAAGCGGCAGCACCATATAGGGCAGGTAGGAGTAGATCAGCCCGACATAAACCGCGAAGGCGTTGTTGATCAGCGGCAGCGGTTCGTGGATGAGGCCGAGGCCGATCAGTGCGTTGTTGATCAGGCCATTGCCCTTCAACAACCCGATCCAGGCATAGACGCGGATGAGAAAGCTGGTCCAGAACGGCAGGATGACCAGCAGCAGCAGCGCGTTTCGCCAACGCGCAGGCGCACGCACGATACCATAGGCGAGCGGATAGCCGATCAGCAGGCAACCCAAGGTCGCCCAGGCGGCAAACCAGATCGCATTGCCATAGGCGCGCGCGTAAAGACTGTCGCTCAGAAGAAAGAGATAATTGGCGCCGCTCGCCTGCAACCGGCCTTCGGCGAAAAGCGGCGTGTAAGGCGGGATGCCCATGGCCTGATCGGCAAGGCTGATCTTCAGCACGATGCCGAAAGGCGCGAGAAAAAACAGCGCCAGCCAGGCATAAGGCAAGGCCACCACCAGCGCGCGGCGCAGCCGGTCGGAGACCAAGGGCGGCGCGGCCACAGGGACGTTCATCGCTCGAGCACCACCCCGGCCTCGCGCGCCCAACCGAGCGCGACTTTTTGGCCAAGCGCAAAGGGCGCATGCTCGCGCCGTTCGGTATTGGCCAAGGTTGCGCGCACGATTTTGCCGCTGGCGAGCACGATCTCGACATCGGAGGCTTCGCCGCGATAGGCGACGCCCGTCACCGTGCCGCCCAACGCATTAGCCCAGCGCGGATCGGGCTCGACACGCAACGCGATCTTTTCCGGGCGCAACGCCAGCGCGATCTCGGTGCCGGGCGCGAGGCCGCGCTCATGGAACGCCAAAAGCGGCGTGCCGGTCTCGACGCAATCGAGCGAAAGAATCCCGCCCTCGGCGGCGGCGACGCGGGCCGAGAAAAGATTGACCGCGCCCAGGAACCCGGCGACGAAACGGTCGGCTGGCTGCTCATAGACCTGATCGGGTGCGCCCATCTGCACGATGCGTCCGCGATCCATGACGGCAAGGCGCGAGGCCATGCTCATCGCTTCCTCCTGGTCGTGTGTGACCATCAGGAAGGTGATGCCGACCCGCTGCTGGATGCGTACCAGCTCGAAGCGGGTTTCCTCGCGTAGCTTGCGGTCGAGCGCGGTGAGCGGCTCATCGAGGAGCAGGAGCTTGGGTTCCTGCACCAGCGCGCGGGCCAAGGCGACGCGTTGCTTCTCGCCGCCGGAAAGCTGATCGGGCTTGCGCCGCGCCAAGGGAGCAAGCTTGACGAGATCGAGCATCGCTTGAACGCGACGTTGGATCTCCGGCTTGGAGCAACGGTCCTGACGCAGGCCGAAGGCGATGTTGTCGGCGACGCTCATATGCGGAAAGAGCGCATAGGACTGGAACATCATGTTCACGGGGCGGGCATAGGGCGGCACGCCCGCCATGTCTTGGCCGGCGATGAGAATGCGTCCCCGGTCAGGCTGCTCGAAGCCGGCGAGCATACGCAAGAGCGTGGTCTTGCCGCAGCCCGACGGCCCCAGCAAGGCGAAGAACTCGCCTTCGGCCACGTCGAGCGACACTTCGTTGACCGCGGCCGCTTCCGCGTGAGGGTAGCGCTTCACCACCCGTTCGATGACAACGTGCGGCGCCACCCGGTCAGGAGCCCGTCTTGATGCGCGTCCAGGCGCGGGTGCGAAGCCGCTCATATTGCGGCGTCACCGGCTTGTCGAAGAACAGCCGCGCGCGCACCTCTTGCGGCGGATAGACATTGGGATCGGCGCTCAAGCTCGCATCGACCAGCTTGGTCGCAGCAAGATTTGGGTTGGCATAGGCAACCGCGTCGCTGATCGCAGCCGCCACCTCCGGGCGCAGAATATAATCGATGAATTGCAGCGCGTTGTCGGGATGGGGTGCGTCCGCCGGGATCGCCATCATGTCGATCCAGATCATCGCCCCCTCCTTGGGGATGGTGTAGGCGATGTCGATGCCGTTCTTGGCGTCCTGCGCGCGGTTGCGCGCCTGCACGATGTCGCCCGAATAGCCCCAGGCGACGCACAGATCGCCATTGGCGAGATCGTTGATGTATTCGGAGGAATGGAATTTCCGGATATAGGGACGGATCGCCTGAATCACCGCGGCGGCGCGATCGAGATCGGCGGGATCGCGGCTCATCGGATCGCGCCCGAGATAGGCGAGCGCCGCGGGGAAAAGTTCCTGCGCGCTGTCCAAGAGCGAGATACCGCACGCGGCGAGCTTTTTCGCATTGGCCGGATCGAAGATCAGCGCCGAGCTGTCGGTCGGCGCGTGATCGCCGAGCGCCGCCTTCACCATGGCGCGGTTGTAGCCGAATCCGGTCGTGCCCCACATATACGGCACGCCGTATAGATTGCCGGGATCGGCGTTTGCCGCAGCCGCGAGAATCTGGGGATCGAGATTGCCATAATTCTTGAGCGCCGCCTTGTCGATCTTGCGATAGACGCCCGAGGTGGCCTGGCGCGCGAGATAGGGCGCCGCCGAGGGCACGACCAGGTCATAGCCGGAATGGCCGGCCAAGAGCTTCGCCTCGAGCACTTCGTTGCTGTCATAGACGTCGTAATTGACTTTGATTCCGGTCTGCTTCGCGAAATCCGGGACAGTGTTCTCGGCGATGTAGTCGGACCAATTGTAGATATTGAGCTGCTTCGCTTCCTGCGCCACGGCCACGCCGGAGGCGAGCAGCGTCAGAGCGAAGACGAAGGATGCGAGACGCGCGCTCATGCCTTCACCTTGTGCGCCACGGGGTGGAGCTCGATCGTGTCGTGAAAACGCCGGTAATCGACGCGCCGCCGACCGTCTTCGGTGCGACCCAATATGTCGGCGAAACGCCGGTTCCACAGGATCTCGTCCGCTGCATAGGAATGGCGCGCGTGAATCGTCTGCGACACGGTTTCGTCGATGCCGACGATCGCCACCACGATTTCGGCATGTTGATCGAGCAGGGTTTCATGGGTTTCTCCCGACAGCGGGCTGCGATCGTCGATCTTATGCATCACGGTCCAGGACAACGCGAACATCGGCGTGCGGGGACGTTCGACCTTCAGGTCGTGAAAGCGCCGCATCGCCATGCCTTCGCCGCTGACCTCGTCGCGCAGCAGCGCGACGCTCACCTGGGCTTCGAGGATTTGGTTGCGCCGCCGATTGGCGGCGCGGAACATCAAGGTCGGCACGCCATCATGCGCCGCGACGACCGCGACGGCGCTGAACAACACGCGCGCGGTCGGCCGCGAGAAGCGGGCGAAGACCAGGCCGGTCGCGACCGCGAGCACGGTCAGACCGAGCAGGACTTCGGCGGTGACGAGCAGATTGCCGTAGAGCGTCGCTGGCCGCATTTCGCCATAGCCGATGGTCGCCGTGGTCTGGACGCTGAAGAAGAATGCATCGACCAGGGAATGCGGCTTGGCATTGGCGATGCTGCCATCCTGCAGCAGATAAAGCCCGGCGAAGAGAAGATTGAAGACGAAATAGGCCGACGACAGCAGGACGAAAAGGCCCGACCAGGGCATTGTCAGAAGGCGATGATAGATGTCGAGCGGCCAATCGCCGCGCGGATGGATGAGTTCGACCTCGGCCAGCCCGCGCGGCGGGCTGGCCGCCTGCCGCTCCGGGCGTTTCCGCCCGCCCGTCATCGTGCCCCCCGGCGCCGGCGGCGCATGCCGGGCCGGTGGCGGAGGGACGTGCGGCGCAAGTTCGTCACTGCTGATGGGCGCGATTGAAGTCGAGCTCGTTCTTGGTCAACTGGAACCCGACGATCACGGTATAGACATTGCCGAGCTGCGGATTTTTCAAGGGCAGATGGGCGGTAACCTTCTCCGTGCTGCGGATGGTCGCGGCTTCGCCCGGAAAGTCGAGCCCGGCGATGAACTGCTCTTTGCCCAGGATGTTGCCGCTGTTGTCGGCGATCGCGACGAAATAGGGCAGATCGACATGCTTGATCGCGGGCCCGGTGCGCAGCGCCGCCATTTCGATCGACAGGAAAGTCGCGATACCGGCATCTTCCTTGTCGCAGGTCGAGAGCACCGACGCGATTCGGCCCGCGCTTTGGACGGCGCCGTCGCCGCCATTCGGCGCCAGGTGGGCGATGGTGGCAAGATCGGGTACGGTGGTTGCGGCCGGACAGGTGAAGTTATTCCGGTCGGCGCTGAAGGTCGAACAGCCCGCGAGGCCGAGAGCGACCGCCACGGCAAGGATCGCCGCGCGCGGCGCCGTTATCATGTCCTGCATCGCCTCTTCCTTGGGCCCAACCTCTGTACTACCTTGCATCATCGCGGCAGCCGGCGGAAACCGGCTCGCACTTTATTCGACGTGTGCGCAGGGCACAAGCGTCGGGCGCAAGCAGCCGCGGCAACCTCATGGCGGTCTATACCGACGTTCCCGACGACGAGTTGAAAGCTTTCCTGGCGCAATACGCGTTGGGCGAGCCGATTTCGTGCAAGGGGATCGCCGAGGGCGTCGAGAATTCCAACTATTTGCTGCGCACCGAGCGCGGTACTTACATCTTGACGCTTTACGAAAAGCGCGTCGCCCCGGCCGACCTGCCCTTTTTCCTGGCGCTGATGGATCATTTGGCGGCGAAAGGTATCGCCTGTCCGGTCCCGATCCACGGCAGCGACGGCAAGGCGTTGCGCCGGCTTTGCGGCCGGCCGGCGGCGATCGTGAGCTTTCTCGATGGCATGTGGCCGCGCCGGATCGAGGCTTATCATTGCAGCGGCGTCGGCGGCGCGCTCGCCCAGCTCCATCGCGCGGTCGCGGATTTCCCCGGCCGACGCGACAACAACCTTTCGCTTGCGGGCTGGCGCAAGCTTTACGAAGCCTGCCGCGGGCGAGCCGACGAAATCCAAACGGGACTCGCGACCGAGCTCGGCACCGAACTCGACGCTCTGGAGCGGCTCTGGCCGAACGCCTTGCCGCGTGGCGTCATTCACGCCGATCTCTTCCCCGACAATGTGTTCTTTCGCGACGAAAAGGTTTCCGGGCTGATCGACTTCTACTTCGCCTGCCAGGATTTCTTCGCTTATGACGTGGCGATCTGTCTCAATGCCTGGTGCTTCGAGGCCGATAGCAGCTTCAACGTCACCAAGGCGCGGCTGCTGCTCGCAAACTATCGCGCCGCACGCCCTTTGAGCGCGCCCGAATTCGAAGCGCTACCGATTCTGGCGCGCGGCAGTGCGCTGCGTTTTCTGTTGACCCGGCTTTACGACCGGCTCAATCATCCGGCCGGCGCGCTGGTCAAGCCCAAAGACCCGCTCGAATATCTCGCCAAGTTGCGCTTTCACCGCGGCATCGCGCAGAGCAGCGCTTACGGGCTCGATCCGTGACGGAACGCCAAGCGCCCCAGATCGACATCTATACCGATGGCGCCTGCAGCGGCAATCCCGGCCCCGGCGGCTGGGGCGCGCTGCTGGTATCGGGCGGCCACGAGAAGGAACTCACCGGCTCGGCCAACCCGACCACCAATAACCGCATGGAGTTGATGGCGGCGATCGCTGCGCTCGAAGCCTTGAAGCGGCCAAGCGCGGTGCGGCTTCATACCGACAGCATGTATCTGCGCGACGGCATCACGCGCTACATCCACAATTGGAAGCGCAACGGCTGGAAGACCGCCGATAAAAAGCCCGTCAAGAATGTCGATCTTTGGCAGCGGCTCGAGGTGGCGCTCGAGCGCCACCACGTCACCTGGCACTGGGTGCGCGGCCATTCGGGCCATCCCGAAAACGAGCGCGCCGACGCGCTCGCCCGACAAGGCATCGAGCAAGCGCGCGGGTTCTCAGAATAAGTCGCGCGAGCGAAAAAACTTACAGTGCGCGCAGAATTGCGTCGGCGCTCGACACCTCGAACGCGCCCGGCGCCTCGACATTGAGCGCCTTGACGACGCCGTTATCGACCACCATCGCGTAGCGCTTCGAGCGCACGCCCATGCCCGGGCCGGTGAGATCGAGCTCGAGACCCAGTTGCTTGGTGAAGGCGGCGGCGCCATCGGCCAGCATCAGTACCTTGCCGTCGGTATTCTGGGCCTTGCCCCAGGCGCCCATGACGAAAGCGTCGTTGACCGCGAGGCAGGCAATCGTGTCGATGCCTTTTCCCTTGATCTGCGCGGCATGTTCGACGAAGCCCGGCAGGTGCTTGGCCGAACAGGTCGGCGTGAAGGCGCCGGGAACCGCGAAGAGCACGACTTTCTTGCCAGCAAAGATTTCGTCCGTGGAGATATCCTTGGGACCCTCGGCCGTCATGGTCTTGAGCTTGGCCGACGGAATCTTGTCACCAACCGCGATCGTCATTACCTCCTCCTTCTTCTGAGTTTTTACCGACAATAGCCACACCATAGCCGGTCGACCGCCGAAAAACACCCCCTCAAGGTGCAAGCCGATGATGGCGCGACATGGCCATCGTCATAACGATTCTTGATGGCGGTATAATGGCGCGGCGCGTCCGACGCTTGGCCTTAACGGCCTTCGGCCTGCGCGAGCGCTTCGGTCACGATCCCGGTCGTCAGCAGCTCTGGCAGTGGCAGGCCGCTCGGCGCGCCGGGACCATAGACCGCGTTGAACGGAATGCCGTAACGGCCGAAACGGTTGAGATAGGCGGCGATCGCCGGATCGGGCTGGGTCCAGTCGGCGCGCATCGCCGTCACGCCCGGGCGTTCAAGCGCGGCATGCACCGGCGGCGCATCGAGCACGAAGCGCTCGTTCACCTTGCAGGTGAGACACCAATCGGCGGTGACGTCGACGAACACGACGCGGCCATCGCGCACCAGCGCGCCGATCGCGCCGGGATCGAAATTCCGCCACGTGCCGCCGGTTGTCGCGGGGCTTGCTTGCGGCAGCGCGATGACGGGCATGGCAAGCGCCGCCAGCAGCGCCATGGACACGGTCGCCCAGCGCGGTCCCGGGTCGCGCAGGAAGGCCAGCGTCGCAGCGGCCAGCACCATCAGCGCGGCGATTGCCAGCGCCTCGCGCGTGCCGATTTCGGCGCGCAGCACCCAGATCAGCCAGAGAGCGGTTCCCGCCAGCAACGCGCCCAGTACGCGGCGAATATAAATCATCCAGTGGCCGGGCCGTGGCAGAAGAGCGGCGAGGCGTGGCGCGGCCGCGACCAGAAGATAGGGCGCGGCCATGCCGATGCCGATCGCGAGAAAGATCGCCACGATTTCGCGCGGGCCGGCCGCCAAGGCGAAACCCAGGGCCGTGCCGAGAAAGGGCGCTGAACAGGGCGTCGCCAGCAAAGTGGCAAAGGCGCCGGCGGCGACATTGCCGAGCGGCGCATTCTCGCCCAGCGCGGCGACGCCGCGCGGCAACGGCACGTCGAACACGCCCCAGAGATTGCAGGCAAAGAGCGTCAGCACCGCGACCAAGAAAACCAGGAAATACGGGTTCTGGAACTGCACGCCCCAGCCGACTGCGATACCGGCGAGCTTGAGACCGGAAATCGTCGCGGCCAAAGCCAGGAAGGAGAGAATGATCCCCGCCGCCGTGCCGAGAAAGCCGCGCCGCACCAAAGCCGTGCTATGTCCCGGCTTCGGCAAGGCCGCCAACAGCTTCAGCGACAAGACCGGCAACACACAGGGCATCAGATTCAAGATGAGGCCGGCAAGCAGCGCCACGCCCAGCATCGCCGCGAGCGTATCGAGATCGACCACATCGGCACCTTGCGTCGGCACGATTGTGCCGCTCATGGCGCGCCCGCCGTCGACCAAAGTGACCGCGAGGGGCTGGCCCGGCAGAGACTGCCAATCGCCGCTCACGGCGAGGCGCAGCACGGAAAGACGCGCGCCATCCTTGTCGGCGGCGGCCAGGCGCATCACCGGCGCGCCGAAGGCGACACCTTGCGGCGCTTCGATGAACGCGTCAGGCGCCGCCAACGGATGCGTGCTCGCGACATGGAGCTCGAGCACCGGCGTGCTGCCGGCGCGCAGCACCGCGCTTTGGAGCGCAACACCCGCTGCCGCGCCGTCGCCCGGCACCAGCGCCCGATAGCGCGCGATGAGTGCGGCCTCGCCACCGCCATCGCCCGGGGCCGGCAGATCAAGCGCGAGATTGGTCTTGTAAGGAATGCAGATATCGCTGCAGGTGAGATAATCGAGTACCGCGCGCAGATGGAGCGGCGCACCCGCCTGTACGAGTTGCGCCGCGATCGGCAGCACCACCGTTCCGCTATAGCCGACGGTCTCCAAGCCGAGCACCGAGAAACGCTCGGGCGCGGGCCAAGCCATCTCCGCGCCGGCAAGGTTTTCCGAGCCCGCCCAATCGAGATGCGGCGGGTAGCCGGCGTCACCCGGCGAGCGCCAATAAATCTTCCAATGCGGGGCGAGTTGGAATTCGAGACCGAGCGACACGCGATCGGCATTGCCGGGCGCCGCTTGCGCCGCAATCAGCCGCACCCTGCCCTGATCGGTCACGAACCACGGCGAAGCGGCGTCGGCGCGCGCCGCTTCGGATGTGAGCAACGCGCACGCCGCCGCCAAAAAGGCGCAGCCGAGCCGACTGATTCGCCACCGCGTCATCGTCTTCATCGCGCTCTTATATAGGCCCGCCCACAGCCGCCAAGCGTCACAAAATCGTCAGCTCCGTCCGGCACATAGTCTACCACTGCTTGCAAGCCTTGCCGGCCGCGCTTATGTGAGATGCGGAGCATGAAGGAATTCGCAAATTTGACCTCGCTTGCCGGCCATTTGCTCATCGCGATGCCGCAAATGCAGGACCCTCGCTTCGCCCAGAGCGTGGTGTTTCTCTGCGCCCACAACGCCGAGGGCGCGATGGGTCTCGTGGTTAACAAGGTCGTCGAAAAGCCCTCGATGGTTGATTTGCTGCACCATCTCGGGATCGAAGGCGATGGCTTCGCCGCCGATCCGGTGCATTTCGGCGGACCGGTCGAGGCCGGACGCGGTTTCGTGCTGCATTCGGCCGACTACAAGGAGGAAGCAACCCTGGTGGTCGATGACCGGGTCGGGCTCACCGCGACGATGGATATCTTGCGCGCCATCGGCCGCGGCGAAGGGCCGCAGCGGCGCTTGCTCGCCTTGGGCTACGCCGGCTGGGGCCCGGGCCAGCTCGACGCCGAGATCCAGGCGAATGGCTGGCTCCATGTCGCGGCCGACGATGCGCTCATCTTCGATGACGGGATCGACGACAAATGGCGCCGCGCCATCGGCAAGCTCGGGGTCGATCCCTTGGCGCTGTCGACCGACGCCGGGCATGCGTAACCAACAAACCACCCGCTAGGGAACTTTCCACTCGCTGGCGAGCATGCCGAACAGGACGTGGTCCTGCCACTTGCCATCGATGCAAAGATATTCGCGCGCATAACCTTCTTCGCGAAAACCGGTTTTCAGCAGCAGGCCGCGGCTCGGTGCGTTATGCGGCAAGCAGGCGGCTTCGAGCCGGTGCAGCCGCAACCGCTCGAACGCGAATTTGAGCGTGAGCGCCAAGCCTTCGGTCATATAGCCTTGATGCGCATAGCGCTCGCCGACCCAATAGCCGACGCTGGAGGTTTCGGCAACGCCGCGCCGTACATGGGTCAGGCTGATGCCGCCGATCAGCGCTTCGTCTTCGAGGCGGAAGATCAGAAAAGTGTAGCCTTGGTCGGTGTGCCATTCGAGCGCGTAGCGCGCCAGGCGGCGGCGGAATGCGCCGCGCGACAACGCATCCTCGCCCCAGCTCGGTTCCCAAGGCGTCAGAAAAGCGCGCGAGGCGCCGCGCAGCTCCGCCCAAGCCTGCCAATCCTGGCGCTCGGGCGCGCGCAACGCCACGCGCCGTCCCGTCAGACGAAAGGGCGGCGGCGCCGTACCGAAGAAACGCTGTAGTCGAAACAGATCGAGCGCCACCCCCGCCCCTTGCCCGACGCTTCAATGTCCGAGTTGTTCCGCAAGTCGCCGGTAATCCTCGATCCTACCGATGGGACCGAGCGCGGCAAGCGTGGGCGCTCCGGCGGCAAGCCGCCGCGCCACGCGCATCACCGCATCCTCGTCGACTGCGTCGATATGCTGGACCAGCTTCGCCGGATCGAGCGGCTCGCCAAAGACCAACATGTGATTCGCATGCTGCTCGCAGCGCGCCGTGGTGCCTTCGAGCGACATCAGCAACCCCGCCTTGAGCTGCGCCCGCGCGCGCTCGAGCTCGACCGGCTGGAGACCCGCGTTCAGTTTGCGGATTTCCGCGGTCAGCGCCGGCATTAGCTCGGCCGCCTCGTCATGGCCGGTGCCGGCATAGATGCCGAAGAGGCCGCCATCGGTGTAGCTGTGGCTGAAGGAATAGATCGAATAGACCAGGCCGCGCTTCTCGCGGATCTCTTGGAAGAGGCGCGACGACATGCCGCCGCCCAAAGCGGTCGAGAGCACCGAGGCGGCGTAATAGTCGCGGTCGCCGAAGGCGAAGCCCGGGAAGCCCAGCAAGATGTGAACCTGCTCGAGATCGCGCTCTTCGCGTAAATCGCCGCCGACATAGCGTGCCACTTCGCTGTGCGCCGCGCTCCGCAGGCTCAACTCGGAAAAAGCGCGCTCGGCGAGCGCCACCAAGGTTTCATGCGCGACATTGCCCGCCGCGACCAGCAGCATGCCGGGCGCCGCATAGGTGCTTTTCTGATAATCGGCGACCGCGTCGCGCCCGAGGCGCTTGATGATTTCGGTGCGGCCGAGGACGGGTTGGCCCATCGGCTGATCGGGAAAGGCGCGCTCCTGGAAAAGGTCGAAGATGATGTCGTCGGGCGTGTCCTGGGCCTGGCCGATCTCTTGCAGGATGACGGTGCGCTCGCGCTCTAGCTCGCCGGCATCGAAGGTCGAATGCTGCAGAATGTCGGCAAGAATATCGACCGCCAGCCCAACATCCGCTTTCAACACCTTGGCGTAATAGGCCGTGTGTTCGCGCGAGGTGTAGGCGTTGACATGGCCGCCCACGGCCTCGATCTCGGCGGCGATGTCGAGCGCGCTGCGCCGCGCCGTGCCCTTGAACGCCATGTGCTCCAACAGATGCGCGACGCCGTTGACCGCGGCCGGCTCGTGCCGCGTTCCGACATCGACCCAGACGCCGATCGACACGGTTTCAACCGACTCCATCCGGTCGGTCACGACGCGCATGCCGTTGGCGAGGCGACTGACCATCACCGTCATGACGCGGCTCCCGCGAGCACGGCACGCGCCTGGGCGCGGACATAGCTCTCGACCGCAGCGAGATCATTGGCAAGACGCGGCGTGCGTTCCGGCAGGCTCAGCAGCGCAGCGAGCCGCGCGGGCAGCGCAGGCTTCTTGCCGATCGCGCGCTCGACCGCGTCGGGGAATTTGGCGGGATGGGCGGTGGCAAGCGCGACCATCGGGGCCGCTTCATCGCGCCGCTTGGCGCGCGCCGCCGCAACCGCGATCGCGCTGTGCGGATCGAGCACGATGCCCGATTGGTCGTAAGTACGCTTGATCTCGGCGATGGTCGCCGCGTCATCCACGCGCTGTGCGAGAAAGAGCGCCGCAGCCTTATGCCATTCGGCGCGCGTGGCCGGCAAGGTGCCGCTGCGGCGGAACTCGGTCATTGCCGTGGCGACGCCTTCGGCGTCGCCGTCTTTCAGCTCGAAATAAAGCCGCTCGAAATTGCTCGAGACCTGGATATCCATGCTCGGCGAAAGCGACGGCTCGACGGTTCCGATGCGCATGACACCCTCATTGAAGAAACGAGCGAGGATATCGTTACGGTTGGTGCCGATAACAAGGTCGGCGATCTTCAGCCCCATGCGCCGCGCGGCATGGGCGGCATAGACATTGCCGAAATTTCCGGTCGGCACCGCGAAGGAAACCGCGCGCTCGGGCGCGCCCAAGCGCAGCGCGGCAACGACGTAATAGACGATCTGGGCCATGATCCGCGCCCAGTTGATCGAATTGACCGCGGACAAGTTGAGCGCCGCGCGAAACTCCTGATCGGCGAACATCGCCTTCACCAGATCCTGGCAATCGTCGAAAGTGCCGTCGATGGCGATGGCGTGGACATTCGCCGCTTCGACCGTGGTCATTTGCCGGCGCTGCACGTCGGAGATGCGGCCTTGCGGATAGAGCATGAAGATGTCGACCGCGGCGCGGTCGCGGCAGGCGGCGATCGCCGCCGAGCCGGTGTCGCCCGAGGTCGCGCCGACGATGGTGATCCGGCGGCGGCGCTGCGCCAGCACATGGTCGAAGAGCCGCCCGACCAGCTGCAGCGCGTAATCCTTGAAGGCGAAAGTCGGGCCGTGAAACAGCTCGAGCAGAAAAATCCCATCGCCGAGATCGCGCAGCGGCGCCACCTCCGGATCGTCGAAGCCGCGATAAGCATCGGCGACCATTGCCTGCCACTCGGACGGCGCGATCAGCCCGTCGAGAAACGGCGCCGTCACCAGCGCGGCGATCTCGGCGTAGGATTTCCCGCGCCAGGAACGCAGGGTTTCGGGCTCCAGGCGCGGCCATGACGCAGGCACGTAAAGCCCACCATCCTGCGCGAGTCCGGCGAGCAGAACCTCGTCGAAGGCCAGGCGCTGCGGCGGGTGTCGCGTGTCGCGCGTACTGATATAGGGCAAGGACCTATCCCTATTTAAAACAAAGAGGAATCGTAACGCCCTGAGGCGCCCCCCGCAACGGAGCGTTTCGGTTGTGCTTCAGAGCCGCCACCGAAGGCTTCGGGCTTTGAAATAACTCGGCAAATTGGCTTTGTTCGGCGGTTTTAATCTTTGTCACATACCGCCTCTGCCGCTTGCCACTTGACGTATTTTGCATAGACCGGCTGGTTACATGGGGCGCAAAGGCCCGATGACAAACGGCTCCATCGCGCTGGCGATCGATGGAAATTCGATGGCTGGTTAGAGATCCAGCACCAGTTTTTCGGACTTCGAGCCGGAGCAGCAGATCATCATGGTCTTGCTGGCTTGGCGCTCGGCCTCGGTCAGCACCACGTCGCGGTGATCGGGCGTGCCTTCGAGCACCTTGGTCTCGCAGGTGCCGCACACGCCTTCGAGGCACGAGGACGGCACGTCGAGACCGGCATCGAGCAGGGTTTCGAGAATCGTCTTGCCGGGCGCGATGACGAAGCTTTTGCCGGTCTTCGCCAACACGACGGTGAAGCCGCCCGAGGCGGCGGGTGCCTCCTTCGCGGTGAAATATTCGACATGGACGCGCTCGCGCGGCAAATCCTTGGTCGCCTCTTCGAAGGCAGCGAGCATCGGCAAGGGGCCGCAGCAATAGAGATGCGTGTCAGGCGCGGCCTTGGCGACCACCGCCTTGATATCGAGCAGTTTGCCGCCGGGCTCGCCGTCGAAATTGAACAGCACCTCGGCGCCTGGGCGCATGGCGATCTCTTGCAGCTTTTCGCGGAACGCCGCTTCCTGGCGCGTGCGCATGCAGTAATGCAAAGTGAAGGGCCGGCCGAGCGCCGTAAGGCGCTGAATCATGCACCAAAGCGGCGTGACGCCGATACCGCCGGCGATGAACAAGGTACCGGAAGCGTTCTCGGCGAGCGGAAAATTGTTGCGCGGGTTGGAAACCGGAATCACTGCGCCGACGCGCAACTGGTCATGCACCCAGCTCGAGCCGCCGCGGCTGGCGCGATCCTTTTGCACCGCGACAACGTAGCGCCGGCGTTCTTCCTGTGCGTTGATCAGCGAATAAGAGCGCACCATGCCATTGGGCAGGTGAAGATCGATATGCGCGCCCGCGGTGAAAGCCGGCAACTCGCCGCCAGAAGGGTCACGCAGCTCGTAGGAATGGATGCCTTCGGCCTCCCAGGTCACGGCATGGACCCGCAGCCGAAGCTCGCCCGATCCGGTGCTCATGCTGGGTACTGTGATCGCCTCAATGCTTGTGAAAGCCGGCGAGGCGGGTCAGCCGGCGCGCGCCGCGGCCAGTGATCATGTCCTTGGCGGCGGCGAAGAATTCCTGCACATGCGGCGCCTTGCCGTGCGCCTCGAAGGCGGCGGCATCGGCATAAACCTCGTAAAGCGCGAATTTGGTGGGATCGTCCGCCTGCTGCGTCACGTCGAATTGCAGGCAGCCGGGCTCCTTCACCACCGAGCTTTGCGTGTTGGCAAGGATCAGCGGAATGAATTTCGCGACCATGTCGGGTTTCACCTGCAGCTCGGCGATCAGGACGAAATTGCTCATTGGGCACGGTTCCTTTTGCAACGGGCGCGAGATTAGTCGGCGATATAGCGCGCCCGCAAGTGGCGCTCGAAGATCGCCGCGTCGAGCTTTTTGCCGCTCGCCTGTTCGACGATCTCGGCCGACGAAAAGCGCGACGCCTTGCCGTGGACATTGGCGCGCAGCCAGGCGAGAAGCGGCGCGAATTCGCCTTTTTGGATGCCGGGCAAGATGCCCGGCTCTGCTCGCTGCGCGGCGTCGAAGAGCTGCGCCGCGGTCATCGCGCCGAGCGTATAGGTCGGAAAATAGCCGAACGCGCCGTCATACCAGTGGATGTCCTGAAGGCAGCCTTGGCGATCGTCCGGCGGCACGATGCCGATGAGCGCGCGCATCGCCTCGTTCCAAGCGGCGGGCAGGTCCTCGAGCTTCAGATCGTCGGCGAGCAGCGCGCGTTCCAGCCGATAGCGCAGAATGACATGGCCGGGATAGGTCACTTCGTCGGCATCGACCCGGATGAGGCTGCGCGCAACCCTGGTGTCGAGGCGGTAGAGATTTTCCGCCTCCCATTCCGGGCCGGAGCGGCCGAAGGTCTCGCGCAGGATCGGCGCCGCAAAGATGTGAAAGGCGCGCGAGCGGCAGACCTGCATCTCGACCAGCAGGGATTGGCTTTCATGGATGCTCATGCCGCGCGCCTTGCCCACGGGCTGGCGGCGCCACGCCTCGGGCAGGCCGCGCTCGTAAAGCGCATGGCCGGTCTCGTGCAGCACGCCCATCAAGGCGCGGCGGAAATCCTCTTCTTCGTAACGTGTCGTGATGCGGACATCGTCGGGCGTACCGCCGCAGAAGGGATGAAGGCTGATATCAAGCCGCCCATGGGTGAAATCGAAGCCGAGGCGCTGCATCAGCGTCACCGCTGCCTGGCGTTGCGCCTCGATCGGGAACGGCCCCACCGGCGTCACCGGCACGGGACGGCGCGCTTGCGCCGCGAGCGCCTCGTCGATCAGCCCTGGCAGAGCGCGCGCCATGGGATCGAAAACCGTATCGACCGCCGCGGCACTGCCATCGGGCTCGTATTGATCGAGCAGCGCGTCATAGGGCGTTTTGCCGAGGCGCTCGGCCTTGGCCGCGGCAAGCTCGCGCGTCAGGGCGAGCACTTCTTTGAGCCGCGGCAGAATCGCCTTGTAGTCATTCGCGGGCCGTGCCGCGCGCCACGCCATCTCGCAAGCCGAGCAGGATTTGGAGAAAGCTTCGACCAGATCGGCGGGAATCGCGGTACCATGCAGCCAGGAGCGGCGCATCTCATGGAGATTGGCGCGTTGCCATTCATCGAGATCGTTCTGCGTCGCGGCGCCATCGAGCAAATCAGGCAGCGCCGGGTCATTGACGATCTCGTGGCAGACGAGCTTCAGCGCTGCGAGCTGCTCGGCGCGCGCATCGGCGCCGCCCTCGGGCATCTGCGTCGCCAAATCCCAATGCAGCACGGATTGCGCCTCGCGCAAGGTGCCGAGGCGGCGGAAACGCGCTTCGAGCTGGGCATAAGGGCTCGGAGATTGCGAATCAGGGCTCAGCGTCTTTCTCCCAAGCGACGGTGCGCGAAACGGATATAGATCGCGACCAGGGCCAAGGCCAGGGCGTACCAGGTGATCGCATATTGCAGATGGTTGTTGGGCAGCTCGGTCTCGGTCTGCCCGCCTTGCGGCCAGCCGCCGGGATTGGGGCTGGCATCGGCGTCGAGGTAGAACGGCAGCACCTTGGCAGCACCCGCCGCCTGCGCCATCGCCGCGACGTCGACATAGAACCAGCTATTGCGCGCGGGATCGTTGTCGGGCGTGAAGAAGCCGGGCTTACCGTCAGGCGGAAGACGCAAGAGCCCGGTAACCGTCGTCGTGCCGTCAATCTCCCCTGCCCCGCGCGTCGCCGGTGCCCGGCGCTCGCTCGGCACGAAGCCGCGATCGACCAGCAGCACGGTACCGTCATCGAGCCGCAGCGCGGTCACGACGTGAAACCCGCCCTCGCCGCGCAAAGAGGGTGCGTTGAGATAAAGCTCGCGATCGTTGAGCAGGACGCCGGTCGCACGGATCGGATGGAATTCGAGCGCCCGCGCGGCATCGAGGCTCGCCGGCAGACCGACCGGCGCCGCGTGAAGCCCCGCCTGGCGAACCGCGATCAAGCCTTCCTTCCACTGCAGGCGCTGCACCTGCCAAGTGCCGAGCCCGAGCAGCAGGATAAAACCGATGCCGGCCCAAAGGCTCGGCCAGAACAGGGAGCGGCGCTCCACGCGGCTTAGGCGCCCGGACCGCCTAGCAAATGATGGCGGTATTGCATCGCGATCAGCCACGCCTTCAACACCCGCAGCATCAGAATGGCGCCGCCGAGGATGACCGGCGTCCACAGCACGAGATGCACCCACATCGGTGGCGCGAATTCGATCTCGACCAGGATCGCCAAGCCCACCACCACCGCGCCAAGGATCAAGATGACGAAGACCGCCGGCCCGTCGCCGGCATCCTGCGCCGCGAGGTCGAGCCCGCAGGCCGCACAACGCGGCGCGACCGTGAGCAGACCGTTATAGAGTTTGCCTTTACCACAGCGCGGGCAGCGACTGGCGAAGGCCGCGACGAGCGGTGAGACTGGCGGAGGCTCGCTCGCCCCGTTCATCGGCTCATTCGGCGCCGATCGCGCTGCCGCCGCCCCACCAGTAGATGCAGATGAACAGGAACAGCCACACCACGTCGACGAAGTGCCAATACCATGCCGCCGCCTCGAAGCCGAAATGATGGTCTGGCTTGAAATGCCCGGCGATCGCGCGGAACAGGCACACGGCGAGGAAGGTCGTGCCGATGATGACGTGCAGGCCATGGAAGCCGGTCGCCATGTAGAAGGTCGAAGGGTACATGCCCTGGGTGAAGCCGAAAGCGGCGTGGCTGTACTCATAGGCTTGGAGCGAGGTGAAGCACAGGCCGAGAACGACCGTGAGCGCCAAGCCCTGGATCGTGCCCTTGCGATCGCCTTCGATCAAAGCGTGATGCGCCCAGGTCACGGTCGTGCCCGAGGTCAGCAGGATCAGCGTGTTGAGGAACGGCACTTCGAACGGATCGAAAGGCTGGATGCCTTTGGGCGGCCACACCCCGCCCATCGCGTCGGTCGGGAACAGCGCGGCGCTGAAGAACGCCCAGAAGAAGGCCGCGAAGAACATCACCTCGGAAGCGATGAACAGCGCCATGCCGAAGCGCAGGCCGATCTGCACCACCGGATTGTGATAGCCGCCATAAACCGCTTCTCGGATCACGTCGCGCCACCACACGAACATCACGCAGAGCACGCCGAGGAAGCCGAGCGCCATCACCTCCCAGCCATAACCGTGCATGAACATCACCGCGCCGGAGGCGAGCACGCCGGCGACGAGCGCGCCGACCAGCGGCCAGGGGCTCGGCTCGACCAGGTGATAGGGATGCTTATGGCCGTGATAGTCGAAATGCTCGGCGGGCTCGGTGCTCATTTTTGCTTCTCGGCGGTCAATTGACGGAGTTGGGCGCGGAAAGCGCCGAGGAGCGCAGCGGCTCGCCGCTGTCGCCTTTGGCGCGGAACATGGTGTAGCTCAAGGTGATGGTGTCGATATCGGCGGCGTTGACGTCTTTCATGATGTCGGGATCGACGAAGAACTGCACGGCGAGATCGGCGCTTTGGCCCGGATCGAGATGCTGGGCGGTGAAGCAGAAGCATTGCAGCTTGTCGAAGTAAAGTCCCGCCTTGGCCGGGGTGACGTTGAACGTGGCCGTGCCGGTGGTCGCTTCCTTGCTGAAATTGACAGCGCGGTAATGGATCACCTTGGTCTCTCCGGGATGAACCTGCACCGATAATTGCTCGGGCCGGAATTGCCAATCGAGGCCGGGCGCGATCTCGGCGTTGAAGCGGATCGTGATGGTCCGGCTCGAGACGATGTCGTCGGGCGCCGTGGAAGCGCGTTGCGTCGTGCCGTTATAGCCGGTGGCGCCGCAGAAGAGGCGATAGAGCGGGACCGAGAAGGCGACCAGCACCGACATCGCGGCGACGATACCGACCAAGGCGACAGCGGTCGCGCCGGTGCGGCGCGGGCGTGGCGCGGGCGCGCTCACAGCATCGCTCCCAAACGCGCGATGGTGACGAAGAACAGCAGCGCGATCAGCGCGACCAGCGCGCCCATCAGCGCCAGGTTCTTGCCGCGCAGCCGCTTCTGTCCATCATTCACGGCGGTCGCCCGATTCATGATCCCATCGCGAAAGCGAGGCCGGGCGCGCGATCCATGACCAGCAGCGCGAACAGCAAAAAGAGGTAGAGGATCGAGAAGCCGAACATTTGCTTGGCGGCGCGTTGGCCCGGATCGCGTATCACGCGTAGCGCGCAGATCGTGAACGACGCGGAGAGGATGAGCGCGGCGGCGCCATAGATCCAGCCGGCGACGCCAAGCAACGCGGGCGCCAAGGCAACCGGCCACAACACAAGCGTATAGATCAGCATCTGCTTCTTGGTTTCGCGCACGCCGGCCACCACCGGCAGCATCGGCACGCCCGCCTTGGCGTAATCCCCGGCGCGGTAGAGCGCGAGCGCCCAGAAATGCGGCGGCGTCCAGAAGAAGATCAGCGCGAAGAGCGCGAGCGCAGGAAGCTCGACCTGTCCGGTCGCGGCCGCCCAGCCGACAAGCGGCGGAAAGGCGCCGGCGGCGCCGCCGATCACGATGTTCTGCGGCGTGCGGCGCTTCAGCCAGATTGTGTAGACGAAGACGTAGAACGCGATCGTGAGCGCCAGCAACGCCGCCGCGACGAGGTTGAGGGCGAGCCCCATCATTACCACGGCGCCGATCGCCAGCACTACGCCGAAGCCGAGCGCGTCGCCCGGCACCATGCGGCCCGCCGGCAAAGGCCGGTTGCTGGTGCGCTCCATCACCGCGTCGATGTCGCGCTCATACCACATATTGATGGCGCCGGCGGCGCCAGCGGCAACCGCGATACACAGCACGGCGGTGAAAGCCAGAATCGGATTGAGATGGCCCGGCGCAAGATAGAGCCCGACCCAGCCGGTGAACACCACGAGCGACATCACCCGCGGCTTCAACAGCACGACGAAGTCGCCCGCGCTGGGCTCGGCCGCGCGCGCCGCTAACGCGCTCGGCGCGAGCGGCGTGACGAGTCCGGCGGAGAGATCGGCCACGGGCGCGCGCCTCTTTCCTTAGTGACCCGGCGACGAAGCGATCACCGGCAATTCGTCATAGGAATGGAAGGGCGGCGGCGAGGACAAAGTCCATTCCAGCGTGGTCGCCCCCTCGCCCCAGGGATTGGCGCCAACGCGCTTTCCCGCCAGCAAGGTCTGGAACACGATGAAGATGAACAGCACGGTCGAGGCTGCCGAAATGTAGGAACCGATCGACGCCACCATGTTCCAGCCGGCATAGGCGTCGGGATAGTCGCTGATGCGGCGCGGCATCCCGGCAAGGCCGAGGAAGTGCATCGGGAAGAAGGTCAGGTTGACGCCGATGAATGTGGTCCAGAAATGGATCTGGCCCAGCGTTTCGTTGTATTGGCGGCCCGACATCTTGCCGATCCAGTAATAGAAGCCGGCGAACAGGCCGAACACCGCGCCCAGGGACAGCACGTAGTGGAAATGCGCCACCACGTAATAGGTGTTGTGCAGGGTGTGATCGATGCCGGCATTGGAGAGCACCACGCCGGTAACGCCGCCGACGGTGAAGAGGAAGAGGAATCCCACCGCCCACAGCATCGGCGTCTTGAACTCGATCGAGCCCTCCCACATGGTCGCGATCCAAGAGAAAATCTTGATACCGGTCGGCACCGCGATGACCATGGTCGCAGCCGTGAAATAGGCCTGGGTGTCGACGCTGATGCCAGTCGTGTACATGTGATGCGCCCAGACGACGAAGCCGATCACGCCGATCGACACCATGGCATAGGCCATGCCGAGATAGCCGAAGATCGGCTTCTTCGAGAAGGTCGAGATCACCTGGCTGATGATGCCGAAGGCCGGCAAAATCATGATGTAGACTTCCGGGTGACCGAAGAACCAGAACAGGTTGAGGAACAGCAGCGGATCGCCGCCGCCGGCCGGGTCGAAGAAGGTGGTGCCGAAATTGCGGTCGGTCAGCAACATGGTGATGGCGCCCGCCAACACCGGCAGCGACAACAGCAACAGGAACGCCGTCACCAGGATCGACCACACGAAGAGCGGCATCTTGTGCAGGGTCATGCCCGGCGCGCGCATGTTGAAGATCGTGGTGATGAAATTGATCGCGCCCATGATCGAGGACGCGCCGGCGAGATGCAGCGAGAAGATCGCCATGTCGACCGACGGGCCGGGATGCCCGATCTTCGCCGAGAGCGGCGGATAGACCGTCCAGCCGACCCCCGCGCCCTCGCCGACGAAGGCCGACGATAAAAGCAGCGCAAAAGACGGCACAAGCAGCCAGAAGCTGATGTTGTTCATGCGCGGGAAGGCCATGTCGGGCGCGCCGATCATCAGCGGCACGAACCAATTGCCGAAGCCGCCGATCAAGGCCGGCATCACCATGAAGAACACCATGGTCAGGCCGTGGGCGGTAATGATCACGTTGTAGAGCTGGTGATCGTCATGGAAGAGCGGATCGCCCGGCACCATGAGGTTGATGCGGATGAGCTCCGAGAACAGACCGCCAATCAGACCCGCGCAGATCGCGAAGATGATGTAGAGCGTGCCGATGTCTTTGTGGTTGGTCGAGAACAGCCAGCGTGACACGAAGCCGGGCTTGTGATCGCCATGATCCGCGCCATGCGCGTCGTCATGGCCGTGAGCGTGAGTTCCGTATGCCATCGCTCGCTCCTCGCGAAATCCCTATTCGATACCGTTACAGATGACTTATTGCGCCGCTTGGGCGAGGTGAAGCCCGCCCTGATCCGCTTCTTGGTCGCCATTTCCGCGGTCGCCGTTTTGCGCGAATTTCTTCTTTGCGCCGGCAACCCAGGCATCGAAATCCGTTTTCGACACGACCTTGATCGCGATCGGCATGAAGGGGTGATTGACGCCGCAGATCTGGTTGCACTGGCCGTAATAGCTGCCTTCATGCTCGAACTGCAGCCAGCTCTCGTTGACATGGCCGACCACGGCATATTCCTGCACCCCGGCCGAAGGGAGGAACCAGCTATGGATCACATCGGTGCCGCTGACCAGCACGCGAACCACCGCGCCCACCGGCAACACGACCGGATTATCGACTCCCAAAAGGCGCGGCTCACCCGCCTTGGCCGCATCCGCGTCGGACAGGACGTTGCTATCGAAGGCGAAGTCGCCCTGATCGGGATACTCGTAGGACCAGTACCATTGATGGCCGGTCACTTTGAGCGTCATGTCCGCGTGCTCGGTGCGGTTCTCGTAATAGAGCAGCTTGAAGGACGGAATCGCGATGACCACCAGGATCAGCACCGGCACCGTCGTCCAGATCACTTCCAGCAGGGTGTTGTGTGTGGTCTTGGACGGGACCGGATTGCGCCGCGCGTTGAAGCGCACCAGCACATAGAGCAGCAGGCCCAGCACGAACAGCGTGATCAGGGTGATGATCACCAGCAGCTCGTTGTGGAAGGCGTCGACCCGCTCGCGCACCGGGGTGGCGGCAGGCTGCAGCCCCATCTCCCAGGGAAGCGGCTCCTCGGCCAAAGCGAGCTGCACCCAAACCAGCGTCGCCATTATCCCGCCGAAACCAGCGGCGAGCGCGCGCCAAGCCCGCCCCGCGGGACCTGATTTTGCCGATAACCCAAACAACCGCATGCTCTTCATGCCCCTCGACCTACGTGCGTCGACGTGATTTTCACAGCGTGCCGATCGCGCCTTCCTAATAGCCTCCGTTGCGGCGCGACGCCAACCGCATCATTGCGACTTTATGCCGCATAAAACAAGCTGGTCCCGGTGTGCCGACGCGGCCGGGTTCCCATATGTGGTGTTGCCTCTGGCACTCACCCGCGCTTCGTGGCAAGAAGCCACCAGGAGACCACCATGACCGACCTCGCCCAGACCGATGACCTGTTTTTCGGCAAGACCGGCATGGACCGTGACCGGGTCGAGCGCCTGGTCGCTGAGACCTTGGGCGGCATGGATGACGGCGAGCTGTTCCTGGAATATTGCCAGTCCGAAAGCCTGAGCTTCGATGACGGGCGGGTCAAATCCGCTTCCTTCGACACGACGCAGGGCTTCGGCTTGCGCGCCTTGTCCGACGAGGCCGCCGGCTATGCCCATGCCTCGGAGCTAAGCGAGGAGGCGATCCGCCGCGCCGGCCAGACCGTCCGCGCGGTGAAGCAAGGCCATAGCGGCAGCCTTGCCGCGCCCCCGCCCGGCACCAATCGCCTGCTTTATACCGACGCCAACCCCTTGAGCCAGATCGAGTTTGCCGCCAAGACCCAGCTCCTGGCCGAGATCGACGCCTATGCCCGCGCCAAAGACCCGCGGGTGAAGCAGGTCTCGGTTTCCCTGGCGGGTTCATGGCAGGCGGTGCAGATCATCCGGCCCGACGGCCACAGGGTCGGCGACATACGTCCGTTGGTCCGGCTCAATGTCAGCATCGTCGCCGGGCAGGGCGACCGTATGGAAACCGGTAGTTCGGGTGCGGGCGGCCGGCTGGCTTATCAGAGGTACTTCGATCCCGCCAATTGGCGCGCGCAGGTGGACGAGGCGTTGCGCCAAGCCCTGGTCAATCTCGACTCGGTGCCGGCGCCGGCGGGCGAGATGACCGTGGTGTTGGGTCCGGGCTGGCCGGGCGTGATGCTGCACGAAGCGGTCGGCCACGGGCTCGAAGGCGATTTCAACCGCAAGAAGACCTCGGCCTTCACCGGCATGATCGGCCAGCGCGTGGCCGGGCCGGGCGTGACCGTGGTCGATGACGGCACCATCCCCGACCGCCGCGGCTCGCTCTCGGTCGACGACGAGGGCACCCCCTCTTCCTGCACCGTGCTGATCGAGGACGGTGTCCTCAAAGGCTACATGCAGGACCGGCTCAATGCGCGGCTGATGGGGATGCGCCCGACCGGCAATGGCAGGCGCCAGGGCTTTGCCTATGCGCCGATGCCGCGCATGACCAACACCTATATGCTGGCCGGCGACAAAGATCCGAAAGAGATTCTCGCCTCGGTGAAACGCGGCATTTATGCCGTCAATTTCGGCGGCGGCCAGGTCGACATCACCTCGGGCAAGTTCGTGTTCTCGGCTTCGGAAGCCTATCTCATCGAGGACGGCAAGGTCGGCAAGCCGGTGAAGGGCGCGACCTTGATCGGCAATGGCCCCGACGCGCTCACCAAAATCTCGATGATCGGCAACGATCTCGAGCTCGATGGCGGCATCGGCACCTGCGGCAAGGATGGCCAAGGCGTGCCGGTCGGCGTCGGCCAGCCGACTCTGCGTATGGACGGTCTGACGATCGGCGGCACGGCGGCATGAGGCTTTGCCGGCGGGCGGCTTTCCCGCTGCTCGCGGCGGCGGTTTTCAGCGCGTCGGCTGCGGGCGCGCATGCTTGCGATTTCGCCAACGCGCCTTCGTCGCGCTGGACCGTCGCACAGGAAGGCAAGGCGAGCTTTCTCGTCACGCCTTGCGGCGATAAATTCTTCTCGATCGGCGTCAATGTGATCGATGGCGGCGCCTCGGGCGCGCATCTCGACCGCCCGCATTACGATTGGCACATTGCCGCGCCCTCGATTTCGGATTGGATCGAGGCGGCGCGGCAACGGATCGGCCAATGGGGCTTCAATTCGGCCGGCGCCTGGTCGATGCCGCCGCAAGATTTGAAGCTGCCGGGCGTCATCAATCTCGAACTCGGCCGCCTCGCCCAATTCCATTGGTTCGACCCGTTCGATCCGGCGATGCCGGCGCGGGTCGAGGACGAAGCCAAGACGCTCACCGCGCCTTATCGCAACACGCCCTATCGCATCGGCTATTTCTCGGACAACGAGGTCGGCTGGTGGGGCGGCGCTCTGTTTCTGTTCTATGCGCAAAAGCCCGCGAGCAATTTCACCAAGCAGCGCTGGGTCGAGATGCTGCGCGAGATGTATCACGAGGATTGGCGGCGTTTCGCGCGCGACTTCGTGCCGCCGGACGGCGTCTTGTCGTGGAGCGATCTGCTCGCAACCCAGGCGCCCACCAAACTCCGCCCCGGCGGTCACGGAATTAACGCGGTCAGGCGCTGGACCGGCATCGTCGCCGGGCATTACTACGCGGTCACCTCTGCGGCGCTGAAGGTGGCCGATCCCGACGCGCTGTTCTTCGGCGATCGGCTGCCGATCTATTACGATCCGGCGGCGATCCGTGCCGAGGCGCCGTATGTCGACGCCTTGGCGGTCAATTACAACGTCGATTCGCCCGAAGGCTGGCTCGCGCCTTATTTCTTTGACGGGTTGCGGCGTTTGAGCGGCGGCAAGCCCGAGCTGATCTCGGAATGGTTCTACGCCGCGCGCCAGAACCGCACCGGCAACAGCAATAACGGACACCTTATGACGGTGGAGACGCAGGCCGAACGCGCGGCCGGCGCCGCCGCTTCGGCGCGCCTCTTTGCCGGCATTCCCGAGATTTTGGGGATTCACTGGTTCCAATATTACGATTATCCCGAAGGCGGGCGCGCCGACCGCGAGGATTACAATTTCGGCTTGGTCGATATTCACGACCAGCCTTATCGGCAATTGGTGACCGCGCTCGGCGATGCCAATCGACGCCTGCCGCAGATCCATGCGCGCGCCGCGCTCAAGGCGCGGCCCGCGCGCGACGGTTTTGCCATTCCCGCGGCGACGATCGATCCCAAGCATCTCTCGCTGATCGATTGGCCCAAGCCCGCATCGCTGTTGCCGCCGCTCGCGCCGCAAAAGGGCGAGGTCGCTTTCGGCGAAGCCTATCTCTCCTGGAGCGAGCGTGGTCTCGCCCTCGCGACGATCGGCCAGGATTATTACGACCTCGATCTGCTCGCTTATCGCGGCGCGTTTCCTTTGGCCGAATCCTATCGCATCGAGCTCGATGCCGATGCCGGCGCAGGTGCCAAGCGCTTCACGCTTTATTTCATTCCGCCCAAAGGCAAGACGCGCGACTACCCGCCGATGGAGCCCAAGCTGTGCGCCGGCGCGGTGTCGGATTTGAAGAACAATGACTGCGCCGCGGTGCCGGGCGCGCAGGCGCTTTATTTCGGCGCCGACCAGCCGCGTATCGTCGCCGAAGCCTTGCTGCCGTGGAGCGCCTTGGGCCTCGACGGCCCACCACATTCGGGCAAGATCAAGATCGAAGTCTCGGCCAGCGCCTGGCTCAATTCGCGCTGGATGTCGCTCTCGGGTTTGCCCGAAGCCAAAGCCTCCGCCGAGCCCGAACATTGGGCGGAGATGCGGCTGACGCCACAGGAAGAAGCGAAGTAGGCGGCGGCAGATTGCCGCAAGGCACGGATTCATCCTTCTTTCAGCGCGAACGGTTCTTATCTTCGGATCGGAGACCAACGATGAGCACCGAGACAAACACGAGCCGGCCGGATCGATGGACCGCGATCAAGCGCGGATTTCTCCAGCGCTGTCCGCATTGCGGCAAGGGCTTGCTGTTCCGCTCTTATCTGAAGCTCTCGGAGCATTGCGCGTCTTGCGGCGAAACACTCGGCGATATTCGCGCCGATGACGGGCCGGCCTGGGCGACCATCCTGGTCGTCGGCCATTTGACCGTGCCGTTCATGATCATCGGGGTGCGCGAAGACGCGCCGAACTGGGTCTATTACGGCATCCTCGGCCCGGCCATCATTCTGCTGACGATGATACTCTTGCCGCGCTTCAAGGGCGTGTTCGCCGCCTTGCTGTGGTCGCTCAATATGCGCAGCGGCGTGCCAGGCGCGTAACTGCGTCTACGCGCTCAATCGCGCGTCGTAGCGCGACCAATTTAAAGATGTCATGCGCGGACTTGTTCCGCGCATCCAGGTTTCGATGGCCGGATTCAAAGACGTGGATGGCCGGCACGAAGGCCGGCCATGACGATCAAGCGACTTAACCTGATCCGATCGCGCCTTAATACGCATCCTCGACATAGATGGGATCGACCTTGCCGCGCCAGCGCGTGGCATAGGCGTCGAGAAGCGTTTCCGCCGGCGTCTTGCCGCTTTGCGCGCTTTCAACCAAGGGCGCGACGAAATGAGTTTCGTCCTGTGCCGAGCTGTCGAGCCGGGCGCGGCGGCGCAAGCCGCCGCGGGAGAGTTCGAGCGCGGCCAAGGCGATGTCTTGCAGCTTCCGGCCGCGGAAGGGCGTGGCGAAGCCGAGGCGAGGCGCGTCGTTGCGCAAGGCTTCGCGTTCTTCCTCGCGCCAATCGGCCACCAGCTCCCAGGCGGCATGGAGCGAGGCGCGGTCGTAAAGCAGCCCGGTCCAGAAGGCCGAGAGCGCGCAGATATTGCGCCACGGGCCTCCATCGGCACCGCGCATCTCGATATAGCGCTTGATGCGAATCTCGGGGAACACCGTGGTCAGATGATCGGACCAGTCGCTCATGGTCGGCACGGCGCCGGGCAAGGCCGGGAGCCTGCCTTTCAAGAAGTCGCGGAAGGATTGCCCCGCCGCGTCGATATAACGCCCGTCGCGATAGACGAAATACATCGGCACATCGAGCATGTAATCGACATAGCGCTCGAAGCCGAAATCCTTCTCGAACACGAAAGGCAACATGCCGGTGCGATCGGGATCGACATCGGTCCAGACATGGTTGCGATAGGAGAGATAGCCCGACGGCGAGCCTTCAAGGAAAGGCGAGTTGGCGAACAGCACCGCGGCCACCGGCTGCAAGGCGAGGCTTACCCGCGCCTTCAGCACCATGTCGGCTTCCGATTCGAAGTCGAGATTGACCTGCACGGTGCAGGTGCGCAGCATCATGTCGAGGCCGAGCTTGCCGCGGGTCGGCATATAGCGCTGCATCACCGCGTAGCGCCGCTTCGGCATCCAATGACAATCTTCGCGCCGCCATTTCGGCAGGAAGCCGAGGCCGAGCATGCCGAGCCCCAGCTCCTCGGTCACTTCGCGCACCTGGCGCAAATGGGTTTGTAGCTCGGCGCAAGTCTGATGGAGATTGTCCAAAGGCGCGCCCGACAGCTCGAGCTGGCCGCCCGGCTCGAGCGAGATCGCAGCGCCCCCGGCGCTCAAGCCCACGATGTTGTCGCCGTCGAGCACGTCTGCCCAGCCGAAGCGACGCAAGCCGTCGAGCAGCGCGCGGATGCCGTCCGGCCCTTCATAAGGCACGGGGCGGAGATCCTGACGCCGGAACACGAATTTCTCGTGCTCGGTGCCGATGCGCCAATCCGAAGCCGGCTTGGCGCCGGCGGCCAAATACTCGACCAGCTGACGCTTGTCGGTAATCGGCGCGCCGCCGGACTGCGATGGTGCCGACATGCGATCGAGAACTCCAGAACCCTTTGAACCTTCTTGGTCAGCTCGTGCGAAAGCGGTGTGCGGCGCCGTCCCCCAACAGCGCCTGCAACACCGCAAGACCGACGAGCGCCGCCGTATCGGCGCGCAGCACGCGCGGTCCCAAACTGACCGGGCAAACAAAGGGGAGTTTCCGGATTGCGTCAAGCTCCGTCTCGGCAAATCCCCCTTCCGGGCCGACCAGTACCGCCCAAGACCCCGGTGCGGCATGGTGTAGCGCCGCGGCAATGGGCGGCGCTGTCCCGGATTCGTCACATAGCATCAGACGGCGCGAGGGATCCCACTCCGCGAGCAGGCGATCGAGCGCTTGGGGCGGGTGGATGCGCGGCACGGAAAGCCGTTCGCTTTGCTCGGCTGCCTCGACCGCATTGGCGGTCAGCCGGTCGAGATTGACCCGCTCCACCATGGTATGGCGCGTCATCACCGGAAAGAGCGCGCTGACACCCAGCTCGGTCGCCTTTTCGACCAGGAAATCGATCCGCGCCCGCTTGATCGGCGCAAAAACCAGCCAGAGATCGGGCTCGGGCAGCTGCTCGCGCGAGCACGCTTGGACGGCGACAGTGGCGGCATCGCGGGCAAAGCTTTCGATCCGGGCGAGATATTCGCCATCGCGGCCGTTGAAAAGCGCCACCGCATCGCCGGGAGCAAGCCGCAGCACCGATTTCAGATAATGCGCTTGGCCCGAGGCGAGCTCGATGGCGCGATCCATCGCCAGCTCGGCGGCGACATAGAGTCGGGTTTTGGGTTTCTCGCGCATCGCTTCTTTCGGGACTTACTCCCTTGAGCTTAGCACGGCGCGCCGCCATCCTTCCGCCCGCATGGAACTTCGCACCGACATACGCCGCGGCGATTGGATCGATCTCTGGGCGCCGCGCGCCTTCCGTCCCTATCTGCGCCTCGCCAGGCTCGACCGGCCGATCGGCACCTGGCTGTTGCTGTTTCCGTGCTGGTGGGGGATCGCGCTGGCCGCCGAAGGCTGGCCCGATTGGACTCTGATGGCGCTGTTCGCGCTCGGCGCCGTCGTCATGCGCGGCGCCGGATGCACCTTCAACGACATCGTCGACCGCGATTTCGACGCCAAGGTCGAGCGCACGCGCGTGCGGCCGATCCCGAGCGGCGCGGTGAGCGTCAAAGGCGCAGTGGTGTTTTTGGTTCTGCAGCTTGGCATCGGCGGCGCGGTGTTGTTCTCGCTCAATGCCTTCTCGATCGCGCTCGGCATTTTGGTGATCGTGCTGATCGCCACCTATCCGTTCATGAAGCGGATCACCTATTGGCCGCAATTCTTCCTGGGCCTCAATTTCAATTGGGGCGCGCTGATGGGCTGGACGGCAGTCAGAGGCAGCCTCTCTTGGGCGCCTGTGCTGCTTTATCTCGGCGGCATCGCCTGGACCCTCGGCTATGACACGATCTATGCGCATCAGGACAAAGAGGACGACGCGCTGATCGGGGTGAAATCCTCGGCGCTGGCGCTGGGCTCGTTGACGAGGCCATTCCTCTTCGCCTTCTATCTCGCGGCGGTTTTGCTGTGGGCGGCAACCGGCGAAGCGGCCGGGCTGGGCGCGCCCTATCGCGTCGCGTTGGTCCTGGTGCTGTTCCAGCTCTTCTGGCAAGCGGCGAAGGTCGCAACCGACAGCCAGGCCGATTGCCTGGTCAAATTCAAATCGAATCGGGTGACCGGCTGGCTGCTGCTTTTCGGCATCGTCGCGGCGCATGTCATCTGACCGCGCGGATTTCATCCGCGCCCAAACCGCGATCGCGGCGCCGCCGCTCGTGCCCGAGATCAAGCTCCATCTCGCCACCGAGGTGACGCCGCTGTGGCAGGCGACCGAGGAGACCCTCGCCAAGAGTCAGCTGCCCCCGCCTTATTGGGCCTTCGCCTGGGCCGGCGGCCAGGCCTTGGCGCGCTATGTGCTTGATCATCCCGAAACCGTGCGCGGCCGTTCGGTGCTCGATTTCGGCTCGGGCTCGGGGCTCATCGCGATCGCGGCGATGAAAGCCGGCGCGCGCGATGCCACCGCCGCCGAGATCGACGGCTTCGCCGCCGCCGCGATTGCGCTCAACGCCGCGCTCAACAGCGTGGCCATCGCGGTGGAGACCGAAAATGTCATCGGGCGACCGGACGCGCCGTGGGAGACCGTGCTGGTCGGCGATATGTGCTATGAGCGGCCTTTGGCCGAACGCCTGACCGACTGGCTGCGCCGTCTGGCGCGACGCGGCGTCACCGTGCTGCTGGGCGATCCCGGCCGCACCTATCTGCCGAAAACGGGCTTAAGCGCGCTCGCGCGCTACGACGTGCCGACGCCGCTCGATCTCGAAGACCGCACGATGCGCCAAGCGGTGGTATGGCAGGTCGAGCCGGCAGGGTGACGGCACCGGCCGCGCTCGCTATATCTAGCTTCCGATTGCCGCAAGGATCGCGCATGCCGCCACAGAAGCCCGACGCCCAAGCCGACTTGCCGCTGCTTGACGATCTCATCAAACGTGCGCGCAAGGCCGGGGCCGACGCCGCCGATGCGGTGCTGTTCCACGCCGCCTCGATCAGCCATGCGCAACGCCTCGGCAAAGTGGAGAAGCTGGAACGCGCCGAAGGCTACGATCTCGGCTTGCGCGTGTTGCTGGGCAAGCGCCAGGCGATCGTCTCCTCGAACGACCGCAGCGCTTCGGCGCTGGAAGAGCTGGTGACCCGCTCTATCGCCATGGCCAAAACCGTGCCGGAAGATCCTTATTGCGGCCTGGCCGAACCCGACGAGATCGCGCGCGACTGGCCCGATCTTCAGCTCGACGATCCGCAAGAGCCTGCGGCCGAGCTGTTGATCGCACGCGCGCAGGCCGCCGAGGAAGCCGCGCGCGCGGTTTCCGGCGTTACCAATTCGGAAGGCGCCGAAGCAAGCTGGGCGCGCTCGAGCGTCGCCTTTGCCGCGTCCAACGGCTTTGCCGGCACCTATACCGTGACCCATCACAGCATCAGCGTGTCGGTGCTCGCCGGAACCGGCACCGGCATGGAACGCGATTACGATTTCACCAGCGCGGTTTGGGCCGAGGATCTGGCCGATCCGAGCGCGATCGGCAAAAACGCCGGCGAGCGCGCGGTGAAGCGCCTCAACGCGCGCAAGGTTCCGACCTGCCAAGTGCCGGTGGTGTTCGATCCGCGCGTCTCCGGCGGGATGATCCGCCATCTCGTCGGCGCGATCAGCGGCCCGGCGATCGCGCGCGGCACGAGCTTTTTGAAGGACAAGCTCGGCCAACGCATCTTTCCCGCCGGGATCGCGATCATCGACGACCCGCATCGCCGCCGCGGGCTCAGAGCCAAGCCATTCGACGGCGAAGGCATCCGCAACCAGCGCCGCGCGCTGGTCGAGGACGGCGTGTTGCAAACCTGGCTGCTCGATCTGCGCTCGGCGCGGCAATTGGGCCTGAAAAGCACCGGCCATGCCAGCCGCGGAACGTCCGGCCCGCCCGGACCGGCGCCGACCAATCTCTATCTCGAACCCGGCGCGATCACCGCCCAAGAGCTGATCGGCGACATCGCGCAAGGATTCTATGTCTGCGAGCTGATGGGCATGGGCGTCAACGGCGTCACCGGCGATTACAGCCGCGGCGCGGCCGGATTCTGGATCGAGAATGGCGAGCTGGCTTATCCCGTGAGCGAGCTCACCATCGCCGGCAATCTCAACGCCATGTTCCAGCATGTGACGCCGGCCAATGATCTTATTTTCAAGACTGGCATCGACGCGCCCAGCCTGCGCATCGACGGCATGACGGTGGCGGGCGCGTAACGTTAGGCGATGATTTCGATCGGCGTCGCAGCCAGTCGGATGCGCGCCGGCAAATAGGCGCGGATATCGCCATCGACCTGCACCGGCGCGCCACGGGGACCGCGCAGCTCGATCTGCTCCGCCGGACGCACCTCGACATCGCGTTGCCGCGCCAGCCGGCCGAGCACAACCGCCGCCATGTAGCGCAACGCGGCAAAGCGCGACTTCTCGGGAAACAGCACCGCATGGAGACGCGGCTGATCGAGCCGCGCCGCGGGGGCCAGCACGAAACGCCCGCCGTAGAAATGCGCGCGCGCCACGACCAGGGAAGCGGCTTCTTCGGCCAGGCCATCGAGCACGGCCGGAAGACAAGGCGCGCGATGGCGCATAAGCTGCGCGAGGCTGCCGAGGACATAGGCCCCTTTGCCGATATGGCGCTTCAAGCGCAGATCGAGATGCGCGACCACTTCGGCATCGAAACCCACGCCCGCCATCAGCAAAAAGCGCCAGGGCTCGGCACGTTCGGCGGTCACGATCTCGCCCGGCAGCACCGGGCGCGACGGCGCGAAGGCGGCGATCTGCGCGAGCGCGTCGATCTCTTGCGGCAGGTCGAGCTCATTGGCGAGCACATTGGCGGTGCCGAGGGGCAGCAAGGCCAAAGGCAGTTTCGAGACCATGAGGCCGTTGACGGCTTCGTTGATGGTGCCGTCGCCGCCCGCCACCGCGACCGCATCGAAGCGCTCGGGATCGGCCGCAGCCGCCAAAGCGACAGCGTGGCGCGGCCCGGCGGTCTCGACCAGGGTCACTTCGGCGCCGAAGCGCCGCAGCTCAATCTTCCAGCGCAAGAGCTTGCCTTTGGCGCGACGCCCCGCCATCGGGTTGTGGATCACCAAGAGCCGGCGCGCGCGCCCAAGCCGATCGATCCCGTTCCCCTTGGCCATGATCTCCCCACGATGGCGCAGCCTGCATACAGGAAGACGCCGCCTGGCGCCACCGCCGCGAAGACGGGCGCGTGGACGGGAACGCTTGCGCGTCAGATACTTCGCCGATAAATAGGCCCCCGCGCGCGGGCTGCCCGCCGTGCTATGATGGCGGCGTGGATTTGCCGACCCAAACTTGGACAAAGCCTAGGAATTGAGCGCCAAAGCCGATCGCAGCGCCCGCCCGGAATTCAGCCACGCTACGGGCCCGCTTATGCGCCGCCTCGTGGTCGAGTTTCTGCGCCCGCATCTCGGCAAGATGGGGCTGGCCTTCGTCGCCATGGGTCTGGTCGCCGGCTCGACCGCGGCCAATGCCTGGATGATGCAGCCGCTGCTCGACAATGTCTTCGTCCAGCGCAACGAGACCTTGCTGCTGGTGATCCCGGCGGCGGTGATCATTCTGGCCGTGGTGAAGGGCTTTGCCGGCTACGGCCAATCCGTGCTGATGACCACGGTCGGCCAGCGCATCGTCGCCGACATCCAGCTGAAGCTGTTCGCCCGGCTGATGGGCGCCGATCTCGCTTATTACCACGCCAACCCGGCTGGGACCTTGATCTCGCGCTTCACCAACGACGCCAATCTATTGCGCGGTTGTGCCACCAATGTCTTGGCCGGCCTCGGCAAGGAAGCGGTGACCGCGATCTTCCTGATCGCGCTGATGTTCTATCAGGACTGGCTGTTGGCCTTGATCGCCTTCATCGCCTTCCCGATCGCATTCCGGCCGATCCAGAAGATCGGGCGCCGCATGCGCCGGGTTTCCGCCAATACCCAGGCCGAGCTCGGCGAGTTCATGACCTTGCTCAACCAGACCTTCCAAGGCGCGCGCTACGTCAAGGCTTACGGCATGGAAGCCTATGAGATGTCGCGTGCTAGCCGGCTGATCGAAAGCCTGTACCGTCTGGTCGAACGCGCGCAGCGCACCCGCTCGATCTCGTCGCCTTTGATGGAATCCTTGGGCGGCATCGCGGTGGCGCTGGTCATTCTTTACGGCGGCCATCAGGTCTTCAACGGCACGCGCAGCGCCGGCGCCTTCTTCTCGTTCATCACCGCGCTGCTGCTCGCCTATCAGCCGATGAAGACCTTGGCGGGGCTCAACACCAATCTGCAGGAAGGCCTTGCGGCCGCGCAGCGGCTTTTCACCGTGCTCGACATCGAGCCGGAGATCCGCGAGCGCGACGGCGCCGCGGCGCTCGAAATCGCGGGCGGCGGCGTGCGCTTCGACGGTGTGCGCTTTTCCTACGGCACGGACATCGAGGCGCTGAAAGGCGTGACGCTCGACATTCCGCCCGGCAAGACCGTGGCCCTCGTGGGGCCGTCGGGCGCCGGCAAATCGACCATCATGAATCTGATCCCGCGCTTTTACGATGTGACCGCGGGCTCGGTGCAGATCGACGGCCAGGATGTGCGCGCGGTGACGCTCGCTTCCCTGCGCGGCGCGATCGGGCTGGTGAGCCAGGAAGTCAGCCTCTTCGACGACACGGTGCGCGCCAACATCGCCTATGGCCGCTTCGGCGCCAGCGATGCCGAGATCGAGGCCGCCGCACGCGCCGCCGCCGCCGATGACTTCATCCGCGCCTTGCCGCAAGGCTATGACACGCCGGTGGGCGAACAAGGGGTGAAGCTCTCGGGCGGACAGCGCCAGCGTTTGTCGATCGCGCGCGCCATGCTGAAGAACGCGCCGATTCTGTTGCTCGACGAAGCCACCTCCTCGCTCGACACCGAATCCGAACGTCAGGTGCAAAGCGCGCTCAAGACGCTGATGCGCGGCCGCACCACGCTCGTCATCGCGCATCGGCTTTCGACCGTGATCGAGGCCGACATCATCTATGTGATCGATGACGGCCGCGTAATCGAGCGCGGCACACATGCCGAGCTGCTGCGGCGCGACGGCGCCTATGCGCGGCTGCACGCTTTGCAATTCCTCGGCGACAGCGCCGGCTTGCGCGCGAGCTCGGCCGAGGTCCAGGTCTGACGGATGGCCTTCTCCCGGCGGCTGTTGCGCAATGCTGTTAGCTTGCGAGTCTTGTGCTGGCTGATTCAGGCCTATGTCCGGCTGGTCTATCGTTCCGGAAGCTGGACGATCGAAGGCGTCACCTACCCGCGCGCGGTGCGCGATTCCGGCAGCGCGTTCATCCTGGCCTTCTGGCACGGCAGGCTGTTGATGATGCCGATCGGCTGGCAGGCTTTGGCGCCGATGCACATGCTGATCTCGTCTCATCTCGACGGCCGTCTCATCGCCGGGGCGGTGCGTTATTTCGGCATTGATTCCGTCGCCGGCTCGACGAGCGAAGGCGGCAGCGCGGCGGTGCGCGGCATGGTGCGCTGGCTCAGATCCGGCGATTGTGTCGGCATCACGCCGGACGGGCCCGACGGCCCGGCGATGCGCGCGAGCCGCGGGACCGTCGCTGTGGCGCGGCTTTCTGGCGTGCCGGTCGTCCCTTTGGCCTATGCCACGAAGCGGCGCCGCATCTTCACCACCTGGGACCGGTTCCACCTGCCCTTCCCTTTCAGCCGCGGCATCTTCCTTTGGGGCGAGCCGATTTACGCGCCGCGGGAATCCGACGAAGCCGGCATGGAGGCGTGCCGCGTGCTGATCGAGCAGCGCCTCAACGCGCTCACCGCCGAAGCCGACCGGCGCATGGGCCATGACGCGCTGACGCCCAGCGATTTGAGCCGCCGCGCACTGCGCGACCTGCGCCGCGCGGGTCAGCGGCAATGATCCGGTTGCTCGCGCTTTATCAAGCCGGCACGACGGCCTTGGGACCGTTGGTCGCGCTCTACCTCGCGCGCCGTATGGCGCATGGCAAGGAAGACCGCGACCGGTTTTCCGAGCGCCAAGGCATCGCCGGGCGGCCGCGGCCGCCCGGCCCTTTGATCTGGGTCCATGCCGCCAGCAATGGCGAAGCGATCTCGATGCTGTCGCTGATCGACCGGCTCTTGGTCGAGCGGCCGGCGTTGTCCGTGCTGGTGACGACCGGCACCGTGACCTCGGCGCGGCTGCTGGCGCATCGCCTGCCCGCCGACCGCGCCTGGCACCAATACGTGCCGGTCGATCGGCCCGCTTATGTGCGGCGCTTTCTCGATCATTGGCGGCCGGACCTTGCGCTGTGGGTCGAATCGGAGCTGTGGCCCAATCTCGTCTCGGAGACCGATCGTTACGGCATTCCGCTGCTGCTTTTGAACGGCCGCATGTCCGTGCGCTCGTTTCGCAGCTGGCAGCGCGTGCCCGGGCTGATCGGACCTTTGCTTGCCTGTTTCGAGCTCTGTCTCGCGCAAGACGAGGCGCAGGCCGAGCGCTTCCGCCGCTTGGGCGCGGCAGCGGCGGCCAGCGTCGGCGATCTGAAGACCGCGGCGGCGCCCTTGCCCTTCGACGAGAATGAGCTGGCGCGCATCGCCGCGCGCGCCGCCGATCGCCCACTGTGGCTTGCGGCCAGCACGCATCAGGGCGAGGAAGAGGCCGCGGCCGAGGTTCACCGCGCGCTGATCCGCGAACGGCCCGGCCTGCTTACCATCGTCGCGCCGCGCCATCCGGCGCGCGCCGCCGAGATCGTTGCGATGCTCGAGCAACGCGGCCTCAACGTCGCGTGCCGATCGGCCGGCGAGCCGCTCGAAGCCACGACCGATATTTATCTCGCCGACACCTTGGGCGAGCTCGGACTGTTCTATCGTCTGGCCGGCATCGCCTTTATCGGAGGCTCGCTGACGCCGATGGGTGGACACAACCCGCTTGAAGCGGCGCTGCTCGATTGCGCCATTCTGCACGGGCCCGACATGAGCAATTGCGCCGCCATGGCGCAAAGCCTCGACGATGCCGGCGCCACCATCACCGTGACCAACGCCGCCGAGCTGGCTGCGTCGGTGCGCCGCCTGCTCAACGATCCGGTCGAGCGCGCGCGGCGCGCCGCCGCCGCCGCCGGCGTCGCCGCCGACAACCGCGCCGTGCTCGACGCCGTCTTGGCGCGCATCGCACCCTGGCTCGACCGTCTTTCCGCCCATGCTGCAAGCGCCTGATTTCTGGGCCAGGCCGGGATTTCTGTCCGACCTGCTCGCGCCCTTGGGCTGGGCCTTTGCGGCAGCGGGCACGGCGCGGCGCCGCTTCACGACGCCGTTTCGCGCCAATGTGCCCGTGCTTTGCGTCGGCAATCTCGTCGCCGGCGGCGCGGGCAAAACGCCAGTATGCTTGAGCCTCGCGCAAATCATCATCGCTCTGGGAAAACGCCCTCACATATTAAGCCGCGGTTACGGCGGCAACCTTGCAGGACCGGCGCTTGTCGATCCCGCGCGCCACACCGCGGCCGACGTCGGCGACGAGCCGCTGCTGCTGGCGCGGGTGGCACCGTGCTGGATCGGTGCCGACCGGGTTGTGACGGCGCGTGCCGCCGTTGCGGCGGGCGCGGAGCTTTTACTGCTCGATGACGGGTTCCAGAATCCGCACCTGCATCAAGATCTGGCTTTCGCCGTGATCGATGCCGCTTACGGTCTCGGCAATGGCCGCGTCATGCCGGCAGGGCCACTGCGCGAGCCAGCCTCGACGGGGCTGGCGCGCGCGCATGCCGTGGTGCTGATGGGCAACGGCAAGGCCGTTCCTCCTGCGCTGCCGGACAAGACCGTGCTGCGCGCCCGGCTGGTGCCGCGCGCCGCCGAGGACCTAAAAGGCAAAAGCGTGGTCGCCTTCGCCGGCATCGGCGAACCGCGCAAATTCTTCGCGACCTTGACGGAGCTGGGCGCCGAGCTGGTCGCCACGCACGCCTATCCGGACCACCATCCCTATCGCGATACCGAGCTGGCGCACATGGCGGAGGAAGCCGCCCAAATGAAAGCCACGCTGGTAACGACCGAGAAGGACCTGATGCGCCTCGCCCCGGCCTGGCGCCAGCGCGTGCGTACACTTGCGGTCGATCTCGTCTGGGAAGACCAAGCGGCGCTGATGCAAATCTTGGCGCCGATCATCGGGGCGAGCCATGAATGAACGCCGGCCGTCATTGATCGATTACGCCGAGGCTGCCGGCGCGCTTGTCGTGTTCGGGTTTTTCCGCATATTGCCGCTCGACTGGGCCTCGGGAATTGGCGGCTTCCTCGCCCGCCGGGCCGGGCCGCATCTCGGCATCACCAAACGCGCGCGCGATAATTTGCGCCTCGCCATGCCGGAGCTTTCGCCCGACGCGACCGAGGAAATCATCCGCGGCATGTGGGACAATCTCGGCCGCGTGGTCGCCGAATATGCGCATTTACGCCGTCTCGGCCTCGACGATAAGCAAGGTCGAATCGAGCTGATCGACCGCGGCAATATTCTCGGCGAGCGGCCGAAGGACAAGCGTTACATCTTCTTCTCGGCCCATTGCGCGAATTGGGAGATCGCGGTCCGCACGGCGAGCCAAGTCGGCTTTGCCATGACCGCCGTCTATCGCGCTCCCAACAATCCGATTGTCGACCGGCTCCTCGCCTGGGCACGCGGCAGCGAGGATCGCGAATTGGCACCGAAAGGCTCGGCTGGCGCGCGCAAGGTCGTTGCCGCGCTGCGCGGCGGCCGCGAAGTTTGCATGCTGATCGACCAAAAGATGAATGACGGCATCCCCGTGCCGTTCTTCGGCCGCATCGCGATGACGGCACCGGCCTTGGCGCTGCTGGCGCTGCGCCTCGATTGCGCCGTGGTGCCGGTCCATGTGGTCCGGTTGAACGGCGCGCGTTTCCGCATGACCCTCGAGCCGCCGCTGGAACTGCCGCACAGCGGCGATGCGGATGCCGATCAGCTGACGCTGATGACGACCGTCAACGCGATCGTCGAGGGTTGGATTCGCGAGCATCCCGAGCAATGGCTGTGGCTGCACCGGCGCTGGCCGGATTAAACGGCGACGGTTATTCCGCTGCCGGCATCGGACCGGCAACAAGCTGCGGATCGAGCCGCACTTGATACCAATTGACCCGCCAGTCGAGATGCGGGCCGGTCACCCGGCCTGTGGCGCCGACCGTGCCGATAAGCTCGTGCGCCGCCACCTTCTGCCCGAGATGAACCGCGAGCGACGACAAATGCATATAGGTCGTCGAGAGCCCATAGCCGTGATCGATGATGATGGTGCCGCCGGTGAGGAACAGATCCGGCTCGGCCAGAGTGACGGTGCCCGCGTCGGCGGCAAGCACAGGCGTGCCGGGCGGCGCCGCGACGTCGACCCCGTAATGCGGCGCGCGCGGCTGGCCGTTCAAGATACTTTGGCTGCCATAGACGCCGCTGATTCGTCCCAGCGCCGGCCAAGCCAGCGGCTTTTCGAAGAACAAGACATCGCTGTCGGTTTCGCGCGCCGTGGTGACTTCTTGCGCCTCGCGCTTGATGCGCGCGATCAGCACGGGATCGGGCGTGACGGTCTCTTCGGGTAACCCGTCGACCTTGCGTATGTCCCATTGCCGCGAAATCACGGCAAGATCGCGATGCGCGCGGCTGCCATCGGCAAAGACGATGTCGAGCGCGGCGGCAGAAGGCGCGTCGCGGCCGAAACCGAAGATGAAGTACCCGTCAGGGGCTACGCGCAATGCCTTGCCGTCGAGACTTACCTGCGCGCCGGGATCGACCACGCCGCGCACCAGCCCGCCTTGCTCGGGCGTGCCGTCGAGCGCGACGGTGCCGGCTATGGCGTTGCCCGCGAGGCCGGCAGCGAGGAACAGCGCGAGCAAGCTACCTTGCTTGCCGATGGTGGCTTTGCGCGGCTTCGCCTTGGGTTTCGGCGCGCCTTCGGCCGTGGCTGCAACAATTCCGTCAGCAAAGCGAATTTCCAGCGCCGCGCCTTGCGCCACTTGCGCGGCGCCCGAGACCAGCTTGCCGTCGCTCGTCACCATGGCATAGCCGCGCTTGAGCGGGTCTTCGAGCGCGTTGCGATAGGATTGCAGCCGCGCCATCGCGTTGTCGACCAGACCGCGCTGCCGCTCGATCAACCGATCAAGCGCGTAATGCAGCCGCGGCGGAAAATCGCCGAGGCGTTGGCGCATCTGATCGAGCTGAAGCTGCAGAAGCTGCGGGCGCGCTTGCGCTTCAACCGTTTTCAGCCGCTCACGCCGCAAACGCAGAAGCTGGGTCAGCCCGTTGCGCAGCCGTTCGGCGCGATCGTCGAGCTTTTGCGCGGCCGTGCCGAGAAGGCTCGCCGGATCGGGCAGGCCGCGCGCGAGACCGGTCAGATGCGTGCGCCGCTCGGTCAAGCCGCGCGCCAAGGCGCCCGAGGCGCGCGCCGCTTTCGCGGCGAGCTCGGCGATCAGCTCGGACCGCACCGGCACGGCGATCTCCGCCGCGGCGGTGGGCGTCGGCGCGCGCCGGTCGCTAGCGAAGTCGATTAAAGTCGTGTCGGTCTCATGGCCGACCGCCGAGATCAGCGGAATCTCTGACGCCGCCGCCGCGCGCACAACGATCTCTTCGTTGAACGCCATCAAGTCTTCGAGGCTCCCGCCGCCGCGCGCGACGATCAGCAGATCGGGGCGCGGCACGGCACCGCCCGGCGCCAAGGCGTTGAAGCCGGCGATCGCGGCGGCAATTTGCTCGGCCGCACCTTCGCCTTGCACCGCGACCGGCCAGACCAGCACGCGGCGCGGGAAGCGGTCGGCGAGCCGGTGCAGAATGTCGCGGATGACCGCGCCCGTCGGCGAGGTCACCACGCCGATCACGTCGGGAAGATAGGGCAGTTGGCGTTTGCGCTCGGGCGCGAACAGCCCTTCGGCTTCGAGCTTCTTCTTGCGCTCTTCCAAAAGCTTCAACAGCGCGCCGACACCGGCCAGCTCGACGCTTTCGATGACGAGCTGATATTTGGAGCGCCCGGGATAGGTGGTGAGCTTGCCGGCGCAGATCACTTCCATGCCGTCTTCGGGCTTCAGCCCTAGACGCGCCGCGACGGGGCGCCAGATCACGGCGTCGAGCACCGCCTCTTCGTCCTTGAGCGCGAGATAGCAATGGCCCGAGCCGACCCGCTTGAAGCCCGAGATTTCGCCGCGCACCCGCACATAGGAGAAATTCTGCTCGACCGTGCGTTTTAGCAGCGACGAGATTTCGCTGACCGAATATTCCGGCAGGTTGCTGCGCAATTCGGCGAGGGAGGGGCTTTCGGCCATGGCCCGCTATGATACAAGACGAACGGGTCGCGAGGGAGTGGCGGATGCGGGTTTTGGTGATCGGATCGGGCGGGCGCGAGCATGCGCTGTGCTGGGCGATTGCCGCCTCGCCGCTGTGCGATGCGCTCTTTTGCGCGCCCGGCAATCCCGGCATTGCCGAAGAGGCCACATGCGTGCCGATCGCCACGACCGACATCGAGGGAATCCTGGCCCTGGCCCAGCGCGAGCGCATCGACTTCGTCGTGGTCGGGCCGGAAGCGCCTTTGGTCGCAGGGCTGGTCGACCGGCTCGAAGCGTCGGGCATCGCCGCATTCGGGCCGAGCGCGGCCGCCGCCGCACTCGAAGGCTCGAAAGGCTTCACCAAGGATCTGTGCGCAAAATACGGCATCCCCACCGCCGCCTATCGCCGCTTCACCGAGGCGGGCGCGGCCAAGGATTATGCCCGCGCGCAAGGTACGCCGATCGTCGTCAAAGCCGACGGGCTTGCCGCCGGCAAAGGCGTTACCGTGGCGACGAGTCTGGCCGAGGCCGAAGAAGCGATCGACGACGCGCTTTTGGCGAACCGCTTCGGGGCGGCGGGCGCCGAAGTGGTGATCGAGGAATTCCTCGTCGGCGAAGAGGCAAGTTTCTTTGCCTTGACCGACGGCAAGACCGCCTTGCCGCTCGCCTCGGCGCAAGACCACAAGCGCGTGGGCGACGGCGATGTCGGACCCAATACCGGCGGCATGGGCGCCTATTCGCCAGCGCCTTGCGTCACGCCGGCGATCGAGGCCGAGGTGATGGAGCGCATCATCCGCCCGACCTTGGCGGCGATGGTGCAGGAAGGACGACCGTATATGGGCGTGCTTTATGCCGGGCTGATGCTGACCGCCGACGGGCCGACGCTGATCGAATACAATGCGCGCTTCGGCGATCCGGAATGTCAGGTGCTGCTGCCGCGGTTGCGGAGCGATCTGTTGCCGGCTTTGCTCGCGTCGCGCGACGGCGTGCTCGACGATTTCGACCTACGTTGGCGCGACGAGGTCGCGCTTTGCGTCGTGCTGGCGGCTAAGGGCTATCCCGACAATCCGTTGAAAGGCAGCGCGATCAAGGGACTCGACGCGGCCGCCGCCAGCGACCAATCGGTCCACATTTTCCATGCCGGCACCAAGCGCGTGGGCGAGAGTCTGGTCGCCGATGGCGGGCGCGTCTTGAACGTGGTGGGCATGGGCAAAACGGTTTCCGAAGCGCGCGAGCGCGTCTATGCCGTGATCGACCGCATCGATTGGCCCGAAGGTTTCTGCCGCCGCGACATCGGCTGGCGCGCCCTGCGATCATAGCTGCAATCGTCATGGCCGGGCTCGACCCGGCCATCCACGCATTTGCCCACTTTCGACACGTGGATGCCCGGAACAAGTCCGGGCACGACGGCTCAAAGAAAGGTCATTGCTTGTCATCCGCCAAGCGATCGGCGAAGCTTGGCGCCGGGGAGGAAATCATCATGACCATAGCGTCATCGATGGCAAGCCGCGCGCAACGCGAGGCATCTGTCATCAGGCGGGTATCGAACCGCTATCTCTGGTTTCTTCTGCTTTGCCTGATGATCAATTTCATCGACCGCACCAATATCGGTTTCGCGGCGCTGACCATGAACAAGGATCTCGGCCTTACCGCCACGACCTTGGGCCTGGCCGGCAGCGCCTTGTCCTTTGCCTATCTGTTTTTCGAGATCCCGTCGAACCTCGTTCTCGAACGCGTCGGCGCGCGCAAATGGCTCGCGCGCATCATGATCACCTGGGGCGTCGCTTCGGCCGCGACCATGTTCGCGACCGGAACCTGGAGCCTCGTCGGGCTGCGCATGTTGGTGGGCATCGCCGAAGCCGGCTTCGCGCCCGGCCTCGTGCTCTACATGACCTATTGGTATCCGCAATATCGCCGCGCCAGCGCGCAGACCACTTTCATGATCGGCCAACCGATCGCCGGCATGCTGGGCTCGGTGGTGTCGGGATTTCTCCTCGGCATGAACGGCATTGCCGGCCTGGCCGGCTGGCAATGGCTCTTCCTGCTCGAAGGACTGCCGGCGGTGGTCTTCGGCATCGCGATTTATTTCTACCTTGCCGACAAGCCGAAGGATGCAAAGTTCCTGTCGCCCGAGGATAAATCGACGCTGATCGCGCTGCTGGAGCGCGACGAGGAGGAGCGCCGGCGCTCGCAGCCCTTGCCGCCGACGCAATCCGTGACCCGACTGCTGCTGTCACGCAACATGCTGCTGATCTCCTGCGCCTATGCCACCTTGATCGCGACTTTCAGCGCGCTGACCTTGTGGATGCCGCAGATCGTGCGCGGCATGGCGGGTTTGAGCATGCCCTATTGGTTCATCGGCATCGTCACCGCGATCCCGCCGAGCTGTTCAATTCTGTGGATGCTCTATTGGACGCGGCGTTCGGACAAGCGTCAAGAGCGGTTCTGGCATTGCGTCGTGCCGATGCTGATTGGCGCTTCAGGCTGGGTCTTGGCGGCGATGGTCGCCTACCCGCCGCTGCAGCTGTTGGGCCTCACCCTCGCCTCGGCCTTTTGCCTTTCGGCTTGGCCGGTGTTCTTCACCACGCCTTCGATCATCCTGCCGCGCCGCGCTCATGCGGCGGGCCTCGCCTTCCTCAACACGATCGGCATTTGCGGCTCGACCTTGAGCCCGATTCTGGTCGGCACCCTGCGCGACGCGACCGGCGGCTTCACCGTGCCGATGCTCGCAATCGCCGGGCTGCTGGTGCTGGGCGTGTTCCTGATGATGCTGGTGCCGAAAGCGGTGTTGGAGCGGACCGCCGAGCCTGTCGTCGTCGCGGCGTAATATCGCCCGGGCCTAACGCCGTTCGGCGAAGAAGCCTTTGAGCAAGACCGAAGCGCGCTGCTCCTCGATCCCGCCATAGATATCGGGGCGGTGATGGCAGATGGGGAGCTCGAAGAAGCGCGGCCCATGTTCGACCGCCCCGCCTTTCGGATCATAGGCGCCGAAATAAAGCCGGCGGATGCGCGCGAAGGAAATCGCCGCCGCGCACATGGCGCAAGGCTCGAGCGTGACATAGAGATCGCAATCCTCGAGCCGCGGCGAGGCGCGTTGGGCCGCCGCCGCGCGCAGCACCAGCATTTCGGCATGGGCGGTCGGATCGTGCAGGGTTTCGACCCGATTGCCCGCAACCGCCAGCACCGCACCGGTTGCGTGCTCGACCAAAGCCGCGCCGACCGGCACCTCGCCTTGCGCGGCGGCACGTTCGGCCTCGGCAAGAGCCAGCTCCATCGGTGATGCCATTCCTTGCAGCCTTCCTTGTCTCGCCCGCGCGCGCGGCCTAAATAGCCCCCATGGTACAACCTGTCATCGGCCTTACCCTCGATTCCGAGCCGCCGGGCGGCTATTCCAAAACCCATCCCTGGTACGCGCTGCGGGAGAATTACTGCACGGCCGTGGTCGAGGCCGGCGGCTTGCCGATCCTTCTGCCGCATGAGCCGGCGCAAGTCGGCGCCTATCTCGGCCTGATCAACGGGCTTGTCGTCACCGGCGGCGCCTTCGACGTCGACCCGGCGCTCTTCGGCGCTTCGAGCCGGCATGCCAGCGTCACCACCAAGGACCGCCGCACCGAATTCGAGCTCGCCGTCACCAAAGGCGCGCTCGCCGCCGACAAGCCGGTTTTCGGCATTTGCGGCGGGCAGCAGCTTTTGAACGTGGTGCTGGGCGGCACGCTCATCCAGCACATTCCCGACGAGATCGACGGCGCGCTCGCGCATGAGCAGCCCAATCCGCGCACCGAACCTGGCCACCAAGTGCTGATCGAGCGCGGCAGCGTGCTTCACCGTATCACCCAGGCCGACACGCTCGAGGTCAACAGCGCGCATCACCAGGCGGTGAAAGACGTGGCGCCGGGCATCGTGATCGATGCGCGCGCGCCCGACGGCGTCATCGAGGGCATCGAGGATCCGCGCCGGCGCTTTTGCATCGGCGTGCAATGGCACCCCGAATACGGCATCAGCGTCGGGGACAAGCGCCTGTTCGCGGCGTTCATCGCAGCGTGCCGGTGACGGTCGCGCCCAGCCCCGAAAAGGGCGAGCGCGTCGCCAAGATTCTGGCGCGCGCCGGCCTGTGCTCGCGCCGCGATGCCGAGCGCTGGATCGCCGAAGGTCGCGTGGCGCTCAAGGGCGAAGTGCTCAAATCGCCGGCGGTCAATGTCACCGATCCGCATGAGCTGTCGGTCGATGGCAAGCCCTTGCCCGAGGCCGAGCGCGCGCGGCTGTGGCGCTATCACAAGCCGGCGGGGCTGGTCACGACCCATCGCGACGAGAAAGGCCGGCCCACGGTCTTTGCCGCGCTGCCGCCGGACTTGCCGCGTCTGATCTCGATCGGGCGGCTCGATCTCAATTCCGAAGGGTTGCTGCTGTTGACCAATGACGGCGCGCTGGCGCGGCAGCTGGAGCTGCCGGCGCATGGCTGGCTGCGGCGTTACAAGGTGCGGGTCCATGGCGAGATCGATCCGGCGCAGCTCACTGGTTTGGAAAAAGGCGTCACGGTCGAAGGGGTTTCTTACGGCCCGATCCACGCCGTGCTGGAACGCCAGCAAGGCAGCAACGCGTGGCTGATCGTCTCCTTGCGCGAAGGCCGGAACCGCGAGGTGCGCAAGGTGATGGCGCATTTGGGCTTGCCGGTGAGCCGGCTTATCCGCCTCGCCTATGGCCCGTTCCAATTGGGCAATCTCGCGCGCGGCGGGATCGAGGAAGTGCAGCAGCGCGTGCTGCGCGAGCAGCTCGGCCAGCAAGATCAACCCAACAAGAAACCGCATGCGCGTCATCGGCGGTAAGCATCGTGGGCGCAAGCTGGCCGCACCCGAAGGCGGCACGGTCAGGCCGACCAGCGATCGCGCGCGCGAGGCGTTGTTCGACATTCTGGCGCATGGTCGTTTGAGCAATGGGCCGGCCTTCGAGGACGCGCAAGTGCTCGATGCTTTTGCCGGAACCGGCGCCTTCGGCCTCGAAGCCTTGTCGCGCGGCGCGCGACGCGCGACCTTCATGGAACGGGACCGCGCGGTGCGCGCGATCCTGCAGCAGAACGTCGCCGCCTTGGGCGAGACGCCGAACGCCGCGATCCTTGCCGCCGATGCGACCAAGCCGCCGCGCGCGGGCGGACCTTGCTCGCTCGCCTTTCTCGATCCGCCTTATCGCGAAAATCTCGCCGCGCCCGCGCTCGCCGCGCTCGCCAAGACGGGATGGCTGGCCGAGAACGCGCTGGTCATCATCGAGCTTGCCGCGCGCGAAGCTTTCGATGCGCCCGAAGGATTCACGTTGATCGAAGAACGCCGCTACGGCGCGGCTCGGTTCGTGTTTTTGCGGCATGGAACTCCGGAATAAACTCACCCCCCCCATAAACAGGAGTTGGCGTGTCGCTCTTTCTTTCTTCCTTGCCGCTTTGGCTGTCGGCCCTCCTGATCGTCGTCGTCCCGTCAGTAGCGGCGATGTGCGTCACTTTGCTGGTACGGCGCGCGGTCGCGCTGGAGAATTTGGCCGCCAACAACGAAGTCGCCGGCTTCAAATTCGCGGTTCTCGGCGTGGTCTACGCCGTGCTGCTCGGCTTCGCGGTCATCGTGGTGTGGGAGAAGTTCCGCGACGCCGAGACCGCTGCTGGGCAGGAAGCGTCGGGCGTCGTCGCGATCTCCCGCCTATCCGAAGGACTGGACGCGGCACCGGCAAACGCCGTGCGGCAAAACCTGACCGCATTCGCCCAAGCCGTCATCGCCGCGGACTGGCCGGCGATGGCGCGCGGCAATGGCAGCAAGCAAGTCGATCAGGCGCTCGACGCGCTCTATCGCTCCGTGCTCACCGTCAATCCGAACACGCCGCGCGAGACCGCAACCATGAGCGAGCTGCTGGCCGAGCTCGACGTGATCACCCAAGGCCGGCGCACGCGGCTCATGCTGGCGTCGGGGATCGTTCCCGGCGTGCTTTGGCTGGTGCTGTTCGCAAGCGCTGCGGTCACTTTGGGCTTCACCTTTTTCTTCGGCACGCGCAGCGTTCGCGCCCAAGCGCTGATGAGCGGGATGTTGGCCGCAATCATCTTCATGGCGCTCTTCGTCGTCGTGGAAATCGATCACCCCTTCGCCGGTCCGACCAGCGTCCGGCCGGAAGCGATGCAGGCGGCGCTCGACAGCATCGGCAATCAATAGTGACCTGGAACAGAGCGCGCAGCCGTCGCGCGCTCAAGAATGATAGAGCGTGCGCAGGCTCTCATGCAGCTTCAGCGCCAGCGGCGAAGCTTCATAGGCGCCGGTGACAACTTCGATATAAGCGCCGGTATCCGCTTGCGCTGCCGCCGCCAGCGCGTGGTCGAGCTCGCCGCAGGTTGTCGCCCGCGCCGTGAACCAGCCCTCGCAGCCCAGCGCGCGCGGGAGATCCGCATAGCGCCACGACGCGACATCGTTATAGGCCATGGCGGGGTCCTTGCAGAGCAGGCGCTCGATCAGATAGCCGGAATTGTTCAGCACCAGCACGACCGGCCGCAGCCCCAAGCGCCCGAACTGGCTGATCTCTTGCGCCGTCATCTGATGCGCGCCCTCGCCGGTCGCCAGCACCACGCGACGATGCGGCGCGGCAAGGGCGGCGCCGAAGGCCGCCGGCGTCGCCCATCCGATCGAGCCCCATAAGGTCTGATTGTAGAAGTTTGCGCCCGGAGGCAAATGGGCGAAGCCGAGCCCCATCGACACCGTGCCGGTTTCCGCGACGAGAATGTCGTCCGGTTGCAGAAAATTCGCCCAGCGCGGATAAAGCGCCGCCGCCGTGATCGGATCGTTGCCGCTGCCGGTCACCGGATCGGGCGACGCGGCCGCAACCTTCGGCCAGCCGCGCCTTGGCAATCGCTGCGCTAGGGTCAAAACTCAATCAACCCATTGAACTTTTTATACGGACGTGATTCAAGCTCTGAACCTATGGAGTTCGGATCATGGCTGGAGAATTTTGGCTGAGTGACGATCAGTGGCGCGTGATCGCCCCGCTGCTGCCCTACAACCAACCAGGTGCTCGGCGGGTCGATGATCGGCGGGTGCTGAGCGGGATCATTCACGTCCTGAAAGTCGGCTGTCGTTGGCAGGATTGTCCTCCGGTCTACGGCCCTTACACGACGATCTATAATCGCTTTCATCGCTGGTCTCGCCGCGGCGTTTGGCAGCGCCTATTCGCGGCGCTGACGAACATCAGCGAAGGCGGTATGCAGATCATCGACAGCACCACAGCGAAGGCGCATCGCTCGGCGGGCGGCGGAAAAGGGGGGCCTCAGCGCAGGCGATTGGTCGCTCGCGCGGCGGTCGCACGACCAAAATCCATGCCGTCGTCGACGGCTGCGGGCGGATCATCGCGTTCGAGATAACACCCGGCCAGCTTGGTGACGTGCGCGCCGCCCTCGGCCTGCTCGGCCCTTTGCCGCCAGCTCAGATCTGTGCCGCTGATACAGCCTACGACAGCAACGGACTACGCCAGTTCCTCCTGGCGCGCGGCACCCTTCCGGTGATCCCGAACAACCCGACACGCAAACGCTTCCACCCCTTCGATGCAGAAGCCTACAAACGCCGCAATATCATTGAGCGTGCCCTCTGCAGGCTGAAGGACTGGCGCCGCATCGCCACACGATACGACAAGCTCGCCATCAACTTCGCAGCAGCCGTCGCCATCGCGGCCGCTATCATCTGGTGGACCTGATTGAGTCTCGACCCTAGAGCGGCGAGAATGTCGGCCAGCTCCACATTCGGATAATACTTGTCGGCAACGCGCGTGCCGTGCTGAGAGATGGCAATGGTGCGGGCCTGATCGAGCCGCGCCGTAAAGGCGCCGGTGTTGAGGTCGCTCATCAGCGTGCCGATCGCCACCACTTCATCGCAGCTTTCGACGAAGTCGCGCACATCGTGACTCATCAACGCGCCGTCATACATTCCGATATAGGCGGGATGGCGCTCGTTCAGAACCGATTTGTCCATGAACATGGTGGCAAAGGGCAGACCCGAGGCGTCGATCAAAGCGTGCAGCGCGGCGGTCAAGCCGCAACGCGCGATGATGAAGCCCGGCAGGACGCAGGCGCTGCGCGCTTTGGTCAGTGCTTCGGCAATGGCGTCGGTCGCGGCAGCGAGGGAAACGGGATCGCTTTGCGGCGGCGGCAGCGGCTGCGCCGCGCTGAGCACATTCTGGTTGGCCAGATCGGCCGGGAAAGCCATATAGACCGGACGACGGTGATAGAACGCCGCGGCGATCAACCGTTCGGTCTCGGCGGCGACGTTCTGTGGCGTCATCACCGCGCTGGCGCACACGACCGGGCCGGCCATATCCTTGAAGAGACTATATTCGCCATTACCCAAAGTATGGTGCATCACGGCGCGCGCGGTCTGCACGGCCATGTTCGGCGCGCCAACCAGATGGAACACGGGAAGGTGCTCGGCATAAGCGCCGGCAATTCCCGCCATCGCGCTGAGTTCGCCGACGCCGTAAGTGGTGCAGATCGCACCCAAGCCCTTGATGCGCGCATAGCCATCGGCGGCGTAGGCGGCGTTGAGCTCGTTGCAGCATCCGATCCAGCGTAGGCGCGGTTCGTGACAGATCGCGTCATTGACGGGAAAGGCGAAATCGCCCGGGACACCGAAGATATCGGCGATGCCGATGTCGCTGAGGCGCGCGAGAACATGCTGGATCACGGTTGTCATCGTCGTCTCCTGCAGACCGGAAAACGCACCGCCTCAAGCGCTTGAGCGCCCCAAATGCCCGGGCAAGACCGGGGCCAAGCAACCCGCGCCATGATATGCCTGCGCTACTTGCGAACCGGTTCCGCCTGAAGAACGGTTTCCACCGCGGAGACCGGCAATTCCAAGTCCGCTTCCGCGGCGTGTGCCGCGTAATAGCGTCGAAGCAGAAGAAAGGCGCCGCCGGCGCCCAGGAGCGACACCAGAATGCCGGCCGATAAAGGCGCACCAACGCCGATCAGGAGCGCCGCCACCAAGCAGCCGCTCGCGCCGCCGACATCCCAACCGCCTTCGGCCGCAACGTGGAAACGAAGGATGCAGGGCGCGCGTTTGGCCTGATTGTAGAGGGCCGTCATCAAGGTCGGTATGTAGAGACAGGCGCTCAGCGAACCCAGCGCATTGGCGAGGATCGCGATCGCGACATGATCGACCGCGACGCCGCGCAGCGCCGTTACCGCCGCCATTGCCCCGAGGGCGAGCCAGACGGCGCGGCCGCCGTGACCGGCATCGATATGGCGTCCCAGCAACAGGCCGCCAATCGCGCCTATGAGTGCGGCAAAGGCCAGCGCACCGCCATAGGCGAGAAAATTCTCGCCCAAAGAAAGAAATAGCGCGATCTGCCAAACAAAGTAGAAGCCCGCCGCGATCCACCCATCCGCCAGGAAAAGCAGCATGCCGGGAATCGCCGCCCTGAAGGCACCAGGGACATGCCGCTCGACGGCAACATTCGGTGTCCAGAGAAGCGGCAACGCCGAGAGCATCAGCACGGCACCCGCCGTGCCGAATGCCACGCGCGGCCCGAAAGTGACAAGCGTCCAGCCGGTCGCGAGCGGGCTGGCGATTCCGACGATGGCCGCGATCGCCTCGCGCGCGCCGATCTGTTGACCGCGGTGGCCGTGATCGCCGAGTGCCGCAAAATAAGCGTGGTAGCTCGACCAATAGACGGTATCGCCGGCCGCCGAAATTACGCAAAGAATAAGCAAAGTCGGGCCGATGCCATGCACTTCGGCAAGGAAAGGATATTGCAGCGCGCTCAAGACCGTGCCCGCAATGAGAAGCGGCCGCATGCCCCAGCGCGCCGCGAGCGGGATGACGATGGGGCGAATGATAAATCGTCCTGCCAGAATAAGCGCGAGCGCGACCAGCGCGCCGGGCACGGGAACGCCTGCCTTCAACAGATAGGCGGCGAAGAAGGCACCGCCGCCACTCAGCGCAATGGCGTGAATGCCGTAATGGAGATTGAGAAGATTGACTCTGCCGTTGCGAAAATAGGCCATGGGGGCACGAAACTATTCAGGATCGACGTGACGACGGTGGTTCTGCGGGCCACTGCTGATGAAACGGCGAAGATCGCGCGAAACGGCGAATCAGATATGTGGGTCAATCACACAACTTGGATGTTCATTCGATCCGTGCGGCCGCCGGCACCGGCGGATGCAATCTAGCGGCGCCCGAAGAGCTTCTCAATATCGGCAAGCCGCAGCTCGACATAGGTCGGGCGACCGTGATTGCATTGGCCGGAATGCGGCGTGGCTTCCATCTGGCGCAGCAACGCATTCATCTCCTCGGGCAGCAGACGCCGCCCGGCGCGCACCGAGCCGTGGCACGCCATGGTGCCGCATACTTCTTCGAGCTTTTCCTTCAAGGAGAGCGCATTACCGAGCTCGGCCAGCTCGTCCGCAAGATCGCGCACCAGCCCTTGTACGTCGATCTCGCCCAGCAAGGCCGGCACTTCGCGCACCACCACGGCACCAGGACCGAAAGCCTCGATGACGAGACCCAGCTCCCTGAGCTCCGCTTCGCGCGCGGCAAGCCGTGTCACCGCGCCCTCATCGAGCTCGACCACTTCGGGCAGAAGCAGGATCTGGCGCGCCACGCCGCTCGCGCCCAGCGCTTCTTTCATGCGCTCATAGACCAAACGCTCATGCGCGGCGTGCTGATCGACGATGACGATACCGTCCGCGGTTTGCGCGACGATGTAAGTGTCGTGGAGCTGCGCCATGGCCGCGCCGAGCGGGAAGAGCGTCGCCTCTTGTGCGAGCGCCGGTGCGGCGCGCGCGCCGGGCGCGGCCAGCTCGCCGGTCTCGGGCGAGACCAGCGGCGCCTGATAAGCGGCGGCCTCTTCGGCAAGCCCGGGCGAGAAATCGCGGCCGAAGGCATAATGCGGCGCAGGACCGAAGCCCGGGCGGAAGGAGCCTAGCGCGGAGTCCGCCACCGTGGTCGAGGCGCGGTGTCCCGCCGCCGAAAGCGCGTGGCGCAGCGCGCCGACGATCAAGCCGCGCACGAGCGAGGCATCGCGGAAACGCACCTCCGCCTTGGCGGGATGGACATTAACGTCGATTTCCTCGGCCGGGCCTTCGAGAAACAGCGCCACCATCGGATGCCGATCGCGAGCAAGGAAATCCTGATAGGCGCCGCGCACAGCGCCAGCCAGCAATTTGTCGCGCACCGGCCGGCCATTGACGAAAAGATATTGGTCGCGCGCCGTAGCGCGGTTCAAGGTCGGCAAACCGGCAAGACCGGTAAGCGTGAACCCTTCGCGCGACGCTTCGATCGCCAGCGCATTGTCGGCAAAGTCGTTGCCCAGGATCGCGGCAAGACGCAAACGGCGCGCATCGCCACCGGCAAGGTCGCAACCCTGTGCGGTTAGACGCAGCAGAATGCGATCTTCCTCGCCGCTGACGGTAAAGGATATGCCGGGATAGGCCATGGCGAGGCGCTGCACCGTGTCGAGCGCGGCTTCGCGTTCGGCGCGCGGCGATTTCAGGAATTTCAAGCGCGCCGGGGTGGCGTAGAAGAGATCGCGCATCTCGACCCGCGTGCCGTGCGACAAAGCGGTCGGCGCGGGCACGGATTTTTCCCCGCCTTCGACCGTAAGCGACCAAGCGCTGTCGGCGCCGCGCTTGCGGCTGGCGATGGTCAAGCGGCTGACCGCGCCGATCGACGGCAAGGCTTCGCCGCGAAAGCCGAGACTCGCGATTTGCAGCAAATCGTCGTCAGGCAGTTTGGAGGTGCAGTGGCGTTCGACCGCAAGCGACAATTCCTCGGCGTTCATGCCGAAGCCGTCATCCGCGACGATGACGAGGCTTTGCCCGCCTTCGCGCAAGGTGATGTCGATGCGGGTGGTGCCGGCGTCGATCGCGTTCTCGACCAGCTCTTTCACGGCCGAAGCGGGGCGCTCGACCACTTCGCCCGCGGCGATGCGGTTGACGACGACCGGCGGAAGCTGACGGATGGGCATTGCCTATTGTGCCTTGGCGACCCCCATTTCGCCAAGATATTGCCGGGCGAGGACCTTGCCCTCTTCCACGGCTGGCTGGTCGAACGCGTCAACACCGAGCAAATCCGCGGCGATGATGGTCTCCAGCATGTAATGCATCAGCAGCGCGCCGAGGCTTTGCGCGTCGAGTCGCGGCAAATGGAAGAGACGAGTCGGCCGCCCGTTGCGGATCAGGCTTTGCGCGGTCGCGCGCTGCTCGGCATCGAGCAGATCGCCCATACGTTTGCCGGCGAGATAACCAAGCGCCGGGTCGGAAGCGAGATCGGCGGCGATCGGATCGCCCGTCCCGGCCACGGCGCCCATCACCAAGGTGAACATCTTGTCGGCGGGTCCGGCGAGATAAAGCTGCAGCTGGCTGTGTTGATCGACCGTGCCCATAGCGCGGATCGGCGTCGTGCCCTTGCCGTTCTTGCCCAGGCTTTCGGCCCAAAGCTGGCGGAACCACAGGCCGAAATGCGCCAGCCGGTCGAGATAGGGCATAATCACCGTGGTGCCGATGGCGCGTTGCTCGGCCAAGCCGATCGAGACCGCAGCCCCGAGCGCCGGCGCCGAGTCGCGCGGCGAGGCCGCCGCCAAGGTTTCATCGAACACCGCGCCGGCGCCCTGGCGCAGCGCGGCAATGTCGATCCCCGCCAGCAGCGAGGGCAGCAGCCCGACATTGGAGAGCACGGAATAGCGGCCGCCAATGTCCGGATCGTGGTCGAGTACCGGCATGCCGAATCGGCTCGCCATGCGGCGCAACACATTGTCGCGCGGCTCGGTGACGGCGATGCAATGCTTGGCGGTGGCCTCGGCCGGAAGGCTCCGGCGCAACCAATCAAGGCAGATCACGAGCTGCGTCATGGTTTCGGCGGTGCCACCCGATTTCGAGATCGCGACCACGCCGCTGCGCGCCGGATCGAGCGTCGCGAACAGCGACTCGAAACTCGCCGGATCGATATTGTCCATGAAGTGAAGAAGCGGCCGCGCGGTAGGATCGCCGAGCGCACAAACCGTTTGGCCGCCGAGGCTCGAGCCGCCGGTGCCGAGAATAATGACGTCGCGGAATTTCTGGCGCGGTGCGGTGCGGAAATCCTTCAGCACCCGGCGCAGCGCGGCGATGTCGTCGCGCCTTTTGGGTAGGCGCAGCAGCGGCAGGCTGCCATCCTTGTGCTTGCGGCGCAGCGCGTCGAGCGCCGGTACAGCGCGTTCAAGCATCGCATCGAGCGCCGACTGGTCAAGACCGCGCGCGCCGACCGTCTCGGCTAGGCAGCCCGATATATCTTGGCGGTAATCCATCGCTCACCCGCCCGGTACAACGTGCTGGGCACCGGAAAGGTTCGCGGGCGATCCGACCACGACGAAAAATAGTTTGTCCGGCTCGAGGACGCGCTTGGCGACGCGCTTGGTGTCGGCGAGCGATACTTTCTCGATCAAGGCGTTGCGCTTGTCGAGATAGTCGATGCCGAGATGATCGAGCTGGATCGACACCAAGGTCGAAGCGATCCGGCCGGTCGAATCGAGACCAAGGGGAAACGACCCGGTCAGATAGGTCTTGGCGTCGGCCAGTTCCTTGGCCGTCGGCCCGTCATCATGCATGCGCCGCCATTCCTGGCGGATGAGATCGATCGCCTGCGCGACACGGGCGTTCTGGCTCGCCACTTGGCCGAGCACGATGCCGGTATGCCGGAGCGGATCGAGCGACGCGGAGATCGAATAGGCGAGACCGCGCTGCTCGCGCACTTCGAGCGAGACGCGCGAGGTCAACCCGCCCGCGCCGAGAATGTCGAGCACCAGGAGACCGGCATACCAATCGGGATCGTCGCGCTTCAGCCCTTGCTGGCCGAACACGACGACGCTTTGCGGCACCGGCAGGTCCGACACGACGACGTCGTTCGACGGACGCGCCTGAACCTCGGCAAGCGTATCGGGCGCGGCGTGATCCGGCAGCGTGCCGAAGGTCGAGTCGAGCAACGGCTTCAGCGCGGCGGGCGTGATATCGCCGACCACCGCGACGACCAGCGCATCCTTGGCAAAGCGCGTATGAACCAGGCCGCGCATATCGTCGGCGGTGATGCGCCCGATCGATTCCGGTGTGCCGCGGGTCGAGCGGCCATAGGGATGGCCGGCGAACTCCGCCTTCCACCATTGGCGATAGGCGATCTCATTCGGTTGACGTTCGTCGCGGCCGAGCGCGTCGAGCATTTCGGTACGCACCCTCGTGACCGGGGCGTCATCGAAACGCGGCGCGGTCAAGGCAAGGCGAAGGAGATCGAAAGAGGGCGCAAGATTGGCGCTGAGTGCGCGCAGACGCGCCGAGATCGTGTCTTGTCCGGCGTCGAATTCGATCGAGGCGGCGAGATCCTCCTCTTTGCTCTGATACGCCGTGCTGTCGAGATCGCCGGCGCCTTCATCGAGCAACGCGGTGGTGAAGCTCGCCAAGCCGGCCTTGTCGTCGGGATCGAGCGCGGCGCCGCCGCGAAAGGCGAGGCTGGCCGACACCACCGGAATGCTGTGATCTTCGACCAGCCAAGCGGTAATACCGCCGGGGCTTTTGACCTCTTCGATGGTAACGGCGCGCGCGGGCACGGCCAGCGCGAAAGCGAGGCCGAACGCAACCACGAATGTCGGCGCAAAGCGGATCACCGCGCGGCCGATCACGAGGTCGGCCCCGGCAGCAGCACGCCGGTCACGGCGGTCTCGTCGTGAATGACGAGATGCGCCGCTTCGAGGACCTGATCGCGCGTGACGGCACCGATCTTCTCGGGCCAGTTCTCGATCTCGTCGAGGCTGCGCCCGGTCGCAAGACCCGCGCCGACGATACGCGCCGGCCCGGCCAGGCTGTCGCGCGCATAGATCGCGTTGGAGCGCATTCGCGTCTTTGCGCGCTCCACCTCTTCGGTGGTGATCCCGCTATCGAGCGCGGTTTTCACGATCCCTTCCAGCGCGGTTTCGAAATCGCTGACGGAAACGCCGGATTTGAGCCGCGCGGTGAAGCCGAAGGTGGCGAGGTCGTAGACGTTGGGGTCGTAAAAGGCTTCCGCCGACAAGGCCAAGGCGCGATCCATGACGAGGCCTTTGTAAAGCGGCGAGGCCGCGCTGCCGCCCAACACCTCGGCCAGAACCTGCAACGCGTAGACATACTGCTTGTCGCCCGCGCGATAGCTCGGCGCGAGATATTGGCGGCTCCAATCGATCTCGGTGACGCGCGGGCTTTTCATGGTGAGGCGCGCCGCCGCGACCTTGGGCGGCTCGCTGACGCGCTGGCGCGGCGGCACAGCATGTGCCGGTATCGGGCCAAAATATTTCTCGGCCAGAGCCTTCACATGCTCTTGCGTCGCGTCGCCGGCAATCACCAGCACCGCGTTGTTGGGCGCATACCAGCGGCGATAAAACGTGTGCGCATCGGCCGTGCCGAGACCGTGCATCTCGTCTTCCCAGCCGATCGTCGGAATACGGTAAGGATGGTGCAGGAACAGCGCCGTGTTGAGCTGCTCGTCGAACAGCGCGGCAGGGTTGTTGTCGATGCGCTGCCGGCGCTCTTCGATGATGACTTCGCGCTCGGGAGTCACGACCTTGTCGTCGATGACGAGATTGGCCATACGGTCGGCCTCGAGCTTCATCACGAGTTCGAGCCGGTCCGCCGCCACGTTTTGGAAGAACGCCGTGTAATCATGGGTGGTGAAAGCGTTCTCACGCCCACCGTTCTGCGCGATGATGCGCGAGAAGGCACCCGGCGCCACGGTCTTGGTACCGCGGAACATGAGATGCTCGAGGAAATGGGCGATGCCGGATTTGCCGAGTGGCTCGTCCGCGGAGCCCACCTTGTACCAGACCATTTGCGTGACGATCGGCGCGCGGTGATTGGGAATCACCACGACGGTCAGCCCGTTCGCCAAGGTGAAGCTGTGCGCCTCGAAGAGCTCGGCCTGCGCCGGAGCGCCGAAGGCGAGCAGGCAAAGCACCGCAAAAACCAGCCCGAACCCGCGCCGCAGCGACCGCATTCTCACTTGCCCTCCCGCGGGCCAAGCAAAGCTAGAAAAGCCAGCCGAACCAGGAACTCGATTTCTTGGTCGTGCGCTCGAAGGTCGGCGTACCCGCATCGCCCGGCGTGGCCGCCGTAGCGGGTGCCGGACCGGGGGTCTTGGCCGCGGTCTGCGACAGGCGCAAGCGCGAGGCTTCTTCCGAGGGATTGATCACGTCGCGCGCCGGCGGCGTCTTCGGACCTTCCCAGAAGACCAGCTTGTCGACGAGGCTGCGCTCGAACGGCACGCCTTCTTTGGGATCGGTATCGACGACCTGCCTGATATCGGGCGAGACATTGTTCGCGCCGGTCGCGCGCAGCAGGTCGGCTTGACCCGGGCTCAACGCGGCCGTGGGCTGCGGCAGGGAAGCCTGTTGCTGGTCGGTCGCGCGGAACACGCTCTCGCGCGCCTGCTCGGTCGGCGATACCTGATCGGCCCCGTTGCCGATACGGGGGGGACGCAGCGCATAATCGGGCGGAATGGCTAAAGGCGCGTTGGAAACGACTTGGAACTCGTCCGGGATAACCCGTGTCTTGCCGATCGCGCGGTTGAAACTGTCGCAACCCGCCAGCGGCATCGCCGCCACGGCCAAAACGGCAACCCATAGTGGTATCGAACGACTCGTCACGGCCCTAAACTCCCCGTCACGGCCTCAGTTAAGCGTTTCCCCGCCGGCCAAGCAAGCCGTCTATCAGCAGGGCGACAACGCCGAGGAAGATGGCGCTGTCGGCAAGATTGAAGGCAAACCAATGCCACTCGCCGAGGTAGAAATCGAGAAAATCTACCACCGCGCCGCGATACAGGCGGTCGAACACATTGCCGCAGGCGCCGCCAATAATAAGGCCGATCCCTAGTTTGAGTTGCAGGCTTTCGGCGCGGCGCAGCCAAACGAGGAGGCCCAGCACGATGGCCGCGGCGAGCGCGGTGAAGACCACCGCGTTGGCGGCCGTATCATTGTTGAAAAGCCCAAAGCTCATGCCGCGATTGCCGGTCAACACCAGGTTGAAGAACGGCGTGACCGGCGCCACTGCGCTGGCATCGGCGCGCGCGGCAAAGAACCGCAACACCCAGAGCTTCGACAACTGATCGGCGATGGCGATCAGCACCGCCACGCCCAGGCCGAGCCGCATAATCAGCTTCCCACCGCCGCCAGGGAATCGACCGCTTCGGCACAACGGTGGCAGAGATCGGGATGCGCCGCGACCGTGCCAACCTCGGGCAAGACCTTCCAGCAACGCTGGCACTTGTCGCCCGGCGCCAAAATAACGCGCACGCCCACGCCCGGAACGTCGGGCAAGGCAAAGCAGCCTTCGGGCGATGCGCCGGTGCGAATTGTGCCGGCCGAGGTGATGCAGATTTCCGGTAGGTTGACCCCGGCAAGCGCGGCGACGAATTCCGCCGCGGCGAAGATCTCGACCGACGCTTGCAGGCTCGACCCCAAACGCTTCTGCGCGCGCTCCAGCTCGAGCGCGCCGGTAACGACGCTGCGCAGCTCGCGAATCTTCGCCCATTTGGCGCCGAGCGCGTCGTCGCGCCAGGATTCCGGCACCTCGGCATAAAGCGCGAGATGTACGCTCGATCGCTCGCCATCGCCATGGCGGGCAAACCAAGCCTCCTCGGCAGTGAAGCACAACACCGGTGCCAGCCAGCGCACGAGACAGTCGAAGATATGATCGAGAACGGTCCGCGCCGCGCGCCGCGTAACCGCGGACGGCAGATCGCAGTAAAGCGAATCCTTGCGCACGTCGAAATAAAACGCCGAGAGATCGACCGCGCAGAAATTGTGAAGCGCGGTAAACATGGCGTGAAAGTCGAATTCCACCGCGGTCTTGCGCACCAGCGCATCGATCTCGGCCAGGCGATGCAACACGAAGCGCTCGAGCTCGGGCATCGCGGAATGAGGAACCCGCTCGCTCTCGGAAAACCCCGACAGCGCGCCGAGCAAATAGCGCAAGGTGTTGCGCAGGCGGCGATAGACATCGGCTTGGTATTTCAAAATCTCGGGGCCGATGCGCAGATCCTCGGAATAATCCGACGCCACCACCCAAAGCCGCAGAATGTCGGCGCCGCTTTGCGAGACGACCTGCTGCGGCGCCACGACATTGCCCAAGGACTTCGACATTTTGCGGCCTTGCTCGTCGAGCACGAAGCCATGAGTCAGCACCGCCTCGTATGGCGCGCGGCCGCGCGTGCCGCAGGATTCCAACAGCGAGGAATGGAACCAGCCGCGATGCTGGTCGGAGCCTTCGAGATAAAGCGAAGCAGGCGATTGCAGCTCGGGCCGCTTTTCGAGCACGAAGGCATGGGTCGAACCGCTGTCGAACCAGACATCGACCACATCCATGACCTGCTCGTAATCGGCGGGGTCGCGGCCTTCGCCGAGGAAGACGCGCGGATCGGTCGCATACCACGCATCGGCGCCCTGTTGCTCGAACGCGGCAGCGATGCGATCGATCACGCCCTGGTCGCGCAAGGGCTCGCCGCTGCGCTTGTCGACGAAGACGGCGATCGGCACGCCCCAGGCGCGCTGGCGCGAGATGCACCAATCCGGACGGGTTTCGATCATCGCACGGATGCGGTTCTGGCCTTGCGGCGGAAACCATTTGGTTTGGTCGATCGCGGCCAGCGCCTTCTCGCGCAGACCGTTGCGCTCCATGCTGATGAACCATTGCGGTGTGGTGCGGAAGATCAGCGGCGCCTTTGAGCGCCAAGAATGCGGATAGGAATGGACGAGCTTGTCCTCGCCCAGCAGCCCGCCGGCCTCCTTCAGTGCATCGATCACGGCCTTATTGGCATCGCCGGTCTTGCCGTTGGGCCAATAGACATGGCGGCCGGCGAAGAACGGCACAGAGGGCAGATAGGTGCCATCGGCGGCGACCGTGTCGGGCACTTTGATACCGTATTTCTGGCCGAGCTCGAAATCGTCGGCGCCGTGGCCGGGTGCGATATGGACGAAACCCGTGCCGTCGACCGCGGTGACGAAATCGCCGGGCAAAAGCGGCACGTCAAAGTCGTAACCTTTGCCGTGGAGCGGATGGCGGCAAATCGTGCCGGCGAGGAATTTTCCCGATACCAGTTCGACCTTGCCGCCGAGCCGGGCGATCTCGCTGAAATTCACTTCGAGCGGCGCGGCCACGACGAGCTTTTCGCCCAGCTTGGCAAGGCTCCCCTCGCGCGTCGCCGCCACCTCGATCACGACGTAATCGAGATCCTGGTTGAAGGCGATGGCGCGGTTGCCAGGCAAGGTCCAAGGCGTCGTCGTCCAGATCACCACCGACGCGCCGTCGAGCGCCGGAACGCTCGGCTTTGCCACCGGGAACTTCACCCAGACCTGCGTCGAGGTGTGGCTGTCATATTCGATTTCGGCCTCGGCCAAGGCGGTCTGTTCGACCACCGACCACATCACCGGCTTGGCGCCGCGAAAGAGCCCCCCATTCATCAGGAACTTGCCGATCTCGCGCACGATCTGCGCCTCGGCCGCGAATTCCATCGTGGTATAGGGATGGTCCCAATCGCCGATCACGCCGAGACGCTTGAACTCCTCGCGCTGCACGGCGATCCAATGCGCGGCGAAGTCGCGGCATTCCTTGCGGAATTCGAGGATCGGGACGTCGTCCTTCGAGCGCTTCTTGGCACGATACTCTTCTTCGATCTTCCATTCGATCGGCAGGCCATGGCAGTCCCAGCCCGGCACGTAAGGCGCGTCCTTGCCCAGCATCTGCTGCGCACGGTTGATGACGTCCTTCAGAATCTTGTTGAGCGCGTGGCCGATATGGAGATTGCCGTTGGCGTAAGGCGGGCCGTCATGGAGGATGAATTTGTGCCGGCCTTTGGCAGCTTCGCGTTGGCGGGCGAAAAGCCCCATCTTTTCCCAGCGATCGAGCAAGGCGGGCTCGCGCTTCGGCAGATCGCCGCGCATCGGGAAATCGGTCTGCGGCAGAAAGACGGTCGAGCGATAATCGGTGGCCATGGCGTGTTTATGACGGGGCGCGCGGCTTTCGGTCAACCAGAGGCCAAAACCGCTCGGGCCTTTTGGCAATCCTCGGCAATCTGTGCCTTCAAAGCGTCGAGCCCGTCAAAGCGCCGCTCGGGCCGCAGATGCTCGATCAAGGCGATGCGCAGATGCTTGCCGTAAAGATCGCCGTCGAAATCGAACAGATGGGCTTCGAGCCGAAGGTCTTTTCCACCCACGGTCGGCCGCCAGCCGAGATTGGCGGCGCCATTGAACCAGTGGGTTGCGGCGCCGTCTTCGACCCCGGCGCGTATCGCGTAGACGCCAGCCGCCGGGCGCAAATAATCGGCCAGCATGATATTGGCGGTAGGAAAGCCGATGGTGCGGCCAAGACGGTCGCCGGTTTCGACCCGGCCTTCGATTTCCCAAGGGCGGCCCAGCAGCGCCGCGGCCTCGCGCGGACGTCCGGCGACAAGGTGCTCGCGGATCTGCGTCGAGGAGTAAGCGATCCCGCCCGGCCCCGCGACCGGCGCGATCACCTCGACGCCAAAGCCCTGTTTCGCGCCTTCGGCTTTCAACAATTCGGGCGTGCCGCGGCGGCGATTGCCGAAGACGAAATCATAGCCGACGACCAGCTCGCGCACGCCAAGCCCCGCGACCAGCACATCGGCCACGAAAGCCTCGGCGCTCTTTTGCGCGAAATCGAGATCGAAATGCAGCGTAAACAAAAGCTCGACGCCGAGATTTTCAAGCGCATGCGACTTGGCGCGAAAGGGCGTCAGGCGAAAAGGCGGCGCGCCCGGCTGGAACACGCTGCGCGGATGCGGCTCGAAGGTCAGCACGGCAAAAGGCGCCGCCGCCGGTGACGCCGCTTTCTTCGCCGCTTCGATCACCGCTTGATGGCCGCGATGAACGCCGTCGAAATTGCCGACCGCGACCACGGCACCGCGGTCCGCCCCACTGGCGGTGGTATGGCGAAAAACGCGCATTCCCTTTGCCTAGTCTCTACCTCGTCAGCCAGGCTGCGGTGCGAGCACCGTGGCTTCGCCGTCGATCACGACTGAATCGCCGACCCGGCACTGGGTCTTCAGGACCGCGGTCCCTTTGTCGCGATCGACCGAGGCGACGGTAACCCGCGCCTCCACCTTGTCGCCGGGACGCACCGGGCGTTTGAACGATAAGGTCTGGCCGAGATAGACCGTGCCCGGCCCGGGCAATGTCGAGGCCAGCACGGTCGAAATGAAACTGGCGCTCAAGAGGCCGTGCGCGATCCGGCCTTTGAAGCGCGTGGTTTTGGCGTAAGCCTCGTCGAGATGCACCGGATTACGGTCGCCCGACAGGGTCGCAAACGCCGCGATATCGTCATCGGTGACGACGTGCTGGTAGGCCGCGCTCATGCCTACCGAAAGCTCGTCGATCGCATAAGAGCGCGCTGGAACATCGGCCATTTTGCACCTCTGGGCGCCGCAATCTCGCGCCGGACATTAACACGAAGGGGTGCAATCACAAGCCGGCCCCTTCCACCACGAATGCCGCATCGTTACTCTCGCATCACGATCGCAACCGGAGACTCCGCTGGTGGAAAACGATGGCGCGGCCCCGTTAAGGGAGATGTGGTACTTCGCGGTACCCGGCGACGCGTTACGACCCGGCAAGATGGTCAGCAAAAAACTGCTCGGCGAGCCGGTCTTACTCGGCCGCGGCGCCGATGGTGCCGTCTTCGCGTTGCGCGACATCTGCCCCCATCGCGGCATCCCCTTGAGCGACGGCAGCTTCGACGGCGCCGAGATCGAATGCTGCTATCATGGCTGGCGTTTCGCGCCCACGGGACACTGCACCGCCATCCCCTCCTTGGTCGCCGAGCAGAATTTCGATCTCGGCCGCATCAAGGTCGAAGCCTATCCGGCGCGCGAAGTGCAAGGCAATGTCTGGGTCTTCTTCGGCCGCGATCCGGCGGCAGCGCCCGCGATTCCAGTCCTTGCCGGGATCGGCGAGCGCGGCCCCGATCTTTACGAGAGCGTGCTGCTTCCCTGCAGCATCGATCACGCCGTGGTCGGGCTGATGGACCCGGCACATGGGCCTTTCGTGCATCGCTCCTGGTGGTGGCGCAAGCGCGGCTCGATCCATGAGAAGAGCAAAGCCTTCGGACCGAGCGACTACGGCTTCACCATGTTGCGCCACCGGCCGTCGAGCAATTCCAACGCCTATCGCCTGTTGGGCGGCGCGCCCGAGACCGAGATCAGCTTCCGGTTGCCGAGCCTGCGCATCGAGAACATCACGGCTGGACGGCATCGCGTCGTCAATCTGACGGCGGTGACGCCGCTGAGCCGGGACGAAACCCAGATCAACCACGCGATCTATTGGAACCTGCCGCTGCTTTCGGCGCTGAAGCCGCTCTTGCGGCCCTATGTGCGCGCCTTTCTCAATCAGGACCGGGTTATCATGGTGCGCCAGCGCGAAGGCTTGAAATACGATCCGCCCCTCGCGCTGATCGACGACGCCGACACCCAGGCGCGCTGGTATTACCGGCTGAAGACCGAATATGCGCGCGCAACCCATGAGGGCCGGCCGTTCGCCAATCCGGTGACAGAGCGGGTGCTGCGCTGGCGCAGCTGAGCCGCTTTGCCGGCTCTTGCGCAAGCCGCCGCCACCGCCCAGATTCCGCCGGTATTATCGAACGGTTTTGCGGGAGACGCGCATGAGCGCAGCGGAAAGCGGCGGCGCCGGAACGGCCACCATCGGAACGCCGGCGCCCGACGCGATCGCGGCGGTGTTGGCGACGTTGGCTTTCGACCGCGACGGGCTGGTCGCCGCCGTTGCGCAGCAACATGACACTGGTGCGGTGCTGATGCTCGCTTGGATGAATCGCGATGCGGTGCAGGAAACCCTCGCCACCGGCCGCGTCTGTTATTGGTCGCGCTCGCGGCAGTCGCTATGGCGCAAAGGCGAAACCTCGGGCCACGTCCAGCGTCTCGTCGAATTGCGGGTCGATTGCGACGGGGATGCGATTCTCTTGCAAGTCGATCAAACCGGCCCGGCCTGCCACACCGGCGAGCAGAGCTGCTTCTTTCGTGTGGCACGCGGCAACGGCCTGGTCAAGCTCGCGCCTTAAGCCGCCCGCACCGCGGCGGCAAAGGCCGGTTATTGCTTCGGGCAGGACAGTGTCGCTTGAACCGTGTTGTAAACGGTTTGGTCGAAGGATTTTCCGCCACAGCTTCCGGTATAATCGCTATAGGCTTGATTGTAGCGCGTCAGCGCTGCGTCATAGGCCTGAGCCGCCGTCGTGGCCTCGGCCGCGGCAGCGTCGCGTCGTTGCAGCAGCTGTTTATAGGCGTCGATATCGGCGCTGCTCATTACGTTGATCCGCGCGCGGCTTGCCGCCAAATCGCTATCGAGCGCGGCGAGCGCCTTCTGGCTGGCTTCATAACTTTGTTGTCGCTGATGGAGGCTATCGAGCAGCCCGTTCGTGATCTCACGCTCGCACAGACAGAACCCGATCGTGCCAGGATCCTTAACCAATTCCTGAGCGAAGGACGGGACACTCCCCGCCAACGCCAGCATGGATGCCGCCACCACGCCTATGACCCTGCCGCGCATTATCCAACTCCTGCCGGACCGCTGATCGCCGCATCATCCTGGACCAGCTTCGCCGCCCATGCGATATTAGTTTTGGCGCCGAGCGGTACAAGCCGAAAGAAACCGTTGGGCAGCCAAGTTGGGGCGCAGCGCTTGGTTTTGCCAAGTCCGGCGGAGCATTCGGGGGAGAGCCAATGAGAAAACTGAGAACTTTCGGCAGTTGCGTCGCGCTACTGACGGGGCTGGCGGTCGCTGGTTGCTCGTCTTGGTCTTTTGGCCCGCCGGTGCGCGGCTCCGGCACCAGCGTTCGCGTCGACCTCGCCGCGGCTCAAGCTGGCGTTCCTCAAAATCCGAGCAATTTTCTCGAATATCTCGCCGGCGAATACGTCACCCTCGCCAGCAATCTCCAGCAACAAGCCGATCTCGCCGACTCCGATTATTTCGCGCGCAAGGCGCTTGCCGCCGAGCGCGGTATTACCGTTCTCCCGGAAGACAACGCCGCTTGGGCGATTCCCTTGGAAATCCCTAACGGCTTCCGCACGCAGTTGGCGCAGGCGCGCACCCAGCTTTTGTCTTTGCTCAATGGCGGGGCGCGCGACCGCGCGCCAGCGGTCGCGGCACGCGCCCAAGCACGTTACGATTGCTGGACCGAGCGTATGGAAGACGATTGGCAGCACGCACAAAATGGCCCTTGCCGCACCGAGTTTCTTGCCGCCATCGACCAGCTGACGGCGAAACCGGCGAGCGCGCCCGCAGCCGCCATTGCCAGCAGCGTGATCGACATCTATTTCGATTTTAACCGCTTCGGCCTGACCCGCGAGGGGATGGAGATCATTAAGCAGCTCGCGACGCAACTGAAAGACAACCGCGCCGCGACCGTCACCATCATCGGCAAGACCGACCTCGCCGGCTCCGATGGCTACAACATGGCGCTTTCCAAGCGACGCGCCGAGGTCGTGCAGACCCAGCTCGGCAAAGAGGGCGTCGCCACCACGCGGATGACGGTACAATGGACCGGCAAGCGCCAGCCGCCGGTGCCGACGGCGGACGGCGTGCGCGAACCGCGCAACCGCGTGGTCGAAGTCACCGTACATTGAGGTTTTGGGCGTTGAGGTTTTGGGAGCACCCGGCGCGTTGCCCCCGGGCTCCCGATCAGTGAGCGAGGATGACCGGGATTTCGGCTTCCATGATAATATGGCGCGTTGCGCCGCCAAAAATCATCTGACGCAAGCGGCTTTGGGTATAGGCGCCTTTGACCAACAGGTCGCATCGGACGGCCTTGGCTTCGCTGAGAAATACCTCGCCCGCTTGGCGGTTCGATGCCGGAATGAAGCGCGACGTGGCGGCAATGTCGCGGCGCCGCAACGCTGCCGCGAGATCGTCGCCCGACGGGCCCGGCTGCATCGCGCCTTCGACCGCAATCACCTGCACGGTTTTTGCGAGCGCCAAATAGGGCATCGATAACGCCACGGTGCGCGCGGTCTCGGTACTACCATTCCAAGCGATGACGATGTGCTCGCCGATCGTCGGCAGCGGCCTGGGCGGCGCCATCAGCACCGGCCTTCCGCTTTCGAACAACGCATCCTCCAAGGTTGCCTCGGCCAGCGAGGCGAGCTTGGTCGGGCGCTCCACCACGATCAAATCGAATACTCGGCCGAGCGAGCCGACGACCGCGTTTTGGCGCCCCGATTCTTCGCGCCATTCCGCGCTGACGCCCTGTTTGGGCGCGGCTTCGGCGCTCGTCACCGGGATGCCATGGCGTTCCATGAAGCCGTGAAACAGCGCGCGCGCCTGATCGCGTCGCTCCTGGCCTTCGCGTTCGAGCGTGCGATCGACTTCGGAAGAAACCGAGAATCCCATCTCGCCGCCGAACACGACGGCGTATTCCGTCGTCAGCGCGTTTAGCCCAATGATCCGGCCGTCGAACTTGCGTGCGGCGAGCAACGCGGTCTCGAGCGCCGGTGTCGCCGTACCGTCGCCGACAACCGTCAAGAGGGTCCTCATCGTCAGCCTCCCCGGCTCTGCAGCGGAACGCTGCGGCCTGCCGAGTATATCTCAAGCCCTTCCCCCGGCTCAAAGAACCATTTTGCCCGATGGCGGCGGGGGTGATCGCGTCTTGCGACGCTGCCGCCAAACCGCGACAGTGGGAGGATAAGGATAACAGGAGGAGCGGCGATGAAGTTCCACAATCCAGCGACGATCGCACCCGGCACCGGCTATACCCACGGCATCGAACTGCCGCCTGATGCGCGCCTGCTTTACGTCGCGGGCCAGCTTGGCGTTGGCGTCGACGGCAAATTCGCGCCCGGCATCAAAGGCCAGGCCGAGCAGGCTTGGCACAATCTCGGCGCCGTGCTGGAAGCGGCCGGAATGGGCTATCAGAACCTCGTCAAGGTCACGCATTTCCTGACCCGCGCCGAGGATATCGCCGCCTATCGCGACGTGCGCGCGAAGTTTCTCGGCAGCCACGCGCCGGCCTCGACCTTGCTCGTCATCGCGGCGCTGGCGCGGCCCGAAGCGTTGATCGAGGTCGAAGCGGTCGCTGCGAAATCCTAAGGCGCGGCGCGCTCAGCGCCCGCCATAGCCCTCATCGGCAAGGTTGAGGAGGGGGAAGGCGCTGTGCACATGCGGCGCGGTGACCGACGGCGCCCCGACGACGTAGGATTTGTTCAGTTCGGCAAAGCCCGCGAGGCCGATCAGGCCGAGGCAGGTTCTGATCTCGCTTTCGAGGATTTCGAGCACACGCGCCACGCCGGCGCCGCTCGCCGCGGCAAGACCGTACAGATAAAGGCGGCCGATCGCGACCGTGTTGGCGCCCAAGGCGATTGCCTTAACGATGTCGGTGCCGCGATAGAAGCCGCCGTCGATGATGATCTGCGCCCGGCCACGCACTGCATCCACCACCTCGGGCAGGATGTCGAGCGTGCCGCGCACGTGATCGAGCTGACGCCCGCCATGATTGGTGACGTAGATGCCGTCGACCCCGTGGTCGCAGGCGATCGCCGCATCCTCGGCGGTTTGAATCCCCTTCAGGATCAGGGGCAGCTTGTGGCCGTGCTTGTCCTTGAAGCGCTTTACCTCGGCCCAGGACAGAGATTGTTGGCGATAGTCGCCGCCATCGTCGATGATCGAGCGGTTGGAGACGCGCCGTGAAATGTCGCGCTCGCGTCGGCCATAGAAGGCGCTGTCGACGGTGTAGCAAAACGCCTCGAAGCCCGAACCGACGGCGCGGTCGACGATCTCGTCGGTGAGGGTGTCGGGACCGCGGCGATAGAGCTGAAAGAATTTGCGTCCGCCCGACGCTTTGGCGGTGGCTTCGAGGCCAGGCGCGCTGACCGAGCTCAGCATTTGCGGCACGCCGAAAAGACCGGCGCCTTGTGCGACCGCGGCCGCACCCTGCGGATCGAGCCGCTCGAGACCGCCGACCGGGGCAAGCATCACCGGCAGGCGCGCCTTCTTGCCCATCACCGTGCCGGAGCACTCGACGCCCGAAATGTCGCGCAACACGCGCGGCCGGAACGCAACCGAATCGATCGCATAGCGGTTGCGCTTCAAGGTGGTTTCGGTTTCCGCCGCGCCGACGACATAGTCCCAGCGCTCGGCCGTCAGCTTCTGCTTCGCCGCTTTGACGAACTCGTGCAAGGTCGCGAACTTCTCTTCGAGTCCGCTTGAATTTCTTTGCTCGGACATCACCCCTCCCCTGATTCCCTGCCGCTCCGGCGGGAAAGCCTAGCCAAGACGATGGCCGACGGCCAGCCCGCCGACGGCCGCGCCGGCTTCAGCCATGCGCCTTCAGCACCTTGCCCCCGGCGGTCACCGGCTTGGCCGCGATCAGGCTGAACGCGATCATGCAAGGCTCGTTGCCGCGATTGATCCAGTTGTGGATCGTGCCGCGTTGCACCAGCACGTCGCCTGCCTTCAAATGGACCACCGCGCCGTCGATATCCATGTCGATTTCGCCCGACATCACCACCGCGTAATCGATCGAATCGGTGCGGTGATTGCGCGCCGACACGCCGGGATCGAAACGCACGATGCGGAACACGGTGCCGTTCTCGAGCGTGGTGCCGGTCTTGCGCGTCGCCTCGTCCGCCGCGCCGTCATTGCTGACCGGCCAACCCTCGGTTGTCCACACGACACAGGCGGTGGCGCCGGGCCGGCTCGAGGTGACCTCCTTGCCGATTTCGTCGTAAAGCACGATCGCCCGTCCCGTGCTGTCATGCCCCGTCACCACCCGTCTGATCTGCAAGCTCATCTTATCCTCCCTCACGCGACCCTGTGCCGCAGTCCCATCTATTTTCGCTGCGGGCGCCGCCGTCAAGGATTCGATCTTTGCCGCCTTGGGCGCTAGATTGCGGCGCGGTATCAAGAGACTATTTTTGGAACAGGAACACCCCACAAGCTTGGTTGCGCCATCGACCGCACCGCCGAAGAGCGAAGCACCCGGCGCGGACCCGGCCGTCGCGGCGCGATGGCGCTCGCTGCGCCGCCCTTTAACAACGCTCCTCTTCGTGCTGGTCGGGTGGGAGCTGCTGGGTCGCTTCGTCCTCACCAACCCGCTGTTCTTTGCACCGCTTTCCGAGGTGGCGGTAGCGGGGCTTCGGCTATGGCAAAGCGGCGAGCTGCAGACCCATATCTGGGTGAGCTTCAGCGAGCTGGTGGAAGGCGTGGCGGCGGCGATCGTCTTCGGCATCGCCATCGGGGTCGGCGTCGGCATCAGCCAGCGCGCGCGCGACTATGCCGAGATCTACATCACCGCGCTTTACGCCACGCCTCTGGTCGCAGTGACGCCGCTGCTCATTCTCTGGCTCGGCATCGGCGTGGTATCGAAGGCGGCGGTGGTATTCCTGACCGCTGTGTTCCCGATCCTGATCAACACGGCTTCGGGCGTACGCGCGACCGAGGCGCTGCTGATCGAGGTGGCGCAGAGCTTTTGCGCCACACGGGCGCAGATCATCACCAAGACGATGCTGCCCGCGGCCGTGCCGTTCATGCTGACCGGCATTAGGCTCGGCATCGGCCGCGGCATTGTCGGCGTGGTCGTGGGCGAGCTGTTCGGCGCGCGCGCCGGTTTGGGGTATTTGATTTTCACCTCGGGCCAGACCTTCGACGTGCCGGCGCTGTTCGTCGGCATCATCACTTTGGCGGCCATGGGCGTTGCGCTGACCTTCGCTGCCGAGCTGGTCGAGCGCCGCGCGCTGCGTTGGCGCCGCCCTTTCGGTATGGGTTGACGATGAGTCAGGATCACGCCGCCGGCGTCAGCGTCGAGCATCTCGACATGGAATTCTTCGCGCGGGGCCACCGGCAAAAGGTGCTCGATGACATCGACTTCCGCATCGCGCCGGGCGAATTCTTCGTCATCGTCGGGCCTTCGGGCTGCGGCAAAACCACCTTGCTGCGCATCCTTCAAGGACTGGTTCGCCCAACCGGCGGGCGCGCGGTTATCGGTGGGCGCGAAGTCACAGGCCCCGGAACCGATCGCGGCTTCGTCTTTCAAAGCGACGCGCTTTATCCGTGGCGCAACGTGCTGCGCAACGTCGTCTTCGGGCTCGAGCTGCAAGGGGTCGGCAAGCGCGAGGCGGTGGCGCGCGCGCAGAAGATGATCGATCTGGTCGGCTTGCGCGGTTTTGAAAATTATTATCCGCACGAGCTGTCGGGCGGCATGCGCCAGCGCGTCAATCTGGCGCGGGCGCTCGCGATCGAGCCGGCAATCCTGCTCATGGACGAGCCTTTTGCCGCGCTCGATGCCTTGACCCGAGAAAGCATGCAACGCGAGCTGCTGCGGATCGCGTCGGTGGCCAGCACGACGGTCGTATTCATCACGCACCAGATCGACGAGGCGATCCTACTGGGCGACCGTGTCGCCGTGTTTTCGGCGCGGCCCGGACGAGCCCGGGAAATCATCCCGATCGATCTCGCGCGGCCACGCGAGCCCGACGTGAAGCAAAGCCCGGCTTTTCAGGCCTATGTCGGCCATATCGCCCATCTGATCGGGCAGAGCTAATTGGGGCCGCGCGGCCAAGCTTGCGCGGGCAAAAAAAAGCGGCGCAGCAAAGAAAAGAGCTGCGCCGCGCTTCGCCGGAGAGGAAATGCTCGTTAGGAGCTCGGCCCCGTCCAGACCGCTTTGCCGTCCTTGTCTTTAATGTTCGCGCGCCAGCTGTCCTCGATGATCGACGCGACGTTCGCTGGCAGCGGAACGTAAGCTAACGACTCCGCCATCTGCTGCCCGTTCTTGTAGCACCAACCATAAAAATCGAGCACTGCCTTGGCATTCGCGGGCTTGTCCTGCTGCTTTTGCATCAGAATGAAGCTTGCACCTGTGATCGACCAGGATTGATCGCCCGGCTGATTGGTCAGGATGAGATAGAATCCTGGCGCGTTCTTCCAATCGGCATTGGCCGCCGCGGCTTGGAAGGTTTGCATGTCAGGCATCAATGCCTTGCCGGCAGCATTCACAAGCTTGGTGTAGACCATGTTGTTCTGCAGTGCGTAAGCATATTCGACATAGCCGATGGCGCCGACGGTCCGCGCGGTGTTGGCCGCCACGCCCTCATTGCCTTTGCCACCGATTCCGGTCGGCCATTGCACCGCCGTGCTCTCGCCGACCTTGTCTTTCCATTCCGGGCTGACCTTGGAGAGATAGTTGGTAAACACGAATGTGGTGCCCGACCCATCCGAACGCTCGATGGTGGCGATGTCCATATCCGGCAGTTTCAGCCCAGGATTGAGCTTCGCGATCGCTGGATCGTTCCACTTGGTGATGTGGCCGAGATAGATGTTGGCGATGGTCGGGCCATCGAGGGTCATCTGGCCCTTTTCGAGGCCTGGCAGATTCACAACCATCACTTCGCCGCCAATAATAGCCGGGAATTGGGTGAGGCCGTTCTTTTGGAGATCGTCGGGCTTCAACGGCATGTCGGACGCGCCGAAATCGACCGTCTTGGCTTCGATCTGCTGAATGCCTCCGCCCGAGCCGATGGATTGATAATTAAGGTTGTTCCCGGTCGCGCCCTTATAGGCCTCAGCCCATTTGGCGTAGATCGGATAGGGAAAGGTAGCTCCAGCGCCTGTCATCTCTGCCGCATCTGCGGCCTGCGCCACGGCAAGGCCGATCACGGCCGCCGAGGCCAAACGCAGCATCCTGCGTTGCATATGTCGCATCATGTCTCCTACTGAGTTTTGCAGCCGGCGCGCCCGTCGCGCACTGCTGCCGCGAAGCTAGGCGCCCTCTGTTACACTAATATGACTGTTTTGCGTCTCTTAGATGATAGATCGGCGTCAGCCCGGTCTTGTCCCAGATCAAATTCGAGGTGGCCCGGAGGCACTCGGCTGGCGGATCGTGGCCTGCCCGGGAAGAGCGAAGCGGCGTTCGCAACTGGCCGGTCATCAACCGATCGCGCGATTGAATCATTTCTTCGACCGGTGCAGCAGCGTTACTTGGCGCCAAATCTTATCTTTGACGGCAACTTATCCACACCCAAGCTATAGGTGCATGACATTCCGTCTACACCACTGATTGAATTTATGTTAGCTTCTTTCGCTGGGTGATGCATTGGATAGGCCGATGCACAACCCGTCGCTAAGAGGAAAGCCAAATGGCAGCAATGAAGAGAAAGGCCAAGAAGAAAGCTCCGGCCAAGCGCAAGAAACGGGGCGCGAAGAAGAAGAAGTAATCGTCTAGTTTTAGCCTCTACCCATGGCGGGGCTGCTCCCGAGCAAACGTAAAGCTCGGGGGCAGCCCCGCCAGCATTTTGGGGGTCTGGCGGGGGGGGGGCTGATACCGCCTTTAGGGGCGGCGCCGTCGCCGGCCAAACGGGCCCCAATTCGGCGTTCGCGGGCGCAATTTTCGACCCCAAAACTCAGGAAAAACACCCTCGGTAAAGTGTCCGGATCGTGACATAAATCGCCCTGTGCCGGTGCAGAGTTCGCCCGGCGCACATCGCAAAAAAATCCCTGAAAATATTGCGTTTTTTCTATTTATGCTGCGGCCAACGCGCATTTCTTCGCGGCATTTCTCACGCGCCAAATTGGCGTGGCTGCCATGCGCAAAGCACGCAAATTCGCGCGCGACGATATTCGCGACGGCACGCGTCGCCGCGAACGATGAGAGCCGCACCGAACGCGAAAATTTTTCGCGTGCGATGAACGTCGCGCACGGAAATTTGTCGCCGAAAATATTTGCATCGACGACGCAACGACGGTGACGAAATCGCCCGCGAGAGTCGGTGCCGCGCACGACGCGCGCGATCGCAATGCGCGATTTTTTTATCGTCGCGCGGCTGCGCCAACTGTTCGCAAGAACGCGCGCATGCGTCACACAACGGAACGTGCGTCACCTCCGTCTGCCACGACCACCGACGGCGTTTCCGACCCCCATTTTCGCGACTCGCGGGGAAATTGACGTTTTCGCATCCCGAAAACGCTCCTTCGCGTCCCGGCGTCGGTTTGTGATAACATTTTTTCTTCAGCACGAGAGCGGATCGATCCGCCGAAGGGGGAGGCAATGCACGGGACAAGAATATCCTTTGCCGTGATTCTGATTTGCGCCGCAATCGGCATGTCCGTCGCGGCGCGCGCCGACGGCGTGCCGATCCGTATCGGCTAGGCGCAGGCGCCAGGACATCTGGCGCCACTCTTTGACGTGCTCGCCGTGAAACATCCCGACATCATGCCGCATCAAGGCAAGAGCTATGACGCGGCGGCGATCCATTTCGGCGGCAGCACGCCGCAGATTCAAGCGATCGCGGTCGGCGAGATCGAAATCGCGGCGTTCGCACCCTCGTCTCTTGTCCTGGCGATCGCCAATGCCGGACTCGATGTGCGCATCGTCTCCGATGTCGAGCAGGACGGGCTGCCCGGGCATTACGACGAACCGTTCATCGTGCGCAAGGACGGGCCGATCAAGACGATCGAAGATCTCAAAGGCAAGCGGGTCGCGACCAATGCGATCGGCTCGGCCAGCGACAATGCAATGCGCATGGCGTTCCGCAAACACGACATCGGCGACAAGGACGTCAGCACCGTCGAAGCCGATTTCGTCAACATGGTGCCGATGATCGAGGCGGATAAGGTCGATTTGGTCGCCCTGATGCCGCAATTCATCCATCGCGTCGACCAGCTCGGCACTTATCGTACCCTATTCACCGCGAGCCAGGGGCGCGGCGGCCCCGCCCAAACGGTCGCTTGGGTGATGCGCGCCGATTTCATCGCGGCGCATCGGCCCACGCTCGTGGATTTCTTCGAGGATCACATTCGCGCCGTGCGCTGGTTCCTCGACCCCAAGAACCGCGACGAAGCGCTCGCCATCGCCATGCAGGTCACGAAGCAGCAACGCGCCGATCTCGAATATGCTTTCACCGGCGACGATTTTTATCGCTCGCCCGACCTGGTTCCCAATCTCCAAGCGGCGCAGCGCGAAATCGACAACTCCGCCAAGCTCGGCTTGCTGCCGAAGGCGGTGACCTTGAGCCCGCATTATGTCGATCTGTCGTTGATCGCCGACGCCAAGAAACGTCTCGACGGCGTTCGGTAACGGAGGTTTGACCATAACCGGCAATTCCATCGTCTGGTGTGCACTGATAGAATCTTACCCTAACAAATGAGCAGCCCAGCCATCGGCGCCGGTGGGCTGCGCTTGGCAGACGGCGCCAGGGGATGGACGCGATGATTCAGCTCAAAGTGAACGGCAAGCTTTACCAACTCGACATCGAACCGGAGACCCCGCTGCTTTGGGTCATCCGCGACGAGCTCGGCATGACCGGCACGAAATTCGGTTGTGGCATCGCGCAATGCGGCGCCTGCACCGTGCATATCGACGGCCAGGCGCAACGCTCTTGCTCGGTGCAAGTGGGCGATGTCGGCAAGGCCGAGGTCACCACCATCGAAGGCCTGTCGCATGACAGCAAGCACCCGGTCCAGCAAGCCTGGCTGGCCGAAGACGTGCCGCAATGCGGCTACTGCCAATCCGGACAGATCATGGCGGCGACGGCCTTCCTCAAAACCCATCCCAATCCAAGCGATGCCGACATCAACGCCAATGTCACCAATATCTGCCGCTGTGGCACCTATGAACACATCCGCCGCGCGATTCATCGCGCCGCTTCGCTGATGAAAGCTTGAGGGAGGAAACCATCATGGACGGGAACACCCTCACCGCTCTCACTCGCCGACGCTTCGTCGTCACCAGCCTGACCATGGCCGGTGGGCTTGCCATCGGCCTGGCACATCCGGGTATCGCCCGCGCGCTTGCGATCAAGCCGCAGCCCTGGGGCGATGACGCGCCCGATCCGCGCGAGTTCAATGCCTGGCTGGTGATCGAGCCGGACGACACGGTCATCATCCGCTACGGCCGTGCCGAGATGGGCCAGGGCAGCTTCACCGCCCTAACCATGTGTGTCGCCGAAGAGCTGCAATGCGACTGGTCGAAGGTAAAAACCGAATTCGCCTCGGCCCATCGCAATCTCGTCGAGAACAACGTCTATGGCGACCAGTCCTCGGTCGGCAGCCATTCGGTGCGGCTCGGGCGCGAAAAGGCGCAGCAGATCGGCGCCTCGGCACGCGAACGCTTGATCGCCGCCGCAGCCAAGCGCTGGAAAGTCGAGCCGGCTTCCTGCGTCGCCGCGAATGGCAAGGTCATCCACCAAGCCTCGGGGCGCTCCCTGCGTTTCGGCCAGATCGCAACGGAAGCGGCAAAGATCACGCTTGCCCAGGAACCGGCGATCAAGACGCCGGAGCAATACACTTTGATGGGCAAGCCGCAACCGCGCCTCGACGTGCCTTTGAAGATCAACGGCACGGCGAAATTCGGCATCGACACGCGCTTGCCCGACATGGTCTACGCCGCCGTGACGGCGTGCCCGGTCTTTGGCGGCACCTTAAAAAGTGTCGACGCGTCCGATGCGAAAGGCCGGCGCGGGATCATCGACGTGGTGCAATTGCCCAATGCGGTGGCGGTGGTCGCCGACCGTTTCTGGCGCGCGAAGGAAGCGCTCCCGAAGCTCAAGATCGAATGGGATATGGGCGACGCGGCGAGCACCGACAGCACGCAATTCGCCAAGGACTATCGCGATGCGCTCGAGGGGCCGGCGGCCAATGCGCGGAATGACGGCGATGCCGACGCGGCAATCGCCGGCGCGGCCAAGGTGATTGAGGCGGTCTATGAAGTTCCCTATCTCGCCCATGCGCGGATGGAGCCGCTCAACGCGACGGCACATCTGCAAGCGGATCGGCTCGATCTCTGGATCGGCACCCAGGATGCAACCGGCACTTTGAAGCAAGCGGCGCGCGCCGCGGGCCTCAAGCCCGAGCAGGTCTATGTCCATAACTGTTTTGCCGGCGGCGGCTTCGGAGGCCGCGGCGGGGGCGCCGAGGTCGATCAAGTGATCGCGATCGCCAAGGCGGTCCGCAAGCCGGTGAAGCTGGTTTATACGCGCGAAGAAGATATCCGCCACGACCGTTACCGGCCGCAAGCCGCGATCCGCTTCAAAGCCGGGCTCGGGGCAGACGGCATGCCGGTCGGCTGGAACATTCGCACCGTGGTCGGCTCGCTGCTGCGGTCGGCCGGCGCAAGCAAGGTCGAGAACGGCGTCGAGCCGATGGCCGTGGAAGGCTTGAAGGACAATCCCTTCAAGATCGCCAATACAAAAGTCGATTGCGTGCTGAAGAACACCCATGTGCCGGTTTGGTTCTGGCGCTCGGTCGGCGCATCGCAAAACGCCTTCGCGATCCAGAGCTTCGTCGACGAGATGGCGCATGAGGCGGGCAAGGATCCTTATCAGTTCCGCCGCGCGCTGCTCGAAGGCAAGCCCGATTGGCTGGGCGTGCTCGACCTCGTCGCCGAGAAAGGCGATTGGGGCAAGCCATTGCCGCAAGGCCATGGCCGCGGCATCTCGATCTATGAGTGCTACGGCACGATCGTCGGCGAGGTTGCCGAAGTCTCGCTCGACAGCCGCGGCCGGGTGAAAGTTGAACGGGTCACGATCGCGGTCGATTGCGGCCACACGGTCAATCCGCAAACCGTCGCCGAGCAGATGGAAGGCGGCATGATCTTCGGCCTGACCGCGACGCTTTACGGCGACATCGCGATCAAGAACGGGGCCGTGGTGCAGGGCAATTTCGACGCCTATCCGATGGTGCGTCTCGCCGAAGCGCCGCCGACCGAAGTGCATTTCGCATTGTCGGGCGGCAATAAATGGGGTGGGTGCGGCGAGCCCGGCGCCGCGCCGATCGCGTCGGCGGTTTCGAATGCGGTCTTCGCCATTACCGGCAAACGCATCCGCAGCCTGCCCTTGCGCGGCCAGAACCTGACCAGCGGCGCCTGACAGCCAGCGCCCCCCAAACAGAAAAGGCCGTCATCCAAGGATGGCGGCCTTTTTCTTTCCCGGATCATCGCCCGCTCGCGCGAGCGAAATTAAGTGTTCAGGCGCTCGCCCCGGCGCGCTTCGCCTTGGCTTGTTCGATGCGGCGCTTCAAGCGGCGCGCTTCGACCGAGAGCTTGCTGTCCGGCGTGTCGAGAAGATAAGCGTCGAGCCCGCCATTGTGCTCGATGGTCCGGATGCCATTGGTCGACAGCCGCAGGCGCACGGGATGGCCGAGCGCATCGGACAATACTGCCGTGGCTTGCAGATTGGGCAGAAAGCGCCGCTTGGTTTTGTTGTTGGCGTGGCTGACATTGTTGCCGACCAAAACGCCTTTGCCCGTGATAAAGCACCGCCGCGACATGATAAATCCCCGTTTTCGGAACGCGACTTTCTAGGCCAAAGCCAGGGGCCCGTCAAGCCGGCCGCGCCCGGCTCCGGCGGGGCGAGGGGACCCTTGCGGCGGTACCGGGCAAGCATCGATGTCAGTTCGCCGGCGCGGATAAGGGGCCCGATGCAGGCCCGGGCTCGTCGGGCTGCCCCGTCACCGTGCCGAGAGGATGGGGTTCGCGGCCCTTGACGTAGGAGAGGCCGTCGATCGTGACCGTCTCTTCCTCGGCCGGCCGAGCCGCCAGCTCGACCTTCGATGCACGCGCCCGTTTCCGCTCCCGCGCGGTCTGCGCTGCCCTATCTGCTTCTGTTGTTTCGCGATTTTGTGATTTTTGGGGTACGGGCAGAGCTGCCAAGCGGTCGGGCATTGCCGCCACGGCATTCTCCTGCGCGGCGGTCGCAGGCGGCGTCAGCGCGGCGGGATTTAACGGGGATATAGCACCCGTGACGAGGGCTCCCTGAGTCGGCGGAGCGATCGTCTTCCCGCTCTCCTCGATTGGAGGCACGCCAGGCGGCGGCGCGACGACGTTTGCGGTCGGCGCAAATTCGCGCGTCGCGTTCGCATCCAGCGACTCGATGGCCCCTGAAGCGGGCGCCGGCGCGGTCTCCGCCGATGCAGGCGCGGCAAGCTTGGCGCTTGGCGCCGGGGTGGCAACGGCTTCGGCTTTTGCCGTTAGCGGCGGGGCCGGCGCCTTCACATAAAGTACCACCAATGCGGCAATCAGCGAAACCGAAGCAGCCGCGGCCCAGCCAATTAATTGTCGCCGCTGCCTCGCGCTGCGGTCACGCAATAACGGTCGCGCCTCGTCCCAGGCGAATGCCGGCGCGGCCACGGGCTCGAAGATGGCTTCCTCGAAAGCGGGCTCGACCGCCGGCATGGGCTCGGGCTGCAGGGATTCCCGGCGCGGCCATATATGCCGCGCCACCTCATCGACGATCGGTACGGTCTGACGCCGCAGCCGGGTCAGACTGATTCCTTCGGTCGCGGTCAGCCGATGAATGACGGTTTCGACCCACCGCGTGTCTTTCGGTTGGAAATGCGGCGCAGCGCTGAATGCTTTTGACAGGCGGTTGGCGAGCGTCGGAATGCGATCAGGCGCGAGCGCGACGGAGACCACGGGTGGGCGGCGGCGCGACAAGGTTCCAAAGTCCGCCCGTGCCAAGAATTCCTCGAACCGCGCGACGGCCGCATCCGGTTGCGCCGGCGCGAGATCCACCAGCGCAATGCCTTTTTCGGGATGAAAGGCAATGTATTTCGCCCAAGGCGGCGCCTCGGCGGAACCGGTGCGGCCCCTGACGAGCACTGTCCATGGCGCCGGCAATCGGGCGCACATCGCGGTCAGTTCGTCGACCGCTTTGACATCGGGAATAATGGTCGAGTCTGGCGAAGGGTTTGTTGACACAGAATCAAGCATCGTCGCTAATCCTCACGGCCCATCGAGCGTTGTGTCAAACGCCGCCATACCGGTGGATCCCCCCCCTTCAAGCACATTCTGTGCTCCATTTCCCAACGGAAAGTTCTTTTGTCGGCGCAGTCTCTCGAGCGCCTTTAAAAAATGCTTTTGCGGCCAGAGAATTCGGCACGCTCAACGTGCGCAACCAAACTGGCGAGCGGCGATCGCGAAAAAAAACTTGGGCTTCGTGCAGCACCGCCTTCGACGCCGTGACGCATGACAGTCAATAATTGGGGCGTTTTAATGGCGGACGCAAGCCCGCTGTAACGTGCGGCGCCGCTAGCGTGACGGCGCGCTTTTGAAAAACCCTGCCAACGCTTCGCGCGCGGCGGCGGCGGGGGTGAGCTTCCCGGCTTCGACCCGGGATTCGAGCTTGCCGAGCCGCGCCTTGACCGAAGCGTCATGCCGCAGCCGATCGAGTAGCGCCTCGCCGATCTCCGCCCAGAGCGCCGCTTTGAGCTGCGCCGCGCGGCGGCGGTGCCATTCGCCGCTCTCCTCCATCGCCTTGCGGCGCTCAGCCAAAAGATGCTCGACCGTATCGAGCCCGCGCCGCTCGAGGGCCGAGATCGCCATTACCTCTGGCGGAGCGCGGCTTGGCTCTTGGCGCAGCAGCCCGAGGGCTTGGCTGTAATCGGCAACCGCGCGACGCGCTGCCGGCTCGAGATCGCCATCCGATTTATTGACCAGCAGCACATCCGCCAACTCGACGATGCCGCGTTTCATGCCTTGCAGCTCGTCGCCGCCAGCAGGCGCGATCAACAGCAGGAAAATATCCACGAGATCGGCGACAGCGGTTTCGGATTGGCCGACTCCGACGGTTTCGACGATGACGAGATCGAAGCCCGCCGCCTCCGCCACCAAGATCGCCTCGCGCGTGCGGCGCGCCACGCCGCCAAGGCTGCCGCCCGCGGGCGAAGGCCGGATGAAGGCCTGGGGCGCGCGTGCGAGCTCAGCCATGCGCGTCTTGTCGCCCAAGATCGAGCCGCCGCCACGCTTCGATGAAGGGTCAATTGCCAGCACGGCAACCCGGCGCCCTTGTTCAATAGCGCGCATGCCGAAAGCCTCGATGAAGGTCGACTTGCCGACGCCTGGCGCGCCCGAAATGCCAAGCCGCAACGCGCCGCCGGTTGCCGGCAGCAACGCCGCGAGCATCGCCTCGGCTGCCGCGCGATGGTCGGCACGGGTGGATTCGACCAGGGTGATGGCGCGGGCCAGCGCCTGGCGCTCGCCCACTTTGACCGCGGCGGCGAGCTTGGCCGGATCGGAGGCGGCCACGCCAGCGCGCCTACTCGGCCACCTCGGCGGCGGCAAGCGCGGCGGCACGGGCGTCGGCCTCCTGCTGGCGCGCCCACATCGCCGCATACATGCCGGCGCGCGCAATGAGCTGCGCATGGCCGCCGCGCTCGACGATGCGGCCGTCATCGATCACCAGAATTTCGTCGGCATGGATCACGGTCGACAAGCGATGCGCGATGATCAGCGTGGTGCGGTTTTCCGAGACCTCGTCGAGGCTCGCCTGGATCTCGCGTTCGGTCCTTGTGTCGAGCGCCGAGGTTGCCTCGTCGAACAGCAATATGCGCGGCTCCTTCAAGATCACGCGCGCGATCGCCACGCGTTGCTTCTCGCCGCCCGACAGCTTCAGCCCGCGCTCGCCCACCGGGCTTTGATAGCCGTCCGGCAAGGACTGCACGAAGCCGTGGATCTGCGCGTGACGCGCCGCTTCCTCGACCTCGTCGGCGCTGGCGCCCGGGCGGCCATAGGCGATGTTATAGAAGATCGTGTCGTTGAACAGCACCGTGTCCTGCGGCACCACACCGATGGCGCGGCGGATGCTGTCTTGCGTCACCTCGCGCAGATCCTGGCCGTCGATGCGGATCGCGCCTTCGGTCACGTCATAGAAGCGGAACAGGAGCCGCGACACGGTCGATTTGCCGGCGCCCGAGGGTCCGACAATGGCGAGCGTGCCGCCCGGCGGAATGCGGAAGGAGACATCCTTCAGGATCGGCCGGCGCGGATCATATGCAAAGGAGACATGGTCGAAGACGACCTCGCCGCGAGTCACCTGAAGCGCGGGCGCGTCTGGTTTATCCTGCACCTCGGGCGCGACCTGCAGCAGGCGGAACATCGATTCGAGATCGGTCAGGGATTGCTTGATGTTGCGATAAACCATGCCGAGCACGTTCAAGGGCATGTAAAGCTGCACGAGGTAGGAATTCACCAGCACGAAATCGCCCACCGTCATGCGCCCGGCGACCACGCCCTGCGCCGCCAGCAGCATCACGCCCACCAGGCCGCAGGCGATGATCGAGCCTTGGCCGATATTGAGGAACGACAAGGTCTGCTGGCTTTTGACCGCCGCGATCTCATAGGCTTGCAGCGCGCGGTCGAAGCGCCGCGCCTCGTGCTCCTCATTGGCGAAATATTTGACGGTTTCGTAATTGAGGAGGCTGTCGATCGCCTTGGTGTTGGCCTCGCTGTCGCGCTCGTTCATCTCGCGACGGAATTGGAGGCGCCAATCGGTGAAGGCGAAGGTGAAGACGACATAGACGACGATGGTCGCGAAGGTGACGACCGCGAGGCTCCATTCGTACAAGCCCCAGAGGATCGAGCAGACGAGCACGATCTCGAACATGGTCGGCACGAAGCTGAAGAGAAAATAGTCGAGCAGGAATTCCGTGCCGCGAATGCCGCGCTCGACCGAGCGCGAGAGCCCGCCGGTCTGGCGCTCCAAATGAAACCGCAGCGAAAGCTGATGCAGGTGGCGGAAGGTCGAGAGCGCGACCTGGCGCACCGCGCGCTGCCCGACCTTGGCGAAGACCACGTCGCGAAGCTCGGCGAAGGCCTGGGCGCTCACCCGCGCGACGCCATAGCCGATGATGAACACGATCGGCACGCCCAGCAGCAGCGCCTTGCCCGGCGACAGCGCGTCGACCGCGTGCTTGTAGAGCATCGGCACATAGACGGTGATCGACTTCGCCGCCACCAGGAACCCGACCGCGATCAGTACGCGGATGCGCAGATCCCAGGCGCCCGGCGGCCAGAGATAAGGCAGCAGCTTGCCGACCGCCTTCAGCTCGTCCTTGAACCGGACTTCGCGGGTCCGGTCGATGCGGCGGCGCTGACCGCCGCGATCTCTGCTCATGCTCAAGGCGCTTTCTCCCCGCGCGGCAGTTTCATGGCCATCGCCACGACCGCCGCCATCATGACCGCACCGATATAATAAGGTGCGCTTGAGCCGCCCGCCGAATAAACCAGACCGGCGAGCAACGGGCCGAGCACCCTGGCCAGGCTTTGCGCCGACTGGTTCACCCCGAGAATGCCGCCGCGTTCGTCCGCCGCCGCCGCCTGCGAGACCAGGCTCGTGGCCGAGGGGCTGAGAATCCCCATGCCGATCGACAGCAAGGCCATGACGATCAAAACCGCCGCGAGCGTGTGACTAAAGGGCAGGCCGAGCAGGCCGATTGTCAGCAAGCCGGCGCCGCCGATCACCAGCCGCGCCTCGCCGAAACGGCGCGACAAGTGACGGATGCCGCCGCCTTGCACCGCCGCCAGCACGATGCCGACGAAGAAGAAGATCCACCCGACTTGCAACGGACCCCAGCCGAAGCTGCTATTGGCCCACAGCGCGAAAGTGCTTTCGAGCCCGGCAAAGGCGCAGGTGGTAAGGAAGAAGAGAATAATAAGGTGTCGCAGCGCCGGCCGCTTGAAAGCATCCTGGGCGAGCTCGATCCGGCCCGGCCGGTTGGCGAGACCCCTCAGCTCCGGCGACAGGCTTTCCTTCAGCCGCAGCGAAGCCAGCACCAGCGCGGTCAGCGACAAGATGGCGGCGGCAAAAGCCGGCCGCGCCAGCGCCGCATTGGTCGGGTCGGAGCCGGCGAGCAGCCCGCCGAAAGCCGGCCCGATGGTGAAGCCCAGGCCGAACGCCGCGCCGATCATCCCCATGGCCTTGGCGCGATTTTCCGGCGTGGTCATGTCGGTGATATAGGCCTGGGCGGAAGCGATATTGCCGGCGCCCGCCCCGGCCAAAAGCCGCGCCGCGAACAGCATCCACAGCGCGTCGGCAAAGCCGAGCCAGACATAGGACGCGACCGAGCAGGCCAGGCTCGCCAAGAGAACCGGCCGCCGCCCGACCTTGTCCGACAGCCGGCCGAGAAAGGGCGAGGAGAAAAACTGCGCCAGCGAATAGCACGCCATCAAGGAGGTGACCTCCAAGGGCGACGCGCTGAAATGCAGCGCGTAATACGGCAAGAGCGGGATCACCACGCCAAAGCCGACCAGATCGATGAAGACGATGAGAAACAGAATGGCCATGCGACAGGCGATAGATAGCGCGGATTCGGCGGTGAAAACAGGGCCAGCAACCAGCGCTCACCCCGTTGCGCCACCGAGCCCCATGGGCTCAATTCAGCAACCGACTCTCCTCATCTCCGGAAGAGAGAAGGGGCTCGGACCCAAAGCGGTCTTTGCGGGCCATAGACGAGAACGGCCGAGTATGGTGGGTAGCTGACGTAGAGCGCTGATCGCACGGGGGTCCGTTCTGCGCCAATTCTGTTGCAAAACTCTGTTGAAGGCTTGGCGGAAGAGTGATTCCGTCTCCTGGAGGCGCACGGCGACGGGGGCGGGCGATGATGGGGCGGCGCAATCAGGACCAAGGGCACCTGTTCTACGAGTTTCATCTCGATGAAGCGGTGCCGGACGATCATCTCGTCCGGAAGATCGGTGCGATCCTGGATTTGTCCTGGGTCCACGCGGAGCTTGCGCCTTACTACTCCGAGCTTGGCCGCCCCTCGATCGATCCGGTGCTCATGATCCGGATGCTCATCATCGGTTACGTGTTCGCCATCCGGTCGGAGCGCCAGATTTGCCGGGAGGTTCAAGTCAACCTGGCCTATCGCTGGTTCTGCGACCTGGGCTTGGAAGACAGTATCCCCGATCACTCGGCCTTCTCCCGCGCCCGTAACGAACGCTTCCGCGAGAGCGAGGTGTTCCGCCGTGTCTTCGAGCGCGTCGTGGCGTCCTGCATCGCGGCCGGCTTGGTCGGTGGCGAGGGCTTCGCGGTGGATGCAAGCCTTATCGAGGCCGACGCCAACCGCCAGCGCTCGATCGCAGGCAAAGATTGGCACCGAGAGCGTGATCCTCAACATGCCAGCCGGGCAGCGAAGGAATATCTCGCAACGCTCAATGACACCGCCTTCGGTGCGGCGACTGAGGTCGTACCGAAGTTCGTCTCGCCATCCGATCCGGCCGCACAATGGACCGGCGCTCACAAGGGGCCGGCTTTCTTTGCCTATGCCGATAACTATCTGATCGACGCGCGGTTTGGGGTCATTGTCGACGTCGAGGCCTCACGCGCCGTCCGCCAAGCCGAGGTTGGCGCGGCACGGACCATGCTGGAGCGCACCGAGGCGCGCTTTGGTCTCAAGCCTCAACGGCTCGCTGGGGATACCGCCTACGGATCGGCGCCGATGCTGAACTGGCTCGTCGAGGACAAGCAAATCACCCCGCACATCCCTGTCACCGACAAGTCGAACCGAAAGGATGGCACCTTCGCGCGCAGCGATTTCCGGTACGATGCCGAGAGAGACGCTTACGATTGTCCAGCGGGAAAGGAACTTCGAACCAGCGGCACGGTGCATGAAGGCACGACGCTGCTTTATCGGGCGTGCAAACTCGACTGCGATCGATGCTCGCTCAAATCACGATGCTGCCCGAAGGAACCCGCGCGCGAGATTCCACGCAACATTCACGAGCGCGCCCGCGACGTTGCCCGATCGCTCATCGGCACCGAAGCATTCGAGCAGTCGCGGCGTGAACGCAAGAAGATCGAGATGCGCTTCGCTCACTTGAAACGCATCTTGCGGCTCGGCCGTCTTCGATTACGTAGCCCGCGTGGCGCTCAAGACGAGTTTACACTCGCGGCCATCGCCCAAAACCTGAGGCGTCTCGCCAAGCTGGTCACAGGGCCGCCACTGCTGGCCGGTCAGCACCTTGCATCAGCGACAGGATGCTAAAGCCGCCGCACCAATCAGGGTAAGCGGAACTCAGGGACTGTCTCGACGCGCTCAAGAACGTCCGGGCAGATTCCTCGCAATCGCCGACTTTTGCAACGGTATCGGCACGAGGCTGACACGTGAGGACGAATTTGAAATGTCTGCTTATTGGCGACACGCGGGCACAGGCGGTTCGCGGACCTAATACCGCGGCGGCGCCGAAGCCGAGGCGGCGCTCTGGCAAGACCCTCGTAAGCGAGGCGTCGGGCGACTAAACCTTCTCTGCGGATGCGCGATCCGCATATCGCTCGTGGCCGCTGCCGCGAAGCGTCAGCGCTATTTGGGCGGTCGCTTCAGGCACGGGAAAATATATCTCGAAGCGCGTGCCCTCGCCGCGTGCGCTCCGTACGTCAATGCGGCCGCTATGGCTGGTGACGATGGCATGAACAATGGAAAGCCCGAGGCCGGTCCCCTGTCCCACCGGCTTCGTGGTGAAGAACGGTTCGAAGATGCGTTGCCGGACTCCCTCCTCTATCCCCGCACCCGTGTCGAGAACCGACAGGCAAATCTCTCGATCAAAGGACGCATCCTCTCGGGTATCGAGAATCACTGTGACCTTTCCAAGCTGATGTCCAATCGCTTGGGCCGCGTTCATTATCAGATTGGTGACGAGCTGTTGGATCTGCGAGGCATCTGCCATGATCGGCGGCACCGGCGCAATCCTTGCCTCAAGCCGAATTGTCGAGGGTACGGTCGCACGCATCAGCTTCAACGCCTCGTTGACGATTTCCGCAACGTCGCATATCCGCTTGTCCACCTCCTCATTACGGCTGAAGGCAAGGATGCGCTTGACCAGATCGCGTGCTTGCTGACTGGCATCAAAGATGGTTTCGAGATTGGCGCGAAGCGGGCTATCGATCTCGAACTCGCGTGCCGTAATCTTGCTCAAAGCCATGATAGGCACCAACGTGTTATTCAGATCGTGCGCGATACCGCCCGCGAGCGTACCAAGCGCCTCGAGCTTTTGCGAATGCATGAGTTGTTTTTCAAGCTCGCGTTCGCGCTGCTGGGCGAGATGCAACTCGGTGATGTCCTGTACTGTCGCGAAAAACCGGATGGGCCTGTCATTTTCGTCGAAGTCCATGCGATGTTCGCAATGGAGTATCCGTTCTGCTCCGCCCGGCCGATGGATGCGGAAATCAAAGGGCGGTACAGCCCACCCCTTCACGGCCGCCCTGCTGCTATCGATGAATTCCTGTCGATCTTCGGGATGGACGAATTTTGCCAGATCCAGGCACGACGCCAACGGCGAGGTGTTTGTGAGGCCCCAGATTATGAGGAATTCATCCGAGTAGAAGGTGGCGTTGTTGACGAGATCGTGCTCCCAGCACCCCACATGCGCAATCCGCTGCGCCCGAGCCAGATTTTCTCGGCTCCGCATTAATTCCTGTTCCACGCACTTTTGCTTGGTGATGTCGCGGTAAGTACCGACTCTCCGCATTGGCGTCCCGGTATCGTCCAAGATCACATCCAACTCGCTGTAGATCCATCGAATTGTTCCGTCCGAACTGAGGATTCGAAATTCCGTCGGCGATGCCGGTAACCCGTGCTCGGAAGCATCCATCGCGGCCCCGTATTTATCGCGGTCGTCCGCGTAAACGAGCTCCAGGAACTCGTCCCGCGACGGCACGGGCGCCGCCTCATCTAATGCGAAGAGTCTGTAGGTTTGTGCCGACCAAGTAACGTGACCGGTGCGCAAATCGCGCTCGAAACTTCCAGTGCCGGAAATCCGCTGCGCTCGCTCCAATCGCTCGCGGCTATTCCGTAATTCCAGTTCGGCTTGCCGGCGCGGCGTTATATCGCGGATCGCCGCGATGACGACGGCCTTACCCGGTCCGTGATACGGGCTCAAGCTGATTTCGACCGGCACTTCGGTGCCGTCTTTTCGCAGCGCCCAGAGATCAAGCCCCGTTCCCATCGGACGAATGCCGGGTTTGTCAAAATAGCGGCGCATCTGCTCGCCATGGGCATGGCGCAGGCGCGGCGGCAGCAGCCGATCGATCGGCAGATCGAGCATTTCATTTCTATCGTATTGGAAGAGGCGCTCGGCCTGTTCGCTTGCAAGCTCAATCACGCCCTCGCTATTGACGACGAGGACAGCATCCGGCATCGCCGCGAGAAACCTTTTGAATTTCGCCTCGGTTGCCGCGAGGGCCGTGGTTAGTTTGGCCAGGTCGTCCATGAACGGCGCCCTGCTTGCTGACCGATGGTGTCGGGGTATCCCGCCTTGCTCGCGGCCAAAGCGTCGTTGGTCATGATGCCCGACCCGAGCACGGCAGTCCCATAGGCCTGAAGGGCGACGAGCATATTTTCCGTCAATCGGTTTCGAGCTGAGGCAAGAAGTGCGATGCACGCGACGATATTCACGAGAAAGCCTCTAAGGCCGGCATGGTCTGCCATGGTCAATGTCCTGTGTTCAGTCGAGCCTTTGAAATTTGCGAGCGTTAAGCGGCGCGGATCGTCGCGAAGAATCCTTCGACTTCGCTACGCAGTCCTTCGGATTGCCGCGTGAGTTCTCCCGCGGCCGACAGGAGGCCGCTCGCCATTTCACCGGTCTCGTTTGCCGCTTTATTGACCCCGCTGATGTTGCTCGAAACCTCCTGCGTGCCTTTGGCCGCCTCTTGGACATTGCGCGCGATCTCTTTCGTTGCAGCGCCTTGCTGTTCCACGGCCGCAGCGATCATGGTGGCGATCTGATTGATCGAGGTGATCGTGGTAGCGATCTCTTGAATTGCTCCCACCAATTCTTTTGTCGCGCCCTGAATCTCGGCGATCTGCTGGCCAATTTCCTCCGTCGCCTTGGCGGTCTGATTGGCCAGGTTCTTGACTTCGGCCGCAACGACCGCGAAGCCTTTGCCTGCGTCGCCCGCACGTGCCGCCTCAATCGTCGCGTTGAGCGCCAGCAGATTGGTTTGGGAAGCGATGTCCTGGATGAGCTTGACCACCGTGCCAATCTTTTCCGCCGCCGCAGCTAGACTTTGAACCGTCGTATTGGTCTGGTTGGCCTGGTCGACCGCTTGGCCCGCGATCTTGGCGGATTCGGCGACCTGGCGCCCGATTTCCATCACCGAAGAGGAGAGTTCCTCCGTGGCGCTGGCAACCGTCTGAACATTCGCCGAGGCTTGCTCTGAGGCAGCGGCGACCGCCGTGGATTGGGCGCTGGTTTGTTGGGCATTACCGGAAAGGGTGTTGGCTGTGCTCTGCACCTGGTTGGCCGCGCCGGCGACCGCGCCAAGCGCGGTCTTCGACTTGCCGCCGAACTCTTCGATCGCTTTCGTCACTTTGTCTTGGCGCTGCTGCCGTTCGGCAAGCATCGCCTCCTGGTACACCGAGATCGCATAATCCATATCGAGCATCACCGCCGCGTTGACGGCCGTCTGAACAGCGCTCAACTTGGTAGGCTTCCAGCGATATGACTTCACCGCCAGTTCCTGAAGCATGGCCAGCACAAGATTGTAACCGCCGATATACCATCGCGGTTCCAGCCCAATCTTGTTGTGAATGAGGCCGATGGTGCGGACGCCGTTGATATACGTGTCATCAAAACGGCCGTTGAACAGCCGGCCCCAGTGCGAACCCTGCGCCGTCTTGAGGCGTGGAATATCGTTGCCGATCATGCGCGCCAGACTCAGTTCCGATGTCACATGGCGGTAGAATTGATCAAGAATTTTTGGCAATGCCGGCTCGACCACCTTCCAGAACTCGCGCAGATGATCGCCGGTTGCCTCATTGATGCGCATGAAACGCAACCGGGTGTCGCGGTCATTCGCTGCGTTGCTCGACATCGTGTTGCTCATCTATTATTCCTTCAAATGAGAGCGGACATTGAGTTGAAATGCACACCGAGTTACCAGTCGATGGGAGAGGCGATTTATTCGGTTTCCACCACTTCCCTAATTTCTTTTGGACGTGCGACGTATGATCGCAGCGGTTGGACAAAACTCGATTAAATTCGTCATCAAATGATGAGCCGATAATCTTTTGATGGTTCGCATCGACAATATTCGGGGCAAGGACACCTTGCCGGAAAAAACGCACTCGCATTCCGCGTATCAAAAAAATAATATCACGCTGGACACGGATGCCGACGTGTCGCGATGTAGAAGAATGCCTATCAGGCAACGGGGAGCAATTTCAAACTAACGATGTCGATTGTCGCGTGTGAGACTTGCAGCTTACGTCGGAAAGAAGCCTTTCATCCGCTTAGTGATGACGACCTTGAATTTGTGGGAAGGTTGCGGTCGAGACAGGAAACGCTCGCAGCCGGCGGCTTTCTTATAAAGGCCGGAGAAGCGGCGGCTGGTCTCTATACGCTCTTCGAAGGCTGGGCCGTTGCGTGCCCCGACATTCCGAATCTTCCCTTCCGTGTAATAGAGATCTTATTGCCGGGGGATCTTGTCGGCATGCAGGGATGCATCACCGGCAAACACAGTTATTCGGTCGTGGCGTTGACACGGCTCCGCTATTGCGTTCTCAGCCGCTCGCTGCCGGAAAAACTTGCGGAACGCGGCGGGGCACTTTGCTTGGCGATGATGCGGCATTTGACCGAGGAGCGGTCGCGGCGCGAGAGGATGGCGGCTCTGCTTGGAAGCGGAAGCCCGATCCAGCGATTGTCCTACCTGTTCTTGGAGACTTTCATGCGTCTCAACGCAATAGGCCTTGCGGATGAAACAATGTGTCTCTTTCCGCTTCGTCGCAACCAGATCGCCGAGATTGTCGGATTATCGGAGGTTCATGTTAGCCGCACACTGGTTAAGATGCGAAAAGACGGGTTGATTGATCTCACCAATAACATTCTCATTATCACCTCTCAGGAGCGTTTGGCTTCCACCGCTGGCATAGAGCCGGTGCGGTTTTCCAAGGGGCGACTGATCCTTTAAGCGCCGCTCGCGGCTTGCCGCAATTGGCAGCGGAGCATCGCTGACGCACTGGATCCTGCGGGGAAAGTGTGTCTGGCGGGGCTAGCCTTTGGCCACCCGAACTTAGGAATGGCAGGATCGGCGGAGAGCCCGATTGTCATTAGAAGAGAAGGAAGACACGGCCGCGGAAGGAGCAAAGGCCGCAAGAGTGAGCACGCACAGGGCCGTAAGTTCGCGTCTGTGGATAACCTTACGTCCGCTCGGCGCCCAAAGCGGACGCTCGACGCGATGCTGTTTCTAGCTGGCCACGATGGGGTCGTCGTGATCGGGGTGGCCGCAGACAATCCTTTCCGGCCACATCAGCTCTTCACGGGAGGCAAAAACCTCGAGGGCGGTCGTGGCAATGATCCACAGGGCGATGCAGCCGGCAATAATCGGGTCGAAAAGCGGGCGTCCCGTCGCGATCACCAGCAGCCCAGCGACGACCGGCGCAAGCGAGACCCAGACATCGCCCATGTTGTGGAGATAGGCCAGCCGGATCGCGGCATTATCGCGGCCCGGCGCCAGAAGGAGCCGCGCAACGCCCCAATTGGCAGCGGCGGCGAGCCCGCCGATGGCAACGGACACGGATCCCTGAACCGAAGCCGGATGAAGGAAGCGGCCCGTCGCTTGCCATAGCACCACACCGCTAACCGCGATGAGGCCGGCCGAATTAAACGTGTTGGCAACGCGCAAAAGGTTTCGCGACAGGCCTTGGGATAGGATGAATGCCAAATAGAGAAAGATGAGCGCCATCTCGTCGGACAAATTGTGAATGCTATCCATGACGAGGCTGAGGCTGTGAGCCTCTAGTCCGGCCACGCCTTCGACCATGAAAATCGCCGCGTTGAGGATGGCGGCGGCGGCGAGGGGCTTTCGATAATGAGCCATCAAGGGTCTCCTCAGGTGTCAGCCGCGCGGCGTGATTGGTCCGCCGAGATTGTACGGATAGCTGAAAAATTTGAAATAGTGATCATAAGAGAAAGCGCAGATGCCGAGCAGCGCGAACCCGAGGACAAGGACAATGCTCGCATTACGCAAGAGCCGCCAGCGATGGAGCCATTTGCGCCTCTGCCGAGCGCGTGTGGCGGCAGGGCCTTCGCCGCGCACAAAGCGGCGCGCAGATCTCGAACGATGCCTAGCCATTTTCCACCCCGCGGCGGGGCCGCTGCAATGCTGTGGACGGATAACAAAACATAGTGATATAACGCAAGACCGACTAAACAAGTGTCCGCGAGAACGAACGATGTTGCAACGAATTGCTCTTCGGCAGTGGGGTGCGCGCCTAGCATTCCTCGCCGTATGCGTGCAGTTCGTGCTCTCTTATGGACACATGCATGCCGACGCGCTTTTTGGGTCGCTCGGCCACTCCGCCACCTCGCTAACGCAGCTTAGCGTCCGCACTCATTCGATACCCGGCAATTCCGGCCTCGCCGGCGTCACCGAAGATGCTTGCGCGATCTGCGCAAGCATCGCGCTCCTCGGTTCCACTTCGCTGCCCGACCCGATCAGGCTGCCGCCCCCGCCAATTGGCGCGGCAATTCCAATTCAGGCAAGCGCAGATCTCGCGCTCGGTCTGGCGCGGTTCACTCTTTTCCAAACCCGCGCTCCACCCGCCATCTGAAATCGATTTCCGCCTAAACCGCGCTGCGACGCCTCTGGCGTCGTGGCGTTAAATCGATTTTCATATGGAGCACATCTTATGCCTAGAGCGTTCAGGAAGCGCCGTTTTCTTGCGGAGCGGGCAAAGCACGTCTCTTTCATTGGTGTCTTGGTCGTCGGAAGTTCCTGCGGTATCGCCTCGACCAGCGCGGCACAGACCGCGTCGCCGCCGCCCGCAACGACGCCACCCTCAAACGAGGAAATCACCGTCCAAGCCGAACGTCTCAACGCGGCGCGCGACAATATCGAGCCCGCGATCGGCGCGTCGAGCTATGGCTTCTCGAAGGACGCGATCGAAAACATGCCGCAAGGCGAGAATGCGCCGCTGAACCAAGTCTTGCTTCAAGCGCCGGGCGTCGACCAGGACAATCTCGCCAATGGCGCGATCCATATCCGCAACGAGCATCTGAACGTCCAGTATCGCATCAACGGCGTGATCATCCCGGAAGGCGTCAGCTTCTTCGGCCAGGGGCTGAACCCGCGTTTCATCCAATCGATGAACCTCATCACGGGCTCCTTGCCGGCGCAATATGGCTTACGCACCTCCGGCGTCGTCGATATCCAGACCAAGAGCGGCGTCTTCCAAAATGGCGGCTCGGTCGGAATGTATGGCGGCAGCTATGCAACCTTGCAGCCGAGCGCCGACTATGCCGGTAATGTCGGCGGATTCAATTACTTCGTTTCCGGCGACTTCTTTCATAGCGAGCACGGCATCAACTCGCCGACCCCGAATTACGACGCGGTGCATGACGACACCAACCAGGAGCATGGCTTCGGCTATGTCGAGAAGATCATAAATCCGACGAGCAAGATCAGCGCAATGGCCGGGAGCTTCTATGGCTGGTTCCAGATCCCCAACAACCCGGGCCAGCCGGCGGCCAATTCGCCGATCCTCGACCAAGCATCATTCGATTCGAACGCGCTCAACGAACGCCAGATCGAGACCTCGAATTTCGGCATCCTGTCCTACCTTCATTCCGAGGAAAATTTCGACTATCAGATCTCGACCTACAGCAAATACAGCACCCTGCGCTTCTCTCCCGACATTTTCGGCGATCTCGCCTTCAACGGCGTTTCTCAATATGCGCTACGCCAGGACGTGACCAACGGCGTCCAGGCCGAGGGCAGCTACAAGCTAGCGAGCGATCACACCTTGCGCGGCGGCGTGGTCATCAGCGCCGAACGCGCCAGCGCGGATACCACCTCCTATGTGCTCGACACGACCGGCACGCTGCCCGCCAATCAACCCTTCGCGATCGTCGATAACCACGCCAAGACCGGCTGGACCTACAGCACTTTCGCGCAGGATGAATGGCAGGCTCTTCCCTCGCTCACGGTCAATTTCGGCGGGCAATTCGACGTCGCGAACACCACGACGATGGAGAATCAGGTCAGCCCCCGGCTCAACGTCGTTTGGAACCCGTTGACGGGCACGACGTTTCACGCCGGCTACGCCAATTATTTCACGCCGCCGCCGATGGAGCTCGTCGATCTTAGTTCCGTGACGAAATTCGTCGGTACGACCAATGAGCAGAACTCGACGACCAACTCGCCCGTCAAGGCCGAGCGCGCGCATTATTTCGACGTTGGCGTAACGCAAGACATCTTGCCGGGGCTCAAAGCCGGCATCGATGTCTATTACAAATATGCCCGTAATCTGCTCGACGAGGGCCAGTTCGGCGCGCCCGTGGTCCTGACGCCGTTCAACTATCATGTCGGCTACAACAAAGGTGTCGAGCTGACGACTTCCTACGACAACGGGCCGTTCTCCTATTACGGCAATCTTGCGATCGCGACGCAGAAAGCGGAGGGCATCAACTCGACGCAATTCGAATTCGACCAGGCGACGCTCGACTATTCCAACAGCCATTTGGTCAATACCGACCATAGCCAGCTGATGACGGCGTCGGCCGGCGTGTCCTACCTTTGGATGGCGACGCGTTTCAGCGTCGATGTCCTCGCCGGCACTGGCGTGCGCACGACGGCCGCCAACGCAGCGCCGGGGGTGTTCAACGAAGGCACGGTGCCATCTTACGAGCAGGTCAATTTCGGCGTTTCGCACCGGTTCGAGGACGCGCCGGGCGGCGCGATCGAGATCCGCGCCGACCTCATCAACGCCTTCGATGAAAAATATCTCATCCGTTCGCAATCGGGCATCGGCGTTGCCGCGCCGCAATATGGTCCGCGCCGCACGATCTTCTTCGGCGTGCGCAAGTTCTTCGGCGCGGGCTGAGCCAATCATGTTGACCTGGTCGCAAAAGGTGGCCCAGTCCCGCACAAAGCGGGATTGGGCCGGCATCGGATAGGAACCAGCTGATGAAGGTGTTGCTTAAATCACTGCCGATTGTGGCGGCGCTCGCGCTTATCGTACAGCGCGCCGGTGCGGCCGAACCGCTCGATTTGTTCGAGAGCGAAAATGCCGCGCGTCAGAATTGCGGGAACGATGTCATTGTTTGGCTCGACGTTCCTTCGAACCGGTACCTCTTCAAGGGGCAGGACGGATACGGAAGAACGAAGGATGGCAGCTACGCGTGCAAGCGCGACGCGGATCGGGCCGGGAATCGCGCCGCGCCGAAGGGCCACGTGCCATGAAAATCGCCAAGGCTGAGATCCTGGGCCGCGTGTCGGCCATGAGGAGATAGAGCCTGGCTTATCCGCCCTATGAGAACGCCGGCAGCCAATTCGTCGGCATCGGTGTCGTCGTTCTGCTCCATCTTGGAATCATCTATGCGCTGGTGACCGCCCTTGCGCATCACTCCGTCGATGTCATCCAAGCGCCGATCGAAACCAAGATCATCGATCAGGCGCCGCAGGAAAAGCTCGAGCCGCCGCCACCGCCGCCGCTATTGGCACCGCCGCCGCCGCCTTTCATTCCGCCGCCCGAGATCAATATCGCGCAACCGCCGCCGCCGGCGCAAAGCACCGCGCCGACAGTGGTCACGACGGTGAAGCCGCCCGCGCAGGAGCCGACCCGCGTGCTGCCGCGAGTCGACGCCCAACACAGCCAAGAGCCGGAATATCCGCCGCAATCGCGGCGTCTCGGCGAGCAGGGCGCGGTCGTGCTGCAGGTCCTGGTCGATGTCGATGGGCGCGTAATCAATTCAAAGCTGGTGACGTCGAGCGGCTTCGACAGGCTGGACCAAGCCGCGCTTGCCGGGGTCAAAGCGAATTACCGCTTCTTCCCCGGGATGGTCGACGGCAAGCCGCAGCAAATGTGGCACACGATCACGATCAATTGGAAACTTCGATGAAACGGCGCGGTCCCGCAACATCGGCGCACACACAGAGTAAAGGAGCTGCATCAATCATGAGAATCGGTCTTGTTCGCCGCGCATCGTCATGGCACATGGCGGTGATCGCGCTCATCGTGGCCGTTCTGTCGAGCGCGTCTTTTGTTACCTTCGCCCAAGCGCCATCCGGCGAGCCCGCGCCGGCGAGCGTGGCACTATCGACGGCGCCAAGCGCCGCGCCGGCCGCGCCGCCTCCCACAATCGCTCCGCCGCAGGAAACGGTCGAAAATCCCTATAGCCTGACCGCCCTGTGGCAAGGCGGCGATTTCGTTGCCCGCGGCACGATCATCATTCTCGTGATCATGTCGATGAGCACTTGGTACGTGCTGGTCACCAAATTCATCGAACAGGCGCGGCTGCTGCACCATGCGCGCAGCGCCAACCGGTCGTTTTGGACCGCGTCGAGCTTGCGCGCCGGCGCCGAAATCTTGGACAAGGCGAGCGCGTTTCGCATGTTGGTCGAGGACGGTCTCAACGCCGCCGCGCATCACGAGGGAACGCTCACCGAGCAGATCGACCGGCACAGCTGGATCACTATGTCGCTGCAACGCTCGGTCGATTCCATCAACAACCGCCTCCAGACGGGTCTTGCCGTGCTCGCGACGGTCGGCTCGACCGCGCCTTTCGTCGGCTTGTTCGGAACTGTCTGGGGCATCTATCACGCGCTCACCGCGATCGGCATCGCCGGGCAGGCGAGCATCGATAAGGTCGCGGGTCCCGTCGGCGAGGCTCTGATCATGACGGCGATCGGCTTGGCCGTCGCCGTTCCCGCGGTGCTTGCCTATAACTGGATGGTCCGCCGCAACAAGGTGGCGATGGATCAGGTGCGCCATTTCTCGGGCGATCTCCTCGCCTTGCTGGTCGGCGGCGCCCGCGCCAATCCCGCTCCGGTCGCGCGGAGCGCCTGAGATGGCGGGGCATATCGGCCTGCGGTCGGAGGAAGACGACGACGCGCTGACGGCATCGATCAACACGACGCCCCTCGTCGACATCATGCTGGTCCTGCTGATCATCTTTCTGATCACCATACCGGTGGTGACGCACACGGTTCCGGTCGCGCTGCCGAACGAGGTAAATCAGCCGACCCAGACCAAGCCCGAGAACATCGTGATCGCGGTCGACAAGGACGGGAACATCTATTGGAACGACGGCAAGCTCGCCAGCAACGACGTGCTATTCGCGAAACTGAAGGAGCGCGCGGTCGATATTCCGCAACCCGAGGTTCACATCCGCGCCGACAAGGACGCGCGCTACGAATTCGTGGGCCGGGTGGTCGTCGATTGTCAGCGCGCCGGGATCGCGAAACTAGCCTTCATCACCGAACCCGACCGCGGCAGCGGTCTTGCGGCGGAGTAGCACATGGCAATGAATTTGGGAAAGCCCGAGGGCGATGACGCGATGATGGTCGACATCAACACCACGCCGCTGATCGACGTGATGCTGGTTTTGCTCGTCATGCTCATCATCACCATCCCGATCCAGACCCATGCGGTGAAGCTCGATATGCCGCGCGACCAACCGCCGCCGGTCACGGTTCAGCCGGAGGTCGTGAATCTCGACATCGATTTCGACGGAACCATCACCTGGAACGGCGTCGAGGTGCCCGATCGCGGGACCTTGGAATCCTATCTCCGCGCCGCAGCGCAAAAGAACCCGCAACCCGAGATACATCTCGCACCCAATCGCTTGGTGAAATACTCCTATGTCGCGATGGCCTTGGCCGAAGCGCAAAGGCTGGGCGTGGTGAAGATCGGCATCGTCGGCAATGAACAATATATGGAATGATCGAGCATGAAACGGTTTCGCGCGGGCGCGACGGTTGCATCGACCATTCTTCGCCTCGGCATCGCGTGCGCAGCGCTCGGCGGGGCGGTTCATCCTTCCCTTTCCGCCGAGCCGGCGCGAACCGCGCGGCCGGAAATCGGCGCGCCGGTCCAGGCGGCGGAAGAGCTTCTGAAGCAGAAGAAATACCAGGAGGCGCTGGAGAAGCTGCGCGCCGCCGACGTGGTCGCCAACAAGACGCCCTATGAAAATTACGTGATCGATGGGACTCGCGCGGCGATCGCGCTCAACAGCGGCGATTACGCGCTGGCCAGCAAGGCGCTCGAAGCCGTGCTCGCATCCGGGATTCTATCGCCGCAAGACGCGCTGGCGCGGGTGCAGGCCTTGGTGCAGATCAATTATCAGCTCAAGAATTACCCACAAGCGATCGTGTTCGCGGAACGGTATTACCATGACGGCGGGACGGAGGACGGGCCGCGTCTGCTTCTGGCCCAGGCCTATTACCTCCAGAACGACTTCGCCGACGCCGCGAAGACAATTCGCGCAATCCTGCAAGTGGACGAAAAAACGGGCAAGCATCCGGAGGAGAATCTTCTGTTGATGCTTTTGAACAGCGCGTATCAGCAGAAGGACGAAGCCGGCCGCATCGCCGCGCTCGAGATGCTGGTGTCGGCCTATCCCAAGCCCGGCTACTGGGCCGATCTCTTGGCCGCCGTGCAAAAGAAGCCGGGCTTCTCGAGCCGGCTCGCGCTCGATGTCGATCGGCTGATGCTCGCCACCGGCACAATGAAGACGCCGGACGATTATATGCAGGCGGCCCAGCTTGCTTTGCTCGCGGGCCTGCCGGGCGATGCCAAGTCCTTTCTCGACAAAGGCTACGCAGCCGGCGTGCTCGGCAAGGGCGACGGCATCGAGCGGGAAAAACGGCTTGCCGATATGGCGAGCCGCCAAGCCGGCGATGATGTGAAATCCTTGCCGCAGCTTGGCGCCGAAGCGGACCAAGCGAGCAACGGCCTCGCTTGGGTCAAGCTCGGCGAGGCCTATGCGAGTTACGGCCAATATGACAAGGCCGTCGACGCGTTTCAGAAAGGTCTCGGGAAGGGCGGGCTGCAAAACCCCGATGATGCCAAGCTTCATCTTGGGATCGCCTATCTTCAGGCCGGTCAGAAGGCCAAGGCGAAAGAGGTTTTTGCCGGACTTTCGCCGGCCGCGGATATCCGTGATCTGGCGCGGCTTTGGTTGATCGCGGCGCGGGTCGATTGACGCCGCATTGAGCCAGGCTGCTTCACGTGCTCTATCCTGCAGGTCCGCTTTTGGCCGAATTAGGTCGTTCCCGAATTCAAGTTTGGAATTGCGGTGACAGTGCATTTATCTCTGTTCCCGCGACAGCAGGCCAGGAACAACCACGCGCGCGACTCGATCCATGATTCACGGCGCCATTCCCCGGCACCGCGCGTCAAATGAAATGCACCGTCACCGTAATTCCGGGACCGTGCCGCGTTGAGGGGCCCTTACACGCGAGGCCCATCGGGCGTAGTCTCGCGGAGAGGTAAGGCTGCGCCACCACGACGAGGACGATGATGACTGAAACACCCTACACGCCGCCGAAGATCTGGACCTGGAAGAAGGATGCCAGTGGCTGGCGATACGCCAGCACCAACCGGCCGGTCGCCGGGCCGACCCATGAAAAAGAGCTGCCGGTCGGGCGCCATCCGCTGCAGCTTTATTCCCTGGCGACGCCCAACGGCGTGAAGGTCGCCATCCTGCTGGAAGAGCTTCTGGCGCTCGGCCATCGCGGCGCCGAATACGATGCCTGGCCGATCAAGATCGGCGAAGGCGACCAGTTCGGCAGCGGCTTTGTCGCCGTCAATCCAAACTCCAAGATCCCGGCTTTGCTCGACCGCTCGGAACCCACGCCGGTTCGCGTGTTCGAATCGGGCGCGATCCTCGTCTATCTCGCCGAGAAGTTCGGCGCCTTGTTGCCGACCGGGCGCGCCGCGCGCGCCGAATGCCTGTCCTGGCTTTTCTGGCAGATGGGCAGCACGCCCTATGTCGGCGGCGGCTTTGGTCATTTCTATGCCTATGCGCAGACCAAGATCGAATATGCCATCGACCGCTTCGCCATGGAGACGAAGCGGCAGCTCGACGTGCTCGACCGGCGCCTGGCGGAAAGCGAATACATCGCGGGCGACAGCTACACGATCGCCGACATCGCGATCTGGCCGTGGTATGGCGGCTTGGCGCAGTACAACCAATATGGCGGCGCCGAATTCCTGCAGGTGAAGGATTATAAGAACCTGCAGCGTTGGACGACGATGATCGGCCAACGCCCGGCGGTGAAGCGCGGCCGCAAGGTCAACCGGCTGAGCGGCGATCCCGCGGATCAGCTCCACGAGCGGCACGATGCCAGCGACTTCGAAACCAAGACGCAGGACAAGCTCACAGCCGCCCCGCGCTGAGGGGCGTGATTGTCTCGATTTGAATCGTCGTTCCCGCGAAAGCGGGAACCCAGGGCGGCTGCACGTCACTGGCCCTGGACCCCCGCATGCGCGGGGGTGACGATCGAATATTTCGACGTAATACGATCGCGCTCTAAGGGGCGTGCGTTGGTCGTATGACGGCTTACGGCATTACGGTATTGCGGTGACAGCGCACTTCTCTCTGCTTCCCCGACAGCAGGCCGGGAATAGCCACGCGCGTGACACGATCGATGATTCTCGGCGCCATTCTCGTCGCCGCGCGTCAAATTAAATGCGCTGTCACCGTAATTCGAGCATTTGCTGCGCTGCATCTGTCACCCGGTGCGCCAGTGAAGAGCTACTAGTTCGCTCCAGCGGAGGTTCTCGCTATCGCCGCACGAAAAGCGGGACTGTCAAGCAAACGGTCTACGGTGCGGTTTAACACTTCCTCTGATAGGGTCTGGAGATCCGTGACGTCGGCGAAGATTCCAGTCTCGAAGAATTTGGTGTCGGACTCACTGTCGATCGCACTATCTTGAAACACTGCGCGCCCAGCCGGATCAACAACAGACATTGTCATGTCGATGCGGGCTGTTCGGCCAATGATCATGTCCGCATCGAATTTTCGTACCACCAACACAAGTTGGAGTGGCGCTTGAGTGTTCTGCGCCAGTAGGCCGCGCGCGCGTAGTCCATCCGTGAACGCGTCAGCGATTTCGTCCTTAACCGGCTTTGCCGTGTCGAGAGTCTTTAGAGGATTCCCGAACCCTCCCTCGACTGTAGCAAGGCGTGTGGGCGCTTCCTTCCGTTGATCGATTGCCGTCACAGAGCCTATCGATGAAGCCGGGGCAGGCTGAATCACTGCCGTGGGAATATAATGCAGATTTGCGACCGTGTTGCTGCAAGCACCCAATGCGAGTGCCAGCCCAATCGCCAAAAGACGACGCATAGAGGATTCTCCTGATGTTACGGTGACAGTGCACTTATCTCTGTTCCTGCGGCAGAAGTCCGGGAAGAACCACGCGCATGACACGATCGATGATTCCCGGCGCCGCGCGTAAAATTAAACGCACTGTCACCGTAATTCGATTGCGGGGCCTAGCGAATTGTCCTCTTCATCAAAATCTCGTCGCTGATAAACCCGGCGAGTTCATAGCCTTCCTTCGTCAATCGGTTCATCTCGATCGTCAGATAGAACGCGCGCTTATTCGCATCGTCCGGTCGCGGGATGTCCTTAACCTCCGGCCAGAAGAACACAACCTTTCCATCGGGATAGACAACGCACATACGGTCGGTGCCGTCCCACCGAATGTCGATGTATTCCACCCGCGCCGGTGCGCTTTGCGCGAATGCTGAAATCTGCGTTGCTGCCGCGAGCCCAATCAGCGCCAGCGCCGTAACGACGATGGTCCGTTTCCGCATACCGAGATGCTCCCGTTCCTGAAGTTGCGCCTGTCCACCCAAGCGGGCGACCGCCATCAGTATCGTAAGCCACTGAGAAATTACAGTGACAGTGCATCTCTCTCCGAAGCATTCCACCACTCCCGTTGCGCCCGTTCCAGCGGATTTTGGCCGTGCGATTGGAATTGGGCGGAAGGCAGGAAGGGATGCCGGCCTCCATCACGCTGGCACGGAGAGTGGGCGATTGGTACCTTCGCAACATCGAAAAACCGCCGGATGAGGTGCCGACACGATGAAAAAAAGCGCAACGCCCAAAAGCGAATCCCCGTCCCGGCTGATCGACGCGCGGATCAAGGAGCTGGGCGACTGGCGCGGCAAGATGCTTGCCCATATCCGCGCGCTGATCAAAGCGGCCGACCCCGCGGCGATCGAGGAGTGGAAGTGGCGCGGCGTTCCGGTCTGGTCTCACGACGGAATCATCTGCACCGGCGAGACCTATAAGAGCATCGTGAAGCTGACTTTCGCCAAGGGCGCGTCGCTCAAAGACCCTGCACGGCTTTTCAACGCCAGCCTTGACGGCAACACCAGGCGCGCGATCGATATCCACGAGGGCGAAGACCTCGACGCGGATGCGTTCAAGACGCTGATCCGCGCCGCCGCGGCCCTGAACCAGTCATAGGACCGATAGTCGAATTACGCCGCCAGGCGTTTCTTGGCGATGAGCTTCAGCACTTCGCTCGCGGCCAGCGGAATATTCGTGCCCGGCCCATAGACCGCGGCGACGCCCGCGGCTTTCAGGAACGCGTAATCCTGCGGCGGCACCACGCCGCCCACCACCACGAGAATATCCTCGGCGCCTTGCGCCTTGAGCGCGGCGATCAGCGCCGGCACCAAGGTCTTGTGGCCCGCGGCCTGGGACGACACGCCGATGACATGGGCGTCGTTCTCCACCGCCTGGCGCGCGGCTTCCTCGGGCGTCTGAAACAGCGGCCCGACATCGACATCGAAGCCCAGATCGGCGAAAGCGGTGGCGATCACCTTGGCGCCGCGGTCATGCCCGTCCTGGCCGAGCTTCACCACCAGCATGCGCGGGCGCCGTCCTTCGTCGCGCGCGAAAGCCTCGACCTCGCGCAGAATGCGCGCATAGGCCTCGTCGCCCGCGTATTGCGCGCCGTAGACGCCCGAGATCGAGCGGGTGGTTGCGTGGTGGCGGGTGAAGACCGCTTCCAGCGCGTCGGAAACCTCGCCCAAGCTCGTACGCGCGCGCATCGCCTCGACCGCGAGCGCCAAGAGATTGCCCTGCCCCGTCTTTGCCGCTTCGGTCAAAGCCGCCAGCGCCGCCGCGACGCGCGATGGATCGCGCGCGGCGCGCATGGCTTTGAGCCGCGCCACTTGCTGCTCGCGCACCTCGGTATTGTCGATGTCGCGCAGCTCGACCGGGTGATCCGCCTCGGCCTGGTATTTATTGACGCCGACGATGACCTCTTCGCCGCGATCGATACGCGCCTGGCGCCGCGCCGCGGCTTCCTCGATCTTGAGCTTGGGCAAGCCGCTTTCGAGCGCCTTGGTCATGCCGCCCAGCGCCTCGACCTCGGCGATCAGGTCGTTGGCCGCTTGCGCGACCGAATGAGTAAGGCTTTCGACGTAATAGGAGCCGCCCAGCGGATCGACGACGTGCGTCACGCCGGCTTCCTCGGCAAGAATAAGCTGCGTGTTGCGCGCGATCCGCGCCGAGAACGGCGTCGGCAAGGCCAGCGCCTCGTCGAAGGAATTGGTGTGTAGCGAATTCGTGCCGCCCAGCACGCCGGCCATCGCCTCGACCGTGGTGCGGATGATGTTGTTGTAAGGGTCCTGCTCGGTCAGGCTCACGCCCGAGGTTTGGCAATGCATGCGCAAAGCGAGCGAGGCCGGATTTTGCGGATTGAACGGCTTCATCAGCCGCGCCCACAGGAGACGCGCCGCGCGCAGCTTCGCCACCTCCATGAAGAAATTCATGCCGATGCAGAAGAAGAAGCTGAGCCGCGGCGCGAACTCGTCGATCTTCAAGCCGCGGCCCAAAGCCGCGCGCACATAGTCGAGCCCGTCGGCCAAGGTGAAAGCCAGCTCCTGGACGCAGGTGGCGCCGGCTTCCTGCATGTGATAGCCGGAGATCGAAATCGAATTGAAGCGCGGCATGTGGCGTGCCGTGTATTCGATGATGTCGGCGACGATCCGCATCGAGGGTCCGGGCGGATAGATATAAGTGTTCCGGACCATGAACTCCTTGAGGATGTCGTTCTGGATCGTGCCGGAAAGCTTCTCGCGCGCAACGCCTTGCTCTTCGCCGGCGACGATGAAGGCCGCCAGCACCGGCAACACCCCGCCATTCATGGTCATCGACACGCTCATCTGGTCGAGCGGAATGCCGGCGAAGAGAATCTTCATGTCCTCGACGCTGTCGATCGCGACCCCAGCCTTGCCGACATCGCCGACGACGCGCGGATGGTCGCTGTCATAGCCGCGATGGGTGGCAAGATCGAAGGCGACCGAGAGGCCCTTTTGACCCTGGCGCAGATTCTCGCGAAAGAACGCGTTCGATTCCTCGGCGGTCGAGAAGCCGGCATATTGGCGCAAGGTCCAAGGCCGGTTGGCATACATGGTGGCGCGCACGCCGCGCGTAAACGGCGGAAAGCCCGGCAAGCTGCCGAGGGATTCGAGCCGTTCCAGATCTTCCGCCGTGTAAAGCGGCTTGACCGCGATGCCTTCGAGGGTTTGCCAGGAAAGGGTCGCGACGCTTTTGCCGCCGAGCTCCTTCTCGGCCGCTTCCAGCCAATCCCGCAGCGTCTTCTCGGGGAAATCCGCCATGGCCGCATTATAGCAAAGAAGCGGCCGCAGGGTCAGCGTGTCAGTCGCGTCTTAACGAATGGCAGACGACCAGAGCGGCGGTCAGCACCAGCAGCGCGCCGGCCTGATGCGCCACCGCCACAGGCAAGGGCACGACCAGCAGCAAGGTCGCAATCCCGAGCGCAACCTGCAAGCAGGCCAAGAAGAACAACGCATGCAACGCCGCGCGCGCACGCGACGACAGAGCCGCGCGCATTCCCGCCAGCCACAGCAGCGCCGTTGCCGCCCAGGTGGTTTCGGCCAGCACGCGGTGATCGAACTGCACGCTGGTGAGGTTTTCGAACCAATTGCGGTACCAGGGCGAGAGATGCCAGTAATCCGGCGGCACCAAACGCCCTTCCATCAGCGGGAAAGTATTGTCGAGATAGCCGGCGCGCGTGCCGGCGACGAAAGCCCCGGCGACCAGGGTGGTGAAAACGAGGACGAGCACGAAGCTTGCGCCGTGGCGAAGCGTCGCGAGCGCGACACGTCCTTCTCCGCCCTTGAGGGCGGAGAAGGATTGCGGAGAGCGCAGCAAATCCAGCGCCACCCACAGCATGGCAAGATAGATCACCACCGCCATGGCGAGATGCGCGGCGAGCCGGTACTGGCTTACTTCGATGCGGTCTTCGAGCCCGCTCATCACCATGTACCAGCCGAGCGCGCCTTGCAGCCCGCCGAGCACGAAAAGCCCTGCCAGCTTGGGCGCGAGCGCGCGCGAAACCTGACCGCGAACAAGGAAATAAAGAAACGGCAGGGCGAACGCCGCGCCGATCAGCCTGCCGACGAGGCGATGGAAATATTCCCAGAAATAAATGTGCTTGAAATCGGCGAGGCTCATATCGGCGTGGATCGCCTGATATTGCGGGATCGCCTGATAGCGCGCGAAAGCGTCTTGCCATTGCGCTTCGTTAAGCGGCGGCAGCGCGCCTTCGATCGGCTGCCACTGCGTGATCGAAAGGCCGGATTCGGTCAGGCGGGTGATGCCGCCGATCACCACCATGAGAAAGATCAGCGCGCAACAGGCGAGCAGCCACCAGGCAATCGCGCGCTCGGCGGACGTGCTCTGCGAGGGATGCGTGACCGCGACCATCGGTGCGCGCGCGACCGCGCCGTCAGGGACGCGCGAAACGCGCCCGGGCGCCGCGCTCGAGCGCCGCGGCGACCAGACGGTCGAGACCGATGCGGTGCCGCAACAGCTCCAACAGGCGCAGGGTTTCCTGGCTCACCTCGCCGCCGGCGGCGGCCACGTCGCAAGCGACGGCATAGGCGGTCTCGCGCAGCTTGGTCGGGATCGCCGCCTTGACCGTCTTCAAGGCTTCCTCGAGCCCCGCGTCGCGCCCGAGCATCATGGCGCAGGATTTGAGGTCTTGCGTCAGGCGCTTTTCGTCGTAACCGGCGAAAATCGGCAGGTGATTGACGATGTCGCCAATGATTCGCAACTCGGCATCGGCCATATCGTTATCGGCGGCCGAAACCATCACCATAATGTAAATCAGCGCTGCTTGCGGGTCGATCACAGGAATGCCCTTTCTTTCGGTGCGGGCCAGAGTGCCATGATTTACAACGCTACTGTCAAGCGGCCCCGTCTTCGGCTATGCTGCGACCCCATGACACAAGCCAGGCTCGTCCTTCTCCTGTTGGCCGGCGCCCTTGCCGGTTGCGGCAGCACTTATTTCCCCTCGGCGATCCGCGACGCCGACCAGCGGGCGCAAGCCGCTTATGCCGATTGCGACGCGCAGCTGCGCAGCGGCGCCCTGAAAAGCCACCGCCAAGCGGTGGACTGTGCGAAGCCCAAAGTTCTGCTGACTTATCAGCAGAACGGCTACCCCTATATGGATTTGGTCAATCTCGACCTCACCGCGCGCACCGTCGGCGCCGACGAGATCGACACGGGCTTTGCCACCGAGGCCGATATCAACCGCGACATCGCCGAGCTCGACCGCCGTATCGGCGCCGAGCGGCAACGCCGCGTCGATGCCGAGAAAGGCTTCGGCGGCAGCGCCACGCCCACGCCGGTCGCGCAAATGCTCGCCGGGCTGACCGCGCTGACCGGTGGCAGCAATGCTCCGACGCAGACCAGCAGCACCTGCTTCAAGGTCGGCACCTTCAGCCACTGCGATCAGTAGGCCGGGCCAAGAGCAAGATCGGGTCAGCATGAATTATGCTGACCCGTGAATCTTGCTCTCATTCAATGATGTAGAGCCTGATTCACGTCTCAAGCCGATGGGGCTTGAGACGATCAGGCTCTAGGAACTCGGCGGTGCGCGTCACCGCTTCCTTGAGGCCGATCCGCTCCACCGCGACGCCGTCGGGAAAAGCGCCCAACAGGCGCGACGGCATCATGCGGTCGAGCAAAACGAACACGCCGGCGTCGTCGCCGCGCCGCACCAGCCGCCCGAAAGCCTGACGCAGCCGCAACCTGGTCAGCCGGTCGTCGTAAGCGGTTCCGCCGAAACGCGCGCGTCGCGCCTTGTGCAGGATATCGGGCCGCGGCCAAGGCACGCGGTCGAACACGATCAAGCGCAGCGACCGTCCCGGCACGTCGATGCCGTCGCGCAGCGCATCGGTGCCGAGAAGGCAAGCATCCTCTTCGGCGCGGAAAATATCGACCAGGGTCGCGGTATCCATCGCGTCGACATGCTGCGCCAGAAGCGGCAACCCGGCCTCGGCCAGCGGCGCGGCGATGCGCTCATGCACCGCCCGGAGCCGCGTAATCGCGGTAAAGAGTCCGAGCGCGCCGCCGCCCGAGGCTTCGAACAAGGCGCGATAGGCGCCCGCCACTTGGCCGGCATCCTCGCGGCGCACATCGTTGACGATGAAAACCCGGGTTTGCGCCTTGTAGTCGAAAGGCGACGGCACCCGTGCCCGCACGGGCTTGCTCGCCAGATAAGGCGCGCCGCTGCGCGCTTCGGCGGCCTCCCAATCGCGCACCGGATCGCCGCTGCCATCGGTCAAGGTTGCCGAGGTGATGAGCACGCCATGCGCGTCCTTCATCACATGTTCGGCAAAAGGCCGCATGGGATCGACCCAGTGCCGATACATGCCGACATCGTGCTCGGTGCCGTCGCTTCTTTCCAAGGCAAGCCAATCGACGAAATCGGGCGCCGGTTCCGCTTCGATCGCCGCCAGCATGTGGCGCCAGCCGCCGAGCGCGAGCGCGCCGCGCCGGTGCAAGCCGCGCAAGATCGCCTCGATGCGCACGCGCGTGCCGCTGTCGAGCTCGGCGGCTTCGTTTTCGAGCCGCGCGGCCAGACGCGCCATCAAGCCGCGGATCGGCGCTTCGATCGCGGCAAGCTGCGCCGCCAAGGCGCGCGCGGCATCGGGCAGAAGGTCGATGCAAGGCCGCAACTCGGCTTCGAGCGAGTAGCCTTGATCGCGTGCCGCCGCGCGCGCCAAGACTTGCCGGCGCACCACGCCGAGAAAAGCCTCGAACGCGCCTTGCGGGCGCTCTTCGCTCAAGCGCTGCGCCCAGCCTTCGGCCGGCAGCACGCGCGAGGCTTGCAAAATATCGTCGAGCGCCTTGCCCGCCTTCGCGTCGCCCGTGATCAGATCCTCGACCCGGCGGCGCAGCCCGCGCGCCCGCGAGCGGCTACGCTCGCCCGCGCCCAAGAGCCAACGCCGCAGCTCGGCGCCTTCGCGCCCCGACAGCGCCAGCGAAAACGCGTTGTCGGCGGCGTCGAAAAGATGATGTCCTTCGTCGAAGACATAACGCGTCGGCAGATAGGCATCGTCGAGCCCGCCCAGCGCGGCCTGGATCATCACCAGCGCATGATTGGCGACCACGATGCGCGCACGCCGTGCGCGGCGCACGCTTTTTTCGATGAAGCAGCGGTGATAATGCGGGCACGCCGAATGGATGCATTCGCCGCGCCGGTCGGCCAAGCCGATGGTTGGCGCGCGACCCAAAAGCTCGGGCAGCCAGCCGGGAAAATCGCCGCCGACCATGTCGCCGTCGCGCGTCGCCGCGATCCAGCGCGCGACCAGGCCGAGCGCCGCGGCATCGTGCGGACGCATGCCCAATTGCGCGACGCTTTCCTCGTAATTGAGCAGGCAAAGATAATTCTCGCGGCCTTTGCGGATGACGACGCGGCGATTCTTTTCCGCCTTGTCGGGGTAAAGCCGGTCGAGCTCGTCGGCGATCTGGCTTTGCAGATTGCGCGTGTAAGTAGAGATCCAAACCGCGCCTTCGTTCTTCTCGGCCCAAAGACTCGCGGGCGCGATATAGCCCAGCGTCTTGCCGACGCCGGTGCCGGCCTCGGCCAAAACCAGCAACGGCGCGTCGGGCATCTCGCGCGGCTGGAACGCCGCGCTCACCGCCGCCGCGTAATCCGATTGCTGCGGCCGCGGCTCGGCGCCGTCACCGAGCAGCTCCACCAGCCGCGCGCGCGCTTCGCTTTCTTCGACCGGGATATTTCCCGGCGGCGGCTCGGGCGCGTATTCCGACCATTCGGTCAATTTGCGCCAAGGTGCGAGACCATCGGCGGCACGTCCTGCGTCGCTTGGCCGCAAGGAAGCGATCACGGCATCGGCCCAGCCCCAACCGCCTTTTCCCATCGCTTCGGCGAGCACGCGCGCTTCGCCCGCATCGCGCCCGCGCAGCTCGGCGAGCAACGCAGCGGCAGCAGCAACCAGGGTCAGCGCCTCGCCTTCGAGCCCTTTGGGTAGAGGCAATCCCAGCGCCACGGCGAGCCCGCGCGGAGTCGGCAGGCAGAAGCTTGCCGGCCGGACGAAAGCGTAAAGCTCCATGAGGTCGAGCGCGGGGAAACCCGGCCCGCCCAGGCGGGAGAGCGTCGCGCGCGCATGACACAGCATGGGCGGGGTCGCGCGCGCCCGCTTGCCGGCCTCGGCAAGGCTCAGGATTTCGATCTCGCCTTCGGCGGAAAGCCACGCCGCCTGCGCCGGTCCCGCGACCAGCGCCGGCACGGCGGGCAAGGCGACGGGGATAGCCGGGGCGTTCTGATTGTGAGCGAGGACAGGCACGGATTCAGCATATAGAGGTTTCGCCGGGCCTTGTCGCGGGCGCCGCCGCTGCGCTAGCGTCAGCGCATGTCCGCGCTCTTCGATCTCGCCCTGCCCTTGATGCGGCTTCTGCCGCCGGAGACCGCGCATCGCGCCACCTTGCGCGCACTCGCTGCGGGCCTTGCGCCCCGGACGGTTCCGACCGACGCGCCCAGCCTGGGCGTTAAAATCTTGGGACGGAATTTCCCCAACCCCGTCGGGCTTGCCGCCGGATTCGACAAGGATGCCGAAGTCGTCGACGCGATGTTCGCGTTCGGCTTCGGCTTCGTCGAGGTCGGAACGATCACGCCGCTGCCGCAAAAGGGCAATCCCAAGCCCCGTCTGTTCCGGCTGAGCGAAGATCGCGCCGTGATCAACCGCCTGGGTTTCAACAGCGCCGGGCTCGACGTGGCCGCGCACCGGCTGACCTTGCGGCGTGGAACCGGCCGCGACCGGCGCATCGTCGGCACCAATATCGGCAAGAACCGCGACACCCATGACGATGTCGGCGATTACGTCGAAGGCGTGCGCACCCTTGCCCCGCTTGCCGATTACCTCACTGTCAACATCTCCTCGCCCAACACGCCGGGCTTGCGCGATCTGCAGCGCAAATCGGCGGTGACGCGGCTGATCGCGCGGCTCTTGGAGGCGCGCGCGCAAGCCGTGGCGCGCGACCCGCCGCCCTTGCTGTTGAAGATCGCGCCGGATCTGACGCCGGAAGAGCGCGCCGATCTTGCCGATGCCGCGCTCGGCTCGGGCATTGACGGGCTGATCATCTCCAACACGACGGTCGCACGGCCGGCCAGTCTGCAAAGCCGTTACGCGCATGAGCCCGGCGGCTTGAGCGGCGAGCCGCTCTTTGCGCCCTCGACCGCGCTGCTGGCCGAGATGTACCGGCTGACCCGCGGCAAGCTGCCGATTATCGGCGTGGGCGGTATTTCATCGGGCGCCGACGCCTATCAGAAGATCCGCGCCGGGGCGAGCCTTGTGCAGCTTTACACCGCGCTGGTCTATCACGGGCCTGGGCTGGTGCAGCGCATCAAGCGCGAGCTTGCCGAGCTTCTGACACGCGATGGGTTCGCCTCGGTGAGCGCGGCGATCGGCGCCGACGCGCATCTGCCTTCGACCACCTCGCATGGCCTCTGACATCAAGTTGCTCGCGGGCATCGGTGGCATCGCCGAGGCCTATGACGGATTCATCCTCGATGTGTGGGGCGTGCTGCATGACGGGTTGAAGCCGTTTCCCGGCGTGCTCAACGCGCTTGAGCAATTGAAGAAGCGCGACAAGCGCATCGTCGTCCTGTCCAACGCGCCGCGCCGCGCCGGCCCGGTCGCGCACCGTCTCACCGAGATCGGCATTCCGCCCGAGCTTTACGATCACATCCACACCTCGGGCGAGGAAACCTGGCAGCATCTAAAGCGCCGCGACGACGCCTTCTATGCGGCGTTGGGACGGCTTTGTTATCTGATCGCGCCGCCGCGCGACAATGGCGTCATGGACGGGCTCGATTTCGAGCAGGTCGAGAACGTCGCCGAGGCGGAATTCGTCTTCAACACCGGCCCGTGGGGCTGGGACGAAGACGTCCTACGCTATGAAGAGATGCTGCGGAGCGCCAGGCAACGCGATCTGCCGATGGTGTGCGCCAATCCCGATCTCGTCGTGCATCACCAAGGCCGGCGCGCCATTTGCGCCGGCGCGATCGCGCAACGCTATGAGGAGCTGGGCGGCAAGGTGCGCTGGCACGGCAAGCCTTTTGCCGGAGTTTATAACACAGCCGTGACCTTGCTCGGCATCGGCGACCGGCGGCGTATTCTCGCGATCGGCGACAGTTTGCGGACCGACATCGCGGGCGCAAACGGCGCCGGAATCGACAGCGTGCTGGTTGCTGGCGGCATTCATTACGAAGAATTCGGCACCGGTCCGGGCGAGTTGCCCGATGCGGCCCGCCTCGAAGCGGCGATCGCCGCCGCCGGCATCGCGCCGATGGCGGCCATGGCGGAACTACACTGGTAGGTCGGTTGTCAGTGACCGCCGTGATCGGCGTGGTGAAGCATGGCATCCGCAAGGCCGGTGTCGTAGCCGAGCCCCAAAGACGTCAGCACCGCCGCCTCGGGAAACATCGATCGGATCAGACCCTTGCGCTCGAGCGCGACCCAGGCCGCTTGATTGAAAAGCCCGGACGCATCGCGCGTCGCAACAACCGCATCGCCGAGATGGAAATGATCGCCATGCGGATGCGGCAGATTGCCGACAAGCACGCCGTCGCCATCCGGGCGGCCGTGATCCGGCAGGCGTGCGAGCGCCTGGAGCAAGGTCAGAGTCTTCAGCTGCAGCGGGTTGAGATTGAGCGGATTGCGCTTGGGCGGCATGGGCACATGATAGACCGGCGCCGCGGGCAAGGAAAAGTGCCTGGCGCTGGTGGCTCGACCGTCATTCCCGTGGCACACTGGCGCAGCGAAGCTTGCGATAATGGCCTAGGGTCAAAACTCAATCAACCCATTGAACTTTTTATACGGACGTGATTCAAGCTCTGAACCTATGGAGTTCGGATCATGGCTGGAGAATTTTGGCTGAGTGACGATCAGTGGCGCGTGATCGCCCCGCTGCTGCCCTACAACCAACCAGGTGCTCGGCGGGTCGATGATCGGCGGGTGCTGAGCGGGATCATTCACGTCCTGAAAGTCGGCTGTCGTTGGCAGGATTGTCCTCCGGTCTACGGCCCTTACACGACGATCTATAATCGCTTTCATCGCTGGTCTCGCCGCGGCGTTTGGCAGCGCCTATTCGCGGCGCTGACGAACATCAGCGAAGGCGGTATGCAGATCATCGACAGCACCACAGCGAAGGCGCATCGCTCGGCGGGCGGCGGAAAAGGGGGGCCTCAGCGCAGGCGATTGGTCGCTCGCGCGGCGGTCGCACGACCAAAATCCATGCCGTCGTCGACGGCTGCGGGCGGATCATCGCGTTCGAGATAACACCCGGCCAGCTTGGTGACGTGCGCGCCGCCCTCGGCCTGCTCGGCCCTTTGCCGCCAGCTCAGATCTGTGCCGCTGATACAGCCTACGACAGCAACGGACTACGCCAGTTCCTCCTGGCGCGCGGCACCCTTCCGGTGATCCCGAACAACCCGACACGCAAACGCTTCCACCCCTTCGATGCAGAAGCCTACAAACGCCGCAATATCATTGAGCGTGCCCTCTGCAGGCTGAAGGACTGGCGCCGCATCGCCACACGATACGACAAGCTCGCCATCAACTTCGCAGCAGCCGTCGCCATCGCGGCCGCTATCATCTGGTGGACCTGATTGAGTCTCGACCCTAGAGCAAGGTTGAAATGGTTCCAAAGCGTGTCGCCCTCGGCGGCGCCCTCGCCGTCATGATCCTGTCGCTCGGCGTGCCGGCCCGCGCGCAATACCTCATCAGCGGCAATGACGAGAAGCGCGGCTGGGACGCGGACGGCAAGCCGATGATGCTGCCGCCCGGCAAGGACACGGTTTCGATCATCGACATCCGCAACCGGGTCGAGCCGCGCATCGTCGCCAATGTGCCGCTGATGAACACGATCTCGGGCCCGCCGACCAATCTCGCGATCACGCCGAATGAGCGCCTGGCGCTGGTCGCGAACTCGCTCGATTGGGTCGCCGACGGCGATAGCTGGAAAGGCGTGCCGGACAACAAGCTGTTCGTGCTCGATCTAACCGCGTCGCCGCCGCGATCGCTCGGCACCGTGACCATCGGCAAGCAGCCTTCGGGCATGGCAATCAACCGCGCCGGCAATCTCGCCCTCGTCGCCAACCGTGCCGATAATTCCGTGAGCGTGCTGACCATCAACGGCAAGGAGGTGAAGCTTGCCGACACCGTGGCGCTGGCCGAGCAGGCGACACCGCGTCTCGATGCGACCGCGGTCGCGATCGCGCCCGACGGCAAGCATGCGCTGGTGACGCTCAGCCAAGCCAACAAGGTCGAGCTGCTGGCGATCGACGGGCAGAAGGTGACCGATACCGGCTATGCGATGGCGACCGGGCTCAACCCCGACAATGTACAAATCACGCCCGACGGCAAGCTCGGCCTGGTCAGCAATCAGGGCTTGGATATTTCGGACGGACAAGCCGATACGGTCGCCGTCATCGACATGGAAGAAAATCCGCCGCGCGTCGTCGATCAGGTCGTGGTCGGCGACGGACCCGAAGGCCTGGCCGTCAGCCCTGCCGGCGGTTACGCCGCCGCGCTCGTTCTCAACGGCTCGGGCAGTCCGAAAACTGCGTTCTATCACCATGACCATGCATTGATCGCGCTGCTGCGGATCGAGGGCAAGAAGGTGCGCAAGGTCGCCGAAGCGGAAATCGGACCGCTCGCCGAGGCGGTCGCCTTCAGCCCGGACGGACGATTCCTTTATGCCGGCAGCTTCCTCGATCGCAGCCTCGCGATCCTACGCATCCAAGGTGTCAAGCTGATGCCGGTGGGCGAGTTGAAGCTGCCGGGCCACCCCGCCTCGTTGCGCGGCAACACGCCTTAGAGCAAGATCGGGTCAGCATGAATTATGCTGACCCGTGAATCTTGCTCTCATTCAATGATGGAGAGCCTGATCGTCTCAAGCCGATTGGGCTCGAGACGATCAGGCTCGAGGCCGGGAGGCCGCCCATGCGCGCGATGCGATTGGAGCAAAAGCAGGGGCTCTTGCACCTCGCTGCGGATATGGCGGCGCCCGCGCCCGGCCCGCATCAAGTGCTTATCCGTGTCGCCGCCTGCGGCGTGTGCCGCACCGACCTTCATATCGTCGACAACGAGCTGACCGACCCCAAGCTGCCGCTCGTGCCCGGCCATGAAATCGTCGGCTATGTCGCGGGTTTGGGCGACGGCGTGGCTTCGCTCAAGCTCGGCGATCGCATCGGCGTGCCCTGGCTCGGCTTCACCTGCGGGGAATGCGCCTATTGCCGCTCGGGCCGCGAGAATCTGTGCGGGAAAGCGCGCTTCACCGGCTATCAGATCGACGGCGGTTACGCCGAATATGCCGTCGCCGATGCGCGCTTTTGCTTCAAGCTGCCGCCCGGCCTCGACGACGTCGCCGCGGCGCCGCTGCTCTGCGCGGGTCTCATCGGCTATCGCGCGCTGAAGCTTGCCGGCGCGGCCGAGCGGTTGGGGATTTACGGCTTCGGCGCCGCCGCGCATATCGTCGCGCAAGTGGCGCGTCACCGCGCGCAGCGGGTCTTCGCCTTCACGCGGCCCGACGACCGCGCGGGCCAGGAATTCGCGCTAAGCCTTGGCGCGGAATGGGCGGGCGGGTCCGACACCATGCCGCCCGAGCCGCTTGACGCGGCGCTGATTTTCGCACCCGTCGGCGCGCTCGTGCCGACGGCGCTCGCCGCCACGGCGCGCGGCGGCACGGTGGTCTGCGCCGGCATCCATATGAGTGACATCCCGTCTTTCCCCTATCGCCTCCTTTGGGAAGAACGGGTATTGCGCTCGGTCGCCAATCTGACACGCCAGGATGGCGAGGAATTTCTGGCGCTGGCGCCGCAAATTCCGGTGCGCACCACGACGCAAAGCTTTCCGCTGGCCGAGGCGAACGAGGCGCTGGCCGCCTTGCGCGAAGGCCGCCTCACCGGCGCCGCGGTGCTGGTGCCGTGAGGCTTAGCGCGGGCTGAGCTTCAGGGTGAGATCGCGCAGATTCTCGAGGAGCTGCTTCAAGAGATCGACGGTCGTCTGATCGGTCAGCTCGCCTTCGGCGGTGAATTTCTGCGCCGCACCGCCGATATAGACATGCGGCAGGTTCACGACATAGACGTTGAGCCCGGACATGATCCAGCGCAGATCGCGCTGGCTGCGGGCCGTGCCAAGCACGCCGCCGCTGGCGCCGATGATCGCGGCGGTCTTGCCGTCGAACGGCATGTGGGGCGCGCGCGACGCCCAATCGATCGCGTTCTTCAGAACGCCCGAAACCGAATAATTATATTCCGGCGACGCAAAGAGAATGGCGTCGGACGCCGCGATGGCGTGGCGAAAATCCTGCACGACCGGCGGATAGCCCGCGAGCCGCACATCGTCGTTGTACATCGGGATCTGCGAGATGTCGTAAAGCTCGATGCTCATCCCCTCCGGCGCCACATCGCTCGCCGCGTGAATTGCCATCGTATTGTACGACCCTTTGCGCAGGCTGCCCGACAAGGCCATGACTTTGATCGGCTTCGCCTCGGCCATGATTTTTTCTTACCCCCTACGATCGACGTCGATGAAGCGGTGGACGTTACCAGCGCCGGATTCGCCCGACATCGAGATGAACGAAATCCGAATGGGGATAATAGCCGACGCCGCCGCCGCGCATAGAGAGGGCGGTATGGTGGACCGAAGAAAGCGACCGGCCGGGAACCCGCAGATCGATCGCGCGGCCTTGGAGGTGAAGGCTGTTGGTCGCGACGCCTTCGGTGCTGGCGCGCAGCATGGCGTTGGTTTCGGGCGAACGATAACCGGATATGACCTGATAGGGCGCGTCGGTATTGAGGCGCGTGCGCAGCGCCGTGAGAAGGTCCAAAAGGTTCGGGTCGATCGGATGGGTCTTGCCGTTGCGGAAATCGCGCAGCAAATATTCGATGCGCTGCGTCGCGTCGGGCAGATAATTCCCTTCCGCCCAATAGACGAGGTCGAGCGATTCGCCGGTATGAAGATTGTGAAAGGCGAGCGTGCGGCGCCCCGGGCCGCGCGGCATGGTGATCGCGGGCGCCGCAAGCGCCGGCGCGGCGACCAAACCCGTGGCCGCGACCGCGGCAAGCGCCAGCAAATGGCGGCGCGTATGACGTTCTGTCATGGCATGAAACCTTTCATCAATTTTCCTGAATGTCAGCTCTTGCTCGCCTTGTCCGAGGTGGTGGCGAGACGTTCCGCGGCATCTTCCGCGGCGAGCGCGCCTTCCAGCCGCTTGTCGCGGCCATAGACGTCGTCGCGGAATTCGACAGTGCCGTCGGGATCGACGAAGGCGGTCCAATAAAGCATGTAGACCGGCAAGGTGCGGCGCAGCGGTATGCTTTGCGTCTGGCCGGTCGCGATCGCGCGATCGATCGCCTCGCGCGGCCAATCCGGCGAATCGAGCACGAGCCGCGCGAGATCGCGCGGATCCTCGACCCGGACGCAGCCATGGCTGATGGTGCGCCGCGCCAACTCGAACAAGCGCTTGTCGGGCGTGTCGTGCATATAAATGTCGTCGGGATTGGGCATTTCGAATTTGAGCAGGCCCAACGCGTTCTTCGGTCCCGGCAGCTGCACCAGCTGCTTGCTGCCATGGACATCGGCATAGACATAGTTGCCGCGCTGCAAATAGCGCGGATCGCGCTTCAAGGCCGGGCGGATTTCTTTCTCGATGATCGAGCTCGGCACGTTCCAGGGCGGGTTGTACAGCACCGAAATCATGCGCGCGCGCAACACCGGGGTCGGATGGATCACGGCGCCAACGATGACGCGCATGGTCTTGGCCGGTTGATCGTCCTCGTACAGCACCGCCATGGCCGAGGCGACATTGACCTCGACCCGCGTTCCGGCGTTGACGCGCGGCAGCGAGCGCCAACGCTCGAGATTCATCCGGATCTGGCGCAGCCGCATGCTGGGCGAGACGTTGAGCGCGGCCAGAGTTGCGCGGCCGGCCGTGCCATCGACGGTCAACCCGCGCGTCGTCTGGAAACGCGCCACCGCCGCCGCCACAGCATCGTCGTAGACGACGGGATCGGCGGCAGAGGCATCGTCCGGCGCCGCCGCGGCATTGAGGAATCCTTCGGCCGCCAGGCGATCGCGCAGGGCGCGCACATTGTCGCCGCTATCGCCCGGCCGCATCGCCGTGTTCTTGAGCGGATGCCAGGGGGTGCGGGCGAGATCGCGGTAATGCGCCAAGGCGTCGCGCAGGCGCTGATAGGCGGGATCGTGCGGCGCCAGATCGGCCAGCACGGCGGCCGGGTCGCCGGCAATGGCGGCATCGAGCGCCTTGGCCCCATCGAAGGCCGGCGACGCGATCCGCCAGTCGCTCTCGAAGTCGCCAGGCGAGACGCGCCCACGGGTCAGCGCCGAGGCATAGCGCAGGAAGAGATCGGTCAGCAGCAACTCGTGCTGCGCCGGCAATGTGGCGCCGGGCATGGCAAAGGCGGCGGGATCGAGGCCTTGCGACGCAGCCTCGTCCAAGGCGCGACGCAGCGCGGCCGTGCGCTCGTCATTCCAGATCGGCTCGAAGCCGTGCTTTTGATAAAAGGCGGCCAGCGTTGGGCGATCGAGCGGGTGACCGCTCAAGACGAGCGCGCCATCGCCATCGAGCGCCGCCTCGATCGCACCGTGATCGGGCAGCGCCACCGGAGCCGGCGCCGCGCAAGCCTGCCCAGCCCAGACGACCAGAGCCGTCAGCGCAGCGGCAATCCGGCGTAAAAACCATTCCCCCGTCATCAAGCCCCGCATTCTGCGCTCAGCTTCTCACTCAGCTTCAAACATCGAGCGCCACGGCGCAAGCTTTTCGGCGCGTCGGCGGCAAGGCGAGACGGCGGCGCTGCGCTATAGGCAGGGCGTGGCTGCGGCGCTACAAGGCAAGAATGCAATACATAGATGTCAAAGGGGTTAAAGTACCCGCGCTCGGCTTCGGCACTTGGGCGTTAGCGGGCGAATCGGCCTATCGTGCGACGCGACAGGCGTTAGATTTGGGTTATCGCCATATCGATACCGCGCAAATCTACGGCAATGAGAGCGAAATCGGCCGCGCCATCGGCGACAGCCAGCTCCCGCGCGACGCCATCTTCCTGACCACAAAAATATCACCAAGCAATTTGCGCGCGGCCGCGGTCAAGCGCTCGCATGAGGAGAGCCTGCGCCAACTCGGCCTCGACCAGGTCGACTTGCTCCTGGTCCATTGGCCCAATGCGCAAGTGCCCTTGGGCGAAACCCTAGGGGCGCTCGCCGGGCTGCGCGCCGCCGGTAAGACACGCTTCATCGGCGTCAGCAATTTCACGGTCGCGCTGCTCAAGGAAGCAATCGAGCGCCACGGTGCCGACCTGCTGTGCAACCAGGTCGAATACCATCCTTTCCTGAAACAGGCCGCGTTGCGCGCAGCGCTCAAAGGCTACGGCATGATGCTGACCGCCTATGCGCCGGTGGCGCGTGGCCGGGTCTTTACGGACAAGACGCTCACGACAATCGGCCGCAAATACGGCAAGTCCGGCGGCCAGGTGGCGCTGCGCTGGCTGCTCGATCAGGAGCGCGTCGCCGCCGTGCCCAAGGCGGCGCAGCGCGACCACGCCGCGGCGAATATCGCCATTTTTGATTTCACCCTGGCGCCGGAAGACCGCGCCGCGATCGACGCCTTGGCGCAAGGCGAAAGGCTGGTCGAATGGGGCGGCTATTCCCCGGATTGGGACGAGGATTAGCGATGCCCTACCGCTTTCCAGCCATGCTCAAGCCGACGCCGTCGGATAAGGGCTGGTCTCGGACACTTCGATCATCTTCTTGGCTAGGCGCAGTGCGAGTTCGGCGCGGAGCGGGGCGGCCGAAGGCTCGTCCCAGAGGTTGACCGATTCATCCGGATCGGCTTCGCGATCATAAAGCTCGCCCCATGCGACGCCGTCATAGACGCTCAAGCGATGGCGCTTTGTGACCAGGGAGCGCAGCCGCGCCCGGCTCGGCAGACCAAGCCCGAGCCTTTGGCCTTCTTCCTCGATCAGCACGGCATCATAGATTGGCGCGGCGCCGCGCATCAGCGGCGCGAGGTCCTCACCCTGAATGCCGTTGTAAGCGGCGACGCCGGCGCGGTTGAGAATCGTCGGCGCGATGTCGACCGTTCCGACCAAGGCGTCGGCGCGTTGCCCGCGCGGCCCGGCGGGATCGCGCCAGATGAACGGCGCTTGAATGAGCCCGCGATAATGGATCGGGCCTTTGAGCAAAAGCTGATGGTCGCCCATATAGTCGCCGTGATCGGCCGTGAAGACGATCACCGTGTTGTCGGCCAAGCCGAGCGCTTCGAGCCGCGCGACGATCTTGCCGACGCAATCGTCGATGAAGCTGATCAAGCCGTAATTGAGCGCAATCGCCTCGCGCGCTTCGCGCTCGCTGCAGGCGAAGAGCTGCGGCGTGTGCTTGACCGCGCGCCCCGCGTCGCGCTCGGCCCAAAGCCAGCGCACGGTCGGCGGCAAGCCCTTGCCCGGATCGTGAAACGAATGCGGCAGTTCGATCGCCTCGGGCCGGTACATGTCCCAGTAACGGCCGGGCGGCGTATAGGGGTGATGCGGATCGGCGAAAGAGCACATCAGGAAAAACGGCTCGCCCGACGAAGCGTAATCTTCGAGCCGCGCGATCGTCCGATCGGTGCAATAGGCATTCGGGTGCAGCTCGGGCGGGATTTGCGTGCGCCAGGCCTGGCGACAACGCGTCAGCTCGAAGCTTGGCGCGGGCGCGGCATTGGCCGGGCCAAGAAGATTTTCGGCGCCGGGATGATGCGCGCGCAGCCAGCGGCGGTAATGACCTTGAAGATCGTCGCCGTGGTTGATGGTGAGATCGACCGCATCGAAACCATAGAAAGGCAGGTCGAGATCCTGCTCGGGATTCGATGCCCAAAGCGGACCCCATTCCTGATCGTAGCGCCCGCGCTCGGGCGTTCGTGCCTCGCCATCGAGCCGGCCGGCGGGATCGGTCGGCCAGGTGGCCGGATTGCCCGCCATGTTCTGAAGATGCGACTTGCCGACGAGCGCAGTGCGATAGCCCGAGGCGCGCAAGCGTTCGACGAAAGTGGTCGCACCGAGCGACAGCGGAATACCGTTATGCCGGACGCCGTGAACCGACGGCATGCGCCCGGTCATCAAGGTGGCGCGATTCGGCATGCAGATCGGACTGGCGACGAAGAACGCATCGGCCGCCCAGCCCGCGCCGGCCAGCGCATCGATTTGCGGTGTGCGCACGATCCGATTGCCGTAGCAGCCGAGATGGTCGCCGCGCAGCTGATCGGCGATGAAGAAGAGGAAATTCGGTTTTCGCGGGCGCGGCGAGTTCATGCGCCGCCGATTATTTCTCGGCTTCGAGCTTTTCGACCAGCATCGGCAGGGCGCGAATGTCATAGCCCTTGGACGCGGCTTCGGCGACCAGCATCAACGGGCTTTCGCCCTCGAACAAGGCGCGGCTCAAGGCGAACATGAGATAGCACCGCGTGCCGCTGCGGCAATGGGCGAGGATCGGCTTGCCTTCGTGCGAAAGCAAATTCTTGAACTCGACGACATCGTGGCGAGAAATCGCCGAGGACACGATCGGCTGATAGCGATAGTCGAGCCCTCGCGTCTTGGCCTCGGCCGCGGCGGTCTGGTGATCGAGCTGGCCGGGCTCTTCATTGTCGGGCCGGTTGTTAATCACCGTGACAAAGCCCTGCTTGGCGAAATCGGCCAGATCGGCCAGCGAGATCTGCCCGGAAACGCTGAGGAAGTCATTGATCTTGGTGGACTCTGTCATGTTTGCCTCCGCTATGCGTGCACCGACGATAGCCGAAAGCCGCCCCTGGCGCGACCGCGCGGCCGCCGGATTAATCTTGGCATTGCCCAATTCTGTCGTACACTTGATCTATAAAAGCGGGGCCGGCGTGGGGCTGACCGCGTCGGCTTTCCCGATCTGGAGACGGCAAGCGACCGCAAAAGCGGCGTGTTGCCGCAACAAGGGAAAGGAAACTGCGATGAATGTCGAAACCATCCTGAGATACAAGGGCCGGAACGTCGTGACGGTTGCGCCGGATGCGCGGATTGCTGCCGCCGTCGGGCTGCTGCGCCGCCACGGCATCGGTGCCTTGGTCGTGAGCGGCGACGGAAGCTCGGTCGACGGTATTTTATCGGAACGCGATATCGTCCACGCGCTCGCCGATCACGGCGCCAGAGCGCTCGAGCTCGAAGTCGCGCAGCTGATGAGCCGGCGTGTCGTCACCGGCAAACCCGGCGACAGCGTCGCGGACCTCATGGGGCTGATGACCGACCGGCGCTTCCGCCATGTGCCGATCGTCGAGAACGGCGCGCTCACCGGCATCGTCAGCATCGGCGACGTGGTCAAGAATCGGCTCGACGAGGTCGAAAGCGAAGCGACCTCGATGCGGGAATTCATCGCCAGCGCCTGACCCTCTGCGCAGCGCGCCGATCAACTTATCGCGCGCGCGGCCAAGCGACTCCCTTTGACCGCGCGGTTCCTTTATCGTTTTTTGCCAAGGCGCCGTCGGGCGCCCATAAAAAAGCGGAGGGAACATGAAGACGCATTTTGCGGCGCATTCGGCGTTTCTCGGCCTTGCGCTCGGCATCGGCATGGCGGCACAGCCCGCTTGCGCCGAAGGATTGATGGCGACGCATCGCATTCCCGCGTCGCTCGCCGCTGAAGCCGTGACGGCGGCGGTCGCCACCTGCGCGGGCCAGGGTTTTCTGGTCAGCTCGGCCTTTCTCGACGCCGACGGCGTGCAGCAGGCTTTCCTGCGCGGCGACGGCGCCGGCATCCATACGATCCGCATGGCCAACGACAAGGCCTATACCGCGATCTCGTTCAGAACCAACACCAGCGCGATGGTGGAGGCATCCGAGAAAGGCGATCGCCCGCCCTCGCCCGCGGTCGCCAAGCTGCCGCATCTCATTCTCGCGCCCGGCGGCGTGGTCATTCTGGGCGGCGCCGACGGCAAGGAGCTATTGGGCGCAATCGCCGTGAGCGGCGTGCCCAATCGTCAGGGCGACGAAGCCTGCGCCAAGGCAGGTCTTGCGAAGATCGCCGACCGCCTCAAATAGAAGCGGCGCGACCAGCAAGCCTTCAGACGATCACCGCCGCGATAACGCCCGCCGCCGCCAGCGCCACCAGCGTTGCGGCAGCGGGCAGGCTCGCACGCCAACCGGCGACGACCAGCGCGACCGACGCCTTCAGCGTGTTGTTCGACGCGATCGCGATCAAGATCGCGACCTTGGCGAGATTGTCGGGCATCGAACCCGTGCCGCCCTGGGCAATGCTCAGCACGAAGGGATCGATGTCGGTAAATCCAACCACGGCCGCCAGCGCATCGACGCCGACCGTGCCGAAATGGCTGCGCGCCCATTGCGTCACGATCGAGACGACGACGAACAACACCGCAAAAAGCAGCGCGGAGGAGAACTCCAACGGGTTGCGCGGGTTGATGTCGCGCGTCGCCGACGCCGTGCCGCCTGCCCGGCGGTATTGCAGCGCGGCCACGGCCAGGCCGGTGGCGCAGAGAGCGGCGAGGATCGGCAACAGCATCGTCGCGAGATGGAGGTCGAACAGCGCGACGATCGCGAGGATGCGCAGATACATGACAGAGGTGGCAAGAACGATGCCAGCCTGGGCCAAAATGTTGGTCGCCGGATCGCGTGCGGCGGCACGCGCGAGCACGAGTGTCGTCGCGGTCGAGGAATAGAGCCCGCCGAGAAACGCCACGACGAGATCGCGGTCGGCGGGGGCAAGGAAACGCTGCAGCAAATAGCTCGCATAGGACAAGGTGCAGACCGCGAGCAGCGCCAGCCAGGCTTTGTACGGCGTGATCGCGGTCAAGGTCGTCACCGGCTCGTTCGGCAGAAGCGGCAGGACGATGCCGGTCAGGATAAGGAAATTTGCCGCCGTGGTGATCTCGCGCATATCCACTTGTTGCGCGAGCGCATGCAGCTGGTCGCGCGCGCCAAGCAGCAACACCGCCGCCACGGTGGCGCCGACCGCGAGCCAGGCCGGCAAAGCGAGGGTCACCGGACCGATGAGATAAGCGAGCGTATTGCAGGCCGGCGCCACGAGCTCGATGTTGAACCGCGCATCGCCATCGTGTTCGCGCAGCTGGCGTCGGTAAGCGACGAACAGCCAGCCGCCGAGGATCAGCAACCCGCCGACCAGAAGCAGCTTGCGATCGGGATCGAGCTGGTAAAGCAGCCCGCCGCTCAGCGCCAGGAGCGGAAAGGTGCGGATGCCGCCGGGGCGCAGCAGCCCGGTGCGCGCGTGAAACTCCTCGAAGGCGAGGCCGAAGAACAGCGACAGGCCGAGGATGAGCGCGAATTTGACGAAGAGCGGATCGAGCAGCAAGGAGGAACCCCATGCCGGTGAAGGCCGGAGAACGGCCGAGCCTTGCGAGCATTCGCCCAAAACCGCTATAAATCAACCGGGTTGCGGGTGTAGCTCAATGGTAGAGCAGAAGCTTCCCAAGCTTACGACGAGGGTTCGATTCCCTTCACCCGCTCCAGCTTTCGCGCGCCGCGCGGCGCATGCCGCTCGCCAAGACGAAAAACGAGACGATGGCGATGACATCGAAGATGCCGATGACGCTCGACATCGCATAGGCGATGGCCGTGGCGCCGCTGAAGACGCGATCGGAGACAACGGCAACCAGCATCGCGCCGAAGGCGAAGCCGAGCAAATTGAACAAGAAGAAATGCAGACCGGCGACCTTGCCGATCATCGACGCCGGCGTCAGGCTGCTCGTTGCGACCGTCGCCACCGAAAAGATGCACGGCGCCAGGAACGTGTAGATGCCTACCAGGATCCAGGTCGTCGCGATGGACGGGGCAATAGCCAGCATGACGGCCGGGGCGAGGATCACCGTGCAAACGGCGATACCGGCGACGGCCGCGGCATCGTCGCGCCGCCATTTCGCCAAATAGTCGACGGCCAGTCCCGACAAGCACTGACCGGCAGGCGACAAAGCGAGCGTCATCACACCGTAGATCAGCCCGATTTCCGGCCGCGACAGATGCCACACGCGCCCCAGCATGGTCGGCGTCCAAGCGGGGAAGCTGAACATCACGATCGAGCCCGCGATATCGACGAGGGCGAGCGGCAGGAAGACGCGCCACTGTTTGCCGAGATAGCGCAAGGTCTGCCCGATGGTCGGCGCCTCGGCGTTCTCCGCGCCGGTGCGGTCGCGCTCGCGAATCGTCGTCATCAGCAGCGCGACGACGAGCCCGAGAGCGCCGGCAACAATGAGCACCAGCTGCCACGGCTTCACGCTGCCGATGACCGGCACGGCCACCGAAACCTGACCGCTCACCAATCCCAGGATCGCGCCGCCGCCCAGCAAGGCAATGCCGCCGCCGATCGTGGCGCCGCTCGACCAGAAGCCGATGGCACGCGAGCGCGACGACGGCGGGAACGCGTCCTTCATCATCGCGACGGCGCCCGGCGGAAAGCAGGCCTCGCCGACGCCAACGCCCATGCGGCCGAGGAAAAGCTGCCAATAGGACGAAGCCAGACCGCAGCTCATCGTCGCAAACGACCAGACCGTCACGCCGCAGGTGATCAGCCATTTCCGCTTCATGCGATCGATGAGAACGCCCGCCGGCAAGCCCAAGCCCGTGAAGACCAGCGCGAAGGCAAGGCCGATCAGCAAGCTCATTTCCGTATCGGAAATTCCGAGGTCCTGCTCGATCGGGCCGACCAGAAGCGGCAAGGATTGGCGATCGATAAACGCAAAGATATTGGCGAACCAAAGCACGCCCACCAGGTACCAATCGCCGAGCGATGGAGCGCTGAGACGCGATTTCTGTTCGAGATTGGGACGAAGATATGAAACCGAAGGTTCTTGGGACGCAGGGTGCATGGAATGCCTCGTTCGGATTGCCGATCTCCGCGTAATGCCGCCCTCAGCGCCACGCGCCCGGCGGGAATGGCTTGGGAGGGGACGTACTCGGCGTGGAATTATCGAGGCGCGAGACGCGGCCGGTCAAAGACCGGCGCGAGACGATCGCGGCGTTCGAGGGCGATTCAAACGCGCCTGCATTTGCGCGCATGGTTAATTGCACCGGCGGTTCCTTCCCACTGACAGCCTATGGATTTCAGATCGGGGGATTTTGATCTGGATCAATCGGGCCTGACGAAGGAACGCCTTCGAGACCGGCGGGCGACGCGGAGCGATTATGGCCTTGTGCAGCCTAGTCAAACCGCTTGGCCTTGCCGAAAGCGGCAATCGCGGCCTTGGCGACGACGAGATCCTGCGCCCCAGTTCCCGACCCGACGCCGATTCCGCCGATGGTGTGGCCGTCGACGATGATCGGCAACCCGCCCGGCAGATTGACGCGCTTGCCGCCCGTGGCGATGGCGAGCTTCAAATCGATGCCGGCTTCGATGTTGCCGGTGGGCTCGGAATAGGACGCCGCCGTCATCGCCTTGACCAGCGAGGAATCGATCGACTGCACGAAGGCGCCGTCCATGCGCGCAAAGGCCAACAAGTGCCCGCCGGTATCGACAATCGAGATGCATTCCGGCACGCCGATCTCGGTCGATTTCGCGATCGCCGCTTGCAGGATTTTCATAGCGCCTTCGCAAGTGAGCTTCAGGCTGGGCGCGGTATCGGCCATGATTCGTCTCCGGTTATGACGGCGCGAAACAGATCGGCGCCACCGCGTTGACATAGCCTGAGACGAAGGCGCCTGGCCACCCGAAAGCGCGTCAGCTACCCTGGGTAATCTCGTCGGTCACGACCTTGAAACTCACCAGGGTGTTGGGACCGAAAGTGCTGCTGATCGCGACGTCGGCGGCATCGCGGCCGCGCGCAATCAGAACCCGCCCGATGCGCGGCGCGTTGTTGCGCGGATCGAAAGTATACCAACGCCCCCCGAGATAAGCCTCGAACCAGCCGGCAAAATCCATCGGCGCGTAAGGCGGCGGCAGACCGATATCGCCCAGATAACCGGTGCAATAGCGCGCCGGAATGTTCATGCAGCGGCAAAAGGCGATTGCGAGATGCGCATAGTCGCGGCAAACGCCTTTGCGCTCGTTATAGGCTTCCCAGGCCGTCCGGGTCGGCCGCGCATGCTCGTAGCCGAAAGCGATGTGACGGTTCACGAAATCGCAGATCGCTTGCACCCGCCCCCAGCCGAGGGGCGAGCGCTGGAACAAATCCCACGCGACCTGGGAGAGGCGATCGGTTTCGCAATAGCGGCTGCCCAAGAGAAAGACCAAGGTTTCCTCGGGCAAGTCTTGCACGAGATGTTGCCAAGCCGACGGAGCGACCTCGTCGGGTCGCCCGCTGTCGCGCACGATCCCCGTGCTCGCGATGCGAATGCGCCCCTGGGGCGCCACGATCCTCGTGCACCAATTTCCGAAGCCGTCACGATAGGCGACGATCGGCACCGACGGATCGGTCGTGAGGTAGTCCGGCACGACGACATCCGACGCGCGCGTATAATGGATGTTCAAGGTCAAGATCATCGGCGTGGGCTGCGGACAATCGTAGATCAGTTCGTAGCCGACACGGATTTGCATGATGGGCCGCGGCCTGTGATGCCGAGTGAAACCGAACGCCGGTCATCACTTTACGCCGGATGCGCTTGAACGCTTACGGCAATCGGCGATTGGCGCGCTTCCGCACAAAAAAGCGGCGCGCGCGACGTGCTGATAGAGCGTAGCGGTTTAACGCCGCCAGTTCGGGCGGCGCGGCGCGGCGCCGGTCGGCGCGGCCCGCTCGTCCTTGTGCCGGAAATTGATCCGGCCTTTGGTCAGATCGTAGGGCGTCATCTCGATCGTCACCCGATCTCCCGCCAAAATGCGAATGCGATTCTTCTTCACGCGTCCCGAGGTGTAAGCCAGCGTCTCGTGCCCGTTGTCGAGGCGGATGCGGAACCGCGCATCGGGCAAACGTTCCAGCACCGTACCGTCGAATTCCAGCAGATCTTCTTTCGCCATGGTTTCCTCCGACGAGGTTATAGGGAAATAGCGTTCTTCACGCGCAAGGCGCTGCAGCGTGGCGAAACGACACGAGCTTTCGTCGCTCTTCATCCCACAGTGCCAACCCGGCGGTTTTGATGCTCGCCCCGAACGTCAGGCGTTTGGCATGCAGCAATTCGCGATTTTGTTCCCAACACGCCCGCAAGCGGTAGTTCGGTATCTTGCTGGCGAGGTGGTGAATGTGATGGAGGCCGATGGAGCCGGTCAGCCAATGAAGGATCGGCGGCAGATCGTAGAACGAGCTCCCTTCGATCGCCGCCGTGCGCAAATCCCACGCGGCCGAGTGCTCCCAGTACGTGGTGTCGAATTGGTGCTGAACGTAGAACAGCCACATGCCGATCGCGGTCGCGAGGAAAAGAACGGCGCCCCAGGCGCTCAGGAAAACGACCGGCCCGACGATCAGCGATGCGCCGACGGCGATGACGGCGACGGCGGCGTCGGTTGCGAAAATGCTGACCCAGCTATCCCAGTCCCGGCACGTCGTGCGCGAAGGAAAGCGATAATGGACGAGCAGGACGTAGAGCGGTCCGATGCCGAACATCACCATCGGGTGGCGGTAGGCGCGATAGACGAATCTCCGCCACAGCGGCTTCGCGCGATATTCGGCGACGGTGAGGGTCGTGATGTCGCCGGTTCCGCGCCGGTCGAGATTGCCGTTGGTCGCGTGATGGACGGCGTGCGTCCTGCGCCAGGCGGCGTAGGGCATCAGCGTCAACACGCTCAGGGCAAGGCCGACGATATCGTTCGCGCGACGCGACGCAAAGAAAGAGAAATGGCCGCAATCATGTTGAATGATGAACAAGCGGACCACCAGGAACGCGGCGGGGAGCGCGAACAGCGCCGCAACCCAATAGCCGCGATCGAGACCGTAAAGCAGCGCGCCCATGCTCGCCAGGAACGGCAAAGCGGTGTTCGCCAGCTGGGTGACGGCGCGCAACATGTCGGCTTTCGCATACGCGGCCAAGCGGCTCCGCGAGGCCGGCGAGGAAAGATCATGGCGCAAGCCATCGATGACGCCGGAGACATCCAGCGTGCTGGCATCTTGCATAAAGGTGATCTCGATAATGTTGGAAAAAGAAAGAGGGGCGGCCGAAGCCGCCCCATCGCAGATTTAGGCGTTCTTGAGATTGACGGCCGACACCTTGCCCTGCTGGCCGCGTTCGACGTCGAAGCTGAGCTTCTGACCTTCGCGCAGGCTGCCGAGGCCGGAAACTTCGACGGCCGAGATGTGTACGAACACATCCTTGGCGCCGTCATCCGGCTGGATGAAGCCATAACCCTTCATTGAATTGAACCACTTAACTGTACCGATGGACATGGAGTCCCTCCAAAAGCAAACACCGCGACACGGATGTGCCGCGGATCAAAGCGCCAACTTGGATGGGACCGGGTCTGGCTCGCAAGAGCGTAAGAACGGGGCCGACCCATGGTCGATTGATAGCATCTATATGGCGACGACGGCGCGGCTTATCAAGGACGCGTTTCGCGGTCCGTCCCCGGTAAGTTGCGCGTTAGACGGCTGCGCGATGCCGGTTGAGATATCGACATCAGCCTTGTCGCAGCGGCGCCAAATCAGCTGAGGTCGCTTTCCATCACCATGCGTTCATGGCCGTCCATGACCGATTTGATGCGGTATTGCTGGATGCCGCGCTCGCTCGGCATCACGCGCACGACCTTGAACGATCCGAGCGGCTTTGGGCGAAGATCGCTGGACACGAATTCGACCGATTGTCCGAGCTTGAACTTGAGAGGTGCCGTCACAGGGCGGGCTCCTTTGTGGTGATGGGGAATGGACAGCCGATCAATAGCCTTCGCGCTCCAGGCGTTTGCGCATCGCCTTGCGGTATCGGCGAACGGCCTCGGCCTTTTCGCGCACGCGGCGTTCCGAGGGCTTCTCATAGGAGCGCCGCCGTTTCATCTCGCGAAACGTGCCTTCGCGCTGCATCTTCTTCTTGAGCACGCGGAGCGCGCCGTTGACGTCATTGTCCCGAACGAAGACTTGCATGTATCACCGTACCGTTGATTGCGCGATCGATTTGACGGAGTAGAGCGGGCTCGTCCGACTCACGAGGTTGGTTCCACCGCATCGACTTCCGGGAGAGCGGCGTTCGGCGTATCGCTCGAGCTGGGGTCTTGCTGCGCGCTCTTTTCGGCGCGGCGCTGCATCTTCTTTTGCAGCTTTTGTTCCTTGGCCCGCTGACGGTCGGCGCGCTGCATGCGATAATTGGGTTTGAACGCCATCATTCTCCTTGGTGCGCAAACGCGCCGGAAAGAAGGCCGGCTCGTTTGGCGCAATCGTATCGCCGATCATCGACATCGTGGGGCCGGATCGAACATGGCGCTCGCGGCGAGCGACGAATAAGGCAGGCGATCCGGTATGTAGTCCGATCTAACAATATGAGCCTTTTAGTGGCCATCTTCAAGCCAACCGGGTTAGGCACTCCGCGACCGGTCTCGGCCTAGCTTTTGCGCATGAGTCCGCTCAAGGAAAGTCGGCGCTCCGCAACAGAACGGCTGCCTTGGGGTCCAGAGCGTCATATTTGTCGCTGGCTTTTTGCTGAATCGCGCTGCGCCACCGATCGAACGCGGCGAGGCAGGCCTGCTTGCTGCCTTTGCGCGCACCGAAATGCTCGACCAGCGCTTCCATCGAGATCGCGCAAGACGTCGGGTTGCCGCCGTCTTCGCCGAGGAAATTGACGATATTTCGCCGCAAATCCCAGCCGCGAATTTGCCGCGGGAAGCTCAAAGCCATGTGGCGCGCCCGTTATGTTGCGCCGCGAGCGACGCCGGAATGCACAGGGAGCGGTTCATGCCGGATGAGCCACTACGTAACGATGGCCCTCGGCGGTTGCTTGTATGCCGCCAAATCGCCGCTCGACATAGCCCAATTCAAGCAATCGCTCGCAATCGGCAGCGCTGATCTTGCGCTGCATCAAGCGTCCGCGCGCGACGTCGCGGAGCGCTTGCGTTTCACTGGCGGTCAAGTCGTGCGAATCCATCCTGCTTTCCATGTCATTCATCGATTGGTGCATCTTTCGCTCATCGGCTGGCCTCGCGCAGCGCAGCATGCGAGACAAATCCGGCGCGCCGGCTCGGCGCTGTCATATCACCTTAAATATTAGCACGAATCGCGACGCACAAGCCATTTTATTGGTGGTGTATCAAATTTTATTTGACAATAAAATATTTATCCGAAAATTATTTCGCGGCCGCAACTCTCCTTTCAATATATGAAACTTCAAGGAATGTCATAGACATACCTATTCTTGGCTTATTACTTGAACGAACGCCTCCGGCTCCCCATATAAGAGCTATGACATCAAGCCAGTGGGGACACAAATCCAAGTCGACGCTGAGTTGGCAATATCTGTCGGCACGCGAGCCCGATAGCGGCAAGCCCTGGACCGTCATCTGGGATACGAAACGCCGGCCCGAATCGGACGAGCGGAATACCGCGTTGGAGAAATTCGAAGCCTCGGCGCTCGACCGCGCGCGGCACATGCTGCGCCTGGGCTTCATCGTCTACGAGATACGCGATCCGGCTGGCCTGGTCTTTCTTGCCGAGGCGGCTATCAAGCAGCGTCTTGGCTTGCAACCGGCGATCGCCTAGCCGCTTTCCCTGTTCGACATAGATCGCGCGGCCGGGATCCAATCACCCGACGCGCGTCAATGCTGCGTGACATTCCCGGCGGCATCGACCGCGACGTCGACGCGATGGCCGTCTTTGCTCGCCGAACCGATCCAGCTGCCGGGTGCTCCCGCGGACTGAATGATCACCGGATGCGTATATCCGTCGTTCTTCAACAGCTCGATGGATTGCGACCAGGTTTTTGCGTCGACAGATTGCGGCGCGCTGGCGCTTTCGGCGAACGCCGCTGAACTTGCCGCCACGGCAACGGCCGCAACGATCATCGTGATGATTTTGTGGATCATGATGCGAACTCCTCTGTGAAGCAGGGAGCGCGCAACTCGCTTTGACCGAGTTCTCTTGTCTCTCAGCCGGACATGCCACGACGGGCTGTACCGATGAGGCATACTACATCAAATCGGCTTGCGCAGGTGATTTAAATGACGGCGGCGACCGAAGGAACCGATCGGAACGCATCGCGGATCGAATGAGCTTGCAAAGCGCCGCGTTCGCGCTCATTTACTAACAATCGCAGGATAGGGTCTCCACTGGGCACCTGCGGCTGAGAGGGACGCCGCCCTCCCGCCTGCAAAGCGTAAGGGTGCATCCGTGGCCTCTTGGTTCGTTCCCCCCTTCATCGTTCCGGTCTTGCTGATTGGCGCGATTGTCGCTTACGCCCTCTATCGCGCCTATGCATGAGAGATGCGCAAGCGCGAAGGCACACTTCCTCCGGCATTTTCTCTGCTCAAATCGGAGTACAACGATTTTCTTTTCGCGCCGATTGGCGAGGAAGACAATCACGCCTCGCTGACGGTTCTTTCGGCCTTGTCGCGGCAAGGCATCGATCCCTGGCAACAGGCGGTTCAGCTTGGCCGGCTGCCGAAGGGAAAGGCGGCACAGCGCTTGAGTTCCGTGATTGACGGCTTGCCGAATGGCAATTGGCCAAAATCCGAATCTCCGGCAATCGCCGAGCGCTTGATCGCGCTCCTACCGCCCCGCCCTTCGATCACGGCGCGTTTACGGGTTGCCTTGCACCGCGTCTGTCCGATGATTCCCTGGGGCTGAAGCGAACCAGGCACAATGATTTTCTCGAGACCGGACCGGGGAATTTTCACTTCCCCCTTTTTATGATTATGGAATCCGCAATGAAATCCAGACGTTCCAAAGCAGCCGTAACAGGTTTCGTTTCGACCGCAATCCGGCAATGCCCGGTCAGGTCCTTGAGCGACGCGAATGAAGCCCGTGTCGTTGACAGCGAGCGCATCTAAATCATGGCCCCGAAGCAACCGCAACTCGGTCAGCAATTCCGTCATGTCGGCACGGCATTCCAGAATTCGGTCTGGATATTGACCGCCATCTTCGCCGGTCCCGACGGCATCGAGCACGCGCAACTGACATCGGCCTACGATGCCACGCGGCAAAAGACCATCGCGCTGTCCGTGATCGCGGATGCGCGTCAGTTCACCGCCGTCGAGACACGCACCGTCCAAAGCGATTGACGTCTGGGCGCTCGGCCCGAACGGTCACGCGTCTTTGCCTTCCTGTCGTTGTCCCGGGATTGCGCGCCTGCCGATGGGGCGCGATCGGCGGCGGTCGCGTTACTGAATCGAGCGAAACAGCAACTTCTGCATCGCGCTCGAATGCTCCAAGCGGGATTCGTGCGCCGCGACGCGGCCGTCGAGATTCGCAACCGCCAGCCAACCCAGACCGGTCACGATGATCACCGCAACGATCAAAGGCGCTGCAAGCGACGCCCAGGCGTTCTGTCTTTCATGCGAAATGGCCAAATCGGTGCCCCCGCTCGGTTAGGTCCGCAAGCAAGGTACGCGCTGCAAATGCGAACGCTTTGCAGGAAGCCGTCAACTCGATTGTGTATCGTTAGAGCCGCTCGGAACGAGCGGACCGAATCGTTTTGAAGTCCGTTATATGGTGACGATAGGCGCCCGATTCCAGGGCGCGCGACGGGAATCTGACGACCTTTGCCCGTCAATGGCGGCCTCCCGCCTCGGAAAGACGAGAGCTCGGGAGACGGCGCTTGCCGTCGAGCTCGGGGATCGGCCCCGTTAACGGCTGGATTTGCCGCTCAGCTCCGGAACAACAGCCGCTGAACCGCGGCCGCATGATCGAGCTTTATTTGGTGCACGGCGCTGCTGCCATTCAGGTTTTGAACCGAGAGCGACGCAAGGCCCGTCACGACGACGGCGGCAACGATCAACGGCGAAAACAGCGACGCACAAAAATCCCAACGGTCGTTTACCATGATCGGACTCCTCAAGATCTTTCGGATCGTCGAGCGAGGAAAGAATGAAGAAATCTCGCAGGTCGGGCGGTCGGAACCGCTTCACGAAGAGGAAGGTTAAGCGACGCTTGTTATATGAGGGTTAAGGCTGCGCGGCGCGGGCCGCCTCTTTTGCCGGAAGCTGCGGCGGCCAATGCCCCAACCAGACCGAAAGCGGCAAAATCGGCGGCGGCTCGCCTTCATCGACCAGGGTCGGATCGATCGCGAAATATTTGCCGCTGTTGATCGCGCGGATGACCGCCGTGTTGCGCAGATCGAAATTGAAATCCGGCAAGCCGCCGGCATAAGCCAGCTTTTCGACGCTGTGATAGCGCAGCAGCTTGTCCTTGCCGAACAAGGTGAGGTAGGTCCAAGTATTCACCGCTTCGTCGATGCAATCGAGTTGCGTCGGGTCGAGACGCGGGTTGCCGTCGATGTGAAGCTTGCTGCGGGTCCATTGATGCGTCGCGGTTCCGGTCCGCGCGCCGACCAGACGCTCCATAAGCGCAACAGCTTCGGCGATCCGCCTTTGCTCCGCGCCGGCATCGGCCACTTGCGGCGTGAAGACCGCGCGCACCTCTTGCCATTCCGCGTCGCTGAGGCTGATGCGGCTGACGAAAGTGCAGCCGAAACCGTGGCATTCGAAAAAATTAGTATAGGCGGGATCGGGCGTCGCGTAGAGCCGCAGGAAATTGTCGCTGAGATGATTGGTTGATTGGCAGGCCGCCAAGACAACCAGGCACACGCCGGCCGCCGCGGCGCGCAAGAAGCGGCGCCAACCTGCCCCCCGGTTTCCCGGCATCACGGAATCGTGTGCATGATTTCGCACCTGACGATTTCGCCCCCGACGGCTCGAATCCCTCCAAGGAGCCACTATACTGGTGTTTCGCGCGGCGGCGCGACCCTTTAGCCGGGTCCCGCGAGTATCCTTGTCGCCCTGCCCGCTTGTCCCATGGCTCAGATTGTCGGTGATGCGCGTATTCCGGTTCTTCGAAAGCCTGCTCCAGCCGACCGCGCTTCCGCCCGAAGCGCCGCCGCCCGCCGGGCTCATGGCGTTCTACTGGCACTATGTCCGGCAAGTGCGTGGCCTGATCCTGGTTCTGTTCGCGGCCGGCTTCACCGTGGCGCTGCTCGATACCACGATCCCGATCTTCATCGGCCGGCTGGTCACGATCGTGTCAACTCACGCGCCCGGCACGCTTCTGGCCGAGGCCGGACCGCAATTGCTGGGCATGGCGCTGGTGCTTCTGATCGTGCGCCCGGTCGCGATCTTCACGCAAAACATGATCACCAACCAGACCATTGCATCGGGTCTCACCAATCTCATTCGCTGGCAAAACCACTGGCATGTGGTGCGTCAGAGCTGGACTTTCTTCCAGAACGATTTCGCCGGGCGCATTGCCAACCGCGTCATGCAAACCGGCCCGTCTTTGCGGGAAAGCGTGGTCGCGACGACCAATGCGGTTTGGTACATCCTGGTTTACGGCACCAGCGCGCTCGTGCTGATGGCGTCGAGCGATCTGCGTCTGGCGCTGCCCGTAACGTTATGGTTCGCCGCCTATGCCGTTCTGTTGCGGATCTTCGTTCCGCGGCTGCGCGAGCGTTCGCGCCATATGTCGGAGGTGCGCTCGACCCTGACCGGGCGGGTGGTCGACAGCTATACCAACATCCTGACGGTGAAGCTTTTCGCCCGGCCGCGCGACGAAGACAATTTCGTGCGCGCTTCGGTCGACGACCACACCGACGCCTTCCGGCGCCAGCTTCGGCTCATCACCCTGTTCGGCATTTCGCTTACCGTGTTGAACGCCATGCTGCTCGTGGGCACCGGCGCGATGGCGGTCTGGCTCTGGACCAACGGGCGGATCGAAGTCGGCATCATCGCCATGGCGCTGCCTTTGACGTGGCAGATATCCAACATCTCCGGCTGGGTCGCACAGAACGTGACCGCGATTTTCGAGAATGTCGGCGTGGTGCAGGACGGCATGCGTTCGATCGCCGTGCCGCGCCAGATGCCGGACCGGCCCGATGCCGCGACCTTGCACGTCACGCGCGGTGAGGTGCGGTTCGAGAATGTGCGCTTCGGCTATGGCACGACGCGCGGCGTTCTGCATGCCATCGACTTCGCCATCGCGCGCGGCGAGCGGGTCGGACTGGTCGGGCCGTCGGGCGCGGGAAAATCGACTCTGGTCAATCTTCTGCTGCGCTTTTACGAGGTCGAGGCCGGGCGCATCCTGATCGACGGCCAGGACATCGCCAAAGTCACCCAGGAAAGCTTGCGCGCCAACATCGCCATGGTGACGCAGGACACGTCGCTGCTGCATCGCTCGATCCGCGACAATATCCGCTACGGTCGCCCGCAAGCGAGCGAAGCGGAAGTGATCGACGCCGCTGCGCGCGCCCATGCGCTCGAGTTCATCGCCGGGCTCGAAGACTGGCAAGGCCGGCGCGGATTCGACGCCCATGTCGGCGAGCGCGGGGTCAAGCTTTCGGGCGGTCAGCGCCAACGCATCGCGATTGCCCGGGTTATCCTGAAGAACGCGCCCATCCTCGTGCTCGACGAAGCAACCTCGGCGCTCGATTCCGAAGTCGAGGCGGCGATTCAGGAACAGCTCGACGATTTGATGAAAGGGCGCACGGTCATTGCCATCGCGCATCGGCTTTCGACCATCGCACGCATGGACCGGCTGATCGTGCTGGATCGCGGGCGCGTCGTGGAAACCGGCGCCCATGCCGAGCTGCTGGCGCGCGGCGGTGCCTATGCGCGGCTGTGGAAGCGGCAATCGGGCGGGTTCCTCGACGAAACCACGCTGAACGACCTCGACACGGTTCCGGCCGGCGATTAAGGCCGGGCGCGCGTCGTCGAATTCGACAGCAAGCGGCGGGAAGCCACGCGGCGGGCCATACCGCAGTATCGGAACCGGCTGGCCAACCGGCACGCCCTAACCGATGAAGGAGCGCTATCATGGCGTTCATGACGATGACCAAGACCGAGAACCGGCCGGCTTTTGCCGATGACCGGGAACGCTGGGAAGCGGTGCGGCGCCGCGACCGCGCCGCCGACGGCGCGTTCTATTATTCCGTCCGCACCACCGGCGTTTATTGCCGGCCGTCCTGCGCGGCGCGCTTGCCGCTGCGCGAGAATGTCCGCTTCCATGCGAGCCGCGACGAAGCCGAGCGCGCGGGCTTCCGCCCGTGCAAACGTTGCCGGCCCGAGGCACAAGGGCTCGCCGCGCAGCACGCCGCCGCGGTCGCGAAGGCTTGCCGCGCGATCGACGCGGCCGAGGAGCTGCCCGATCTCGACGCGCTTGCCGAAGCCGCGGGCATGAGCCGATTTCACTTCCATCGCGTGTTCAAATCCGTCACCGGCATGACGCCCAAGGCCTATGCCGCGGCGCGGCGTGCTCAGCGTTTGCGCGACGCGCTGCCGCGCAGCAACACCGTGACCGAAGCCATCTATGGCGCCGGTTTCAATTCGAGCGGCCGGTTCTACGCCGCGTCCGATGCGATGCTCGGCATGAAGCCCGCCGATTACCGCGCCGGCGGAAGAGACACGGCGATCCGCTTTGCCCTCGGGCAATGCTCGCTCGGAGCGATCCTGGTCGCGGCGACGGATCGCGGTCTGTGCGCGATCGCGCTGGGCGACGATCCCGCCATCTTGCTGCGCGAGCTGCAGGACCGGTTTCCCCGGGCCGAGCTTATCGGCGGCGATAAAGAGTTCGAGCTTCTGGTCGCGCTGGTCGTCGGCTTCGTCGAAAAGCCGGCGCTCGGCCTCGATCTGCCGCTCGACCTGCGCGGCACGGCGTTTCAGCAACGTGTGTGGAAAGCGCTGCGCGCGATCCCGCCCGGCAAGACCGCGAGCTATAGCGAGATCGCCGCGCGTATCGGCGCGCCGCGCGCGGTGCGCGCCGTGGCCGGTGCCTGCGCCGCCAACATGCTCGCCGTCGTGATCCCGTGCCATCGGGTGGTGCGCCAGGATGGCACGATCTCGGGCTATCGCTGGGGGATCGAGCGCAAGCGCGAATTGCTGGCGCGCGAGGCGGGTTCATGACAACGACCATGAAACCGCGCGCGGTTTCGGCACCGAGCCTCGCCGACCGCATCGCCGGGCTGGATTGGGTGGCGCTTGAAGCGAGCCTCGATGCGAACGGTTATGCCGTGCTGCAATCCTTGCTCGAACCGGCGGAATGCGCGGCGCTAACGGCGATGTATGAAACGCCCGATCTCTTCCGCAAGCGCGTGGTGATGGAACGGCACGCTTACGGGCGCGGCGAGTATCAATACTTCGCCGATCCCCTGCCCGCGCTTGTCGCCGAATTGCGCAGCGCGCTTTATCCGCCCTTGGCCGAGCTGGCCAATCGCTGGAGCGCTTCGTTGGGCAGCGAGACGCGCTATCCGAAGGAACATACGGCATTTCTCGCGCGCTGCCATCGCGCGGGGCAAACCCGTCCGACGCCGCTGCTGCTGCGCTATGGCGAAGGCGATTACAACCGGCTGCACCAGGATCTCTACGGCGAGCATGTGTTTCCTTTGCAGGCGACCTTTCTCCTGTCGGCGCCCGAGCAGGATTTCACCGGCGGCGAATTCGTGCTGGTCGAGCAGCGGGCGCGCATGCAATCGCGCGCGGAGGTCGTGCCGCTCGCGCGCGGCGACGGCATCGTCTTTGCCGTCAACCACCGGCCCGAGCGCGGCGCGCGCGGCTTTCATCGTGTCACCTTGCGCCACGGCGTCAGCCGTTTACGCTCGGGCGCGCGCATGACGCTCGGCATTATTTTCCACGACGCAAAATGAGTGCGCGACGCGGCGACGCGATCACGGATCTGCTGAGCGAGGCCGGCGCCGAACGCTTGGTTGAAGGCGCCTCCATCCTGCGCGGTTTCGCCGCCGCCGAAGCCGAAGCGATCTGGCAGGCGGTCATCCAGATCGCGGCGCAAGCGCCGTTCCGAAACATGATCACGCCGGGTGGGTTTCGCATGTCGGTCGCGATGACCAATTGCGGCAGGGCCGGCTGGATCACGGATCGAAGCGGCTATCGTTACACCACGAAGGATCCGGTGTCGGAGCGCCCATGGCCTTCACTGCCGCCGCTTTTTGCGGAACTTGCGCAGCGCGCGGCGCTGGCGGCCGGCTTCGCGCGTTTCGCGCCCGATGCGTGCCTGATCAACCGCTACGAGCCCGGGGCGCGGATGAGCCTGCATCAGGACAAGAACGAGCGCGATTTCGCGCAGCCCATCGTGTCGGTGTCGCTGGGCTTGCCCGCGACCTTCCTCTTCGGCGGCTTGCAGCGCAAGGATCGGCCTCGCCGAGTCCGGCTTGCCAGCGGCGACGTCGTCGTTTGGGGCGGCGCCGCGCGCATGGCGTTCCACGGCATCGATCCGCTCGCCGATGGCGAGGACCCGCTCACCGGGCGCTGCCGTATCAATCTCACCTTGCGCCGAGCGCTCTGAGTCGGGGCGGCGCGGCTGCTAGAGCCTGATCGTCTCAAGCCCCATCGGCTTGAGACGTGAATCAGGCTCTACATCATTGAATGAGAGCAAAATTCACGGGTCAGCATGATTCATGCCGACCCGATCTTGCTCTAGCGCTGCACCGGATCGCTTTTATCGGGATTGGCGACCGCGAAGGCTTCCTTGAAGGCGCGCCGCTCCTGGATGCGCTGCCACCAATCGGCGATGCGCGGCCGGCGCGCGGCGCTCAGCATTTCGGGCCGCTTCAGCACTTCGATGCGGTTGATGTAGGGCGCCATGGCGACATCGGCGAGGGAATATTCCTTCCCCACCAGCCACGGGCCAGGTGCAAGCGAAGCTTCCATCTGGTCGAGGAGAAAATCCAAAGCTGATAGGCCGCGTTCTCTTCTTCGGCCGACACGCCATGGGCCTGGCGGTGAAGGAAACGCGCCGCGATGATCGGATTGGGACATTTCGCCGCGATCTTCACCAGCTCGTCTTGCGTATAGGGCTTCTTCGCGAGCCGCGCCGCATGGCGCGGGTTGTGCGAAGCGGTGTTGACATGGACATGCGCAATCTCCTCGGAATTGAAGATCCAGATGCGCATTTGCGCCGTCGCGAAGGCATCTTTGGGGCGCAACCGCGGCTCGGGAAAGCAATCCTCGAGATATTCGATGATCACATTCGATTCGATGATGATGCGCCCGTCATGATCGAGCGCGGGAACGACGCCTTTGGGGTTGAGCGCCACATAAGGCGCCTCCCAATGCTCGAACTCGAACAGATTGACGTGGCGGTTCTCGTAAGCGAGGCCCTTCTCGGCCAGGCACAGCCTGACCTTCTGCGAACAGACCGAACTCCAGTAATTGTGTAGAACGAGCATGCTTCCTCCCGCCAACCCGATTGCTTGGTTTTCATCTCTAGCAAAAGGATGCCGCGGCCGCACGCGATTGACCCGCGGGACACACCGCTTTAACGTTCGCGAAACCGCCGCTTAAGACGCGCACAAGAAGGAGAGGCAACGATGATGACGCAAGTCAAGAAGCTGAACCAGCCGGCCAAATATTGGGACCGCCTTTTCGCGCCCAGCTCCTGCCTCGCCATGATCACCACGGTCGACGCGCAAGGCCGCGCCAATGCGGCGTCTTATGGCACTTGCACGCGGGTTCATCACGAGCCGGTCTATATCGCCTTCACCGCCAATGTTGGCGCCGACAATGCGAACAATGTCCTGGCGACCGGCGAATTCGTCGCGAACCTGCCGCGCTTCGAGCGCGAGAGCCTCGAGAAAGTGCGCATCGTCGGCCTGCCTTTCGCGCCTGGGATCAGCGAGATCGAGAAAGCCGGGCTGACCGCCCTGCCTTCGACCATCGTCAAGCCGCCGCGCATCGCCGAATGCCCGCGGCATTTCGAATGCAAGGTCGAATGGACCAAGGAATGGTCGCAGCGGCTGATGATCGTCGGCAAGGTCGTGGCCGCGTCGGTCGACGAAGACTGCGTCGACGCCGAAGGCTATGTGCGTTGGGAGAAGGTCAAATCCGCGCATTATTGCGGCGCGCCTTATGGCGGACAGTTCGTCGCGGCTTACGAGACGATGAAAGTCGGCGTGCCCTATGAAGGCCCCGAGGTCGAAGCCTTTCTGGCGCGCGAGCGCGCGATGTTCAAAGAACACTGACCGATAAATACAAAGGGAGGAAGGCGATGAAGCACAGCATCGACAAGATTCTCACCACCCATGCCGGCAGCCTGCCGCGCCCCGCCGATTGGCTGGCGCTGATGCTGGAGCGCGAGAAAGGCGGCAAGCCCGACGCGGGGGCCTATGCGGCGCGCAACCGCCAGGCGGTCGGCGACATCGTCAAGAAGCAGCTCGATCTCGGCGTCGACGTGATCGACGATGGCGAGCAAGGCAAGCCAAGCTTCCTCACCTATATCAACGACCGGCTTGCCGGCTTCGAGCGTACCGAGGAACGCCGCAGCCCGTGGGCGGGCTCGCGCGAGGTCAAGGCCTTCCCCGAATATTATGAGGCGATGGCGCGCGCTGGTGGCGGGCCGGGCAATGCGACCCGCATGGTCTGCACGGGGCCCATCAGCTACAAGGGCGAGGCGCAACTCAAGAACGATCTCGACAATTTCGCGGCCGCGCTCAAAAACGCCTCGCCCGCCGAAGCGTTCATTCCCGCGATCTCGCCCGCCAATGTCGAAGAGTGGCAGAAGAACGCCTATTACAAGAGCCAGGAAGAATACGTCTTCGCCATCGCCGACGCGATGAATGTCGAATACAAGGCGATCGTCGATGCCGGCTTTCTGCTGCAGATCGACGATCCGCGCTTTGCCACCTATTACGCGATGAGCGAGGTGAGCCTCGCCGAATGCCGCAAATGGGCCGAAATCCGGGTCGAGGCGTTGAACCAGGCCTTGAAAGGCATTCCCGAGGACCGCATCCGCTTTCACACTTGCTACAGCATCAATATGGGGCCGCGCGTCCACGACATGGAATTGAAGGACATGGTGGACATCATGTTGAAGATCCGCGCCGGCGCCTATTCCTTCGAGACCGCCAATCCGCGCCACGAGCATGAATGGCGCGTGTGGGAGACGGCGAACCTGCCCGACGGCAAGATCATCATCCCCGGCGTCATCTCGCACACGACGATGCTGGTTGAGCATCCGCGGCTGATCGCCGATTGGATCGTCCGCTTCGCCAAGATCGTCGGGCGCGAGAACGTGATCGCCGGCTCCGATTGCGGCTTTGCCACCTTCGCGACCTCGCACGAGATTCATCCCACGATCGTCTGGGCGAAGCTCGCCAGTTTGGTCGAAGGCGCGCGCATCGCGACACGGGAGCTGTGGGGCCGGGCTTGACCGTCGAGCTCATCCGCTACGAGGTCGGCCGCGAGGAATTCGCGAGCGAGCTCATCTATGACGAGCGCGTGGATGCCAAGCGGCCGATTTTATTGGTCGCGCCGAACTGGTTCGGCGTGACGCCGGAATGGACCGAACGCGCGCGCGTGCTTGCCGGCCAGCGTTACGTCGCTTTCCTGGTCGACGTCTTCGGTGCCGGCAAGCGTCCGAAAAACCGCCCCGAGGCCGCCGCCATGGCCAATGCGCAACGCGCGCAGCCGGCGGAATGGCGCCGCCGCATGACGGCAGCGCTCGACCGCGCAACCGAGGAAGCCGGGCGCCGCGGCATCGGCGATGCAACGAAGCGCGCGGGGATCGGCTTTTGCTTCGGCGGCGGTTGCGTGTTCGAGCTGGCGCGTTCGGGTGCCGCAATCCAGGCGGCGGTGTCGGTCCATGGCGACCTGACCGGCCCGATGCCGGCCGCGCCGCATCAGATCAAGGCGGCGATGCTGGCGATTCACGGCAGCGAGGATCCGATCGCGCCCAAGGCGCGGCGGGACGCTTTCGAGGCCGAGATGAAAGCCTGCGGCGCAACCTGGCAGATGCTGGTCTTCGGCGGGCTCTATCATTCCTTCACCGATGTCGGGATCGACCTGCCGCCCGAAGCGCAATACGATGCGAACGCGGCGCGCCGGAGCTATGAAGCGGCGCATGCGTTCATCGCCGATGCTTTCGCCGGAACATTGTAACGGGGGATTTCATGAAGTTCGGATGGGCGCTTGCGGCTGCCGTGACGATCGTCTTTGCGGCGAGCGCGGCGTCGGCGCAAAGCCTTGCGGTGACGCCCGCCCTCGCCAAGGTGATCGAGGGTGCCAAGAAAGAAGGCAAGCTCGTGCTGCGCAACGCGCCCACGGTGATGGGCGGGCCGGACGGGGCGCGCATCGCGCAAGAAGGCATCAAGAAGATGTTCGGCGTCGACATTCCGGTCGAATGGAGTCCGGGCGCCGCCTTCGGTCCGCTGGCATCGCAGCTTTATCAGGAGATGCAGGCCGGCGTGCCCTCGAGCACCGACGTCTATTACGCGACGCCGGTGCAGATCGTGCCTTACATGGAAAAGGGCATGTTCCAGCCGGTCGATTGGGTCGCGCTCGAGCCGTCGCGCATCACGCCGGGCATCGTCGAGGCCGACAAGCATGCGCTGCGCGTCGCGGTGGCCTTGCCCGCCATTCTCTATAATCCGAAGCTCGCGAGCTGGGTTTCAGAGATCAACACCACCGACGATCTGCTGAAGCCGCAATATAAGGGCAAGTTCGTGACCACGCCCTTCCTCGGCGGCTTCGACGTGCTGCTGGCCAACGAGGTTTGGGGCATCGACAAGACGCGCGCTTTCGTCGCCAAATTCGCGGATCAGATCGGCGGCTTGCTGTTTTGCGGCGGCCAGGATCGCATCGCCTCGGGCGAGTTCCAGGCGCTGGTCATCGATTGCGCCGGCACCTGGCAAAACACGCTCACCTATCGCGGCAAGGGCGTGCTCGATGCGCGCATCATTTCCGACCTGGCGCAACGTCGTTACGCCTATCTCACCATCATGAAGAACGCGGCGCATCCCAATGCCGGCATCCTGTTCACGCTCTACATGACCTCGCATGACGGGCAAGAGCACGTGATGTGGGATTATTTCGGCCAGGACCTCGACGATTTCGCGGATTCGCACATGCATCAAGCGGTCGCTTCGCTGCAAGCGAAAGGCATCAAGACCATCGACGTCACCATGGATTGGTGGCGCAGCCATCAGGACATCGAGAAAGCCAATATCGAGCTTGCCAAGCTGGTCGCGGGCCACTGACGGAGCGAATGATGGCCGCGCATATCCCCGGACCGCTTTATTTCGAACAGCTCGGCGCTGCCGGCACGCCGATGATCTTCCTCCATTCGACGCCCGACGATCACCGGCTGTGGCTCTTCCAGACCGCGCATTTTTCCGCCTGGTATCGCACCATCGCGGTCGATCTCGCGGGCTATGGGCGTTCGACGGCGCCGCAGCCGGGCGTCACCCTCGACGATCAGGCGGATGCGTGCTGGGAGATCGTCGACCGCTTCACCACCGGCGGCGCGATCATCCACGGCAACTCCTTCGGCAGCGAAGTGGCGATGCACATGGCGCAGCGCCGGCCCGAGCGCACGCAGGCGCTGATTCTCTCGGGCTGCGGCTATGTGCCGACGAGCGAAATCTTTTTGCGTTGGGCCAAACGCTATCGCGAGGAAGGGCTGGCGCTGCGCCACGCGCAAATCCTCGATCATTTCGCGCCCGCGGGCCAGCAAAGCAAGTTGCTGCGCCATTACGCCGATATGGTGGTCGCGCTCAACAATGAAAGCACGCTTGCCAGCATCATCGCGGCCAATGAGGCGTTGGCGCAGCGGCCTGACCCGTCCTTTTACGACGGCATCACCGCGCCGACGCTGATCGTCATCGGCGATCTCGACCGTTCGAAGCCGGCGAGCTTCGAGCTGCAAAAGCGCATCACGGGCGCGCAGCTGGTTTTCATTCCCGATGTCGGCCATGCCTGCAACATCGAAGCGCCCGAAGCCTATGACCGGCACTGCGTCGATTTTCTGACGCGGCTCGGGCTTTATCCAGGTCCGGTTGGATGAACGCGCGCCGTCTTTGCCGCTGACCCGCGTCCGCTGCAATTTTGCGCGCCAACGCCTGCCGCGACGGAACGACGCGGCGGCCGATGCGCACCGAAAAATCACTATTAAGGAAGGTTGACAAGCCGTTAACCATATTGTCATTAGTCCATTCGTGACCGCTCCGCGGGGGCGCGGGGCCTCGGTATCGGGGACGAGTGGAGCATGGCGGCATTGGCTGACTTGGTGCAGCGTTGGTAACGCATTCGCGGCGTTCGGCGCTCGCGCTGATGGTGTTGGGGTTCTTCGTGTTGTGCGCGCTGGTGTTCGATCCCAGCGCCGGCGCGAAGCTGCCGCCGATCAGCCCGACACCGCGCGCCTCGATCGCTCCTGCCCCGCCGCCATCCTCCAAGCCGCAACACATCGTCACGGTGCAACAAGGCGACACGCTCATGAGTTTGTTGCAACAGGCGGGCGTGGCGGCACTGCCGGCGCAAACGGCGATCGACGCGTTGAAGCGTCTTTGGGACCCGCGCGAGCTGAAGATCGGTCAGGAGATCGCGCTCGATCTCGACGACAGCGGGTTGAAACAGCTTCGCCTTGCACCCGATCTGCAGCGCGACCTCGTGCTGACGCGCGCGCATGGCGGCGATTACCAAGCGACCGCTTTGCCGCGCGATCTGCTGCGCGTGCCGAGCCGGGTCGCGGGAACGATCTCGACCAGTCTTTACGACGCGGCGAATGAAGCGTCATTGCCGCAAGCCGTGCTTGCCGAGCTCATCAGCGGCTTCAGCTACGACGTCGATTTCCAGCGCGAGCTGCAGCCCGGCGACAGTTTCGAAGTGCTGTTCGAGCATTTGATCGAAAACGGCAGCGGCAAGCTGGTCGGCACGGGCAACATCGTCTATGCCGCGCTGACTTTGAGCGGCCGCAATTTGCGGCTTTACCGCTACACCGCGTCGGACGGAACCACAGGCTTTTACACCGAGACCGGCGCGAGCGTGAAAAAGGCGTTGCTGCGCACCCCGGTCGACGGCGCGCGCATCAGCTCGTCCTTCGGCATGCGGCATCATCCGATCCTGGGTTACACGGCGATGCATAAAGGCGTGGATTTTGCCGTGCCGGCGGGAACCCCGATCATGGCGTCGGGCGACGCGGTCGTGGCCTCGGCAGGATGGGACGGCAGCTACGGCAATCTCGTCGTGCTGCGCCATCAGGCCGGTTATTCGACCGCTTATGCGCATATGAGCCGCATCGCCAAGGGCATGAAGCCCGGCACGCGCGTCCATCAAGGCCAGGTGATCGGCTATGTCGGCGCCACCGGTCGCGCCACCGGGCCGCATCTTCATTACGAAGTCCGGCTCAACGACCACGCAGTCAACCCGTTGGCCGTTCACATGGCGCCGGCCCAGAATCTCGAAGGACGCGAGCTTGCGTCGTTCCGCAAACAAGAGACGTCAACCGACCGGCAACTCGCCGCTTTGCGTGGCAACAAGGTCGCCAGCCGGTAAAACACTGTCGTATTAAATTACGTCGCCGATCCCGCACCCTTCAGCAAGCTCGGGAGCGGGAATGAACTCACCCCCTCCCGCGCTTCGCTTCGCGAAGCTTTCCCTCCCCCCTCGAGGGGGAGGGGCAGGGAGGGGGGCATCGTCGCCAATCGTCTTAACGCGACCCCACTCGCGCTCTATTTCCGCGCCATGTCGGCGCCGCCGATGAAGAAGCGGTTCCAGGTCGGCGTGATCAAGATCTCGTTGATGCACACGCGCGCCGGCATCTCGGCGACGAAGCGGATGGTCTTGCCGAGATCCTCGGCTTGCAACATGCGATCGACTTCTTCCTGCGTCGGCGCCACCGGCCGGTGACGCAGGATCGGCGTCGCGACCTCGCCCGGAAAAATGCAGCAGGCGCGGATACCGTGAACGCATTCCTCGTCATTGAGCGAATGGGTCAACGCCGCCAGCGCGGTCTTCGACGCGTTATAGGCCGGGCCGGTGAGATATTCCTCGAAGCGTCCGGCCCAGGACGAAACATTGATCACCAACCCGCTTTTGTTCGCGCGCATCGACGGCAGCACCGTCATGATGCAATAAAGCGCGCCGTTGAGATTGATGCCGACGATGTGATCGAAGCTGTCGGGCGTCGCGTCCTTCCACAGCCGGGTCGAAAGATTGAGCCCGGCGCTGTTGACGAGAATGTCGACCTTGCCGTGGCGCGCGAGAATTTCGGCGCCGACGCGCGCGACCGCCGCCTTGTCGGCGACATCGAGCGTCACGGAATGCGCCTTGCCGCCGGCTTTCGTAATCAGCGCGACAGTTTCATCCAATCCTTCGGGGCTGCGGCCGCTGACAATGACCGTGGCACCCGCTTCGGCGAGCTCCTCGGCACCGGCGCGGCCGATGCCGCTGCCCGCGCCGGTCAGCCACGCGACTTTTCCTTGCAGCACGCTTGCCCTCCCCTGATCCGCGACCAGCGCATGATGGCGTCGGCCGGCGAGGCTGGCAACCGGGCTGCCGCTCCGTACTGCTTACTCGGCGGCCTTGGCGACCTGCGGCGTGATCTTCAGCGTGTCTTCGCCGCTGGTGGTGACATGCGCGGTTTCGCCGTCGCTGATGCGGCCCGAGAGGATCATCTCGGCCAACGGGTTTTGCAGCTCGCGTTGAATCACCCGCTTCAAAGGCCGCGCGCCATAGACCGGGTCGTAGCCGATCTCGGCCAGCCAGGCTTTGGCCTTCTCGTCGATCACGAGGGTGATCTTGCGATCGACCAGCAGCTTTTGCACGCGCGCAAGCTGAATGGTGACGATGCCCTTCATGTCGTCGCGCGAGAGACGCCGGAAGATCAGAATATCGTCGAGCCGATTGAGGAATTCCGGCCGGAACGCGCCGCGCACCACTGCCATCACCTGATCGCGCACTTTCGCGATCGGGGTCGCTTCCGGCACCGAGGCCAGAATCTCGCTGCCAAGATTCGAGGTGAGAATGATCAAGGTGTTGCGGAAATCGACCGTGCGGCCTTGCCCGTCGGTGAGCCTGCCGTCGTCCAGCACCTGCAACAACACGTTGAAGACGTCGGGATGCGCCTTTTCGATCTCGTCGAACAGGATCACCTGATAGGGCCGCCGCCGCACCGCTTCGGTCAGGCCGCCGCCTTCCTCGTAGCCGACATAGCCCGGCGGGGCGCCGATCAAACGCGCGACCGAATGCTTTTCCATGTATTCGGACATGTCGATGCGCTGCATCGCGCCTTCGTCGTCGAACAGGAATTCGGCAAGCGCGCGTGCCAGCTCGGTCTTGCCGACGCCCGTCGGCCCCAAGAACAGGAACGAGCCGATCGGCCGGTTCGGGTCTTGCAGCCCGGCGCGCGCGCGGCGGATCGCGTGGGCGACGGCGGTCACGGCCTCGTCCTGGCCGACGACACGGCGCTTCACGTTCTCTTCCATGTTGAGCAGTTTCTCGCGCTCGCCTTCGAGCATTTTGGTGACCGGGATGCCGGTCCAGCGCGAGACCACGGCGGCGATGTGCTGATCGGTCACCGCCTCTTCGATCATGCGATGGCTTTCCGCCGCCTCGGCGGTCTTGAGCTTGCGTTCGAGCTCGGGGATGACGGCATAGGTCAGCTCGCCGGCACGGGTGAAATCGCCGCGGCGTTGCGCCTGCTCCAACTCGACGCGCGCCTGCTCGAGCTGCACCTTGAGCTGCTGCGCCGAATCCATCTTTTCCTTCTCGGCGCGCCATTGCGCGGTGAGCTCGGCCGATTGCTGCTCGAGATCGGCAAGCTCCTCGACCAGCTTGTCGAGGCGTTCCTTCGAGGCCGGATCGCTTTCCTTCTTCAAGGCTTCGCGCTCGATCTTCAGCTGCACGATGCGGCGATCGAGCTCGTCGATCTCTTCCGGCTTCGATTCGGCTTCCATGCGCAGACGCGAGGCCGCCTCGTCCATCAGATCGATCGCCTTGTCGGGCAGGAAGCGGTCGGTGATGTAACGGTTGCTGAGCGTCGCCGCCGCCACGATCGCGCCGTCGGTGATGCGCACGTGATGGTGCACTTCGTATTTGTCTTTGATGCCGCGCAGGATCGAAATCGTATCCTCGACCGTCGGCTCGTTGACGAAGACCGGTTGGAACCGGCGGGCGAGCGCCGCATCTTTTTCGATGTGCTTCCTGTATTCGTCGAGCGTGGTCGCGCCGACGCAATGCAGCTCGCCGCGCGCCAAGGCCGGCTTCAGCATGTTCGATGCGTCCATCGCGCCTTCGGCCTTGCCGGCGCCGACCAACGTATGAAGCTCGTCGATGAAGACGATGATCTCGCCGGAAGCCGCCGTGATCTCGGACAGAACGGCTTTGAGGCGTTCCTCGAATTCGCCGCGGAATTTCGCCCCGGCGACGAGGGAGCCGAGATCGAGCGCGAGAAGGCGTTTTTCCTTCAGGCTTTCGGGCACGTCGCCATGGACGATGCGCAGCGCCAGACCTTCGACGATCGCGGTCTTGCCGACGCCGGGCTCGCCAATGAGGACGGGATTGTTCTTGGTCCGGCGCGACAGCACCTGGATGGTGCGGCGGATTTCCTCGTCGCGGCCGATCACCGGATCGAGCTTGCCTTCGCGCGCCGCCTCGGTCAGGTCGCGCGCGTATTTCTTCAGCGCGTCATAGCCTTCCTCGGCCGAAGCGCTGTCGGCCTTGCGGCCTTTGCGGATTTGCTCGATCGCGGCATTGAGCGATTGCGCCGTGATCCCCGCCGCGGCCAGCGCCTTTGCCGCCGCCGTGTTGCGGTCGAGCGTCATCGCCAAAAGCAGGCGTTCGACCGTGACAAAACTGTCGCCGGCTTTCTCCGCCAGCCGCTCGGCTTCGGTGAAAAGACGATTGGTCTCGGACGCCAGATAAACCTGGCCACTGCCGCCTTCGACACGCGGCAGCTTGTCGAGCGCCGCGTCGACCGCCACCAGCACCGCTTTCGGATCGCCCCCGGCGGCGGCGATCAGATTGGCGCAGAGCCCTTCCTTGTCTTCGATCAGAACTTTGAGGAGATGCTCGGGCGCGATTTGCTGCTGATTGCGGCGTTGCGCGAGCGATTGCGCGGCCTGGATGAATCCCTTGGCGCGCTCGGTATATTTCTCGATATCCATGGCGAAACCCCTGATGAAACGACGCCAAGGGACCCCTCTTGGAGGCAGCCCGATCCGCGTCTTCCGCCATCAGATATGGGGTGGCTCCCGGCATGAACCAAGAGCCACAAGCCACAAGCCCCGGCGCGCTTCGCCCGAAGCGCGCCGCCGTTCAGGTCGAAAGGCTTAGGTCGAAGGCGGGCCTTCGGCCTCGTCAGGCGGCGGCATGACCGGCGCTTGGAGCTGGGGCTGAGCCTGGGGCTGCTGGTCTTGCATGGGCTGGCCCTGCTGGGCGTAGTCGCCGTCCCCTTCCATACCGTTCATCTCGGTATCAGCCGGGGTCATCGGCCGGGGCGGACCCATCGGGTTGCCCTCGCCATTGGCCTGCATGATCCGGAAATAATGTTCCGCATGCTGATAGAGATTTTCGGCCGAAATCCGGTCGCCCGACGACGAAGCTTCGCGCGCGAGGGCAATGTACCGTTCGAACACCTGATAGGCGTTGCCGCGGATTTTGACGCTCGGGCCGTTGCTATCGAAAGTCTGGTTCCGGTTCGGCGGACGCGGACCCCGATTGTTGGGATGACCGCCACCACCGCCCATATGGTTGGGATTATGACCGCGGCCACGCGACCGCTTGTTTTGGTTAGGTCTCATGACACCTTTGAAATCTTGATGCATGTGCTCGCTTTTGTGCGTTTCCGATCTGTGGTTTAGAGACCCCCTTTGCGCTTTCGCAGATGATCGTCGCGCTATCACGGCTGGGGGTATTGCCGGCGCCCAAGGGCGCAGAGCCTCATGGCTCCTGTTCTTTGCTGCGGCCACCCTAGACGGGTAGCCTGGTTAATCCAATGATTTTTTTTAATTCCTGTGGCTTTTCCGGGTCTCTTTCAACGCGTTGCCACGAGGCAACGCTCAATCTCCGCTAGGTCGCGACGTATCGCCTTGATTTGCAAACCTGATTCGGTGAAAAGCCGAGACACTGCCGGCGCTTGCCCGAAGCCCAATTCGACGACCGCAAATCCGTTTGGCGTCAGCAATCGCGTGATCGCCACGGCAAGGGCCCGGTAAGCTTTGAGCCCGTCCGCCCCCCCATCCAGCGCCTCTTGCGGCTCGAAAGCCGCCACTTCGGGCGCGAGGGAGGATATTTCCTGAGACGGTATATAGGGCGGGTTGGCGAGAATTACATCCACCCTCCCCTCGATTCCCCGGTCCCAATCGCCGCGCCGGAATTCCGCCCGGCCGGCGAGGCCAAGCGCCTGGGCGTTGCGTCGGGCGGTTTCGACCGCGCCGGGAAGAATGTCGATCCCGAGCCCGGTGGCGTGGGGCAGCTCGCTCAGCAAAGCCAACAGCAAGCAGCCCGTGCCGGTGCCGAAATCGAGGAGCCGTAACGGGACGGACCGGTCGGGCAGGCAGGCAAGCGCCGCTTCGATCAAGGTTTCGCTGTCCGGTCTAGGATCGAGCGTTTCGGGCGAGAGCGCAAAACTCAGGCTCCAGAATTCACGCGTGCCTTTCAAGCGCGAGAAAGGCTCGCCGCGCGCACGACGCGCCAGCAGAGTATCGAGCCGGTCGCGCGAAGCCTCGTCCAGCGCGCGCTCGGGATAGCCGAGCACGAGGGCGGGATCGGCTTCCAAAGCCAGGGCGACGATCAGCCTTGCCTCGCGCCGCGCCTCGGCGATGCCGGCCGCTTCGAGGCGCTGAGCGCTTTCCGCCACCGCGGCGCCGATGGTGATGGTGTCCGCCGCCGCGCTCATTCGACCTCGGCCAAGCGTGCGGCCTGGTCTTCGGCCAGCAGCGCCTCGATGAACTCGTCGAGCGCTTCGCCCGACATCACCTTGTCGATCTTGTAGAGCGTCAGGTTGATACGGTGATCGGTCACCCGCCCTTGCGGGAAATTGTAGGTGCGGATGCGCTCGGACCGGTCGCCGCTGCCGACCTGGCTTTTGCGCGAGGCGGCGCGCGCCGCCTCCTTGGCTTGGCGCTCGCGCTCGTAAAGCCGCGCGCGCAGCACCTTCATCGCCTTGGCCTTGTTCTTGTGCTGCGATTTTTCGTCCTGCTGCTGCACCACGAGGCCGGTGGGCAAATGGGTGATGCGCACCGCGCTGTCGGTGGTGTTGACCGACTGCCCGCCCGGCCCGCTCGAGCGGAAGACGTCGATGCGCAGATCCTTGTCGTCGATCTTGATGTCGACTTCCTCGGCCTCGGGCAGCACCGCGACCGTGGCCGCCGAGGTGTGGATGCGGCCCGAGCCTTCGGTTTGCGGCACGCGCTGCACGCGATGGACGCCGGATTCGAATTTCAGGCGATGGAACACGTCGCGCCCGCTGATCGAGGCGGTCGCTTCCTTGAAGCCGCCAATGCCGGTTTCCGACACGTCCATCACCTCGAAGCGCCAGCCATGCAGCGCGGCGTAACGCTGATACATGCGGAAGAGCTCGGCGGCGAACAGCGCGGCCTCCTCGCCGCCGGTGCCGGCGCGCACTTCCAAAATCGCGTTGCGCTCATCGGCCTCGTCCTTCGGCAACAGCAGCACCTTAATCTGCTGCTCGAGCTCGGGGATGCGCTTGTCAAGCGCGCGCATCTCGCTCTCGGCGAGCGCTTTCATCTCCGCCTCGCCCTCGCCGGCGAGAAGATCGAGATCGGCGCGTTCCAGGCGCGCCTGCGCCAAGGTCTCGATCGCCTCGACCAGCGCCGTGAGATCGCTGTATTCCTTCGACAGCTTGGCGAAATCGCCGCCGCGCGCCGGATCGGCGAGCGCGTCGCGCAGCTCGGCGTGGCGGCGCACGACCTTATCGAGCTTCATCTCAAATGGCGTCGGTGCGCTCACTCTTTCCTCGTTTCCTCGCCGCCGAGGCGAAACAGCCGGCGGACCAATGCTTCCATCGCGGCGGTGTCGGCTTCCGCGCCCGCCAGCTGCCGCAGCACTTCCGACGGATCGTGCAGCAAGCGGTTGACCAGCCGCCGCGTCACCTCTTCCGCGTCGCCGCCTTCGGCCAGAGCCTCGTCGCGCAGATGCTCGACATGGCGGCGCAGCGCCACCACCGCCGGCACCGCGCGGCGCTCGGCTAGGCGCGCCGCGTGGGATTCCAGCTCGGCATCGATGATCGCCCAGGCGGCGGCCGCGGCCGCTTCGCGCTCGGCCCGTCCCGCCAGGGCCGCGCGTTCAAGATCGGCGAGATCGTAAAGGAAGGCGCCGTCGAGATCGTTGATCGCGGGCTCGACATCGGCCGGTATCGCGGCGTCGATGACAAAGATGGGCCTGACCGGGCGCTTGCGCAATGCCACCGCGACGCGCTCGCGGGTCAGAACGGCGCGGCCGGCACCCAAAGAAGAGATCACGATATCGGCCGCCGCCACCGCGTCGTCGAGCTGCTCCAGCGGCACGGAATTGCTGGCAAAGCTGCGCGCGACGCGCTCGGCGCGCTCGCCCGGACCGCAGACGACGAGGCGGCCGAGACCGGCGCGGCGGAAATGCTCGGCCATCAGCTCGCCCATTTCGGACGGGCCGATCAACAAGGCCGCGAGGTCTTCGAGCTCGCCATGGATGTGGCGCGCGAGCGACAAAGCGGCGGCGGCGAGCGAGACCGGCCCCTGCGCGATGCGGGTTTCGCGCCGCACGCGCCGCGCCGCGGCGTAAGCGCCGTCGAGCGCCGCTTCCAGGCTTTCGCTGACCAGGCCTTGCTCGGAAGCGGCGCGATGCGCGGCCTTCACCTGGCCGAGCACTTGCGGCTCGCCGATCACCTGGCTGTCGAGCGCGCTCGCCACGGCGAAGAAATGCTTCAGCGCCGCGAAGCCTTCGCGGCGATAGAGCGAAGCCGCGACCGAATTCTGCGCCACGCCCAAGCGCTCGGCGACGATCGGCGCGAAAACCTCTGCCGCCGCCGCGTCGCTCGACCACAGCTCGATCCGGTCGCAGGTCGCAAGCAGCACCGCATCGCCCAGCCCGCGCGCCTTCAGCGCGTCGAGCGCGGCGTCGAGATCCGCTTCGATCAAGGCGAAGCGGTCGCCGAGTTCGGGCGGGGTCGAGCGGTGATTGATGCCGATGACGAGCAGCTTGCTACCCGTCCCGGCCGCAGCAGTGCCGGGCATGATGAGCGTCGCTAGCGAAAGGGCGCGAGACGGTCTTCGAGCGCGGCAAGCGGCACTTCGCTCTGCTCGCCGCTATCGAGATCGCGCAAGGTCGCAACCTGGCGTGCGAGTTCGTTGTCGCCGAGGATCACGGCCGCGCGCGCCTTGATCTTGTCGGCGCGATGGAGGCGGCGCTTGATGTTGCCGGAATAGCCGAGATCGATATGGAAGCCGGCGCGGCGCAAGCCATGCGCCAGCTTCAGCGCCAAAGCCTCGGCGGCTTCGCCCAGCGGCACGAGCGAGATCGGGCGCGCGAGCGCGGCAGGCTCGTCGATCAGCAGCGCCAGGCGCTCGATGCCGGCGGCCCAGCCGACGCCCGGCGTCTCGGGCCCGCCCATCACGCTCATCAGCCCGTCATAGCGCCCGCCGCCCAAGACCGTGCCTTGCGAGCCAAGATCGGTGGTCACGAATTCGAAGGCGGTGTGACAGTAATAATCGAGGCCACGCACCAGCCGCGGATTGAGGCGATAGTCGATGCCGAGCGCGTCGAGCCCGGCGCGCACCTTGGCAAAGAAATCGCGCGCCTCCGGCGTCAAATATTCCGCGAAAGGCGGCGCCTCGGCATTGACGCGCTTGTCGCCTTCGTCCTTCGAATCGAGAATGCGCAGCGGATTGCGCTCCAAGCGGCGCAGACTGTCCTCGCTCAACCCGTCGCTGCGGCTGGTGTAATAGCCGATCAAGGCTTCGCGATAGGCGTTGCGGCTGGCCGTGTCGCCGAGGGTGTTGAGCTCCAAGACGGTGCGGCCGAGCACGCCCAACGCGCCGAGAATGTCCGCGCCAAGCGCGATCGCCTCGACATCCGCCGCAGGCGGCGCCGCGCCGATGAGCTCGACATCGATCTGATGGAATTGGCGGAAGCGGCCTTTCTGCGGCCGCTCGTAGCGAAACATCGGGCCGCTGGCGAAAAGCTTCAGCGGCAGGTTTTGCGTCAAGCCGTTGGAGAGGATCGCGCGCACGATGCCGGCGGTGTATTCCGGCCGCAAGGTGATCTCTTCGCCGCCGCGATCCTGGAATGTGTACATCTCTTTCGAGACGATATCGGTGGTTTCGCCGATCGGCCGCGCGAAAACCTCGGTGAACTCGAAAATCGGCGTGGCGATTTCCTGATAGCCGTAACGCTCAGCGATGCGGCGCGCGGTTTCGATGACGGTACGGTGGCGGCGCTGGGCGTCCGGCAGAAGATCCTGGGTGCCGCGGACCGGTTGAAGACCTGCCATCGAGTTAGGAGACGGCTTCGGCCGCTTCTTCCTTGAGAGCGGCATCCTTTTTGGCGGCTTCGATCTCGGCCGCCTTTTGCTCGACCAGCGCGACGAGATGATCGACGATGCTCTGATCCTTCAAGCGATGCGCCGGGACGCCCGCGATATAGACCTGATGCGTGCCGTTGCCGCCACCGGTGAAACCGATATCGGTTTCGCGCGCTTCGCCCGGCCCGTTCACGACGCAGCCGATCACCGACAAGGTCAACGGCGTGGTGATGTGCGCGAGACGCTTTTCGAGGGCTTCGACGGTCTTGATGACCTCGTATTGCTGGCGCGCGCAAGACGGGCACGAAATCACCGTGACGCCGCGCCGGCGCAGGCCCAAGGATTTCAGAATGTCGTAGCCGACCTTGATCTCCTCGACCGGATCGGCCGACAGCGAAACCCGGATCGTGTCGCCGATCCCGGCCCACAAGAGCGAGCCCATGCCGATGGCGGATTTGATCGTGCCGCTCATCAAGCCGCCGGCCTCGGTGATGCCGAGATGGAGCGGGTAGTCGCAGGCATCGGCAAGCTGCTGATAGGCGCCGACCGCGAGGAACACGTCCGACGCCTTGCACGAGATCTTGAACTCGAAGAAGTCGTTGTCCTCGAGAATCTTCGCGTGGGTCAGCGCGCTTTCCACCATCGCCTCGGGGCAAGGCTCGCCATAGCGTTCGAGCAATTCCTTTTCGAGCGAGCCGGCATTGACGCCGATGCGCATCGAGCAGTTATTGTCCTTGGCCGCTTTGACGACTTCGCGGACCCGTTCGGCCGAGCCGATATTGCCGGGATTGATGCGCAGGCAGGCGGCGCCGTTCTTGGCCGCCTCGATCGCGCGTTTGTAATGGAAGTGGATGTCGGCGACGATCGGCACCTTCACCTGCTTCACGATCTCTTTGAGCGCCGCCGAGGATTCCTCGTCGGGGCAGGAGACGCGCACGATATCGGCGCCGGCGCGCTCGAGCGCCTGGATCTGCTCGACCGTCGCCTTGACGTCATGGGTCAGGGTGTTGGTCATCGACTGCACGGTGATCGGCGCATCGCCGCCCACCGCCACCGCACCGACATGGATCTGGCGGCAGCGGCGCCGCTGGATGTCGCGATAGGGACGCACGCTCATCGCAGAAACCTCACCGGAATCAGCCAATTGGCCTGAATATGGGGGTTATAGCCTGTTTTCGGCAGAGGCGAAAGCCGGCCCGCCGCGAGGGACCGAACAGGCTTAATCGGCGATCGCGGTGCCGGCGATCAAGCGGTCGGGATCGAGCGCGATTTCGTGGCGCACCAAGGCGCCGGGTATCGACGCCTTCCGGCCATCGACCTCGATGTCGATCCCCGAGCCGTTGCCGGTGCGCAAGACGAGGCCGGAGCGGTCGCCGACGCGATAGGAATCGCCGGGGTGCAGAACCTTGTCGATCAAGACGCGGCTGCCGTCGCGGACTTGAATCCAACTGTCCTTGCGCACTTCGATGACGATTCGCGACGGCTCGCCGACCGCGCCCCAAACCTTGCCCGGCGTCGTGCCGCGCATCACGGCGGTCGGCGAAGCTGTCGTCGTCGCGGTTGGCGGCGGCGCCGCGGCGCTCGCGGCCGAAGCCGTGTCCGTCGCAGGCGCCGGGGAAACGAGAGAGGGGGCTTGCGCCGCAGCCGAAGCGCTGCTCGGCGGCGTGGCAGCGGGCGGCGAATCCGCGTCGGTCAAACTCGGTTCGGGAACGGTGGCCGGGCTGGCTTCGGCATCGGCTTGGGCCGGCGGCGCCGTATCCGCGACGGTCGGAGCGGAAGCCGGCGCGGCGGCGGGCGCCGGCGCAGGCGCCACGGAAGCGGGCGCCAAAGAACCGGGCGTCGCGCTCGCATCCGGCGGCGGAGCAGGCGGCGGCGTGGGAAGCATATCTTGCGGCACCGCGGCAACCCGTTCGGGGCGCGCGCGTTCGCCGGTCGAGACGTAATACCAGAGTCCATAGCCGCATAGCGCCAGGATCAAAGCTGCCAGCACCATGGTGCCGCCGGGAATGCTGCGTTCGGCCAAGGGCACGGGGAAGGTCAGGCCGCGCGGTCCGGCGAAATCGACGGTTTCCTGCTTGAAGCGGCGCACCGCCTCTTCGCCGTCGAGCCCGAGATAATTGGCATAGGCGCGGACGAAGCCGAGCGCATAGACCGGCGCCGGCATACGGTCATATTGGCTCTCTTCGATCGCCGTGAGATAGGCGGCGCGAATCCGCAAGGTGGTCGCGATCTGCGCGATGTCGCCGCCGCTGCTTTCCCGCGTCTGGCGTAACAGCTCGCCGATCTTGCGGCGCGACGACTGGTCGGAACCCGCCATTTCGCTAATTGCCGCCATACTGGTCCCCGCTATCCCGTCCATGCCCCAGACTGAACAGCAGGTATGGTTTCCAACTCATTAACAACCCACGCATTCTGCGCGTTTTGGCCCCGTCTTCGGCAAGACCGCTTCTAGCAAAATCCCGGAACCCGCCGCAACCGGGGCGTGCACCCTGCCCCACCCCTTCAAACGCTAATCCCGCGATCGCGCGCGAAATCGTGGAATTTCCCGCGCAGGCTGTGGGTCGAGACATCGCCCAAGGAGCGGATGAATTCGGCCAAGGCGGCGTGATCGAGGCTGCGGATCATGGCCTTCACCCGGCCAATCGAGGCCGGCGCCATGGAGAGGGTGCGAAAGCCCAGCCCCACCAGCGCCATCGCGTCGAGCGGCTGGCCCGCCATCTCGCCGCACACCGTGACCGGCATGGCATGCGCGGCGCAGACGCTGGCGATCTCGCCGAGCACGCGCAATCCCGGCGGCGACAAGGCGTCATAGCGTTCGGCGAGACGCGGATTGCCGCGATCCGCCGCGAAGAGAAACTGCATCAGGTCGTTGGTGCCGACCGAGATGAAATCGGCGCGGCTGCAGAGAGTCGGCAATTGCCACAGCAAGGCCGGCACTTCGAGCATCAGCCCGACCTCGACCTGGGCAGGGGTTTCGCCTTTGGCGAGACGCTGGCGATCGAGCTCGAGATCGAGGATCGCGCGCGCGGCGTCGAATTCGGCGATGTCGGCGATCATCGGGAACATCACGCGCAGGCTTCGCCCCGCGGCCGCGCGGATGAGCGCGCGCAGCTGCTGACGCAGCATCGCCGGACGGTCGAGGGCGATGCGAATCGCGCGCCAGCCCATCGCCGGATTCTCGTCGGCGATGCCGTCCATGTAAGGCAAGAGCTTGTCGCCGCCGATATCGAGCGTGCGAAACGTCACCGGGCGGCCTTTTGCCTGATCGATGACGCGGCGATAAAGCGCCGTCTGCTGGGCGACGGTCGGGAATTTCTCGCGCAGCATGAATTGCAGCTCGGTGCGGAAAAGACCGATGCCGGCGGCGCCGGTCTCTTCGAGATAAGGCAGATCGATGAACAGCCCGGCATTGAGCAGCATGTCGATCCGCACCCCGTCCTTGGTCTCGGCCGGCAGATCGCGCAACGCCTCGTATTCGCGCATCTGCCCCAGCCGCGCCTTGATGCGATCGCCGACCGCGATCTGCACGTCCTCGCTCGGCCGCAACAGCACCGCGGCCTCGTCGCCATTGACGACGATGAGGTCGCCGGCATCGACCCGGTTGAGCACATCCTTCACCCGCCCGACCACCGGAATATCGAGCGCGCGCGCGACGATCGCGACATGCGCGCCGGGCGAGCTTTCCTCCAGCACCACGCCTTTCAGCCGGCGCCGGTCGTAATCCAAGAGCTCGGCCGGCCCCATGGCGCGCGCCACCAGAATGAACTCGTCGGGCAGCTCGGCCGCGGCCGCGGTGTGCGGGCGGCCCGCGAGATGCTGCTGCAAGCGGTTGGTGAGATCTTCGAGATCGGCCAGCCGCTCGCGCAGATAGGGATCGGTCATCTGATTCATGCGCACGCGCATGTCGCTTTGGACCTTTTGCACCGCGGCTTCCGCGGTGAGGCCGCCCTTCACCGCCTCGCTGATGCGATGCAGCCAGCCGAGATCGGTCGCGAACATGCGATAGGTTTCAAGAATGTCGCGATGCTCACCGCCGGGCGCGATGTCGCTCGCCGCCAAAAGCTCGTCGATCGCGCTTTGCATCGCCGCGATCGCGCGCCGCAGCCGGTCGAGCTCGGCCGCGGGATCCTCGGCGACGACCTGGCGGATGACGATGCGCGGCTCGTGCAGCACGGCCTGGCCGATGGCGAGCCCGGCGTTGAGCCTCACGCCTTCGAGCCGCAAGGGAAGCTGACCCAGCCCGGTCGCGGGCTCGCGCTCCAGCGGGCTCACCAGATCGCCCGACGCGGCGAGCTCGGCGAGCACCATCGCGATGGTCTGCAACGCCTCGATCTCGTCCTCGGTGTAATGGCGCGGCGTGCGGTTCTGCACCACCAGCACGCCCAGGACGCGGCCCGAGCGCAGGATCGGCACGCCCATCAGCGAGTGATAAATCTCTTCGCCGGTTTCCGGCCGGTAGGCGAAATCGGGATGCGATTGCGCATCGGCCAGCGCCAGCGGCCGCGCCGTCGCCGCGATGGCGCCGACCAGGCCCTCGCCGACGCGCAGCCGCGTGCGGTGCACGGCTTCGGGCCGCAAGCCTTCGGTCGCGAAGAGCTCGAGCACTTCGCCGGCGCGCATGAGATAGCAGGAGCACACTTCGGCCACCATGTCGGCGGCGATGATGCGAACGATGGTGTTGAGGCGCTCTTGTGCGTTCCCCTGCCCCGCCATCACGTCGCGCAAACGGCGGAGCACCAGGCGCGAAGCGGAGACCGTTTCCATTACCGGCCTGTGCGGCCCACCGGCGGCGGCTCGGCCAGCGCGACATGCGCGCGGGTGCTCAAGGCCGCCACGGCCTGTTCCACCAGCTCGTCGAGAATTTCCTGGGTCGATTGTTCGCGCGCGACGAAGCCGACGCTTTGCCCTGCCATCAGCGAGCCGCGCTCGACATCGCCGTCGATCACCGCGCGGCGCAACGCGCCCGCCCAAAAATGTTCGATCTCGAGCTGCGCGTCCTCGCGCGAAATCGTGCCTTGATTGAAGCGCGCGACCACGTCGCGCTGCAGATCGGCAAAAGCCTGCGTGCCTTCATTGGCAATGGCGCGCACCGGAATGACCGGAAAGCGCGGATCGAACTGAGTCGAGAGCACCGCGTCGCGCGCGCCCGCGCGCAAGAACATCTGCTTGAAGCGCGGATGCGCCACCAATTCATGCGCGCAGACGAAGCGCGTGCCGAGCTGCACGCCCGACGCGCCCATTTCGAGATAAGAGGCGATCGCCTCGCCGCGGCCGATGCCGCCGGCGACGAAGACCGGCACGTCGCGCAGCTCGGGCAGGATTTCCTGCGCCAGCACGCTGGTCGAGACCGGGCCGATATGGCCGCCCGCCTCCATGCCCTCGATCACGATGGCGTCGGCGCCCATGCGCACGAGCTTGCGCGCGATCGCCAAGGCCGGCGCAAAGCACAGCAGCTTCGCGCCCGCCTCCTTGATCCGGGTCACGGCGACGGCGCTGGGCAAGCCGCCCGCCAGCACGATATGGCTGACCTTGCGCGCGGCGCAGATATCGATCAGCGCCATGAGATCGGGATGGAGCGTGATGAGATTGACGCCGAAGGGCCGCGTGGTGAGGGCGCGCGTCGCCGCGATTTCCGCGTCGAGCTGCGCCGGCGTCATCGCGCCGCACGCGATCACGCCGAAGCCGCCGCCATTCGAGATCGCGGCGACGAGATTGCGCTCGGACACCCACGTCATGGCGCCGCCCATGATCGCGAGATCGCAGCCGAGAAACGCCGTGCCGCGGCACCACAGACGGTCGAGCAAGCGGCGCGCCTCGGCATGGGCGCGCCCTTCGATCCCCGGCGTCCCGCGCGTCACCGCAGCGCTGCGTTCGGCCTTAGCCGTCATGCATCGAGGCCGTAGGCGGTGTGGAGCGCGCGCAGCGCGAGCTCGGTGTATTCTTCCGCGATCAGCACGCTCACCTTGATCTCCGAGGTCGAGATCACCTGGATGTTGATGTTCTTTTCGGCGAGCGTCTTGAACATCTGTTGCGCGATGCCGGCATGGCTGCGCATACCGACGCCGATGACCGAGATCTTCACGACGTTGGAATCGGGCTTCAAATCCTTGAAGCCGAGGCTGCCGCGGCGTTCTTCGAGCACCTTCACCGTGCGCGCGAGATCGGCCTTGGTGACGGTGAAGGTGAGATCGGTGGTGCCGTCCTCGGCGATGTTCTGGACGATCATGTCGACATTGACGGCGTGATCGGTCAAGGGCCCGAAGATCGCGGCGGCGACGCCCGGGCGATCCGGCACCTTCACGAGCGTGACCTTGGCCTCGTCGCGGCTATAGGCGATGCCGCTCACCACTTGCTTTTCCACGATCTCGTCCTCGTCCACGACCAAGGTTCCCGGCGCGTCGGTGAAGCTCGACAATACTTGCACGCGCACGCGATGATTCATCGCCAATTCGACCGAGCGCGTCTGCAGCACCTTCGCGCCCAAAGATGCCAGCTCCAGCATCTCTTCATAGGTGATCTTATCGAGCTTCCTGGCCTTCGCAACGATGCGCGGATCGGTGGTGTAGACGCCGTCGACATCGGTGAAGATATCGCAACGATCGGCATCGAGCGCCGCCGCCAACGCGACCGCCGAGGTATCCGACCCGCCGCGCCCCAAGGTCGTCACCCGTTCGGCCGGGCCGACGCCCTGAAAGCCTGCCACCACCGGAACCTGTCCCGCCTTCATGGCGGCGAACAGGTGATCGGTCGGAATCTCCTCGATGCGCGCCTTGCCGTGGCTGGCATCGGTCTTGATCGGCACCTGCCAGCCGAGAAAAGAGCGCGCGTTGACGCCCAGCTCTTGCAGCGCGAGCGCGGTGAGGCCCGCCGTGACTTGCTCGCCCGACGCCACCACCGCGTCATATTCGCGCGGGTCGGGGAAGCTGCCGAAGCCGTTGGTCCAGGCAACCAGCTGGTTGGTCGCGCCGGCCATCGCCGAGACCACCACCGCCACGTCGTTTCCGGCGTCGACCTCGCGTTTGACGCGGCGCGCCACGGATTTGATGCGCTCGATATCGGCGACCGAGGTGCCGCCGAATTTCTGCACGATGCGCGCCATGCGCCCGCCCTGCATGTGTCAGAAGACAAAACGGCGCCGACAAGGAGATTGCCGGCTTCGAGCGGCGTAATACATACTCCGGACTGGGAAGGCAATCATGAACGGACCAATTTCACCCTCGATCGACCGCGCCGAAGTCGCGCGTTTCACGGCCATCGCCCCGCAATGGTGGGACGAAGACGGCGCATTCCGCCCGCTTCACCGCCTCAATCCCGCGCGACTCGGCTTCGTGCGCGACCGGCTGGCCGGCCATTTCGCGCGCGATGTCACGGCGCGGCGGCCTTTTGCCGGATTGGACCTGCTCGATATCGGCTGCGGCGGCGGCTTGATGTGCGAGCCTTTGGCGCGGTTGGGCTTCGACGTCACCGGCATCGACGCCGACGAAGCAGCGCTCAAAGTCGCGCGCGCGCACGCCAAGCAAAGGCGAGTCGCGATCGACTATCGCGCCGAGCAAGCCGAGGCGCTGCTCGCGCAAGGGCGCCGCTTCGATGTCGTGCTGGCGCTCGAAGTGGTCGAGCACGCGGTCGATCCAGCGCGGTTTCTGGCGCTCGCCGGCGCGCTGGTGAAACCGGGCGGCGCGCTCATCGCCTCGACCCTCAATCGCACGCCCAAATCCTATCTCTTTGCGATTCTCGGCGCCGAATATGTGTTGCGCTGGCTGCCGCGCGGAACGCATGAATTCAAGAAATTCCGCCGCCCGTCCGAGCTGGCCCAGGCGCTGCGCGACGCGGGGCTGACGCTTGGCGGCTTGGCCGGGCTGCAATACGATCCCTGGCGCGACAGTTGGCGCATCGGCTCCGATCTCGCAGTCAACTATTTACTGTTTGCTACCAAACCCCGGTAGAAATACAGTTGTGGTGTCGCAACCGGGGGGGTTTGCGAGCACCCTCCGCGGGGCGAGGCTTTCTTGCTGTCCGGGGGTGGTCGTATGAATGCCTTTCACATGCCGCCCGGGGACGGCTCGAGGCTTTCCGGCAAGATCAAATGGTTCAACCGAAGCAAAGGCTTCGGTTTCATCGTGCCGAATGACGGCTCGGGCGACGTGTTCCTGCCGCTCTCGGTGCTGGAGCGTTCGGGTTACGCCGAAGCGCCCGACGGCGCCAGCATCACCTTCGAATGGGTGCAAGGACCCAAAGGCCGCGCCGCCAGCCAGATCCTGGAGCTCGACACCGCTACAGCGGCGGCGCACCCGCCGCACGACACAAGGGCGCCGCGGCGCGAACGCGACGAAGCGCCGGCCGGCCCGACCGAGTCGGTCGACGGCGTGGTCAAATGGTACGATCCGGCGCGCGGCTTCGGCTTCGTTCTGCCCAATGACGGCGGCAAGGATATCTTCGTGCATGTGACCGCGCTGCGCCGCGCCGGCATCGAAGAGCTGCAGCCCGGCCAGGCGGTGCGCATGCAGGTGGCCCAGGCCCGACGCGGCCGCGAAGCAGCGTCGATCCAGCTTTTGTCCTAATCGGGCGCGCGCCAAAATCGCCCGCTGACCAGGCGCGCACCGGGCCAAAACCCGGGCCTCGCCGATTTGAGTCTTGCGTCGCCGATCCGAACTGCTACTATATCTAGGGGTCGCAAGACCAGATATCCACAGGATACGGTGGTTTGCCATGGAATCGATCTGGACGCCGGAACTCATGGAGCAATTGGCCGCGCTGTGGGCCGACGGTCATTCCACGGCCGAAATCGGGCGCCGGCTGGGCATCAGCAAGAACGCGGTGGTCGGCAAAGCCCATCGCCTGCAATTGAAGCCGCGGCCGTCGCCTTTGAAGCGCCCGCCCACCCGCCGGGTTATCGGCATTGCCGCGCCAAGCTGCACCTGGCCGCTGGGCCATCCGGGCGAGGCCGGTTTCCACTTCTGCGGCAAGCGGCCGGTGCAGGGCAAACCCTATTGCACCGAGCATGCGGCGATGGCCTACGTCCAGCCGAAGAAACAGCACAACGCGGCCTGATCGCCCGAAGCGACGACCGCGCAAGAGCAAGATCGGGTCAGCATGAATCATGCTGACCCGTGAATCTTGCTCTCATTCAATGATATAGAGCCTGATTCACGTCTCAAGCCGATGGGGCTTGAGACGATCAGGCTCTAGCGCGTCAACCGACGCATGGCGCGGTCGATCCCTTCGAGGGTAAGCGGAAACATCCGGCCCTCCATCAAGTCGCGGATCATCGCGATCGAGAGTGTGCCGTCCCAATAGCGTTCGGGCACGGGATTGAGCCACACCGCTTTGGGATAAACGCCGAGCAGGCGCCGCAGCCAAACCCGCCCAGGCTCGTCATTCCAGTGCTCGACGCTGCCGCCCGGCTGCTCGATCTCGTAAGGGCTCATGCTGGCATCGCCGACCAGGATCAGCTTGTAGCTTTGGTCGTAAGTGCGAAGGATATCCGACGTCGCCATGCGCTCGACCTGGCGCCGCCGTGCATCGGGCCACAACGCCTCGTAAGGGCAGTTGTGGAAATAGAAATATTCGAGATGCTTGAACTCGCCGCGCGCCGCCGAAAACAATTCCTCGCAGGCGCGGATATGCCCGTCCATCGAGCCGCCGATGTCGAGCAACAGCAAAACCTTCGCCGCATTATGCCGCTCGGGCACGAGCTTCAGGTCGAGCCAGCCGGCATTGCGCGCGGTCGAGCGAATCGTATCGTCGAGATCGAGTTCGAGCGTGGCGCCTTCGCGCACGAATTGCCGCAAGCGACGTAAAGCGAGCTTGATGTTGCGCGTACCGAGCTCGACCCGATCGTCGAGATTGCGGAATTCGCGCTTGTCCCAGACCTTCACCGCGCGGTGGTTGCGATTCTCGTCCTGGCCGATGCGCACGCCCTCGGAATTGTAGCCATAGGCGCCATAGGGCGAGGTTCCGGCGGTGCCGACCCATTTCTTGCCGCCTTCGTGCCGATCTTGCCGCCTTCGTGCCGACCTTTCTGTTCCTGCAGGCGCTGCTGCAGGGTTTCCATCAGCTTCTCCCAGCCGCCCATCGCTTCGATGAGCTTCTTCTCTTCATCGGTCAAAACTTTCTCGCCGAGCTTCTTCAGCCATTCCTCGGGGATGGCGGGCTCGTCCGCGGACAGCGTCTCGATCCCTTTGAAGTGGTGGCCGAAGACGCGATCGAATTTGTCGAGGTTGCGTTCGTCCTTCACCAGCGCCGCGCGCGCCAGGTAATAGAAATCCTCGACGCTGTAGGCGGCGAGGTTGCGGCGCATCGCCTCGGCGAGGGTGAGAAACTCCTTGAGCGAGACCGGCACCTTGGCCTCGCGCAGCTCGAGGAGAAAGCCGACGAACATGGCGCGGCTCAGCCGCCGCGCTCGCGGCGATGGATGAAGGCCAGCCGCTCGAAGAGATGCACGTCTTGCTCCTTCTTCAGCAACGCACCGTGAAGCGGCGGAATGAGCTTCCCCGGATCGCGCTGGCGCAAGGTTTCGGCCGGTATCTCCTCGACCATGAGCAGCTTGATCCAATCGAGGAGCTCCGAGGTCGACGGTTTCTTCTTCAGGCCCGGCACCTCGCGAACCTCGTAAAAAACATTGAGCGCTTCGCGCACCAGCGCTTTCTGCAGACCCGGATAATGGACATCGAGAATCCGCGTCATGGTGTCGCGATCGGGAAAGCGGATGTAATGGAAAAAACAGCGGCGCAGAAACGCGTCGGGGAGTTCTTTCTCGTTGTTCGATGTGATGATCACGACCGGCCGATGCGCTGCCTTGACGGTCTCGCGCGTCTCGTAGACGTAGAATTCCATCCGATCGAGCTCGAGCAGCAGATCGTTGGGGAATTCGATGTCGGCTTTGTCGATCTCGTCGATCAGCAACACCGGCGCCGCGTCCGCCGTGAAGGCCTGCCACAGCTTGCCGCGGATGATGTAATTGGCGATGTCGTTGACCTTGGGATCGCCGAGCTGCCCGTCGCGCAGCCTTGTCACCGCGTCGTATTCGTAGAGCCCTTGCTGCGCCTTGGTGGTGGATTTGATGTGCCAGGTGATCAAATCCTTGCCCAAGGCCCGGGCGATTTCATGCGCGAGGATGGTCTTGCCGGTGCCGGGCTCGCCCTTCACCAGCAAAGGCCGCTCCAGTGCGATGGCGGCGTTCACCGCAACCCGCAAATCCTCGGTCGCGACATAGCTGTCGGTGCCGTCGAAGCGTGTCATGCAGTCCCTTCTCGTTGCCCGCTCTCGGCGCGGACGGCTTCGGTCTCAGCGATAGTGCCACAGACCGCGGCGAAACGAGCGGGCGACACCTTCGGAGCCGTAATAGTCATAACTCTGGCTGGTATCGGCAAGAGCCAGGCCTTCGGCGACGAGAAAACCGCCGAGATCCGTGCCGCTGGCATCCGTGCACACCGCCGCGGGATCGCCACGTTGGCCTTCCGGCGTATGGCAGTTGACCCGCGGCGCGCGCTGCAGCCGTTGCGCCAACGCGTCGCGCGCGACCTCGGCGCAGCTTCGCTTGTCGCCCGGCCCCAGGCCGCATTGGTCGCGCGGATCGGCAACGCGCACACCAAAAAGCCGCACCGGCTTGCCCGAAACCACGAGATTCGTGCCGCCCGACGCTTCGGCCGCACCGCCGAACACCACCAAATTGGAGAGCGCCGAGCTGCGCGATGCTTGCGGCGGCGGGGAGGGTGCTGCCGATGCTTCGCGCGACCCGATCTCTTTGCCGTTGCGATCGAAAAGGGTGACTTTCGGCACCGGCGTGTCGACATCGGGCACGGTGTGGATCGGCAGCGGGTCGACCGCGATCGTCGGGAGGTCCGGCGCAGCCGGCGGTGGCGGCGGGGTCGGCGGCACGGAGGCTGTTACGACATCCTTGGTAGCTTCGCTCGGCTGCGCCGCGGGCAAGGCCGCCACAGCTCCATTTTCCAACGCTGGCGGGGTGGCTGGGCGGCGTTCGAGCACCAGCACGCCAATAACCGCCCCCAGCCCGGCCAAGCCAAGCGCCAACAAAACCGATTTTCGCATGGCCGGAACCCTAGCATTGACGCAAGCGAGGCGCCACATGATGGCCTAGGCAGCGTCGGGCGCGGGGCCGTTTTCCCTTGACAAACGAGACCTTAGACTGCGCCATACGCGCCAGAGATCGCGTTTCGAGGATACGCCCATGGGCTCGCTGAGCTTGACGCATTGGTTGGTCGTGCTGTTGATCGTGTTGCTGCTGTTCGGCGCCGGCAAATTGCCGCGCGTGATGGGCGACTTCGCGAAAGGCATCAAGGCATTCAAAGCCGGTATGAAAGACGAGGACGAGGCCGTCACCCCGCCCCCGCCGCAAGTGACCCCGCCTTCTTCGACCAGTACCGCTTCGGCCGAGCATGCGGCCCATGATCGCGGCTGATCGACACTAGCGCCGCGGCCGGGCCGCTTCTTCCATGATCCATTATTCGCGGCTCGTCGGCGCTTTGCCGGCGATCGTGCCGTTCGTGCCGCCGGAAGCGCTGGAGCGGCGGATCGGGCGCACAATCAAAATTCGCATCGGCGCCAATGAAAGCGCTTTCGGCCCGTCACCCAAAGCGGTCGCCGCGATCAAAGACGGCGCCAACCGGATCAACTGGTATTGCGATCCCGAAGGCTACGCGCTGCGCGAAGCGCTGGCGCGGCATCACGGTGTCGCGCGCGAGAATATCGGTCTCGGCGCCGGCGCCGACGATCTTCTGGGTCTCGTCGTGCGGTCGGTGATCGATGCCGGCGATCCAGTGGTGATGTCCCATGGCGCCTATCCGACCTTTGCCTTTCATGTAAACGGTTTCGGCGGGAAATTCGTCACCCCGCCCTATCGCGATTTCCGCAACGACGCCACGGCGCTGGCGGATGCAGCCGAGAAAAGCGGCGCGCGCCTGGTTTATCTCTCCAATCCCGACAATCCGACCGGAAGTTGGCTTTCGGCGGAAGAGCAGATGACGATCCTGGCCAAGCTGCCGCAAGGTGGCTTGCTCGTGCTCGACGAAGCCTATAGCGATTTCGCGCCCGCCGGCTCGCTGCCCGTGCTCGATCCCGAAGACGAGCGTGTCATCCGCATTCGTACTTTCTCGAAGGCGCATGGCATGGCGGGCGCGCGTGTCGGCTATGCCATCGGCGCCAAGGCGCTAATCGCGACCTTCGACAAGATCCGCCATCATTTCGGCGTTTCGCGCCTGTCGCAGGAAGCGGCCCTGGCCTCGCTCGGCGATCAGGACTTCATCGCCACGGTCGCCGGCCTCGTCGCCGACGGAAAGCGCGATTACGAGAACCTTGCGAAGCGCCTCGGCCTCAAAGCGTTGCCCTCGGCCACGAATTTCGTCGCGATCGACATGGGCGATGGCGAGCGCGCACGCACGACGCTCGCCCGGCTGCTCGAAGAAGAAGCCGTGTTCCTGCGCATGCCGGGCGTGGCGCCGCTCGACCGGCTGATCCGGGTTACGGTTGGGACGCCGCCTGAGCGTCAGGGCTTTGCGGAGGCGTTGGAGCGGATACTGAGCCGTTCGGCCCGTACGCGCTAAGAAACTCGCCGAGAAATTTCTCCATCCCTTCGGCATCGGCGCGTGGCGGCGGTTCGTCACCGGCGACATAGCCAAGCGAAGCGAAAGGCCGCAACAGATCGGGATCGCGCGCCAGCACATGGATCGGCACGGTCCAGGCCTCGCCGCCGCCACGGGTGAGATCGGGCGGCTGGTGATCGCCCAGGATCACCACCAAAGGCGAGCCGTCGAGCGAAGCAAGCCAGGCGCCGAGGGTTTTCAGATCATAGGCGACGCTGTCGAGATAAGGCTGATCGAGATCGGACCAATTCGGCTGGGCATAGATCCGCGTCCAATCGCTTTTCGCCACGGTCGCGAATTTTCCGGCATCGCTCCAATCCGCCAGATAAGGCGGCACCGGCGCGAAAGGCGTGTGGCTCGAAACCAGCACGATCTGCGCGAAGAGCGGACCGTGGCCCGGCTTCAGCTCGCGCGCGTTGAATTGCGCCAAAGTGTATTGGTCGGGAATGTCGAACCAGCCGAATTCCGGCCCGCTATAACCGAGATCGGCGGCGTAGTAATGCGCATCGAACCCCCAGAACGCGCCTTCGGGATAAGGCTTCTTGATCCCCGGCATGACCTCGACCGTGCGATAGCCCGCGGCCGACAAATAGCGCGGCAAGCCTTTGCGGTCGCCATTGACCACCAGCTCGCTCAGGAGCTGATCGAGCTTCAACCCGCTCGCAATCGACCCATGCGCCAACCATGAGCCGCCGCCAAAGGTCGGCGAAAGCAGCCGATTGGACATTAGCTGATAGCCGGCACCGGCAACGGTCGTGGCGAAATCATCAAGCGCTGGACCGATCGCCGCGCGATAGAGGGGATCATCGAGGACAACGGTGCCGTAGGATTCGATGAAGACGAGGTAGACGTCGTGGCCTTGAAGCCCGGGCAAAGGCCCCAACGCCGGCTGCGACGTCGCGAGCACGGACGCATAGCGCCGGTCGATCCCGTGAATGACGGCGAAGGCACGCCAGGCCGAGCTTGCCTGTTTCCACGACGCCGTGATCGCACCCGCATCGACCAGGCTGCCGCCGAGAACCGGCGGCACCGCCATGAGCACGAAGCCGAGCAGACCGGCAAGCAACGCGGATATTGCAACCTGAGGGCGCTGCATCGCGAATTCGATGCTGATGAGCGCTTGCCAAAGCAATGCGACGATCACCGCAAGGCCAATGAGCGTGCCGGCAATCACCGTCACGCCGCGCCAAGCACCATCGGCGTCGAGATAAAGGCCGATGAGATTGGGCACGTGCCGCAGATCGAAATAGAGATCGAGCGGCCGGTCGAGCAGCCGCTCGACCGTCGCATCGGCGAATTGCAGAACGGCCAGAAGGACAAGCGACACGGCGATGAGCCAACGCGCCGCCGGCCACAAGCTACGCCGCATCAACCCCATAAGGCCGAACAGAAGAAGCAGCGCGATCAACGCCAAGGGCGGCCGCCAATCGAAAAACATATGGTGGTCGCTGCGAAGCCCGGACAGGAACAGGGCCCAGATCAGCACCAGGCCGAAAGCCAGGCCCGCGCGGTAAGGACGCCGGCGCCGACTCATGCCACGCCTTTGAACAGGGCGGCGAGACGCTCGTAATCCGCCGTCTCGTTATAGGCTTGCGCGCCGACCCGTACCCAGAACGCGCCGGCAAGCGGCACCACAGCCGCCTCGATGCGGTGGCGCTCCGCCAGATCGCGCACCAGCCCGGTGAGTCGGGCATCGTCGAAGGGTCCGGCAAGCGGCAGGCGCACGGTCGCCATGGCGGCAAGCGACGCCGCAGGGCCCGTCGTCTCGGTGCGCCAGGCGCGCGCCAGAATCGCGGCAGCCTCCTGTGCAAGCGCGGCATTGCGTGCCATCAAGCGCGGACCGCCGAGGCGCGCGTGGAAATCGAGCGCGGCTGGCGTGGCGAGCGCGGCGGTCACGTCACGCGTGCCGGTCCATTCGAACTCGGTGCGAAAGCCTTTGCCGTAGCCATGAGAGATCGCGAGCGGATGCGTGAGCCGCTGCGCGTCCTGCGTCGCCCAAAGGAAGCCGCAGCTGCGCGGCACGAAATACCATTTGTGCAGATTGCCGACATACCACTCGGCACCGATCGAAGCGACGTCGAATTCCAACATGCCGGGCGCGTGCGCGCCATCGATCATCACGCGGGCGCCCGCTTCGTGCGCAAGCCGGGTCAGCGCGACCACCGGCAGGCGCAGGGCGCTGAACGAAGCGACATGATCGAACACGGCGAGTTGGGTGCGAATGCTCAGCCGCGCCGCAACCGTGCGCAGCACCTCTGCATCATCCGCGATCGGCAGCTTCACTTCAGCTTCGACGAGACGCGCGCCGGTGCGCGAGGCGACGTACTGTGCGGCCTTGCGGATCGCCGGATAGGCGAGATTGGTCATCAGGATTTCATCGCCCGGCTCGAAATCGAGCGCGCGCAGCACCGCGTTGAGCCCGGTCGTGGCGTTGTCGACGAAAACCATATCCTCGGGCTGGGCGCCGAGCGCCCGCGCCACAGGCCGCAATGCTTGGCGCAGCGCGGCTTCGAGCTCGAAGGCGAGGAAGTAGGAGGGATTGCGCTCGATCCGCGCACGCCATTCGGTTTGCGCTGTCAGCACGGCGTTCGGAGTCAAACCGAACGCGCCATGGTTAAGATAGGCAATCGAAGGATCGAGCTGCCATTCGCGACGCAGCGCGGCGCCCCAGGCCAGATCCTCGTCGCGATCAATGTTCTCGGCTTGCGGCGCGTTTGGCATTAGCGGGCCATTCTCCCCGAGCCCGGCACCCGCTTCAAGCGGGCAAACGACGCGATTCGGAATAAACGCTGTGCATCCCTATGTCTTAACGATGGAGGTGGGGAGATCGTCGATAAACAGGAGTTTAGGAAATGACCATTGCAGCGCTTCTCTACCGCAAAGGTGACCGGGTCTCGACCATCCGCTCGACCGAACGCATCGCAGCGGCGATACGCCAGCTTCACGACGAGCGTATCGGCGCCCTGGTCGTGCTCGACCGGCGCGGCAAGCTCGCCGGGATGTTTTCCGAGCGCGACGTAATCCGCGCCTTGGCGGAAGACGGCGCGCAGGCGCTCAATTACGAAGTGCATGAACTGATGACCCAGGACGTCACTACCTGCGCCCCCGAAGACCGTATCGAGGCGGCGATGGCGGTGATGAGCACCCACCGCATTCGCCATTTGCCCGTGATGGATCGCGGGCGTCTGGTCGGCCTCGTGAGTATCGGCGATTTGTTGCAGCACCGGCTCGATGAGAAAGCGGTCGAGGCCAGCGTGCTGCTCGATATCGCGCGCAGCCACGCCTGATCGCAACCCCGCTTCCCATCGCGCCCGGTTCTTTGTAGAGCGGGGCCATGCGCGTCGATGCGTTCGATTTCACCCTGCCGCGCGAGCTCATTGCCGAGCATCCGGTGGAGCCGCGCGATGCCGCCCGGCTGCTCGTCGTGGATCGCGCGCTCGCCGATCGCCGGATTGCCGAGCTACCCCTGCTGCTGCGAGCCGGCGATGTGCTGGTCGCGAACGACACCCGTGTCATTCCCGTGCGGCTTACCGGCACGCGCGGCGCCGCAACCGTCGAGGTGACCCTGCATCGCGATTTGGGCGGCGGCGTATGGCGGGCCTTTGCCAAGGGCGCGCGGCGCCTCAAGCCCGGCGACACGCTCCGCTTCGGCGAGGACTTTGCCGCCGAGGTCGCCGCAAAGGAGCCCGAAGGCGATGTCGTGCTGCGTTTTGCGCAGGAAGGCACGGCGTTTCGCGCGCTCATCGAACGTTTCGGGCAAATGCCGCTGCCACCTTATATTCATCGCGCGCGCGAAGGCGAGCGGCGCGATCGGCAGGACTACCAGACGATGTTCGCGATGCGCGACGGCGCGGTGGCGGCGCCCACCGCCGGGCTGCATTTCACGCCGGCTCTGCTGGCTGCTCTCAAAGAGGCGGGCATCGCGCTCGAAACCGTCACCCTGCATGTCGGCGCCGGAACCTTCCTGCCGGTCAAGGTTGAAGACACCAAGGACCATCGCATGCATGCGGAATACGGCACGATTTCGCCCGAGACCGCCGCACGGCTCAATGCGGCACGCGCGCGCGGCGGACGGATCGTCGCCATCGGCACGACCAGCTTGCGGCTCCTCGAAAGCGCCGCCGGCGATGATGGCACGATCGCGCCCTTCGGCGGCGAAACCGCGCTATTCATCACGCCGGGCTATCGCTTTCGCGCGGTCGATGTGCTGCTGACCAATTTCCATTTGCCGCGTTCGACTCTGTTCATGCTAGTGGCAGCCTTTGCCGGGCTCGAGCGCATCAAGGCCGCCTATGCCCATGCGATCGAGCAGCGCTATCGCTTTTTCTCTTACGGCGATGCCTGCCTGTTGTTCCCCGAGGCAGCGTCGTGATCGGCTTTGCGCTGCTCGAGCGCGATGGCGCGGCGCGGCGCGGGCGCATTTCGACCGCGCGCGGCACGATCGAGACCCCTGCCTTCATGCCGGTCGGCACCGCGGCCACCGTCAAGGCGATGCGGCCCGAGGAAGTCGCCGCAACCGGTGCCGAGATCATCCTCGCCAATACCTATCATCTGATGCTGCGCCCGGGTGCGGAACGGGTTGCGGCGTTGGGCGGGCTGCACCGCTTCATGAATTGGCCGAAGCCGATTCTCACCGATTCGGGCGGCTATCAGGTGATGTCGCTTAGCAAGCTGCGCGAGATCAGCGAGGAAGGCGTGGTTTTCCGCTCGCATCTCGACGGGACGCGGATGGAACTCACGCCCGAGCGCTCGATCGAGATTCAGCGCCTCCTCGGCGCCGACATCACCATGGCCTTCGATGAATGCACGCCCTTCCCGGCGACCGAGGAGCAAGCCCGCGCCTCGATGGAATTATCGATGCGCTGGGCGGCGCGCTCCAAAGCCGCCTTCCAGGACCGCGACGGCGCCGGGCTTTTCGGCATCGTCCAAGGCAGCGTCTATCCCGCGTTGCGCCGGCAATCGGCGGCAGCGCTGATCGCGATCGGCTTCGACGGCTATGCCGTCGGCGGTCTCGCCGTCGGCGAAGGCCAGGAGGCGATGTTCGCCGTGCTCGACGAAACCGTGCCGGCACTTCCCGCGGACCGGCCGCGCTATCTCATGGGCGTCGGCAAGCCCGCCGATATCGTCGGCGCGGTGATGCGCGGCATCGACATGTTCGACTGCGTGCTGCCCACCCGCTCGGGCCGCACGGCGCAAGGCTTCACCCGGCACGGCACGGTCAATCTCCGCAACGCGCGCCACGCGGACGATCCGCGCCCGCTTGAGGACGGCTGCGACTGCGCCGCGTGCACGCGCTATTCGCGCGCCTATCTCCATCACCTCGTCAAGGCGAACGAGATTCTCGCCGCCATGCTGTTGACCGAGCACAATCTTCGCTACTATGGCGCGCTGATGCGGGATCTGCGCGACGCGATCGCTTCCGGAACGCTCGCGGCCTTCGCCGCCGGCTTCGCGGCGAGCCAGGCGCTCGGCGACATCCCGCCGCTTTGAAGGCGCACACCATGGCGGATTCGAATTATCGCGATCTGAAACTTCTCGGCACGCACGCGGCGCTGCCGGCTTCGCCCGAGGACGCGGTGCTCGAGCGCGTGGCCAATCCCCATCCCGGCGAAACCTATCTCGTGCGCTTCACGGCGCCGGAATTCACGACCCTTTGCCCGGTCACCGGCCAACCCGATTTCGCGCATCTCGTCATCGATTACGTACCCGGCGGATTTCTCGTCGAAAGCAAGTCGCTGAAGCTCTTTCTCGGCGCGTTCCGCAATCACGGCACGTTCCATGAGGATTGCACGCTTAAAATCGCCAAGCGGCTGATCGAGGCGATCGCGCCGACCTGGCTGCGAATCGGCGGCTATTGGTATCCGCGCGGCGGCATGCCGATCGACGTGTTCTATCAGACCGGCCTCCCGCCCGCGGGGCTGTGGCTGCCCGATCCGGGCGTGGCGCCCTATCGCGGGCGCGGCTGACCATGGCCGCGGACGCCAAAGCGGCGATCCGCAACTTCGCTCTCGATCTGGGTTTCGACGCGGTCGGCTTTGCGCGGCCGGAAGTGGCGGCGCAAGCGCGGCACGAGTTGATGGCGTTTCTCGCCCAAGGACATCACGGCGATATGGGCTGGCTTGCCGCCCGCGCCGAAGAGCGCGCAAGCCCGAAGCTTCTCTGGCCCGAGGTCAGAAGCGTTGTCGTGCTGGGCCTCAATTATGCGCCCGAGGGCGATGCGTTGGCCGGGCTCGATGCGCGCGGCCACGGCAATATTTCGGTCTATGCGCGCGGCGCCGATTATCACGATGTGATCAAGTCGCGTTTGAAACAGCTCGCCGCGCGTATCGCTGCGACCTGGTCGGGCGAGCTCAAGATTTTCGTCGATACCGCGCCGGTGATGGAAAAGCCGTTGGCCATGAGTGGCGGAATCGGCTGGCAAGGCAAGCACACCAATCTCGTCTCGCGCGCTTACGGCTCCTGGCTGTTCCTGGGCGAGATCTATCTCAACCTCGACCTGCCCCCCGATCCGTCCGAGAGCGATCATTGCGGCGCGTGCCATGCCTGTCTCGATGCCTGCCCGACCCAGGCTTTTCCCGCGCCTTATCGCATCGATGCGCGGCGCTGCATCTCCTATCTGACCATCGAGCATAAGGGACACGTCCCGGCGGCGTTGCGGCCGGCGATCGGCAACCGCATCTATGGCTGCGACGATTGCCTCGCCGTGTGCCCCTGGAACAAATTCGCGCAACAAGCGCGCGAGCAGCGTTTCGCGCCGCGCACCGCGCCGCTGTCTCTCGCCGCGTTGGCGCGGCTCGACGATGCCGGATTTCGTGCCCGCTTTGCCGGAACGCCGCTCAAGCGCACCGGACGCGACCGCTTCATCCGCAATGTGCTGATCGCCATCGGCAATAGCGGCGATCCGAGCCTCGCCGCGGCCGCGATCGAGCTGCTCGAGGATTCATCGCCGCTGGTCCGCGCCATGGCGGTGTGGGCGGTATCACGCCTGCTCGACGCGGGCGAATTCGCGCGTTTGCGGGCGCGTTACCTCAACCAGGAACCCGACGCCGAAATCCGCGCCGAATGGGCTGGCGCGCCCGGAGAAGGCAAGCCGTAATCGAGGCGGGCCGCCGGGCCGAGCGCCCGATCAGCGCCAAACCGGCGACCCGACCACCGCGCCGCGACCGATCGTCGCGACGGCAGCGCGCAGGATCAGGACGGCAACCGGCAAAATAAGGTTCAAATTGCAGTGTTCTGCGCCGAATGGCTGCCGCGCAACGCATCGCGGCGTTGGCGCGCCCGGAGAGACTCGAACTCCCAACCCCCAAATTCGTAGTCTGGTGCTCTATCCAATTGAGCTACGGGCGCAAGGGCCGCCGTCGAAGCCGCGCGACCCTAGCGGCAAGCCTGGAGGATGGCAAGGCACGCGTCGCTCTCGCACGAACCGGCTTGTCGCTGTTCTTGCCATCGCATAAGATCAGGTCCGCGTAGCATGATATGCTGGCGTGGTTTTTCGGGGTTTCCGAGCGATGCGTCGGTCGGGGGTCGCCGGCGAGCGGTGAAATCGGTCGCGGGCAGAAACGATAACAAATGACGCGAGGGTGGCTGACACGCATGCCTGGTCCGCAATTCAAATTGCTGGCGCTTGTCGCCGTGCTTGCGCTTTCCGGCTGTTCGTATGGCGACAACCTGGTCGATTGGGCGACGGGCAGCTCGCCGCCGAGCGATCAGGGCAGCGCGGCGACCGGCGCGGCCATTCCGATCGCTCCGTCTCCGGCCGAGAATAATCCACAGCCGACGGTCAGCGCCGCGCCTTTGCCGGCGACGCCCGCAGCGCCGGCCCCGGCGGGCCGCGTCACCTTTGTCGGCCAGAAGGCGCAGCAGCTTCGGACCGAGCTCGCTCAATTCCAAAGCAATCTTTCGCGTCATCAGCAAGAGCTTGCGACCGCGCGCCAGACCTCGGCCGGCAACGCGTCGACTTATTTCGGCACGATCGCTTCGATCAATGCACGGCTCCAGACCGGTACCACGCCGGGCAATCCCGACCTCGTGTCGCAATGGAGCCGGGCGCAGTCGCTGCTCGACCAGATGAGCAACGACGTCGCGACCTTCAACACCATCGCCAACGAGGCCGCGAGCAATTCATCTTTCGGCAACTATCTCCTCAACGAAGTGCGCTCTGCCTATAACCTGCAAGGCGGTGTCGAGAGCGACCGCGACCAGCTGCACCAGATCGAAAATCAAACTCTCGCCTCGCTGACGGCGGTCGACCAGTTGCTCAACGCCTTGAGCCAGGAAATTACCCGCCAAAGCACCTATGTCGCCAACGAACGCAACAACCTCGTGACCTTGGCGCTGGCGATCCAGAACGGCCAGCTTTACGGGCCAAGCCTTGCCAATCGCAGCTTCGCCACCACGGCGGCGCCCAGCGTCGCCGGCGCCTCGGCGCTGCGCCAGACCGCGCGGCCGAGCGCGGCGCCGAGCCGGTCGAGCGCGACCGACGATCGTCCGCTTGTCGTCATTCGTTTCGACCAGCCGGACATCGCCTATGAGCAGCCGCTTTACACGGCGGTAAGCCGCGCGCTCGAACGCAAGCCCGGCGCCACCTTCACCATCATGGCGGTCGCGCCCAATGCGGGCACGCCGGCGCAGGTCGCGGTCAATACCAACGCCTCGCGCCAGAACGCCGAGAATGTCCTGCGCGCGCTCACCAATATGGGCCTGCCGGCTGACCGGGTGTCGCTCTCGGCGACGATGAGCCCGGACATTCAGAGCAACGAGGTCCGAGTCTTCGTCCGCTGAGGGGCGATGGCCGGGCCCGAAGCGCCTCGCAACGCCAAGACCTTTCCCGTCACCTGGGACGAGCTTCATCGTCACGCGCGCGCGCTCGCTTGGCGCCTGCTCGATCTTGGCCCGTGGCAAGGCATCATCGCGGTAACGCGCGGCGGGCTGGTGCCCGCGGCGATCGTCGCGCGCGAGCTCGATATCCGACTGGTCGATACGGTGTGCGTCGCGAGCTATGACGACCGCAATCGCGGCGATGTTTTGGTGCTGAAGCCGATCGAAGGCGACGGCGCCGGCTGGCTTATCATCGACGATCTGGTCGATACCGGCCACACCGCACGCGTGCTGCGCGACATGCTGCCCAAGGCGCACTTCGCGACCGTTTATGCCAAGCCCGCGGGACGGCCGCTGGTCGACACTTATGTCACCGAGGTGAGCCAGGACACGTGGATTCTGTTTCCTTGGGACATCGAGCCGCAATACGCGCCGCCGCTTGCCAGCGCCAAGGCGCCGTCGTGATCGGGCGCGCGGCGCTATTGGCGCTGGGCTTGGCGGCTTGTGCCACGGGCGCAGGGGCTGAACCGCCGGCGCGACACGACATGATCGCGGCTGCCAACCCGCTGGCCGCCGAGGCGGGCCGCGACATGCTCCGCCGCGGCGGCAGCGCGGTCGATGCCGCGATCGCGGCGCAAATGGTGCTCAACCTGGTCGAGCCCGAATCCTCCGGCATCGGCGGCGGCGCCATCATGGTGTTGTGGTCCGCCAAGGAGCATAAGGTTACGAGTTTCGATGGGCGCGAGACCGCGCCCCAGGCCGCCAAGCCCGACCGGTTTCTCGATGCGGCAGGCAAGCCGCAGAGCTATTTCGACGCGCTGGTCGGCGGCCGATCGGTCGGCGTGCCGGGTGTGTTGCGCATGCTCGATCTGGCGCATCGGCGCTATGGCAAGCTGCCTTGGGCGGATCTCTTTGCGCCGGCGATCCAACTCGCCGAGAACGGCTACGCGATTTCGCCAAAGCTTTATGGCGAGCTGTCGCGCGACAAACTTTTCGCCAAGACCGGACCGGCGCGCGAGCTTTATTTCGCGGCCGATGGCAGCGTGAAGCCGGCGGGGACGGTGCTGACCAATCCCGCCCTGGCCGCGATCCTCAAATCCGTCGCCGCCGACGGCGCGGATGCGTTCTATCGCGGCGACATCGCCGCCGACATTGTAACGACAGTCGATCAGGCGCCCGTCAATCCGGGCGACATCACAACGGCGGATATCGCCGCTTATCAGGCAAAAGAACGCCCGCCGGTATGCGGCACCTATCGCCGCTATCGGCTTTGCGGCATGGGTCCGCCGAGCTCGGGCGGTGTCGCGGTGATCGAACTCCTCGATCTGCTGCAGCCTTTCGATCTGAAGCGGCAGGCGAACACGCAAACGGCATGGAATCTTTTTGCGCAAGCAAGCCGGCTTGCCTATGCCGACCGCGACCGTTACGTCGCCGATCCGGATTTCGTCGCCAACCCGATCGATGGCTTGCTCGATCCCCAATATCTCGCCGCGCGCGGCAAGCTGATCGATCCCGCGCATTGGTCACCCGGACCGGTGACAGCGGGCGATCCGCCTGGCCATCACGCCGCGGATTGGGGCCGCGATTCGACGCCCGAATTCCCGTCGACCAGCAATCTCGCCGTCATCGACCGCGACGGCAATGCGCTGGCCATGACCACAACGGTCGAATTCGCCTTCGGCTCGCATCTCATGACGCACGGCTTCCTGCTCAACAACGAGCTGACCGATTTCTCTTTCGTGCCCGCAGACAATGGCGTCCCGGTCGCCAACCGGGTCGAAGGCGGCAAGCGGCCGCGCAGCTCGATGTCGCCGACCTTGGTCTTCGACCGCAAAGGCAAGCTCGTTATGGCGCTGGGCTCGGCCGGTGGTGCTGCGATCATCACCGACGTGGCGAAGACCTTGGTGGCGACGCTCGATTGGCATTACGGGCTACAACGCGCGATGGACTTGCCCAATATCGGCAACCGCAACGGCGCAACCGAAATCGAAGCAACCCCAGACGCCGACGCGCTGGCTTCTGCCTTGGCGGCGGAAGGTCACCAGATCCGCCGCAGCGGTCGCGAAAGCGGCCTTTCGGGCATTCGTGTCACGCCCAAAGGCTTCGACGGCGCCGCCGATAAAAGACGCGCCGGCGTCGCACTCGGCGATTGAGAGAACGCGCCATGAGCGATCCCGTCCGTCCCGTTATTCGGCTGTTGCCGGGCCACGACAAGCGCGTCGCGCTCGGTCATCCCTGGGTGTTCTCGAACGAGATCGTAATGGACACCGCGGCGAAAGCCTTGTCCGCCGGGATTCTGGTCAATCTCGTCACCGCCAATGGCAAGCAGTTGGGGGTTGCGACCTTCAACCCGCACAGCTTGATCGCCGCGCGGATACTCCATCGCGACGCCGCCGCGCGCATCGGCGAGGATTTTTTCGCGACCCGGCTGGAGCGTGCTTTGACGCTGCGGCGGCGGCTTTACGACGCGCCCTATTACCGGCTGGTCCATGCCGAAGCCGACGGCTTGCCCGGCGTCATCGTCGATCGCTTCGGCGATGTGCTGTCCTGCCAGATCAACACCGCCGGCATGGCGCGGCTTGAGGACGAGCTTCTCGGCGCGCTCAAGAAAGTTCTCAACCCGACCGCGATCGTGCTGCGCAACGACACCGCGGCGCGCGCGCTCGAAGGCTTGATTGGCGAAGACCGTCCCGTGGTTGCGCACGGCGCCGTAACACCGCCGATCGAGATGGTCGAAAACGGTGCGCGTTTTCTAATCGATCCGCTGGCCGGGCAGAAGACCGGCTGGTTCTACGATCACCGCGAGAATCGCCGCTTCGTCAGCCGCCTTGCCGCGGGTGCGCGGGTGCTCGACCTTTATTGCTTTGCCGGCGGGTTCAGTGTGCAAGCGGCGCTCGCCGGGGCCGATCAGGTGCTCGCAATCGACCGCTCCGAGCCGGCGCTCGCATGGGCTTTGTCCTCGGCGACATTGAACGGCGTCGCCGAACGCTGCCGCTTCGCGCGCGGCGATGCCTTCGACGAGTTGGAGCGGCTTCAGGCGCAAAGCGAACGCTTCGATCTCGTGATCGCCGATCCGCCGGCTTTCGCACGCTCGCGCAAGGATCTGGGGCCGGCCTTGCGCGCTTATCGCAAGCTTGCGCGGCTCGCGGCGTCGCTGACAACAAAAGGCGGGGTTCTCTTCATCGCGTCATGCTCGCATCAGGTCGAGCCCGACGCTTTTGCCGCGGAGGTGCGGCGCGGCGTTCACGACGCGCAGCGCGAAGGCCGCATCATCGCGCGCACCGGCGCCGCGCCCGACCATCCGATTCACCCGTCTTTGCCGGAAAGCGCTTATCTCAAGGCCGAAACCCTGGTGCTGGATTAGCGGACTCTCCAAGGCCCCTCTCCCCTTGAGGGAGAGGGAGGGGCCCATCGCGATAGCGATGGGAGGGTGAGGGGTATTGCTTGCGACAAAAGAGGTGCTGCGCGATCACCCCCCACCCGGCAACGCTCACGCGTTGCCGGCCTCCCCCTCAAGGGGGGAGGCACAACTCAACCTACTTCTAAAGGTCTTTGGGCGAGCCTGCCCATCTTGTGGTCATGAAGAACCGCCGTTCACCCGCCGCGCGGCGCACCCGGCAGATGCAGGCGGAAGATCGTGCCCGCACCCGTACTGTCGTCGAGCGCGATATCGCCGCCATGGGCGCGCATCACTTCGCGCGCGATCGGCAGCCCCAGGCCGGTCCCGCCCGGCCGTGCCGAGCCGGCGAAGGGCCGGAACAGATTTTCGCGCGCCTTGGGCGCCAATCCCGGCCCGTCATCGGCGACTTCGATCACCACCTGCTCGGCGGTTTGCACGGCGCGCACCGTGACGCAGCCCGCCCCGGCTTCCGCCGCGTTCCGCGCCAGGTTCTGCAGCACCCGGAAAAGCTGATCGCGGTCGGCGACAGCGATGATGGAAGCCGGCACCTTGTTCTCGAGACGCAGGTGTCGTTCGCCGGAACCGAAGTTCGGATCGGCCAGCTCTTCGACCAACCCCGCCAGCGCGAAGGGAACGCGCTTCAAGGACGGCGTGCCTTCGCGCGTGTAATCGAGCGTCCCGGTACAAAGTGCGACAGCGCGGTCGATCGCGGCGACGAGGCCGGGCGCGACGCGGTTGATCTCGGGCACCGCGCTGGCGGCGATGCCGTCCGACAACAGCCGCATGGTTGAAAGCATGTTGCGCAAATCGTGATTGATCTTGGTGACGGCGGTGCCGAGCGCGGCCAAGCGCTCTTTCTGCGCGAGCGCCTGGCGCACGGTTTCCTGCATCACGGCAAGCTCGCGCTGCGCCTCGCCCATCTCGTCACGGCGCTTGGCGGGCGCAAATACCCGCGACGCGTCTTGCGGGTTCTCGCGGAAATTGATCATGCCCTGGGTAAGGCGGCGCATCGGCGCCACCAGCAACCCTTGCAGGCTGACATAGACCAAGGCCGCGGTGATCAGGGAAATCACGATCGAGACCCCGAGCAGCCGGCCGCCGAAATTCCACATCTCGGCGCGCAAAGGCTTTTCATCGAGCAGCAGCTCGACCACTACGCCCGGCTCTTTGCGCGAGACATCGAGCACGCGCAGGATGCGATCATCGCTACGTATCAACGTCATCAACGCGTCGCGCATCAGGGCGAACATGCCGACGCCGCGCAGATCGAAGGTGGCGCCGGGCATGGGCGGCATCTCGGTGTCGATCATCAAGGTTTCGTCTTCCTTGTGAACGACGATGCCGTGCGCGCCGACATCGGCGAGCAGCTCGTTGGCAAGCGACTGGCTAACCATATTGTCGGGCGTCGCCTCGAGGGCGAAGACGGCGAGGCGGGCGGCGTCGATCCGGTCTTCGAGGAAGGCCAAACGGTCCCGTGCCACCGCGGGCAGGAAGATCAGCACCTCGCTCAACATCACGAACAAGACCGTGAGCAGCAGCAGGCGGGCCGATAATCCGGCGAAAATTCCCGTCCGCAAACGCTTGAAGGGCATCAGCATTCCTTGGAATCCGGCCCGGCGTTGACTTCACCCAGCCACTCCCGTATACAGCGCCTTCCATCCCGAGAAAAGTGTCGTCGGAGCCCGTCTTGAAGCGCACCTATCAGCCGAGCAAACTCGTCCGCAAGCGCCGCCACGGCTTTCGCGCGCGCATGGCGACGGTTGGCGGCCGCCGCGTGCTGGCCAGCCGACGCGCCAAGGGCCGCAAGCGGCTCAGCGCCTAAGGCCTCGAAACGGCCCCCTCGATGGCTGCCGTCGCGCGCCTTAAGCGCCGGCCCGAGTTTCTGGCCGTGGCCGCGAGCCGCCAGAGATGGGTTGCCCCCGGCTTCATTTTGCAGGCCGCTCGCCGCCCGGAGGATTCGAATTTGCCGCCCGCTCCCCGTATCGGTTTCACCGCGAGCCGCAAGGTCGGCATCGCCGTGACGCGCAATCGCGCCCGGCGCCGCCTGAAGGCGGCGGTCGAGGCGGTTCTGCCGCGCTGCGGCCAGCCGGGATTCGATTACGTGCTGGTCGCGCGTACCGAAACCGCGACCAGGCCTTTCGCCGAATTGCTCGCCGATCTCGAAACCGCGCTCAAACGCGTCCACGAAAAGCGCCCCGCGCCGGAACGGCGCAAGACCGAGGCTGCGCCGGAACGGCGCAAGAGCGAAGCCGCGCCGGGAGGAAGTTGATGGGCGTCCTGTTGCGCGGTTTGATCGGCGTTTATCAGCTCTTCATTTCGCCCTTGCTTTTGCCGAGCTGCCGGTTCGAGCCAAGCTGTTCGCATTACGCGCAAGACGCGATTGCAACGCACGGCGCATTCCGCGGGTCGCTGCTCGCTTTGCGGCGCCTGCTGCGCTGTCACCCTTGGGGCGGCAGCGGCTACGATCCGGTGCCGCCCGCGCGCTGCCACGGCGCCCATCACGGCTGAGCCATATGGACCAACAAAAGAATCTCATCCTTGCCATCGTCGTGTCGGTCGCGATCCTGGCCGCTTTCCAGTTCCTCGTGCCGAAGCCAAAGCCGCCCGAGCCGGTGCCGCAGACCGCCGAACAAGTTCAGGCGCCGGCGGCACCCGGCGCCCCGGCCGCCGCCGTCGCTCCAGGCGCCGTGCCCGCGACCAACGGCGCTGCGCCGCGCGAGACCGCGCTCAAGCAGACGCCGCGCGTCACCATCGCGACGCCACGCCTCACCGGCTCGATCAATCTTGTCGGCGGCAAGGTCGACGATCTCACCTTGGTCAATTATCGCGAGGAGTCCGATCCGAACAGTCCCGAGATCGTGCTGCTGGCGCCCGACGGGACGCAACATCCCTATTCCCTGCAATTCGGCTGGGTCGCTTCCGACCCGCAGGTGAAGGTTCCGGGCCCCGATACGCGCTGGACCAGCGGCGGCGGCGATCTCACCCCCGACCATCCGGTCGAGCTGAGCTGGGATAACGGTGCCGGCCTCACCTTCAAGCGCCGCTTCACGGTCGACCACGACTACATGTTCTCGGTCGCGCAACAAGTGACCAATGCGAGCGGGCAAAAAGTCTCGCTCTATCCTTATGCGCTCGCGTCGCGCGAGGGCGAAGTGCCGGTGTCGAGCACCTATCTTCTCCATGAAGGGCCGATCGGCGTGGTCGACGGCACCTTGAAAGAGATCAAGTACCAGGCGCTCAAAGGCGAAGCGCCGGTCGAAGCCGACACCACGGGCGGCTGGCTCGGCATCACCGACAAATATTGGCTGACGGCGCTCGTGCCCGACCAGAAGGAAACGGTGAAGACGCGCTTTGCCCATGCGATGCGCGGCAGCAACGATCTCTATCAGGTCGACTACCGCGGTGCCGAGCACGATGCCGAGCCCGGCGCCAGCGTCACCGATGAAGCCCGGTTCTTTGCCGGCGCCAAGGAAGTGGCGCTTCTCGACCGCTATGAGAGCGAGCTCGGAATTCCGCGTTTCGACCGCGCGATCGATTTCGGCTGGTTTTATTTCCTGACCAAGCCGATCTTCCTGACGCTCGATTTCTTCTACAAGCTGATCGGCAATTTCGGCCTGGCCATCATGCTGCTGACGGTCATCATCAAGCTGATCTTCTTCCCGCTCGCCAACAAATCCTACACGGCGATGAGCAAGATGAAGCAGCTTCAGCCCGAGATGGCGAAGCTGCGCGAACGTTTCGGCGACGACAAGGCGAAGCTCAATCAGGAGATGATGGCGCTTTACAAGCGCGTGGGCGCCAACCCGATGGCGGGCTGCCTGCCGATCGTCATCCAGATTCCGGTGTTCTTCTCGCTCTACAAGGTGCTTTACGTCACGATCGAGATGCGCCAAGCGCCGTTCTATGGCTGGATCCACGATCTTTCGGCGCCGGATCCGACGAGCTTCGTCAATCTCTTCGGCATCTTGCCCTTCGGCACGCCCGAAATCTCGTTCCTGCATATCGGCGCCTGGCCGATCATCATGGGCATCACCATGTTCCTGCAGCAGAAGCTCAATCCGCAGGCGCCCGATCCGGTCCAGGCCAAGATGTTCATGGCCCTGCCCTTCGTCTTCACCTACATGCTCTCGCAATTCGCCTCGGGGCTGGTGATCTATTGGGCGTGGAATAATTTGCTGTCGATCACGCAGCAATGGGTGATCATGCGCCGCTCGAGCGCCGCGCAAGCCAAGCCGGTCAAACCTGCCACGCCAGCCAAGACGAGCTGAGCCGGCCATGCCGGAGGCGGTCTTTCCCGCGGAAGCCGCGCCCGACGCCGCCGCGGAAGAGAGCGGCCGGCTGCTGTTCGCGGCGCCATGCAGCTTCGTCGCCGGCGCGGCCGATGAAGGCGCGGTGCCGCAGGCGACCCTGCCGGAAATCGCTTTTGCCGGGCGCTCCAATGTCGGCAAATCGAGCCTCGTCAACGCGCTCACCGGCCAAAGCGCGCTGGCGCGGGTGTCGCGCTTGCCGGGACGGACGCGGCAGATCAACTTCTTCGATCTCGGCGGCCGGCTGATGCTGGTCGATCTGCCTGGTTATGGCTTTGCCGCCGCGCCCAAGAGCGAGATCGCGCGTTGGACCGGGCTGATCGAGCGCTACCTCAAAGGCCGCGCCAGCCTGATGCGGGTGATGCTCCTCCTCGATGCACGCTTCGGTATCAAAGACACCGACGAGCCGGTTATGAAGCTGCTCGATCAGGTCGCCGTGTCGTTTCAAATCGTGCTGACCAAGGCGGATCTGCTCGAGCCCGAAGCGCTGGCCGAGCTCCTTCCCAACCTTGCCGCGCGCCTCGCCAAGCACAGCGCGGCCCATCCCGTCATCCACATCACCAGCGCGCGCAAGGCCCTTGGCATCGCCGCGTTGCGCGGCGCGATAGCCACTCTGGCGGCTGAGCACCGGGCGCGCTAAATTTCGCCGGCCATGACCGACAACCACGCCGTGCCCACCGACGCCGCGAGTAAGGCCGCCACCTTATCGGCGGCCCTCCCCTATTTCCGCCGCTATTCCGGCAAGACCATCGTCATCAAATATGGCGGCCACGCCATGGGCGACGACGCGATCGCGCGCCAATTCGCCGAGGACGTCGTGCTGTTGAAGCAGGTCGGCATGCATCCGGTGGTCATCCATGGCGGCGGGCCGCAGATCGGCAACATGCTCGAGCGCTTGAAGATCAAAAGCTCGTTCATCAACGGCCTCAGGGTTACCGACCGCGAAACGGTCGAGATCGTCGAGATGGTGCTGTCCGGCTCGATCAACAAAGAGCTGGTCGCGCTCATCAACAAGGCGGGCGGGCTGGCGGTCGGGCTTTCCGGCAAGGACGCCGATCTCATCCGTGCGCGCAAGCTCGAGCAGCCGTCGCGCCGCGATCCCGACAGCAACATCGAGAAAGTGCTCGATCTGGGATTTGTCGGCGAGCCTTACGCGATCAACACCAAAATGCTCGACCTCCTCGAGAAATCCGACATCATCCCGGTGATCGCGCCGATCGGCGTCGGCCAGAAGGGCGAAACCTTCAACATCAACGCCGACACGGTCGCAGGTGCGGTCGCCGCCGCGCTGAAAGCCAAGCGCTTCCTGCTGCTGACCGACGTGGCGGGCGTGCTCGACAAAAACAAGAATCTCGTGCCGCAGCTCACGGTCGAGGCGGCGCGCGAATTCATCGCCGACGGCACGATTTCGGGCGGCATGATCCCGAAGATCGAAACCTGTCTCGAGGCGATCAAAGGCGGCGTCGAAGCCGCCGTCATCATCGACGGCAGAGTGCCGCACGCAATCTTGTTGGAGCTATTCGCCGAAGGCGCGGGGACGCTGATCCGCCGCGGCCGTTAGAAACCGCCGCTCGAAAGGGAGAGACGCCGATGGACATGACGACCAAGGCAAAAGGCAAGCCGCGGCTCGGCACAGCGCCCGCACGCGCCTATCCCGATCTCCACGATCACCTGAAAGCGCTCGAGAAAGCCGGGCTGCTGGTTACGGTCGATCGCGCCATCAGCAAGGATACCGAGATGCATCCGCTGGTGCGCTGGCAGTTCCGCGGCGGCATTCCCGAAAAAGAGCGCAAGGCCTTCCTCTTCACCAATGTCAGCGACGCGAAAGGCAAGCATTACGATATTCCGGTGGCGGTGGGCGTGTTGGCGACCAACCGCGAGATCTATTCGCTCGGCATGGCCTGCGACCTCGACAAGATCGACGAGACCTGGAACCGCGCGGTCGCGCATCCGATTCCGCCGCACGTGGTCAGCGAGGCGCCGTGCCAAGAGATCGTCATCACCGGCAAGGCGCTCGACAAGCCCGGCCAAGGCCTCGACGGGCTACCGATTCCGATCTCGACCCCCGGCTGGGACATCTCGCCTTACACCACCCTCTCGCAATACATCACCAAGGACCCGGAAACCGGCGTCCAGAACATGGGAATCTATCGCGGCCAGGTGAAAGCGCCGCGCCGCCTCGGCATGAACCCCTCGCTCGAGCTGCGCCCCGGTATCTACACGCATTGGGAAAAGGCGCGCGCCAAGAAACAGAAGCTGCCCGCCGCCGTGATCCTGGGCTGCCCGCCCTGCATCGCCTATACCTCGGCGCAGAAACTGCCCGAGACGATGGACGAGCTTTATGTCGCGGGCGGGCTGGTGGGATCGCCGATCAACGTGGTGAAGGCGAAGACCGTCGATCTTCTGGTGCCGGCCGAGGCCGAGATCGTCATCGAAGGCTATATCGATACCGAGTACCTCGAGCCCGAAGCGCCGTTCGGCGAATCGCACGGCCATGTCAATCTCCAGGAATACAACGCGTTCATGGAAGTGACCGCGATCACGCGCCGACGCGACGCGATCCTCACCTCGATCATCAGCCAGGTGACGCCGTCGGAATCGAGCCTCATCAAGCGGGTGGCGCTGGAGCCGATGTTCCTTGCGCATCTGCGCGACACGCTCGGCATCAGAGGCATCAAGAAAGTCTCGATGCACGAGCCGCTGACCAATCTGCGCAAGGTCGTGATCCTGGTGGTCGACCGCAAAATGCCGACGACCGAGATCTGGCGCGCGCTTTACGGCGCCGCGGCGCTCCATCGTGCGGCCGGGAAATACATCATCGCCGTCAATGACGACATCGACCCGGACAATGCCGACGCGCTGTTCTGGGCCATGTCCTATCGCGCCAATCCGCTTTTGGACATGCACGTCTTGCCGCATCGCGACCAGGGCCACGGGCCGCGCAGCAAGCGCAATGGCGGCCAGGACGGCTCGGTGCTGATGGACGCGACTTTGAAGGAAGACTTCCCGCCAGTCTCGCTGCCCAAACGCCCGTACATGGAACGCGCCAAGAAAATTTGGGAAGAACTCGGCCTGCCCACGCTCAAGCCGGAAGCGCCTTGGTTCGGCTATTCGCTGGGCGAGTGGTCGGACGAGCTCGACGAAGCGGCCGAGCGCGCGGTCAAAGGCGATTACTTCGAAACCGGCAAGATGATCGCCAAACGCCGCCGCAAGGATGTGGCGATGAACACCGAGATCCGCGACCTCGACGAGGCGCCGAAAGCGCCAGCGAAGAAGCCTCGAAAACGCTGACCCTCAATAAACGTCGCGCAAGTAGCGCTGCTCGCGCGTGAGCGTGGCGAGATAGGCCTTGGCCGCGCCCATTCCCATGCCGCCTTGACGCGCGATGATGGCGGCAAGCGCGGCATCGACATCCTTGCCCATCGTCATGCTGCCGCAGACGAAGACATGCGCGCCCTCTTCGAGCCAAGCCCAGATGTCGCGTGCGCGCTCGCGCATGCGCTGCTGGACGTAAATCCGCTCGGCCTGATCGCGCGAGAAGGCAAGATCGAGCTCGGCAAGCAGCCCATCGCCATGAAAGCCTGTGATCTCCTCTTCATAGAGAAAATCGCTGGCACGGCGCTGATCGCCGAAGAACAGCCAGTTGCGGCCTTTGGCGCCGAGCGCGCGACGTTCTTGCAGAAACGCGCGGAAGGGCGCCACGCCCGTGCCCGGACCGATCATGATCATCGGCACATCATTGTCTTTGGGCAGGTGAAAGCTGTGCGCCTTTTGCACGAAGACCGGCACAGTCGCGCCGGGCTGCGCCCGGTCGGCCAGAAAGGTCGAGGCGATGCCGATGCGCGGACGGCGGCGCAGCTTGTAACGCACCGCCGCCACCGTCAGATGCACGCCGTCCTTGACCGCCTTGGGCGAGGAAGAAATCGAATAAAGCCGCGGCTGCAACACGCTCAAGGAAGCGATCAATTCCTGCACCGGCGGTCGCGCGGAGCGGAACGTCTGCAGCAGCTCGAGCAGATCGGCGCCTTCATGGCTGGCGCCGGGATAGCCTTCGGCGAGCGCCTGAAGACGCTGCAATTCATCGATCACCCGCGCGCGCGACGCCAGAACCTCGACCGCCTCGTCCGACGGCCGGCCGATATCGCAGGCATGCAGTAGCACTTCGATGAGCGGGCGGGTAAGGCCGTCGGGGCCTTGGACCTCGTCACCCGGCTTGGCGCCGAGGCAAGCGATGATCGCCTCGACGGTGCGCGGACAATTGACCGGCTGCACGCCGAGCGCATCGCCGACCTCGTAGCTCAAGCCCGTGCCCGCAAGATCGAACATCACGTGGCGCGTGTCTTTCGTCGAGCCTTCGCCGTTTAGCGGCAAGGCGCCATCGAGCCGCGCCAGCTTTTGCGCGCTCTTGCCGGCGGTCGCGGCCGGCGCCGACGCGGCAGGTGGCGCCGAAGCAACTGTCGCCGACCCGGGCGCGCCGCCGAGCTCCAACAGTTCTTTCACCATGCGCGCGGTTTCCTTGCCGCCCGGCACGCAGCGATTGAGCGCTTTTTCGCCGCCAGAGGCGACCGCCTCCGCGTAAGTCTTGCAGAGATAGCCGCATTGTCCGCAATCCTGTTGCGCCATCGCAGCCATCAGGCGTTGCGGCATCGGCTTGCCCTCGGCGAGCTTCATGCGCTCGTCGAGCGGCAAGGTCATATCGTGCCAGGGGAAGTTTTCTTCTTCCGCCGGCGCGGGGCTCGCCGTGGGCGATGCCGCGAAAGGAATCGATTCGGCGTAATAGGCGGCGAGCCAGCCATTGAGCCAAGCGCGTTGCGCCGGATCGAAAGGCGCGGAAGTGGGGATCAGCGGTGTGTCGAGAGTCATCTTATGCCGCCATTTCCGGTACGCGGGCGAAGAGCGCCTTCAACTCATCGACCGGATGACGCGCAACGAAGTCGAGGAAGGATTCGCCGCCACGGCGACAGGCCAAATACCCACGCAGCATCGCCTCGACCTTTTGCGGCATCTCTGCCATCGGCACCTGCGCGAAAATCTCGCGGCCGAGACGGCGCTCTGGCCCCGCGCCGCCGCCGACGAAAATCGTATAGCCTTCGACCATGTCCTCGCCGACTTTGACGCCCAGAAGCCCGATATCGCCGATGACATGCTGCGCACAGGAATGCGGACAGCCGGTCAAATGAATGTTCACCGGCTGATCGAGCGTCAGGCGCTGTTCGAGATAATCGGCCAAGATCATCGCCTGGCTTTTGGTATCGCTGGCGGCGAATTTGCAGCCGGTATTGCCGGTACAGGCGATCAGCCCGCCACGAATCGCGCTGGCGGAAATGCCCAGGCCCAATTCAGCGATCGCGGCCTCGGCCGCCGCGACCTTGGCTTCCGGAATATCGGAGATAATCAGATTTTGCCACACGGTGAGGCGGATCGTGCCGCTGCCGAAACGCTCCGCCACCTCGGCAAGACCGCGCATCTGCTCCGTCGACAAACGCCCGACCGGCAGCACGATACCGATGTAGCAGAGCCCGCTTTGGGCTTGGCGATGGACGCCGATATGTCCGTGCTTAGCGGCAGGCTTGGGCATTGCGCAAGCTTCGAGCGGCAAACGTGCGAAGGGCGCGCCGCGCTCTTTCTCGACCTCGGCCATGAATTTCTCGATCCCCCAGGAATCGAGCACGTACTTCAATCGCGCACGGTTCCTATCGGTGCGGTCGCCTGCGGCGATGAAGACGCGCAAAACCGCGACCGCCGCCGCCAGACATTCCTCGGGCTTCAGCAAGATGCCAGTATCGCGCGCGAAATCGCCATGGCCGGTGATGCCGCCCAGTAGCATACGGAAATAGACGCCTTCAGGCATCGCCGCGCCGGCGGGTACTTTCACCGCGGCGAAGCCGATATCGTTGGTGTCCTCGAGCACCGAAACTCTGCCGCCGCCGTCGAAGGCGATGTTGAACTTGCGCGGCAGACCGTAAAGCTCGCGGTGATTGAGAATGTAATGATGCAGCTCGCGCACCAGCGGCCGCGTGTCGATCAGCTCTTGTGGATCGATGCCCGCCGTTGGGCTGCCGGTGAGATTGCGGATATTGTCGGCGCCGGAACCGCGCGACGTCAGACCGAGCTCCCGAATTCCTTCGAGCATCGCGACGATGCTTTGCGGCTTGATCTCGCGAATTTGCAGATTGGCGCGGGTGGTCACATCGGCAAAGCCGCCGCCCCAGCTCTCGGCGAGCGCGGCCAGGCCTTTCAACTGATGCGCGGACAGGATGCCGTTGGGAATCCGCAAGCGGCACATGAAAGAATTCTGCGCCGGCGCGACATAGAAGAGGCCGAAGAATTTCCGCCGGAAGATGTCGGTACCTTTGGGGAAACGGTCCGCGGCGGCATCGGCCAGCAACGCGTCCCAATCATCGAGCGGATGCGATGTGCGCTTCGATTCTTCTTCCGGCACAAGCTTTTTACCCGCGGCGACAAAGCGATTCTGCGCGATGCGGTGAATATCGTTGGCATCCGCCACCGACCCGGTGACGGCAGGCGCGCCGCGACGTGCCGTGACGCCCGCAAGGAAGCCATCGAGATAGCGCTTCTGCTCGTCGCTGATGGGCGCGAGGCCGGCTTCGCCGAGCAGCCGCGCCGCGATGTCGCTCGGCTTTTCGGTCATGCGGCCTCCATCGCCGTCTCGGCGAGAAGCGCGCGCAGCTCCGGCACGCAGGAGCCGCAGCCGGTTCCGGCGCCCAACGCTTCGCCGATCGCGCGGATGTCGGTGAGTCCTTGCTCGCAGATGGCACGTTAAATCTTGGCGCGGCCGACGCCGTGGCAAGCGCACACGGTTGGCCCGTCCTGCGCCTGCTGCGCGCCGGCGCGGCCCGCGAGCAAGGCGCGGCGCTCATCCGGCGACAAGATTTCCTTGGCAAAGAGCGCGCCGACCCATTCCGCTTCGCTGCGCGCGGCGGACGAGCCGATATCGAGCCAAGCGCCGAGCCTGCCTTGCGCGACAACCGCGACGCGGAAATGCTGCCCGCCGGGATCGCGGAAATTAAGCGCGTCGCCCGCCGGCAGCAATGCCGCAAGAACGTCACGCGCAGCGGCGGGACTCCCGCCGCCGGCCGCGAAGACACGCCAATGCTCGGCGCCCGCGGCGAGCGCCCAATAAGGCGCATCGATGCGCCCCGGCCGCTGCCGCAGCAACGCCACCGCTTCCCAGTCGCGCGCAACCCGGATAAAGCGCACCGGAATGCTCTTGAACTCCGGCTGACCCGATAGCGGATCGACCGACGGATGCGCCAGCGCATTGGCGCGCGCATTGGCGGCAAAACAGTCGCTCCAATGCATCGGCGCAAAAGCCGTGCCCGGGCTTTGCTCGGTTGTGGCGCGCACCCTTGCCAGCATTTTTCCCCAGCGGCTTTCGACTTGCGTCAAGCCGCCATCGGCTAATCCGAAACGCTGCACATCGGCGGGGTGCAAAGCGATTTCCGGCTCGGGCGCCCGCAACGCGAGACGCGGCGACTTGCCGCTGCGGTTGAGCGTGTGCCAATGATCGCGCTCACGCCCGGTCAGGAGCGTGATCGGGTAATCCGCACAAGCAGGGTATGCCGCCGGACGCGGGCTGAGCGGCAGGAGCCGCGCATGGCCGTCCGGTGTAAAGAAGCGCCGATCGCCGAAGAGACGCTCGGTCCCGCCGGGCGCCGCTTTCGTCACGGGCCATTGCACGGGTGCCAAGGCGGCATAGCGTTGCGCATCGATGGCGGCCAAGCCGGAGAGATCGAAATCGCGGCTCCCGTCATTTTCGAACGCCGATAGCGCGGCATGCTCGCGGAAAATCGCTGCCGGACCATCATAAGCGAAAGCCGCGCCGAAGCCGAGACGGCGCGCAACCTCGCTGATGATCCACCAATCGGGCCGCGCCTCGCCCGGCGGCGGCAGGAAAGCGCGCTGACGGCTGATACGCCGTTCCGAATTCGTGACCGTCCCGTCCTTCTCGCCCCAGGCGAGCGCGGGCAACCGGATATAGGCGCGCTCGACCGTGTCGCTCCAGCGCATCGCATCGGACACAATGACCAGCGGACAGGTTTCGAGCGCGCGGCGCACGACATCCGAATTCGGCAGGCTTACCGCCGGATTGGTCGCCATGATCCACAACACGCGGATTTCGCCGCGCGCCACCCGCTCGAACAACTCGACCGCTTTGGGGCCCGGTCCTTCGGCCATGGCAGGCGCGCGCCAAAAGCGCCGCACGCGATCAACGGCTTTCGGATCGTCGTAATCCATATGCGCGGCAAGCTGATTGGCGAGCGCGCCGACCTCGCGCCCGCCCATCGCATTGGGCTGGCCGGTAAGCGAGAATGGCCCCATGCCCGGCCGGCCGATCCGTCCCGTGGCCAAATGCACATTGATGACCGCGTTGACCTTGTCGGTACCGCTGGTCGATTGATTGAGGCCTTGCGAAAAGAGTGTGACCGTGCGCTCGTGCAATGCGATGAGATCGAAGAAGCGCTGCACATCGGCCAGCGCGAGGCCACATTGCCGTGCGACAGCGGCGGCATTCGGCGCGGTCTCGCGCGCTGCCGCCAAAGCGGCATCGAGACCGTCGGCGTGAGTCGTTACCGCCGCACGATCGATAAAGCCGCGCCGATCGAGATCGGCCAGCACGCCCGCAAACAAGGCAACGTCGCTACCGGGCTTCACGGCAAGATGTAGATCGGCGGCGACGCAGCTTGCCGTGCGGCGCGGATCGATGACGACCACCCGCGTGCCGCGCCGCTCGCGCGCTGCTTCGAGGCGCTGATAAAGCACCGGATGACACCAGGCAAGATTGGCGCCGGCAAGGATCACGAGATCGGCAAGCTCGATATCCTCGTAGCTGCCCGGCACCGTATCGGAGCCGAAGGCGCGGCGATGGCCGGCAACCGACGACGCCATGCACAGGCGCGAATTGGTGTCGAGATTGGGCGAGCCGATGAAACCCTTCATCAGCTTGTTGGCGACGTAATAATCTTCGGTCAGAAGCTGGCCCGACACATAGAACGCGACAGCGCCCGGCCCGTGCTCGGCAAGCGCCGTGCGAATGCCGCCGGCGACCGCGCCAAGTGCCGCGTCCCAGCTCGCACGGCGTCCACCGATCTCGGGATAAAGCAATCTTCCCTCGAGCGACAAGGTTTCGCCCAAGGCCGCGCCTTTGACGCAAAGCCGGCCGAAATTCGCAGGGTGATCGCGATCGCCGGCGATTGCCGCGCCGCCTTGCCCGTCGGATGCCGCGACGACGCCGCAGCCGACGCCGCAATAAGGGCAGGTGGTGCGCACCGGCTTGGTCACAGCCGCACCTCGGCGCCGCCGACGAATTGGCGACCGAAGACCATATCGGAACGGATGGCGCGAATATCTTCCGCGCGCCGCATGAGCTCGGCATACCAGACGCCGTCGCGCGCATCGCCCAACAGCACGGCGCCGGCAAGCCGGCCTTCCTTGATCACGAGCTTGCGGTAAATGCCGGCCTCGGGATCTTCGTAGAGAATCTCTTCGGCGCCATCGCTGGCATGGATCTCGCCGGCCGAGAAGAGTTCCACGCCGGTGACCTTGAGACTGGTCGAAGGCAAAGAGCCGGCGTAATGGCTCGCACCATCGCCGGCGAGGCGCGCGGCGGCGACCGCCGCCTGCTCCCAAAGCGGCGCAACCAACCCGTAGGTGGCGCCGCGATGCTCGACGCATTCGCCGATCGCGAGAATTGCCGGATCGCTTGTCGCCATGCCATCATCGACAATGATGCCGCGACGCACCGCGAGGCCGGAGGACTTGGCAAGCGCGACGCTCGGCCTGACGCCGATGGCGAAGACCACGAGATCGGCCGGCAGAACGCGATCATGGTTGAGCCGCAACGCGGCAGCGGCCCCTTCCCCGAGCACAGCCTCGGTCTCGGCCGATAGAATCACCTTGATGCCGCGCGCTTCGAGCGACAGACGGAGCAATTCGCCCGCCGCGCGGTCGAGCTGCCGCTCCATCAGCCAACCCATCAGGTGGACGACGGTCACCTCGACCCCGCGCCGCGCGAGACCGCAGGCCGCTTCGAGACCGAGCAAGCCGCCGCCCACGACCACGGCGCAACGCGCCGCCGCGCTCGCATCGATCAGCGCATCGGCATCGGCGCGGTCGCGAAAAGTGAACACGCCGGATAGATCGATGCCCGGCAATTGCGGTCGGATCGGTTCCGAGCCGACCGCAAGCACAAGCCGATCGTAAGGAAAGCGGCGGCCGGATTCGGTGATCGCCACGCGCTGCTCGCGATCCAAGAAGGCCACCGGGTCGCCAAGATGAAACGCGGCCCCGGCAAACGCGCGCGATTCTTCCAGAACGAGATCTTCCGCAGCGCGCTCCCCGGCGAGCAACGGCGAGAGCAGAATTCGATTGTAAGGGCGATGCGCCTCCGCACCCAAAATGGTGACGTCATAATCGCCGGGACAGCGCTCCGCGATCTCGCCAAGCAAGCGATTTGCCGCCATGCCGGCGCCGATGATGACCAGCCGCTTCATGGGGCGCCCATCGTCAAGCAGCACCTTGCCCGGCCGGATAGGCCGCAGCAATCATCACGCCCGACAACGCGCCATAGGCCGAGGCCCAAGCGTCGACGACATCGGGGGTGAAAGCATTGCCCAGCCCTTGCTCGAGCGTCCAGAGCAGGGCCGCGCCGACCGCGGTGTAATGTTCGGGCTTCACGCCATAGCCGACGTGGCGCTTGGCGAGGTCGCGCACCATGGGTGCAATCGCCTCGAAACGGTCAAGGCCGACAACCACAATCTTGATCGTGGCCATCAGCCGCGCGCCCTGCGCTTTCATGTCGCCGCGAAAAAGCGGCGCAACCTCGGGCGTAGTGGCGAAGAGCCGCCCGTAAAACAGCGAAGCTGCCTGCTCGGCGATCGGCAGGACCTTTTGAAAACTTGTTTGGACGAAGCGGATCTGCTGCGGAGTCATGCTTGTCTCCTCTGTCTCACGCGGCCGTCCTTGCGCCTGCTTGTGTCCTGGCGACCGAACCCTGCTCATACTCTTTGAGGAATTGGAGCAACTCGTTGCGATACTGGTAGTAGCGCGGATGATCGAGCAACATGCGGCGCGTGCGCGGACGCGGGATGTCGATCGTCATGGTCGCACCGATCCGCGCCATCGGGCCGTTCGTCATCATGACGACCCGATCCGCGAGCAAGATCGCCTCGTCGATATCGTGGGTCACGCAGATGGCGGTGACGCGGGTCCGCGTCCATACCTCCATCAGCACTTGTTGCAGCTCCCACCGTGTCAGGCTGTCGAGCATGCCAAAGGGTTCGTCGAGCAAGAGCAGCTTGGGCGAGAGCGCGAAGGCGCGGGCGATGCCGACGCGCTGACGCATGCCGTTGGACAACTCGACGGCGCGCTTGTGCATGGAGCCGGCAAGCCCCACGCGCGAGAGGTAATAGGCCACCACATCGGCGCGCTCTTGCCGGCTTGCGCGGGGATAGACACGGTCGACGCCGATCGCGACGTTCTCGGCCGCGGTGAGCCACGGAAAGAGGGACGGCGCCTGAAAGACGACCGCGCGATCCGGCCCAGCCGAGGCGGCCTCACGTCCATCGAGCACGACACCACCGCTCGAGATCGGATTGAGACCCGCCGCCATCGACAACACGGTCGACTTGCCGCAGCCCGAATGGCCGATGAGCGAGACGAACTCGCCCTTTGTCATCTTGAGATCGAAAGCGTCGACGATGGTGACCGGCCCTTTGGACGACGGATAGATCTTGGTGACTTGCGAGAACTCGACATAACGCGTCTCGATCGGGCTCGCGGCGCGGTCGCGATAGGCCTTGGGCGGCGGGCCGACGAAGCTCACGGGAGTGACGTCCGGCAAAACAATGCTGTCGTCGTCGGCGATCCGCTTGATCCCAACATCGATCAGATATTGGTTTACCGCCGTGCGCAGGCGCTTGAATTCGGGATCGTCGTTCATTGCAGCCCGGTTGCGCGGCCGCGGCAGATTGACTTTGAATTCCGGGCCGAGCGTCGCGCCCGGCCCCGGGTTGAGCGGAATGATGCGATCCGCCAACAGCATCGCCTCGTCCACGTCGTTGGTAACGAGCACGACAGTCTTGCGTTCGCGCGACCAGATATCCTCGATCTCGTCCTGCAGCTTTGCACGGGTCAAGGCGTCGAGCGCCGATAACGGCTCGTCGAGCAGCAGAATCTCGGGGTTCATCGCGAGCGCGCGGGCGACCGCGACGCGCTGGCGCATCCCACCCGACAGCGCCGCCGGGTGCTGATCGATCGCGCCGCCGAGGCCAACAAGATCGACATAACGCTTGACGCGCTCGCCACGCACGGTCTTTAACTCGTGGCCATGTGTTGCATCGACGGCGAGCGCGACATTGCCGCGGACTGTGAGCCACGGCATTAGCGAGTAGTTCTGGAAGACCACACCGCGCTCTGGTCCTGGGCCGGTAATGGCGGTACCCTTGAAACAAACACGACCCGCGTCCGGCTCGATGAGTCCTGCCATCAGCGAGATCAACGTTGTCTTGCCCGAGCCGGAAAAGCCAACGATGGCGACGAATTCGCCTTCTTTGATCGACAAGGTGATGTCGCGTAGCACGGCCGTGCGACCCGCCACTGTACCATAGCCCTTGCCAACATTGTCGAGCGAGAGGATTGCCATGGCCGCTTTACCGCGTCGCTGAATAAGTGAAACTGGCTTGAAGCGCCAACATCACGCGATCGAGAATGAACCCGATGCCGCCAATCACGAGCACCGCAACGATGATGCTCGACAGCGATTCCGACGAGCCGTTCTGAAACTGATCCCATACGAATTTCCCGAGCCCCGGATTCTGCGCGAGCATTTCCGCCGCAATCAAAACCATCCAGCCGACGCCGAGCGAAAGGCGCAATCCGGCGAAGATGAGCGGGAGCGCGGACGGCAGCACGAGACGCATGACCTTCGTCGGCCAGCTCAACCGCAGCACGCGCCCGACATTGACCAAATCGCGATCAATCGACGCGACCCCAAGCGCGGTATTGATCAAGGTCGGCCAAAGCGAGCACAGGGTCACGGTGATCGCCGAAACGAGAAAGGATTTCGGCAGCGCCGGATTGTTGCTCACATAGAGTGCGCTTGTGACCATGGTCACGATCGGCAGCCACGCGAGCGGCGAAACCGGCTTGAAGAGCTGAACCAGCGGATTGATGGCCGCGTTGACGGTCGGCGAAAGACCGCACAAGACGCCCAAGGGAACCGCGATCACGGTCGCGAACAGGAAACCGGCGAAAACCGTTTCGAGGCTGGTGGCGATCTGGTCGAGGAAGGTGGGCTGGCCGGTAAAGCGGTGGAACTTGATCTCGGCGGACGGATTGGCGGCGCGCAATTCTGCATTCCGTTGTTCTTGACGCGCGTAGAAATCGTGCTCCTGCTGTCTCTCGGCGCGATAATCGGCATAGAGATTCCCGGCCTGCGCCCACACCTGCGCTGGCCCGGGCAAGATTCCGAGACTGGTATGAACGCGCGGCGCGAGCGCACCCCAGAGCGCGATGAAGAGCGCGATGGCGAAAAGCGGCACACCGAGCTGTTGCCAGAGTTCCTTGCCCTGGACTTTGGCATTCTCGCCCAGCGCCAAGAGCAGGATGGGCGCGACCCAGCCCACGCCAAAGAGCTTCAAGTAACTTGCGGATTTCTCGATCACACCGACGAGGCGCCGGCGTCTTATCGCCCGGGCCGGCGCGACAGTGGCGAATTCGGTGAGCGCGGTCATCGCGGATGGGCTCCTGTCTTCGACCATTTCGGGGCTCGTCGTCATTGCGTGACCTTGGCGCCGTCGACGCGCTGATCCGCTTTGAGGCCGATGCTCATTTTCGCCAGATACGCGTTGGGTTTGCGGCCGTCATATTCGACGCCGTCGATGAAATCTTTCGTCGGCGGCCGGTAACCGTCGCTATCCCACAAGAAATCGGCCTGCTTCGCCTTGCCTTCGGCGACCAACAGCTTTGCAGCCGCCAGATAAATTTCGGGCCGGTAAACGCTCTTCGCGGTTTCGTCGTACCAGCTATCCGGATGCGCGTCAGCGATCTGTCCCCAGCGGCGCATCTGCGTCAGGTACCAGATGGCGTGCGAGTAAAACGGCTGCGTCGCAAAGTAGCGGAAGAAGGCGTTGAAATCCGGCGTGGACCGCTTGTCGCCCGGCTCGTACTCGAAAGTGCCGGTCATCGAATTCGCGAGGACGTCGGCGTCGGCGCCAACATATTCGGGGCGCGCCAGGATCTGCACGGCCTTAAGGCGGTTCGCATTATTGTCGGCGTCGAGCCACATGCCGGCTCGGATCAGCGCTTTGGTGATAGCGACTGTCGTGTTCGGATATTTCGCAGCGAAATCCGCGGTGAGGCCGAAAACTTTTTCCGGCTTGTTTTTCCAGATATCGTCGTCGGCGATCACCGGCACGCCGATCTTCTTGAACACGGCCTGCTGATTCCACGGTTCGCCAACGCAGTAGCCGAGGATCGTGCCGGCCTCGAGCGTTGCCGGCATCTGCGGCGGCGGCGTTACCGACAGGAGCACGTCCGCCATGATCTGACCGCTCGTGTCGGTCGGCGAGTAGAAACCCGGATGGAGCCCGCCTGCGGCGAGCCAGTAGCGCAGCTCGTAATTGTGAGTCGAAAGCGGGAAGACCATACCCATGTTGAAGGGCTTGCCTTCGCTCTTGAATTGCTGGACCACCGGCTTCAGCGCATCGGCTTTGATCGGATGCGCCGGCTTCCCGTCGGGACCGATTGAGATGTGTTTCTTCATCTCGGCCCAGACTGCGTTCGAGACGGTGATGCCGTTGCCGTTCAAATCCATCGAAAAGGGCGTGACGACATGTGCCTTGGTCCCGATTCCAAGCGTCGCCCCGAGCGGCTGACCAGCGAGCATATGGGCGCCGTCGAGTTCGCCGGTGATCACCCGATCGAGCAGGACCTTCCAATTCGCCTGCGGCTCGATGCTCACATAGAGTCCTTCGTCCTCGAAATAGCCGAGCTCTTTGGCGATCGCGAGCGGCGCCATATCGGTCAATTTGATGAAGCCGAATTTGAGCGTGTCTTTCTCGATCGCGGCTTGCGCCGCGCGGCCCGGCGCCGCGCCAAGGCTCGCCAATACGGCCGCCACGGCACCGCGCTTTAGAACCGCGCGCCGCGACAGTCCGGCCTTCGTCGACGCAGTCTTCGAAACCTTCTTTGCCTCGGTCATGGCATCTCCTTGTGGGATGGTGAGCGCACGGTTTCGCCTTGATCGGCTTCCTCCCCTTGTCCCGGCAGATCGAGATCGAGTTTCGCCGGATCGAAAACCTCGCCGCCGAGCAGCCGGTCGGGCCCCATCGGGATCGGTCTGGTTGCTTGTCGCAAGGTCCAGTTCACCGCGTGGGTACCTTCGGTTTTGTAATCGATGGTGGGTGCTGCAAGCCCAAGCTCGGCTGCCGCCGCGCGATAGGTGTCGGCCGCGACGACTTGCGCCGCGAGCGCTCGCAGATCGGCATCCGGACCGATCTGTCCGGCACGCCGCATCTGCGTCAGAATCCACAGGATTTGCGAGCGCCACGGGAAATTCGCCGCGTAGCGGTGAAAGGCGATGAAATCCGGCAACAGGCGCAAGGGCGCATCGGCTTCGACGACCAGACGTCCATCGAGGAGCGCGTCGAGCAGCGCCACCGGCGCATTGACGATGCCAGGCTGAGCCAGCAACGCCGCGGCCTCACCATGATGGCGCGGTTCGTCGAGCCAAGCGCAAGCCTCGATCAAGGCGCGCACCAAGGCACGATGCGCATTGGGATGGCGCTCCGCCCAGGCCCGAGTGACGCCGAGCACTTTCTCCGGTCCGTTTTCCCAGATGTCGCATTTGGCGGCGACGACGCGGCCGACGCCTTGCACCGCCGCCAAGGAATTCCACGGCGCACCGACGCAATAACCGTCGATCCGCCCGGCAGTGAGATGCGAAAGCATTTGCTGCGGCGGCACGACCACGAGACGGACATCGCGGTCGGGATCGATGCCGCCCGCGGCGAGCCACAGGCGCAATTCGTAATTATGCGACGAGTAGGGAAAGGTGATCGCGAAAGTCAGCGGCGAGGCGGCGGAGGAGCGATCTTCCTGCACCACTTTCGCCAGCGCCTTGGCCGAAGCGAGCGCATTGTCGCCCGCACTTGCATCGGCCGCGCGCATCCGCGCCCAGAGTGCCGATGACACCGTGATCGCATTGCCGCCGAGATTGAGCACGCAGGACGTGACCATCGGCACGTTGAGGCCGTCGAGCCGCGCGGTCGATGCGACCGGCATCGCATGCAGCATTTGACCGCCATCGAGCAGGCCTAACGCGATCCGATCCCGTAGCGAGGCCCAGGAGCGCTCGCGCAGCAGCAACACGTCGAGGCCTTGGCGCCGGAAAAAGCCTTTGTCGCGCGCGATCACCAGCGGCGCGCAATCGAGCAGCGGAATGAAGCCGAGCGTAACGGACCTGGTCTCGAGACTGTCGAAAGCGATCTGCACCGGTCAATTTCTCCCAAAGCCAAAACAGCGCCACACGCGGCGGATCGAATGATCCGCGCGAGGACGCCATTGTCCTGTCTGAACCGTCTGGGGTTCGCCGCCGGACCGCCATTAGCCCGAGCCGCTAAACAAGAGGTAGCAATTCGCATGCCACCAGCTGACAGCGATGCGAATGGCGAAAAGGCGCGGATTTCCGCGCTATTCGGCTCTTGCTCTTTTTTTGATCAAACGGGCCGCATGCCTGTTTTTGCGCCAATTGGGCCATGTTTGGGCGAGAATCACGAATCGGAATCGAACACCCGGGCAAGCGCCAAGATCGAACGCGCGACATCGACCATGCGCTGGTTTTGATCCATGGCCAACTTCTGCAACAGGCGATGCGCCTGATCCTCGCCGATGCCGCGGCGTTTCATCAGCATGCCCTTGGCGCGATCGATGACCTTGCGGTCGGCGAGATCCATCTTTGCCTGATCGAGCTCGCTGCGCAGCTTCTGGAACTCGGCAAAACGCGCCATGGCAACGTCAAGGATCGGCTTGACCCGCGCCGGGTTGAGCCCGTCGATGACGTAAGCCGAAATGCCCATCCGCATCGCTTCGGCGATGGTCGATTCATCCGATTGGTCGACGAACATCACGATCGGACGCGGTCGGTCGGCCGTGATCCGGCGCATATCCTCAAGCGTGTCGCGCGACGGCAATTCCATATCGACGATGACCATATCGGGCGACAGATCGCGCACCTTCGCGAGCAGATCCTCTTTGGGATCGATGACGCCCACGGTTTCATATCCGGCAGCCGCGAGCGACTGCACCAAAGCATCCGCACGTGCTTGATCTTCGTCGATGACCAATATCCGCAGCGCCATATACCAGTCCTGGTATCAACAATCGGCCCCGTCCAACCAAGGTCGCAATAAGCGGGCCAAGCACCGGCGAGCGCTGGGGAGCTGCACAAAACGGCACCTCGTGCCCCATCGGCAGCACGGTATGGAAGCCGTGATTTAGGCCGAGCCGCGAACGCTGTTTGCACTGCACAATTATTGTACAGAATCTGGATCGAAATAAGGCAGTAATGCTGTAGCGTCCATATATAAATTAATTTTATTTCAATAACTTACACGATGGCATGAAGTTTGCTCTAAATAAGCCAAAGCGTTAACGACGAGGTGCGGTGTGACCGATCTTTGCCCTGCGGCCCCGACGAGCCCGGCGAGCGAACCGGCTGTCGCAGCGACCGTTTTTGTCGCCCCTGCCCCTCACCAGCTCATGCAGCGCGCGCTCCACGCCGGCTTTTGGCTTTCAAGCAAAACGGCAGGTTTGACAATGTCATGCTTTGCCGTGGTTTCGTGCTTTCTGGGCCTGGTCGGCAGCGGCTTCGACTCGTCGATTGCCGATGTGGCCACCTCGGGCGACACGGTGGTGGATAACCCAGACCTCTTCGCCTGGAGCGACGTGATCGGCAATGTCCTGCTTTCCTCTCTCGGCAGCATCGTCGCCGGCGCGACTGTGCTGGCGCTGAGCCTGTGGGCAGCGCCGCGCACGCCAGCGCGCGCGATGCCGATACAGCGGCAAATTTTCGACGCGGCCGATTAACGGCTAGCGCCAAGTTCCGCGGCGCTGTCCCGCCCCACGGGACGGCGATCTTGATGCCGCCGAACATGCCTCGCGCGTGTTCGGCGGTGTCAAGGATCGACAAGCCGACTTTCCTGCCTCATATCAGCACCATGGAAGGTGCTACCCCTGTTTCCCCGGCTCCTGGGTCGGGCTGCGCGTTGCACGAAATCGAAACTTGGGTCTTCGATCTCGACAACACGCTCTACCCCGCATCGTGCCAGCTCTTCACCGAGATCGAGCAGCGCATGGCCGCTTTCATCATGGCGGAGCTAAAGCTTGCCTATGACGCCGCGCACGCGCTGCGCCGTCATTTCTACACGCGGCACGGCACCACCTTGCGCGGGCTGATGAACGAATACGGCATCGAGCCGAAAAGATTTCTCGATCACGTGCACGAGATCGATCTCTCGGCCGTGCAAGAAGATCGCGCGCTCGACGCGGCGCTCGCGGGACTACCCGGCCGCAAGCTGGTTTTCACCAACAGCACGGTGCGCCATGCCGAGCGCGTGCTGACGCGGCTCGGCCTCACACGTCATTTCGCCGCGATTCACGACATCGTCGCGTGCGACTACCGGCCAAAGCCCGATCCGGCGGTTTATAGCGATTTTGTACGCCGTTACGCGGTCGAGCCGCGGCGCGCGGCCATGGTCGAGGACATGGCAAAGAATCTGCCGCCCGCCGCTTTGCTCGGCATGACCACGATCTGGGTTACGGGCGGGCCGCATGGCGAGGATGACGGCCATGGCGCGCATATCCATCATCGCACCGACGCGCTCGCGCCATTCCTCGCCGGGATTCGCGCGCCGCAAAGCTGACCGGCGCGGTTGACACGCCATCGGGGCTCGACCATGGTTTCGCCCGGCCAGCGCTCAGAGAATCCCGCCATGCAAACTGCCAACGAACTCGAAACCGTGGTCAACGCCGCCTGGGAGGCGCGTGACGGGGTCAGCGCCGCGACCAAAGGCGCGGTGCGCGAGGCGGTCGATGCCGCCCTGTCGCTGCTCGATGGCGGCAAGCTGCGTGTCGCCGAAAAAATCGACGGAAGATGGCGGGTCAATCAATGGCTCAAGAAAGCCGTGCTGCTGTCCTTCCGGCTCAACGACAATGGTGAGATTTCCGGCGCGCCGGGCGAGTCCGCGTGGTGGGACAAGATCCCGGTCAAGGCGGCAGGCTGGGACGCAACCCAATTCCGCCAAGCGGGATTCCGTTCCGTCCCCGGCAGCGTGGTGCGGCGCTCGGCCTATATCGCGCCGGGCGTGGTGCTGATGCCGTCCTTCGTCAATGTCGGCGCCTATGTCGATAGCGGCACCATGGTCGATACCTGGGCGACGATTGGTTCCTGTGCTCAGATCGGCAAGAATTGTCACATCTCGGGCGGCGTCGGCATCGGCGGCGTGCTGGAGCCGTTGCAAGCCGAGCCGGTTATCGTCGAGGACAACTGTTTCATTGGCGCGCGCAGCGAAGTGGCCGAAGGCGTGATCGTCGAGGAAGGCGCGGTTTTGTCCATGGGCTGCTTCATCGGCGCCTCGACCAAGATCGTCGATCGCGCGAGCGGCGAAATCTTCACCGGCCGCGTGCCCGCCTTTGCCGTCGTCGTGCCCGGCAATCTCCCAGGCAAGACGCTCGCCAATGGCGAGCCCGGCCCGAGCCTTGCGTGTTGCGTCATCGTCAAGCGGGTGGACGCCAAGACCAGGGCCAAGACCTCGATCAACGAGTTGCTGCGCGACTGATGGCGCTCGACCCCGTCGCATTGGCCGCCGAGCTTATCCGCAAGCCCTCGGTGACGCCCAAGGACGAGGGCGCGATCCCGTTCCTGGCGAAAACCCTCGAAGCGCTCGGCTTCACCTGTCATGTGGTGGAATTCACCGAGCCCGGCACCGCGCCGATCCTCAATCTTTACGCACGGCGCGGAACCGGCGGCCGGAATTTCTGCTTCGCCGGCCATACCGACGTGGTGCCGCCGGGCGATCTGAAAAGCTGGTCGGTCGATCCTTTCGGCGGGCAAGTGCTCGAAGGCGCGCTCTATGGCCGCGGCGCCACGGATATGAAAGGCGCGATCGCCTGCTTCGTCGCCGCCGCCGAGCAATTCCTTGCGGCGCGCGCAGGGTTCGGCGAACTCGATCAGCTTGCTCATCACCGGCGACGAGGAAGCCGCCGCGATCAACGGCACGAAGAAGCTGCTCGATTGGGTCGCGGCCAAGGGCGAGACGCTCGATCTCTGCGTTGTCGGCGAGCCGACCAGCGCCAAGAAGCTCGGCGACATGATCAAGATCGGGCGACGCGGCAGCCTCAACGGCTTTCTCACCGTCTCCGGCATTCAAGGCCACACCGCCAATCCGCATTTGGCCGATAACGCGGCCCATCGCCTGCTGAAGATGCTGTCGGCTTTGCTCGCGGCGCCAATCGATCGCGGCAATGAGCGCTTTCCGCCGACCGATCTCCAGATCTCGACGATCGATATCGGCAACCCGACCACCAATGTCATTCCCGGCACGGCGCGCGCCGTATTCAATATCCGCTTCAACGATGGCTGGACCAGCCAGAAGCTCGAGGCCTGGCTGCGGCAGAAACTCGATGCCGTCGGCGGTCGCTACGAGTTGACGATCCAAGTCAGCGGCGAATCCTTTCTGACGCCGCCAGGCGTGGTCAGCGACATGCTCGCGCGCGCGATCGGCCAGGTGACCGGCCTCACGCCCGAGCTCAGCACCACCGGCGGCACATCGGATGCGCGCTTCATCCATCGCTTTTGCCCGGTTGCCGAGTTCGGCCTGGTGGGTCTCACCATGCACAAGACCGATGAGCGCGCGCCGATCGCCGATCTCGCCGCGCTGACCGAAATTTATCGCCGCGCGCTCGAGCTCTACTTCGCGACCGCTTGATGCCGAGTTGGACCGAGGCTGCGCAAGCGCTTTACGGCACATGGCGGCTCGCGCTGCTCGATCGCGGCGCGATGCGCTACTTCGATCTGAGCCATCGCGGCGTCTGGCGCTCCTTCCGCGCGGCGGCGTTGTGCTACCCGTTGTTCCTGGGCCTGCTGCTGCTCCGCCTCGATGCCGACACGATCGAGCGCTCCGGCCTCCCTCGCATCCTCACGGTCGAAACCATCGGCTATGTCATCGGCTGGTGTGCGTTTCCGCTGCTGGTATTGGGGTTCTGCCGCTGGATCGGCCGCGAGGAGCAAGGCTTCGATTTCATCGTCGCCTATAACTGGTCGCAAGTGCTGCAGACACTGGTGCTGCTCTTGGTCGCGCTGGTGTTCGATCCGCTTCTGCCGGCCTCGTTCGGCGACAACCTCGACCTGCTCGCCTATCTTGCGGTCCTTGCCTATGAGTGGTTCATCGCACTCGTTGCGATCGGCGCCGGCGGCTGGATCGCGGCCGCCATCGTGTTCATCGATGTCGGGCTCGGCATGTTTCTGGTGACGATCTCGGCCAGTCTTTATTAGAAGACCGGCCTCACGCCTCGGGATAGACGACCTCGACGAGGTAGAGACCTTCGGCCGGCGCGGTCGGCCCGCCGGCGCGGCGGTCGCGCGCTTCGAGCGCCTCGGTCACGCGCCCGGCTTTCCACTTGCCCGCGCCGACCAGCTTCAAGGTGCCAACCATGTTGCGCACCTGATGATGGAGAAAGGACCGGGCGCGCGCCTCGATCACGATCTCGTCGCCGCTGCGCGCGACGTCGAGAAGGTCCAGGGTTTTGACCGGCGACTTCGCCTGGCACAGGGAATCGCGAAAGCTGGTGAAATCGTGCCGGCCGAGCAGCAGCGCCGCGCCTTGCTGCATCGCCGTCACGTCGAGCACCGGCCCGACATGCCAAACACGGTTGCGCTCAAGCACCGCCGGCGCGCGGCGGTTGAGAATGCGATAGCGATAGACCCGGCCGCGCGCCGAACGCCGCGCATCGAAATTGTCGGCGACGCGCGCCACGGCGAGCACCGCCACGGCATGCGGCTTCATGTGCTGGTTGAGCGCGTTGCGGATGACCTCGGGCGCGGCCTCCTTGGGCAGATCGAGATGCGCCGCCTGCGCCAAGGCATGCACCCCGGCATCGGTGCGGCCCGCGCCATGGACGGTGATCCTTTTACCGCAGAAACGCTCGACCGCGGTCTCGACGATCTCTTGCACCGAGAGCCCGTTATTCTGGCGCTGCCAGCCGACAAGGCCGGTGCCGTCATATTCGAGAATCAGCTTGTAGCGGGACATGGCAGAACCGTGCCGGGCGGCAGTGCAAAGCCGCGGAGAAAGGCGGCGCCGTCGAGCGCGCCGCGCCCCGAACGCTGCACAGTGACGAGACGCAGCGCGCCTTCGCTGCAAGCGACGCTGGGCAATCCATCGAGCACGGTGCCGGGCGCGCCCTGCCCCGAAGCGAGCGCGCTCGCGATCAGCTTGATGCGCTCGCCCTTGGCTTCGAACCAGCAATCGAGCGCGCGCACCTGACGTTCGAGCGCGATCGCCGGCAGGCGCCAATCGATCTGACCTTCGGCGTGCGAAATCTTCTTGGCGTAGGTGATACCCTCGTTCGGCTGCGGGATAAGCGCTAAGCGCTCGACCTGGTCGAGCGTCTCGACGATGAGCCTTGCCCCCAACGCCGCGAGTTGGGCGCGCAAGCGCGCGGCGGTGGTATCGGGGCTGATCGGCACGGAAGCGCGCAACAGCATCGGCCCGGTATCGAGCCCCGCTTCCATGCGCATGATCGTGACCCCGGTTTCTGTATCGCCGGCGAGGATCGCGCGCTCGATCGGCGCCGCGCCACGCCAGCGCGGCAAAAGCGAGGCGTGAACGTTGAAGCAGCCAAGGCGCGGCGCTTCGAGCACCGCTTTGGGCAGGATAAGCCCGTAGGCCGCAACCACCGCCGCATCGAGACCGAGCGCCGCGAAGTCCCGCGCTTCATCGGGCCCGAGCCGCGCCGGGTGGCGCACCATGAGTCCCGCTTTCTCGGCGGCCAACTGCACAGGCGAAGGCAGGATGCGATGGCCGCGTCCGGCTTCGCGCGGCGGCTGGCAATAGACGGCCGCAACGTCGTGACCGGCGGCGATCAGCGCATCGAGAATCGTCACCGCGAAATCGGGCGTGCCCATGAAGGCGAGGCGGCGCTTGGTCATGGCGAGGCGGCTCAGACGGGAGCCGGCGCCTTTTGCCGTTTCGCTTTGGTGAGCTTGCGCAGGATGATGCTGCGTTTCAGGGACGAGATGTGATCGACGAACAGCACGCCTTCGAGATGATCGATCTCGTGCTGGATGCAGGTTGCGAGCAAGCCCTTGGCGTGCAGTTCGCGAATCTCGTTCTGCTCATCGAGATAACGCACTTTGATCTCGGCCGGCCGCGCGACGTCGGCATAATGTTCGGGCAAGGACAGGCAGCCTTCGTTGTTGGTCAAAAGTTCTTCCGAGCGCCACAGGATTTCGGGATTGGCGAGCTTATAGGGCTCGGGCTTGTCGCCGGATTTCGCGCAATCGACCACGATGACCCGCTTCGCGACGCCCAGCTGAGGCGCGGCCAAGCCGATGCCCGGCGCCAGATACATGGTCTCGAGCATGTCCGCCATCAGCCTGCGGATCGAATCGTCGACCTTGGTGACATGCTGGGCCTTGCGGCTAAGGCGCGGATCGGGTGCGGTGATGATGGGAAGGACGGCCATGGCGAGACTTTAGGTAAGCCGAGCGCCCCGACTCGTCAATGGGTTAGCAGCAGGGCCGACGCTTCGGTTAAGATGGCGGCATGGACACCATTCTGATCGTGCTTCTGGCTTTCGTGGCAGCGGCGGCCGTGGGCCTTTGGCTCAGCCGGCGCGAGGCGCAGCGCCGTATCGTCGCCGAAACGCGGCTCGCCGAAGCCGAAAAGCGCATGGCGGATTTCGATCGGATGAAACCCGAGATCGTCCAGGCCGCGACCGCCGCGGCGCTCGCCACCGGCCGCGAATTGTCGTCAAAGCTGCTCGACGATCACAAACGTGAGGCCGAGGAATCGCGCAAGGTTGCCGAAGAGCGCGTCAAGGAGCATTCGGCCTCGCTCGTCAAGCAAGTGGGCGAGATCGCCAAGGCGGTGCAGGAGCTGCATGGTCAGCTTCAGGACAAAGGCCGCACGCTCGACACGCTGTGGCGCGCGCTCTCGAGCCCGGGCGGCGCCGGGCAGATCGCCGAAATCGGCTTGGCTAACACGCTCAAATCCTTCGGCCTCGAGCTCGGCCGCGATTTCGTGCTGCAGCAGACGACGCAGGACGAAGACGGCCGCCGGCTTCGGCCCGACGCGGTGGTGTTTCTGCCCGGCAACAGCGTGCTGGTGATCGACTGCAAGGCGTCGAAATTCCTGCTCGACATCGCCACGGCCGAAGGCACGGAGCGCGAGGCCGAGGCCTATCGCAATCTCGCCGGCACCATGAACCGCCATCTGCGCGCGCTCGTCGAAAAGGACTACGCCAATGCCGTCCGGCTCGCCTTGCGTCAGGCCGGACGCGGCGAGGAAATCGCGCGCAGCCTCAGCGTGATGTATCTCCCCAACGAAGCCGCCTTGGAAAAGCTCAACCGCGCCGATCCCGAATTCCTCACGCGGGCACGCGCGGCGCAGATCATTCCGGCCGGCCCGGCGGGGCTCCATTGCGCCGTGTCTTTGGCCTCGGCCGAGATCAATCTGATGCGCCAAGTCGAGAACCAAAGCCGCATCGTCGACGCCGCCGAAGCGCTGGTCGACAGCATCGGCATCGCTCTGGGTCATGCCGCACAGCTCGGCAAGGGTCTCAAAGGCGCGGCCGAAAGCTTTTCCAAATTCGCCAGCTCGATCAATCAGCGTGTCTTGCCGCGCGCGCGGAAGCTCAACCAGCTTGGCTTGCAGCCGAACAAATCCATCCCGGCCAATCTGCCAACCTATGCGGTCACCAGCCAGGACGGGAATTTGATCGAGGGCGAAGCCGAGGAAGTGCGCGAGGAATTGCCGCCGCCGCCGCGGCTGGTGCGCTAGAGCGCCGTTCCTTTCACCGCCGTGCGCGCCGACATGGCCGCGGCGAGCGTGCCTTCATCGAGGTAATCGAGCTCGCCGCCGACCGGCACGCCATGCGCGAGGCGCGAGACATGGCAACCGGTCTCGGTAAGCCGGTCGATAATGTAATGCGCCGTGGTCTGACCTTCGACGGTCGCGTTCATGGCGAGGATCACTTCGCGCACCGAGGCTTCCTTGACGCGGTTCACCAGCGCTTCGATACGCAGCTCGCTGGGGCCCACCCCATCCAAAGCCGACAAAGTGCCGCCAAGCACGTGGTAGCGGCCTTTGAAGGTATTGGCGCGCTCGATCGCCCAGAGATCGGCCACGTCTTCGACGACGCAGATGATGCCGTTCTCGCGCTTGGGATCCCGGCACAGCCCGCAGGGATCGAGCGTGTCGAGATTGCCGCAGACCGAGCAGGAGCGGATCGCCTTGGCCGCCGCGGCCAGCGCCGCCGCCAAAGGCTCCATCACCGATTCGCGGCGTTTGACCAAGAAAAGCGCGGCGCGGCGCGCCGAACGCGGCCCCAAACCCGGCAGCTTCGCCAGCAGCTGAATCAGGCGATCGAGTTCGGTCAATGTCCCCCCGCCCCGTGGCGCTGCCGAACATGACACTGGCATGTTCGGGCCGAGCGTCCGGGGGACGCTCGGCAGGCGCCACGCCTCCCCCTCAAGGGGGGAGGGAACCGCAAAACAAAAACACCCTCCCCCTCGAAGGGGGAGGGTCCGGGTGGGGGTGAAGGCATCATCAAGGAGTTGCCGAGCTAGAACGGCAGCTTCATGCCGGGCGGGAGCTGCAGCCCGCCGGTGAGCTTCGACATTTCTTGCGCGACGAAGGCTTCGACCCGGGTCTTGGCATCGTTGGCGGCGGCGAGCACCAGATCCTCGAGCACTTCGACCTCGTCGGGCAGGATCAGCGACTTGTCGATCTTGACCTTCTTCATCTCGCCCTTTCCGTTGAGCGTGACCTGAACCAAGCCGCCGCCGGAACTGCCGCTCATCTCGACCTCGGCAAGCCGCGTCTGAAGCTCGGCCATGCGCGATTGCATTTCCTGCGCCTGCTTCAGCATCTGGCCCAAATTCTTCATAGAATGTCGTCTCCTTCGGGAAGCTCATCGGCGTCGGGCACCGTTTCTTGCGGCGCCGCCACGGTTTCGCGCACGCTTTCGATGCGCGCGCCGGGAAAGGCTTCGAGCACGGCGCGCACCAGCGAATCCTGCGCCGCCTCGGTTTTCAAGGATTGCGTGCGCGCCTCGGCCTGTTCCTTCAAGGTCGGCTCGCCCGGCTCGCCCGAAACCGTGACCACCCAGCGCTGGCCGGTCCATTGCGTCAAGAGACTGCCAAGCTTGTTGGGCAGCTCGCGCGGCGCGGATTCATTGGGGCGCAGCTCGATGCGGCCTTGCTCGAAGCGCACGAGATGGACATGCGCCCAAAGCTGCGCGCGCAGCAAAGCCTCGTGATGCTGCTCGAAGAGCTCGATCACCTGGAGAAAGCTTTGCGGCTGGGCCGGCGAAGCCGCCGGTGCGGGCGCGTCGCGCACGGCAAGACTGCCGATCGCCGAAGCACCATTCGACGGCGCAGCGGCATGGCTAGGGTTGAAATTGGCGCTCGCGCGTGGCGCGGATGAAGCGGGTGCGGCCGCAGCCGGCGCCGCGCCGCTCTCAAGGCTGCGGATCAGCTCGGCCGGCGCCGGCAGATCGGCGACATAGGCCAAGCGCACCAGCACCATTTCGGCGGCCTGCAAAGGCGATGGCGCGGCTTGCGCCTCGCCGAGGCCCTTCAGCAAGAGCTGCCAGGTACGGGCGAGCGCCGGAATGCCGAGCTTGGCGGCCAAAGGCGCACCGCGCACCCGATCGCCTTCGACCGCGGGATCGCCTTCGCCGGCATTGGGCGCGAGCTTCAAGCGGGTGAGGAAATTGGCAAGCTCGAGCAGATCCTGCAGCACGATCACCGGATCGGCGCCGCCTTCGTAAAGCGCGCGCATCTGTTGCAGCGCGCCCGCGGCATCGCCTTTCAACGCGGCTTCGAGCAGATCGAACACCAGGCCGCGATCGGCGATGCCGAGCATCTCGCGCACCGATGCCTCGGTCACCGCATTGCCGCCCAAGGCCATGGCCTGATCGAGAATCGACAGCCCGTCGCGCGCCGAACCATCCGCCGCGCGCGCGATCAAGGCGATGGCGCCGGGCTCGGCGGTCACGCTCTCTTTCTCGCAAATCTGGGCATAGTACGTGGCAAGCAGATCGATCGGAATCCGCCGCAAGGAAAAGCGCTGGCAGCGCGAAAGCACCGTTACCGGCACTTTGTGAATTTCGGTGGTGGCGAAGATGAACTTCACGTCGGGCGGCGGCTCTTCCAGCGTCTTCAACAGCGCGTTGAACGCCGCCTTCGACAGCATGTGCACTTCGTCGATGATGTAGATCTTAAAGCGCGCAGCAACCGGCTTGTAGCGCACCCCGTCGGTCAGCTCGCGGATCTCATCGACCCCGGTGCGCGAGGCCGCGTCCATTTCCATCACGTCGACGTGGCGGTCTTCGGCGATGGCGCGGCAGGGATCGCACACGCCGCAGGGGCTGACGGTCGGGCCGCCCTTGCCGTCGGGACCGATGCAGTTCAACGCGCGCGCGATGATGCGCGCGGTGGTGGTCTTGCCGACCCCGCGCACGCCGGTGAGGATGAACGCATGGGCGATCCGGCCGGTCGCGATCGCGTTTTCGAGCGTGCGCACCATCGCCTCTTGGCCGATCAACTCGGCAAAGTTGCTCGGCCGGTACTTGCGCGCGAGCACGCGATAGGCGCTGCCCGGCTCGTTCATGCTGCCTCCAGGAAGGGCGGAAGAGGTGGGAGGCTGGACAACGACCCAGGCCGAAACTCGTTACGGCTGCTTCCTTCCGGACCTGACCGGGTTGGCGAGGGACCTGTCCATCGCCAGCCTCCCGAGGGGACTATATCAGGGGAAGCGGCGCCGCGCGCAAGGCTGTATCTTGAGCGGCGGACGAAAGGGTGAAGATGCCGGATTTCAACAAAAAACCCGGGAATTTCTACGCGGGCGGGCTCGACCGGGCCTCGCATCTGCGCAAGGACCCGGCTTGGCTCGAAGCACGGCTGCGCCACCCCTCAAGCCGTTTCGTGCCGGTCTGGCGCGGCCAGAATCTGATCGCAGCGGTCGAAAGCGCCGAGCCGCGCGCGATCTTCCTCGAGTCCGAGCGGATCAACGCGCTTGCCAGTGAAAGCGTGCTCCTCGGCCTGCACGAAGACAGCGCCTATTTCGCCTTCGATCTCTCGACGGCGGAAGCGCCGCTCGAGCTGCTGCAGCCGGCGAGCCAGGCCGCCTTCATCGATCTGCGCCGGGTCGGGCCATTGCTGCCGCGGGGCGAGGCTTCGCTGCTCGCCTTTGCGCGCGGCCTCGCCTATTGGCATGAGCGCCACCGTTTCTGCGGCGTGTGCGGCAGTGCAACCCGAAGCGAAGAGGCCGGCCATGTCCGGCGTTGCACCAACCCTTCGTGCAACGCGCCGCATTTCCCGCGCACCGATCCGGCGGTGATCATGCTGGTGCATGACGGCGAGCGCTGTCTGCTGGGGCGACAGAAGACCTGGCCGCCGGGCATGCATTCGACCCTCGCCGGCTTCGTCGAGCCGGGCGAAAGCCTTGAGGAAGCGGTGGCGCGCGAGGTCTGCGAGGAAACCAAAATCCTGATCGACGACATCGCCTATCACTCATCGCAGCCCTGGCCGTTTCCCGCCTCGCTGATGCTGGGCTTTCACGCGCGCGCGCGCTCGACCGCGATCACAGTCGATCATTCGGAATTGGAAGACGCGCGCTGGTACGGGAAAACCTGGCTCCTCAGCCATCAGGACGACGACCAGTTCCGCCTGCCGCGGCGCGATTCGATCGCGCGCAGGCTGCTGGAGGACTGGCTGGGGTGGTAGGGCTTAACCGCTTCCCCCCTTCAACTCTCCGTCCGACCCAATTGAAAAATAGCATCGGATGATTTTGACTATTGGCTTTGTTCGTGTTTTGTTCCATAAAACACAAAAATCGACGAGGCACAATTGGGCGGTAATACAGGGAATTTTGCGGGAGGATTACGCCCAAGCGACCAAGCCTGCAAAGGCCGGCTTGTCGATTTCAATACCGGCGCCTTGCGCCGAAATCATGTTCTCGTCCAAGAAACGCCAGGTGTTGAGCTTTTCGTCGGGCTAGGTCCGCTTGCTAGCCAGGCGCTGGCTTTCGCTTTCGATGGCGAGAGCAACGCCGATCCTTTCCTCACACGCTGCGATGCCATCGACAAAGCGCTTAGAAGCGGCGACCTCGCGAAAGTTGAACAAATTGGCGTAGATGCAGGGCTGGCGGACATCGCCGTTCCGCATCGACGACGGCTCGCTCTCCTCGAAAGTATGATCGGTAAGGCGAGCGTCGACGATCCGGTGCGTCCGGGGTGGCCGGCGGGCGCACCGGACAGTCAGGGCGGAGAATTTCGACCGAAGGATCATGGCTCCGCGTAGACACCGCAGGCTGGCGCGTCACCGCGCCCAGCGGCTGACAAGATGACGGCGGAAGAAATCGGCAATATCATCTTCAATGAAACGCGGTCGCTCTCGGGCAAAGGCATCAGCGAGGCACGCGCAGCGATCGCACACGCGGTCCGTAATGGTGAAGAGAAGTACGGCGCGAATCGTCCAACGACAGTACCATCGGATATCGACAACGTCCCGTCAGCCGAAGCCGGCACTTATCGCGCCAGCGAGGACGCGGCAGGCAGTGCCGATAGTGAGCGCGCTCAAGGTGACGACCCGACGCAGGGCGCAACACATTTCAATATGACCGAGGGAATCTCAACAAAGCCTTTTTATGGTGCACATAGACGGAGCTACGGTCCGTTCCATAACTCTTATCCAAACACACAAGTACCGGTTCGCGACAACGTCTACATCAACTTCTTTGAATGAAATGCGATTTGTCCGAAAGCTGATGCTCTTCGTCGTGTTTGTGCTTTCGCTCTCCGCCGTGGCTTGGGCGGATTCCAATTCATGCCGCGTCAGCCCGCGGCTCGTTGGCCAATGTTTCGCGGTACACGGGCGTTTTTTCGCAGCCAATGGAACCCCGACCTTTCGTCTGTGGCGCGTCGGCACCAAACACGTCCTCGGTGTCCTTAACAGCGAGGGGGCTGGAATCGAAAACCTCGATGAATTTCCGCCCGAAATTCGTCGCTTGATCCCCGCGAGAGTGTGGGACATGAACGATATCTACGGCGACTACATGGTCTGTCCGCTTACGCGCGAGAGACCCGGCTGGATGCAGTTCGTCTGCATCGCCGGCGCCACGCATCTGGTATCGCGGCCGCGGTGAGCGGCCCGCAAATAATTTCGTAAAACAAAGCCAATTTATCGGACGCGATCAGCTCGGTGCGCTTTGCGACTGGTCGCGGCGGAAGGGATGGCCGGGATAGACGCCGAGGATTTTGAGCTCTTCGGTGAAGAAGCGCAGCTCGTCGAGCGCGAAGGCAAGACGGCGCTCGGCCGGATGCGCTTCGACATCGGCATAGAACTGGGTCGCGGTAAAACGGCCGCCGACCATGTAGCTTTCGAGCTTGGTCATGTTGATGCCGTTAGTCGCGAAGCCGCCCAAGGCTTTGTACAGCGCGGCCGGCACGTTGCGCACGCGGAAGACGAAGGTCGTCACGACCAGATCCTTGTTCGGCGCGCGCTTTTCCTCTTTCGCCATCACGAGAAACCGCGTCGTATTGTGGCCGGCATCCTCGATGTTCTGCTTAAGCGAGACGAGGCCATAGATCTTGCCCGCGAGCTCCGAGGCGATGGCGGCGACGCTTTTGTCGCCGCGCGCGGCAACCTCGGCAGCCGAGCCCGCCGTGTCGGCCGCGACCTCGGCCTTCAGCCCCAATTCGCGGATGAGCTTGCGGCATTGCGAGAGCGCGTGGACATGGCTGCGCACGATCTTGAGATCGCCCAGCCGCGCGCCTTTCACCGCGAGCAGGTGGTGGTTCACGCGCTGATAGTGCTCGCCGATGATATGAAGGCCCGAATCGGGCAGCAAATGATGGATGTCGGCAACCCTGCCGGCGACCGAATTCTCGATCGGCAGCATGGCGAGCGCCGCCCGCCCGCGCCGCACGGCGGCGATCGCGTCTTCGAAGGCCGCGCAAGGCAAGGTCTTCCACCGCGGAAACACCTGGCGGCAGGCGAGATCGGAATAGGCGCCGGGTTCGCCCTGGAACGCGATCAGGCGAGCCGGTTTGGGCGATGCGCTCATGTTGGTTTCTGGGAAATTCGCGCTGCCATCAAGTCGCGCGCACGGGCAAGGTCGGCGGGAGTATCGACACCGAAGGGCACAGTGTCAACGAGCGCTACGTCGATGCGCATGCCGGCTTCGAGCGCGCGCAGCTGCTCGAGGCTTTCGCGCGTTTCGAGGACCGAAGGCGGCAACGCGACGAAGCGCTCGAGCGCCGCGCGGCGATAGGCGTAGAGCCCGATATGATGGTAATGCGCGCCCGCGCCCGAAGGGATCGGCGCGCGGCTGAAGTAAAGCGCGCGCGCGATCCGCGCCCCGGGCGCAAAGCCCGCCGCGATCTTTACCACATGGGGCGAGTTGCACTCGGCCTCGTTCTCGATCGGCGCCGCCAAGGTGGCGATGTCGACCGCGGGATCGGCGAGCGGCAACAGAGACGCGCTGATCGCCGCCGGATCGATCAGCGGCAAATCGCCTTGCAGGTTCACCACCACATCGTGACGCCGCGCCGGATCGAGGGTCGAGACGGCTTCAAAGATGCGGTCCGAGCCCGACGGATGGTCGGCGCGGGTCAGCACCGCCTTGCCGCCCGCGGCCTCGACCGCCGCGACGATGTCGCGCTCGGCCGCCGCCACCACCACCGGCCCCGCGCCCGATTCGACGGCGCGGCGCCAGACTTGGACGATCATGGGCACTCCGCCGATCTCGGCGAGCGGCTTGCCCGGCAGCCGGGTCGAAGCCATGCGTGCAGGAATCACCAGCAACGGCGTCATCGATCGAGAACCCCCAGAAACCCGCGCCAGCATAGAACTTTCCCGCTTGCGGCGTTATGCCGCACGGAAACCGGGAAACCAGGCGCAGGCGCCGCGCAAATTACTGTCCGCATCAATCATATTTCGTTTGAGTTGTCAGCGAAAATTGGCTTTCCTCCGGCGCTGAGACAAGCCAGAAACAAGGGTTCCCCCGAATGTCGTTCGAAGCCAATAAGATCGCCGGCGCCATCCTGGCCGCGATGATCCTCGCCATGGTCTCGGGGATGGTCGCCAACATGCTGGTCCATCCGAAGACTCTCGAAAAGCCGGTCTATGCCGTAGCGGGCGGCGAAACGACGGCGGCAGCGACGACGACCAGCGCCCCCGCCGGGCCCGAACCGATCGCCCCGCTTCTGGCGAGCGCCGACATCGATGCCGGCAAGGACAAAGCCAAGCTCTGCACCACCTGCCACTCTTTCGAGAAGGGCGGCCCCAACCGCATCGGTCCGAACCTCTATGGCGTGGTCGGCGAGCCGATCGCGGCGCCGCGCGGCGATTTCGCCTTCTCGGATGCGCTGAAGCAAAAGGGCCAGGGCCAGACCTGGACTGCCGACAACCTCAACGAGTGGCTGTGGAAGCCGCAAAGCTTCGCCCATGGCACCAAGATGACCTTCATCGGCCTACCCAAGGCGCAAGACCGCGCCAATGTCATTGCTTATCTCAACTCGTTGAGCGACAGCCCGAAGCCGCTCACCGCCCAATAGCGCGCGCCGCGAGCCGAAATCACACGGCGCGGGCGGCGGCTATGGAGCAAGTCGACAGCGCGCAACTGGCTTTTGCCAATCTTCTCGCCGACACCTCGGGCGCGATCATCCGGCGTTATTTCCGGCGCAAGATCGCGGTCGACCAGAAAAGCGACTTTACCCCCGTCACCATCGCCGACCGCGCCGTCGAGCGCGCTTTGCGGCGGCTTATCAAGGCGCGGTTCCCGGAGCACGGAATTCTTGGCGAGGAATTCGGCAGTACCAAGCCCGATGCCGAGTATGTCTGGGTGCTCGACCCGATCGACGGCACCAAATCCTTCATCAGCGGCGTGCCGCTTTTCGGCACTTTGATCGCGCTGACCCATCGCAGGCTTCCCATTCTGGGGGTGATCGACCAGCCGATTTCGCGCGAGCGCTGGGTCGGCGCCGCCGGCCGCAAGACCACGCTCAACGGCAAGCCGGTCAAGACGCGCGCCTGCGCCGGGCTCGACCGCGCCACGCTTTACGCAACCGCGCCTGAGATGTTTCAGGGACGCGACGCGGCAGCCTTCGCGCGGCTGCAACGCCGGGTAAAGCTCGCGCGCTTCGGTGCCGATTGCTACGCCTATGCGCTGCTGGCCAGCGGCTTCATCGACCTTGTGGTCGAGGCCGATCTAAAGCCATACGATTTCTCGGCGCTGGCACCGGTGATCGCGGGCGCGGGCGGGGCGATCACTGATTGGCGTGGCGCGGCGCTGACACTTCAATCGGGTGGAAGGGTAATCGCCGCTGGCGATAAAAAGCTGCTGAGCCAGGCCCGGGCGGTTTTGGCGCGCGGCTGATTTTCCTCTAAACTCGCCGGCGATGACGCGCTGTCGAGCAATGCTTTTGGGCTTGGCGCTGGCCGTGCTGGCGATCGCGCCGGCCGCGGCCGAGCCGCGCCACGGGCTTTCGCTCTTCGGCGATCTCAAATATCCCGCGAACTTCACTCATTTCGACTACGTCAATCCCGACGCGCCCAAAGGCGGCACGGTGAAATACGCCGCAATCGGGACCTTCGACACGCTCAACCCCTTCACCTTGAAAGGCCAGGCCGCTTCCGGCTTGGGCGGCATCTTCGACACGTTGATGAGTCCCGCGGGGGACGAGCCCGCGTCGGAATATGGTCTCGTCGCCGAAAGCGCCGAGGTCGCGCCCGATCGCAGCTGGGTCGTCTACACGATAAGGCGCGAAGCGCGCTTTCAAGATGGCAGCGCGATCACGCCCGACGACGTGATCTGGACCTTCGATACGCTGAAGGCGCATGGGCATCCGCGCTACCGGCTTTATTACGCCGACGTGCTCAAGGCCGAGAAGCTTGGCGAACGCGGCGTGAAGTTCACCTTCCGCAACGGCGACAACCGCGAGCTGGCAAGCATCGTCGGCGAAATGCCGGTTCTGTCCAAGGCCTATTGGGCCAACCGCGATTTCGAGAAGACCACGCTCGATACGCCTTTGGGTAGCGGGCCCTACAAGATTCAATCCTTCGAGACCGGGCGCTCGATCACCTATCAACGCGTGCCCGATTACTGGGCCAAGGATCTGCCGGTCAATCGCGGCCGCTATAATTTCGACACGATCCGCTATGACTATTATCGCGATCCGTCGATCGCGATCGAAGCGTTCAAGGCGGGACAGTTCGATATTCGGTTCGAAAACGTCTCTAAGAACTGGGCTACCGCCTATGCCAGCCCGGCCTTGAGCGCCGGCCTGATCAAGAAAGACGAAATCCCGAACAAGGTACCGCAAGGCATGCAGGGCTTCGGCTTCAACCTGCGCAAGCCTTTGTTCCAGGACCCGCGCGTGCGCGAGGCACTCGGCTACCTGTTCGATTTCGAATGGACCAACAAGAATCTGTTCTACGGCGCCTACACGCGCAGCAGTAGCTATTTCTCGAATTCCGAGCTCGCCGCGACCGGCACGCCATCGCCCGACGAGCTGGCGCTGCTCAATCCCTGGAAAGGCCAAATACCCGATTCGGTTTTCGGGCCCGCCTATGAGCCGCCGAAAAGCGACGGCAGCGGCAATATCCGCGACAATCTGCGCGCGGCGTTGAAGCTTCTGGCCGAGGCAGGCTGGTCGGTGAAGAACGGGCAATTGGTCAACGCCAAGGGCGAGAATTTCCAGTTCGAGTTCCTGCTGACTCAGCCGCTCGCCGATTTCGAGCGCGTCGTTCTGCCCTTCGGCCAGAACCTGAAGCGCGCCGGCATCACCATGAATGTGCGCACGGTCGATCCGGCGCAATACGAAAACCGTATGAACAGTTTCGACTACGACATGACCGTCATCAATGTCGGCGAGTCCTTGTCGCCCGGCAACGAGCAAAGGGAATTCTGGACCAGCGCCTCGGCGGATCAACCCGGCAGCTCGAACTATATGGGCGTGAAGAGCAAGGCGGTCGATGCGCTGGTCGATCTCATCATCAACGCGCCCGACCGCGCCAGCCTCATCACCCGCACCCATGCGCTCGATCGGATCTTGACCCGGGGCTATTACGTCATTCCCAACTGGTATCTGTCCTACTTCCGCGTCGCGAGCTGGGACAAATTCGGCCAGCCGGCCAACCCGCCGCCTTACACCTTGGCGCTCGATACCTGGTGGTACGACGATCAACGCGCCAAGGCCGTCGAAGCGAAGAAGCCGTTGGCAACCCAGAAATGACCGCGACCCGAGCTGCCGTCTAATGCTCGCTTACGCATTCCGCCGCATCCTTCTCATCATCCCGACTCTCTTCGCCATCATCCTGGTGAATTTCGTCATTGTTCAGGCGGCGCCGGGCGGACCGGTCGATCAGATCATCGCCGAGCTCAAAGGCACGGCGGGAACCGGCCTCGGCCAAGTGGCGGGCGGCGGCGGCGAGCTGCGCAGCAGCGGCACCTCGGCGGCCGAAACCCGCGGCAGCCGCGGCCTCGATCCCGAATTCATCAAAGAGCTCAACGCCCTTTACGGCTTCGACAAGCCGCCGGCCGAGCGTTTCTGGATGATGCTGAAGAACTATGTCCGGTTCGATTTCGGCACCAGCTTCTATCAGGACCGGCCGGTGATCCAACTTATCGTCGATAAGCTGCCCGTGTCGATTTCCCTCGGCCTCTGGACCACCTTGCTGACCTATCTCATCTCGATCCCCTTGGGCATCCGCAAGGCGGTCAAGGACGGCAGCGTCTTCGACATCTGGTCGAGCGCGGTCATCATCGTCGGCTATGCCATTCCCGGCTTTCTCTTTGCCATCTTGCTGATCGTCCTCTTTGCGGGCGGCAGTTATTTCAGCTGGTTTCCCTTGCGGGGACTGACCTCCGACAATTGGGCCAGCCTCGATTGGCCGCATCGCGCGCTCGATTATTTCTGGCACATCGCCTTGCCGATTCTGTCGCTCGTCATCAGCGGCTTCGCCAGCCTCGCCATGCTGACCAAGAATTGCTTTCTCGAAGAGATCAACAAGCAATATGTCGTCACCGCGCGCGCCAAGGGCCTATCGGAACAACGCGTGCTTTATGGCCATGTGTTCCGCAACGCCATGCTGCTGGTGATCGCGGGGTTCCCCGCCGCCTTCATCGGGATTCTGTTCACCGGCGCGCTGCTGGTGGAAGTGATCTTCTCGCTCGACGGGCTCGGCCTGCTCGGCTTTCAAGCCGCGATCGGGCGCGACTATCCGATCATGTTCGCGACGCTTTACATCTACACCTTGGTCGGGCTTGTGCTGAAGCTCGCCAGCGACTTGACCTATATGGTGGTCGATCCGCGCATCGATTTCGGGACGCGTGGCACATGACCCCGCTGACGCGCCGGCGCCTGGCGAATTTCCGCGCCAACAAGCGCGGTTATTGGTCGCTGTGGATTTTCCTCGCGCTGTTCGTCGGGAGTCTCGGCGCCGAACTGATCGCCAATGACCGGCCGCTGCTCGTGCGCTACGACGGCCGCTTCTTCCTGCCGGTTTTCGCCGACTATCCCGAGACGGTCTTTGGCGGCGATCTGCCGACCTCGGCGGATTATCGCGATCCGAGCCTGGCCACGCGGATCGACGCCAACGGATTCATGATCTGGCCGTTGATCCCGTTCGGCGATCAGACCATCAATTACGACCTGGTCTCGCCCGCGCCGTCGCCGCCCGACAAGGTCGATTGGCTCGGCACCGACGATCAGGGACGCGATGTGCTCGCGCGTCTTATTTATGGCTTCCGCATCTCGGTCCTGTTCGGACTGACCCTGACCGTGGCGAGCTCGATCATCGGCGTCGCGGCCGGCGCGATCCAAGGATATTACGGCGGCCTCGTCGACATATCCTTTCAGCGCTTCATGGAAGTCTGGTCCGGCTTGCCGGTGCTTTATCTGCTGATCATTCTGTCCAGCATCATCGAGCCGAATTTCTGGTGGCTGCTCACCATCATGCTGCTGTTCTCGTGGATGTCGCTGGTCGATCTGGTGCGCGCCGAATTCCTGCGCGCGCGCAATTTCGATTACGTGCGCGCCGCGCGCGCTTTGGGCGTCGGTAATCTCGTTATCATCTGGCGCCACGTTCTGCCCAATGCCATGGTGGCGACCTTGACCTTTCTGCCCTTCATCCTCAACGGCTCGATCACCACCTTGACCTCGCTCGATTTCCTCGGCTTCGGCCTGCCGCCGGGTTCGCCCTCGCTCGGCGAGCTTCTGGCGCAAGGCAAGGCCAATCTCCAGGCGCCGTGGCTCGGCCTCACCGCCTTCTTCGTGCTCGCGGCCATGCTGAGCCTCTTGATCTTCATCGGCGAAGCGGTGCGCGACGCCTTCGATCCGCGCAAGGTCAATTGAGCGCGCCATGAGCATCCTGTCCGTCAACAACCTTTCGGTCGATTTCTCGCAAGGCGATCAAACTGTCCACGCGGTGCGCGGCGTCAGCTTCGATCTCGATAAAGGCGAGACCTTGGCGCTGGTCGGCGAATCGGGCTCGGGGAAATCCGTCACCGCGCTGTCGATCTTGCAGCTTCTGCCTTACCCGATGGCAAAGCACGGACCCGGCAGCAGCATTCGTTTCGACGGCACCGAGCTGGTCGGCGCTGCCGAGCGCGTGTTGCGCGACATCCGCGGCAACCGTATCGCGATGGTCTTTCAGGAGCCGATGACCTCGCTCAATCCGCTCCACACCGTCGAGAAGCAGATCGGCGAGACGCTTCTGCTTCATAAAGGCATGAAAGGCGCGGTAGCGCGGGCGCGCGCGATCGAACTGCTCCATCTCGTCGGCTTGAGCGAGGCCGAAAGCCGGCTCGATGCCTATCCGCATCAATTGTCGGGCGGGCAACGCCAACGCGTGATGATCGCGATGGCACTGGCCAACGAGCCCGACATTCTGATTGCCGACGAACCCACCACCGCGCTCGACGTCACGATCCAGGCGCAGATCCTGAAACTGTTGAAAGAGCTGCAAGCGCGCTTCGGCATGGCGCTCTTTTTGATCACCCACGACCTCACCATCGTGCGCAAGATGGCGGATCGCGTGCTGGTGATGACCGAAGGCGCCATCGTCGAGCGCGGCGCGACCAAGGCGCTCTTCGCGGCGCCGTCACACCCCTATACCAAAAGGCTGCTCGCCGCCGAACCCAAGGGCGCGCCCACGACCCAAGACCCGCGGCCCAGCCCGCTGGTCGAGGCGCGCGATCTGCGCGTGTGGTTCCCGATCAAGACCGGGCTCTTTCGCCGCACCACCGGCCATGTCAAAGCCGTCGACGGCATCGATGTCTGCGTGCGCCGTGGCGAAACCTTGGGCGTGGTCGGCGAATCGGGATCGGGCAAAACCACCTTGGGGCTGGCGCTGTTGCGGCTGATCGACAGCACGGGCGAGATTCGCTTCGACGGTAGACGGCTCGATCCACTGAGTGGCAAGGCGATGCGGCCGCTGCGGCGCGAAATGCAGATCGTGTTCCAAGACCCGTTTTCGAGCCTGTCGCCGCGGCTCTCGATCGCGCAGATCGTCGAGGAAGGCTTGAAGGTGCATGGGATTGGCGGCAACGCCGCGGCGCGGCGCCAGGAGATCGAGCGCGTGCTGGTCGAGGTCGGACTCGACCCGAGCGCCGCCGACCGCTACCCGCATGAATTCTCCGGTGGCCAGCGCCAGCGCGTGGCGATCGCGCGCGCTTTGGTGCTGAAGCCGCGCTTCCTGCTGCTCGACGAGCCGACTTCGGCGCTCGACATGTCGGTGCAAGCGCAGATGGTCGAGTTGCTGCGTGCGTTGCAGACGCGCTACGGCCTCGCCTATCTCTTCATCAGCCACGATCTGCGCGTCATCAGGGCGATGGCGCATGACGTGCTGGTGATGAAAGACGGCAAGGTGGTGGAAAGCGGTTCGGCCGCGACGCTCTTCTCTGCGCCCAAGACCGCCTATACCATCGCGCTGATGGCGGCTGCGTTCAATCTCGACGCGATCGAGCCGCAAGCCACGGCGCGATAGGCGGTTTCTAAGCCGCCAGCTTCCAGCGTTCGATCACACGCTTGGTGCCGAGATCGTTCGGCTGCTCGACCGTCCAGCCATGCGCGAGCAGCGCCTTGGCGGTGAGCCGGTTGCCGAGAAATCCGAGCCAGATCTGGACCGCGAGAAAAGCGACGAACAGCACCGCCTCGGCGGCGCGCGCCGTGACGCTGGTGACGGCGAGCGCGCCGACGATGAGATCGAGGCACCACAGCGCCAGGATCGCGGCACCCCAGCTCGGCAGACGGCGCCAGAACAACGGCACGCCGAACAAGCCGGCGAACATGAAAAGGTCCCAAGCGAAACCGGTGGAGATGCGTTTCTCCTTGCCGCTTTGCTTTTGCCGCAAGCGGATTGCGGCGGGAAGCTTCTCCGCCTCGGCCTTGTCGGGGCGGCTTGCGCGCCGCCGCGCGGCGCTAACGGGAGCCACGGCCGAAGCGCCCCTCGATCAAGGCGTAAAGCGCGCGCAAGCCGAGCGCCTCGCCGCCTTCAGGCCGGCCGGGCCGGCCTTTCTGGTTCCAGGCATAGGTGTCGATATGAGCCCAAGGCGTGCCCGGCGTCACGAAAGCATCGAGATAAAGCGCGGCGGTGATCGCGCCGGCGAAGCCCGATTCCGAGACGTTGTTGAGATCGGCGATGGGCGAGACGATCATTTGGCGATAAGGCCGCCACAGCGGCAGGCGCCAAAGCGGATCGCCCTCGGCATCGGCGGCTTTGAGGAGATCGGCGGCGAGCGCGTCGTCATTGGCAAAGAGCGCGGGAAGCTCGGGCCCGAGCGCCGTGCGCGCGGCACCGGTCAAGGTCGCCATGTCGATCAGCAAGGCAGGCTTTTCGGCGCAAGCCTCATGGAGCGCGTCGCACAGAATCAGCCTGCCCTCGGCATCGGTATTGCCGACCTCGACCGTCATCCCCTTGCGGGTTTTGATGATATCCAACGGGCGGAAGGCATTGGCCGAAACCGCGTTCTCGACCGCCGGCACCAGCACCCGCAGCCGTACCGGCAAGTTTGCTTCCATGATGGCCGAAGCAAGGCCAAGCAAGGTCGCAGCGCCACCCATATCCTTCTTCATCAGGCGCATCCCGCCCGCCGGCTTCAAATCGAGCCCACCCGAATCGAAGCACACGCCCTTGCCGACCAGGGTCAGCTTGGGCGCGGAATCGTCGCCCCACACGATGTCGATGAGACAAGGCGGCTTGGCAGCGGCACGGCCGACGGCGTGGATGGTCGGGTAATTCTCTTTCAGAAGGTCGTCGCCGGTGATGACGCGGCAGCGCGCGCCATTGCGCCCGGCCAGCATCTCGGCGGCGGCGGCGAGCTCCGGCGGGCCCAGATCCTCGGCCGGCGTATTGATGAGATCGCGGGCCAGAGCGATGCCGCGCGCCAGACGCTCGACCGAAGCACGGTCGGCCTGTGTCGGCCAAACCAGATCGGCCCAGCCGCGGTCGCGCGGCTTGTAGCGGGTGAAGGCATAGCAGCCCAAGGCCCAGCCCAGGGCAAAGCGGGTGGCCGGCTGAGCGGGCGTTTTTGTGTCGAGCGCATAGGCGCCCGGCGGGAGGCTGTCCGGCAAGCCGGCGAGGCCCCAAAGCTCCTCGCCGGCGCGCACGCCGACCAGGACAAGCGCGAGCCTTCCCGCCGCATCGGGCAGCAGAGCCACCTTGCCCGGCTCTCCGACATAGCGCGTGGCTTCGACCCAACGCCGCTGGGTTTCATCGAGGCACCCGAGCACGCCAGCCAGCCCTTCCTCGGTGACAGGGACCAAGGGCACGGCGTCGCTGCGCGGGGCGATCAGATGGTCGAGCAAGCGGAAACCTCCAAAAGGCAGCGGGGTTGCGTGGCACCCCCGCTCCCGTCACATTGGCGGAGGGCCGACCGAGGGGTGGAGGATAGCCGATGGCCGAGTTCACCATCTATATCGGGAATAAAAACTATTCCTCATGGTCCTTGCGCGCCTGGCTGATGGTCAAGATGGCCGGGATTCGCTTCGACGAGGTCGTGATCCCGCTTTACGAGCCGCAAAGCCGCACCGAAATCCTGCGCCATTCGCCTTCCGGCAAGGTACCCGCCTTGGAGCACGGCTCGGTCACGGTGTGGGAATCGCTGGCCATCGGCGAGTACCTGGCCGAGCTATTCCCGGCCGCCAAGCTTTGGCCTGAACTCGGTCGAGGCGCGGGCAGCGGCACGGGCCGTCAGCCAGGAAATGCATGCCGGTTTCATGCCGCTGCGGCGTCATTTCCCGATGAACATGCGTTCGGTCTTCGATCGCGCAATCATTCCCGAAATTCAGGGCGACATCGATCGAATCGTCGCGTTGTGGCTCGACTGCCGCAAACGCTTTGGCGCGGGCGGCAATTTCCTGTTCGGACAATTGACGATTGCCGATGCGATGTTTGCGCCGGTGGTGAGTCGTTTCCGGACCTTCAAAGTTCCGCTCGATCGCGAGGCCGAGGCCTATGCCGCTGCCGTGACGGCTTGGCCGGCCTATCAGGAATGGCTGGCCGCAGCGCGCAACGAGCCTATGGTCATCGAGCAGTGGGAATTCTAAGCGGCGGCGAGCGTCCCCCGCCGCCCGCCGCCGCTATGGCGCGACCCAGTCGAGACCAAGTCGCGTTATCGGTAACCCCGATATCCTCTACCTCGATCGCCGCTCGGGCAGATGTCGTGCCGCGAGCAGCCGAGCCGCGATGGGATCACTTCCAGGGCGTGGGCTCGGGTACGGGGCACGGACCCGGCATGGGTATCGTCTGGAAGTCCGCCGGGCTGGCGATTTCGAGATATTCCATGTCGGGCGAGTAATCGAACAGGAAATGCACGATGCCCGGCCGCTGGTGCACGCAATCGCCAGCCTTTACCAAAGTGACCTTATCTTCGTACATGAATCGTGCCCATCCCTTGAGCATGAGCACGATGTGGAAATCCGCGACATGGCGGTGCCAGCCCGTGCCGGATTCCGGCGCATCCTTGGCGCGTACGAGCTGGGCAATCACTTTGCCGTTGGTCGCTTTGGTGATGCCGAGATCGCGATATTCGAAGAAGTCGCGCAGACCGCCGCTGACGAACGGCGTATCGCCTTCTTTGACATGTGAAAACGATGTCGGTGAAAACGTCTCGGTCCTGATGTCATCCATGGGCATCTTCCTTCGCTCAGCGTGAATCATAACAAGCTGAAAGCACGCCGCAGCCCACGCAAATGCCGAAACCGACCACTTGGCGCCGGATCGGGTTGCCAAAAGCCGCGCAGCTCAGCCCCTTCTGTTTCTCGCACGCGCAAGAATTGCGCCAAATGGCGCGAGACCGCTCCAAAAAAATCCGCCCGCACGGCGCGGCTTCGCGCCCGAATCGAGGTTACAGACCGCAATATCGAATCCGTTGAAGTTCTTAAGGATTTCGTCGCGCGGCGCAGCGAAGTTGAGCGTCTTGCCTGAAAGATGTCGATCTGCAAAAAAATTGTGCAACAACAAATGCGGGGCAAAGCCAGGTAGGGCCCCGTGCATAATAGGTGCATGTGCCGTCAAAGCAGGCAGCAAGCCTGCCTCGCTGGCGCGCAAGCGCGCTAAAACTCGACCTCGAGTTCGTCGATGTCTTCGGGCTCGAGCTTTGCCGCCGCGATCCACTCTTTCATCTCCGGCAACGCCATGATGCGATCGCAATAGGTGGCTGAAGTCCGGTCGAGCTTCACGTCATAAGTCATGAAACGCGTCACCACCGGCGCATACATCGCGTCGGCGGCGCAAAGCGGGCCAAACAGGTAAGGACCGCCATAAGCCGCCAGGCAATCGTGCCAAATGGTCGTGATCCGTTCGATATCGGCCTGTGCCCGCGACCACAGGCGAAAACCGGGGAAATGCGCCTTGAGATTCATCGGCAAGGCCGAGCGTAACGACATGAAGCCCGAATGCATCTCGCCGCAGATCGAGCGGCAATGCGCGCGCGCCTTGCGGTCGGCCGGAAGCAAGGCCGATTGCGGCATGATTTCGTTGAGATATTCGGCGATGGCGATGGTGTCCCAAACCGAGACGCCTTCATGGCTCAGCCGCGGCACCAGAATCGACGGCGACAGCAGCAAGATCTCGGCACGCGCATCGGGATCCTCCGGCGGCACCAATTGCTCCTCGAACGGCAGACCGGAGAATTTGGTCAACAGCCATCCGCGCAAAGACCAAGACGAATAATTCTTGCTGCTGATCGTCAGCACGGCTGTGGCCATGTGCTGTTCCCTCTCTCTAGGCGGCCTCTCTGTCTTTGCGGTCGCAAACTACGTGCCAGTCTGTTTTCGTCCTGGTGCGCAACTTGCATGAAGTATCGGTACCGATCAGATCCGCAGAACCCGGCAAGAGCGCGCCTCCCACCATGATCTATCAAGCCTACCAAGCCTTTGCTGACAGCAAGAAGCCGGTGCAAATGCTCGCCGAGCTAACCGCGGACCTGCTGCAGACGCCTTCCACCGGCCTCGCGGAAGACCCGTGGCTGCGCAAGCTTGGGGCAGCCAGCGAAATCCTCAAGCGCTGCGGTCTCACCCATAAGCGCCCGCCTTTCGACATCAAGACCGTGACCGTGGGCAACAGCGAGATTACGGTCACCGAAGAAGCGGTCACCAAGACGCCCTTTTGCACGCTCTTGCATTTCAAGAAGGAGACGTCGCTCGAGCAACCGCCGGTGTTGGTGGTTTCGCCCATGTCGGGTCACTTCGCGACTCTGCTGCGCGACACGGTGCGCACCATGCTGCCGGATCACGACGTCTACATCACCGATTGGCACAATGCGCGCGACGTGTCATTGGGCCACGGCCGGTTCGACCTCGACGATTTCGTCGACCATCTGATCGGATTCATGGAGGCGATCGGGCCCGGCGGCCACATGATGGCGATTTGCCAGCCGTCCGTACCGACCCTTGCGGCCGCGGCCATCATGGCAGAAGACGACAATCCCGCGCAGCCGCGGAGCGTTACGTTAATGGCGGGCCCGATCGACACCAGGATCAACCCGACCAAGGTCAATGAATTCGCCACCAGCCGGCCAATCGAATGGTTCTATGCCAATATGATCGGCGTCGTGCCGTGGCGTTTCGGCGGCGCCATGCGTCCGGTCTATCCCGGCTTCGTGCAATTGCTTGCCTTCATGGGCATGAACATCCAGCGCCACCTTAAGGCGTTCAATGATCTTTATGACAATCTCGTCAAAGGCGAACACGAGAAGGCCGAAGCGACGCGAAAATTCTATGACGAGTATTTCGCGGTGATGGACCTGCCGGCCGAGTTCTTCATCCAGACGATTCAGGCGGTGTTTCGAGAGCATCATTTGCCGCGCGGCGTCATGCGCTGGCGCGGGCGGGTGGTCAATCCCGCCGCCATCAAGCAAACCTTTCTTCTCACGGTCGAAGGCGAGAAGGATGATATCTGCGCCGTTGGCCAAACCCTTGCCGCGCAAGAGCTGTGCAGCGGCTTACGACCCTATAAAAAGCAGCACTACGTGCAGGTCGGCGTCGGGCATTACGGCGTGTTCAGCGGTCGTCGCTGGGCGGCGCAGACCTATCCTGTGGTGCGCGACGTGATCCATGTCAGCCAATAACGCGGCGGTTTTGCGATCGTTTCCCGCGCCGCGGAATCAAGGCATCTTTTGCTACTTTTCGGCACTGCACAATGCTATGCTGCGCCTGCTTAGTGCCTTGACAGAAGAGACCGGGTATCGACCCGGCGCCGAAGGAGCAACCGCCCCGGAAACTCTCAGGCAAAAGGACTGTTGGGGAAGAGCACTCTGGAAAGCAGCCGCATCGCCTTATCGGGATACGGCTCACCGAAGATGTAACCCTGCCCGTGCGGGGGAATCTTTCAGGTTTTTCGACAGAGGGGGCAGCCGCAGCCGCGTTCCGCGGCGGCGGATGGCACTCTCAACCGGAGGCACGACATGACGGCACAGCCCGCCACAATGCTGCGAGACATCGAGATCCGCGGCGCTCGCAACCCCGCTTATGACAGGATTCTCACGCCCGAGGCGCTGCAATTCGTCGCCGCGCTCGAGCGCAAATTCGGCGCCGAGCGCAAAAAGCTTCTCGCACAGCGCGCCGTCGTCCAGGCGCAGCTCGATACCGGCTGGCGGCCGGAATACCCGGCCGAAACCCGCTCGATCCGCGAGAGCGATTGGGTGGTCGCGCCCTTGCCGCGCGACCTGCTCGACCGACGCGTCGAGATCACCGGCCCGACCGACCGCAAGATGGTGATCAACGCGCTCAATTCCGGCGCCAATGTCTTCATGGCGGATTTCGAGGACGCGAATACCCCGACCTGGCACAATCTCATCGACGGTCAGGCCAATCTTTATGACGCGGTGCGCCGCGCGATCTCGTTCGACGACCCCACCAATGGTCGCCATTACGAATTGAAGCCCAAGACCGCGGTTCTGCTGGTGCGGCCGCGCGGCTGGCACTTGCCCGAGGCGCATATGCTGGTCGATGGCGCGCCGGTCGCCGGCGCGTTCTTCGATTTCGGTCTCTATTTCTTCCACAACGCAAAAGAGCTGCTGGCGCGGGGCAGCGGGCCGTATTTCTATCTGCCCAAGCTCGAAAGCCGGCACGAAGCAAAGCTGTGGAACGACGTTTTCGTCGAGGCGCAGCGCCTCCTCGGTCTGCCGGTCGGCACGATCAAGGCGACCGTGCTGATCGAGACCATCATGGCCGCTTTCGAGATGGACGAGATCATCCACGCGCTCAAGGACCATTCCTCGGGCCTCAATTGCGGGCGCTGGGACTATATCTACAGCTTCATCAAGAAATTCAGTGAAGACCCCAAGGCCGTGATGCCAGACCGCGCGCAGGTAACGATGACCGCGCCGTTTCTGCGCGCCTATAGCTTGCACCTCATCAAAACCTGTCATCGGCGCAACGTCCACGCGATGGGCGGCATGGCGGCACAAATCCCGATCCGCGACAATCCCGAGGCCAATGAAGCGGCGATGGAAAAGGTGCGCGCCGACAAGCTGCGCGAAGCCGGCGACGGCCATGACGGTACCTGGGTCGCGCATCCCGGCCTGGTGCCGATCGCCAAGGAGATTTTCGACAAGGCAATGCCGGAACCGCATCAGATCGCGCGCAAACGCCAGGACGTCAACGTCGTCGCCGCCGATTTGCTGCAAGTGCCGGGCGGCACGATCACCGAGGCTGGCTTGCGGCAGAATCTCAATGTCGGTATCGGCTATATCGAGGCCTGGCTGCGCGGCATAGGCTGCGTGCCGCTCTACCATCTCATGGAGGACGCCGCGACGGCCGAGATCAGCCGCGCGCAAGTTTGGCAATGGATTCGTCACGGCGCGAAACTCAATGACGGGCGGCTGATCAGCCTCGATCTGTGCAACGCGATTCTCGACGAAGAATTGGCGAAGCTCAAATCGACGGCATCGGACGGGCACCGCTATGATGATGCGGCGGCACTGTTCCGAAATCTGATCGGTGCGCAGCGTTTTCCGGAATTCCTCACCGTGCCGGCTTACGAAAAGCTGATCGCCGAGGGCGTCTGAGCCTCTATTTCACGCGCACATAGCGTAGCGGAAACGTGCCGTCGGCTTCCTGGACAAGCGCGACGTTGTCGCGCGCGGCCCAGACGAGCTGCTGCTGGTGAAGGGGGATATACGCGATATCCTCTTTCACCAAAGCCAGCGCGCGGTGCAGCAGATCGAGCCGCTTCGCGCCGGCGGCTTCGTCGGCGACATGCGCAAGGATCGCGTCGAGATCGGGGTTGGAATAGCCGCCGAAATTGAAGTCGCCGCGATGCGCGTCCTTGTTGCGCGTCGCTGCCAAATTCACCAGCGCATCGAATGCATCATACGTTGCCGGCGCCCAGCCCATCAGAAAGAAACTCGACCGGAAATCGGGCAGCACCAGCTTGCCGAAGAATTTGCCGCGCGATTGGACGTCGAGATGGAGCTTGATGCCGATCTTGGCCAACATCGCAGCCGCGGCGGCGCAAATCGCCTCATCGTTGACATAGCGATCGTTCGGACAGTCCATCCCGGCGGAAAATCCGTTCGGATATCCCGCATCGGCGAGCAAGGCCTTGGCGATGGCGGGGTCGTAGGGCAAGCGATCATCGAGGGTCTCATCGAATCCGTTGACCCCCGGCCCGACGAGCAGCCCCGAAGGCGTGGCGAAGCCGCGCATGACCTTGGTCTTGATCGTGTTCTCGTCGATCGCCTGATAAAATGCCTGGCGCACGCGGCGATCGCGAAACGGATTCTGGCCCTTCACGTTGCTGTCGGGCAATTCATCGCGGGCAATATCGAAACCAAAAAAAATCGTCCGCAGTTCGGGGCCTTGCACGAGATGAACGCCGGCGGTGCGCGCAATGCGATCGGTCGCCGCCGCCGGCACCGCATAAAGCATGTCGAGATTGCCAGCAAGCAACGCGGAAACGGCCGCCCTGCCTTGCATGGGCTGGAATACGACGCGATCGAGATTGTGTTCGGGCTTGTCCCACCAGCCGGTGTTGGGGACGAGAATCGTCTCGGTATCGGGACGGCGTGATTGAACCATGAACGGGCCGGTGCCGTTGGCGTGGTCGCTGGCGTAGTTTTCTTCGCCTTTCAGCGCATCGGCCGGATGCTCAGCGTCGTTCTCGATGCACCACTTCCCGCTCATGATGTCCCAGATGGCGATTTCTTCCGGCAGAATCGGATCCGGCCCGTTCGTCAGAATATCGACGGTGAAGTCATCGACCTTGGTGACGTCGCGCAGATGCGCCAGTGCGTTGGCAAGATTCGAGCCTGTCCCGCGCGCGCGCATGAAAGAAAAGACGACATCGTCAGCGGTAAAGGGCGTTCCGTCCTGGAAATGCACGCCGTGGCGCAAGGTGAAGCGCCAACGGTCGGGCGCGACCTGCGCCCAACTAGTCGCAAGCGCCGGCTCGACCCGCAGATCCTTGCCGCGCCGCGCCAGCGGCTCGTAGATATTGGAGACGAAGGAGAGCAGGAAAGTTTCCTGGCGGGCATAGGGATCGAGCGAAAAGACGTCCTGATCGTTCGTCCAGCGCAAGGTCTTGGCGCCGGCAGCACCGGAAAGGCAAAGCGGCCCGCAAACAAGCAGCGCCAACACCGCCGCCCAAAATCGTCCCGCCATCACCGCCTCCACCCAAACCCACCAACGCAAACTCGGGCACGAAGATTTTGTCTTGCGGCTTGCGGTGTCAATGGGTTTGGACAAAAACTGTGGCTTGGCGAAGCGGTCGCTTCGGAAATGCAAGGGGGTTGACATGGCCGTGATCTACGTGGCGCGCAGCGCGAAGCTCGCCAAATGGGCCTCCGATGTCGGCCTGAGCAAGCACGTTTACAAAATCGGCGTCACCGAGGAAAAGCCGAAGGAGCTCGTCGCGGCCGGTTGGGCGGGAGAGACCGACTGGACCCTTGTCAGGCAAGAACCCGCCGACGGGCTGAGCGAGGACGCCGTCATCGAAAGGCTGGCACGGCGCGACACCATGGTCGACCCGAAATATTACCCGCGCATCAAGGGCACGCTCGGCATCTTCAAGGTCGATCCGCATCATGTCGAAAGCCACATCATCGTCGGCCGCGCCTTGGAAGGCGGCGGCGAGCGCACCGAACTGAAGCTCAAACCCGCCGATTTCGCGTCCTACCTCATCCACAACGCGCGACGCTGAACCGCGATCAAAGCCTTGTGAGAAGCGTTCAAGCGCCAACGTCGCGTTCGAGAAACTCGCGCAAGATCGTCGCGAAGGCCTCGGGCTGCTCCAACGGCGCCACATGGCCCGCGCCTTCGATTTCGACGTAACGCGCACGCGGCAAAAGCCGCGCCATTTCCTGCATGGTTTCGCGCGGGGTCGATGCATCCACCGAGCCGCGCAGCACCAGCGCCGGCAACGCGATGTCCTTGAGGCGTTCACCGTAAGAGAGATCGCGGATCGCTTCCCAACCCCAGGAAAAAACCACCGGATCGTCGTCGAGCAGCCAGGTCCGGCAGGCACGAACCTCGGGCGGATCGAGCGCAAGAAAACGCGGCGGGAACCAGCGCGTGAGCGTCGAATCGAGCATCGCCGGCATGCCCTTCAAGGAGTCGTCCGCGCGCTGCTGGGTTATTTTGCGTCCTTCGTCCGTCTGGCGATGGGAGGTATCGGCCAACACGATCCCCGCCAAAAGCTCGGGCGCCTTCAGCGCAACGCCTTGCGCCACCATGCCGCCGAACGAGCAGCCGACAAGGATGGCACCGCTGCCGCGTTCCATGCGCAAGAGCTCGATTGCGTCGTCGGCCAGATCGTCGAGACTGAAGCGCCGATTCGGCACGTCACTATCGCCATGGCCGCGCAGATCGACGGTGATGCAGCGATAGCGATCCGAAATCCGCTCGACCACGGCGTCCCAGAACGCCGCGCGCGTCCCGATCGGATGCAGGAACATGACGATACGGCCGGCGCCGCGGACGTGATAGGCCATCGACAAGCCGTTCGACAAACGGAAATGCATCCCCCCTCCTTTCGCGTCGCGCCGCTATCGGCGAACTGCGAGCAAATCGCGTATCCAGCGCGCCGCCGCGATCAAACGCGCATCGCCGTCGAGAAATCCCAAGAGCTGCAATCCCAGCGGCAGCCCATCCACTTCGAGCAGCGGCAAAGATATCGCCGGAACGCCAAGCAGCGAGCCCGCGACGACGAAAGCCGGGTCGCCGGTGCTTTCGAGCCCCAAAGGCGCCGGCCCGATCGCCGACAAAGTCACCGCGCCGTCGCACGCGCCCGCCAGCGCGGCATAAACGGCGCGAATTCGTGCGCGCTCGGCGAGCAATTCGCGATATTGCGTCAAGGTCATGCGCTCGGCCTCGGCCAAGCGGTCCAAAGAAAACTGGGTCAGCTTCGACGGATCGCGCGCGCGATAGGTGTTGAGCGGCCAGCGCGTTTCCCAACCATTGATCTGCTGCGAGACCGGCATCGCGCGCTCCAGCGCGGCTTCGGCCTGGGCGAGCGCCGGATGGCTCTTGCGCCGCAACAACTCGACCCCGGCGCGGGCGAGCGCATCAAGCGCCGCCGCGAGCGCGTCTTTTGCCGCGGGCTGGGCCTTGGCCCAGCCGGGCGTTTCCAGCACTGCGAGGCGGCGCGGTTGCTCTGGAGCGGGCGGCGAGGCCGGACCGATCAGGCCGGCATAGCCGGGATCGCCGCCGGCGCGGTCGGCGATTTCCCGCAGCATGATCCACGCATCCTCGATGCTCGCGGCGAGCGCGCCATGGACGCTTTGGCTCAGCCCGTCATGGCTGCCGCCGCGATTGATCGCGCCGAGGCTCGGCTTGAAGCCGACACAGCCGCAAAAACTCGCCGGCCTTAGAATCGAGCCCAGTACTTGCGTCCCGAGCGCCGCGCTCACCATGCCCGTGGCCGTCGCGGCGGCCGAGCCGCTCGACGAACCGCCCGGCGTGCGGCGCTTGTCCCATGGATTGCGCGTCGGCCCCGGCGGCGCCGTGGCGAATTCCGTCGTTACGGTCTTGCCCAGCACCACGGCGCCGGCTTCGCGCAAAGCGGCCACCGAGGCACTATCGCGGCCCGAGCGCCAGCCTTTGAAGAGCGCCGAGCCCATCTCGGTCGGCAGGTCGATGGTCTCGATGATGTCCTTGACGCCGACCGGCATGCCGTCGATCGGCGACAGCGGCTTGCCGTCGCGCCACCGCGCGGTCGAGCGCACCGCGGCAGCGCGCGCGGCGGCAGCGTCGTAATGGACGAAAGCCAAAACCTCGGGCTCGGTTTTGGCCAGCGTCGCAAGGCAGCGCTCAAGGAAAGCGCCGGGCGTGTCCTTGCCGGAAGCGAAATCGCCGAGCATGGCGGAAAACGGCCGGGGAATCGGTTTTGTCATGGCGAAACCTCCGGTGCAACGATACCGTCAAATGGTCTAAAGGGCAGGCTTTTTTACGCCAGCGGCGGAGCGAAAACGGCTTCGCGGCGTTCACGCCGCGTTGATAATGCGCAGTCCCTTATCGGGTTGCACAACCGCCGCATGACAATAGAATTGTGTGACGGCACAAAGCGACCAACGTGCCAACGCAGGGAGACGCGATGCCGACGGACCTTTACGATCGCAAGCCGCCGGGGCCCGGCCACAACCAGCCCGATGACGAGAAGCCCGTCGTCTGGGAGCGCTGGGACAGAAAGCGTATCTTCGTCCGCGAGCTGTCCGGCACCTACAGCCACCTTTACAAGCAACTGCTCGACCAGCCGCGCGTCTATTCTTCGCGCAACCTGCCCTGGAAGGGCGGTCCGCAGCAATATGGCAAGCAGGTGATCAACCCGCAGCACGCGATGGTCGCGCAATCGATCGAAACGCATATCGAAGCCTATGGTCCGGGTGCGTTCGGCCAGAAGCACGGCCACATGAACAGCGCCGTGTTCTATGTCCTGAAAGGGCGCGGTCACGACGTGCATGACGGCCGCCGTATCGATTGGAAGGCCGGCGACGTGATGATTGTCGAGAATGGCTGCGTTCACCAGCATTTCAACGACGATCCGGACAACGAGGCGATTCTTCTAGTGATGAAGGCAAAGCCGCTTTTTCTCTTCATGCATCTGCTGTTTCAGAAAATCGTTTCATACCCGCCGAACGAAAAGCCCAAAGGGCATGAAGACTGGACCCCGCCCACGGATCTGTAAGGGAGGAAGCCGATGAAAGCCCCCGAGGAACGCGACGCCGCCCATGAAGGCGCGACAAGCTGCTCGTTCCGCGCCGACGCGATCGCGCAATCCGCCGAATTCCGCCGGCTTTATGAAACGCTCAAGAACGTCGTGCATGCCGAGGATATGCCCTTCGAGCGCTCGCCTGACGGGCTGTTGAAGCATCTCGTGCATGAGAAGCTCAACACCCGCGAATGCTGCATCGAGGCCTATATGCAGTTTTTGCCGCAAGCGGGAAAATCCGGCAAGCACCGCCATATGTGGGAAGAGGTAATCTTCGTCGCCGAAGGATCGGGCTACGATCTCCATTGGGATTTGAAATTCGACTGCCTCGACGCGTTCCAATGGGATTGGGAAACCGAACCCAAACGCTTCGAATGGTCGCGCGGCGATTTCATATACATCCCGCCCTTCACCGCCCATCAGCATTTCAACGCCAGCGCGACGGACGAGGCACGCCTCATTGTCATCAGCAACCGTATCGTGCGCGAAATGGGCTTCGACTGGCTCGATCAGCTCGAGCACGCGCCCGGCTTTTGAGGCTGGCCAGATGCGGATCCGACTACCCTGGCTGATCGGACTCGCCGCGAGCTTGGGTGCGGCCAATGCAAGGAGCGCCGACAGCGTCGCAAGCTTCTACCAAGGGCGCACGGTCACGATCGATATCGGCTATAGCGCGGGCGGCGGCTATGACATTTACGCGCGCGTTCTCGCGCGCCACCTTGGCGACCACATTCCCGGCAATCCGAGCGTCATCCCGCAAAACATGCCTGGTGCCGGCAGCCTCAAAGCGCTCAACTACCTTTACAACATCGCGCCGAAAGACGGGACCGTGCTGGCGACGTTTGCACGCGGCCTCGCCATGCAGCCGCTGCTCGACCAGCAAGGTATCGAGTTCGACGCGCAAAAGCTCAACTGGATCGGCAGCATCACCAACGAAGTAAGCGTTTGCGCGTTTCGCAGCGATTCGGGCATCGCCACCTGGCAGGACATGCTCACCAAATCCTACACGGTCGGTGGCACCGGCTCGGGCTCCGATACCGATGTCTTTCCCAATGTGCTGCGCAATCTGTTTCACATGAAGATGAAGCTTGCGACCGGTTATCCCGGCGGCGAGGACGTGGCGCTTGCCTTGGAACGCGGCGAGGTCAATGGCCGCTGCGGCTGGTCCTGGTCGAGCCTGATGAGCCGCAACCGCGCGCTCTACGACGAAAAACAGATCGTCGTTCCCGTGCAGCTCTCGCTGCAGAAGCACGAAGACCTTCCCAACGTGCCGCTGGTTATGGATTTGATGACCGATCCCAACCAGGAGGCGGCGCTGAAGCTGATCTTCGGCCGCCAGACCATGGCCCGGCCCTATGCCGCGCCACCCGGCTTGCCCGGAGACCGGGTCCGCGCCCTGCGCGCAGCTTTCGATGACACGCTAAAGGACCCAGCCTTTCTCGCCGAGGCCAAACAGGCCGATCTGGAAGTGCGGCCGGTTTCGGGCGAGGCCGTACAAAATCTCGTCGCAGAGATTTACCGTTCGCCGCCCGAGGTCGTGAAGATCGCCGCCGAGGCGATCAAAAGCGCGAATTAGCGCTTCGGCTGATCGAAGAAGGAAATCAGCTTCGCCGCGACTTCCTTTGGTCGCTCGGTATGAAGCGCGTGGCCGGTTTCGGTAAGGACGTGAAGCTCGGCGTTCTTGATCGGCTTTGTGTAAAGATCGGCGCAGGCAAAGGGGCATATCCGGTCCTCTTTGCCCCAGATAAACAAAGTCGGCACGTCGATTCGGTGCAGCCAGTAAGGCAGCTGCGGATTGTTGAGTCGCGGGTTCCAGGCCAGCCGCGCCGCCGCCGCGCGGTTCTGCAACTGGATGTCGATATCCATCGCGGCAAGCTGCTTGATGCGCTCTTCGATCAGCCGCGGATCGAAGAACATGTTGCGCGCGTGCTCCTCGGGCGACCACAGAAAAATATCGCCGAACGGAACCTCGGGCGAGCGCACGCCTGCCGGCGCGAGCAGGCTGAGACTTTTGAGGCGAGAGGTATTGCGGATCGCGATCTCCGCCGCAGTCCAGCCGCCGAGCGAGTGGCCCACGAGATCGACTTCTTTCAAGTCGAGCGCTTCGAGCACATCGAGGTAGAAGAAGGCGAGATCGCCGACGCTCATCATCCATTCGGGAATCTGCGAGCGTCCGAAGCCCGGATGCTCGGGCGCGATGACGTGCCGCGTCGCCGCAAGCGTCTCGAGCAGCGGGCTCCAGTTCGCACCGCCCGCGCCGTGAAGGAAAAGCATCGGCTTTCCTTCACCGCCTTCGAGCAAGTGCAACCTTTGGCCGTTCACCTCGATATAGGATTCCCGCATCGCCGCGCCCTCCCTTTGACCGCGCGACGATAAAGACCCCCTTCCCCCGCCGCAAGGGCTCCCTTGAGCGGCAACGGGGCGGGGCGCATAATCGCGCCGTCTGGGGGAGAACGGCGATGCACAAGATCGAAATACCGCGCAAGGTCGTCGAACGCGTCATCGCGCGCCGCGGCAAGGAGCATGTTTACGACACGCCCGTCCCCGCGCGCACGGCGCTCGTCGTCGTCGATATGCAGAACGCCTTCATGCTGCCGGGCGTCGCCTTCGCCGAGATCAAGACCGCGCCCGAGATCGTGCCCAACATCAATCGCCTGGCGCGCGCGCTGCGCGCGGCCGGCGGCACCGTGGTTTGGATCGTGACCACCTATACCAAAGACACCGACACGGAGTGGTCGACCTATTACGGGCTTTCGACGCCGACCCACGGCGCCAAGCGCAGCGCCGCGCTCACCAAAGGCAGCAAAGGCCATCAGATTTGGGCGAGTCTGGAAGTTTCGCCCGATGATCCCATCGTCGAGAAGAAGCGCTTCTCAGCCTTCATCCAGGGATCGAGCGATCTCGACCGGGTGTTGAGCGAACGCGGCATCGACACGATCCTCGTCGCCGGAACCGTCACCGGCGTGTGCTGCGAATCGACCGCGCGCGATGCGATGATGCTCAATTACAAGGTCGTGATGGTGACCGACGGCAACGCCGCCTATAGCGACGAGGAACACAACGCCGCGCTCACCGCCTTCTATGCGAGCTTCGGCGACATCATGCCGACCGATATGCTGGTCGGGTTGTTGGAGAGAACCGCCAAGAAGCCGCGCCACGCCGCCGAGTGATCACTCGGGCTTGTCGGGCCGGAACTTGGTTTCGGGCTTCAGGCCCTTCTTCTTGTGCTGTTCGCTGATGCGGCCGTTTTCGAGATAGCGGCCTTCGACCGCACGCTGCGCGGCCGCATCCCATTCCGGCAGCCAATCGCCCAGCGAATAGCCGAACCAGGGCGCTTGCGGACGCAACGCCGGCAGGCCGAGACGGTCCCAGATCGTCTTGGCGCGTTCCATATATTCGCGCTTCGGGAGGGCCAGCGGCGGGAAGTCGGCTTTCATGGTGGCATCCACGAGCAAGGTCGAATCCTCGTCGTTCTCGGCCTCGCGTTTGGGGCCGTGGCCTTGGCCGCGATGTGGCACGGCGCGAACATCCTCGATCGGATTCGTGCGGTAAGCCATCGCCCACAGAATGGCGTCGGCATTGTCGGGATCGATGTCTTCGTTCACGGCGACACAGATCTTGCCCATGTCGCCCTTGAAAAAGGCAGCACCGTTGAGCGCGCGCCAGATCTCGGTGCGCGGCGTGCCCTTGGCCACGGCGATGACGGTCACGCGCAGCAGCCCGGTCAAGGGCTCGTGCAAGGAAACGCGTTTGACGCCTTTGATGCCGAGCGTGTCGCGCAAATGCGCGAGAAACAGCGGCTCATAGGAAACGCGCTTGATGACGCTCGATTCCGAGGGCGCAACCTGGCTGATATAGGAAGGGATGATCGCGTTGCGGCGATGGGTGATCGCGGTCACCCGCATCGGCATGTTGAATTCCTCGAGCGCGACATGGCCATGCGATTCGCCGAACGGCGCCTCGGGCTCGACATACTCCGTGTCGATCAGCCCTTCGATCACGACCTCGGCCTCGGCCGGCACCAAGAGATCCACGGTGCGCGCGCGCACCACGTTGATCGGCGCGCCGGCCAGCCCGCCCGCGACTTTGAACTCGTCGAGGTCGAGCGGCAATTTCTGCGGCCCCATGAAGGCAACGTAAGGCGGACAGCCGAGCACGATGGCGCAAGGCATGGTCTTGTCGCCGCGCTTTTGGTGTTTCAGGTAATGCTGATAGCCTCCGGCGCCGCCCACGCGCGTCGCCATCCGCACCACCAGGCGATCCGGCGCCTTCAGCGCCGCGCGATAGGTGCCCATGTTCTGCACCAAAGTGTCGGGATCGCGCGTGATGACGTTGGTCGCCGTCAAGGTCGGCGCGCTGTCGAAACCGGGCGTCGAAATCGGAATCGGCAAGGTATCGAGACCATGTCCCTCGCCTTGCAGATCTTTGCCCTCGATCACCACCTCTTGGCAGACCGCCTCGTTGACGATGCGCGGCTCGATCGGATTGGCGATGGCGCGTTCCCATTTCGCCTCGATCTCCTCGACCGGCGCGCCCATGCCGATGCTGTAGATCGCGCGGTTCGCGGCAATCGCGCCGACCACCACCGGGATGTCGTATTTGCGGCCGCGCCCGTCGACGATGTTGGTGAAGAGAAACGCCTTGCGCTCTTCCTCGGGCAAGCCGCCGACGAATTGCCAGCGCACCAACGGATGAAGCTCGGCATCCTTGTCGATCTTCTCGTCGACGGTGACGAGCAGGTTTTTTTTCTTCAGCGCGTCGAGATGATCGTGGAGATCGGGATAGGCGCGCGCCGCATTGGTCACGGCGCGGCTCCGCAATCGCAATCGATGCGGAAGATGCGCGCCGCGGTTTCGCCCAGGATCGCTTTGCGGTCGGCATGGCTGAGCGGGGTTTCCTCGACCACCTTCACCGGGTCGGGGTCGCCGATCGGGAACGGGTAATCGGAGCCGAGACAAACCTTGTCGGCGCCGGCGATATCGCAGAGATAACGCAGCGCCCGGGGATCGAACAACACCGAGTCGAAATAGAGCCGGCGGAATTCGGCCTCGACATCAGCGTACTCGCCCTTGTGAATGGCGTTGTTGCGCTTGAAGCGCCCGAGCGCATAGGGCAGCGCGGCGCCGCCATGCGAGATCACCAGATTCATGTCGGGATAGCGCGTGAGATGGCCGGCGAAAAGCAACCTTGCCAGCGCGATCGAGGTGTCGGCCACCCGCCCGACCGCGTTCATGAGGTCGTAATCGTTGACCCGGTCATCGCCGCAGACGAACATCGGATGGACGAAGATCGTCGCCTTGTTGGCCGAGCACGCCTCCCAGAACGGGTTGAGATCGGGATCGTCGAGTTTTCCGAGCTGGCCCTTGGGTTGGGTTCCGATCATCGCGCCGTGAAAGCCTTGCGCCAGCGCTTCTTCCAAAACCTGCGCCGCCAAGACGCCGTTTTGCAGCGGCACGCAGGCGAGCGGCGCCAGCGCCGGCAAGGGCGTGACGTCCTTCAGCATGGTCTCGTTCATGAACCGGCACCAATCGGCGCCTTCCTCGGGCGGCAGCTCATAGCCGAAAATATCGAGCCAGCTGCCGACGAGCTGACAATCGACCCGCGCCTTGCCCAGCCATTCCTTGCGCTTGACGAGATCGAACAGCAGCGGCCCGACCGGCCGCGACGGCGGAGCCCCGCCGAAGATGAAACGCATGCCCGGCTTTTCATTGATGATCTTGACCGAGGGAAACAGCCGCCGCTGCGAGGCCAAGCCTTCGAGGAACGAGGCCGGGACGAAATGTCCATGAGTATCGATAATCAAGTCAGTCTCCTTGTTTAGGCTTGCTTTGTGCCGCGATTAGATCGCCGAGCAGCGCCGGGGTCATCGGCAGCTCGGCAAGCTTGATCTCCAAAGGCGCCAGCGCATCGTTCACGGCGCATGATATCGCGGCGGGCGCGCCGAGATAACCCGCCTCGCCCGATCCCTTCTGCCCGAATGAAGTCAGCGGCGAGGGCGTGCAATGATCGACGATCGCGATATCCGGCACTTCATGCGCCGAGGGGATGAGATAGTCCATGAACGTGCCGGAGAGAAATTGCCCGGTTTCGTCATAGCGAAAGCGCTCGTAAAGCGCCGCGCCGATGCCATGAGCGATCCCGCCATAGGTCATGCCGTGGACGATGTCGGGATTGATCATCGTGCCGCAATCATGGCCGACGACATAGGGCCCGAGCGCCACCTGTCCGGTAATGCGGTCGACCTCGGCATAGACGACATGCGTCTCGAAGGCATAGCACGGATACATCTGCACTTGCCCATCCGCGGTCGGCAACGCACCGCCAGTCGGCACTTCAAGCACATGGGTTGACTGCAGACCCGGTTCCATGCTTGGCGGCAGCTCGTGGAACTTGCGATGCGCGATTTCGGCGATCGCTTCCCAGGAAATCTTCTTGGCAGGATCGCGGCGCAGCGAAACCTCACCATCGTGATAAAGCACGTCGCCGATCTCGGCACCGAGCTTGCGCGCCGCGATCGCGATCATCGTTTCTTTCAGCTTCTTCGCGGCCCCGGAAGCGGCACCGCCAAGCATGATCGCCATACGGCTGCCGACCGGGCTGTTCGAAGGCAGCGCCGCCAGGGAATCCGCACGCACGACCCTGACCGTCTCGGGATCGCGTTCGAGGATCTCGCCGACCACGGTGGCAAGCAGCGTTTCGTGCCCTTGCCCCGACGACGACGTATTCATCGACGCCACGATCGCGCCATAGAGATCGATCTTGATCGTGCAGGCTTCCATCCAGGTCGTCGTCTCGTTCTTGGGATTGAACAAGGGCTCGAACGCCGAATTGCCGCCCGACGGCTCGAGGCAGCATGCGACGCCGATGCCGGCGAGCCGCCCTGAAGCGCGCGCGCGATCGCGCCGCGCGACCAGATCGGGATACGAGGCGGCCGCCAGCGCCTTGTCGAGCACGGCGTGATAATCGCCGCTGTCATAAGTGCTGCCCGAGGGAATGCGATAGGGAAACTCGTCCTTGCGGATGAGATTGGCCCGGCGCAGCGCGATCCGATCCATGCCGAGATGCGCCGCCACCCGGTCGATTGCGGTTTCGAGCGCGAAATTGGTTGGCGACTGGCCGAAGCCGCGCACCGCTTCTTGCGGCGTCTTGTTGGTGGTGACGCTGATCGCCTCATAGGCAACGCTGTTGACCCGATAAGGTCCGCAAATGGCGCCCACCGGCTTGCCCAGCTGCAAGGGCGCACGGCCTGCATGCGCGCCGCAATCATCGAGCGCGCGAATCTTGAGCGAGCGGATAATGCCGTCCCGTGCAAAAGCGACTTCCATGTCGAAGATGCGGTCGGGACCTTGCGCGTCGCCGCCGCGCATGTTTTCGAGCCGGTCTTCCATCAGCCGGACCGGCGCGCCCAGCTTGCCGGCAAGGAACCCGGCCAGGATGGAGTGCTTCAGGCCGCGCTTGACGCCATAGGAGCCGCCGACATCGACGTCGAAATGAACGCGCACGCCATTGCCCGGCAGGCGCAAGGCGCGTGCGAGCTGATCGGGATATTTCGGCATCTGGATCGAGGCCCAGACATCGAGAAGCTGCGCCGCATGGTTCCATTGCGCCACGACGCCGAACGTCTCGATCGGCACGGTCGAGCTGCGGTGCCAGCGCGCGCGAAACGCCAAGCGATGATCCGAAGCCGCGAAATCCTCGTCGACCTTGCCCCAGACCCAGCGATGCCGGAACAGCAGGTTCGAGCCGTGATCGGGATGCACGACCGGCGCGCCGGGCGAAAGAGCCTGCTCGGGATCGGTCACCGGCGCGAGCGGCTCGTAATCGACCATGACCAGTTCCGCCGCGTCTTCGGCGATCGCGCGGCTCTCGGCAACCACCGCAGCCACCCACTCGCCGACATAGCGCGCCAGACCATGCGCCAGCGGATAGCGGCGGATCTTGGGTGCGTCGAGCCCGCTCATCATTGGCTCGGTGGCCGAAGCGAGATCGGTGCCGATCACCACCGCGCGCACGCCTGGCAGGGCCAACGCCGCTTTCGTATCGATGGCGCGGATACGCGCGAAGGGATAAGGGCTCGCCACCAACGCGACATGCAACATATCCGGAAGCGCGACATCGGCGACGAAGCGCGCGGCGCCCGACAGAAAGCGGCGGTCCTCGCGCGGGCGGCGCTTTTTCGCGATGTAGCGGAAATTGCCGTCAGCCATGGTGCCCCGGCGGCCGATTGAGGCCGCTCAACCGCTCGGCTGCAAGCTTGATCGCATCGACGACCTGCTTATAGCCGGTGCATCGGCAGAGATTTCCGCTGATCGCCTCACGGATTTCTTCTTCCGAAGGCGCGCTTGTATCGGCCAGCAGCGCCTGCGCCGCGATCAGCAGACCGGGCGTGCAGAATCCGCATTGCAGTGCATGCGTTTCCCAGAAACAATCTTGAAGGACGCTGAGCCCGCCCGGTTCGGGGGCCAGGCCTTCGACCGTCGTGATCGTCGCGCCATCGGCCTGGACCGCGAAGATGAGGCAAGAGCGCACCGGGCGGCCATCGAACAGAATGGAGCAAGCGCCGCACACGCCGTGCTCGCATCCTGTATGTGTGCCGGTCAGACGCAGCTCGTCGCGCAAGAAATCGACCAGAGTCATGCGCGCCGAAACGCGCTTCCGGTAGGTCCGGCCGTTCACCGTCAGCGAGATTTCATGTTGCGACATTCAAGGCCTCGCCGCCAAGGCTTCGTCGCGCGCCGTAGCGATAACGCGCGCGGCAAGCGCCGCTGCGACACGGCGCCGGTAATCCGCCGAGGCATGAACATCGGCAATCGGGTCGATCGCATCCTGAAGACCGCTCATCGCGCCATCGATATCGCCCGCTTCGAGCCGCGTGCCGACAAGGTGTTCCGGCACGGAATCAATTCGCACTGGCGCCGCTTCCGCGCCGCCAATGCCCAGCGCCATGCGCCGACACACGCCATCGCCATCGAGCGCCAACTGGCACGAGGCGGCGACGAGCGCGAAATCGCTGCGCCTGACGCTCATTTCCTCGAAACCGGTGCCGAGCCTTGTCGCGCCGCGCCAGAGCGGAAAGCGGATGCGGGTCAGGCACTCATCGGTTTCGAGCGCGGTCGTCATCGCACCTTGGAAGAACGCGGCGATCGGAATGACGCGTTCGCCCTTGCCCGAGCGCGCCGTGATCTCGCCATCGAGCGTGCGCGCGACGAGGCCGATTTCGGCGGCCGGATCGGCATTGGCGAGACTGCCGCCGATCGTGCCGCGATTGCGCGTCTGCGGGTGGCCGACCATACGCAACGCCTTGGCGAGAAGCGGCAAGCGGCGCCGCAAAGTGGCGTCGGCCAAGACATCGGCCTGGCGCGTCGCGGCACCGATCGTGACGCCATCATCATCGGCCGTGATGCCCTTTAGTTCGGCGATCCGATTGATATCGACCAGCAACGTCGGCCGCGCGAGCCGCATCGCCAGAATCGGCACCAGCGTCTGGCCGCCAGCGATGATTTTGCCTTCGCCTCTTGCGCCGTCGAGCAAGCGGCAAACCTCTTCGACCGTGCCGGCGCATGCATAGTCGAACTCCGCGGCTTTCATTCCGTCAGCCCGGCACCTGCAAATAGACGCGCTCGTTGCGCACCGCGACTTCCATCGGCTCCAGCCGCACCGACGCGTCGCCCGGGTGGCAACCGGTTTCGAGATTGAACTCGTAGCCATGCCAAGGACAAACGATGTTGCGGGTAGACGAGAAGCGCAACCCGCGGCTGGTCTTGTCGGCAGCGAGGATCTCTTCGGTCTGATTGAATATCTTGCCCTGACAGACCGGGCCGCCGTAATGCGGACATTCGTTGCGATAGGCGACAAGCTTATTGCCCAGGCGGAAAATCCCGATCTCGATCGGACCCACGGCCAAAACCCGCCCATCGCCATCAGCGAATTCGCTTAGCTTGCCAATTTCGATCTCGGCCATCCGCTCCCCACTTTTCTTTATGCCTCGGCAACCGGCCGCCGGAACCACATCGCCACGTCGAACAAATTGAGATCGACCGCCCGGATTATCGCGCAAGCCGCCACGACGGCTTCGGTCGGCGTGACGGCGCCCTCGATGAAGGGAGCGATTTCGCGCTCGGCGTCCTCCGCCTTGGCGGCATAGGTCTTCACCACGGCGGTGAGCACGCGGCGCAGCTGCGCATCGCTGATCTTGTCGATATCGCCGCGCCGCAACGCGGTCTCCAGCAACCGGCAGAAATTCGCGCTGGGATCGGCCGCGGCGGTAGCGCGCAAAGGCGCCTTGCGCGCGCGCGCCTTGGCGCCGCGTTTTGCCGTCGATCGCTTTGCACGATAAGGCTTTTTCGTCATCACAACGGCTCTTTATTGCACGGCGCCAGACCCTGCTCAACCCTTCTCGGGCCAGCGCGGTGCGGAGCGCACATGCTCGGGTCGGACGCCCACGCCAATGAGATAGGCCGTGAGCCCGCGAAGCGCGGGAAACCTCTGAATCAAACGGAAAATCAGTGGCGGATCGAGCGGCACGCCGCTGCCCAGAACGCGGCTCAAAACCCGGTTTTGCACCATGATCTGGAAGGCTTGCGTCACGCGCGCCGGGAATTCACGCCGGCGTTGCAGACGGGCAAGGTCTTCGTCGCGCAGCTGCCGGGCGGCCAACGGTGTAGCCAAGAGATTTGCGGCCGCCACCGCGTCCTGCACGGCGAGATTGATGCCCACCCCGCCCACCGGCGACATCGCATGGGCAGCGTCACCAATGCAGAGGAGCCCTGGCCGATGCCAGCGCGCCAGCCGGTTCACCTGCACGGCCAGAAGCTTGATCTTCTCCCAATCGTCGAGCGCATCGACCCGGCCGGCGACATACGGCGCCAACTCGGCAATTCGCACATGAAAGGCCGCGAGTCCCTCGCGGCGGATGTCGTCCAGCGTGCCTTTCGGGATGACGTAGCCGAATTGCCAATAATCGCCGCGGTCGATGGCGACCATGATGCGGCCGGCAGCAAAACGCCCCATGGTTTCGTCCGGATCGCTTGGCATGCGCGGTAGACTGAACCACAAGACATCCATGGGCGCGCCGAAATCCTGGATCGCGAGCCCGGCTTTCTCGCGCACGAGCGAGCCACGCCCATCGGCCGCCAGCACGAGATCGGCGCGCACCTCAAGCGGCCCATGCGGCGTGGTCGCGGTGACGCCGGCGACACGCCCGCCATCTTCGATGATGCCGGTCACCTCCGCATTCATTTTCAACGAAAAGGTCGGATAACGTGCGGCCTGCTTGACGAGAAAGCTGAGGAAATCCCATTGCGGCATGAAAGCGATGTAGGGGCAGCGCAGCTTCAACCGCGCAAAATCCGCCATGGTCGCCGTGGTGTCGCCGAATTGCATGGCGAGGGTGGCGGCTTTCTGGTGCGGCAGAGCGAGAAATTCATCGAGAAAGCCGAGCTCGTACATGAGCTGAAGCGTCGACGGGTGGATGGTGTCGCCGCGAAAGTCGCGAAAGAAATCGGCGTGCTTTTCCAGCACCACGACATCGACGCCGGCCCGCGCCAAAAGCAGCCCGGCCATGACTCCCGCCGGGCCGCCGCCGGCGATACAACAACGCACAGAGATTTTTTGCATCGCGCTCCCTAGTCGATTGTCGCCTTAGCAGCGCCGCCGGGCAAGCGGTGCGCCCTTGCCGGAAACGCGGAAATCCCTCACTCTAGCCGCCTTTCGAAACGAGCCCGGCTGCGCACGGGCAAAAACAAGGGAGCAGAGATGATCAAGATGACGGAATTGATTCGCGGCCTGCTGAATTCGGCGCTGGCCGATGGCACGCCTTGCCTGGTGGGAACCGCGAGCAAGGACGGTTTTCCGCAGATCAGCCCCAAAGGCAGCGTAGTGGTCTTCAATGACGATACGCTGTGCTATTGGGAGCGCAGCAATCGCAGCTCGCTGAAGCGTCTGGCCGAGAACCCCCATGTCGCAATCTATTACCGCAACGCGGCCAAGGCGAAGGACATGCCCTATCGCGCAGGCGCGATCCGCTTTTATGGCGACGCTCACGTCGTGACGAGCGGTCCCGATCGCGACAAGGTGTGGGAGCTCATTCCCGAGGCCGAGCGCAAGCCCGATCCGGAGAAGAAAGGCGCGGCGGTGCTGGTCCGCCTCGACCGGGTGGAAGAAATCTCCGGCAATATCGTCATGCAGCGCGACTGAGCCGCACATCGCCGCATAAACGCAGGCGAATGAGCGCGCAGGCCGGGCATCAACGCTCGGCCGAGCGCTCGCTCGCGCGCTCGGTGATGAATTCGAGCAGCGCCGGCACGCCGTCGCGAGTTTTTTCCACCGCGCGTTTGATCGCCGGCACGATCGCGCCCGGCTCGGTCACGCGTTCGCCCCAGGCACCGAGCGCGCGCGCGAAGTCGGCGTAATTGCCGCTGATGTCGGTGGAGCGGAATTTCTCGGTGGAATATTTCATCACGCCCAATTCCGCCGACATCACATAATTGTTGAAGAGAATCGAGAGGATCGGCAGGCGCGCGCGCACCGCCGTTTCGATATCCATGCCGGTGAAGCCGATGGCCGCGTCGCCCCAGACATTGATGCACAGCTTGTCCGGCGCGGCGAGTTTGGCGCCGATCGCGAGGCCGAGACCGTAGCCGAGCTGGGTGCTTTTGCCCCAGCCGATATAAGAGCGCGGCGTCTTCGACTGCCAGAAGGGAACGATCTGATCGCGCGGGCTGCCCAAATCATGGGTGACGATGGTGTTGGGCACATCGACCGTGTGCATCAAATCCCAGATGACGCGATAGGGCGATAACGGCGTCGAATTCGAGGTCAGCTTCGGCATCCATTGCCCAAGCCATTCCTCCTTGAGCTCGCGAATCCGGCCGGTGACCGCGGCAAGCCGGCCGCGCGGCTTGCCTTTCAGCCGGTCTCGGACTTCCTCGATCAGCGCATCGAGCGCGAGCGCGGCATCGCCGACCAAAGCGTAGTCACACGCGATGTCCTTGTTGATGTCCGCCGGATCGAGCGTCAGATGCGCCATCTTCTTGCCTTTGGGCATCTGCATGTTGAACGGCGTCGCGGTCCAGCTGCAGCCCGCGCCGAAGATGAGATCGGCGTCGTGCAGCATGCGATGGAACTGCTTCGAATAGGTCGTGCTGCCGGCGCCTAGAGCGAGCGGATGGGTTTCGTCGAACACGCTTTTGCCGGGATTGCTGGTGCCGACCGGCGCTTCCAAAAGCTCGGCCAAGGTCTGAAGCTGGCTCCAGGCCTTCGCGTAATGGATCCCTTGGCCGGCAAAGATCACCGGACGTTCGGCCGCGACCAGCGCCGCGGCGACCTCGGAAACCGAGCGCGGATCCGGGCCGACGCGCAAACGCGGCGTCTTTGCATAGACCAGCGGTTCCGGCACTTCTTCGTTCCAGAGATCGACCGGGATCTCGACCATGGTCGGGCCGGGACGGCCATTCTTCGCCTGGGTGAAAGCGCGCCGCATCGCATCCGGCACCGCCGACGGGACGGTAACTTGTTCGACCGACTTGGTGACATGGCGGAAATTGAGCTGGGCGCTGAAATTCGGCTTAACCCCCGCCTGCGCGCGCGGATGCCCGGCCGGAATCACAACCAAAGGCACGGATTCGGCGTAAGCCTGCGCGATGCCGCCGAAAGCGTTCTCGGTGCCCGGCCCTTGCTGCATGGCGAAAACGCCCACGCGGTCGCCGCACGAGACCCGGCCGAGCGCATCGGCCATGTGGACGCCCGTGCGTTCCTGCCGCACCAGAATCGGGCGAATGCCCGCTTCGGCCGCGGCCTCGATCAAGCCGTTGCGCGGATAGCAGATAAGATCTTCGACGCCTTCGCGACGCAGGATTTGCGCGATGGCCGCACTGACTTTCATGGTCTGCCTTTCATTGGGCCGCGTGGGCGGCAAGTCGCTTGATCTTGGTTTCCGACAGAATGGGATCGAGGTTGAACACGCGCTTGGCATTGCCGCCAAGGATGTTGCGCTTGGCCTGCTCGCTCAAGAACGGCAGGTCGTAGATCGTGCTCGGCAAATCCATGTCCCAATGCGGATAGTCGGACGCGTACATGAGCTGGGTTTCGGCGTTGATCATCTTGAAAGTGAGCTCGAGCGCCTCGCGATTGGCGACCATTTCCATCGGCTGGGTCGAGTAATACATCTCGCGCATGTAATCCGAGGGCTTGCGCTTCAAGAGCGGAACCTCGGAGCTGCGCATCATCCATTCATTGTCGAGACGCTGCATCAGGAACGGAATCCACGCCAAGCCGCTTTCGATCCAGCAGACTTTCAATTTGGGGAAACGCTCCGGCAAACCGTTGCACAGCCAATTGGTAAGGTGGACCATGTTGAACCAGACGAACCCCAGCGCATGGACCGCGATGAAACGGTTGCACAGCGACATGCTCTGGTCCTCGCCCCAGGCATAGGCGCCATGGAAGACGATGGTCAGGCCGCGCTCTTCCATCGCGCGCCAAGTCTTCATGAAGGCGTTGTCGTGGACGCTTTTGTAATGCGGCGAAACGACGGTGAAGCCGATCACGCCTTTCCTGTCGCCGAAATCCTCGACCATCTTGTAACAGGCCTCGGGATCCTTGAACGGCAGGTAAAGCGTTGACTTGATGCGCGGCTCATGCGCCAGAACCTCGTCGCACAGCCAGCGGTTATAGGCACGCGCCAGAGCCACTTCGACTTCGGTGCGCGGGGTCGTGCCCAGGAACAGCATCGGCGTCGGGAACAAGCACGAGATGTCGACGCCGATTGCATCCATCCACCGCTTGGTCAGGGTGATATCGCGATGCGGGGTCGGCGGCGTCTTTTCCAGCCGCCGCCCGTGGTTGCGGGTGACGCGCCCGCCGAGATTTTGATAGGCCCCCGCCGTCGAGGTCAGGCCCTGCATCCCGAAGCCCTGATACTTCGCCTGGGCGCGCATCACCGGATCTTCGATATATTCGATGATCTGGGCAAAGGAATCGGTTTCGTAATGATGGGCATCGACGTCGACGATCAGGAAATCCTGATAGCGCCGCTGGATCGCCTGTTGATCGGCATGCGCCAGCAGCGTCTTGGTATCGAATTCCTCGACCGACAGATCGCGAAAACTGACCGTATCCACCGACCCGTCCTCCCGATAACAATTATCGCGCGACGCGCGACGCGAGACGCTGACTCTTCACTTCCGACATGACCGGCTCGAGATTGAAGAAGCGCTTGGCGTTGCCGCCCAGGATGCTGCGCTTGGCGTGCTCCGAAAGGAACGGCAAATCGTAGATCGTGCTCGGCAGATCCATGTCCCAATGCGGATAATCCGAGGAATACATCAGCTGCGTTTCGGCGTTGATCATCTTGAAGGTGAGTTCCAAGGCTTCCTTGTTGTTCACCATCTCCATCGGCTGCGTCGAGTAGTACATCTCGCGCATATAGTCCGAGGGCTTGCGCTTCAACAGCGGCACCTCGGAACTGCGCATCATCCATTCGTTGTCGAGACGCTGCATCAGGAAGGGCACCCAAGCCAGGCCGCTTTCCACCCAGGCGACCTTCAATTTCGGGAACCGCTCGGGCAGGCCGTTGCAGAGCCAATTGGTCATGTGCAGGATATTAAACCAGGCGAAGCCCAGCGCGTGCACGGCCATGAAGCGGTTGCACAGCTGAAGGCTCTGGTCGCCGCCCCAGGCATAGGCGCCGTGGAAAACCAACGGCATGTTCGCCTCTTCGAGCAGGGCGTAGGTCTTCATATAGGCGTTGTCGTAGATCGCCTTGTAACGCGGCGAGACGATGGTGAAGCCGATGACGCCTTTCTTGCCGGCGAAATCCTTGACCATCTTGTAGCTGCCCTCGGGGTCGTTGAGCGGCAGATAAAGGGTCGAGCAGATTCTCGGCTCCTGCGCCAGCACGTTCTCCACGAGCCAGGCGTTATAGGCGCGCGCCAAGGCGTTCTCGACCTCGGCCCGCGGGGTCAGGCCCAAGGTCAGCATCGGCGTCGGGAAGAGACACACCATGTCGATGCCGATCGCGTCCATCCACCGCTTGGTCAGGGTGACGTCGCGATGCGGCGTCGGCGGAGTCTTCTCGTTGGGATTCCCGCCCGTGCGCCGCGTCACCCGCCCCATCAAATTCTGGTAGCCGCCGCCTGCCGTCGCCGAGGTGATGCCGCCCAGGCCGAAGCCCTGATATTTGGCCTGATCGCGCATGACCGGATCTTCGATGTACTCGCAGATCTGGGCATAGGACGTCGTCTCGAAGTGATGGCCGTCGATGTCGACAATGAGGAAGTCTTCATAGCGCCGCTGCACCGATTGCTGATCGGCATGGGCGAGCAAGGTCTTGGTATCGATCTCGGCGATCGACCAATCGCGGACATTGATCGTATCCATGGGTTTCGCTCCCTCCTATCGCGTTTTGCTTTTTAGCCGCCCGCCCCCATGCGCGCGGCCAGTCTCTTGGCCTTCACTTCGGAAACCACCGGCTCGAGATTGAAGAATCGCTTGGCATTGCCGCCAAGGATGCTGCGCTTCGCCTGATCGTTCAAAAACGGCAAATCGTAGATCGTGCTCGGCAGATCCATGTCCCAATGCGGATAATCCGACGAGTACATCAGCTGCGTCTCGGCGTTGATCATCTTGAAGGTCAGCTCGAGCGCCTCGCGGTTATTGACCATTTCCATCGGCTGCGACGAATAGAACATTTCGCGCATATAATCCGACGGCTTGCGCTTCAACAGCGGCACTTCCGAGCTGCGCATCATCCATTCATTGTCGAGGCGCTGCATCAGGAAGGGCACCCAGGCCAGGCCGCTTTCCACCCAGGCGACCTTCAATTTCGGGAAACGCTCGGGCATGCCGTTGCACAGCCAGTTCGTGCAATGGAGGATGTTGAACCAAGCGAAGCCCAGGGCATGAACCGCGATGAAGCGGTTGCACAGCTGCAGGCTCTGGTCGCCGCCCCAGGCATAGGCGCCATGGAACACGAGCGGAAGGTTCGCCTCTTCGAGCAAGGCATAAGTCTTCACATAGGCGTTGTCGTAAACCGCCTTGTAATGCGGCGAGACGATGGTGAAGCCGATGACGCCTTTCTTGCCGGCGAAATCCTTGACCATCTTATAGGTGGCCTCGGGATCGTTGAGCGGCAGGTAGAGAGTCGACTTGATGCGCGGCTCATGCGCCAGCACGTTCTCGACCAGCCAGCGGTTATAGGCGCGCGCCAAAGCCACCTCGACCTCGGGACGCGGCGTCAGGCCGAGGGTGAGCATCGGCGTCGGGAACAGACAGGCGATGTCGATGCCGATCGCATCCATCCACCGTTTCGTCAGGGTGATGTCGCGATGCGGCGTCGGCGGAGTCGGCTCTTTGGGCGCGCCGGTGGTCCGGGTGACGCGACCGACGAGGTTTTGATAACCGCCGCCCGATATCGCGGTGGAGATGCCGCCGCTGCCGTAACCTTGGTACTTCGCTTGCGCCCGCATCACCGGATCTTCGATGTATTCGATGATCTGGGCCCAGGACGCGATCTCGAAATGATGGCCGTCGACATCGACGATGAGAAAATCCTCGTACCGCCGCTGCACCGATTGCTGATCGGCATGCGCGAGCAAGGTTTTTGTATCGACCTCGGCAACCGCCAAATCGCGAAAATTCACCGTATCCATAAGTATCGTTTCTCCACTATTGCCCGAGCGCTCAACCAGCCGCGCCGCGCTCGGCGAGCCGTCTGGTCTTGGCTTCGGAAATGACAGGCTCGAGATTGAACGCGCGCCGCGCGTTGCCGCCGAGAATGTTGCGCTTGGCTTGCTCGGTCAGGAACGGCAGATCGTAGATCGTGCTCGGCAGATCCATGTCCCAATGCGGATAGTCCGACGAATAGAGCAGCTGCGTCTCGGCATTGATCATCTTGAAGGTGAGCTCCAAGGCTTCCCTGTTGTTCACCATCTCCATCGGCTGCGTCGAGTAATACATTTCGCGCATATAATCCGAGGGCTTGCGCTTCAGCAGCGGCACTTCCGAGCTGCGCATCATCCATTCATTGTCGAGACGCTGCATGAGGAACGGGATCCAGGCAAGGCCGCTCTCGATCCAGACGGTTTTGAGCTTGGGGAAACGCTCCGGCATGCCGTTGCACAGCCAATTGGTCATGTGCAGGATGTTGAACCAGGTGAAGCCCAGCGCATGAACCGCGATGAAGCGGTTGCACAATTCGGCGTGCTGATCGCCACCCCAGGTGTAGGCGCCGTGGAAGACGAGGGTCAGGCCGCGCTCTTCGATCGCGCGCCATGTCTTTGCGTAGTCATTGTCGTGCACGCCCTTCTTCGCCGGCGAGACGACCGTGAAGCCGATGACGCCTTTCTTGTCGGCGAACTCCTCCACCATCCGATGGCAGGCTTCGGGGTCGCGGAACGGCAGATAAAGCGTCGACTTGATGCGCGGCTCATGCGCCAGCACGCGCTCGCACAGCCAACGGTTATAGGCGCGGGCCAGCGCGACCTCGACATCGATCCGCGGGCAGGTGCCGAGCTGCAACATCGGCGTCGGAAACATACAGGCGACGTCGATGCCGATCGCGTCCATCCAGCGCTTGGTCAAGGTGATGTCGCGATGCGGCGACGGCGGCGTCTTTTCCTTGTGAACGCCGGGATAGCGCGTGAGCCTTCCGGCCAAATTCTGATAGCTGCCGGGCCCCGAGGTGATGCCGGTGCGGCCATAGCCTTGGTATTTCGCTTGATCCCGCATCACGGGATCTTCGATGTATTCGCAAATCTCGGCGTAGGAATCCGTCTCGTAATGATGCGCATCCACGTCGACGATGAGGAAATCCTCATAGCGGCGCTGCATCGCCTGTTGCGCGGCGTGCGAGAGCAAGGTCTTTGTGTCGAAGGATTCGACCGCCAAATCACGATAATTGACGCTATCCACGTTTTCTTCCCTTCCCTATCGCACCTTATTCCGCGGCTCGCGCGGCAAGACGCCGCTGCTTGACCTCGGAAATCGTTGGCTCGAGGGTGAACACGCGCTTGGCATTGCCGCCGAGGATGTTGCGCTTGGCCTGCTCGCTCAAGAACGGCAGATCGTAGATCGTGCTCGGCAAATCCATGTCCCAGTGCGGATAGTCAGACGCGTACATGAGCTGGGTTTCGGCATTGATCATCTTGAAGGTCAGCTCGAGCGCTTCGCGATTTGCAACCATCTCCATCGGCTGGGTCGAGTAGTACATCTCGCGCATGTAATCCGACGGCTTGCGCTTCAACAGCGGTACCTCGGAGCTGCGCATCATCCATTCATTATCGAGACGCTGCATCAGGAACGGAATCCAGGCCAAGCCGCTTTCGACCCAGATGGTCTTGAGCTTGGGGAAGCGCTCCGGCATGCCGTTGCACAGCCAATTGGTGCAGTGAAGGATGTTGAACCAGCTGAAGCCCAGTGCATGCACGGCCAAGAACCGGTTGCACAGCGAGATACTTTGATCCGCGCCCCAGGCGAAGGCGCCGTGATAGACCAGCGGCAGTCCCATCTCTTCGATCAGCGCATAGCTTTTCACATAGGCATTGTCGTAGGTCGCCTTGTAATGCGGCGAGCAGATGGTGAAGCCGATCACGCCCTTCTTGCCGCCGAAATCCTTGACCATCTTATAGGTGGCCTCGGGATCGTTGATCGGCAGATAGAGCGAGGATTTGATGCGCGGCTCGCTTTCGAGCACGACTTCGCACAGCCAACGGTTATAGGCCCGCGCCAGCGCCGCCTCGACCTCGGGCCGCGGCGTCAGGCCGAGACTCAGCATCGGCGTCGGGAACATGCAGACCTGATCGATGCCGATCGCATCCATCCAGCGCTTGGTCAGGGTAATGTCGCGATGCGGCGATGCCGGCACCTTTTCCTTGCGCCGCCCGGGATAGCGTGTCACCCGGCCGCCGAGTTCCTGATAGGAACCGTTCGACGAGGCGATACCGCCGCCGCCGAAACCTTGATATTTCGCCTGATCGCGCATCACCGGATCTTCGATGAATTCGCAAATCTGGGCGAAGGAAGCGGTTTCGTAGTGATGACCGTCGATATCGACGATCAGGAAATCCTCGTAGCGCCGCTGGATCGCCTGCTGAGTTGCGTGTTCCAGCAAGGTCGTGGTGTCGAATTCCTCGACCGACAAATCGCGGAAATTGACGGTATCCATGGAGGCCGATCCTTCCGCTTAGCCTTCGGCGCCGGTTTCGGCATCCTCGGGCTGGCGCTTGCCGACGGTCGACCAGGACTGCCACAAAGCCAGATCGAACAGCGGCACGTTCACGCCTTCGAGCATGGCCGTGCAGCCGATCATCACGTCGGTTGCGGTGATGCCGCTGTTGCGCGCGAAAGGCCGCGGCGGATTGCCGACCTGCGCCTTGGCCGCGTAAAGCCGCACCACGCTGGCGAACAACTGTCCCAGCGAATTGTCCGGAACGTCGCTCAAGCGGTCTGCTTCGATCGTTTCGGCAAAAATCGCCGCGATATCGCTCGCGAGTTCGGCGATCTTCGCCTTACGATCGTCAGACGTTGACATACACCGCCCCGTTCTTCTCGACGACGTTGAACTTCTGCAAGCGGATCCGCTTGTCGCAAACGTTCACGCCGTCTTCGAGGTGGAACTCGTAAGCGTGCCACGGACAGACGATGTGCATGTCGTTCTTGTCGTAATCCTGGTGGAGAAAAGTCCGATCGGGAGCGATCACGTCGAGCACCGCCGGCATCCGCACACCTTCGCACACCGGCCCGCCTTGGTGCGGGCAGTGATTGCGGTAGGCGTAGTATTTTCCCCCGTGACGAATGACGCCGATTTCGACCGCGCCGGCTGTGATGACGCGCACCCCGCCTTCGGCAATTTCCCCGTCTTTGCAAACCAACACTTCAGCCATCTTCTACGCTCCCATCCTTTTCTGGCGTGACGAATTGCGGGCGATAATAGCGCCCCTCGGCCGGCTTTGCCCATAGCTATGATAAGGCTATTGCCCGCATCGGGCCTCCGCCGCGCACGGATTTTGCAGACCGGTTTGGTCCCAATCGCTGCGACGCCGCACCCACGCACCTTATGATTGTAGATCGAGGCTATCTTTTGTGTCGGCGGCCCGAACGATGCCGGCGGCCAAAATTTCTCGGCACGGAAAAGCTCGGCACGGCCGCCTAATCGGTCATGACATAGGTGTTGAACACGTGCTTGCCGGTCCGCGAGGGGAAGCCGCCGCGCACGGCGCCCGCGCTTTGATCTTGATAGATCGTGCTCATGAGCGGGCTCAGCGGGCGCGAATTCGGCATCGAGAGCCACATACGCAGCAAATGGCGCCGACGCTCGGGATCGGGCCAATCCTCGAAGCCCGTGCGCGCGTGAAAGCAGATATGGTTGTTCACGAGCTGCAGATCGCCGGGCTGAAACATCATCGAGAAATTGAATTCCTCGCTGTTGGCGAGCTCGTCGATGAGCGCGCGTGCCTCGATCTGCTGCGGCGTGAAACGTGGCACCTCGGGAAAAGCTTGCGCGTTCTTGATCTGGCCGTCGATGTAGCGGCAGCAGAAATAGCCTTCGCATTCGCTGAAGATCGGCTGCTGGTAATAGGGTTTGGTGTCGGCAGGCTCCTGCTTGTTCCAGCTCCAATAAAAAGGCTGATAGAGCACGTCGAGGAGATCGGGCCGGCGGCGCGCGATCTCGTTGCGCACCGCGACCGAGCTCGCGAGCTTGCTTAGCCCGCCGCTTTTCGCCGTCTGAAGCACGAAAAGGCCGGTCACGTCGCAGCTATCGGTATGGAAATTCAGCCGCTGATTCGATTGGTAGCCGCGCCCGCCGGCGCTTTCCGTGATGACGCCGAAGTCGCGCACATCGCCGAGTAGATCCCCAACCCGGCTCTGCGATCTTGCGGTGCCGAGGTGCTTGCCCATGCCCCAATAGATCAGCCGCAACTCGTCCTTGGTGTAACGCGCATGGGGAAAGCCGCGAAAAAGTTGCAGCCCGCAGCCGTTTTCCAGCTGATCGCGCGCCGCGGCGAAGGCTTGCGAAACATTGGGCAGCGGAAAATCTTCGGCCGTCAGAGTTTCGAGCGTTTTGCCGCGCTCGCGTGCGACGGAGAAAGCGCGTTCGATCTCGCCGATCTCCGCATCGGTCCAGTCATGGATCCAGGCGCGCGATTTCACGAGGTCGGGTCCGCGCCAATCGGCCGGACCATGAATGATGGTCGCCATGCGATTCCTCCGCGCGCTCGGTTGGGCCCGCTGCGCGCCGCGAAATTACGCCCGCGCGATTTGGGAGTCCATGGCGAAGCGGAATCGGCTAGGCTTGCGCGCAAAGTCGGCTAGGCTTGCGCGCAAACAATGCCAGCATCCCGAGGGAGGTTCACCGGTGGCAAGACTCCAGGAGTATCAGGGCAAGGCGCTGCTGCGCGATTGCGGCATTGCGGTCCTGCCCGGCGTCGTCGCCGCCAGCGCCGACGAAGCGGCCGCAGCCGCGGAGGGTCTCGGCTATCCGGTGGCGCTGAAGGCGCAGGTGGCGGCGGGCAAACGCGGACTTGCCGGCGGCATTCGTTTCGCCGCGACGGCGCACGAGGCCAGAGCCGAAGCGCAGACCCTTTTCACAACCACGATCCACGGCCACCGCGTCGAGCGAGTCCTGGTCGAGAAGAAAGCCGCGATCGAAAGCGAGATTTACCTTGCCGTGCTGTCCGATGCGGAGCGGCGCGCGCCCGTGATCATGGTGTCGACCCAGGGCGGCATGGGCATCGAAGAGGCCGCGCACGACAAGCGCAGCCTCGCGGTCGGGACGGTCGATATTCTGCGCGGCGCGCCGCCTTATTTTTGCATCGACCTGCTGCGCGATCTCGACCTGCCGGGCAATCTCAAAGCCGCGCTTGCGCAAGTGATGGCCCGGCTTTACCGGCTCTATCGCCGCTATGATTGCAACCTGGCCGAGATCAACCCGCTGGCGGTGACGCGTAACGGACTTGTCGCGCTCGATGCACGCATCGCGCTCGACGATGATGCGCTCTTTCGCCATCCGGATTTGGGGATCGAGCGCAGCCTCGAAGTCGGCGAACGCGCGCCAACGATGCTCGAACTCGCCGCCGCCAAGATCGACGAGCACGACCATCGCGGCTCGGCGCATTTCGTGCAGATCGATCCGGATGGCGCGTTGGCACAGCGCGACGGCAAGATCCCGATCGGCTTTGACGGTGTCGGCACCGGCGTCAGCATGGCGGTGATGGACGAGCTCGTGCCGCTCGGCTTCCTGCCGATGAATTTCTGCGACACCTCGGGCAATCCAACCGCGTCGAAGCTCTACCGCATTACCAAGATCATCCTCGCCCAGCCCGGGATCGAGGGCTATGTGTTCGCGTCGTGTCTATCGAGCCAACAGCTCGACAACACCGCGCGCGGCATCGTGAAAGCTTTCAAAGAGATTTTCGGGCCGAAGGGCCCGACCATCCCTTGCGTCTTCTCCTTCCGCGGCGCCTGGGATGAAACCGCTTTGGCCATGTTCACCGAGCACGGGATCGCGCACAGCCCGCTGGTGCGCCTTTTGGGCCGCGACAGCACCGAGCACGACGTCGCGGCGGCTTTCGGCGAGCTGCATCGCAGCTGGCGCGCCGGGACGAGAGGCACCGCTTGAGCATGCTGCGCTTCAATGTCTTTTCCGGCGGCACCGTGACGATCGATCACGAAGTGTGCAAATCGTGCACATCGAAAGCCTGCGTTCCCGCCTGTAACCAGCCCAATCTCGGCTCGGTGCTGACTCTGAAGGATGATCTGCCGGCACTGTCGGTGACGCCGGAGCGCGCAGCCCAAGGCGGTTGCATCGAGTGCCTCGCTTGCGACCTCGCCTGCCAGATCGCCGGTAAAGGCGCGCTGAGCTTCGTTCTGCCGACACCCGAGTTGGACGCCTATCTCGATGATCTCAAGCATCGCGGCGGCAAGCCCGGCCGAGGCTGGTAGATCATGACGATTCTGATCGATGAAGCGACGCGCGTCGTCGTTCAAGGCATGACCGGTCGCGAAGGCAGGCTGCGCACCGGTTTGATGATGGATTACGGCACCAAGGTATTGGCCGGGGTGACGCCGGGACGCGAGGGCGAGAAATTCCGCGATGTGCCGGTCTACGACACGGTGAAGGCGGCGGTCGAACGCCATCCCGCGATCAATACGAGTTTGATCCTCGTGCCCGCGTCGCTCGCGAAAGATGCCGCCTTCGAAGCGATCGAGGCCGGTATCGCGATCATCTCGCTTATGCCCGAACGCTTGCCGCATCAGGACATGCTCGAAATCATCGCCTTTTCGCGCGCGCGCGGCAGCATGGTAATCGGCCCCAACAGCCCCGGCCTGTTGAGCCCGGGAAAAGCGATGGTCGGCGGGTTGGGCGGGCGACTCGACATGGCGCGGACCGCCTTCACGCAGGGCCCTGTAGGAATCATTTCGCGCAGCGGTGGCAACACCATGACCCTTGCCTATTACCTGACCAAGGCGGGACTTGGGCAAAGCACGGCCGTCGGCGTGGGCGGCGACGGTTTCGTCGGCACGAGCTGGCGCACGATTCTGGAGAGATTCGCCGCGGATGCTGAGACCCAAGCGGTCGTCGCCTATGGCGAGATCGGCGGCAATAACGAGGAAGAAGCCGCCGAGTTTCTGCAAGCCGGGGGCTTCAAGAAGCCGCTCATCGTCTATATCGGCGGCCGGTTCGCGCGCGAAGGCATGCGCTTCGGTCATGCCGGCGCCGTGTTCGCGCAAGGACGGGGCACGGCCGAGGACAAACGCCGGCGCCTACGCGATGCCGGCGCGATCGTCGTCGATCACATGAGCGAAATCGCGCCGGCCACCAAGGCGGCCTTGTCGGGAGAAAAACCGTGATGCGTCGTATTCTCTGCTTGATCCTGCTTGGCGCATTGGTTTGCGGCAGCGGATTGGGCGTTACTTCCGCCGCGCACGCCGCCGATAAGCTGCGTGCCGGCAAGTCGATCGGCGCGCTCTGGGCCTTTCTGCCGCTCGATGTCGGACTCGACCAAGGGATCTATGCCAAATACGGCATCGACCTCGACATCAGCAACCATGGCAGCGGCCCGCGACTGCAACAGGCGCTGGCCTCGAACAGCATCGATGTCGGGCTCAGCGCCGGCTCCGACATGGCCTTCGCCGTCAAAGGCTCGCCGGTTCTGGTCGTCGCCGCTTTCGCCGAAGAGCCGCGCAGCGTGGTGATCATGGTCGGCGCGGATTCGCCGGTGAAAACCGTCGCTGATCTCAAAGGCAAGCTCATCGGCATACCGGGCGTCGGCTCGGTCAGCGAATGGCTCGTCTGGCGCATGGCGATGGCCGAGGGCTGGGGCAAGGATGGCGTGAAGATCATCGCGCAAGGCTCGGTCGAAGCCAATCTCGCGGCGCTGCGCACCAAGCAGATCGACGGGATGGTGGGACCGGTCGAGGTCGGGTTCAATCTCGAAGACCGGCAGGAAGGACGCATCGCCGTCCGCCTCGCGCAATACGCGCCGCACTTCCATGCCCATGTCATTTTCGTGCGCCGCGAGCTTGTCGACGAGAAGCCCGATGTCATCGAGCGTTTCCTGAAGGGCTTCTTCGCGTCGATCGCTTTCATGAAGGCGAACAAGGAGAAGACGTCCGAGATCGCGACCCGCGTATTGCATGACAGCAAATCGATCGCCGACCGCACCTATGACTACGAGGTGTCGATGCTGCTCGACGATGGGCGCTTCGATCCGCAGGCGATCCAGGTGTTGAAGGATTCCTTTGTCGACATGGGCACGCTCGACACCAAGCCGAGCGACGATCAACTCCTAACGACGCGCTTCGTGCCCGTGAAGCCCTGAACGACCGCCGATCGACTGCACCAATTCGTTTTCGTCATTCCGTATCCTGGGGAGGAAGAAGAGTTATGCGTCCACGCCTTTGTCTCGCTCTCGTTTCGATCGCATTCCTGCTTGCTGCGGCGCATGGCGCACGCGCAGCGGACAAAGTTCATGCCGGCATGGCGGTGCCGCTTTGGGCCTTTCTGCCTTTGCAGATCGGCGTCGAGGAAGGCATTTGGGCCAAATACGGCATCGATCTCGACATCACCAACAGCGGGAGCGACGCGAAGCTGCAGCAGGCCATGGCCGCGGGCAGCATCGATTTCGGCTTGGGCAGCGGCGCGGCAATGGCCTTTGCAGCCAAGGGCGTGCCGGTGCATGCCGTCGCCGCCTTTGCCGGCGAGCCGCGCACCGTCGTCATCATCGTCGCCGCTGATTCGCCCGTCAAAACCCCGGCCGACCTCAAAGGCAAGCTCGTGGTGATGCCGGGCGTCGGCTCGGTGAGCGAATGGCTCGTCTGGCGCATGGCGATTGCCGAGGGCTGGGGCAAGGACGGCATCCGGACCGCGGGGCAAGGATCGATCGATGCGAATGTCGCCGCGATCAAGACCCACGATGCCGACGCCATGACCGGGCCGCCGGAAGTCGGCTATCTGCTCGAAGCGCAGAATGCCGGCCATGTCGCCTTCGGCCTCGCGCAATACGCGCCGCATTTTCACGCCCACATCGTGTTCGCGCGCAACGACATCATCCAGAACAACCCCGATCTGGTGCAGCGTTTCCTCAAAGGATTCTTCGCCGGCATTGCCTTTATGAAGACGCACAAGGAAAGGACCACGGAAATCGCCGTGCGCGCGCTGCACAACACTCCCGAGATCATGAATCGCATCTACGACAATTTGGCGCCCTGGCTCGAGGATGACGGGCATTTCGATCCGCAGGCGATTCAGGTGATGAAGGACAGCTTTGTCGAGCTCGGCATTCTCGACAAGAAGCCGAGCGACGATGAAATTCTCACCACGCGTTTCGTGCCGGTGAAACCCTGAGACCGGCAAAGCGTCGCGTGATGGTGCTCTTCGTGAGGAAAGGAAAGATGAGTCAGCACAAGAGACGTTATCGGCGCGCCGGCGTATGGGCCGCCGCGATCTTCGCGGTCTTCCTGGTCGCGCTTCGGCCCGACGCCCAAGCCGCCGACAAGGTCCATGCCGGCAAGGCGGCGGCGCCGGTCTGGACCTTCACCCTGCTCGATGTCGGCATCGAGCAAGGCATCTTCGCCAAATACGGCATTGATCTCGACATCACCAGCTTCGCGGGCGACGCCAGGCTGCAGCAGGCCATGGCATCCGGCGGCATCGATTTCGGCCTCGGCAGCGGTCCCGCTATGGCTTTCGCGGCAAAAGGTATCCCCGTGATCGGCGTCGCCGCCTTTGCCGGCGAACCGCGGAATCTGGCGATCCTCGTCGGTGCCGAATCGACGGCCAAGACCGCCGCCGATTTGAAGGGAAAGCTCGTGGCCGTGACGACCGCGGGCTCGCTCACCGAATGGCTGGTGAAGCAGATGGCACTCAAGGAAGGTTGGGGCATCGACGGCATCCGGTTTGCCGAAATCGGCTCCTTCGATGCGAGCCTGTCCGCGCTCAAGACCGATCAAGTCGACGCGATGGTAGGATCGGCCGAGGCCGGTTACCTGCTGGAAGAGCGCAACGCGGCCAAAGTGCTGCTGACATTCGAGAAATACGCGCCCAAATTCCACACCCATGTAGTCTTCGCGCGCAAGCAGTTGGTGCGGGACAATCCCGACCTCGTGAACCGTTTCTTGAAGGGCGTCTTCGCCTCGATCGCCTTCATGAAGAGCCACAAGGACAAGACCACCGAAATCGCGACCCGCGTGCTGCAACAAAGCCCGGCGGTGATGAGCCGCACCTACGATTACGAGATTTCGATGTTCGAGGATGACGGGCATTTCGACAAGCAGGCGGTCGCCGTGCTCAAGCAATCCTTCGTCGACATGGGCAGTCTGACCGACAAACCCGCGGACGATCAGCTGTTCACGACCCGATTTCTTCCGGTCAAGCCCTGACGGCGGCGCATCGACTTCGGGCCGTCGATGCCATATCCTTGGCGCCAAAATAGAAGCGACGCGATCGAGGGAGGAGTGGCATGAGACGGTTTTTCGGATGGCGCGCGGCCTGCGTTGCGATGCTCGCGGCTTTCCACATGGGCGCCGCCGCCCAAGCGGCCGACAAGGTCCACGCCGGCAAGGCGGTCGATGTCGCCTGGTCGTTCATTCCGCTCAATGTCGGCGTGGAGCAAGGCATCTTCGCAAAATACGGGCTCGACGTGGAGATCGTGAATTTCACCGGCGACGCCAAGCTGCAGCAAGGCCTTACCTCGGACAGCGTCGATTTCGGGCTCGGCAGCGGCCCGTCCATGGCCTTTGCCGCCAAGGGCTCGCCGGTCATCGGCGTCGCCGCCTTCGCGGCCGAGCCGCGCAATATCTCGGTCGTGGTGGGGGCCGATTCGCCAATCAAGGGCGTACCCGATCTCAAGGGCAAGCTGCTCGCCGTCACCACCGCCGGCTCCTTGACCGATTGGCTGGCCAAGCGCTTGGCGGTTCAAGAGGGCTGGGGCACGGACGGCGTGCGCACCATCGCGCTCGGTTCCTTCGAATCTTTCCTATCGGCGCTACGGACCAACCAGATCGACGGCATGATGGTCGCGACCGAAGCCGGCTATCTGCTCGAGGAAAAGAAAGAGGGTCGGATCATCGTCGGGATGGAAAAATACGCGCCGAAATTCCACACGCACGTGGTATTCACGCGCAAGAATTTGCTCCAGCAGAGCCCGGATTTGGTCAACCGCTTCCTCAAGGGATTCTTTGCTTCGATCGCCTTCATGAAGACCCACAAGAATGAGACGACCGAGATCGCTACCCGCGTCCTGCATCAAAGCCCGGCCGTGATGAGCCGAACTTGGGACTATGAAATTTCGATGCTCGAAGATGACGGACATTTCGATCCGCAGGCCGTCGCAGTCTTGAAGGACTCTTTCATCGGCATGGGCATTCTCAATTCGAAGCCGGCCGACGACCAGCTTTTCACCACCCGGTTCCTCCCCGTGAAACCTTGAAGGAAAATCCGTGTTCAGCATGCCTACGACATCCCCCAAGAGCCTTTTCCTGCGCTGTGCCGTTTTGGCTTGCGCGATTATTTTCGGCGGGGTTTCCGCCGCCGCAGCCGCCGACAAAATCCGCGCGGGAAAATCCGTGAACACGGCCTGGGCATTCATTCCGCTCGATGTCGGCGCGGCGCAAGGCATCTGGGCGAAATACGGCCTCGATGTCGATATCAGCGCCCTGACCGGCGACGCGAAACTGCAACAGGCCCTGACGGCCGACAGCCTCGATTTCGGTCTCGGCAGCGGTCCTTCGATGGCGTTCGCCGTCAAGGGTTCGCCGGTGATCGCCGTCGCGGCCTTCGCGGGCGCGCCACGCAACATCTCGGTCGTGGTCGGAGCCAATTCCGCGATCAAGACCGTCGCCGATCTGAAAGGCAAATTGCTGGCCGTGACCACGGCCGGGTCGCTGACCGATTGGCTCGTGCATCGCCTGTCGACGCAGGAAGGCTGGGGCCCCGACGGCGTGCGGATCGCCGCGTTGGGCGGCTTCGACGCCGAGGTCCCCGCCCTCAAGACCAAGCAGATCGACGGTTTGATGGGGGCGACCGAAGCCGGCTATCTGCTCGAGGAACGCGGCGACGGCCGGATTCTCGTCGGCATGGAGAAATACGCGCCGAAATTCCATACCCATGTGATCTTCGCGCGCAAACAACTCGTGCAAGACAATCCCGATCTCGTCACCCGTTTCCTCAAGGGATTTTTCGCGTCGGTCGCCTTCATGAAGGCGCACAAGCCGGAGACGACCGAGATCGCCACGCGAATCCTGCATCAAACCCCGGCCGCGATGGACAAGACTTATGACTACGAGATTTCGATGCTCGAGGATGACGGGCATTTCGATCCCGAAGCCGTCGAGGTCTTGAAAGAATCCTTCGTCGGCATGGGAATTCTGACCGAGAAGCCAGCAAATGATCAGCTTCTCACCACGCGCTTTCTGCCGGTGAAACCATGACCGCGAGACCCGCCATGAACTGCCGACGCCAATTTGTCGCCGGCGTCGCCGCCGTGAGCGCATTGCTGCTTGCCGGGATGCACGCCCCGGCGCAAGCGGCCGACAAGCTTCACGTCGGCAAGGCGATCAACGTGCTGTGGATCTACACGCCGCTCGACATCGGCGTCGAGGAAGGCATCTTCGCCAAATACGGTCTCGACGTCGAGATTTCGGTGCTGCCGGGCGATGCGAAGTTCCAGCAGGCGCTGATCGCCAAAAGCATCGACATCGGACTTGCCAGCGGCACCTCGATGGCGCTTTCGGTCAAGGGCTCCCCGGCCATCGCGGTCGCCGCCTATGCCGGCGCGCCGCGCAATTTCTCCGTCAATGTTGCGGCCAATTCCACGATCAAGACCGTGGCCGACCTTAAAGGGAAAGTGTTGGCGACCGCGACCGCCGGCTCCTTGCCGGAATGGCTCATCAAGCGCCTTGCGATGAAGGAAGGCTGGGGCGTCGACGGTATCCGAACGACCGCGACCGGCGGTTTCGAGGCGAGCCTCGCGGCGACGCTCACCCATCAAGTCGACGGGTTCATGGGCGCGACCGAAGCCGGGTTGCAAATGGAAGAAGAGAAGCGCGGGCGGATCATCACCAACATGGAGGCCTACGCGCCGCGCTTCATCACCCAGGTGGTTTCGACCCGCACGGATTTCGTGCAGGATCACCCGGAGCTCGTCGACCGTTTCCTCAAAGGCATGTTCGCCTCGATCGCCTTCGTCAAGGCGAACAAACAGAAAGCGACCGAAATCGCAACCCGCGTCCTGCACCAAAGCCCGACGGTGATGGACCGGACCTACAATTCGGAGCTCTCGATGCTGTCCGCCGACGGCAGCTTCGATCCGGAAGCGGTCGAAGTGCTCAAAGCTTCCTTCGTCGACATGCACATTCTCGACGAAAAACCGAACAACGATCAGCTCTTCACCACGAAATTCCTGCCGGTAAAACCTTAAGCCACGCACGACGCCGCAAGGCGCCGGACCGCGCCCGGTCCCGCCAGCGATGCGACCGCGTCCTCGATGGCGGCGAGCCGCGCGGCGTCGAAAAGCGGCGCGGCATTGGCGCGGAACTTCGCGCGTATATCGGCCTCGCTGAGAGGCCGCTCGGCGCTACCGCGATTATAGGGCTCGATCCGCTCGAGCCGTTTGCCATCAAGGGTCTCGACGATCACCCAGCCCTTGAATTGGCCCGGGCGCGCCGTCTTGTCGATTTCGTAATCGACCTTTTGCGCGAGCGCGCGCACCTCGGCGCGTATGCTCGGCTCGCCACGATAGCTCTGTCCGTCGAGCCGCCCCGTCACCAGCGCCTCGGCGATTGAATATTGCAACGAAGCCCGACCTTGCCAGTCGTTCTGCGGCGCAACCTTTTTCTCGCGCGGCTCGCACACCACGCCGATCATATACTCGGCGATCGGGCACAGAATCCGCTTTACCTGTTGTGCGCGCAGGCCTTGGGCACGGAGCGCGAGGATCGTGTCGATAAAGGAATGGATCACATGGGCGCAAGGATAAGGCTTCAGCGAAATGCCCAGACATTCCCAGCGCCGCCCGAGCCCTTCTGTCACGGCGGCAAAATCGAAGCGGTACGCGGGATCCTGCACATGGGTGTGGAAAAGACCCGAGCCGCCCTCGAAGACCTGCAGCGGCCCGGTGTGTCCGTGTTTGGCGAGCAAAGCCGCCGCGATCCCTGCTTGGGCACCCCAACCAGCATGGAGATTGGGCAATTCGGCGCCTTCGCGCATGCCTTCGCCAATGCCCGCCGCGAAGCTGCCGGTAATGCCGATCGCTTGTGCGGTGGCATGCGCATCGAGGCCGAGCAACCGGCATGCGGCGTAGGTCGCGCCCATTGCGCCGAAGAGCCCGGTCGGATGCCAGCCGCGTTTGTGGAATTGCAGCGGCGCGGCAAGACCGACACGGCAGGCAAGCTCGCTGCCCGCGATCAGCGCCGCGAGAAAATTCTCGCCATCGGTGTCGAGCTCCTCGCCCAGCGCCAGGCTGGCGGCCAAGAGCGTCGCGGTGACGTGAACGATGGTGGCGTTATGGGTGTCGTCATAGGATAGCGCCGATGCCATCGCCCCATTGGCAATGGCCGCCGCTTGCGGCGAGGTGCGGTCGCAAAAGCCCAAAAGATGGGCCTCGCCCCTGCCGCCCATTGCCAGGGTTCCGGCGCGGATTTTCTGCCCATAATCTTGTGCTGCGACTGCGAAGGTCACGCCGAGCGTATCCAAAATGCGCCAACGTGCGGTAGCGATGATTTCGGCAGGTATGGCGGCAAGATCGACGCTCGCGCTCCAGCGCGCGGTTTCTTCGCTGACACTCGCCATAGACGCTCCGCTCGGTTGGCCGGACCGACCACAAGGTTAGCACATCCGAATTGCGCCGCGGCCTGCCATCCGTCTATGCTTGCCGCGAGGAACGAAGCTGCAACGGGAAGCAGCCGAAACTGGGAGAGAGATCATGAGCGCATCCGGCAATGCCGCCTCGGCGACGCCCGACAGCATCCGCAAGGCCTGGAACGAGGCGCATGTCTCGCCGCTGTGGGAGGAACTCGCGGCGCACAGCACCGAGGTCGCGCGCGACCGCGCTTTCATCTGGAAGTGGCGCACCATGCGCCCGCTGATCGAGGACGCGCTTAACCTCCAGGACATGCGGGCGATCGAGCGGCGCGTGCTCACCTTGCGCAATCCCAATCTCCGGACCCCGAATTCGCTGGGCGCGACGCCGACCCTGACCGCCGCATTGCAAATTTTGAAGCCGGGCGAAAGCGCGCGGCCGCATCGCCATTCGCCGGATGCGCTGCGTTTCGTGCTCGAAGGCGAAGGCGCCTACACCATCGTCGACGGCAAGGAATGCCTGATGGAGGAAGGCGATCTGATCACCACGCCGGGATGGACCTGGCACGAGCATGTGCATCGCGGCAGCCGGCCGATCATCTGGCTCGATTCGCTCGACGTTCCGCTGCATCGCTATCTCGGCACGGACGGGTTCGAGCCCGGACCGCCGAACAAGCTGCCGCCCACGGCCGACGACGCTTTGTTCGCGGTCGCCAATATCGTGCCCGACGGCTTTGAGGCCAATCCGCTCTACTCGCCGGTCTTCCGTTATCCCTGGAAGCAAGCCGTTGCCGCGCTTGCGGCGGCGCCGCTGGCAAAGGACGGCGCGCGGCGCGTGCGTTACGTCAATCCGATGAATGGCGGCCCGGTCATGTCGCTGATCGATTGCTCCCTGGTCGAGCTCGCCGATGGCGAGACCTTGCCGGTCCGCACCAGCGCGAGCATGGTGTGCGCCGTGCTGGAAGGCAACGGCACCACGCGCATCGGCAATGAAACCGTGAGCTGGGAGCCCAAGGACATTTTCAGCCTGCCGACCGGCGCATGGATCCGTCATCGGGCGCAAGGCAAGGCACGCATCTTCGTGGTCAGCGACCGCGAAGTGTTGCGCCGTCTCGACCTGCTCGAAGAAGAGCTCGGCGGAACCGCCTGATTTCGCGTCAGCCCGCATGACAAGCACGTTCATCGAAACGCCGGTCCTGATCGTCGGCGGCGGCCCGGTCGGCTTGGCGCTCGCCAGCGATTTGGGCGGGCGCGGCGTCGAATGTCTGATTATCGAGCAAAGCGACGGCGTGATCTATCACCCGCGCGCCACCGCACTCAACGCGCGCACGATGGAGCTGCTGCGCCGCTGGGGCGTTGCCGGGCAAGTAAAGCGTGACGGAACGCCACCGGATTTTCCGCACACCGCGCTTTATGTGACGGGCCTTATGGGCCACGAGATCGCACGCATCGAGCGGCCGAGCCATGGCGGAACCAAGCCCTCGCCCATCAGCCCGGAGCGGCCGCAGCGCTGCAACCAATTGTATCTCGACCCGATCCTGCGCGATCTCGCCACCAGCTTTCCGACGGTCACGCTGCGCTATCGTTGCCGCTTCGAATCGCTCGTCGAAGAAGGCGGCAAGGTGATCGCGACGGCGCGCGACCTTGCAACTGGCGAACAGCAACGCATCGCTGCCCGCTATGTCGTCGATTGCAGCGGCAGCCACAGCCCGATCCGGCGCGCGCTCAACATCAAAATGTCCGGCCAGACCGACATCGAATATCATTTGAGCGCGTTCATGCGCTTGCCCGAATTGTGGAAATATCACGACAAGGGCAAGGCCGCGCTGACCTTCTTCATCGACGAGAAAGGCAGCTGGCGCAATCTCGTGATGATCGACGGCAAGGAGCTTTATCGCTTCGCGGTATCGGGCAAGGAATTCTACGACAACCCCGACGCCGTCGATATCAACGCGCATTTCAACGCGGTTGCCAGCCCGTCGATCCCGCGCGAGGTGATTTCCGTCATCCGCTGGACCGCGTGCGACATCGTCGCCGACAAATACCAGCATGGGAGAATTTTCCTCGCCGGCGATGCCGCACATCAGAATCACCCCTCGGGCGGGTTCGGGCTCAATACCGGCATGGGCGATATCGACGATCTCGGCTGGAAGCTTGCCGCAACGCTCCAGGGCTGGGGCGGCGCTCATCTGCTCGATTCCTACGAGGTCGAGCGGCGCCCGGTTGGCTTGCGCAACATCAGCCAGGCCTATACCGGCCATGCCGACAATCGCGACCGGCCGTCCCATCCCGCGATCGCCGAGAACACGCCGGAAGGCGCCGAAGCCCGCACGCATATGAGAGAGCAGATCATGGCCAGCCAACCTTCGATGGTGCTGACCGACGGCATCGCGCTCGGTTATCGCTACGACCCCTCGCCGATCGTGTGGCCGGACGGCACGCCGCCCACGCCGGATACGATCAGCCTTTACGTGCCCACCGCCCGGCCCGGCTCGCGTGCGCCGCACGCTTGGATTTCCGAAGGATTTTCGACGATCGATTTGTTCGGCGGCGGGTTTGTCTTGTTGCGGCTGGGCGCGGGCGCGCCCGACGGCGGCGCGATCGAGAATGCCTTTGGCCGACGCGAAATCCCGCTTAAGATCGTCGCGATCGCCGATCCCGAGATCGCCCGGCTTTACGAGAAGAAACTCGTTTTGGTGCGGCCCGACGGGCATGTCGCGTGGCGATCGGATACGATGCCGGAAGATCCGATGGCGCTCGCCGATCGCGTGTGCGGCGCCGCAAGCTAGCTCTTTCGTTTCAGGAGGCCTGCGATGAAATGCGTCGAAATTGTTGCCACTACCGGCATTGAAGGTCTGCGGCTGGGCGAGCGCCCGATCCCGAAGCCGGGCCCGCGTCAAGTGGTCGTCCGCATCCGCGCCGCGTCGCTCAACTATCGCGATGCCATGATCCTGTCCGGCAATTACGTGCGCGGCGTCAGCCTGCCGCGCATTCCCCTCTCCGACGGCGCGGGCGAGATCGTCGAAACCGGCGCCGAGGTCACGCGTGTCAAAACCGGCGACCGCGTCTGCGGCACGTTCTTTCAGCGTTGGGTCACCGGCCCGGTGTTTCCCGAAATTCAGGAGGCCGCGCTTGGTGGCACCGCGGAAGGCGTGCTGACCGAATATGCGTTGCTCGACGGCGACGGGGTGGTGCGCTTTCCCGACCATCTCAGCTTCGCCGAAGCCTCGACCTTGCCCTGCGCCGGACTGACGGCATGGCACGGACTGGTCGAAGCGGCGGGGTTGAAGGCCGGCGACACGGCGCTGTTCCTCGGAACGGGCGGCGTTTCGGTGCTGGGCATGCAGATCGCGCGCGCCGCCGGCGCCCGCGCCATCATCACCTCGTCGAGCGACGACAAGCTCGATCGCGCCAAGAAGCTCGGCGCAACCGACGTGATCAACTATGCAAAGAACCCGAACTGGGCCGCGACGGTGCGCGAGATCACCGGCGGGCGCGGCGTCGATTGCGTGCTCGATGTGGCAGGCGGCGCTTCGACCAAAGGCGCGCTCGAAGCCCTGCGCCATGGCGGGCATCTGGCGATCATCGGCGGCAGATCGGGCCCCGGCGGCGAGCTCGACCGCCGTTTCGTGCTGCAGAAAGGGCTGCGCGTCACCGGCATCAATGTCGGCAGCCGCGCGATGTTCGAGGCCATGAACCGCGCCATCGCGGTGTCGGGATTGCGACCCGTGGTCGACCGCAGCTACGAGCTCAAGGATTCAATTGCCGCCTATCGCGATTTCCTGACCGGCAAGCATTTCGGCAAGGTCGTGATCACGCTGCCGGATTAAGCACGGAGCTGGTTTCAATCGCCGCCGAGAGCGCGGCAAGCGCGCTGTCTTCCGTGGTCGCGGCCAATGCCGACGCGGCAAGGCTTGCCGCCGCCTTTTGACCGATCACCCCATCCGCCAAACGGTGGAATTTCGCGCGCAGCTCGGCCTCGCCGAGGCTGCGTGCCGGATCGCCGGTCGCGTCGGTAACCAGCGCCGATCGCGTGGTCCCGTCGCGCAAGACGAGCTCGACCCGCGCGGGATAAAGCCGCGGGAAATAGGGCGCGAGATCGGCATCGGCCGCTACTTCGACCCGTGCCATGAAGTCGGCAAGCTTGGAATCTTGCGTCAGATCGGGACGCACCACATCATCAAGCAGCTCGGGCCGGTAAGCGGCGAGCGCAAGCTGATAGGCGGCGCTGGTGATACGCTCGACCCGTCCTTTGGCGGCGTTGCGATGCCCGATCATGCCGGCATAGGAAGGCGGCACGGCAATTTTTACCGACGCAATGTCATCGGCTGAAACGCCCGCCAGCAATTGCCGGAAGCCGTCAATCGCCGCGGTGCCTTGCTTCGCGCAGCAATAAGGCTTGTAGCTGATCGCATCGATGGCACCGGCACCTTGCGCCGGCGCAACCAGAGGCGCGGGATCGCAAGCGATGCCGTGCGTGCGCTGCAGCCAATCGCTGTCGAGCAAGCTGCGGTCGCCGTGATAGCCTTTGGCGGCGGCAAGCGCCGCAAACACGCCGGCACGGGCTGCCTGGCCCAAAAGAATCCAGCGCGGCGAGGGTCCGCCATGGCCGCCGGCAGCGCCGCTCGTCAAGGTCAGCGCGATCGCGACGGCATCGGCTGTCTTGCCGGCATCGAGGCGAAGCAGCGCCGCCGCCACCGAAGCAGCGCCGACCGGACCGGTAAAGAAAGTCGGCCACACGCCGCGATAAAGAATGGTCGCGCCCGAGACGGCGAGGCTTAGCCGCGTCATCGCTTCATAGCCGGCGGCAAGGCCGCGGGCGAAATCCTGCGCGCTGGATCGGCCGAGCACGCCGAGCAAGGTCAAAGCGACCGGCACGACCACGGAACCCGGGGTTGTGCAAGACGCCATGTGAATGTCGTCGATCTCGGTATTGCGGATCGCCGCCACCCGGAACGCGATTTGGTCGAGCGGACCGTTATCCAGGGCGGGCGGAAGACCCGGCGCCGCCAGCGTCAGCCGCGCGAGCAGGTGGCTGTCTTCGGTACGCGTGCCCGCATGCCATGCGCCAAGCGTGTCGAGGAGATGGAGCGCAAGCTTGCCGGCGGCTTCGGGCGCGGGAGAGAGAAGGTTTTCCGCAAATCGTTCAAGAATTGTCGCCATGCAACCTCGTTACCTCATTGACCGGGCAAGAACGCTTCCGTGTAGAGCGTCGACATGTCGGGCTCTCGATCGAGCACGCCGAGCTCGACGAAGGACGACCGGATCGTCTTCAGTCCGGCTGCTTCGAATCGCCCGTCGACCGAGAACATCGGCATCACGAGATCATATTCCTGGCTTTCGACGGTGCGGGAAAGCTGCGTCACCGAGCGCGCGATGTCGACCGCTTCGGCCTTGTTGGCACGCATGAAAGCGATGGTCTCGAACCATGCCTTCAGGAAACGCCGGAGCGCGTCAGGGTTGTCGCGAATAATTCGATCGGACGCGAAAATCACATGCTGGATGAAGTCGTGCACGATGTCGGAGGTCAAGAAAAGCAAGCGCCCTTGCTTGGTCTCTTCGAGCTTCAAGCCAAGCGCGACGGCGGTCACCGCGGCATCGACCTGGCCGGTCGTCAGCGCGGCGACTTGCGATGGCCAATCGCCGCCCGCTGCAATCAGCACCAGCCCGTCCGGGCCCCAGCCCTTTTGCTGTTCCAGCTTCAGCATAAGCCAACGCGTGACGCCGCTGCCGGCCGAAACGCTCACCCGCTTGCCTTTCAGATCGTCGGCGGTTTTCGCCGCCGAGGCATAGGGAACGGTGACGCCGAGAAACAGCGGCGGACCGGCCATTTGCGCGACGCCGAGCTCCGGCGCGCCCTTGGCGATATAGGCGAGATCGGGCCCGCTACCCAAGCCGATATCCAATGCGTCGGCCGCCATCGCCTGATGCAGCTTGCCGCTGCCCTGAAGCGCGACGCTTTCGATCTCGAGCCCGTATTTGGCGAAGATCCCCTTCGCGATCCCGACCTGGAGGGGGAACGAAAGAAAAGGCCTGCGCCGAGGGATTGCCAACCCTTAGGGTTTCCGCCGTCGATGGCGTCGCCGCGGCCACCAGCCACGCCGCGGCAAGGAGCGCCACCGCGAGCCGCACTTGCCGCCGCATCACGACGAGGGACCGGGCAGAAACTCTTCGGTGTACAGCTTCGACATGTCGGGCTTGGTTTCGAGCATTTTCATCTCGATGAAGGATTCCTGGATCGTATCGAGACCCGCTTTCTGAAATTTTCCGTCGGCCGAGAACATCGGCATCACGAGATCGTATTCCTGGCTTTCGACCGCTTGCGAAAAGCCGGTGATCGAGCGTGCGATGTCGACCAATTCGGGCTTGTTGGCGCGCATCCAGGCGATCGTCTCGAACCAGCCTTTGAGGAACCCGCGCACCGCCTCGGGATGATCGTGCATCACAGTATTGGTGGCGAAGATCACATGCTGGATGAAATCATGCACGATCTCCGAGGTCGGAAAGAGGAGACGCGCATCCTTGGTTTCGGCAAGCTTGATGCCCAGCGCGGCCGCCGTGACTCCGGCATCGACCTGCCCGGTCTTCAGCGCCGCGATTTCATCCGGCCATTGCGACCCCACCGTGACCAGCGTGATGTCGTCTTGCTTCCAGCCCATATTGTGCGCGAGACGCCGCATCAGCCACTCGGTCAGCGAGCCGGTGGTCGAAATGCCGATCCGCTTTCCCTTCAAGTCGCCGGCGGTCGTGATCGGCGAGTTGTAGGGAACGATGACGCCGAGGAAAAGCGGCGGCCCGGCCATCTGTGCCACGCCGAGCTCGGGCGCGCCTTTGACGACGAAAGCGAGATCCGTGCCGGCGCCCAGGCCGATATCGATCGCACCCGCGGTCATCGCCTGGTGTATCTTTGCGCTGCCCGAGAGATCGACCTTTTCGACCTCGATTCCGTACTTCTGAAAGAAGCCCTTCTTTACCCCGACGTCATAGGGGATGAAGGAAAACGCTTGGGCCGAGGCATTGCCGACGCGCAGCTTCACCGGATCGGCATGGGCCGTGGCTAAGGTGGCAAGCAGCACGAGAATGAAGGCAAACCGGTTCGCGACGTGTCTCATGGCGTCACTTCCCCCTTTTCGTCCCGCCTCGCAGCCGACGTTGCGCTGCATTTCCCGCCGCCGCGCCGCGTCGCCAAATGCCTCAACCGTGCCAGCGGCTGGAGCGTCGTTCCGCGATGCGGCAAAGCTCGTTGAGCGTCACGGCAATGGCGGCCAGCACCGCGATCAAGGCGAAGAGATCGGGCGGCGAAAAGCTCTCGGCGAAAAGCCTCGTATAGAAGCCGATCCCGGCGGTCGAGACGTAGAGCTCGGCGAGCAGCACGCCCAGCAGCACCGCGGTCATGCCGAGCCGCATGCCGGTGAAAAAACTCGGGATCATGTGCGGAAAGATGATCGAGGTGAAAACCTGGATCCGACTGGCCCCCATGGATTTCGCCGCGGTGAGCAAAGTCGGCCGCAAATTCTGCACGCCCGCGACCGTGGTCACGATCACGGGAAAGATGCCGTGGCTGACGCCGAAGGCGATCTTCGCCGCCGGACCGATGCCGAAACCGAGCACGAACAGCGGCAGGATGGTGGCTTGTGGCGTCGCGTAGAGCAGCAGAATGACCGGAAGGATCGATGCCTTGGTGAAGCCGTTCAATCCGACGGCCAAGCCGACCGACATGCCGATGGTCACCGAAACCACGAAGGCGATGACCACCTCATAGACCGTGACATAGATCGCGTTGACGATCTTGGGATCGGCGAAAATATGCTGCAGCGCCCCCACGGCTTGCGACGGCGGACAAAGGAACAGAGGATCGGCATAGAACCGCGCGCCGAATTCCCACAGACCGAACAGCGCCGCAATAACCAGAAGCCGCGCCATGCCGGGCGACATGATGGGACCGCGAGAGCCGTTCATTGCATGCTCCGGCGGCCGCGCGCTTCGACGAAGGAGACGACCCAATTGATGATGAACGCCATCAGGATCGCGAACAGGATGTTGCCGAACATCTGCGCCAATTCCATGTTCTCGGCCAGCGAGACAATGCGGTGGCCGAGCCCGGCGAGCGAGGAAATCGTTTCGCCGCCCAGGATCGCCAGAAAGGCGAGGATGCAGCCGAGCCGCAACCCGGTCAGCATCACCGGGAAAGCCGCGGGCAACATCACATACCAGAAGAGCTGCATATTGTTGGCGCCCATCGAGCGCGCGGCAGTGATGTAGGCCTTGTCGACATAACTCAACCCGGCGATGGTGTTGAGCGCCACCGGAAAAAACGCGATGGTCGTTCCGATCGCAATCTTGGAGCCCGGCCCGAGCCCGAAGAACAGAAGATACAGCGGGAAAAGCAGGATCGCCGGGATCGAATAAAGCCCGGCCAGCAGCGGATCGAACACCCGGACCGCATAGGACGAGCGGCTGATGACATAGCCGAGAGCGCAGCCGCCGATGGCCGCGATCAGGAAGGCGGCGACCCATTCACGGACCGTCACAAGGAGATCGGGCCAGATGCTGCTAGTCGTCAGAAGAATCCAGAAATTGCGGAAGACCGGCGCGGGCGCCGGCAGAAGGAGCTGATTGACATGGCCGGGCAAGGTTGCCCAATACCACACGACGAGAATCGCCAGCAGGACGCCGAGCTGGACGAGACGCTGAGCGAGGCGCGCGGAGGATTTCATGCGTCCTCGCTGGTTTCGCCGCGCTGGGTCATGGTCTTGCGGATCTCCTCGTGCAGCAATTCATAGAGCTCGTTGCGCATCGCGCCGAGCTTGGCCGAGGTCATGAAAGTGCTTTTACGCGGATGGCCTTCCTCGACATCGATGATCTTCTTGATCTTGCCGGGGCGCGCGGTGAGAACGGCGACCCGGTCGGCGAGGAACACGGCCTCGACCAGGCTGTGCGTGACGAAAACGATCGTCTTGCCGGTGCGCGCCAACAGCACCGACAAATCCTCGCCCAACACCATGCGGGTCTGCTCGTCGAGCGCCGCGAAAGGCTCGTCCATCAGAAGGATTTCGGTCTGCAGCCCGAGCGCGCGTGCCAATTGCGCGCGCTGCTTCATGCCGCCCGAAAGCTGCGCGGGATAGTGGTGGGCGAATTCGCTCAGCCCCACCGCCTTCAACAATTCCTGCGCCCGCTGGTCGCGCTCCGCCTTGCTCACGCCTTGGAACGCCATACCGAGCTTGACGTTGTCGATGATGGTGCGCCAGGGAAAGAGCGTGTTCTCCTGGAAGACGAAAGCGACTTTTTGCGGCGACGGGCCGCGCACGAGCTGCCCGTCGATGGTCACGCGACCCGTGCTGGGCGAGGCGAGGCCGCCGATAATATTGAGGAGCGTGCTCTTGCCGCAGCCCGAAGGGCCGATGAGGCACAAGAGCTCGCCGCGCGTGATGTCGAGCGACGCGCTTTCCAACGCCACCACGCGGCGGGGATCGCCCGCCGCACCGAAGGCCTGGCTGACGCCTTCGACCTTAATGACCGTTTCAGCCCGGCTCACTGACCACTCCTCTTCGATGGAAATATCACGACGCCCCCGGCAGGAATTTTTCGGTGTATAGCTTGCTCATGTCCGGCTCCGAAGGAAGCAGGTTCATCTCTAGGAAAGAGCGACGAAGTACCGCAAGCGCTTTGGGGTCGAATTTACCGGTATCGGAAAAAGTCGGCATCACCACGTCATAGGCGCGGCTCGCGATCTCGGGCGATTGGTGCATCACCGGCGCGACGATGTCGACCGTTTCCTGCTTGTTCTTTTTCATGAAGGCGATGGTCTCGAACCAGGCAGCGAGGAAGCCACGCACCTGGTCGGGATGCTCCTCCATGATCTTGTTGGTGGCGAAAGTCGCGTGAATGATGAAATTCGGCGCGATCTGGCCGAAACGCACCAGAATCCGACCGAAGCCCTCTTTCTCGAGCCGGGTCGCCGAGGCGATGTCGTTGGACATGCCGTCGATCTGCGCGGTCTTGAGCGCCGCGATCTGTCCGGCGATATCGCCAAGAAACACGACCGTGATTCCGTCCGCTCCCCAACCCTGCTGCCGCGAGGTTTCGCGCACCATCCATTCGGTGAGCGAGCCGACGGTCGAGACGCTGACTTTCCTTCCCTTGAGATCGGCGACGGTCTTGACCGGGCCGTCATTGCGCACCACGAGCACAAGCCCATCCGGCGGACCGGCAAATGCGCAAATGGCGAGTTCGGGCGAACCTTTCGCGACAAAGGCCAATTCCGGACCGGAACCGAGGCCGATATCGAGGGCGCCGGCGGCCAGCGCCTGTTGCAGCTTCGCGCTGCCCGCGACGCTGATCAGCTCGAGATCGACCCCGTGCTCTTTGAAAAACCCTTTCGCGAGGCCGACGGCAGGCGGCGTGAAATCGAAGGGCTCGGCCTGTGCCGTGCCGACACGCAGCTTGTCTTGGGCAAGCGCCGGGCGGCCATCGAGGCCGGGAAGCAGCCCTGCCGCCAACACCAGAGCGGCAAGCACGAATGTCCTGCGCGACGTCTTCATGTTCCCGCCCCCATTGTCATTCCTCTGCCTTCCCCCCGCGCCCGCGATCAGCGTTGCGCGCTCGGCAGGAATTTCTCGGTATAGAGCTTGCTCATATCCGGTTCCGACGGCAGTTGATTCATCTGCACGAAGGACCGGGCGAGCACGGCCAGCGCCTTGGGATCGAACTTACCGGTATCCGAGAAGCTCGGCATGATCTCGTCATAGGCGCGGGCGGCGATCTCGGGCGATTGATGCATGACCGGCTGCACGATCTTCACGGTTTCGTCCTTGTTCTTGCGCATCCAGGCGATGGTGTCGAACCAGCCGGCCAGGAAAGCGCGCAACTGATCCGGATGCTGCTCGACCATCTTATTGGTGGCATAGGTGATGTGATTGATGAAGTCGGGCACGATCGCGCTGAAGCGCAAGACGATTTGCGCCTCGCCCGCCTGTTCGAGCTTATAGGCGCCGGCGACGTCGATCGCCATGCCATCGATTTCCTTGGTCTTCATCGCGGCGATTTGCGCTTCGTCGGCGCCAAGCGGCGTGACCGCGATTCCCTCGGCTCCCCAGCCCTGTTGTCGCGACGCTTCGCGCACCATCCAATCGGTGAGCCCGCCGACGGTCGAGACGCCGATCTTCTTGCCTTTGAGATCGGCGGGACTCTTGATACCAGCATCCGGACGCACGATGAGCACCAGCCCCGGCGGACCAGCATAGGCGCAAATGGCGAGATCGCTGTTGCCCTTGGCGACAAAGGCCAGCTCGGGGCCGGAACCGAGGCCGATATCGATCGCATCGGCGGCAAGGCCTTGCTGAAGCTTGGCGCTGCCGCCGAAATTCACTTCCTCGATCTCCAGGCCGTGATTCTTGAAGAAGCCTTTCTCGATTCCGACGTCGAGCGGCGTGAAATCGAAGGGCAAGGCGATGGCTTTGCCGACGCGAAGCTTATCTGCGCCAAGGCTTGCGCCGCTGCTCAGAACCAAGACAAGGCATGCGGCCAATGTGGCCGGTGCCAGCCTCCATACCCCTTGCAACCTCGTCATGGCGGATCTCCCCTTTATCGCTCTTATTTACCTCTTTCGCGCCCCGCGATCAGTGCGCCGCGCCGGGCAGGAATTTCTCGGTGATGAGCGTGCTCATATCGGGCTTGGACGGCAAGGTTCCGAGATCGACGAAGGATTGGGCCAGAACGTCCAGCGCCTTCGGATTGAATTTTCCGTCGGTCGAGAAGGTCGGCATCACCTCGTCATAGACCTTGCTCTCGATTTCCTCCGATACCTTGCCGACCTGGGCGCCGATCCTCACCGCTTCCGCCTTGTTCTTGTGCATGAAAGCGATGGTTTCGAACCAGCCGGCGAGGAATTCGCGGACCTGATCCGGATGCTCGGCGATGATCTTGTTGCTGGCGTAGATCACGTGAATGTGGAAGTCTGGCACGATGTTGCCGAAATGCACGACGATCCGCCCGACGCCGTCCTCTTCGAGCTTGTAAGCGGTGGCGATGTCGAGGGTCATGCCGTTGGTCTGATTGGTCCGCAGCGCCGCGACTTGCGGACTGTCCGAGCCGAGCTCGACCATTTTGATGCCGTCCGGTCCCCAGCCCTGTTGCACCGACAATTGCTTGACGAGCCAAGCCGTGAGCGAACCCACGGTGCTCACGCTGACCAGCTTGCCCTTGAGATCGGCGACCGTTTTGACCGGACCGTCCTTTTGCGTGATGAGGCAGAGCAGCGCCGGCTGATTGGCCATCGCCGCGACGCCGATTTCGGGATTGCCTTTCGCGATGAAGGCGAGCTCCGGCCCCGACCCGACAGCGATATCGATGGCATCGGCCGCGATGCCGCGTTGCAGATTGGCGCTGCCCGGAAATGCCGTCGCCTCGATGTCGAGATTGTGCTTTTTGAAAATCCCTTCTTCGATGCCGATATCAAGCGGCGCAAAGGTAAAGGGCTGGGCCTGGGCCTTGCCGACGCGCAGCTTGTCGGCGGCGAGCGCCGGTCCGCCAACGAGAATTGCCCCCGCCAGGGCGAGCAGCGCGCAGGCACGCCATCCATTCCGACAACTCATTTGCCTTGGTCTCCTATGTCGCATTCCGTACGCGGCCCGGTCGTGGGCGCAGCAAACTTACCGCGATATTACCGGTAAAAATTTTTCGGTATAGAGTTTCGACATGTCCGGCTCGCTTGGCAGCATGTTCATTTCGACGAACGAGCGGCGCAGCACCGCAAGCCCCTTGGCGTCGAACCTTCCGTCGCCGGAAATCATGCGAAACGTCTCGTCATAGACCCGGCCGACGATCGGCTCCGGGATCTTCAAGACGTCGGCGTCGATCCGCACCGTCTCCGCTTTGTTCGCCTTCATGAAGGCGACGGTATCGAACCAGGCCGCGAGAAACGCGCGCAATTGTTCGGGGTGTTTATCGAGGAAGTCATTCGCGGCATAGATGATCGTGTTGACGTAGTTCGGAATGACGTCGCCGAACTTCACGAGAATCCGGCCTTCCTTGCTCTCTTCCAGGCGATAGGCGGTGGTGATATCGGCTGTGAACGCGTCGGTCTGGCGTGTCTTGAGCGCGGCGAGCTGCGCCGGGACTTCGCCCAGGGCCACCATCTTAATCCCGTCCGGTCCCCAGCCTTGCTGGCGCGACAATTCGCGCGTCATCCATTCGGTCTGCGAGCCCACCGTCGAAATGCTCGCGACTTTGCCTTTGAGGTCGGAAATCGCCTTGATTGGTGAATCCGCAAGCACGGTTAAGGTCGCACCGAGCGGAGGACCGGCTTCTTGCGCGACGCCGATGTCGAGCGAACCCTTGGCAACGAAGGCAAGCGCCGGGCCGCCGCCGACGCCCACATCGACCGCGCCGGCCGATAGCGCTTGTTGCAGCTTGGCATCGCCAGCGAAGGACGTGGTCTCGACCTCGAAACCGTATTTTTTGAAGATGCCTTGCGCGATGCCGACATCCACCGGGGTGTAATGGAACAAGGTCGCCAGGGACTTGCCGAAGCGCAGCTTTTCCTGCGCTTGCGCATCGCAACCACCGCCCAGCAAGAGCGCCGCCGCGGCGCCGGCAACAACCCAGCCGAGGCGGACGCGCCGTCGATCGAGCCGAGGCGGACGGGCAGGCAACGCCATCACTTCGCCACCGTCGGCAGAAACGCTTCGGTATAGAATTTCGACATGTCGGGCGCGGCCGGCAGCATGTTCATCTCGACAAAGGATCGGCTCAGCACCGCCAGACCTTTGGCGTCGAATTTGCCGTCGTCGGACAACATCTGCACCGTTTCGTCGTAGACGCGGCTCACCACCGGCTCGGAAATCTTGAGCACGCCGGCGGCGACCCGCACCGTTTCGGCCTTGTTCTTTTTGACGAACGCGATGGTCTCGAACCAAGCGGCCAGGAATTTGCGGATGTCATCGGGGCGTTGGGCGACCGCGCCGTTGGTCGCATAGATCACGTGGTTGATGTAATCCTTAACGATGTCGCCGAACTTCAGCAAAATGCGCACTTCGCCGGCAGCGTTGAGCTGATAGGCGGTCGTGATATCGAAGGGAACCGCATCGACCTGGTGGGTGCGCAGCGCCGAAAGCTGTGCCGGCACGTCGCCCAGCGCGACCGATTTGATCCCGTCGGGGCCCCATCCTTGCTGGCGCGACAATTCGCGAATCATCCATTCGGTCTGCGAGCCGACGCTCGACATGCTCGCCGTCTTGCCCTTGAGATCGGCGATTGCCTTGATCGGTGAATCGGCGAGCACGGCGAGCGTGATCCCGAGCGGCGGTCCGGCTTCCTCGGCAATTCCGATCGTCGGCGAGCCCTTGGCGATGAAGGCCATGCCGGGTCCCGAGCCGATGCCGAGATCGACCGCGCCCGCCGCGAAAGCCTGCTGCAGCTTGGCATCGCCGGCAAAGGCCGAGGCTTCGACATCGAGACCGTGCTTTTTGAAGATGCCTTCTTCGATACCGACATCGAGCGGCGTGAATTGAAACAGCGAGGGAAATCCTTTGCCGACGCGGAGCTTTTCCTGCGCCGCCGCTTGCGGCACGGCTTGAAGAGCGCAAACCAGCGTTGCCGCGATCGCGAGCACAGCGGGCGCGCGAAATGCTTTCCCGCAAATCCTCACCGTATCCGCCCTCCCGTTCATTGCGGCCGGCATGTGCCGGCCGGCGATCTTCGTTACGTTACGCCGCCCGGCAAGCGACGATTATTGTGTCGCTTTGCCGCACGGAGATCGCGTCTTGGTCTTGCGACGTTCTTCTCACGCCCGTGCCCTGGCGCGGCGTTCGGCGCGCAGTTTCTCGGTTGCCGCGAGATCGATCGCATTGTCCTTCGGATTGAGCACGACGCCGTAATCGGCCTTCGCGTGCTCGAAGCTGACATAGCCTTCGATCACGTCGGAGCGCACGCGGTCGGGATCGCGTTCCAAGGGATCGCCCCAGCCGCCCCCGCCATTCGAGCGCACGATCACCTCGGTATCGGACGGCGTCGCCAGACGGTTCGCTTCTTTTTCGTGGAACCCGTTTTCGCTCGGAAGCTTCAGCAGGTATTTGCTGGTATTGCCGGACTTGCCATCCCACAGGCCCCAAGGCGGGCATTCGATCCGCGCCGGCGCGTGCATGTTCCAACGGCCTTCGACAAAGTTGCGCACTTGCACATCGAGACCGAGCCCGCCGCGGAACTTGCCGGCGCCGCCGGAATCGGTTCTGAAGCCACGGCGCTCGACCAGCACCGGCGTCTTCATTTCGATCGCTTCGATGCTGCCGTTGCGCACGTCACCTTGGCAGACCGAGACCGAGCCCGATTCGCCGTCCTCGGTCGGACGCCCGCCCCAACCGCCGCCTTCGATGCTTTGCACGACGAAGGCTTTGCCGGTCTTGGGATTGCGGCCGAAGAACACGACGGCCGCGCCGAGCGTGCCGAGATGCGCCGCCGGAATCCGCTCTTTCGCCGCCGGTGCCAACGCCTTGAGGATGGTGTCGACCACGGTCGGGATGATCGTGCTCCAGCCCGACATCGGCGCGGGGTAGCGCGCCATCATGATGCTGCCTTCGGGGATCACATGTTGGAGCGCCGAGAAGGACCCTTCATTCACCGCATCGAGCGGCGCGGTGAGGCATTTATAGGCCACCCGCGCGCCGGCAAGCGTGCGCGAGTTGATGCCGGCCTTGCGCGCCTTCGAGCAGCCGGACAGGTCGATGATCATGCTGCCCTTTTCCTGATCGACCGTGACCTTGACGTGGATGCGCACGCGCTCGGGATTGTCGGTGCCGTCATTGTCGAGGAAGGATTCGGCTTCGTAGACGCCGCTCGGGAAGCTCTGCACGACGCGCCGGCAACGCATCTCGGTTTCAGCGAAGATGTGCTCGATCGCGGCCAGCATCGTGTCGCGGCCGAACTTCTCGAACAGCTCGTCGAGGCGGCGATGAGCCAGGCGGCAGGCCGCCATCTGGGCGCGCATGTCGCCGAGCGATGAATCTGGGAAGCGGATATTGTCGCGGATGACCTTGAGCAGGATCTCGTTGACCTTGCCCGCTTCGTAGATCTTGAGCTGATCGAGCTGCAGCCCTTCCATCCACGGATCGACTACTTCGGCGCCGCCGCCGAAACCGGTGCTGATGCCGCCGACATCGATCCAATGCGCACGCACCATCGAGAACATGACCAGCTCGCCCTTGAAGAAATAGGGCATGTAGACGACCATGTTGTTGAGGTGCTGGCCCGCCACCGCCTGGTGGTTGGTGATGATCACGTCCTCGGGCACGAAACCCTTGGTGCCGTAACGCTTCATGCCGTCGTCGACGATCGCGCCGAGATCGGCGACGAAGTGCGAGACGCCGCCGACATTCTGCGACACCAGCTTTGCGTTCGGCAAAAGCAGCGCCGTGCAGAAATCGCGCACCTCATAGATCATCATGTTGTAGGAGGTGCGATGCAGGTCGGCCGCCATTTCGGTGGCGATCGCCGGCAGCGCGCTGCGGATGACCTCGAGAGTGACGGGATCGAGCTTGGTCGTCGTCATTTTGCGTGCCCCACGGTGATGATGAGCTCTCCGGTATCGGCGACGGCGACATGGTCGCCGGGGAAGATCACGGTCGTCGACGCATATTCGCTGACGAGCGCCGGACCGTCGATCTTGTCGCCGGGCGTCAGCTTCTCGCGATCATAGACCGGACAATCGACCGCCTTGCCTTGATCGAACATCACGGGCCGCTTCTCGCGCGGCGCGAGCGTGCCGGTCCTGGTCAAGTCCGGCAGCGCCAGCTTGGTGCGCCGGCCCAGCGCGACGAGACGCACATTGATGATCTCGACCGGTTCGTCGGTCGCGTGATGCGCGTAGCGCTGCTCGTGCAACTCGTCGAAGGCGTGACGAATTGCCTTGCGATCGGCCTTCGCCATCTGCTCGGCGGTTACCGGCACTGGCAAGGTGAATTCCTGGCCGACATAACGCAGGTCGAACAGCACCTGACAGGCGACGTTGTCCTTGCGGCCGAGCAGCTTATAGGCCTCGCTGGTCAACTCTTCGGTGATGCGGCGGATCAGATCGAAATCCGCCACATTGAGCTCGGCAAGATAAGTGCGCACGAGATCGTGACGCTCATCCGCCATGAGCATGCCCAAGGCCGAGAAGTGCGCCGGGAAGCGCGGGATGATCACGGTCGGAATGAAAAGCTCGCGCGCGATCGCGACGGCGTGCGGCGGACCGGCGCCGCCCGAGGCGATCAGCACGAAGTCGCGCGGGTCGTAGCCCTTTTCGACCGACACCTCGCGCACGGCGAGCGACATTTTCGCGATCGCGATCTGCACGACCGCACGCGCGGCGTCCTCGACGCTCATATTCAAGGCCTTGGCGACGCGATCGTTCATGCCTTTGGTCGCGGCCTCGCGGTCGAGCTTCATCTCGCCGCCGAGGAAGTCATGGGCGCCGATGCGGCCCAGAATGACGTTGGCGTCGGTGATCGTGGGCTCGGTGCCGCCGCGGCTGTAGCAGATCGGACCCGGCTCGGCGCCGGCGCTTTGCGGACCGACCTTCAGCGCGCCGACATCGTCGATCGACGCGATGCTGCCGCCGCCGGCCCCGACCTCGACCACGTCGACCACGGGGGTCATCACCGGGTGGCCGCTGGCATAGCCGCCGACATAATAACCTTCGGACATGGTCGGCTGGCCTTCGCGCACCAAGCTCGCCTTGGCGGTGGTGCCGCCCATGTCGAAGGACACGACGTTGGAATAGCCGAGCGCGCGGCCGATTTCCGCGCCGGCAATGATGCCGCCGACCGGGCCCGATTCCATCATCGTCACCGGCCGCTTGATCGCGGTGGCGGGTCCCATGACACCGCCATTCGATTGCATGATCGCAAGCTCGCCTTTGAAGCCGATGCCTTCGAGCCGCGATTGCAGATTGCGTACATAACCGCCGACGACCGGGCCGATATAAGCATTCACCGCGGTGGTCGAGATGCGCTCATATTCGCGGTACTCGCGCATGATTTCGTGCGACAGCGAGACATAGGCCTTGGGGAGCGCGGCCTCGATGATCTTGCCGGCTTGCTGCTCGTGCTCGGGATTGGCGTAGGAATGCAGGAAGCACACCGCGACTGCATCGACGCCGTCTTTCGCCAATATGTCGCAGGCCGCCTTGACGCTTGCGACGTCGAGCTTCTCGCGCACTTCGCCGCTGGCGAAAAGGCGCTCGTTAACCTCGATGGTGCGATGGCGCGGCACCAGCGGACGCGGGCGGTGGAAAAAGAGGTTATAGGCTTCGGGACGGTTGCCACGTCCGATAGCGTAGGCATCGCGGGTGCCGCGCGTGACGATCAGACCGACCGTCGCGCCCTTACGCTCGATCAAGGTGTTGATCGCGGTGGTCGAGCCGTGGATCAGATGATTGATCGTGCGCGGATCGAGATCGGTTTTCTTGATACAATCGATGATCCCGTCAACATGGTTACGCGGCGTCGTCAGGCTCTTCGCCTGATAGAACTGGCCGGTACGATCATCGAAGGCGATCAGGTCGGTAAACGTGCCGCCAATATCTACTGCAAGAAAAACCACGACTTTCTCTGCCTCCAAAGTAAAGCGCGCACCCTGCCCCACGGTGGGCAGAATGGGCCGTCCATGTCAATCGTCGGCGCGACTATCGCGGAGGACGTGGCGAGAATGCAATCCCCTTTTCCGTAGGGTCTTTTCGCCGCACCCTGCCTGGTCCACACTAGACGTTTACCTTGGTTGCCTGGAAGGAGCGTCATGACCGCACCACGACCGAATTCGGCCCAGAGATTGCGTGAGTTGCTCGCGGGGCCCGACCTCTTGGTATGCCCGCTGGCATCGGATCCTTTGACGGCTCGGCTGATCCAGCAGGCCGGGTTTCCGATCGCCTTGCTCGGCGGCTTCGGCATCGCCGCGACCGGCTTCGCCTTGCCGGATGCGGGGCTGATCGACTTTACCGAGGTCGTCACCGCGGTCCGTAATACCTGCGATGCCGTGCCCGGCTTTCCGATCATTGCCGACGGCGACACCGGATACGGGAACGCGATGAATGTGCGGCGCACTGTAAAGGAGTTCGCACGCGCCGGCGCGGCCGCGATCCTGATCGAGGACCAAATTTGGCCGAAGAAATGCGGCCATTACGGCGGAAGGCGCGAAGTCATTCCGCGCGCCGAGGCGCGGCTTAAGATTCGCGCGGCGGTCGAAGCGCGCAACGAGGCCGGCAGCGACATGATGATCCTGGCGCGTACCGATGCGCGTTCGGCGATCGGCCTCGACGAGGCGATGGCGCGCACGCGCGACTTCGTCGAGGAAGGCGCCGACATCCTGTTCGTCGAAGCGCTCGAAACCGAGGCCGAGCTGCGTGCCTTCGCGGGCGGGTTCGCGAAGCCGACCTGGGCCAACATGATGCCCAAGACCCCGGTCAAATCGCGCGCCGAGTTGCAGGCCATGGGCTTCAAGATCGTCACCTATAACGTGCTGCTGCACGCGGCGATCCGCGCGATGCAACAGACCTTGAAAGCGCTGAAGGCCGACGACATGGCAAGCGCGCCGCCGCTGGCCTCTTTCGACGAGGTCACGAATCTGGTCGGCCTCGCCGATTACATGGCGATGGAACAGCGCTACAAAATTTAGGTCGGGTCGCGCACCCGTTCGGCGAGAATCCGGTCGAAAGCATCAAGCCGCGCCGCAGCCCGGCCGAAAACGCTGTGGGGCTGATAATTGCCCGCCGCGTCCAGCGTACCCGCCGGCACGCCGAGCATGAGCTCGACCGCTTCGTCGACGGTTGCGACCGACCAGAGGCGGAATTGCCCGGCGGCGACCGAGGCCGCGACATCGTCATGCAGCACCAGATTGATCCGGTTGGCTTCGGGCAGGATGACGCCCTGGGTCCCGCTAAGCCCGCCCGGCTTGGCCGCGCAGACACGGTGAAAGCCCTCGATCTTCCAATGGGCCCCACCGATCGCTTGGGCGATGCCTTCCTGGTTGAGCGAGCCGGTGATGGCGAGGTCTTGGCGAATCGGGATCTGCGCCATATCCGATAGCACCGCGATCAGCTCCGCCATCGAGGCGCTGTCGCCTTCGACCCCGCCATAAGTCTGCTCGAAAGTGATCGAGCAGGTAAAGGAAAGCGGCCGCACCTGGGCAAAGCGGCCGGCGAGATAGCCTTGCAGAACCATCGCGCCTTTTTGCTGGATCGGGCCGCCCATGCCGACATCGCGCTCGATATTCACGACGCCGGCGCGGCCGGCAAAACTGCGCGCGGTCACGCGTACCGGCGTGCCGAAGCGATGATCGCCGGCGGTGTTGACCGTGAGCGCATTGATTTGCCCGATCGCCGTACCCGCCGTGTCGATCATCGTCGTGCCCTCGACGATGCTTTCCAGCATGCGTTCTTCGATCCGCGCATTGCGGCGGCGGCGCGTCTCATAGGCAGATGCGACCGCGTCTTCGCTCAAATTCTTCTGCCGCTGCGAACGGGCGATCACGGCAGCCTCGCCGACAATGTCCTCGATCAGCTCGATCCGCGAGGTAAGCCGATCGCGTCGCTCGGCCCAGCGCGCGGCAATCGCGAGGAGACGCGCGACCGCGCCCTCGCTCGCGCCGGCGAGCGCCTGACGCTCGACCATTCCGGATATGAGCCCGCCATAAAGCGCCAGGTTGCGCGGGGTTGCCGGCATATCCGTGTCGATATCCGCATTGACCTTGAAGTAGGTGCGGAAATCGGGATCGCTGTCGAAGAATGTCGCGTACCAACGCAACGCGCCGACCACGACCACTTTCAGATCGAGCGGAATCGACCTCGGCTTGGGGGTGCCGGTAACCGGCGGCGCGTCCCCGCGGTCAAGCTCTTCGATGCGGATCTCGCGATCGCGCAAGGCCGCTTTCAGGAAGGTCCAGCTCCGCGGAATGGCGGCGAGCGCCTCGGCGCGCAACACCAATACGCCGCCATTGGCGCGGTGTAGCGCGCCCGCGCGAATCTGCGTGAAGTCGGTCAGCACCGAGCCTTGCGCTTGGCGATACTCGATCCAACCGAAGAGATTGGCATAAGTAGGATTGCTTTCGAGCACCACCAGCGGATGCGCATCCTCGCCGTGATCGACGAACAGATTCACGGCATAGCGTCGTTCGGGCAGCTCGCCGTCGTTGGCGGCGCCGGGTTGGAGCTGAAAGCGCTCCGGCGTCTCGATCATGTCGACGCGCACCTCGGTCAGCCAGCGCGCGAGACCGGTGAAGCCCGAAAATTGCCGCGCCAGCTCCTCGAGCGCCGGGCTCACGACTTCGGCAGCGACGCCGCGATTGAGCTCCTGGATTTGCCCGCCGAGCTTCGCGCGCGCATTGGCGGCATGCAGCTGAACCCGGGTCAGCGCCGACGCCAATTCGCGTTCGGCCGCTTCATCGATAGGCGCATTGACGGTTGCTTCCGTCTCTGCCGCGCGTTGCAGCCTCAACGCTCCGTCGTCTCCTTGCACCAATCGCAGACCGTGCGACTGTGCCACGCGCGCGAGGGTATCGGCGTCACTTGCCACCTCCTTTTGGGCATCCGTGCGCAAGGCGAGCAGACGCGCCTGATACGCATCGGCGGAAAAGGCAGCGGTCAGCGCTTCGCGCAGCCGCGGAATGAGAGCGGCCATCGCATCGCGCAGCTGTCTGCCCATTCCGGTGGGCAGCGCATGCGGCGTCGGATGGTCGGGATGGCGAAAATTGTTGAGATAGATCCAGTCGCTGGGCGCGGGCCGGCTCGCGACAGCGTCGGCAAGATAGGCAAGGGTCGCAGTCATGCGCGCCGAGCGATCCTCGCCGATGACGAAAATATTGAAGCCGTGACCGGCGATCGAAAGGCCGAAATCGAGCGCCTCGCGCGCGCGCGCATGGCTTTCGAGATCGAAGACTCCGGCAGCTTTTTCCGGTGTCACGGCGAATCGCGGCAGGCCGACATCCTTGGCCTGGAGCTCCATGGCGCACATTGTTCCTCCCGCTGCAGGGCGCAACGAGGATACGTCGCCGCTTTCGCGCTGGCGAGTGGTCGCGGTTTCTTGCTCCGCCCGGCCGCGCGCTTTACGATGGTCGGCGACACTTTGTTCGGAGAAAGCGATGCTGGCGCAAGAGCGGCGCAACCGTCTGCACGAGGCCATGGCGCAGACAGGGATCGAGGCGCTGGTTGTCTATGGCAATTCCTGGCAAGCCGATTATCTGCGCTATGTCGCCGATTTTTCCATGCTCGAAGGGCACGGCATCGCGTTGATCGCGCCGGACGGCTCGGTCGAGTTGTTTCTCGACAGCGCGACCGAGGCCGAACGCGCCGAAGCCGAAACCACCGGCGTCAAAGTGAGCCTCGCGCCCGACATTGTCCACGCCGTGGCGAGCCGGCTCGACCGCATCGCCAATCACCGTATTGCCGCGGCGCCTTTGAGCTTCATGCCGAAATTCCTGGCCGATGCGGCGCGCAGCTACAAACTCGAGGACGGGACGCGCCTCGTCGATAAATTCCTGATGGTCAAACTGCCCGGCGAGCTCGACGCGCTGCGGCATGCGGCACGCCTGGCCGATGAAGGCTATGAGGTGTTCAAGAAGGCGGCGGTGCCGGGACGCAGGCAATTCGAGCTGATCGGCGAAATCGAAGCGTTCTTCCGCAGCAAAGGTTGCCCCGACAATTTCATGATCATGGGTTCGGGCGGACAGGACGTTCACTCCATGGCGCCGCCTTCGGAGCGCCGCATCGCGCCGGGCGATCTGGTGACGACCGAGCTGACGCCGGCGATCCAAGGCTATTTCGCGCAGATTTGCCGCACCATGGTGCTCGGCAAAGCGACCCCGGCGCAAAAGCGCGCTTTTGCGGTCTATCGCGAGGCGCTGGAGGCGGGCATCGCCGCCGTGCGGCCCGGCGCCACCGCCGCGCAAGTCGCGAAGGCCGAGAACGACGTGTTCCGCAAATACGGGCTCGGCGATTATGTCACGAGCAAATACACCCGCGTGCGTGGGCATGGGCTCGGCCTTTTCACCGACACCAAGCCGCACATCCTCGAGGACGTCGATACGGTGCTCGAGGCCGGCATGGCCATGGTTGTCCATCCCAACACCTATCATCCCGAGGTCGGCTATATGGTCTTGGGTGATTCGGTGATCGTCACCGCAACCGGCGCCGAAGTGCTTTCGCGCACGCCGCGCGAATTGTTCGAGGTCTGAATGCGCCGCGGTCTTATCGCCTGGTCGAAAACCGAACTGCCCGAAGCCGTGTTCGACGCGCGGCTCGCGCGTTTGCGCGCCGCCATGGAGAAGGAATCGCTCGACGCGGTCGTCGTCTATACCAACAACACGCGCAGCGCGGCCGTGTCCTGGCTCACCGCCTTCGTGCCCTATTGGGCGGAAGGCTTGCTGGTCGTGCCGCGCGCGGGCGATCCGCTTCTGGCGATGGCGTTCTCCAACCGTGTGGTCGGTTGGGGCAAGGAGGTCAGCCGGGTCGCGCGCTTCGAAGGCATTCCGCGCATCGGCATCGGCGCCGGCAAATACTTGGCCGAGCTCGGCGCCAAGAGTGTCGGCGTCGCCGATCTCGACGGGTTGCGCGCCGCCGTAGCGAACGACCTTGCCGAAACCGCGAGCGGCGCGCAGCTCCGCGATGCCACCGCTTTGTTCGAGCGGGCCCGGGCAAAGCCCGACCCTGCCGAGATCGCGCTGACCGCCAAGGCCGGCACCATCGCCCAGCGCGCGCTTGCCCAGGTTACCGGCGACGAGGCCCAACTCGGCGACGCGATTTCAGCCGTCGAGCGCGAAGCGCGTCTGGCGGGCGCCGAGGAAGTCTATATGGCCGCTGCGGCCGATCTTGAGCGCGATCATCGTTTTGCGCGCATCGACGGCACGGCAAATTTGGGCCGCCGCTATGCGCTGCGCACGACCGTCGCTTATAAGGGAAGCTGGGTGCGAATGACGCGGACGGTTTTCCGCGACAAGGCGGAGGCCGCTTTAGGCGACCGCGCGGCGGAGCAATTTGCCGCAGCCGTGGCCGGTTTGCCGAGCGCCGAGGGTTTCGCGGGGTTCCGCTCTTGGCTGGTGGAAGGTTGTCGGCTGGCGCAGCCGCTTGATCCGCTGATGGGATCGCTAATCGCCGAACCGGCCGCCCTTGGGCCGGAAATGCTTGTGACCGTCCAAGCCCTGACCGAAATCGACAGCCGCAAGATCGCGCTCGCGGCACCGGTGCTGATCGGCGCCGCGGGATTTCCGTCGGGTTTCTTAACCTATCCGGTCTTCGCCGGCTGCTGATCACGCGCCCATCGAACGCTTCCTTGACAGTTATGGGCAGCGGTCCGTAAATGGCCGCCGAAAATAAGGAGATTTCATGACGACATCGCGCAAGGCCGCCCTCGTCACGGGCGCGGCCAATGGTATCGGGCGGAGCGCCGCGCTGGCTTTGGCGCGTGCCGGCTATGACGTGGCGATTAACTATAGCCGCAGCGATGCGCAGGCCAAGGAAGTCGCGGCCGAGGCCGAAAAAGCCGGCGCCAAGACGCTGCTGTGCCGTTGCGATGTGTCCGACGATCCCGGCGTGCGCGCGATGCTGAAGGATGTCGAGAAGGCCTTCGGCCGCCTCGACGCCCTGATTAATAATGCCGGCACGACCAGCACGGTCCATCCCAAGGATTTCGAGGCCATGACGGTCGAGGAATGGGACCACGTCTTTGCCGTCAATGTGCGCGGCATCTTCTCGGTCACGCGCGCCGCGCTGCCGCTGCTCAAGGCGGCGCCGGAGCCGGCCATCGTCAACACGGCCAGCATCGTCGGCTTGCGTCCCGGCCCGCAGCCTCTGGCCTATGCCGCGAGCAAGGCCGCCGTCGTCAATCTCACCAAGACCCTGGCGCTCAATCTCGGCCCCAAGATCCGCGTCAACGCCGTGGCGCCGGGTTGGATGGAAGGCGATTGGATGAAACGCATGCTGAAGGATCACTATGAGGATCTGATGGGACGGCGCGCCAAGGCGACGCCGTTAAAGCGCTGCGTCACGGCCGACGACGTCGCCGAGACGATGCTGAACCTTATCCAAAGCAACCGCTTCGTCACCGGCGAGATCATCGTCATCGACGGCGGCTTCGCCAGCTCGACCTGAGGCCACCATGCTCGAAGGCGTCGTTCCGTTTCCGCCCGAATTCGCCGCGCGCTATCGCGCCAAAGGCTATTGGCTGGACAAGTCGCTGCGTCAGGAATTCGACGCGGTGTTCAAGAAGTTCGGCCCGCGCGTTTGCATCATCGACCGCGAGCGGCAGATCACTTACGCCGAACTCGATGCGCTCAGCACGAATCTCGCGCTCAACCTGCTCGAGCTGGGCTTCAAGCCGCTGGACCGTGTCGTCCTGACCCTGCCCAATGTCGCCGAATTCGTCATCCTCTATTTCGCGCTGCAAAAGATCAGCTGCATTCCGATCGCGGCGCTGGCGACCCATCGCTACAACGAAGTGAGCCAGTTCGTGCATCTGGCCCAGGCCGTCGCCTGCGTCTATCCCGAGCGGCAAAGCGATTTCGAATTCGGCCCGATGGTGCGCCGCGTGCGCAAGGAAAGTCCGGTCTGCAAATTCGCCATCGTGCTGGGCAAGCCGGGCGCGGACGAGGTTTCCCTCACCGATCTCATCACGCGCAAGGCAACCCTGCCGGCGAGCGAGATCGACAAGATCAAGATCGATCCGACCGATCCCTGCATCTTCCAGCTTTCGGGCGGCACGACCGGCGTGCCGAAGCTCATTCCGCGAACCCATAACGATTACGCCTATAATTCGAAACGCGCCTCCGAGGTGTGCGGCGTCAATGGCGATTCCGTGCTGCTGCTGATGCTGCCGATCGCGCATAACCTGCCGCTCGCCTGTCCCGGCATTCAGGGCTTCATGTTCAACGGCGGCAAGATCGTGCTGAGCCAGACGACGCGGCCGGAAGTGGTCTTTCCGCTGGTGGCGCAGCACCGCGTCTCGCACATCAAAGTCGTGCCCGCGCTGCTCATCCGGCTGATCAACAGCCCCGACGTGACGAAGCACGACACCTCCTCCATCCGCTACATCCAAAGCGGCGGACAGCGGCTGCAGCCCGAGACACGGCACAAGACCAAGGAACTCATTCCGACGGTCTTCGTGCAGGAGAATTTCGGCATGTCCGAGGGCATGCTGATGTTCGCCAAGATCGACGATCCGGAAGATGTGCGGATGGAGACGGTCGGCTTTCCGGTCTGTCCCGATGACGAGGTCCGGCTGGTCGACGACGACGATAATCTCGTGCCTTTCGGCGAGGTCGGCGAGTTCCTTGCGCGCGGACCATATACCTTGCGCGGCTATTACGGTGTGCCGGAGCACAACGCCAAGGCATTCACCTCGGACGGGTTCTACCGCTCCGGCGATTTGATGCGGCAGCATCCCTCGGGCGCTTATCTCGTCGAGGGCCGCAAGAAGGACCTCATCAACCGCGGCGGCGAAAAGATCAGCTGCGAGGAGATCGAGAATCTCATCCTGTCCTATCCCGCCGTGCAGAATGTCGCCTGCGTCGCCATGCCCGATCCCGATATGGGCGAACGCATGTGCGCCTGCGTCATCCTGAAAGCCGGCAAGACCCTGACGCTCGACGAGTTGGTGGCCTATCTCACGACCAAGGAGATCGCCAAGTTCAAGCTGCCCGAGCGGGTCGAGATCATGAACGACTTCCCGCTCTCGACTTTCGGCAAAGTGTCGAAGAAGGCGCTGGTCGAGATGGTCGCCCAGAAAATTCAAGCGAAGTGAGCATGCGCAAGATCGATCTCCACTGCTATCCGAACACCGAGCCCTGGATCAAATGCCAGGGGCCCTATGTCGAAGCGCTGGCGAAGTACTGGAATCGCAGCTGGACCTGGAAGCAGGAAGACGAGGTCGTCGAGGACTTCACCAAGGCCGGCGTCGAAGCCGTGTTGGTGGCGCTCGATCTCGAAACCACGACCAACACCCCGCCCTGCACCAATGAATATGTGAAAGGGATGCAGCAACGCCATCCCGACCGCATCATTCAGTCCTGGGCGGCGGTCGATCCGTTCAAGGGCGAGATCGCGATCCAGCAGGCGAAGAAAGCGATCACCGAGCTCAAGATGCTCGGCTTCCATTTCCACCCGATCATGGGACATTTCGCGGTCAATGACCGGCAGTTCTATCCGCTGTTCGAGACCATCACGGCGTTGAAGGCTCCGGTCATGATCGATGTCGGCACGACCGGCATGGGCGCCGGCATGCCGGGCGGGCTCGGCGCGCGCATCCGCCACGCGCATCCTTCTGCGATCGACGATCTCGCCGCCGACTTCCCCGACCTCACCATCATCGCCGCGCATCCGGGCTGGCCCTGGGTCGACGAGATGACGGCAGTCGCGCTCCATAAGGGCAATGTATTCTGGGAGCTGTCGGGCTGGGCGCCGAAATACTTCCCGGCTCAGCTCAAGGTCGATGCGCGTTCGCGATTGCAGGACAAGATCATGTTCGGCAGCGACTATCCGAGCATTCCCTATGACCGGCTGATGAAGGAATGGGGCGAACTCGGCTACACCGAGGCCGTGATGGAAAAGATCTTCCACCAAAACGCCGAACGCATTCTCGGGCTTTAAGCCCCTTGTCCCGCCGCGCCGCGCGGCCGCAGGAGACGACCCCATGACGGTGAAGCTGGATCCGGTGACGCTCGAGGTCATCCGCAACGCGCTGCCGGCGATTTCCAACGAAATGGCGGCCGATCTCCAGCGCACCTCCTACAATATGATGATCTACGAGGTGCGCGATTTCTGCACCGCGCTGATCACGGCCGATGGCGAATTGGTGAGCCAGAATGTCGGCGGCGTCTCGCATTTCGTCGCCGATCTCGGCGTCATCATCACCGACGGGATGAAGCGCTATGGGCGCGAAGGCTTTCAGCCCGAAGACGTCCTGATCATAAATCACCCCGCGGTCGCGGGCCAACACCTCAACAACATCTGCATCTACATGCCCTATTTCTTCAAGGGCGAGCTGCTGCTGTTCTCGATGGTGCGCGCGCATTGGATCGATGTCGGCGGCATGAGCACCGGTTTCGGCGCCGGCCGCGCCGCGCAAGACCCCTGGATGGAGGGGATGCAGTTCGATCAGCTCAAAATCTACGAAGGCGGCAAGCTGAACGACATGCTCTATCGCTGCATCAAGGACAATATCCGCTTTCCGGAGGCGTCCTTGGGCGATTTGCGCTCGCAGATGGCAGCGTGCCGGCTCGGCAACCGGCGTGCCGACGAGCTGTTCGAGCGTTATGGCCGCGACACGGTCTTGGCGGCGATCCGGCAGATTTTCGATGAGACGGAAAAGCGTTGCCGCAACGCCGTGGCGCAATTGGCCGACGGCGTCTACGAGGCGGAATCCTTCATGGACGACACGGGCGAAACGCCGCCCGCCCGGGTGCGCATCCACACCAAGATCACGGTCAACAAAGGCACGATGACCATCGATCTCTCGGATTGCTCGAAAGAACGTCCGCGCGGACCGAATTGCCGTTCTCTGGCCGGCGCGCGCATCGCCTATAAGGCAATCACCGCGCCGCTCGATCCGGTGAACGAAGGTTCGTTTCGCGCGCTCGAGATCGTGTTGCCGGAAGGCAATTTCATGATGGCGCGCCATCCGATTCCGATGACGGGCTGGAGCCTGATGCTGCCGACGGTTGCCGACACGATCGTCGCGGCGTTGGCGCCGGCGATGAAGGACAAGGCGCCCGCGGGACATCATGGCGATCTCGGCGGCGTCGCGTTTTTCGGCGTCGATCCCAAAACCAAGCGGCGCTTCGTGCTGCAAAGCATCGAGGGCGGCGGCTGGGGCGGACGGCCTTACGAGGACGGCGAATCGGGCTCGGTGTCGATCTGCCAGGGCGATGTGCGCAACGGCGCGATCGAGGCGATCGAATTGAAATGCCCGCTGATGATCGAAAGCCGCGCGCTGCGCCAGGATTCGGGCGGCGCCGGCAAGAATCGCGGCGGGCTCGGCATCGAGCTTCATGTGCGCAATTTCGCCGAAGGGCGCTGGAACCTCAACCGGCCTTACCGCCACGGTCTCGCAGCCTGGGGGCTGTGGGGCGGCGAGTCCGGTGCCATTGGCGGCTATCTTGTGCGCAAGCCGGGCGAGAACAAATTCCAGGAATTATACGGCCATCGCTATCTCGTGCCAGCGGACACCGAGGTCATCTCGCGTCAGCCCGGCGGCGGCGGCTGGGGCGACCCGCTGGAGCGCGATGCCGAAAAGGTGCGCTGGGACGTGATCGAGGAATATGTCTCGCGCGACGCCGCGCGCGAGCATTACGGCGTGGTGTTGAAAGACGATCTCACGCTCGACCCCACGGCCACCGACGCTTTGCGCGCGCAGCTACGCGCCAAGCCCAAACGCGATCGTGGCGACGGCGTGGCCGTGGCCAGCACCGGCCCCGCCGGTGAGCAAGTTTACAACACCGACCTCACGGTCTTCGCCACCGGCATCAACTGACCGGCCGGCAAGCCGCGGCTTTTATTCCTGCGGCAGACGGCGGCTCGGCTTGGTGAAAAAGGCGAGAAAGGTCACGCCGTTCGGTGCACGCGCGATATGGCGGCTGCCGGCGGGACGCCAGACGAAATTGCCGGCGGTGCATTCGCCTTCATCGTCGACGAAGCTGCCTTCTAAGACATAAGTCTGCTCGATCCCGGGATGCTCGTGGAACGGGATGACGCCGCCCGGCGCCAAACGGCACAGCCAAGTTTGCATGCCGGTGACCGGATCGAGATAAAGCACTTTGCGTTGCGATCCCGGCCCGAGCTGTTCCCAGGGCATGGCTTCGATATCGACGTAATGCAATTCCAGGCCCGGCGGATTAACCACTTTTTTCATCGTCGCTTGTTCGGCCATGACGATCCTCCCTTGGTGATTATTGGTGTTGTTACGGCGGCGCGCTATGCCGCGCGCAGCTTCTCGCGCAGCCGGCGCAAGCTGCCGCCTTTCATGACCGCGCCCGGCAGCGGATGGCCGACCACTTCCTCGGCCAGATTGGCGCATTCGATCAGCGCATCGAGATCGAGCCCGGTTTCGATGCCCATCTCGTCGCACATGAAGGCAAGGTCCTCGGTGCAGACATTGCCGGCGGCGCCCTTGTGCCCCGCAAAAGGACAGCCGCCGAGACCGGCGCAAGCCGCGTCGTAGCGGCGCACGCCCATCTCAAGCCCGGCATAGGCATTGGCGATGCCCATGCCGCGCGTGTCGTGCAAATGGAGCACAAGGTCGAGATCGGGAAAGCGGTTCCACACCGCGCCGACCACCTTTTTGATGGCGAGCGGTGTCGCCCAGCCCATCGTGTCGGCCAAGGTCAGGCGCTTGAAGGGTACGCCATTGTCGCCGGCGATGCTGATCATCGTGCCCGCCAGATCGATGATCTTCTCGGCCGCGATGTCGCCTTCGAAATTGCAGCCGAAGGCGGCGCTGATAAGCCCGCCATCGACCGGCACGTTGTGCTCTTTGTATTTGGCGATGCTGACCGGCAAGGACGCGATCTGCTCGGCGATCGTGCGGTTCTGATTGCGTTTGAGGAATGAGTCCGACGCCGACAAGCCGAGCGAGCCGGTGACGCTCAAGCGCTTGGTCGCCAAAGCGCGCTCGAAGCCTTTGTCGTTGAGCCACAGCCCGGTATAGCGCACACCCGGAACCGGCGTGATGCCGGCCACCACCTGCTCGGCATCGGCCATATTGGGCACGCGGCGCGGATCGACGAAAGAGACGATCTGGATCTGTTTCAAGCCGGTCTTCGCCAGCGCGTCGATGAACTGGATTTTGCGCGCGGTCGGAATCTCGTTCTTTTCGATCTGGAAACCTTCGCGCGGTCCTTCTTCGCGAATCTCGACCGATTTCGGCAGTTCAGCCATGTCGTCCTCCCTCCCCGCCAACGCGCCGTCGACGCGGTAGCAATTTAATACCGACCGCCAGAATAGCGCGGTTTATGCCGGCGCCAAACCGGCCTCTTCGCGCGGCCACGACACCCCCTCGGTCACGATGTGATCCATGGGAATGTCGTGCGGCAAGGGAAAGATCGTCGCGAGGCGTCCGAGCTCGAAACCCACGCCGACGCAAAGCGGCTTGGTCTCGTAAGTGGCGAGCGTGCGGTCGTAAAATCCGCCGCCATAGCCGAGGCGGTAACCGGCCGCGTCGAAGCCGACCATGGGAATGATCAGGATGGTCGGTTGCACCGCCTCGCCGCCCGCCGGATAGGGAATATCATAGACCCCTGACAGCATTTCCATGTCGCGGGTCCAACGGCGGAATTCGAGCGGCTGGCCTTTGCCGAGCACCACCGGCAAGGCGACGTCGTGGCGCCGTCCGGTGAGCCATTCGAGGAATGGCAGCACGTTGTATTCGCGCCGGAACGGCCAATAGGCGCCGACCAGCGCCTTGGGGAAAGGCGAGAAGAGCGTGCAAAGCCGCGTGTAAAGCGCGGCGCTGGCAGCTTGGTGAAGCGACGAAGACAGCGCCATGCGCGCAGCGATCAGCTCGGCGCGCTTTGCCTTTCGCCAAGCCATGATCTCGGCCCGCTCCATCGCACTGGCTCTGGCTTAGGAGAGACCGATGATCTGTCCGCGCTCGTTGACATAGATCGATTCCGCCGAGGGCACGCGCGGCAGGCCGGGCATGGTCATGATGTCGCCGCAGATCGCGACCACGAATTCGGCGCCGGCCGACAGCCGCACCTCGCGCACCGGCAAGACGAAGCCCGTGGGCGCGCCGTAAAGATCGCCATTCGACGAGAAGCTGTATTGCGTCTTGGCCATGCAGACTGGGAGATTCCGAAAGCCCTGCTTTTCGAATTCGGCTAGGCGATCCATGACCGGTTTGGGCACGGCGACTTCGCCGGCGCGGTATATCTCGGTCGCGATGGTCTTGATCTTGTCGAGCAGCGACATGTCCTCGGGATAAAGCGGCTTGTAATCCGCCTTGCCTTCGGCAATCCCGTCGGCCACCACCCGGGCCAAAGCCTCGGCGCCTTTGCTGCCTTCGGCCCAATGGGTGCAGACGACGGCCTTGGCGCCTTCTTCCTTGCAGCCATCGATCACGGCCGCCAGCTCGGCCTCGGTGTCGGAGCCGAAGCGGTTGATGCACACGACCGCCGGCACGCCGAACTTTTTGATGTTGGCGAGATGGCGTTTCAGATTGACCAAACCTTTCGCCACCGCTTCGGCGTTTTCCGGCCCGAGATTGGCCCGCGCCACGCCGCCATGGAATTTGAGGGCGCGGATGCTCGCCACCACCACCGCCATGTCGGGACGCAAGCCCGCCTTGCGGCATTTGATGTCGAAGAATTTCTCGGCGCCCAGATCGGCACCGAAGCCCGCTTCGGTGACGACGTAATCGACGAGCTTCAAAGCCAGCTTGGTCGCGGTCACCGAATTGCAGCCATGGGCGATATTGGCGAAGGGACCGCCATGGATGAAGGCGGGATTGTTTTCGAGCGTCTGTACCAGATTGGGCTTGATCGCGTCTTTCAAGACCGCGGTCATCGCGCCATCGACCTTGAGCTGGCTGGCGCGCACCGGCTGACGGTCGCGGGTTTGCGCCACGATGATGTTGCCGATGCGGCGGCGTAGATCCTCGATCGAGGTCGAGAGACAGAGGATCGCCATGATCTCCGAAGCGACCGTGATGTCGAAACCGTCTTCGCGCGGGAAACCGTTGGCGACCCCGCCCAGCGAATCGACGATCTGGCGCAGCGCGCGGTCGTTCATGTCCATGCAGCGCCGCCAGGTGATGCGCCGCGGATCGATGCCGAGCTCGTTGCCCCAATAGACGTGATTGTCGATCGCCGCGGCGAGCAGATTGTTCGCGATGCCGATCGCGTGGAAATCGCCGGTGAAATGCAGGTTGATGTCGTCCATCGGCACGACTTGGCTATAACCGCCGCCGGCCGCCCCGCCCTTCATGCCGAAGCAGGGCCCCAGGCTCGGCTCGCGCAAGCAGATCATCGCCTTCTTGCCGATGCGGTTGAGCGCATCGCCGAGACCGACCGTGGTCGTGGTCTTGCCCTCGCCCGCCGGGGTCGGGCTGATCGCGGTGACGAGGATGAGCTTGCCGTCGGGGCGTTCAGCCAGCGCCTTCTGGACGAAGCCCATGGCGATCTTCGCCTTGTCATGGCCGTAGGGCTCGATCGATTCGGGCGGAATGCCGAGCCGGTCGCGCGCCAAATCGATGATCGGGCGCAACGTCGCCGCTTGCGCAATTTCCCAGTCGTTTTTCGGTTTCGCGGCGCTTTCAGCCATCATTCCACCTATGCGTTTGATCGTCGATGTCGCGGCTTCAATGGAAGCTATCGAAACTTTGCATCGCGGCGCCGTCAACCACAAATCCGCCCGGCGCCATCATGGGCGCATGGATGGGCAAACTGCCCCGGCAAAGACGGCACCGTCAGCGATCTTAGCTTTGTTTTTCAAAAGAAAAAGGGACAAAGGCTTAGCGGACGCGCGCGGCGGCTTCCTTCACCAGATCGAGCGCGGCATAGGCCGGCATGTCGATGTCGGATTTGGCGAGGCCCAATTCTTTTTGCGCGTGGATATTCGCGGCCAGCGCGGCAAGGTTCGGCATCGCCTTCAAATCCTGATAATTGTCCTTCTTCGTATAGATGTAGCTGGCGAGCCGCTCCGGCGGTTGCTTGGTTGCCGCGGCCACGAGCGCGATCGCCTCCGCGCGATGCGCCGGATCCCAGCACCATTGCAGTGCCCGGATATAATCTTCGAGCAGATCGACCACCGCGGCGCGGTTCTTGGCGAGAAAATCCGCTTTGGCGGTCCAGAAAATCAGCTCGACCGGCCCCATCGCATCGGCGGCGGAAAACAGCTCATGCGCCTTGGCCTGCAATTCCGGATCTTCGACGAAAGGCTCGATCGAAACGATGAAATCGACTTTGCGATCGAACAGCACCGACTTCATGTTGGGAAACGCGACTTCGACCACGGTGTAGTCGCGTTTGTCGACCAGCCCGTGTTTGAACAACATGGCCTTCGCGACCACGTCCAAAGCGCCGGCGATCGCGTTGGTGGCGAGAATCTTGCCTTTCAGATCCTCGACTTTTTTGACCGGCAAATCCTTGAGCACCATATAGCTCGTGCCGCCATAGCCGGCGACGCCGAGTTCCACTGCGTCGGCAATGACGCGAATGTCCTTCATCCCGGCATTGTCGATCGCGACGCTCAAGGTCGAAAAGCCGAGCGAGGCGATGTCGATTTCGCCCGCTTGCAGCGCCGTGATCTGCACCGGCGAGCCTTGGAAATAGGTCGGCTCCAACACGTAAGACTGCCCCGCATGCTTGGCGATGTTGGGTGTGCCGAAAATCACCGGCACCAGCGAGGCCGGCGCCGGCACGATGCCGATGCGGATTTTCACCGGCTCCGCTTGCGCCGTCAGCGCGGCGAAAATCGTCGCCGCCACGCTCGCGGCGCTAAGAAAACGGCGCAGCGCGATCATCCTTGCTGACATGGAATCCCCCTTCGCTGCGGCGCGATTACTTCACGCGCGCGGCCGCTTCCTTGATGAGATCGAGCCGGTCGTAAGGCTTCGCGTCGAGATCGGCCTTGATCAGCCCGAGCTCTTTTTGCGTATGGATGTTGCGCGTCACGGCATCGATATCGGTAAGGCCGTTGAGATCGCGGTAATTGTCTTCCTTGGTGAAGAGCCAATCCTGCATCGTCGCCGTCGGAATCTTGGTGAAATCGCTGACGATCTTGACCGCTTCGTCGTGATGAGCCGGATCGAGATACCAGTGGATCGAGCGGACGTAATCCTCGAGCAAATCGAGCACCGCGGCGCGATTCTTGTCGAGGAAGCCTTGGCGCGCGGTCCAGAACGACAAGGCCACATGGCCCATCGCGTCGGCGGTCGTGAACAGGATGCGCGTATTGGCTTTGAATTCGGGATCGCGCGACCAGGGCAAGGTCGACGGCACGAGATCGGCTTTCTTTTCCAGCAACACCGATTTCATGTTCGGAAACGCGATTTCGATGACGCTGAAATCGCGCTTGTCGAGCATGTCGTGCTTCAACATCATCGCCTTCATGATCATATCGAGGCCGCCGCCGATGCCGTTGGTGACGAGCACCTTGCCCTTCAAATCCTCGACTGTCTTGATCGGCCCGTCCTTCAGCACCGCGAAATCGGCGGTGCCGTAGCCGGCGATGCCCCATTGAATCTCGTCGGCGATGATGCGCAGATCGCTCATCCCCGCATTCTCGACCGCCAGGCTGAAAGAGGAGAAGCCGAGCGCCGCGATGTCGATCTCGCCGCTTTGCAACGCCGTGATCTGCAATGGCGAGCCCTGGAAATGCGTCGCCTCGACCGTATAGGAAACACCGTTATGCTTCGCGATCCCGTCTTTCGGAAAGAGGATCGGAATCAGCGAGGCGGGGGCCGCCACCCAACCCATGCGAATCTTGAGCGGATCGGCGGAAGCCGGCAGCGCCGCGACGGCGAGCGCCCAGGAAGCAGCCAAGCTGGCCACCCCGATCCGGCGCAAAATGGGTTGAAGCCACGTCATCAAATCCTCCCCCGCTCTTTTGGTTAACGCGTTGCCAAATCCTAACACACTCCGGCCGAGGGTTTGAAAGGGGCTTGACATTATGATTTTATAATATATCTTACGATATGTTGTAAAACTAATATAGGAAGACAGTAATGCATCATCGATTTGAAAAAGCTTGGAAATTCGGCCACCGCGCGATGCGGGGCCGGCGTCACGGGAGCCATGGCTACGGGCCTTTCGCGGGCGGCTTTGCCGACGGGACCGGGATGGGCGGGGGCGGATTCCGCACCGGCCGCAAGCTCGGCGCGGCGGATTTGCAGCTGGTGATCCTCGCCTTGCTCAAGGAAAAGCCCCATCACGGCTACGAGATCATCAAGGCGCTCGAAGAGCGTTCGGGCGGCTTCTACGTGCCGAGCCCGGGCATGGTCTATCCCGCGCTGACCTATCTCGAGGAGACGGGCAATGCCGTGGTCGAGAGCGAGGGCAGCAAAAAGCTTTACCGCATCACGCCGGCCGGCGAGGCGCGGCTGAAAGAAGATTCGGCTATGGCCGAGGCGATTCTGAGCCAGCTCGAGCGCATCGGTCGGAAGATGGAGCGCGTGCGCGAGGTCTTTGCCGACGAAGCGGCCGACGCCGAGACAGCGCAAAGCATTCGCGCGGCGCGCCACGAATTGCGCAACGCGTTGCGCGAGAAGCGCCATGCCGGCCCGGAAGAGCAGCAGCGCGTCGCCGCCATCCTGAAACGCGCGGCGGAAGAAATCGCCGGCAAATAAGCCGGGCCGCCGGTCGCGCCAACAGCGCAATCTTCGCCTTTGGCTTGCGCGCCGGATGTGGCAAGCTTGCGGCGATCAAAAGCTCTAAAACTCTGGGGAGATCGTCGATGAAGAAGCTGGGTGTTGCCGCGCTTACACTGACCGCGGCGATCACGTTCGTTGGACTCCAAGCCGCTCCAGCGCAAGCGGCTATCAAGGTCCAAACCGTCGATTACAAGCAAGGCGACACGGTGCTCGAAGGCTGGCTCGTCTATGACGATGCCAGCCAAGCAAAGCGCCCGGGCGTGGTCGTGTTCCCCGCCTATCACGGCCCGACCGACGAGGAAAAGGTCGATGCCGAGCGGCTTGCCAAGATGGGCTATGTCGCTTTCGTCGCCGACGTCTATGGCAAGGGCGTCCGGCCGATGGACGGGAAAGACGCCGGCGCCGAGATGGGAAAATACATGAAGGACCGCGCGCTGCTGCGCCAGCGCGCCCAAGCGGCCTTCGACCAGCTACGCAACAATCCGATGGTCAATACGGCGAAGATGGCGGCCATCGGCTATTGCTTCGGCGGCGCCGGCGCTTTGGATCTCGCGCGCAGCGGCGCGCCGCTGAAAGCGGTGGTTTCCTTCCATGGCGTGCTGACCTCGCCGACGCCCGAGGACGACAAGAACGTCAAAGGCCGGGTGTTGGCGCTGCACGGTGCCAACGATCCGATCGTCGGGCCGAAAGACCAGGACGCGTTCAAGAAAGAAATGTCCGACGCCCATGTCGATTGGCAATTGGTGCTGTATAGCGGCACGGTCCACGCCTTTACCGAAAAATCCTCGGGCAACGACAATTCCAAGGGCGCGGCCTACAACGCCAATGCCGACAAACGCTCGTGGCAGGAAATGACCAGGCTGTTCAAGGAAACGCTCTGAGGCGATCAGACCGCGGGCGCGTGGGTGGCGGAGCGAACCGAATAGGCGTCGAACACGGCAGCGACTTGGCGCACCAAAGCGCGCGCCTTGTCGTGGACCGTGACAAGTTTGCCGTCGAATTCGATCATCCCTTCACGCGCCAAGACCTGCAGCGCGGCGCGCTCGGCGACGAGCGCGTCGCTTCTGCGGCCATAAGCGGCGGAAATCCGATCGAGATCGACGGCGAGATCGCACATCAGCCGCTCGATAATGGCGGCACGGAAACGATCATCGTCGCTGAGCGCGAGCCCGCGCTTGATCGGCAGGCGTCCCGCTTCAATCTCGTCGAGATAGGTGGCAACTTGCGCCGTGTTTTGCACATAGCCTTGCGGCAACTTGCCGATGGAAGAGGCGCCGAGCCCGATCAGCAGCTCCGCCCCGTCCGTGGTGTAACCTTGGAAATTGCGGCGTAGCGTGCCCTTGGCGAGCGCCTGGGCAAGCGGATCCTCGCCGCGCGCGAAGTGATCGAGGCCGACCGGCTGATAGCCCGCTTCGCTCAGCGACGCGGCCATCGCATCGGCCTGCGCCCAGCGCGCCGGCGCGTCGGGCAGAACGCGCTCGTCGATATTGCGCTGATGTGCCTTCATCTGCGGCACATGGGCATAGCCGAAGACCGCATAGCGGCTCGCGTCGAGCGCCAGGCTTTGCTCGACGGTCGCGACGCAGGATTCGACGGTCTGATGCGGCAAGCCGTAAAGCAGGTCGAGGTTGAGATCGGCGATGCCGGCGCGGCGGAGCGCCTCGGCCGCCTCCGCCGTGGTCTCGGCCGATTGGATCCGGTTGATGGCACGCTGCACGACCGGATCGAAGGTCTGCACGCCGAAGCTGGCGCGGGTGAAGCCGAGCGCGCCAAGGCCTTGCGCGATCTCGCGGTCGAGCGTGCGCGGATCGATCTCGATCGCGATCTCGGCGTCGCCGGCAAGCGCGAAATGGCGACGCACTGTCTCCATCACCGCGGCGATCGGCGCCGCGCCAGCGACGGTCGGCGTTCCGCCGCCCCAATGGATATGCGTGACCCGGAAGCGCGCCGGCAGGATAGCCGCGATCATTTCGATCTCGCGGCGCAGCGCTTCGGCATAGTGCGCGACAATCGCCTCGTTCTTGGCGACCTTGGTATTGCAGCCGCAATACCAGCACAGCGCGTCGCAATAAGGCAGGTGGAGATAAAGCGATAGGCTCGCTTGCGTATCGAGCGTCGCGAGCCATTGCCGGTAATGGCCTTCATTCACGGCGGCGCTGAAAAACGGCGCGGTGGGATAGCTGGTGTAGCGCGGCAAGCGTTCCGCGGCGCGGCGCAGCAAGGTATCGTCGAGCGGCATCATTTCCCTCTGCGACAATCTGACATCCGAGCGACGATAGCGCCCTTGATCCTGGTCAAACGGCCACGCGACAGGATGTCGCAAGCAAAGGTGGCCGGCGGTGAATTTCGCCTATTCGGCGGCTTCGGGCGTGGCGGGCGGGCGCCAGCGTAGAACCGGTTTGCGCGCCGCCGCGACCTCGTCGAGGCGGCGGCGTGGCGCGCGATGCGGCGCCGTTTGAAAGAATTCGCTGTCGTGGCGCCGCGCCCGCTCCGCCAGACCACGCATCGACGCGATGAAGCGGTCGAGCGATTCCTTGCTTTCGTTTTCGGTCGGCTCGACCAGCAAGGCGCCGTGAACGACCAGCGGGAAATACATCGTCATCGGGTGATAGCCTTCATCGATCAGCGCCTTGGCGAAATCGAGCGTCGTCACCCCGGTTTCGTCGAGGAAGCGGTCGTCGAACAGAACCTCGTGCATCGACAGGCCGGCAAAGGACGGGGTCAGCAGATCCTTGAGGCTCGACAACAGGTAATTGGCGTTGAGCACGGCATCGCCCGAAACCTGCAACAGCCCGTCGCTCCCATGACTCATCAGAAAGGCCAACGCGCGCACGAACATGCCCATCTGGCCGTGAAAGGTTTTGATGCGGCCGAGGCTGTCCGCCGTCTCGCCTTCCTTTGTCTCGAGCAGGCGAAACCCGCTCGCATCGTGGACCAGCCAGGGCAAAGGCGCGAAGCGCGCGAGACTTTCCGCTAAGGCGACCGGTCCGCTGCCCGGCCCGCCGCCGCCATGCGGCGTCGAGAAGGTCTTGTGCAGGTTGAGATGCATGCAATCGACGCCGAGATCGCCCGGCCGCACTCGTCCGAGCAAGGCGTTGAGGTTGGCGCCGTCGAGATAGAAGAACGCGCCGGCTTCGTGGACCGCTTCGGCGATCGCCGGCGACTGGTCCTCGAACAAGCCGCAAGTATTGGGATTGGTCAGCATGATCGCGGCCACGTCGGGACCGAGCTTCGCCTTGAGCGCGGCAAGATCGACCCTTCCGCGCGCATCCGCGGGAATCGGATCGACCTCGTAGCCGCAAGTTGCCGCGGTTGCCGGATTGGTGCCATGCGCCGATTCCGGCACCAGCACGCGGCGGCGCGTTTCGCCGCGCGCGGCGAGCGCGGATTTGATGCACATCATGCCGCAAATCTCGCCATGCGCCCCGGCGGCGGGCGACAGCGCCAACGCGCTCATGCCGGTGATCGTCTTCAGCCAATGGGCAAGCGTATCCATCAGCTCGAGCGCGCCTTGCACGCTCGCCATGGGTTGCAGCGGATGCAGATCGGCAAAACCCGGCAGCCGCGCGATCTTCTCGTTGAGCCGCGGATTATGCTTCATCGTGCACGAGCCGAGCGGATAGATGCCCGTGTCGATCGCATAGTTCTTTTGCGAAAGCCGCGTGTAATGCCGCACGACTTGCGGCTCGCTCAGCCCCGGCAAGCCGATCGAACCTTGACGGCGCAAACCGCCCAGCCGCTCGGTATGTGGCAGCGCTGGCGGCAGATCGACTCCGCATCGCCCAGGGCCGTCCTCTTCGAACAGCAAGGGCTCTTCGATATCGAGAGAATAGGCGCTGTTCGCGGCGGCCGGTTTGAAGCCCGACACCGCCTTGCTCCACTCGCTCATCGCAACGCCTCCCGCAACCCCTGCTCCAGCGCCGCCATGTCGGCCTCGCTCGTCAGCTCGGTCGCGGCAACCAGCAACAGATCGGCGAAATCAGGCCCGGGAAGAAGCCGGCTTACCGGAACACCGGCGAGCACGCCGCGTTCCGCCAAGTCTTCGACCAACGGCGCGGCCGGACGCTTCAAACGCAAGGTGAATTCGTTGAAGAAGCTGTCATTGAGAAGCGTGACGCCCGGAATCCCGGCCAGGCGTTTCGCCAGTGCGACCGAATTGGCGTGGTTGATTTCCGCCAGCCGCGTAAAGCCGACCTCGCCGAGCAGCGCCATGTGAATGGAAAAGGCGAGCGCGCAGAGACCCGAATTGGTGCAGATATTGCTGGTCGCTTTTTCGCGCCTGATATGCTGCTCGCGCGCCGACAAGGTCAGCACGAAACCGCGCTTGCCTTCGGCGTCGACGGTTTGGCCGGCCAGCCGCCCGGGCATTTGGCGCATATATTTGTCGCGCGTGGCGAAGAGGCCGAGATAAGGCCCGCCGAATGACAGCGCATTGCCGATCGACTGGCCTTCGGCGGCAACGATGTCAGCGCCCATCGCGCCCGGCGGCTTGACGAGGCCGAGCGAGACGATTTCGCTGACGACGACAACCAGCAAGGCGCCGGCGCGGTGACACGAATCGGCGAGTTCCGTGTAATCGCGAAGCTCGCCGAAAAAGCCCGGATTCTGCACCACCACGCAGGAAGTCGCGCCGTCGATCAAAGCCGCAAGATCGTCGCCACCTTGCGGCGCGGGTTTGCGCGCCACAATCTCGAAGCCGTTGAAGCGGCCATAGGTCTCGATTACCTCGCGATAATGCGGGTGAAGATTGCCCGCCAGAATCGCCTTGCGCCGATGCGTGATGCGGTTCGCCATCATCACCGCTTCGGCCGCGGCGGTCGCGCCGTCGTAAAGCGAGGCATTGGCGACATCCATCGCGGTGATCAGCGCGACTTGGGTCTGAAACTCGAACAAGGATTGCAAGGTGCCTTGCGCGATCTCCGGCTGGTAGGGCGTATAGGAAGTCAGAAACTCGCCGCGCTGAACCAGATAATCGACCGAAGCCGGCACGTGATGACGATAGGCCCCGACGCCGAGAAAGGACGCGACCGCGCTTACCGGGAGATTCTTCGCGGCAAGGTCCGACAAGGCGCGCTCGACCTCGATCTCGCCCATCGCTTTCGGCAGGTCGAGCGGCGTCTTGAGCCGCGCCGATTCCGGCACGTCGCGAAACAAATCCTCGACCGACTTCGCGCCGATCACGCCGAGCATCGCGCGGCGATCGTCGTCGGTCAGCGGCAGGTAACGCATCAATGCTGCCCCGCCGTGAATGTCTTATAGGCGGCTTCGTCCATCAGCGCGTCGAGCTCGGCCGGATTGGCGAGCTTCACCTTGAAGAACCAGCCATCGCCGGTCGGGGCTTTATTCACCAACGCTGGATCGTCGCCGAGCGCGGCGTTGATCGCGGTCACCTCGCCCGAAACCGGCGCGTAGACTTCGCTCGCCGCCTTCACCGATTCGACGACGCCGGCCTCTTTGCCTTGCTCGAGCTTGCGGCCGATCTCGGGCAGCTCGACATAGACGATGTCGCCGAGCTGCTCCTGAGCGAAATCGGTAATGCCGACCACGGCATCGTTGCCGTCGACCCGAATCCATTCATGGTCCTTGGTGTAGCGCACGGTGCTCATGGTTGCCTTGATGCTGGAGATGAATGATAGCGGTGGGGAACGAAAGGCAGCGTGACGATGCGGGCCGGCCGCGTCACGCCGCGCACCACCAGGCCGATCTCGCTGCCGGGCGCGCTGTAACGCTGCTCGACATAGCCCATGGCGATGGCGCCTTCGACCGAAGGACCGAAGCCGCCGCTGGTGACACGGCCGATCGGCGCGCCCGCCGCAGCGACGATCGCGGTATCGCCGCGCGCGATCTGTCTGCCTTCGGGTTTGATCCCAACCCGGCGGCGCGATGGACCTTCGGCCAGCTGACGTTGGATGATCGCCGCGCCGGGAAAGCCGCCTTCGCGGCGGCGGCGTTGTTGGATGGTCCAGGCGAGATCCGCCTCGATGACGCTGGTCGTCTCGTCGATGTCGCTGCCGTAAAGGCAAAGCCCGGCTTCGAGCCGCAAAGTGTCGCGCGCGCCGAGTCCCGCCGCCATGACTTCAGGCTCGGCAAGGAGACGCCGTGCCAACGTCTCGGCGCCGGCGGCTGAAACCGACATCTCGAACCCGTCTTCGCCGGTATAGCCCGAGCGCGTGACGACACAGGTTTCGCCCGCAATGTCGATACGCGCGAGCGCCATGAAACCCAGCGCGCCGATGCCGGGCGCCAATCGTTCCAGCACCGTCACCGCTTCCGGGCCTTGCAGCGCGAGCAAGGCGCGGTCGTCGAGGTAACGCACCGCTTGCGCCCCCAAATGGCGCCGCAAATGTTCGAGATCGTTCTGCTTGGTCGCGGCGTTGACGATCAGGCGCAGCGTCGCGCCGTCCTTCGCAACCATGAGATCGTCGAGAATTCCGCCGGTTTCATTGGTGAAGACCGTGTAACGGACACGCGATTGGCCGAGCCCGGCGATATCCGCCGGAACCAGACGCTCCAGCGCTTCGACGATACCGGGACCGGAAAGCAAGACCTGACCCATATGCGAGACGTCGAACAACGCGGCCTTCGACCGCGTATGCAGATGTTCGGCGACGATGCCGCTCGGATATTGCACCGGCATGTCGTAGCCGGCAAAAGCCACGAGCTTCGCGCCGAGGCTCTTGTGCAAATCGTAAAGCGGCGTATGCGCAAGCAATTCTGCCGTCATGGGTGTGAAATGCGCCCTTTCGAATCGGGAAGCGCGGCGGAGCCTAACATTCGCCGCAGAGGCGGGCCAGAGTAGCAACGCATCAGCCGCATGCCTTGATCTGCATCACGGCGCCGGCTGCGTTTATCGGATCGACACCAGCGCCACGCCATTGACCCCGCTGCAAGCGAGCGCAAGGCCTTTGCCGTCGCTGGTCGGCATCATGTTGCGCACCACGCCGCCGCCCGACGGAATGGTCCAAGTCTGGAATTTTTCGGTGCGCGGATCGAAGCGCACCAACGCATTCGGCTTCACCCCCAATTCGCTGTACCAGATCACGTCATGCAGCGCGGTCATGCCATAGGGCATCGATTTCGGCCCGCCGGGCGACGCCCATTCGGTGACCTTGCCGGTCTTGGGATCGAGCCGGCCGAGATAGCCGCGGCGGTAATCGCCATACCAGATCATGTCGTCGCTGGTGACGGCGATACGCCGCGGCCGCGCATCTTGGCTCGGCAGATCGTATTCGCGGATTGCCATCGTGGCCGGGTCGATGCTGCCGATCTTGTTGGCGCCGAACTCGTCGAAGAACGGCACGCCGTGCGAATTGATCACCATGCCATAGGGATTGGATTTCGGCGTCGGCGAGGTGACGAGCTTGATCTCGCCGGTTTTGGGATCGAGCCGCCCGACTATGTTCGCGCTTTGCACCGTGAACCAAAGAATCCCGTTCTGGTCGAAAAGCGGCGTGTGTGGATCGCGCGCCGTCGGATCGGGCAAGGGATAGCGCTTCACCGCACCGGTCTTGGGATCGAACTTGCCGATATAGCCGCCGAAATTTGCGGTGAACCAGATATTGCCTGCTTTGTCGAAGATCAAACCGTGCGGCCCCGAATTTGGCGGCAGCTTATATTCCTTGATCTGGCCGGTTTTGGGATCGAGATGGCCCAGCACATTGGCCATTTGGCCCGAATACCACAGCGAGCCATCGGGCGCGGCGAGCGGATCATGCGGCCGCGAGCCCGGTGTCGGCACTTGCCATTCCTGGAACGAGACTTGGACCGCGCCGGGAATCACGGCGGGCGCCGGCGAAGGCTTTTCCGGAAAGTTCTTCGCCAAATAATCGGTGACGGTCGCGACCTGATCGGGCGGGATCGGCGCGCCGACATTCACCATCATGCTGACGACGTTCTTCCAGTCGGCAGGGCTGTAGCCGGTATTGGTGAAGCGCGCGAGCGCGTGGCAAGCGCCGCAAGCCGATAGAACGATGTCCTTGCCGGGCCCGTCGGGCAAGGACGGCTGGTTCTGGCTTTGCGCGAAAGCAGGCAAGGCCGCCGCGAGCGCAAGCATCGTCGCGAGAACACCGAGTTTTGCCGACATGTTTCCTCCCTAAGAAGAGAAGACGAGGACGATGCCAGGCGCAGAGCTATTTTTTCTTGCGGGCGAGCGCGCGGGCCGATTGGGCGAGGAAATCCGACAGGCGCTTGCGCACTTCGGCCGCTTGCTCCGGGGTCCAGTCGCGGAAGCCGCGCCCGGTCGACATGCCGAGCTCGCCTTTTTGAACTTTTTCCACGAGCAGCGGATGCGGCCCCGGCGTGCGGTCGAGATCGGGGATCAAGGTCTTGTGGATGTCGAGGGTGAGATTGAGGCCGACCAGATCGGATTGCTCCAAAGGACCCAGCACAGCCATGCGCGCGCCGAAACCTTCCTTCACCACATTGTCAATCGTCTCGGCGTCGCACACGCCATCGGCGACCAGCGCGATCGCCTCGCGCTTTAGCGCATGCTGCAAGCGATTGCCGATGAAGCCGGGAATGTCGCGCCGAACATGAACCGCCGATTTGCCGACCGAACGCAGCAGCACCAGGGTTTTCTCGACCGTGTCCAGCGAGGTTTCCTTCGCCTGCACCACCTCGACCAAAGGCACGAGATGCGGCGGATTCCAATAATGCGTGCCGACGACTCGCGATTTGTCGGCCACGTCGCTGCCGATCTGGCCGATCGGAATCGCCGAAGTGTTGGTGCAGAGGATCGCGCCCGGCTTGCTCGCCGCGCCCAGATTCTTGAAGATGGCGCGCTTCACCTCGAGCTTTTCCGGTCCCGCCTCGAAGATGAAATCGGCGTCTTTCACAGCGACGGCGAAATCGGAATGATAGGTGATGCCCGCCATGCCGGCCGGGTCTTGATCGAGCAAGGTGAAGATCGCGGCAATGCGATCCTTCGCCGCGCCGAGGATTTTCGCGTCGGGATCGTGCAGCGAAACCTTATGGCCGGCGGCGGCAAAAATCTGCGCGATGCCGTGACCCATCAGGCCGGCGCCGATGACTGCGATCTGTGGTTTCATCGCGTCGTCAGCCGGCGGTGAAGCCGCCATCGACATAGATGACCTGGCCGGTGCAGAAATCCGAGGCGGGCGACAGCAGGTAAAGCGCCATGCCCATCAGATCCTCGACCTCGGCGAGACGGCCGAGCGGAATGCGGCCGAGCGAGCGCGCCCGCGTGGCTTGGCCGAGCTCGTCATCGCCATACATCCAGGCGGTCAATTTCGAGCGGAACACGGTCGGCGCGATCGAATTGACGGTGATGCCGTGCTTGGCCCATTCGGTGGCGAGCACGCGGGTGAGCGAATCGGTGGCGCCTTTCGACGCGCAATAAGCAGTATAGCCCGAGATGTTGCCATGCCGGCCGCGCACGGACGACATCATCAGCATTTTGCCTTTGATCTGCTTGGCGATCCAATAGCTGCCGATCGCCTTGGCCATGAGCCATTCGCCACGGACATTGGCGTCCATCACGGCCTGCCAATCCTCATATTTCATCTCGTGGATGAAGCCGGCCTTGTTGTAGCCCGAGGCGACCACGAGCTGATCGACCCGGCCATAAGCATCGAGCGCGGCCTTGAGCATGGCCTCGCCGTCTTCGAGCTTGTCGGGCCGGCGATAGACCAGGGTCACCTTGGCGCCGAGGCTTTTGGCTTCGTCGGCCACCGCGTCGAGCTCGGCTTTGGAGCCCGAGGCGAGCGTCAGATTGGCGCCGAGCGAGGCGAGCATCAGCGCGCAACCGCGCCCGAAAGCGCCCGAGGCACCGGTGATGACCGCGGACTTGCCGCGGACATCGAACATGCTCAGCGGATTTTTGAGAGTCTCGGTAATCATGGCGCCACCTTCGCGTTGGAAACGATGACCAGCATGGTCGCAACCGCGTTGCCGCGATTCTCGACCACGCGCATCTCCTTGGGCGCGATATGGACGGAATCCATGGCGCCCAGCACGACGGTGCCCTGATCGGTGGTCACGGTCACCTCGCCGTCGAGCACCATATAGACGCGTTCGTAATCCGACGCGCTGCGCTCGGCCTTGCCGCCCGGCAGGTAATGCGACAGGCCGCACCAGAAGGTGCTGGTCTTGGTCGCCTCGGCGCCTTGCAAGCGCAAGGCGCTGACGTCGAAATGATTGGCGGCCTCGTAACGCTTCGCGTCCTTGAATTTCGTGACTTGCATCGTCGTCTCAGCCTCGCTCGAAGCGGAATTTCTGCGCCGGATCGACCACCGCGACGATGCGGATGCCGCAGCCTTCGCCCTCGGGCCAACGCCAGGGGAAGCACATGAAGGTGCAGCGCTTGCCGGTCACCTTGTCGAGATCGCCATTGACGTTCTCGATGCCGGGGATGCCGTTGCTCATGAGCACCTTGTGCGACGGCTCCCAATAGGGGAAATCGTCGATGATGTGGCGCCCCTTTTCGGCGAAATACTCGTCGTCAAGATGCGGCTGCGCCGGGCCCGGCCCGTGCGGCCCGAGGAAGGTGCCGAGCGGATGATCGAGCGCCTGCACGTCGACGCCGACGAGCTTCACCTTCTTCGCCACCAGCCATTCCGCCGCCGCCTTATAAAGGCCGGGCGAATAGGCGAAGTAATCGGGGTTGTCGCCCCAGAGGCGATGGCTGCCGGTGTTGATCATGACGATGTCGCCGGGCTGGATCTTGGGCGTCGCCTTTTCCAGATCCTCGGGCGTGATCACGCCCCACTTGCCCTTGGGGATCGAGACCGCGACCCCGGTGCCGAAGAAGCGCCAGGTCTCGTAATCGGTGATGAAAGGGGTGTTTTCGAGCACGTGGATCGGCGCATCCATATGCGTGCCGCGATGCATGATGCCCTCATATTCGAGCACCTGCACCCCATCCTTGGCGTGGAATTCCCGCACGCGGATGTTCATGTTCGCCTTGGAAGGCCATTGCGGCATTCCATGCTTCCATTCCGTGCTGAGATTGTAGAATTCGAGACCCGTCGTATCCGTCTTTGGCATAGCTCTCACCCGATTTATTTGCTGTGCGGCGCGGCCGCGCTCAACCGACGACGCGCTCGCCCGATTCGAGCCGGTAATTGCCGGTCGAATCGAACATGGCGACAAGGCGAATGACGCAGGCATCGGCGTCGCGCCATAACCACGGATAGGCGTGGAAGGTGGCGCGCTTGCCCGACACTTCGTCGAGATCGCCGCCGACATTCTCGATGGTCGGAATGCCCGCCTTCAACAGCGTCTTGTGCGCCACGTTCCATTCCGGGAAATCCGCCTTCGCCTCGCGGCCGGTCGCGTCCTTATATTGCTTGGGCAGTTCGCGGATCTGCGGCCCGTTGCGGTGCGGCCCGAGCGAGGTCGCGAGCGGATGATCGACCGTCGCCGTGTCCACGCCGACCATCTTAACCTTCTTCGCGATCAGCCATTCCGCCGCCGCCTTGGACAGCCCGGGCGCATGGCCGAAATATTCCTGGCTGTCGGCATAGCGGTGATGCCATTGCGTGTTAATGAGGACGATGTCCTCGGCCTCGACCGCGGGGGTCGCCTTTTCGAGATCGGCGGGCGTGATGATTTCCCATTTCTTCTTCGGAATGGAAAGGATGACGCCGCTGCCGAAAAAACGGTCCATCGCGATGTCGCCGACGCCTTTGGCGCCCGGCACAAGGTGAATCGGCGCGTTGACATGCGTCGAAACATGCATGATCGCGGTGATCTTCTGCGTCATCACGCCATGCTTGGCGTGATAGGTGATGCGTTCGAGCTTGACGTCCTCGTAGCCGGGAAAAGTCGGCGCGTTGTAGCCCCAGCGATGGCTCAGTTCAAAGAACTTCAATCCCGAAACCGGGTCGACGATGGCAGGCATGAATGAATCTCCGAGGACTTCTACACTTCCGAGGGGCGCAGTCTATCAAATTGCCCACCAATGGGAAGCCCTAGAGGGTGATGAATGCCCGCGCGTTTTGCGGATCAGCACGGCAAAACTGCGCCGCCTGCCGGATCGTCTTCACGACATAAGTCTTAAGAATTTCAGACCACGGACAATTGTGCCGCGTTTACTTAATCGGGTGGCGGCGACTGTCTGCACCGCACTGCACAATTTCCGCCGCGACCGATCGTTGGATCGAGGCGGGCGGTCTCCCTGGACGCGCGCCGAGCCGCGCTCGCCGCGAGCCCCTCTCCCGGTGTAATCTAGGCGGCGAAACCCCGGGAGGAAGGAACCAGGAATGAAGATCGCAAGCTATATGCATCGCGGCGAGCGCAGCTACGGCATCGTGAGCAGCGGCGGTATCATCGACCTCGGCAAGCGCATCGGCGGCAAATATCCGACGCTTCTGGCGCTGCTCGAGAAGGACGCGCTCGACGAGGCGCGCCGCGCCGCGGAAGGGCAGAAAGCCGATTTCGCCGAAAGCGAGATCGCCTACCTGCCGCTCATTCCCGACCGCATCAACATCTATTGCACCGGCCTCAACTACAAGGATCACATCGCCGAAACCAAAAGCGAGGCGCCGAAATTCCCGCGCCTCTTCATGAAGCTCGACGAATCCCTTGTGGGCGCCAATGAGCCGATGATCCGCCCCAAGGCCTCGGTCGAGTTCGATTTCGAGGCGGAGCTGATGGTCGTGATGGGGAAAGAGGCGCGTTACGTCTCGAAGGCGCAGGCGATGAACTACGTCGCCGGCTATACGCTGTTCAACGACGGCTCGATCCGCGACTTCCAGCGCCGCACCACCGACCAGGGCAAGAATTTCTATCGCTCGAGCTCGGTCGGGCCCTATCTCGTCACGCGCGACGCGCTGCCGCCCGATTCCGAGATGAAGCTGTTCGCGCGCCTCAACGGCAAGGTCGAGCAGCAGGCGAACGTCTCCGACATGATCTTCCCCGTGCCGGTGCTGATCGAATATTTCTCGTCGATCACGCGGCTGCGGCCGGGCGACATGATCGCCACCGGCACCTGCGGCCGGGTCTCCTACAGCGAGAAGCAATTCATGAAAGGCGGCGACACGATCGAGATCGAGATCACCGGCATCGGCAAGCTGATCAATCCGATCGTGGACGAGAAGTAGGCTACTTCTTTCTTTCCACGCTTCGCGTCATGGCCGGGTCAAGCCCGGCCATGACGATAAGCATTTAATTCCCCAGCCTCAGCACGCGCTCGGCATTGCGGTGCGCGAATTTTTCCTTGTCCGCGGGCGAGAGCGGCACATGGTTGAGAAAATCGACCCCGGCCTTGTTCGATTCGAACGGCCAATCGACCGAGAACATCATGTTGTCGATGCCCATCGCCGTGAGCGCGCAGAGGAAAGTCGGCAGCGCGAAATTGCCGCTGCAGGTGATGTAGAGATTCTCGAGGAGATATTCCTTCGGGCTCTTCTTCAAGCCGCGCTTCTTCGCCGAGAATTGCGCGTGGTCGTTGAGGCGGTGGATCCAGAACGGCAAGCCTTCGCCGAAATGGCCGAGGATGAATTTGAGATTGGGATAGGCGTCGAACACGCCCGAGAACACGATGCGCAGGAAATGCGTGCAGCTATCCATCGAATAGCCCCAGGCGGCGAAGGCGAGATCCTCGTAGCCTTCGAAATAGGCTTTCATCGCCGCCGGCGACGGGTTGCGCGGATGGAGATAGACCGGCACGCCCAACGCCTCGGCCGCTTCGAAGATCGGCCAGTATTTCTTGGCGTCGAGAAATTCGCCTTCGTGATGGCCGTTGATCATCGTGCCTTTGAAGTTGAGCTTGGTCACGCAGCGCTCGAGCTCTTTCACGGCGGCAGCGGGATCGGCCGTCGGCAGCGCGGCCAAGGCGGCAAAGCGGGTGGGATGGCGCTTGCAGGTTTCGGCCATGCGGTCATTCGCGTCGATCGCCACGGCGGTCCCGGTCTTGGCGTCATAGGCTTGCGGGCCGGGCGCCACGAGCGACAGGATCTGCATGTCGATCCCCGCCTCGTCCATGAATTTGATGCGCGAATTCTCGAGATCGAGCAGCTCGTTCGCCATGTCGTGCCCGAGATAGCGCGAGCGATCGACCAGCACCGCCGCACGGCGCAGATGCGGCGGAATGGCCTCGTTGGCCATGACCGTCGCCATATGTTCCTCGAGCGCGATGATCTTCACGGCATATCTCCCTTGAAAAATGGCGCTGGGAGATTGCCGTCTGGCGCAACCCGGCGCAATTCAATATTTTGACGCGGGCGCCAAAAGCAAAGGGAAGGAATTGTCATGAAAATCGAGGCCAATGCGCTGAAAAGCTTCGCCACCGCCATTATCGCGGGAGCGGGCAGCCAGCCGAGCGAGGCACAGGAGGTCGCGGCCCATCTGGTCGAGGCCAATCTCAAAGGCCATGACAGCCACGGCGTCGGCATGATTCCGACCTATGTGAAGAATGTCCGCGCCGGCCATTTGCGGCCCAATCTTCACGCCACCCTGGTCAGCGAAATCGGATCGATCGCGGTATTCGACGGCGGCATGGGTTACGGCCAGGTGATCGCGCGCGAGGCGACGGATTGGGCGATCGCCAAGACCAAGGCGACGGGACTTGCGGTCTTCGCGCTGCGCAACACGCATCACGTGGCGCGGGTGGGTGCCTATGGCGAGCAGGCGGCCGCCGCCGGCTTCATCTCGATTCATTTCGTCAATGTGATGATCGCGCCGGGCCGGGTTGCGCCCTTCGGCGGGATTACCGGGCGCTTCGGCACCGATCCGGTCTGCATTACCTTTCCCGGCACCGAGAAAGTGCCGCCGGTGGTGCTCGATTTCGCCACCAGCCGCGTGGCCGCCGGCAAGCTGCGGGTCGCGATGAACGAAGGCAAGAAGATGCCGCCGGGCGTGCTGCTCGACCAGCAAGGCAATGACGCGACCGATCCGGCAGTGTTCTATCGCGCCAATGGCGCGATGCTGCCCTTCGGCGAGCACAAAGGTTCGGGACTCTCGCTCGCTTGCGAGCTGCTGGCCGGCGTGCTGACCGGCGGCGGCGCGATGCAGGGCAATATCCCCAATCGCGGCGTCAAGAACGGCATGTTATCGATCCTCCTCGATCCCGCCAAATTCGGCGACCTCTCATGGATGGGGAGCGAGATGGAAACGCTGATCGCCTGGGTGAAATCGTCGCCGCCGCGGCCGGGTGTCGAGCGCGTGATGGTTGCGGGCGAACCCGAACGCCGCGTGCGCGAAACCCGCCTTAAAAACGGCATCGATGTCGACGCGAATACCTGGAAGGAATTGACCGAGATGGCGCAATTGGTCGGCGTGCCAGCGGGACAAATTCCCGCCTGACGCGCTAGACGCAGCGATCGAGCGCTTCGATCAGGCGAATGACGCGCGGGCCGATATTGCTGACCGCGTGCATCTTGTTCTGGATGTAGCCGAACGCGAGGCCGCGATCGGGATCGCACATCCCCATCGCCCCGCCCATGCCGGACTGGCCGAAGGAATTGGCGCCCTTGCCGATCGGGAATTGCGGCGAGTTGAGCAGGAAACCCAACGCCTGACGGTTGTTGCGCCCGATCACCGCTTCCTTGCCCCAATATTGCTCGGCGCGCGCGGTGGCGACCGCCTCGGCGCTCAGCACTTGCCGACCGTCCAAGCGCCCGCGATTGGCGAGGATCGAATAGAAGCGCGCGACCGACCGCGCATTGCCATGCCCGTTGGACGAGGGAATCTCGGCGCTGCGGAACGCGGCGGAATTATAATCGAGCGGCACCGGCCATTGCCTTCCGGCGCGGACGAAAAGCGAATTCGGATCCTGCGGCGCCTGCTCGGGCCGCGCGATGAATTCGGCGCAGCGCGCGAAATCCTTCGCATTGAGGCCGAAATGAAAATCGATGTCGAGCGGCTGAGCAAACTCGTCGCGAAAGAACGCGCCGACGCTTTTGCCGCTTACCCGCCTGATGATCTCGCCGACGAGAAAGCCGAAAGTGCGAATGTGATAGGCGGGCTGAGTGCCCGGCGGCCAAAGCGGTGCCTGCGCCGCCAAGGCTTCGGTCATCGCCTGCCAATCGAACATCGCGCCGGGCCAAAGATCGTCGGTCAATACCGGCAGCCCGCTGCGGTGATCGAGCACCCAACGCACCAACAAGCCTTCCTTGCCATTGGCCGCGAATTCGGGCCAGTAGCGCGCGACCGGCTCGTCGAGGCCGACTTGACCGCGATCGATCAGCAGATGCAAGCAGGTCGCCGCGATCGCCTTGCCGACCGACATGCCGTTGCAGATCGTATCTTCCTGCCAGGGATGCGCGCTCGCCGCGTCGGCGAAGCCGCCCCAGAGATCGACCACCGGCCGGCCTTCGATCGCCACCGCGACCGTGGCGCCCATCTCCTCGCCGCGCGCGAAATTGTCGGCGAACGCCTCCCACACCGGCACGAAAGCCGGATCGATGCGCCCTCGAAGGGGAAAGCGCGTGGCGCCCGCTTCGGCCGTCCCGGATCTTTCCTGCATCAGATGCTCTTCGTCATGCCGCCATCGACATCGATGATCGCGCCTTGGACATAGGTTATGCGTTCGGACAAAAGGAAGGCAACGACCTCGGCCACGTCTTGGGGCTGGCCGAAGCGCTCGATGCCGAGACGCCGGAGCATCTGCGCCTTTTCCTCGTCCGACGAGATATTCTGCTGCCGGCCCAGCGCGGCGAGATGCCGGCGAAAGCGATCGGTTTCGATCAGCCCGGGATTGACGGCGTTGACCGTGATCCCGTCGGGCCGGCCGAATTCCGCCAGCGCCTTGGTGAGGCTTACCACCGCCGCCGCCAAGGTGCTGCCGATCAGCGCGTTGGGGTTGGGCGTGTGCGCGAGCACGCCGCCGATATTGACGATGCTGCCTCGCGACGCCTTGAGATGCGGCCAGCATTCGCGCGTGACGCGCACGAAAGCGTGAATCTTGGCGTCATACGCATCGAGCCAATCGGCATCGTCGCGATCGAGCAGAGTGCCGTGTTTGGTGTCGCCGGCGTTGTTCACGAGAATATCGATGCGGCCGAACTTTGCCGCCACCGCGGCCACCAGCGCCTGGACCTTGTCGAGCGCGCGGAGATCGCAAGGAAAAGCCACGACCGGGCACGCATGAATGGCGGCAAGCCGCTCCGCGGTCGCTCGAAGCTCGGCCGCGCCGCGCGCGACCAACGCAAGCGACGCGCCGCGTGCCGCCAGACTCGCCGCGATGGCCTCGCCGATGCCGCGGCTGCCGCCGGTGACGATCGCGACTTTGTCGGTCAGGCTTGTCATGATCGGCCGCGCGCTATTTCACCGGCACGAAACGGTCGGTGTAAAGGTCTTTGGCGTCCGGCAGGCGATCGAGGATGTGCAGCTCCACCAGCGAATGGCGGACGACATCCATGCCGGCCACGCTGAAGGCGCCGTCATCGGACAGCATCTTCATCTCCACGTCATAGGCCTTGTGCACCGCCTGCTCGTCGATCTTGAAGCTCGTGGCGACGATTTGCGCGCCGATCTCGCGATGGCTTTTCATATAGGCGACCGAATCGAACCAGCCTTTGAGAAAACGTTTAAGGCGATCGGGATGCTCGGCGATAAATTTGTCCGATGCCTTGATCACGAGCGTCTGGAAGTCTTTCACCACGTCGCCGAAATAGACGATGATCCGCGCTTGTCCTTGATCCTGGATTTCGAAGGACTGCATCAGGCTGGCGAGATCGGCGTCGATGCCGCCGGCACGCAACGCCGCCATACGGGCGGTTTCGTCGCCGAGCGCGACCGGTTTGATGCCATCCGTTCCCCAGCCTTGCTGGCGCGACAGCTCGCGCACCAGCCACTCGGTGACCGAGCCGGCGGTCGTGACGCCGACCGTGCGGCCTTTCAGGTCCGCCACCGAGCGGATCGGGCTTTGAGACGGAACAATGAGGGTGAAATTGTAAGGTGGGCCCGCCACCGAGGCGACGCCGATCGTCGGCACGCCTTTTAGCCGCGCGCCCAAGGCGATGCCGGCGCCGAGTCCGACATCGGCATCGCCCGACATCAGAACCTGTTCGATACGCGTGCCCGGAACTTCGAGCATTTGAATGTCGAGGTCTTGGGCTTGCCAGATTTTCGCTTGCTCACCGACTTCGATCGCGGCGAACGCGATGTCGATGCCGGAACGCACGACCGTCAGTTTGTCGGCCGCCGCGGCCGTGCCGCACGTCCAGCCCACCGCCAGGGCGATGACGGGCGCCGTCAGAAGCCATCTTCGTCCGAAACGCATCCACCCAACTCCCTCCCCCGCACCCGGCGCATGATTTGCGCCTTATCGGCAGGCGTCCACGCGCCTTCTCCGCGCAAATCTTAGTGCAAGAAGCGCCGTGGTAGCCAGAGTTAGGCGCGCAACCAGAAAGGGCGCGGAGCGCCCGCGTCTCTAGGCGGGCGCGCGTAGGGCGATGCCGGTGTGGCGCTCGATGAAGCTTTGCAGGCGTTGCCGCGGCGCGGCGCCTTGGTTGCTTCCATAGCTCGAGGAAAAGTCGCCGCCGGTTTGGAGCGAAACGGCGGGATAGGTTTCGGGATAGGTTTGATGCGTGCCGCGATGGCGCGCCGGTGTCAGCTCGTTGCCGTGCAGCCAGACATGTTCATGATCGGCGTAGCTGGTCTCGGCAATGGTGACGCCGCGGATGCGTAGCAGCAGAGCGCAATGCCCCGGCTTGCAGCCGACGAGACGGGCGGCGGCGCGCGGCGCGCCGAAAGGCGCGGCACTGCCCGACGGGGCGGTCGCGAGCCAGGCATCGTCGATCCGGTCAAAATTGGCCAGCCAGAATTTTTGCTTGAGGCGCAGCAGGGCGGGATCGGCGGTCTTGGTGTCAGCAGCCACGCGAAAGAAGCCCGCCAAGGCTTCGCGGTTGAGCCATGCGCGCATGATGTCTTTGGCCGCCGGCCTTGCGCGGCGCCAACATGCATCGTCGATCCGCGGGTCGTCGTAATGGCGCAGCAGGTAATCCAGGAGTTGGGTTTTCAACGCGGGCGCCGGCTCTTCGCGTTGCCAAGGTAGCAGCAAAGCCTCGACCAACTTCGCGGCGACTTCTTGCGCGTGGCGCGCGCTTGGGCCGCTCGCTTGCGGCCGGAACGCGCCGCGATAGAGTGACAAATCCATCAAGCGCGCGGCGAGGCTCGGCTGGCGCGCCAGACGCGGCTCGACCAGCTCCGCTGCCGCGCCCAAAACCGCAAGCATCAGCCCGCCGGAAAGGGCGCGCTCGGAAAGCCCCAGGCGCTCGAAGAATTCTTCCGCGGTCTCGTCGGATTGGAGAAAGCTGCGCGCCAGCTGCGCCGGGCCTTGCGTGACCGAAAAGATCGCAAACTCATCGGCGAGATCGGACCAGGGCTCGAGCAGCCGCGCCGCGTGCACCGAAAGCCAGTCGCCGACAAGCTGCGTACTCGGCCGGGCGGGATCGAACGCCAAAGCCCAGCTCGACGCGATACGCCGCGCCTGAATTCGACGCCAGGGCGTCTCCACCCAATGGAGGAAGTTTTCGAGGAAGGCTTGCTGGTCGGCGGCCGGTTCCGGCCCATCCCATAAGACCCAAGCGACGTCGCCGCGATCGGCGGCGCTCACCCGACCCCAATCGAAGTGCGCGTCGCGCAGACGCTCCACCAGCGCGGCCAGCTCTTCCGGCGATTTGCTCGGTCGGTCGCCATCGCCGTGGCGATCAAGCAGAAGATTGGCGAGGTGGCTGAGATTGGGCTGGCGCGGCGCGAAGTGCAGCATCGCATCGCCGCGCAGGGAATCGTCGAGAACATTACGCAGGATCATCGCGCGGCGCTCGCTTTGACTTGCGCCGCGACATCGTCATGCGCGTCGGCGCCGGGTGCGGTCATCACGAAACGCAGCTCGATGCGGCGGTTCTTTTGCATGCCGGCTTCCGTGCCGGTGCCGTCGATCGGACGGTACTCGCCATAGCCGCTAACCCCGATCAGCTTTTCGCCTTTGTCATTGGCGAGGTTTTCGAGGCCGGGATAGGCGAGGACCATTTGACCGAAGGTCGCCGAGGCGCGCGCCGCCGACAATTCCCAATTGTTCTGGAAGCGCGCCGTGTGAATCGGCGTGGTATCGGTGTGGCCTTCGATATAGACCGCGTCGAGCCGGCCGCGATGCTTGTTGGCGCATTGGCCGAGCGGCCGGGAGTCGGTGGTAACGGCATAACAGGGCAGCACGCGATCGAGCGCGAAGCCGAGTATGCGCAGCTTGGTCATCGCCTCGGGATAGGCATCCGCCGAGCCTTTGGGAAAGAGAACATCGCCGCCGAGCTGCAAAGTGCCGTTATCCTCGTCGACCGTCACCGGCAAAATCCCTTCGAGAATCTTGGCGATGTCGCGCAGCATTTCGCGCCGCGCCAGATCCTGCTCGACGGGTTTCACGGTCGTATCGACGATCTTGGGCGCGGCTTCGTGCAGATTGAGGACGAAGCCCATCAGCATGATGATGAAGACGAACACTAGACCGAGCATCAAATCGGTCATCGACGCGAAATAGTCGCCTTGCTCGGCGCCCTGGCGCCGTGCGTGCCTTCCGGCCGCTACCGTGGCGCGCCGCATCTCAAGCCGCTTTCGCCTTGACGTCGACCGCCAGAATCTCCGCGACTTTGCGCAGCTCGTCGGTGCCGACCGACAGAGCTTGCATGCCTTCGGTTAGGCTGGCATCGAGCTCGCCGACGAAATCCATGACCTCTTTGCCAAAGGCGCGCGTGCCGCCCTGGAGGCGATCGAACACCGCCTGAAGATCGTCGTCGACCTTCTCAAATCGGGCGCGGTAATTCTCCCAGACGACGGTGGTCTTGTCGGAAAGCTGAGTGACCGCCTTGGCCATCTGCGCCATGTCGTGCTGCGTCGTGGAGACGCGGTCCGCGACTTGGCCAAGCTCGATGACGACCCGGCGCGAAGCATCGACAGACGCGATGACCGGCGCCGCAGAGCGCTCCCAAATGCTTGCGCTCGCATCGAGCACGTTGCGCGCGCCGTTGAGCGAGGACACGATCTCTCTCATGCTCGAGACTTGCGACTGCATGCTCTGATTGAAGGTGTCGAAGCCGCCGAGCACGCCGCCCAGACGTTGCGCCAGACTGTCCGAGGTCGCGACCAACGCATGGGTCGCCTTGACCACGCCGACGGCGATCTCGTCGCCGACGCCTTTGATCGATTGCGCCATGCCGCGCGCGGCATTGTTCGCCGCCGAAGCGAAAAGCTGCTCGCTTTTGGCGAAGGTTTCGGCGAGCGCGTCGATCCGGTCGCCGACCCGGTTGATCCGCGCATCGACGCTTTCCTGCAAAGTGATCGCCGCGTTGAGCAGATGCGAGGAAGCCAGGTTCAGCTGATCGGCGAAAAGCTGGCCGGAATTGTCGATATGGTGCTGCATGCCGCCGATGGCCGCGCCCACTTCGGAGAGCTTCACCGCAAGCTGATTCATCTCGCTGCCGGTCGAATGGCGCATTTCCGCGGCGAAGGTTTTGAGCATCCCGGCCAAGGCTTCGTGATCCGCCGCGCGAGCATCGGTGCTCGCCTCGCTGCGCGCGGATGCGGCACCGGCATTCAGCTCGCGCATCGATGCGAGGGTCGAGCCGATCCGTTCGAGCTGGCCGAGCTGCGCGCGCGTCGCGGCAAGCTGATCATAAGCGAGACATTCGGTGAAGATCGGCGCCATGCCGCGTTCGAGATCGCCGGCAAGACCCTGGGCCTCGCTTTCGATCAGATAGGTCATGGTGCGCGAAGCAACCGACAGGACGAGCGAGCAGCCCAGCCCCGCGATCGAGGTCATGAATTTGAACGACGCGGCGCTGAGCAGCGCGTTGAGCGCCTGCTTCGCCACGACGAGATCCGAGGAGGCAACCCCGGCCGACGCGAATTTCAACGCCGCGACCAGCCCGATAAAGGTGAGCAGCAACCCGACGCCGACGAAATAGCCATGGACCGCGGCGAAGAAACGGGAGGGAAAGCTTGCGCCGCCGATCGCGTGAAGGCCCAGATACTCGTCCGGCCGGCGCGGATAAAGAACGCGATCCTCGCCTTCCTTAAGGCATTCGCGGTACTCGGCCCAGGCCGCGCCGAACATCGATTGCGACAAGGCCGCATCGACCTGGCGCAGATTGGCGCGCAATCCCCCGCCCGAGGCGAGCGAGCGCACCAGACGGCGCAGGCGATGGATGCGCGTCAAAGCGACCGCGCCCCAGCCGATCAGGATCGCCAGCAGCGCGGCGGCGGCGACCACGATCGCGAAGGACAGGCGTAGCGGCACCCTTCCGTCGCTGAAATGGTCTAGGAAGGCGGTGATATCGGGATCGAGCCGATCGACGAGTCCGGAAAGGGCGCTGAACAAATCCATGAGCGGTGACGATGCCTCGGCAAGGCGCGCGAATAGCCGCGCGCGGAACTCACCCTTGCCAAAGCAAAGGGCGGGCCAGAGCAAGAACTTGCGAGGGGCAGCGTTTCAGCGGGGGTTTCGGCGCAAGCCGCGCCGCAAGGCCGGCACAATGCGCTCGCCGCGAGAATAGAGGCGGCAAAATCTGCCGGGTAGATGTGAGGCTGGTGGCGATCTGAATGGAGCATTTTCCGGCGAAGTGTGCAGCGGTTCGCCACAGAAAATGCGACCAAATCAAGATCCGAACGGTCAGACGGAGGCCGGCTTGCGCCGGCCTCGCCTGCCCGATGATGCGGCTTACTCTGCCGCGACGGCTTCTTCGGCCTTTGGCGTCTCGTAGAACTGCGCGGTTTCGGTCAAGTCAGCCATGGCCGTGGTCGAGGCCTGGCCGCTCGACAACGCCGTCGCCACCGCGTCGAAATAGCCGGTGCCGACTTCGCGTTGATGCTTGATCGCCGTGTAACCGCGTTTCTCGGCGGCGAACTCGGCCTCTTGCAGCTCGGAATAAGCCGCCATGCCGCTGCGCGCATAGGCCGATGCGAGCTCGAACATGCCGTAATTGAGCTGGTGGAAGCCGGCCAGGGTCACGAATTGGAACTTGTAGCCCATGGCGCCGATCGCCTTTTGGAAGTCCTTGAGCTCCTGCGGCGACAGCTTCTTCTTCCAGTTGAAGGAAGGCGAGCAATTGTAAGCGAGGAGCTTGCCGGGGAAGTGGTGGTGGATCGCGTCGGCGAAGCGGCGCGCATCGTCGAGATCCGGGCTCGAGGTTTCCCACCAGATGAGATCGGCATATTCGGCATAAGCCAGGCCACGCGCGATCGCATATTCGCGACCCATGCCCGGCTTCACGCGGAAGAAGCCTTCCGGCGTGCGCTCGCCGGTGAGGAAGGGCCGGTCGCGCGGATCGATATCGGCAGTGAGCAGCAACGCCAATTCCGCGTCCGTACGCGCCAGCAGAACGGTCGGCACGCCTTCGATGTCGGCCGCCAAACGCGCGGCGGAAAGCGTCCGCGTGAATTGCTGCATCGGCACCAGCACCTTGCCGCCGAGATGGCCGCATTTCTTTTCCGAGGCCAGCTGGTCCTCGAAATGCACGCCAGCCGCGCCCGCCTCGATCATCGCCTTCATCAGCTCGAAGGCGTTCAACGGCCCGCCAAAGCCGGCTTCGGCGTCGGCGATGATCGGCGCGAAGAAATCATGCTCGCGGCCTTCTTCCATACGCTGGATTTGATCGGCGCGCTGCAAGGTACGGTTGATGCGGCGCACGACATCGGGCACCGAGCTGGACGGGTAAAGGCTTTGGTCGGGATACATCTGCCCGGCATTGTTGGCATCGGCCGCGACCTGCCAGCCCGAAAGGTAGATCGCCTTCAGCCCGGCCTTCACCTGTTGCAGCGCCTGATTGCCGGTGAGCGCGCCCAAGGTCGGCACATAGGCTTCGTTGTGGAGCAGCTGCCACAGCTTCTTGGCGCCGCGCTCGGCCAAAGTGTGCGAAATCTGCACCGAGCCCGACAGGCGCCGGACTTCGCTTTCGGAATAGTCGCGCTTGGTCCCGCGCCAGCGGGCATGAGAGCGGTTCATCATTTCGTCGGTCATGAGGAAATCCTTTCGCGGGCAGGAGTAAAGCTGGTCAAGATATTTACATTGCGGCCGCGAAAGCCAATGATATTCTCCTCGCTAACCTCGTAAACTCGTTAAGAATTTTCGGCTTCTGCGGCGCGTTAGTAAATCTGTAAATCACGCGAGGTGAGGATGGCCCTGACCAAGGCTTTGCTGGGCAACAAGCTTCGCCGGCTGCGCCAGGAACGCAACCTGACGCAAAAGCAGATGGCGGAGCGCGTCGGCATCAGTGCGAGCTATCTCAATTTGATCGAGCATGACGAGCGGCCCGTCACCGTGTCGCTGCTGCTGAAGCTCGGCCAGGTCTTCGATCTCGATTTGCAGGAACTGTCGGACGATCCGGAGCGGCAACTCGCCTCGGCCTTGGCCGAGGTCTTTGCCGATGCCGGGCTCAAATCCGCCGAGATGGATGCCGAGGAGGTGCGCCGGCTGGTGGCATCCGCGCCCAACGCCGCGCGTGCGATCGTCGATCTCTATCGCGCCTGGCGCCTGGCGCGCGAGGACGCGCAAGCGATGAAGATCGACCTGCCCAGCGGCCGCAAACAGCGCATCGTGCTGCCGACCGAGGAAGCACGCGACTTCTTCGAAGGTCATGCGAATTATTTTGCGGAAATCGAAACCGCCGCCGAGGCGCTGCGCCGCGACATCGCGGTCGAGCAATCCGGTCTCGGTCACGGGCTGCGCGATCGGCTGCAGCGGCTTCACGGCATCAAGACTCTGTCCTTGCCGCTCGACCAATTGGCGGGCGCGTTGCGGCGCTACGATCCCGCAACCCATACACTCAGCCTGTCGGAAGCCTTGCCGCAGGCAAGCCGCCATTTCCACATGGCCTATCAGCTCGGCCTGATCGAGGCAAAGGATGCGATCGACGGCATCATCCGCGCGGCCAAGCTCTCGTCGCCCGAAGCCGAAACCCTGTGCCGGGTCGGGCTGGCCAATTACTTCGCCGGTGCCGCGCTGATGCCTTACGACGCTTTCCTCGCCGAGGCGCGCGGCGCGCGTTACGACCTCGAGCTGTTGATGCACCGCTTCGAGACCTCGTTCGAACAGGTCGCGCATCGTCTTTCGACCTTGCAGAAGCCCGGCGATGCCGGCGTGCCCTTGTTCTTTCTGCGCGCCGATATCGCCGGCAATATCAGCAAGCGCTTCTCGGCCGCCGGCTTTCATTTCTCGCGCTTCGGCGGCTCTTGCGCGCGCTTCATCGTGCATGAGGCCTTCGCGACCCCCGGCCTGATCCGGCGCCAGATCGCACGCTTGCCCGACGGCGCGACCTTCTTTGCGATCGCGCGCACGCTCGATCACCAGGCCGGCAGCTTCCACGCGCCCGTGTCCCATCTCGCGGTCGGGCTCGGCTGCGATATCGCGCGCGCGTCGGAGCTGGTCTATTCCGACGGGCTCGACCTGACCAAGCTCAACGCGGCGGTCGAAATCGGCATTGGCTGCCGTCTTTGCGAGCGTACGAATTGCCGCCAACGCGCCTTCCCGCCGCTGCAACATCGCTTGGTGGTGGACGAGACCATCAAAGGCGCCTCCGCCTATGCCTTCGAGGGCCGGCGATAGTCGCCTAGCGCATCTTCGACTTCAGCGTGATCGTCCTGCCGTCGACGGCGAACTTTCCGTAACCGTGATGATGGATGGTGCGCGGATTCTTCTGCGCCGGATCGATCCAGGCCTTGAGCACTTCAAGGACAAAGAGGCAATAGCGATTGACGAGGCTCGTATCGGCCACCTTGCATTCGAGATTGGCGAAACACTCGGCGATGAGAGGCGGCGCCACGTTCTCGGCCGGCAGCGTCGTCAAGCCGAATGTCGCAAACTTGTCGACATCGCGGCCCGAGCAATTGCCGATCTTCACGATCTTGGGGGCCAGCTTCACCGCGGGCACGGCGATCACGCATTCCTTGGTCGCGCGCAAGGCGGCGAAGCTGTAACCGGCATTGCTGACGACGCAGGCAATGAGCGGCGGCTCGAACTCGACCATCATGTGCCACGACATGGTCATGACGTTGGCGCGACCTTTGCGCGCCGTCGTCAACAGAACCACAGGCCCGGGTTCGAGCAGTTGATAGACTTTCGATAGAGCCAGGTCTTTCATTGCCCTTGCGGCGTCACCCCCAAGGTTTCAGCGCGGCAGCATTCATGCCGGCAATTCGGCCGAACACGATGCATTCGCTCAGATGCGCGCTGCCGACATATTTGAAGACCGAGGCAATTTCGCCGGCGGCAAAGAGATGGGGGACCGGCTTGCCCTCCCAATCGAGAACCTGACGGTCGGCATTGGCGTAGAGGCCGCCTCCGGTGTTCGGGCCGCCCAAATAAAGCGCGAGCGCGTAATAAGGCGGCGTCGTGATAGCGGCCGCGGCCTGAAGCTTTCGCCCGAAATCATCATCGCTACCTTTGACGCAAAAGTCGTTGAAGCGTTGCAGCGAAGCCTTCAAGTCATCGGCGTTCAAACGCTTGCGATTGTCTTTCTCGCCTTGGATCTTCGCCGCAAGCTCTTCGATCGTGTCCGCCTTGAGGATCCAGCCGCGATTGATCGCATCCATATTGTCGGGTGTCCATGGCACCATGCCGTAGCCCACCGTTCCGAAAGCGCCGGAGACCATCGGTCCGCGCTTGCGCAAGGTCTCGTCGAAGACGAGCCAGCTGGGAACGTTCGGATAGTCCATCGACTTGACGTCGAACTTGGTTCCTTCGTGGTAGTAGAAATAGCTCGCCGAGGTTGCCTCGCTTTCGTCGAAATAACGTTTGCCGAGATTATTGACGATCATCGAATTCGGCGTCCCGATCGCGCTGATGCCGACGCCGATGCGCAAGCCGTTCGCGCGCAAAGGCACGGCGGCGAGCAATCCGCCGGCAGCCACGCCAGCTTTCAAGAGACCCGCGCCGACACGTAGAGCCATCACGATTCCGTCGCCTGTGTTGGCATCGGTGCCGTAAAACGCCCAGCCCTCGCCGGCCGGCCCGTCGAGAAAGGCTTCGCGCAGCTGCCTGCTATACTCGTAGCCGCCGGTCGTGATGATGACCGCGCGGCGCGCCTTGATGCGAATCGCCTTCCCCTTCTGTTCGGCGACGACGCCGTTCACCGCCCCCTTATCGTCGATGACAAGCGTTTTCGCCGGTGTTTCGTAAAGGACACGGATGTTCTTACGCGTCGCGACGCCGTTGCTCATGCAGGCAAAGAGCGCTTCGCCCATCATCTTCTGGTTTTTCGGCAGATCCTTGGTCGAGCGCCCGAAGTCCACGTGACCGGTGTAGGACGAGAAGAAATCCCGGTCTTTCGCCGCGGCAGCACCAGGAAACGCATTGAACCCGGCCGGCCCGATCGGCACGGGCTTGAAGTCCGGATCGAGCTTTTGCAGGAACGCGATGTTTTGCGGCTCGTATTTTGCCCAGGCGGCCGCGATCCCGTCGGATATGTCAGCCTCTTCGCCTTCGAGCATCCAGGGCAGGTTGTCGCCGCTCATGATCGCCTTGGCGTAATCCTTGAGCGCCGCAGGATCGCCAGTCGGATCGGCTGCATAGACCGCGCCGGCGGCGGTTCGCGTATTCGGATAGTGAGTCGCTTGCGGCTGCTTCTCGAGGATCAGCACCTTGGCGCCCGCATCATGCGCTTCGATAGCGGCACAAGCACCCGCGCCGCCATAGCCGAGGATGACGACATCCGTCTCCAAGTCCCATCGTGTTGCCGCGCCGGCGGCTTCGCTAGCAAGAACGCCGGTTAGCGCCGCCGCTCCCGCGCCTGCCGAGGTTGCCTTCAGGAATGTACGACGCCCAAAACGGTTATCGCCTGCGTTCGCTGGCATGGCATTCCTCCGCTGAAATCGGTGAGCGTTAACTATAGGCGCGCGATATCGCCCGGAATTGATTCAGATCAATTTCGCGTTGGCGCCGCGGGTCGCGGCAAGGGGGGCGATATGCCTCGTCATTCTGTGCGCGCGATCCGCCGACAGAGAGAGCGCGATTTGTGTCCACATCACGGATTCGGTATCGATGCCTGCCGAGGCGGCGCCTTCGGCCGTCCGGCCATCCCTCTCGGACCTTCGCGATATCCGCTCGGCTTGGATCAACCTCTTGAGATTTCAGCGTTTCATCCCCATCTACAAGAGTACCGCGGGCACGAAGCTTAATCCGGGCGTCCGCGGCAGAGAGAGACGCGCACTCCCGCCTGAAAAGCGAAGGAGTGTGCAATCTCCGCCTCTTGGTTCGTCCCGCCGATTGTCGTGCCCGTCTTCCTCGTTATGGCGATCGCCGTTTACGCGCTTTGCCGCGCCTATACGTGACGCATGGGCGGTCTTGAAACGACGCTCCCGCCCGCATTCTCGCTGCTGAAATCCGAGTTCAACGAGTTTCTCTTCGCGCCGATCGGCGAAGAAAAGAATCACTCGGTCCTCACCGTGCTTTCGGCGCTGGCAAGGCTCGGGATCGACCCGTGGCAGGAATCGGCGCGGCTGGCGCAGATGTCGCGCGACGCGGCGATGAAGAGTCTCGCAGCGATCATCGCGCAGCTTCCGAACGGAACCTGGACGCAGCCTGACTCGGATGGCATCGCCGCACGCTTGGTGGAACTGCTGCCGACGAAGCGCGCGGCCGAGACAACTTCGACGACGACCGGAACCGGGTCGCGGAAGCCGAAAGCGTCTTCGTCGATCGTGATGATTGTCGTTGTCGCGGCGCTCACGAGTTGGATGCTCTTCGCCATCATGGGCCGGAACCATCCGACCACGCCCGACGCCGACAACCCCGTCTCGACCACGACGGCGTCTCCGTCGGCCCCCCTCGGGGATTCCCGCTAGACGCCGATCAACCGCGCTTAACGATGGAGAGAACCAAGCGATGATTGCCCATAAATTCAAGATCGGCCGAATGGTCGAATTCGTCCCCAGCGATCTTCGCCTCACCCCGCTGGGCCAGTTTGAGATTCTTCGCACGCTTCCGATCGAGCACGGCGTCGCGCAGTACCGGATCAAATCGCTGAAAGATGGTCACCAACGGGTCGCGATGGAAGGCGATCTCACCTAAGACGGGCGGGCGATCGGCGCATCCCACAGGGAGAAGGTTCATGGAAGATCCGGGCATCACACGGCTCAATGTCGATCACTATCGCCGCTTGCTCCAAATGAATTTGGACGACGCGACGAGAGAGAAGACGCTTGCCCTGCTCGGCGACGCCGAGGCGCTGCTGGCCGCGCGTGCGACGGGCGGAGCGCAAGACCAGCGTTCCGACGGAGCGAGCGCCAGCCCACGGTCGGGGGAACCAACATGAATCTCTGGCAGAGAATGAAGCGCCTCAACGACCAATACGACGATTGGACGATGCGCGCCGCCGAGAGAGTGATCGCGAAACTCGATCGCGGCGCCATGATCGGCACACGGCCCGGCAAAAGCCATATCGGCGTTTGGGACTTGCTCGACAAAAAGCAAGATCATCCGGCGCGGCCGGAGTAAACGCTCGACCTGTTTCGCCTCCCCTCAAGGCACCGACACTTCGCGCGACGGCGCGTCGCTGAATTGCAAGGCGGCGAGCCGCGCATAGAGGCCGCCGGCCTGGATCAGCGCGTGGTGCGAGCCTTGCGCGACGATGCGCCCCTCATCCATCACCACGATGCGATCCGCCTTCAGCACGGTGGCGAGCCGATGAGCGATGACGAGGGTGGTGCGTCCGCGCGATAGATGCTCCAAGGCGAGCTGAACGGCGCGCTCCAACTCCGCATCGAGCGCCGAGGTTGCCTCGTCGAGCAGGAGGATAGCAGGGTCGCGCAAGACGGCGCGCGCAATCGCGATCCGCTGGCGCTGGCCGCCGGACAGCCGGATGCCTTTCTCGCCGAGAAACGTGTCGAAGCCTTCCGGCAGTTGGTCGAGAAAGGCGTCGGCGGCAGCGACCTTCGCGGCGGCACGCACTTCGGCGTCGCTGGCCTCGGGCCGGCCGTAGCGGATGTTTTCCAAGGCCGAGGTGCCGAAGATGACCGGGTCTTGCGCAACGAGCCCGATGCGATGACGCAGCTCGGTCGGATCGGCGTCGCGGATATCGACGCCGTCGACGCGCACCGCGCCGCGCGCAATGTCGTAGAAGCGCAACAATATCTGGAACACAGTGGTCTTGCCGGCTCCCGACGGGCCGACCAGTGCTACCGTCTCCCCGGGTTTTACGGAGAGCGAAAAATCTTCGAGCGCCGGCCGGTCGGGCCGAGCGGGGTAGAAGAACGTCACGGATTCGAAATCGAGCGTGCCGCGTGGCGGCACGGGCAGCGCGGTCGGATTCGCCGGCGCCGCGATGTCGGGCTGGATTGCCAAAAGCTCGAGGAGTCTTTCCGTGGCCCCGGCCGCGCGCTGAAGATCGCCGAATACCTCGGATAGCGTGCCGACCGCAAAGGCGACCAGGATCGCGTAGAAGACGAAGGCCGAGAGCTGGCCGCCGGTCATCCGCCCGCTGACGACGTCGTAGCCGCCGATCCACAAAACGAGCGCGACCGCGCCAAATGCAAGAAAGATGATGACGCCGTTGAGATAGGCGCGCACGCGGATGCGGGCGATTGCGACGTCGAACGCCTCTTTCACCCGCGCGCTGAAATCCGCGCGATCGGCCGCTTCATGGGTAAAGGCCTGGACCGTGCGGATGGCATTGATCATTTCCTCGGCATAGGCGCCGACATCGGCGACGCTGTCCTGCGAGCGGCGTGACAAGCGGCGCACGCGGCGGCCGAAGGTCAGAATCGGCACGACGACCACCGGCACGATGGCCAAGACGACCGCCGTCAGCTTGAGGCTCGTGGCCGCCAACATGGCAATGCCGCCCACGAGAATCAGCAGATTGCGCAAAGCGAGCGACACGCTCGAGCCGATCACCGTCTGCAACAATGTCGTGTCGGTGGTGAGGCGCGAGAGCACTTCGCCGGTCTTGGTGGTCTCGAAATAGGCCGGGCTCATCGCGATGATGCGGTCGAACACGGCCTTTCGCAGATCGGCGACCACCCGCTCGCCGATCCAGGAGACGAGATAGAACCGGAAATAAGTCGAGACCGCCAAGACTAGCACCGTCGCGAGCAGTACCGCAACCGCACGGTCGAGCAGGCCGGTGTTCGAGGTCCGCAGCCCTTCATCGACCAGGTAACGCAGGCCTTGGCCGAGCACGAGCACCGTCGCGGAAGAGATCACCAACGCGATGCCGGCGCCAAGGATCTGCAGCCAATAGGGGCGCAGAAATTTATAAAGCGGCGCGAGCTGCAGGAGCGCGCTCAACCTGGGCGGTTGGGGGGCGGCAGGATCACCATCGGAGACGTTGCGATCGACAGCTGACACTAGCGCATCCTACCACGCGCACGCATTCGGCTGGGCCGGCACGCAGAGGCTGGCGGAGGGAGTGGGACACTCCAGCGATGCGCCCGAAATACATGAGTTTCCGCGCTTTTTCCAGATGCCTGGCATCGGGCGTGACCAGGATTGTACAGATGCACGGAAAGCACCTGACGCGGCGCGGCGAGGCTTCTCGGCACGGCCGCTCATGCGATGGTCGAGGTGCGAGCGATAGCCTCGCCAAAAAGATCGAGCTTAGCGTTGGGTGCTCTGCGCGGCGGCCTTTGTGTGGGCACGAGCGCTCATTCAGATGCGAGTGATTGCCGGCCTCAGACGAGGTCCGGGTTACACGCGGAGAGGCGTAACGTCGAAGCTCAGGTCGGCAAGCCCTGGGTCTAAGCTCTGCAGAGCATTCGGGTGTCGGCAGCGTTCGATGATTGCGGCGACACATCGGCAAGATCCGGCGATACATGACGAGCGCCCGTCGAGGCGCATACCCGCTTTCAGCCCGATTCCGATCATTCGCCGGGTCTTGGGATTTCGGATTTTCCCGTGCCTGTTATCGCGCAGGAATTGGTGGTATTTTTTCTCTGGAGCGTCAAAATTTGGTATTGTTGGGAAGGTTCTCTCGCCTCGGCGAGAATCGATAATAGGTCAAAAATGCCTGATCTCAATCCACAAACTGCGCAAGAAAACGAATTAGCCGATCTGATCGTGAGAACGCTGAACTTGGAGGCAACGCCTTCGAGCATCGATCCGACGGCGCCGCTTTACGAGGAAGGACTCGGCCTCGATTCGATCGATATCCTCGAGGTCGCGCTCGCCGTCTCGAAAGCCTTCGGCGTGAAATTGCGCTCGGACAACAAGAACAATGTCACGATCTTCAGTTCGCTTCGCAGCCTGAGCGAATATATCCAGCAGCATCGGACGAACTAAATGGAGCGCCGCGCCGCATCCGCGGGCAAAACCTTCGGAATTGCGGCCGTCGTGGCAGCGCCTTTGGCGATTCACGCGGCAATTGCGACGTCCACATGGACTCAGCTCGTCGTCGCGATTCCTATTGCCCAATTGCTCATCCTCGGCGCCATCGCCGTTATCCGCGATCCCGCGCGGATCAAATGGCTCGGTCCCATTGCAGTATTGTTGGCATTCGCGATTGTGTTGGCAGAGCGCTCCGGCTTTGCCTTGACCGCCATGCCCGGCCTGCCGCACGCGCTGGCTTACGGGGCATTGCTGTTCGGCTTCGGCTATACCCTGTTGCCGGGCCAGAAAGCGATGCTCACCCGGGTGGTCGACGCCGTTCGCGGCCCGCTGCCGCCCGAGCTGGTCGTTCATACCCGCCGCGTCACCTTTGCTTGGTGTGGCTTTTTCGCGGCTCAGCTGATCGGTTCCGTGACGTTGTATTTGTTCGCTCCGCTCGAAGTATGGTCGTTCTTCGTCAACGTCCTAAACCTGCCGCTCGTGGTTCTCATGTTCGTCGTCGAGGCCCTCTATCGCCTTTTCCGGTTCCGCAACTTCCCGCGGGACAGCTTGTCCGAAATAATACGGGTCGTGGCGAAGACCACCGAAAAAAGCGCGCAGCAAGCGGATACCATTTGAGCGTTCTTATCGCTTTGTCCGCGCCACCTCGCCGATGACGATCACCTACATGCTCACGCGCCATGACCGGCTCGATGCGGTTTTTGCCATCGACCGATCGGGCCCGGTGACGGTGGAGAATTTCCTGCGCGATGTCGCGGCACTGTCGGCGGCGTTGCCGCCGCGGCGATACATCGTCAATCTTTGCACCGATCGCTATCGTTTCACAGTCGCGTTCGCGGCCGCTTTGATGCGCGACCAGATCAGCCTCCTGCCGCCGAGCGACACGCAAGGCGTGCTCGCCAGCATCGTCGCGGAATTCGACGGTCTCTACGCGATTTACGATGAGAGGCCCCCCGCTCTCGCGATGCCCGTGTTTGCCTTTCCGGCGACGCTCGCCGCCGGGCCGCAGCCTTCGGCGATGCCCGCTGTTCCCGGCGACCAGCAGGCGGTCGTCCTTTTCACCTCGGGCTCGACCGGCCGACCGACGCCGCACGTAAAAAGTTGGGGATCGCTGGTTCGGAGTTCTCTGGCTGCCGGCGCCGCGCTCTCCGTCGCGCGTTTCCCCGCTGCCGCCGTCATCGGCACGGTTCCGCAGCAGCATAGCTATGGCCTCGAATCGACCGTGATGCTGGCGCTCCAGCACGGCCTCGCGCTTCACCACGCGCGTCCCTTCTACCCGAGCGATGTGGCTGCTTGTATTAATGCGACCCCGGCACCACGGATCCTGGTGACGACGCCGATCCACTTGCGGGCAATCCTCGCTGATGGCGGGCAACCACCTTCCGTCGCTCTCGTGATCAGCGCGACGGCACCCCTGTCGCCGCAATTGGCGGTCGAAGCCGAGCGCCGTTTCGGCGCGCCTTTGCTCGAAATCTATGGTTGCTCCGAAGCGGGGCAGTTGGCGGTGCGCCGAACCGTCGAAACCGAGGAATGGGAGTGTCTCGAAGGCGTCGCGTTGCGGCAGGATGCTGCCGGAAGCTGGGCCTCGGGACCGCCCGTCGAAGGTGACATTTTGTTGAGCGACATCATCGAACTACGCGGCTCCGCGCGATTTCGTCTTCACGGCCGAACGGCCGATCTCGTCAACATCGCTGGCAAACGCACCTTGTTGACGTATCTCAATTATCACCTCAATTCGATCCCCGGGGTGCGCGATGGCGTTTTTATCATGCCGGAAGAACGCGATGACGGGACGACGCGACTCACGGCGCTTGTCGTCGCACCCGGACTGACCGCCGACGCCATCCTTGCGGCGCTGCGTCAACGCATCGACGCGATCTTCCTGCCGCGCCCGCTGCGCTTCGTCGATACATTGCCACGCAATCTTCTTGGCAAGCTGACGCGCGATTCTGTCGCACGTCTCACCGATCGTGATAACGGCTGAGCTCACGGAGCGCGCTGGTGCCTCACGCCATCGAAATGCGTTTTGCCGAAGATCACCCCACGGCAGCGGGGCATTTTCCTGGCAATCCGATCATACCTGGCGCGGTACTGCTCGATGCCGCACTGCTTGCCATCGCCGGCGAGGGCGCTTTGCGATCTTGTGCATTGCGGACGGTCAAATTCCTGCGGCCGGTCCGCCCGGGCGATCGGATAAAGATCGAATGGGACTTGTCAGGTACCGACGCCCATTTTCGATGCGTGCTTGTGGCGACGGACGAGATTGCGGTGATAGGCACACTTCGCCTGGGCGACAAGCGCGGATGACGCCCCAAGAATTCCGCGGCGAGGCTTGGGCAAGTCGCGGCGAGCGCGGTGCCATCGCCGCGATCAGGCTGATCGTTTGGATCGCCCTCCACCTTGGTCGCGCCGCAACGCGCCTTACGCTTTATCCGATCTGCCTCTATTTTCTGGCTTTCTCCAAGGCGTCGCGGGCCGCGTCGGCCGATTATCTGCGCTGCGCGCTTGGTCGCGAGCCGCGCCTCGGCGAAAGCCTCGCGCATTACCATTGCTTTGCCGCCTGTGTGCTTGACCGCGTCTATCTGCTGAACAACCAACTCGGACTTTTCGAGGTCGAATCTGCGGGTGAAGACGTCGCCAAGACCGAGATCGCCCGGGGCGAAGGTTGTTTTCTCTTCGGCGCGCATCTTGGCAGTTTCGAGATCCTGCGTGCGCTCGGCCACCGCCAACCCGGGCTCAAATTGAGCCTCCTCATGTACGAAGAGAATGCGCAGAAGATCAATTCCGTCCTCAACGCGATCAACCCCGATTTAGCGCTCGAGGTAATCGCGCTCGGTCAATCCGGCTCGATGCTCGCCGTCAGACAGCGCCTTGATCAAGGCCATATGATCGGCATACTCGCCGATCGCGGGCTTTCGCTCGGCGACGATGAGCATTTGAGCGTCGACTTTCTTGGCAGGCCCGCGCGTTTCCCTCTGGGCCCATTTCGCCTCGCCGCGCTTCTTCAACGTCGGGTCATTCTCATGGTGGGTCTTTATCGCGGCGGAAGGCGCTACGACGTCTATTTTGAGCCTCTTGCCGACTTTAGCGACGTGCCGCCTGAGGCACGCCAAGACGCCATCGCCCAAGCCACGCGCCGCTACGTCGCACGCATCGAGCATTTCTGCCGCCTGGCGCCCTATAACTGGTTCAACTTCTACGATTTTTGGGCTTGAGAATGCGCGCGCCGAGGTTCATCGCCCTGCTCGTAATCGCCGGCGTCGAGTTCGTCGGAGCGCGCGCCGTCGCGCAAGCCGCACGGCCGCAAGCGTTGGACCTGCCGCAATTGATGTCGCGCTTCGGCGCCGTCAAATCGGCGACCGCGCATTTCATCGAACGCAAATACCTGCACGTGCTGAAGGCGCCGCTAGTCGATAGCGGCGTCCTTATCTACGCCGCGCCCGACAAACTTCAGAAGGAGACGCTGCAGCCCAATCCCGAGCGCCTGACGATCGATGGCGACAAGCTCACCATCGACCGCCAGGGCAAGACGCAAACTCTTAGCCTCGCCGACTACCCGCAAATCGGCGGCTTCATCGCGGGGATCCGCGCGACGCTTGCTGGCGATCTCACGGCGCTTCAGCAAACCTACGAAACGCGGCTCGATGGCGATCTCGATGCATGGCACCTGGTGCTGCAACCTCGCGACGAACGGATGCAGGAAATCGTCCGCTCGATCTCGATTTCGGGCACCGATGTTCACATCGGCCACATCGAAACCGTGGAACGCGACGATGACCGTACCGACATGACGATCGTCGAGGACGGACCGTGACGATCAGGCTGCGTCCTGCCGTCCTCGTTTGGCTCGCCGGCGTTCTTGCTTGTTGTGTTGTGATCGCGGGCACGCAATTCAGCGCGGACATGTCGGCTTTCTTGCCGCGCTCGCCCTCGCCGACGCAGCAGATCCTGGTCGACCAGATGCAGACCGGGGTGGCGTCGCGTCTCGTACTCGTTGCCATCGATGGCGCGCCCCCCGCAACCCTCGCGGCGCTCAGCAAAGAGTTTGCCGCGCGACTGCGCCAGGATCGCGCCTTCATCGCTGTGAACAATGGCGACGAGGCGACGACAAGCCCCGCCCCTGAGACCGATCTCCTGTGGCGCAATCGCTATGTCTTGAGCCCGGCGGTAACGCCCACGCGCTTTACCGTGGACGGACTTCGCCAAGCGCTTGAGAACGATCTTGGGCTCCTCGGATCCGATATGAGCAGCTTGGTTAAGCGAAGCCTGCCCAATGACCCTACCGGCGAAATCCTGACCTTGATCGGCCAGTTCGCCGACCAGAAACAGCCGGCCCGCCGCGACGGCGTGTGGTTTTCGCCCGATGGCGCCCGCGCCTTGCTGGTTGCCCAGACGCGGCAAACCGGCTTCGACATCGTGAGCGAGGAAGGGGCGCTGGCGACGCTCGAGGACGCTTTCGCAAGAGCCCGGACGACGGTGCCGGACGCCATCTCGGCGCGGCTTCGCTTGTCCGGCCCGGGAGTCTTCGCCGTTCACACCAAAGCCGAGATGAAAGAAGACATCTCGCGCCTGTCGCTGATCGCGACTCTTCTGGTTTCCGCGATTCTGCTCTTCACCTATCGCTCGCCGCGCATTCTCGTGCTCGCGCTCGTACCGGTCGCGAGTGGCGCCCTTGCTGGAGTGGCCTCCGTCAGCCTTGGCTTCGGCTTCGTCCACGGCATCACGCTCGGATTCGGCGTCACCTTGATCGGCGAAGCCGTCGATTATGCGATTTACCTATTCACCCAAACGGCACCCGGAACATCGCCGGACGCGACCCTGCCGCGCATCTGGCCGATGTTGCAGCTCGGCGTGCTCGTATCGGTTTGCGGCTTCAGCGCGATGCTGTTCTCGAGCTTCACGGGTTTTGCTCAGCTGGGCCTGTTCTCGATCGCGGGGCTTCTCGTTGCCGTCGCCGTGACGCGGTGGGTCCTGCCCGCATTGCTCGCGCGCAATTTCGCGACCGCGCGATCGGCCGTCTTTGCGCCGGCCTTGCTGGCCATCGTCGATCACGCGCGCGACCTGCGCCTGCCCGCCATGATCGTTCTGGCCGGCGCCGTCCTGGTCTTGGCGCTCCATCGCGGCGGGTTCTGGGAAGACGATCTCACGAGCCTCAGCCCCATTCCGGCCTCGGACCAAACGCTCGATCATACTCTGCGTGCGGATATCGGCGCGCCCGATGTCCGCTACATCGTGCTCGCGACGGCACCCGACGAGCAAGGCGCGCTCGGCGTCAGCGAGCAACTCTCGACGGCCTTGGACAAGCTCGTCGGCCGGGGGATTGCGGCAGGCTATGACGCGCCAACACGATACCTGCCCAGCGTCGCGACGCAGCAGGCACGATTAGACGCGCTGCCCGACCCGGACGAGCTGCGCAAGCGCCTCGACCTCGCGCTGCAGGATATGCCCTTTCAGCCGGACTTGTTCGAGCCTTTCATCGTCGATATCGCCGCGGCGAAAGCCCAGCCGCCGTTGAACCGCGTAGCGCTGCAAGGGACGAGCCTGGCGCTCAAGCTCGACTCGCTCCTGTTCGAGCAGCACGGCGCCTGGACCGCCTTGCTCACTTTGCGCGGCGTAAGCGATGCCGGCCAAGCCGCAGCGGGCATCGCAGAGGCCGGGATTCAGGGTGTGACCTTCGTCGATCTCAAAGCCGAATTGGACCGCCTCCTCGAAGTCTATCGCCGCGAGGCGTTGATGCTGACCTCGATCGGCAGCCTTGTGATCGTGGTTCTCCTCGCTGTCAGCTTGCGCTCGGCGCGACGGGTCGCGTTGGTCGTGGCGCCGCTCGCCGGCGCGGTGATCATGACGACCGCGATTTTGACCGTCGGCGACCATAAGCTCTCGATCTTCAATCTGGTTGGGCTGTTGCTGACCGTCGCGGTCGGATCGAATTATTGCATCTTCTTCGAGCGGCAGGACTGGAGCGACGCCAATGCGGAGCGAATGGTCGCGTCGCTCGTGCTTGCCAATGGCTGCACGATCATCGGCTTCGGCATCCTCTCCTTTGCGCGCCTTCCGGTGTTGCACGGCATCGGCATGACCGTGGCGATGGGCGCCTTTCTCAGCCTCGTTTTGGCCGCTATCGTGACGCGTCGCGGCACCATCGAGCGGCCTGGGGCCAAGACGTGACGGGGCGGATGGAACCGGCCGACAGGGAAGGGATCGAGCTTGTCTTTCACCCGTCGCTGCGCGCCGCAACCGCGCCAACGCTGCTTATTCTCCTGCCGGGTCTCAATATTCGCGCCGAGGATTTTCTGACGCAAGGCTTCGTCGCCGCGCTGCATGAAGGCGCGGACGCCGTCGATCTCGTGATTGCAGAACCCGATCTCGATTTCTACCTCGATGGAAGCATCGCCCGACGCCTGCGCCAAGTGATCGCCGCACAAGACAGCCAGCGCTATTGTCAGATTTGGCTGGGCGGCATTTCCCTCGGTTGCTTCGGCGCCTTGCTCGCGACGTCCGAGTCCGCCGACGCGATCGACGGCCTCGTCCTGCTATCGCCCTTCCTCGGCGCGCCCGGACTCATCGCCGAGGTCGAGCGGGCCGGCGGCCTTTCGACATGGCAGCCTGGCGCGATCGCCGACAATGACGGCGAGCGGCGCGTCCTTGCCTGGCTCAAATCCTACATCCGCGCCGAAAGGCAGGGACCGCTCATGCACCTCGGCTATGGACATTCCGACCGCTTCGCCGCCGGATCCAGGCTCCTCGGCGCCGGCCTGCCCCTCGGCCATGTCCACGTCACGGCGGGCGGGCACGACTGGCCGACTTGGGCGAAATTGTGGCGGCAAATCCTTAACGCGCGGCCTTTTTCCCCACCGTGAATTCGTCACGTGATTGCAAGAACCGCCGCGCTCGATATTCTATGGCGAGAGCAGGAGGCGGGGAGCTGTTTTCAATGCGTCGGCATCGTATCGCGCCTGCCATTGCGATCATGATCTGGCTCGCAGGCTGTGCCGCGCCCTTCGACGTCACGGCGACCCCAAACGACGAGCCGGCTTATGCACGGCTTTATCCTTTCTATGCCGAGCTCTGCGCTGTATCGCAGATCAAGAAGAAGCCGGGCTTCGGCGTCGACACCAGCGGCGGTCCGGGCGGGCATACGGTTTTCTACCTCAACGGCGTGTGCCGCGACCGCGACGCCGGCTATCCCACGCTTGTCATGTGCGCCCCGGGCACGTCCGAAGCCGAGCAAGGCGTCGGGCTGAGCGTCAACGCTCATTTCCAGAACGCCAATTGGGTCGCGACCGACGGACACGATTTCTTCTTCCAAGGCGACCTGACACCCGGCGAAAGGCTGACGCGGGCGGCATACGCCCAGACTCAGGCAACCGCCGAGGCCAAAGGCATCTACGACGGCATTGTTTTCCATCCCGAGGTTTTCGACGACATGCCGGCGGGCATGGACCGCCATGATTTCATGTACGAGGTATCAGTCGCCACCGATTATGCGGTCGCCTTTGGGCGCGACCGCTATTGCGCGCTCGTGCCAGTGACGCAGGCGCAGATGGTCAAGATGGTCGACTACCTCAACGGCGTCAACGCGATCTATCGCGATGGGAAGAAACCCTTCGTGTGGAACGTCGTGCAAAACAATTGCTCGCACCTGGCGCACAATGCGCTGGCCGTCGCCGGGATTTGGGACCATTGGCCGACCGATCGCTTCATCGCGATTTCCGCTTTCGATTTTCCCGTGCCGAAAAACGAATTCGTCAATCTCATGCGGCGCACGAACGACATGGATATCGCCGATCTCCGCGACCTTTATCGCGATGCGACGGCGCGACGATCCCTGCTCGATTATGGCCGACTGCCGACCGAACCCGGCGGGCTCGCTGAGGCCGAGCGGATGTGGCAAGACAACGACATCTATGATCCTGAGGTCAATCTCATCTTCTACGACGATCCGGTCTTCGGTCCGTACAAAGGGCAGTTTCACGAGATCTTCTCGGAGTCGCGCTACACCGATCTCCGCGCAAACCTGAACTACTTCGCGTCGCTTTATCGGCAAATCAGAGCCGAGAAGGAGCCTGATTTGCGCGATACACGATTCAACACCGCCGAATCGCGCGGCGCCTTCGCCGCTTTTGCGGCGCGCTTCTATGACTACATCGACCGCGAAGCCGCATCGGTCGATTCCCGGCTCGCCGCGCTCGACAGACGTCCCACGATGGCAGGAGACCCGCGATGAGTTTCCGCCGGGATCATCAGAACATTGGCCGTCATGCAGCCGCTGCGCCTTAGTCATTTCGCGATTGCCAGCGGCCTCGGCCTTGGGCTCGACGCGACGCTCGGCGCGCTCCAAACCGGACGAAGCGGATTGCGACCGCACCGCTACGCCGGGACGCTCGATACCTGGACCGGCACCGTCGACGCGCTCGACACCTTCCGCCTTGACGACATCATGGCGCCGTTCGATTGCCGCAACAATCGCTTGGCCGCGCTCGCCTTGGCGCAGGACGGCTTCACCGAAGCGGCCGAGACCCTGCGCGACAAATACGGCCCCGACCGGGTCGGAATCTTTCTCGGCACCAGCACCTCGGGCATTGAAGAGACGGAACTCGCCTATCGGCACCGCGATCCCGAATCCGGGCAGCTCCCGTCCGGCTTCCGTTACGCCGAGACGCACAACACTTTTTCGCTGGGCAAGTTCGTCGCGCGGGTCCTGCATCTGACCGGACCAGCCATTGTCGTTTCGGCCGCCTGCGCCACGACGGCCAAGGCCTTCGGCAACGCCGCGCGCATGATCGAAGCCGGCCTTTGCGATGCGGCGATTGTCGGAGGCGCCGACACGCTCTGCGCGACGACGATGCATGGATTCCATGCCTTGGGGCTGGTATCGCCGGGACCGTGCCGCCCGTTCGACGCGTCCCGCGACGGAATCTCGATCGGCGAAGCGTCCGGCTTTGCGATCGTCGAAAAGGCGACGGCTTCTCACCTGCCGCCCGACGCGGTCCTGTTGCGCGGTTTCGGCGAAAGCAGCGATGCCTATCACATGTCGACGCCGCATCCCGAAGGCGCCGGCGCCCGTCGCGCCATGGAGCGTGCACTGGCGGCCGCCCGATTGGCGCCCGAGGACATCGACTACGTCAACGTGCACGGCACCGCAACGCTGGTTGGGGATGCCGCCGAAGACCGCGCCCTGGTCGAACTGTTCGGCTGTGAGACACCGTGCAGCTCAACGAAGGGCTATACCGGTCACACGCTCGGCGCCGCCGGCATCGTCGAAGTCATCATCTCCGCCCTTGCCATCCAAAATGGCTTTCTGCCCGGCAGCGCGAATACGCAGGAAGTCGATCCCGCGCTGCACAGCCGCTTCCTCACCGCGGGCCGTTGCGCGCCCGTCGAGCGCGTGATGAGCAATTCCTTCGGCTTCGGCGGCAGCAATTGCAGCCTCGTCTTGGAGCGTGCCTCTTGATCCGCGTCTATGTCGAAGGCGTCGGGATCCGGGGCGATGGACTCGTTGGCTGGGACGCGGCCGTCCCTGTGCTTGCCGGTCGGCGCGATTACGCGTCAGCTCCGGTAAGCCTGCCACAGAGCACTTTACTCCCGGCCAATGAACGGCGTCGCATGGTCACGACTGTGAAGCTTGCGCTCGCGGTCGGCACGGAAGCTTTCGAAAACGCCAAGCGCGACCCGAGCGATACGGCAACCGTGTTCACCTCGTCCGGCGGCGACGGCGACACGCTTCACAATATCCTCGATGCGCTTGCCGCCGAACAAATCGAGGTTTCGCCGATGCGTTTTCATAATTCCGTGCATAATGCGCCTTCCGGCTATTGGAGCATTGCCGCGAAAACGTCCGAGCCAACGACCAGCCTCTGCGCCCACGACGCCAGCTTCTCCGCCGGGTTGCTCGAGGCGGCGGCACAAGCGACCGTCGACAAGCGGGCGGTCGGGCTGATCGCCTATGACCTCCCATATCCCGAACCGCTCAACGCGTTTCGGCCGATCGGGTCCACCTTCGCGGTCGGCCTGGTAATAACGCCCGCACCGTCGGAGACTAGTTTCGCGAGTCTCACGATCGCGTTGGCGGATGGAAACGAGCCGCCGACGGCAATGGCGGAACCGCGGCTTGAAGCAATCCGGCTCGGCAATCCTGCGGCGCGCAGCCTGCCGCTGATCGAGGCATTAGCGCGGCAGATCGAAACGAAAATCGTCCTCGAATATCTCGGCGACAACACCGTCACCGTATCGATCGTGCCGTCGCCCTTGGCCCCCGCCGTGCGATGATCGGGCGCGAGGCGATCGGCGAATTAATCCCCCACGCCGGCAGCATGTGTCTGCTCGATGAGGTGGTGTCCTGGAACGACGGGACGATCTGTTGCCGGTCAACGCGGCATCGTGCGACGGACAATCCCTTGCGGCAGGCAGGACGCCTCGGCGCGCTGGGGGGTATCGAGTTCGCAGCGCAAGCAATGGCGGCACATGGCCGGCTGGCGGGTGCCATCGGCAAACGTCCGCGTGCAGGCCTCATCGCGAGCCTGCGCGACATCGTTTGTCGCTGCGACCGCCTCGACCGACTTGACGACGACCTCGTCATCACGGCGACGCGCCTTATGGGCGATGATGAAAGCGTCGTCTACGGATTCTCGATCACGTGCGGCGGGCAGGAAATTCTGGCGGGCCGCGCCACCGTAGTTTTGCAGGCAGAAGTGCCGATATGAGACGCGCGCTCGTCACGGGCGGCAGCGGCACGATCGGCGCCGCGATCTCGGCGAAGCTCGCAGCCGACGGGAACCACGTTCACGTCCACGCTCATAGTGGCCTCGCGCACGCCGAGGCGATTGTCGCGCAGATCATCGCCGGCGGCGGATCCGCCGCGGCTATCGGCTTCGACGTCACCGATCCCGGTGCTGTCCAGACCGCGCTGACCGAGCTGCTGGCGGACGGCGCCGTTCAGATTGTCGTCAATAATGCTGGTATCCATGACGATGCCGTCATGCCAGGCATGAATCGCGAGCAATGGGCCAGCGTCATCGACGTGTCGCTCAACGGCTTTTTCAATGTCACGCAGCCTTTGCTCATGCCGATGATTGCCACGCGGTGGGGACGCGTCATCAACATTTCGTCCGTCAGCGCGATCGTCGGAAATCGTGGCCAGACGAATTACGCGGCGGCCAAGGCCGGGCTACACGGCGCCACAAGGTCGCTTTCCTTGGAGCTCGCGAGCCGTGGCATCACCGTCAATACGATCGCGCCCGGCATCATCGCTTCGCCGACCAGCGCCGAGGTCTTCACCAAGGAAATAATCGATCGCCTCGTGCCGATGAAGCGCGCAGGAACGCCCGAGGAGGTCGCAGCGCTGGTCTCGTTCCTTGCATCGGATGAAGCCGCCTATATTTCTGGGCAGCTCATTTCCATCAATGGCGGGATGATCTAGCGCGCAGGATCATAAGGCGCGGCAAGTGCAAGACAAAGCCGACCAGAAGCCGGCTGTGCATCCAGGCGAGGAGAAGATTGTCGCGCAGGTAGTTGAAGTGCGAAACCCCGCCTTCGTCCGGCCGGAAATAGCGTACCGCCACCGATCGGTTGGCGGGCCGCAGCCCGCGCCAGCATAGCCGTACCGCGGCCTCCACGTCGAAATCGAAACGGCGCATCCAGAGGCTCTTCTCCATGACGGCGCGGAGATCGGCAATCGGATAGACCCGGAAGCCGCACAATGAATCACCGATCCCGAGCCCCAAGGTTTCGAGATTTGCGAACCAGTTGGACACGCGCCGTCCGCGGACGCGCAGACGCGGCGCGCTCGCATCGAATACCGGCAGGCCCAGAATCAGCGATTCAGGTTCGCTTTGCGAAGCGGCCATGAACTCCGGGATCGCCGCGGCAGAATGCTGGCCGTCCGCATCCATGGTCAGCACATGGGTGAAGCCGCTCGCCTGTGCTTGGCACAAACCCGCAAGGATCGCGGCGCCCTTGCCGCGATTGCGCGATTGGATGAGGACGCGCAAGCCCGGATCGCGCGCGGCGCGGCATTCGAGTTCAGCGCCGGTGCCATCGGTGCTGCCGTCGATTACCACCCAAACCGGGTCCCATCGGGCGCGCGCTTGTTCGACGGTTTCGAACAGCTTCGCGCCCGTGTTGTAGCTTGGAATAATGACGAGATGGCTCGGCATGTCGCACCGTGCGGCAGAACAGACAGATCAGGTTTGGTTGCGCTGAAACTCCCGGCAATAAGATCGTTGCAATGCCGCGACGAAATCGTCGCGATCGCCCGCGACCGCCAGCGCCGGCCCGAGCCGCACCCGGTAGGTGAGGGGAAAATCGGGCCTGCGCAGCAGCGACCAGCCTTTGCCGAGAAAATGCGAATTGCTGTCGATAAAAATCGTTTGGATCGGCACGCCGGCGTGCTGCGCGATCAGCGCAAAGCCGCCTTTGAAAGCATCGACGCCGTCGCCGCTGCTGCGCGTGCCTTCCGGAAAAATCAGCAATTGGCGCCCGTCGCGCAATTGCCGAATGCTCTCGCGAATGAGATGGACCGGCGCGTCATTGCGGACATAGCCGGCGAGGCGCGCGCTGGCGCCGAGGAAAGGATTATTCAAGAGCTTGGCTTTTGCCGTGCAGACCACGCGCGGCAGGCGCGAGACAATCAGCATGACGTCGAGCAAGGTCGGATGATTAGGCGCGATAATAAGCGGCCCACGGTCGCGCAAGGCATCCAACGCGGCGAGGTCGCAGGTGATGATTCGGCTAGCCCGCATCAGCGCGATGAAATACCGGAACCCCGTCATGATCAGAAATTGGCCGACCGGTTGACCCAAGCGCCGCGGCAGGACGGCAAGAAGCAACAGGGCGACGAAGCCCCAAGCCAGGCAACTCAGGGCGAAGATGGCGAGCAGAGCATAGAAAGCAACAGGATAGTAAACGCTTTTCGCCGCGCGACGAACCCCCTGGAGGCAGCGCGATCCGGCTGCGAAGGCGGGCCCGCTCGCGGCAAGGTCGGGCATCATCCAGCTTGCAAATTGCGCCGTTGCTGGCGCCATGCCTCGAAGGTTCGGCGCGGTGTTAGTGCGCTCGAAATGTAATAGATCGCCTTGAATATGGTCAGCCGGGCGCGAACCGTCGATCGGCGGAAAACGTCGCCGGCGAGCAATGACAGCAAAGCGGACTCGATGCCAAGGATGTCGCGCGGTGACATGAACATGTTTCGCAGCGCAGGCCGCGTTGCGCGATAGATGTACCATGAGAAGGTGTCGATCCCGCGACGCGTTTGCGCGTCGAAGCGACGCAAGGCCTGGCGCGCGCGCCGCGGCTGGTCGAGACAGGTTTCCACCGCGTCCGCGCCGGCGAAGGCGCTGTTCATGGCGAAGTAAACGCCGGCCGAAAAAATCGGGTCGACAAAGGCGAAGGCGTCCCCGAGCAGGACGAAGCTCTCGCCGTTCGATCGGTCGGCGCGATAGGAATAGTTGCCCGTACCGGTCACTGGCGCCAGCAATTTGGCCGTGCTCAGCCGCTCGGCGATCGCGGGACACATCGCGATCGTATCCATGAAGAACGCATCGAGACCCGTCTTCCGCGACCTGATATATTCGGGTCGGCAGACGGCACCGACGCTGGTGCTCCCGTCGATCAAAGGGATGAACCAAAACCAGCCCTCGTCGAACCAGAAGATGGTGATATTGCCTTCAGCTTTACCGGGCGAGCGTCGCGCGCCGCTGAAATGGCCGAACATCGCCGCGCTGTTATGGCGCCGATTGCGCTGCTTCATGCCGAGCCGGCTCGCCAGCAGCGTATCGCGGCCCGAGGCGTCGACGACAAACTGCGTATGCCAGCGTCGCTCGCCGCCGTCCTCGTCGTGCGCACGCACCACCGCGCCGCCCCCGGGCTGAAAATCCACCGTACCGACGCGGCATCCCTCGATCGCCATGGCGCCTTTGGCACGCGCGTGATTGAAGAGAATCTCGTCGAGAACCGAGCGACGCACCTGGTAGGCATAGGGATAGCGCTTGTCGATCGCGTTCGCGAAATTGAAGGTGATCGACTTGTTGTGATAGGGAGAAATGAACTCGGCCCCATACTTGATCATGCCGATGCGCTCGATTTCCGCGCGCAGTCCCATTTTCTCGAACAGCATGAGATTCATCGGCAGAAGGGATTCGCCGATATGGAAGCGCGGATGATGCTCCTTCTCGACGAGAACCACCTTCCTGCCGCGTTCTGCGAGCAGCGCAGCGATCGTCGAGCCCGCCGGCCCACCGCCGACCACGAGAACGTCGCAACGCTGCTCATTGGCGAACGGTGTCATGGATACGTCCACACCACAGTAAATGGCGGCGCCATCGACGGCAAGGCGTCGCGCGCCTTTCGCACGAGATTATCAATTCGCACCTGCGATATCCACCCCCGCGTGCCGGAAGCGCGTCCGGCGCCCGCGAAACGCGCGCGAGAAAGGAATCGACAGGAGAGCGCCGATAAGCGCAAGCTTGCCGCGCCTCATCATGCTTCAATCGCGGACGCTTGGATGTGACTGACTTGGACGACCCCGAAGCGAACGCGCCGCACCCGGTTCTGCGCGACTATTACGAGCGGCGCGATCAGCGCCGCGCCTTCGTCCGCAAGCTTTTCGACGAGGCCGCGCCCTATTACGACCGGATCAACGCGCTTTTTTCCTTCGGCACCGGCGCACGCTACCGGCGCGACTGTCTGCTTCGCGCCGGCCTGAGGCCCGGCTTGCGGCTCGCCGATATTGCCATCGGGACGGGGCTGGTCGCGCGCGAAGCGGTCGCGATCCTGGGCGGCGAAGATGATGTGATCGGCGTCGATCTCAGCGCGGCGATGCTGGCGGCCGCACGCGCAAAGCTTGGCATTCCCTTGATCCAGGGCACCGCCGAACAATTGCCCTTCGCCGATGGCAGCGTCGATTTCCTTACCATGGGATACGCGCTCCGGCACGTATCGGACCTCGTCGCCACTTTCCGCGAATTTCATCGTGTGCTGCGCGCCGACGGCACGGTCTTGATCCTTGAGATCGCCAGGCCTTCCAAGCGTCTCAATCGCGCCCTGCTGTCGGCCTATCTCGGCGGTCTCGTTCCCGTTGTCAGCCGGTGGACGGCCGGCCGACGAGTCGGACATACGTTGACGCGCTATTACTGGGAAACGATCGAGCAGTGCGTCCCGCCCGAGGCGATCCTGGCGGCGATGCGCGAGGGCGGTTTCGACGATGTGCGTTGCATGACGGATTTTGACATCTGCCGCGCTTACAGCGGCCGGAAAAGCTGCCAGCGGCGCGCGTGAATTTCACCCCTCTCCACCTTGGCAAGGAATGGCCACTTTGGCAGGGGTGAGGTGCGCACCGTGGCAACGTTGTCGCTTTGGAGCAAATGGACGAACCATTCGCTGAAGGGTTCACTTGGAGATAGCGGACGGGGATCGAAACCTGCCGTGCAGTAGGTGAGAAACACATCGCGGCGCGCCATCTCTGCCACCATGAAGGCACTCGTCTTTCGTCCCGATCAAGGTGGACCTTGCTGCCGGACACGATCTTGGGACACACTCGCCAGAACCAGGCGCCCTGTTTCAGCCAAAAATCGCGGGATTCGCACGCGCAGAGGCTGGCGGAGGGAGTGGGATTCGAACCCACGTTACGGTTTCCCGTAAACACGCTTTCCAAGCGTGCGCCTTCAACCGCTCGGCCACCCCTCCCGCAACGCTTCCGGGTCGCGGCGAACCTAGCGAAGCCGCAACTCCCCTGCAACCGAGCCACGCCACAACCGCCGCGCGCTTGTCATCGAACCGGCTCTGGCCCACCATGGCCGACAGGGATAGGAAACACGCGGGACGGTCGACATGTCGAGGAGCGCAAGCGTCGTCGCCATCGGCGATGCCGAGATAGAATTGCGGCGGTTCGGCACCGGAAAGCCGCTTTTGCTGTTGTCCGGCGAGGATTTGTTGGAGCCTGACGCGCCCTTCGCCGCCGAGCTGGCCGCGGAATTCGAGATTTTCGCGCCGTCGCCGCCGGGTTTCGGCGCCTCCAACCGCCCCGAATGGATCACCGCGCCCGACGACATCGCCTATCTCTATCTCTCGTTGATCGAACAGCTCGGCCTCGACAATGTCACCGTGCTCGGCTGCTCGCTTGGCGGCTGGATCGCCGCGGAAATGGCGACCAAGAACGATGCCCGCCTTGCGCGGCTTGTGCTGGTCGATCCTTACGGCATCAAGCCGGGCGGCCCGGCCGAGCGCGACATCGCGGATATCTGGCAATTGTCGCCGGCGAAAGTCGCCACCCTCAAATGGCGCAACCCCGAGAGCGCCAAGCGCGATACCGCCAAGCTCAGCGACGCGCAGCTCGGCATGATCGCGCGCAATCGCGAATCCTTCGCGCGCTTCTGCTGGGAACCCTATATGCACAATCCCAAGCTCAAGCACCGTTTGGCGCGCATCGGCGTGCCGACTTTGCTGATCTGGGGCGAAGCGGACGGCATCGTCACGCCGTCTTACGGCGCGGCCTATGCCAAGCTGATACCCGGTGCCGCGTTTAAAACCGTGCCCGACGCGGCACATTATCCGCATCTCGAACAGAAAGATCTCTTCCTGCGCCTGATCCGGGATTTTCTCGGCAACACCACAGGCGCCGCCACGGTGAAGGAAACCGCACGATGAGAGCCTGGCACTTCACCGAAATGCCCTATCCGCATTATCCGCAAGACGAGCCGGCAACGCGCATCAACCTGCCGAACCGGCATTTCGACCCGAAGATCGGCGCGGAGCTTTACAACCGCTATCTCGACGAGCACATGATCGCCGACGAGCTCGGCCTCGATCTGATGCTCAACGAGCATCACCAGACGCCGAGCTGCATCGACACTTGCGCGCCGCTGACCGCTGCCATCCTCGCGCGCCAAACCAAGAAAGCGCGCATCTGCGTGCTCGGCAATCCGATCGGCCACCGCAACGATCCGATCCGGATCGCCGAGGAAATGGCGATGATCGATTGCATCTCGCGCAGCCGGCTCGAATGCGGCTTCGTGCGCGGCGTGCCCTATGAGGTCTATGCCTCCAACGCGAATCCGACCCTGACCGGCGAGAAGCTGTGGGAAGGCGTCGATCTCGTGGTGAAGGCTTGGGCCGCGATCGACAAGCCCTTCAACTATGAAGGACGGTTCTGGCACCGGCGCAGCATCAATGTGTGGCCGCGCCCATTCCAGACCCCGCACCCGCAAATCTGGATCACCGGTTCGAGCGACAAGGAAACCACCAAACGCGTGGCCGAGCGCGGTTGGGTCTTCGCCAATTTCCTGCTGCCTTTCGACAAGGTGAAGCCGCTTTTCGACACTTATCGCGCGAATTTCGTCGAGCACGGGTTTCCTGGCGGCGGCGGCCTTGCCTATATGCCGCTGGTTCACACCGCCGGTTCGGAAAGCGAAGCCTTGAAAGGCGCCGAGGAGCTGCGCTGGTATTTGACCGCCCCGCGCGCCGAGCCGCATTTCCGCAATCCGCCGGGCTATATGCCCGTGGCCGCCAATGTCGCGGCGATGCGGCAAGCGGAAGGCGGCATGGTCAAGGCCGTGCGCACCGGCGGCGTCGAGCAGCTACGCGAGCAAGGCATCTTGATTTGCGGCACGCCCAATTCCGTCGCGAAGCAGATCAAGCGCTTTTACGACCAAGTCGGAGGCTTCGATCATCTTCTCATGATGGATCAGGCCGGGTTCATGGGTCACGAGCGCACGGTGCGCGCCATGACCTTGTTCGCGCACGAGGTTTACCCGCAGATCAAAGACCTGCCGCGCACCCAGCCGACCCGCGCGGCCACCAACGCCGCGGAGTAGAGCGGTATAGAGCCGGTATCAGATTAAACTGAATCGCGCTCCTCCGCCTTCCAACCAGCTCGCAAACTGGAATGAGTTCACCCCCACCCTAACCCTCCCCCCTCGAGGGGGACGGAAGGGAGGGGGCATCCTCGCCAATCGCCTCGATACGACCGCGCTCTCGGTGATCTCTACTTATCGCTGACGCCGAAAAGCGGCTTGGCGCGTTCGATCACCGGCTTGGGCGCTTCGTAGATTTTCTTGATCGTGGCGACGATCTCGTCGGCGCTCACCGGATGAATCTCCATGTTGAGATGCTTGGCTTCGGCGAGCAGCGCCGGGTCGCGCATGGTCGCATCGAAGGCGGCGCGCAACGCCGCCAGCCGTTCCGGCGGCAAGCCCGGCGGCGCGAGCATCGGCCGGCCGTAATACCAAGGACCCGCCATCAGCATCAGCAACTGGCGTTCCTCGTCGCTATGGACGAGATCGAAGGCATTGGGCACGTCGGGCATCTCGGGATCGGGCTGGAGCATGGCGCGCACCGCGATCTGAAGATTGCCGTTCGTGTAAGTCCCCCACAGCGCCGATTTCAAGGTCATCGCCATCACGCCGCAAAACCCGTCGACCTCGCCTTTCTCGGCCGCATGGGTGAGCTCGCCCATATTGCCGTAGCCGGGAACCACCTTGAAATTGAGATGCAGCACATTGCTGAACACCATGTCGCCGGCATAGGAGCCGCCATTGGTCGCGGTGCTGCCGACGACGAACGGCTTGGTCTGCAGATCGTGCAGCGTCACCGGCTCTTTCCGCCAGAAGCCGCAATTGATGTAGTCGGACGTGATGCTGCCAAGCCAAGGCAGCGCCGCGGCGTCATAGCGGGCGATCTGCGGCTGGAACAGCGGATCGGTGGTCGTCACGGGATTGACCATGCCGATCACCGTGCCGTCATGCGGCGCCGCATTGAGCACGTAATTGAGCGCGGTCAGGCTTCCCGCGCCCGGCATGTTCTGGACGATGATGGTCGGCTCGCCGGGAATATGCGCGCCCATGTAGCGCGCGGCGAGCCGCGCATAGACGTCGAAGCCGTCGCCGGCACCGAAGCCGATGACGAAACGGATCGTCTTGCCGCGATAGAAATCGCCGACGCTGTCTGCCGCCGCGCCGCGCGCGGCGCCGAGCGCCGACAGCAGCAGCGCGAGCGACAAGGCGTTCAAAATTCTTCTTCCCGACAAACCATCCTCCCTTGTTGGCGCGGTCGCACGCCGCGCGTCTGTGATCCGGCCAATCTCGGGCCTTGTCCCAGGTTTGTAAAGCTACATGCTCGGCATCAGCTTCAGCGCCGGAAACCATTCGCCGAGCCAGGATGGCGGCCACGGAATCGCCAGAAGCTGATCGAACAACGCATAGATGAACAAGGTGATGACCACCGCCATTGGGATGACGATGCGCCAGCGCTCGCGCCCTTCGAGCCGCATATAGGCCACGACGAAAATCGGCACGGTCGGGATAAGCCCGATCAGCGCCATCGAAACCAGGAACCCGCCAAGCCAGGCAAAAAACAACGCGCCGCGGCCGAGCTTTACGGCAGCCGGCAAATGCGCGACATGGGATTCGATATCCATGTAAATCTTTTGCGGGGCGGCCGTCTCTGTGTTCTTGGTCCGGGTTTCCTCCTCGGCGACGCCGCTAAGGCCGACGACTTGCCGCCGCTTGAAAATCTCGTTCGCCAAGGTGAGGAAACTGAACAACACCGCGCCGCTGCCGACGATGGTCGGGATGAGCTTGGCATCGAGCCGCCATCCCCACGCCTCGTCCAGCATCGCGATGAAGAGACAGATCAAAGCCGCGGGGAAGAAATTGCTCGGCCGAAAGCGCGGTGCGCCGAAATCGCCCAGCATCCGGCCGATGCCGCCATGCGCGCGCACATCGTAAAAAAACGGCCGCAGCAAACTCAGCAATGCCATGGCGAAAGCGAGGATGACGACGGGATGGAACAGCCAATCCGAGCCGTAACGCTGAATCGAGATGAAGAGATAACGCTCCAGCACCTTGCCGAGAATGAATCCCAGCACCAGCGGCGGGCGCGGCCATTTGAAATGCTTCATCGCCCAGCCGAGCACGCCGAAGAGCAGCAGCGAATAAAGATCGCCCCATTGCCGCGTGCCCTCGTAAGCGCCGATGTAAACCAGGCTCAGCACGCAAGGCATGATCAGCGTGTAGCGAAGCGTGGCGAGCTTCGCCAATTGCCCGCTGAAGAGAAAGCACAGGCCGGAGCCGAGAATATTCGCGATCGCGATGCTCCACACCATCGAATAGGTGATGTCGAGATTCTTGGTCAGCATGTCTGGGCCCGGCACCAGCCCGTGGACAAGGAACGCGCCCAGCAGAATCGCCATACCTGCGCTGGCCGGCACGCCGAAAGCCACGGTCGGCACGAGCGCGCCGCCTTCCTTGGCGTTGGTGGCGCTTTCGGCGGCGATGACGCCGCGCACATCGCCGCGGCCGAAGCTTTGCTGCGCGTCTTTTTCGGTGCGCAGCGCGTGGCCATAGGAGATCCAGTCGATCACCGAGGCGCCGATGCCGGGAACCGCGCCCATCGCCGCACCGATCCAGGAGCAGCGCAGAATCAGGAACCAATTATCGAAACAGTCTTTGATCCCAGCCAGCATGCCCGATTTGGTGTCGATCTTGGTGCCGCCGGCGACGACCGCGGTGCGCGCGATGGCGAGATCGCACAGCTCGGGCAGCGCGAAAACGCCCAAGGTCATCGGCACCAGCGGCAAACCGTCCCAGAGATAAAGACTGTCGAGCACCCAGCGCGGCGTGCCGGTTTGCGGATCGATGCCGATCATCGACAGCATGATGCCGAAACAAGCGGCGGCGAGACCGCGCAGCGGCGCGTTGCCCGACAGAACCGACACCATCGAGATGCCGAAGACCGCGAGCGACAGCAGCTCGGGCGAGCCGATATAAAGCATGATCGGCCGCAGCACCGGCAAGGTCAGGCCGAGAAGCGCCGCGCCGAAGAGCCCGCCCATCAGCGCCGACATATAAGAGGCGCCGAGCGCGCGGCCGGCCTCGCCGCGGCGGGTCATCGGATAGCCGTCGAGCGTGGTCGCCGCCGAGGCGGCATGGCCGGGAACGCCGAAGAGGATTGCCGAGATCGGATCGGCCGTCGTGGTCGAGGCGCCGAGCCCGAGCAGCAAGGCGAACGCCGTCGTCGGGTCCATGTTGTAGGTGAAAGGCAGCAGCAAGGCCGTGCCGGCGAGTCCACCGATGCCCGGCAGAATGCCGAGACCCAGACCCATGCACACGCCGGCAAACAGATAAACCAGGCGGTGCGGATCCATGACGATCAGCAGCGCCTGACCCGCCGCATGCACCATGCCCGCATCCATGACCGGTTTGGCGACCTCCCGCGCGGGCGGACGCCGACAGCGCCGCCCGAATTCTTATGCGTTCTATAGACACGCGGCGGCGCTGCTTTGCAAGCCTCGATGCCGCTCTCTTGTCAGCGCATGCGCCATGCCACACCATGCGGCATGGCGGTCGGACGTCTTCTCGGCTGGTGTTTGTTGTTCGTGGCGGGCGCGGTGCTGATCCGCGACGTGATCATTTGGCACGATCTGCACGCGATCGCGCCGCTGTCGCTCGAAGGAATGTGGTCGGATCTGGGTTTTGCGAATGTGACGACGGCGCCCGACAGCGCGGCCTTGCAGGACTTGCCGTTATGGCGGCGTGGCGTGGAGCTGCTTTTGTCGCTGTGGGCCGCGCCGGTCTTTCTGATTATCGGCTTGGGCTTGGTCGCGATCCGCCGCCCGAACCGCCCGCGACGTTTCCGATAGTATGACGAAGGCGGCCGCACGCAGCGGTAGCGCCGAGGCTTCAGCTCTATTCGTCGCCCATTTTGAGCGCGGCCAAGAACGCCGATTGCGGAATCTCGACCTTGCCGTATTGGCGCATGCGCTTGCGCCCTTCTTTCTGCTTTTCGAGCAGCTTGCGTTTGCGGCTGATGTCGCCGCCATAGCATTTGGCGAGCACGTCCTTGCGCAAGGCCTTCACGGTCTCGCGCGCGATCACTTTGCCGCCGATCGCCGCTTGGATCGCGATCAGGAACAGCTGGCGCGGGATCAGCTCTTTCAAACGCTCGCACAAGGCGCGGCCGCGGCGTTCGGCATTGCTGCGATGAACGATGATAGCGAGCGCATCGACCGGATCGCCATTGACCAGGATGTTCATCAGCACGAGGTCGCCTTCCTGATAGTCCTCGATCTGATAATCGAAGCTGGCATAGCCGCGGCTGACCGATTTGAGCCGATCGTAGAAATCGAACACGACCTCGTTGAGCGGCAGGCGGTAGACCACCATGGCGCGCGCGCCGGCATAGGTGAGATCGGTCTGCACGCCGCGGCGTTCCTCGCACAAGGCGAGAATCCCGCCGAGATAGGCATCGGGCACGAGGATCGTCGCCTTGATCCAAGGCTCTTCGATGTGGTCGATGCGCACCGGATCGGGCATGTCGACCGGGTTGTGCAAGGTCATCATCTTGCCGTTGGTCAGATGCACGCGATAGACGACCGAGGGCGCGGTGGCGATGAGATCGAGATCGAATTCGCGGGTCAGCCGCTCCTGGATGATTTCCAGATGCAGCAATCCCAGGAACCCGCAGCGGAAGCCGAAGCCCAACGCCGCCGAGGTTTCGGGCTCGTATTCGAAGCTCGCATCGTTGAGCCGAAGCTTGGCGAGGCTGTCGCGCAAGCGCTCGTAATCCGCGGCATCGGTCGGAAAGAGGCCGCAAAACACCACTGGCTGCAGCGGCTTGAAGCCGGGCAAGGCTTCGGCGGCGGGGCGGCGCTCTTCGGTGATGGTATCGCCGATTTTGCAATCCGCCACGGTTTTGATGCCGGCGGTGAGGAAGCCGATTTCGCCCGGGCCGAGCTGCGGCACTTGCACGCCTTTGGGCGTGAAGACGCCGACGCGCTCGACCGCATGGGTCGCACCCGTCGCCATCATGCGGACCTTGAGGCCCGGCTTCAGCACGCCGTCCTTCACCCGCACCAAGGTGACGACGCCGAGATAGGCATCGTACCAGCTGTCGATCAGCAGCGCCTTTAGCGGCGCCTCGGCATTGCCTTGCGGCGGCGGCAGACGCTCGACCAAAGCTTCCAGCACCTTGTCGATGTTGAGCCCGGTCTTGGCGGAGATTTCCACCGCGCCCGACGCGTCGAGGCCGATCACCTCTTCGATCTGCTCTTTGACCCGTTGCGGCTCGGCGGCGGGCAGATCGATCTTGTTCAGGACCGGCACGATCTCGTGGCCGGCATCGATCGCCTGATAGACATTGGCGAGGGTTTGCGCCTCGACGCCTTGGCTCGCATCGACCACGAGCAAGGAGCCTTCGCAGGCGGCGAGCGAGCGGCTTACCTCATAGGCGAAATCGACATGGCCCGGCGTGTCCATGAGGTTGAGCTCATAGGTTTCGCCGTTATTGGCCTTGTAGCTGAGCCGCACCGTCTGCGCCTTGATGGTGATGCCGCGCTCGCGCTCGATATCCATGCTGTCGAGCACTTGCGCGCGCATTTCGCGCGCTTCGAGCCCGCCGCAAAACTCGATCAGCCGGTCCGCCAGAGTCGACTTCCCGTGATCGATATGCGCGATGATGGCGAAATTTCGGATATGCCGGAGATCGGTCATGGCCTCGGTGAAAGATAGGGTGCGGCTGGTATCGGCGCAACCGGGCGCGGCGGCGGAAACGCGGGCAAACTAGCGGCGCAAACTGCCGCCGGTCGCTTTTTCGACGGCGAGAACGAGCTTTTGCGAAAACGCCTCGATCGCCTCGTCGGTCAAGGTCGCCTCGACCGGCTGCAACACAACCGTCATGGCGAGCGACTTCTTGCCTTCCTCGACGCCTTTGCCGCGATAGACGTCGAACAGGCGCACCTCGGCGACGAGCTTCTTATCGAGCCCGCGCGCGGCGCGCAGCATGGTGTCGGCCGGAACCGATTCATCGACGACGAAAGCGAAATCGCGCTCGACCGGCTGGAACGGCGAGAGACTCAGCAATGGCCGCGCCTTGCCTTGGCGCGCGCGCGGCGTCGGCACGGCATCGAGGAAAAGCTCGAACCCCACCGCCGGACCGGCGACGCCGAGCTTGGCCAACACGCCGGGATGGATCTCGCCGAAATACGCCAGAACCTTGGCGCCTTGGCGCAAGGCGCCGGCGCGGCCGGGATGATACCAAGCGGGCGGATCGGTCGAGATTTGCAAACTCTCGGCTGGCACGCCCGCGGCGCCGAGCGCCGCCGCTGCATCGGCCTTGGCCAGCAGCGCATCGACCTCGCGCCCGGGATCGTCCCAGCGTTTGACCCCGGTGCGGCCGGTGCGAATGCCGGTCGCCATCGCGTGCTGGCCTTCCGGCGTGTCGTCGCGATAAAGCGGCCCGATCTCGAAGAGGGCACCATGGGCAAAGCCGCGATCGGCGTTGCGTTGCGCGGCGCTGAGAAGATTCGGCAGCACCGAAGGCCGCATCGCGTCGAGATCGGCGCTGATCGGATTGGCGAGGATGAGGCTTTCCGCGCCGCCGCCGAACAATTCCGCTTGCGCCTTTTGCATGAAAGAGAACGTCACCGCTTCGATCAGGCCGCGCGTTGCCAAGGTTCGCCGCACCAAGGAGGCGCGCCGTTGCGATGCCGACAAAGCCGGCTTCGGCAACACCGTCTCGCGCGCCAAAGGCACGACCGGGATTTCGTCATAGCCGCGGATGCGCAGAATTTCCTCGACCAGATCGGCTTCGCCTTCGATATCGGCGCGCCAGGACGGCGGCTCGACGGCAAATCCGTCGCCCGAATTTTCGACCTTGCAGCCGAGATCTTCGAGGATGCTTCGTTGATCGGCAGACGAGATGGCGACGCCGCCCAAGGATTCGACGCGGCTCGCGCGCAGCGGATAACGCCTTCGCCAATCGGGCACGGCCCCCGCGACCGCCACCTCGCTCGCCTCGCCACCGCACATCTCGAGAATAAGCCTGGTCGCGATCTCCAGCCCGGGCCCGACGAATTCCGGATCGACGCCGCGCTCGAAACGGTAACGCGCATCGCTTTGCAAGCCGAGCTTCCGCCCAGTCGCGGCGGTGCGCACGGGATCGAACAAGGCCGCTTCGACAAACACGTTGCGCGTCGTTGCACCACACGCGGTGCTTTCGCCGCCGATCACGCCGCCGAGGCTGAGCACACCGGACTGATCGGCGATCACGGTCATGTCGGGATCGAGCGCATAGGTCTTGCCGTTGAGCGCGGCCAATTGCTCGCCCGGCAAGGCGCCGCGCACGGCAAGATTGCCGCTAAGCTTATCGGCGTCGAAGACATGCAGCGGCCGGTCGAGATCGAAGGTCAAAAAATTGGTGATGTCGACCAGCGCCGAAATTGGCCTCAGCCCAATCGAGGTAAGCCGGTCCTGCAGCCAGCGCGGGCTTGGGCCGTTGGTGACGCCGCGAATGAGCCGCCCGAGAAACAACGGACAGGCTTTGTGATCGGGCCCATGGATTTGCACCGTCACCGGCGAGGGAAACTTTCCCGCGACCGGCGCCAACTCGATCGGCTTCAGTCTGCCCAGCCCCGATGCCACGAGGTCGCGCGCTAGGCCGCGCACGCCCAGGCAATCGGCGCGGTTGGGGGTGATCTTCACCTCGATCACCGGATCGTCGAGCCCCAACGCCGCGGCAAACGCCGTGCCGGGCGCGAGGCTGTCGGGCAGCTCCATGATGCCTGTGCTGTCTTCGCTGAGCTTCAGCTCATTGCCCGAGCACAGCATGCCGTTCGATTGCACGCCGCGAATCTGCCCGACCTTCAGCACCATGCCATTCCTTGGAATGACCGCGCCGGGCGGGGCGAAGACGGTGACGAGGCCCGCGCGCGCATTGGGCGCGCCGCACACGACCTCGACATTGCCTTTGCCGGTATCGACCGTGCATAGCTGGAGCTTGTCGGCGTTCGGATGCGGCCGCGCCGCGACGATACGCGCGACCACGAACGGCGCCAGCGCAGAAGCGCGGTTCTCGACCGATTCGACTTCGAGCCCGCGCATCACCAAAGTCTCGACGATCTCGGCCAAGGAGACCGAGGTCTCGAGATGAGTCTTGAGCCAGGATAGCGTCGTCTTCATCGCGCGCCGGCGATCAAGGAAGGTTGATCCAACGCCGAGAAGCCGTAATGCCTCAGCCAGCGCAGATCGCTTTCATAAAACGTGCGCAGATCGGGGATGCCGTATTTCAGCATGGCGATGCGCTCGATCCCCATGCCGAAGGCGAAGCCTTGATACTCGGCGGGATCGACGCCGCAATTGGCGAGCACTTTCGGATGCACCATGCCGCTGCCGAGAATTTCGAGCCAATCCGCACCGGCGCCGATCTTGAGCCCGCCGCCTTCGCGCGAGCAGCCGATATCGACTTCGGCCGACGGCTCGGTGAAGGGGAAATAGCTCGGACGGAAGCGCACCGGCAAATCGTCGATGTCGAAGAAGGCGCGGCAGAATTCGATCAGGCAACCTTTCAGATGCCCCATGTGAATGTGCTTGTCGATCACCAGCCCTTCGACCTGATGGAACATGGGCGAATGCGTGGCGTCGTGATCGCTGCGGAAGGTGCGGCCCGGCACGATGATGCGAATGGGCGGCTTCTGCGCCTGCATGGTGCGGATCTGCACCGGCGAGGTATGCGTGCGCAGCACTTTGCGCGAACCTTCCGGCCCGGCGAGATAAAACGTGTCCTGCTCCTGCCGCGCCGGATGCTCGGGCGGAATGTTGAGCGCGGTGAAATTATAGAAATCGTCTTCGATATGCGGCCCTTCGGCGACTGTGAAGCCCATCTCGCCGAAGATCGCAATCAGCTCGTCGATGGTCTGGCTGATCGGGTGGATGCGCCCGTCGCTCTCGGCCTTCACCGGCAAAGTGACGTCGATGCGCTCTTGCGCCAAACGCTGGTCGAGCGCGGCGCGCTCGAGCTCCGCCTTCTTCGCGCTCAGCGCCGTTTCGATTTCGCCTTTGAGCTGATTGACGGCGGCGCCGCGCGCTTTGCGCTCGTCGGGCGCGAGGCTGCCCAGCGTTTTGAGCAGCGCGGTGACGGTTCCGTTGCGGCCCAAAGCGCCGACGCGGAGCTGTTCGAGCCCGTCGAGGCTGCCCGCCGCCGACACCTGGCGCAGCCACTCCTCGCGGATTGAATCGAGGCTTTCCATCGGCGCCGGCCTCTGCCCCAGCTTAGGGCTTGGCGAGCGCCGTTTGTGCCTGGGCTACGATCGCTTGAAACGCTTCCGGCTCGCGCGCGGCGAGATCGGCAAGCACCTTCCGGTCGAGCTCGATACCGGCGAGCTTCAAGCCGTTGATGAATTGCGAATAGGACAGGCCGGCTTCGCGCGCGCCCGCATTGATGCGCACGATCCACAACGCGCGGAAATTGCGCTTCTTCGCGCGCCGGTCGCGATAGGCGTAACGCAGGCCCTTCTCGACCTTTTCGATCGCGATGCGGAAGCTCGACTTCGCGCGCCCGCGATAGCCTTTGGCAAGCTTCAATACCTTCTTGTGACGGGCATGCGCCGTCACGCCACGCTTCACATGCGCCATGGCTTAGCCCCGCAGATAAGGCATGTAGGTCAAGACGAGCCGCGTATCCCCGTCGCGCAGGATGAAATTGCCGCGCGCCTTGCGCTTCATCTGCTTCGGCTTGGAGATCAGGCGATGGCGTTTATGCGCGACGCCGGCTTTGATTTTGCCCGTGGCGGTGCGCGAGAAGCGCTTTTTGGCGCCGCTCTTGGTCTTCATCTTGGGCATTTTGTCCTCTCTATCAAGGATTTAGCAAAAGGACGGCGAGGCATGCCCGTCAGGCCAGCCGCCCGATTGAGGCGCGGGTTATACCGGCCAGGGCCCAAAATGGCAAGGGCGGGCGCCTACCGGCGACGAGACGCCCCCCTCCCTTCCCTCCCCCTCGAGGGGGGAGGGCGAAGCGAAGCGCGGGAGGGGGTGAACTCAGCTTTGCGTCGTCACTTGGCCGCTGACGGGATCGACAAGGACATTTATGTCATGGCCATTCTTCATCACCGTGGCCGCGTAATCCTTGCCGTCCGCCTTGAAGCCGCTGAAGGAGGCGTAGCCCTTGGCTTCGAGCAGGTTGAGCGCCTTGGTCATCTCATTAGCCGAGGCGTCGTTGCGCATGGAAACGTGGTGGATTTTGGCATGCATGGCCTGGCTCGAAGCCGAGGCCTGGCCCGACGGCGTGGCCGGGGTTGCGGCGAAAGCGGCACCCGCGCCCAGCACCAACGCGGCGATGGTGAAAGCGATACGCTTCATGGGACACCTCGATATCTGTCGGAATGGTCGGGGCATCTTCGCGCCCCATGACATTATCCGAGCGTCATCATGACGCCGTCCTGTCGGCAGGATGAAATGATGTTAAGCCGGCACCATCGCGTCCCATTGAATTCATGATACGCGGCCACACGGTCGCAGAGATGTGCGAAATACTCGCTCACTGGGACGACCCAACCCCCGACGAGATCAGCAAGCTTGGATTTACGGCTTCATCCTGCCAACCACGGACTCAATGCCGCGAAGCGACTGAACAACCAATGCCGTATTCGCATTCCCGGCATTTACATGTACGGCGATTGCTTCAAGGTGGTTGTCAATCCGATCAAGATAATAAGCGATGTGCTCCAGAGCATTTGCCACCCGCTTCTCAGCCGGAAGAGGGACAGGTGTTTCGCTTCCGAAAACAAACGTCTTCTTTTCAGCCATGACTTTGCTCCTTCATGAGCGGCGGGATATCGACCCATCTAATCACGTTTCCCGTAGCGACGGTATTCCGCCTTGGTTTTTCGACCCATAGCGCATATCGCCGCTGACACGTGGCGCCAAGCGGCGAATGAAAAGGGATACCCCCCCTCCCTTCCCTCCCCCTCGAGGGGGGAGAGCGAAGCAAAGCGCGGGAGGGAGTGAATCGACGAACCCGCTCGTCATCGAAACAACCATCTCGTCACCCCCGGGCTTGACCCGGGGGTCCAAGGGCAACCGCCCGTCACTCGCCCTGGATTCCCGCTCCTGAGCTTGGCGAAGGGCGCGGGAATGACGAATCAAATCGAAACGCTCGATCGCCACCGGCTCACCCCCTGCCGCGCTTCGCTTCGCGAAGCTTTTCCCTCCCCCCTCGATGGGGTGAAGCGCGGGAGGGGGGACGCGGAAATAACGACCTGACGCGAAGCGCGGTCGGGGTAAGTTCATTGCCGCGCCTCGGCACTGCCGTATGGAAGCAGGCGGAGAAGGAATAGACCGCCGGGTCTATTGCGCATCGTGCGACGGAGAAAAAGAGACACCCATGCCAGCAACACCGGAAGCCAAAGCCTGCACGCGCGCTTTCGCGCGCGTGATCGGTCCGTTCCTCGTCATCGTGCCCGCCATCGTCGCGCTGCGGGCGCCGAGCGCCGGCATGGGAACCATCCTGTCCGAATTCTTCCAGAACGATGCGGCCGTCTGGATGAGGGGCAGCGTGCTCCTGATCGGCGGCCTCGTGATCATCGCGCATCACCAATACTGGTCGAGCCTCTCGGCAATCCTCATCTCGCTCTTCGGCTGGTTGCTGGCGCTGCGCGGCGTAGCGCTTCTCGCCGCGCCGCAATTGATCAAGGCCGCGGCGACGGCCTCGATGACGATGATGCCGGTTGTGGAGATCGGCTTCGGCTCCTTCGTACTGGCCGGGTTGCTGCTCACTTATGTCGGCTGGATCGCCAAGCCCCCAACGGCGTAAGGAACCGCGCGATGGTCAAGCTGCCGCCGCCGATGTGGACACTGATCTATATCGCCGCTGGCGCGGCGATCAGTTGGGCGCTCGGCTGGCCGATGCTCCCCGGCTTGCCGCTCACGCGGCTCGGCTTCGCTGTCATCGCCTTGGGCTGCATCCCGCCCATCTGGGCCTTCATGCTTTTCTGGCGCGCGGGGACCGAAGTCGATCCAACCTCGGTCGCCAATCGCAAGCTGGTCACCGCCGGCCCTTACCGCTTCACCCGCAACCCGATGTATCTCGGCCTTGTCGTCATCGCGCTCGGGATCGCGTTTTGGATCGGCGCATGGCCGATGTTCCTGGCACCCATCGCTGTCTTCATCACCTTGGATCGGGTCCATATCCCTTTCGAGGAAGCGAAGATGCGACGGCAGTTCGCGACAGAATTCGATGACTATGTCGGGCGCGTCAGGCGCTGGGTGTAAGAGCTTCGTGCGAATCGTGGTAAGCGTCGAGGCTTCATAGAATTGATCGCTAACATGGAAGACTGGAAGATAATCAAGAACCGATGCCGCGCGCAGCGATCAGCTGTACGTCGCGCGTTTTCGGGCGGCCTTGGAACCAATATCGACCTCGAAGCAATTCCCGAGGATGTTGTCGCTTGGCGGAAGCGCGGAGCGATTTCCTTATTGCCAGTGTCCTGGCCGTTGCTACTCAGATCGCTTTTTTGGATTCAAGTGGTCGACGTATCGATTACGTTACTCGCGATCATGCATATCTCATTAATAGACAGCATCATGTTTTATGTTGACGCATCGGTGACCAATTTCATTCTGCCAACCAACCATGAAACGGTCTCTCAGCTGACGAAATTCGGCACTCAGCAATCGATATTGGCGTATCGGCTCTTCGACCGATTCGCATTTCTCATTGTCTGCGCGACAGTGCTTGCTGCCCATTCGGTGGAGTTCTGGTCAAATCCACGTTGTGTCTCAGCAATTGTCTTCAATACCTTCGGAAATCGATGGTCAGACGTACTGTTTCGATTGGCGGCTACGGCTGTTGGAACAACCGCACTGGGTTATGCCGTTTTCATTTCCAACATGCTTGGGCTTTATCCCGACATTTATGGCGGACGGATAACTTTGCGAACGATCGAGGGCGTCGCACTGATTGCGACCACTCATGACGCAGCGCTCTTCACTGCGGTTTGTTTCCTTCTTGCAATCTGCTCAGTTGCCATCGGCGTGGCCGAGAAAATTGCGGGCGTGTCCCGCCGCCTTTGCGGAATGATCCGATGACTGCTTCGATCCAATGCAACTCCTCGTTCCCGTCAATGACGGGATATTTTCCAGATAGCAAAGACAACTTCGTCTCTTGAAGAGACGAAGCCCGTGCCTGATTTGCCGAAGGCGTAAAAATTTTGGCAGGTTAAGGCGACGGCGCAGACAATCGCCCGGCGAGCATAATTTGCTACAGGATCAGTTTTCGCTGGTTCTTGTCGATATATCGGATGATCGCGGCGCTCGGAGACAATCTGCGCTTTTTCATCAGCGCCAACAGGGCTTTCAAGCTTTTTGCGCTGACACGAACCCGGCCGTCATAGATCCCGACCCATTGTTGCGGATGCTCGCTGATGAGTCGCGGGCGATGAGACGACAGGACTTTTGCGGCGCGCGTGAACGCACGCAGCTCGCGGTCGATCTGCTTCGGGGTACGACCGAGCTGCGATAAAATCGCCTGATTTTCGGATTTAGCCATATCGCAAACGCTCCGCTCATGGGCGTAGCTGCCCATGATAAAGGCTCGCCCCCCGCCCGCCCTACTTCGGCGACATCACCATGGTCATCTGGCGGCCTTCCATGCGCGGATGCTGCTCGACCTTGGCGACCAGATCGAGATCGCCTTTCACGCGCATCAGCACGTTCATGCCGAGCTCTTGATGCGCCAGCTCGCGGCCGCGGAAGCGCATGGTGACTTTCACCTTGTCGCCTTCGTCGATGAAGGCGCGCATGCTGCGCATCTTCACGTCGTAGTCGTGATCGTCGATGCCGGGGCGGAGCTTGATCTCCTTGACCTCGATCACCTTCTGCTTCTTGCGCGCTTCGTTCTTGCGTTTCTGCTCTTCGTATTTGTATTTGCCGAAATCGAGGATCTTGCAAACCGGCGGATCGGCGCCGGGCGAAACCTCGACCAGATCGAGACCCGCCTCGATGGCGCGGGTCAAAGCGTCGCTGCGTGGGACGACGCCGATCATGTTGCCGCGCTCATCGACCAGGCGAACGCGCAGCGAGGAAATCTCTTCATTGACGCGCGGCCCGTCATTGCGAGCGGGTGCCGGCGCTTGGGATGGTCTGGGGGGGATGCGGTTCCTCCTTAGTGGGTTGCGGACTTAGCGGGTGAGAGACGCGGACGCGGCGTGCGACGGCACGCGCGCCTCGTCTTTTAATGTAGCGATGGCTTGATCCAGCGCAACAATTTCCTGGTCTTTTCCGCCCAAACGGCGCAGCGCCACGGTCTTTTCTTGCGCCTCGCGCTTGCCCACGACGAGCAGCAGCGGGATTTTGGCCAGGCTGTGCTCGCGGACCTTATAGTTGATTTTCTCATTCGCGAGATCGACGCCGACGCGCAACCCTGCCGCTTGCGCGGCCGCGCGCACCTCTTCCGCATAGGCGTTGGCGTCTTCGGTGATGGTCAGCACCATCGCTTGTGTCGGCGCCAGCCAAAGCGGGAAACGGCCGGAATATTCCTCGATCAGAATCGCGATGAACCGTTCCATCGAGCCGAGAATGGCGCGATGCAGCATCACGGGCCTGTGACGCTGCCCGTCCTCGCCGATGTAATGGGCGTCGAGCCGTTCAGGCAGCACGAAATCGACCTGCAAGGTGCCGCATTGCCAGTCGCGGCCGATCGCGTCGCGCAGCACGAATTCGAGCTTCGGCCCGTAAAACGCGCCTTCGCCGGGATTGAGCGTATAGGGCAGGCCCGCGGCCTCGACCGCGTGTTTCAGCGCGGCTTCGGCCCGGTCCCAGACATCGTCCGAGCCGGCGCGCACCGGCGGCCGGTCGGAGAATTTGACGCTGACATCCTGGAAGCCGAAATCGCGATAGACGCTTTGCAACAATTCGCAGAAGGCAACGCTTTCGGGCGTGATCTGATCCTCGGTGCAGAAGATATGCGCGTCGTCCTGGGTGAAGGCGCGCACGCGCATGATGCCGTGGAGCGCGCCCGAGGGCTCGTTGCGGTGGCACGAGCCGAATTCGGCCATGCGCAGCGGCAGGTCGCGATAGGAATGAAGGTGCTGGCGGAAAATCTGCACATGGCCGGGACAGTTCATCGGCTTGATCGCGAGCACCCGGTCGCTGTCCTCGTCGCGCACGGTGAACATGTGCTGCGCGAATTTCTCCCAATGGCCCGAGGCTTCCCACAGCGAACGATCCAAAAGCTGCGGCGTCTTCACCTCGACATAGCCGCCGGTTTGAAGCCGGCCGCGAATGTAATTCTCGATCACGCGGTAAAGCGTCCAGCCGCGCGGGTGCCAGAAGACGCTGCCCACGGCCTCTTCCTGCTGATGGAAAAGATCGAGCTCTTTCCCCAAACGGCGATGGTCGCGCTTTTCGGCTTCTTCGAGCTGAAACAAATATTGCTTCAGCTCTTTCTCGTTCGCCCAGGCTGTGCCGTAGACGCGTTGCAGCTGCGCGTTGCGCGCATCGCCGCGCCAATAGGCGCCCGCGACCTTGGTGAGCTTGAACGCGTGGCCGAGCTTGCCGGTTGAGGGCAGATGCGGCCCGACGCAGAGATCGACGAATTTCCCTTGGCGGTAAAGGCTGATCGCCTCGTCCTTGGGGATTTCGTGAATCCATTCGGCTTTGTATTTCTCGCCCAGCTCGGCGAAGAATTCGGCCGCCTGGTCGCGCTCCCACACTTCGCGCGACACCGCTTCGTCGCGATCGACAATCTCGTGCATACGCGTTTCGATCCGCGCCAGATCCTCGGGCGTGAACGGCGTATCGCGCGCGAAATCGTAATAGAAGCCGGTATCGGTCGCCGGGCCGAACGTGACTTGCGTCTCGGGATAAAGCTCTTTCACCGCCTCGGCCAAGACATGGGCGGCGTCGTGGCGGATGATCTCGAGCGCTTCGGGCGCGTCGCGGGTGAGGATCGAAATCTTGGCGTCGCGGTCGATCCTGGTGGCGAGATCCTTGGCCGCGCCGTCCACCTTGATCGCGACCGCCGCCTTGGCGAGACCCGGACCGATCGAAGCCGCGATTTCGCCGCCCGTCACCGGCGCCGGAAAACGGCGCACCGAGCCATCGGGCAGGGTAACGGCAACCGGCGAAGAACGCGCTTCGCTTTCAGGCGGCATAGGGTGGATCGAACCTCGCGAGAATTGGAGTCGGGGATTTACCCCAAGGCGAGCGTGGCGGCAACCTCGTCCACCGAGAGAAGCGCAAGATTCTTGCGCCTTAACACAGTTACGGCGGCACCGCGCGGCTGGGTCAAAGCCGGGTCCGAGGCGCCGGAATAAAGCACTGTCGCACGCGCGCCGGCGGCCACGATCAGATGCATCGGGCCGGTATCATTGCCGACGGCATAAGCGCAGCTTTGCGCCAGAGCGACGATGTCGCCGAAGCTGGTGCGGCCGGTGAGATCGCGCACCGCGGGACAGGCACGGGCGATTTCGCGCCCGGCTTCGCGCTCGTCGAGCCCGCCGATGATGACGGGGGTCAGCCCCGCCTTTGCCGCGACATTGGCCAAGAGCGCATAACGCCCGGCCGGCCAACGCTTGTCGAGCCGGTGCTTGGCCCCGCCCGGCACCAGCAAGATATAAGGACGCGGCAAAGCGAATTTGCGCGCATCGCCCGCCGCCCAGGAAAGATCGGGCGGCGGCACCTCGTTTATGCCGGCCAAGCGCAGCTGCTCGGCCTGGCGTTCGAGCGTGTGCATGGCATCGCGCGCGGGATTGCTATGCGGATGCGAAGCACCTTGCGCGATGCCCGACCATTCGGGGCGGTTGCCCGGCCCCATCAAATGGAAATAATTGCTCGAGCGCGACGACGTTTGCAGATCGTAGACGCGCGTGAAACCGGCGTCGCGCAGCTTCGCGCGCAACCGCCACAACCCGGCGAGATCGAAGGGACTCGGCCGCGCGTCGATCCACACGCGATCGAAATAGGGTGCGGCGCGCGCCAATTCCGCAAATGGCGCGGTAGTCAGCAAGGTGATCTCGGCACCCCAATGATGCGCGCGGATCGCCGCCATCGGCCCGGTCGCCTGGACGAAATCGCCCAGCGCGCCGAGCTTGATGACAAGGATCTTCTGCTGGGAGAGTTGGTCGCACTTCACGACGGCTGCCGGAGCGATATCGTGTTCAGTCTAATTGCATTGTCATTCCCGCGAACGCAGGAATCCAGGGCAGTCGCACGTCACTTTCCCTGGACCCCCGCTTTCGCGGGGGTGACGACCACATATTTCGACTTGATACGATCACCCTCTACGCCGCGACCGTGACGGCGGCATCCTGCGGCACAAGCTCGCCATAGACCGCCAAGGTGCGGGCGGCCATCAACGCGCTGGTGAAATGCGTCTGGACATGCGCGATTTCGCGCTGCGCCATTTCCATGCGCTGGGTCGAATCCTGATCGAGACAATGCGCCAGCGCCGCGGCGAGCGCGGCCGCATCGCCCGGCGGCACGAGCCAGCCAGTTTCGCCCGGCGTGATGGTTTCCTGCGCCCCGCCATGAGCGGTCGCGATCACCGGCCTTCCCATTGCCTGCGCCTCGACGATCACCCGGCCGAAGCCTTCGGGCGAGGTCGATGCCGACACCACGACATCGGCGACCATATAGGCCGCGGCCATGTCGGCGCAGTCATCGATGAAGCGGAAGGTGGCGGCGGTGCCCGACTTCGCGGCCGCGGCTTCGAGCTCGCGGCGGTAACGCGCATTTCCGCTGCCGAGGATGACGGCGTGAACCTCGGGCCGGTTGAGAAGAGCCATCGCCGCGATCAGCACGAGCTGGCCTTTCCAGCGCGTCAAGCGCCCGGGCAGCAGCACGACCGGCCCGCCATCGGGCAAACGCCAGCGCTTCATCAAGGGAATAATGCGCTCGGGCGGGACCGCATCGGGATTGAAGCGTTTGATGTCGACGCCGCGCGGAATGACGCGCAGCTTTTCTTGCGGCACGCCATAGACCGCGGCGGCGTGCTCGCCGACGAAAGACGAGATCGCGATCACGCGCTCGCCCGACGCCATCACCGCGTTGTAGCGGCGCTTCAACAGCGAGGCTTGGCCATAGGCGTTGTGAAACGTGGTGACGAAATGGGCCCCGGTGCGTTTGGCGGCGGAGCGCGCGCTCCACGCCGGCGCGCGGCTGCGCGCATGCACGATGTCGACATCCAGGCGCTCGATCAGATCGGCGAGCCGGCCGATATTGCCGCGCATGACGAACGGATTCTTCGAGGCGAGCGGCAGAACCACGTGCTTGGCGCCGGCGCGTTCCAATTCGCGCACCATCGGCCCGCCTTCCGAGGCGACGATCGCGTTCCACCCCGCGGCCACCAGCGCCGCCGCGACATCCACCGTGCCGCGCTCGACGCCGCCCGTGACCAATCGCGGCAAAACCTGAAGCACCGTGGGCTTGCGTCTTCCGGCTTTGAGCGCCACGGTGTTAGTGTCGGCTTCGGTCATCGAATTTGCGCGGGGTTTGCGGGAATGACTCAGTCGCCTTCCATTCTAACACGCGACGACGGCGCCACAATCGCCTACCACCGCCGGACCGGCAAAACGCCGGGCGTGGTGTTTCTCGGCGGCTTCAATTCCGACATGAGCGGCACCAAGGCGCGCGCGCTCGACGATTTTTGCGCGGCAGAGAAACGCGCCTTTCTGCGTTTCGATTATTTCGCCCATGGCGCATCCTCGGGCGATTTCGCGCAGGCGACGGTCGGGCGGTTTCTCGACGACACGCTGACGGCGATCGACCGGCTGATCGAGGATCGGCTGGTTCTGGTCGGATCGAGCATCGGCGGCTGGCTGATGCTGCTCGCGGCGCAGGCGCGGCCCGAGCGCATTCACGCGCTGGTCGGGATCGCCGCGGCGCCCGACGCCAGCGAGGATCTGATGTGGCAGCGCATGTCTTTCGAGCTGCGCGAAACCGTGATGATGAAGGGCGCGGTGCGCGTGCCCTCGAAATATTCCGAGACCGGCTATCTCATCACCCGGAAGCTGATCGAGGAGGCGCGTACGCATCTGGTGATGCGGGCGCCGATCGCGCTCGCTTGTCCGGTGCGGCTGCTGCACGGCATGGCCGACCCGGACGTGCCGTGGGAGACGAGTCTTGCGCTGGCCGATCGCATTACCGGCAGCGACGTGCTGGTGACGCTCGTCAAAGACGGCGATCACCGTCTGTCGCGCGACGGCGATCTCGCTTTGCTGTTGCGCACGGTCAAGACGTTGACCGGCTGAGCGCCGCCAAGCCTTCGCGATAGGTCGGGTAACGCAAGGTCACGCCGAGCTCTTCCTTGATGCGCCGGTTCGCGACGCGCTTGTTGTCGGCATAGAAGCTCTTCGCCATCGGCGAAAGATCGGCGGTCGCGAAATCCTGCAGCGGCGGGGGTGCCACGCCGAGTAGGGACGCGGCATAGGCGACGACCTCCTCGGGGGGTGCTGCTTCGTCGTCGCACACATTATAGATGGCGCCGGGATTGGGCCGAGCGATCGAGGCGCGCAAGGTCGCGGCAAGGTCTTCGACATGGATGCGCGAGAAGACTTGGCCCGGCTTCACGATGCGCTTGGCCGTGCCTTCGCGCAACGCATCGAGCACGCTGCGCCCCGGTCCGTAGATTCCGGCGAGGCGAAAAATATGCACCGGCAGCCCGGCGGTGCGGTGCAACTCGAGCCAGGCTTCTTCGGCTTGCACCCGACGCCGGCCGCGCTCGCCGCTCGGCGCGAGGGGCGAGCGCTCGTCCACCCAAAGACCCTCACGATCACCATAAACATTGGTGGTCGAGAGGTAGCCAAACCATGCGAGCGACCGCAGCGAAACCAGAGCGGAACCATAGAAATCCCATACCGGACAGCCGGCCGCGTCGGGCGGAATCGACACCAGCACATGGGTGACGCCGGCGAGCGTCTGGGCCGGATCGTCGAGCGGATGGTCGCGGCTAAAGCGCTGCAGCGTCGGGGTTTCTTCGCGCGACGTGCCGGCGATGCGCCAGCCTTCGCCCGCCAGCGCGCGCGCCAGGAAGCCGGCGCTATAGCCAAGACCAAAACAAAACAAAGACTTAGCGCTCATTCCGCCGCCGCAGCTTCGAGCGCGTGCTCGATCCTCGCTTGCAGCGGCCGGATCCACAGCCAGCCCAGCGCGCATACGCAGGCGCCGGCGAAAACCGGCCAGCGCATGCCGAAATGTTCCGAAAAAGCGCCCAATAACAACGCGTTCATCGATGGACCGGCGCGAAAGATCATGCCGTAAAAACCCATCACCCGGCCGCGCATTGCCGGCGCGGTCGAGGTCTGGATCAAGGTCTGCGCGCCGATCCCGGTCATGCACATCGCCACCCCGCCAACGAACACGCAACCGAGCGCCCACCAATAATTGCTGGTCGCGGTAAATCCGACCAGCGCGACTGCCATCACCAAGGTGGCGCGAATCACCAAAGTTGCGAGCGCGTGCAAGCTGTTACGGCGAAGCATGTAGAGCCCGCCCATGAGCGCGCCGAGCCCGACCGTCGCCGTCAGCCAGGCGAGACCTTGTGGACCGCGATCGAAAACAACGTCGGCAAAGCCGGGGAACATTTCAACAAATCCGCGCACCGCGACGGTGGTCACGATCAAGAGCATGAACATCCGGCCGATGCCCGGATCGCGCAGCGCATAACCATAGCCTTCGACCAGATCGCGCCAGAAATGGCTTTCGCGCGGCGGCGCCTGCTCCTCGGGCACGTCGACGCGCCACAGCGAATAGATGAAGCACATATAGGTGAGCGCGTTGAGCGTGAAAGCGAGGCCGACGCTGCCTTCGGCGATGACAATCCCGGCCGTCGCGGGACCGATGAAGCGCGCATTGTTGAAGACCAGCGAGTTGATCGCGACCGCGGGCCCGACCATCGCGCCCTCGACAAGGCTGGGGATCAGTGCCAAGCGCGCCGGCTGGTTGAGGGCATTGATGGTGCCGAGCGCCACGGTCAGCCCGAACAGCATCCAGATGTCGATGACGCCGGTAAAAGTCAGGATCGCCAAGGCCCATGACTGGATCATGCCGAGCACCAGCGATATCTGGATCAGCCAGACACGGTTGGTGCGATCCGCGAGCGCGCCCGCAAAAGGCGTGATCACAACCGATGGAATCAGATCGCCCGCCGCGCACATGCCGAGCCAGAAACCGGAATGGGTCAGCTGCCAGGCGAGCCAGCCGACGGCGATGCGTTGAATCCAGATGCCGATCAGCGAGATCGAATTGCCGATCGTGTAAACGCGATAATTGCGATTGCGCAAAACGCGCAGCGCATGCCCGAAACCCGATTGCGTTTCCTCGCCCGCCACTCGACCCCCGCTTATCGCCGAAGATGTTAGCAGAGAGTCGGGCAAAACCGGATTTACAAATAATGCCAGCACACCCACGTTCTCGTCATGCGGCAAGATGAGGAGCACGACCGCGACGCGGAGCGCCAGACCAAGGCTTTGGCCGGGCTTGCCTTCCTTTTGGCGCTGGCCCTGGTCGGCTTTTATCTGATTGTTCATCTCCAGATGACCGGCGGGATCGAGGATTGCCTTCTGGCGCAACGCAGTAATTGCAACGCCCTGCTCGACCGCCCGTGAGCAGCTTATTCAGCCGCGCTCGTCACCGTATCGGTTTTTGCGCGCGTGCCTGCTTTACGCCACGACGCAGCAATCCTCTGCTTCAATCGCTCGAGATAGAGATAGATCACCGGCGTGGTGTAGAGCGTGAGGAGCTGCGAGACGAGCAGGCCGCCGACGATCGCGATGCCCATCGGCCGGCGCAACTCCGACCCCGCGCCATGCCCGATCGCCAGCGGCAGACCCGCCAGCAGCGCCGACATCGTCGTCATCATGATCGGCCGGAAACGCAACAGACAGGCCTCGTGAATCGCTTCGAGCGGGGACTTCCCGTGTTCGCGCTCGGCCTCGAGCGCGAAATCGATCATCATGATCGCGTTCTTCTTGACGATCCCGATCAGCAGCACCACGCCGACGATCGCGATCACGCTCAAATCGTAGCCGAAAAGCATCAGCCAAATCAGCGCGCCGACGCCCGCCGACGGCAGCGCCGAGAGAATCGTGATCGGGTGGATATAGCTCTCATAGAGAACGCCAAGCACGATATAGACGACGAGGATCGCGGCGGCGATGAGGAGCGGGGTTGACGAGAGCGAGGCTTGGAAGGCCTGCGCCGTGCCCTGGAAAGCGCCTTGCAAGGTCGCCGGCGCCTTGAGATCGGCGCGCATCTGATCGATTTCGGCGACCGCCTCGCCGAGCGCGGTACCCTGGGCCAAGTTGAACGAGAGGGTCACGGCGGGGAACTGGCCCTGATGGTTGACCGTGAGCGGTTCGACCTTGTCGACGAAATGCGCGAAGGTACTCAGCGGAACCCGCGCGCCGCCCGCCGCAACGACATAGAGATTCGACAGCACGCTCGGATCGGTCTGAAATTGTGGCTGGACCTCGAGGATGATCCAATATTGGTTGCTCGCGGTGAACATGTCGCCCACGACGCGCGAGCCGAAGGCGTCGTAAAGCGTGTCATCGACGAGCTGCGGCGTGATGCCTAGACGCGCGGCCGCATCGCGGTCGATTTCGACATCGACATGGGGCGCCGAGATTTGCTGATCGGACGCGACATCGCGGAGGCCCGGCAGTTTGCTCATCGCCTCCTCGACCTTGGGCGCCCACTGATCAAGCTCCTCGCTATCCGTGTCGGTGAGCGTGTACTGGTACTGCGTGCGGCTGAGCCGGCCGCCGACATTGATATCCTGGCCCGCCTGCATGAAGAACTTGACGCCGGGCACTTGCGCCACAACGGGGCGCAAGCGCGCGATCACTTGATCGGCGCTCGCGCTCCGCTGCTCGAAGGGCTTCAGCTGGATCATCATCCGGCCGGTGCTTTCGGAGGAATTGCCGCCCGTGGCCCCGGCAAAGCCGGTGACGCTGTCGATCGCCGGATCCCGGCGGATCTTGTCGATGAGCTGCTGCATCAGATCGGACATGCCGGCGAAGGACGTATCTTGGCGGGCATCGGCTTCGCCGAAGATGAAACCCGTATCCTCTTGCGGGAAGAAGCCCTTTGGTATGGCGATGTAGAGGATGGCGGTCAGTGCGATCAGCCCCAGGGTGGGCAAAAGAGTCAGGAATTGATGGCGCAACACCCAGGTGAGGCCGCGATCGTAAAACTGGACGATGCCGTCGAAGAAATCCTCGGCCCATTGGTTTAGCCGGCCGCGACGATGCGGCTCTTCGTGCTTCAGGAACAGCGCGCACATGACCGGCGTCAAGGTGAGCGAAATAAAAGCCGAAACCACCACGGCGATCGTGACCGTCATCGCGAATTCGCGGAACAGCCGGCCGATGATGCCGCTCATGAATATCAGCGGAATGAACACGGCAATCAGCGAGATCGTGATCGAGACGATCGTAAAGCCGATCTGGCCCGCGCCCTTGAGCGCCGCATCGAACGGCAAATCGCCCGCTTCGATGTAGCGCACGATGTTCTCGATCATGACGATGGCGTCGTCGACGACGAAGCCCACCGCGATGGTAAGGCCCATCAGCGACAAATTGTCGAGACTGTAGCCGAGCGCGTACATGACCGCGAAAGTGCCGATGATCGAGAGCGGCACGGCGATGCTGGGGATGATCGTCGCCCAAAGCTTGCGAAGAAAGACGAAGATCACCAACACCACGAGACAGATGGTGAGGATAAGCGTGAATCGGACGTCGGAAACCGAGGCGCGAATCGTCAAGGTACGGTCCGACATCACGTCGATTTTGACCGCAGGCGGAATGGAGGGACGCAGCTGCGCCATGAGCGCGTTGATGCGATCGACCGTGGCAACAGTGTTGGCGCCCGCCGCGCGATGCACCAGCAGCAGTTCCGCTGGCTTGCCGTTGAACCAGGCGCCAACGCGATCCGTGGCGACCGAATCGATCGCTTGCCCGACATCCTTGACGCGCACCGGCGCGCCATTCCGGTACGCGACAATCACGTTGTTGAAGGATTGGGCGTTGAGGAGTTGGTCGTTGGTGTCGAGCGTGATGGCCTGATGGGCGTTTTCGAGGTCGCCCTTCGGCTGATCGACGCTGGTACTCGCGAGCGCGTTGCGAACATCCTCGATGCCGATGCCCCGGGCCGCGAGTTCCTCGGGATCGACCTGGACGCGCACCGCGTATTTCTGCTCGCCACCGATATCGACCTGGGAGACGCCCGGCACGGTCGAGATGCGCTGTGCCAGCACGGTATAGGCGTAATCATCGACCTTGCTCATGGGCAAGCTATCCGAATGGATCGCGTAAATCAGGATCGCGAGGTCGGCGGGATTGACCTTCTTGTAGGTGGGTGGATTGGGCAGGGTCTTGGGCAGCAACCCCCCGGCGGCGTTGATCGCGGTTTGCACATCCTGCGCGGCGCCATCGATGTTGCGATCGAGATCGAATTGTAGCGTGATCGAGGTCGAGCCGAGACCGCTCGTCGAGGTCATCTGGTCGAGCCCCTGGATCGCCGCGAATTGCTGCTCGAGCGGCGTGGCGACCGATGACGCCATGGTATCCGGCGACGCGCCCGGAAGCTGCGCGGTCACGGTGATCGTCGGGAAATCGACACTGGGGAGCGCCGCCACCGGCAGCGAGCGGTAGCCGACGAGGCCAAACACGAGGATGCCGAGCATCAGCAGCGAGGTGGCGATCGGCCGCCGGATAAAGGGCTCGGAAATGCTCATCCCGGGAATTCTCGAAACAACTTGCGGGCGGCTGCCAATCAGCCGCCCGAAACGGACGAGGCCGTGCTTTGCCCCGCGGTTTGCACAGCGACTTTGGTGCCCTGCGCGAGCCGGTATTGACCGTCGACGACAACGCGCTCGCCGGTCGCGAGGCCGTGAGCGATGACCGCGACACCTTCTTCGGTTTCGGTCACCTGAACCTGACGCATCTCGACCGTATTGTCGGGCTTGATGACGAAGAGGAAATCGCCGTTCGATCCTTCTTGGACCGTGCGCGCCGGCACGGTCACCGCATCTTTCAAGACTCCGACCACGAGACGAAGATTGACGAACGCGCCCGGCCACAGAGCCTCGTCCTGATTGTCGAAGCTCGCCTTCAGATGCACCGTGCCGGTCGTCTGATCGATCTGATTGTCGATGAGTGTCAGCTTGCCGAGCGCGATCTGGCGCTGATCGTCCGCCGAGCGCGCCTGCGCCACGACCGGCCCGCTTGAAGCCGCTTGGCGAATGGCATCGAATTGATTTTGCGGCGCCGTGAAGCTGACGAAGATCGGCTTCAACTGGGTGATCGTGACCAGCGAGGTATTGTCGGTCGCATGGACAAGATTGCCGAGATCGACCTGGCGCGCGCCGGTGCGGCCATCGATCGGCGAGCGGATATCGGCGTAGTCGAGATTAAGTTGCGCGCTATCGATCGCCGCTTGATCGGCTTGCACCGTCCCCTCGAGCGCCGCAGCCGACGCGGAATCGGTATCGAATTGCTGGTGCGAGACGAAATCTTTGCTCAGCAATGGTTTGTCGCGCCCAACATTCAACCGCGCATTGGCCAGCTGCGCCTGGTCGCGCGCCAAATTCGCCTGTGCCTGGGCAAGAGCGGCCTGAAACGGGCGCGGATCGATCTCGAAAAGGAGATCGCCCGCCTTGACCTCTTGTCCCTCGGTGAAGTCGACCTTGACGATCTGGCCATCGGCTCGGCTTTTGATGGTCACGCTGTTGTAAGCCTGGACCGTGCCGATACCGCGCACATAGACCGGCATGTCCCTGGCCTCGGCCGTCCCCGCCGTGACCGGGACAGAGGTCGATTGGCCGTCATCGCGCGACTGCGCTGCCGCCTTCTCCTGCAAATGGCCGTAGACCACAGCGCCGACCGCAACCGCCGCGACAAGCCCGGCGATGAGACCAAACTTTCGGTGTTTTTCCTGCACGCGCGCTCCGTTGCTTCGCTTCGATGCACGTGCCGCCGCTTTGCTGCACTGCACATTTCCTATAGGCATGTGGGTAGGGGCACGTTCCCCTGCGATCACGAAGAGTTTTATGACAAAAACTTCATTTTGCCGGCCCGGTCGATATCATCGGCTGCAGCCGCGCGCTTCTGGCTGTTAATCGGCCGCAGGCGCGCGCGGTTGGCTGTTAATCTATGGTCAGCAAAGCTTTTATAGTATGATTGCGCCGCTTTCGGCCGCACGACTTGCCGCGCTGAACAGCCCTAAAAAAAACGGTATCAGAACGGCGGAACGATCGGGATGAAACAATTGAAATGGGCCGTCGCCGGTGTGGCGATCTTGGCAATTGGTGGGCTTCTCGGCGGGTCTCATTGGTTAAGCACTGCTGATGCGCAGACCGCTTCCGGACGGCCGCAAGGCCCGGTGCCGGTGCGGGTCGCCGAAGCCGCCGTGAAGCCGACGCCCGTCGAGTTCGACACGATCGGTACCGCGCAAACGATTGCGTCGGTGTCGGTGAAGTCGCGCCTCGACGCCGTGATCGACAAGGTCTTGGTTCAGGACGGCCAGTTCGTGAAGGCCGGCGACGTCATGTTCCAGCTCGACAGCCGCGCCGCCGAGGCCCAGCTCCATCAAGCCGAGGCGACCTTGGCGCGCGATCAGGCAACTTTTGCGAATGCGCAGCGCGACGTCGAACGTTACAAGCCGCTCGTCAGCAAGGATTTCGTCTCGCATCAGCAATTCGACACCAGCACCACGACCGCCAAGGCGCTCGAAGCGACGGTGCAGGCCGACCAAGCGCAGGTCGAGAACGCGAAAGTGCTGCTGTCCTATTACACCATTACGGCGCCGATCGACGGCCGGGTCGGGATGGTCGCGATCAAGCGCGGCAACAGCCTCAAGTCGAACGACCTGCCGCTCGCCAGCATCAATCAGATTCAACCGATCTATGTCAGCTTCGCGCTGCCGCAGAACCAACTCCCCGAATTGCGCGCCGCGATGAAGCAAGATTCGGTGACGGTGCGGGTCTTGCCGCAAGGCGACAAGGGTGCGCCGGTCGAAGGCAAGGTCGCGTTCTTCGACAATTCCATCGACGCCACCTCGGGGACCATCAGCGTGCGCGCCACGTTTTCGAACGACGAGCAGCGTTTGTGGCCGGGACAGTTCGTCAATGTGATGGTCCTGGTGCGCACCGACGCTGACGCGCTGGTCGTGCCGCCCGCGGCGATCCAGGTCGGGCAACAAGGCAATTACGTCTTCGTCATCAAGGACGACAACACGGCCGAAACGCGGCTGGTCACGGTCGATCGCACGGTCGGCGGGCAAGCGGTCATCAGCAAAGGGCTGAGCCCGGGCGAGAAGGTCGCGATCGACGGCCAGCTTCGCCTCAATGACGGCGTCCGGGTTCAGATCGTCACCGGCGACGCGCAAAAGCCGCGTGACGCGTCATGAGCCTGCCGGAGCTTTGTATCCGTCGTCCGGTGATGACGACGCTGTTGATGTTGGCGTTCGTCATCTTCGGCCTGTTCAGTTATCGCTTGCTGCCGGTCGCGGCGATCCCGCGTGTCGATTTTCCGACCATCGTTGTCAACGCCCAGCTGCCGGGCGCAAGCCCGGAGACCATGGCCTCGTCGGTCGCGACGCCGCTCGAGCGCCAGTTCTCGACCATCGCAGGCCTCAACTCGATGGTTTCGTCGAGCGGCCAAGGCGTAACCTCGATCACCATGCAGTTCGACCTGAGCCGCGACATCGACGGCGCAGCCTTGGACGTGCAATCAGCTTTGACCAGCGCGGCCAAACGTCTGCCGACGCAGATGACGACACCGCCGAGCTTCATCAAGGCCAATCCTGCGGATGCGCCGGTCATCTTTCTCAATCTGAGCTCGTCGACCTTGCCGCTTTCGGCGGTGGACGAATACGCCGAAACCCTGATCGCGCAACGCATCTCAACCTTGAGCGGCGTGTCGCAGGTGCTGGTGATGGGCCAGCAGAAATTCGCCGTCCGCATCCAGGCCAATCCCGAGGCGCTCGCCGCCAAGGGAATGACGCTCGACGATCTCCAAAGCGCGGTGGCGGCCGCGAATTCGAGCGCGCCGGTCGGAACCCTGATGGGCCCCGAGCAAGCCTTCACCCTGCAAGCGAACGGTCAGCTCGAGCACGCCGACCGGTACCAGAATCTGATCGTCGCTTACCGCAACGGCTCGCCGGTGCGGCTCAAGGACGTGGCAGTCGCGGTCGACAGCGTCGAGAACGACCGCCTCGCGAGCTGGTATAACGGCCAGCGCGGAATTTTGTTGGGCGTCCAGCGTCAGCCCGACGCCAACACGGTGCAGGTCGTCGACAGCGTGAAGGCGCTTTTGCCGTTGTTCGAGGCGGAGTTGCCGGCCTCGGTCAAGCTCACCGTGATGCTCGATCGCTCGGTTTCGATCCGCAACTCCGTCAACGACGTGCAATTCACCTTGCTGTTGACCGCCGCGTTGGTGGTGCTGGTGATCTTCATCTTCCTGCGCAACGTCACCGCGACCATCATTCCGGCCTTGGCGCTTCCGGTCTCGGTGATCGGCACCTTTGCCGGGATGGAGTTGCTGGGTTACAGCATCGACAATCTGTCGCTGATGGCGCTGACCTTGTCGGTCGGGTTCGTGGTCGACGACGCGATCGTCATGCTCGAAAACATTGTGCGCCATGTCGAAGGCGGCGAGCGCGTGATCGATGCCGCCTTTCGCGGTTCGCGCGAGATCGCCTTCACCATTTTGTCCATCACCTTATCCTTGGTGGCGGTGTTCATCCCGGTCTTGTTCATGGGCGGGGTGGTCGGCCGCGTATTCCGCGAATTCGCCGTCACCATCAGCATGACGATTCTGATTTCTGGTTTCGTTTCGCTGACCTTGACGCCGATGCTCGCCTCGCGCCTTTTGAAAGCGGCGCATGGCGGCGAGCATCACAACATCGTCTATCGTTGGTCCGAAGCCGGCTTCAACGCCTTGTTCAACGGCTACAAGTCCTCGCTTGCCTTGGTGATGCGCTGGCGGCGGGCGACCTTGTTCGCGACCTTGGTTTCGCTGGCGCTTGCGGGCTACTTCTTCGTGACCATCCCCAAGGGCTTCTTCCCCATCGAAGACACCGGCACCATCATCGGCTATGTCGAGGCCGCCCAGGATGTGTCGGTCGACAACATGGCCGCGCACACGCTCGATGCCGCGAAAGTGATCAAGGCCGATCCGAATATCAGCGACGTCATGGCTTTCAACGGCGTCAGCGGCAGCAATCAGTCGCTGAACACCGGCGGATTGTTCATCCAGCTGAAGCCGCGCGACGAGCGCGCGCTGTCGGCCACCGAAGTGATTCAGGAATTGCGGCCTAAGATCGCGCGGCTTCCGGGCGTCAACGGCTATTTCCAGGCGCTGCAGAACATCAATCTCGGCGGACGGCCCGCGAAAGCGGCCTATCAATACACCTTGCAGGACAGCGACACGTCGGAGCTCTACCGCTATGGCCAGCTGATGCGCGACCGCGTGGCGCAGCTGGCCGGCTTCCAAGACGTCAACTCCGACCTGCAGCTGCGCAACCGCCTGGCGATCGTCAACATCGATCGCGACAAAGCCTCGCAACTCGGCATCACGGTCGATCAGATCCGCAACACCTTCTATAGCGCTTTCGGCGCGCGGCAGATTTCGACGATCTACGAGCCGTCGAACAGTTATTACGTCATCTTGGAGATCGACAAAGCCTTCCAGCAATCGCCCTCCGACTTGTCGAAGATCTATCTGAAAAGTTCGTCGGGCCAAGCCGTGCCGCTGGGCGCGGTCGCGAACATCAGCTCCGGCCTCGGACCGGTGACGGTCAACCACCAGGGCCAACTGCCCTCGGTCACAATCTCGTTCAATCTCCAGCCCGGCTTCTCGCTCGGCACCGCGGTCGGCGAAATCGCGCAGCTCGAGCGCGACGTCAACCTGCCGGTGACGGTCAACACCAGCTACCAGGGCAATGCCCAGGTCTTCCAGGATGCGCTCAAAGGACAAGGATTGCTGCTCGCGGCGGCTGTGATCGTGATCTATATCGTGCTCGGCATTCTCTATGAGAGCTTCATCCACCCCATCACGATTCTGTCGGGCCTGCCTGCCGCGGGTCTCGGCGCGCTTTTGACGCTTATGCTGTTCCATCAGGATATGAGCGTCATCGCCATCATCGGCATTGTTATGCTGATCGGCATCGTGAAGAAAAACGCGATCATGATGATCGATTTTGCGCTCGAACGGCAGCGCGCGGGCAATGTCACGGCCGATGAGGCGATCTTCGAGGCCTGTCTCCTGCGCTTCCGGCCGATCATGATGACGACCATGGCGGCGATCATGGGCGGTTTGCCGATCGCCGTCGGCTTTGGCGAAGGATCGGAGCTTCGCCGGCCTTTGGGTCTCGTGGTGGTCGGCGGGCTGGTCGTCTCGCAATCCTTGACCCTCTTCATCACGCCGGTGATCTATCTTTATCTCGAAAAGCTGCGACTGGCCTTCGCGCGCAGCAGCGGAACGGCGCACGCCGCCGGCACCATCGACGATCGCCATGCGGTCCGGGAACCGGGTGAATAGGACGGGCCTTGGCGCAGCGCTTTCACTGGCCGCGGTGGCGCTCGCGCTCGGCGTAGCGCCTGGACCGGCATGGTCGGCTTCCGCGACACCGCAATCCGCCACGCCGGCGATGGTCAACCCGTCGCAGCAATACGATCAATGCCTGGCGCTGGCGCATAGCGATCCACAAAGCGCTTACAGCCAGGCATCCGCCTGGCACGATGCCGGCGGCGGCTTTCCGGCGCAGCATTGCACGGCGGTCGCGCTGGTGGGCTTGAAACGCTATCCCGAGGCCGCCGTCATGTTGCAAAGCATGGCGGGCGCGATGATGCAGGCGGACCCAACCTTGCGCGGCGATGCGCTCGAACAAGCGGGCAATGCCTGGCTGCTGGCGGGAAAATCCGCCGAAGCCAAGGCCGATTTCGACGGCGCGCTCGCCTTCAAGCCCAACGACCCCGACATTCTCATCGATCGCGCCGAATCCTTCGCCATGGACGCCAATTTCTTCGACGCGATCGATGATTTGAATCGCGCCCTCGACCTCGCCCCGAAGCGCGTCGACGCGCTGATCTATCGTGCTTCCGCTTATCGCCAGCTCGATACGCTCGATCTCGCCAGCGACGACATCGACCGCGCCTTGACCCTTCAGCCCGACGCCGTCGCGGGCTTGCTCGAGCGCGGGAATATTCGCCGCTTGAAAGGCGACACGGCCGGCGCAAAGGCGGACTGGCAGCGCATCGTGCGATTGGCGCCGAGCTCGCTCGAAGCTCAGGCGGCCAAGGATAATCTTGCCCGGGTCGACAGCGCGGCGGCCGCACAGGCGGCCGGCAAACCGGCGCAAAAATCCGGCGCAAAACCTTGAGACCGTTCAGAAATCGAGATCGGCGTAATGTTTGGGCGGCGGCGCGCCCGGAATATGGTCGGCAAGAATCGGCCGGAAGCTCGGCCGCGATTTGACGCGGGCATACCATTCCTTGGCCGGCTCGTGCTCGTCCCACGCGATGTCGTCGAGATAATCGAGCGCCGAGAGATGTGCCGCCGCGGTAATGTCGGCGAGGGAAAAATGATCGCCGCCGAGCCAACGCCGCCGCTCGGCGAGAAAGGCGATGTAATCGAGGTGGTAGCGCAGATTGGTCTTGCCGGCGCGGATCACCGATGAATCCGGCTCGCCAAAGCCCAGGAACCGCTTCATGAATTTCTCGCCGACGAGAAGCTCCGTCGCCTCGCGATTCATCTTCACGTCGAACCACGCGACGAGGCGGCGTATCTCGGCGCGGTCGATCGGATTGATCCCGAGAAGCAGCTTGTCGCGATAGGTTTCGTCGAGATATTCGGCGATCGCGCCGGCGTCGGCGAGCACGGCGCCATCCGGTTCGACCAGCACCGGAACCTCGCCCGCGGGATTGAGCGCGAGAAATTCCGGGCGGCGCTCCCACACTTTTTCGACCTTCATGGAGAAGTCGAGGCTCTTCTCCTGCAGCACGATGCGGATTTTGCGCGACAGCGGCGACAGCCAAAGGTGATAAAGCAAGCGCATGGTTTGCACCATGGTACTCAAAACGGCGGCGCGGCAAAACCATCCTGCGCCGGCACGGTGGTTTTAGCCGGCCCGATCGGGTATCTGGATAGCATGATGAGCGGTGCAGAACGCATCGAGGCGACCGGCCTGATCGATTTCTGGTTCGGGGCGCCAGGCTCGCCGGACCGCTTCCGCCGCCACGCCGCGTGGTTCAAAAGCGACCCCGGCTTCGACGAAGAACTGCGTCAACGCTTCCTGCCGCTTCAGCGCCGTGCCGCCACCGGACTATGTGCAGAATGGGCGATCGAGGCCGAGCCGTGCCTGGCGCTGATCCTTTTGCTCGATCAATTGCCGCGCAATCTCTATCGCGGATCGCCGCAGAGCTTTGCCAGCGACGCGATGGCGCGCCAAGCCGCGCGGGAAGCGTTGGCGCGCGGCTTCGACCGGTCGCTCCCCGCCGTGTGGCGGCAATTCCTCTACTTGCCTTTCGAGCACAGCGAAATCCTCGCCGATCAGGAAACCAGCGTCGCGCTGTTCACCGCCCTGGCGCGCGATCAAGCCTTCGCCGAAAGCTTGGACTATGCAAGGCGCCACCACGCGATCATCGCCCGGTTCGGCCGGTTTCCCCACCGCAACGGGATCTTGGGCCGCGCATCCACCGCCGAGGAAGAAGAGTTTCTGAAGGAACCGGGTTCCGCGTTTTGAGCGGTCAGGCCGGGTGCCGATCGGTCAAGCGGCCGGCACGGCGATAGCGCTCGAGGTAAGTCGGCAGGACAAGTTCGAGCGCCTTCGGCTCGACCCCAAGATCGCCGAGTCCGGGCGCGCCCGGGGTCGCGATCGCGTCGCTCTTGAGCATCCGCACCTGGTCGCGAGTCAGCAACGGATTGGGCAGGAATTCGAGGAAAGCTGCCTTGAACGCGGCCAAGCCAAACGGCACCGGCACCAGCAGCCGCTTGCGACCGATGAAATGAAGGATCAGCGCGAAAAGCTGTTTCATGCTGAACACGACCGGGCCGGCGACCTCGAAAGTCCGGCCCGCCGCATCGGCGCGATGCAACGCCGCGGCAACCGCCTCGGCGACATCGCCGACATAGACCGGCTGGAATTTGGTCTCGCCGCCGCCGACCAACGGCAGCACCGGCGAATAGCGGGCCATCGCCGCGAAGCGGTTGAAAAATGCGTCCTCGGGCCCGAACACCAGCGACGGCCGCAAGATGACGGCCTCGGGAAAAGCCGCCCGCACCGCGGTTTCGCCCGCCGCCTTGCTACGCAAATAGGCGGAAGGCGAAGCCGGGTCGGCGGAAATCGCCGAGATATGCACGAAATGCCGAACTCCTGCCGCCTTGGCCAGCTTCGCGAGCAGCGCCGGGCCGTGATTATGTACGGCGTCGAAGCGCTGCTTGCCGCTCTCGTAAAGAATTCCGGTCGCGTTGACGACCGCATCCGCACCCGCGACCAAAGCGGAAAGGGCGCGCTCGTCGCCAATATCGGCGTCGAAGCTGGCAACCTGACCGACATCGCCCATCGGACGGAGATAGCCGGCAGCGCGCGCATGGCGGCAACAGGCGCAGATCACGGCGCCATCCGCCGCAAGCCGTTCCACCACATAGCGCCCGACGAAACCGGACGCGCCGACCACTGTGATTCGCCTTAACGTCATGACGCCGATCTATACATCAGGCTCCGCGCCGTTGCGAGCGCCGCACGAAGCCGAGCCGGCCTCGGCCAACCCGGCCGAGGCCCAATCAGATTGACAGGGCGCGGGCAGCCGCCTAATCACGGGGCGGCGCCCTGGTGGCGGAATTGGTAGACGCGCTAAATTCAGGTTCTAGTGGCCGAAAGGTCGTGGAAGTTCGAGTCTTCTCCAGGGCACCAGGACGCTTCGGCGTGCGGGATTGCCCACACTCGGCAAGCAGGTGGCCGTGACCATTCATCTTCACAAAGGCGATCTCCCCGCCGACGTCAAATTCGGGGCGAGCGTCGCTATCGATACCGAGACGATGGGTCTCAATCCCAGGCGCGACCGGCTCTGCCTGGCGCAGCTGTCGGGCGGCGACGGCGTGTCCCACCTCGTGCAGTTCGCGCCCGGCGCCTACAACGCGCCCAATCTGCGCACCCTGCTACTTGACCCCAAAGTACTGAAACTGTTCCATTTCGGGCGTTTCGACATCGCCGTAATGGCGCATTATCTCGGTGTGGTGGCGGCACCGGTCTATTGCACCAAGATCGCTTCGAAGCTGGTCCGCACCTTCACCGACAAGCACGGGCTAAAGGACCTCTGCCGCGACCTTCTGGGCGTGGAGCTCTCGAAGCAGCAACAAAGCTCGGATTGGGGCGCAGCGACCCTGACCGAGGAGCAAAAGCGTTACGCGGCCTCCGACGTGCTTCATCTCCACGCGCTCAAGATCAAGCTCGACGAGATGCTGGTGCGCGAGAACCGGCAGCAGCTCGCCCTGGCCTGCTTCGCGTTCCTGCCAACGCGCGCGTTCCTTGATTTGGTGGGCTTCGAAAACGCTGATATTTTCGAGCATTGACGGCCGTTGTTACGCCGCGGCATAAAGACTTCGGCCGGCCCGATTCATTGACCGTCAGGGGATGGGACGCCATAGTCTCGCCTATCAGAGACGAGGCTTGGATGAGGACGGGGGACCGGTGCGTTATACCGTTACAGCACTGCGTGGTTTGCTCATGAAGCCCTCGACACCGTTCGACTGCGCCGGCTGATGCCGAAAGACGCGACCGATAGCGCCATTGCCGTTGCCCGCCGCGTTCTGCGCGCCGAGATCGCGGGGCTGTCGGCGCTGCATGACGGACTCGACCAACGCCTTGCCGAGGCTGTCGATCTCCTCGCCGCGACCAAGGGCCGCGTCACCGTGACCGGCATGGGCAAAAGCGGCCATGTCGCGCGCAAGATTGCGGCCACCCTTGCCTCGACCGGAACGCCGGCGCAATTCGTGCACCCGGCCGAGGCGAGTCACGGCGATCTCGGCATGATCGCTCCGGGCGACGCGGTGTTGGCGCTGTCGAATTCCGGCGACACGACCGAGCTTGGCGACATTGTCGCTTACACCAGACGCTTCCGCATCCCGTTGGTCGCGATGACAAGGCGCGAAGGCAGCACGCTTGCCGAGGCGGCGGATATTGCGCTCGTCCTTCCAGCCTCGGAGGAAGCGTGTCCGATGGGCCTCGCGCCGACCACCTCGACGACGATGATGCTCGCTTTGGGCGATGCGCTGGCCGTGGCGATGCTCGAGCGCAAAGGTTTTTCGACGACCGACTTCCAGCGCCTTCATCCCGGCGGCGATCTCGGCCGGCAGCTTCTGACCGTGAAGGACATCATGCATGGCGGCGACGCCGTGCCGCTGGTGTCCTCGGGCTCCAGCATGCCCGATGCGATCCTCGCGATGACCAAGAAGAGCTTCGGCTGCGTCGGCGTCATCGATGCGACCGGCAAGCTCGTCGGCGTCATCACCGATGGCGATTTGCGTCGCCACATGGGCGATGCATTGCTGCGATCGAGCGTCGACAAGGTAATGAACAAGCAGCCCAAGACCATCCGCCCGCAGGCGCTCGCCGCCGAGGCCTTGGGCCGCATGAACCAGCACACGATCACAAGCCTCTTTGCCATCGATGCTGAACGGCGTCCCCTCGGCATCATTCACATTCACGATTGCCTCCGCGCCGGCATCGCATGAAGGGGCCGCTGCAGTCAGCCGCAGCGCTGCACGTCACGCTGCGGCGCCACTTCAACCTCAACAATGGCCGCAATCACAGCCGTTTCGTCCAGCGCGCCAAGCGGACGCTTCCGGCGCTGGCCGTGGCACTGTTGTTGCTGGTCGCGGCGTGGCCGCAGCTCGACGCCATCTTCGAGCGGGTGCGCCTTAAAGTGCCGCACATCGATCTTAGCGAAGCGCGCAAACTGCGCATGGTGCAACCGCATTACAGCGGCATCGACAAGGAAAGCCGCCCCTATGTCCTGACCGCCGAGTCGGCGACTCAGGTATCGCGCGCCAATGATCTCGTCACGCTCGACGGCCCGAAAGCCGACATGACGACCACGAGTGGCAACTGGGTGCAAGTGACCGGCGATACCGGGACCTATCAAACCGAGCCGCAGCTGCTGGATCTTTACGGCAACGTGCAGCTCTATCAGGATCGCGGCAACGAGTTCCATACCGACAGCGCGCGCATCGACATCCCGAATGGCACTGCCGAAAGCCACGACCCCGTCGAGGGCCAGGGGCCGTTCGGCCACGTCACCGCCGAGGGCTTTCATATGTACAACCGCGGCAATGTCATCGTCTTCGACGGCAAGACCAATTTGATTCTGCTGCCGCGTCCGAAGGACGTCGAGTGACGGGTCGCCTGCGCACCGCGCTTTTTGCGGCGGTGGTGGTGCTGGCCGGCGCGGCGGTCGCGATCCCGGCCCGTACCCAGGCGCCGCAATCCGGGGCAAAACCTGCCCCGCAACCCAGCGCGAAGCCCGGCGTGCAGCCGGGCGCGTTGGGCCTCGCCGGCTCGGACAATGGCAAGCCCGTCAATATCCAGGCCGACAACGGCGTCGAGTGGCAACAGGACAACCGCGTTTACATCGCCCGCGGCAATGCCAAGGCGACACGCGGCGAGACCAGCGTCACGGCCGACACGCTCTATGCCTATTACCGCACGGCCACGACCGGTACCGCCGCGACCGCGCCGCACCCCGCCCCAGCTCCCGCTTCGCAAGCCGCGGGCTCGCTCGACAACGGCTCGACTCAAATCTATCGCATCGAGGCCGATGGTCATGTGGTCTTTGCGACGCCGACCCAGACCGCCTATGGCGATCACGCAGTCTACGACGTCGACCAGACGGTCCTGGTCATGACCGGCAAAGATCTGAAGATCTTGACGCCACAGGATACCGTCACGGCCCGCGACAGCTTCGAATGGTACGACCAAAAACAGATCGGCGTGGCGCGCGGCAACGCGCTGGCGGTGCGCCAAGGCCCGTCGCCCAAATCGATTCGCGGCGACGTGCTGATCGCCGAGCTCACCAAGCGCGACAACGAGGCGTCGAAGATCAGCAAGGTCGATGCCCATGGTTCCGTCGTGCTGACCTCGCAAGATGAGATCGCGCATGGCGACGCCGCGGTCTATAATCTCGACACCGGCATCGCGACATTGACCGGTCATGTCAGCCTGACCCGGGGGGATAACGAGTTGCGCGGACAATATGGCGTCGTCGATACCAACAAGAACGTCGCGCGGCTGTTGAGTGCGCCGCCATCGGCGCAATTGACCGGCCCGCGCCCTCGCGTCGAAGGCTTGCTGATCCCGGCGCAGCGCGATCAATCGACTCCCGCATCGACCCCCGCCAAGCCCTAGCGTTGCGAACCGCGATGCCCGAAAGCAATTCATCGGAACCATTGCACGCCAAGGGCGGCGAAACCGGACCGCGCCTGGTCGCCAACAATTCCGGGCTGGCCGCCTACAATCTCGGCAAGAGCTTCAAGAAACGGCCGGTGCTGCGCGAGGTCAATGTCGCGGTCCAGCGCGGCGAGGCCGTCGGGCTGCTCGGCCCCAACGGCGCCGGCAAAACGACCTGCTTCTACATCATCACCGGGCTCATCCGCCCGGATGTCGGAATCATCACCCTCGATGGGGAAGACATCACCGATTTGCCGATGTATCGCCGCGCGCGGATGGGCATCGGCTACCTGCCGCAAGAGGCCTCGATCTTCCGCGGCTTGACCGTCGAGCAGAATATCCGCGCCGTGCTCGAAGTCTCGGAGCCCGTGCCCGAAGTGCGCGAAAGCACGATCGAATCGCTCTTGGCCGAATTCTCCATCACGCATTTGCGGCGCGCCCCGGCGATGGCCTTGTCGGGCGGCGAGCGCCGCCGGGTCGAGATCGCGCGCGCCCTGGCCACGCAGCCGCACTTCATTTTGCTCGACGAACCGCTCGCCGGCATCGATCCGATCGCCGTCAGCGATATCCGCGACCTGGTCGCCCATCTCAAGGATCGCGGCATCGGCGTGCTGATCACCGACCACAATGTCCGCGAGACCTTGGGGATCGTCGACCGCGCCTATATCCTGCATGAAGGCCAGGTTCTGATGGCGGGGGTGCCCGGCGAGGTCGTTAATGACCCCAATGTCCGTCGGGTTTATTTGGGCGAGCGCTTCAGCCTCTAACCCCTTTATCCAGAGACTTTATTAGGCAATCCGCGGTTTCCCGTTGACATACTTAACGGAAAATCAGGGAGTTGGTACGAAGTTTGCAGCTAGGGCAGGCTTCGGGCTATAACCGCATCCCATGGCGCTTTCACAGAGGCTCGATCTCAGGCAAAGCCAGGCGCTCGTCATGACGCCGCAGCTGCAGCAGGCGATCAAGCTGCTGCAGCTGTCGAATGTCGAGCTGGCCGCCTATATCGAAGGCGAACTCGAGCAGAACCCGCTGCTTGAGCGTGATGACGCACCGGCCGAGGACGCGCCCGAGCCTGCCGCCGCCGCGACGGCCGAACCGGCCGAGCCGGGCCAGAGCTCCCCCGAGGAAGCCGTCGAAGCCTGGCACGAGGTCGCCGGCTCCGAAGGCGAAGGCAATCTCGATCTCGCGGGCGACCCGAGCGCCTGGAAGGCGACCGGCAACCGGCCCGAGGGCGACGACCTCCCGAGCCTCGACCAGACGCTGGCACGCCCCACCACGCTGCGCGAGCACCTCCTGGCGCAATTGGCGGAAGAGGTAAAAGACCCCGCCGACCGGGTCATCGGCGCGCATCTCGTCGACCAGATCGACGAGGCGGGCTATCTCACGACCGAGCTTCCCGCCGTAGCGGAGCTCCTGGGCTGCGACCTGCCGCGTATCGAGCAGGTGCTGGGGCAATTACAGCGCTTCGACCCGCCGGGGGTATTCGCGCGCAATCTCGCCGAGTGCCTGACGATCCAGTTGAAAGAGCGTAACCGCTACGACCCGGCGATCCAGGTGCTGATCGAAAACCTGCCGCTGCTTGCCAGCCGCGATGTCGCGCAGCTGACGAAGCTGTGCCGCGTCGATGCCGCCGATCTTGCCGAGATGGTCGCCGAGATTCGCGCGCTCGACCCCAAGCCGGGACTGATCTTCGACGGCGCGATCGCGCAGCCCGTCGTGCCCGAAGTGTTCGTGCGGCCGATCGGCGCCGGCTGGAGCGTCGAGCTCAACAGCGAGACCCTGCCGCGCGTCCTGGTCAATACGCGCTATTACGCCGAGGTCACGGGAACGACGCGGAACAAGGCGACCAAGGATTATCTCGCCGAGCGCTATCAATCGGCCAACTGGCTGGTGAAGGCCTTGCATCAGCGCGCGACGACCATCCTTAAAGTGTCGCGCGAGATCGTACGGCAACAGGAAGGATTCCTGCGTCACGGCGTGCAGCATTTGCGGCCGCTGGTGCTGCGCGACATCGCGCAAGCGATCAGCATGCATGAGAGCACGGTGAGCCGCGTCACCACGAACAAATACATGCTGACCCCGCGCGGCATTTTCGAGCTCAAATATTTTTTCACCTCGTCGATCGCGGCGTCGCTGGGCGGCGAGGCGTTGTCGGCCGAGGCGGTGCGCTTCCGCATCAAGGCCCTGATCGATGGCGAGGCGAACGACGTGCTTTCCGACGATCGCATCGTCGACATTTTGATGAAGGAAGGCGTCGACATCGCGCGCCGAACCGTCGCAAAATATCGCGAAGCGATGCATATCCCGTCCTCGGTGCATCGCCGGCGCGAAAAAGCGCTGCACTTCTAGTCGCTTGGCGGTCGCTTGACTTGCCGAAATCACATTCGTAAGTTTTCCCGGCGTGGCACAATAGGATCGTGATGGAAATTTACGACCTGGTTACACCGGCCGGCGTGATCGCAAATTTGCGGGTCGCCAACAAGCGCCAAGCGCTGCAGGAACTCGCGCGGCGGGCGGCGACGCTTCTCGGACAGGACGAGCACAAGATCTTCGAGACCTTGCTCGAACGCGAGCAGCTCGGCACGACCGGCATCGGCGGCGGCACCGCGGTGCCGCATGGCAGGCTGCCTAATCTGGCGCGGCCGGTCGCGTTATTCGCGCGGCTCGAAAAGCCGGTCGATTTCGACGCCATCGACGGCCAGCCGGTCGATCTCATTTTCCTGCTGCTGACGCCGTCCGATGCCGGCGCCAATCATTTGAAAGCGCTGGCGCGCATTTCGCGGCTGCTGCGCGACCGCGCCATGTGCACCAAGCTGCGTGGCACCGAAGCGGCGGACGCGATCTACGCGTTGCTGACCGACCGCGCGTCGAGCCACGCCGCCTAATCTTCCTCGCGCGCGGCCGACACACTTATTGAAGCGTCGCCGGCTCCAGCTCGTTCTGGACGATCGCCCCGAAAGCGACGTCGTGGGTCGGCGCGACGCCGATCTGCGTGCCATCGGCGGCATGGATCGTGAAAGTCGTGACGCCGTTGACGACGGTTGGACGGATGTAGGCGACTTGCTGCAAGCCCATGGCGGCAAAGTCTTGGGACGTGATGTGACGTAATTTCTCGGCGATGTTCATGATCCACTCCTTTCGCCGCCATTGACCGGCTTGCCGGTCTTGATTGCAATCGAACGCACCAGCCCTTCGGCGGCGCGCCGGCGAAGATCGATGTTGAGAAGCCCGTTATCGAGCGCAGCGCTGGTCACTTCGATGCCGTCGGCCAGAACGAAGGAGCGCTGGAATTGCCGCGCCGCGATCCCGCGGTGCAGATAGACGCGGCCGGTCTCTTCGGCCTGCTTGCCGCTGATGACCAGCTGGTTGTCCTCGATGCGTACCGAGAGCTCGTCCATGGTGAAGCCGGCAACCGCCAAGGTGATGCGCAGCGCGTTTTCGCCGGTCTGCTCGACATTGTAAGGCGGATAGCCATCGGCGGTGGCCTTGCTGACCCGGTCGAGCGCCCGCTCGAACTGATCGAAGCCCAGCAGCAATGGCGAGTTGAATAATGACAATCGCGACATCGGATCTCCTCTAGCGCGAGCGAGTCCAGGGATGTGGGCCCCAAAAGGCGGCCCCGATAACCCCAGAGCAGCCCTTGCGGCGCTACTCTTGGAGTAATAAATGGGGTCGTTCCGCCCCCCAATCAAGCCCGGTTGACCGTCCTCTTCGCCGCGGAAAACCGCCCTTTTGCGCCCTCTACGTCCAGCCCGTCAGCTCATCCAGTCCGGGCGCGGAATGGCGCGATAGGCATCGCGCAAGGCCTCGGACCAGCCCTCGCTGATCATGCGGAAATAGGGATCGGCCTCGGTAATCCGGCGGCGGATTTCGGCACGCAACGCGTCGCGGCGATAGACCATGAGATCGATCGGCATGCCGACGGTGAGATTGCTGCGCAGGGTCGAATCCATCGACACCAGGACGAGCTTCACCCCGTCGCGCGGATCGGTGTCGTATTGCAGCACGCGGTCGAGAATCGGCTTGCCGTATTTGGTCTCGCCGATCTGAAGAAACGGCGTGTCTGGCGTCGCCTCGATGAAATTGCCCGCGGCGTAAATCTGAAAGAGCCGCATGGAGCGCCCGCGCAACTGGCCGCCGAGCATGAGCGACACGTCGAATTTGATGTTCTGCGCCTCGAGGGTCGGCCCGTCGGTGCGATAAACGCGCCGCACCGCCTCGCCCACGAGCTGCGCCGCGCGGAACATGCTCGGCACGGTGTAAAGCGTCTCGAGCCGCTCGCCGGTTTCGATCCCTTCGTGCAGCATGTTCACGACCGCCTGGGTGACCGCGAGATTGCCCGCGCTCATCACCGTGAGGAAACGCTCGCCGGCGACTTCGTAGATGTGCATTTTCGAGAAGGTCGAGATGTTGTCGACGCCCGCATTGGTGCGGGTATCGGACAACATGACGAGTCCGTCCTTGAGATAAAGCCCGACGCAATAGGTCATCCGTCCCGTTCCCTTTGCCAGATTTTATTGTTGCTGCGCCGACTCTTTGACGCGAACCCGGACGGCCAGCGATTCCTCGCCATCGCCCCGCCGCACCCCGCGCACGGGCGCCGCCGACCAATAGTCCAGCCCGACGCTGGCGCGGACATAGGCCTCGGTCGGCCGGGTGCGGTTCGACGGGTCGAAGCCGACCCAACCGAAATCAGGAATATAGGCTTCGGCCCAGGCATGGCTCGCCTGATATTCGTCGTCGCCGCCAGTCCAAAGATAGCCGCCAATATAGCGCGCCGGCATCCCCATCGCGCGCGCGCCCGCGATGAAGATATGCGCATGGTCTTGGCACACGCCGGCGCCCAAGGTCAGGGCCTCGGCCGCCGTGGTGTTCGCTTGTGTTACGCCCGACTTGTAATCGACGCGCGCGCGCACCTCCTCCATCAGCCCCATGAGGCGGTCGTAAGCATTGCCGCGGCGCGACAGCGCCAGCTCGGCAATCGCCGGATCGATCGCGGTCAGGCGCGTGTGGCGCAGATAGAAGATCGGCGGAAAGGTTTCGGCGGTGCCGCGCACCACCCCGTCGGTCACGCTGGTTTCGACTTCGCCCTCGACCAGGATCGACGCATTCTCATGCGGACGGTTGACGGTATGGCAATGGACGAGGTTGCCATAGCCGTCGATGAAGCTGGGCAATTCGTACCGCGTCTCGCCGCGCACGCGCCATTGGATGACGTTCAAGCCTTCATAAGACCGCGGCGAAAGACGCAGAGTCTGGATCGCATAGGTGATCGGCTGCGAATAGCGATAGGAGGTTTGATGGCGGATGTTCAGGCGCATGCATCACGTAAGGTAGAGATTGGAAATCTCGCTGCCCAACAAGATCGAGCGGTCGATGAATTCGGTGAGGAATTCGTGCAGGCCGGATTGGAAGATCTTCTGGATCTTGCCGTAGCGCAGCCGCGCATGGGCCTCGCCGGCCAGGCGATGGCACTCGCCGCGCTTGCCGCCATAGGCATCGGCGATGAGATCGAGATAGCGCGTGATCTGGTCGTAGCAGGAAAGCAGCGAGCGCGGCATTTCCCGGCGCAGCATCAAAAGCTCGGCGATGAGCCAAGGCTGCAGCCGGTCGTGATAGACCCAGTGATAGGCGCGCAACGCCGAGACCGAGCGCAGGATCGATTGCCATTGGTAATAATCGAGCGCACCGCCCACGCCTTCGTCCTGCGGCAGCAGCACGTAATATTTGACGTCGAGGATGCGCGCGGTGTTGTCGGCGCGTTCGAGGAAGGTGCCGAGCCGCGTGAAATAGAACGCGTCGTTGCGCAGCATGGTGCTGTCATAGGCGCCGTTGAAAAGCTGCGAGCGCTCGCGCACCCATTCGAGAAAAGTCGGCGCCGTGTCGAGTGTCATCTTCTGCGCCGCGAAGTCGCGCGCCTTGAGCCAGGTCTCGTTGAGCGCGTCCCACATGTCGACGGTGAGCGCGGTCCGAACCGCGCGCGCGTTGCGTCGCGCGGTCTCGAGACAGGAAAACACGCTCGAACTATTGTCGGGATCGCGCACCAGATAATCGATCACCGACGCGGCCGTGGGCTCGGAATATTTCGCAAAAAACCCGGGCTCGCAGCCGGTCGCGATCAGGGTCGAAAGCCACTCATCGCCCGAGCTGCCCAGAGAGCGCGCCATGCTCGCCATGCGGTGCCCGACCAACACGATGCGCGCGACGTTTTCGGTGCGCTCGACATAGCGCGCGAGCCAATAAAGACTATCGGCGGTTCGACTGAGCATGACCCATGCTTCCGGGAGCGCCCGCCGCCCCGAGGCTTTCGAGCACCCAGGTATCCTTGGTGCCGCCGCCCTGGCTCGAATTGACGACCAGGGAACCGTCGCGCAACGCAACCCGCGTCAACCCGCCCGGCACGATGCGAATGTCGCGCCCTGCCAGCACGAAAGGCCTGAGATCGACATGGCGCGGCGCGACGCCGCTTGCGACGAAGGTCGGACAAGTCGAAAGCGCCAGAGTCGGCTGCGCGATGTAATCATTGGGCCGTGCCTTGAGCTTCGCCGCAAAAGCTTCGCGCTCGGCGCGGGTGGCGTGCGGTCCGACCAGCATGCCGTAGCCGCCCGAGCCGTGCGTCTCCTTCACCACCAGCTCGGCAAGATGATCGAGCGTATAGGCGAGATCGTCGGGCTCGGAACAGCGATAGGTCGGGACGTTGGAAAGGATCGGCTCTTCGCCGAGATAGAAGCGGATCATCTCGGGGACGAAGGGATAGATCGCCTTGTCGTCGGCGATGCCGGCGCCGACCGCATTGGCCAAGGTGACATTGCCCGAGCGATAGGCGTTGAACAGGCCGGGCGTGCCCAACAGCGATTCCGGCAAGAAGGTCAGCGGATCGAGGTAATCATCGTCGAGACGGCGATAGATCACGTCCACCCGGCGCGGGCCTTCGGTGGTGCGCATATAGACGATGTTCTCGACGACGACGAGATCGGCGCCTTCGACCAGCTCGATCCCCATTTCGTCGGCGAGGAAGGAATGCTCGTAATAGGCGCTGTTATTGGCGCCCGGCGTCAGCAGGACGATGGTCGGATCGCGCTCGCAATTGGCCGGCGCGACCGAGCGCAGCATCTCGTGCAGCTCTTCCGGATAATGCGAGACCGGCGCGATGCGATGACGCGCATAGAGATCGGGGAAAAGCCGCATCATCGCCTCGCGGTTCTCCAGCATGTAGGAGACGCCCGAAGGTGTGCGGCAATTATCCTCCAGCACGTAGAAATCCTTGGGGCCCACGCGCACCATGTCGATGCCCGAGATATGCGAATAGACATCGCGCGGCGGATCGTAACCCTGCATCTCGGGGCGGAAGCCGTCATTGTGCAGCACGAGCGCGGGCGGCATCTTGCCCGCGAGCAGGATTTCGCGTTCGTGATAGACGTCGCGGATGAAAGCGTTGAGCGCCTTCACGCGTTGCGTCAGCCCGCGCGAAAGATGATCCCATTCCGTTGGATCGAGCACGCGCGGAATGATGTCGAAGGGAATCAGGCGCTCGGGGCTGCCGCCTTCGGAATAGACCGCGAAGGTGATGCCGATGCGGCGAAACAGCAGCTCCGCCTCGCGCCGTTTCAGCTCGATCGCCTCATGCGGCGTCTCGTCCAGCCAGCGCCGGATTAGCTCGTATTGCGGCAGGCACTCGCCGGGTAACCCCGTCTCGTCATAGGCGAGCGCCGGCGGCGCATCGTGATGATCGGAATCGCGCATCGGCGTTACCCTCCTTTCCGATCTCGAAGAGCAGGTAGCAAACCGCGCGCCAGTCGCGACTCTATACACCCAAAGGACTGTTTCCCCATGATCTTTCGGGAATTCGGCGACGTTAGACGGCGCGCCGATTGCCGCACACCGCCTCGCTTTAACCCGTATGCCTAAAAATTAGGCGGACGTGTGGGGCTGCAATGGCGCCAAGAAACTCAGCACGCATATTTGCAGGGAAATGACTGTATCAAGTCGAAACATTTGATCATCACCCGCGCGCAGGCAGCGCCGGTCGTGTAACGACGATGAAACGCCCCCCACCCTAACCCTCCCCCTCGAGGGGGGAGGGATGGGAGGGGGTGACGCGGGAATGACGATTCAGTTTGATGAAGAATTCGCTCGTGAACGACGCGCATCGCGCCTCAACTCGTCTTGCGCGGTTTGGTCTTGCCGTTCATGCGCGCGGCGCGCTTGGCGTTCTTGGTTTTGGCGCGATCTTCGCTTTGCGCGGCGGCTTCGGTTTTTTCTTTTTTGTTCTGGCGACGAAAAGCATGTCCGCCCATGTTGATCTCCCTGTGAAATATCGCGCGCGGCGATCGCGGCGCGCTATGTCAGCAAAAGGGGCCGGCCGTTTTTGGCCGACCCCGAGGATGAGTGGTGGAGCCACGGGGAATCGAACCCCGGACCTCTACAATGCCATTGTAGCACTCTCCCATCTGAGCTATGACCCCAAAGAGGCCGCCGGCGAGCGCGCCGCGTATGCGCATTTTAGCGCGGAACCCAAAAATCGGCGAGCCGGAAAAGCGCCTCCTTATGCGGGGGAAAAGGCGCGGATCGGGCATGACGGAAAATCTTAACCGACCTTCTCCGCAAGAGCTTTATCGCCGCGCGCAAGCGCTGATCCCGATGCTGAGCGAACGCGCCGTGCGCTGCGAAAGCCTGCGCCATTGCCCGGAAGAAACGGTCGCGGAACTGGCGAGCGCCGGCTTGCTGCAGATCTGCCGCCCCGCGCGTTATGGCGGCTATGAATATGGCTGGGATGTTTTGTGCGAGGTGAACCGCATCCTCGCGCGCGGCTGCGCCTCGCAAGCCTGGGTGGCCAACGTCTTCAACGATCACACGCAGCTTGTCGGCGCCTTTGCGTTGGAAGCGCAGGAAGAAGTCTGGGGCAACGACCACGACACGCGCATCGCCGCGAGCGTTGCGCCCTCGGGCAAGGCGCGGCGCGTGTCCGGTGGCGCGGTGCTGTCGGGAAAGTTCGGCTTTGCCAGCGGCATCGACCATGCGCAATGGCTGCTTTGCGGCGGCTTTCTGCAAGACGAGAACCAACCGCCTGCCTATTACGATTTCCTGGTGCCGCGCCAAAGCGTAACGGTAATCGACGATTGGTATGTCGCGGGCCTGGCCGGAACCGGCAGCAAGAGTTTCACGATCGCCGAGCTGTTCGTTCCCGCTTATCGCTTCCAGGATCACATCCACAGCGATGACGGCACCGGACCCGGCACGATGATCAACCGCGCCGCGGTCTTTCGCACGCCGCGCGCCTCGGTCGCGGCCTTGGGCTTTGCGGCGCTGGGCGTCGGCGTCGCCGAAGCGTTCTTGGCGACATATCTCGAGCACACGCGACAACGCGGCGGGCGCGGTCTGCCGGTCGGCGATTTCGGCAGCACGCAGCTGGGTCTTGCCAAAGCGAGCATCCAGATCGAGGCCGCCGCCGCGTTGTTGAAAGAGCAATCGCGCCTTTGGGTAGACTTGCTCGAAAGCGGCGGCGCGCTTACCGCGCATGAAAAATTAAAATCGCGATTTCAGGCCGCCTTCATCGGGCGCCTCGCGCTCGAAGCGGTGCAAGCGCTGTTTGCGGCCGCGGGCGGCCACGCGATCTTCAATTCCAATCCGCTGCAGCGCCAGCTGCGCGATCTCACGGCGGTCGCGACGCATCGCGGGCTTTATTTCGACAAATCCGGGCCCGCCTATGGCAAAAGCGCCATCAGTCTGGGGCAGCTTTAGCGCAGCGAAACTGAGACGCCCCCCACCCTAACCCTCCCCCTCGAGGGGGGAGGGAAAGGGAGGGGGTGAATTCGTTCGCGCGCCCGAGTTTGTCGAAGAGCGCGGGAATGACGATTGAATTTGATCCAGTCGCGATCCAGCTGATGCCACGCTTCGGGGTGCGGGCCAGCAGCGCGCCACCTGACGGCGCGCGATAATGGGCAGCACGTGCAGCAATTGGCTTGCCGCGCCGCGAGGCGCGCTTTATCTCTCGCTGCGATAACAAGCCGCACGGATTCGATCCGCGCGTGGTTCGGAGGGGGGATATGCGTCACAACAAGAATTCGATTCTGGGCTTGCTCTTCGCCTTGGCCGCGACCGCGCTGCTGCCGGCAGAGGCGATCGCGCAGCCGGCGAAGCTCACCATTGCCTGGGGTTTTGCCGGCGACTTCCTTCCAGTTTGGGTCGCGAAGGAGCAGGGTTTTCTCGACCGCCACGGGCTCGACGCCACCCTCACCGGGCTCGGCAATTCGGCGCAAGCGCCCAATATTCTCGAAGCGGGCAGCGCGCAGATCGCCTTCACCACGCCGTCCAATTTGCTGCTTGCGGTCGAAGGCGGCCTCGACCAGGTGGCCATCGCGGGCGCCGCGCGCTTGACCAAAGCCAATCCGCGCACCAGCCTCGTCACGCGGCCCGATGTCAGCGTGACCAAGCCCGAAGACCTGATCGGCAAGCGCGTCGGCGAGCCCGGCATCAACAGCGCGCTCGACATCAACATCAAGAAGTGGCTGCTCGACCACAATATCGCCGCCGACAAATTCACGCCGATCGAAGCGCCCTTTCCGCAAATGGGCGATCTCTTGAAATCCGGGCAGATCGACGCGGCGATCCTGGTCGAGCCTTTGCTCGGCCGCGTGATCGGCTCGGGCGCCGGCGTCAAATCGGTCGATATCGTGTCGGAGAACAATCCCGATCAGCTTGGCTCGATCTGGTCGGCGAAACGCGACTGGGCCGCCGCCAATCGGGAAACGGTCGCAAGCTTTCGCGCGGCGCTCGACGATGCGATCGACTTCATCGCCAAGAATCCCGACGCGGCCAAAGAGATCGAAGCGAAATATCTGAAATTCTCGGAGCCGACGCTGCCGACCTTCGCGACGCAGCTGAAGCCGGCCGATTTCGCCTATTGGATCGACAGCGCCAAGCGCCTCGGACTCTTGCCGCAACCGGTCGAGGCCGCGAACATGGTTTTCAATTGAGCCGAAGCAAACCGGCTTTCGCAAAGACGGGATCGTGGAAATCGCAGAAAGGGAGGCAGTCGTGAATCATTGGCGTCGCTGGTCGGCAGGGATCGGCGCTTCGGTTGTGTTGGCGCTGGCGCCGCTTCCGCTCGCGGCGCAGCCGATGACCAAGCTTACCCTCGGTTACGGCGTCACCTCGGACTATCTGCCGGCTTTCGTCGCGAAAGAGAACGGGATCTTCGAGAAACACGGTCTCGACGTGAAGATGGTGGTGGTGACGAGCAGTTCGCTGGCACCGCCGGCGCTGGTCAGCGGCAGCCTCGACATCTCGCAGATGAACCCGCCCAATCTGCTGCTTGCCTATGAAGGCGGGCTCGACCTTGTCGCGATCGCCGGGGTGGCGCGGCTCTCGGCGCAGAATCCGCGCACCAGCCTCGTCACCCGCCCCGGCTTGACCGTCGCCAAGCCCGAGGATCTGAAAGGCAAGACGATCGGCGTGCCCGGCCTCAACAGCGCGCTCGATCTCGTCCTGCGCAAATGGCTGTTGGACGGAAAGGTTCCGCTCGACCAGGTCACGATCGTCGAAACCCCATTCCAGCAAATGGGCGACCGGCTCAAATCGGGACAGCTCGACGCGGCATTCCAGTTCGAGCCGCTTTTGTCGCGCATTCTCGCAGCGGGAAGCGCGGTGAAATCGGTCGACATCATGTCCGCCACCACGAAAGACACGCTGGGTGCTTTCTGGGGCGCGACGCGCGAATGGGCGAATGCGCACCGCGACGCGGTCGGCGCCTATCGCGCTTCCCTCGCCGACGCGGTCGCGTTCATCGGCGAGCATCCGAACGACGCGCACAAGATCGAAGCGAAATATCTCGGCTTCGCGACGCAAACCCTGCCGGACGTTTCGCTCGCGGTCACGGAAAAAGATTTCGAGTTCTGGGCCGATGTGTGCCGCGAGACCGGGCAGCTCCATCGTCCGGTCGATGCCAGCAATCTTCTCTTCCCATGACAAAGGACGCCGACGCGTGAACCGGCTCGTCATCGCGCTTGGCGCGCTGTTGGCGCTGCCTTTCGCTTCGGGCGCGGCCGCGGCGCAGACGCCGACCAAGATCAATCTCGCTTATGCGGTCGCGGCCGATTTTCTGCCCGCCTTCGTCGCGCAGGATGAAGGGATTTTCGCCCGGCACGGGCTCGACGTGAATTTGAGCGTGATGGGCAATCCCGGCTTGGCGCCCGCCGCACTCAGCGCCGGCAGCCTCGACATCTCCGTGCTGACACCGCCCAATCTGCTGCTCGCCAATGAAGGCGGGCTCGATCTGGTGGCGATCGCCGGGGTGGCGCGTATCCAGAAAAGCAACCCGCGCTCCAATCTCGTCACGCGCGTGGGCGGCGGCGTCATCAAGCCGGAAGATTTGAAGGGCAAGAAGATCGGCGCGCCGGGAATCAATTCCTCGCTCGACCTCGTCTTCAAGACCTGGCTCAAGGAGCATAACGTGCCGCTCGATCAAGTGACCTCGGTCGAGGCGCCTTTCGCGCAAATGCCCGACATGCTGAAAAGCGGACAGGTCGACGGCGTGATCTCGATGGAACCGCTGCTCACCCGCATCGTCGTATCGGGCACGGGCGTGCGGACCTTCGACGTTCAATCCGAGGTCAATCCGGATTTCCTCGGCGGCTTCTGGGGCACGTCGCGCGAATGGGCCGAGGCGCATCGCCCCGCGATCGCCGCCTTCCGCGCTTCGCTGCACGAAGCGCTCGATTTCATCCGCGATCATCCCGACGACGCAAAGACGGTCGAACAGAAATACATTCACTTCGTCGATCCGAGCCCGCTATCGGTGCGGATCGAGCTAACGCCCGCCGATTTCGAATTCTGGATCCGCATCTGCAGCGATCTCGGTCAACTGCACCAGAAAGCTGATCCGGCGCGGATCGTGTTTCCGTGAGAATTAAAACGCGAAGATAACAAGGGCCCGGCTGTTTCCAGCCGAGCCCTCGCGATTGGTGGAGCCACGGGGAATCGAACCCCGGACCTCTACAATGCCATTGTAGCGCTCTCCCATCTGAGCTATGACCCCGCGGCCGTTTTCGGCCTTATTTCATTCCTTCATTCGTCTTCATCGTCGACGTTCTCGATCACCTCGGCCATGTCGTCTTCATCCTCGCCGAGTTCGGACGCATCTTCGATGACTTCTTCCTCTTCTTCCTCTTCGCCTTCGACTTCCTCGGCTTCCTCGTCCCCCTCGGCCGCTTCGACCGGCAGAACCGGTTCGCCCTCTTCGGGAACCGGCACTTCCTCGGCGCCGAGATCGGGCTCGATCTCCTCTTCGACGACCGGTTCGGCAACGGCAGCAACCGCGCGCGTGCGGCGCGTCTTCAGCAAGGCTTCGGGATCGAAGGCCGCCCCGCAACGCGGACACACGATCGGATCGTGGCGCATATCGTAATAGCGCGTGCCGCAATTCGGGCACAGACGCTTCGTTCCGAGTTCAGGCTTGGCCACTATCGTCTCCAGTTTCGTTCAACGCGCGATTTGGCGCGCAGCCCCAGGCGGCCCTTTGCCATGCCGCGCCGCCGCTGTCAAAAGCAAAATGACCGGCGTTGCCTTGGCTGTTGCCGCTGGGCTGCGATGTGGTAGAGACTCCGTCGCCCATGTCAACAAAAACCGCAATGCCCTTGTCATCCGGAACCGCCGGCCCGCTCAGCGGGCAATGCCGCGTGCCGGGCGACAAATCGATTTCACACCGCGCGCTCATCCTCGGCGGATTGGCGGTCGGGCGCACGCGCATCGCGGGCCTTTTGGAAGGCGAGGACGTACTGTGCACCGCTGCGGCAATGCGCGCGCTCGGCGCGGACATAAGCCGCGGGAGCGACAGCGCCTGGAGCGTAAATGGCGTCGGCATCGGCGGACTGCAAGAGCCCGATACGATCCTCGATTTGGGCAATTCCGGAACCGGTACGCGGCTGCTGATGGGCGTGGTCGCGGGCCATGATCTGACGGCGTTCTTCACCGGCGATGCCTCGCTGCGACGCCGGCCGATGGCGCGCGTGACCGAGCCTTTGACGCGCATGGGCGCACGGATTGTCGCACGCCAAGGCGGAAGGCTGCCGCTGGCGATCACCGGTGCCGTTGACCCCTTGCCGTTGACCTATGCCACGCCGGTTGCCTCGGCCCAGGTGAAATCGGCGATCCTGCTCGCGGGTCTCTCGGCGCCAGGCGAGACCACGGTGATCGAGCCTTTGCCCTCGCGGGACCACACCGAGAATCTGATGCGGCATTTCGGCGCCAAGGTAACGTCGTCGCCGACCGATGACGGCGGACGGCGCATCACGGTGACCGGCCAGCCCGAGCTTGTTGCCGCCGATCTCGCGGTTCCGGGCGATCCGTCTTCGGCCGCCTTTCCCGCTGTCGCCGCCTTGATCCTGCCGAACTCGGCGATCGAGATTATCGGTGTCGGCGTCAATCCGCTGCGTGCCGGATTGTTCGAGACGCTGCGCGAGATGGGCGCCGAGATCGCTTACAACAACCGGCGCATCGAAGGCGGCGAGCCGGTTGCCGATCTCGCCATTCGCGCCGGCGCCTTGCGCGGCGTGACCGTGCTGGCCGAGCGCGCGCCGAGCATGATCGACGAATATCCCATTCTTGCGGTGGCGGCTGCCTTCGCGACCGGTCGCACCGTGATGCATGGCCTGGCCGAATTGCGCGTGAAAGAAAGCGACCGGCTTGCCGCCATCGCCACCGGTCTTGCCGCCTGCGGCGTCGAGGTTGCGATCGAAGGCGACAGCTTGATCGTCACGGGCACGGGCGAGCGGCCCGAGGGCGGCGCCGCGATCGAGGCCGCGCTCGACCATCGCATCGCGATGTCGTTCCTCGTCCTGGGCATGGCGGCACGCCGGCCCGTGCGGATCGATGACAGCGCGACCATTGCCACCAGCTTTCCGGATTTCGTCGCCGTGATGAACCAGCTGGGCAGTGCGATCGCCGAGGCACGCCCGTGATCATCGCGATCGACGGGCCGGCCGCCTCGGGCAAAGGCACCTTGGCGCGGCGGCTTGCCAGCCATATGGGCCTCGCCGTCATGGATACCGGCAAGCTTTACCGCGCCACCGCCTTGAAGGCGCTCGCCAGCGGCGGCGATCCGAGCGATCCCCAGGTGGCCGAGAAAGCCGCCAAATCCGTGCGCCCCGAGGACCTCGAGAACCCGCATCTGCGCGACGAGGCGGTGGCCGAGGCGGCGTCGCAGGTGGCCGCAATCCCCGGCGTCCGCGCCGCGCTTCTGGCCTTCCAGCGCGACTTCGCCCACCACCCGCCCGAGGGCTTCAAAGGCGCCGTCCTCGACGGCCGCGACATCGGCACGGTGGTTTGCCCCGATGCCGACGTTAAGTTTTTCGTAACCGCAAGCGCCGAGGCCAGAGCCTTGAGGCGATTCAAAGAGTTGCAGGAAAGCGGCACCAAGGCTATATACCAGCGCGTCCTGCAGGACATTGAGCAGCGTGATGCCCGCGACCGGGAGCGCCTCACGGCGCCTCTGCGTCGGGCCGAAGATGCCTTGGAACTCGACACCACGGCGCTCGATGCAGACGCCGCCTTTGCAAAGGCGGCAGCCCTGGTTGCACAGAAGCTCGCTGGGAAGCCTCGCTGAGGCCCCTGCAAGGATGCCGGGTTAATGCCGCCGCACCCGATCCAGCCGGCGGCCCATGGCAAGCCGCTGCCCCTGGCGGCACCCATGACGGAAATTCAGGGGATGCTTGGGAGACTTGATGGCCGTCGCGTTGGAAGCCGCGCATAGCAAGGAAAGCTTTGCCGCGTTGTTGGATGAAACGCTCGGAACCGCATCCGGGCTCGAAGGGACCGTGGTCAAGGGCCGCGTCCTTGCCGTCGAAAACGATAGCGTGCTGATCGATGTCGGCTTGAAATCCGAAGGGCGGGTTCCGCTCAAGGAATTTTCCGTGCCGGGCCGCCCCGCAGAGATCAAGCCGGGCGATACCGTCGAAGTCTATCTCGAGCGCATGGAAGACAAGAACGGCGAGGCGCAGCTGTCGCGCGAAAAGGCGCGGCGCGAGGAAGCCTGGACCTTGCTCGAAAAGAGCTTCCAAGCCAATGAGCGCGTCAACGGCGTGATCTTCGGCCGCGTCAAAGGCGGCTTCACCGTGGACCTTTCCGGCGCCGTGGCCTTCCTGCCGGGCAGCCAGGTCGATATCCGCCCCGTGCGCGACATCACCCCGCTTTTGGGCACGCCGCAACCCTTCCAGATTCTCAAGATGGACCGCTCGCGCGGCAACATCGTCGTCTCGCGCCGCGCCGTGCTCGAGGAAAGCCGCGCCGAGGCGCGCTCCGAGCTGGTCGCTTCGCTCAAGGAAGGCCAGGTTCTTACCGGCGTCGTGAAGAACATCACCGATTACGGCGCGTTCGTCGATTTGGGCGGCGTGGACGGGCTGTTGCACGTCACTGACATCGCCTGGCGGCGCATCAACCACCCGTCCGAAGCGCTCCATATCGGCCAGACCGTGAAGGTCCAGGTCATCCGCTTCAACGCCGAGACGCAGCGTATCTCGCTCGGCATGAAGCAGCTCGAGGCCGATCCGTGGGAAGGCGTCGAGCTCAAATACCCGGCCGGCGCGCGCTTCAAAGGTCGCGTGACGAACATCACCGATTACGGCGCCTTCGTCGAATTGGAGCCCGGCGTCGAAGGCTTGGTCCATGTCTCGGAAATGAGCTGGACCAAGAAGAACGTGCATCCCGGCAAGATCGTTTCGACCAGCCAGGAGGTCGAGGTTCAAGTCCTCGACGTCGATCCGCAAAAGCGGCGCATCAGCTTGGGCCTCAAGCAATGCATGGCCAATCCGTGGGAAGCCTTCATCGAGAAGAACCCGGCCGGCACCGAGCTCGAAGGCGAGATCAAGAACATCACCGAATTCGGTCTCTTCGTCGGCTTGCCCGGCGAGATCGACGGCATGGTGCATCTCTCGGATCTCGACTGGAAGCGCCCGGGCGAACAGGCCATCGCCGACTACAAGAAAGGCGACATGGTCAAGGTGCGTGTGCTCGACGTCGATGTCGAAAAGGAACGCATCAGCCTCGGCATCAAGCAGCTTTCGGCCGATCCGCTCGAAGCGGGCGCCGCCTCGGTGAAAAAGGGCGACGTCGTCACCTCCACCGTCACGGCCGTGACCGAAGGCGGGATCGAGGTCGAGCTCGCGGGTGGCATTCCAGGCTTCATCCGCAAGGCCGAGCTGTCGCGCGATCGCGCCGAGCAGCGTCCGGACCGCTTTGCCGTCGGCGAGAAAGTCGACGCCAAGATAACCGCTTTCGACCGCGCCAGCCGTAAGGCGACCTTGTCGATCAAGTCGCGCGAGATCGAGGAAGAAAAAGAAGCGATGGCGGAATACGGCTCGTCCGATAGCGGCGCGAGCCTGGGCGATATTCTGGGCGCCGCCATCAACCGCGCACGCGGCGAAAAGGGCGAGGATAAGTGAGGGCGACAAACCGGCGCGTCCCGACTTCCTTGACGGGTCCGTGCCGGTTTGGCACGCTCGCCCCCCACCGAGCAGATGAAGCCTTGGAAAGAGCGTGGCAATGACCAAATCGGAGCTCATCCAGCGCTTGGCCGAGCGCAACCCGCACCTTTATCAGCGTGACGTCGAACGCATTGTCAGCACGATTTTCGATGAGATCTCGAACGCCCTTGCGCGCGGCGATCGGGTCGAGCTGCGCGGCTTTGGCGCGTTTTCGGTCAAGCGGCGCGAGGCGCGCCAAGGGCGCAATCCGCGGACGGGCGAGAGCGTGCAAGTCGGCGAGAAGCACATTCCGTTCTTCAAGACCGGCAAGGAAATGCGCGCCCGGCTTAACAACGGCGCGGGTTGACAAGCTTTCTCCGCGCGTGTGACCGCCTCTTGCCGGCACGGCGAGCAGAAGCACCATGAAGCTCTTCCACTGGCTCGTCACAGCGCCCCTCGCGGTGATCCTCGTCCTCTTTGCCGTGGAAAATCGCGATCGCGTGACGCTCAGTTTCTGGCCGCTGCCGATCACCCTCGAAGCGCCGATCTATCTTGTCGTCCTGCTCGCCTTGCTCGCCGGCTTCCTGATCGGCGAGCTGGCGGCCTGGATCAACGGCCATCGCTGGCGCCGCGAGGCGCGACGCCAGACGCGCCGCGCCGAGGAGCTGGAACGCGAATTGGCGGCCAAGACGCCGGCAAAAGAATCGTCCAAGGAAATCGCGCGCAATTGACGCAGCGCCGGGGCCGGGCTACTCCCGCCTAATGCGCGTTCTGGGCTATAGCGAAACGATCGCGGCGCTCGAATTTCCGCCGCTGGTCGAAGCGTTGCGGCAGGCCTTCCGCGGCAACGCCACCGAAACCCCGCCCGCCGACTTGTTCACGATCCCCGTCCCCGGCGGCAAGGACGGCTCGCTGATTATTTTGCCGGCATGGCAGCCGGGCAAGCATTTCGGGGTCAAACTGACCACCGTATTTCCCGGCAATGTCGCGCTCCAGCGCCCGGCGCGGCTGGGTTCGTATCTGCTGTGCGACGGTAAGACCGGCGAAGCGTTGGCGCTGTTCGACGGTCCGGCCCTCACCGCAAGGCGGACCGCCGCGGCCTCGGCGCTGGCCGCCACCTATCTGGCCACGCCCGATTGCGAGCGGTTGCTGATGATCGGCACAGGGCTTTTGGCGTCGCATTTGATCGAGGCCCATGCCGGCGTGCGTCCGATTCACAACGTGCTGATCTGGGGAAGGGATCCGGAAAAGGCCGCACGGCTGGCGCGGCGGCTCGATCGGCGCAAGCTTAAAGTCGCACCCACCACCGACTTGGCCAGCGCCGCGCGCGGCGCGCAGCTGATCTGTTGCGCCACCGCCGCGCGCGAGCCGATCCTGAAGGGCGAATGGCTGCAGCCCGGCGTTCATGTCGATCTGGTGGGCGGGCGCGCGCCCAATATGCGCGAAGCGGACGACGCGACCATGACCAAGGCGCGGATTTTCGTCGACACGCGCGCGGCCGCGGAAACCCAGGCCGGCGACATTGTCGCGCCGATGGCGGCCGGCGTGATCACGGCACACGACATCGCCGGCGATTTGTTCGAACTGACCCGCGGCGACCGCGCCGGGCGGCGCTTTCACAACCAGATCACCCTGTTCAAATCGGTCGGCCATTCGCTGGAAGATCTCGCCGGCGCGCAGCTCGCCTACGACACCGCCGTCAACGGCTGAATCATGGACCATAATCCCATTCTCTGCGCCATCGACACGCCCGAGATGAGCCGCGCGCAAGCGCTGATCGCCGCGATCTCGCATTCCGTCGGCGGCGTGAAGCTCGGCCTCGAATTCTTCGCGGCGCATGGGCCCGACGGCGTACGGCGTGCGGCGAACGGCCAAGCGAACGTCTTTCTCGATCTGAAGCTGCACGACATCCCCAACACGGTGGCGGGCGCGGTGCGCGCGGCGCTTGCGCTCGACCCTCTGCTTATGACGCTTCATTGTGCCGGCGGGCCGGCGATGCTGCGCGCGGCGGTCGAGGCGCGCGGCGCGCGGCGCACCAAGCTGCTCGGCGTCACGGTTCTCACCAGCCTTGATGACGGCGATCTTGCCGCGACCGGCCAAAGCGGGCCGGTCGCGACCCAGGTGCAGCGCCTCGCTTTGCTGGCGAAATCGGCCGGGCTCGACGGCGTGGTGTGCTCGCCCCAGGAAGTCGCGATGCTGCGCCAGGCTTGCGGCAGGGATTTCCTGCTCGTCGTTCCCGGCATTCGGCCGGCGGGGACGGCTATCGGCGACCAGAAGCGCGTGCAGACGCCGCGCAGCGCGATCGAGGCCGGCGCCGATTATCTCGTCATCGGGCGGCCGATCACCGAGGCCAACGAACCGGCCCAAGCCGCGCGCGCGATCCTCGCCGAAATTCCATGAGCGTCGCGGTCAAGATTTGCGGCCTCACCAGCGCCGAAGCGGTCGCCGCGACCGTGGCCGGCGGCGCGCGCTTTGCGGGCTTCCTGTTTTATCCGCCGAGTCCGCGCCATCTGACGATCGAGCAGGCCGAACCTCTAATCGCCGGTGTCGCGCCAGGCATTACGCGCGTCGGCGTTTTCGTCGATCCCGACGATGCGACGCTCGACAGGATTCTCGCCAAGCTGCCACTCGACTTGCTGCAATTCCACGGCAGCGAGTCGCCGGAACGCCTGAAAGCGGTCAAGCGCCGCTTCGGCCGCAAGGTGATGAAGGCGATCAAGGTCGCGGGCGAGATCGATCTGCAAGGCGCGCGCGACTATTTCGGCGTCGCCGATTGGCTGATGTTCGACGCCAAGCCGCCGAAGGATTTTCATGGCGCGCTGCCGGGCGGCAATGCGCTTGCCTTCGATTGGGAGTTGCTGCGGCAGAAGAACTGGCCGCTGCCCTGGATGCTGTCGGGCGGGCTGACGGTTGAGAACCTCGCCGAGGCAGCGAGAATTTCGCGCGCCGAGATGCTCGACGTCTCCTCGGGAGTCGAGCGCCGTCCGGGCGAGAAGGACCCGGCGAAGATCCGGGCGTTTCTGGCGCGCGCGCAGGCGCTCTAACCGGCGTTTGAGATGGCCGCGATTTGGCTGTAAAACCACCCTCAATGTCCCAGCCCAACACCTATCGCAGCGGCCCGGATGAGCGCGGGCTTTTCGGCATGTTCGGCGGCCGTTTCGTCGCCGAAACCCTGATGCCGTTGATCCTTGAGGTCGAGCGCGCTTATGACGCGGCCAAGCGCGATCCCGCCTTCGCCCGGGAGATCGCCTATTACTTCGAGCATTATGTTGGCCGGCCTTCGCCGCTTTATCTCGCCGAGCGCTTCACCGAGCATTGCGGCGGCGCCAAGGTCTATCTGAAGCGCGAGGACCTCAATCACACCGGCGCGCACAAGATCAACAACACGATCGGCCAGATTCTTCTCGCCCGGCGCATGGGCAAGAAACGCATCATCGCCGAGACCGGCGCGGGCCAGCACGGCGTCGCCACCGCGACGGTGTGCGCGCTCTTCAACCTGCCCTGCGTCGTCTATATGGGCGCAACCGATATCGAGCGGCAGAAGCCGAACGTCTTCCGCATGCGCCTTTTGGGTGCCGAAGTACGCGCCGTTCATTCCGGCACCGCGACCTTGAAGGACGCGATGAACGACGCGTTGCGCGATTGGGTCGCCAATGTCGAAGATACCTACTACCTCATCGGCACGGTTGCCGGGCCGCATCCCTACCCGGCCATGGTGCGCGACTTCCAGAACGTGATCGGCGAAGAAGTCCGCGTGCAGATGAAGCGCGCCGAGGGAAAGCTGCCCGATACTTTGGTCGCCTGTATCGGCGGCGGCTCCAACGCGATGGGGTTGTTTCATCCTTTTCTCGACGATCCTTCGGTCAAGATGATTGGCGTCGAGGCGGCGGGCCTCGGGATCGAGACTGGCAAGCATGCCGCCTCGCTCAATGGCGGCTCGCCCGGCGTGCTTCACGGCAACCGCACCTATCTGCTGCAAACCGATGACGGGCAGATCATCGACGCGCATTCGATTTCGGCCGGGCTCGATTATCCCGGGATCGGGCCGGAACACGCTGCGCTCCATGACGGCAAACGTGTCGATTATGTCGCCATCACCGATGAAGAGGCGCTCGATGCATTCGGCCTGCTGACCCGGCTCGAAGGCATCATCCCGGCGCTCGAATCGGCGCATGCGCTGGCGCATGTGAAGAAGATCGCGCCGAGCCTTGGCCGCGATCACCTCGTTGTCGTCAATTTGTCGGGCCGCGGCGACAAGGACATCAACACGGTGGCGGCGCTGCAAGGAATCAAGCTGTGAGCCGGATCGCACACCGTTTCGCCGAGCTTAAAGCGGCGGGCCGCGCCGGGCTCGTGACCTATCTCACCTGCGGCGATCCCGACGCCGCGACCTTCCAACGCATTTTGGATGGGTTGCCGCAGGCCGGCGCCGATCTCGTCGAAATCGGCATGCCGTTCTCCGACCCGATGGCGGATGGACCGGCGATCCAGGCCGCCGGTTTGCGTGCGCTGAAGGCCGGCATGACTTTGACAGGCGTGCTTGCGATCGTGCGCCAGTTCCGCGCGGCGGAGGACGCAACGCCGGTCATCCTGATGGGCTATTACAACCCGATCTATCGCTATGGCGTGGCGCGGTTTCTGGCCGATGCAAAGACCGCCGGCGTCGACGGGCTTATCATCGTCGATTTGCCACCCGAACATGACGACGAGCTGTGCCTGCCCGCGCAAAAAGTCGGGATCGACTTCATCCGGCTGGCAACGCCGACGACCGACGACAAGCGCCTGCCGAAAGTTCTCACCAACACATCGGGCTTCATCTATTACGTCTCGATCGCCGGCATTACCGGCACCAAATCGGCGCAGGCCGGCAATGTGAGCGCGGCGGTGGCGCGCTTGAAGCGCCACACTTCCTTGCCGGTTGCGGTGGGCTTCGGCATTCGCACGCCCGCCCAAGCCGCCGAGGTCGCGCGCATCGCCGATGCCGCCGTGGTGGGCTCGGCTTTGGTGGAAGGCGTCGCCACCGCACTCGACGCGCAAGGCCGCGCGCTTCCCGAGCTGGTGGCAACGGTGCTCGATCAGGTGCGCGGTTTAGCGCAAGGCGTGCGCGGCGCAAGGCAGAAGGCGAATGCAGGATGAGCTGGCTCACCAATTTCGTCCTGCCCAAGATCCGCGCCGTCGTCACCAAGAAAGAGGTGCCGGAGAATCTGTGGCAGAAATGCTCGAGCTGCGGGCAAATGCTGTTCACCCGCGATCTCGAAGCCAATCTTCAGGTTTGCAGCAATTGCGGCGCGCATTTGCGCATGGCGCCGGAACAGCGCTTGGCGCTGCTCTTCGATGACTCACGGTTCACGACCATCGAACTGCCCAAGGCGATCGTCGATCCGCTCAAATTCCGCGACCTGAAACGCTATAGCGACCGGCTCAAAGAGGCGCATGCCAAGGCCGGCAGCGCGCGCGACGCGATCTTCGTCGCGCATGGCACGGTCGGCGGCCTACCCGCCGTGGTCGCATGTTTCGATTTCGACTTCATGGCCGGCTCGATGGGTCTCGCCGTCGGCGAGGCCTTGCTGGCGGCGGCGCGGCTCGCCGTGTTGCAACAGGCCGCGCTGATCGTCGTGCCGGCCTCGGGCGGCGCGCGTATGCAGGAAGGCATTCTGTCGCTGATGCAGATGCCGCGTACGACGCTCGCGGTCGAAATGGTGAAAGAGGCCGGCCTGCCCTATATCGTGCTGTTGACCGATCCCACCACTGGCGGCGTCTCGGCGTCTTTCGCGATGCTGGGCGACATCACCTTGGCCGAACCCGGCGCGGTGATCGGTTTTGCCGGCGCGCGCGTCATCGAAGAGACCATTCGCGAGAAATTGCCCGAAGGGTTCCAGCGCGCCGAATACCTGCTGGAGCACGGCATGGTCGATCTTGTCGTGCCGCGCAAAGAACTGAAAGATACGCTCGCGCGCATCATCAGGCTGCTCATGAGCCCGGCGCCTGCCGTGGCAAGCGCAAGCAACCGGCGGACCGGCCCCTGATCAGCGATCAGATCCTTGCCAGGCTGCTCAAGCTTCACCCCAAGCTGATCGATTTAAGCCTGGACCGCGTCGAGCGCCTGCTGACGGCGTTGGGCGAGCCGCAGAAACAACTTCCGCCGGTGATCCACGTCGCCGGCACCAACGGCAAAGGCTCGACCGTCGCGTTCATGCGGGCTTGCCTCGAAGCATCGGGGCAGCGCGTGCATGTCTACACCTCGCCGCACTTGGTGCGTTTCGCCGAGCGCATCCGCATCGCGGGCGAGATCATCACCGAGGACGCGCTGGTCGCGACGCTCGAAGAGTGCGAGCGCGCCAATGACGGCGCGCCGATCACGTTTTTCGAGATCACCACCGCAGCAGCCTTTCTTGCCTTCGCGCGCGTGAAGGCCGATTTCGTGCTGCTCGAGGTGGGGCTCGGCGGGCGATACGATGCGACCAATGTCATCGACCACCCCGCTGTCACCGTCATTACCCCGGTCTCGCTCGACCATCAGCATTTTCTCGGCGACACGGTGGCGAAGATCGCTTTCGAGAAAGCCGGCATTCTCAAAGCCGGCGTGCCGGCGGTCATCGCGCGGCAGGCGGAAGACGGCGCTGCGACGATCGTCGCTTGCGCACGCGACGTCTCGGCGCCGCTTTACCGGCAAGGCTGCGAATGGGAAGCGCGTGCTCGCGAAGATGGCGGCTTGTCTTATCGCGGACGGGTTGCGCTCGATCTGCCGCCGCCGGGCTTGGCCGGACCGCACCAATACGACAATGCCGGCGCCGCGCTGGCCGCATTGGAATCGATCGGCGGCCTCGCTTTGTCGGCGCGCGCGCTCGGTCGCGGGCTGCGCCAGGTGGAATGGCCGGCGCGGATGCAACGTCTTGGCGCCGGCGCGCTGGCCCGCCTGATGCCCGAAACCGCCGAGCTGTGGCTCGACGGCGCGCATAACGCGGCTGGCGGTACGGCGCTTGCCGCGACGATCGCGGCGTGGCGCGGCGCGAAAGTGAACCTCGTCTTCGGCATGCTGAAGACGCATGATGCCGTCAACTTCCTCCAGCCGCTCGCGCCCTATGTCGGCCGCATCGAGGCGATCGCGATCCCGGGCGAAGAAAACAGTCTAACCGCCGAGGAAGCGGCTGCAGCGGCGCGGGAAGTCGGCTTGGCGGCAACGCCGCGCGCTTCGATCGCCGAGGCTGTCGCGGCGGCTTCTTCGCCGGGCACGCGAGTATTGATTTGCGGCTCCCTTTATCTCGCCGGAAGGGTGCTGGCGGAAAACAACGGAGCCCGGTAACATAGCGGCATAAGAACACGCGAAAAAAGCCAGAGGGAAGGATGCGTCTCGGCCTGTTCATGATGCCGGTTCACCCGCCGCACCGGGCGATGCATGAGGTTTTGGCGGAAGACGTCGATAAATGCCTGCTCGCCGACCGGCTGGGCTTCGACGAAATGTTTCTCGGCGAGCACTACTCCGCTTCGACCGAGCCTTACCCCTCGCCGCTGATGTTCATGGCGAGCCTCATTGCGCGCACAAAAAATCTCGCCTTTGGCACCGGCGTTCTGTCGCTGCCGAACCGGCATCCGGCGATCATCGCCGGCGAAGCGGCGCAATTCGACCAGATGAGCCGCGGGCGGTTCATCCTCGGCATCGGCACGGGAAGCCTGTTGTCGGATTTCGAATTGCTCGGCAACGGCGACGCCGCGTTGCGCAATCGCATGCTGATCGAATCGATCGACATGATCGAGAAGATCTGGTCGCAGGATCCGCCCTATGACATCGCAGGCGAATTCTGGACCACGCGGATCGAGCGCAGCGTCAACCGGGAACTCGGCATCGGCGTGATGCCGAAACCCTATCAGCGGCCGCGTCCGCCAATTTGCGTGACCGCGGCGAGCCCGGGCTCGCAGACCGTGCGCGTCGCCGGCCAGCGCGGCTGGGGCCCGATTTCGAGCTCGTTTCTGACCGCGACCGGCCTTGCCAGCCATTGGGCGATGCTGCGCCAGGGTGCGGCCGAAGCCGGCCGTCCGGCGAGCGGCGATAACTGGCGGGTGGTGCGTTGCATCCATGTCGCGGGCAGCGACGCCGAAGCGCGCGAGCGGGTGATGAGCGAGCAATCCTCGTATCAATATTACTTCGATTATATGAGCCAGATCTTGCGCGGCCTTGGCCGGCTGATCGCGTTGAAGCCGCGGCCCGACATGCCGGACGATGCGGTCACGGTCGACCAGATCATCGAATCGCGGGTGATCTTCGGATCACCGCAAACCGTGCTCGACAAGCTCGTCGCCTTGCGCGACGGCGCCGGCCCGTTCGGCAGCCTGCTCTTGACGGGCGTCGATTGGAGCGGGCCCAATGAGGCTTGGGAACGGGAATCGATGCGCCGGCTCGCCGACGAGGTTATGCCGCGTTTCCGTCAACACGCCGCCGCGCAAGCGGCCGAATGACATTGCTTAGCCAGGAGGAAATCATGCCCGACGCCAGCGTCTCACTTGCCCCGGCAAAAGCCGCTTTGAAGCTCAATTTCCTGTCGCACGGCACGCTCGAATCGCGCGATCTCGACTTCTCGCGGAAATTCTACGAAGAGTTTCTCGGGCTCGAGGTCGTTCAGACCAGCAAGATCTCGCTCATGATCCGCCTCGGCAGCAAGCATTGCATTGCGGTGGTCTTCACCAAGCGGCCGAGCGATATGGGCTTGCTCAATCACAACGGCCTCGACGTCGAGACCCAGGAAGAGGTCGACGAGGCCTATCGCGTCACCATGGCCGAAGCCGAGAAATGGAAGCTGCACAAGATCACCAAGCCGGCGCTGCAGCACGGCACCTACAGCTTCTATTTCTGGGATGCCGACGAGAATTGTTGGGAAATTCTGAGCAACCCCAAAGGCGGCTATGATTGGCTGTTCGAGATCGGCGACCAAACCGGCAAGGGCCACCACGACCGCAATTTCAAGCGGCCGGGCGTGAAGACGTAACTGCCGGCGCTTCGCCGGACGACTGATCGCTTGCCGGCACAGGGAAGTAGAGATCGAACCGCGTGCCTTTGCCGGGTGCGCTCTTGACCTCGACACGGCCGCCATGGCCGGTGACGATGCCGTGAACGATTGAAAGGCCGAGACCGGTGCCTTGGCCGACTTCCTTGGTGGTGAAGAACGGCTCGAAGATACGTTGCTGCGTGGCCTGGTCCATGCCGACGCCCGTATCGCTGACGGACAAGCGGATCTCCTGCGCGCCCGCCATGCCGGGTACGACGTCGAGCGTTACCGCGATCGTTCCGATCTCGCCGCCGATGGCCTGAAACGCGTTCGAGACCAAGTTCGTCACGACCTGATGGATTTGCGACGCGTCGGCCGGAATCGAAGGAACGTGGGAAATATCGGATTGCAACGCGATCGATGACGGAATGGTCGCGCGCAGCAGTTTCAGGACTTCGTCGACGAGTTCCGCAAGATCGGTGTCGCGCTTTTCCGCTTCGTCCTTGCGCGCGAAGGCGACAACCCGCTTGACCAGATCGCGCGCCCGCTCGCTTGCCTCGTGGATGGTTTCGAGATTGGCCCGCACCAGGCTGCCGCTTTCGAAGCGGCGCGCCATCAGCTTGCTGAGCGCCATGATCGGCACCAGCGTGTTGTTGAGATCGTGGGCGATGCCGCCGGCGAGCGTGCCGAGCGCCTCGAGCTTTTGCGAATGCAGGAGCTGCCTTTCGAGCTCCCTTTCGCGGCGCTCCGCGAGCCGCAGCTCGGTCACATCCTGCAACGTGCCGTACAGGCTCAACGGGCGCTTCTCGTCGTCGAACACCATGACGGTCTCGCGGCGGACGATGCGCTCGGCGCCGTCCGGGCGAATGACGCGGTATTCGAGCGGCTGTAATGCCTGCCCCTCCAGCTCCGCCCGCCGATAAGACAAGAACTTCTCGCGGTCGTCGGGATGAACCAGCTTGAGCAAGGTTTCGGGGCCGGGCCGCATTGCCTCCTTTTCGATACCGAGCACATGGTACATTTCGTCCGACCACTCCGCCTCGTCGGTGACGAAGTCGCGATCGAAGCTGCCCATGGCCGCGATTCGCTGTGCGCGAGCAAGGTTCTCGCGGCTGCGCCGCATTTGAAGCTCGATCTTCTTGCGTTCGGTGATGTCCTGGACCGTTCCGAACATGCGGACGGCCTTGCCCGCACCGTCGAACATCACGCCATATTCGCGATGCAGGATTCTCTCGCTGCCGTCGGGCTTGATGATCCGGAAATCCAACGCCGAGTTCTCCTTGCGCCCGAGCGCCGCGTCCCTGCCCTCCATGAATCTCTGGCGATCTTCGGGGTGAACGAGAGACAGCAGGAGCTCGGCCGTGCCGTGCGAAGGCTTGCTCTCAACCCCCCAAATCCTCAAGAACTCGTCCGACCACTCGATCTTGCCGCTGATCAGATCGCGCTCGAAGCTGCCGATGCCCGCCACGTGCTGCGCGCGCGCCAGATTCTCGCGGCTGCGGCGCAGTTCGTTTTCGATCTTCTTGCGCTCGGTAACGTCTTGAACCGTGCCGAAGACCTGGGTCGCGGCACCGTTCTCGTCGAAGACGACTTGGAACTCGGGATGGAGAATCCGCTCTTCACCGCTCGCCCGCAAGATACGGAAATCCGATGCGGACGCCGGCTGCGCGCGGGACGTTATTACGAGCATGTCGTGAAACGCTTGGCGATCCTCGGGATGAACCAGCGTCTCCAGGAATTCGCGCGGATCGCCGGGCGGAAGACGCTCGATGCCCCAAATGCGCAGCAATTCGTCGGACCATTCGAGTTTGCCGCTGATGAAATCGTGCGCGAAGCTGCCGATGCCCGCGATATGTTGCGCACGCGCCAGATTTTCACGACTGCGCACCAGCTCGATCTCGATCTTCTTGCGCTCGGTGACGTCTTGAACGGTTCCGAACAAGACCAACGGCCGGCCGGCATCGTCGAGCAAGACGCTGCATTCGCGGTGGAGCACGCGCTCGACGCCGTCGGGCCGGATGATGCGATAATCGATCGGCTGCGTCGGCTCCCCCGTTGACGAAGCCCGCCGGAATTCCTCGATTTTCGCTTGGTCGTCGGGATGAACGAGCGTGCGCAGGAAGGGGACGGTCGCTTGCGGACTTCCCGCGGCGATTCCGTGGATGCGATAAAACTCGTCGGAGAATTCGATCTCGCCCGTCATCATGTCGCGCTCGAAGCTGCCGATGCCGGCGACGCGTTGGGCGCGGGCAAGCTTTTCGCGGCTGCGCAACAGCTCGATCTCGATCCTCTTGCGCTCGGTAATGTCTTGCACGGTGCCGAACATGCGGCTGGGCTTGCCGTTCTTGCCGAGCACGACGCCATATTCGCGGTGCAGGATTCGCTCCACGCCATCGGGCCGCGTCACTCGAAAATCGAGCGGCATGGCGCCGACTTGATCGAGCGCCGCGTTTCTGCCTGCGAGAAATTTGGCGCGGTCTTCGGGCTGAACGAGCTGGGCGAGCCGGTCGGCCGTTACCTCCTCCGCGCCTTTCGCGATGCCCCAAATCCGCAAGAACTCGTCGGACCACTCGATCTTGCTGGTGGTCAGATCGCGGCTGAAACTGCCGATACCGGCGATGCTTTGGGCGCGGGCAAGGTCCTCGCGGCTGCGGTGCAGTTCGGTTTCGGTTTTTTTCCGCTCGGTGACGTCCTGAATGATTCCGAAATAGCGGATCGGCTTTCCGTCGCCATCGAAATCGGCCGCGCACTCCAGACGGACGATCTTCTCCTTGCCGTCGAGACAGACGATGCGAAAATCCTCCGCTATTCCCGGCTTGCCCGCGAGAATGGCGTCGCGGCTTGCCGTGAAGGCTTGCCGGTCTGCCGGAACAACAAAAGTCGCCAGGTAATCATGTGTCGGCACGCGCGTGCCGGGCGCGATTCCCCATATCCGATAGAACTCGTCCGAGCAGTGGACTGCACCGTTGATCAGATCGCGCTCGAAGCTGCCGATGCCGGCAATCCGCTGGGCACGCGCCAGATTTTCGCGGCTGCGGCGCAGCTCGATGTCGATCTTCGCGCGCTCGGTCACGTCTTGAACGGTCCCGATCAGCCGAATGGGCCGGCCATTGGCGTCGCGGTCCGCGCTGTATTCGTTGTGAAGAATTCGCTCCTGACCGTCGGGGCGAATAATGCGGAAATCGGGCTGCGTTTCGGTCGTGCCCGTCGGCACGTCGTCTCTCACATGGATGAATTTCTGGCGGTCTTCCGGATGGACAAGGCTGACCAGGAGATCGAAATCGGGTTGAAATGGCCGCTCCGAAAGGCCCCAAATCCGAATGAATTCATCCGACCACTCGGCGACGCCGGTGACGAGATCGCGCTCGAAGCTTCCGACTCCGGCAACCCGCTGCGCGCGCGCCAGGTTTTCCCGGCTGCGGCGCAACGCGCGATCATTCGCCTGCCGCTTGCTCACATCGCGGCTGATCGATATCAGCATCGGCCCGCGCGGCGATTGATAACAGCGCGCGCAAATCTCGACCGGTAAGTCGGTCCCGTCCTTGCGCTTGCTGATCCGCTCCATGGTGCGAACGCCCTCGGCCGGAGCCGAATTGGCCAGCACGCGCCGGATCGCTTGCTCATCGCCGGAGCGATGCACGCTTCCCATGAGCCGGGTCAGATCGACGCCGCGCATTTCGCCGGCGCCAAAGCCATAAAGAATCTCGGCCGGCCGATTGGCGAAATCGATTTTGAGAGAGGGATCGATGATCATGACGGCGTCGGGAAACGCTGTCATCAAGGCGCGGAAGGCCTCGTCGCTGCGCGAGACGTCGGCCAGCAGGATCTCTTTGCGGCGCAGCTCAATGAGAATGTAAGCGAACAATGCCGCAATCAGCGCGATGCCGAGGAAAGTAAAGCCGGCGATTGCCGCGGTTTCGTCGCGCCAATGAGCGAGCGCTTCTTCCGCATCCCAGCCCGCCGTGACGACGAAGCCGCTAGAGTTGTTGCCGCTGCTGGCGATGAATCGCTTGCGACCGACATGGGTGGGAAACTCGTCGAACACGCCGTCGGGCCCGCTGTCGCGAAAAAGCTGATAGGGCGTGCGCTGCGAGAAATCGATCGCGAGATCGCCGTCGCCGAGCCTCAGCCGCGGGTTCTTGACCAAAATCCGACCGTCAGCGTTGAAGACCGTGACACTGCTGCCTTGCGGCAGTCGTAGCGAGTCGAGGATTTGTTGGAGATGAGCCGCGTCAAGGTAGACCGCAATCACGCCATGCACGGCGCCGCTTCGGTCGATCAGGGGGCGGCTGACGGTGATCGTCGCCTCGCCGTCGAGCGGATCGGCGACCAGCGCACCGACGATCATCCGATTATCGCGCGCCACCATCTGGCGTTTGAAGAAATCGTAGGTTGCGACCGAAATCCGCGGCGGCGGATCGGCAATCGAACTGAGAACCGATTTGCCCGCCGCATCGTAGACTTCGATTTTCTTGATCGACGTGCTGTTGTGATCGTGCCCGATGATCAATTGCCGCAAGGCCGCCCGCGCGTCGGATTCGCCGCGCTCTGCTTCGGCGTCTTGTACCTCGTGCAAGGCGAGGTCGCTCACCCGCGCGACCGCCTGTGTCAAATAGGCGACCGCGCTCGCGGGAATTTGCAGTTGGTTCCTGATCGCCTTGACTTCGCTATCGCGGAGCGACGTCACGAAGAAAGCCGCGAACGCGACGATGGCGGCGATGATAAGCACGCCGAGCATTGCCAGCGCGTGACTGAGCTTCGGCGCCGGCACGGATCGGGCTCGTGCCCGGGAGATGTGGGGGTCGGGCAATCCCGGAAGAAGCGGCGCCGTCATAGCAGCCTGCCGACGCGCCGACTGCGTGCCGTCGGAATCGTCGCCGGCGCTGCCCTCTTGCGAGGGCCGGTGGCTTGGGGCAGCCGGATGCGGTGCGCGCGTCCCATCGATCTTTGCGGTGATGGGCGACTCAGGCTGCGGCGAGACGGCTTTTGACGACGCTGATGAAATAGTCGGGATCGAGCGGCTTTGCGATCACGTCGCTCGCACCCAATTGGCGCGCGATGCGGAGAAAGTCGGTATTGCCGATACGACCGCCTCCCGAAATCGCGATGATCTTGGCGTTCGGGCATTCGCCGCGTATGTCGCGAATCGTTTCGATGCCTTCTTTCTCGGGCATGATCACGTCGGTGATGATGAGATCCGGATGCTCCGCGCGAAACACCGAGAGGCCGCGGCGCCCGTCTTCGGCACTGACGACCTGATATCCTTCGCCTTCCAGGATTTGCACGAGGGTGTTACGCACGACGACGTTGTCGTCGATGACCAATATCTTCTGCATGGCGCCGTTACCGTTCTGTAACTCAGCGGACGCACGGCACCCCCCGCGGCCCCTCCATCTAAATCGTGAGGTGACCGCTTACCGCACTTAAATAGATAGTGCGCTCAATTGGTTGCTGAATGCTTACCGAACCCCGGCCGCCCGGGCGGGTTTTAGAGAACCGACGCAACCCATTCAACAAGCTTGCTTTTTGGCAATGCGCCGATCTTGGTCGCCGCCACTTGGCCGTTTTTGAACAACATCAAAGTCGGAATCCCATGGACGCCATATTTGGTCGGCGTCTGCGGATTCTCGTCAATATTGAGCTTGGCCACGGTCACCTTGCCTTGCATATCGGCCGCGATTTCTTCGAGGAACGGGCCGATCATTTTGCACGGACCGCACCACTCCGCCCAAAAGTCGACGAGGACAGGCCCGGCAGAACGAAGCACGTCGGTATCGAAGCTAGCGTCGGTGACCTTGGTCGTGGCCATAAACCTCTCCTATGGGATCGCGTCCCCAAGATTAGGGGAGCGCGAAAACCACCGTCAAGGCCGCTTGCCCCTCGGAGAAGCGCACGTTTCGACATTCCCCCAATGTGAAATCAGCGGCGCAAGCGCAGCGTTTCGGCGCTGATCGGCATGAGCCGGGGGCCATCGGTCCAAAGCAGCGCGCAGCGTATCTCCTTAGTCGGGTAGACCGAAGCCACGGCCGCTTGATAAGCCGCAAGCTGATCGAGATAGGCCGGCGGCACCTCCGTCTCGCCCGATGGAACGGGACGCATCGTCTTGTAATCGACGATCAGCACGGCCTGATCCGTCACCACCAAACGGTCGATCTGGCCCGACAAAGCGCGGCCGTCGATCAGCCCCACCACCGGCACTTCGGCCGCGGAACCCGGCGCAAAGAGCGGCGCGAATTCGGGATCTTCCAACACCGCCATGGTTTCGCGCAGAATCGCCTCCTGGGCTTCCAGCGCGAGGCCGTGCAGCGGTCGAGCTAGGAAACGCCGCGCGGCGGCCGCGCGTTGCGCCGGGGCGAGGCCGGGCAGGCTCTGCAACAAGCGATGAACCAGGCGCCCGCGCAGAAAAGCGGCACCGCGATCCTCGCCCAAGGGCGAACGCGTCGCCGGTTCTTCTTCTCTCGGCCGGGATGGCGCGAGCGGCTTCGGCGGCGCGGGCTCGGGCGGCGGCACGCGCCAGCTCCATTCCGGCAGCACCGCGGCACCCGCTGGCAAGCGCGCGGCACGCCGGTCGCCTTCCGGCTTCGCGGTTTGCGGATTACTCAATCGCAGCCCTTCGCCGGGCCAGGCCTCGCCACCCAGAAGCGGCACGAGGTCGAAGACAAAGCGTTCGGCGCCCGCTTCCGCCATGCCGGCGGCGACCAGGCTGTGCCAATTGCCCGACGGCGCCGCGCGCTTCATGCGCCAGCCGCAGACATAAAGCCGATCCGACGCCCTTGTCATCGCGACATAGAGCAAGCGGCGATATTCGTGATCGCGCCGCGTGCGCGCATCTTGCAACGCCGCAAAGGCCGCTCGCGGCATCGCGCCGCGCTCCACCAGCCAGAGCGGCAAGCCGCGCTCGCTCCAGAGCACGCGCGGCGTGTGCTGCGGCACTTGCATCGTATCGGGCAAGAACACGATCGGCGCCTCGAGGCCTTTGGCGCCATGCACCGTCAGCACGCGAACCTCGTCGCGGCCGCCCTGCTCGAGATCGCGCTTCACCTCGGCCGCGCCCGCCGCCAGCCAATGAAGAAATCCCTGCAGCGAGACGCCATGCGCGCGCTCGTAAGTCAGCGCGGCGGCGAGGAATTCGTCGAGCGGGTCGCCTGCCTCCGGTCCCAGCCGCGCCAGCACGGCCTTGCGCCCCTGGCGCGCGCCCAACACCTCGGCAAAGAGTTCGTAGGGCGGCATGAAATCGGCGCGCGCCAGCAGCTCGCCGAGTTCTGTCGCGGCACGGGCAAGCGCGGGCGCGTCGTTGCGCCGGTGCTGCAATTCCGCCCAGAGCGTGCCGCGCCGCCCCCATGCAAGATCGAACAAGACTTCTTCGCTGAAACCGAAAAGCGGCCCCTTCAACACCGTGGCAAGGGTGAGATCGTCCTCGGGCAGCAAGAGAAACCGCCCCAACGCCATCATGTCCTCGATCGCGAGCTGATCGGTAAGCAACATGCGATCGACGCCCGCAACCGGGACTTTCGCTTGTTTCAACGCGCGCACCAGTTCGGTAACGAACGGCCCGCGCCGGCGCACCAGCACCATCACATCGCCCGCGTGGATCGCCCGATCGCGCGCCTCGAGCCGCTCGCCGGTATCGAGCCAGTGCTTGACGGTCGCGGCGATCGCGAGAGCGAGCCGCGCGCGCGGCTCTTTTGCTTGACGCTGGGTCAGCGGTAAGCTCCACGGCGCGGCCGCGGCGTCGCCTTCCGGCTCGACCGGCGGCCACAGCTCCACCAGCCCAGCCTGGCCGCGGCGATGCGCCTCGTGGCGAATCGGGACGCCATCGAGCGCCACGCCTTCGCCCGCCTGGGCGAAAACGGCGTCGACCGCGCGCAGCACGGCAGCAACCGAGCGGAACGAGATCGCCAGCGGAACCACGCGCCAGCTCGCCTGCGCCGCGCGCACCGCAGCCTCGAAATGTCCGCGCATTTCGACGAATTTCGCGGGATCGGCGCGCTGGAAGCTGTAAATCGACTGCTTGGCGTCGCCCACGGCGAAGACGGTGCGCTCGATCTCGCGCGCGCCCTGGCCGGTGAAAAACTCCTCGGCGATAAGCTTCACGATTTCCCATTGCTCGGGATTGGTATCCTGTGCCTCGTCGATCAGAATGTGATCGAGCCCGCCATCGAGCTTGAACAGGACCCAGGGCGCGATGCCCGGCCGGCGCAACAGGTCGCGCGCATTCAACACAAGATCGTCGTAATCGAGCAGCGCGCGTTCCGCCTTGTGTCGCGCGTACGCGGCCAACATCGCCGCCGAGAGACGCGCCAGCGCCGCGCTCGCCTGAAAGATTTCCGCGGCGCAACGCCGCTCGCGGATCGCTTGCAGCCGCTCCGCTTCCTGCGCGACGCTGTGCGCGACATCGGGATGGGCGGCGGCGAGCTTGCCGGTGACGATATCCTTGAAGCGGTCGCCGTCTTGCGTGAAGAAGCCACGCAAATAATCGTCGAAGCTGGCCGGGCGGGTCGGCGGATCGGCAAGCCATCGCGCGATGATGGCGCCACGGTTCTGGTCGCGCACGCTCGCGCTGCGCGTCATCGTTTGAGCCGCTTGACGCAGCGCTTCCTCTTCGCCGGGCGCAAGAGCACAAGCACCCGCCACGATGCTGTCGGCGGTTTCGCCCGCGCCGATGCCGAGATCGCGGCGCAAGGCATCCTCGAAGCGCGCGAAACCTTGCGCCAGCGCCGTACCCAGCCTTGCGCGCTCGAGCGCCAGCGCGCCCAACAGCTCGGAAAAGCTAGCCTCGTGGACGTGTTGCACCACGACGTCCAGGGCCTCGGCCAGCGCGGGTTCGCGTCCGGCGCGCGCGCGGTCGAGGACGGTTTCGCGCGCGATTTCCAGCGCTTCGCCGCTGGACCGCTCGTCCATCAGCTCGAAATGCGGCGGTACGCCGGCCTCGAGCGGAAAGCGCCGCAACAGCGACTGGCAAAAGGCGTGAATCGTCGCGATCGTCATGCCGCCAGGCGCGTCGAGCACGCGTGCAAACAGCCGGCGCGCTTCGTCGAGTTTGTCGCTGTCGGGCAGCGCGCCGGTCAGCGCTTGAAGCTCTTGCGCCAAGGCGCCGTCGGAGAGAACCGCCCAACGGCTCAGCCGCTCATTGATGCGATTGGCCATTTCCGCCGCGGCCGCCTTGGTGAAGGTGAGGCACAGAATGCGCGCGGGCGGGCTGCCATGGAGCAGCAAGGTCAGCACGCGATTGGTCAAGACCGTGGTCTTGCCGGTGCCCGCCGAAGCCGCAACCCAAACCGACGCGGCGCGCTCATAGGCTTGGCGCTGTTGCACGCTGGGATCGAGGGCGGGAACGCTCATTCCTCGGCCTCCGTTCCCGCCAGCCATTCCTTCACGCGCTCGAGATGCACATAGTCGGAATAACGCGGCGCCTTGGCCGGAACCGGAACCGCGCGATACGGCGTCGCCGGATCGTCGAAAGCGGCGATCAGATCTTCGAGGCCGGCACGCGCACCGGCGATGAGATCGCGCAGCTTTGTGGCATCGCTTTCCGGCGACTTTATTTCGCCCGCCGGATCGCCGCCGATCAGCCGCCAATAGGCCAGCTCGCCGACAAGCGCCTTGCCGATCTCCTTGAACCCGCCTTGCTCGACAATCACCGCTTCGAGCGGCAATTGCGGCGCATAGCCTTGCGCGACCTCGCTCCCCGGCGGCGCGGTGCCGGTCTTGTAGTCGATCAACGCAACTTTGCCGTCGCGGTGGCGCTCGATGCGGTCGGCGCGGCACGTAAGCTCGAACGCGCCGCCGGGACCATCGAGGGTGATCCTGCCGCCAAGCTCGGCCAGAATCTCGTCGAGCAGCGGGCGGCGTTGCACCTCATGCGCCGTAACCCATTCGGCGATGCGCACGAAGCGCGGCCACCAGAACGCCCAAACGCCCGGCCGCGCCAGAACCTCGCCGAAGCTTTCGCGGCCGAGCGCGATGAGACGCGCCGCGGCATCCGGCGGCAAGCGCGCGGGATATTGGCGCAGAAATTTTGCGAGCGCGTCATGGATGATGAGACCGCGGTCGGCCACGCCGGGATCCTGGTCGAGCGGATCGAGCGCCTTTAAGCGCAGCACATGCTTGGCGTAGATGGCGTAGGGATCGCGCATCCAGGTCTCGATCTCGGTGACCGACAGCTTGCGCGGGCGCGCGGCAAGCGGCGGGCGCGGCTCGGGCGGCGCGGTCGGCACGGTCGCGGTCGGCTCGTCGATCAGGCGCTGCCAATCGAGCGGCCCGGTATCGACCATGAGCTGACCTTCCAGACCCGCCGCGCGCAACACCGTGTCGATGCGCAGCAGCCAGCGCGATGGCACGGTCGGCGTGCCTTCGACCCGGCTCGCGCGCGTCATCACAACGTCGCTGGCACCAAGACCAAGGGCAAAATCGAGCGCGGCCATGCCGATACGGCGCTCGGGCGGCGGCAAGCCAAATTCTTGCCGCATCGGACGCGACAGCCACGGATCGCTGGTGGCAGAGGCCGGCCAGACACCTTCGTTGAGCCCGCCCAGAATGACGAGATCGGCCTGTTGCAACCGCGCTTCGAGCAAGCCCCAAATGAAAAGGCGCGGATGACGCCCGTAAGGCGGTCGCACCACCGGACCGGATAGCAGCGCCTCGAACAACGCGGGATATTCCCTTCCCGCCAGAGCTGGAAACGCGGCGGCGTGTTGCAGCAGCTCGTTGAGAAACAACGCGGCGGCTTCGCCCGCAGGCTCGCGCCACAGCAAAGCCGCGCCTGGCTGCTCGTCGCTCGCCGCCAGCGCCTCGCACGCAGCGATATGGGCCGCGACCAGATCGGCGAGTCGGGTTGTCGGCGCCGCCACAGCCCGCGCCAATGGTTCGACCGCTGCCGCCAAGCGGGCGACGAGGTCGTGCAGTTCCGCGTCTTCGGCATCGAGAACCGCGCGCAAACCAGCGGCGCCCGGCTTTGGCCGCGGACCGCGCAGCGCGGCCATTTCGAGCCGACGGATGCGTTCGCGAAACAGCGCGGGGGCAAGGCCGCCGGCGGCCAGCGGATGCTTCAACGCCGCGAGCAAAGGCAGCGGCGCCATCTCTTGCGTGCCGAGATCGAGCACCAGCCGCAGAAACACGCCCGGCGGCGTCATGTTGAGCGGCACGCCGGCGGAATCGTCGATCTCGATCTGCCAGCGCCTCAGCTCCGCCGCAACCCGGCGGGCGAGCGCGCGGTCGGGCGTGATCAGCGCGGCGGTCGCGCCCGGCTTCTCCAGCCGCTCGCGCAGCAGCAGCGCGATGGCGAGCGCCTCTTCCTGCGGCCCCGGGCAATCGAGCCGGCGCAGGCCTTTCAAGGCGCGCCGCTCGAGCCCGGCAATGAATCGCCAGCGATGGCTGAGCGCAGCCGGCGCCAGCGCCTCGCTCACGAGTTTTCCGCGCGGGCTTGGCGCGCCGCGGCGCGTCCAAGGCTTCACATCCTTGGGCTCGATCTCGAGCCGGGCGAGAAACCGTGCCGTCAAATGCTGCGGGTGGGCGGGATCGAGCAACGTCTCTTCCCACATCGCGCCATCGGCTTCGCTGTCGAGCCCCGGCAGGACGACGGCGCCTTGCGGCAAATGCGCCACCACCGTCATGAGCTCGGCCACGGCCGGGATGCCGCCGGTGAGACCGGCGGCGATGACCGGACCGGAAGGCGGCGTCTGGCGCCAGGCTTCGGCTTGCGCCGCGAGCAGCTGGTTGCGGTGCTCGGCCGGATCGAGACAGCCGATCTCGGCCAGCATGCTCGGCCAATGCTCGGTGACGATGGCAAGGAATTGGAGAATGTCCTGCCAATGCTGCGCGTAGCGCTCGGGCACCAGCGCGCCGAGCCGGGCGAAATCCAACCGCTCGGCCTGAACCTCGTCGAGAAAGCGCGCGAGCGCGACAGCAAGCGGCGCGGCCTGTCCCAAGGCAAGCGAGCCGCCATCCTTCTTGCCGAATTCCTGCACGAGCTGAGTAAGCATCAACGTGCGGCGCAGCTCGGGCACGGCAGGCGGAAGCTCGAAGCCGGCCCCCGCGCTCTCGCCTTCATCGGGCAGGAAGGCGAGATCCTCGGGATCGAGATCGCCGACCGGAAACATACGCGGCAACAGCAGCGGCTTGCCCGCGCCGCCGCGCAGAAAGGCCTCGCGCAGACTTCGCGCGGCGCGCCTGGTCGGCAGCAGCACGGTCATGCGTGCCAGCGCCAGCGGGTCCTTGCCGGCGCGGCGCATCAGCCCCGCGACCAGCGTGTCGAGGAACGGCCGGTCGAATGGGATGGCGTAAACTGAAGCTGGCATCGGGCTCAGCAGCCCTGCTCAGCGCCAGACGCCGTGATGGCGCAAGCGCTCCTCGCTGGCGGCGAGGCCTTGCGGCGTGCCGACGTGAAACCATTCGCCGTCATGGATCAAAGCCTCGAGCCGGCCGGCGGCGATGGCTTGGTTCCACACGCGGTTGAGCGAGAACGCGCCCTCGGGCGCGCCCGCGAAACAACGCCGGCTGAGAATTTCGACGCCGGCGAAAAGATGCGGCGCCACTTCGCGCTCGGCACGGCGGCGCACACGTCCGAGCGGATCGACAATGAAATCACCCAGCCCGTCATAGCCGAGCGCGGTGGCCGTGCGTTGCACCAGCAGCAGCGCATCGAGCCGGTCGCCGTCTTTCGCCGCCGCCTCCCACGCCCGGGCAAGCCGCGTCAGGGCCGACACTTTGGCGTCGAGCCAAAACACATCGGCATTGAGCACGAAGAACGCGTCGCCGAGCAGCGGCAGCGCTTTCTTGACGCCGCCGCCCGTGTCGAGCAGCTCGGGCTCGTGCGACAGCTCGATCGCGAGGTCGTGGCGCGACGCGAGATGCGTCGCGATCATCCCGGCCTTGTAATGGGTGTTGACGACGATGCGCTTCACGCCCGCCGCTTCCAGCCGGTCGATGACATGATCGATGAGCGCGCGGCCGGCCAGCGGCACGAGCGGCTTCGGCATGTGATCGGTGATCGGCTTCATCCGCGTGCCGAAGCCCGCCGCCAAAATCATCGCACTTTCGATCATGATGTTGCCTTGGGCGTGACGCGCAGCTCTGGCGGAATATGCTGGTCGAGCCAGGATTTGACCGACGCCAGCGCGGGATGTTCGAGATCCTGATCGATCAACCGCCACAGGCGCGGGATATGCGCAAGATAGCGCGGCTTGCCGTCGCGGCGGTCGAGCCGCGTGAAGATGCCGACGACCTTGCAATGGCGCTGCGCGCCGAGCGCCGCAAAAGACGCCGCGAAGGCGGCGCGATCGAGCGACGGAAACGCGGCGAGATAGCGCTCGCGCATGGCGGCGGCCAGCGCCGGCGCGATGTCGCGCCGCGAATCTTCCAACAGCGAGACCAGATCGTAGGTGATCGGTCCGGTGACGGCGTCCTGGAAATCGAGCAGGCCGCAAGCGGCGATATCGGCGCGACCGGCAAGGCGCATCAGATTGTCGACGTGATAGTCGCGCAGCACGAGGCTATCGGGCACGGCGCGCGCGACCGGAAAGAGGCCGCGCCACAGATCGAGATATTCAGCGCGCAAGGCCGGCGGCGCCGGCATGCCGGTCACCGCCGGCAGATACCAGTCGACCAGCAACGCCACCTCGTTCAACAGCCGCGTATCGTCATAAGGTGGGATCGGCGCCGCGCCCGGGGCGAAGCGCCGGTGCAACGCGATCAGCACATCGACGGCCAGCGCGTAAAGCGCGGTCTCGTCCGCGTTCTTGGCCAGCAAACGGGTATAGGTGTCGTCGCCGAAATCCTCGATCACCAGCAATCCTTGGGCCGCGTCGGCGGCGAGGATTTCCGGCGCGCTGAAGCCGAGACCGCGCAAAACCCGGGCGATCGCGAGGTAAGGCCGCACGTCTTCCTGGGGCGGCGGCGCATCCATCATCATCGCCTTGGCGCCTTGACGTTCCAGCCGCCAATAGCGGCGAAAGGACGCGTCGCCCGCGAGCGGAACCCGCTGGGCGCCGCCCCACCCGACCGAAGCGAGAAATTCGACGATCGCCGATTCGCGGTCAACCACGCTGCAACCCGCCGATACGCGCCGACCAGGAGGGCGAAATCCGCAGCTTTGCGAGACGGGCTTCGCCCTGCGCCGGGGCGAGGTCGACGCCAAGATGTTCTTCCGGCATGAGCGCACCGAGCCGTTCCGGCCATTCGACCAGCGAAATGCCATCGGCAAAAGCATCCTCGATGCCGAGCTCGTAGGCGTCCTCGGGCTTGTCCAGGCGGTAAAGGTCGAAATGCCAGATCGGCGGGCCGTTGCTGGGCTCGTACACCTCCACCAAGGTGAAGGTCGGGCTCGGCACCTCGTCGGCATCGAGCCGCGCGCGGATAAAAGCGCGGGCAAAGGTGGTCTTGCCGGCGCCCAAAGGGCCGCTCAGCCCGATCACGTCGCCTTGGCGTGCGCGGCCGGCGAGATCGGCGGCAAGCGCGCAGGTCGCCGCCTCGTCGGGCAGATCGATCGCAAGGCTGGTGGAAGTCGTCACGTCCTCCTTTTAGGCCCTTGCCCCAAGGCGCTGCAACCTTGCGCGCGCGCCGCAAGGCCGCCATTTTACCGCCCGCGCGGCGACGAGGCGGTCAGGATGGCGGAAGCGGTTCAGCGGACGGATGTGGCGATCGTCGGGGCCGGCCCGGTCGGGCTGTTCGCCGTGTTCGAATGCGGGATGCTGGGTCTCAAATGCCACGTCATCGACGCGCTCGACGCGCGCGGCGGCCAGTGCAGCGCGCTTTATCCCGAAAAGCCGATTTACGACATCCCCGGCCATCCCGCGATCGAGGCGGGCGAGCTGGTCGCCAAGCTGGAAGAACAGGCGGCGCCCTTCGCGCCCCATTACCATCTCGGCCACCAGGTCGACACCGTGCAGCCGCTCGCGGGCGGCGGCTTCAAGCTCGCCACGTCGCGCGGCCTGGCGCTCGAAGCGCGCGCGGTCATCATCGCCGCCGGGGTGGGCGCCTTCGGTCCGAACCGGCCGCCTCTGGCCGGGCTCGAAGCCTATGAAGGCAAGAGCGTGTTCTACCTGGTCACGCGGCGCGAGGCCTTTCGCGATCAGCGCGTCGTCATTGCGGGCGGCGGCGATTCGGCGGTCGATTGGGCGATTTCGCTGGCCGAGGTCGCGGCGCGGGTGATGGTGGTTCATCGCCGGGCGAAATTTCGCGCCGCGCCCGAATCGGCCGCGCGCCTCGAAGCCTTGGCCCAAGCCGGCCGCATCGAGCTTGTCGTCCCCTATCAGCTGCACGGGCTCGAAGGGCAAGACGGCAAGCTCGCGGCGGTGATCGTGGCCGATCTGCAAGGCGCGACCAAGGCGCTTCCCGCCGATGTCCTGTTGCCGTTTTTCGGCCTGTCGATGAATTTGGGGCCGATCGCGCAATGGGGATTGGCGCTCGACCATCACCATATCGCCGTCGCGCCTGCCAGCTGCGCCACCTCGGTTCCGGGCATTTTCGCGATCGGCGACATCGCCACCTATCCCGGGAAGCTGAAGCTCATCCTGTCGGGCTTCGCCGAGGCAGCGCTGGCGGCGCATGCGATCCATCCGCTGGTGCATCCCGGCGCGGCGCTGCACTTCGAATATTCGACGACCAAAGGCGTGCCGGGCCGAAGCTGACAATGCGCGGCAGCTTCCGGGTCAGGCCAAAAGCCGCGTCTCCGCCGCCGCGGGCACGGCGCCGTTGAGCCAGCAGGTAACGGTGGTGCCGCGTCCCGGATGGGATTCGAGATCGACCCTGCCGCCATGCAGCTCGATGAGGCTCTTCACCAGCGAGAGTCCCAGCCCGGCGCCGGTCTGGCGCGCCTGCGAGCTGCCGCGTTCGAATTTTTCGAAGATGCGTTCCTGATCCTGCTCGGCGACCCCGACTCCGGTATCGGAGACCACCAGCGCGACCTCATCGCCGATGCGCCGCGCGGAGAGCGTGACCGTCCCGCCTTCGGGCGTGAATTTGAGCGCGTTCGACACCAAGTTAAACACCGCCTGCTTCAGGCGCCGCTCGTCGCCGGCGATGCTCCCGATATCGGCCGGGCAATCGAATTCGAGGCGCAGGCCCTGCACCCGCGCCCGCTCGCGCGCGAAGGTCATCACGCCCGACATCAGCGTATGGATATCGACCGGCTCGCGATCGATTTCCATGTAGCCCGCCTCGATGGTCGCGAGATCGAGAATGTCGTTGATCAGCGACAAAAGCTGGTTCGAGCTTTCGAGAATCGATTGCGCGTAATCGGTTTGGCGGGGATTGAGCTCGCCGAAATATTGGTTCGCGAGAATTTCCGTGAAGCCGATGATCGCGTTCAAGGGCGTGCGCAGCTCGTAAGACACGTTGGCGATGAACTCGCTTTTGAGCCGGCCGGCGGTTTCCAAGGCCTCGTTGCGCTCGCGCAGCGCGTTCTCGACCCGCGCCGAATCGGTCGTGTCGAGATAGCTCAGAAGGATGTTTCCGTCGGGCAGCGGCACATTCACGGCTTGCAGGACCGAACCGTCGCGGCGTTCGAGCCGCGTGGCGGCCGGCGTCTCGGAGGTAAGACGGGCGATGATGCGCGCCTTCAAGCCGAGCCAATCCCGGCCTTCGTCGAAGAAGCCGCGAATTTTCTCGGTGATCTCGGCGACATGCGGCTCGCCGCCGAGGCTTTCGGGCGCAAGATGCCACAGCTTTGCGTAAGCCGGGTTCCACAGCTTCAAGCGGCCGTCGCTGCCGAACACCGCGATGCCTTCATAGAGGTGATCCAAAGTCTCGCGCTGTACTTGCATCAGGGTGTTGTAGGAGCGTTCCAGCGCCAGCCGGTCGGTCACGTCCTCATAGGCGTAAGTCAGGCCGCCGAATGGATGCGGGCTAACCACAAGGCGCAAGGTGCGCTCGTCGGGCAGATGCATCAGCTCTTCATGCGGCCCGATCAGCGAGGTGAATTGGGTCTGCAATTGCCGCCGGAAGGCCCGGAAATCTGCCACTTCCGGGAGGCGGCGGCGCTCGCGCAGGCGGTCCATGACTTCTTCGATCAAAGGATGGGTCGCGAGCCAATCCTCCTCGAGGTGCCAGAGCAGGGCAAAGGCGGTGTTGAAGAAAGCCAACCGCCGGTCGGGGCCGTAAATCGCAATCGCCACGGCGATGCGTTCCAACACCGTGGCATGGGCCGCAATGTGGCGCTGAAGCTCGGCCTGAACCGCCTCGAGATCGGTCAGATCGCGGGCGAAGCCGAGCAACTCGCCGCCCGCATAGCTGCCGCCTGCGTCGAGCCGCATCTCCATCAATTCGAGCCAGCGGCGGGAGCCGTTGATCACGACATGGCGGTTTTCGGCCGCCGCGCCGACGGCTTGCCGGGCCTTGCCGGCCAAGGCTTTGCCCGCCGCCACGCCGGCAAGCTCGCGGCTTTCGGAAACCACTTTGTCGTGCGGCGCATCGACCGCGGCGGCATAAGCCCGGTTGCAGCCGACGACCGCCAAATCCGAGGCGCGGCGGCGCCAAATCGGGAAAGGCAGGGCGTCGAGCACGGCGCGCAAACGGTCGCGCTCGCGTTCCGCTTCGGCGCGTGCATCGGCCTTGGCGAACCACACGGCAGCGCCGACGGCAGCGCCGTTGGGTGAAACCAACGGGCGGCCTGTCACCTCGATGGTTCGGGTATCGCTCGCCAGCTTTGCCAGCAGCGTGAAGCTTGCCCCTTCCTCGCGGAGCTTCGCCACGGCGAGGTCGAGCAGCGCGCGATCGGACGCCGCGAAGCGCGCGGAAATCGCTGCAAAATCCTGGTCTTGCTCGCCCAGCACAGAGAGGCTGCCCGGGATGAAGGTTTCGCCGCCGCCAGCGCGAAAGAGATAGCGCGCGGTCGGCGCCGCATGCAGCGCGGCATCGCGTTCGGCCACGATCGCCGCCAGCTGCGCGCGCTCGTTTTCGAGCGATCCGGCGCGCCGCGCCTGGCGATAGATCACCAGACCCACCGCAATCGCAACCACCAGAAGAAGCAGCCAGTAAGTGAGCACCGCGCCCTCTCGAGCCTCGCCGAACGGCCGGGATTATGGCGCGGTCTTGCGCTTTGCGCAGGAAAAAAGCGCAGCCGGAAGCGCCGTATCAGGCGAGCGCGTTGAAGTCATCGAGCAGGCTGGCGATCCGTCCGTCATCGAGCTGGTCCATGATCGCGGCCGCGCGGCGCGACGCGGCGGCAAAATCGAGCGACCGCACCCTTTGCTTGACGCGCGTGATATTGGAGGGCGCCATCGACAGCTCGGTAATGCCGAGCCCCAACAGCAAAGCGGTATAGCGCGGATCGCCCGCCATCTCGCCGCACAGGCAGACCGGCTTCTTGGCGCGCAACGCGGCCTGGACCGAGAACTGGATAAGGCGCAACACCGCGGGATGAAGCGGGTTGTAGAGTCCGGCCACCGCCTCGTCGCCGCGATCGATCGCGAGCGTGTACTGGATCAGATCGTTGGTACCGATGGAGAAGAAATCGGCCGACGCCGCGAGAGCATCGGCGGCCAACGCCGCCCCCGGCACCTCGATCATCACGCCCAGAGGCGGAAGCTGCTTCGCCATGCGCACGCCGCGCCGCTTGAGACGCCGCACCACCTGCGCCACGGCGTCGCGCACCTGCTTCAGCTCGCCGACGCCGGAAATCATCGGCAAAAGGATCCGGACCGGGCCGACCGCCGAGGCGCGCAGAATCGCGGCAAGCTGCGCATCGAGCAGCCGGCGCTCCTTCAAGGACAAGCGGATGGCGCGCAAGCCGAGTGCCGGATTGGCGCCGTCGGCCGGCATCATCTTCGCGAGCGGCGCGGCCATCTTGTCGCCGCCGATATCGAGCGTGCGAATCGTCACCGGTTTGCCGTCCATGCCGCGCACGAGATTGGCATAGGCCTCGAATTGCTCGTCTTCGTCCGGCAGATTGTCGCGATTCATGAAAAGGAACTCGGTGCGCAGCAGACCGATGCCGGCGGCGCCCGCCTCGTTCGCCTGATCGAGCTCGCGCGGCAATTCGAGATTCGCCTGCAGCGTAATCTCGACGCCGTCGCGCGTGACCGCCGGCAAACGGCGCAAACGGTGCAATTGGCGCGCGGCGCGCGCGAGCTCGGCGCTTTTCGCCTCGTAACGCGCCACGGTCGCGGGCGTCGGGTTGAGGATGATCGCCCCCTCACCGCCATCGACGACGACCAGATCGCCCAACTCCGCCTGATTGAGCAGCCCGGCGACCCCCAGCACGGCAGGCAGGTTCAGAGCCCGCGCCATGATCGCGGTATGACTTTCCGCACCCCCGAGCACCGTCCCGAAGCCCGCGATGCGGCGCGGATCCATCAATGCCGTGTCGGCCGGCGTCAGCTCTTCGGCCAGGATCACCGTCCCTTCGGGCAGTTTTTGAATAGCGGCATAAGGCGTCTTGGTGAGGTTGCGGATCAGGCGCGCGCCGACCACGCGCACATCTTCGACGCGCGCCGCGAGATAGGCATCGCCCATTTCCGCGAAGCCGGCCGCGACCAGCGCGATCTCGTCGGTCACCGCGCGCTCGGCATTGATCCGCTCGGTGCGGATGCGCCGATCCACGCCGCGCACGAGGCGCGAATTCGCCAGCATGTGGAGATGCGCGTCGAGCAGATACCCGGCTTCTTCCTTGGCGGTGCCGGGCAGGCCTTCGGACTTGCCCTTCAGCTTGCGCAGCTGCTTGATCGAGAGCGCAACGGCCGCGGCGAAGCGCTGGGTTTCGGCCTCAACCTGGCCCGGTTCAAGCGCGTATTCGGGTACCGCGACAGCGTCGTCATTGACGAAGGCCGGTCCGATGGCGATGCCCGGCGATATGCCGAGCCCGTCGAGCCGGCGCTCGCTTTTCATCGACTCACAACTCGTCGAATCCGCCGCCGACCAAAGCGGCCAGCGCCGTCACCGCGGGCGCGGCATCGGCGCCGGTCCCCGAAATCTCGAGTTCGGTGCCAGGCCCCGCCGCCAGCATCATCAGCCCCATGATCGAGCGCCCCGACACCGATGTGCCGTTCTTCGCCACCGTGATCTCCGCGTTGAACTCGAAAGCCAGCTTGACGAACCGGGCGGCGGCGCGCGCGTGAAGCCCGCGGCGATTACAGATGACGACCTTGGCGCGGGCCGGCGCCGGCCCGGCGCCCTCGGCGGGTGAGGGCGCGTCGTCCATCAGCGCGCGTCGGCGAGGAGTTGCGAGGCGACGTTGATGTATTTACGCCCGGCCTCTTGAGCGCCTCGCACGGCAGCGGCCAAGCTTTCCGCTTCGCGCAATCCCGCGAGCTTGATCAGCATCGGCAAATTGACTCCGGCGATGACCTCGATCTTCGCCTTGTCCATCACCGAGATGGCGAGATTCGATGGTGTGCCGCCGAACATATCGGTCAAGAGAACAACGCCGTTGCCGGCATCGACTTCGGCGATCGCGCGCAGAATATCCTGGCGGCGGCGTTCCATGTCGTCTTCGGGCCCGATACACACAGCGGCAATATTGCGTTGCGGACCCACGACGTGCTCGAGCGCGGCGATGAATTCGGCCGCAAGCCGGCCATGGGTGACGAGAACCATTCCAATCATGCGACGTCCTTTACTGCAGCATCTCTCGCAAGGGCTGTGCGGGCGCCCGACGACGCGCCGGCGGAATCGAGGTCGCGATGCGCGAGCGCAACGCGCTGGCCCTGCTGGCCAAGCCAGGCAGCCAGGCGCTCGACAACATAAACGGAGCGGTGGCGGCCGCCGGTGCAGCCGATCGCAATCGTGAGATAGGTTTTGCCTTCGCGTTCGTAGCGCGGCAGCGCCCGGCCGAGCCAGGCGCAGAACTGATCGAACAGCGGTTGGAAATCGGGGTCGGCCGCGATGTATTCGCCGACAGCCTGATCCTTGCCGCTAAGCGGCTGCAACGCCGGCACGTAATGCGGATTATTGAGGAAGCGGACGTCGAGCACGATATCGGCGTCGCGCGGCAGCCCGTTGCGGTAGGAAAACGAGGTGACGAAGACGCGGAATGCCGGGGCGCCTTCGATGCTGAATTGTCCCTGCAGAACACGTTTCAAATCGCCCGGCGTCAGCAAGGACGTGTCGATGACGAGATCGGCGCGCTCGCGCAAGGGACGGACGCGTTCACGTTCGAGCTTGATGCCGTCGGCCACCGGCCGTTCCGCGGCGAGCGGATGGCGGCGGCGCGTTTCGGTATAACGGCGCTCCAACCGGTCGTCATCGCAATCGAGAAAGATGATGTGCAAATCGAGTTCGCGCTCGCGGGCGAGCCGATCGAGCAACTCGATCAACGCCGGGACCGTGAAATCGCGCGTGCGCACGTCAATGCCGATGGCGAGCGGCAAACGCACGGACGCAGGCCCGATCAAATTCGGCAGCAGCGACAGCGGCAGGTTGTCGACAGCTTCGTAGCCCATGTCTTCCAAGGTCTTGAGCGCGGTGGAGCGTCCGGCACCCGACATGCCCGTTACGACCATCAGGCGCCTGGGCGCGGCGGGATCGGCGCTGCCCGCGGTCATAAGGCCACCGGCGCCGCAGCGGCATGCACGGCGAGGCGCAGCTTGGCCGCCGCCGAGACTTCGAACGGCGCGAGCGCGACGAGAGGAATATTGTGTCCCAGCAGCGTGCAGAACCGCGGCTCAGGCAGACGCTCGACCTCGTTCGCCGGAACGAGATCGACCACGACCCGCAAGCGCGCGTGTCCCGTCCACGGCACCTGCACGATGCCGATGCCGCGAACTTCGATTTGGCCCGCAATGGTCGCAGGCGCCGTCATCAAGATGTCATGTCCATCGACGCGAAGTTCGGTTTGGTCGTCCGCTACCAAGCGCGCCCCTTGATCGATCAGCCGCAGCGCCAAGTCCGATTTCCCGCATCCTGACGGCCCGCGCAATAAGACGCCTTCACCCCCGAGCGCGACCGCCGTGCCATAAACTCGGATCATGGGGCGCTCTAGTGCGCCGCCCTTTATTCAAAGTCAATCGGTTTGGCATCGCAACCAGCGCTTGCAAGAGCCTAGAGATCAACTATTGGGGGTTATAGCTTGTCCCTCCCCCAAGGGATAGAGTCGCGGTTTCTCGCGATTTTGCTATGCAATAAAATGGGGTAAAGGGGTTCAAGCCTCGCCCTTTTGCTCGTTTTCGGCGACAAGTTCCACCGTAAAGCGGGCGCCCGCGATCTGTCCGGCCGAGTCGTGCCGGTTCTCCGCGCGGATCATGCCGCGATGCGCTTCGACGATTTGTTTCGAGATCGCGAGACCGAGGCCGGAATGGGTGCCGAACGCTTCGCCGACGGGACGCTCGCTATAGAACCGGTCGAAGATCGCGGCGAGCTTGGTCTCCGGAATTCCCGGCCCGTCATCATCGACGGTAATCCGCACCACATCGCCGACACGCCGCGCACGAATGGCGATCGTCCCGCTCGGCGGGCTGAAGGAGATCGCGTTATCGAGCAGGTTGCGGAAGACGCGCACGAGTTGGCTTTCATTGCCGAGCACGGGCAAATCCGATGACGGCGCGCCGCCGGGCAGGTCAAGCCGCAATTGCGGCGCGTCGGGCTTAGCCCGTTCGCGATAAAGACTGACCAAGGCCGCAAGCATGCGGGCCACCGGCACGGTCGCGTTCTCATCGCGCGAGAGCTCGGCGTCGAGCCGCGACGCGTCGGAAATATCGCTGATCAGCCGGTCGAGCCGCTTCACGTCCTCGACGATCACGGTGAGCAGCCGCCTTTGCTTCTCGGGATCGGAGATCCGTGCCGCGGTTTCGACGGCACTGCGCAGGGAGGTCAACGGATTCTTGATCTCGTGGGCGACATCGGCGGCGAAATGCTCGATCGCATCCATACGCTGCCACAACGTCGCGGTCATTTCGCGCAAGGCACCGGAAAGATCGCCGATCTCGTCGCCGCGTGCGGTGAAATCGGGAATTGTCACTTGGCGGCCATGGCCGCGGCGCACACGTTCTGCCGCGGCGGCAAGCCGGCGCACCGGCCGCGCGATGGTGCCGGCGAGGTAGATCGACAGCAGAATGGTGAGGCCGAGCGCGAGCGCGAATAATTTGAGGATCGCGAAGCGCACGCTGCGCACGGTTTGCTCGATACCAGTGCCATCGCTCGACAGCAGCACCACGCCGAGAACCTGCTTGTAATATTGCACCGGCGCGGCGGCGATCAGAGTGAGCGTCGGACCGGCGCCGCGCGCGGCCGCCGCCACGTCGCCGGCAAATGCGCGCTGCGTCACGGGATCGGCGGATGGTTCATGGCTGACGACGGCCAAGGATGCCGCGTCCTTGCCGAAGCGCGGCACATGGGCGATGAGCCAGTCATAAGCCTCGGCCACATCCTGTTGCAGCTCATTGCCCTTTTCCGGCTCCGGCAACGAGTCGATCTGGACCGCGGTACCGGCGCTGCCCAGCACGGCGGTGTCGGCGATCACCGCGCCTTTGCCGTCCAGCAGCCGCGCCCGGGTTTTCGTCGGCTCGACCAAGCGGCGCATCATGTCGCGCGCCAAGGGCGTCACCAGTTGCACGCCATTGCCGAGCGTGTCGTTGGTCGTTCCCTCGCCGACCGCGGCAGCAAAAACCTGCGCCTGGGTTTTCAAGGATTGAAGCTCGGCATCGACGAGGCTTTGGCGATATTCGCCGAGCAGCAAAAGGCCGCCGCCCAGCAAAGCGAGCGCGAGGACGTTGATGGCAAGAATGCGCCAGGTGATGGTCGAGAAGCGTCGGCGACGCCGCCGCGGCAGCGTTACCGGCGCGTCTTCCGCCGGTGTCGCGAGCGTTTCCGCCGGCGGCGCGACGTCAGATGTCGCGGTAGCGATATCCGACGCCATAGAGCGTTTCGATTTGGGCGAACTCAGAATCCGCGGCCTTGAATTTCTTGCGCAGGCGTTTCACATGGCTGTCGATTGTACGATCGTCAACATAGATATGCTCGCCATAGGCGCTGTCCATGAGCTGATCGCGGCTTTTGACATGGCCCGGACGCAGCGCCAGCGATTTCAGCAGCAGAAACTCCGTCACCGTCAGGTCGATGTTCTGGCCTTTCCAGGTGCATTGATGGCGCGCCGGATCGAGGCGCAGCTCGCCGCGCTGAATCGCGGGCTCGGCTTCGCCGCCGGTTCCGCGCGCCAGCTCGCCGCGGCGCAACAGCGCGCGAATGCGTTCGACCAGGAGCCGCTGGGAAAACGGCTTCTTGATGTAGTCGTCGGCCCCCATGCGCAGGCCAAGCACCTCGTCGACCTCGTCATCCTTCGAGGTGAGAAAGATCACCGGCATGCCGCTTTCCTTGCGCAGATGGCCCAGCAGTTCCATCCCGTCCATGCGCGGCATCTTGATATCGAGGATCGCCAAATCCGCCGGCTGCGCGGTCAGGCTTTTCAAAGCCTCGGCGCCGTCCGTGTAGCTGCGCACGATAAAGCCTTCCGCCTCGAGCGCCATGGCAACCGAGGTCAGGATATTGCGATCGTCATCGACCAAAGCGATGGTATTCGGCATCAAATGTTCCTCTCGCGACGCTTATCCCATCTTGGACCCTTGCGCCGCAGTGTGGCGCCTTTATGGCGGGAGCACGGCGCCGCAACGTCATATCGTTAATATAATTTATCTATTCATTAATCATAGGTGCTTCCCGCGCGCCTGCCACCGGACCAGAATGAAGCCAATGCCGAACCAATCAGAAGCCCCGACCCCGACCGCGCGGCGCCTCGTCCGAAGCCGGGATCGCGCCGCGCTGGCGACCGCGCTCGGCGACGCCGGCGGCGGCGTCTGGCCCTATGCCTCGCTCGTGCTGGTGGCTTGCGACTTCGATGCCAGCCCGCTGCTGCTGATGTCCGATCTGGCCGAGCACAGCAAGAATTTGGCGCGCGATCCGCGCGCTTCGCTGCTGTTCGACGGAACGGCCGGCCGCGACGACCCCTTGACCGGGGCGCGCGTCACCCTGGTGGGCGAAATTGCCCCTGCCGCCGATACTTCGTCCCTCGCCCGGTTCGTCCGCCGCCATCCCTCGGCGGCGAGCTATGCGGGATTCAAGGATTTTCGGCTCTACCGCATGCGCGTAAACCGCGCCCATCTGGTCGCCGGTTTCGGCCGGATTGATTGGATCGACGGCGGCGCCTTGCTGTGGCGGGACGCCGCCGATTGGCTGCGCGCGGCCGAAGCCGAGATTCTGCAACATATGAATGTGGACCATGCCGCCACGATCGATCTTTACGCCCAACGGCTTCTCGGCCTTTCCGGAACCGGTTGGCAGCTGACCGGGGTAGACGCCGAAGGCGCCGATCTGCGCCGCGCGGGAGAGGTTGCACGGCTCGGCTTTCCCGGCGCGGTCACAGACGCGTCAAGCATCCGACAAAGTTTTGCTGCACTTGCACAATCGGCGCGGGCCGGCCAATAGCTGCATTAAGGTTACAGTGCAAGGACTTGCGCCACGAGGCCGCGGGCTATAGTTTGAATTAGGTGGTCAGCCGACGCACATAGATTTTTAAGAGCGGTGGCCTGTCGACACACCCAATATCTTCCTGGAGGTATCGCCGTGTCTGTTGTCTTCATCGCCACCGGGGCCCCCGGCGGCATTGCCTGTCAGCTTCCATTCCTCGCGGGAGGACGGGTATGAGCGGATCGACACGCACGCGCAACAAAAAGCTCCTCGCCTGGGTCGAAGAGATCGCGACCAAGTGCCAACCCGATCGCGTGCATTGGTGCGACGGCTCGACCGCCGAGCGCGACCGGCTTTACGCCGAGATGGTGGCAAGCGGTACGCTGATCAAGCTCAACCAGGCCAAGCGCCCCAATTCCTATCTCGCGCGCTCCGATGCCGGCGATGTCGCGCGCGTCGAGGATCGGACTTTCATCTGCTCGCTGCGCAAGGAAGACGCGGGCCCCACCAACAATTGGGTCGACCCGAAGGAAATGCACGCCAAGCTCGATCGCCTCTTCGAAGGCGCGATGCGTGGCCGCACCATGTATGTCATTCCGTTCAGCATGGGGCCTTTGGGTTCGCCGATCTCGCATATCGGCGTACAGATTTCGGATTCGCCCTATGTCGTCGTCAGCATGCTGATGATGACGAGGGTCGGGCAAAACGTTCTTGATCTATTGGGCGATGGCGATTTCGTGCCGTGTCTCCATTCGGTCGGCGCGCCGCTCGCGGAAGGCCAGAAGGACGTGCCCTGGCCGTGCAACGCCAAGGAAAAATACATCGTCCAATTCCCGGAAGAGCACTCGATCACATCGTTCGGCTCGGGCTACGGCGGCAACGCGCTGCTCGGCAAGAAATGCTTCTCGCTGCGGATCGCTTCGATCATGGGGCGCGAGCAGGGCTGGCTCGCCGAACACATGCTGATCCTCGGCGTCGAAAGCCCGCAAGGCGAAAAGACTTATGTCGCGGCGGCGTTCCCGTCCGCTTGCGGCAAGACGAATTTCTCCATGCTGGTGCCGCCCGCAGGCTTTGACGGCTGGAAGGTGCGCACGATCGGCGACGACATCGCCTGGATCAAGCCGCAGCCTGACGGCACCTTGCGAGCGATCAACCCCGAAGCGGGCTTCTTCGGCGTCGCGCCCGGTACGGGGATGAAGACGAACCCCACCGCGGTCAAGATGCTCGATCACGACGTCATCTTCACCAATGTCGCCATGACCGATGACGGCGATGTCTGGTGGGAGGGCTTGACCGACGAGCCGCCCAAACACCTGATCGATTGGCAAGGCAAGGATTGGACGCCGGGTTGCGGCCGCGTGGCGGCGCATCCCAATTCGCGCTTCACCGTTCATGCCAGCCAATGCCCCAGCATCGATCCGGCCTGGGAAGATCCGGCGGGCGTGCCGATCTCGGCCTTTGTTTTCGGCGGCCGCCTGTCGAAGACCTTCCCGCTTGTCTTCGAGGCGTTCAATTGGCGTCATGGTGTCTATCTCGCCGCGACCATGGGCTCGGAAGCGACGGCCGCGGCCGACAATCAAGCGGCGATCCGGCGCGATCCTTTCGCGATGCTGCCTTTCTGCGGCTACAACATGGCCGATTATTGGAATCACTGGCTCTCGATCGAACGCCGCGTCAAGCAAGTGCCGCGGATCTATCGCGTCAATTGGTTCCGCAAGGACGAGAACGGCAAATTCGCTTGGCCGGGCTTCGGCGAGAATATGCGCGTCCTCAAATGGATCGTCGACCGCGTGCGCGGCCGTGCCGCAAAGCCGGCCGAAAGCCCGTTCGGCTACATGCCGCATTATCAGGATCTCAATTGGCAAGGGCTTGCGTTCGCGCAAGACCGTTTCGCCAAGATCATGAATGTCGATCCGGCGGAAGCGCGCAATGAAGCCATCGACCAGCAGGAATTGTTCGACCGCTTCGGCAACCGCCTGCCCTCCGAGCTCGAGGAAGAGCGCCAGGGCCTGCTGCGGCGGATCGAGGAAAGCGCGCGCGTTCCGGCAAAATGACCGCGCCTGAACCAGCCGGTCGCTGACCGGCTGACGTGTTCCGCCCGCCCCCGCCGAGCGTTAAGCGGAGAGCGTGATGCGGCGGCGCTTGGCATTGCTGGTCCTGCTTCTGGCCGTGATCGCAGGCGGGCTGTGGAGCGAAACGCGCTGGCTTCGCAACACGACGGCGCCCGTCATCGGCATCGTGCTGCTGCACGGCAAGCAAGGCGATCCGGCGCAGTTCGGACGCGGCCTTGCCACCGCCTTCGAGGCGGCCGGTTTTCCGGTCGACCGGCCCGAAATGTGCTGGTCGCAGCGGCGCATCTATGACGAGGCCTTCCTCGATTGCTTGAACGACATCGACGCCGCGTTCGCCAGGCTGCGGCAGCGTGGCGCGACTGCTTTCGTGATTGTCGGTCAAAGCCTCGGCGGCAGCGCGGCACTCGCCTATGGCGCGCGCCATGACGGTCTGAAGGGGATCATCGCCCTGGCGCCGGCGCCGGCGCCAGGCATCGCGCGACGGCCCGAGATCGCGCCCGAGATCGAGCGCGCCAACGCGCTCGTTGCCGCTGGCCATGGCGACGACAAGGAAAGCTTCACCGATCTCAACGTGGCCGTGCGCTTCACGGTCGATACCACGGCAAGAATTTATCTGAGCTTCCTAGCCATCGACGGACCAGCGAACCTGGTCGCGAATGCGGTTCACTTGAAGGCGCCGGTGCTGTGGGTTTCGGGCGTGCAGGATCCGACGCAAATGCCGCGCAGCTTGGGTTTCGACCGGGCGGCACCCTATGCGCTCAACCGCTATGTCGAGGTCGAAGCCGATCATTTCGGCACGCCAGCCGCCGCGCGCGACACGATGCTCGCCTGGCTCAAGGAAGTCGCCGGCCGCTAAACTTTTCTTAGTGCGCCTCTTCCCAGTTCTTCGCCGCGCCGGTTTCGACCACCAGCGGGACGGAGAGACTCAGCACCGGCGCACAGGCGCCTTCCATCACTTCCTTGGCCAGCTTGCGCACCGAATCGACTTCCGCCTCGGGCGCTTCGAAAACCAGCTCGTCGTGAACCTGCAGCAGCATGCGCGCGCGCAAGCCCGCATGCTCGAAGGTAGGACGAATGCGCCGCATCGCGCGCTTGATGATATCCGCCGCCGAGCCCTGCAAAGGCGCGTTGATCGCGGCACGTTCGGAAAAGCCGCGGCGCGCCGGATTGCTGTCCTTGATGCCTGGAATATAGACGCGCCGGCCGAAGAGCGTCTCGACATAGCCTTGCTCGCGTGCGAGCTGGCGCATGCGGTCCATATAGTCGCGGATGCCGGGAAAGCGCTGGAAATAGCGCTTGATGTAATCGGCGGCTTCGCCTTGCGGCACGCCGAGCTGCTGGCCCAGTCCGAAAGCGCTGATGCCGTAAATGATGCCGAAATTGATCGCCTTGGCGCGACGACGGGTTTCCGAATCCATTTTGGCCATGGGCACGCCGAAGACCTCGCTCGCGGTCATCGCGTGAATGTCGGCGCCGGCCTGGAACGCGCTCTTCAGGGCGTCGATCCCGGCGACATGCGCGGCGAGCCGCAATTCGATCTGGCTGTAATCAGCCGAAATCAAAAGATGGCCAGGCTCGGCGACGAAGGCGCGGCGAATCTTGCGGCCTTCCTCGGTGCGGATGGGAATGTTCTGGAGATTGGGATCGGTCGAGCTGAGCCTTCCGGTGGCGGCCCCGACCAGAGAAAAACTGGTGTGAACCCGTCCGGTCTTCGGGTTGATCTGCTCGATCAGCGCGTCGGCATAGGTGCTTTTGAGCTTCGCCAATTGCCGCCAATCGAGCACCCGGGCCGGCAGGTCATGGGTGAGTGCGAGTTCTTCGAGCACGCCCGCATCGGTGCCGTAAGCGCCGGTTTTCATCTTTTTGCCGCCTGGCAGGCCCAGCTCGTCGAACAGCACTTCGCCCAATTGCTTGGGCGAGCCGATATTGAAAGGATGGCCAGCGAGCTTGTGGATCGTGCGCTCCAGCTCCGCCATGCGCTCGGCAAAGTCGCGCGACAGCCGCGACAGCTCGTCGCGATCGACGCGAATGCCGGCGGCTTCCATCGCCGCCACGACCGGCACCAAAGGCCGCTCGACCGTCTCGTAAAAGGCAAGCAGGTGCTCGGACAAGAGCCGCGGCTTCAGCAAGCGATGAAGCCGCAAGGTGAAATCGGCATCCTCGCCGGAATAATCGCGCGCCTTATCCAAGGGAACGGCGGCGAAGCCGATGTGATTTTTGCCGGTGCCGGCCACGTCCTTATATTTGATCGTTTCGTGGCCGAAATGGAGCTGCGCCAATTCGTCGAGCCCGTGGCCGTGCTGCCCTGCCTCCAGGACGAAGGAGATCACCATGGTGCAATCGATCGGCGCGACCGTGATGCCGTAATTGGCGAGCACCGCGACGTCGTATTTGATGTTCTGGCCGATCTTGAGGACGCTTTCATCCTCGATCATCGGGCGCAGACAAGTCAGCACCTCAGAAAGCGGAATCTGCTTGGGCGCATCGCCCTTGCCGGCAAGATCGAGCGCGCCATCGCCAGGCGTACGGTGACCGACGGGAATGTAACAGGCGCGGCCTGGCGCCAGCGCCATCGAGATACCCACCAGCTCGGCCAAGGCGTGATCGAGCGAGGTCGTTTCGGTGTCGATCGCGAGATAACCCTGATCGCGCGCCGCTTCGACCCAGCGATCGAGATCCGCGATGTCCTGGATCAATTCGTAATCCTGCTTGGCGTCGGCGAGGCTGGCCGCACTCGCCGGCCCCGCGCTCGGCGCCGACGTCGTTGCGCCTGACGAGGACTCGACGGCGCTCGTCGTGGTGCCATTGAGACGCGGGGCAAGCCGCGCCAAAAGCGAACGGAAATTCTGTTCCTTCAGGAAAGCCGTGACCTTGGCCGGGTCCATCGGCTTGACTTTCAGGTCTTCGAGCGGGCAAGGCAGCGGCACGTTGTCGTCGAGCTGCACGAGCTTTTTCGACATCAGCGCCTGCTGCGCGTGGTCTAGGAGGGCTTGGCGCCGTTTTGGCTGCTTGATCTCGTTGGCATGCGCCAAGACGCTTTCGACATCGCCATATGCGATGATGAGTTCGGCCGCGGTCTTCGGGCCGATGCCGGGCACACCGGGCACGTTGTCGACGCTGTCGCCGATCAGCGCCTGAACCTCGACCACCTTATCGGGGCCGACGCCGAATTTCTCGCGCACTTCCGCGTCGCCGATAGCCTTCAGCTTCATCGGATCGAGCATCGAGATGCGATCCGAAATGAGCTGCATCAGATCCTTGTCGGAAGAAACGATGGTGACAACCGCGCCCAAGGCGGCGGCTTTGCGCGCATAGGTCGCGATCAGATCGTCGGCTTCGTAATCCGGGCGCTCGATGCGGCAGATGCTGAAAGCGTCGGTCGCCTCGCGCACGATCTTGAACTGCGGCACGAGATCTTCCGGCGGATCGGGCCGGTGCGCCTTGTATTGGTCGTAGATCCGGTTACGAAAGGTCGTGCGCGCGCTGTCGAACACGACCGCGATATGGTCGGCGTCGGTTTCCTGCAGCAGCTTCAGAATCATGCTGGAGAATCCCAGCACCGCGCCGACCGGCGTGCCGTCGGGCCGCGTTAGAGGCGGCATCGCGTGATAGGCGCGGAAGATGAACCCCGAGCCGTCGATCAAATAAACGTGTTTGGGCGCGCTCAAATCTCAGGGTGCCGGCGGCGTGCGCGGCGGCGGCGAAGTTTCCGCGCCGGATTCGGGCGCCTTTCCGCGGATAAAAAGCCGCGAGCAATAAGGGCACTCGACCTTTCCCTCGACAGAAAGGTTGAGATAAACCCGTGGATGGCCCAAAGGACCCCCGCCGCCATTGCAAGCGACGATGTTTTCACCGACATAGATGGTTTCGAATGGCTGCATCGCTCGTTGACCCCGCTGCGGCGCGGATGATACCCATTGCGCCGGTACAATCAATGACCACTTCCCCGCTTCCCTTGGAAACCTCCCACAACGATCCGACCCCGCCCGCGCTTGCGGTCGAGTTGCAAGGGCTGAAAAAGATCTATGGCGGGCGCGGCAAGACCGGCGGGCTGGTGGCGCTCAACGGCATCGATCTGGCGATTCCACGCGGATCGATCTTCGGCCTGCTCGGACCCAACGGTGCGGGCAAATCGACCTTGATCAACATTCTCGCCGGGCTGGTGATCAAAAGCGCGGGCGTGGTCCGCATCTGGGATATCGATATCGACGCCGAGCCGCGCCAATCGCGCGCCGCCATCGGTATCGTACCGCAGGAGATTACGCTCGACTTCTTCTTCACGCCGCGCGAGCTGTTGGAGATGCAGGCCGGGTTCTACGGCGTTCCCAAGCGCGAGCGCCGAACGGCGGAGATCCTCGACATGGTGGCGCTCTCGGACAAAGCGGATTCGGCCGCGCGTTCGCTGTCGGGCGGAATGCGCCGCCGACTGATGGTCGCCAAGGCGATGGTACACAACCCGCCCGTGCTGGTGCTGGACGAACCGACGGCCGGCGTCGATGTCGAATTGCGGCAGCAGCTCTGGATCATGGTCCGCGATCTGCAATCGCGCGGCGTAACGATCCTGCTGACGACACATTATCTCGAAGAAGCCGAACAATTATGCGACCGCATTGCGATCATCGATCACGGCCGTCTGGTCGCCTGCGACACCAAGGAGGCGTTGTTGCGCCTGGTGGATGACAAGAGCATGAGCCTCGTCTTGGTAGAGCCGATTGCGACCTTGCCGCCCGCGCTGGCCGCGCATGGCCTGACGCTCGCCGCGCCGGGGCGCCTAGCGCTGCGCTACACGCCGAGCCGCACGGAGTTGGCAACCGTGTTCCGTGCGATCGCCGACGCGGGGTTCACTATCCGCGACGTCTCCAGTCAGGAGGCCGATCTTGAGGAAATCTTTCTGCAACTGACCCGGTCGGCTCCGGGGCGCTAATGAATGCGCCGCGCCGTCTTGTTGCAAGCTTGGCCTTGGCTGCTCTGCTCGGTGCCTGCGCCGCGGGGGACGCTGATTTGCCAACGATCGCGCCGGGCCCGGTGACGCCCCATCTCACCACCGAAGCCTTCATCGCCAATGACGGAACGGCGCTGCCGATGCGGAGCTGGCTCCCTGATGGAAGCGTCAAGGCGGTGATCTTGGCGGTGCACGGCTTCAACGACTATTCGCATTCCTTTGCCGGTGCCGGCGAAGCATGGTCCAAGAGCGGCATTGCGACTTACGCCTATGACCAGCGCGGCTTCGGCGCGGCACCGCAGCCCGGGTCCTGGGCAGGCACGTATTTGCTCGATGCTGATTTGGCAGCGGTGACGCGCCTTTTGCACACGCGCTATCCAGGCGCGCCGCTTTACCTGCTCGGCGACAGTATGGGTGGCGCGGTCGTCATCACCGGCGAAGCAGGCGTCGCCGGCGCCGAAAAGCCGCAAGTCGACGGCATCATCCTGGTGGCTCCCGCCGTTTGGGGCAGACAGACTTTGAATATTTTCGAGCGCGCGACGCTGTGGACCCTGAACAAGGTCGCGCCGCGCTGGACCTTTACCGGCGAAAGCCTCGGCATCTGGCCGTCGGACAATATCGAAATGCTGCGCGAGTTGTCGCGCGACCCGCTGGTGATCAAAGCGACGCGTGTGAGCACGATATCGGGTCTCGTCGATCTGATGAGCGAAGCCTATGCCGCCGCGCCGCAGATGGGACAAAGGATGCTGCTGCTTTACGGTGCCAAGGACGAAATCGTGCCGGCCCGGCCGGTGCGGAAATTCGTCGCCGCCTTGCCGGCGGCAGCGCCGGGGCAACGCGTGCTCGCCTATTACGACAAGGGCTACCACATGCTGCTGCGCGACCTCGAAGGTTCCGTGGTTCAGCGCGACGTCGAAAGCTGGATCTTCACGCCCGACGCGCCCCTGCCGTCGGGCGCCGACCGCTGCGGCACCGAAACCTTGCTGCCGAAGAGCTAAGCGTCGCGGCGACATTGGATCGCCGACGCGCGGGACGCGAATCCGCTTTACCGCATGGGGCGTCAGTGGTTTGCTCTGGTCCTTGCGATGAACAGGGAGAGCGCACGGTGCCCACGCTGTTGCCCACGACCTTGGTGGGGAGCTATCCGCAACCCGATTGGCTGATCGACCGGAAAAGGCTGAGCGAGCTGGCCCCGCCACGGGTACGCTTTCGCGATCTGTGGCGGGTCGCACCGGAATTTCTCGAACAGGCGCAAGACGACGCGACGCTGATCGCCATTCGCGCGCAGGAACGGGCCGGCATCGACATCGTGACCGATGGCGAGATGCGCCGCGAAAGCTATTCCAACCGCTTCGCCACGGCACTCGAGGGTGTCGACATCGACAATCCGGGACAAGCGCCGACCCGCACGCCGGGCAAGACGCAGCCGGTGCCGCGAGTCGTCGGCCCGATCCGGCGCAAGCACGCCGTGGAGGCGCGCGACGTGCGCTTCCTCCGCGCCAACACCGACCGGGCGATCAAGATCACCGTGCCCGGCCCCTTCACCATGTCGATGCAAACTCAGGACGACTACTACAAGGACGAAACGAAGCTGGCGCTCGATTACGCCGCCGCGGTCAACGAGGAGATCAAGGACCTGTTCGCGGCGGGCGCCGACGTGGTTCAGATCGACGAGCCCTACATGCAGGCGCGCCCCGACAAGGCCGCGGAATTCGGCGTTGCCGCGCTCAATCGCGCGCTCGCCGGCGTCACCGGCGCGACCGCCGTGCATCTCTGCTTCGGCTACGCCGCCTTCGTCAAGCAACGGCCCGCGGGCTATTCCTTCCTGCCCGAGCTCGAAAAATCGGCGGCGCGTCAGATTTCGATCGAAACCGCGCAATCGCATCTCGATTGCGCCGTGCTCGAGAAACTTTCCGGCAAGAGCATCATGCTCGGCGTGATCGATCTTGCCGATTTGACCGTGGAGACGCCCGAAACCGTCGCCGCGCGCATCCGCCGCGCGCTGCCCCATGTCGCGCCCGAGCGGCTGATCATCGCGCCCGATTGCGGCATGAAATACCTGCCGCGCGAGGTGGCGTTCGGCAAGCTCAGCGCGATGGTCGAAGGGACGAAGATCGTGCGCCGCGAGATCGTGCGCTGAGTCAGGCCTTGCGCCCGACCGCGCACCAATACGGGACCGCTGACGAAAAGCGGATATCGACAAGCCCTGCGCGCTCCATGATCGCCCGAATCTCGGCCTGTGTCATGCGATGTTCGAGGCGCGTGCCGAAGCGGTCGAGCGCATCGGTACGCATGCTGTAATAGCTGCGCCAGCGATAGGCGCTGAGCGGCCAGTTGGCGACCTCGGCCCCGAAACGCTCGGCAAGACGCGCGGATCGTGCCAAGGGCCAATACACGAGCGCCGCGAGAATTTCCGCGAGAATCGATTTGAGCTTGAACGGTGCCTGCGAAACCGCTTTGCGCAGCACGTCGCTCGCACGCCACAGCAGACGGAACCAAATCGGGCGGTTGTCGAAGGCATAATAGATATAGACGAGCATCGGCGCGCCTTGCTTCAACTTTCTGACACAAGACGCAAGCCCAGAGGCCGGATCGGGCAAGTGATGGAGAACGCCGAGACTGTAGCCGAAATCCATACTGGCATCGGCAAGCGGCATGCGGTCGAGCGGCGCTTCGTGGAAGCTGCAATTGGGCAGGCGCGCCAAGCGGCGGCGAGCCACGTCGAGCGCGGCGGCGCTGGCATCGACGCAATGGAGATGGCCGACCCGAGGCGCGGCAAGCTCGGCCCAGCGGCCGCTGCCGCAGCCCGCATCGAATCCTTGCGCGTCGGCCGGCAGCGCATCCCAAGGGAAAACCGCGAAATATTCCGCGAACATCCGCGCCATCTCGGCGCGCGCGACGCCGCTCTGATCGAAGCGCTGCCACTCCGCGCCGAAGTCGCGGACGGTCTCATGATCGACATTTCCGGGCGTGCTCGCCATGGCAGACCCACTATAGGAGATGGACGCCTTGGTTGCCCGGGGTGATTTACAGTGGAGCTTCCAGCGGCGGCACTGAAAGCCGGTCAGCCTCGTCGCTAGGAAGCCGCGGAAATCGCCTCCGACAGAACCAATGCCTTGGGAAAGACAAGCGTGACCCGCGAGCCTTCGCCGGGCTTGCTGTCGATCGCGATCTGACCGCCATGTTGCTCGATCAGGCGTTTGACGAGGCTCAAGCCGATACCCAACCCTTCATATTTTCGTGCCAACCGGCTATCGACCTGACGGAATGGTTCGACCGCGATTTCGCTTTCCTCCGCCGTCATGCCGATGCCGCGGTCGGTGACGCTGAGCCGCAGTTCGCCCGAGGATTCTCGGCGGCAGCTTACGGTGACAGGTGTATCCGGCGCGCTGAACTTCAACGCATTGGAAAGGAGATGGATCAACATCTGCGTGACGGCCCGCACATCGACACTCGCAAGAGTCGGGAATTGCCAATCGGCCATCACGATCTCGCGGTTTTTTGCGAGATCGCTCGCGCCGACGATCGTAACGGCGGTGTTCGCCAACTTGCGCAGATCGGCCGGCTCGAGATTGACCGGATAACTGTCCGAGGCGAGCTTCGCCATGTCGAGCACATTCATGACGAGATCCAGCATGTGCCGACCGGCCTGAAGGATATCGGCCGCGAATTCCTTGTACCGGTTCTCGCCGATGGGACCGAGAATCTCGTGGGCTATGATTTCACTGAAGCCGATGACGGCATTGAGCGGCGTGCGCAACTCGTGGTTCATCCCCGCCAGAAGCGCGGTTTTCATCGCATCGGCGCTTTCTGCCGCGCGGCGGGCAGCGATGAGCGCCGCCTCGGCGCGCTTGCGTTCGGTGATATCCTGGATCGAGCCTTGGATCGTCATTCGCCCCGTGGCATCGACGACGACTTCGCCGCGCAGATCGACGCTGCGTACATAATTGCCATTGGGCGCAACCGTGAAATCCTGCTGCAGCGGCGTGACGGCTTTCAGCGCGGCACGCACCGACTTTATGAGTTTGCGCCGCTCGGCCGTCGGAATTCGCCTGAGAGCGGTGCGCAGCCTCACCCGATTGCCGCCGCGAACCACGCCAAAGATTCGCCACAACTCATTCGAGCCTTCGAGCGTCTCGGCGCCGACCCGCCATACGAAACTTCCCAAGGAAGCGATACGCTGTGCTTCGGCGAGACGCCGCTCGCTCTCGCCCAGGCGGCGCAAGGTTTCATCGGCACGCAACATGTAGCGCAACCGCTGCACGAAAATTGTCCAGTTGATTGGCTTGCTGATGAAGTCCGTCGCGCCGACGTCATAGGCGCGCTCGATCGAAGCCATGTCGCCGAGGCTGGTGGCCAACACGATCGGCGCGCGCCGTCCGGCCTTGGTCTTGCGCAATATTTCGCATGCCGTAAAGCCGTCCATCACCGGCATCACGATATCCAACACCATGATGGCGGGCCGCCAGCGTTCGAAAGCGGCGATCGCAGCAACGCCGTCTTCGGCTTCGACCACGTCGAATCCGGCGGCCTCAAGCGCTTTGCGAAAGAGCAGGCGCTCGAAGTAATCGTCGTCCGCAACGAGGACGATCGGGCCTTTACCGCGCGCCGGGCCCGAGCCCGGCGGCGCCTCGAATTCGATCGCGTCGTTGGCGCTTGTCACGCTGCCTCGCTTGCCGCGGGTTTGCGCGCGGCCAATGCCGTCTCATAAGCGGTCAAGGCGATTGCCAGAAGCGGCAGCTCGGGGAAGGCTGTGCCGCCCTTCTCGCGCAACCGCGTTTCCGCGGCCTTGGCCAAGTTCGCAAGTTCCGTGGCGCAGGCGGTTCGCGCCGAGCCTGCCAACGTATGGACTTCGCGCAGCAAAGACACCGGTTCGAGCGTCGGCGCCGCAAGTCGCTGCAGCCGCGCGCGCGTTTCCGCCGCGAAGATCGCGATCATCTCGCCAGCCGTATTGGAACCGAGCTCGTGGACGAGAACCTCGTAGCGTGACTCGTCGAACGCCGGCACCGTCCATAGTCCGCCGCTCGATCCGGGCGAAGAGACCGCATCGCCGTGAATCCGTTTGGTATGCGCAAGCGCGCCCAGGATGGCGCCGATGAGGCGGTCCTTCTTGATCGGCTTGACCACGAAATCGTCCATCCCGGCATCACGGCACGCTTGCATGTCTTCGGGATAGGCGTTCGCGGTCAAGGCGACGATCGGCACCGTCTTCAAGCGGCCCCCACGCTTGCGAATGGCCCGTGTCGCTTGAAGGCCATCCATCTCGGGCATCTGCATGTCCATGAAGATGAGATCGGGTGTCGTCGACATCGCGGCTTCAAGCGCTTCGAGCCCATTGACGGCGATATGCGCCCTGATGTCGAAATCCTTGAGCAACTTGGCTATCACGAACTGATTGGTGGGATCATCTTCGGCAACGAGAAGACGCGCCGGACGGCCAAGCGCGCGCAAGGCTTCCACCAGATCGGCGTCGCCATCCGCGCGCTCGCGGCCCACGGCCGGAAGAACTCGATGATGTCGGCAAGGTCAAATGGAATCGGAAGGTCGTTCCTTTGCCTTCCTGCGAATCGACCGAAATCTCGCCCCCCATTTGGTTGACCAGGCGTTTGCTGATGGCAAGGCCGAGGCCCGTGCCACCGAAGCGGCGCGTGACCGAACTGTCGGCTTGGCTGAATTCGGCAAACAGCTTGCCGATCTTGTCCTGCGCAATCCCGGTTCCCGTATCGCTGACGATCCACTCGATCGCGGCGGCGCCGGATCGCCGCTCGCGGCAACGAGTTTCGATGCCGACGGAGCCGGCTGGGGTGAACTTCACGGCGTTGGAGACCAAATTCATCAAGATCTGCCGGATGCGCCCAGCATCCCCGAGCAGCACCGGCGGCAGGTTCGGTTCGATTTTCTCGTTGATGCTCAAGCCTTTGGCGGAGGCCCGCAGCCTCATGATGTTCACAATGTTTTGGCTCAACGCGGCAGGCACGAAAGGAAGCGTCTCGAACGACATCTGCCCCGCTTCCATCTTTGAATAATCGAGTATGTCGTTGAGAAGGCGCAGCAGATTGTCGCCCGAGTCGCGGATCGTTTCGATGATCTCGCGCTTGTCCTGATCGAGCTTGTCGTCGAGCAAGGTATCGGTCAGCGCCAGCACGGCGTTCAGCGGCGTACGAATCTCGTGGCTCATCATGGCGAGGAAGCTTGATTTGGCGCGGGTGGCGGCCTCCGCGCTGCGCTCGCGCTCGCGGAACAATTCGCCTTCGGCGGCGATGCGCGCATTTTCGGCAGCCGCGTGCTCTTCGCGCGAGCGTGCCAACACTTGCTGCTGCCTCGACCACCGGCCCACCGCCATGGCCGCGAACACGATGGCAACGGCGCAACCGGCCGCGACCAAGCTGAGGGATATCGCGATCGACGACCATCCGGCCAAAGCCGCGTCGAGCGTCATCGTCGTCAGGACGACCAAGGGATAATTCTGTACGACCGCCGCCGCTTTGATCCGCATCTTGCCGTCGACCGGACTGAGCTCGCGGATCGTGCCCGTTGTCGCGCCGTGCAACGCACGCTGGCCGCCGGTCTCGGGAAATGACTTGCCGATTGCGTCGGAGACCGGATAACGCGCGAGCAGCGTGCCGTCATCGCGCACGAGCGAGATCGCGCTCCCTTCGCCCGGCAAAACCGAACGATAGAAATCGCCAAAATATTTGAGCGTCATCGCGCCCAGGACGAGACCCGCGAATTGACCGTCCGGACCATTGACCCGACGCGCGAGGTAGATCGTCCAAGTGCCGTCGCCGCGATTTTGCACCGGCGCGCTCATGAAGGATTTGAGAGCCGGGTGCGCCTTCAAGGCCGTGAAATAATCGCGATCCGCAACGTTGACTTGCGGGATCGGCCAATAGCGCGAGAAGTTGATCAGTTGTCCGTCCGGGTTGATCAACGTGATCGCGTCGAGCTGAGGAAGTCCGCTGAGCTTTTCCTTCAGCAGCAAATGCGTCGCATAGCCCGACATTTTCTTTTCGTAGCTCGCACCGTCGACAACTCCTTCGGCGGCGAGCCCTTCGATGATGCTCATCAAGACGAGGTCAACCGATTGAAATCCGCGATCCGCCTGCTCGGCTAAGGTGGTGCTGCTGTTGCGAAGAGTCTTTTCCGCGCTGTGGAGCGCGTTCTCGCGCAGATTCGCCACCACGCCGATATCGGCGAGGGTCAAAATAAGCACGACAAAGCCCGTGCAGACATAGAGCCACGACAGCGGAAATCTTTCCAACATCCGCACCGGTCTCTCGACTGCGGCGTTAATCCCCATAACCCTGTCCTTCGGCGAACGGCCGATAGGCTAATGCGTGATCAACCCCCCTCTGCCTGACCTCTTCGGGCTTGTCGTGGCCCGTTTGTCGGCGCGATCTCAGGCCGCTTTGACCTCGGCGATGAAGCCGTTGACCTCGCCGCTGAGGCCTTCGGCCTGCTTGGAAAGCTCGTTGGCGGCGGACAGAACCTGGGTGGCGGCGGCACCCGAAGCGGTCGAGGCTTCCTTGACGCTGGCGATGTTGCGCGTGACCGCCTGGGCGCCCGCGGCCGCCTGCTGCACGTTGCGCGCGATCTCCTTGGTCGTGGCCCCTTGCTGCTCCACCGCGACCGCGATCGCCGCCGCGATCTCGTTGATCTCGTGGATCACCGTGCCGATGCCGCGGATCGCCTCCACCGCCTGACCGGTGGTCTCGCGGATCTGCTCGACCTGGACCGAGATGTCCTCCGTCGCCTTCGCCGTCTGATTGGCCAGCGACTTCACCTCCGAAGCCACCACCGCAAAGCCCTTGCCCGCCTCGCCCGCCCGCGCCGCCTCGATCGTCGCGTTCAAAGCCAGAAGATTGGTCTGGCCCGCGATCTGCTGGATCAAGGTCACCACCTCGCCGATCTTCTGCGCCCCCGAAGCCAAAGCCTGGACCGTCGCGTCCGTCCGCTTCGCGTCCTCGACCGCCTTGCCCGCGATCTTCGCCGATTGCGCCACTTGGCGCGTGATCTCCGTGATCGACGACGACAATTCCTCCGCCGCCGATGCCACCGTCTGCACGTTGGTCGAGGCTTCCTCCGCCGCCGACGCCACCGTCGCCGACCGCTCGCTCGTGTCCCCCGCCATCGACGACATCGATTGCGACGTCGCCTGCATCTCCGTCGCCGCCGACGACAGCATCCCCACCAGCTTCCCGATCTTCGCCTCAAAGCTCCGCGTCAACGTCTCCAACGCCGCCGCCCGCTTCTCCTTCACCGCCCGATCCAACTCCTGCGCCGCAGCCAACCGGTCCGCCTCGATCATGCTCTGCTTGAAGACCTGTACCGCCTCGGCCATGGTGCCGATTTCATCCTTCCGGCCGATGCCGGCGACCTCGGTGGTCATGTCGCGTTTCGCCAAGCGACGCATCGCCTCGGTCATCGCCGAAATCGGATGTGACACGCTGCGCACGATGACTAGGGCGGCAAACACGCATAGAAGCGCGGCCCCCGCGATTGCGCCGATGATGAGATACCGCGCCAAGCCATAGATCGCGGCGCCGTTATCCGCCGCGCTCTTGCCCAAGCGAAGGTTTAACTGCATATCGTCGGTAAGATTTTTCAAAGTAGCGTTGAAATAATCGCGTTCCTGTCCAGTGAAGAGCGCGGCTGCCCCTTTATCATCGTTGTTGCGCGCCAGCTTAACGAGCGACATGTGGACGCCCATGTATTCGACCCATTGCTTGTCGAATGCGTCGATCAAGCGACGTTCCTCACCGGCCGTCACCATCGGCTCGTAATCGTTGCGCAGTTTTTGGATGAGCGCCTGCTGATCGCGCATCGAACCTTCGACCCGCTTCCGGTTGTCTGGATCGGCTGTGTAAAGCAGATAAGCGGATTCGAGAATGCGGTATTGCTCGACCCCGGCCGCCAACTGACCCATCAGCGACGTGGCAGGTAGCCAATTGTTGCGGACGTCCATCGCCGCGTCATTGACGGCGCCGAGACGTTCGATCGCAAACAATCCCAACCCGATCGTCACCACCAGAACGATGCCGAAGGCCAGCGTTACTTTGGCGCCGATCGAATTCATCCTCACTGATTTGAGCTTGTTGAGCCCAGCTCTTATCGAGAGGTTACCAAGATTAAGCATGGTCAATGCTTCTCCCGCGCCTTTGGCGAGCATGCCGGTTTGACGCCGGCCATGGCGCGCGCCCGCTCGGCCGCCCGCCGCAACGGCAACGCGCAGCGATAGGCCGACGCTGCCGCACTCATAGCTATAAGCGCTGCGGAAAGTGAAATGTTCGTCAATACCGCTAAATCAGCGAGCGTCCGAACCATAGATCCCCAACCCTACGCATAAGACAAGCCGGCACGCGCGAACCAATCCGCAAGTGCTCTCGCTTGCGAATAAATTAGGCAAAAACACTGAATAGTTGGTTATCCCCGCGCAACGTAGTCTTTCGCGCTGCCCCTCGCGTCGGCGCGCCATGACTCAACGGCATAAGATTTCTTAACCAACCCTGGCGAGAAACGCCGCGGGGAGATCCGCGATCGGGCCGACACTTGCGCCGATCAGCTAGCGCGAGCCAACCAATTTTGACGTTTGCGATAGATGGTCGAGGCGTTGATATCGAGACGCCTTGCGGCCTCGGTCAGGTTGCCGTCGCAGGCCGCGATCGCATTTTCGATGGTTTCGCGCTCGACGTCGGCAAGCGACCGAACGGCATGCCTGACCATCTTTGAAGCCGGCGTGACCGCCGGCGCCATCGTCGCGACAATACGCGCGAGCCGCCGTCGCTCGAGGACCAATTCCAGCGTCGTCGACAGCCGCTCGGGCGGAAAGGGTTTGATAAGGAAGTCGTCCGCGCCGGCGCGCATTGCCGCAACCGCACGGTCGATCGAACCATTCGCCGCGATGACAACGATGGCCGTATCCAGTTTGCGGGCACGAATATCGCGCAAAAGATCGAGGCCGTCGCCATCAGGAAGGTTAATGTCGAGTAACATGACCACCGGCACATGCGCGGCGATGAAATCGCGCGCTGCCGCCAGCGTCTCGACGGCGACGATTTCGGCCTGCCGCGAACCGAGAAACTTCATATAGAGACGAACGAGCGCCACCGTGTCCTCGACGAGAAGAACGGTGGGTACGGCGTCTGTCGCGATCGTCGCTTTGCTGAACATCCATCCTGATTCATAACAGCGCAAGGTTAAGGAAACTTCACCTTGTGGACCGAGCGCAAAGCGTTGCGTTTTGCAACGGCAATTTGCAACGGCTCTCGAATCACCCGGTTTCATGCGGCAAAAGGCCTACCGCCCGCGCGAACAACAACAGCGACAGATTCAAGATTTGGCAATCTCGGGCGCGTAAGGATGCTGTGCGACGCAGGTAAGCGTGGAGCTTGCCTCCGAAGCCGTGATGCGGCGCATTCGGCGCGGCACGGGCGAAAGATTTATTGGGAGCCCTCGAGATACGGCCCCGTTAACCAAATTTGCGAGCGGAATGACAAAATGGCAGCTTTGACCCAACCGGTCCTCGTGGTCGATGACTACAGCACGATGCGCCGGATCCTCAGAAGTCTCCTGGAACAGATCGGGTTCTCGCACATCGTCGAAGCCGAGGATGGCGGCACAGCGCTCAACAAGCTGCGCAGCGAGCCCTTTGGGCTCGTCATTTCCGACTGGAACATGGAGCCCATGTCGGGCCTGCAGCTTTTGAAAGCTGTGCGCGCGGACGCCCAACTGAAGGCCCTGCCGTTCATCATGGTGACCGCCGAGAGCAAGCCCGAAAACGTCGTCGCCGCGAAGGCTGCCGGCGTCAACAACTACATTGTGAAGCCGTTCAATGCGGAAACCTTGAGCAAGAAGATCGAGGCCGTCCTGGGGCAGTTGAAATGACGAGTGTTCGCCGCTTATCACGCAAGGAATACCTCGCTTTCGAGGAATTGATCGCCTCGACGGCGGATGGCCGCGCTTTTCTGCGTCAGCGTGACACCCTGTCGCGCGTCGTCGCCGCCGAACGTGTGCGCCGCATGATGAAACAGCTTATGATCAGCCCTGGTAACGGGCCAGCCGCGAATGTTCCGGCCAACGAGCACGTGCGGATTCTGCGCAAAGAGCTGCTCGAAATCAGCGCGCATATCCAGCAGACGCGCAACGAGATCTCGGCGCTGAGCCCCGACGAGAAAGGCACAAGCCGAATCTACCTCGCGACCAGCGAGCTCGACGCAATCGTATCGGCGACCGAGCGCGCCACCTACGACATTCTCAACGGCGCCGAGCGCATCCAAGCGGCGGCGATGAAGCTGCCGGCCGCGCCGGGGGTCGAACCGATCGCCAAGGAAATCGGCAACCAGGCGATCGAAATCATGACCGCGTGCTCGTTCCAGGACCTCACCGGCCAGCGCATCACCAAGGTCGTCAACGCGCTCCGCTATATAGAGACCCGGATCAACGCGATGATCGAGATCTGGGGCGTCGACGATTCGCTCAAGGCGCCCGCCCCGCCTCAGGACGCGCGCCCGGATGCCCATCTGCTCAACGGGCCGCAGGCCGACGGCGCCGCCAATCAAAGCGAAATCGATTCGCTGTTCGATGCGGCGCCGGCACCGCCCACCGATCAGAACGCGATCGACGCGATGTTCGATTGAACCTCCACTAGCTGGGACCGAGACATGGATGACCTTCTCAAGGAATTTCTAAGCGAGACCGCGGAAAACTTAGGCACTCTCGATTCCGAGCTGGTTCGTCTCGAGCAGAATCCCGACGATCCGACGCTGCTCCAGAACATCTTCCGCATCGTCCATACCATTAAGGGAACCTGCGGCTTTCTCGGTCTGCCGCGGCTGCAGCGCCTCGCCCACGCCGGAGAGAACGTCCTCGGCCGGTTCCGCGAGGGTACGCTTGCCGCCACTCCCGATGCGGTCGGATTGGTGCTTGCCTGCATCGACGGCATCAAGAACATCGTTTCGTCGCTGGCCACCACGCAGGCGGAGCCCGCCGGCGACGACGCCGCGTTAATTGCCGAGCTCGACCATCTGGCTGGCGACGGCGCCGGCGGCGAAGTGCCGCCCGTTGTCGACATGCATGCCGCGGAAGAGCCGCATGCCGACATGCATGCTGAGATTCATGCAGAGATGCATGCCGAGGTTCATCCCGAGCTGCACGTCGAAGCGCCAGCGGTCGCAGGCAAGGTCGCCGAACCTGCAAAAACGGCCGCGCCCGCCGCCGAGCGGTCCCAGGCCGCCGACATCGGCGCTCAGGCCATTCGCGTCAACGTCGACCTCCTCGAAGATCTGATGACGGTTGCGAGCGAGCTGGTGCTCACGCGCAATCAGTTGATGCAAATCCTTCGCACTCAGAAGGACAGCGTTTTCGGTCCCGCATTGCAACGCCTGTCTCAGGTCACGACGGAGCTGCAGGAAGGCGTGATGAAGACGCGCATGCAGCCGATCGGCAATGCCTGGGCGAAGCTGCCGCGCCTGGTGCGCGATTTGGCGCGCGACCTCGGCAAGAAGCTCGATCTTCGCATGATCGGCGCGGAAACCGAGCTTGATCGCCAAGTGCTCGAGATGGTCAAGGACCCGCTTACGCACATGGTGCGCAACTGCGCCGACCACGGTATCGAATTGCCGACCGACCGCGTCGCCGCCGGCAAGCCCGATACCGGCACGATCACGCTCAACGCCTATCATGTCGGCGGCCATATCGCCGTCGAGATCGGCGATGACGGCCGCGGCCTCTCGATCGAGCGTATTCAAAAGAAGGCGCGCGCCAACCGGCTCGTGACCGAGGCCGAGCTCGCGACGATGACCGAGCAGCAAATTCAGCAGTTCGTCTTCCGGCCCGGTTTTTCCACAGCGGAAGCGGTCACCAATATCTCGGGCCGCGGCGTCGGACTCGACGTGGTGCGCACGAACATCGAGAAGATCGGCGGCACCGTCGAACTTCGCAGCACGCCGGGCAAGGGTACGAAGTTCATCATCAAGATCCCGCTTACCCTGGCGATCGTTTCGGCACTCATCGTCGAATGCGTCAAAGAGCGCTTCGCCATCCCGCAGATCAACGTCGTCGAGCTCGTCCACACGGCGGCCAACAGCGACCATCGCATCGAGCGCCTGAAGGGCGTGCCCGTTTTGCGGCTGCGCGACAAGATTTTGCCGCTTGTGTCGCTGCGGAAGATGCTGGGGCTGGACACGGAAAAGGCCGAGACCGGCAAATCTTTCGTGATCGTGACCCAAGTTGGCGCCCAGAATTTCGGCATCATGGTCGATCGCGTGTTCGATACCGAAGAAATCGTCGTGAAGCCGGTTTCTCCCTTGCTGCGCGATCTCAGCGTCTATTCGGGCAACACCATCCTGGGCGACGGCAGCGTCGTCATGATCCTAGACCCGAACGGGATCACCGCGCTCGCCAACATCACCGTCGAGGAGAAGCAGGACGAAAACGCCTCGTCGCATAGCGAGGATAGAGCAGGCAAACGTGCGGAGAACGTTATCCTGTTCCGCGCCGGCGGTCCCGAGCCGAAAGCTCTGCCGCTGGAACTCGTCGCGCGGCTTGAGATGCTCGACGGCGCATCTTTCGAGACGACCAACGGCCGCAGCGTCGTTCAATACCGCGGCGCACTCATGCCGATCCTGCCGCTCGAACTCGAGCTCGATCTTCACGCCGGCAAATCGCCAACCGATTTTGGTCTTCGCCGAGGGAGACCGCTCCATCGGCGTCGCCGTCGACGAGATTATCGATATCGTCGAGACGGTCTACTCCGTCGATCTGGTCAGCGAGCGCCCAGGCGTCCTCGGCAGCGCCGTCATCGCCGGCAAGGCCACGGACTTGGTGGACATCTCTTATCACCTCGCGCAAGCGGGCGCGCATTGGTTCAAGACCGAGAGAAGTGTTGCGTTCGGCGATGAGCACGGCGCGCGTCGGATCCTGCTCGTCGATGACAGCCCGTTCCTGCGCAACATGCTGCAGCCGCTTCTCACCGCGGCGGGCTATGAGGTCACGGGTGTCGAATCGGCTGAGGTCGCGCTTAAGCTGTGCGAAGAAGGCAAGCGTTTCGACCTCATCATCAGCGACATCGAAATGCCCCGCATGGACGGTTTCGGCTTCGCGATGAAAGTGCGCGAGACCGAGAACTGGCGCAAAACGCCGCTGGTCGCGCTCACCTCGCATGTCAGCACGAGCGATGAAGAGCGCAGCCGACGCTCGGGCTTCCAACGCCACGTTCCGAAGCTCGACCATCAACTGCTGCTGAAAGCGATTTCCGAGACCATCGGATCCGAAAGGGGCGCCGCATGAGCCAAGACAAGCAAGCCAAGCCGGACAGCCGCCCGACAACGGCGGGAGCCGGCGGCGATTTCGTCACCTTCACAATTGCCGGGCAGCTCTTCGGTGTCCCGGTGCTCGCGGTGCAAGACGTTCTGCGGCCGCAGGCCATCACCCGCGTGCCAATGGCGCCGCCCGAGATTCTCGGCTCGCTCAACCTGCGCGGACGCATCGTGACGGTGGTGGATACCCGGCACCGCCTCGGCTTGCCCAAGGCCGAGTCGGCCGAGCAGCCGATGAGCATCGTTGTTCCGCATGGCGACGATCTTTACAGCCTGGCGGTCGACAAGGTCGGCGAAGTGCTGAGCCTGAGCGAAGAAAACTTCGAGCCCAATCCTCCGACGCTCGACCCGGCATGGCGCGAGGTCGCGAACGGAATTTACCGGCTGAAAGGCGAGCTGCTCGTCGTCGTCGACGTCGCGCGCCTGCTCCGCCTCGGCGTGCATGCCCACGCCGCCTGACGGCGAGGACGCCCAATGAAGAAGAACTGGCTTATCGTCGACAATTCGCGCGTCATTCGCAGCATCGCGCGCGGCATCCTGCAGGAGCTCGGCTTTGCGACCAGCGAGGCCGAGGACGGCAAGCAGGCGCTCGACGCCTGCACGCAACATATGCCGGACGCCGTATTGCTCGATTGGAACATGCCGGTGATGAACGGTATCGAGTTCTTGCGCCAGTTGCGCGCAATGCCCGGCGGCAAGGCTCCCAAGGTTTTTTTCTGCACGACAGAAAACGACATGAGCCACATCACCCAAGCGCTGGAGACGGGCGCCGACGAATTCATTATGAAACCTTTCGACGCGGAAATCCTCACGTCCAAGCTTGCGCTTCAGGGTCTGGCCTGACCCGATTGCCATGGCAATGAAGGACGAGGTATTCGCGCTTCTCGCAAAACTGCTGCGGGAACAGTCGGGGCTCGCGCTACCGCGCGACAAAGAATACCTGCTTGAATCGCGGCTGACGCCGGTTGCGCGGCGTCATGGCCTCGATTCGATCGAGGCGATGTCCCAGGCCATCCGCTCCGGACAGCGCCGCGAGATCGAGCGCGACATCGTCGAAGCGATGACGACCAACGAATCGTTCTTCTTTCGCGACGCCGGCACGTTCGACATGTTTCGCAAGACCATCCTGCCCGCGCTGCATACCGCGCGGGCAGCCAGCAAGCGCTTGCGCTTTTGGTTCGCCGCCTGCTCCAGCGGCCAAGAACCCTATTCGGTCGCGATGATCATGGAAGAGGAGCGCGCGCGTTTCGCCGGCTGGACCGTCGAGATGCTTGGCACCGATATTTCCGCCGAGATGGTCCAACGGTCGCAATCCGGACTTTATACCCATTTTGAGGCGCAGCGCGGCCTGCCGATTCAGTTTCTCGCCAAGTACTTCGACAAGGAGGAGCAGGGTTGGCGCATCAAGGCGCCAATGCGCGACCGGATCAAATTTAAGACCTTCAATCTGCTGGAGAGCTTTGGCGCTCACGGTACCTTCGACGTCATATTCTGTCGCAACGTCCTCATCTATTTCGACTTGGCGACCAAGCGGGAAATTCTAAACCGCATGAACCGTCAGATCGCGCCCGATGGCGTGCTCTTCCTTGGCGGCGCCGAAACCGTGATTGGCGTCTGCGACAAATTCGCGCCGCACCCGGGCCACGCCGGCGTTTTCGTACCGGCCTCGCCCGTCGTTCTCGAGCGCGCTGTAGGCCAGTGACGTGACCGAGGGCGACACCTTGGAAAACGAATCCCAAGAAGCCGTTGAACGCGACGTGCCGTTGGCGGAGGCGTCGAAATCCGTCGACGAATTGATTGCCGCGACTGGCGGTGGCGCGAACGCGATTTTCGATTTTCGCCACCGGGTATTCTCGCTCCCGGGCGCGCGCTTCGCCATCGACAGGCGCGCGAAGGCGACAATGTTCTATATCTATCTCGGCAACCTTACGGTTTCGCTGACGCCCGCCGTGCTCCGCCGGGAATTCAACATCGAGCCAAGCTCGCAGGACAGCCACCTGATCGAGCTCGCCGCGCAAGCCTTGCGTCACGTCAACGAAATCCGCCCCGGCGATTCGATTCCGAAAGAGCTGATCGACGGCACCGCGTCGTGGAGCGTCGAAGAACGCCACCGCTTGATCGCCAAGGCCAAGCTCTTGGCCCAGGTTGCGAGCTGGTTCGCGCGCGACAAGGCCGCGGCGTCGGTCGAGAACATTCTTGCCGCGATGGAAACCGACCTTGTCGCGAAGGAAGAGTTCCAAAACGCCTTCGCCGCGATCGCCAAATCGCTCGGCCTCGATGCTGCACGCAAGCAGGAAATCATCGATCATATCGACGCGATCGCGCGCGAACTCTGCTACATCGAGGCCTTGCGCGACCACGCCAGCCAGCTGCGCAAGATCCAGGAGCAAGCCACGCAGCTTGCCAAGATGAGCAAAGGTGACCCGGCGCTCAACGAGGAGCTCGCGCGGGTTCTCGTTCTGCTGAAACCGCCCGTTCAGGAATTTGCCGGCCGCTTTACCCAGGTCGACGCGCAAACCAGCGAGCTGATCGCGATGCTGCGCGACCCTCATCATCAGATCGACCTGATTCGCAGCGCGCGCGACGAAATTCACTCCCACCTTCTGGCGTGGGACGACATCTTCGAGCGGTGGCGCGATCGGCCGGCGGTGCTGAACCACGATACCGACGAGAACGTCCACACGCTTTATCATTGGCTTGCGGCCAATTACGCGCCGTCAAGAGTATGGCGCTAACATGTCATCGCGAGGGCCAAGGGCTTGCCGGCAAAAGCTCAAGACGGTAACACCAAAATCGGGACCGGCGAAGTCGGCGCGTCGAGTGGGAGGTCAAGAAGACAGCAAGGGGCTGCGCATGGCCTTAAGCAATAAGGCGGCGCGTTCCAGAGGGTTGGGTTTAACGTGACCGGAATGGGTGTAAATGTTGCGGCGGAGACCGTTGGCTCCCGACGGATTCTGCTGGTCGACGACAGCGCCGCGATTCGCGGCTTCTATCGGCGCGCGCTCGATAGCGATCCCAGCATTGCCGTGATCGCCTCGGTCGGCAACGGTCAAGCCGCGCTCAACACCCTGGCGCAGAACGAGGTCGACGTCGTCGTGCTCGACATCGAAATGCCGGTCATGGACGGGCTGACCGCGCTGCCGAAGATGCTCGCGGCGCAGCCGGGCCTCAAAGTGTTGGTAGTGTCCGGCTTGACGCCGCGCGGCGCCGATATCAGCTACAAGGCCCTGGTCGCGGGTGCCGCCGAATGCGTGCTGAAGCCCGGAAGCGCCAGCGGCGCCGCCGAAGAATTCCAGCGCGATCTCGTTGCCAAGGTTCGGGCGCTCGCCGATGCCCGCCGCGCCAAGCTGGGGAAGACGGCGGCCAATCTACGTCCCGAAACGCGCGGACCACAATTGGTCACGCGGCGCGGCTCCTCCGCTCCCGTGCGCGCGATCGCGATCGCCTCATCGACCGGCGGCCCGACCGCCCTGCTGCAGCTCATCCCGACGCTCAAGGGCGGGCCGAAGCAGCCGATCTTCATCACCCAACACATGCCTCCCCGTTTCACCACCTCGCTTGCCGAACATCTCTCGCGCGTCGCCGGCCGGCCTGCCGCCGAAGCGGTCGATGGCGAGACCGTCCAAGACGGCCGAATCTATGTCGCACCCGGCGATTTTCACATGACGATCGAAGGTCCGCTGCCGCAAAAAATCCGCCTCAACCAGGCGCCGCCGGTGAACTTCTGCCGGCCATCGGCCGACCCGATGCTTCATAGCCTTGCGGCGGTCTATGGCAGCAGCCTCCTCTGCATCGTGTTGACAGGCATGGGATCGGACGGTCTAGCAGGCGCGGGCGACGTGGTCGGCGCCGGCGGCACGGTCATCGCCCAAGACCAGGCGACGAGCGTCGTCTGGGGCATGCCCGGCGCCGTGTCCAATGCCGGCCTATGCAGCGCGATCCTGCCGCTCGATGCGCTCGGGCCTTATATCCGCAAGGCCGCTTTCTAAAGCAGAACGCCGCGTTTGCAATTCGGCGCCGGCAGCGGAAACCGCGCGGCGAAGAATCGCTTTGCGCCCCGTCCCCGCTTCGCCTATCGTTCGCCACCAGCGGACCCGTAGCTCAGCTGGATAGAGCGCTGCCCTCCGAAGGCAGAGGTCGCACGTTCGAATCGTGTCGGGTCCGCCAGCAACCCGCCGCCCGGGCCTCCCCCCGACATCTTCCGCCGCGGCGCTTTCCGAGGTGAGACCGATGAGCAGCGCCCTGCCCGATGATCCGCGCAGCAAGACCAACCCGCTCTTCGGGCAGAACAAGCTGAAGCTCGGCCTCTTCGGCGTCAATGTCAGCAGTGGCTGCGCGATCACGACGGTCGAGGAACGGTTCCGCGCGACTTGGAGCGAGACTCTCGCTATCTCGCAAATTGCCGACCGCTTCGGCTACGAGGCGCTGGTCCCGGTCGCGCGCTGGAAAGGTTTCGGCGGCGAGACTAATTTCAACGGCACGAATTTCGACACTTATACCTGGGCCGCGGGCATCGCGCAGGCGACGCAGCGCGTCGGCGTGCTGACCACCTCGCATGTGCCGACCGTCCATCCGGTGATGGCGGCCAAGCAAGCGGCCACGGTCGACCACATCAGCAACGGGCGCTTTGCGCTCAACATCGTGTGCGGCTGGTTCGCGCCCGAGCTTGAAATGTTCGGCCGCGACATCATGGAACACGACACACGCTACGATTACGCGGCGGAGTGGATCGAGATCATGAAGCTGCTTTGGTCGCGCGAGGAGGAGTTCGACTACGACGGCAAGTTCCTGCGCATCCAAAAGGGCTTCTCGATGCCGAAGCCGATTCAGAAACCCTTTCCGCCCTTGATGAACGCCGGCAGCTCGGGCAAAGGCCGGCACTTCGCAGCCAAATACGCGGATATGGCGTTTCTCCATCTCGACCCCAGCGATCTCGATGGCACGAAAGACCACATCGCCAGCTACCGCCGCCTCGCGCGCGAGGAATATGGCCGCGACATCCAGATTTGGGCCAATGGCCATGTCACGCAGCGCGACACGCAAGCCGAGGCCGAAGCATATCTTCGCCACTATGTCGTGGAGAAAGGTGATGACGCGGCGGTCGAGAACATTCTGCGCATTCAAGGGCAGCAGATGCAGCGCCTGAAACAGGAACAGCGCGAGCAGCTCAAATTCAACCTCAAGGCCGGCTGGGGCGGCTATCCGCTGGTCGGCACTGCCGACCGCATCGTCGACGAGCTGCAAAAGCTCAGCCGCATCGGCATCGACGGCGTGTTGTTGAGCTGGGTCGACTACCTCGACGGACTCGAGCGCTGGCAGCGCGACGTGCTGCCGCGTTTGGCTCAGGCGGGGCTGCGTAGCACGGCCACCCGCGCCTAATTCCCGCTCACCGCCTCAAGCTCGGCATCAGCCGCAGCGCGTTGTCGCATTCGATTGCGCGGATGTCTGTCGCGCTCAATCCCAGCCCGGCAAGATCGGTCACCGTGGTTTCGGCGCGCATATAGGGCGTGTCGGTGCCGAAGAGGAGCTGCGCCGCCGTGGTCAGCTTGAACAGCGCCGCCATCGCCGGCGGGTTGGTCGCCGACACGATGTCGAAATAGAGCTTACGGAATTCCGCGATCGCGCCGTCGGGCAGACGCGCGGCGAGATCCTTGCGCACCTTGACGAGATTGGAAACGCGGTGCGCAAGCATCGGAATCGTTCCGCCGCCATGCGCAAAGATAAACCGAATATTAGGACAGCGCGTGACCGTGCCGCCGAACACCAGGCTCAATATCGCGCGCGTCGTATCGAACGGATATTCGATCAGCGGAGGATTGAGGTCGGGTAGAAGATTGGTGCAACAGCCCGGCACGGTCGGGTGAAAGAAGATCACCGCCTTGCGCCGGTTGAGTTCGTCGAACACGGGCGCGAAAGCCGGGTCACCCGGCCATTGCGTTTCATAGCTGGTTTGCAGCTTGAACCCGTCGCATTTGAGCACGTTGATCGCGTAGTCGATCTCCTTGAGGCATTCATCGACATGCGGCAACGGCAAGAGCGCGAACATGCCGAAACGGCCGGGATGATCCTGCTTCAGGCGCGCGGCAAACTCGTTGCACTCACGCGCGAGGCTGCGTGCACCTTTGGGGTCGTTGGGTCTGACGATCACGGTCGAGATCGAGGTCACGGTCGTGGCGATGCCGTGGCGGTCCATCGCCTCGAGCGACATGCTCGGCGTCCATTGCGCGACCATGTTGAAATCCATCGCCCGCCCCGACATGCGCTCGCGTTCTTCGGCGAGCCAACGCGGCGGCAGGATGTGATGATGGACGTCGATGCGATGCGGTTGACCGCTCATGATTTCCTCCCCCACTCGTCAAGGCACGCGCATCGCGGTGTCGATCGCGGCGCGCGATGATTCCGACGCCGTTCTACGACTTGTCCGCCCATCGCGCTATGCTAATCTTGTCGAGAGAACAAGACATCGGGCCGGCACGCACCGCAAGGGTGCGCGCAAGGTCCGGCGAGGGAGGAGCGGGCCATGAGCGCAGCCGAGTCCACGCCGCAAAAAACCGTCGACATCGCCGAGCTTCTCGATGGAAGGAAGCTTAATCGATTTCACGTCTTGACCGTCTTTCTCGCCTTTCTGATTTTCTTCGTCCAGGGGCTCGACAGCACCGGCATTTCGGTCGCCGCCTCCACCATTCTGCGCGAATTTCATGCGGAGAGAAGCGCGATGGGCGTCGCGTTCGGTGCGACGAATTTCGGTTTTCTACTCGGCAGCCTCGCCTTCGGTTTTGCGACCGACCGCTTCGGTCGCAAGAGCGGTGTGATCCTCGGCGTGATGGCTTATAGCCTGCCCGCATTGGCCGCGATCTTCGTCACCTCGATGGATCAGATGACGGTCCTGCGCTTTATCACCGGTCTTGGATTGGGCGGTGTGTTTCCGACCACGATCGCGTTGCTGAACGAGACGGCGCCGAAGAAATTCCGCGCCAGCTTCGTCACCTGCGCTTTCATCGGCTATGCCTGCGGCAATTCGGCGACCGGCTTGCTTGGCGCTTGGCTGATTGCACCCTTCGGCTGGCAGGTGATGTTCCTCATCGGCGGCGCGGCGGGCGCTGTGTTGAGCGTCGTCCTCCTGTTGTTTCTGCCGGAATCGATCCGCTTTCTCGCGGTGAAAAAGCCCGAACTCTCCGGAATTGCGACGCCTGATCGCGCGGCTCGCGCCCGATCTCGCTCTTGCGCCCGACACCCAATTCGTGCTGCGGCAGCACAAGGCCGATTTCGCCCTGCGCCAGCTCTTTCAAGGCAGGCTTCGTCTGGCGACACCGCTTATCTGGATCAACTATTTCGCCGAAGGGATCATGTATCTCACCCTGCTCGCCTGGCTGCCGCCGCTGATGGAGGGGCTTGGCTTGCCAGTGCAACAAGCCTCGCTGGCCTTTTCCTATGCGGCCGCAGGCGGCATCGTCGCGATCCTGGTGCTGTCACGGCTGCTCGACCGCTTCGGCCCGCCGGCGACGATTTTCACGGCCGTGGGCGCGATTGCGGCGCTGGTCTATTTGGGGATTCCCGGCGCGTCGCAAACGACGATCGTGTTGGTCGGGGTTCTCGCCGTGACCTGCGGCACGGGAACCCACAGCTCGCTGCATGGCACGGTCGGCCATTTCTATCCGACCCGTATCCGCGGCAATGGCATCGGCTACGCGATCGCGGTTTCGCGCATCGCCGCGATCCTCGGTCCGATCATCACCGGATTTCTGCTTTCCGCAAAACTGCCGGCGAACGAGGTGCTTTATCTCATCGCCGCGCCTTATGTCGTCGTGGTGATCATCAGCTTCGTGCTCGGCCTGCTTTACACCGCGTCGTCGGAAGCGGCACTCGACGAAACGCCGAGCGTGAAGCCAGTCACCGAAACCGTTACCGGCTGAAAGTGGAGACCATCGCAGCACGGCAGGGGCCGATGTGCTGATATACTGATTTCGGAGCGCCGGTCCTGCTGGCGGGGAGAAAGACATGAACATCATCGGCATCGAGCGGATTTATTACGGCGTTGCAAACGTCGCGCTCGCGACGCGCTTTCACAAGGATTACGGGCTCGACTGTATCGAGGAAGGCATCCATGGCGCCGATCTGCGGCTGCTCAACGAGACAACGGTCCATATTCGCCGCGCCGACGACGTCGCGCTGCCGCCGGCCAAGATCGATTGGGTGCCACTCAACAATTCGACCGCCCGCGAAGTGATTTGGGGCGTCGATACCCAGGCGACGCTCGAAGCGATTGGCGCAGAGCTCGCCACGGATCGCACGGTGCGCGCCGACAATGAAGGCGTGCTCCACACGGTCGACGATCAGGGATACCATATCGGCTTCATGGTAACGCGGCGGACCCCGGTTTCAGCCACATTGCCGGCCACCAACACGGTCGGGGGCACCAGCCGCCTCAACCGGGTTGCCGAAGGCAGTATTCGCAAGAGCGTAAGCCCCTATCGCATGGGCCATGTCGTCTACTGGGCGCGCGGCGAGGTGGCGCACTTTGCTCAATTCTATACCAAGCGGCTCGGCTTCAAGATCACCGACAATATGAGCAAAGGCGGCTTGTTCATGCGCTGCGCCGGCGCGCTCGACCATCACTCGCTTTTGCTCAATGGCGGCCCGGCCTTCGGCTTTCAGCACGTCGCTTATGAGTTTCGCGACTTCGACGATGTGATGTTCCTTGGGACACAGGTCGAACGGGCCGGCTGGAAAACCAATGTCGGGCCGCTGCGCCACAATGTCAGCTCGACCTTCTCCTGGTATATCTGGAATCCGGCGGGCGGACTGGCCGAGGCCTATTCCGACATGGATTGCGTCGACGATGATTGGGTGGTCCGCACCTTCCGTCCGGGCGAGGATCCGAGCTTCTATGGCTCGTCCTGGAAAGCGCGGCCGGAGCAAGGCGATACGCCGCCGGCCATGTGGAGAAACGAGGTCACGGCACCGGGCTTTCCGGAAAAATAATCGCGCCTGCCAAACGGCGAATATCGCCGATAACAAGCACCAAAGGGAGGTACAGATGGGCATTCACCGACGTGATTTCCTGCGCTTTGCCGGTCTCGCCGGCGCATCGCTCGGCGCCGGCGCCACGCTTGCCGGAGGCGCGAAGCCAGCGAACGCCGCGCCACCGACCCGGCCGCGCATCGTCCTGCGCGGCGGGTATATCCTGACCATGGACGAGAAGCTCGGCGATCTGCGCGGCGACGTGCTGATCATCGACGGCAAGATCGCGGCGATCGGCAAGGGGCTCGCGGCCGGCGACGCCGAAACGGTCGATGCCAGCGACGCCATCGTGATACCGGGCTTCATCGACAGCCATCGCCACACCTGGGAATCGCAGCTGCGCCAGATCGCGGTGGATTGGTCCTTGGGCGATTACCTCAAGAACCTCTTCGGCCAGTTCGGAATGAATTTTCGGCCCGAAGACGTCTATGCCGGGACCTTGATCGGGCGGCTTGCCGCGCTCGACTCCGGCATCACGACGATGCTCGATTGGTCGCATATCATGAATACGCCGCAGCATGCCGACGCCGCGGTTCAGGCCTTGCGCGATTCCGGCAGCCGTTGCGTCTTCGCGATGGGCTGGCCGCAGACGCCCAACCCCGCCCTATGGCTGAACAAGAGCACGGCCAATTTGCCGGACGACATCCGGCGCGTGCGTAAGCAATATTTCTCCGGCAATAGCGGCCTCGTCACCATGCAGATGGCCGGGCGCGGCCCGACTTTCGCCGTAATGGAACAAGTGGCACGAGACCTCGCCACCGCGCGCGATCTTGGCCTCCACACGACGATGCATATCGGCGGCGGCGGCGCGATCATCGAGATGAACAATGCCAAGATGCTCGGGCCGGATATCACCTGGGTGCATCTCCTTTCCGCGACCGACGACGAGATTCAGGCGATCAAGGATACCGGCTGCACCACATCGGTCTCTCCGGCAGGCGAGGAATGGCATACGCCGTGGCGCGGTCCGACGCCGGCAACCATGCGGCTTTTGAGCCACGGCATCACGCCGAGCCTTAGCCCCGACACCGAGGCCTTCGGACCGGGGGACATGTTCTCGGTCATGCGCGGAGCCTTGGGCGCCGCGCGCTACGCCGCGAGCAATCCGCCCGACGGCGGCGCGCAAGCACCAGCTCCGCCGATGCAATACAACAGCGCGAAGGCGATCCCGACGCGGAAGATTCTGGAAATGGCGACGCTGGCGGGCGCAGCACCGGTCGAGCTCGACGGCAAGGTGGGACGTTTGAGCCCGGGCATGCTCGCCGATATCGTGCTATTGCGGATGAGCAAGCTCAACTATTTTCCCGTCAACGATCCCGCGGCAGCCATTGTGATGTCCGGCGACACGAGTTGCGTCGATGCCGTTTTCGTCGCCGGCAAGCCGGTCAAGTTCAACGGCAAGCTGGTGAACCAGACGATCGAGAAGCGCGCGCGCCGGCTTGCCCTCGAGTCACGCAATTGGCTCTACGCCAAGGCCGGCCTGACGCCACCCGAGGGGCTGCTGAACCAAAAAGCCTGAAAGAACTACCGCGAAAAAGGTGGCGCCAATATCCCGCGCGCGGTGCGCGCGTGAATTTGCGCGCCGTCAATTGACGGAACCTCTATCGCAAAGCGTTAATCGCGGACGAGACCGGCGAGCATCCAAAAACGCATGGGACGTCTGAAAGACTGGAATTCCCACATTGGGCTCGGTAGTTTTCTCCGACGAACCACGAAACGGCAATGACGGGGGGATGTCTATGGAGTTTGGCCTGTTTTCGAACAGTCGTCGGCCGCAGCGCGCGCTGAATGATGCCTGGGACCACGACATTTTCGAGATCGAAACGGCCGACAAGCTCGGCTTTTCCGAAGCCTGGATCAGCGAACATCAATCCCCCGCCGAGCTTATCATCTGCAAGGCCGCCGCGGTGACGAAGCAGATCAAGCTCGGCTCGGCGGTTCGTCCCCTCGCTTATTATCACCCGCTGCAGGTCACGATCGAGGCCAATGCCTGCGATAACCTGACCGGCGGACGCTATCAGCTCGGCATCGGCTTCGGCTTTTATCCGGCGCAAATGGCGATGCGCGGGCTCGATTTCGCCAAGACGCGCGACATGATGCACGCCTCGATCGAGCTGATTCTAAAACTGTGGAACAGCGATGGGCCGGTCGACTATGACGGGCCATTCTGGACGGGAAAGGGCATGGTGGCAAAGCCCGATCCGGTGCAGAAGCCGCATCCGCAGATCGGCATTGCGCTGACCAAGACCGCGTCATCGGCCGAGCTCGCCGGCAAGCTGGGATTGCTGCCGCTGACGGGCGATTTCATTCCCGTGCCGCGGTTGAAAATGCTGGGCGATGCGTTTGTCGCCGCGGCCAGGGAAGCAGGACGCACGCCGCGCCGCAGCGATCTGCATGCCACCCGCGTCATCTATGTCGCCGAAACCGATACGATCGCACGCCAAGATATGCGCCAATCCTATGAGGAAACCATTCGCTGGGAGATCAAGAACACGCCGCATCACCAAGTGGAACGCATCCCAGCGGGCGGAACGCTCGAGGACATCACCTATGACTATCTCATCGACACGGGCAATCTTTTCATCGGCAACCCGGACACGGTCTATAAGCGCATCGTCGATTTCTATGAGCAGAGCGGCGGCTTCGGCATGCTGATGTTCCATGGCGGCCGCGATTACGCGACACCGGAAAAACTGTCGCGCTCCATGAAACTGTTCATGGAAGAGGTTGCGCCGCGCCTGCGCCGTCTCAATCCCGACGAGGCGCGCGCCGCGTAGGATCGCGCCGCCCGCACGCGAAACCTTCAAACAAAAACGGCGCGGAGATTGATCCGCGCCGTTTCCCGTTCACGACAGGCGCTTTACGCCGAGATCACCGCTTTCACGCGGTCGGGCAGCATCGGCAGCTGACGTAGCCTTTTGCCGCCGGTCAAGCTTGCCACGGCATTAGCGATCGCCGGCGCCACGATGCCGACGCCCGCCTCGCCCATGCCGGTCGGCGGATTCTCGGTCGAGATCACTTTGATCGCGATCGGCGGAATATCGGCCATGCGTTGGACTTTGTATTTGTTGAAGTTCACCTGTTGCACCTCGCCATTGACGATGTCGAGATGCTCGACCAAAGCCGCGCCCAGGCCAAACAGCATCGAGCCTTCCATCTGAACCAAGACGTTGTGCGGCTGCAGCGCGCGGCCACAATCGACCGCGCCCCATAGATTGTGAACTTTGATCGCACCGCTTTGCTGGTCGAGCGAGATCTCGACCGCGCCGGCTTGGAAGCCGCGGATGAGGTTCGAATAGGCAAAGCCCATCACGTGACCCGCCGGTAGCTTCTTCTTGCCCCAGCCGGACATGGCGGCGGCTTCTTTGACCACGGCTTGCGCTCGCGGCTCCTTCTGGAGCAGATCGAGCCGATACGCCACCGGATCGACGCCTTTCGCCACGGCCAGCTCGTCGATCATGGTCTCGATCGCGAACACCATGTAGCCCGGCGAAATGCCGCGCCACGCCCCGACCTCGATACCGCGATCGGCACGGATGAACTCGACCAGCTGCGCCGGCAAGGCATAGGCCACGCCGCCGCCGCCCGCCGCCACGGCGTCCATGCCGCCGGTCTTTTCCATGATGTCGGGCGCCGTGCGCGCGAACACCGAGGCGCAGACCAGGCGATGATGCCAGCCGACGATATTGCCCGACGCATCGAGACCAACCTCGATGCGCTGACCCGAGAGCGGCCGGAACGTATCGTTGGCGATATCATCCTCGCGGCTCCAGATCACCTTGATCGGCGTGCCCGGCATCAGCTTGGCGAGCGCCGCTGCTTCGATCACTTCATTCCCTTCGGAGCGCCGGCCGAAGCCGCCACCCAAAAGCGGCGTGTTCACCTTCACCTTGTCGGGCGCGGTTCCCACCACCTTGGCGCACAGGAACTGCATGATGCTGGGCGCCTGGTTCGAGGCCCAGATCTCGACCTGATCGCCTTTCACCACCGCAGTGGCGTTCATCGGCTCCATGCAGGTATGCGAGACGTGATCCGTGGTGTATTCCGCGCTGATGACCTTGGCGGCACCGGCGACGGCGGCAGCCGCGTCGCCATTCTTCACCATCGGGAAGCCTTTCTGGCTCTTGTCGGCGGCGATCTGGCGATACTCCTCGGCAATTTTGTTCGAGGTGTAGTTGCGCGCCTTCGCCGTCGTCGTCCAGGTGACGTTGAGCAGCGCCTTGGCCTTCTTGGTGCCTTCGACCGTATCGCCGATCACCGCGACGCCGAAGGGCATCGGCGTGACCGCGACAATGCCTTTCACCGCTTTCGCCGCCGCGTCATCGACTTTTTCGGGTTTCTCGCCCTGGACCGGCGGATGCAGAACGGCCGCAAAGAGCATGTTCGCCAATTCCGTGTCCTGGCCGTATTTGCCGGAACCATTGACCTTGAGCGGAATGTCGACGCGCGGCACGTCCTTGCCGATATAGCGATAGGCGGAGGCGGCCTTCAGCTCTTCCTTGGTCACATCGGGCATCGGGTTCGGCACTTTGGCGGTTTTGGCAAGCGCGCCATAGCCGATCTTCTTGCCCGACTTCTTGTGGATGACCACGCCGCGATCGGTTGAGAGCTCGGCCACCGGCACATTCCAAGAGGCAGCCGCGCTGACGAGCAGAACCTTGCGCGCTTGCGCGCCGGCCAAGCGCAGCTTGTCCCAATAGCCGAAGACCGTGCTGCTGCCGTAAGTGATGAGTTTGCCGCCCCAGGCCGGATTTCCATAGACAGCGGCGTTGGACGGCGATTGCACCGTCCGGACCTTGTGCCAATCGACATCGAGTTCTTCGGCGACGATGAGCGGCAACACCGTCATCACGCCTTGCCCCATTTCCGAGGCCGGCGCCATGATCGTGACCGTGCCGTCGATGCCGACGGCGACCCAGGCGGTCGCGTTGAACGTCCCGTCCTCGGCCGCGGCCGAAGCCATGTCGGGCAAGGCGCCGAACGCGACGGCAATGCCGACGCCGCCGGAGCTGACAAGGAAGCTGCGGCGCGAAAGCGTGCGGGTCTCGACGACCGGCATGTCGAAATTATTGTCCATGATTTATCCTCCCTCAGCGCGCGGCCTGATGTGTGCCTTGGCCCGGCGCAGTATTCGGCTCGGCCGGCTTGCCATTGCCCATTTGGGCGGCGCGCTGAATGGCGCGGATGATGTGCGAATAGGTGGCGCAGCGGCAGATATTGCCAGTCATATGCGCCACGATCTGGTCGCGGCTGGGATTCGGATTCTTCGCCAGCAGCGCTGCCGCCTGCATGATCTGACCCGATTGGCAATAACCGCATTGCGGCACTTGCTCGGCGACCCACGCCTTTTGCAACGGATGGCTCGAATCGGGCGACAGCGCTTCGATGGTCGTGATCTTCTGGCCTTCGACCGCGCTGACCGGCACGCTGCACGAACGCGTCGGTTCGCCCTCGACATGCACGGTGCAGGCGCCGCATTGGCCGATACCGCAGCCGAATTTGGTGCCGGTCATCTTGAGATGCTCGCGGATCACCCAGAGCAGTGGTGTATCCGGTTCCGCATCCACCGTGACCGCGCGTCCATTGATGGTGAAAGTCGCCATGCCGCTCGTCTCCTCACATCCGAATTTGTTTCTTGTGGTGCAAAATATACCGAGATTCTTGTGGATAGATTACTCCTCTGCCAGGATTCGGGGCAATCACCGCATAAGAAAACGGCGCCAATGATTGGGACAGCCACGCTGTCCAATCATTCGCGGCATTGGTTAGCTTTCCTTCAGCATGACCGCGGCTTAAGCATGGGCGCGAAACGCGCTTGCCGCGGCGCAAAGGGTTTCGCCAAGATATGCGCATCGACCTGACGGCAAAACCCAACGCCGCCGGGCGCATGGAGGAGGATATCGCCGTGAGATATTGGCTGGTCGTTGCGTTCTTGCTGCTGATCCCGGCCGCGCGGGCACAACAAAGCGTGCCTGAGATCCCATTCGATTCGGTACCGGACTTCCTGAAACTGCCGAAGGACATGTATCTCGGCGAAGCCTCGGCCGTTGCGGTCAATTCCAAGGGCCACGTCTTCGTCTTCTCGCGCGGCGGTTCGAGCACCGGCCCGGCCTTTGCCGAGACCGCGGCGCAGCTTCTCGAATTCGCGCCCGACGGCAAGTTCATTCGCGAAATCGGCAAGAATCTTTATGCCTAGTCTTTCGCCCATGGCGTGCGCGTCGATCCGCAGGACAATATTTGGACCGTCGACAAGGGCTCGGACATGGTGGTGAAGTTTCGGCCGGACGGAAGAGTCGACATGGTGTTCGGCCGCAAGCAGGAAGCCTCGGACGAGGACACTGGGCCTCTGAAGCATCCGAACCCGCCGCTGCCCGCTCAGGCCGGCCGTTTCCGGCAACCCACCGACGTGGCTTTCGACGCCAAGGGCAACGCCTTCATCAGCGACGGCTATATCAATTCGCGCGTCGCCAAAATCGACAAGGACGGATTTTGGATCAAGTCGTGGGGCGATCGCGGCAGCGGTCCCGGCCAATTCAATACCGCACATGGCATCGGTGCCGACGCGCAAGAAAACGTCTATGTCGCCGACCGCAGCAACCGCCGCATCCAGGTCTTCGACGGCGACGGGAATTTTCTGCGTCAGATCACGATTGACGTGCCGGTTCCGCCCGACGCCTATGAGATCATCGGCGACAAGCCGGCCGATCCGATGGCGCAAGGCACGCCACCTTTGCTGAAGCCGGGTGCGCCTTGGGTAATTTGCATCACCCCGCCGCCGCATCAGTTTCTTTATACCGCCGATGCTTTTCCCGGCCGGATTTACAAGCTTACCCTCGACGGCAAGCTGGTTGGCATGTTGGGCAAAACCGGCCGCCAGCTTAAACAATTCGGCTGGATCCACGGCATGGCTTGTCCCAGCGAAAACACGCTGCTTGTCGCCGAAGTGCTGAACTGGCGGGTACAGAAGCTGATCCTCCATCCCGAGAAAGTCGCCGCGGCCGCAAAATAAACGCGCGCTTCTTGTCGTCTGACGTACCGCACGACGCTTGACGGAGCGGCGCGGTCGCGCAACCTTGCGCCTATTGCAACCAGAAGCCAGTGCTCGACATGGATTCGTCATCGTCGCCGAAAACTACGCGGCTCAATGATCTTGACCGCTTCGGCTTGCGGCGCTTTCTCGACGCGCTGATGGCGGCGGGCGAGTGCGAGGTCCGCGATTTGCCGATCGACCTCGCCGATGTCGCGCAGGCACTGGAAAGCGACCAAGCCGTGTGGTTCCGCGCCGCCGGTCCGGAGCGGGCCGAGTTGGTCGGCAATGTCGCCGGCTCGCGCGAAAGGCTGGCGCGCGCTTTCGGCGTCGCGCCGCGCGATTTGCTGTCCGAGGTGGTGCGTCGGCTGAAAAACGAGCCCGAGATCGTCGAAGTGGCACGCGCCGACGCCCCGGTACAGCAGGTGGTGCTCACCGGCGACGACATCGACCTCACCGCTTTGCCGGTGCATTTGCAGCACGGGCTCGACGGCGCGCCCTATATTTCGGCCTCGATCGACTACGTCAAAGACAAGGCAACCGGCTTGACCAATGTCGGCGTCCGCCGCCTGATGCTGCGCGGGCCGAGCGAAACCGGCGTCGATCTCGTCAGCCCAAGCGATCTTCGCGCGATCTACGAGGCCCATGCCGCGCGCGGCGAGCATTTGCCGGTCGCGTTCACCGTCGGCTCGCATCCGATCGATCTGGTCGCGGCGACGATGCGCCTGCCGGTCGACGAGCTCGGGCTGGTGGCGAGTTTGCGCGGTGCGCCGCTCCACGTCGTCAAATGCGTCACCAACGAGATTCGCGTGCCGGCCGATGCGGAATACGTGCTCGAAGGCTATTTCGATGCCAAAGGCTATGTCGAATCGGAAGGACCTTACGGCGAGTTCCTCGGCTATTACGGCGGGGTGAAGCAGAACCCGGTGTTCCACTGCACCGCGATCACCCGGCGGCGCGACGCGATCTTTCAGACCACCACCATCGGTGGCTACCACATGGAGCGCACGGATTCGGCGCCGCTTGTCGCTCTCAGGACCGAGGCCACGGTGTGGCAGGCGTTACAAAGCGCGGTGCGCGAGCCGCTCAACGTCTATGCCACCGGCGCGACCGGCGGCATGTTCAATGTGCGCATCGCGCTGCGCCAGCGCGTGCCGGGCGAGGCACGCAACGCGATCCTCGCCGCGCTCGCTTGTCTGGCGAACATCAAGAATGTGTTCGTGGTCGATCCCGATATCGATATTTTTTCCGACGGGCAGATGGATTGGGCCTTGGCCACTCGCTTTCAGCCCGACCGCGACATCATCGTCGAAAGCGGTCTGCGCACCTTGCCACTGGACCCGTCGTTAACCAATACCAGGGTCGGGTCCAAGGCCGGGTTCGATCTCACCTGGCCTTTCGGCACCGGCGGCGCCTTGGAGCGTACCGTGCCGGAGCCGCCGCGTTACGAAGGTAAACGCTATCCTGGCTTGCGCGAGGCTCTTAGCGAGGGTCCGAAATATTTCGCCGAGCTAATGGCGAGCCTGGGCAGCCGCGACGGGCGCGAGATCGTGCGCGAACTCGATCTGCTGCGTAAAGAAGGAATGCTGACCCGCGACGAACGCGGGCGCTGGGCCTTGCGCAGCAGCAAAACCCCGTAGATATTAGCGGCCAAATTCTTTCAAGGAGAACGACCATGGCACGCAAAGTGATGATCGCCTGCGCCCTGACCGGCGCGGCAGATACGCCCAGCAAGAACCCTGCTGTGCCGGTCACGCCGAAGCAGATCGCGGAATCGGGCATCGAAGCCGCCAAGGCCGGCGCCGCCATCGTCCACATCCATGTGCGCGACCCGAAGACCACCGGCCCGAGCATGGAGCTCGCGCATTACAAGGAAGTCGTCGACCGCATTCGCGACAGCGGCGTCGATGCCATCATCAATCTGACGACCGGCGCCGGCGCGCGTTTCGTTCCCGGCAGCAACGACCCGATGGTGCCGGATCCGCGCTCGACCATGCGCTCGCCGGCCGAGCGCGTGCGCCATGTCGTCGAGCTGAAGCCCGAGATCTGCTCGATCGATATGGGCTCGATCAACATGGGCAATTATGTGTTCGTGAACACCGTGCCGCAGATCGAGGAGATCGCCATTGCCATCCGCGACGCCGGGGTGAAGCCCGAGATCGAAGTCTTCGAGCCCGGCCATATCATGCTCTCGAACAAGATGGTGAAGAGCGGGCATTTCAAGAGCCCGCCCCTGTTCCAGATCTGCCTCGGCGTCACCTGGGGTGCGCCGGCGACGCCCGAGACGATGAAATACATGAAGGATTTGCTGCCCGGCGATGCGACTTGGTTCACCTTTGGCTGCGCCGCGCAGCAATTCCCGATGGTGGCGCAGGCGATGCTGTATGGCGGCCATGTTCGGGTCGGACTCGAGGACAATCTCTATCTCGCGCGCGGCAAGCTCGCGCCGTCGAACGCGGCGCTGGTCGAAAAGGCCGTCGACATCATCGAAGTGATGGGCGAAGAACTCGCTACCGCCGCCGAAGCGCGCGAGATGCTCGGTCTGCGCAAGCCGAATTAGAGACTCAGCCCTCGAAGCGTTTCTTCAAGCCGGCCCAGACCGCATCGTAGTCGCGCTGAAGGGCCGGCGTCTCCAACGCAAACCGGGTGGGGCGCAGCACGAAGAGCGTCTCGAACATGAAGGCGAGACCCAGATCCCAATAGACCGGCTTTGAGTTGGCCGTCGCGGCGGATTCGAAACTTGCCGCGTCAGGCCCGTGCCCCGCCATGCAATTATGGACGCTGGCGCCGCCGGCGAGGAAACCCAATTCTTTTGCGTCATAGACGCCGCGAATGAGGCCCATATATTCGTTCATCACGTTGCGATGAAACCACGGCGCGCGGAAGCTGTGCTCGGCCACCATCCAGCGCGGCGGGAAAATGACGAAGTCGAGATTGGCCGTGCCGGGAATTTCCGACGGCGAGGTCAAGACGGTAAAAATCGACGGATCGATATGATCGAAGCTCACCGTGTTGAGCGTGTTGAAGCGCGCGAGATCGTATTTATAAGGCGCGTAATTGCCGTGCCAAGCGACCACATCCAAAGGGCTGTGATCGTAATCGGCCGTCCAGAGATGCCCGGCGAATTTTTGTACTACTTGGCAGGCCATATCGCGATTCTCGAACGCCGCCACCGGCGTTTCGAAATCGCGCGCATTGGCGAGCCCGTTGGAGCCGATCGGACCGAGCTCGGGCAAGCGCAACAGCGCGCCGTAATTCTCGCCGAGATAGCCGCGTGCGATGCGCCCTTTCAGCTCCACTCGGAATTTGATGCCGCGCGGCACCACCGCGATCTCGCCGGGCGCCGCATCAATGATGCCCAGCTCGGTAACGAGCCGGATTCCACCTTCTTGCGGCACGAACAGGAGCTCGCCATCCGCGTCGCAGAAGACGCGATCCTGCATCGATCGGTTGGCGAGATAGTGATGGACGCCAATCCCCCGCCCCAACGCAACATCGCCATTGCCACAGATCGTGACGAGCCCGTCGATGAAATCCTTCGGCCCCTGCGGCAGCGGCAACGGGTCCCAGCGCAAGCGATTGGGCGACGGATCGGCTTCGTCAAACGGCGCGCTGCGTAGCAGGCCGTCATCCAAGCGTCGAAACGGCGGATGCATCGCCGAAGGGCGGATGCGATAGGTCCAGCTGCGCCGGTTTTCGCGGCGCGGCGCCGTGAAAGGCGTGCCATTCATTTGTTCGGCGTAAAGGCCGAGCGGCGCCTGCTGCGGCGAGTTCTGACCTTGCGGCAAAGCGCCTTTCACCGCTTCGGTCGCGAATTCATTGGCGAAACCGGAGAGATAAGAAAGCTCGGTCATCGCCGCGTCGTCCTCAGCCTTTGCAAAGCGGCGGCGCACCGAGCCGGTCCCGTCCGGTGCCGAAGACACGCTCCGCGGCGGCGGCGATGGCGACGAGGCGCTCATCCTCGCCGCCTTTGGCGACCAGCTGCAAGCCCACGGGCATACCGAGCTGGTCGAGACCGACCGGCAAGGTGACGGCACAGAGCCCAAGATAGTTCACCGGCACGGTATTGCGCACGATCTCGCGATTGCGTGCCCAGAATTTCTCGGCGGTTTGCGCCACGGTCATTACATCGGGTGAAGCGAGAATCGTCGGCATGGCGAAGACATCGACATCGTCGAAACGCGTGGCCGCGGCTTTGGACGCTTCGGTGAGGCGCAAACGGCGCGAGAGATAGTCGCGCGCCGACAGGTTTTCGGCGCCCTTCAAAGCCGGCGCATTGACCGGATCGATGGTTGCGATCCAATCCGGCAGGTCGCGATCGAGCATGGCGCGCAGCTCGATCCCTGACACGCCGCCTTCGCAGAACACGCCATAGGCGTCATGGGCTTCGCGCAGTTTGGCTTGCTTGATTTGCGCGCCGGCGCGGCTGAGCGCATCGAGCGGCTCCTTGAGCGCCGCGGCGATGCCATTCTCTTCGCCAGCCCAGAACCAGGGCTCCAAGCCGATCCGGATGCCGTCGACACTGCAACCGGCGATGCGGCGTTGAAAAGCAAACCCGTCGCCCAGAAGCGGATCGAGCGCAGCGAAAGCGAATGCCATGTCCGCTGCGCTGCGCGCGAGAATACCCGGCGTGTCGAAGGTGAAGCTCAAAGGTACGACGCCCTCGGCCGACCAGCGTCCGACGGTGAGCTTCAAGCCGACATTGCCGGTCATCGATGCAGGGATGCGCACCGAGCCTGCCGTGTCGCTGCCGAAGGCGAGCAGCGCCGAGCCTTCGCAGAGCGAGACGCCGGCGCCGCTCGACGAGCCGCCAGGCGAGCGATGCGCGGTTGCATCCCACGGGTTGCGCGGTGCGCCGTAATGCGCGTTATGGCCCGTGCCGCCGAAAGCGAACTCGACCATATGCGTCTTGCCCATGACGGTGGCGATTTGCCGTCGCAAGCTTGCCACCACCGGCCCGTCGACTTCGAATTTGGGCGGCAGGCGCTTGGGCGAACCGGCGAAAGTCGGAAACGCGGAATGCGCAAAGAGATCCTTGAGCGAGGTCGGAATCCCTTGCAACGAACCGGCGCGCGAGCCGGCGGCAAAGGCGGCATCCGCCGCCTCGGCGCAGCGCTGCGCATGCTCCGGCGCCCATTGCGAATAGGCCATCAGCGGCGCGCCAAAGCGTTCGTGATTGGCGATTGCCTCCTCGGCGAGCGCGCGCGCCTTGAGCGTGCCGTCGCCGAGCGAAGCGGCGATCTCCGCCATCGGGCGGGACAAAGCAGGCGTCATGCGGACCCCCTTTGGTCGATCGGAATCTGATCGAGCCACGCATTGAGCACCTGAGCCGCGCGCGGCGCAAGCGCCGGCGCATGACGCGCCGCATCGGCACGCAACGCGGCGAGGCTTAACCCTGGTGCGGTCGCGATTTCGAGCGCGTGGCCGACATACCAGCGATCGAGCCCGGCCGCGGTCGCTTCGATATGGAATTGCAACGCCAAGCCAAGATTCTGCCAGGCGAAAGCCTGATGCGGCGTGAGCGCGGTAGCGGCCAAGTGGCTCGCATCTGCCGGCAGGTCAAAGGTGTCGCCGTGCCAATGCAGCACTGCGGTCGGCGGCGCGACGAAGCGCAAGGGCGAGGCCGCCCCGCCATCGGTCAAGCTCACCGGCGCCCAGCCGAGCTCCTTCTTGCCGGGATAAACCCGCGCACCCAAGGCCCGCGCCATGAGCTGTGCCCCAAGACAGATGCCCAGCACCGGGCGGCGTGCCTTCAACCGTTTTTCGATCAGCGCGAGTTCGGGCGCGAGGAAGGGATAATGCGCATCCTCGTAAGCGCCGATCGGTCCGCCCAGCACGACAAGCAGATCGGCGCTGAGAAGATCCGGCGCGGTCAGGTCGTCGACCGGCGCTTCGCGATAGGACAGGGAATAGCCGCGCGCTTGCAGCGGCGCGGCGAGATTGTCCAAATCCTCGAACGGCACGTGGCGGATGGCGATGACACGCGGCATCGCCGTTACGCCGACGGCGCTTCGCCCTTGAACGGGCGCGCTAGCAACGCGTCGACCACCTGATCGATATCGGCGCCGTGATGAAGAATCGCATCGATCGCGAAGACGATCGGCATATCGACATTCAAGCGGCGAGCAAGCGTCGCGGTCGCGGCGGCGGAGCTGACACCCTCGGCGACGGAACGGCGCGCCGCGAGAAAGCCCTGGAGATTTTCGCCTTTGCCCAGGGCCATGCCCAGAGCGTGGTTGCGCGACTGCGTGCTGGAACAGGTCAAGGTCAGATCGCCGAGACCGGACAAGCCCATCAAAGTCTCGGCCTTGCCGCCTTTGGCGAGCGCGAGCCGCACCATCTCGGCGAGGCCACGCGTGATCAGGGCGGCGCGCGCATTGTCGCCCATGCCGCGCCCCATGACGATGCCGCAAGCAATCGCCATCACATTCTTCACCGCGCCGCCGATTTCGGCACCCACCACGTCGTCCGAGAGATAAGGCCGAAATGTGCGCGTGCCGATCGCCGCGATCAAACTCTTCCCGAGTTCCGCATCGTCAATGGCCAAGGTCACGGCGGTCGGGAGACCTTGCGCAACCTCGGCGGCGAAAGTCGGGCCGGAGAGCACGGAAAGCGCGGCCTGTGGCAAGGTCGACGCAACCACTTCGCTCATGAGCGCGCCACCACCCTCTTCGATGCCTTTGGTGCAGATGATGACCGGCAGGCGCCCGGTCATGAGCGGCGCCAAGCTGGCGCAGATCGCACGCAAATGCTGAGCCGGAACCGTCAGCAGAACGGCATCGACCCGAGACGCGACGCCAAGCTCCGAAGTTGCGACGATAAGAGGATCGAGCATAACCCTGGGCAGGAAAAGCGGGTTGGCGTGGTCGCGGTTGATTGCCTCAACCACCTCGGCCTCGCGCGCCCATAACACGACGTCGCGGCGCGCGCGGCGCAAGCTCTGCGCCAGCGCCGTCCCCCAAGCTCCGCCACCGATAATGCCGAAACGCTGCATCGCACTCATCAAATCTCAGGCTTTGACACCGGCACCTCTCATGCGCACGGCTTCTGGATCAAGCGGCCATCGCGGACGTGGCGCGAAGTCGAGCCCGTCGGTCAGGCCGAGCTTTAAACGTTCGATCCCAGCCCAAGCGATCATCGCGCCATTGTCGGTGCAAAGCGCCGGCGGCGGCGCGACAAAATCGAGGCCCGATTGTTCGGCCAGCGCGGTCAGCCGGCTGCGCAAAGCGGCGTTGGCGGCGACCCCGCCCGCGACCACCAGGGTGCAACCGTCGGGATGGAGGGCGAGAAAACGCGCGACGGCGCGATCGGTTCGGTCTGCGAGACTTTCGATGATCGCTTCTTGCAGGCTCGCGGCAAGGTCGGCTGCATCCTGAGCGTGCAAGGCACTGGTGCCGCCGCGCCGCTCTACCGCGACGCGCAGCGCAGTCTTGAGGCCCGAGAAGGAAAAGTCGCAGCCTTCGCGCCCGGCCATCGGCCGTGGCAAGGGAAAGCGCGCGGGATCGCCCGACGCCGCCGCGCGCTCGACCGCGGGCCCGCCGGGATAGCCGAGGCCTAGAAGCTTCGCCCCTTTATCGAAGGCCTCGCCCGCCGCATCGTCGATCGTGGTGCCGAGCCTGCGGTAGCGCCCGACGCCTTCGACGATCAGAAGCTGGCAGTGGCCGCCCGAAACCAGCAGCAGGAGATAGGGAAACTCGATCTTTGCGACGAGCCGCGCGCTCAACGCATGGCCTTCGAGATGATTGACCGCGATAAAGGGCAGCTTCCGGGCGAAGGCGATCGCCTTGGCTTCCATGACCCCGACGATGACGCCGCCGATCAGGCCCGGGCCGCCGGTTGCAGCCACGGCGTCGAGCTCGCCGAAACCCGTCCCCGCCTCGTCCAATGCCTGTCCGATCAGCGCGTCGAGATGGGTGAGATGCGAGCGCGCCGCAATCTCGGGAACGATGCCGCCATAGGGACGATGCTCGGCGGTCTGCGAGAAGACGACATTGCTGCGAATGAAAGGCGCCTCGTCGCTGACCACCGCCGCCGCCGTTTCGTCGCAGCTCGTCTCGATGCCGAGGACCTTCATGGCGGAATCCTAGCTGCCGGCGCACAAGGCGGCAACGCCTGCGGCCACGCGCCTCCCCCGCCGCCCCCTTCCTTTCCGGGGCGCCACCCCTTAAGAGGAGGGCATGGCGTCGCCCCTTCTGCGCATCGGTACCCGCGGCAGCAAGCTTGCGTTGTGCCAGGCCGCCGAGCTGTGCCAGAGGCTGGCCAAGGCACATCCCGAGCTGGCCGCACCCGGCGCGCTTGAGACCGTGGTCATTCGCACCACCGGCGATCAAGTGACGGACCGGCCTTTGGCCGATATTGGCGGCAAAGGGCTGTTCACCAAGGAGATCGAGGAGGCGCTTAAGGACCGCCGCATCGATTTGGCGGTCCATTCCTTGAAAGACATGCCGACGTCGCTGCCTGATGGGCTGACGATCGCCTGCCACCTGCCGCGCGAAGATTCACGCGATGTTCTGATCGCAACCAAGCCTTGCGCGCTCGCGGATCTGCCGCAAGGCGCATCGGTCGGAACCTCGTCCTTGCGGCGCCAAGCGCAATTGCTGCATGCGCGGCCCGATCTACGGATCGTGCCCTTGCGCGGCAATGTCGAAACCCGGCTCGGCAAGATCGAGCGCGGCGAAGCCGATGCGACGGTGCTGGCGGTCGCCGGGCTGAACCGGCTCGGGCGCGCGGTTGCGCCTGAAGCGATCTTGTCGGTCGAGAACATGCTGCCGGCACCGGCTCAGGGCGTGATCGGGATTGAAATCCGCACCGATGACAGCCGCGCACGCTCGCTACTGGCTGCTATCGATCATCGCCCGACCGGATATTGCGCCACGACCGAACGGGCCTTGCTCGAAACCCTCGATGGTTCCTGCCGCACGCCGATCGCGGCTTTGGCGTCGCTTCAGGGCAATCGCATCGCGCTCGATGCATTGGTGATTTCACCCGACGGAAGCGTGTGCCATCGCCTCAACCGTTCTTCGACCACCAGCCGCGCACGTGAATTGGGACACGAGACCGGGCAGGCGCTGCGCGAACTGGCCGGGCCGCGCTTCTTCGATTTCCTCGCGAATCGGAAATGAAGGTGCTCGTGACCAGGGCCGAACCGGAAGCCGAGCGGCTTGCCCGCGCGCTGAAAGAGCGCGGCATCGATTCGGTGATCGAGCCGCTGATGACGATCCGGTTCGTGCCAGAAAGCGAGCGCGTGCTCGCACCGTTTCTGTCAGGGACGCAGGCCCTGCTGTTCACCTCAGCCAATGGTGTGCGCGCCTTTGCGGCAGCCAGCGCGCGGCGCGACATCAAAGCCTTCGCCGTCGGCGATGCCACCGCCTCTGCCGCGCGTGCGGCGGGCTTCAACGACATCGCGAGCGCCGGCGGGAATGTCGAGGATCTCGCCGCGCTGGTCATTGCCACGTTGAAGCCGGCCGGCGGCAGCTTGGTCCATGTCGCCGCGAGCGTAACCGCGGGCGATCTCGCCGGGCTGCTCGGCGCGGCCGGATTCAGCCTGCGCCGTGCCGTGCTTTACGAGGCCGTGTCGGCCGAGCATCTGGGCGAAGCGGGGCGAAGCGCGTTGGAAAACGGCGAGGTCGACGCGGCGCTGTTTTTCTCTCCCCGCAATGCGGCAACCTTTGTTAGGCTCGCTTCAGGGCTGCGCGCGTGCTGCGCGCGCATCACGGCTATTGCTTTGAGCCCGGCGGTCGCGTCCAACCTCGCTGCTTTGCCCTGGCGCCGGATCGCGGTCGCCACTGCGCCCAACGAAGCCGCGCTGCTGCAGGCGCTCGAAAGCAGTCTCGCAACGGGAAGATCCGCATGACCGACGCGGCACCTCCAGAAAGCGCCGCTAGCCTAGAAGCGACGGACAGCACGAAACCACGCCGGAATTCGCCGCGCGTTTGGCCCTGGCTGCTTGGCTTGCTTGTCGTGCTGGTGCTCGCCGCGGCGGGAAGCTGGTTTTACTGGTATCCGGCGCTCCAGCCCTTTCTGCCGGCGCATCAGACAACCAGCGTCGTGCCGATCAGCCCGCCGCCCGACGCGCTTGCCGCGCGTCTCACGGCGATCGAGCGCAAGCTCGATGCGCTGTCATCGCTCGATACCAAACTCGGCGCAGTCGAGCAGCGCCCTTCGCCAGACAACAGCGCATCCGTTGCAGCGCTGACCGATCAGGTGCAGCAATTGAACGCGCGGCTCGATCAGGTCGAAGCGCGCCTCGCGCAATTGATCAAGGATCAATCGGCGCGCGGCGACAGCGCGCAACGCGTGCTGATGGTGGCGCTGGGTGATCTCGGCAATGCGATCGCCAGCTCGCAGCCTTTCGCGGCGCAGCTCGCCAGCGCCGAAGCGCTCGGTCAAGGAAGGCCGGGTTGGGCGAATGCGTTGCGCCCGCTGGAAGATGTAGCGAAGACCGGCATCCCCAGCACAGCAGTCCTGGCGCAACATTTCTCGGATGAGGTCGCGCCCGCGATTTTGCGCGCCGACGCCGCTTCGCCAAACCCGCAGGAAAGTATCGGCGAAGCCGTGCTGTCGCGTTTGCGCTCGCTCGTCGTCATCCGCCGCGTCGACGGGCAAGGACGAGTCGAAAGCGGCACCTCGGCGCAAACCGCCGTTGCGGTCGCCGATGCGGCCTTGGGCAAGGGCGACCTAGCCGGGGCGGTGGCGGCGTTGAGCAATCTTTCCGGCGCGCCCGATGCCGCCGCGTCTTCGTGGCGCCAACAAGCGCAGCAAAGGCTTGATGCCGAGCACAGTATCGCGAGTTTGATGCAGGATCTCTCCGCCGATATTGCCGCGGGCGCGGGCGGCGGCTGATGCGCGCCTTGCCGGCGATCATCGTTATCGCGGCGGTCATCGCCGGCGCGGTGTTCATCGCCGACCGGCCCGGTAGCGTTGCGCTGGTGTGGCAAGGCTGGCGGATCGATACCAGCGTCACGGTCTTGCTGTTTGGCGTCGTTTCGGTCGCGGTCGCCGCGGCAGCCTTATTTCATTTGCTACGCAAGATCATCGGCGGGCCGCGCGCCTTCCTCCGGGCGCGGCGCGAACGGCGGCGTCGGCGCGGCTATCGCGCTTTGACACAAGGCATGGTCGCCGTGGCGGCAGGCGACGCGGCGGAAGCCAAGCGCTTCGCGCGTCAGGCCGACGCGCTCTTGGCCGAGCCGCCTTTGACCTTGCTGCTGTCGGCGCAAGCCGCGCAATTGAACGGCGATCAGAAAGCCGCGGAGAAATACTTCACCGCGATGCTGGAGCGGCCCGAGACCGAGTTTCTCGGCCTGCGCGGACTGATCGTGCAAGCCCTCAAGAATAATGACGAGGCCGAGGCGTTGCGTTTGGCACAACGCGCCAAAGCGTTGCGGCCGAAGACGCCTTGGGTATTGGCGAGTCTCGTCGAGTTGGAATCGCGCGCGGGACATTGGCGCGAGGCCGAAGCAAGCCTAGCGCTGGCGGCGCGACGCAATGCGCTGCCCGAAGCACAATCGCGCCGCCATCGCGCGGTAATGCTGCACGAGCAAAGTCGCGCGGCCCAAGCCGATGGGCTCGACCGCGACGCGGTGCGGCTTGCCGGCAAAGCCAATGCGCTGGCGCCGGGTTTCGCACCCGCTGCCGCGCGTTACGCCGAGCTGCTGAGCGCGAGCGGGCATCTCCGCCATGCACGCAAAGTAATCGAAGCCGCGTGGCGCTTGGCGCCCGACCCCGAACTGGCCACTGCCTACGGCGCTTTGTTCGCGGATGAGCGGCCGCTGCAACAGGTGAAGCGCTTCGAGACCTTGGCCGCGCAGAAGAAAGATCACCCGGAAAGCCATATCGCACTCGCCGAAATACTCTTGAAGGCGCGGCTTTGGGGCGAGGCGCGCCGTCATCTCATCGCCGCAGGCGCGCGCGAAGAGAACAAGACGCCGAGCCCGCGCCTCTGTCGGCTGATGGCACAGCTCGAAGAGGCCGAGCACGGCGATCTGCCGGCGGCACGGATGTGGCTCGCGCGCGCCGTCGCCACCCCGGCGCAGGACCCGGCCTATATCTGCAGCAGTTGCGGGAACGAAACGCCCGCTTGGACGGCGCTTTGCCCGCATTGCCGCGGCTTCGACACGATCGAATGGCGCCTGCCCGGCCAGCGCCCGACGCCGCTTCTTCAGGCCGCGAGCGACATGACGCCGCCTTTGCCGGTTGCGGGCGTGGCCACGCCTTTTACCGCCGAAACGCCGCGCAAGCTCGGCCTTGCAATTGACGATGCCGAGGCCCGGGGATAAGGTCCGCCGCGCTCACGGCGCCGACGTAGCTCAGGGGTAGAGCAACTGATTCGTAATCAGTAGGTCCGCGGTTCAAATCCGCGCGTCGGCACCAGTTTTCCATCACTTCTGCTCGGCATAACCGGCCGCTATAGCGCTGCTGCCGCCCGCTTGTCGCCGGCGGCGAAATCGGCGTAGGGTTCGGGCGGTAAAAAGAGCAATTCCACGGGGGAGGAAAGAGAATGCGTTTCGCACGCCTGGTGCCGGTGGCCGCGTTGGTCGCCGCGTTCTTCATGCCAAGGCTCGGCATGGCGGAAGAGGCCAGCTTGATGTTCGCGACCACGACCGGCGCGACCACGGACCTCAACGTCCAGTTCTTTCACCCTTGGGCCGAGCGCATCAACGAAGAGGGCAAGGGCGTCGTCAAGATCGACGTGCGCGACGGCAGCGCCATCGCCACGACCGCGAATTACTATGATCGCGTGATGAGCGACGTGGTGCAGATTTCCTGGGGGCTGCAAAGCACGGTCGCCGGCAAGTTTCCGCGCTCCGATGTCGCCTCCCTGCCCTTCATGGCGCGCAGCTCCGAAGAAGGCTCCGTGGCGTTGTGGCGGCTTTATCACGCGGGGCTGCTCAATCCCGAATATGACGAGCTGCATCCGCTGTTTCTCGTCGCATTGACCGCGGCCGGCATCCACATGTCGCACCCGCTCAAATCGCTCGACAATCTCGGCGGCGCCAAGCTCGTCATCGCTTCGAAAGTGAACAGCGATGCCGTGACCCTGCTGGGCGGCAGCCCGCTCTCGGTCCCGCTCAATGAGATGTATGAGGCGATCCAGCGCGGCGTGGCCGACGGCGCGGCCGTTGCCTGGACGTCCTTCGACCCGTTCAAGCTGGCCGAGGTCACCAATTACCATGTCGAGGCGCGGCTCGGCACCTCGGTCGGCATGGTGTTCATGACCAAGAAGACTTATGACGCGCTCTCGCCGGCTGCGCGCGCGATCCTCGACAAATATTCCGGCGAGGCCGAAAGCCGCGCCTATGGCGCGTGGTGGGACCACGAGCGCAAGGCCGGCAAGGAAAAAACCCTGGCGCGGGGCGACAAGCGGACCATCGTCGACCTGACTCCGCAGCAGACCGAGCAATGGCGGCAAAAGCTGGCGCCGCTCGACGAGGATTGGGCGAAAAACGTGCCCGACGGCGCCAAAATCCTCGCGGCCTATCGCGCGGAGCTGGGCAAGCTGCAGGCGAGCCAATGATGGCGGGGGCGAATTAACCGTCGGCGCGCCCCTCGGCGCCGGCGGTTTCTTCTGCTATATTGCGGCCAATCAGCATCGCATAGGACAGTCACGTGAAGAAATCGACCACGAAAAGCCAGAACAGTCGTTCCAACAAGCGCAAGGCCAAACGCAAGGCGTGGCGGCGGCGTCAGCGCGCGCGTGCTACCGGCACCTGAGGCTCACGCGGCCCTCGATCCGATCGCGGTTGGGCCGCGATGAGCGCCGCCGAAACGGGGATCATCTTCAACATCCTCGTCATGCCCAAAACCGGCGCGCATTACGTCAAAGCGGGACAGAAGACGATGCGCGCGGCGCCGGAAGTCGCTGCGGTGATCGATCTTGCCTGGGAAGGCCACGCATTGCGCGTCAAGGTCGATCACGTCTATACGCCACCCGGCTGCGACGAGCATTGCATCGCCACCTTGTTCCTCAGCGAAGTGTGAGCGAAGCGACACAAATCCGACACCGTTATGGTACGGCAGGGGCGTGGTAACGCCGATAGCCATCGGCGCGGAGCTGGCAGGCCGGGCAAGCGCCGCAGCCATAGCCCCAATCGTGATGGGTTTGGCGGTCGCCGCGATAGCAGCTATGGGTTTCTTCGCGCACGAGCTCGACCAGAGCTTCGCCGCCGAGCGTGGCCGCAAGTCGCCAAGTCGCCGCCTTGTCGATCCACATCAGCGGCATGTGGATGACGAAGCGCCGCTCCATGCCCAGATTGAGCGCGACCTGCATCGCTTTCATGGTGTCGTCGCGGCAATCGGGATAGCCGGAATAGTCGGTTTCGCACATGCCGCCGACGATGTGGCGCAAGCCCCGCCGATAGGCGACCGCCGCCGCGAAGGTGAGAAAAATCAGGTTGCGCCCGGGAACGAAGGTCGTCGGTAAGCCATTTTTGCCGGCTTCGATCGCGATGTCGCGCGTCAAAGCCGTGTTCGACACGTCGCCTAACGCCGCCAGCGCGATGGTGTGATCCTCGCCCAGCCGGCCTGCCCAGAGCGGATTGAGCGCGGCCAGCCCCTGCCGCAAGGATGCACGGCAATCGAGCTCGATCCGGTGGCGCTGCCCATAGTCGAAGCCGATGGTCTCGACCCGAGCGAAACGATCGAGCGCCCAAGCCAAGCAGGTCGTCGAATCCTGCCCGCCCGAGAACATGATCAGGGCGCCGTCATCGTCACCGGTCATGAAGCCTCACCGACACGCTTGCGCTTTCACAAAATATTTACCGTGAAGCGTGCCGCAAATCCACCGACGCCCATTTAAGGCGAAATGCGCGCGATCCTTGCCTTGCCGCATATCGCTTGGACGCCTAGAATTCTTGCGTTATGAGCGAGCGACAACGTTTCTGTATTTTCCTTCTGAGTTTGCCGCTGTTCGCCGTTGCCGGCGCGGCCATCGTTGCCGCCGCCGATATGCCGACGGTCAGCCAACACAATCGTCAATTCTCGCCCACGCAGCTTCAGGTCGCGCGCGGCACGACGGTTCACATCGTCAATGACGATAACGTGACCCACCACGTTTACATCGACGCCGCCGGCATGCAGTTCGATTCCGGCGAGCAGCCCGTCGGCAAGACCGTCGACGTAACCTTCGACAAGGTCGGAACCTTTTCGGTGCTGTGCGCCATCCACCCGACCATGCGGCTCCGCGTGGTCGTTCAGTAGCTAACGCGGCAGCAAGGGCACCGCGAAGGGTGTGGGCGGCGCGGTCAAGGTTTCGAGGAAGGCGACGAGATCGCCTTTTTCCTGCGCCGTGAGGCCGAGCGGCTTGATCAGCTCGGAGCGGCTCGGCCGATCGATGCCGCCGCGATCGTAGAGATCGATCACCGCCTCGAGCGTCGGCACCGAACCGTCATGCATATAAGGCGCGCGACGCGCCACGTCGCGCAAGCTCGGCACTTTGAACGCGTGCTGCAGCTTGAGTGAATTCTTGAAGATGCGGCCGCGGCCGATATCGTCGTCGGCCGCTTCGCCAATGTCGTAGAACGCGCCTTCGCTGAAATTCCACCCCGTGTGGCACTGCGCACATTGGGCTTTGCCGTTGAAGAGATCGAAACCGCGCTTGGCGGAAGCGTCGATCGCACCTTCCTCGCCTTTCACCCAGCGGTCGAAAGGCGTCTCGCCGGAGATGATCGTGCGCTCGAAAGTCGCCAGCGCCTCCTCGATATGGGAGCGCGAGATCGTGCCATCGGGAAAAGCCTTGGCGAAGGCGGCGCGATAGCCGGGAATCGCGCGCAGCCGAGCCAATAGGTCATCTTCGGGCTCGTTCATGTTCATCGGCGTCGTGATCGGCGTGAAGGCCACGCTTTCGAGATCGGGAAATTTCCCGTCCCAGCCGAGAACCGGTATCCAAGCGATATTGAGGAGCGTGGGCGTCCGAAGCGGCAGCGGCTTTCCCTGATCGCCGATAGCGCGCGGCAGCCCGTCGCCCCAAGCCAGGCCCGGATCGTGGCAGCTTGCGCAGGAATGTTTGCCCGAGCCGGAGAAGAGCGGATCGAAAAACAGCGTGCGGCCGAGATCCGCCTTTTCCGGGGTGAACTGATCCTCCTCGGGAAACGGGATCTCCGTCGGACGCTGATACTTTGCCTTTTCGGCGCCGCGCTCCGGCGTTTCGAGCGCCAAGGCCATGAGCGCCGGCAGAAGCAGACACAAGGACAGGATCAGAGCGCGCCGCAATCCGCGCACGGGCTTACCCCGCCAGAGCCAGCGGCGCGACCAGCACCTCTTTCGGCTGGGATACCGAAGTCGCGGCCGGAAGCGTGAAGGATACCGTCGTGCCCTTGCCGCGGATGCTTTCGATCGACAGCGTCCCGCCATGGCCTTCGACATAGAGCTTGCTCAAGGGCAAGCCCAAACCGGTACCGCCATATTTGCGGCTCAGACTGTTGTCGACCTGGCTGAACGGTTCGAGCGCTTTCGGAATGTCTTCGGCAGCGATGCCGATGCCGGTATCGCTCACGGCGACGCGGATATCCTTGCCCAATTGCTGCGCGGTGACCACGATCATGCCGCCATTGGCGGTGAATTTGATGGCGTTTGAAACGAGGTTGAGGACGACCTGGCGCAAGCGGATCGAATCGCCGTTCACGAAAGCGATGCCCGGCTCGATATTGCATACCAATTTGACGCCGGCGGATTCCGCCTGCTCGCGAACGATGCGAATCGCCGCCTCGACGATCGCGCCGATCGCCGTAGGTTGGAGATGAAGCGTCATCTTGCCGGCTTGCAGCTTCACGCTGTCGAGGATGTCGTTGATGATGTCGAGCAAGTGACGGCCGCTCGATACGATGTCGGTGGCGAATTCCTTGTATTTCGTCTGACCGACCGGGCCCATGAGTTCGCCCGCGATGATCTCTGAAAGACCGATGACGGCGTTCAAGGGCGTTCTGAGCTCGTGGCTCATATTGGCGAGGAATTCAGTCTTGGCGCGGCTGGCCGCTTCGGCCTGATCCTTGGCCTGCTGCAAAGCGGATTCGCGTTCCTTCAATTCGGTGATGTCGCTGACGATGACGACGAAGCCGCCTTCATTCGTCACGCTGCGCGAGAGGTGCAGCCAACGACCGTCGTCGAGCCGCAATTCGCCCTTGGGTTCCACGAGGGCCTGATTGAGGCGCGCGGGCAAGAGCGAATCCGGCGCGAAGCCGCCTTCGGCGTCGGGGAAGAAGCGCGCGACCTGCGAATTGGAAATCAGGATGCGGCCGTCGGCGTCCACCAGCACGACGCCCTCGTCCGAGCTTTCGATGGCGTTGACGAGGCGAGATTGTGCCGAGCGCCGAGCGGCGATCTCGCGCTCCATCATCGTGCGGATGTTATCGCGCATCACCGCCATGGATTGCAGCAGCTGCCCCAGCTCGTCATTGCCGGCGGCGGCGATGACCACATCGAGCTCGCCGGCGGCGATGCGCTGGGCGGCGCGCGATGCCGCGGCGATCGGATGGATCATGCGATTGACCAGCATCGCCGCGACGCCGGCGCCGAGCAGAAGCGCCGCCAAGGTCGCTGCGATGGTGAGCGAATGATAGAGCCGGATCGAGGCGAGCGCCTGTTCGCGGCGCTTGAAGCCATCCTCCGCGGTCAGCTCGACGAGATTGTCGAATTGCTCGAGGATATGGCGGGTCAGCAAGTCGACGACCGCGCGATCGGCATGGGTGGCAAGCAGGTTGCGCCAATCGGCCACCGCGAGCGCCGTCAGATGCGCGACATCGGCGGCGTGTTGGGAGGTCGAACGCTCTTCCGCCACGGCGAGATCCTCGCCGATTTCGGCGGCAAGCTCGTCGACGCTTTTGCGCTCGACGCCGAAGCTTTCCTGGGGTTCGGCGAGCGCCAGATTCATCGCCATGAAATTGGACAAGGCGAGTCGCGCATAGCTGATCGACATCAGCGGCTTGTCATAGGTTTCGACCACCAGCCGACCGGATTCGCCGACGCTGTTGACCGCGTAGAAACCGAGAAACGCCGTGATCGCCGCCAGCAGGCAAAAGGCGAGCAGGATTTTGCCGCGAATGGTGATCGCGACGCCGCGAAGCCAACGGTAGACGACGCTCGGTGTTGCCGCGAGACGCATCCCAGACAAGATATCGACCCGCTAAAGGGAGCCCTGGGTGCGATTTAGCGCTGGCGAAGGCTAAAAAAGTGTTAAGGGGCGAAAAATTTCACGCCATCCGAAGCACTTGGCTGGCGCGCTTCACCAAATCAGGGTTCCATAGATGGCAGCGTGCAGCCCGTAATATGCCGCCAAAATCATGGCCAGCGCGGCGCAGAAATAGAGCGCCGCCTCCACGGGCGGTTTGTCGAAATCGGGTTCGTCATCCGCCAGGATGCCGATCAAGACCACGATGATCATGAGATGACCGATCGCATCGATCATGCCGAAGGGCAGGATCGCGCTGGTGAACATCGAGAGCAGCACCAGCGCCGACAGGCGGCGGACAAGCGGCGTCCACAGCAGCCCGAAAGCCAAGCCGAATTCGACCACGCCCGCGGCATTCATGTAGTAATTGGCATAGAACCCCATCGCCATGCCGGGATGGGATTGCAGCACGGGATATGTCCACTCCGGATAGGCCCATTTCTCGACCGACGCCCAGATCAAGGTGATACCGGCCGCCCAGCGCGACACGTCGAGCGGCCGCAGGCCGAAAAATTGGGCGCGCAGCCCGGACAGGCCGAGATAAGCCGCCAGTCCGAGGAAGATCGGGTAATCCAACATGTGGAAAATCCCGTATTCCGCCACGCCATAGGCATAAAGCGCGGCAATGCCGAACGCCGAAAACACCATGGTCGCGCGCCAGAACATGCCGAGAGCAATGGCCACGTCGAGCCAGGGAATTTGCGGCAGATCGGTCTTGAGCTCGGGCGTGAGAATGATGCCGCCTTTGACGGCAAGCGCGACGAAGAACGCAGCCGTCGCGGCGCGATAGAGATCGTCGATGCGCGGTTGCAGCGGCCGGCTGATCGAATCGAGCGTGCGCAACACCGCGCGGCCGATCGAACCGCGCTCGGCATAGCAGGTCACCAGCAAAACCAGCAGCGCAAGAGCAACCGGCTGCCAGAAGAGGACGTCGAAGACCTGAGAGAGGATGCGCGGTTGGCTCGGCACGTCGTAAGGCGCGAACCATTTGACGTGCGCCGACGCTTGTCCGGGCCAAGAGAGGCCCGCAAGCCCCGTCAGGGCCGCAACGCGCGCCCGACGCAACAAGTTCTGCCAAGACCCGGCCATTCAACCTGTACTGCGGAAACCAAACCTTTGCACCATGATATGGTGATATTAGCAGATTATTAACTTTAATGAACTTATATATTTCTTTGTTTACGCTGATAAATGCTATTTCAACTTTTGCGTGTGCCTTACTTTGGGCCGGCAAACGCTTCCTTTACCCCGCTCCGGACATAGTGGCTTCGGGCCTTCGCGGCTCGGAGCGTGGAGCATGTTGTCAGCCTTGTCGGTCGCTGGGATCGTCGGAATCATCGTTGGCACCTTGGCCGCGGCGATGGCCGATGTCTTCCCCGCACACCGCGCTGCCCTTCAGGATTGGGGCAGCGGCTTGCTGGTCGGCAGCGTCGCGTTGCTCGCTCTCACCTTTCCGTTGATCTGAAGCGCGGCAAGCCCCCGCGAGATCACCCGACTAGCGGCGTTTCTTCGGCATGCCGGATTTTCTCGCGCTTTGCTTTGCTTGGGGTTTCGCCGTGGCGGGCTTGCCGCCGACTGCCGGCAGCTTGATCTTGAGCAACCGCGCGGCGTTCCCGCCCAGGATCGCCGCCTTGTCCGCGCGCGCAAGCTTGGCGCCGGCGACGAAATTCACCGCATCGGGCAACGCCATGTCATAGGGATAGTCGGTCCCGAGAATGATGTGATCGCTGCCATAGACCCCGACCAGATATTCCAGCTGGTGATGCGTGAAGACGATCGTGTCGAAATGCAGCTTCTTCAAATAACTGGTCGGAGGCCGCTTAATGAGCCGGCGGCAATCGCTGCGCGCGCGATGCGCGTGGTCGAAACGGCCGCTATACGCCGCCGCATAGCCGCCACCATGGGCGAGACAGATTTTGAGCTTGGGATAGGCATCGAGCACGCCGCCGAAAATGAGATGACTGACCGCCACGGTCGTGTCGAGCGGATTGCCGATCACGTTGATGAAATAATGGTCGGCAAGCCGCTGCCCCTGGGTGAAGCCGGCAGGATGCATGAAGATCAGGATGTCGAGTTCCTCCGCCTTGGCGAAGAACGGGCGAAAGCGCTCGTCGGATAGTTCCGCGCCGGCGACATTGGTGCCGATTTCAACACCGCGCAGGCCGAGATCCTTCACCATCCGCTCGAGTTCCGCGACCGCAAGCGCGGGCGCTTGCAGCGGCACCGTTCCCATGCCGACGAAACGGTCGGGATGCGAGGCGACGATCTCGGCGATGCGATTGTTGACGAGGCGCGCGACTTCGCGCCCGAGCTCGGGATCGGCCCAATAACAATATTGGGGCGACGGCGAAATCGCTTGAATGTCGATCCCGGCCTTGTCCATGTCGCGCAAGCGCGTCGCGACCGAGGTGAGCTGAACGCGAATGGTTTCTTCCTGCTTGCGGTTGACCTCGCGCGTCGCCTCATTGGCAAAGGTCAAGCTGGGCTCTCTCGCCGGGTCGAAGACATCCTTGACCAGCGCCGCCGCCTCGGGCGTCATCACGTGACAATGAATATCGACCGTGGCGCTTCTTTTCGTGCCCGCGCGGGCGCGGAGGCTTCCGCCGGATGAGGATGCCGCATTGCAGGAATAAAACATTTTATCTCCCCGGGGCTGTGCGGTTTTGATGCCCGCCACACTGGTTTATAGATCGGCCGCAAAAGGCAGCCGCACGCGGCTTGCCAAATTTCCGCGATGGTACAGAATGGGCTGGTTGGAGGCGCGGTTTCAATCGCCGCGTAGGGGAAACGTGAGACGCAGAAGCGACAAGCAACCAGCGGAGAAGCCGGACAGCTCGGTCGCTGCCGATTTGCCGGATCGGCGAGTCATCCGCACGCGCATGGCGCCGCATGATCGCGAAAGACTGATTGTCGATCACGCGATGCACTTCTTCGCGGAACAGGGCCTCGACGGACAAACGCGCGAGCTCGCCCGCCGCCTCGGCATCACGCAATCGTTGATCTACCGCTACTTCCCCAGCAAGGACGCGCTGATCGAGCGCGTCTATGAGAAATGGTTCACGGAGTTCTGGAACCCGGATTGGGAAGGCTGGATCCTCGATCGCAGCGAATCGCTCGAGAACCGTCTGCTGCGATTCTACCGCGACTATGCTCGGGTCGCTTACAACTACGAATGGGTCAGGCTCTTCGCTTTTTCTGGCCTCAAAGGCCTGAGCCACCACGTCCGCTTCGTGTTTCGCAACCGCGAGCGGCTCTATCCGTGCATTGCCGGCGAGCTTCGTCACGATCACGGGATGCCGCGGCTCGATCAAGTGCCATTGACGGAATTCGAAATCGAGCAGTTGTGGAGCATGCACGCCACCGCTTTCTATATCGGTCAGCGGCGCTGGCTCTATGGCTTGCCCGTGCCGAGCGATATCGACGCGATCGTGATGGCGCGCGTGCGCAGTTTTGTCGCGGTGGCGCCGCAACAAATCGCCGCGCATCTCCAAACCTTGGCCGCCGTCAAGCTGGCGGGAGATTAAACCTGCCCGTAACGCCGCCCAGTTTTGAAACTCTCGCCGCGCGCGCGCGCGCGCTGGTGCCGGTGCTGCGGCAACGTGCCGCTGCAACCGAGGCGCTGCGCCGCGTGCCCGACGAAACCATTGCCGATCTTCACGCCAGCGGCATTTTCCGCATGCTGCAGCCGAAACGGGTCGGCGGCAGCGAGCTCCCGTATCGCGCGTTGGTCGTGCTGGGCGGAATTCTCGCCGAAGGCTGCGGCTCGACCGCGTGGGTCGCCGTCAATCTTGCCAGCCATCATTGGATGCTGGCGAAGTGGCCGAAGGAAGCCCAGGACGAAATTTGGAACGCTTCGCCCGACGATTTGATCGGCTCGGCGCTAGTGTTCCCCGGCGGCAAGGCGATCGCGGTCGAGGGCGGCTATCGGCTGAGCGGACGGTGGCCGTTTTCGAGCGGCGTCGATCCGTCGCGTTGGAACTTCGTCGGTGCGATCGTTCACGACGCGAAGGACAAGCCGACCGAGCAGAGGATCTTTCTGGCCGAAGCCCGCGACTACCGCATCATCGACACGTGGTACGCCGCCGGGTTGCGCGGCACGGGCAGCAAAGACATCGAGATGAGCGAGGTGTTCGTGCCGGCCTATCGCAGCCTGCCTTTGGTGGCGATGGCGGGCGGCACGGCGCCGGGCTGCGCGATCAATCCCGCGCCGCTTTATCGGCTGCCGGTGCTCGGTCTGTTCGCTTTCGTGGTCGGCGGCGTTTCGCTGGGCCTGGCGCGCGGCGCGCTCGCCGATTTCGCGCAATCGATGCATGGGCGGATTGCCACTTATTCCGGGCGGCGTCTCGCCGATCTCGCCAATCTGCAGCTCAAGCTCGGCGAGGCTTCGGCGCTGGCCGACACGGCCGAGACGCTCATGCTGAAGGATTGCGACGAGGCGACGCTTCTCGTCGAAGGCGGCGCCACGCCCACCATCGAGCAAAAAGCCCGTTGGCGCCGCGACGGTGCCTATGCCGCCGGCCTTTGTACCGAGGCCGTCAATCTTCTATTCGCGGCCACGGGCGGCGGTGGCGTTTATCTCGATCAGCCGATCCAACGCGCCTTTCGCGACGCGCATGCCGCCAATGCGCATTACGCGCTGAGCTGGGATGTGAACGGAACGCAATGGGGCCGCATCGCGCTGGGGCTTCAAGCGGAGGCGACCACTCTCTAGATAAAGGGGATGCGTTCCCGCATCGCCCTTGCGCTTGCCGCGGCCATCCTCTTGGCGCAGCAGCAATCGCCGATCAGTCCGAGCACGCCGCCCGACCAGCGCGTGCCGCCTTATCTCCCGGTGCCGCCGGGCTTGCCGCCGCCGGGACCGCAACCAAGCTTTACCCCGCCGCCGCCCGTGCCCGGGCAATTCTCGCCGCCGCCGGTGCCGATACCGCCCTCGGTCAACGGCAACGGCATTATCGGTCCCGGCCTGCCGCCGGGCGTAGCACCCGGCGCGCTTTAGACGGTCGCGCGCGAGCGATTAGTGCAAGCCGTCATCAACCGCGACGTTTTCGGGCTCGAGCTTCAAGCCTGAAGCCTCCGCTTGCTGCACCAGCAAGGTCGCGAAATCGTCGCTGACATGACCGCGGCCGATCAGGCTTTGCACGATCTCGCGGGTGAGCGCGGTCAAGGGCATGGCGACGCCGGTCTTGTCGGCGGCGTCGAGGCCGAGATCGAGATCCTTCTTGAGCAGCACCGGGGTGAAGGTCGGCGTGAAATCGAGATTCACCAGCGACGGCGATTTGTAGCGCGAGAACACCGAGCCCATCACGCTCTTGTTCATGAAATCGAGAAAGGCGTGGCGCGAGACGCCGCCTTTTTCAGCGAGCACCGTCACCTCGACCAGCGACTGGATCACCGCGCCCAGGAATACGTTGTGGCAAATCTTGACCAAGCGCGCGCGCTCGCCTTCGCCGACATAACTCGAGCCCTGGCCGAGCGCGGCGAGATATGGCAAGGCCGCATCATAAGCCTCGCGCGGTCCCGAGACGACGAAGGTGAGCTTCCCCGCTTTCACCACCTTGGCATTGCCGCTGACCGGCGCCGCGAGCATCTGAACGCCTTTCTTCACGGCCGCTTCGCGCACCGCGGCCGAGGCCTCCTCCGACACGGTTGAGCTGTCGATCAGGATCTTGGGCCGCGCCGATGGCGCGCTCAGCACGCCATGGGCGCCGAGCACGACTTCCTTGAGATCGTCCGACGCCGCCACGGTGACGAAGACGATGTCGCGGCCGGCGAGATCGGCAGGTAAATCGACAATCGCGCAGCCGCTCTTTGCCAGCGGCTCGGCCTTGGCGCGGGTGCGATTCCAGACCGCGACATCCGCGCCGGCCTTGGCAAGGCGCTCGGCCATCGCGTAACCCATGCGCCCGCCGGCGCCGATCCAACCGATCTTGTATCGCTTGAGGTCCGATGCCATCCTCGCCTCCCTTGGCGTTGCAGCCTTGGTCATTCAACGGCAGAAGCTCTAGCCCGATGAGCGGCACCCAGCAACCCCTCGCTCCGCCCGAATTGCCCACGCATCTGCGCGCAATCATGGAAGCGCCCTATCCACGCTTTTCCGCAGCGGAAATGCAGCGCCGGCGCGCGATGCTCGAAGAACTCATGGCGCAAGCTTGCGTCGAGCATCTGTTGCTTTACGGCGTCAATCGCGCCGGCAACGCAATTCAATATTTCACGCATTGGCCGATTACCGCGGAAGCCTCTTCTATCGTCTCGCCCGGCATGCGCGATAAGCTCTTCGTGCAATACCACAATCATGTCGCCCTTGCGCGCGCGATCGCGAACAAGGCCGAGGTGGAATGGGGCGGCGATTTCGGCATCGGCGCGGCGCTCGGCGAACTGGAACGCCGCGGCGCAAGAAGGGATCGCGTCGGCTTGATCGGACCGATGGGCTATCGCCTTCATGCGCAATTGGCCGAGCGCTTCGGAAAAATCGCCGATCTCGGCACCGCCTACATACAAAGACGGCTGATCAAATCGCCCGAGGAGATCGACTGGTATCGCATTGGCGCGATGCTCTCGGATCGCGGCCTGACGGCATTACAAACCGCGATCCGCCCCGGCACGAGCGAGCGCGAATTGGGCGCGGCGATCGAAGCGGCCTATCTGCCTTATGGCGGCACCAATGTCATCCATTTCATCGGCGCGACGCCGATGGCAAATCCCGATTGCTGCGTGCCGCGACAATTTCATTCGACCCGGCGCATCGATAAAGGCGATGTGGTGTTCACTGAAATCAGCGCCGCGTTTTGGGATTATTCTGGCCAGGTGCTGCGGAGCTTCACGGTCGATGCCGAGCCGACGCCGCTTTATCGCGATCTGCACCGGACGGCCGACATGGCATTCGATGCCATTGCCGCGATCTTGCGCGAAGGCGCCACGCCGGCACAGGTCGTTGCGGCGTCATCCATGATCGAAGAAGCGGGCTTTACCACCAATGACGATCTGGTGCACGGTTATGGCGGCGGCTATCTGCCGCCAATCATCGGCTCCAAAAGCCGGCCGGCCGGCAAACTGCCGGACCTGACTTTCGCCGCCGGGATGATGGTGGTGATCCAGCCCAACGTCACGACGCGCGATGGCAAAGCCGGAGTCCAGACCGGCGAATGCGTGCTGATCACCAAAACCGGCATCGAGCGCCTGCATGCGGCACCACGCGGATTCCGCCGCGTCTAGACGTCAATACGGATTGGCGATCGGCAGCTCGTCGGCGGGATAAAGCGTGATCACCTTCGCGCCGGTCGGCGTGCAAACCACTTCTTCCTCGATGCGCGCGGCCGAATAGCCGTCGCTCGCCGGACAATAGGTTTCGAGCGCGAACACCATCCCCGCCTTGATTTCCATCGGATCCGCGAAAGAATTGAGCCGCGAGATGATCGGCCGTTCATGCAAGCCCAGGCCAAGCCCATGACCGAAGAGCAGGCCGAAGGCTTCCATCTCGCTGGTGAAGCCGATCTCCTCGGCCTTGGGCCAGCACGCGGCGATCTGGTCGGTGCTGACGCCCGGCTTCACCAGCTCGATCGCGCGGTCGATCCATTCGCGCGCGCGCTTATAGGCGTCGCGTTGCGACGGCGTGGCGCGGCCGACATTGAAGGTGCGGTAATAGCACGTGCGGTAGCCATTGTAGGATTGGATGATGTCGAAGAAGGCCTGATCGCCCGGCCGAATGAGCCGGTCGGTGAAATTATGCGGATGGGGCGAACAGCGCTCGCCCGAGATCGCGTTGATCGCCTCGACATCGTCGGAGCCCAATTCGTAAAGCCGCTTGTTGGCAAGCGCGACGATTTCGTTTTCGCGGATGCCGGGTTTTAAATTCTCGGCGATAGTCTGATAGCAGCCATCGACCAAACCCGCTGACATGTTGAGCAGCGAGATTTCGTCGGCGCTTTTCATTTCGCGCGCATCGAGCATCAGCTGTTGCCCGTCGCGTACTTTCAGTCCAACCTCCTGCAGCTCGAACAGCATGGCCGGCTCGACCACGTCGACCCCGACCGGCTGATCGGCGACGCCGTGCTCTTTGAGAATCGATTTGATCTCTTCCGCGGCCTGGCGCATCAGCCCGATCTTGGGGTGGATGGCGCCGCGCAATCCCAGCATGCCGGCATGGCAATTGTGCTGCGGCAGCCAGGGTGCGAACAGGCGATGGTGCTTCGCCGCCGAGCCGAAATCCCAAAGATGCGGCTCGGAATCGCCCGCCAGCAAGGCATAGCGCGTGAACTTGTCGCGCGCCCAATTGCCGATCACCGTCGAGGTCATGTAGCGGATATTGTATTGGTCGAACACCAGCAACGACCCCAGACCGGATTTCGCAAGCGCTTGGCGCGTGCGGCCGAGGCGATAACGGTGCAGGCGGCGAAAATCGATCCGCTCTTCGAAATCGACCGCCGTCGGGCCCAATGCCATGATCGGGCGCGTCCAATCGTGGCGCGGGTCGATATCGGCGGCATTGATGATTTTGGGCTCGGACGGTTTCTTGGTTGGCATGCGTTCCTCCAACGGAGCGGAATGAACCGGACGTTGCACGCGCGGTTTCACCCTGTCAACCGCCGCCCGCCGTTCCGACCCGACAGGAAGCTTCAATCGCGCCTAATGTCGAATTAATCTCGCTTCCGGCTGCCGAAGCGAAGAAATCGGCGCCGGCCGCCGTTGTCCGCCTAGAGAAACAACGGAGTTATCGTCGATGCCCAGAATCTTGACGTCACTATGTGCGGCTGCGATCGCATTTTCCCCTTTGGCGGCGATGGCAGCACCCGGTTTCCAGGCCACCCCCGGTTCCGCGCCCAGCCATGTTCTGAACGTCGATGGCTGGTGGGAACAGGAACACCGCGCCGACAATTTCCGCGATCGCTATTGGCAGCTGCCGCCCGAGCAAAGGGCGCGCTACGATCAACTGGAATTCCAGATCCGGCGCTTGCAGGACCGCCAACGGCACGAGGCGCGCGAGGGCGACCGGCGCGAATATTATCAAATCAGCGAGCAGATCGAGCAGATGCGCCGCGAGCAATATCGCATCATGCGCTTCTGGGAATGACGCCGAGGGGGCAAGGCATGCAAGGCGATGCCCCCTTTCGCTGCATAGACGGCACCGGGCGGCGATGGCGCGGCAAGCCGCAGCCTCGTTGTCAGCCTGAGGCGCCGTCGGCGCGCGAGGGCGTCGGCGAGATCGAAGCCCGCCGCCGGCCGATCGCGCGCAGGACGGCGTATTGCAAAAGAAAGGCGCCGATCTGAAGCCCCATGACGCCGACCGTGTTGAACCACGCCCAAACCTGCAGATCGAAGCGGAAAGCGATCACCAGAATCGCGAACCCGATCGCCCACATCAGCGCGGCCCAGGCATAGCCCGCGGCAATAATCGCGCTTTCGGGCAGACGCTCGAGTGCGCGCGGTGGCAGATAGCGGATCATCCAGCCGCGGCGCAGCATGACCGCCCCGATCACGAAATGAACGATAGCCGGCTTGACCAGGATGAACTGGGCATTCGCGGTCAGCAGCGTGGCGCCGCCGAGCACCAACACGATGCCAAGGCTGATCCATTGCATGGCGTCAAGCCGGACGCCTTTGAATTTGAGAAAGCCAAATTGGCCGAGCGCAACGGCGATCGCGACGCCGACCGCGACCGGAACGCTGCCCAATAGACCATAAGCAGCGAGGAAAACGATCGTCGAAAGAAAATCGCCAAGGAGCTGTCTGGCCGCCACCATCATCGCGGACAACCTTTATCGTTATGCGTGACGTTGCAAGGCGGCGGATAAACTGTCAACCTAGCCACTCGGGCAGGCAATGAGAATGCTTCCGGGTCGAGAGACGCGGGCGCCTCCTCCATGCCGGCGAATGATGTACGAAATCGGGAGGAACAAGGAATGAATCGGAGCTTGCGGAGTGCGTTCGGTCGGGCTGCCTTGGGCGTGTGCCTCTTTGCCATGGCCGGGCTTTTTTCGAGCGGCGCGCTTGCCGATGCGATTCCGCCGGGCGGTCAGGGCGAGCATGTGAAGGTGATCGGCTTTTCCGGTCTTGGCGGCCACTATGGCGGCTTCAAGATGGCGATCAAGCACACCGCCAACAACAAATGGTATCTCTACACCGGCCATTCCTTCAATCAGGGCTGGAGCATCGTCGACATTACCGATCCGACCAAGCCGCGCTACGTGAAGTTCATCCCCTACAACACCGACGACAAGAAGATCATCACCTCGCAGGTCACCCTGCACGACAATCTGATGCTCACCTCGCTCAACACGTTCGAGCCGCAAAAGAACCCGGCACCGGCCGTGCTGCTATGGGACATCAGCGATCCCGAAAACCCGAAGCAAGTCGGGTCCTGGATGGGCGGCGTGACGGGCGCGCATCGCAATTCCTATCCCGGCGGCCAATACGCTTATCTCTCGACCAGCTATCCCGGCTTCAAGGGCAATATCATGGTCATCCTCGACGTGAGCGATCCGGCTCACCCGAAGGATGTCGGCAAATGGTGGCAACCCGGCCAGAAGGATGGCGAGCCGCCGGCGAGCGGGCCGCAAGGTTTCCACGGGCCGGTGAATGTCAGCCCCGACGGGAAATGGGCCACGCTTCCTTACACGCCCGATCTGGTCAATCTCGATTTGACCGATCCGACCAATCCGAAGCTGATCGGCAAGCTCCATTTCACCGAGCCTTTCGCCAGCGTCGGCATTCAATCGGTGCACACCGTGCTGCCGCTCTGGGACCGCAAGCTCGCTTATGTCAGTTCCGAGGCGCAGCAGGGCGAGTGCAAGGATAACGGCATGAACTTCGCCGGCATGGTCGACAACAGCAACCCGGCCAAGCCGCGTCTCATTTCGATCTTCCCAACTCCGCGCCCGCCGAAAGGTGCGTCCTATAAGGATTTCTGCGACAAGGGCGGCCGCTTCGGGCCGCACAATACGAGCCAGGAGATTCACAATCCGGCGATCCAGCAGCCCGGCAATCTCATGTATGTCGCCTGGTTCAACGCCGGCTTACGGATCTTCGACATCAGCGATCCGCGGCTGCCGACCGAGGTCGGTTACTTCATGCCGCCGGAGCGGCCGAACCTGCCGGAGCAGGCCGGCGCGCATGCCTCGCCGATCAATTGGAGCGAGGAGCTCGCCGTCGACGCCCGCGGCAACATTTATATGAACGACGACAAATGGGGCATGTTCGTCATGCGCTATACCGGCAAGGAGCCGACGGCGACGGCCGCGAAGTAGCGTTACGCGCTCGCCTCGCCGGGGCGGTACCAGGGCAGGTACCGCCGCGTGCCCCAATTGACCAGCGCATCGATGCCGACACCGAAGCCGGCGAGCAGCAGCACCGCCACGAAGGCTTCGTTGTGGCGGAAGGTGCGCGAGTTGAAGAGGATGAAATAGCCGAGCCCGGGGATCGCCGTGAAGAACTCGGCGACCACCGCACCGATCAGCGCGCGGCCCGCAGCCAGCCTGATGCCGGCGAGGAAATAAGGCAGCGAGGAAGGCAGCACGATCTCGATCATCGCGCGCCACGAGGCGGAACGAAATGAGTGCGCCACTTCGAGATATTCGCGCGGCACGGCGCGAGCGCCATCGGCGACGTTGACCGTGATCGAGAACAGCGCCGCGAATACCACGGTCGCAAGCCGTGCCCCGCCGGTATAACCGAACCACAGCGAGACCAGCGGCAAGATCACGATCATCGGCATGGTGTAACAGGCGTTGACGTAATGCCGCAATGCGCGATCGGCGATAGTGCTACGGCCGATCAGCAGCCCGAGAATCGTCCCGAGGATGATGGCAAGAACCAAGCCTTCGGCGACCGCCGCGACCGTGATGGCGGCCGATGTCCAGAACGAGCCCGCGACAACTACGCGCGGCAACGCCGCGATGATACCGGAGGGCGTCGCAACATAGGAGGGTGCGAAGCCGCGGACCACGCCTTCCCACAGGGCAAAAATCGCGATGCCGGCATAAAGCCGCGGTAAGACGGTTCCCGATTTCGGCAGTGCGATCGCCGCCTCGCTCATCGCTCAAACCCGCCAGCGCGCGAAGCGATGCTCGATGGCGCGGCCGAGCCGCATCAAAGCCACGCCGAGCACGACGATCACCAGAATGGCGGCGAAGAGACCGCCCGTGTCGAAATTCTGCGACGCTGTCATGATGAACTGGCCGAGCCCGGTCGAGCTCAAAAAGAATTCGGCGGCGATCATGCCGACCAGCGCGCGGCCGACCGCCTGGCGCACCCCAGTCATGGTGAACGGCAAGGTGTAAGGCACCATCACCTCGCGCCAGAGCGCCCATTCGCTTGAGCGGAAGGAGCGCGCCACCTCGACCAGCTCGGGCTTCAAGCTGCGCGCGCCTTCGATCGTGTTGTAGAGAATCGGGAACACCGCGAAGAGGAACACGACCAGCACTTTGGGCGCGAAACCGAAACCCATCAGCGACAAGATGAAAGGAATGAGCGCAACCAAGGGCGTCGCGTAAAGGATCATGATGTAGAGCTCGAGCGCGCGCCGCAGCGCGGGCACGCGGGCAAGCAGCATCCCCGCCGGCGCGCCGATGACGACCGCAAGCGAGAAGCCCACCGCAAAAAGCGCGCAAGAGCTGAGCAAGGCTGCGACCAGCTCGCCGCTTTTGAAAATCTCGGCCGCGCGCACCAGCGTCTCGGAAAAGGGAACCATGAAGGCCGCGCTGGTGTTGCGGCCGCCCCACTCCCAGGCCGCCAAGCCGAGGACAAGGCTCAGCGCGAAAGGAGCGTGCCGCTTCCAGCGTTCGGCAGTCACGGCGCGCTCCTTGCGGTCAATTCCGTCATGCTTATTTCTGGGTCAACGCGTTGGCGTCGCGCCACACGCTGCGATCGACCAGGCGTTCATAAGTCGGCGGCGTCTTGTCGGCCTTGATCCCGCCAACCTTCACCTGATCCTCGGTGACGGCAGCGAGCTTTTTCTGGTCGAGCCCGTCATCCTTGATTTCCCAGAAGCCGATGGCGAGGAAGCGCTGCAGCGCATCCTTCGATATCTCCTTGGTGTGACCGGTGACCGTGCCGATCTCTGCGACCAGATCGGCATTCTTCGGATCGGCCATGAAGCGCGCCGCGGTGATGAGGCCGGCGAGGCAGCGGACGATGGCGTCACGTTTCTCCTGCAGCCGGTCGCGCCGAACTTCGATCAGATCGTAATGGCTGGTGGGAACCGTCTTGGCGAGGTTCGTGACGATCGTCACCTTCTTGCCGTGGCTTTCGATCTCCGGCGCGTCATCGAGATGCAGCACGCCGTAGGAAATCTGCCCCGCGACCATCGCGGCCGCCGTGTTCGAGCCGAGCGGTATCTGCTGCACGTCGTCGAGCGTCATGCCGCAGCCGAAGAGCATGTCCTTCAAAGCGAGCGAGCGGGCGCCGCCCGGCGTGTCGACGCCGATCTGCTGCCCTTTCAGATCGCTGCACGCGGTTTTGGTCGCATCGGTAGTGCCGATCGCCCAATCGGGATTCGGCAGACCGTAAATCCCGACCACGTCGACATTCGCATTGGCGATCTGGTTGATGAGCAGCGGCGTCGGCACGAGCGCGAGGTCGGCATCGCCGGAGATGACCGCACGCGAACCGGCGGCACCCGAATCGAATTGCCGCAGCTCGACATCGGCGCCGTATTTCTTGAAGAAGCCTTGCTTCTCGGCAACGTAAGCGAAGACGTTGAGATAGATCGGCGGAACGCCGGGAAGCGCGAAAACCAGCTTCGGCGCCTGCGCCGCAGCGGGATTCGCCGTTGCCATGACAGCCGCAACCAGCAAGCCGAAAATTCCAAATACCTTGCCCATTATTCCTCCCTCTCTTCGTGTTCTATGTCTTCTATGTGCCGAGCTGGAATTCCGCGCGGCGGGCTTCGCTCATCAGATTGTCCCAGACCAGCTCGCGCAATTCGGAAAACCGCGGCAAACTCAAGGTCGCGCGACTGCGCGGCCGCGGCAGGTCGATCGCGATGTCCTGATCGACATGGCTCGGCCGGCCTTTCAAGACCACCACCCGGTCGCCCATCAGCACCGCCTCTTCGATCGAATGGGTAACGAAGAGCATCGTCGTCGGCCGCTTCTCCCAGATGCGCAAGAGTTCGAATTGCAGGATCTCGCGCGTCTGCGCGTCGACCGCGGCGAAGGGCTCATCCATCAGCAGCACGTTCGGCTCGATCGCGAGCGCGCGCGCCAGCCCGCAACGCTGCTGCATGCCGCCCGACATCTGATAGGGGTAGGCATGCTCGAATCCCGCCAAGCCGACCAAGCCGATGAAGCCAGGAACCTTCTCGGCAACCTCGCCGGGCCGCGCGCCGGCCATACGAAGACCATACGCGACGTTGTCGTAAACCGTCTTCCACGGGAAGAGACCGAAATGTTGAAACACCATGGCCACGCCGGGCGGCGGTTCGGTGATGCGCTTGCCGTCGATGAGAATTTCGCCGCTGGCGGGGATGAGACCGTCGATGCAGCGCAGCAAGGTGGTCTTGCCGCAGCCCGACGGCCCTACCAGCGCGACGATCTCGCGCCCGCGCACCTCAAGATCGACGCCGGAGAAAACCGTGTAATTGTCGTAGCGCTTGGTCAGGCCGCGCACCGCGATGTGGCCGGCGGCCGGTGCCTCGCCAACGAGTCCAGGATGCAGCATCTCCTTCATTCGGCGGCCGACGATTCTTTCTTGCGCGGCGTCACATTGCGCTTCGCCCAATAATCGGATGAGGCTTTGCTTTGTGCCAAGGCCGCGGCGGTCTCGAAGCCCGGCGCCATCGAGGCCGCCGTCCCTGCGAGCACCTGGTGATGTTCGATATTGAGCGTGCGCAGCCAGCGCTGCTGGCCCATGGTGATGGCAACGAAATAGCCGAGCTCAACGAGCTGCGGCTCGGTAAAGTGGCGCCGCAGCCTTTCCCATAGCGCGTCGTCCGCCGCCAAGTCCCAAGTGATCGCCTCGGTATAGGCGAGTGCCGCCTTCTGCCGCTCGTCATAACGCGCGGAGCGCTCGAAATTGAGGAGGTCCATGTAATCGGCCTCCTGCAACCCCTGCTTGGCCGATTTTACCGAGCGTTGATTGCCGCAATACTCGCATTTGACCGAGCGCGACACATAGACCCTGCACAACTCCTTGATGGAATGGTCCATTACCCCATTGCGGAAGACGCTGTCCCAGGTTTCGGCGAATGACCAGAAGGCCGCCGGCACATGGGCGCGGATCGCTTGGCTCTCGGGCCGGGGCGTGCCTTCACGGCGGCAACGATCCAGCTCGGCAAGCATTCGCGGGTCGGTGACCGCCGCGGGATCGACGTAGCTGATCCGCTGTTGCACTATGACTCCTCCCGGTTGAGATATTTTTCCGAGAGCATTTTGCGGCGCCCCGAGGAGCGAGGCAACCGCAATTCCCGGTTGCCTCGGCTATCGAAATCTCGATCCCGCAGCAAATCTCGACCCGGTGGGCGCAAAAACAACGATGCCCGGACAAAGCCGGGCATCGCGTAAAATTATCGGAATGCGGCCAAGGCGGCCGCGCGCTTCTCAGCGGTCGAGGAACCCGGCAAGGCGCCGGTCGGGACCGCGCTGGCTCAGCTTTTTCAAGGCTTTCGCCTCGATCTGGCGGATACGCTCGCGCGTCACCTGATATTTGCGTCCCACTTCCTCGAGCGTGTGCTCGGCGGCTTGGCCAACACCGAAACGCAGGCGCAACACATCGGCCTCGCGCGGCGTCAGACGCGCCAAGGCTTCCTCGGTCGCCTGGCGCAGCTCCGCCGCGGCCGCCGCTTCAAGCGGGATCACAGCTTGTTCGTCCTCGAGAAAATCGCCGATCGTGGCATCGCCGTCTTCGCCCACGGGCTGATCCATGCTGACCGGATCGCGCACCAGCTCGAGCACGGTCCGCAGCTTCACCAACGGCGTGCCGAGACGCTCGGCAAGCTCGGGCTCGGTCGGCTCGCGCCGCAGCTCGCCAGCCAGCCGCCGCTGAGCCCGCAGCACGCGACGCACCTCGTCGGCAAGATGCGCCGGGATACGGATCAGATGGCCTTGGTCGACCAAAGCGCGCGAACACGCCTGACGGATCCACCAGGTGGCATAGGTCGAGAATTTATAGCCGCGCCGCCAATCGAACTTCTCGACTGCGCGCATCAACCCGATATTGCCTTCTTGGACGAGATCCATCAGCGGCAGGCCGCGATTGACGTGGCGCCGTGCGATCCAGGTGACCAGCCGCAGATTGGCCGAGATCATCTGCTCCTTGGCGCGCTCCGCGTCGCGTGCGCCGCGCTGCAGCTCGCCCGAGGTGGCTCGGAATTGCTCGAGCTTCTGGCCCGATTCCGCGATGATCGCTTCGATTTCATCGACGATCGTCTTGGCGGCATCGCCATGACGGCTGATAAAAGCACGCCACGCCGTGACACGCCGGCGCCGCGCGCCGTCGAACCAGGTTTGCGGGCTGTTGGCCGTGCGGTAACTGTCGATGAAGTCCTGCCGCGCCACGCCCGCCTGCTGCGCCAGGCGCATCAGCGATCCCTCGAGCTCCATGAGGCGGCGGCTCATCTCCTTGACCCGATGAGCGAGCCGGTCGACCTCGGAAGGCTGCAGCACGATGTCGGCCAGCGCCGCCGTGAGCGCTTTCGGCCGAGCGCAACCAGCCTTGATCGCGCGCGCGAAGGCCGCCGTCACGTCTTCCAGCAATTCCGCTTCGAGCTGGGTCAAAGCCGACGAGGTTCCGCTCTCGTCGACCGGCGCCTCGGTATCGCCCTTGAGGCGCTGCCGGGTCGCCGAAAGATCGACGACGTCGCGCAACAGCACCGTGTTCTTGGCAATGCCGTCGCGCCACAGCTTGAGCGCGCGGCGCAGAACCTCGCTGCGGCACAGCGCCGCCAGCATGGCCGCCCGCCCCGCCTCGATGCGCTGCGCAAGCTCGACCTCTTGCTCGCGCGTCAGCAGCTCCGCGACAGAGATCTCGCGCAGATAATGTTGCATAGCGTCGCCGGAATTGGCGTCGGCGGCAATATTGCCGCTGCCGCGCGGCAACTCCTCGACCGCTACGTTGGTGTCGTCAGTAACAGTGCCTGCCAATTCAGCAGGTTGCATTGGCTGCTCCACGGCATCGGCGCCGGCGAAATTGGCCCGCATGATGTATTGCTCACACTACGTCGTGATGGATGCGCCGGCTCCGAACGTCCGGCCGGCGCGCATCTTGGCACAATATTGGTGCCGGCCGCACCTGTTTTAAGTAGGTAACCATAATTTATTTTACTTCAAAGACTTACTGACGATATTTACCGTTTAGAGCCGCCAGGAAGCGTTTTGTCGCAGCAGCCGCCCGCGCCGCCCGTTCCGCGGCGGGCAAGCCTTGATCGCGCGCCACCGGGGTCTCCACATCGACCACGATATCGCCGGGAAGCGCGTCCATTAGCGCCGCCAGGGGGAGCTCCCCCTCGCCGGGATAGAGCCGGCAAGTCAGGGATTCCGCCCGCAGCGCCATGCCGGGAGGCGGCGAGAGAGGCGCATCGCAAAGCTGGATATAGGCAATATGGCAGGGATCGATCGTATGGACTTCGGCTGGTGTCCCCCCGGCGCGCGCGAGGTGGAGCGCGTCGATCACGAGGCCAAGATTAGGTTGGGCACAGGATTCGACCAGGCGCCGCGCCTTGGCGAGCGAATTGACCGCGGTATAGGGCATCAGCTCGAGCGCCACGCGCAGCCGGAAGGAGCGGGCCGCCTCGGCAAGACGTCCGAGCTGGTCGGTCATCCGCGTTTCCTCGGGATCGTTGCCGACCGCGAGGAATTGCTCGGCGCCAAGCCGGGCGGCCACCTCGAGCGCCGGCAAGACGGATTCAAGCGCGAAGGACGGTACCAGCCAGACGCCGGTCGCGGCGAAAATGGCGACGCCGGTGTCGGCGCAGGCCGCGGCGATCGCGGCGATCATCGGCCGGTTGCCCACCACCGGCGTGACTGCAGCGGCGCCGGGCGCGCCCAGAACGCGCAGGTCGGCGGCATCGAACCCGCCCGAAGCCGCCGCCACGATGAGCTCGGGCGGATCGACCTCGTTGATCGTCACTGGGGCAAGGGAAAGGCGATGCATAATTTCATCCGTAGCCGGGCCATTCGGCGAGGATGCGCGGCGCAGAGTCAACCATCAATCGCCGCGGGGGCGCCAAATTCCGCAGTGAAAAATTCCGGAAATCGGCCGCGATTCCAGGGATTTCGCGCAAGTTGCGGCGGTCTTCATTAATGGCCCATTAAGGGGCCCTGCCCCATCATCCCGCCGAAAGGTATCGGCAAGGGGAATCGGGCAGTGACTCGCATGGCGCGCTGGGGCCATTTTCTCGGCTCCCGCTCAGGGCAAGGATTCATCATCTTCCTATGCTTCTCCCAGCTTCTGGCGGCGGGCGTAGGCTACGGCTTTTATTCCGAGAATCTTGCATGGTTCAAGGAACATAAGAACGCCGAATCGACCACGGCGTTGCGCATCGTCGATGCTTTCGTCAACAAATATGCCAGCCTTCTCCCTCAGCTGGGGCCGAACGCGCCGATTCCTGCCACCTTTCGCGCCGACGCTATCGCGGATTTCAATCAGGCTCGCCAAATTGCGGGCGACGCGCTGCGGTTGCTTTGGGTCGGCGTGCCCGGCCGGCAGATCAAGACGACGCCGGTCGACGACGAGATGGCCGCGGAACTCAAATCCCTGGCGGCGGATGCGGCGCCCCGGCCCGTTAGCCAGACCCTCGACAGCGCCGACGAACCGGTGTTCCGCACCTTCTATCCTTCAGTCGCCCGCGAGCAAAGCTGCGTCGACTGTCACAATCAGCTTCAAGCCGGCAAGGTCACCTGGCACTTGAACGACGTCATGGGCGCGTTCGTCATCGACGTGCCGATGGCCTCTTTCATCCGCAGCAGTCTCCTCGAAGCCGCCGCGCTCGGCGCCGCGATATTTCTGGCTCTCGCCGCTTTCGGCGTGTTCGTTGCGCTCAATCTCTACCGCAAAGGCGAGGCGCGCGACGTCGCCGAGGCAAGGCTCGCCGAGAGCGAAGCCCGCTTTCGCGACTACGCGGAAGCCTCGTCCGATTGGTTCTGGGAACAGGACGAAAATCTGCGCTTCACCAATTTTCTTCGTGGCGGCCATTCCACGCAGATCACCAGCGACAGCGATCTGGGCAAGACACGCCACGAAACCGTCAAGCTCGGCGTGTCCGATGCACAATGGGCGGCGCACGACGCCGACCTCGTGGCGCGGCGCCCGTTCCACAATTTCCGCTTTTTGCGGGAATTGCCGAACGGAGTCCAAATTCACGTCAGCGTCAGCGGCAAGCCGGTCTTCGACAAAAACGGGGCGTTTCGCGGCTATCGCGGCGCGGGACGCGACGTGACCAGCGAGGTGGCGGCGGAAGTCGAGCTGCAACGGCGTGTCGAGGAACGCACGGCGGCGCTCAAAGCGACGCAGGGCGAGCTCGTCCGAAAGGAGCGTCTCTCGGCCTTGGGCCAGCTTACCGCGACCATGGCGCATGAGTTGCGCAACCCGTTGAGCGCGATCCGGAACACGCTGTTCTCCGTCAAGGAAACCTCCACCGCGAACGGCCTCAACCTCGAGCGGCCGCTGGGCCGGATCGAGCGCAGCGTCGAGCGCTGCGACCGGATCATCAACGATTTGCTCGACTACACGCGCATGAAGGAATTGCACCGGTCCGTTCTCGCCCCCGACCCGTGGATCGCGGAGATCGTGGACGAGCAGCGGTTTCCCGCCGATATCACGCTGGTGCGCGCCTTGGACGCCGATTGTCTCATCGAGATCGATCCGGAACGGATGCGCCGCGTCTTGATCAATCTTGTGGAAAACGCCGCTCAAGCCATGACCGAACCGGACGGCGCGCGCCGCATCACGATCAGCAGCGCCTGCATCGGCAGCCAATTCGAATTGGCGGTCGAGGATACCGGATCAGGTATCCCCAACGACGTTCTGCCCAAGGTATTCGAGCCGCTGTTCAGCACCAAAAGCTTCGGCACCGGCCTGGGCCTGCCAATGGTGAAGCAGATCGTGGAGCAGCATGGCGGCACGATCGCCATTACGAGCGAACCGGGCAAAGGCACACGCGTCACGGTCAGATTGCAGACCGCCGACCGCAAACAGGAGATCGCGGCATGAGCGCACGGGTTCTAGTCATTGACGACGACCGCGATCACGCCGAAAGCATTGTCGACATCTTGGCCATGCGCGGTCATGTGGTCCAAGCAGCCTTTAGCGGCGAAGACGGCGTTAAAATCTTCCGCGACGAGGATTTCGATATCGTCTTCATGGACGTGAAGCTGCCGGGCATGAACGGTGTCGAGACCTTTTTCGAGTTCAAGAAGATCCGGCCCGACGCCAAGGTCATGATGATGACCGGCTATAGCGTCGAACAGCTCATCTCGCAGGCCATCGAAAACGGCGCGCTCGGCGTGTTGCGCAAGCCTTTTGCCATCGCCGATCTGCTGCAAGTGCTCGACGAGATCAAGCCGCGCGGCATCGTTCTGGTCGCCGACGACGATCCGGATTTCGCGGACAGCTTGAAGCCGATCCTGTCGCGCCACGGTTATCGCGTGGAGATCGCGTCGACCGGCAAGGAAGCGCTCGAAATGGCATCACACGACGACGTGAATTGCCTGGTGCTCGATCTTGCCATGCCGTTTCTGACCGGAGTCGAGGTCTATCTGAAGCTGAAGGAATCGGGCAAATCGATCCCGACGATCTTCGTGACCGGCTCTCAAGGCGAGAAAAGCGCGGCGCTTGCCGGGCTGCGGCAAGTCGACAACGGCATTCTGCTCAAGCCTTTCGATCCAAGAGAGCTGATCGCCGCCATCGCGGCGGCGACCGGCTCGAGCGCACCGCCCGCCCATGGCTAACGCCGCGGCATCCGCCGGTTCCCGCCAGCTTCTGATCGTCGACGACGATCAGGAATTCGCGGAATCGATCACGGATATCCTCATACCCGAAGGTTACGCGCCGATCATCGCCGACCGGCCGGAGACGGCCGCGATCGCGTTGAAACGCTATTCGCCGCCAGTCGCCCTGATCGACGTCAGACTGCGCGGCATGTCAGGCGTCGAGCTGCTGTCGCGACTCAAGGCGGAGCGGCCCGATCTCGTCGTCGTCATGATGACGGCCCACGCGGAAACTCAAACGGCGATCAACGCGCTGCGCAAGGGCGCCTATGATTATTGCGATAAGAACTGCGATCCGAACGAGTTGATCGCGGCGCTGGGCCGCGCCTTCGAGCGGCAGCATCTCGAGGCCGAGAACCGCGCCGCCTACGAAACCTTGCGCGCGGCCAAGGATGCCGCCGAAGCGGCAAGCCGCGCCAAGACCGAATTCCTCGCCAATGTCAGCCACGAGCTGCGCACGCCCTTGAACGCCATCATCGGCTTCTCCGAACTGATGCTGAACGGCGCGCGCGGACCGGTTACGAACCCGGATTACCAGGGCTACCTCAAAGACATTTTCGACGCCGGCGCCGATCTCTTGCGACTCATCAACGAGATCCTCGACCTCTCCAAGGCGGAGGCCGGCAAACTCGAGCTGATCGAGGACACGGTCGAGGTGACGAGCGTCGTGCGCGCGGTCACGCGGCTCGTCGGCCCCAAGGTGGACGCCGCGGGCTTGTCGCTCGAAACCATCCTGCCCGATATTCCGCCGCTGCTGTTCTGCGACCGGCTGAAGATGAAGCAGATTCTGCTCAACCTGCTGTCGAACGCGGTGAAGTTCACCGAGGCGGGCGGCAAGATCACGGTGACGCTGGGCATCGATCCGGAACGCGGCCTGTTCGTGAGCGTGCGCGATTTGGGGATTGGCATCGCCGAGGCGGATATTCCGCGCGTGCTGCAGCCCTTCATCCAAGTGGACAGCGCGCTGAGCCGCACCCATAACGGCACGGGACTCGGCTTGCCGCTGGCTTCCGCAATGATCGAGCTTCATGGCGGCAAGCTCACGATCGAAAGCGAGCCCGGACAAGGGACCTTGGTGACGGCGTTCTTCCCCCGCGAGCGGATCGTCAATATCGCCGATGTCGCAGCCGCCCCGGCCGCACCGCCCGCTTCGGTCGAGCCCGAGATCGTGCCGCGTCTCTATAAGACACAATAACGGCGCTTATCGTTCCGGCAGCGCCACGGCGTAGCGCATATCGACGGCCTGGCTCGCCGTGACATCGCCCTTCACCATGCCCTGCGCGCGGAACCAATCGATCTGATGCTGGATGTCCTTGATGTCGATGCGCGCATCGGCGTCGACGAAGGAGATGCCAAGCTTGATCTGATCGACGGGTTGGCCGGTATTGCGGGCGATGATCGCCATGATCTCGGGCGCGTCGGCGCCGAAAGCGAGCTTGCCGTTGGGCCCAGTAAAAGCATCGTGATAGGCGCGCGTCGCCTTGCGGTAGGCGCGCAGGAAGCGCTCGACCGTGTCGCGGCGCTCATTGGCGGTCTTGCCGGCGGTGAAGGCCGCGCCGAACTGATAGAACACTTCGTCGCCGACATAGCCCAAAAGCTTGGCGTCGCCGCTTTGGATCGACGGGACGATGTAGGTCACGGGAATGACCGAGGCGTCGGCCTGACCGCCGACAATCGCCGTGACGCTGTTGGCGACGGCTCCGAGTTGGACGACCCGGATCGATTTCAGGTCGATCCCGTATTTCTCGGCGATCAAGACCAGCGAATAATGCGGCGGCGTGCCGAGCGCGCCGACGGCAAACGTGCTGCCGGCGAGATCCTTCCAGCTCTTGAGCCCGGCATTCCACGCCTTGTTCGATGCGACCACCGTGTTGTTGGGAAAGCCTGGCGTTTCGCGGGCCTGGGAGGCGATGATGCGGATCGCGCCTTGGCCCGCCATGTTGTAGAGCCCGGCATTGATGCCGGTGACGCCGAAATCGATGTCGCCCGAGACCACGGCAACCGGAATGGCGTTGCCGACCTCGAAAAAGACGATCTGCGACGACAATCCCTCGGCCGCGAAATAGCCGCGCTCTTGCGCCAGATAGACCGGGCCCGAGCCGGAGGTCTTGAGAACGCCGATCTTGATCGCTTCGTCGGCGGCATGGCCTGGCGCGACGCCGGCCAGGCCGAGCACCAATCCTAAAACGCCCCACCGCGCCCGTCGGACCATCGACTCCTCCCATGATGTTCGGCACTTCCCGTGCCGCTTTCGCGCGGCATAGGCTATGCCCGCCAGCCCATCGCCGACAAGCGGCGATCGGCGCGGGCCGCGGGAGCGATGCGACCGCGGCAATCCGCGCGCAACGCCCGCCACTTCTGTCTTTCACTTGTCACAAAGTTTGGCTACACCCGCCGCGGAGCACCGAAGCACGAGGACAGGACCGGACGATGCAACAGCGCTGGGGCTTGCCCATCGTCGCTTGGCCGTCGCGCCTCAGACCGAGTTTCTGGGACGGCATCGCTTTGCCGCTGGTGATCGGCGCGATCATGATGATCGCCTGGGCCAGCCAGCAGATGAGCGCGCCCTACCATCCGGGCCAAGCCCTGCCGATTTCGCTTGATCCGCGCCATTTGCCGGAATATGGGCTGCGCACGGTGCTGCGCATGATCGCGGCGCTGATCGCGTCGCTGGTCTTCAGCCTCGCCTATGCCGCGATCGCGGCCAAAAGCAAACGCGCCGAGAAGCTGCTGATTCCGGTTCTCGACATTCTGCAATCGGTGCCGATCCTGGGGTTCCTGTCGATCACGGTCACCGGCTTCATCGCGCTCTTTCCCGGCAGCCTTCTGGGTTACGAGTGCGCGGCGATCTTTGCGATCTTCACCTCGCAGGCTTGGAACATGACGTTCAGCCTGTACCAATCCTTCATCGCCGTGCCGCACGATTTGCGCGAAGCGGCGCGCATGTATCACCTGTCGCCGTGGCAAAGCTTCTGGCAGCTCGAAGTGCCTTTTGCCATGCCGCAGCTGATCTGGAACATGATGATGTCGGTGTCGGGCGGCTGGTTCTTCGTGGTGGCCTCCGAGGCCATCAGCGTCGCCAATAATCAGGTGCTGCTGCCCGGGATCGGCTCCTATATCTCGCTTGCCATCGACCAGCGCGATTTGAGCGCCGTCGGCTATGCCATTCTGACGATGTTGGGCTTGATCCTGGTCTATGACCAGGTGCTGTTCCGGCCGCTGCTGGCTTGGGCGCAGCGTTTCAAATTCGAGGAAATCGGACAGGACGAAATCGAGTCACCTTGGTTTCTCGTCATGGTCCAGCGGGCGCGCGTCATTCGCTTGCTCACCGGCATGGTCGATTATTGCGCGACCCAGGCGAGCCGCGCGAGCCAACGCCTGCCGAGCAGGCCCAAGCGCATGGCCTCGGCGCGGACAAGCACGCGCCTGCTCGACAGTCTGTGGGGAGCTGTCTTGCTGGCCGGCGCGGCGGTGGCCTTGTTCGAGATCGGCCGCTTCGTTCACGCCGAAGTGGGCTGGGGCGAAGTCTTGCACGTCGTCATGCTCGGCCTTGCGACGCTGGCGCGCGTGGTGGTGCTGATCGCGCTCGCCTCGCTCGTTTGGGTGCCGATCGGCGTCTGGATCGGGTTTCGGCCGCGGGTTGCGCGGCGCGTGCAGCCGATTATCCAATTCCTCGCCGCCTTCCCTGCCAATCTCTTCTTTCCGATCGTGGTATCGGCGATCGTGATCTACCGCCTCAACCCGGAAATCTGGCTTTCGCCGCTGATGATTCTCGGCACGCAGTGGTACATCCTCTTCAACGTCATCGCCGGCACTCTCGCCTTGCCGACCGATTACCAGCTCGTCGCCGGCAATTTCGGCGTGCGCAATTGGCTGTGGTGGCGAAAGCTGGTGCTGCCCGGGATTTTCCCCGCTTACGTCACGGGCGCGGTCACCGCTTCGGGCGGATCGTGGAACGCCTCGATCGTCGCGGAAATCGCGAAATGGGGCGACACGACGCTGCAAGCAACCGGAATCGGCGCCTATATCGCCGACATGACCGAAAAAGGCGACTTCCCGCGCATTGCGCTTGGGATTACGGTGCTCAGTCTCTATGTGCTGCTGTTCAACCGGCTGGTGTGGCGGCGGCTTTACAATCTTGCCGAGGAGCGGCTGCGGCTCGACTGACGATGGATACGATCACAACCGCCGACACGAATCTCATCGCCGCCTCGGGCATCTGCAAGACCTATCGCCAGCCCGATCATGCCGGAAGGCTGGTGCTCGACCATATCGATTTCACGCTGAAGGAAGGCGAAATCGTCGCGATCCTCGGCAAATCGGGCTCGGGCAAGTCGACATTCTTGCGGGTCGTGGCGGGGCTGACCGAGCCGACCGAAGGCACGGTGACGTATCGCGGCCAACCGGTTTACGGGCCCGCCCATGGCATCGCCATGGTGTTCCAAAGCTTCGCGCTGTTTCCCTGGCTTACCGTGCTGGGCAATGTCGAATTGGGGCTCGAAGCGCAAGGCGTGCCGCGCGACGAGCGTCGCCGGCGCGCCGTCGCCGCCATCGACTTGATCGGCCTCGACGGTTTCGAATCCGCCTATCCCAAGGAATTGTCGGGCGGGATGCGCCAACGCGTGGGCTTTGCGCGCGCGCTGGTGGTCAATCCCGACGTGCTGCTGCTCGACGAACCCTTCTCGGCGCTCGACGTGCTGACGGCCGAGACCTTGCGCGGCGACATCGAGGAGCTGTGGATTCAACGGCGCGTTCCGACCAAAGGCATCATCTTCGTCTCGCACAACATCGAGGAAGCGGTCGAGATCGCCGACCGGATCATCGTCTTCGGGAGCGATCCCGGTTGCATTCGCGCCGAGATCCCCGTGCCGCTGGCGCGGCCGCGCGACCTGACGACGCCGGCGTTTCGCCGCATCGTCGACGAGGTCTATACCTTGCTGACGACGGTGCCGGGGCGCGAGGCGACGCGGCGCGGCGCGCGCAGCGACACGCTCAGCATGCAGTATCGCTTGCCGGATGCGTCGATCCAGCAACTCGTCGGCTTGCTCGACGCGCTGAGCGCCCCGCCTTTCAATGGCCGCGCGGACCTGCCGCATCTTGCCGACAATGAAAGCCTGACCACCGACGATTTGATGGTGCTGATCGAAGCGCTGCAGCTTTTGGGATTCGCCCAGGTCGGCGGCGGCGATATCGAGGTGACGCAGGTCGGGCGCTCTTTCGCCGAAGCGGATCTGCAACGCCGCAAGCAGATCTTTGCCGATTCGTTGGTGCGCAATATCGCATTCATCGCCCATATCCGGCGCGTCCTCGACGAGCGGCCGGGCCACGCGGCGCCCGAGGCACGCTTCCTCGGCGAGCTCGAAGACCATCTCAGCGAGGAAGAAGCGCAACGCGTGCTCGAAACCGTGATCAATTGGGGCCGTTACGCCGAGCTTTTCGCCTACGATTACGACCGCGGCGTGCTCAGCCTCGAAAATCCCTGAGAAGATGCTCAATCCGCACGGGCGCGCGTTCCGCGTATTGCTTGGCGCCCAATCGATGGTTTCGAGCCTTGCCGTCGATATGAGCCTGCCGGCGTTGCCAGTGCTCGCGGCGGATTTCGCCGCCCCGGCCGATCGCGTGCAGCTGACGATCAGCGCCTATCTCATCGGCTACGCCGCCGGGCAGCTTTTCTACGGGCCGCTTTCCGACCGTTTCGGGCGCCGCCCGATGGTGCTTTTCGGCATCGCGATCTACGCGCTCGCCGGCTTTCTCTGCATGATGGCGCCGACGATCGAGACCATGGTGACCTTAAGGCTGCTGCAAGGGCTCGGCGGCTGCGTCGGCGTGGTCGTCACGAGAGCGGCCGCGCGCGATTATTTCAGCGGGCCGAACCTCGCCCAGATGTTGTCGTCGATCACCGCGGTCCAGGCTTTCGGGCCGCTGTCGGCGCCCGTCATCGGCGGAATTCTCACCACCCATCTCGGCTGGCGTTCGATCTTTCTCGTCCAGGGCGGGTTTGCCGCCATCGTTTTGGCCGCCACCTGGTACGGCTTTGCCGAATCGCTGCAACGGATCGACCCGCATGCCATTCGGCCGCGGCATCTGATGGCCAATTACTACACGTTCTTTTCCAACCCGCGTTGCGTCGGCTATGCGCTGGTCAGCGCCTGCGTGTTCGGCGGGTTGTTCGCGGTGCTGTCGGCCTCGCCTTTCGTGCTGATCGATCTTTACGGCCTGTCGAGTCAGGAATACGGCTTCTTTTTCGGCGCGTCGGTTTCCGGCTTCATGGTCGGCTCGTTCTGGAACCGACGCCTCTTGCATCGCGGCGTGTCGGCCGATGCGTTGTTGCGTTGGGGCCTCGTCGTGCTGGTGATCGCAGGCTTCGCGATGTTGCTTTTCGCCTCGATGCGGTGGGGCGGCACGCTTGGGATCATGGCGCCCTATCTCGTTTATTGCATCGCCATCAGCCTCGTGCAGTCGAATTCGGTCGCGGCCGCGATGGAGCCGGTGCCGCACATGGCTGGCACGGGCGCGTCGCTGATGGGCGCGATTCAGATGTCGAGCGGGGCGATGGCCGGCTATCTCGTCAACCTGTTCTTCAACGGCACCGGCACGCCGATGGGCGTTGCCATGGCAACAGCGGCGGTCGGCGCCATGGCGAGCTACTATTTGATCGCGCGCCGCTAGACGGTGTGGCGGGCGCGCCTCAGCCTTTGGGGCGCATGGTCGGAAACGCAATGACGTCGCGGATCGACGGGCTGTTGGTCAACAGCATCGTCAGCCGGTCGATGCCGATGCCGAGCCCGCCGGCCGGCGGCATGCCGTATTCGAGCGCGAGCACGAAATCGGCATCGAGATGCTGCGCCTCCTCGTCGCCGCGCTCGCGCTCTTTCATCTGCGCCTGAAAGCGCTCGAGCTGATCCAAGGGATCGTTGATCTCGGAGAAAGCGTTCGCCACTTCCCAGCCATTGACGTAGGTCTCGAAACGCTCGGTCAGGCGCGGATCGTTGCGGTCGGCCTTGGCCAAGGGCGAAATCTCGCGCGGGAAGCCGGTGACATGCGTCGGCTGCACCAGCTTGTCCTCGACCCGGGCGGCGAAGGCTGCTTCGAGCGCACGGCCCCAGCCCACGGTCGCCGGACAATCGGCGCCGAGCCGGCGCGCCGCGTCGCACGCGGTTGCGTCATCGGCGATGGCAAGAAAATCGACGCCGGTTTCCTCGCGCACCAATTCGGCCATGGTCTTGCGCGGCCAAGGCGCCGCGAGCTCGATCGTCTTGTCGCCGAAGGTGGCGCTGGTGCCGCCGAGTACCTCCTTGGCCGCCTCGACGATCAGCGCCTCGGCCAGATCCATCATCGCGTGATAATCGACATAGGCCTGGTAAAGCTCGAGCGAGGTGAATTCCGGATTGTGCCGCGGCGACAGGCCTTCATTGCGGAAGTTGCGGTTGATCTCAAACAGCTTGTCGGACAAGCCGCCGACCAGAAGCCGCTTCAAATGCAGCTCGGGCGCGATGCGCAGGTAAAGCTCGAGATCAAGGGCATGGTGATGCGTGACGAAAGGCTTGGCCGAGGCGCCGCCCGGAATCGTCTGCAGCATCGGCGTCTCGACCTCGATGAACCCCATGCCGATGAGACTGCGGCGCAGGGTTGCGATGATCTGGCTGCGCCGGCGCAAGGTCTCGCGGCTCTCCTCGCTCATGATGAGATCGAGATAGCGCTGGCGATAGCGCGTCTCGATATCGGCGAGGCCGTGGAATTTCTCGGGCAACGGCAGCAACGCCTTGGCCAGCACGGTCACCGTCGTGCTGTTGATGGTGAGCTCGCCGCGCGGCGTGCGGCGCACCACGCCTTCGACGCCGATCAAATCGCCCAGATCGAGCAGCTTGACGATCGCCAATTGCTCGGGCGGAAGGTGATCCTTGTGGCTGAAGACCTGGATCTTGCCGGTCATATCGTGCAGATCGATGAACATGCCGCTGTTGCGGATGGCGCGGATGCGCCCCGCCACGGCGACGCGATCCTCGGTCACCGCGCCGGTGGCAAGACCGGCATAACGGGTCTCAAGCTCCTTGGCCTCGGCGCTGCGCGTGAAGCCATAGGGATAGGGATCGACGCCCAGTGCCCGCAGCGCCTTCAGCTTCTCGATCCGCGCCGCGCGAAACTGATTTTCGGGTTGCTCTTCTTCTCGTTCTTCGGCCATGAAATCCTACCTTTGCCGCGCCTTTGTAACAGCCTAAGGCGCGGGGCGAAAGGCGGCGATGTCGCAGCGTCGATCGTGAAACGCGGCGAGCGTGCCGCGATGGCCGACGCTGACGATGGTCGGGTGCCAGCTCGCCGCGCGCAGCAAGCGGTAAAACCGCGCCTCGCTCGGCTCGTCGAGCGCCGAGGTCGCTTCGTCGAGGAACAGCAGATCCGGCTCGGCCAACAGGACGCGTGCGAAAGAGAGGCGCTGCTGCTCGCCCAAAGAGAGGCGCTGCGTCCAATTATCGGGTTCGTCGAGCCGCCCTGCGAAAGCGCCGAGGTCGACGATTTCCAGCACTTCGTTGAGCCGTGCCGCGGGCACATCGGCCGCGCCATGCGGATAAAGCAGCGCGTCGCGCAAGCTGCCGAGTGGCAAATAGGGTTTTTGCGGCAGGAACAGCAGCTTGCCCGCGGCCAGGCGGATCGCGCCCGCGCCATAGGGCCAAATGCCCGAGATCGCGCGCAGCAAGGTGCTTTTGCCGCTGCCGGTCGGACCGGTGATCAGCACCGCCTCGCCGGGCTTCGCGGCCAGCTCGACATGGCGCAACAGCGCCGCGCCGCCAGGCAGGTCGAGCGCGAGGTCGCTCACCGCCACGCCTTCGCCGCCGCGTGTCCGCGCGATCGGCTGCGGACCTTGCACCGACGCGGCAATCTCGCGCACGCGCTCATCGAAGCTGACAAGGCGCTGCACCACGGATTGCCAGACCGCAATGCCGGTGTCCGTGGCGCCAGTCCCATTGGTATAAGCGTTGACGATAAAGGAGAGCGCGCCCTGCACCGTGCCGAATGCGTCGGCGGTCTGCATCAGCCCGCCGAGCTGCATTTCCTTGGCGAAAAAGCGCGGCGCCGCGATGATGTAAGGAAAAATCACCGCGAACTGGCCATAGAAACTCGTCCACCAGCCGAGTGTTTTTGTTCGCCGCATGATCGCCCAGAAATTATCGACCACATGGGCAAAGCGCTCGCGAAAGACGCTGAACTCGCGCTCTTCGCCGCCGTAAAGCGCGACCGCCTCGGTATTTTCGCGCAACCGTACCAGGCTGAAGCGGAAATCGGCTTCATAGCGTTGTTGCGCGAAATTGAGCGCCACCAACGGACGGCCGATCTTGATCGTGATCCAAGTCCCGAGAATCGCATAGACGAGCGCAAACCATACCATGTAGCCCGGCAGGGCGATGGAGCCGGCGCTCCCCAACGGAATGGTGAGCGGGCCGGATAGCGACCAGAGAATGGCGACGAAGGACGCCAGCGTGACCACCGAATTGAGCAGTCCGAGGCTCAAGCTCAGGCTGATATCCGTAAAGCGGTTCAAGTCATCGGCGATGCGTTGGTCGGGATTGTCCGTCTCGTTGCCTTCGAGCTGAAGCCGGTAATAGGCCTTGCCCTCGAGCCAATCGCCGAGATATTGCCGGGTGAGCCAGCGGCGCCAGCGGATTTGCAGCATCTGCTGGAGGTAAAGCTGATAGACGACGACGATGATGAACGCGCAGGCCAGCAGCGTAAAGATGCCGAGCTGCTTGAAGAAGCTATGCTCGTCGAGATCCTGGAACGTGTTGTAGAAATCGTTGCGCCAGTAATTGAGCCGGACGTTGATATAGACCGAGCCAAGATTGAGCGCGATGACCGCCGCCAAAAGGCCCCAAGCACGCCATTTGTCGTCGGACACCCAATAGGGCTTGGCAAGCCGCCAGGCATCGCGCAAAAAGCCCCACCGCTTGCTAGTCTCCATCGATAAAGCTCCCAACCATCTGGTCCGAATCCGGTTCTATGCAGGATGCCCGCGATATCTCCAAAGCGCTTGCGCGCGGCGTTGCCCGCGCATTGGCGCAACGCGGCTTCGCGTCGCTCGCGGAAGTGCCGCTGGCCGACGGAAGACGCGCCGACGTTCTAGCACTTGGCCGCGATGGAACGCTGCTGATCGTCGAGATCAAATCTTCGGTAGCTGATTTCCGCGCCGACCACAAATGGCCGGAATACCGCCAATGGTGCGACCGGATCTATTTCGCCGTTCCCGAGGGCTTTCCGTTGGATCTGATCCCGGAGGAATGCGGTTTGATCCAGGCGGACGGGTTTGGCGCGGTGACGTTGCGCGAAGCGACCGCCCACCCGGTGGCGCCGGCGCGGCGGCGCGCGTTGCATCTGCGTTTCGCGCGCGGCGCGGCGACAAGGCTGCAGCGTCTGCTCGATCCCGGCGCCACGGACGCGGAGAATTCTATCTAGCCGCCCGCGCGATCGTTGCGGTCGTGCTGTAGCCCGGCATGAGATCGGCGAGCATCACCTTGCCGCCATAGGATTGCACGATATCACCGCCGACCACCTGGTCGAGCCGGTAATCGGCACCTTTGACCAGCACTTCGGGGCGTATCGCCTCGATCAGCTCGATCGGCGTGTCGCCATCGAAAATCACCACCAGATCGACCGAGGCGAGCGAGGACAACACGGCGGCGCGCGCCTCCTGGTTCTGCACCGGGCGGCCCGGCCCTTTCAGGCGCACCACCGAATCGTCGCTGTTGATGCCGACGACCAGACGGTCGCAGGCCGCCTTGGCTTGCGCGAGCAGCGAGACGTGCCCGGGATGGAGCAAATCGAAACACCCATTGGTGAAGCCGATTTTAAGCCGGCTACGCCGCCAGCGCGCGACCTGATCGAGAGCGAGCGACAACGGCAAGGTCTTGCGTTGCTCGATCGTGTCGCGATCGAGGATCGCGCTTTCGAGCTCGGTCGGCTCGACCACGGCGGTTCCGATCTTGCCGACCACCACCCCCGCGGCAGCATTGGCAAGGCGCGCCGCATCGACGAGTGTCGCGCCCGCACCCAAGGCCGCGCCCAGCACCGCCACCACGGTATCGCCCGCGCCGGAAACATCGAATACTTCGCGTGCTTCGGCCGCAAGCTTCAAGGTTGCGCCGTTGCGCTCCACCAGCAGCATGCCGTCCTTGCCGCAGGAAACCAGCATCGCGCCGAAATCATGCGCGGCGATGAGCTGGCTGGCCGCGGCGATCACCTCGTCATCGGTTCGAACCGGCGCATGGGCAGCGGCGGCGAGCTCGGGACGGTTCGGCTTGAGCACGTCGGCGCCGCGATAAGCGCTGTAGTCATTGCCATTAGGATCGACCACGACGAGGCAGCCCGCCGCTTTCGCCGCCGCGATCACCTCGCGCGCCACACCGTCGCCGAGCACGCCCTTCGCGTAATCCGACAGGATCGCAACCTTGTAATGCGCGAGCGAATCGGTCGCGAGCTTCACCAGATCCGCATGCAGTTCTTGCGGCAGCGGCGCCACCTGCTCCTGATCGGCGCGCAAGAGTTGCTGCGTGCCCGCGACATAACGCGTCTTCAACGTCGTGATACGGCCGCGCTGGGCAAGTACATGCGCCTCGGCGCCGCCAAGCCCCGCCACCATTTGCGCGACTTCGCGCCCGGCCGGGTCGGTCCCGGTCACCGAAATGAAACAGGTTTCGACGCCGAGCGCATGAAGATTGCGCAGGACATTCCCGGCTCCGCCGAGCGTGCGTTCTTCGCGTTCGAGATGCAGGACCGGAACCGGCGCCTCGGGCGAAATGCGCTCGACGCGGCCGTAAATGTAATGGTCGAGCATCAGATCGCCGACGCAGAGAACGCGCGAATTCTTAAGCTTTTCAACCAGGGAGATGAGATCGGTTTGCGTCACGCCATCCTCTTATGGCGCAAGGCACGGCCTGGCAAGTAAAACCTGGCTTCCCGGTCAGCCGGAAACGGCGGCGGGTGCGGCGGAAACGGACCGCCCTTTGGTCGCCACATTGCCGGGCGAGGTCAGCAGGCGATCGACATATCTGCCTTGAAACAGATGGATGCCGGCGTCGAGGCCGAACTCGATCGCTTCGGGGTCGCCGCAATGGGCAAGGATGAGGCGCGACTTGCCGACCCGATCAATAGCCGCGCGCAGCTCGGCCGTATGGCCGGTGCGATAGTCATTCCCCAGCTCGGGCGTCCAAAACAGCTTGACGAGATCGAGTCCGAGGCGCTCGCGCTCGATGAAGGGCAGCGCCAGCGCAGTAACGCCGTCGAGGCAGAGACGGTAGCCGCGGTCGCGCAGCGAATCGCGCGCAAATATATAGGCCCCGAGATCGTTGAAGATGTCGACCTTCTCCAGCTCGATCACGATGCTGCCGCGTGTCCCCGGCCTGAGGCTTTGGTCGAAGGCTTGGAAATCGGGCGACAGAAGAGTCGAGACGTTGAGATTGACGCTGAAGGAATGCCACAGCGTGCTGTCCTCGGTGCGCCTCAAGAGGGCGAGGACGCGCTTGTCAAGCGTTTGCGTCAAGCACTGGAACAGCCAACGATCGGAGGCGATGTCGCGCTTCGGCAAGACGGCATCGCGCAAATCGGCGATCGAGACATAGAGCTCGCGATAGATCGGCTTCGGCGCATCGCCGGGCGATACCATGCAGACCGATTGGCGGCGCAACACCGGGGTGAGATCCGCGCGCGCAATCGTGGCGACAAGCTCGCCGAGCGCGGCGGGATCCATCGGCTGGCGCTGATCCTTCTGCGCACCGCCTTGGATCGTGGCGAGGCGCTTTTGGCGGCGCTGCTCCTCGCTGTAAATGTGCTGCACAAGCGAGGCGAACTTTACGTAATCGCGCGAGAGATCGTACCAGGTCGTGAAGCCGTCGGGATGACCATCGTCAAATTGCGACGTCAAAGGGTCGTCGCCGAACAGGAAATGGATCTTGTTGAGTGCGTTGTCGACCGCGGCAAGATCGGCATCCTTGCAGACGAAGACGATGTCGCCCTGCTGCAGCACGAAAATGCGCCCTTCGAATTGCTGCGCCAAGCCTTGGAAGGTATTCGCGGCCAAACGGATCTGCCGGGCGCGGCTCGTGTCCGGGCGCAGGCGCGACAGGTTGAGCACAAGCGCGCGCCAGCCGAAGGGGTGATTTTCGAGACGCTCGACGAAGGCATGGAGCTGCAGCTCGATGCTCGGAATCGTCTTGTTGGGATTCACTGCCATCAGCCGCGCCCGATCCCCTTTTACGCAGGGTTGTACCGGCGGTCATTCTATACGCGCGAGCTTTACGAAGCGGTTAACCCTAGGCAAAACCTTGGAGTCCGCCTCCAGCCATGCCCTTCGCCAAGGATCGTTAACCGTGTTCTCGGTGGCTAGGTCTTGGGCGCGTGCTTGCCAAGAATACGCTGCAGCGTACGGCGATGCATTTTGAGCCGGCGCGCGGTTTCCGAGACATTGCGATCGCATTGCTCGAAGACGCGCTGGATATGCTCCCATCGCACGCGGTCCGCCGACATCGGGTCCTCCGGCGGCGGCGGCAACGCCGTGTCGCTGGCGAGCAATGCGCGCTCGACCGCGTCGGCGTCGACGGGCTTCGGAAGGTAATCGACCGCGCCGGCCTTCACCGCCGCGACCGCGGTCGCGATGTTGCCATAGCCGGTCAACATCACGATGCGAGCATTGGGCCGGTATGTCCGCAACGCCTTCACGACATCGAGTCCGCTGCCGTCGGCGAGACGAAGATCGACCAAGGCGAAGGCCGGAGGATGCTCGGTCGCCGCCGCGACGCCGCTGGCGACACTGTCGGCCGTCCGCACGATGAAGCCGCGCCGCTCCATCGCCCGCGCCAAACGTTGGCAGAGCGGCTCGTCGTCGTCGACGATCAGCAATGTGCGCTCGCTTTCCGGCTGACCCGCCAACGCATCGCTCTCGGCGTCAGGTTTCGGCGGTTGATTGCTGTCTTGGTTCATTCGCCCGCCTCCCGCAGGGTCGTCATAGAGTCAATGGCAGCAAGATGTTGGCGCGGCCATTCGACCATGACTTGCGCGCCGCCATCCGGCAGATTGGCAAAGCTTAGCCGCGCGCCCGTGCGCTCCAACAGGCTTTGCGCGATAAAAATGCCCAGCCCCATATGCTGGGCGAGGACCGTGCGGCCCGAGATATAAGGCTCGCCGATTCGCGCAAGCACGGCCGGTGGAATCCCGGGGCCGTCATCCACGATATCGACCGCGACCGTCTCCTCGCTCCAGCTCGTCGTGACGACAACCTCGTGCGCGGCGAACTGAATGGCGTTCTGGATAAGGTTCCCCAGCCCGTGCATGATTTCGGGGCTGCGCGGCACAAGAGGCTCTTCGACCGGACGGCCTTCCGCGTCGCGCCCGGCGCCGATTTCGTAATGCACGTCGACACCTGACGCGGGATGGGGCTCGCCGGCAGCCTCGACCAGCACCGAAAAAGGCAAGCGCGCGAAAGGCGAGCCATGCTCGCCGTCACGCTGATGCGCGAGATCAGTGAGAATGGTGCGACAACGCTCGCTTTGGCTGAGCAGCAGCTCGGCATCGGCCGCATGCGGCGATCCGACCGGCAATTCGCGCGCCAATTCCTTGGCGACCACCGCGATGGTCGCGAGCGGCGAGCCGAGCTGGTGCGCCGCGGCCGCCGCCAAGCTGCCGACGGCGGAAATACGCTGCTCGCGCGCGAGAGCCAGTTGGGTTGCGGCATAAGCATCGCGCATCTTGCGCGCTTCGGCCGCGACCGACCAGGCGTAACCTGAAATGAAAAGCGTCGAGAACACGAGCGCGGTCCAGATTCCGAGCATGTAGAGCGGCGGCGGATCGAGCAGAAAGCCGCCGCTCGACGGCAGCGGCAAATGCACAATCGCGAGCACGCCGATGGCGATGACGGTCAAGGACGAGAGTCCGATCACGCTGGTGCGCGAGAGAATCGTCGCCGAAATGACGGCCGGTGCAAGCATGAGCATGGCAAAGGGATTCTGCAGGCCACCGGTGAGATAAAGCAAAACGCCGAGTTGAAGAGTATCATAGGCAAGATAAATCGCCGCCTCGCGATCGCCGAGCCGCGCGCCGGTGCTGCGCGGGACCAGCGACGCCGCGGTATTAAGTACCGCCGAAGCCGCCACAACGGCAAGCGCCGCCTTGATCGGCAAATCGAGTCCGAATCCGAAATAGACCAGGAGCACGGTCGCCGCTTGCCCGATCACCGCCACCCAGCGGATCAGCACGAGCTTGCGCAAGCTGATGGAAACGTCGGTTCCCGTCGACGCCGGCGCGGCCTTGATCTCGCCCGGCGCGCTCATCGGCGTCCGCGTCTTTTCGGAACTTGCCGTGTCAGGGCAATTTCCAATCCGCGTAGCGCAGCTTGTCGACGTCGACGGCAGTGCCGTGGCCGCGTGCCGGCCCGCGCGGCAAAGCGTCGGCGCCCTTGAAGCCGCGCTCGCAAAAAAGCTCGATCATATTGCCCGAGGGATCGCGGAAGAACATCAACGCCTCGACGCCGCTGCGCGTCCAGAAATTCGAGCTCGGGATGCCGCAACGCGCGAGCCACGCTTTCATCTGCAACAGCTCGTCGGGACCGCAAAAGAACGCGAAATGCGGATACTCCGTGCTCGGCTCCAGAAAGGTACAGCCGACATTGCCGATGCCGACATCGACGCCGCAAATGCGAAAAGAGGCAAAGGTCGGCGTTTCCACGTGCATCTCGCCGCCGAGCACCTTGCCGTAAAACAGCTTGCCCTCATCGAGGTCGCGGCACGGCATGCTGACATGCGCGAAGGCCTGGAATTTCGGCGGGCCGCTCACTTCCCTTTCACGGGTGAGCTCCTGCGCTGTCGTGGTCATCGTGGTCTCCGTTTCCCCGGGGACGAGAATCGCGTTAACGACTTATTTTGGCTCGTTTTCAATGATGCGACGCGGCGCCTTTCAAGTCAACGCCAGCCGCCTCGCATCATCGCGGCGCACCGCCATCTTCACCGCTAACGCCGGCCTCGGCGAAGGTCGCCATGCCATTGTGGCAGGCGACCGCGGCCTTCACGAGCGAGATCGCAAGCGCCGCGCCCGAAGCCTCGCCCAAGCGCATGCCGAGATCGAGCAGCGGCGCTTTGCCGAGATGCTCGAGCAAAAGACGATGACCAGGCTCGGCCGAGCGATGAGCAACCTGGCAATGATCGAGCGCCGTCTTATCGAGCGCGTACAACGCCGCCGCCGCCGCACAGCTGGCATAGCCGTCGAGCAGCACCGGGACATGCGCCATACGCGCGGCCGTGATCGCGCCAAGCATCGCGGCGAATTCGCGTCCGCCCAAGCGGCGTAGCAAATCGAAGCCGTCGCGCGCCTGATCTTTATGCAAAGCGACGGCTTTTTCCACGACCGCGATCTTGCGCGCCAAGCCCTCGCCGGCGATCCCCGTGCCGGGACCAACCCAGTCGGCGGCACGGCCGCCGAAGATCGTGGCGGCAAGCGCCGCAGCCGCCGTCGTATTGGCGATGCCCATTTCGCCGACCGCCAGCAGATCGATTCCGGATTCGACCGCCATCATGCCATAGGCCATGGCCGTGGCGCATTCCTCGTCGGCCATTGCCGGCTCGCGCGTGAAATCCTCGGTCGGGTGGTCGAGCGCCATCTCGTAAACGCGCAAATCGGCATCGACCGCGCGGCAGAGCTGGTTCACGGCCGCGCCGCCAGCAACGAAATTCTTGACCATCTGCACCGTCACCTCGGCGGGATAAGCCGAGACGCCGAGCTGCGCCACGCCGTGATTGCCCGCAAAGACCGCAACCCGTGGATGGACGCAAGACGGGACATCCTTGCCCTGCCACGTCGCCATCCAGATAGCGAGGTCTTCAAGACGACCGAGCGCGCCCGCCGGTTTGGTGAGCAATGCGTTGCGCGCGGCGGCAGCGTCGCCCGCGGCCCGATCGGGACCGGGAAACGAAGCGATGATCGCGCGCATATCGTCGAGGGTCGTCGGCGAGCGCTGTTCGGCCATCGCCATTCTCCTTCACAAAGCGGCGGGACTTTCCTCCATTACCGGTCGCGCGCCAAGCGAAAACCGCGCCTTGTGGCAGGAATTGGCGGCTTGGGCTATGAGTTCCCTATGAGCGCCTTTGCCGAAACCTGGCGCGGGGAATTTCTGGGCGCCCTGACCTTTCTAACGCGGTTGCCTTTGCGCCGCGCCGAAGGCGCAGCGCCGGCGATGCCCGACCTTGCCGGCACCTCCTGGGCTTTTCCCTTGGTCGGCGTCTTGGTCGGCATCGTCGGCGGCATCGTTTACGGCATTGCCGCAGACCTCGACCTGCCCGTTTTCGCGTCAGCGCTTCTCGCCATCGCCGCGACGGTTTTTGTTACCGGCGGTCTGCACGAGGATGGCTTGGCCGATACCGCTGACGGCTTCGGCGGCGGCGCGACGCGCGACGACAAGCTTGCGATCATGCGCGACAGCCGCAGCGGCGTTTACGGCGTGTTGGCATTGATTTTCAGCGTCGGACTCCGTGCCGCGGCACTTGCTCCAATCGCCGCGGGATGGCGTGTGCTCGGCGCGCTCGTTGCAGCCCACGCCCTGTCGCGCGGGTTCCTGCCGCTGATCATGCGGGCCCTCGACCCCGCACGCGCCGACGGGTTGGGCGCCGGCGCGGGACGGCCCGAGCACCGGATCGCATTATGGGCAGGCGGCATCGCAGTCCTGACAGCGCTGATCGCCACGGGCTTGCGCCCCGGCTTGGTTGCGAGCTTGGCCGCCGCCGCCGCGAGCGTCGCGATGGCTTGGCTCGCCCGGCGTCAGATCGGCGGCTACACCGGTGACGTGCTGGGCGCGGCCGAGCAAGCCGCCGAGATCGCGGCGTTGCTTGCCGTTGCGGCGTGGTCGCCATGACCGACGCGGCCCAGATCACGCGCTGGTGGTGGGTGCGTCACGCGCCGGTCACGGTCAATCGCGGCTGTTGCTATGGCCAGACCGATTTTCCCTGTGACACTGCCGACAGCGCCGGCTTTGCCAGCCTCGCCAAGCGCCTGCCGGTGCAAGCCGTGTGGGTGACGAGCCCGTTGAAGCGCACGCATATGACGGCTTCGGCCTTGGTCGCCACCGGTCTCGACGGGCCGGATCCGATCCCCGGGCCGGGGGTCGCGATCGAGCCCGATCTGATCGAGCAGCATTTCGGCGAATGGCAAGGCGTGCGTTACGACGAGCTGGCCGCGCGGCGCGGCGACGCCTGGCACCGTTTCTGGCTGGCGCCGGCTCACGAAACTCCGCCCGGCGGCGAAAGCTTCGTGACCTTGATGCGCCGCGTCCATAGCGCGATCGCGCGGCTCAACGCGCATTATGCCGGGCGCGATATCGTGGCGGTCACGCATGGCGGCACGATTCGCGCGGCCTTGGCCTTGGCGCTCGACCTCGCGCCCGAGACCGCCTTGGCCTTCACCATTGACAATCTATCGCTGACGCGGATCGATCATATTCCCGGGCCGGGCGTCGGCCATGGCTGGCGCGTCGGCGTGGTCAATCAACCACCGCTCTGAACGGTGGACGACAACCCGGTTTCGCCGCAAGTGGCGGAACCTTTTCGAGGAGGACGTCATGAACCGCCCGCATCCGACACCCGTCATCGAACATCGCGGCGAGCCCAAGGTGCGCCGCTTCACCGAGCAGCGTTGGACGATCGACAACATCATCCAGGCAAACGGCGTCGATTGGGATCAAGCGCGCTCGATGTACATGCAAGCGCCCTGCGGCATCGAATCCCTCGCCGATTTTGCCGGCGTCCGGTTGCGCGTGAAGAAGATGGCCGATATCGGCCCCGCCTTCGAGGGCGTGGCGCGGCGCCGCGAAGCAATCGCGCGCCAAGCGGAAGAAAGCGGCGAGCAGGTCACCGCGCGCGACAATTACTTCATGGCGGCGGTGCATTGGGGCGGCTCGCAATGGACCTATGACGAAAACAACGAGCAAAACATTTTCTTGAACCAGAAGAAGCGCGAATGCTTCACGAGCTACGCGCGGCTCGCCGATCACCGGGTCGAGGCGGTGTGGGTGCCTTTCAAGGACACGGCGCTGCCGGCATGGCTGCATCTGCCGCCGAACCACACGCAAGGCCGCATCCCCGCCGTCGTGTCCTTGCCCGGCATGGACAGCTTCAAGGAAATGAGCGTCGCGCTTTACGGCGATCGCTGGCTCAACCGCGGCATCGCCGTGCTCGCGGTCGACGGACCCGGTCAATATGAAGCGCCGATCCTCGGCATCCGCGTGACGATGGAAAATTGGATCGCCGCCGCGCCGGCGTTTTACGACTTTCTCGCCGCGCGCCCCGAAATCGATCCCGATCGCATCGGCATCACCGGCAACAGTTTCGGTTCGTTCTTCGGCACGATCCTCGCGGCGAACGAGGCGCGCTATCGCGCCTGCGCGGTCTCCGCGACCTGCCTCGAGCCGGGATGCCACACGATCTTCGAGGAAGCCTCGCCGACCTTCAAGAAACGCTTCATGTGGATGGCGGGCTATACCGACGAGGCGAAGTTCGACAAGTTCATCAAAGATTTCACCTGGGAAGGACATGTCGAAAGAATTCGCTGTCCCTATCTCTGTCTCGCCGGCGAAGCCGAGGAGCTGTCGCCGCTCACCTATACCGAGCAGCTTTTCGCCAAGCTCAAGGCGCCCAAGCGCCTTGTCGTCTATCAGGATGCGCGCCACGGCATCAATGGCGTGCCGTCGGTCAATCTCGGCCCCTACCCGCCGATCCTGGTTGCCGATTGGATGGCGGCGCGCATGTCGGGCAAGCCCTTCCCAAGCGAGCGCTGGTATGTGACCGGCAGCGGTCAGGTCAACAAGACCGCCTATTGAGCAACCCAGTCGTCGGCGCGCGTCTCAGGCATCGAGCACGAGGCGCGCGCCCTTGATGCGCGATACGCAGATGCAGATGCGTTTGCCCGAAGCCTTTTCCTCGGGCTTCAAGGTGTGATCGCGGTGCTCGATCGGCCCGTCGGCGGAAATGACGGTCATCGGGCAGATGCCGCATTCGCCGCGCCCGCAATAGAATTTGGGTATGTGCCCGTGGACCATCATGGCTTCGAGAATGCTGGCGTCTTCCGGCACGTGGAATTCGAGCTCGGAGCGTTGCAGCACGACATCGAAGGCCGTGTTCTCGGGACGGAAGACCGGCGGCGGCGCGAAGCACTGCTCGTGAATCTGTAGCCGCGACAAGCCGGCCGCGCCGGCCGCGGCGACCACCGCGCGGTTCTGCGCGTAAGAACCGCAGACATAGACCTCGGCCGGGTAAGCGAGCTTTTGCACGAGCGCCTTGACGTCGAGCGGCGCGGATGCGCTCGCCTCTTCGTGAAAAATCACCTGGCCGGGAGCAAGTGCCGCGAGCGCGTCACGATAGGCGAGCTGGTCCTGATCGCGCACGATGTAACAGAGCGTGAAGGCGAGGCCCTGGCGCTTCAGCTTTCGCGCCATGGCGTAGATCGGCGCGATGCCGATGCCGCCCGCGATCAGCAAGCGATTGGCGGAATGGGTTTCGAGCGCGAAATCACGGCGCGGCGCCGAGATGCCCAAGGTCGCGCCGACCACGGCCTTGTCGCAAAGAAAGCGCGAGCCGCCGGCGCCATCGGCACGGCGCTCGACGGCGATGCGATAGGTATCCGGCGGATCGTCCGCGCCCGCCGTGCCACCGATCAGGGAATAGTCGCGCGCCTCATGCCTGCCATCATCAAGCGTCACCTCGATCTGGATATGGTCGCCCGGGCCATAGGCGGGCAGCGGCGTGCCGTCTTTCGTGCGCAGCAGAAGCTCGCGAATGGTCGGCGTGAGTTCGGTGACAGCGGCGACAGTGACAGCGTATTGGGCCATGCGATCGCTCTTATTTCGACGGCGTAGTTTCGGCGGCGAGAAAGCGGCGGATAAAGGAACGGAAGCCGCCCGGCGCGCGACCCAGAATCGTGCTGAGCACCAAGGGATTGCCCCCGGGATAGCCATGCTCATCGTAATGGCGGCACATTTTGAGATAAGCGTCGATCGACCAGGATTTCCACCCGTGCTCGCGTGCCCACGACGCCCATTCGGCCTGATCGCGCGCCACCGCGCGCACGGGTTTGCCCCATTCCTCGGAGAGAATCGCCGCCATCTCGGCATGGCTGAGCGATTCGCCGCTCGCGAGCTCGAAAGTCGCGCCGCGATAGCTTGGCTTGGTGAGCACGATGGCAGCGGCCTCGCCGAGATCCTCGGTGTCGACCAGCGCCATTTTGCGCTCGGGCGAATAGGGTCGCACATAAAGCCCGCGCTCGCGAATGACCGGCCATTCCACCCGGATGTTCTGCATAAACATGGCCGGCTGTAGGATGGTGAAGGAAAGGCCGGACTCGATCACGGCCTCTTCCACCAGCAACTTCGACCAATGATGAGCCATCTGGCGCATTTGCGGATGGAAGGCCGAGACGAACACGTAATGGGCGACTCGCGCTTCCTTGGCGGCGGCGACAATGCCCGATCCGATCGCGGCTTCGTCTTCGGTGAAGCGTGGCGGTATCTGGATCACTGCCTCGGCCCCGGCAACCGCGCGGCGGACATCCTCCGGATTGCGGAAATCGCCCAGAATCGTCTCGTGAACACCGAGGCCGCGCAAGCGATCGGCGGATTCCGCCTTGGAAGTAAGCGCGCGGATGCGCGCGCCGCGCTTGGCGAGATGCTTCACGGTCGGGATTCCGACCGCGCCCGAGGCGCCGACGACCAGAATCATGTGGCGACGATAGCGCCGGGCGAGACGCCGTGCTAGTTTCGTGACAGCGATGCGACAGGGAAGCCGGTGCGACACCGGCGCTGCCCCCGCAACTGTAAGCGGCGAGACCGCAGCATGCATGCCACTGGCGGAAAGGCTCCGCCGGGAAGGCGCAAGCGGTCTGTGACCCCGAGCCAGGAGACCTCCGCATCGCAGCGTTGCAACCGACCATCCTCGGGCGGAGGAGTGTCTTGCCGGATGTAAGCCTTCCCTCGACGTCTGCCGCAGTGCGCTCGGCCTTGCCGCGGCTTGCGCTGATTCTCGGCGGCGCGCGCTCGGGCAAAAGCCTTTATGCCGAGACCTTGATCGCCGGCGCCGGGCTGCCTTCGCTCTACCTTGCCACGGCGGAAGCGCGCGATGACGAAATGCGCCTTCGCATCGCGGCGCATCGCGCGCGGCGTGGCGCGAGCTGGACCACGATCGAGGAGCCGCTGGAGCTGGCGAACCGCTTGCTGGCGGAAAGCGAAGCCGAGACGGCGCGCCCGATCCTGATCGATTGCCTGACTCTGTGGCTGGCCAACCTTATGGGCGCCGGGAGCGATACCGGCTACGAGATCGAGCGGCTGCTGGCGGCGCTATCCCGCACCCGAGCGCCGATCGTGATGGTCGCGAATGAAGTCGGCCTCGGCATCGTGCCGGAAAATGAACTGGCGCGAAGCTTTCGCGATCATGCGGGAAAGCTCAATCAACGCGTGGCCGCCATTGCCGAGCGGGTCGTGTTCGTCGCGGCCGGCTTGCCTCTGGTTCTCAAAGGATAGATTGCGATGCGTAAAATCCCGGCCACGATCGTCACGGGCTTTCTCGGCGCCGGCAAGACGAGCTTGCTGCGCCATCTCGTCGCCCATGCCCAGGGACGGCGCATCGCGCTGGTCATCAACGAGTTCGGCGAGCTTGGCATCGACCGCGAGTTGCTGCTCGGCTGCGGCATCGAGAATTGCCGCGACGATGACGTGGTCGAATTGGCCAATGGCTGCATCTGCTGCACCGTCGCCGAGGATTTTCTCCCCGCGCTCGAAAAGCTGCTCGACCGCGCCGAGCCGCCCGAGCACATTTTGATCGAGACCTCGGGATTGGCTCTACCGAAACCGCTGGTCCAGGCCTTCAACTGGCCGGAAATCAAGGCGCGGGTCACGGTCGACGGCGTCATCGCCGTGATCGACGCGCCCGCCGTCGCTTCGGGGCGTTTCGCCGACACCACGCCCGAGCTGGTTCACGACAATCCGCTCGACGAGGTTTTCGGCGACCAGCTTGCTTGCGCCGACCTGGTGGTGCTCAACAAAACCGATCTCGCCGATGCGGCGACGCTCGCTCTCGCCGAGCGCGAAATTCGATCGCGCCTTCGGCCGCAAGCCAGCCACGTGAAAGCCGTCTTCGGCAAGGTTGCGCCCGAGATTCTGCTCGGATTGTCGGCGGCGGCCGAGGACGATCTTGCTTCCCGCCCTTCGCAACACGATCTCGAAGGCGAGCACGATCACGATGATTTCGACAGTTTCGTCGTCGCCTTGGGACCGGTGCGCGACAGCGCCGCTCTCGCCTCTCGCTTGCCCGGCGTGATCGCGGCGCACGACATTCTGCGCCTCAAAGGCTTTCTCGACGTGCCCGGCAAGGAATTCCGCCACGTCGTGCAGGCGGTCGGGCCGCGGATCGAGCAGTATTTCGATCGGCCGTGGAGCGCCGAGGAGCCACGCACGTCGCGCCTGGTCGTGATCGGACGCAAAGGTATTGACCGCGCCGCGATCGAAACCGCGATCGTCGCGGCGCTCGCGCGATGAGGCCGCGATGCATCTTCTAGCGGCGATCCCGGGCGCGATCAGCGACGGCATGGCAGCCGTCGATCTCGGCCAGACGCCGGGCGATATCCTCGTGCTGTCGGCGGCCGATAGCGATCTTGCCTGCCTTGCTGCCGCGCAGAAAAAGCTGGTCGCCAGTGAGCAAGCTTGGCCGAGCCTGCGTTTGGCAAGCCTCTTGAAGCTTGGACACCATTACTCGGTCGATCTTTACATCGATCAGGTCGCGCGCCACGCACGGCTCATCGCGGCGCGCATTCTGGGCGGGCGCGGTTACTGGGAATACGGCGTCGAGCGTTTGGCGGCGTTGGCACGAGAACGCGGCATCGCGCTGGCGCTCCTCCCGGGTGACGACCAGCCCGATGCCGAGCTGGCGCGCGCTTCGACGCTCGATCCTTCCGCGCTTCATCGCCTGTGGCGCTATCTGGCGGAAGGCGGGCCGGCCAATGCCGAGCAATTCCTGCGTTGCGCCGCGAGCCTTATCGGCGCGCAAACGCCATGGCGCGAGCCGGCGCCCCTGCTGCGTGCCGGGCTTTATTGGCCGGGCGAGATTCTGCCGGCGCTCACCGATCTTCGCCGCCACTGGCAAAGCGGCGTGCCGGTCGCGGCTTTGACTTTCTACCGCGCGCAAGTGCTCGCGGCGAACACCGCGCCGATGGATGATTTGATCGCGGCTTTGCAGCAACGCGGTCTCAATCCTTTGCCGCTTTTCGTCTCGTCGCTGAAAGATGCGCATTCCACCGCCGTGATCGAGCAAGTGTTGAGCGAAGCGCCGCCCGACATCGTTTTGAACACGACAGGTTTTGCGGCCTCGGTCGGCGACAACGCGGTCGGCCCGTTCGAGCGCTATGATTGCCCGGTGCTGCAAGTGATCTGCGCCGGCGGAAGCCAAGAAAGCTGGCAGGCCGGAACGCGCGGCCTCGATGCACGCGACATCGCGATGAATGTAGCGCTGCCCGAACTCGATGGCCGCATTATCAGCCGCGCGATCTCGTTCAAAGCGGAACCGGGACGCGATCAGCTGACCGAAGCGGATTTGACCCTCTATCGCTCAGCGCCGGACCGGATTGCATTCGTCGCTGAGCTCGCGCGCAATTGGGCGCGGCTGCGGCGCACCCCGCCTGGCGAACGCCGCATCGCGCTGATTCTGGCGAATTACCCGCATCGCGACGGTCGCATCGGCAACGGCGTCGGCCTCGACACGCCGGCTTCCGCGATTACCGTTCTTCACGCTTTAAAAGAAGCCGGCTATCGCGTCGACGATATTCCCGAAGACGGCGATGCGCTGATCCGGCGCTTGCTCCAAGGCCCGACCAATGCTGCGCGCAACCGCCAGGCGGACGAAACCTTTCCGCGCAGCGATTACGGCACCTATTTCGCCGGCCTGCCACGCGCCGCGCAGGAAAAGGTCGAAGCGCGCTGGGGCGCGCCCGAGCGCGATCCCTTCTTTCGCGAAAGCCGGCTCGATTGCGGCGCCTTCGCGATGCCGGCGATACGCTGCGGGAATGTCGTCGTCGCGGTGCAGCCGTCGCGCGGCTACGACATCGACCCGAAAGCCAGCTATCACGCGCCCGATCTGCCGCCGCCGCACGGCTATCTCGCTTTTTATGCCTGGCTTGCCGACAGCGTGCGCGCGCAGGCGATCGTGCATTTGGGCAAGCACGGCAATCTCGAATGGCTGCCCGGCAAGGCCTTGGCGCTGTCGGCGGAATGTTTCCCCGAGGCCGCTTTGGGACCGATGCCGCATCTTTATCCTTTCATCGTCAACGACCCGGGCGAAGGCACGCAAGCCAAACGCCGCGCGCAAGCGGTCATCGTCGATCATCTGACACCCCCTTTGACCCGCGCCGAAAGCTATGGAAGGCTGAGCGAGCTGGAGCGGCTGGTCGATGAATACTACGCGGCCTCGTCCGGCGATCCGCGCCGCGTAAAGCTGTTGGGCACGCAAATCCTCGGGCTCGTCCGCGCTACCGGTCTCGACGTGGATTGCGGCATCGCGCACGCCGAAAGCGATGTGCAGGCTCTGGCCAAGCTCGATTCCTATCTCTGCGAATTGAAGGAGATGCAGATCCGCGACGGGCTGCATATTTTCGGGCGCTCGCCCGATAGTCCCGATCTTCTGGTCGCGTTGGCGCGGCTGCCGCGCGGCACGGCGCTACATCAGAATTCGCTGATCCGCGCGCTCGGCGCGGATTTGGAACTCGGCTTCGATCCGCTCGATACGCAGCTCGGCGAGCCATGGCGCGGGCCGCGGCCTGCCGTGCTCAGCGGCGGCGAACCCTGGCGCAGCACGGGCGACACGGTCGAACGGCTTGAAGACCTGGCGCGCGATCTGGTCGCGGGGACACGCCAGCCGGAACCGGATTGGACGAACACGCGCGCCGTGCTCGGCTGGATCGAGAACACGCTGCGGCCTGCCATCGCCGCTTGCGGCAAGGCGGAGATCGACGGTTTGCTCAAAGGTCTCGACGGACGATTCGTGCCGCCCGGACCGTCCGGCGCACCGACCCGCGGCCGCCCCGAAGTTTTGCCGACCGGCCGCAACTTCTTTTCCCTCGACAGCCGCGCCGTGCCGACCCCGGCCGCGTGGCAGCTCGGCTGGAAATCCGCAAGCCTGTTGGTCGCGCGCTATGCGCAAGAGCACGGAGCCTATCCCAAAAGCCTCGCTTTGTCGGCTTGGGGCACGGCCAATATGCGCACCGGCGGCGACGACATCGCGCAAGGTTTGGCGTTGATGGGCGTGCGGCCGAGCTGGGAAGACAAGACCGGCCGGGTTACCGGCTTCGAGATCATGCCGGCCTCGGTGCTCGGCCGGCCGCGAGTCGACGTGACCTTGCGCGTTTCCGGATTTTTCCGCGATGCCTTCCCGAATCTGATCGACCTGTTCGACAGTGCAGCCCGCGCCGTGGCCGCCCTTGACGAAGATACCAGCATCAATCCGCTGGCGGCGCGCGTGGTCTTGGATCGCGCCGCGCTCGAAGCGCAGGGCATGTCGGCCGAGGACGCCAGCCGCCGCGCGGGATTTCGCGTTTTCGGCTCGAAACCGGGCGCCTATGGCGCCGGGCTTCAAGCGCTGATCGACGAGCGCTTATGGCGCGACGAATCCGATCTGGCCGAAGCCTATCTTGCCTGGGGCGGCTTCGCCTATGGCGACGGCGCGCAAGGGCAGGAAGCATCATCGCTCTTCCGCGCCCGGCTCGGCACGGTCGAAGCGATCGTGCAAAACCAGGACAATCGCGAACACGATCTCTTGGACAGCGACGACTATTACCAATTCGAGGGCGGACTTGCCGCCGCGGTGCGGCACGTCGCGGGCGCTGCGCCAACGGTCTACCACAATGATCATTCACGCCCTGAGACGCCGCGCATCCGCCGCCTCGAGGAAGAGATCGGCCGTGTCGTCCATGCCCGCGCCGCCAATCCCAAATGGATCAAAGGCGTGATGCGCCACGGCTATAAGGGCGGGTTCGAGATCGCCGCGACGGTCGACTACCTCTTTGCCTTCGCCGCCACGACGCGCGTCGTGAAGGATCATCATTTCGATGCGTTGTTCGACGCCTATCTTGGCGATGCGGCGGTGCGCGGATTTCTCGAAGCGCATAATCCCGACGCGCTGACGGAAATCGAAGCGCGCATGGCCGAGGCGATCGAGCGCGGGCTGTGGCGCCCCAAGCGCAATCAGGTGCGCGAGCTGTTGGGGATCGGGACATGAGCGACGCGGTCGAAAGCGAAGACGAGATCAACCGGCGCCACGCCGAAAAGATGGCAAAGCGCAAGGCGGCGCGCGCCCGAATGCTGGCGACGAAGACCGACGAGCGCGGGCTGCTGATTGTTCACACCGGCACCGGGAAAGGCAAATCCACCGCCGCCTTCGGCATGGTGCTGCGCTGCCTCGGCCACGGGATGCGGGTCGGCATCGTGCAATTCGTGAAAGGCGCCTGGGAAACCGGCGAACGCAAAGTGCTCGACGCCTATCCCGATCTCGTCACTTGTCGCGCCATGGGCGAAGGCTTCACCTGGGATACGCAAGACCGCGCGCGCGATATCGCTGCGGCGCGCGCCGCTTGGGAAGCCGGCAAGGCAATGATCGCCGATCCCGCCTATCAGCTCGTTCTACTCGACGAGCTCAACATCGTGCTGCGCTACGACTATTTGCCGCTTGACGAGGTGATCGAAACCTTGAAGGCGAAGCCGCGCGACTTGCACGTTATCGTCACCGGGCGCAACGCCAAGCCCGAGCTGATCGAGATCGCCGATCTCGTCACCGAGATGACCATGGTGAAGCATCCCTTTCGCGCCGGCGTCAAAGCGCAGAAGGGCATCGAGTTCTAATGGCATCGCCGGCGCTTATGCTGCAAGGAACCGGCTCCGATGTCGGGAAATCTGTCATCGTCGCCGGGCTGGCGCGCGCCTACACGCAACGCGGCCTCAAAGTGCGCCCGTTCAAGCCGCAAAACATGTCGAACAACGCCGCCGTGACGGCGGATGGCGGCGAGATCGGCCGCGCCCAGGCGTTGCAAGCGCGCGCGGCGCGCGTGACAGCGAGCGTCGACATGAATCCCGTTTTGTTGAAGCCGCAAGCCGAGCGCATGGCGCAAGTGATCGTCGGCGGGAAGCTGCACGGCACTGCCTCGGCCCAAGACTATCACATGATGAAGCTCGGCCTGATGCCGCGCGTGCTCGAAAGCTTTGCACGACTCGAGGCACAAGCCGATCTCGTGCTGGCCGAAGGCGCGGGCTCGGCGGCCGAGGTCAATCTGCGCGCTTTCGACATCGCCAATATGGGATTCGCTCTCGCCGCCAAGGTGCCGGTCGCGCTGGTCGGCGATATCGACCGCGGCGGCGTGATCGCTCAGCTGGTCGGAACCCATGCGCTACTGGCGCCCGAGGAGCGCGCGCTGGTCAAAGGCTATATCATCAACAAGTTTCGCGGCGATCTCGGCATGTTCGCCGACGCGCTCGACATTCTCCGCGCGCATCTGGGCGTGCGCTGTTTCGGCATCGTGCCCTGGTTCGACCGGCTGCGCGACCTGCCGGACGAGGACAGCATGGCGCTGCGTCGACTTGCCCGTCCCGCCCGGGCCGGCGCTTTGACGATCGCGGTGCCGATGCTGCCGCATCTCGCCAATTTCGACGATTTCGATCCGCTGCGCGCGGAAAAATCGCTGGCCTTGGATTTCGTCGCGCCAGGCACGCCGTTGCCCTTGTGCGATCTCATCGTGCTGCCGGGCTCGAAATCGACCCTCGCCGATCTCGCCGCCTTGCGCGCGGAAGGCTGGGATATCGACATCAAGGCGCATGTCCGGCGCGGCGGCCAAGTGCTCGGGATTTGCGCCGGCTATCAGATGCTTGGCCGGCATATTCGCGACCCAATGGGAATGGAGGCCGCGCCCGGCGAAGCCGAAGGACTCGGTCTGCTCGATGTCACGACCGAGTTCACGAGCGAGAAGCTGCTGGTCGCCGCACGCGGTACCGAGGCGATGAGCGGCGAGGCCGTCGCAGGCTATGAGATGCATATGGGCCGCACATCGGGCGGCGATGCGGAGCGGCCGATGTTGTGGCTCGAAGGACGCAGCGACGGGGCGGTATCGCGCAACGGACGGGTGATGGGATGTCATCTGCACGGGCTCTTTTCCGCCGATGGATTCCGGCGTGCGTTTCTGACGCGGCTCGGCGGCGTGGGCGACCCCGCGCTCGAAGACGAGGATCGCGTCGAGAGCGCGCTCGACGCCTTGGCGCGTCATCTCGAATTGCATCTCGATCTCGACGCGCTGCTGGAGATCGCACGTGCGCGTTGATTTAGAGATAGTTGCGCGCCGCGGCGGCGAGCAGGATCAGGACCGCAAAACAGGACGCCGCGCCGAGATAAAGCTTCAGCGCCACGCCGATGTCGGCGACGGTCACGCGCGCGCGCCCGGCGCCGAGCCAGGGCTCGTTCGCGGCATTGCCGCCATAACGCCGCGGGCCGCCGAGCGCGAGGCCGAGCGCGCCCGCCGCCGCCGCCTCGGGCCAACCGGCATTGGGCGAACGATGCTTGCGCGCATCGCCGATCATGGTTTTGACGCCGGTGCCGAGCCTGGTTTCCGGCACGGCGAAAGCGGCAAGGCATATCAAGAGCCCCGTGAAGCGCGCGGGAATCCAGTTGAGCGCATCGTCGAAACGCGCCGCCGCCCAGCCGAAATGAAGATATTTCGGCGAGCGATGGCCGATCATGCTGTCGAGCGTGCTCGCAGTCTTGTAAACGAAAATGCCCGGCAGGCCCAAGAGCACATACCAGAAAGCCGGCGCCACGACGCCGTCGCTGAAATTCTCGAACAAGGATTCGATCGCCGCGCGCGCGACGCCGTATTCATCGAGGCTCAAGGGATCGCGTCCGACGATTTTCGCTACCGCCTCGCGCCCGGCTTCGAGGCTGCGATTCTGCAGCGCATCGGCCACGGCGGCGACATGCTCGAAAAGGCTGCGCTGCGCCAAAAGAATGGCGACGATGAACGCCTCGATCGCCCAGCCGAAATGCACGATGGCGAGATATCGCCTCACCGCCCAGCCCAGCAATGCGGCGGCGGCGCACAGCAGGATCACGACGATGGCGCCGCGGACCCGGCGCGTGCGATCGCTGCGCGAGGCGCGGTTGAGTCGGCGGTCGAGCAAGGCGACGGCGCTTCCCGCGATCACCACCGGATGCGGCAGATAGCGAAAGACGCGTGCCATGTCGCCGAAGGCCAGGTCGAGCACCTGCGCCAAGAGCAGGATCAGCAGCGGGTCGGGGCCAGCGTGAAACAACATGGGCCGAAAGATCGTCTGCAACGCCAATCGAATACAAGGGGAAAGCAGGGGTGAGATGAAAGTTGCCACAACCAAGACCGGCGTCATGGTCTGCGGCCATGGGAGCCGCGATCCCGATGCGATTTCGGAATTCGAGCTGGTGGCGGCGAGCCTCAAGGCGCGACTGCCCGAGATCGACATCGAAACCGGTTACCTCGAATTCGCGCGGCCCGTGATCCGCGAAGGTCTTGAAAAACTCGCTTCGCGCGGCGTCGGACGCATCCTCGCCTTGCCAGGCATGCTGTTCGCCGCGAGTCATGTGAAGAACGACCTGCCTTGGGAGGTCAACAGCTTCGCCGCGCAATATCCCGGCATCGAGATGCGTTTCGGCCGCGAATTGTCGATCGAGCCGAAGCTGCTCAACGCCGCGGCGGAACGCATCGCCGAAGCCGAAGCGCGCGGTCGCCATGCCGTGCCGCGGAGCGAGACTCTGTTGCTCGTGGTTGGGCGCGGCACCAACGATCCCGACGCCAATTCGAATATCGCGAAGCTCACGCGCATGCTATGGGAAGGCATGGGCTTCGGCTGGGCGGAAACCGGTTTCAGCGGTGTCGCCCATCCTTTGGTCGAGCCCGCCTTGCGGCGCGTGGCGATGATGGGCTTTCGCCGCGTCATCGTCTTTCCCTATTTCCTGTTCACCGGCGTGCTGGTGAAGCGCATCTATGGCGCGGTCGATCTTGTGGCCGCCGATCACCCCGAAATCGAATTCGTGAAAGCGACCTATCTGCGCGATCACCCGCTGGTGCTCGACTGCTTCGCCGACCGAGTCGCCGAAGTGGCGGATGGCGAGCCGGCAATGAATTGCCGCCTGTGCAAATACCGCGCGCAGATCGTCGGCTACGAAGCCGCCACCGGCGCGCCGCAGGAAGGACATCATCATCACGTGCGTGGCGTCGGCACGGATGCCGATCACGATCACGGCCACCATCATCACGACGGCCATGTCCATCATCATCCCCATGGCAAGCACGGCGCGTCCTAGGCAGGCGATGGAATTTGCCTATCTCCGCGACCCGGCGGCGATCTATCGCCGCTCTTTCGCGCTGATCCGGCGCGAGGTGGATCTTTCGCGCCTGCCGCGCGATCTTAGGCCGGTGGCACTGCGCCTTGTCCACACCGTGGGCGAGCCAGCGATCCTTGACGATCTGATATGGTCGAAGGGCGCTGCCGCGATCGGCCGCAAGGCGCTGGCCGAGGGTGCGACGATCCTGGTCGATGCGCGCATGGTGGCGGCCGGGATCACCCAGCGTAAAGCGGTTTGCACGCTCGGCGACAAGCGCGTGGCCGGTTTGGCAAAACGGCTCAAGACGACGCGTTCCGCCGCCGCGGTGGAATTATGGCGGCCGCGTTTGGCCGGCGCGGTGGTGGCGATCGGCAACGCGCCGACCGCGTTGTTTCATCTTCTCGAGATGATGGAAGCGGGCGCGGCACGGCCCGCGCTCATCCTGGGCTTTCCGGTCGGCTTCGTTGGCGCGGCCGAAGCAAAAGCAGCGTTGGCGCAAAATCCTTGGAACATCCCGTTCATCGCGCTGGCCGGGCGGCGCGGCGGCAGCGCGCTCGCCGCGGCTTCGGTCAACGCGCTTCTGGGTATGCCATGAGCGCTTGGCTTGCCGTGATCGGGATCGGCGAAGACGGTTGGGATGGGCTTTCCGGCGCGGCACGCAGTCTGATCGAAAATGCTGCGCTGGTCGTCGGCGGCACGCGCCATTTAGCGCTTATCCCGAAGATTGCGGGCGAAAGACTGTGCTGGTCGAGCCCATTGGCCGAGACCTTGCCGGAAATTGCGCGCCGGCGCGGCCAGCGCGTGGCCGTGCTGGCGAGCGGCGATCCCTTGTGCTACGGCGTCGGCGCTTTGCTTGCCCGCCATTTCAAACACGACGAGATGATCGTCCTGCCGCGCCCGAGCGCGTTCAGCCTTGCGGCTTCGCGTCTGCTTTGGCCGCTGGAAGATTGCACCTGCCTCAGCCTGCACGGACGTTCACTCGACCGGTTGCGGCTTCATTTGGCGCCGGGCGCGCGCGTGATCGCCTTGTCGAATGACAGTGACACGCCAGCCAAAGTTGCCCGAATGTTGAGTGACTCCGGCTGGGGGCCTTCATTACTAACCGTCTTCGAGCATCTCGGCGGACCACGCGAACGCCGCCTCGACGCAAGCGCCGCAGCGTGGAACGGCAATGTGGCCGACCTCAACACCATCGCCATCGACTGCCAAGGCGAAGCGGGTACGCGTGCTTTGCCGCGCCGCGCGGCTCTGCCTGATGATGCGTTCCGCCATGACGGCCAGATCACCAAACGCGCGGTGCGTGCGGCAACCCTTGCGGCGCTGGCACCTTTGCCGGGCGAGTTGCTGTGGGATATCGGCGCCGGCAGCGGCGCGGTGGCGATCGAATGGTTGCGCGCGGAATCAGGTATGAAAGCGATCGCGATCGAGCGCGACGCCACGCGCGCCGGCAATATCGCCGAGAACGCCGCAGCGCTCGGCGTGCCGGAGATCGAGATCATCCGCGCCGCGGCGCCCGCGGCGCTTGACACTTTGCCCGCGCCCGATGCGATCTTCCTCGGCGGCGCCGTGAGCGATGAAGCGGTTTGGGACGCTGCGTGGCGCGGCCTCAAGCCGGGCGCAAGACTCGTCGCCAATGCCGTGACGCTCGACGGGGAAGCCGCCTTGTTCCGCCGCCACGCCGCATGGGGCGGCGAGCTCACGCGGATCGCGGTGGCCCATGCCGAAGGACACCGCTTCTGGCGCCATGCCATGCAGATCACCCAGCTCGTGCTCGTCAAGCCGCGATGATCGACCAGGCGCTGCAATCATGGCGGCCTTACGCGCTGCTGGTGCTTCTGTGTCTCGGGCTTTACTTGCCGGGGATCGTCAACCTGCCGGCAACCGATCGCGACGAGGCGCGCTTCGTGCAAGCGACTCGGCAGATGCTCGAGACGCACGATTTCATCGCCATCCGTTTTCAAGACGAGGCGCGCAACAAAAAGCCCGCAGGCATTTATTGGCTCCAGGCCGCCGCCGCCTCGTTGCTGAGCAACGCGGAAAGCAACGCAATCTGGCCCTATCGCGTGCCGTCGCTGTTGGGCGCAACCGCCGCCGCCGTGATGACCTTCGGCATGGGCGCCGCATTGGTCGGGCGCAAAGCGGCGTTTCTCGGCGCCGCCTTGCTGGCCGCTTCGCTCGGCGTCGTCGTGGAAGCCCATCTCGCCAAGACCGATGCCGTGCTGCTCGCCTGCGTTGCCGCGACCCAGTTGGCACTCGCGCGCATTTATCTTGCCGCGCGCGGCGGCGGCACCGCTGATCGGCGTTATGCCTTGCTGTTCTGGGCGGCGCTCGCCGGCGCCATTCTGGTGAAAGGTCCGGTCGCGGCGGTGGTGGCGGCGCTTACCGCGATTTCTCTTGCCGTTGCCGATCGCGACTATCGCTGGCTCAAGGCATTGCGGCCGCTGTCCGGCTTGATCTTGCTTGCGCTCATCGTGCTGCCTTGGCTGGTGGCGATATCCGCCGCCACCAAGGGTGCGTTCTTGAGCGACTCCCTCGGCAAGGATTTTTTCGGCAAGCTCATCGGCGCGCAAGAAAGCCATGGCGCGCCGCCGCTTTATTATCTGCTGCTGCTCGCCGTCACCTTCTGGCCTGGCGTGCTTTTCCTCGGACCGGGAATCGCCTGGGCGTGGCAACAGCGTCGCGCAACGGCGGAGCGTTTCCTCATTGCCTGGGCCGTGCCGTTCTGGATTTTGATCGAGCTCGTTCCGACCAAGCTGCCGAATTATCTGCTTCCCGCCTATCCGGCTTTGGCGCTGTTGATCGGACGCGCGCTTGTGGCCGCGAGCGAGAACGCCTTGATTGCACCGGTTTGGCTCGACCGGCTGGTTACCGGATTGTGGCTGCTGGTGACATCGGGCATTTCTGCCGCCCTGATCCTGCTGCCGATGCAATACGGGCCCTCAGCCCTCGGCGCGGGCGTCGTGGCCGCCGCCATCGCGCTTTATCTCGGCACGCGCATCGCGCTCGCCGCCAGACGCGCGCCTTCGCCAGGACTCGGCGTACGGGCCGTCATCGTATCACTATTTGTCGTGGCGATCGGATTCGAATTCGTTGTGCCGCGACTCGATCAGCTTTGGCTGTCGCGTGACGCGGCATCTTTGGTCGCGGGCTATGCCCCTCCCAAGGACGTGCCCGTTGCCGCGGCCGGTTACGCAGAACCAAGCCTTGTCTTCATGCTGGGCACGCCGACCTTGCTGACGACGGCCGATCGCGCGGCCGATCATCTCACCACGGCGCGCGGCGCCTTGGCGCTGATCGAAGGCCGCGAAGATGACGCATTTCGCGCGAGCCTCGCCGCGCGCGGCTGGTCTCCGCGCGAAATCGGCAAGGTCTCGGGTCTCGATTATTCCAACGGTCGCGCCATGACATTGACCCTTTACGCCGGAGTGCCGCGATGACCGGACGAGTTTACGGGCTGGGAGTCGGCCCGGGCGATCCCGAGCTGATCACGCTCAAAGCCTGGCGCATCTTGCGGCAAGCGGCGGTGGTGGCCTATCCCGCGCCCGAAACCGGCGCGAGCTTTGCGCGTGGCATCGTCGCGCATTGGCTTTCGCCGGGACAGACCGAATTGCCGATCCGCATCCCGATGGAAAGCGCGCGCTTCCCGGCGCAAGCGGTCTATGACCGGGCGGCCCAGGACATCGCCTTGCACCTCGATGCCGGAAGCGACGTCGCGATTCTGTGCCAAGGCGACCCGTTCTTCTACGGCTCGTTCATGTATCTCTTCGGCCGGTTGAGCGAGCGATTCCCGGTCGCGATCGTCCCGGGCGTCTCGTCGCTCGGCGCTTGCGCCGCCGCCGCAGGCTTTCCGCTCGCCGCGCGCAACGACGTACTCAGCGTCGTGCCCGCGACTTTGCCGGACGAGGATCTTCGACGCCACCTCAAGAATTGCGACGCAGCGGCGATCATCAAGCTCGGCCGCAATTTCGCGCGCGTGCGTGCCTTGCTCGAGCGCGAAGGGTTGGCCGCAAGCGCGCGCTATGTCGAACGTGCGACCCTTGCCGCGGCAAAGGTTTTGCCGCTCGACGCGGTGAACCCCGACGATGCTCCTTATTTCTCGATGATCCTGTTGCATCGGCGCGGCGAGGCATGGCGATGAGCTCCGTGCCGGAACGCGCCGCGATCATCGTCCTCGGCTCCTCAGCCATGAATCTGGCACGCCGAATCAAGGCGATCTTGCCACAAGCGCAAATTCACGCCCCAGCGGCGCGCGATCTCGATGGGGATGTGCGCTTCGAGCAGATCGGCGCGCATCTGCGCGCGCTGTTCGCCGCCGGGACGCCGATCATCGGCGTTTGCGCGAGCGGAATCCTCGTGCGGGTTTTGGCGCCTTTGATCGCCGAAAAGCGGCGCGAGCCGCCGGTGGTCGCGGTGGCTGAGGACGGCGCCGTCGCCGTGCCGCTTTTGGGCGGGCATCGCGGTGCCAATCAACTGGCGCGCACCATCGCCGCGATGACGGGCGGCAACGCCGCGATCACCACGGCGGGCGATGTGCGTTTCGATTTGGCGCTGGACGATGCGCCGCCGGGCTGGCGTGTCGCCAATCCCCAAAACATGAAAGCGGTAACCGCTGCCTTGCTGGCCGGCGAAGACGTGGCGCTCAAAATCGAAGTTGGCGACGCCGCTTGGCTGCAAGAAGGCGGCGCACGTTTCACCGACCGGGGAAAGCTCGCCATCAGGGTCACCGACCGGGCGATCGGCGAAACGGAAGAGGCGCTGGTCCTGCATCCGCCAGTGCTGGCCTTGGGTATCGGTTGCGAGCGCGGCGTTGACGCGACAGAGCTTGAAGCCTTCGTTATGGCGACGCTCGAGCGCAACGGCCTCGCCCCCCAGGCGATTGCGCTGGTCGCATCGCTCGACCTCAAAAGCGATGAAGCCGCCATCCACGCGCTTGCCGCCACATTGGACGTGCCAGCGCGGTTCTTCACCGCTGCCGAGCTTCTCGGCGAAACCGCGCGGCTGACCGCGCCGTCGGACGTGGTATTCCGCGCCGTCGGCTGCTACGGCGTCGCAGAGGGTGCGGCGCTGGCCGCTTCCGGACCCGAAAGCCGTTTGATCGTGGCAAAGCAATTGGGCGCGCGGGTCACTTGTGCCATTGCGCGCGCGCCGCATGCGCTCGATCCCGAACGGATCGGCCGGAAGCGCGGCAGTCTTGCCATCATCGGCATCGGACCCGGCGATGAAGCCTCGCGCACGGAGACAGCGAATGCGGCGCTCATGGCCGCGAGCGATGTCGTGGGCTATCGGCTTTATCTCGATCTGCTCGGCTCCGCGCTTGCGGGCAAAACCCGGCATGAAAGCGCGCTCGGCGCCGAAGAGGAGCGCGCGCGCAAGGCGCTCGACCTTGCGGCGTCGGGCCGCGCGGTGGCGCTGGTATCCTCGGGCGATGCCGGGATTTATGGCCTTGCTAGCCTGGTCTTCGAGCTTTTGGAACGCGAGGCACGGCCGGGATGGCAGCGGATCGCGATCGAGGTCGTACCCGGCATTTCGGCGATGCAGGTAGCCGCGGCACGGCTCGGCGCGCCGCTCGGCCATGATTTCTGCGCGATCTCGTTGTCGGATTTGCTCACACCTTGGGATCAAATCGAGCGCCGCATCAAGGCGGCGGCGGAAGGCGATTTCGTCATCGCGCTTTATAATCCGCGCTCCGCGCGGCGAGGAACGCAACTTCAAATCGCGCGCGAAATCCTTCTCGCCGCGCGAGCGTCCGATACGCCGGTCGCGTTGGCGCGCAATCTCGGCCGCGTGGGCGAGAACATCGTGGTGACGAGTTTGCGCGCACTCGATCCCGCGCAGGTCGATATGTTGACCCTCGTGCTTGTCGGCAGCAGCGCAACACGCCGGCTGGGCGACACGGCGCGGCTTTACACGCCGCGCGGCTATGCCGCAAAGAAGAGCTCGTGACCGTCCATTTCATCGGCGCCGGGCCGGGCGCGCCCGATCTGATCACGGTGCGCGGGCTGCGCCTGATCGAGCGTTGCGCCGTCTGCCTTTACGCCGGATCGCTGGTACCTGACGCCGTCGTGGCCGCGGCGCCGAAAGACGCGCGCGTGATCGATACCGCACCGCTGACCCTCGACGAGATCATCGCCGAGATGGCGCTTGCTCACGAACAGGGCAAAGAGGTTGCGCGCGTTCATTCCGGCGACATTTCGCTCTACGGCGCGGTGGCCGAGCAAATGCGGCGGCTCGATGCGCTGAATATCCCTTACGACCTCACGCCGGGCGTGCCCGCCTTCGCCGCCGCCGCCGCCGCGCTTGGGACGGAACTGACTCTGCCGGAGATCGCACAAACCGTCATTCTTACGCGCACTTCCGTGCGCGCCTCTGCCATGCCCGAGGGCGAGGAATTGGCAACGCTGGCGCAAAGCAAAGCGACTTTGGTCTTGCATTTGTCGATCAACAATCTTGCCCGCGTGGTGCGCGAGCTCGTGCCCCGCTATGGCGAAGATTGCCCGGTCGCGGTGGTTTATCGCGCGAGCTGGCCCGACGAGAAAATCCTGCGCGGCAGCTTGGCAAGCATCCGCGATCAAGTAAAAGCGGCCGGCTTCACCCGCACGGCGCTGATCATCGTCGGACGCGTGCTCGCCGATTCACCGGGCAGCGGCAAATTTAGCGACAGCCGGCTTTACGCGCCGGCGCACCACCATGTGCTGCGGCCGCGCCCGAAGAAGGTGTGACGTCAGCCGGCCGGGGTGGCGCGCAGCAATTGCTGCACGTTCGGCTTGCCTTCCGCCCAGCCCAACGCGTCGCGGCCGGTATAGTCTTGCCTGCGCGGATCGGCGCCGTGTTTTAGAAGCAACCGCACCACCGGAACCTGTCCTTTGCTGGCGGCCAACATCAGCGGCGTGATGCCCTGCTTGTTCTGCGCGTCGACCACCGCCTTGGCATCGAGCAGAAGCTGCATCACCTCGACGCTGCCGCGATCCGCGGCCCAATGCAGCGGCGCGTTGCCGAGCTGATCGCGGCGATCGACCGGCGCATGATATTTGAGCAAGATTTGCGTCATCTCGACATTGCCGAAGCTCGCCGCATAGCCGAGGGCCGTTTCGCCTTTCTCATCGACGTCATCGGCGCTCTTTCCCGAGGTGAGCAAGTTGCGGACATCTTCGGTCTTGTTGCGGGCCGCGGCCGCGCCGACGCTGTACCAGTTCGAAAGATCCAGGCCGCCGAGCGGCATGCTTTGAGCGCAAGCGCCGCGCGCGCCGAACATGACGAAAGCGAGCGCCACGAACAGGATGGCGCGGTAACTCATGATGCGGGCTCCTTGGTTTGCTGCAACCGCGCTTCGATCCAGGCGATGGCGTCCTCGACCCGTTCGACGCAGGCGCCCGCTGCGCGGGGCGGACGGCGCTGCAGCACGACCGGAATGCCAAGCGATCGCGCGGCAGCGAGTTTCGCTTCAGTTGCGGTACCGCCCGAGCCCTTGGCCACCAACACCTCGATGGCGTGGCGCGTCATGATAAGACGTTCATCGTCGACCGTGAACGGTCCGCGGCCGAGGATTAACTCCCACGAGGCCAACGGCAAGCTCTCCGCCGGCGGATCGACCAGCCGTACGAGGAAATGCGCGTCGGTTACGCCGGAAAATGCCGCCAGCTCGCTGCGTCCGATCGTCAGGAAGACGCGCTTGCCCAGATTCGGCAACAGCACCGCCGCTTCGCTCGCGCTGGCGACTTCATGCCAATGATCGCCCGACTGCGGCGCCCAGGATGGCCGCGTCAGGACAAGCAACGGCATGCCAAGCGAGCGACACGCTTCTTGCGCGGCCGCCGAGATACGGGTGGCAAAAGGGTGCGTCGCATCGACCACAAGATCGACGGAGGCGGCCCGCAAATAGTCCGCCAAGCCCTCGGCGCCGCCGAAGCCGCCGCGACGCACCGCGCCGGCCAACGCCGCCACCGCCAAGGTGCGTCCGGCGAGCGAGGTGGTGATCCGCAGTTGTGGCGCGAGCGACGCGCTTGCGCGTTCGGCGAGCCGGCGCGCTTCCTCGGTGCCGCCGAGGATCAGAAGATGACGCGGTTCAGCGTGTGGCATCGGCGATCAGTTCCCCGCGGCGATTGAAAATCGCAACCTCGACGGCAATTCCGCCCGCCAAGGTCGCAAGCGCAACCTCGCGCGCCTGCTGTGCGATGCGTGCGGCAAATGCCGGCGCCAGGTTTGGCGGGGCCGCCGCGAGCGCTTCCGCCGCACCGCCAGCTTGCGCGGCAACGTCGACAATTTCCGGTGCGGCGCCCAGCTCCGCAAGCATGCGCGCCAAAGCGGCGGTGTCGAGACGGCTTTTGCCGGAATGCAGATCGAGATGGCCTTGCGCAAGCTTGGCGAGCTTGCCGAATCCTCCTGCCAAAGTCAGACGCGGCACTGGATGGCGGCGCAGATATTTGAGCGTGCCGCCGACGAAATCGCCCATCTCGATCAGCGCGACATCCGCCAGACCATAAAGCCGCTGCACCGCCGCCTCGGATGTCGAGCCGGTCGAGGCGGCGATATGTGCGAGACCGGCAGCACGCGCGACATCGATGCCGCGATGGATCGAATGAAGCCAAGCAGCACAGGAATAAGGAATGACGATTCCCGTCGTGCCAAGGATCGACAAGCCGCCGAGGATGCCGAGCCGCGCATTCAACGTCTTGGCCGCAAGCTGCTCGCCGCCGGGAATCGACAAAGTGACCGATGCATCGACCGCGCCGCGCCCGCAAGCGGCCGCCACCTCGCCAAGCGCCTGGGCGATCATCGCGCGCGGTCCGGGGTTGATCGCCGGCTCGCCGACCGCGAGCGGCAGGCCGGGCCGCGTCACCGTGCCAACTCCTGGTCCGGCATGGAAGGAAAGCCCGCTTCCTTCCGGCGCCACCGCGACCTCGGCGACGACCAGCGCGCCATGCGTGGCATCGGGATCGTCGCCGGCATCCTTCACCACGCCGGCACGAGCGATGTCGCCTTGCAGCTCCTGGAGAGCGAGCGCGAAACGCGGCTGCTGACCGCCGGGCAGGGTGATCATCACCGGGTCGGGAAATCGCCCGGTCAGCAGCGCCTCATAGGCGGCGCGCGCCGCCGCCGCGGCGCAGGCGCCGGTGGTCCAGCCGCGCCGCAAACCGCGCTTTGCCATCTCTGCCATCGTGTCGGAATACTATTGTCCCGGCCTGCCCACCGCTACACGCGCGGCGCGCGGCGTTGTAGGCTCAAAAGATGGATCGCTCCGCTTTCGATACGCCCGAATTGGCATTGCCGGAATTCCGGCCCGGCACGGTCTGGCTGGTCGGCGCCGGCCCCGGCGATCCGGGCTTGCTGACTCTGCTGGCGCTGCACGCGTTGCGCAACGCCGATATCGTGGTTTACGACGCGCTGGTCTCGGACCGCATTCTGCGCCTGGTCAAACCCGGTACCCCGCTCGAGCATGCCGGCAAGCGCGGCGGCAAACCGTCTCCGTCGCAACCCGATATTTCGTTGCGGCTGGTTGAGCTGGCGCAAAGCGGGAAGCGTGTGTTGCGCTTGAAAGGCGGCGACCCTTTTGTTTTCGGCCGCGGCGGCGAGGAAGGCTTGACCCTTGCCGGCGCGCATATCCCGTTCCGGATCGTACCGGGCATCACGGCGGGTATCGGCGGCCTAGCCTATGCCGGCATTCCGGTAACCCACCGCGACACCAATTCGGCGATCGCCTTTGTCACCGGCCAAGCGAGCGGCGGCATCCTGCCCGAAGCGGTCGATTGGGAAGCGTTGTCCCGCGGCGCGGCAGTGCTGGTGATCTATATGGCGCTCAAGAATCTGGCGCCGATCGCGCAACGGCTAATGGCAGCGGGCCGGTCCAAGGACGAGCCGGTCGCCATCATCAGCAAGGCCACCACCGCAGAGCAGCGGGTGTTGGAAACCACTCTGAGCAAAGCCGCCGCCGATGCGGCAGCGGCGGCGATCGAGCCGCCGGCCGTGGTGGCGGTCGGCCCGGTCGTCCGTTTGCGCTCCGAACTCGACTGGGTCGGCGAATTGGCGCAAAAAGCGCTCGATCCGGTGCGTTGAGCGGCTAGCAGGGCCCTTTTCGCCCGCGTCTTTTGGTCCCTGGAAAGCCCCGTCTTTCTGACCTATATCCGGCTCATGTCCGAAGCGGCCCGCCGCGGGCTCTATATCTTCCTCGCCGCGCTTGCCGTGATCGTCGGCGGGGTAGTTTACGAGCAGTTCTGGCTCGGCGGCGAGGATGCCGCGCCCGCCGTGGGCGGGCCTTTCACCCTGACCGACCAGAACGGCGTGGTGCGCCATGACAGCGATTTTCGCGGCGAGGTGATGCTGATCTATTTCGGCTACACCTATTGCCCCGACGCTTGTCCCACGACCTTGCAGGCGATGAGCGAGACGCTCGACATTTTGGGAGACAAGGCGGCCAAGGTGCAGCCGCTCTTCATCTCGGTCGATCCGGCGCGCGACACCCAAGAACAGCTCAAATCCTATGCGGCGAATTTTCATCCCCGGCTGCTCGCGATGACCGGAACGCCGGACGAGCTCAAGAAAGTCGAAGGCGAATACCATGTTTACGTGGCCAAAGTGCCGCAATCGGGCAGCGACGATTATCTGATCGATCACAGCTCGATCATCTATGTGATCGGGCGCGACGGGCGCTATCTCGCCCAGCTTCCGACCGGCCTGCCGCCCAAAGCCATGGCCGCCTCCATTCAACGCTTTTTGTGAGCCGCATTCGGTGACGGGCGGCCTGATCATTGCCGCGCCGCAATCGGGCAGCGGCAAGACCGTGGTGACACTCGGCTTGGCTCGCTGTCTGCGTCGGCGCGGCTTGCGCGTCTCCGCCGCCAAGGCCGGACCCGATTACATCGATGCCGGCTTTCTCGCCGCCGCATCTCAAAAGCCGTGTCGCAACCTTGATCCTTGGGCAATGCGCCCGGAAACCTTGGCGGCGCAGATCAAGAGCCTTCAATCGGGCGCCGACATCGTCTTGTGCGAAGGCGTGATGGGCTTGTTCGATGGTGCCGGGATGGCAGGACGCGGCTCGACCGCCGAGCTTGCGGTACTGACCGGCTGGCCGGTGATCTTGGTCGTCAATGTCGAGGGCCAAGCCCATTCCGTCGCGGCCTTGATCGAAGGTTTCGCGCGTCATCGCGCTGCGGTGACGATCGCCGGTGTGATCTTCAACCGTGTCGGCAGCGAACGGCATGCGACCCTGTTGAGCGCGGCGTTACGCGCGACGCTCCCGCAAGTCGCGCTGGCAGGGATGCTGCCGCGAAACGGGGATCTTGAAATTCCTGCGCGGCATCTTGGCCTGGTGCCGGCAAGCGAGCATCGCGAGCTGGATGCATTTCTTGACCGTGCCGGCGCCTTCGCAAGCAAGACGATCGATATCGACGCGCTGCTGGCGCTCGCGCTTCCGTCGCGGCTCGATGTGGCGCCGCGCGGCGGCACTTTTCCAACCCTTGGCGCACACATTGCCGTAGCGCGCGACGATGCTTTTCTGTTCGCCTATGATTCGATGCTGGAAGCCTGGTGCGTGGACGGGAGCGAACTCAGCTATTTCTCGCCGCTCGCAAACCAGCCGCCGGCACTGAACGCGGACGCCGTCTTTCTGCCCGGCGGCTATCCCGAGCTCCATGCCGCCCAACTCGCCGCCAATTCTGAGTTCCTCGAAGGGCTGCGCGATGCCGCCAAACGCGGCGCCACCATTTATGGCGAATGCGGCGGATACATGACCTTGGGCCGAAGCCTCGTGGATGCGACCGGCACGCCGCATGAAATGGCCGGGTTGTTGCCGCTCGAAACCAATTTTGCCGCCCGCAAGCTGCATCTGGGTTATCGCCGGGCGCGGCTTGCGACGTCAGGCCCCTTGGGCGCGACAGGCCAGGAATTCCGCGGCCACGAATTCCATTACGCGACCGTCTGCAGCGAAGGCGACGGTACGCCCCTATTCAACCTCGAGGATGCGGATGGCGCGGTCTTGGGTTCCGCAGGGCGGATCGCCGGCACAGTGCTGGGATCTTTCGTCCATCTGATCGACCGCGCCGAAAACGACGCCTGACCACCCCCGAAACCCGCATAGCGTCGCGGGTTTGGCGGTATTTCTCTATGACAAAAGAAAGACGGCGACGACGTCACGCCAAATGCGCTTAAGTGAAGATCTCGTCGAGGCTGCGCGACGAAATGGCTCCGGGATAGTTGCCCACTGTCTATTGACTCTCTCGCGTTACGGAGAATGATGTGATTTCAGCAAGTTGTTGTGTATTGATAAAATATTTCACATCATTTGTTGCGTAAAATGCGAGAGCATCATGAGCAATCTGTTTCGACCGCGACTTTCCCTTCTGGGAGGCGCGCTCGCTTTTGCGAGCGTCTTGGCACTCGGCCAGGCGGCGGCGGCCAAGACCATCCAGCTCCTCAATGTCAGCTACGATCCGACGCGCGAGCTCTACAAAGCCATCAACACCGCTTTCGCCGCCCAATGGAAGGCGCAAACCGGCGATGATATCGTGATCAGCCAGTCGCATAGCGGGTCGGGCGCACAGGCTCGCGCGGTCATCGATGGTTTGGGCGCCGATGTCGTGACCTTGGCGATCTCGTCCGATATCGATGCGATTGCGGCGAAAGGCGGATTGCTGGCGAGCGATTGGCAAAAGCGCCTGCCGGATTCCAGCACGCCCTACACATCGACCATCGTGTTCCTGGTGCGCAAAGGCAATCCGCACCAGATCGCGGATTGGGGCGATTTGGTGAAAGGCAACGTGCAGGTGACGACGCCCAATCCCAAGACCTCGGGCGGCGCGCGCTGGGCCTATCTCGCGGCCTGGGCTTATGCGGCGCATCTGCCGGGCGCGAGCGAAGTCAGCGCAAAGGAGTTCGTGAAGGCGCTCTATCAACATGTGCCCGTGCTCGATACCGGCGCGCGCGGTTCGACCTTGACCTTTGCTCAACGCGGGATCGGCGACGTTTTGCTGTCGTGGGAGAACGAAGCCTATCTCGTGCTCGACGAATTCGGGGCCGACAAATTCGAGATCGTCTATCCGCCCTCTTCCGTTCTTGCCGAGCCGCCCGTGGCGGTCGTCGACAAAAATGTCGACAAGCATGGAACGCGCGCGGCCGCCGAGGCTTATCTGAATTTCCTCTACACCAAGCCGGCGCAAGAGATCGAAGCCCAGAACCATTATCGCCCGCGCGACGCCGAAGTGGCGGCGCGCTTTGCCGCCAATTTCCCCGCCATCGAGCTTTACACGGTGGATCGGGATTTCGGCGGCTGGGCGGCGGCCCAAGCGAAGCATTTCGCCGATGGCGGAATCTTCGACCAGATCACGGTGCCCGGCAAGGCACCGTAAGCCCCTCGCTTTGTTGCTCGCCTAGGGAGTTCGGCGTTTGACGAGACCGATCGCAGCGACGAGTTGGACCGCGCCGAGCGCCTTGCCTGGCTTCGGGCCGGCGCTCGGCTTCACTTTGTTCTATTTGTCGATCATCGTGCTGCTGCCGCTCGCGGCGCTCGTTCTGCGCCCTTGGGCCATCGGGTTTCAAGGTTTTCTGGCCGTGGTCGCCTCGCCACGCGTTCTCGCCGCCTTGCGCGTCTCCTTCGGCACGGCGCTGATCGCCGCCGCGATCAATGCATTCTTCGGCCTGATCGTGGCTTGGGTCATGGTGCGTTACCGCCTGCCCGCCCACCGCCTGATCGACGCGTTGATCGATTTGCCCTTCGCGCTGCCGACCGCCGTTGCCGGCATCGCCCTGACCGGGCTTTATGCGCCCAATGGCTGGATCGGAAGCCTCTTTGCCGAAATCGGCGTCAAGATTGCCTTCACGCCGCTCGGCATCGTCGTGGCGCTGACTTTCATCGGCCTCCCTTTTGTCGTACGCACGCTCGAGCCGGTCTTGGAAGAGCTTGACCGCGAGCACGAAGAGGCGGCAGCGACGCTTGGCGCCACGCGCGCCCAGGTCTTCTTTCGCGTCATGCTGCCCGCGCTGGCGCCGGCGCTGGCAACCGGCTCGGCGCTCGCCTTCGCACGCGGCGTCGGCGAATACGGCTCGGTCATCTTCATCGCCGGCAATCTGCCGATGGTTTCAGAGATCGCGCCGCTGCTGATCGTGGTGAAGCTCGAGCAATATGATTATGCCGGCGCCGCCTCGATCGGGATCGCGATGCTGGCAGCCGCCTTTGTGATGCTGCTGACGATCAACCTGCTTCAGCTCTGGGCAGCCAAATGGCGGTGACCGACGCGACTCTCCATCCGGCGGCGATACGCGGGGCGTTGGAAGAGCCGCCCGTGGTGAAATTCCTGCTGATCGCGGCGGCGCTCGGATTCATCGGCCTGTTTTTGGTGCTGCCGCTGGTGGCCGTGTTCACCGAAGCGTTGCGGCGCGGCTGGATGGCTTATTTCTCCGCGATCGGCGAGCACGACGCGATCGCCGCGATCCGCCTGACCTTGCTGGTCGCTTCCATTGCAGTGCCACTGAATCTGGTTTTCGGTCTAGCCGCGGCTTGGGCGATCGCAAAGTTCGATTTTCGCGGCAAGAGTTTGCTTATCACCCTGATCGACATGCCGTTCTCCGTGTCGCCCGTGGTTTCCGGCCTGGTCTATGTCCTGCTCTTCGGCGCAAGAGGTTGGTTCGGACCAATACTCGACAGGTTCGACATCCAGGTCATCTTCGCCGTGCCGGGACTCGTGCTCGCCACCATCTTCGTGACCTTCCCTTTCGTCGCGCGCGAGCTCATCCCCTTGATGCAGGAGCAAGGCCGCAGCGAGGAAGAAGCCGCGGTTTCGCTCGGCGCGTCCGGCCTACAGACTTTTTTGCGCGTGACCTTGCCGAATGTGAAATGGGGTCTGCTTTACGGAGTGTTGTTGTGCAATGCGCGCGCCATGGGCGAGTTCGGCGCGGTGTCCGTCGTTTCGGGGCATATTCGCGGACAAACCACCACCATGCCGCTCTATGTGGAGATGCTTTACAATGAGTACAATTTCGTCGGCGCCTTCGCGGTCGCGTCGCTCCTCGCCGGACTTGCGCTATGCACCCTTGCCGTCAAAACTTTCCTCGAATGGCGCTTCGGAGCGGAAATCGCAGCCACAAGGCGGCACTGACGGAGTTTTGATGTCGTTGAATGTCGATGGCGTGAGCAAGCGCTTCGGCGCGGTCGCCGCGCTGGAAGACGTTCACCTCGCGCTCGAGGAAGGAGCGTTCCTGGCGCTGCTCGGCCCTTCGGGATCGGGCAAGACGACGCTCTTGCGCATTCTCGGCGGTCTCGAACACGCCGATACCGGACGCGTGGTTTTCGCTGGGCAGGATTGGCTCGGCGTGCCCGCGCGCGAGCGGCGCGCCGGTTTCGTGTTTCAGCATTACGCGCTGTTTCGGCATCTGACCGTGGCCGAAAATATCGCCTTCGGTTTGAAAGTGCGGCCGCGGCGCGAGCGTCCGGCCAAGGCCGAGATCGCGCGCCGGGTCGAGGAATTGCTGACGCTCGTCCAGATGGACGGGCTGGGGCAACGTTATCCGGCGCAATTATCGGGCGGCCAAAGACAACGCGTCGCGCTGGCGCGCGCGCTGGCCATCGAGCCAAAGATGCTCTTGCTCGACGAGCCTTTCGGCGCACTCGACGCGAAAGTGCGCAAGGAGCTGCGGCGCTGGCTGCAGGGCCTGCACCAAAGCCTCGGACTGACGACGATCTTCGTGACGCATGACCAAGAAGAAGCGCTCGATCTCGCCGACGAAGTCGCCGTGATGCACAAAGGCCGGATCGAGCAAATCGCATCGCCCCAAGAGATTTATGCCTGCCCGAGAACGCCATTCGTCGCCGAGTTTCTCGGCGGCTCCAATCGGCTCGCCGGTCGGGTCGCGAATGGTCGCTTTATCATCGACGGCGTTGCCTTGCCCCTCCTCGATCCTACGGTCGCGGAGGGCGCGACCGTCGCCTATGTCCGGCCGCACGAGTTCGGCTTCGCGAGCGATGGCGAGCCGGCCCTAACGGCGGTCGTCACCAATGTGCTTTCGGCCGGCGCGCAAATCCGTCTCGATTGCCAGCGGCCCAATGGCGAAGCTTTGGAAGTCGCTTTGCCGCAAGGCGTGACGCCGCCGGCCCTCGGCCGCACGGTGCGCCTCCGAATTCTCGCCCAGCGCATTTACCCCGCGACGGCGTAAGGGCGGTTCGGCTAAAATCCTCTTTGTGCCTAGCGCTTCGGCCACCGCGCCCTCATCCCCGACCCGCTGGTCCTATGCCGGTGGCGAAATCGCGTTGCGTATCAAGCCGCATCCGCGCGCACGCCGGATTGCTTTGCGGATCGATGCCGCGGGCGAGGCAGTCGAGCTCACTTTGCCGCGGCGCGGCTCGCACAGCGAAGCGCTGCGTTTCCTCGAAGCCAACCGGCCCTGGGTGGAGCAGCGCTTGGCCGCGCTGCCGCCGCGCCAGATCTTCGCCGAGGGCGAGATCATCCCCGTCTTCGACCTCCCGCACCGGATCCGCCATGTCGGCCGGGTGCGCGGCAAAGGCCCCGCCTGGATCGAGGCCGGCGAGATTTTGGTTGCCGGCGACCCGGCATTTCTCGTCCGGCGCGTGCGCGATTTTCTACGCGACCTCGCCAAGCGCGAATTAAGCCGGCGCGCACAAGGGCTCGCGGAAACGATCGGGCGGAAGGTCAACCGCGTGAGCGTGCGCGACACCACGACGCGTTGGGGAAGCTGCGCGCGCAACGGCAATCTTTCCTTTTCCTGGCGCCTCGTGTTTGCGCCCGAAGCCGTGCTCGATTATGTCGTCGCGCATGAGGTCGCCCATCTTGTCGAGATGAATCACGGCGTCCGGTTCTGGCGGCTGGTGGCGCAGCTCCACCCGGCACCGAAAACGCAGCGCCTATGGCTCAACCGCAACCGCGCGCGGCTGCTGCGGATCGGCTGAACGCATCAGATAGAGAAGCAGGGCGAGGCCCGGCACGCAGGCCGCGGTCGCAAATACGAAGAACACGCCCCAACCGAGTCGGTCCGCGAAAAATCCGCCCGACGAAGCCAGGACAGTCCGTGCCGTCGCCGCCAGAGCGGAAAGCAATGCGTATTGCGTGGCCGTGAAGGCCAGGCTGCACAGACTCGAGAGATAGGCGACGAAGGCGGCCGAGGCCATGCCGCCGGTGACGTTCTCGATCGCAATCGTCAACGCGAGCGCGGCTTGGTCATGGCCCAGCCAAAGCTGTGCGAGATACATGAGGTTCGACATCATCTGCGCCGCGCCACACAGGAAAAGCGCGCGCATCAGGCCCAGGCGATAGACCGCGATCCCGCCCAAGAAGACGCCGGCGATGCTGGCGCCGATGCCAAACACTTTCGCGATATTGGCAATTTCGGGCAGCGTAAAACCGAGATCGACATAGAACGGCCCGGACATGACGCCGGCCAACGCATCGCCGAATTTATAAAGCACGACGAAGACGAGAATAAGCAACCAGGATCGGCGGCGCGCAAACTCCTGGAACGGCGCAACCACGGCACCAGCGAGCCACGGGCCCGATGGCGGCGGCGCGCCCTGCGGCTCGCGCGTTGCGAGCACCACGCCCATGCTCAGTATGATGAGCGCCGCCATCACGCTATAGGCCTCCGACCAGCCGAGGAAGAAGGCGAGATAAAGCGCCCCGGCGCCCGATGCGATCATGCCGAGGCGATATCCGATCTGAGTCGCGGCGGCGCCAGCGCCCTGCTCGTCGCGGTGCAGCAGCTCGACCCGATACGCGTCGATGACGATGTCCTGACTCGCCGAGAGAAAGGCGACGATCACCGCGCAGATAGCGGTTCGACCAGGGCCGTCAGCCGGATTGGTGTGTCCAAGTACGAAGAGCGCAATCGCGAGCAATGCTTGAATCAGCAGCGCCCAGCTTCGCCTTCGGCCGAAGCAGCGCGTGAGCACCGGAATGCTCACCCGATCGATCGCCGGTGCCCACAGGAATTTTAGATTGTAGGCAAGGCCCGCTTGGGCGAAGAGACCGATCGAGGTGAGAGAGATACCCGACTGCTTCAGCCAGATCGAAAGCGTTGCTCCGGTCAAAGCAAGCGGCAAGCCGCTTGCAAAGCCCATCAGCAGAATCGCGAGAATCCGGCGGTCGCCATAGACCCTGAGCGAAGCCAGCCACGCTCGCATCGCCCGCGACGGATGTTACGGCTTCGCCTTCTCGGCGTCGGCGGCAACCTGCATGCGAACGATGTGATCGGGATTGGCGACCATGCCGCTTTGTCCCGCGCCGCGCTTGATCGCATCGACGAATTCCATCCCCGCGGTCACCTGACCAAAGATCGTATATTTGCCGTCAAGGAAAGGCGCCGGCTCGAAGCAAATGAAGAACTGGCTGTCGGCGCTGTCCGGATCTTGCGCACGCGCCATTCCGACGGTGCCGCGTACGAAATGGGCCTGGCTGAATTCGGCCTTCAGGTTCTTGCCAGAGCCGCCAGTGCCGTCGCCGCGCGGATCGCCGGTTTGCGCCATAAATCCGTCGATGACGCGGTGGAACGCGATGCCGTCATAAAATCCGCTGCGCGCGAGCTCCTTGATTCGCGCGACCGTCTTGGGCGCGAGATCGGACCGCAGTTCGATGACGACGCGGCCTTTCGGTACGTCGAGATACAGCGTGTTTTCGAGATCGGCGGCGCTCACAGGACCTCCCAGATTGAAGATGAAAGCAACCGCGAGAGCGACGACGGTAAAAGCTCGAAGCATGACGCGATCCACATACTGTAACAGGACAAGGAAAGTGGCGCGACCTTAGCTCAGATGGCGGGTCGGCGGAAAGCGCTTTTGCGCGGCAAAAGGGTGCTTTTTCGTCATGTAAAACGCAAGAATACGATCCCGGCTTAAGGCGATGGCATTCCGGACGGAAGATCGAACATGCCGGCGGGCAAGGAATTGAGAAAGCCGATCACTTCGTCGCTTTTCACCACATCGGCATATTTCGCGTGCATGTCGAAGAGATTGATCGCATGGCTTGCCTGCGACCGGTCGAAACACCCGTCCTCGATCACCGCGGTGCGGAAATTATAGCTGAAGGAATCGATCACCGTGCCGCGCACGCAGCCGCTCGTCGTGGTACCGCACACGATGACGCTGTCGCAGCCCAAAAGGGTGAGGTAACTCAAGAGATTCGTGCCATGGAAGCCGGAGGGCTTTTGCTTCGGCACGACGATATCGCGCGGCCCCGGCGCGATCTGCGGCATGATCTCGTTGCCGGACTGGTTGGTTTCCCGAACAGCGGGCCTTTCCTTCGTGCGGCTGTTCTTCCACGCCCAGCTTCCCTTGTCCCATTTGTCGTCGCGGCCAATGCCGGTCGTGTAGATGACCGGCACGCCTTGCGCGCGCGCCGTCGCGATCACGCGCGCGAGAATCGGCAGCGCATCCCAGGCGTCCTCGCCGCAAGAAGTCGGCCAACGCTTAACGGAGTCGAGGATCGGTTCGCGCTTGTCGCCGCAAAAGGCGTAATTGACGTCGATCACGAGCAAGGCCGGCTTTTTGCCGAAACCGGCGCGCGCGCCGAATCCTTTATTCGCGAAAAAGACCTTGTCGCGTTCGGTGAGGAACTTGTTCCAGATCGGCTCAGACATGTCATGACTCTCTGGCTGAAACCCCCGTTGTTTTGCCGCGCATATCGAGGGGGTGAATTGCGTTCGACACTGCGTAAGGGTCGGTGGAGCGGTCCAGCGCCGAGCGGCTTAATGTGCCAGATAACCCGTCTCGCTCCAAGCCGGCCGGGTCAGCCCGCGGGGGCGGATGTCATGCGTCGCCGATGGCCGCTTTGACGGCGGCCAATAAATCAGGCGCGGTAAACGGCTTGCGCAAGATCTTGGCGCTCGGCGCAAAGCGCGCGATTTGCGCCGGATCGGCCGAGCCGGTCATGTAGATAACGCGGAGATCGCCGCGCTTGCTTTGCGCCATCAATCCGATCGACAGGCCGTGCGGCGTCCCTGCGGGCATATTAATGTCGGCAAGCATCAAATCGACATGCGTGCCGTCTTCGACGACGTGAAGCGCGGCGACAAAATTCGTGGCGGTCGTCACGTGGAAACCCGCGGATTCGAGCATACGCTTTACCAACCGGGCGTAGGGCTCGTCATCCTCGACGACAAGGATGTGTCTCGGCTTTGGAAGGTCGTCAGCGGGTGTCAACGCGATACCTCGCCCGACCGCGCCGGAACGGACTCCGGTCGATGACTGATCGGGTACAATCTTTCGCGCTCATCGCATTCGGCTCGCATCCAAATGCGGGATCAATCCTTACTATAGATTAGTGTGCGCCCGCATTGCGGCGCACGTCAAGCAACTTCCCTGTGAATTAGCATCGCGCCTCGTGCGATCGCGTCCGGCGAGCGCAACCGAAGCCTATGGTTAACTGGCTTCGACCTTGCGGCTTTCGCGCTTGCGCTCGTTGGGATCGAGAAAGCGCTTGCGCAGCCGGATCGATTTCGGCGTGACCTCGACCAACTCGTCATCCGCGATATAGGCGATCGCCTGCTCCAAGCTCATCAGGATCGGCGGGGTCAAGCGCACGGCTTCGTCGGCGGCCTTGGTGCGGATATTCGTCAACTGCTTGCCCTTGGTCGGGTTGACGTCGAGGTCGTTCTCGCGCGTATGCGCGCCGATGATCATGCCTTCATAGACGGCCGTGCCCGGGACGATGAACATCGGTCCGCGCTCCTCCAGGTTCCACAGCGCATAGGCAACAGCCTCGCCGCTCGCGGTCGATACCAGCACGCCGTTGCGCCGCCCTTCGACGGGCCCGCGCCACGGCCCGTAGCCGTGGAAGAGCCGGCTCATCACACCCGTGCCGCGCGTATCGGTGAGGAATTCGCCGAGATAGCCGATCAAGCCGCGGGTCGGCGCGATGAAGACAAGCCGCAACTTGCCGCCGCCCGTCGGCCGCATTTCCTGCATCTCGCCTTTGCGCAACGACATCTTTTCGACCACGACGCCGGCATAAGGCTCGTCCAGGTCGATCACTACTTCTTCCAAGGGCTCGAGACGCTGGCCGGTCGCCGGGTCCGCCTTGAAGAGAACGCGCGGGCGCGAGATCGCGAGCTCGAAGCCTTCGCGGCGCATGGTTTCGATCAGCACGCCCAATTGCAATTCGCCGCGCCCCGCAACCTCGATCGCGTCGCGCTCCTCGCTTTCGCGCACATGGATCGCGACATTGCCTTCGGCCTCGCGCCGCAAGCGCTCGACGATCATGCGCGAGGTGACCTTGCTGCCTTCACGCCCGGCGAGCGGCGAATCATTGACCGCGAAGGTCATCGCCAGAGTCGGCGGATCGACCGGCGTCGAAGGCAACGCGTTCTCCACTTCGGTCGCGCAGATCGTGTCGGCCACGGTGGTTTCCGTGAGGCCGGCGATCGCGATGATGTCGCCCGCCTCGGCTTCCTCGATCGGTCGGCGCTCCAGCCCGCGGAAGGCGAGGAGCTTCGTCAGCCGCGCGGTTTCGATCATCTTCCCGTCGCGCGACAGCGATTTCACCGGCATGTTCATGCGCGCGACGCCGCTGTGAATGCGGCCGGTCAGCACGCGGCCGAGATAGGGGTCGTTTTCGAGCGTGGTCACGAGCATGCTAAACGGCGCCGCGGCATCCTCCACCGGCGGCTTCACGTGCTTCAGAATCAACTCGAACAGAGAGCTCAGATCCTTGCGCTCGTCCTTCAGATCCCACACCGCCCAGCCGGCGCGGCCGGAGGCGTAAAGCGTCGGGAAATCGAGCTGCTCGTCGGTCGCATCGAGTGCCGCGAAGAGATCGAAAATCTCGTTATGGACTTCGTGCGGCCGAGCATCGGCACGATCGATCTTGTTGATGACGACGATCGGCCTCAAGCCTTGACGCAGGGCCTTGCCGACGACGAATTTCGTCTGCGGCATCGGTCCTTCGGCGGCATCGACCAACACCAGCACGCCATCGACCATGGACAGGATGCGCTCGACCTCGCCGCCGAAATCCGCATGGCCTGGCGTGTCGACGATGTTGATGCGGGTATCGCGCCACTGGACCGAGGTGCATTTGGCCAGGATGGTGATGCCGCGCTCGCGTTCCAGATCGTTGGAGTCGAGCGCACGCTCCATCACCTGCTGATTGGCGCGAAACGCGCCGCTTTGGCGCAACAACTGATCGACCAAGGTGGTTTTGCCGTGGTCGACATGGGCGATGATGGCAATGTTGCGGAGATCCATAAAAAGTCCTGTCAGCCCAGCCCCGCCTTGGCGGCGAGCTCCTGGAGCTTGGTTTCGGGGCGCGCGCCGAAATGCGAGATGATCTCGGCGGCGCACAGCGCGCCGAGACGCGCGCTATGCCCATGGTCCTTGCCGCGCGTGAAGCCGCAAAGGAACCCGCTGGCAAAGAGATCGCCGGCCCCCGTCGTATCGACCACACGCGCGACCGGGGCGGCCGGCACTTCGATCTCATGCGCGGCGGTGATGATGACCGCGCCTTTTTCGCTGCGCGTCAGCACGGCAATCTCGGCTTCGCCGCGGACGGCAGCAGCGGCTTGATAAAAATCCTTGGTCTCATAAAGCGAGCAGATCTCGGCCTCGTTGGCGAACAGGATATCGACATGGCCGCGAATCAAATCGCGGAAATCGGCGCGGTGGCGATCGACGCAGAACGGGTCCGACAGGGTGAGGCTCACCTTGCGGCCCGCCCCATGCGCAATTTCGCCGGCTTGGCGAAAGGCCGCCTTCGCCAGCGGACGGTCGAACAGATAGCCCTCCAAATAGGTAACCTGTGCCGCGGCGACAAGGTCGCGATCGACATCGCCCGGCTGAAATTCGACGGACGCGCCCAAAAACGTGTTCATCGTGCGCTGTGCGTCGGGCGTCACCAGGATCAAGCAGCGCGCCGTGGCGGGACCGCCGCGCAAAGGCGCGGTGTCGTATCGGACGCCGGCGGCGCGCAAATCATGCGCAAACACCTTTCCCAGCAGATCGTCGCACACTTTCCCGATATAGGCGGATTTGCCGCCGAGCGAGGCGATGCCCGCGATCGTGTTGGCGGCGGAGCCGCCCGAAGCCTCGATCCCCGGCCCCATCTTGCCGTAAAGCGCATGGGCGCGCGGCTCGTCGATCAGGGCCATGGTGCCTTTGGCGAGCTTTTCCGCCGCGATAAAGGCATCGTCGGTTTGCGCCAGGACGTCGACAATCGCATTACCGATGCCAACGACATCGAGGGTGGGGGCCGCCATGGAAGGATTCCGCATTTGGGGGTGAAAGACGCCGCGGCGAGTATAGGGGGCGGCGCCGGTGGAGCAAGCCGCCCGCGCCAGAAAACGCGCGGGGAACGCACCGCCGCCCCCGCCCGGCTTAATGAAAGCTCAACGAGACTGAAATCGCGGTGACGCGCTTCGCCGGTAGGGTGGGACGACCCGCCCCGTTTTCAGGACAGAACCCCACATGCAAAACCGCATCTTGTCGTTCCCCGCGCTCTGCCGTCTGGCGGTCGTGACGCTACTTGTCGGCACTTGTCGGCGCCGCAAATCCGGCGATCCAAACCGCAGCCGCGGAAACGCCCAAAGTGAACATCAAGCATATCATGGTGATCGAGCTCGAGAACGAGAGCTTCAGCTCGACCTTCGGCCCGGGCTCGCCAGCCACCTATCTGAATGGCACGCTCCTGCAGCAGGGCGAGTTGGTCCCGAACTGGTATGCGACCGGCCATGTCAGTCTCGACAATTACATCGCGCAAGTCTCGGGCCAAGGCTCGAATGGCGCGACCAACAATGACTGCATCAATCTCGCGACGCTCGCCACGCCGCCGGTGCTCGGCGCATTCAGCAATATGACGCCGGGCACCGACGCGGCCGATAACGTGACTTTCCCCGGCCAGGTCGTCGGCACGGGTTGCGTCTTCCCTGGCCCAACCGCCAGCACGCATGGCGCGATGACGATCGGCGATCAGATCGACGAGATGCATGGTCAGCTCAAATTCGGCGCGCACGGCCGCGTCTCCTATAACAACTCCGCTCAGATCCTGTGGCGCGAATATGCCGAGGACATGGGCAATAATCTGACGCGTGATTTCGGCGACCCCGACATGTTGGGCGGTTCCGATTGCGCCCACGCGTCGATCGGCGGCAATGATCTTTCCAACGGCGCTTCGGCAACCGACCAATATGCGACCCGGCACAACCCCTTCGTCTATTTCCATTCTGTCATCGACGATCAAACGCGCTGCGATCGTCACGTCGTGCCGCTGGGCACAGTAAGCGTCGGATCGGGCGCCAACAACACCGACCAATTCTTCGGCCACCTCTATAACGACCTGCAGAACGAGACGACGACGCCGAAATTCATGTTCGTGACGCCGAATCTCTGCAATGACGGCCACGACAGCACTTGCACTGGCGTCAACGCCGAGGGCACGCATGTCGGCGGGCTCGCGGGCGCCGATCTCTGGCTCAAGCACTGGATGCCGATGATCTTCAGCTCGCCGGCCTATCAGAGTGGGCACATGCTGGTCGTGCTGACCTTCGACGAGGGCGCGGCAACCGACACGGCCGCTTGCAACAGCGCGCTTACGGCCGATACCGGGATCTGCAACGCCCCGTCCGGCCCCAACCTCTCCAATTTCGGCTTCAGCCCGATCCTCGCGCTGTTCGGCCTCCAGACGACGCCCACGACGCCCGGTGTCTATCCGGGCGGCGGCCAGATCGGCGCCGTGCTGTTCAACGCCAAATACATCCAAGGCGGCACGGTCAACACGACCGGCCAATACAATCACTTCTCGGCGTTGCGCAGCTATGAAGACCTTCTCGGCATCAAGAAAGGCGGCGACGACGGCCTGGGGCATCTCGGCTTCGCCGCACTGCCGAGCCTTGCCACCTTCGGTACCGACATCTTCAACAAGACGAAGGGCCACTAAAGCCGGATGACTTAAGGCGGAGCCGCCCAATCGCTCCGCCTTGCATTCGATCGCCGCCCTTCGGTCGCGGGCAGGGCTCACGGATCATAGGGTAGCCTTGCGTCGGAAATCGGGCTGGCGGGGACTCGCGTCGCCAGCCCGTTCCATTGGCGCGAATTTGAGAAAAAGTCTCTTTATTTACTGACCATTAAATGATTTATTCTACACGGGTCTGGAGGTTATTTCTGGGACCCGTCGCGCGCGCCGCAAGCGCGGTGCGACCGGCGAGTTGGGGATCGATAAAGCAGATGGCGGCGCTTACAGGATGGGCAACCGGCCTACCGATGGTGGTTATGGCCGCCGCGTTCCTCGTTGGCTGCGCTGCGCCGGAAGCGGTCACGTCGCGCGCGCCCGGCCAAGCGATCCCCAGCCCCGCCGCAGCGACTCTTTCGGCGCGCATCCCCGGCTTGCAAGAACTCACCGGGCTGCATCCGCCCGACATCGTCGCGATGTTGGGGCAGCCAGATCTGCGGCGCGACGAGCCGCCGGCCCAACTTTGGCAATACCGTGCCGCGGATTGCGTGCTGAATCTCTTTTTCTATCGCGAAGGCACGGGATATCGCCTGGCCCACGCCGAGACCTGGCAACGCAGCCTCGGTGGCAGCGCCACCTCGGCGCGTTGCAACGACGAGAACGCGCCGGTGCGCGCTCATCTGGTTTCGGTGCAGTCGTCTCTCTGAAGACCCGCCTCGGCTAAATCAGCCGCTTCTCGATCGCGTCCCAAACGAGCTTCTCAAGCGCCGTTCCGTCGAGCCGGTTGATTTCCTGAATCCCGGTGGGCGAGGTGACGTTGATCTCGGTAAGATAATCGCCGATCACATCGATCCCGACGAAGACGAGTCCATTGTCCCGCAACGTCGGGCCGATGGCGGCGCAGATATCGCGCTCGCGACGCGTCAGCTTCGTCTTCACCGCCTTGCCGCCAACATGGAGATTGGCGCGCGCCTCGCCTTTGGGCGGCACGCGCAGAACCGCGCCGACCGGCTCGCCATCGACCAGAATGATGCGCTTGTCGCCTTTCCGCACGGCCGGGAGATAACGCTGCACGACGATCGGCTCGCGGTAGAAGACCGCGAAGTTCTCCAAGAGCGCGTTGAAATTTTCGTCGTTCTTGGTGACGCGGAAGACGCCGGCCCCGCCATTCCCGAAGAGCGGTTTCAGGATGATGTCGCCATGGCGCCGCCGGAAGGCGACGATTTCGTCGCGGTCGCTCGAAACCAGGGTCGGCGGCATAAGCCCTGGGAAATGCGTCGCAAACAGCTTTTCGGGCGCGTTCCGGACGCTAGCCGGATCGTTCACCACCAGGACCTTGCCGCTGACATGCTCCAGCATATGCGTCGCGGTGATATAGGCCATATCGAAGGGCGGATCCTGACGCATCAGGATGACGTCCATCTTGGCAAGGTCGAGGATTTCGACGGCGCCGAGCGTGGCCGGTCGGCGCGGCTCACGCCGCACTTTCATTCGTCTTGCTTTGGCAACGACCCGCCCGTCGCGCAGGCTGAGATGGCGCGGCAAATAGTGATAGAGACGATGACCGCGCGCCTGGGCCTCGAGCGCAAGCATGAAAGTCGAATCGGCGTCGACATTGATGGTCTCGACCGGATCCATCTGGATGGCGACGGCGAGACTCATTGCAGCGGCGTAACCTCGATCGTGTCGCGCGAGGTGGGAGCCGCCGCGGGGGAGGTCTCGGGTGCCGTGTTGCTCGTCGATGGCGCCGCGCTCGGCGCCGACAATTGGTCGCCGACGCGGATGAAGGCGACCACGCGCGACACGTTGGAAAGATTGCGCGCATAGGAAACGACGCGATCGCGCTCCGCGCCGTTGCGCGCATAGCCGATGATATAGACGACGCCGTTCAGCGTGTGGACCGTGAAGTTCGACGACCGGACTTGCGAATCGCCAAGCAGCTGGGCACGCAACGTATTGCTCGCGACGTTGTCGCGCGCATCTTGCGCAAGATTGGTGGGCTGGCCGACCTGCACCTCGTTATAGACTTCCTTCACGCCGTCGACCGCGCGCGCACGCCGTTCCGCGGCTTCCTTCCAATCGGCATTCGGCACGATTCCGGTGATCAGCAAGCGCCCGTCATAGACGGTGGCCGTGAGATCGCGCGCGAGATCGATATTTTCATCCGCCCATACCTTGTGCGCGACCGCGGCGATGGCGCCGTCCTGGGCAAGCTGTTGCGGCGTGCGCTGCTCGGTCGCCAGCGTATAGCCGCCGGCCGCTGCGCCGCCGGCCGCGATCGCGATGCAACCCGAAAGCGATGCCGATCCGGCAAGCGCGGCGCCCAGACACAGCAGAGCGCGGAAGCGGGAGGATCGGATCACGGTGGCAATCGTGTTTGGCGCAGGGATTTTCAAGGGAGAACCTTTCGAATTCGGGATCGGGACTCTAGGTAATCACGCTGGTTTTGACAATCAGCGCACCGATTGGCGCCAAGCTATTCCTCGCGCCACGCATCGACGAGATGCCGCGGCCAGCGGCGCGGCGCGACCAGCATCACGTCAAAACGCGGCGCAAGCCGCGCGAGATCCGGACGGCCCAGCAGAAAATGCGCGAGCGCTCGCGCGATCCGTTGGCGTTGGCGCGCACCGACCGCCTCGCTGGCCGTCTCGAAGTCATGCCGTGCCTTCACCTCGATCGCCGCGAGAACGCCGCCACGCCGCGCGATCAAATCGACCTCGCCGACCGGGGTGCGGTAACGCCGCGCCAGGATGCGATAGCCTTTGAGGCGAAGCTGCCAGAGACACAGGAATTCCGCGCGGCCGCCGCGGCGAAAAGCGGCGCGCCGTCGCGTCTGGTCGCGATGGGCCGGGCTCACACGTCGCGCCCCGCCAGGATAAGCGCCCGCTGATAGACGGAGCGGCGCGGCCGACCGGTTGCCTCGGCCACCACGGCGCTCGCATCCTTGATACTCATCGTCGCCAAGGCCGTGCGCAATTGCGCATCGAGCGCGTCGTCGCTCGGCGCTAGGCGCGGCGCCGCGTCCGGCGGCCCAACGATGACGACCAGCTCGCCCTTGGGCGGCCCCACTACACGGTAATGCTCGGCCAGCTCAACGAGGCTGCCGCGGCGAATTTCCTCGTAAAGCTTGGTCAGCTCGCGCGCCACCGCCGCCGGACGGGCGCCGAGACATGCGGCCATATCGGCGAGCGACGCCGCCAGCCGCGGCGCGGTTTCATAAAAGATCAGGCTCGCATCGAGCGTCGCCAGCGTCGTCAAGCTGCGCTTACGCGCTTCCGATTTCGGCGGCAGGAACCCCGCGAAAAGAAACCGGTCGGAGGGAAGCGCGGAAAGCACCAGCGCCGCCAAGGCCGCGGACGGGCCAGGCAAGGCGGTCACGGCGATCCCTTCCGCGACCGCTTCGCGCACCAGCTTGAAGCCGGGATCGGAAATCAGCGGCGTCCCCGCATCCGAGACCAGTGCGATGACTGCGCCGGCCTTGAGACGCTCGATCAATTGCGGCCGCATCCGCGCGGCATTGTGCTCGTGATAAGGCAAGCGCCGGGTCGCCAAGCCGTAATGCGTCAGCAGCTTCGCGGTGACCCGCGTATCCTCGCACGCGATCAGATCGGCCGCGCCCAAGAGATCGAGCGCGCGCAGCGTGATGTCGCGCAAGTTTCCGATCGGGGTCGCGACAAGGTAAAGGCCGGGCGCGAAAGACGCCGTAGCGGCGCGCGCCGGTTTACTTCGCGCTTGCGCCTCGATAGGCTCGGCGGCGCCCCGTTCTTCCCGTCCGGAGAGTGCGCGTGTCAGTTTCTGTCCGCCGGCCTGTTGCGCGCCTTGCCGTCGCGGCATGTTTCCTCGTTTCCGCGCTGGCGCTTGCCGCTTGCGCAAATATCAAAATACCGGGCTTCACGCCGGCCCCGCAAGCCGCACGGCCCGTTCCCGCGCCGACACCGCCTCAGGCACAACAACCGCCCGCGGCCGAGCAAGCGCCGCCGGCGCCCACCGCGCCAGCGCCGGGCATCGCAGCGAGCGGGAAAATCAATGTCGCCTTGCTGCTGCCGCTGAGCGGTCCGAGCGGCACGCTGGGCCAGGCGATGTTGAACGCGGCGCAAATGGCTTTGTTCGACCTCGGCGACGACCGGCTCGAATTGCTGACCCGCGACACGCGCGGCTCGGCCGCGGGAGCCACGAGCGCGGCGCAATCGGCGATCGCCGACGGTGCGCAGCTCATCCTCGGGCCGCTACTGTCGACCGAGGTCGAGGCGGTGAAGCCCATCGCACAAGGCGCGCATGTGCCGGTGATCGCCTTCTCCACCGCGACGCAGCTTGCGGGCCAGGGCACCTATCTCATGGGTTTCATGCCGGATCAGGAAATCGCGCGCGTCACCGCCTATGCGCATGCGCAAGGGCGTCAGCGCTTTGCCGTGCTGGCGCCGCGTTCGGCCTATGGCGATGTCGTCGTCGATGCGGTGCAGAAGGCCGTCACCGCCAACGCCGCAACCTTGGTGCGAGTGGAATATTACGACCCGTCGATCAACGATATGGCGTCGGCCGTGCGCGGTTTCGCAGCGGAAGGCCATGATTTCGACGCTTTGTTCCTTCCGGAAGGCGATGGCAGGCTGAAGGCGTTGGCGCCACAGCTGCCTTATTTCCGGATCGACCCCGACGAGGTGAAATTTCTCGGCACGGGATTGTGGGACGAACCCGGGCTCGGCACCGAGCCGGCGCTCGAAAGTGCCTGGTATGCGGCCCCGCCGCCGGCATCGCGCGCGGCCTTTGTGAAGCGTTACCAGGACCTCTATCAATCGGCGCCGCCGCGCCTTGCGACCTTGGGCTATGACGCCACCGCCTTGGCAGCCGTACTGTCGCGCGGCAGCCAAGGCGCCGATTTCTCGCCGGCCACGCTTACCAGCCCCAACGGCTTCAGCGGCATTGACGGGATTTTCCGCCTGCGGCCCGACGGGCTCGTGCAACGCGGGCTTGCCGTGCTCGAAGTGCATCGCGGCGCCGGCACCGTGATCGACCCCGCGCCGCAAAGTTTCCAGGAGCAGGGATTTTAGCGCAACGGCTTAAGCCAGTAATGAAGCAAGCACAGCGTTGAGACGCTGGCGCCCCGATGCCGTCGCGCGCAAGCCGGCGAAATCCACAACCAGAAATCCGCCCTCGACCAGCGGTTGAAGCTTGCGCGGATCGAGCGCTGCTTCGATCTCGGCGCCGGTTTCGGCGCGGAAGCGGTCGCGACTTACGCCTTCCGCGAGCCGCAATGCCATCATCAGCAGCTCGTCGCGGCGCTCGCCAGAATCGAGCGCGAGCGCCTCATCGCAGCCATTCCCGGTCGCCTCGACCGCCTGCAACCAGCTTTCCGGCGCGCGCCGGTTTTTGATCGCACGCTTTTGCCCGTCCAGGGTCAAGCGCCCATGCGCGCCGGGACCGATGCCGAGATAATCTTCGTAACGCCAATAAACGAGATTGTGCCGGCAGGCGCCGCCCGGACGCGCGTGATTGGAGATTTCGTAGGCCGGCAGGCCGGCGGCATCGAGCGTGCTCTGAGTCGTCTCGTAGAGCGCGCCCTGGACCTCTTCGTCCGGAAGGACGAAATCGCCGCGCGCATAAGCCGTGGCAAAGGCGGTGCCGGCCTCGATGGTGAGCTGATAGACCGAGAGATGGTCGCCGGCCATGGCGAGTCCGGCGCGCAGCTCTTCCTGCCAGGCCGCCACCGTCTGGCCGGGCCGCGCATAGATGAGGTCGAAGGAAAAGCGTGGAAAATTCTTGGCGGCGAGAGAAACCGCCATGCGCGCTTGCGCCGCATCATGGCCGCGCCCCAGGAAACGCAGCGCGGAATCCTCGAGCGCCTGAACGCCGAGCGAAAGGCGGTTGACGCCGGCAACGCGCAAATCGCGAAACCGCGCGGCCTCGACCGAGGTCGGATTGGCCTCGAGCGTGATTTCAGTCTCGGGGCCGAGACCCCAATGCGTGCCAATCCGATCGAGCAGCGCCGCAACGGTGTGCGGCTCCATCAATGACGGCGTGCCGCCGCCGAAGAAGATTGAGGCGACCGAGCGGCCTTTCAGCGCTTCCGCGGCATGATCGAGTTCTCGCAACAGCGCGGCACGCCAACGCGCCTCGTCGACGCCATCGCGCACATGCGAGTTGAAATCGCAATAGGGACATTTCGACTTGCAAAACGGCCAATGGATATAGATGCCGAAGCCCGGATCGGCCATGACTCAACCCGCGGCGCGCGCGGCGCCGAAACAGGCTTCGGCCAGTTTCCGAAACGCCACGGTGCGATGGCTGACTTGCATCCGGGTCGTGGCATCGAGCTCGCCGAAGGTTTGGGTTTGCCCTTGCGGCAAGAAGATCGGGTCGTAGCCGAAGCCGAGTGTGCCGCGCGGCGGAAACACCACGCTGCCATGGACCTCGCCGCGGAAAGTTTCGACGAGGCCATCGGGCCAGGCGAGCGCGAGCACGGCCACGAAATAGGCGCGCCGATCGCTCTTGCCGTGAAGCTCGCGTTCGACGCGCGCCATGGCCGGTCCAAAATCTTTGCCCTCACCCGCCCAGCGCGCGGAATAGATCCCCGGGGCGCCGCCCAAGGCCGAGACGACCAGCCCCGAATCATCCGCCAAGGCAGGCAAGCCGCTTGCCGCGGCCGCGGCGCGCGCCTTGAGCTCGGCATTCGCTTCGAAACTGTCGCCGGTTTCGTCCGGCTCGGCCAGGCCAAGCGCACCAGCGCTCGCCGCCTCGATGCCATAAGGACGGAGTAGATCTTCCATCTCGGCAAGCTTGCCGCGATTATGCGTGGCGATCACCAAAGTGCCGCCCGCCAAGCGCCGTGCCATCGTTAGGCCAGTCCGAGTGCCCGGCGCTGCAAGCCGATCAATTCCGCGACACCGCTGCGCGCGAGCCGCAACAGCTCGGCGAATTGCGCCTCCGCGAAGGGCACGTGCTCGGCCGTCGCTTGGATCTCGACGATGCCGCCCTTGGCCGTCAACACGAAATTGGCGTCGGTCGCGGCGGTCGAATCCTCGGCATAATCGAGATCGAGCACCGCGCAGGATTCGTGGATGCCACAGGAAACCGCCGCCACCGCGTCGGCAAGCGGCGAAGCGGCCAACAGCTTCGCGTCGACCAGGCGCTGGATTGCCTGGTGAAGCGCGACATAGCTGCCGGTGATTGCCGCCGTGCGCGTGCCGCCATCGGCCTGAAGCACATCGCAGTCGATGCGGACCTGACGTTCGCCCAGCGCCGCGAGATCGGTGACGGCGCGCAGGCTGCGACCGATGAGGCGCTGGATTTCTTGTGTGCGGCCCGTTTGCTTGCCGCGAGCCGCTTCACGGTCGGTGCGGGTTTGGGTCGAGCGCGGCAGCATGCCGTATTCCGCCGTCACCCAGCCACGGCCGGTGTTGCGCAAGAAAGGCGGCACTTTCTCTTCCACGGTTGCGGTACATAGAACATGAGTATCGCCAAAGCGCGCAAGGCAGGAGCCTTCGGCATATTTCGCGAAACCGGGTTCAAGAGCGACGGCGCGCATCTGGTCGGGAGCGCGGCCGGAAGGGCGTGGCATGATTTGTCCTCGTGGTGAGGGGCGAAACGTAATGCGCCGATGACGCCAGGTAAAGGGAGGTTAAGGAGCGGCGACGCTTTGCGAGAACGGCGCCGCATCCCTTTAGGTTGACGCTTTGGCGCGCCATTCCTACATTTCGCGCCAATGTCCCAGCAAATACCGAAGCCCACGATTAGCGAGCTTAACGATCGCAGCCGGGAAATTTTCCGGATGATCGTTGACGCTTACGTCGAGACCGGCGAACCGGTGGGCTCGCGCACCCTGGCGCGGCGCAGCCGGCTGGAATTGTCGCCGGCCTCGATCCGCAACGTCATGGCCGATCTCGAAGAAGCAGGTTTGCTGTTCGCGCCACATACCTCGGCGGGACGGCTTCCGACCGAGGCTGGGCTGCGGCTTTTCGTCAGCGGGCTCTTGGAGCTGGGCGGGCCGAGCGAGGCCGAGCGGCAAAGCATCGAGGGACGGTGCGCCGCGGCGGGCAAAAGCCTGCCCGAGGCGCTCATGGAAGCGACCAGCGCGCTGTCGGGCCTGTCGCGTTGCGCCAGCCTCGTGATCGCGCCCAAGACCGAGCGGCCTTTGAAACATCTCGAATTCGTGCCGCTGTCGCCGGGCCGCGCCCTGGTCGTGCTTGTGACCGAGGACGGTCTGGTCGAGAACCGGCTGATCGAGGTGCCTCTGGGCACGCCGCCCTCGACCCTGCAGGCGGCCACCAATTATCTCAACAGCCGGCTTCTGGGCCACACGGTCGATGAAACCAAAACGGCGATCCTGGCAGAGGTTGAGTCGCGCCGCGCCCAGCTCGACGAGCTGACCGCGAAGCTGGTCGAAGCGGGCCTCGCCTCTTGGGCAGGCGGCACCGAACCCAGCGCGCTGATCGTGCGCGGGCAAGCCAATCTGTTGGAGGATGTGACCGCACTTGCGGATCTGGAGCGCCTGCGTTCGCTCTTCGACATGCTCGAAACCAAGGAAGCGATGGTTCGACTGCTCGACGCGACGCGCGAAGGCGAAGGCGTGCAGATCTATATCGGTTCGGATAATCCGCTGTTCGGCGTCGCCGGCTGCTCGGTCGTGGTGGCGCCCTATACCAACAGCCGCGAGCAAATCGTCGGCGCGATCGGCGTGATTGGGCCGACGCGCATCAACTATGCCCGCATCATTCCGTTGGTCGATTACACGGCGAAGGTGATCGGACGGATGTTGGGCTGAGAGAAATGAGCGAGATGAGCCAGGAAAACGAAGAAAGCAAAAATCCCGAGACGGTGCCAGGCGAAACGCCGCCCGAAAGCTCGGCAAAACTCGAAGCCGAGCTTGCCGAGACCAAGGATCGGCTACTACGCACTTTGGCCGAAGCCGAGAACCAGCGCCGCCGCGCGCAACGCGAGCGCGAGGATGCGCAGCGTTATGCCTCCGCCAATTTCGCGAAAGATCTGCTCGACGTTGCGGATAATCTGCGCCGTGCACTGGCCAGCGTCGCCGCGGATGAGATGCAGGACGAAAAGGTGAAAGCGTTGCTGGAAGGCGTCGCCGCGACCGAGCGCGCTTTGCTGGCCGCCTTCGAGCGCAACGGCCTTCGCCGCATCGAGCCGCAACCGGGCGAGCGCTTTGACTTCAACCTGCATCAGGCGATGTTCGAGGTCGAGAACAGCGGCCGTCCCGCCGGTAGCATCGTGCAGGTGCTGCAAGCCGGCTATCAAATGCACGACCGGTTGCTGCGGCCAGCACTGGTCGGCGTCGCCAAGGCCGAAGCGCCATCGGGCGACCGGCCGCGAGTCGATACGGTGGTATAATCGCGCCGTCGCCAGCGGCGGCGCGCCAAAGGGAGAGACAGCATGGCGGGGGCGGCCAAGGTTTTTCTCGATTACACGCAGCAGGAACTCGACGACGCCTTCGAGCAGAGTTTGTGGGCGCCGAATTTCGAGGCCTTGCGCGAGCAAACCAAGCTTCGCTGTGCGGAATTGCGCGGCCGCCTCAAACATGTCGAGGCGAGCTACGGGCCGAGCGCTGACGAAACGCTGGAAATCTTTCCTGCGGCGAAGGCCGGCGCGCCCGTGCTGGTTTACGTCCATGGCGGACGCTGGAAACCGCAGCCTGATAATGCTTTCGTGTTTTTCGCCTATACCGTCATCAATGCCGGCGCGCATTTCGTCGCGCTGCGCTTTGCGACGCTTGATCCGCCAAACTCGCCGATCCGTATGCCGGACATGATCGCGCAACTACGCCGTGCGGTGATCTGGTTGTCGCGCAATGCCGCAAGCTTCGGCGGCGATCCGGCGCGGCTTCACCTGATCGGCCATTCCTCGGGCGCGCATCTAGCGAGCGTTCTGCTGACCACGGATTGGAGCCGGTTGGATGCGCCGCCGGACATCGTGAAAAGCGGCACGTGCGTTTCCGGCATGTACGATCTCCTCCCGGTGATGCTTTCGGCACGTAGCGCCTATGTGAAGCTTTCGGCGGCGGAAGAGGACGAGTTCAGCGCGATCCGGCATCTCGACCGCGTGCACGCGCCGATCACGGTCGCCTATGGCGACAAGGAAAGCCCGGAGTTCCAGCGCCAAGGGCGCGAATTTGCCGCGGCAATGCGCGCGCGCGGCTTGGCCGGAGAGACGCTCGTCCTTGCCGGCTTGAATCATTTCGAGGGCATCCGAGCGATGATGGAGCCGCGTTCGCCCTTGGCGCAAAGCGTGCTGGCGCGGCTGGAGACGCGGCCATGAGCGACGGACGGCCGACGCCGGCCCAGCTTTACGGCACGTGGAAGCTGGTTTCCAACACGCTCCTCGACCTGGAAGGCAAGACGCTTCACCCGTTGGGCGAAAAGCCGCGCGGCTATCTTACCTTGACGCCCGAAGGCCGGTTCGTTGCGATTCTCGCCGGCGAGACGCGCAAAGCCGGAGACAGCGTCGCGGAATTGGCCGCCTTGCAGCGCTCCTTCGTCGGCTATACCGGCCGCTTCACGCTCGAGCCCAATCCCGACGATCCGCAGGGTCTGACCTTGCGCAATCGGGTCGAAGTGGCGTGGAACGAAGCCTGGGTCGGCACCGAGCAGATCCGGTACCTATCGCTCCAAGGCGACGTTTTGACCATTACGGCCAGACCGGAAATCGGTGCCTTCGGCACAAAGGTCAAACTTGCCACGATCATCTGGCAACGTTCGCGTTAGTCCGAATCAAACGAACCCTATAACGCCAAAATTACTCAATAACTTATCGCAGGGGGCTTGCCTACCGGTACCCTGTGCTAATAAGTCGCATTTGCACTGAGAATCATTTGCAGTTAGGGTTGGGTCCAAGAAAGTGGGGGCAAGCTCGATGCCACGTTGGCCATTTCTCGCGATGATCATAACGGCCTTCGCTCTGACTGCGGCAAGACCCGCTCGGAGCGACGAAACCACCTACCATTTGACCATCAAGGGCCGTGCCTTCGACCCCGCCGAAATCGAGATCCCGGCGGGGAAAAAGGTCACCCTGAGCGTCAAAAACCTCAACGCGACCCCGTCGGAGTTCGAAAGTACCGACCTCAACCGCGAGAAGGTCGTGGTCGGCGGCGGCGAAGTCACGGTGTTCATCGGTCCGCTGCGGCCCGGCAGCTACGATTTCTTCGACGACTTCAATCCCGACACGCCGCACGGCCACATCATCGCGAAATAATTGGGAGCATAGTCGTGCCGACGTGCATGCGCATCTTACCCACTCGAAGCCTGTTCTTCGCCGCCGCCGCAGCCGGCTCGCTTATCGTCTTGACCGAGGCTGCGAGAGCCGATTTCGAATTGCACTACCCGATCATCGACTATCGGGAGTTCGAGTTCGAGCACAACGCCGCCACGACCTTCGACAAAGCGAACAGCGGCAAAAGCAACAATCAAAGCTACACCTTCGAATTGGGCTATGCGCCCGTTCCGTGGTGGGAGCCGGAAATCGAGGGCGACATGGTGGCCGAGCCCGGCCAAAAGAATTTGTCTTTCGATGCCACTGTGTTCGAAAACACGTTTCAGCTGACCGAACAGGGCCAGTATTGGGCCGATCTCGGCTTCTTCGCTGAATTCTCGCACGCGGCGATGCGCGGCGACCCTGATTCCTTCACTTTCGGACCTTTGGTGCAAAAGCAGGCGAGCGACCTCTTCGGTCTGGACCTGGGCTACGACACGCTCCACACGCTCAACCTGCTGGTCACCAAGCAGATCGGCACCAACCGCGAAGACGCGACCCCGCTTTCGATCGCCTGGCAATCGCGACTGAGGCTCGACCCGCTCTTCGAGCCCGGGATCGAGTATTACGGCCAGATCAGCAGCATTGCCGGAGCCAGCACGCCCGATCAGGCCGCGCCGGTCCAGCACCGTGTCGGCCCGGTCCTGGTGGGGCAGTACAACATGTTCCAATACGGCAAGATCAAATACGAGTTCGGCTATCTTTTCGGCCTCAACAACGCGACCGAGCGGGGCGCGGTGCGCTGGCGCCTCGAATACGAGAAAGCCTTCTAAGCTAGAGAGATTCTAACTGGCGGCCGGCGTGACCAAACCCGGGCCGGCGCCGCTTCTTTGCCCCCTAAGCGGCACCAGGGTTTGGCGAATTCCTGCTCCTCCCCCGTTGCAGGCAGGGGGGGCCGCCCACATATATTAGCCTCAACACGCCAGGGTTACCTGGACAGCCAATCCGCGGGGGATTTCGCAGTGCCTTTGGGGGCTGCGGGACCCTGCTGCAGCAAAGGGGTGGTTATGGCAAAAGTCATCGGCATCGATCTCGGCACGACCAATTCCTGCGTCGCCGTGATGGAAGGAAAAACCGCGAGGGTTATCGAGAACAGCGAGGGTGCGCGCACCACGCCGTCCATGGTTGCCTTTACCGAAAGCGGCGAACGGCTTGTCGGCCAGGCGGCCAAGCGCCAGGCCGTGACGAATCCCGACAGCACGTTTTACGGGGTGAAGCGCCTGATCGGTCGGCGCATGACGGACCCGATGGTCGCAAAGGAAAAGGAGCTCGTCCCGTTCCGGATCGTCCCGGGCGACAATGGCGATGCCTGGGTTGAGAGCCGCGGCAAGAAATACGCGCCCTCCCAGGTCAGCGCCTTCGTCCTGCAGAAGATGAAGGAAACCGCCGAGGCCTATCTCGGCGAGACCGTGACCGAGGCGGTGATCACCGTTCCGGCCTATTTCAATGACAGTCAGCGCCAAGCCACCAAAGATGCCGGCAAGATCGCCGGCCTCGATGTGCTGCGCATCATCAACGAGCCGACCGCGGCCGCCTTGGCTTACGGGCTCGAGCAAAAGAAAAACGGCACGATCGCGGTTTACGATCTGGGCGGCGGCACGTTTGATATCTCGGTGCTCGAGATCGGCGACGGCGTCTTCGAAGTGAAGTCGACCAATGGCGATACCTTCTTGGGCGGCGAAGACTTCGACAAGCGCATCATCGATTACCTCGCCGACGAGTTCAAAAAGGAACAGGGCATCGATTTGCGCAGCGACCGGCTCGCTCTCCAGCGCCTCAAAGAGGCCGCGGAAAAGGCGAAGATCGAGCTGTCCTCCTCGATGCAGACCGAGGTGAACCTGCCTTTCATCACCGCGGACCAGGCCGGCCCGAAGCACCTCAACATCAAACTGACGCGTGCCAAGCTCGAAGCGCTGGTCGACGATCTGGTGCAACGGACGATCGATCCGTGCCGCAACGCGTTGAAGGATGCCGGGCTCAAGGCCTCCGAGATCAACGAAGTGATCCTGGTCGGCGGCATGACCCGCATGCCCAAGGTGATCGAGACGGTGAAGCAGTTTTTCGGCAAGGAGCCGAACCGTTCGGTCAACCCGGACGAGGTCGTCGCCGTCGGCGCCGCGATTCAGGCCGGCGTGTTGAAGGGCGAAGTCAAGGACGTGCTGCTGCTCGACGTGACGCCTCTGTCGCTCGGCATCGAGACTTTGGGCGGCGTGTTCACGCGCCTCATTGACCGCAACACCACGATCCCGACCAAGAAGAGCCAGACCTTCTCGACCGCCGAGGACAATCAGACCGCGGTGACCATCCGCGTCTTCCAAGGCGAGCGCGAGATGGCGGCCGACAACAAGCTGCTTGGCCAGTTCGATCTCCTTGGCCTTCCGGCGGCGCCACGCGGCATGCCGCAGATCGAGGTCACCTTCGACATCGACGCCAATGGCATCGTCAGCGTCCAGGCCAAGGACAAGGCTACCGGCAAGGAACAGCAGATCCGCATTCAAGCTTCTGGCGGCCTGTCGCAAAGCGACATCGAGAAGATGGTGCAGGACGCCGAGTCCCACGCCGACGAGGACAAGAAACGGCGCGAGTTGATCGAGGCCAAGAACCAGGCCGAGGGCCTCATCCACACCACCGAACGCACGCTGAAAGAGGCGGGCGACAAGGTGCCGGCGGGCGAGCGGCAAGCGGTCGAGCAAGCGATCGCGGCGCTGAAAGGCGTCACCGGCGGCGATGATGCCGGCGAGATCAAGGCGAAGACCGAAGCCCTGGCGCAAGTCTCGATGAAGATCGGCGAGGCCATGTATAAGGCGCAAGCCGCGCCCGGCGGCGAAGCCGGGCCGCAGCCCGGTGCCCAAGCGGGAGCCGGCGCGGCGAGCGGCGACGACAAGGTGGTCGATGCCGATTTCGAAGAGGTGGACGACAAGAAGCGCGGTTCGGGTTGAGCGACGGCGCGATGGAAATGGCAACCGCCCCGGCGTTCCGGGGCGGTTTGCTGTCCAGGCCTTGTGGTCTTGTGCGAGGATAACGAGCAGCGGCGATGGCGAAGCAGGACTTTTACGAGCTCTTGGGCGTGGCCCGCGAAGCCTCGGCCGAGGATATCAAAAAGGCGTTCCGCAAGCTCGCCATGCAGTGCCACCCCGATCGGCACCCCAACGACAAGCAAGCCGAGCAACGCTTCAAAGACATCAACGAGGCCTATGACGTCCTGAAGGACGAGCAGAAGCGCGCGGCCTATGACCGCTTCGGCCATGCCGCGTTCGAGAATGGCGGCCGCGGCGCCGGGGGCGGCGATTTCGGTTTCAGCGGCGGCTTCGCCGACATTTTCGAAGAAATGTTCGGCTCGATGATGGGCGGACGCGCCGGCCAGGGCGGCGCCAATCGCGGCAATGACCTGCGCTACAACCTCGAAATTACCCTGGAGGAAGCCTTCAAGGGGCGCGAGACCCAGGTGCGCGTGCCGACCCTCACGGCTTGCGAATCCTGCCATGGCAGCGGCGCCGAAGCCGGCTCGAAGCCGGTGAACTGCCCCACTTGCCGCGGCGCGGGCCGGGTGCGGACGCAACAAGGCTTCTTCACCATGGAGCGCACCTGCCCCGCCTGCCACGGCGCCGGCAAGGTGATCGAGAATCCCTGCCGCGCTTGCGGCGGCCAAGGCCGCGTGCGTAAGGAAAAGACCCTCAACGTCACGATCCCGCCGGGCGTCGAGGATGGCACGCGCATCCGGCTTGCCAATGAAGGCGAGGCCGGTTTTCGCGGCGGCGGCAATGGCGACCTCTATATTTTCCTGGCGGTGAAGGCGCATCCGCTGTTCCAACGCGACGGCGCCAACATCCATTGTCGCGTGCCGATTTCAATGCCGACGGCGGCGCTGGGCGGCAGCATCGAAGTGCCGACCATCGATGGCAGCCGCGCGAAGATTTCGATCCCCGCCGGAACCCAGGCAGGCCATCAGTTCCGCTTGCGCGGCAAGGGCATGTCCGTGCTGCGCGCCCATACGCGTGGCGACATGTTCGTTCAGGTGAGCGTCGAGACGCCGGTGCACCTGACCAAGCGCCAGCAGGAATTGCTGCGCGAATTCGAGAAAGAAGGCGACAGCCGCCACACCAGCCCGGAAAGCGAGGGGTTCTTCACGCGGGTAAAAGAGTTCTTCGAGGACCTGCGTGAATAGCTCGGCCGGCGCTGTTCGCGCGCCGGCGCCGAATTTTTGGATGGCTCTTTCGCTGTTGTGGCTGTCGGGCCTTGGCTTGCGCCTGACCTTGCTCGCCGTGCCGCCGGTCATCCCCTTGATCCATGCCGAGCTCGGCCTGACCGAGACCGAAATCGGGACGCTGGGCACTTTGCCTTCCTTGCTGCTGGCCGCCGCCGCGATTCCGGGCTCGCTTCTGATCGCGCGCTTCGGCGCGACCACGGCGCTGGTGATCGGGCTTCTGCTCGTGGGCTTCGGCTCGGCCGCACGCGGCGCGGCGGAAGGCGTCGGGATGCTTTATGCGACCACGATGATCACCAGCGCGGGCGTCGCCATCATGCAACCGGCGATGCCGCCGCTCGCACGCAGCTGGGTGCCCGATCGCGTCGCCTTGGCGACCGCCGTCTATACCAACGGCCTATTGATGTCCGAGACCCTGGCGGTGGCATTGACCATACCGCTCGTACTGCCGCTTGCCGGCGGCAGCTGGCGGATGAGCTTCGTGCTGTGGGGTATTCCGGTGGTGGCAACCGCGCTTCTGGTCGCGCTGTACGCGCCGCGCACGGTAAAGCCCGCGATCAGCGTGCCGCGCCGTTGGTGGCCCAATTGGCGCGACAAGCAACTTTGGCGGCTTGCTCTCTGCCTTGGCTGCGTCAACACGGCTTATTTCGCAACCAACACATTTCTGCCCGATTACCTCACCGCATCGGGCCGCGGCGATCTGATCAGCGCTGCGCTGACGGCGCTGAATTTCTGCCAGCTGCCGGCGTCGTTTCTGATGCTGGCCTTGGCGCCGGTGCTCGTGCGCAAGCACTGGGCCTATGTCGGCGTTGGTTCCTTGAATCTGGTTTGCATTGTCGGAATGGCGATGAGCAGCGGCTGGTGGGTGGTGTTCTGGGCCGGCCTGTTGGGCTTTTCCGATTCGAGCGGGCTCATCCTTATTCTCGCCTTGCCGCCTTTGCTGAGCGCGCCCGAAGACCTGCACCGATTGGCATCGGCCATGTTCACCATCTCCTATCCGATCGCGGTGCTGGTGTCGGTGCTGGCGGGCTACGCCTGGGACGTGACGGCGCTGCCTTGGGCGGCCTTCGTGCCAATCGGCTTGTGCGCGCTCGCGCTCGCGCTGTTGCCGCTCGGAATCAAATTCCGCGAGGCGCAGGTCTGAGTTGCACGACTTTCCCTTCCGTCGATGCGCGCTTAGACTTCGGGCGTTTTTCGTAGCATTGCAGGCACCATGCCCGACACCGTGACACCACCGCCGGTCAGGTTCAGCCACGGCGACATCCTCCACATGTTGAGCGGCACGATGCTCGGCATGTTCCTCGGCGCGCTCGACCAGACCATCGTCGCCACGGCTTTGCCGGCGATGGCCGGCGAGCTGCACGGCATGGAATACATGTCTTGGGCGGTGTCGGCGTATCTTCTGACCTCGACCGCATCGACGCCGATCTACGGCAAGCTGAGCGACCTCTATGGGCGGCGCCCGCTTTTCGTTGCCGCGATCGGCATCTTTCTGCTGGGCTCGCTCGCCTGCGGCGTGTCGCAGACCATGAGCCAGCTGATCGCCGGGCGCACCATCCAAGGGCTCGGGGGCGGCGGGTTGATCTCGCTGGCCATGACTATTGTCGGCGACATCGTGCCGCCGCGCGAGCGCGGGCGTTACCAGGCTTATTTCTCCGGCTGCTGGACCTTGGCCACGCTCGGCGGGCCGGTACTGGGCGGCTATCTGGTCGATGTCTTGTCCTGGCGATGGGTCTTTTGGATCAACCTGCCGATCGCGATTCTCGGTCTGCTTATCAGCAGTAAGGCGCTGCGCCGGCTGCCGATTCACGGCGGGCCCAAGCAGATCGACTATCTCGGCGCCGCGCTGATGGTGCCCGCGATCGTCGCCCTGTTGCTGATCACCACCTGGGGCGGGACTGAATTCGTTTGGACGTCGCCCGTCATTCTCGGGCTCGGCGCGCTCGCCATGACCTTAATCGGACTTCTGGTGATGCAGGAGCTGCGCGCTGCCGATCCGATCTTGCCGCTGCGGCTCTTTCGCAACAACGTTTTCGTCATCGGCAACGGTCTCGGCTTTTTGATGGGCGCGGCATCGGTCGGCGCAACGATCTTCCTGCCGCTCTTTCTGCAGGTCGTGATCGGCGCCAGCGCCAGCAATTCCGGCTTGCTGATCACCCCAATGATGATCGGCATCACCATCGGTGCGCTGCTTGCCGGCCGCTTCATCCGCTACACCGGGCGCTACAAGCTGGTGCCGCTGATCGGGCTTGGCATCGCGGTCGCCGCTTTCCTCGCCTTCGTCGAGGTAACGCGCGCGACCCCGGCTCTTTATTACGCGAGCTTCATGGCCGCGCTGGGCTTCGGCCTTGGGCCCGCCGGCCCGATGGTGACGATCGCCGTCCAAAACGCCGTCGAGCTACGCGATCTCGGCACCGCGACCTCGCTCAGCGCGTTCTTCCGTTCCATGGGCGGCTCCTTTGGCGTCGCGCTGATGGGGGCCATTCTCTTCGCCGGGCTGGAACAGCACTCGACCGCGACCGGCGGCTTGAGCGCCAGCGGCTTATTGCATGGCGGGCCCGCCGTCATCGCCGCGCTACCGGAAGCGGTGCGCCAAATCATCGTGGCAAGCTTTGCGCACTCGTTCAAATACGTCTACATCGCCGGCGCAGCGATGTGCGGCCTTGGCTTCGTGCTTGCGATCTTCATCAAGGAATTGCCGTTGCGTTCACGCGGCGCCCCGCCTCGCCCTGCCGGCGAGGCCGTGTCTGGCGAGGTACCCGCAAAACCGCCGGCGCTTGCCGCCGCCGAGTTAGACCGGCGCGAGCGTTGAGGTAGGGTCGCCCGCCGCTATTCAGCGGCGATCTTGTCGCTGCGCGCCGGCTTACGCTCTGCCGGATCGGTCAGCGCTTCGATCAGGCGCTCGCGAATCTCGACCAATTTCCTTTCATGCTCGACCTTATGGCCGAACAGGTCCTTGACGTAGAACACGTCGACCACTTTTTCGCCATAGGTCGAGATCTTCGCGCTCGATATCTGCAGATTGAGCTGCGTCAGCGCTCTTGTGACCTCATAGAGAAGGCCGGGCCGGTCGCGGCCATTGACCTCGACGACCGTGTAGGTGCTCGACGCCTTGTTGTCGATCAGGACGCGCGGCGGCACGGTAAAAACCCGGGTGCGGCTCGGCACTTTCCCGGGCGCGTCGAGCTCGAAGCGCGGCTTGACCTTGCCCATCAGGACGTTTTCGAACATGACCGACAGCCGCGCCAGTTTTTGCGGCTGGTCGAAGGCCCCGCCCAAACGGTCCTGCACCCCGAAGATATCGAGCGCCATGCCGTTCGACATGGTGTGAATCTTGGCGTCGACGATGTTGGCGCCGCCCAAGGCCAGCGCCCCCGCGATCTGCGAAAAGAGGCCGGGGTGATCCGCGGTGTAGACCGTGACCTCGGTGACCGTGCGCACCGTGTCGACGCGCGTATCGACGGTCAAAGGCGCGCCGCTGCGGTCGGCTTCGCGCATCAGCCGCGCATGACGCGCCTGAGTTTCGGGATCGAAGCTGAGCCAATAGAAGGGGTAGCCCTTGGCGATGTAGGAATCGATCTCGGCCGGCGAGAAATCGACCAAGAGCTTTTTCACCGCCGTTTGCGCCGCACGAACGCGCTCGTCGCGCGCCGTCGTGTCGAGCCCGCCCGACATCACCTCGAAGGCGCGATGATAGAGCTCGCGCAACAACGCGGCTTTCCAGCCGTTCCAGACGTTGGGACCGACCGCGCGGATGTCGGCAATGGTGAGAATGAGAAGAAGCTTCAGCCGCTCGGGCGACTGTACGCGCTCGACGAAGTCGTGGATGGTTTGCGGATCGTCGATGTCGAATTTGAACGCGACGTTGCTCATCAACAGGTGCCAGCGGACGAGCCAAGACACGGTCTCGGTCTCTTCCGCAGTGAAGCCGAAGCGCGGGCCGAGCTTTTCCGCGACCTGCGCGCCAAGTATGGAGTGGTCGCCGCCACGCCCCTTCGCGATGTCGTGCAGCAGCGTGGCAAGATAGAGCACGCGGCGTGAATCGATCGTCGGGAAGAGCGCGGTGGCAAGCGGCAGCTCCTTTCCGAGCGCGCCGCTTTCTATTTGGTGCAGAATGCTGATCGCGAACAACGAGTGCTCGTCGACCGTATAGACGTGATACATGTCGTATTGCATCTGCGCCACGACACGGCCGAAATCGGGCACGAAGCGACCGAAGACGCCGGCTTCGTTCATCCACCGCAGCGCAATCTCGGGATCCTTCTTCGAGGTCAGAATCTCGACGAAGAGCCGATTGGCTTCGGGATTGCTGCGCAAATCATTATCGATCAGCTTCAAGGATTGGGTGATCAGCCGCAACGCATGCGGATGGATGTCGAGCCCGTCTTTCTGCGCAACGTAGAACAGGCGGATAAGCGCCACCGGATCGTCGCGGAACTGATTCTCATGGGCGACGTCGAGCCTTGCGGCATCCACCATGAAGCCTTCGACCGAGCGCTTGCCGAAACCCCAGCGCTTCAGCGAAAAGCGCGGCTGATGCCGATGCTCGGATTCGAGGAAGGCGCAGAAGATGCGCGTCAGATCGCCGACATCCTTGGCGATCAAGAAATAATGCTTCATGAACCGCTCGACGCCGCGCGTGCCGGCATGATCGGTATAGCCCATGCGCTGCCCGACATCGCTTTGGCGATCGAAAGTCAGCCGATCCTCGGCGCGCTCCGTCAGAAAATGCAGATGGCAGCGCACGGTCCAAAGGAAATTCTGCGCCCGCGCGAAACGTTGCGCCTCTTCGGCGGAGAGCACTTTCAGATCGACCAGCTTGTCGATGGTGTCGACGCGATAGACGTATTTGGCGATCCAGAACAGCGTGTGCAGATCGCGCAACCCGCCTTTGCTTTCCTTCACATTCGGCTCGACCAGATAGCGCGAATCGCCGAGACGCTCGTGGCGCTGATCGCGCTCCGCCAGTTTCGCGTCGATGAATTCCGCCGATGTCTTGCGGACGATATCGGCATCGAAGCGGCGTTTCATCTCCGCGAACAGGATCTGGTCGCCCCAGAGATAGCGCGCCTCGAGCACGGCGGTACGGATGGTGAGGTCGGCCTGGGCTTGGCGAATGGTTTCTTCGATCGAACGCGTCGATTGGCCGACCTTCACACCCAGATCCCAGAGCGTGTAGAGGATGTACTCCACCACTTGCTCGGTATGCGGCGTCGGCTTGTAGGAGGTCAGGAACAGAAGATCGATGTCGGAATAAGGCGCGAGCTCGCCGCGGCCATAGCCGCCGACGGCAACCAGCGCCATGCGCTCGCCTTCGGTCGGATTGGCGCTCGGATAGACAAAGGTGTCGACGAAGTCATAAAGGACCCTGATCAGCTGATCCATCAAGAACGATAGAGCGTGCACCGTTTCGGTGCCGGAGGCGCCGCTTTCGAAGCGCTGGCGCACTGCAGCACGGCCGGCGGCGAGCGCACTTTTTAATATCGCGGATACGCGCTGCCGCGGCGGCTCGGCGGAAGATTCCGCGAGCGCCTCGAGCTCGGTAAAGAGCGCGCGACGGTCGATGATTGCGCGCTGATGGGGAATGTCGTTCATTACTTTGCCATTTTACATCGAGCCGGCGCTTCTGTCGCGGCCTGCGAAAGGCGACGAAGATTGATCGGCTCCCCTCGAAGCGTGCATATTGGCCGCGATTTGGAAATAATCAAACCGGCGGCGTGCCGGGACCTGGGGGGAAAGCTTGATGTCGGTCGAAGCAAGAGGCGCTGCCGCGCCGGATTCGGAACTCGCCCGAGCGATCGTGGCGCGCATCGAGCGCCTGCCCGCCTCGCGCTGGGCGATCAAAGCGCGGATCATTATCGGCTTCGCCACCTTCTTCGACGGGTTCGACGGGCTGACCCTCGCCTTTATCTTGCCGGCGCTCATTCCCTTGTGGCACTTGCCGCCCGAGCAGGCCGGGCTGCTCTTCAGTGCCGGATCCATCGGGCAAATGGTCGGCGCGCTCTTCTTCGGGTGGTTGGCGCAGCGTTGGGGAAGATTGCCGGTGACCATGACCACCATCGCGATCTTCTCCTTGGCAAGTCTCGCCTGCGCTTTCGCCTGGAATTACGAATCCCTCCTCACGCTGCGCTTCATCCAGGGGCTGGGCCTCGGTGGCGAGGTGCCGGTCGCCGCGAGCTATATCGCGGAGCTGGCAAAGGCGCCCAATCGCGGCAAGTTCGTGCTGGTTTACGAGATGCTGTTCGCGATCGGCATCTTCGTCTGCGCGCTGATCGGCGCCTGGATCGTGCCGAGCCTCGGTTGGCAATATCTCTTTGTCGTCGGCGCCGTGCCGGCTCTGGTGCCGTTGCTGTTCCGGCGCGCCTTGCCGGAATCGCCGCGTTGGCTCGTGAGCCAGGGGCGTCTTGCCGAAGCCGACCAAGTCGTCAGCAAGATCGAGCAAGCGGTGATCGCCGAAGGCCGCACCTTGGCGCCGCCGGTTGCGCTGCCCATCAAACCGCCGGTCGAGAAGGCGGGCATCACCGAGCTGTTCAAAGGCATGTACCTGTCGCGCACCATGCTCGCCTGGTTCACCTGTTTCGTCATCGGATTTCTGTCTCATGGCACGACACAATGGCTGCCGAGCCTCTACCGCACGGTGTTTCATCTCGATCTTGCCACCTCACTGCGGTACGGGCTGATCACGTCGACCGTGACCATGATCGGCACGATCTATGTTGCGCTGCTCATCGACCAGCTCAATCGCCGGACCTGGTTCATGATCAACTTCGTCGGCGCCGCGATCGCGTTCACGTCGCTTTATGTGCTCGGCGCCTCGACGGCGATCTATCTTTTGGTCTTCGCGTCGATCGCGGTGTTCTTCACCGCGCCCAACGTCAACATGATCTATCTCTACACGCCGGAGCTGTTTCCGACCCGGCTGCGCTCAACCGGCTGCGGCACGGCCGGCGTTTGGCTCAGGATCGGCAACGCGACCGCGCCGGCCGCCGTCGGATACATCCTCGCGGGATCCGGCATCAACGGCGTCTACCTCATGTTGGCCACGGTTGCGGTGTTCTCGGCCGTGATCATGGCGATCATCGGCATCGAGACGCGCAAGCGCGTGCTCGAAGAGCTGTCGCCGTGATGCGTCCCGCTGTCTCTCGCCACGCGTTTTAGGAAAGGAATCACCGTCATGGCCAACACCTTGCCAGTCACCGAGCAATCGATCGCCGCCCGGCTCGAACGCCTGCCGGTCTCGGCTTGGCATATTCGCGTCTCGACCTTGCTTGGCATCGCGATCTTTTTCGACGCCTTCAATTCCTTGGCCTTGGCCTATGTTTTGCCGGTGCTGGTCGGGCCTTGGCATATCGCGCCGCAACAGATCGGCGGCCTGCTCGCCATCGGCAATGCCGGCCAGGCGATCGGCGCGCTGCTCGCGGGCTGGGTCGCCGAGCGCTTCGGCCGCGTCAGGACCGCGCAATGGACCATCGTGTTGTTCGCGACGATGAGCCTCGTTTGCGCCTTTGCGCAGAATTACGATCAGCTCTTCTGGTTCCGCTTCGTCGAAGGCATCGGCTTGGGCGGCGAAGTGCCGGTCGCCGCTGCCTATGTCACCGAGATCACGCGCGCCGATCGCCGCGGCAGCGCCTATCTCTTTTACCAGATGATTTTCCCCGTCGGCTTCGTGCTCGCGGCGATGGCAGGCGCCTGGATCGTGCCGCGCTTCGGCTGGCAATGGATGTTCATCATCGGCGTGGTGCCGGCTGTGATCGCCGCCATCATGCGGCCCTTCTGCCAGGAATCGCCGCGCTGGCTCGCCTCGCGCGGGCGCCTCGCCGAGGCCGACCAAACCTTGACGAAAATCGAGATGATCGTCTCGCGCAACGGCACGAAGCCTCTGGCGCCGGTCTTGCCGATCGCGGTGCCGACGGAGTCGCGGCAAACGCGCTGGACCGAGTTGTTCGAAGGCCGCTACCGCAGCCGCACCCTCATCGTCTGGGTGTTGTGGTCGACCTCTTATCTGCTGAGTTACGGCATCCAAACTTGGCTGCCGACGCTCTATCGCACCGTGTTCAACGTGCCACTGCAGGATGCGCTCAATTATTCGCTGATCACCAATGTTTGCGGGCTGATCGGCACTTTGCTGTGCGCCGCGTTGATCGACCGGTTGGGGCGGCGGCTGTGGTTCATCGGCGCATTCTTTCTGGTCGGCCTGCCGCTCTTCGTCTTGTGGGGTTACGGCGCGCCAACCGCGATCAGCGTCGTCATCGGCGCATCCTTCTGCTTCACCTGGCTCGCCTCGATCTGCCTCAGCATTTATCTCTACACGGCGGAGATCTATCCGACCCGCATGCGTGCGCTCGGCACCAGCTGGGCCACGTTCTGGCTCCGCATCGCCGCGACGATCGGGCCGCTGTTGGTCGGCTTCTTCCTGCCGGTCTTCGGCATCGGCGGCTTGTTCCTGATATTCGCGATTGTCGGCTGGCTCGGCTTCATCGCCGCCTTCTTCACCATCGAGCCGCGCGGCCGCGTGCTTGAAGAGGTGTCGCCTTAACTCAGCTCTTGCCGGAAGCGAGGTTCTTGATCTTGTAGATGAGATCGAGCGCCTCGCGCGGGCTGAGTTCGTCCGGGCGCAGTGCCGATAGCAGTGTTTCGAGCGGCGAAGGCTCGGGCGGCTTGGCGACCGGGATAGCGGCGGCAAAGAGCGGCAAATCTTCGGCCAGGCGGGTGAGCGCGCCGCCCGGCTCGCCTTTTTCCAAGGTCTCCAGCACTTGCTCGGCGCGCGCGATCACCGCCGGGGGCAGACCGGCAAGCTTGGCGACATGGATGCCGTAGGAACGGTCGGCGGCGCCCGGCGCGACCTCGTGCAAGAACACGACATCGCCCTGCCATTCCTTGACCCGCATCGTATGACAAGCCAGGTGATCGAGCTTCGATGCCAGCGCCGTGAGCTCATGGTAATGCGTCGCGAACAAGGCGCGGCAGCGATTCCGATCGTGGAGATGCTCGACCGAAGCCCAGGCGATCGATAGCCCATCATAGGTCGCGGTGCCGCGCCCGATCTCGTCGAGGATGACCAAGGATCGCGGACCCGCTTGGTTGAGGATCAAGGCGGTCTCGACCATCTCGACCATGAAGGTCGAGCGGCCGCGCGCCAGGTCGTCGGCCGCACCCACGCGGCTGAACAAGCGATCGACGACGCCGATATGCGCCGCCTCGGCCGGCACGAAGGACCCCATCTGCGCCAACACGGCGATCAACGCGTTTTGGCGCAAGAAAGTGCTCTTGCCCGCCATATTGGGCCCGGTCAGCAGCCAAAGGCGCTGGCCGTCGCGCAAATCGCAATCATTGGCGACGAAGCTTTGACCCTGCCCGCGCTGCAACGCCATTTCGACCACGGGATGCCGCCCCTGCGTGATCGCGAAAGCGTTGCTGTCGTCGACCACAGGCCGGCAATAACGCTCCGTGACGGCGAGATCGGCGAGCGATGCCGCAACGTCGAGCGATGCCAGCGCCGACGCAGCCAACACGATTTCGCGCGCGCGCGTGGCGGATTCCGCGACCAGGTCGTCGAAGAGCTTCAATTCCAAGGCGAGCGCGCGGTCGGCCGCCGATGCGATCTTGCTTTCGAGCTCGGCCAACTCGACCGTCGAATAGCGCACCGATGAAGCAAGGGTTTGGCGATGGATAAAGCCGTCGCCGATCTTCGCGGCTTGGGTCGGCGTGACGTCGATGTGATAGCCCAACACGTTGTTGTGCCGAATCTTCAAACTTGCCACGCCGGTTTCGGCCGCGTAGCGCGTTTGCAGCTCGGCCACGAGGCGGCGGCTTTCATCGCGCAGCCGCCGCAGCTCGTCGAGTTCTTGTGCATATCCCGGCGCGATGAACCCGCCATCGCGCGTCAAATAGGGCAGCTCCTCGGCCAAGGCCCGGCTTAGCCGCGTGACAAAGGCATAATGCTCGCCGAGATCGCGCTCGATCTTGGCGATCAGCGGCGGCGGCGCCGCGAAATCGGCTTCGCGCAGCAACGCACGCAAGCTTGCGGTTTCGCCGAGCGTGTCGCGCAAGGCAGCGAGATCGCGCGGCCCGCCGCGCCCGACGCCGAGCCGTGCCATGGCACGCGCCATGTCGGAGCAGCGGCGCAAGCACGCTTGCACCGCTTGCCGCAAGCGCTCGGCCGAAACGAAGAATCCGACCGCGTCGAGTCGTTCTTCGACCTGTTTCGGATCGGTGAGCGGCGCGGCAAGCTGTTCCGCCAAGAGCCGCGCGCCCGGTCCGGTCGCGGTGCGATCAATCGCCGACAACAGGCTGCCCTTGCGTTCGCCCGTCAAAGTCTCGGTGAGTTCGAGATTGCGCCTGGTCGCGGCGTCGATTTCCATCACGTCGCCGGCGCCGAGACGGCGCGGCGGCGACAAGACCGGGAGCTTTCCCTGCTGCGTCAGCTCGACATAATCGACCAGCGCGCCGGCAGCGGCCACTTCGGCGCGCAGGAAATGGCCAAAGCCCGCAAGCTCGCGCACACCATAAAGCGTTTCCAGCCGCTTGCGCCCGTTGTCGCTGTCAAAGCGGCTATTGGGCAGCGGCGTAAGATTCGCCTTGCGTTCGTTCAGCAGCTCGAACAAATCGGGCTTGGCCAAAAGCCGCTCGGGCAAAAGCAGCTCGCCCGGCTCGATGCGCGCCAAGGCCGCGCCCAGGGCGGCCGGCGCCACTTCCTGGGTGGCGAAGTCGCCGGTCGAAAGATCGAGCCAGGCGAGCGCGAGCGCGCCACCCGCATCGGCCAGCGCTGCCAAATAATTGTGCCGCCGCGCATCGAGCAGATTGTCCTCGGTCAAGGTGCCGGGAGTGACGATGCGCACGACGGCACGCCGCACCGGCGACTTGCTGCCGCGTTTGCGTGCCTCGGCCGGGTCTTCCATCTGCTCGCATACGGCGACGCGAAAGCCTTGGCGGATCAAGCGGGCGAGATAGGCCTCGGCGGCGTGCACAGGGACGCCGCACATCGGTATGTCATCGCCTTCGTGCTTGCCGCGCTTCGTCAATTGAATGTCGAGCGCCGCGGCGGCACGTGCCGCATCCTCGAAGAACAATTCGTAAAAATCGCCCATCCGATAAAACAGCAGGCAATCCGGGTGCGCGCGCTTGATGGCGAGATATTGCGCCATCACCGGCGTCGCGTCTGGCGGCGCGGAATGCTCGGCTGGGGTGGCAGATTGAGTTTGGCGGGAAGCGCCCGACGGCATGAACGCGAAACTAGCATCCCGCCGCGCCGATTGAAAACTCAGGCGTAGTGCTTCAGCGGGTTCCCATCGAGACAGGCGGCGACGGCCGCCTTGAGATCGGCGTGCCGGAACGGTTTCTTCAAGGTTTGGTCGGCGCCGAGCTCGAGCGCGGTCTTCAGGTAATCGGGACCGAGCCCGATCGCGCCGCTCATGGCAATGAGTTTGGCGCGACGCGGCAAGCGACGATTGGCGACAATCACCTCAATCCCGTCGGCGTTCGGCATGACGATGTCGGTGAGGACGATATCGGCCGGAGCGGTATTGAGGAGGCGCAAACCCTCGCGCCCGTCACGCGCCTCGTTGACCGTGTGGCCATCAGCGACCAGCATGCGCGCAATGGCTTGTCGGAGAGAAGGTTCGTTTTCAATCAGAAGGATGGACGCCATTACTAGTCTCACCACTGGGCCGCGCGCGGGGTTCGTTCCCTTGTCGCCGATCGGGAAGTCGTCGCCGCAGTCGCGACAACGGCGCATACGCTGCGCCGTCGCAGGACATGATTGAAGCCGATTACCGTTAAAGAACCCTTGACCACTAAGGAAGTTTTGACCGTCCGAGGGCAATCGAATTAGAGTAATTTCAATCGTTAAAAGCGCGAAGCCAGCGCCGATGGAACCGGGAGGAAACATGCCATGGCACTCGGCCAGGATCGCGCCATAGCCCGCCACTGCGTCACTTGCGCGGCTGGGTTGTGCCTGGCCTTCGTCGCGAGCGGTGCCGCCGCCGAGACCATCAAGATCGGCACACAGAAGCCGGTCGGCGGGCCGCTCTATATCGCCGAGGCCAAGGGCTATTACGAAGCCGAAGGCTTGACGCCCGACTATGTGTTTTTCGAGGCCGGAGAGCCGATTGCCGTCGCGGCGGCATCGGGGGCGATTGACTTCGCGGTCGCTGGGTTGACCGGCGGCTTTTACAGCCTGGCCGGACAAGGCGCGTTGCGGATCATCGCCGGCCAGACGCATGAAGTGCCGACCTTCCATGCAAACACGGTCGCCGCCTCGAACCGCGCTTATGGCGCCGGGCTGACATCGGTCAAGAACCTTGCCGGTCACTCCGCCGCAATCACCCAGATCGGTTCGGCTTTTCACTACGATCTCGGGCTGCTCGCCGAGAAATATCGCTTCGATCTGAAGAGCGTCAAACTCATGCCCTTGCAAAGCAATCCGAATGCGGTGGCCGCCGTCGTCGGAAACTCGGCCGATGTGGTCGTCACCATCGCGCCCTGGGTGATGCCGGCGATCCAACGCGGCGACGCAAAGCTTTTGGCGTTTATCGGCGACGAAACTCCGTGGCAGCTGTCAGTGGCCTTCACCGCAACCAAAACTGCGAATGACCGAAGCGACACGGTCGAACGCTTCCTGCGCGCGTTGCGCAAAGCGACGCGCGATTACCACGACGCCTTCACCGCCGCCGACGGCACGCGCCAGGATCAGGCGACCGCCCCCGCGCTGCTCGATATCCTTGCGAAATACACCGGTCAACAGCCCGATATTCTCAAACTCGGTCTTGGCTATATGGATCGCGAGGCAAGGCTCGATGTGAAGGACGTTCTCCATCAGATCGCCTGGTATCGGGCACAGGGCATGCTCAAGAACGACTTCGATGCCGAAGCCGTCATCGACAAGCGCTATACCCTGCCGCTGCCCGAACGCTAGAACGAGAGACCCTGCGCAACGCAATGAAGAAGGACGTGAGCACATGATTCGTGTTGGCAAAAATGCGTTCGGGTATCGGCAGCTACCCGCATTTCTGGCCGCGATGGCTATCGCGCTTGGACTGAACGCCACCACCGGCATGGCGGCGGACCACATCAAGATCGGCGTCGTGCGCTCTTTGGGCGGTGCGCCGGTCTTCGTTGCCAAGGAGAAAGGTTATTTCGCCGCCGAAGGGCTCGATGCCGAGCTCGTCTTCTTCGACGCGGCGCAGCCGATCGCCGTGGCAGCGACCTCGGGCGATATCGATTTCGGCACCACCGGCATGACGGCGGCCTTCTTCACCTTGGCGAGCCAGGGCGCGCTCAAGATCATCGGCGCCGGAACCTGGGAACATCCCGGTTTTCAGAGCATCGGATTTCTCGTCTCCAACCAAGCCTATGCCGCGGGACTGACGTCGTTCAAGAATCTCGGTGGGCATTCGGTGGCAATCACCCAGCTCGGCACGCCCTTGCATTACAATCTCGGCCTCGTCGTCGCGAAATACGGGATCGATTTGAAGACTGTGCGGGTTTTGGCGCTGCAATCGAACCCCAACGTCGCTTCGGCCCTCACCGGCGGACAGGCCGACGCGGCCGTGCAGACCGCCGCCAATGCCTATGCGCTGGTGCAGAAAGGCGAAGCCAAGATGCTCGGCTGGGCCGGCGATGAAGTTCCAGCCGGTCAGAGCGAGGGGACTTTCACCTCGACCAAGCTGGCGAATGAGCGCCCCGAAACCGTCAAGCGCTTCCTCAATGCCTTTCGTAAAGGGGAACGCAGCTGGGACGAGGCCTTCGTTGACGCCGGCGGGAAGCGCCAAGACCAGGCAAGCGCCCCCGAGATGATCGCGATCGCTGCCAAGACCTTGGGGCAGCCGCCCGAAGTCGTGAAACTCGGCATCCCCTATTTCGATCCCCAGTCGCGTGTCTCTGTCCGAGACATTCAACGCGCCCTCGACTGGTACAAGGCCCAGAACATGCTCAAAACCGATGTCGACGCCAAAGGGCTGGTCGATACACGTTACGCGATCCTGGCGCCCTGAGCCTGCGCCGCCCCGCCGATCTGCGGGCCAGCGACCCTTTGTCGGACGGCGGCGGGACCTGGCAGATCTTGCGCTCGACGACAAGGTGCATGGACCGGCTGACGGCGACCCTTTATGTTACGGTTCAAATTCAGCCAAAAGTTCAGGCGAGAACGGTGACAAACGAGGGATGTAAGGCGGCATGTCGCGGGAAGACCTATGCGGCGCGAATCCGGCGGGCACGTGCTCGAGCGATCATGGGCAAGACGGCTAACCGGGGCATCCTGCCATGGATGTGATCGTTGACGTCAAACGCCATGCTTATGACGAGCTCGTCGTGCTCGAAGACATCAGCCTGCATGTCCGCGAAGGCGAGATCGTCGCGGTAATCGGTCCGTCCGGCTGTGGCAAATCGACCCTGCTGAGCATTGTCGGCGGGATCCTCAAAGCCAGTCAGGGGAGGGTCTACCTCGAAGGCGAGGCCGCTTCCGATTGCCTCAACCCCCTGACCTTCATTTTCCAGGATTTCGCGCTTCTCCCGTGGCGAACGGTCGAGCAAAACGTTGCCTTGCCTTTGGAGCATCACCGCTTGTCAGTGGCCGATCGCCAGAGACGGGTCGCCGATGCCCTGCAGCGCACCGGTCTTTTAGATTTCGCCAAGGCGTTGCCGAAGCAGCTTTCCGGCGGCATGCGCCAGCGTGTCGGCATTGCCCGCGCGCTGGTGGTTCGCCCCGCCGTCCTCCTGATGGATGAGCCTTTATCGGCGCTCGATGCCCAGACGCGCGACTTATTGATGGAGGACTTCCTCGATCTCCTCCTGCGGGAGCGCATCGCGGGCATTTACGTCACCCACAACTTCCATGAAGCATTGCGTCTGGCCGACCGGGTCGTGGTATTGTCGCGCCGGCCGGGCCGCATCAAGGAAGTGCTTCACATTCCGATCCCGCAGCGCGAGCGCACCGGGAAAGCGGCTCAAAGTCAGCTTGCCGATCTGGGCGATCGGTTGTGGTCCCTAATCCGCGACGAGGCCTCGGTGGCCGATCGAGAGGTGATCAGTGAGTGAGATGGTTGCAAGCGGCCCGACATTGAGGCGCGAGGTACGTTTCCGCGGCGGCGGCTTCCTCGCCGTTCCCCAGCCTGCCTATTCCTGGATCGCCTTCGCCGGGATCATCGTCTTGTGGCAAGCGGCGATCTCCTTTGGCTGGATCGATCCCGTGTTCCTGCCGTCGCCGGCCAGCATCGTCCAGGCCTTGTGGGCGCTCACCGTTTCGGGCGATCTCTGGACGCATCTCTCGATCTCGCTCGAGCGCATCGGCACCGGCTGGATCATCGGCTCGGCGCTTGGGCTGGTGGTCGGCGTGGCAATGGGGCTTTTGTCCTCGGCCCGGGCCGTCGGCATGCCGTTGGTCTCGGCGCTCTATCCGATTCCGAAGATCGCGCTTTTGCCGCTGCTGATTCTTTGGCTTGGCATCGGCGAAACCCCCAAGGTCGTCACCATCGCCTCGGGCGTGTTCTTCCCGACCATCATTGCGACCTTGAGCGGCGTCGACGCGGTGCCGCGCAACCTGATCCGAATGGGGCAGAGCTTCAACTTGCCGATGCGCGCGATCGTCTGGAAGATCATGTTGCCATCGGCCCTGCCCGGCATTCTCGCAGGTTTCCGCATCTCGATTTCGACTGCGCTCATTCTCGTGGTCGCGGCCGAGATGATCGGCGCGCAATACGGCATCGGCGCCTTCCTGCTGACCGCCGGCAATCTCATGCAGTCGGACGATTTGATGGCGGGCGTCGTGATCCTGTCGATATTGGGATTGGGCTTCGGCGCGGGCCTCACCTTGCTCGAGCGCATGTTCTTGCGCTGGCGGTGACGGCCGGAGCTGTCTAAATTCCGGCCCCGTGGTCGGAAGGGGCATCCGTAATCCGGCCTTGAACATTGGACGCGCGGAGGAATTCCAGCGATGAGCGCGCTGCCGCGCCTGCTCCTCGGCTCCCTGTTTTTGGCGATGCCGTTCTTTCTCGTCCTGATGATCTTGGTCGAGATCGGCGAGCTCGCCATCCAATCGGCGCTGATTGCCGCGCTGTCGGGCTATGTGCTGCTGGTCATTCTGTTCCGGCCCTTCGTCACAGGGATCATGGCCGTTGAGGCCGCGATCCGCATCATGGCCGCAGACGAGAACGCGACCCCCGAGGTTGAAACCTTCAGCCCACTTGTCCGCGAACTCTGGCTCACCCTGGCGCGCTGGGCACGCAGCAGCCGCGCCACCTCGCAAAAGAGAGCTTCGGAACTCGCCGCGGCGCGCGCGGTGCAAGCAGCGCTCCCCGAGCCTTTGCTGCTGCTCGATGCCGGACGACGCATCGTTCAAGCCAATGACGCGGCCGTTCAGCTCTTGGGCGATCGGCTGGTCGATCGCGACCTGGCGGGCGCCTTGCGCCATCCCTCGGTGCTGAGCGCGACCGACGCCGTGCTGCGCGGCGAAGGCGGAAGGCTGGTCGAATTCGAGGTCGCAAGTCCGATCGAGCGCCACCTTTCTGCGCGCATTGCGCCGCTGGTGCAACCGACGGCCGAAGGCGCGGCGGCTGTGCTGTTGCTGCACGATTTGACCGACATGAAGCGCAGCGAGCGGCTGCGCGCCGACTTCGTCGCCAATGCGAGCCATGAGTTGCGCACGCCTTTGGCATCGCTGGTCGGTTTCATCGAGACGTTGCGCGGGCCGGCGCGCGACGACGTCACCGCGCGCGACCGTTTCCTGTCGATCATGTCCGAACAGGCCGCGCGGATGTCGCGGTTGGTCGACGACCTGCTATCGCTGTCGCGCATCGAGATGAACGAGCATCGCGCGCCGACCGGCGAGGTCGACCTCGCCAACGTGCTGCGCTCGGTCGCGGATACGCTCGAGCAGCGCGCGGCGGCACGGCAAATGCAATTCACCTTTCATCTTCCGCCCGATCTTCCCCTCGTGCTGGGCGACAATGACGAGCTTACCCAGGTGTTTCAAAATCTGTTCGACAACGCGATCAAATACGGCGCGGCGGGGACGGAGATCGAGGTATCGGCATTTCCATCGACCCGCGCCTTGCCGACGACGCGGCTGGGCCAGCGGAGCCCGGCGATCGCGGTCGCGGTCAAGGATCACGGCCAAGGGATCGCGCGCGATTACCTGCCGCGTTTGACCGAGCGGTTTTATCGCGTCGACCCGGCACGCTCGCGGGAGCTGGGCGGGACCGGGCTGGGGCTCGCTATCGTCAAGCACATTGTCAGCCATCATCGCGGCGTTCTCGACATCGACAGCGTACTCGGGCAAGGGTCGACCTTTACGGTCCATCTGCCAGCCGCGACAACCGAAAGGCCGGTGATGCCGTCGCCGGCAACGCCTTGAGCGGGTCCACGCCGGGGATGCGGGATCGGAGTGTCATAAAAGTGTAACTGAGCACGGGTACTTGTTGCCCAAACCGCTGGCAATGGCCGGCGCCATAGGGTCAGGCGAACAATGACGGATCGAGTAACCGGTGGGGCTACCCAGTAATGGTAGACTCCATCGCGATCCCCTCTACTAATGGAAGCCGAGCGAAACGCCAGCATCTTGAGGATCTGGTATTTCGCGGCACGACCAAGATGTTTGCTTGGGGCGTGTTGCTGCTCCTCGGCGCGGTGATGGTCGCCTTGCTGATCGGCGCGATCCCGGCGATGCGCGCTTTTGGCTTTGGCTTCCTCTGGGACCAATCCTGGAATCCGGTGAAGCAGGTTTTCGGCGGCGCGCCTGCTATCTACGGCACGTTGGTCACATCGTTCCTCGCGATGCTGATCGGCGTGCCTTTGGCTTTGGGCGTGGCAATCTTTCTCACCGAGCTTTGTCCGCCGGTCTTGCGCCGCCCGATCGGCGTCCTGATCGAATTGCTGGCCGCGATCCCGAGCATCATCTACGGCATCTGGGGCCTCTTCATTCTCGCACCGTTTCTCCAATTGACGGTCCAGCCTTTCCTCAAGGTGACCTTCGGCAATATTCCTCTGATCGGCATCTTGTTCAGCGGCGCGCCTTTGGGCCTCGGCGTGCTAACCGCGGGATTTATCCTCGCCGTGATGGTGCTGCCTTTCATCGCCGCGGTAACCCGCGACGTCTTCATGACCGTGCCCGCGATCTTACGCGAAAGCGCCTATGGCATCGGCTGCACGACCTCCGAGGTCGTCCGCGACATCGTGTTGCCTTATACCCGCGTCGGCGTGGTGGGCGGCGTCATGCTGGGTCTGGGGCGCGCCTTGGGCGAAACCATGGCGGTGACCTTCGTCATCGGCAATGCGCACCGGATCAGCCCTTCGCTGCTCGCGCCGGGGACCACGATCTCGGCATCGCTCGCCAACGAATTCACCGAGGCGGTCGGCCCGCTCTATACCTCGTCTTTGATCGAGCTCGGCTTCATCCTGTTCGTCATCACCTTCATCGTGCTGGCCGCGGCGAAATTATTGCTGCTGCGCCTCGAGCAGCGTTCCGCCCAATGAATCGCTATAACCGCCGCCGCGCGACCAATATCATCATGTTGACCTTGTCGCTGAGCGCAACCGGGCTTGCGTTGCTGGTCCTGTTCCTGATTCTTGGCTCTCTGCTGTTCAATGGCGTGCCGGCCTTGTCGCTCGATGTTTTCACCCAGACGACGCCGCCGCCGGGAAGCCGCGGTGGTCTCGCCAATGCTATCTATGGCAGCGTGTTGATGACTTTCGTCGCAACGGTGGTCGGAACGCCGATCGGCATCCTCACCGGCACCTACCTTGCGGAATATGGCCGCGGCACCGCGCTTGCACCCGCCGTACGCTTCGTCAATGACATCTTGCTCAGCGCGCCTTCCATCGTCATCGGCCTGTTCGTCTACGAGGTGGTGGTGGTGCAGATGGGCCATTTTTCCGCCTGGGCCGGATCGGTGGCGCTGGCCATCCTGGTCATGCCGGTTGTCGTGCGCACGACCGAGGATATGCTGAACCTCGTCCCCGTGGGCTTGCGCGAGGCAGCCTTTGCGCTCGGCACGCCCCAGTGGAAAGTGATCGTAATGATCACCTACCGTGCCGCGTTGCAGGGCATGGTGACTGGCGTGATGCTGGCAATCGCCCGCATTGCCGGCGAGACCGCGCCGCTGCTCTTCACCGCGCTTAACAACCAGTTCGGCAGCACCAACATGAACGCGCCCATGGCCAATCTGCCGGTGGTGATCTTCCAATTTGCCATGAGCCCCTACGCCGATTGGCAGCGGCTGGCCTGGGGTGGCGCGCTTCTCATCACCTTTACAATTCTTGTGCTGAACATTTTCGCCCGGCTAATGGCAAACTGGAGCGGAGCGAATAGATGACCATCGAAGTGAGCCCTGTGCAAACTCCCCCGCGAACAACCATGGTTTCGGCGCCGATGATCACGCCGGGACGCACCGCCGAACACGGTCTGCCGCAGACCAAGGTCGTGATAAAGGATCTGCGCTTCTACTATAAGAATTACGAGGCGCTGAAAGGCATCAACCTCGAGCTGTATGACCGCCGTGTCACGGCGTTCATCGGACCGTCGGGTTGCGGCAAGTCGACCCTCTTGCGCATTCTCAATCGAATCTACGACCTCTATCCCGGCCAACGCGCGACCGGGCAGGTCCTAGTCGACGGGCACGACATTCTGGCGCCCGGACAGGATCTCAACCTGCTGCGCGCGCGCATCGGCATGGTGTTCCAGAAGCCGACACCGTTCCCGATGTCGATCTACGACAATATCGCCTTCGGCATCCGGCTCTACGAAAAGCTTTCGGCGCAGGATCTCGATGCGCGCGTCGAGCAGGCTTTGCGGCGCGCGGCGCTGTGGGACGAGGTCAAGGACAAGCTGAAGCAAAGCGGCCTGTCGCTCTCGGGCGGCCAGCAGCAGCGGCTGTGCATCGCCCGCGCGATCGCGGTGAAGCCCGAAATCCTGCTGCTCGACGAGCCGTGCTCGGCGCTCGATCCCTTGTCGACCCAACGCGTCGAGGAATTGATCGCCGAGTTGAAGTCGGACTATTGCATCGTGATCGTCACGCACAATATGCAGCAGGCCGCGCGCAGTTCCGACTACACCGCCTTCATGTATCTCGGCACGCTCATCGAGTTCGATGAGACCGAGTCGATCTTTACCCACCCGAAGGAACGCCAAACTGAAGACTACATCACCGGCCGTTTCGGCTGAGGTCTCGCGCGCGGCCCGCGACCCAGCCGCCGCGCCCGTGTGAAGGAGCGATAGGACATGGTCGCCGAACATATCATCAAGAGTTACGATCAAGAGCTGCAGCGCCTCGACAATACGATCGCCGAGATGGGCGGGATGGCCGAAAGCCAGCTTGCCGCGGCGATCGACGCAGTGTCGAAGCGCGACAGCGACCTTGCAACCGAGGTCATCGAAAACGATGCCAAGGTCGACGAGCTCGAACGCGAGGTCGAAGGCCTCGTCGTGCGCTTGCTGGCGCTGCGCCAGCCTTTGGCGCGCGATTTGCGCCAGATCGTCGCCGCCCTGAAGACTGCAACCGATCTGGAGCGCATCTGCGACTATGCCGCCAACGTCGCCAAGCGCTCGATCGTCCTCAATCAGAGCGCGCCGGTGAAGCCGGTCTACGCCTTGCCGCGCATGGGCGCGCTGTGCCAGGGCATGGTCAAGGACATGCTCGACGCCTATGTCGAGCGCGACGCCGACCGGGCACTTGCCGTCTGGCTGCGCGACGAAGAGCTCGACGAAATGTATACCAGCCTCTTCCGCGAGCTTTTGACCTACATGATCGAGGATGCACGCAACATCACGCCATGCACGCATCTCTTGTTCATGGCAAAGAACCTCGAGCGCATCGGCGATCACACCACGAATATTGCCGAGACACTTTACTTTCTCGTCCACGGCAAGCCCTTGGCGCAAATCCGCCCCAAACGCGATCGCACCAGCCTCGCGGAATCGGCGGCGCTCGACGGCGAGCCCGGTAAGGAGGGTGCTGCTTGATGCGGCCTGCGGTTCTCGTGGTGGAAGACGAAGCGGCGCTTCTGACTTTGCTGCGCTACAACCTTGAGAAAGAGGGTTTCTCCGTCGCCGAAGCGCGCGACGGCGAGGAAGCGCTGTTGCAATTGAAAGAACAGGTGCCCGACGCGGTCCTGCTCGACTGGATGCTGCCGCGGGTTTCGGGTCTTGAACTTTGCCGTCAGATTCGCCGCAGCCCCGCTTGGCGCGAAGTACCCATCATCATGCTGACCGCGCGCGGCGAAGAAGGCGATCGCGTACGCGGTCTCGATAGCGGCGCGGACGATTACGTCGTGAAGCCGTTCAGCACCACCGAGCTGGTGGCGCGGCTACGCGCCGTGATCCGGCGCGCGCGCCCGGCAGCCAGCGCCGAAGTTCTGCACTTCGGCGACTTGACGCTCGATCTTTCGGCGCATCGGGTGAGCCGCAACGGAACCCAGATCCATCTCGGGCCGACCGAATTCCGCCTGCTGCGCTTCTTCCTCGAACGTCCAGGCCGGGTGTTTTCGCGCGAGCAGCTCCTCGATGCGGTGTGGGGCCGTGATGCCGAGGTCGAGCTGCGCACGGTCGACGTCCATATTCGGCGCTTGCGCAAGGCGCTCAATGAAGGCGGCAACAAAGATTTGGTCCGCACCGTACGCGCCGCCGGCTACGCGCTCGACGCCGGCACCGCCTAACCGCTTACCCCCCCTAAAGCCGGCCAATACCCTGCTGTTTCTGCCTGGAGCGATGCGCTAGGCTGCGCCCGCTTGCGGAATGTCGCGCGAAGGAAGCTGGATGGCGGATACCGAGACGCGCGTGATCGTGCCGATCGCAGAGGTTGCGGCGGAAGCCTATCGCGCCGTATTCGGACGGCTGGGTCTGCTTCTCGACCTTGCCTGGTTGCCCCTGTTGATCCTGCTCGCGGCAACCCTGCTCCCCGGCTATCTCCATCTCTATCTCGGCTGGTCCGGCATGCCGAGCTGGCAAGGCGACAAATTTGGCTTCACCGTCGAAGATACGATCGAAGCGATTGCCGGCTTGTTATGCCTCAATGCCTTCGCCGTGCGCTGGCACCGGGTGATGTTGTTTTCCGACACCGAGCACATGCCCATCGGTGTGTTTCTTCCCGCTTGGGGCCGGTTTCTTCTCTATACGGTGCTGCTCTATCTCGTCTCGGCCGGCCTCATCGGCGCCTTGCTGATCGCTGACGTCGCCGGCGCGCCGACTTACCTCGCGCCGGTCGCGGGGGCGCTGACGGCGTTCGTCTGGGTCGGCATGGTGCGCTGCTCCATGCTGTTCCCGGCAGCGGCCTTCGGCCAGCCGCTCGGCTTCGCGACGGCGTGGCGGGCGATGCGCGGCAATTCTTGGCGTCTCCTCGGCTGCGGCATCATCACCTGCACGCCGATGATTCTGATCGTCGTCTTGGTGTTGAGCGGCGTGTTCCAGGCGCTTCATCTCGACCAGAATTCGGAAATCCCGCCGCTCGGTTTCTTCATCCTGCATGGCCTCATCGAGACCTGCACCAATCTGATCGTCGTCGCGCTGGGCGCTGCGGTTCTGTCGGCCTTTTATCGCCGCATCATGCTGCGCGGCTTGGGTGTGTTCTAGGTTTCGCTCTAGCTCGGCGGCACCGGGTTGGTGGCGGAGGGCGAGTAAGGCGCGCTGCGCGCCGGCGGCTCGTCATTGCCCCCGCCGAAGATGCGATCGAGCAGGCTTTTGAGGCCGGATACGGGGTTGAACTCGGCCCCGAGCTCTCGCCTGCCGCGACCAGCGCGTTGCCTCCCGGGAGCGGCTGAACCGGCATGTTTTTCGTCGCCGCAACCATGAAGCTGTGCCAGGTACGGGCCGGCAGAGTGCCGCCGGTGACATGGTTCATCGGCGTATCGTCGTCATTGCCCAGCCAAACGCCGCAGACGAGATCGGCGGTGTAGCCGACGAACAGCGCGTCGCGCGAATCCTGGGTCGTTCCGGTCTTGCCGGCCGCCGGACGATCGAGCCGCGCGGCTTTGCCGGTGCCGTAGGTCATGACGCCGGTCAGCAATTGATTCATGGTGCCGGCGATATCCGCATCGATGACCCGCCCGGGCCCCGAGCCTTCGCGGCGATAAATGACGCCGCCATGCGCGTCGCGGATTTCGACGATCCCGAAGGGCCACGCGCCGATGCCCCCCGACGCGAACGCGGCATAGGCCGAGGTGAGCTCGATCAGCGAAACCTCGCTCGTGCCGAGCGCGAGGCTTGCATCATGGGTGAGATCGGCGGTGATGCCGAGCTGGCGCGCCGTGGCGATAACGTTGTCGACGCCCACACGCTGGATCACCTGCGCCGCGACGGTGTTGATCGACAGCGCGATGGCGTCCGCCACGGTGACGTCGCCGCGATATTTGTTTTCGTAATTGTGCGGCTCCCATTTGCCGATCCGGATCGGCTGATCGGTGAAATGATCGCTCGGGCGCAGCCCGTGCTCCAACGCCGCGAGATAGACGATCGGCTTGAAGGACGAGCCCGGCTGGCGCAAGGCTTGGGTCGCGCGGTTGAACTGGCTGTCGACATAGTCGGCGCCGCCAACCATGGCGCGTATCGCGCCGTCGGGCGACATCGCGACCAGCGCGCCTTGCGCGACATCGGCTTTTTCGCCTTCATGATCGAGCGTGTCGTCGATCGCCTTTTCCGCTTCGGCCTGCATCCGCGGATCGAGCGTGGTGGTGATCACCAGATCATGCCCTTGCGCATCGCTGAAGCTCGTGACTTGATCCGCAATCCAATCGGCGAAATAGCGGCTGCCACGATGGACGCTCGCGGCCTTGGCAAGCTGCGCCTTCTGGCGCTGCGCCGCATCGGCCTGCGCCTGGTTGATGAAGCCGGCATCGACCATGTTCGCGAGCACTTGCGTCGCGCGTTGTGCCGCGCGGTCCTTGTCGTTGGCCGGCGAAAAGCGCGATGGCGCCTTCAACAAGCCGGCGATGACCGCGGACTCGTAAAGCGTCAGATCGCGCGCCGATTTATCGAAATAGCGATGGGCCGCCGCATCGACGCCATAGGTTCCGGCGCCGAGATAGACGCGATTGAGATAGATTTCCAGAATTTGCTGCTTCGAGAATTTATGCTCAAGCCAGAGCGCCAGCAGCGTTTCCTGGATCTTGCGTTGGACCGTGCGGTCGGGCGTGAGGAAGAGATTCTTCGCGAGCTGCTGGGTGATCGTGCTGCCCCCTTGCACGACATGGCCGGCGCGCAGATTGACGAAGGCCGCGCGGGCCAAGCCCATGGGATCGATGCCGAAATGGCTGTAGAAGCGCCGGTCCTCGGTCGCGATCACCGCCGCGGGCACGTATTTCGGCAGATCCTGCAGCCGCAGCACCTCGCCGAAAAGGTCGCCGTAGGTGGCCAGGAGAGAACCGTCCGCCGCGAGCAAGGTCATGCTCGGCTTGCGCTGCGCCGCGGTCAGATCGCGCGTGTCGGGCAAGGTCAGCGCGAAATAGCCGAGGACGCCAAGACCGGCGATGAAAAGCCAGAGCCCGGCAAGCAGCAGCAACCGGCCGAGCCGGCCGCGCGGCTTCGCGGTACCGTTCCGGTGCTGGTGCGGATCGCGCCGAGGCCCGCGCGCCTCTCGGTCGCCATAGGGGGCGGCTCGACGTCGCGTCATGAATACAAAGATCCTGCGTTCGGAAATTCCGTGGCGTGCCTCGCGCCCGGGCTTGGGGCGTCTTTTACCATACTCGGCGCCGTCCCGCACCTTCCGGCTCCTGCGCAAGCCACGATGGCTCGCAACCGGAAGGCTTGCGGGTTATGGATGTTCGTCTATGCAATGTGATCGTGGCAAAAACATGACCGTCCCGCCCGCCTTCGTCGCGCCATCGTGCTCGCCGCCGCGCTGATTTTCGCCGCCACCTATCTGGTTGTCGCCATCGGGCGCCTGCCCTTCGGCCGGCTCGACCGCACCGGCGCGGCGCTGATCGGCGCGAGCCTCATGGTCGCGAGCGGCACTTTGTCGCTGCCGGAGGCTTACCAAGCAATCGATTTCGACACGATCGGTCTGCTGCTCGGCATGATGATCATCGTGGCGAATTTGCGCCTGTCGGGCTTTTTCGGTCTCGCCACGGCGTTCGTCGCGCGGCATGCGCGTTGGCCCTGGCTATTGCTGGCCGGGATTGTCGCGGTGTCGGGCGTGCTTTCGGCCGTTCTCGTCAATGATACGGTGTGTCTGATGCTGACGCCGCTGGTGGCGGAGATCGCGCGGCGCCTCGACCGCAAGCCCTTGCCCTACCTCCTCGCCGTGGCGATGGCGTCCAATATCGGCAGCACGGCCACCATCACGGGCAATCCGCAAAACATGTTGATCGGAAGCTTCTCGCATCTCGGCTACGGCGCTTTTGCCGCTGCGCTGACGCCGGTCGCTATCATGGGATTGGTCGCGGTGTTCGCGCTCATCGCGCTCGCGCATCCGGGCGAATTTCTGCATCGGACGAAACTGCCGGCGATCGCGCTCAAGCTGCGTTGGAGCCGGGCGCTTCTCGCGACCTCGCTGCTGGCCACCGCCATGGCGGTGGCAGGTTTCTTTCTCGGCATCGCGCCGGCCAAGGTCGCGATCGTCGTCGGGGCTTTGTTGTTGTTGCACCCGATCAACCCGGCGCGCGTCTATCGCGAGATCGACTGGCCGCTTCTTCTGCTGTTCGTTGGATTGTTTATCGTGCTGGCTGGCGCGGAGAAAGCCCTGCTCACGCCCGAGCTGCGCCACGCGGTTCAAGGCGCCGGCTTGGCGCGGCCGCCGGTGCTTGCGCTCGTCACCGCGGTGTTATCGAATCTGGTCAGCAACGTGCCGGCGGTTCTGGTCTTGGCGCCTTTCCTGCACGACCTGAGCGAGCCAGGCAAAGCGTGGCTCGTCCTGGCCATGGCCTCGACCTTGGCCGGCAATTTCACGATCCTGGGTTCCGTTGCCAATCTGATCGTGGTCGAGCGCGCGCGCAAAGCACGCATCACGATCGGATTTTGGGACTATTTCCGCATCGGCGCGCCGCTGACGGTGGTCAGCATCGCGCTGGGGCTGTGGTGGCTCGGCTAGACGGTCACGCCGCGATGCGTTCGACCGGCCGCGACGCGTTGGCGGCGATCACTGCTTTTTGCAGCTTCTCGACCGCCCGCACCTCGATCTGGCGGATACGCTCGCGCGAAACCGCGTAACGATGCGACAGCTCTTCGAGCGTTGCCGGCTCGTCTTTCAAGCGACGTTCGACGACGATCTCGCGTTCGCGCGGATTGAGCTTCTTCAAAGCCGCGCCGAGCAGATCGCGGCGGCGCCGGCCTTCTTCCATGTCGCCAACCACGGTCTCCTGGCTCGGCCGCTCATCGGGCAGCATTTCGAGCCACTCGCTATCGGCCTCGCCGCCCAGCATGGCGTTGAGGGAATTGTCCTGACCGCTCAGGCGCCGATTCATCTCGACCACTTCGGCCGCCGGCACGTCGAGGTCCTTGGCGATGGTCGCGATGGTTTCCGGCGACAGATCGCCTTGCTCGAATTGCTGGAGCCGCGCTTTCATGCGGCGCAAATTGAAGAACAGCTTCTTCTGCGCGGCCGTGGTTCCGATCTTCACCAGCGACCAGGAGTGCAGGATGTATTCCTGGATTGCGGCGCGGATCCACCACATCGCGTAAGTCGCGAAGCGGAAGCCGCGCTCGGCGTCGAATTTCTCGGCGGCTTGCATGAGGCCGACATTGCCCTCGGCGACCAGATCGGCGAGCGGCAGGCCGTAGCCGGCAAAGCCGCGTGCAATCTTCACCACCAGGCGCAAATGGCTGCCAACCAGCTCATCGAGCGCGATACGGTCGCGGCGGTCGCGCCAAGCGAGTGCGAGATCGCGCTCGCGCTCTGGGCTCAACATAGGGTAGCGCTTTGCCTCTTCGACGAAGCGTACCAGACTAAATTCAAGTTTCGTGCTCATCTTCTCCCATCCAACTCTGACCCCATGTGATCGGTTCCGCCGGCTGAGAGGCCGGTCTTGGGAGGCGCGGTCAGTCGCTGCTTTACGGGGTCGGCCTATTGGCAATCCGCCTTTGGCTCTTCACGTAGATAAGCTAATGGGCCCGATTATTCAAGGACCAAACAGGTACTATTTCGCATCGCAAAAAAGCAGGACTGATCCGCGTTTCCCGCTTAAAGGGTCAGATCGACCTTCGGCACGCCCGCCGATTTTGCATTATCTCCTTGTTTTTGCTGTTTTTTCATCCGCTCATATTTGTCGAGCGCATCGAGCATTTTCTGGGCGATAGGGTTCGCCGCGCCATTGGCGCTCGGCGTTGCGGTGGCGTTACCAGGCGCGGATTGCGGCGCCGAGAGGGAAGGCGCTTGCGGCTGAACCGCGGGCTTCGACACGGGCGAAGGGGCCGGCCGGGTCAGTGGCAGGAGGTTGCCGGATAATTCGAGGGGTACCGGCCGACTGTTGAGCACTTGGCCGCTGGCCGGACGGCTATTGGCCAGCTGGCGCTGGAATTGAGCGTTTTGGGCGACAAAATTCTGTTCCGGCGAAGCGGCGGGAGCGGCCAGCGCCGGGGGCGAGCGGTAAAGCGTTGCCGCGAGTTCGGTCTGGCTGGTCGGTTGAGCGAGGCCAGGGGCAAGCGGGATCGGGGCAGCCTGAGCCCGGGCCTGAGTTTGGGTTTGAGGTTGAGCCAAGGCGGGATCAGGCGCCGGCGCAGGCGTGGCCGCGGCAACCGCCGTGTTGTTGTTCGACGGCTCGTGCCCGGACGGGCCGAAGACACCCGCCAAGACCCGCTCACCCACATCCCGGCCGTCTTGATCCGTCAGCAAGGTGCTGACCACCCCGACACCAAAGCCGATCGGTCCGCCGTAAAGCGCGTCGCCGACGATCCGCGCGCCACCTGAAGGCTCGTCGCCGGTCAGATAGCGGTAGATCGAGCCGATGACCGGCAGATGCTGCAGCGGATTGATAGTGTCGAGGATGTCCTTGAAGAAGCCGCTCAGCCCGCCATGCGACCAAAGCGAAAGACCCGTGGATTGGCCGGAAGACTGGCTAGCGGGCTGGGCCGCCGCGCTTGGCGGGCAGACCGCCGGCGGGACGGTGGCAACGGAGGCGATGGTGGAAGCATAGGACATGGCAAATTCCTGTTAACCATGTCAGGTGCAAGCCCGATGCCAAGATCAAGACCCTTGTCATTCAATGCATTACGCCGATGCGGCGCATGCCGCTCGGCACGATCTGCCGACCCCACTGGAACTTTGTCGCCGCCTTGCCGGCGCGACCGCGCGCTAAAGCAGGTGACCGCCGCGGAGCGCCTTGGTCCGTAGATAGCGCTCGTTATGGGCATTGGACGGAAAGGCGTGCGGCACGCGTTCGACCACGTCGATGCCGCATTTGGTGAGCGCGGTCACTTTTTCGGGATTGTTGGTCAGCAAGCGGATGCGCGTGAACCCCAATTCGCGCAGCATCGCCGCGGCAGGAAGATAAACCCGCTCATCCGCATCGAAGCCCAGCATTTCGTTGGCGTCGATCGTATCGAAGCCGGCATCCTGCAATTCATAAGCACGCAGTTTGTTGGCCAGGCCGATGCCGCGCCCTTCCTGCGACAGATAGAGCACAGCGCCGCCGCCGCTTTTCGCGATCTCGGCAATCGCGCCGCGCAGCTGGTCGCCGCAATCGCAGCGCAGACTGCCTAAAAGGTCCCCGGTGAAACATTCAGAGTGCAACCGAACCAGGACCGGGGTCTTGGGATCGGGATCGCCGATCACGATCGCGACATGGCCGATACCCCCGTCGCTCGGCCGAAAATGGATCAGCCGCGTGTTCTCGGCGTCGGCGAGCGGCACGCGCGCCTCGCTGATGACGCGCAAGCTGCGCGACGCCGCGCTCTGATAGGCAAATACGTCCTCGGCCGCGACCGCCAGCAGTCCGTCCTCATTGACCAGCCGCACCGCGTCGTCCGGCGCAAGCGTCGCGATCGCGGCGGCCGGCAGCAAACGCGCGAGCTTCATGACTTCGACCGCGGCGTCGACGATCTTGTTGCCGGCTGGAGCCGCGATGCCCAGGCCGACAACGGCGGCGCCCGGATCGGCAAGTTTGTGGATGAAGGGAGGCTCGGTTGCCGGCGGCAAAGCAAGCACGACCGTGCCGCCAGGGGCGCTTGGCGTCGGCGCAAGCCCGAGCGTCGCTGCGCGGCGACACGTCAAGGCGAGCGCGACTTTGCCGCCGCCGATCGCCGCGAGCTGCGCGAGGCTGTCGGGCGTCACGTTCTCGGCCGCTTGCACAAGCAGGCTCGCGCCGTCGCCGGTAACGACCGCCAAGCCGCCGCGACGGAGATCGCCGATGACGCGGTCGACCGCGCGCAGCAAACGCGCCATTGCGCCGGTGCCAGGATTTTCGACTCACCAAACTGCCTCGCTCCTCACCCTGCCGCGTCCGGCGAGCCAGGCCAGATCGACGGCGAAGGAATAGCCCAGGAGGATCAGTCCAGCGAGGCAAATCGCGCTGGCCCAGAGCGGCGCAACCGGTGGCGCAAGCGCCACGATGAGTGCCACGCATTGAGCGACGCACAAACTTTGGCGGCGTTTGCGCGGCGGCAATGGCATCGACAGGAACGGCCAGACCAAGCCTCCTAGAACGAAGATATAGCGCATCAGGCCGCTCAACAGTACCCACGCTCCGGCTTGGCCCCAGCCCCAAACCAGCAGGGATAGAGCCAGCATCGTTAAAGCATCGGTTTCCATGTCGAAGCGCGCACCGAAGGCGCTTGTCGTAGCAAAGCGCCGGGCGAGATGGCCATCAACTCCGTCAAGGCAAAGCGCGGCCAAAGCGGCCGCCGCGACAAGCCAGCGCCAAGCCTCGGTCGGTGTTACGTCGCGCCACGCTTCGACCACGCCGATGACGAGGAACGCAACCGCGAGCATCGCGCGGAGTAGCGTTACCCAATTGGCCGCGCCGAACGGACGGGGAACTACTCGCGAAAAATTGTTTCTGTGCAATGACAACTCCGTGGCTCATTATACGTTTTGAGGAATGGTCTAGCATGCCGGCAGAAGGGCACATAGTCGGACGCGGCGACGCGCACTGGCAGGAGGTTTTGGCGTGCCGGCGCGGCGCGGCGCCGTTGCGCGGCGACGGCGAGCTTAGCCGCCTCTATGGACCGCTTTGCGCCGTGCCGCCGGGACAGGGCTTTATCGTCGGCCATCTGGCCCAAAGCCTCGATGGCCGCATCGCCGCATCCACCGGCGCGTCGCGCTGGATTTCCGGCGAGGAGGATCTGCGGCACACGCACCGCATGCGCGCTTTGGCCGATGCGGTGCTGGTCGGTGCCGACACGATCCTGCATGACGACCCGCTCTTAACTGTACGCCGCTGTGCGGGACAGCATCCGGTGCGCGTGGTGATCGATCCCGACCGCAAGCTATCGCCGCATCACAAAGTCTTTACCGATCGCAGCACGCCGACCTTCGTCATCGTGGCCGAAGACTGCCGCAATGCCAATTCGCTGGGTGCCGCGGAAATCTTGCGGCTGCCGCGCATCGACCGGGTGATTCCGCCGGCGACGATCCAGCGCGCGCTTGCCGAACGCGGATTGTATTGGCTGTTCGTCGAAGGCGGCGGGGTCACGGTTTCGCATTTCCTGCGCGCAGGCTGCCTCGACCGGCTACAGATCACGGTCGCGCCGGTCATTCTCGGCTCGGGACGGCCCAGCCTAACCTTGCCCGAAATCGCGGCGCCTGATCTTGGCTTGCGGCCGCGAACCCGCTCGATGGCGCTCGGCCAGGATGTGCTCTTCGAGTGCATCTTCGGTGACCGGGATGGCGATTGAAGCACATGCTTTTTGGCTCGCAGCGCCCGGGCGCGGCGAAATCCGTACCACACCGCTGAAGGCCCCGTCCGCTGACGAGGTCCTGATCCGAACCTTGGCAAGCGGCGTCAGCCGCGGCACGGAAAGCATCGTCTTCAGCGGCGGCGTCCCGAGCAGCCAGTTCCACGTCATGCGCTGCCCGTTTCAGGAAGGCGATTTTCCCGCACCGGTGAAATACGGCTATGCCTCGGTCGGCGTGGTCGAGGAAGGACAAGCCGCGCTGCACGGGCAACGGGTCTTCTGCCTTCATCCGCATCAGGATCGCTATGTCGTTCCGGCGTCTTTCGTCTTGCGCGTGCCCAACACCGTACCCGACGAGCGCGCCGTGCTCGCCGCCAATATGGAGACCGCGCTCAATGCGTTGTGGGATGCGGGCCCGCGCATCGGCGACCGCATCGCCGTGATCGGCGCGGGCGTCGTCGGTTGTCTGGTCGCCTCTTTGGCGGCAAAGCTGCCGGCGACACGGGTCGAACTCATCGACATCGACCCGCGCCGCGCTGCGATCGCCGACGCGCTTTCCTGCCGCTTCGCGCTGCCGGATGACGCGGCCGGCGACTGCGATCTCGTCATTCACGCAAGCGGCAGCGCGGCAGGATTAGCGACCGCGCTCAGATGCGCCGGCTTCGAGGCGAGCGTGATCGAGTTGAGCTGGTACGGGGACAAAAGCGTCGCGGCGCCGTTGGGCGAAGCCTTCCACAGCCGGCGTCTCGTGCTGCGATCGTCGCAAGTGGGCGAAGTCGCGCAAGCGCGCCGCGCACGCCGCAGCCACCGCGAGCGGCTCGCCCTGGCCTTGGAGCTGCTGGCCGATCCGGTCTATGACCAATTGATTACCGGCCGGTGCCGTCTCGACGAGCTGCCGCAGACCATGGCGCGGCTCGCCGCGCGGCCCGACGGCGCGCTGTGTCAGCTCGTGCAGTATCCCTAGGTTTTGCCCAAAGAGGTTTGCCATGTACAGCCTTGCGGTCAGCGATCACGTCATGATCGCGCATAGTTTCGTTGGCGAAATTTTTGGGCCCGCGCAGCGGCTGCACGGCGCGACCTATGCCGTCGAGATCGAAGTGCGGCGCAAGGAGCTCGACGGAGACGGTCTCGTTTGCGATATCGGCAAGGCATTGGAGACATTGAAAGCGGTGTTGAGCGAGCTCAACTATCGCAATCTCGACGAGATTGCGGCCTTCACCGGCCGCAACACCACCACCGAATTTCTCGCCGGCGAGATCTTTCGCCGCCTGAAGACGCGCATCGCGACGGGCGCGCTCGGCCCCGGCACGGCGGGCGCGCTGAACGCGTTGCGGGTCACCCTGCGCGAATCGCCGGTGGCCTGGGCAGCCTTCGAGGGACCGCTCGATTGACGCTGACCTTGTTGATCCCGGGCGCCCTTGATCAACTGACCGGCGGCTATCTTTTCGCGCGTCACGTGGTCGAGGGTTTGCGCGCGCGCGGCACGGACATCGACGTGATCGAACTCGCAGGGCGATACCCCGATGCCGATGCCGAAGCACAAGCCAACGCGGCGGCGGCGCTTCGCGGTCTTGCCGACGATATGCCGGCGGTTATCGATGGCTTGGCCCTGGCCGGATTTGCGCCGTGCCTTGCCAGCGAAAGCCGGCGTTTGCGTCTTCTCGGCTGGGTGCATCATCCGCTCGCCGACGAAACCGGGTTGAGCGCCAGCGAAGAAAGCCGGTTTCGCGCGCTCGAAACCGAGTTGCTGCCATTGCTGCGCGGCATCATCTGCCCGAGCCGCTGTACCGGCGACGCCGTTGCCCGCTACGGCGTCGACTCTAAACGCATCGGCGTTGCCCCGCCCGGCACGCTGAAGCCGCCGCATCAGCGGCGCGCGATGCCTGGCCCCATTCTGCGTCTGCTGACGGTCGCAACAGTGACGCCGCGCAAAGCCTATCTGCCGCTGATCGAAGCGCTGAAGCAGATCAAGCGCGACGATTGGCGGCTCGATTGCATCGGCAGCATCACCCGCGACGAGGCGCATGTCGCACGCGTGCGCCGCGCCATTGCCGCCGCAGGCTTCGAGGCTCGCGTCACGTTGCGCGACGAGATACCCCAAGAAAAACTGGGCGCCGCTTACGACTCTGCCGATCTCTTCGTGCTGCCGTCTTATCACGAAGGCTATGGCATGGCTTTGGCCGAGGCTCTGGCGCATGGGCTTCCGGTGATCGCCAGCAATGCTGGCGCGATACCGGAGCTCGTGCCGCCAAGTGCCGGCGTGCTCGTGCCTGCAGGCGACGTGGCGCTTCTTGCAGCGGCGCTGTCGCAGCTGCTTGATGATCGCGATGCGTTGGCGCGCCTGGCTCAAGGCGCGGCGAAGGCCGGCGCCGCCTTGCCGGATTGGCCGCAAGCGGTGACGCGTTGGCACGATGAGATCGAGCGGCTTTTGGCATGAGCGGCTTCTCCGCCGATTGGTTGAAACTGCGCGAGGGCGCCGATCTCGCGGCGCGCGATCCGCATCTTGCCCGGCGTTTTGCCGCGGCGCTGTCGCGTCGCCCTGGTCAGCCGCTTAGGCTGCTCGATCTCGGCGCCGGAACCGGCGCGAATTGCCGCGCGCTGCTGCCGCGTATCGGCGGCAACCAGGATTGGGTACTGATCGAGCGAGCGCGCGACCTCATCGCCGCGCAGGCCGAAGCCTTCACGGTTTGGGCAAGACGACAGGGCTATCCGATTCTTGCCGGCGGCGGGCGTATCGCGATCACGGCCGGGACAGCGACTTGGAACGTGACGAGCTTGCCGCTCGATTTGGTGCGCGAGGAAGATGCGCTTGCCGCCCTCGAAGCCGATGGCGTGACAGCCTCCGCACTTTTCGATCTCGTTTCCAACGGATGGGTCACGCGTTTTGCCGCCCTTCTCGGCCGCAAAGCCCCGCCGCTTCTCGCCGTGTTGACGGTCGATGGCAGGCGCCTTTGGCAGCCGCCCTTGGCCGAGGATGAGATCGTGGCAGCCGGCTTTCGCCGCCATCAACAGCGCGATAAGGGCTTCGGCGCCGCGCTGGGCGGGGATGCGCCGCGGCTGCTTGCCCAAGCACTCACCGCGCATGGCTTTACCGTCGCCACAGCTGTCAGCGATTGGCGATTGGGCAGCGCGGATTCGCTTTTGCTGGACGCCTTGGTCGAAGGAGAAGCCGAGGCAGCCCAGGCCGCTTCGCCGGCAGACGCCGCTGCAATCGCGGCATGGCGGGAACAGCGGCAGGCGCAATTGCGCGATCGTAAGTTAACGCTTACGCTTGGCCATTGCGATCTGCTGGCATTACCGGGCTGAATCTGCGACCCTAAACGCGCCGAATAAAGCATCAGCCAAGGGAAAGCGCCACATGGCAAAAGCGATTTGGCACGGTAAAGTATTGGCCGAAAGCCCTGTTTTCGAGATGGTCGAAGGCAATGTCTATTTCCCGCCGGAGAGCGTCGACCGGCGCTATGTCAAAGATAGCCCGACAACGACCCAGTGCCACTGGAAGGGAACAGCACACTATTACGTTGTTTCCGTCGACGGCGCCGAGAACAAGGATGCGGCTTGGTATTATCCCGACCCGATGCCGGAAGCAGGCCGGATCAAGGATTACGTTGCGTTTTGGAAAGGCGTCGAGGTCGAGCGTTAGGTTCTTTTGGCCGGCAAGCCGGGCGCACGCGGCAGGTAGAGGGACGCGCCAGCGCATGTCGGCCTATAAGCGGGAAGCCGCCGCGACGGGACAGGAAAGCGCATGGCCGCAGGGCACAAGATTCTGATCGTCGACGACGATTCCGCATTGCGCCATTCGCTTGCCGAGCAGCTTCAGCTTCACGAAGAATTCGTCGTTGCGCAGGCGGAGACGGCGGCCGAAGCGCTCGATTCGGCAAAGGCGCAATATTTCGACGCGATCCTGTTGGATGTCGGATTGCCCGACATGGACGGTCGCGAGCTGTGCCGCGTGATGCGCCGTGCCGGGATCCGCGCGCCAATCCTGATGCTGACCGGCTCCGATGGCGAAGCCGACATGATTCTGGGGCTCGATAGCGGCGCCAATGATTATATCACCAAGCCGTTCCGGCTGAACGTCTTGCTGGCGCGGCTGCGCGCGCAGCTACGTCAGCACGAGCTTTCCGAGGATGCGGTCTTCACCATCGGCCCGTACACCTTCCGCCCGAGCGCCAAGACCTTGGTCGACGATTCCAAGCGTCGGAAGGTCCGGCTGACGGAGAAAGAGACCGCGATTCTGAAATATCTTTATCGCGCCGGCGACAAGACGATCGGCCGCGACGTACTCTTGAACGAGGTCTGGGGTTACAATTCGGGCGTGACGACGCACACGCTCGAAACCCATGTCTATCGTTTGCGCCAGAAGATCGAACGTGATCCCGGCAGAGCCGAGATTCTGGTGACGGAGCCGGGCGGATATCGTTTGGTGCCATGAATTGAGCGCGCTCGATCATTTGATCCGCCGCTTAATGGCGCAACGCGCCAGCCTCGAGCGCGCCGCGGCAATGGTCACGCATCTTCCCGGCCCGGCGTTCGAGATCGGGTGGGGCGACGGCAGCGCCTATGATCATTTGCGCGAGATCATGCGCCGGCGCGAGATTCTCGTCTTCGATCGTCAGATCCTCGCGCCCGCGGATGCGCCGCCGCTTCATGAGCACCGCGTCATCGGCGATCCGCGCGATACCTTGCCGCTCGCTTGGGAGCGTTATCGCCGCGAAGCGGCCTTCGCGCATCTCAATTTCCATGCGGCGCGCGTGGCGGCCGAGCTTGCGCCGCTGGTGGCGCCGATGCTGCGTTCCGGGGCTGTGGTGATTTCGGAAACGGCGTTAGAACTGCCGGGTTGGGAAGCGATCGTCTCCGCCGATGCCGCGCGCGACAAGGGCGACCAACTCTATCTCTATCGCGTCAGCTGAATGGTTCTCGCTGAGCTTGGTCAGCTATCGAGGGTATCGCGAAGGATTTTGGCGAGGTCCTCGCGGCGATAGGGTTTGCTGAGGAGTCGGAACTCGTCACTAGCCGCGCGCTCGCCATCGAGCTTGGTTTGGGGGAAGCCCGAAGTGAGAACGATTTTGACCCCGGGCCAGCGGGCGCGAACCGCGTGGGCAAGGCCATAGCCGTCGATCTCGCCGGCCATGATCACGTCGCTGAACACCAAGTCGACGGTTTCGCTTTCGAGCAAGGCCAGCGCCGCCGCGGCGTTTTCGGCCTCGAGCACGCGATAGCCGAGATCGCGCAGCTGACGCAGCACGACCCGGCACAAGGCCATATTGTCTTCGACCGCAAGCACGGTCTCGCCGCGCGAAGCCGCCGCCAGCGTTGCCGCGCGGGTATCCGCTGCGGCCGCCGCCCCTGCCGGCGCGCGCGGCAGGTAAAGCCGGAAGGTCGTTCCCACGCCTGGCTCACTATAGACGTTGATGTGGCCTCCCGACTGCTTCAGGAAACCGAACACCATGCTCAGCCCCAGGCCCGTCCCCTTGCCTTGCGGCTTGGTCGTGAAGAACGGCTCGAAGACCCGGCTCAGCACCTCCGGCATCATCCCTGTGCCGGTGTCGCTTACCTCGAGCATCACGTAATCGCCCGGCGCGATCTCTGGATATTGCAGCGCGTAATCCGCATCCAAATGACGGTTCGCGGTCGCGATCATCAGCCGGCCCCCGCCCGGCATCGCGTCGCGCGCATTGGTCGCCAGATTCGCCAAGCTCGCTTCCAGCTGCGCCGGATCGATCACCACCGGCCAAACATCCGCCGCCAGATCCAGCGATACCGCGATCGTCTCCCCCAAAGTCCGGCTCAGCAGCTTTGCCATCCCGCCGACCAGATCGTTCAGATCGACGCGCTCCGGCTGCAGCGGCTGGCGCCGTGCGAACGCCAATAGGCGCCGGGTCAAATCCGCTCCCCGCATCGCCGCGTCCAGCGCCTCATGCGCCAGCTCGTCCGCCTCCGCAGCGCCGCCCGGCTGCCCCGCCAATTGGCCGCGCAGCAAATCCAGATTCCCGATAATGATCCCCAGGAGATTGTTGAAGTCGTGCGCCATCCCGCCCGTCAGGCTGCCAATCGCTTCCATCTTCTGCGCTTGGACCAGCCGTTCCTCGGTGCGACGGCGCTCGGTGTTTGCGGTTGCAAGCTCTTCGACCGTGCGCGAGAGATCGGCCGTCCGCAGCGCAACGATCGCTTCGATATTGAAGCGACGTCCGCGCTCGCGTTGGACATAAGCCGCGATGACGGCCGTCAGCATCAGCCCCAGAACCAACAAGGTCAAAGGCGCGCTCGAACGCAGCTCGGAGACGCTCGCCGCCGGGAAATGGGAGAGCAACGTCCAATGCCGGCCGAGCAGGTTGAAATCGCGTGCGATGTCGACGTCGCCCGGAAAGACCGCAGCAGGCGTGGCTTCGGCAAAGCTTTTGCGATCGGGATCGTAACTCGCAAGGGTGAAGGGCGGCATATTGGGCTGATCCACGCCGACCAGAAAATCGATGCGCTCGATGATATCGGGCGTGCCGACGATGGCAGCGGCCAACAAGGGTAGGATGCGGAAGCGTCCGACAATCAGCCCACGAAAGGCGGAGCGTCGCTCATCCAAGGTCGCAGGCGGGCGACCCGTGGCATAAACCGGCACATAGAGAAGATAAGCCGAGGGTGTTCCGATATTGCTGAGCACCGGCGTGTAAGGCGCCGCCACCGGTTGAGCCGTGTCGCGAGCCTGTTCCGCCCAGCGGCGGCGATCGGGAAGCGCCAGCAGGTCGAGACCCGCCGTGACTCGCGCCGCGCCGAAGGTATCGGCCAGCCAAACCGGCAAATATTCATAACGCGCCGCCGCCATCGCGGTCTTGCCCGAGACGGTGAGATCGAGAATATCGAAGTTGGCGTCGCCATCGTGTCGCGCCGTTGCAACGAAGGTGTCGCGCTCGCCATCGCGGACCAAAGGCGCCCAGATCAAGGCATTGGCGGTATCGTCGGAGCCATGCGCAAACTGGACGAAACGATGAAACACGGCGGGATTGAAATCATCCTGCGCGGCGATAAGCGGCGCCAAGACCTCGACCGGGTAAGCCGCAAGCCGCAATTTGTGTTCGAAATCGAGCGCTCGCCATTCGGCGCGAAATTCGAGCGTGTCCTTGACGCGGGTATCATCAGCCCGCCGTGCGACGACGAATGCGACGGCCGAGAGCGCGGCGCCGATCACGATGATGGCGAGGAATACGCCCCATCGCCGCGTCATTTGCATGGCGCGAGAGGCCGCACGAGAGGGAACGTCCGATGCGAGAGCGGACGAGGGCATGATTTCACGATACTGCCCCGATGCCTTGTGCAGCGCAAGCCGGAGTTGTCGCTCCGGATCGTTAGAAGAGCATTCGTTGATCGCTGCCGACAGAAGGCGTCAATCGTATAGGCGCACGAGCACCGGAACATGATCGGAGCCGCGCGGCCAATCGCGCGCCGAGCGATGGACCGCCGCGCCCGCGAGCCGGTCTTTCAAAACCGGCGTCACCCAGACATGGTCGAGGCGTCTTCCGCGGTCGGATTCCGCCCAATCGCGCGCTCGGTAGCTCCACCAGCTGTACAGCTTCTGCTCGGGCGGAATGAAGTGACGCACCGCGTCGACGAATTGCGCCGAGCGTTGCAGCTTGCCGAGCTTCTCGACTTCGATCGGCGTGTGGCTGACCACGTCCAAAAGTTGCTTGTGCGACCAGACATCGGTTTCGAGCGGTGCAATGTTGAGATCGCCTACCAGAATCATCGGCTTCTTGCTGACGCGACGGCCTTTGAACCAGCCGGTGATCTCGTCGAGAAAACGCAGCTTATGCGCGAATTTGGGATTTTCTTCCGGGTCGGGAATGTCGCCGCCGGCAGGAATATAGAAATTATGCAGCTCGATGCCGCCGGGCAATTCGGCGATGGCGTGGCGGCAATCTTCCTTGCCGCACCAGCTTTCGCTGCGCGGCTTTTCGAGCGGCACGCGCGATAGGATGCAGACGCCGTTATAGCCTTTCATGCCGTGAACCAGCATGTGCGGAAAGCCCAAGGCTTCGGCCGCTTCGCGCGGGAAAAATTCGTCCGGCGTCTTGGTTTCCTGAAGGCACAGCACGTCGGGCTTCAATTCGCCGACGAGGCGCTTGACGAGATCGATCCGCAGCCGGACCGAATTGATGTTCCAGGTGACGAGGGTCAGAGCCATGAATGTCCTATGGTTTGCGGCGCACGACGGCTTGGCCCTTGGATCGGGCCTCGCCTGTGCTACGCGGAAATAACCTTCTCGAGCCAATCCATCATGACCTTGGCGATGTCGTGATTGTTTTTCTCGAGCTGCAGCATATGGCCGTTGCCGCGAATCCCGACATCGGCCAGGCGAATGAAGGTGGGCTTTACCCCCGCCTGCTCGAGAAACCTCACTGTGAGATGATCGAACACTGCGTGATAAGACGCTTCGGCCGCAAGCACGAGAATCGGCATCTTCATCAGATTCGGCAGCTTGCGCGCGGGCTCGCGTTGCAGCCACCCGCGGGCGAGGCCCGGCCCGTCCGGCACCTCTTGCCGCACCGGGACGAGCTCGTGCGGCGACGAGACCGGCGGATCATAGGAAAGCGGAATCGGGGTGAGGCCCCATGGGCGCGATTTGCTTCCCGTGCGATAGAATTCGGGCGGGCCGATATAGTCGAGCCCGATATCGTAGAAGGGCGGACCGCTCGGCTCGGCCTGGATCAACGCCTTCACCGCATCGGGCCGCGCATCGGCGACCGGCCAGCCAAAGGCGCCCGATTGCGAATGAGTCAGCAGGATCGACGGTCCGATCTTGTCGATCAGCGCGACCAGCGCGTCGCGGTTGAGCAATTGCTGCTGGGTGAAATCGGCAATGGTCGGCAGCTGCGAGGCAAAGAACTGATCGAACACGGCGTCGCCCGGCGCATCGCCGCCGGGCCATTGCGTATGCAGTTCCGCCTGCGGCCAAAGGCGCTGACGCTTGATCGCGACGAAGCGCTGTTGCGCGCTATCGACCTCGGGATGACGCACGGGCCCCTGAAGCTCGGGGCGATAAGCGGCGCGGCCTCGCCCGACTTGATCGACGACGTAGACCGCATAGCCGCGACGCAGAAAATGCTGCGCCCAGCCTTCGCGACCATCGGGCGTGCCCGTGTAGTTGGTGCCCGACTGGCTGCCGCCATGGACCATGATGACGGGATAAGGGCAGCGCAAATCCTCGGGGATCTGAAACTCGGCATAAAGCTGCCCGGTCATGACCCGCTTGCCGTCGTGCTCGACATATTTGCCGCCGGCGAAAACATAGCCTTGCCGCGCGATGACCAAAGGCGCTTGCGCCGTCATGATGTTCCCTTCCCGCTTCGTACAGGCGCGTTTGAAGCATAAAAGCCGCGCCCAAGGCAAACGGCGGATCGGGCGACGACGGGAGTGGTTCGTTAGAAGACGAAGCAAATATCGCCGGCAACGCCGAGCAGCCAGCAACCCGAAGCGTAGAGGCGGAATTTCGCGGCAAAGGCGCGGACGCCGAGAGAGTCTGCGAGTTCGCGGGCGAGTGTCGGATCGGCGCCATCGCGGGAAGCCGCAGGCCACTCCCTTCGCAAAATAAGGCCAAAATAAAAGGCGCCCGGCTAGGGGGGTAACCGGGCGCCCGAAGCCCCTTTGCGGGGGACCCGTTGGGGCTCGGGGGAACGCCCGACGGGCCGGCAGCAGGGCAAGCCCGCCGCGCTTCTGTTAAATCAGGTGGGGACCGCCAAGGCGCTCGTCAATCCGTTTCACGCAGCCGTGCGCGAGACAAATCAAGATATTGATTCGCTTGCCTAAACTTGGCGATGTCCACAGATTTGTCGCAAGGGTGGGTCCGACATGCGAGTAGCGCAGGGGGAAGCCAAGGCCGCGGCGGGCGCTTGTGCTCCCGGCGCGGCTTGCGGCATGTTCGCGGCGATGGCAAAAATCCCGTCGAAAAATTCCGCCCTGGCGCCCGCCCTTGGTTTGCTGCCGGATCTGCTTGGCTATCACTTGCGCCGCGCACAGCTTGCCGTGTTCCAGGATTTCGCCGTCACGATGAACGGCGCCGACATCACGCCGGGCCAGTTCGGCGTGCTTGCGCTGATCGACGCCAATCCGGGAATGAGTCAAACGCGATTGGGCCGGAGTCTCGGCATCGATCGCTCGACCGTGGTCGGCGTGATCGACAAGCTCGAAAGCCAGGGGCTGGTCGAGCGCGCCGCGCATCCGGGTGATCGGCGCGCCCATGCGCTGAAGCTGTCGCCACAGGGAACCAAACGTTTCCGCGTGCTGGCGCGCAAGGTGCGGCAACATGAAAACCGTGTCGCCAAAGCGCTCAGCGCGCGTGAGCGGCAAGTCTTGGTCGGCTTGTTGCAGCGGATCGAAAAAGGGCGCTGAGCGGCCGCGCCTAAACCTGGACGCGCGAAGCCGCGCGGGCACGACAGGCGGCGCCGAAAGCCGCGAAAAGACGGCGCGAAAACGGGTCGTCGGCGAAGCGGAATTCCGGATGCCATTGCACCCCGACGATGAAGCCTGCGTCGGGCACGCGGACTGCTTCGATCTGGCCGTCCGGGGCGACCGCTTCGACGGCAAGCCGCGGCGCAAGGCGATTAATCCCTTGATGATGCAGCGAATTGACCGCCAATGACCGCCGCCCGGCCAAGGTCGCGAAGAGCCCGCCCTCCGTCAGTTCGACCCCGTGGGCGCGATGAGCATAGCGCTCGTCAGGCGATTCGAGCGTGGGCGCGCGGTGGTCGAGCCGACCCGGAAGGTCGTGAACGTTCTGGTGGAGCGTGCCGCCCAGGGCGACGTTGAGCTCCTGAATGCCGCGGCAAATGGCCAAGACCGGCACGTCCTCCCTTACCGCCGCGCGCAGCAGCGGCAACACCACCGCGTCGCGAGCCGGATCGTGGAGACAGTCGGGCGCGCTCGGTGCGCCGTTATACCGATGCGGCTCGACATTGGAAGGCGAGCCCGGCACCAGCAGGCCATCAATGCGGGAGAGGAGCGCCTCGGCCGCCGCCTCGTCGCCTTCGGCGGGCACCAAAAGCGGTAATCCGCCGGCGCCAATGACCACGGCGTCGACGTATTTTTTCACCACGGCATGAGCGTGGCTCGGCCCGGTCTGGGTGATGATTTCGCGGCGGCAGCATTGGATGCCGATGATCGCAAGCGGCATCGCCTGCTCTTGGAAGAGCGAGCCGGGTACAGGCGCATCGATGATCGACATGGAAAAACGATGTAACCAGGAAGAAAGATCCGTTGCAACCAAGTAACGACGAAGCGCTTAACACCGGCTTAACGGCGCGATCGCCCCGCCTATTCCAACGCAGTTTGCAGCTCAGCCATGCTGACGCGCATTGGGTGGGCGCGGATCGGTCCAATAGAACAGGTTGGGATTGAGCGGCAGGCCGTAATGTGGATCGTCTAGGGTGACGGTGACGGTCTTCTGTTGCGCGTCGACAATCTGCCATTTGCGCAGCTCGAGCGGCTGATCGCTCAAAACCAGCGTCGCCTTGCCGAGATCGGGGTTTTTGGTTTCGGTGACGGTGACGCGCAGCGCACCGGGGTCGCGCTCGAGATTGTTCACGGTGACCTCGCCGCCAAAGCTCACATTGTCCTGCAACAGGAACCAGGCCGGCGTGTCCTTGAGGTCGAAAAAGCTGACCTCTTCGAGCTTCTTGTCGTAATACCAGATGCGGCCATCGGTCGCGACCAGCAGGATGGGCACCGGCGGATCATATTCGACCCGCATTTTGCCGGGCCGTGACAGATAGATCGTACCCGTGGCAATCCCCCCCTCGCCGGAAATCTGTTCAAAACGCGCCTGCAGGGTATGGATGTTGTTGAGATAATCCTGCACGCGGCGCAAATCGGCGCTGTCGGCGGGCGTAACCGCGGCGCGGACAAGCCGCGGCGCAAGGTTCAGCGCGGCCAAGGCAGGGATTGCAGTCAGCAGGCCGCGGCGGGAAACGGACCGGTCAGTTAAATTTTTTTTCATCACTCGTCGATGTTGCGCCCCAGCACCTCGCGCTTGCCGACATGGTTGGCCGGCGTCACCACGCCTTCGGCCTCCATGCGCTCGATGATACGCGCGGCACGATTGTAGCCGATCTGCAAGTGGCGCTGCACAAAGCTGGTCGACGCCTTGCGCTCGCGGCAGACAAGTGCCACCGCCTGATCGTAGAGCTGATCGCCCGAGCCCTCGGACTCGCCGCCAAAGCCGAAGCCCGGCTCGCCGTCCTGTTCCTCGGTCACCTCTTCGACATAAGTGGGCGGACCGCCATTGTCCTTCAAGAAGCGCACGACCCGCTCGACCTCTTCGTCCGAGACGAAGGGACCATGCACGCGGGTGATGCGGCCGCCGCCCGCCATGTGGAGCATGTCGCCCCGGCCCAAAAGCTGCTCCGCGCCGGCCTCGCCGAGGATGGTGCGGCTGTCGATCTTGGACGTCACCTGGAAGCTGATCCGGGTCGGGAAATTGGCCTTGATCGTGCCGGTGATGACATCGACCGACGGACGCTGCGTCGCCATCACGATGTGAATGCCGGCGGCACGCGCCATTTGCGCTAAGCGTTGCACCGCGGCTTCGATGTCCTTGCCCGCGACCAACATCAAATCGGCCATCTCGTCGACGACCACGATGATCAGCGGCAGGGGCGTTGAAGCGAGCGGTTGTTCTTCGAAAATCGGCCGCCCGGTTTCCTCGTCGAATCCGGTCTGCACTTTGCGCTTCAGGATTTCGCCGCGGGCGCGGGCCTCGGCGAGACGCTGATTGTAGCCCTCGATATTGCGCACGCCGAGCTTCGACATCGCACGGTAGCGATTCTCCATCTCGCGTACCGTCCATTTGAGCGCGACGACCGCTTTGCGCGCTTCGGTCACGACCGGCGCCAGGAGATGCGGGATGCCGTCATAGACGGACAACTCGAGCATCTTCGGGTCGATCATGATGAATTTGCACTGGTCGGGCGGCATACGATAAAGGATCGACAGGATCATCGTGTTGATGCCGACCGATTTGCCCGAGCCGGTGGTGCCGGCGATCAGCAGATGCGGCATGCGCGCGAGATCGGCGATCACCGGCGCGCCGCCGATTTCCTTGCCGAGCACCAGCGCCAGTTTCGCCGCCGTGCGTTCGTAATCCTCCGATGCCAACAGCTCGCGCAGATAGACGACTTCGGAACGCGAATTCGGCAGCTCGATGCCGATGACATTGCGCCCGGGAATAACCGCGACGCGCGCCGAGATCGCACTCATCGAGCGCGCAATGTCGTCGGCCAAACCGATGACGCGCGAAGCCTTGATGCCGGGCGCGGGCTCGAGCTCGTAAAGCGCGACGACCGGGCCGGGGCGCACCTTCACCACCTGGCCTTGAATGCCGAAATCGGCGAGCACCGATTCGAGCAGCCGCGCGTTTTGCTGCAGCGCCTCCTCGCTAACCTGGGTGAAGCGCGAAGGCGGCACCTCGTTCAGCAGATCGAGCGGCGGCAGTAGATGCTCGCCCGCCGGCACCAGATCGAGCAGCGCTTGGCGTTGGGGCTCGCGGTTTTTGGCGCGGCGCGGCATGTCGATTTTCGCCACGCGGCGCGGCCGGAGCGGGACGTCGCTTGCTTCCGTATCGTCTTCATCCTCGCTCTCGTCGGCGAGCGCCGCCCGGCTGAGACGCGGTTCGCGGCGCAGCGGCGTGTCTTCGTCCTCGTTCACGGATGCACCGCTGTCGCGCCGCCGCCAGGACGGCAGCAAGGAACCCAGCCGCGCCCAAAGCCCGCGCGCCGCCGCGTCATCGCCGATGCGTGACGCCGCGCGCGTGTCGCGGCGCTTGCCCGTCGCGCGGGGCGCAAAGCTGAGGAACGACCAGCCGACAACATAAAGCAGCAACAACACGACCAAGGTCGCCGCGGCCATCGCGGCAAGCGGCGGCGCCACGTTGATATGGGCAAAGCCATCGCGCGCGAGCTTGCCGATGACTCCGCCGAGCCCTGTCTTCAGCGGCCAATTGGCTGGCGGCGGCACGATCGAAATTGCCAGCGCGGCGGCAATCAGCAGCAACGGCAAAACGACGATCTTCAGCCAAAGGCGCTTGAGGCCACGTCCGATCAGAAAGCGCACGGCCCAATCGAACAAAACGGCCGGCAGGAACCAGGCCGCGAGACCGAGCGATTGCAGCAAGGCGTCGGCCAGCTTCGCACCGGGCAAGCCCATCGCGTTTCTGGCGATCGCGCTGATCGACTGATTCCAGGACGGATCGCCGCGATCATAGGTCGCAAGCGCGGCGACGACCCATCCGGCAGCCGCCAACAGCGCCAAGCCGGCGACGACGCCGAGAAACCGCCGCCACGCCGCGGCGGGCGACGGGCTGAATTTGCGGCCGGTATCGGTGATGCTCGCCATCGAATTCCTCGCTTCAAAGAACGCGCAAGAGACGCTGCATGCCGGCTTCGATCGTCGCGTCGTCATGCACCAACGCGACGCGGATATAGCGCTGGCCGGGATTCTCGCTGCCGGGATTGGTGCGCGCGGTATATGCGCCGGGCAAAACGCGCAACGCCGCATCGCGCCACAGAGTCAGTGCCGCTTTCTCGCCGTCGCCGACATCGAGCCAGAGAAAAAACCCGCCCTGCGGCCGGTAAAACCCGAATTTTCCGCCGAGCATGCGTTCGGCGAGGTCGAATTTGCGTCGATAGAGCGCGCGATTGGCTTCGACATGGGCTTCTTCGCCCCAGAGCGCGATCGCGGCCTCCTGCACCGGCAAGGGCACTTGCGCGCCGCCGTAAGAGCGCAGATGCGCAAAGCGCTCGATCAGATAGGGATCGCCGGCGACGAAGCCGCAGCGCAAGCCGGCCGCGTTCGAACGTTTGGAGAGAGAATGGAACACCAGCACCTTGTCGAGCGCACCGCCCAGCTGTGCGCAGGCTTCGAGCGCACCGGGCGGCGGCACGCGATCATAGATCTCGCCATAACATTCATCCGACACGAGCACGAAATCATAGGCGCGCGCGAGGGCAATGGCTTTCTTCAGATAGGCCAGATCCGCAACGGCGCCTTGCGGGTTGGCGGGGCTGCAGAGATAGAACAGCGCGCACCGCGCCAGGACCGATTCCGGGATTGCATCGAGATCGGGCAAAAACCCGGTTTCCTTGGTGCAATCGAGATAGACCGGCTCGGCGCCGGCCAAAATCGCGCCGCCGTTATAGACATTGTAATAGGGGTTGGGCATGAGCACCGTCGGCACGCGCCCAGCTTTCTCCTGCGGCACCGCCAGTTGCGGACCGAGGAACAGCGCTTCTTTCGTGCCGTTGACGACCAGAACATGGCGTTCGCCCGTGACCATGCCTTCGGGCAAGCGGTAGCGCCGTGTCGCCCACGCGGCGCAAGCGGCGCGGTATTCAGGCGTGCCGGCGGGCGGCGGGTAACGGTTCCAGAGATCCGCCTTCTCAGCCAGAATACGCGCCAACATGGCGGGCGGCTCATGTTGCGGCTCGCCCACGGCCCAAGGAAGGGCCGCTTCGTTCGAACGCGGCTGAACCCCATCGCAAAGCTCGCGGAGCTTCGAGAAGGGATTATCGACCAGCCGTTCGAGGCGAGGGTTGATGGACAAGTCTAAGACCACCCGGTAAACCGCAGATATACCTTATCATAGCGGCATCCAGGCTACCGAACAAAACAGCCTTCGTACAAGCCCCCGGCGCGGCCGGGATCGAACCCGGCTTACTTGACCACCACCATCCCCGTCATATGCGGGTGAATCGAGCAAAAGTATTTATAAGTGCCGGGCTTGGCGAAGGTGAAGGTGAAGCTGTCGCCGGTATCGAGCGCGCCCGAGCGAAAGAGCTTTGGATCATCGGCACTCACCACCGTATGAGGCTCGTCGTCGCGATTGACCCAGGTCACGGTGGTGCCGGGCGCCACGGTCAGCATGTTGGGCCCGAAGTTGAAGTTATCGATCGTGACCGTGTTCGGCGCGACCGCGGCGGTTTGTTGCATCGCGGGGTGGCTCATCTCCGCCATATCCGCCATATCGTGCGCGCGCGCTGCCGTGATCGGCGCGACCAGCACACCTGCCAAGAAGAGGCCCAGAAACTTTTTCATCGCTTTTCCCTCACCCTGCCAGAGTCGTGTCGCTGATGCGCGGCTTGGCGCCGGCGAAATCGACCCGCCGCACGCCCAGCACCGACCGCAAGGTCTGCGCCGGTACGAGCATCGGCTCGGGGCCTGGACCCTGGCCCGGCGCCGGTTGCGGAAACGCCGTCGACATTGCGGTCTGGAACGAGACGTTTCCCTCGACTTTCTGGATCACTTGATGGATGTGGCCGTTGAGCACGGTCACCGAGCCGAAGCGCTTGAGATAGGAGAAGGCTTGCGTCGCGTCGTCCGTGCCCCAGCCCCATTCGGGATAGAGCGGCCAGAGCGGCATATGCGCGAAGAGCACGATTGGCGTGCTGGCGCTCAGCGGGTTGAGATCGTCTTCGAGCCATTCGATCTGATCGGAACCGAGATAGCCCAGACCGCCCGCTTTCAGATTGATCACGTTGACGAGGCCGACGAAATGCACGCCGCCGTGATTAAAGCTGTACCAGCCACCGGTCTTGGGATCGCGGCCGAAGCGCTCGAAGAACGACTTGCCGTCATCGTTGATCGTGTCGTGCTCGCCCGGGACATAGAAGGTTTCGAGGCCGGCGGTTTTCATAATCTGGTCGGCAGTATCGAACTCGCTAGCGCGCGAAAGATGCGATACGTCGCCGGTGTGGAGCATGAAGGCCGGGCGGGCACCTTGCGCGGACACGCGGCTGAGTGCCTCGCGCAAGGTCGCGTCCGGCGCCGGATTTGGATCCTTGCTGAAGCCGATATGGGTATCGCTGATTTGGACGAAGCTGAAGGAATCGGCGAGCGCGACGTTCTCGCGCGCGGCGGCGGCGTGATCGAGCGCTTGGGCGCGCGGTACCCCGCCCGCCACCGTCCATAAGATTCCCGCGCTGCCCCAGGCCATGCATTGCAGGACCTGCCGCCGCGTGGCGCCGCGCCTTTCATCATTAACGCTCATCCGCCTCTCCTTGTGTCAGGACAAAACGGAGACTTCGGCGGGCGATGCATTATTCGCGGCGCGCGATAACAATGGCGTGAAACGATTTCGCGAATAAATCCGCAGGCGTGGCGATCTAATACCGTCGGGACGGCATGATCGAACGATGGAGCACAGCGGTGAGTGCAGATTTCGAGGCGGTGATTCTGCCGCATCTCGATGCCGCCTATAATCTCGCGCGCTGGCTCACGCGTAATGTCACGGAAGCGGACGACGTGGTGCAAGAAGCGGTGTTGCGCGCCGTTACTTACTTTTCGGGTTTTCGCGGCACCAACCCGCGCGCCTGGCTGCTGCAAATCGTGCGCAACACCGCTTATGCGTCGAAAAAGCCGCGGAGCGGCGCGGTTCTGGTCGCCTTGCCGGCCGAGGATGCGGGCACGCCGTACATGCCAGAGCTCGCAGATCCGGGCGACGATCCCGAAACCGCGCTGATGCGGCAGCAGGACCGGCAAAGAATCACGCGGCTTCTGGCGACGCTTCCCGTCGATCTGCGCGAGACCGTGATTTTGCGCGAGATCGAAGAGCTTTCTTATAAGGAGATCGCACAGGTCACGGAAACGCCGATCGGCACCGTCATGTCGCGTCTGTGGCGCGGCCGGCAGATGCTCACCGCATCCTTGAAGGCCGAGGAAGCACAATGATGGCGCCGGAAATGTGCGACAGCTTGCTTTTGATTCAAGCCGAATTCGATGGCGAGCTCGACGCCGCCGACGCTGCGCGCGCCTTGCAGCATCGCGAAAATTGCGATGCTTGCCGCGCGGCCTATGCGGAGATGGACACGGCGCGCGTAAAGCTCCACGCCGCCGTGCCTTATTATCGCGTGCCCGAAAATTTACGCCGCGCGATATCGGCCGGGATCGGCGCGCAAGCGCCCGGTCGCCCGCGTCGTCCGACCCGGCAGCGCGCGGCGTGGTGGCGCCGCGGGCTGAGCTTTGCCATGGGTGCCGGCGTCGCCGCGGCGCTGGCATTTTTCTGGCTGGCGCCAGCGCAGCAAAATCTCCTCGATCAAGTGGTCGCCGGCCATGTGCGCGCCTTGCAGCCGGGGCATCTCGAGGATGTCGCTTCGACCGATCAGCACACGGTGAAGCCGTGGTTCGACGGCAAGCTCGATTTCGCGCCGCCGGTCAAGGATCTCGCCGCCGACAACTTCCCGCTTCTGGGCGGACGCCTCGACTACCTAGACGGCCGCGATGTGGCCGCGCTGGTCTATCGCCATGACAAACATTTGATCGATGTCTTCATCTGGCCCGATCGCGGCGCAAGCGCGCCGCTCGACGCCGCGCGCGACGGCTATAACGCGGTCCATTGGAGCGCGCGCGGCATGAGCTTTTGGGCTGTGTCCGATCTCGAAGCCGGCGAATTGCAAGACTTCGCCAGGCGGTGGCGCGCCACCCCGTAAAAAGCTTATGCCGCCTGCGCGGAAGCAGCGGGACTCTGCCGCCCGATCAACAATGCAGCCGACAAACCGCAGAGCGCGGCGAAGGCGAGCCAAGCGCCGGGCATGGCGCGATTATCAGTCACGTGGATGACGTAAGTGCTGATCGCCGGGGTGAAGCCGCCGAAAGCGGCGGTGGCAAGGCTGTAAGCGACGGCGAAGCCCGAAGTACGGACTTCTTCGGGCATGATTTCGGTCAGGCACACCACCATCGCGCCGTTATAGCTGCCATAAAGAAATGACAGCCACAATTCGACCGCGAGCAGCCGCGCGAAAGAAGGCGCATCAACCAGCCACGACAGCGCGGGATAAGCCGTCACCAAGGTCAAGATCGTGAAGACGATCAGCAACGGCCGGCGTCCGATCCGGTCCGAGACTGCACCCATCACCGGCAGCCAGACCAGATTCGAGAAACCGACGCAAAGCGTCACAACGAGACTGTCCTTGGCGCTCAAATGCAGCACCGCTGTGCCGAAGGTCGGCGTGTAGGCAGTGATGAAATAGAACGACACGGTGGTCATCGTGACCATCAAAGTGCCGGTCAGAACCAGCGCCCAATGCGATGCGACCGAGCGGAATATCTCGGCGACGTTCGGGTGCCGTTTTTGGCGCAGGAAGGCCTCGGTTTCGACCAGGCCGCGGCGCAACAGGAAAATCATCGGGACGATCAGACAGCCGACGAAAAACGGAATCCGCCAACCCCATTGCGTCAGTTCGTCGGGCGGCAGATAGGCGCTCAATCCGACGCCCAAGAGCGCCACGACCATTACCGCCACTTGCTGGCTGCCCGATTGCCAGCTCACGTAAAAGCCTTTGCGGCCCGGCGTGGCGATTTCGGAGAGATAAACCGAGACGCCGCCGAGTTCGACCCCGGCCGAGAAGCCTTGGACCAGGCGCCCGATCACCACCAGCAACGGCGCAAACCAGCCGAGCGTCGCGTAGCCCGGCACGAAGGCGATCAGCATCACGCCCAGCGCCATCAGGCTCAAAGTCAGAATGAGACCGGCTCGCCTTCCGCGCTTGTCGATATAGGCGCCGAGGATGATCGCGCCCAAGGGCCGCATCAGGAAGCCGGCGCCGAAGGTCATGAAAGAAGACATCAGCGACGCGAACTCGCTGGTGCTCGGAAAAAAAGCATGGCCGATCGCGGCCGCGTAGTAGCCGAAGACGAAGAAATCGAACATTTCGAGGAAGTTGCCGCTGGAGACGCGGATCACTGCCACGATCTTGCCGGTTCGATCCGCGCGTATTGCCATCGTTTCCTCCCTCGCCAGCCAAGTCTAGCCGAGCGAGGCCCAGCGCGAAATCGCCGTCGCCGCCGTACAATCAGCCGGCAAAGGCCAAAGAAAAATGGGGGTGCCGCAAACGGCACCCCCAAGGCTCTGGAGAAACGATCGGTACTATGCGGTACTAGTCGTCTTAAGAACCCAACTTGCCTTACTGAACCGTCTCGCCGTGAAGCGCGAGATCGAGACCATCCCGCTCGATCTCTTCGTCGACACGCAGGCCAACGACGACATCGATGATCTTCAAGAGGATCAGCGAGACAATCACGTCGTAGACGATGACGATCACGACGCCTTCGATTTGGTTGAGGATTTGGCCGCCATTGCCCTCGATCCAACCCGAGGTGCCGCCATACTCGCTGATCGCGAAGACGCCGGTGAGGATCGCGCCGGTGGCCCCGCCAATGGCGTGGACGCCGAAGCAATCGAGCGCATCGTCGTAGCCGAAGATGCCTTTGACCCACACCGCGCCGGCATAGCACACGAAGCCGGCAGCGACGCCGATCGCGAGCGAGCCCGCCGGACCGACGAAGCCCGAGGCCGGGGTGATCGCAACCAGACCCGCGACCGCGCCGGAGCAGATGCCGACGACAGTCGGCTTGCCGCGGTGGACCCATTCGACGAGCATCCAGGTCATGCCCGCCGTGGCGGTGGCGATCTGAGTCACGGCCATGGCCATGCCTGCCGCCATGCCGGCCGACACCGCCGAACCGGCGTTGAAGCCGAACCAGCCGACCCACAGCAACGACGCGCCGATAAAGGTCAGGACGACGTTATGCGCGGGCCCGGTATCTTTGCGCTTGCCGAGCATGAGCGCGGTCATCAAGCCAGCGACGCCGGAATTGACGTGCACCACGGTGCCGCCGGCGTAGTCGAGCACTTTGACGAAAGCGGCGTCATTGGCGCTGTTGAGGAAGCCATCCGGACCCCACACCCAATGCGCGACCGGCGCATAGACACAAATCGCCCAGAGGCCGATGAACCACAGCATCGCCGAAAACTTCATGCGCTCAGCAAAGGCGCCGGCAATGAGCGCCGGCGTGATGATCGCGAAGGTGAGCTGGAACATGCTGTAGACCGTCTCAGGGATGGTCGGCGCGAGCGGGTTGGGATTGCCAACGCCCTTGCTGATATCGCTGAGAATGCCCTGCAGAAAAGCGCGACTGAGCCCGCCGACGAAAGGCGTGCCCGGCGTAAACGCCATGCTGTAGGTGCAGACGGTATAGATCACCGTCACAAGGCAGGTGATGGCGAAGCTCGTCATCACCGTGTCGCCGACGTTCTTCTTGCGGACCAAGCCGCCATAGAAGAGGCCGAGACCCGGCACCGTCATCATCAACACCAGCGCCATGGATGTGAGCATCCATGCCGTGTCGCCGGAATTGGGCGTGCAAGCTTCGAGCGTCTTGGAATCGCAAGCCGGCGGTGAAGCCGCCGCTGCATCCGCCGCTGGCGCCGCCGCCGCAGGAGCCGCTTGATCGTCGGCGTAGGAAGCTGCCGTCGGAATCGCGACCGAGATGAGTAGAAGCGGCAGGATCAACGCCGCAATCGACCAAAGCCTTCGAAATGTCATTAGAAACCTCCCGATTGACCACGCGCGCGACGAGCCACGCCCGACAAGCGCCCCACCCCTAAGAACAAGATTCGTGCCAATCCCGGATTCGCCGGGAAATCATGGCTTTTTTGGGCAAATGTGTGCGTTGCAGCATCTTATTGCTGAAATATTGCACAAAAGACTTCTATTTGATGAAAATTTAGGCAAACAGCCGCCGCAAATCCTACAGATCGGTAAACAAAGATCGACTTGGATCACTTTGCCCCCCTTAGCCCGCTTGTATTAGGCCAAGGCGGGTTGCACTTTGGCGAGCATGGCAAGACGGAAAAACGGGCAGTCGGTCGAGCTTGCGGTCGTCGGCGGCGGATTGTCCGGTCTTGCCCTCGGGACCGCCTGCGCCGCCGCCGGTGTCGGGGTCGCGGTCATCGACCGCGAGGACCCGCAAAAGGTCTTGGCCGCCCCTTATGACGGCCGCACCACGGCGGTCGCCTATGGCTCGCGCCGGGTCTTGGATGGGATCGGCGCCTGGAGCGCGCTGGCGGACAATGCCGAGCCGATCCGCGAGATTCGCGTGGCGGACGGCAATTCGCCGCTCTTTCTCCACTATGACCACCGCGAACTGGGCAACGAGCCCTTGGGCTACATCCTCGAGAATAGGCTGCTGCGCCAGGGTCTTTACGCGCGCGCGCGCGCCTTGCCGAGTCTTCGCCTGCTGGCGCCGGTGGCGGTCGAGCGAGTCGAATACGCGGCGGAAGGGGCTCGGCTCTCTCTCTCCGACGGGACGACCTTGCGCGCCGAGCTCGTCGCCGGCTGCGACGGACGCAACTCGCCTTTGCGCGCGGCCGCGGGGATCAAAACCTTCGCGACCGCCTACGACCAAACCGCAATCGTGTGCACGGTGCGGCACGAAGCGCCGCATCGCGGCGTGGCGGTCGAGCATTTTCGCGCCGCGGGCCCTTTCGCAATCCTGCCGATGACGGGCAATCGTTCCTCGATCGTGTGGACGGAGCACGGTGCCGACGCGCCCGCCTTGCTGGCGCTCGATGAAAGACGCTTCACGCGCGAATTGGCAAAGCGGTTTGGCGATTATCTCGGCGCGCTCGAACTCGAAGGCGGGCGCTGGTCCTATCCTTTGTCCTTGCTTCACGCCCAGCGCTACACCGCTCCGCGCCTTGCGTTGGTCGGCGACGCCGCGCATGTCATTCACCCGATCGCGGGCCAAGGCTGGAATCTCGGCGTGCGCGACATTGCCGCGCTGGCCGAGCTCATCGTCGATGCGGCGCGGCTTGGACTCGATCTTGGCAATGCCGGGCTGTTGCAGCGCTATGAGCGCTGGCGCCATTTCGACGTGATGACCTTGATCGCGGTGACTGACGGACTGAACCAACTCTTCGGCAATGACGTGACGCCGATTTGATTGATTCGCGATCTCGGCCTTGCCGCCGTCAACCGCGCGCCACGGTTGAAACGGATTTTGATGCGCCACGCGATGGGCGTGGTCGGCGACTTGCCGCGGCTTGTCCGCGGCGAAGCGCTCTAAATCAGTAGAACGCCAAGGTCTCCGGACCCAGATGGGTCTTGATCGAGCCGGCGAGCTGCATCGCCCTAAGATCGATCACCGAGATCGTACCTTCATCGTGATTGGTGACGAAGGCATGGCCGAGATCCGCGGCAAAGGCGATGCCCATCGGCCCTTTTTCGAGCTTGAAAAGGTGCTGGCGTTCGGGCGTTTGCGTGTCAATCACCGCCGCCATGCGCGAAACGTTGAAGGAAATCACGAGATAGCGGTTGTCGGGGCTCACCCGCAGCCGGTTGAGCTGCGGCGGGAATTCGCCCAGGCCTTCAATCATGATACGGCCCGCAACCGTGTCGGTGCGCGGGTCGATCACGCTGATCTCCGGCCGCGCGCTCGACGCTTGATAGACACGATTGCCGTCCGGCGCGGTGCACACGCCCTGACATTCGTAGCGGAAATCGGGGATACGCTTGGTCACCTGCCGGGTCGCGGTATCGACGACGCTCATGAAGCTCAACTGACGATGCGGGGCGTAAATCTTGCTGCCATCGGCAGTGGCCGCCATGAAATGCGTGCGTTGGCTGCCGGTCTCGACATGTCCCAAAACCACGCCACGCGCCGGATCGATATAGACCAGGGCGTGGCTCGATTCCGCCGTCGCCCATAACAGACCGGCTTGGTCGAACATCAGCCCGTGCGGCGCAAGGAACGGCGCGATCTCGATAAAGCCGTCGAGCTTGCGCGCCGCGAGATCGAGCACCGCGATTCTGGTTCCGGGTTCGGTATTGGTGCCGACCTGGCCATTGCCGTAGATCGAGACATAGGCTTTGCGCCGATCGGGTGACAGCACGACCTCATGCGGGAAATCCGGCAGCCTGATTTCGTCGAGCAAGGTGAAATTCCGCGGATCGTGGAATTCGACGAAGCCGTCGCGCTTGCACACCACCACGAGGCCAGCCGTGCCGAGCGAATGGTTGATGTCGGTGCCGGGACGAGTCCGTTCGGCGGGCGGCAGGCTCATGATCGGTCCTCCCTCGAATACGGCTTTAGCCGGCTTATCGCCGATCGGGATCGCGTTTCAGGCCGGCGCGTTCGAGCGCTGCAAGATAGTCGGGCCAGCGCCGCGCCTGCTCCACGCCGAGCTGATAGAGATAGTTCCAAGAATAGATGCCGCTGTCGTGCAGATCGTCGAATACCAGCCGCACGGCATAATGGCCAACGGGTTCGACCTTTACGATGCCGACCGCGGCACGACCGTGGACCAGCTGCTTTTGGCCGGGGCCATGACCCTGGACCTCGGCCGACGGGCTTTCGACCCGGAGATATTCGGCAGGCAGGCTGAACTTCGCGCCGTCATCGAAGGCGATCTCGATCAGTTTCTCCGCCCGCTTCAGGCGCAGCTCAACTGGCCAGCGCGTCGTGCCGAGCTCGCTCATCGCGCCACTTCAGGATTTTCCGGCGAGCGCGGCTTTCTCGGCGTCATCCAAAGGTCGCGCCTCGTCGGCCAACATGATCGGGATGCCGTCGCGTACGGGATAAGCGAGCCCGGCCTGCACGCTCACCAGCTCTTGCCTGGCGCGATCATAGGTGAGCGGCCCCTTGGTCAAGGGGCAGACGAGAATCTCGAGCAAGCGCGGATCGATTTCGGTGGCAGGATCGGCCATGGCTTTAGGGACCTTTGCTTTTGAAACGCACGCAACTCAATTCCGCGTCGTCCCGCTGGGGGTGACGCTGCTGGCGACCGACATCTCGACCAAAGCGGTCAGGATCTTCGCGCGCTCGCTGGTGCGGCGCGCTTCGAGCAGCGCTTGCTTCTCGCGCGGACTGAACGGGCATGCCATGGCGAGCGAATTGACCAGATGCTCGATCGGCGCGGAGTTCAGCACCTCGGAATCGGCGCCGACGCCGTGGCGCTCGAAAAACGGGGCGAGCGCCGCGATCATGCGCTCGCGATCGATGCCCTCTTCGTCTTCTTCGAGATCGCCGCGCCAAGCGTGCCAATCGGGCACGACCTCGCGGAATAGCGTTTCGCGCGGCGGCTCGACTGCGATATCGAAACGGGCAACGCCTTTGACGGTAATGAGATAGCGGCCGTCCGAGGTTTCAGCGAATTCGACGATGCGGCCCGCGCAGCCGGTGCGATAGACCGGCGGATCGCCGGCGTCGCCCTTATCTTCCTGGGGCTGCACCATGCCGAGCATGCGGCCATGCGCCAAAGCGTGCTGCGTCATCGCCAGATAGCGCGGCTCGAAGACGTTGAGCGGCAGGCGACCGCGCGGCAACAGCAGCACGCCGGTGAGCGGAAAGATCGGCAGCCGCGCCGGAAGTTCGTCGAAGCGCGGCTCGAAACTCATGAGAACAGGATCGAGGATAGGCGTTTGCGCGACTGCACGGTGAGCGGATCGCCGAGCCCGATCGCTTCGAAGAATTTCACCAGCTGCTTGCGCGCGGCCTGCTCGTTCCATTCGCGGTCGCGCCGCACGATATCGAGAAGATGGTCGATCGCCGCTTCGCGCTCGCCGGCGGCGAACAGCGCCGAAGCGAGATCGAACCGCGCTTGGTGATTCTTGGGATCGCGCTCGATTTGCGCCTTCAGCCCATCGATCGCGCCCTCGGCTTGGGCGCCAGCTTCGGCGAGCTCGAGCCCCGCGCGCGCGGCGGTGACATCGGCATGGTTCGCTTGGTCGGCCGGGATCTTGGCGAGGATGTCACGCGCCTGCTTTAAATCCTTTTTCGCGATCGCGATCCGCGCCAACCCCGCCAGCGCGTCGATATTGTCGGGTTCGTGTTGCACCACCTGGGCGAAAATATTGGCCGCGCGCGGATGGTCGCCGGCGGCGAAGGATTCCTTGGCCAGCGCGACCGCTTCGGCGATCGGCGACTGGCCGCCGCCCGCGGCGGCTGCCAGCTTGCCGATAAACTGTTTCACCTGGCTATCGGGCAAGGCGCCGACGAAACCATCGACCGGACGGCCATCCTTGAAAGCATAGACGGCGGGAATCGACTGGATGCGCATCTGTTGTGCCAGATCCGGGTTCTCGTCGATGTTGATTTTGACCATGCGCACCGCACCCTTGGTTTCGCGCACGGCCTTTTCGAGCGCCGGCCCCAGCTGCTTGCACGGCCCGCACCAGGGCGCCCAGAAATCGACCACGACCGCCGCGTCATGCGAGGCGTCGATGACGTCGGCCATGAAGGTGGCCGTCGAACCGTTTTTGACAAGATTGGCGTCGCCCGCCTGAGGGGCGCTGCCGCCGATGATCGTTTCCATGTGTTTTTTCCCTTGGACCCTGGCCTAAAAATGGCGGTCCACGTCCCTCAAAGCAAGGGTGGCGGGGCAGGCCCAAGGGCCAAGCGCCGATTGAAAATGGCGGACCGGCACCCTATGATCGCGCCCCTTGGATGCGGGCGTAGCTCAGGGGTAGAGCACAACCTTGCCAAGGTTGGGGTCGAGGGTTCGAATCCCTTCGCCCGCTCCACTGAAAACCCTCAAAAAACCGCTGTTCTCAGCGGTTTTTTGCTTTTTAGCCGATGCACAAGCTCGCATGAGCTAGCACGAACAGAACACGAATTTGCGGGAATTTTTGGCACAAAACTGACACAGTCACTAGCCTGGGTTCCGGTCCTGTTCGGTTCGATGGACCCGAAGAGCAAAGTAGATCAGATCACTCGTAAGCGGATGGGCCGCAGCACCGATCCAAGCACTTCGCGCCGCATTGTGAGCCGGGCGAGAAAGCCTAGCCAAGGCGCAACGCTGCTCAGAAGCACCGCTCCTACACCACGGCGCTGGACACGATCTTCATCTGATTATTTTCCGTGTGTGCGCTATCAAATATGCCCCTTTATAGACCAAACACAGCTGGCAATTGCCCAGGTGGATACAATTGTGTCTTACCCGCTGGTCATCGCGGCGAAGTCTGACCGCTCCACGGAGCCTCAACGGCTGCCGATCAACCGCGGGCGTCCTCGCCGAACGGGCGATTGAGGACCCTGATTGCCTCCTCCGCGGCGAACAGGCGGTTGCGCCGATGCCCCGTCCGCTCTGCCAGCACGCCGACCTCCACGAGCTGCCCAACAGCCGTCGAGGCGGCTTGGAAGGACACGTCGAGCAGAGTTTCGAGCCGCCGAATCGTCACCACCGGATATTCGGGCAGGACCTCGATGGCCGCCGCCGCCGCCGAGCCCGCGCGGAACCGCCGACGCGCCTTCCACGCCGCTTGGAGCGTGGCAAGATCGGCGCGCGTCCGTTTGATCTCCGCCACCGTGCCGGTGACTGCGTCAGCGATGAAGCCAATCATGGCCGGCCAATCGAGGCGCTGCTGCGCTCGCTTAAGCGCCCGGTAATACTGGTCTTTGTTGGCTTCGATGTAAGGCGAGAGATAAAGCGGAATCCGACCATCCGCCGCCATCATCAGCGGCAGCAGCAACCGCCCGACGCGTCCGTTGCCGTCGCGGAAGGGGTGCACCGCCTCGAAATGGGCGTGGGCCAATGCCATGCGCGTGACGAGGCCCTGCGTCATCGCCTGCATGCCCTCGCACCGGAGATAAACCACGTTCTCCTCGAGACAGGCGGCTACGCGCGCGGGCGGCGGCGGATTGTAGGTCGAGGAAGCGATGTGGCCGGCACCGCCGATCCAGACGACGCGCCGGCGAAATTCTCCCGGAACGTCCTGGTAACCCGTGTCGGACTTCATCACCGCGCGGTGCAACTCCCGGATCAGGTCGACCGAGAACACTGCATTGCCCTCTGCTTGCGCCCGCGGCAGCGCTCCCTCGAGGGCGAGCGCGTAGTCTCGCACCTGTCGCGTCGCCGCCGAGGCTTCGTCGCCATCATCTTCCTCGGCTGCCAGCAGCTCGTCGAGGGTGCTGTGCGTCCCCTCGATCGCAGAGCTGCTCACGGCTTCCTTCCGTGCCAGAACCCGGCTGACGAGGTAAGGGTCGTGCAGCTCCCGGGCGATGATTTCGGCCGCGGCGATAGCTCGTTGCGCAGCCTCGTCAGCGGCTGCCGCCGCCCCGAGCCCAACCGCACCGGCTGGCGGCGGTTGCGGCACCACGCCATAGTGCGACTGATAGGGCTCGGGCAGTCGCTCCAGCCGCGCCTTCAGCGCTTCGATCAAATCGTCTCGCCGCATTGACTGCCCCGTCCTTGAACAAGGAGCCGATCGCGGCCACATTATTCAAGGTTTTGCCAAATTCCTTGAATTATGTAGGACGTCACGCTCGCCAGTTCAAGCAACTGGACCGCCGTCGGGCGGCGCTTTCGGCCGTTCCACCAAGACGGCCTCCGGAATTGGAAGGCCGCGACCATGCCAAATCCTGGGTAGCGCTTCGTTTGGTCTATAAAGGGGGTAAATTCAGCTGATTATTTTCTGGGTGTGCGCCATCAAATGTAAGAGGCTCGTCGCCGTTCGGCGACGACCGGCGGCTGCCGCCCTACGACCATGCAGCACCAATCCTACTCGATCATTTCCCAACATCGTAACGCGCTGATTTTCATATGCAAAATTCTTCTGCTGACGGTCTAAATCCGACCATCAGTCCGTCAAATTTTTTCGCTTTTGATTTCAAAGGGAAACTTGCGCGATTCGGATTTTGCGCCGTTTCGACGACTATCGACCACGATCGGTCGATTTCGACCTGGCGCTAGGCCAGCGCCGTGAAGCCTACCGACCGGAAAAAAGACCGTCACTACTTATAGACCGGTATGTTCGCATTGTCATGATCGCGTCGCAGGCGCCGTCGGCATCAGCACCGAAGCGCGGCTCACGGTTGGTATGCGGCACACCGCCCGCAGCTTGATGCCCGAAGCGCCACACTTTCGGCGACCCTCAGTCCTCGGGATCAGGTTTCGCTAGGAAGTCTTCCAACCGAGGCTCAGGTTTATCCACGTCCGTTATCAGCGTCTGCGACCAGAGGATCGAGGTCGCGTAGACGCTCCGGCACACCTTCTCCCCTTGCAGGTCGAACCAGTGCGTCGCCTCGGGAAGCAGTGCGAGCGGAATCGGCTGTCGAGCGAAAGGATTGTGGAAGACCTCCAGCTCTGCTGACCACGGTTCATATCTCTGCGGCCAAAGCCCTCGATATGCATCGCTCGTCACGTCGAGGCAGAACGGAATGCCCTTGAGCGCCCCCGGCGTCCGATCGAAGAAGTTGCCGATGCGCGTATAGCGCAAGCCCTCTGGCGCTCCTCGCCCAGAGACTGCGACACGATTGAGCTTCGCAATCGAGCACGCGTTGGAGAAGATCACTGCGGAGAGTTCCGCGTGCCGATCGTCGGCGAACAGCCCTGCTGGGAAAGCTGATGGTCCCAACAGATGAGTGGCAGGCATCGCGACCGCCCGCGGGGTCCCGCCCACATCGGCGACCTGAGCACCCTCGCCGTAGAGGTAGCCGATCAGTCCTTCTCGACTCCAGATCATCGATGCCGGCGCCTGAAAGTCCGCGATAGCGATCATGAACGGCTTACCCGTGACATAGGGCAGCCGGTCGTAGCCGCGATCCAGCTTGTTTCCTAAGGTCTTGGCGAACCGCAGCGCCGCCGAGCCAAAGAAGATTTCCTCCCGCGCTACCGGCGCGACGCTGTGCGGCGCGTTCACGTGATTGTAGGGAACCGAGGGGTTAGCGGTCACCGCTTCGACCCAGGCTTCTCCCCCCAGACGATTCTCGATTCGGAAGTCTGGCGATTCATGCGACTGCGTGACGAGCAATCCCTGTTCCCGGAAGGCAGCAAGGAGCTGCGCCTCCCACAACCGAGTATGGAAGTTGCTTGTCTGGCAATCACTCACCCAGTTCCGGTCTGGTTTGGGCAGGGCAAGATAGAGCTGCTGTAAGGTCCAGGCAGCTGGAACATGTGACGCGAGCGCCAGGACATTGAAGACGTCGCTGGGCGTCCGTCCCCCAAGATCGTAAAGCGCAGGCCTCACTGGGGTGCCCGACGGCACTGGCTCACGAGACGCGCCGTCCTTGAGGAATGCCTCCATCCGAGTACATGCCTCAGCCTTCGACGTGAAGCCGTGATCCTCCGCTGTCACCGTCCAAACGTGATCCACCCGCCTACGCATAACCAGGAAGCCAAAGCTCCCGTCGTTGGCGTCCCGGGTGACGACACCACACGCTATGCCATCGTCGCTCCGCCATGCGCCCACCGGCGGGCGATCGCCGAAGCCGTGGCCGCGCGGCAGCGATAAGGCGTAAATGTCGAACTCCCACTGCGGCAGCTCATGCATGTGTCGCTCTTCGACCTAGTCCGTGAAAGTCTCGTCCGCCGGCTCACCGGCCAGTTCTTCGGCGAGCTCCGAAAGCCACGGGGAGACATCTTCGATTTGCACAGCTCCTCCATGAGCTGCGAAGTACTCGCGAACGGTGCGAAACTGACCTCCGAAGCGCTCAGAGAACATCTTCTGCAGCTTATCATTCCTGCTCAGCACGCTACTCAACGCGCGACCGCCTCGCAGGAATCTTAGGGCGTGCTCCGTCCCGAGCAGATAGAGGTGCTTTCGCTTCTCGGTCGGATGTTCGGCCAGCAGCACATAGTCCTTAAAAATCGAGTTCTGCCGAATCGAACTCGGTGCCGCCGCGCCAGCGAATGAACTTGAACTCCGCAACGCGATGATTGGTCTCCAGATCGAACTTTCGGCCGGTGTTCCCTGCGCCAAGCGACACATATTCGACGCGCTCCGCCGGCTCCAGGATGTGCGGCAGGCATAGCAAAACACCGAGCGCGTGGATCGTGACGTTGATCTGGCCCGCGAGGCGCTTCATCTCGGCCGCCGCGGAGAGCACCTCACGCCCGGCGCCAGCCTCCTCAAGGAAAGCACTGCAGTCCTCGGCTGTCACACCCCGAACTGAGCCCTCGATGCGCCCGAGCGTCTGAGTCAGGTCCGCTCCGGTGAAGCGAGACAGGAGCCGAATAGTCTCTGAGGGGTTGGACTTCAAGCAGCACCCCCGGCGATCGCCTGGAGCCGGCCCAACTGATTGTAGTTGATCACCCGAGGATCGGCGCCGATCACAGGGAAGCGGCTGATGACGTAGTGCGCGATCCTGTCCAAGCCGAGCTCGCTCTTAAGCAGATGCTCGCGCGCACTCTCCTTTTCGAGAGCACGTCGGTAGTAACCGGCCAGCGACCTATTATAGCGGACATACAGCGCCCGATCGGCCTCCGCTTTCGCCAGATCGATCCAGTTGTTCTTGCATTGGAGATTATAGATCACGCCGCCATGGGTCGCGACGACGTCAAATTCCTTGCGGTTGATACGCTTGATCTCGGTGACGTGGAATCCCATGGCGACAAGGTCGCGCTTGACCATATCTTCGAAGATGAATCCGGCGTGGATTTGAAAGCGGCGCCGGCTACCGAGGTGGACGTTCTTGAATGAGTACAGGAAGCGCGACAGCAGGTTGACGTTCGAGACCACCGCGTCGCCCAAGTCGATGAAAGGCTCGTAGGCATTGGTGTTGGCGGCGTAGTCGGACGGACAATTCACCAGCAGCCGTTCGAGCTCGACTGGATCAAGCGCGGATGGCGCGCATAGCATCGTGTGAAACTTCGGCTTCGCGATCTCGACAAAATAGTCGTCGCGGCAATGGCGCGAGAAGGCGATCATCAGCAGCGCCACCGCCGAAAAGTCGGAGTCGTTCAGATCGAAGGCCGCATAGGTCGCGCCGATCAGCTTCACGGAATTCCGCAGTTCAGCGGCGGAAAAGACCTTTTTCTGCTCAAGGGGCTCCATCCTTGGCATGACGAACTGGTCCTTGCGCAGTTCAGCCATCACCTGGATTGAGGCCCGCTCCGGCTCGAGAAAGTAGTCGTCGAGCGTTTCGAATCCGTGACTCGCCATCGCCCCAATGTTATTCACCTCGAGGCTAAAGTCCTCGAGTATATCGAGTTGGGCGAGCTTCAGATGGAAGCCGGTGATCGCTATACAGCTATGTTCGACCTGGGGCAAAAGGACGTTCAGCGTGTCGAGCCGTTCGAGCCGCTCCGTTCCCCTGCAGGCAAAAGGCATCGTGTAAAGTAAGGAGACGAGGTGGCGGCGGCGTGATTGGAAGTAGTCGACGGCTGCTCCCACACTATCGAGCGTTATACTGGCTCCAAAGGCGAACTCGCCGTGCATCTTGAAGGCGCTGGAGATGGCCGCGGTCCGCAGCATAGTTTGCAAATAGCGTTGCACAACGCCGGGCTCGAAGTTCGGCGACAGAGCGCGCCGAACCGCCAGAAAGATGGGACCCGGGTCTGATAGCAAGCGATCATCGAGAGGGATTGATCGAAGCCAGGCCTCCTGACGTGGATCTTTTATCCCGAACCACGGGATGTTGATGAATTCCTCGATGGCACGGATCGTGTCGTGCCAAGCGCTCGCCGCCTCCGCCAGCCCATAGCGCGACAGGACGGAGAGAATGCCTCCGCTATGGGCGGCCAACTGCGCCTCGATCAGCGACCTAGCTTCGTCCCCGCTGATCTTTCGTAGCAGACCGGCGCTGGCACTAGCAGTATGTCCGTCGCTCATGATCAAGTACCAACACCGTAGTCGTCGCCAAGGCCGTGCGTGTCTCCGGCGAGCTGATCGTCTACGACTTCAAAATAGCCGGTGATTTGGTTTTGGCCGCACTCGGCTGAACACCAGGCCACAACTACGATAGTGCTCCACGAAGTGAACGCAACAGAGCTTCTGCTTCATCGATTTTCTTAAGAATTTCGGGATCGCCCTTTAGTTCTTGCAACGTTGTCCAGGGCACCTTGTTCATCGCCTCGACCGCCACTTCGAGGTCGCCTGAAAGCCCGCCCTTGCTGGGCTTCGCTGTCGGCCCAAGACGTAACATTGCCGAGTCCAAATCCCCGCCATCGCTCAGGAACTGCGCGCGAGCGACCGGGTCGGGCAAGATCGCCCGAAGCTTCCGAAGATCCTTCGAATTGGTGATCCGCTTCTGATTCACCTTCTTAACTACTGCCTCGACGACCGTAGGGGTCAGCAACTTCTTACTCACGCCCATCAGCTCCCGGGACCAGGTAATGGCCGCGCTCGGATCGCGCAGGCTGGTGAACTTCTCCGACAGCTCAAACACGTCGACCAATTTGTCGAGTTCGCGGACCGTGATCCCCAAAATATTCGCGGCACTCGTCCGGCCCATCATGTCAACTAGCCGATACGCTACCATCTCCTTTTCTTTGGCATCCCACTCCTTGCGTTGGCGGTGGATGTAAATCCAAACCCGCAAGCGGTCCTCCTCGCTCAAGGTCCGGTCGGTCACCTCCACGGGGACTTGGCGATAGTCGTCCTTGCCTTGGTCGACCAGCGCTCGCGAATTGGTCCAGCGGCGGTCACCGTCGATAATCCGAAACTTGCCCGGAAGATCCGGGTGCGGCTCAACGAGCAGGGGCTCGAACAGGCCGCCGTTGGCCTCGATCTGACGCTGCAACTCCTCATCGATCTTCGGACCCATGCGGGGCTGCTTTTCGTTAGGCACGATGTCGTCGATGTCCGCGCGAGTTCGATAGGTCCGCAGAATCGTCCGATCCAGCCGGCGCTCTTGAAGGTTGATGACGTTGTCTCGGTCCTGGAGGGCCACGGTATTGGTCATGGCGTGATCTCCGGTTCGGACGCCGTCCCAATGATCGAATCAATCTGATTGCGCAATTCGGCGTGCACCTTTTGCGTCGAGCGGATCAAGGTTCCCTGCTGCTTCCAGACCGCATCGTGCGCCTTCTTCTCCTTAACCTGGATTTCCAGCAGAGCCTCGGCCTGCGAGTCTAGGCTGGCGAACATGTCGGCACATTGCTGCGAGGTGATGAAGCTGTAGAGCGCTGCAATTTTCTGCGTACGCTCCTCGTTGCTCATGCGCAGCGTCTGCGTTTGGATCAGGTGCTGCCGAACGATTTGTACGAGAGCGACAACCCGCGCCGGGCTAGCGAGCAGGATGCCATCCTGCACATGCAGGTGACGCTCGCCCGAGGGAAACTTTCGGGTGGACAGAATTGCGTGCTCGGCCTTGGCGGCCATTTGGTCAGATCGGAGCTTCGTCACGAAGTCGTTCCGCCAAGCATTATGGTTCTTCGAGTCGTAGATGATCGTCCCGCACTCACGGCCGTTATGAATGATCGTGTGCAGAATGTCGGCACCGGGCTGCCCCTTGTTCACGCGCTCGATACGGTCGTCGTCGAACTCGCCCTTCAAGGCTTCGAACAGGTCGATCTCGGCACCTTCGCCGAGCTCTTCGGCGGTCTTCTTGTCGAGGGCTCGTTGTAGCTCCTCCATCTTCGTCGACAGCTTCAACTTCTCTTCGAATGCCGCCGATTTCTCCGCGTTGACGGCCTCCGTCTTAGCAGTCTCGAGGGCTTCGCGCTGCTCCCGTAAGCGCTCCGCAAGTTGGGCCTCCTGGGTCTCTTGAAAAGTCCGGGCCTGTGCTTCCGCAGTGGCGGCCCTCGCTACCGCCTCAGCCTTGGCCTGCTCCGCGCCGGTGATTCGCTCCTGGGCAGCGGCTTCTGCTGCCGCCGCTACTTCCACTCTGACTTCGACCTCGCGCGCGGCGGCTTTCGCTTTCGCCTCGACCAACGCTTGCTCGCTACTACGCTGGGTCTCTTCCAGTTTCGCCTGCAAAGCGGCACTGGCCTGCTCGGCCGCCGCCTTCTGGCTCTCGGCCTCAACAATCTTCGCTGCCGCCGCCTCGTTGGCGAGGTGTGCGGCCTCGGCGCGGATGGCTGTTTCGTTCGCCGCAGCTTCGGCTTTCACCTTCTCAAGAGCGACTTGTGAATCGCGCTTCACCTCGTCGAGCTGGCTCAGCAGCGCCACGCTGGCTTGCTCTGCCGTAGTCCTTTGGCCTTCAGCTTCGGCGATCGTCGCCGCTGCCGCCTCATTGGCGACGCGCACGGCGTCGGCACGGATGGTTGCTTCGTTCGCCGTGGCCTCGGCTCTCATCGTCTCAAGAGCGGCTTGTGAGTCGCGCCTCACCTCTTCGAGCTGGCCCCGTAGCGCGGCCTGCGCGGCTTCGGCATTCACCTTCGCCGCTTCGGCCTCCTCAGTCTTCGACAGCAGGGCTTCCTGCGCCGCGACGCGCCCTTGTTCGGCCTGATCGATCTGCGCTTTCGACTGGGCTTCCGCGGCGAGACGCGCCTCTTCGCGCGCACCCGTGACTTTTTCGGCCGCTTCCAGTCGGGCGCGCTCAAGGGCCTCCGCCTTCTCGATCTCGAACCTCTCCTGCAGCCGAGCCGAGATGGCCACGGACTGCTCGCGTTCCCGGGCATCGAGCCGCTCAGCGATCTCGTCGGCGCGATCGTGTGGGATGGGCTGATCGCAGAGCGGACAGACGTCGTCCGCCAAGTGCAGATGGTGGACGGGGTTGGAATGCCGGGGCGATGCCACCGACGCTACAGAGGACTGCGGATTCGCCATTGACGCCTCCAGAAAAATATGGGACCTATTTTCTCCTATTTCATCCCAGAGTCAATGCCCCTGATGCGGTAAGGGTGGCTCACGGATAAGAGCGGAGCAGCGACTTCCGGTTTTTCTGCATGGCCGCGATTGAGGTTTCGAGCGCGCGTAGGAGGCTGAAAATAGATGGATGACCTCGAAGAAGCGGACGAAGACCCAGTCGCACCAACGACCCGACCGGGAGCGGTCCCGCCTCGCCGCAGCACGTCCGCGGGGGCAAAGCACATAGCGGCGGTCGAGGCGGAGACGGCGCAGCTCGCCGCCATGGACTGGCCGACGTTGCACACTGCGCTGCGGGAGGTTGTCGCAGGAATGCGCACGGCCTCGACGGAGGCCCTGATTCGCATCTGCCGCAAAGCCCACGAGGCCGGCGACCGCGCCAAGGTCAACCTAGCGTTCGAGGCCGCGAGCAAGACGGCTACGCCCTTGCTCCTTTCGCAGGCGTTCGGTCAAGCCGAGGACGAGCGCAGGGAACAGGCGCAGGAAATCCTCTTGCAGCTCTTTACTGCGATCCGCGCCGGCAAGTCGCAGCTAGCAGAGAGATTCTTCGCCGCCTTTGCGAAACGGCGCTCGATTGATCTTTTCCGCCGTCGCGAGGCGCGGCTCGAGGGCAAGTTGGATCGGATCGAACCGGCCGGAGAGGCCGACCCGATCGACGAGGTACCGGGCCGGGGTGCAAGTGTCGAAGCTCGCGCTCTGCTATCGGTCGCTGTCGAGAAGCTGCCACCAAAGCTCAGGATAGCCTTCATCCAGTATCATCGCTTCGGGATGACGCAGGAGGAGGTCGCCGAACAGAACAAAGTTGATGTCCGCACGGTCCATGAATGGCTCAAGGAAGCCCGCGCCGCGCTCGGACTCAAAGGAGATGGAGATGACCGCTAAGCCGAACCGCACGCCCGATCTTGATGACGTCCTTGACGAGCTCGCCAAACTCCCTGCTCCGCCAGATGCGGGGACGCTGCGCGCCTGGACGAAAGAGTACCCTGGGTTCGCGCGCGAGATCGTTGCCTTCGCCACTGACTGGTTGGCGATGGATGCAGCACGCGTGGAACGGTCCGCGACCGCCGAGGACATCGACCTCGTCGTCAACCGCACGATGAGCCGCGTGCAGACTATGCTTGACGCCGCGGAGCGCCCGGAGTCGATTATCGACCTCGCCGCCGACATCCGCGCGGCTGGACACGATTTCGATTCGTTCCAGCGCTTTCTCGGCATCGACAGGTCCATGCTGGACAGCCTGATTACGCGCCTGGCGAAGCCGGCGACCATACCGGCGTTGCTCGTCTGCTTGGCGGCCGAAGCGCTGAACCGGCCGCTCGATCGGCTGCGCGAATATTTCCGGCTCCCAGCGCAACTCGCCGGCGCCCACAAGTCTCGCGGGCGTCCGGTCCCGGCACAGGTTGACTTTACGGTGCTCGTTAGACATTCAAAACTGCCTGACCCCGACAAAGACCGGTGGCTGAAAGAACCGCCGGATCCGGACCTCCAGGGCAAACCGCATGGATAGCTTCGGCACCGTCCGTAGGCTCGCCCGCGAAAAGCATGAGGCGATGAAGGCTCGTGCGTCAGGCGACGGCACCGCAGCGGCACTCCTGGCTCAGGCGCGCACCACGACGAAAGCGGCGATCCACGGAGTGCCACCCGAACATCCGCTGCTGGCCGGCGGCGACGGCGCGCTCCATAGGACCGGGCCGACGCCGTCGATCTACATCTCGGATGCGCTGGCTCCGGACCAGGCCGCCTACGTCGAGGCGCACGAATTCGGCCATCTCTGGATCGAGACACCGACCGAACCGGCGGTGGCGCCCTGCAACTCGGATCCATCGACGCCGGAAGAAAACACGCCACTCGGACTACGTCGGGTAGAGGCCTACAGCCCGGAGGAACTGCGCGAGCGGTACGCCAACGTTTTCGGACGAGAGTTTCTTCTTCCGTGTTCGGAAGCAAAGCGACTATTCGGTTTGGGCAAATCGGCGAAGCAAATCGCAACCGACATCGGCGTCCCCATCGGCCTCGTCAACCAGCAGCTCGCGGCCGCGCTGCTGCTACCCGAACCGTCCACCGAAGAGAAGGCTGTGGAGCGCGAGCGTCCAGGGCTCGACAAATCCCAGAAGATGGCCGCCGAACACGAAGGTTCGCCGCTGCTCGTCGAGGCGGGGCCTGGCACGGGCAAGACTCGCGCTCTAATCGCGCGGATCGAATATCTGCTTGCCAAGAACGTCCCGGCACCGAGCATTCTCGTCCTGACTTTCTCGAACAAAGCTGCGAGGGAGATCAGAGAGCGCGTTGCGGGAAGCGTACCCGGAGCGGTGCCGGAAATCTGGGCGGGAACATTCCACGCCTTTGGCCTCGAACTCCTCCGCAAATACGGCCACCTCGACGGCATAGCCGAGCCCGTAAGGTTGCTCGATCAGGCCGACCAACTTGCACTGCTCGAACGCGAACTACCGCGCCTCGGACTCGACCACTACTTGCGCCTTCACGAACCGCTTTTGGAACTCCGCAACATTATCGGCGCTATTTCGCGCGCGAAGGACGAAGTGTTCTCGCCGTCGGCATATGCGGACGCCGCCCGGCGCATGCTCTCGAAAGCTGGTTCCGATGAGGAACTCGTTCTGCGAGCCGAGAAAGCCGCGGAGGTCGGGCGGGTATATGCCCACTACGACGCTTGCCTTCGCGCCGAAGGCATCGTCGATTTTGCCGACCTCATCAACCAGCCCATCGAGATCCTGCGGAAGCATCCTGACATCCGCGACGAATTGTGCGGCCAGTACACGCACATCCTGGTCGACGAATACCAGGACGTAAACCGCGCGAGCGCGCTGCTGCTCAAGGAGCTTGCCGGCGAGGGCGAGCACCTGTGGGTCGTCGGTGACGCACGGCAATCCATTTACCGGTTCAGAGGAGCCGCGCCTTCAAACACGACCGAGTTCGAGAAGGATTATCCAAAGGGCAAGCGTCTGCCGCTAGCCGTCAACTATCGGTCGAGAAAACAGATTGTCGATATGTTCGGAACCTACGCCGCCGGCATGAGCGTCGGCGGCGGCCGGAACCACTCACTTCGGGCGCACCACGGCGCAGGCACCAATCCGATCGACTTCAGCGTCGCGTCCGACCGTAACGCGGAGATCGCGGGAATCGCGGCCGTGATCCAGCGGCGGCGCTTGGCAGGCTGCGCCTACCGCGAACAGGCCGTACTTTGCCGCTCGCACTCCAATCTCCAGAAGATAGCGACAGGGCTCGAAGCTGTCGGCATACCCGTGCTGTACCTGGGCGACCTCTTCGAGCGGCCAGAAGTTCGAGACCTCCTTTCGCTCCTGTCGTTCGCATCCGAACGCCATCGCGGCGGCCTCATGAGGGTGGCAACGCTCCCGCGATGGCGCACACCGCTCGCCGACGTTCGGACGTTTCTTGCGCACGCCGCCGAGACTGAGAAGACGCCGCTCGCCGCCCTCGCGGCCGTGGAGAACCTCGACGACCTTTCGCTGACGGGGAGGAGTGCGCTCGCGCAGCTGCGCTCCGACCTCGATGGTGTCGGCTTCAAGACCGGGCCCGGGCAGTTCCTGTGCGACGTGCTGTTCGAGCGTGGTCTTGTCCGTGACTATCTCTCCGGCAACACAGCCGCTGACTGCCAGCGGCGGCTCGCCATTCATCAGTTCCTTCAATTCGCTATTGAATACGACCGCGCGGGCGAAGGCGACCCAAAGCGCCGGCTGCTTGGCTGGGTCCGGCGGCTGGAGGTGTTCGGCGATGAGCGCGCACTGCGCGAACCACCGGCAGCTGTCGAAGGTATCGACGCGGTGCGGCTCATGACCGTTCACGCTAGTAAAGGTCTGGAGTTCGAGACCGTGCATCTGCCGACGCTTGGGAAAGGCATCTTCCCTCTGAAGCGGCACGGCGTGACCTGTCCTCCACCGGACGGAATGCTTCTTACGACGGCAGAGGATGATCATAACGAGGAGGAAGAATGCCTCTTCTTCGTCGCGCTGTCGCGTGCTCGTGGCCACCTGTCGCTCTCGCGAGCGCAGCGCTATTCCGACAGCCAGCGCTCGAATCCTTCTCCCGCGCTTGAGGCGATCGCTGCACATCTCCCCCGGGCGCCGGACTCAGACCCTACATGGACGGCGCGGCTTCCCACGCCGACCGCAGGCGGGAGCCGCCTCGACCTCAAGCGCGCAGCGCGTGAGCACGACGGGCGGGACATTGAACTCTACATCGGTTGCCCACGCCGCTATCTCTATCAGGCGATGCTAGGGCTGAGCGGCTCGCGCGAGGATAACGGCTACGTCCGGTTCCATGGCGTTCTCTACCGCGTGTTGGGTTGGATGGCCGAACAGACCGGCACCGTGACGACCGACGCGCTCAAAGCGGAAACGGACGCGCGCTGGGCCGAGACCGGTCCGACGGACCATCCGCTGCAGCCGCTATACCGCGCCTCCGCGCAGAAGATCCTCGATCAGGCTAACGCGCGGCCGCGCAAGGGGATCCGGTTTGGAGAGACGCTGACCGCCACCATCGCCGGCCACACCATCAGCCTTTCGCTCGATGAGATCCAGAAGGACGGCCGTGGCTTCGTGATCCGTCGGCTCCGGACCGGGAAGGTGCCGAAGAAGCAGGACCACCGCGTCCTGCATGCGCTCATGGCGGAGGCCGGGAGGCAGGCGTTCGGAACAGGCGGCAAATTCGAAATCCGCTATCTCTCTTCCGACGACGCGGTGCCGATCTCCTTCGCCCGCGTCATGGCCGACCGCCTCGAAGAGACCAAGGCCGTCATCGCAGGGCTCGCGGCCGGTGAATACCCGCCGATTCCGTCCGATAACTGCCCGCGCTGCCCGCACTACTTCATCTGCCAGGCCATTCCCGAGTGACGCAGAAGCGACTTCCGCTTTTCCGGAGACGCCGCGACTAACCCTTCAGAGCAGCTGACCGATCGCCGGCCGGCACCCAAGAGAAGGGTTCTCAAATGCGACCAATCGATGTCTTCGTCCAAGGCGGGGAAATCGCCGAAATTCTGGTCGGGCGCGCAGCCCCGATCCACTCGCTGGCCGAGGTGCTGGCCAATCTCGAACGTCCCGTTCCCCAGGGAGAAGGGATGCTGATCTTCGTCGAAGACATGCACGCGCCCGTCGATCCGGAGACGACCGTCGAGGAACTGCTGCCGCTGTGCGTCGACGAAGAGGCGATCATCGTGCCGCTGCGGCTCCACGTTTCGCGCTGCCGGCACGTCGAAGTGTCCGTCCGCTTCAACGGCGAGCACGTAAAGCGTCGCTTCCCGCCTGGTGCCACCATCGGCCGTGTCCACCACTGGGCGGCGCGCCGCGCCTTCGGCCTGTCGCCCCGCGACGCGGCCGAGCACGTCCTGCAGATCCAGGGCACCCAGAAGCGCCCCGACCGTGACGTGCACATCGGGACGCTCACTTCCGGCACGACCTGTTCCATCGCGTTCGACCTGGTGCCGCGCAAGCGGGTGGAGGGCTGAAGATGTCCACCGGCATCGGTCCAGACGAGGCGGTGTTCCGCAGCCATCTCGGCGGGGGCAGCTTCCTGCTCGGCACCACCGCCGGACGCTGGCGGCTGGTCTCGGTCGCCTGGCCGCACGCCGTGTTCGGCGTGCGTGCCGCGGACGGGATCGAGTACGGCCTCCGGTTTGAGTGCCGCGACTATCCGCACACGCCGGCCACGGCGCGGCCATGGGACATCGAACGCGACGCTCCCCTCGCGCCCGAACGCTGGCCGACCGGCAGGAGCCGCCTGCCGCTGGCGTTCAACCCGAGCTGGAAGAACGGTTCGTGCCTCTACCTGCCTTGCGACAGGCAGTCGATCGAGGGCCACGCGAACTGGCATCACGAACATCCGAGCCTGATCTGGGATCCCGCCCTCGGCATCGTCCATTACCTGCGGATCGTCCACGATCTCCTCAACTCAGGCGACTACGGGGGACGCCGTGCAGCATGATCCGTTACTGCGCATCGCCCGGCCGCTGTGGCGCGAGATGACTACCGAGCTCCACCGCCGCACTGAAGGCCGCCACGAGTCCGGCGCGTTCCTGCTTGGGCACAAGGCGGCCGACGGGCGCACCGCGCGCGCGCTCGTCTATTACGACGATCTCGACCCGCTCGCCTACGACACGGGCATCTGCGTGTTGCACGCGGACGCCTTCTCACGGTTGTGGGACATCTGCGGGGAACGCGATTTGTCTGTGGTCGCCGATGCCCACGTCCACGGCGGCCGCGCCGGCCAGAGCCCATCGGACCGCGAAAATCCGATGATCGCGTGCCCCGGCCATCTCGCGCTCATCCTTCCTCTGATGGCTCGGCCTCCCGTGCGCCGGTGGGCAGTCGGCATCTACGAATATCTCGGCGAGCACCGGTGGCGGCCGCACGGCGGCTGCTGTGGATCGCGCATTCTCAAGATAGAGGACGAATGATGAACGACTTGGAAGCGGTGTCGGATGCGCTCAACCGTCTCGTCAAGATCGCGCTCGACACGGGCGAGGCGTCGAGCGTCGAGGAGGCGGAGCAGATCTTCAGAAACTACCGGATGCAGATCGTCGTCGGCGCCGACGTCATGCACAACGCCGTGCTGCAGGCGACGTTGCTGACGGCGGTCAACTGCGCTGCACGCAGCTTCCTGGGCGGCGTGACCGTCGTCGGAGCGTTGGGTGTTCTGCGCGTGATGCTGCCTCCGTTCCTCGACCTCGAAACCGCCGTCGCTGGCCTCGGTGCGCGGAGGACGGAGGTGCCGGATCCGGACCTGCCGATGCTGGTGATCGGCGATGTCGATGTCGCTCTATTGAAGCCGCTCGCAATCCGGGCGACGTTTTCTCAGTGGTGCGGCGGCATCGTTCCGGCCGCGAGCAACGTACGTCTAGCCGAGATTGGCGCGTTCACTCCAGCAGGCGTGCTCGCTGGCGCGCTGGGCGTTTGCGAGATATTCCAGCGCGTGCGCGGAGGTGCGCCGATGGCGTGCCGGAGGGCCGCCGGTCTGGACCTCTGGGATCCGCGGCGGGACTGGCTGCGCGGCGAAAGCGCGCCGCCTCCAGAGCGCCTTCCCGCCGCTGCGTGGCTCGTCGGGATGGGCAATCTCGGTCAGGCCTACCTCTGGACGCTCGCGCTTCTTCCCTACGGCGAAGAAGCCGCCAACCTTGTCTTGCAGGACACCGATATTCTCGCGCCATCCAACCTCAGCACGTCGTTGCTGACCACGCGTGAAAGGATGAAACGGCGCAAGACGCGGGAGATGGCTGCGTGGGCCGAAACGCGCGGCTTCAGGACGTCCATAGTGGAGCGGATTTTCGCAGCCGACTTCAGGGTCGGTGAACGCGAGCCTGCAGTGGCGCTCATTGGCGTCGACAACGCGCTCGCCCGGCAGTCGATTGAAGACGTAGGATTCGCGCGCATCATTGAGGCCGGTCTCGGCCGTGGACCGCAGGATTTTCTCGGCATCGACCTGCACACGTTCCCCGCGTCGAAGACGGCGCGGGAAACTTGGCCGGAGACAGGCGCGTCGGACGCCGACATCGCGCAACCGGCCTACCGCGCGATACTCGAACGGACTGGGGATCGTTGCGGGACCGTGCGCCTTGCCGGCCGTTCCGTCGGCGCACCGTTCGTCGGCGCGGCAGCTGCGGCCCTCGCCATCGCTGAGTTGATGAGGCTCTGTCTCGGAGGAACGCGCTACGAAATGGTTTCGTGCCACCTGCGCGATCTGCAAGGACGCATCATCGTCCCCAATGGACAGGAGGCACCTTTCAACCCGGGCAGCATCCAAGTCGCCGCGTAGCGGCGACTTGGTGAGATTAAGCGATTAAGTCGGCACGGCCCATATCGCGCTTGTGTGGTCGGGATTTCAGTCAGCTCGCATGCCCCCCCTAGGAAGCCATGCTTTGTGTCCGATTATTCGGCGTGGCGGCGGACTCCCCAGCAGCGCGAGGCCGTCCCGATAAAGAGCGTACGTGTATTCGGATGCCAGCAAAGTTAGCCCAGCGTCCTCACCGCCAATTGCGAAGCCGACAGGATCGGTCCGCGGAAGCTCGAGTGAATCTGGGACGTTGTCTCTCCCGTTCCGGACGATCGCACTCAAAGCGTTGAGAAACCGCTCGGCGGCCTTCTCCTCCATCACGAACCATCCGGCGAATTCGTTTCCGTCCCGCCGCAGCCTGTGTGTTCCCCAGAGGCGAGGCCACCATCTCGGGTGCCAGAATTCGTCCAACCAGTCTGGCGAGTCGCTGAAGGGCCATCCCGATTCCATGCAGGCCAGGAATATTCGGCCAGCATAGGGAATCTGTATGAAGCTCACCGGTGCCGTATCGTTTGGACGCTCTCCTCCGTCGCGAACCCAATCGATCCATCGCGCGACGCTAGGCGCGTTCATCAAAGAAAAGTTAGACCGATGCGCGGAAAGCGCGAGCGATGTTGGCGTTGCCTCAGGACCTGGCATCGGATCCGCCTGTGTCGGAGGCCGGCGCTTGCCACGCGGTTTGGGAATCCGCGTCTCAGCGACGTGCAGGAAGGCACCCGCTGCTCCCGGTCTGGAGCCAAACGCTATCGAGTATCCGTGAACGACCTTGCCGTGAGGAGAGATCGCGGCGAGATGAGGCTTCACCTGCCGCAGATATTTGTGCTTCGCTTGGCGGCTGATGCCGGCGGACGTGACATTTGCTGCAAATGACCCACGCGCTTCGGCCAGCACCACGCCGTGTCCCGATACGGCACCATCACCGTAAATGAAATCGGCGTGCGGCGCGAGCGAGCGTGATAGGCAGGACGCGTTGTCCCTCCAAGTGTAGCCCAGCGCGTTCACGGGCAAGTCAGTGACGCCGGTGCCAATGCGTCCAGCAAAGGACGTCCGCTCGGCATCGACGAGAGAATGGACATACCGTGTTAGCGCGAAGGTAGTGCCGTCGTCGACCAACCATTCCACTTCCGTCAGCGCGCTGTCGCCCCACCGCGTCAGCATTTCCGACGGCGCGTCTCGGAGCGTTGCCGTCCTTGCGATCGAGGCAGCGAGCGCGCCCGGTCCGAATATCAGTGTCGTACCTGCATTGGGTGGCTTGAAGCCCGCGGAGATGGGGCTTGGACTGTGTCGATGCTGCGTATGGCCGGTGACAGAGACCATCTTGTCACTGCGCCAGATCGCGGGAGCAGACAGGACGGTGCTCACGACACGCTCCTTATCGACCGGCTCCGGCTGTCCACTTTATGAGGCATCGCAAGACGGGAGGATCGACGCGAGATCGGGCTCGACGTCGAGACCATATTGATATGCCAGAGCCGCGATGTGCGTGCCAAACGTCGCCCGCAATTCGCCCAGGGCCACGAAGAAGGACGGGCTGCCCTCTTCGTCGTCTGAATGCCGCGGGCCGTGCCATCGCATGAGGTTGCGGAAATCTGGCGCCGGCTCTTCGAGGAATCTTCGACACGCGGCACGCATGGCGCGAACGGAACCCGCGGCCCGCGACGTTTCGGGCAAAGCCTGCAAGGCCTTTGTCAGCACCTCACGAATCTGGAGCACCGAGGAAGTGACCTGGGAGACGACCTCAAGGTGATGGGGAACGAATAGAACGCGCCGATCTTCCAAGACCGTTAGAAGGCCTCTGACGATTTCGCGCTCGTCGGCGGGCGGTGTCCACTGAACGCCGAAGAACGGCAGCGAGAATCCGGTCAATCGGTTCACCGGCGATTTCGCCGCGATCTGTCCCTTCTTGGTGATATTTCGCGATCTGGCCACCTTCACCCTCCCCGACCTTTGTTATACGCCGCATCCGACTGGAATTGATGCTCCCCAATCGGCACTCACCGGAGTAGCCGCATGAGCGCGTCTGATTGCTCGGCGAACTTTAGGGCGTTGGTCTTCCGAAGCCGTTCCAGGTTTTGCAGCTTCCAGCGCAGGCCGGGGAGCTGCTCCAGATGCGGCACGCCCAGCAGCGGCCATTCGGGCTTTGCGGCGACTAGCGACAGCAGAAACCGGCGTTCGTCAGCGCCCAGACCTTGCTGGAGCTCGCGCATCATCCGGTCGCGCGCCGCCAGGAGCGCATCGAGCTCGACGGGCTCGGCGGTCATGCCTGTGAAATTGTGCTCGAACTCCTGGCGGATGTCGCGCAGTGATGGAAACAGGACCTCGTGGACCGGCCGGTTATGACTCGCGAGGTAGACGACGAACGCGCGGCGAATGCCGATGGTGATTCCCTCATGCGCGAAGAGCTGCAGGACATCGAACAGATCGCGGGGATGTTGGCGGTCCATCGCTGCCACCAGCTTGCCGCCATACACGTCCTCGAGCGACACGACTGGGATCTCGATATCCGCCTGCAGCGTCTCGCGCGCAGTCTGTGTCAGCGACGCCCTGCGCACCGGAAGGACGGTGCCGCGCATGACGAAGTTGACCTCGATCTTGACCTCGATGTTGCCCCGCCGCACCAGCAGCTTGGTCTCGCCGGCCGCCGCGGCGGCCGGCGCATGGGTCTGGAAGCCTTGCTTCTGCAGGCGTGCCGCGGACTGGCGAATGGCCTCGTTGATGCGCTGGAGCGCCTGCTCGCGCGGCAGCGTGTGGTCGGGAAACACCAGGTCGAGGTCGACCGAGAGCCGCGGCATGTCGCGCACGAAGAGATTGATCGCCGTGCCGCCCTTGAGCGCGAACGTGTCGTCGACGAGCACGAGCGGCGCGACGCGCGTCAGCAGCCGTGCGCTGTCTAGATAGACCTGGTTCATGGCTTCAGCACCAGGAGCCCGTCACCGGAACGGGACACCCACGGCCGGTCGCTGCCTTTAGGCAACTGAGACGGATCGAGCTTGCCAGCCCAGGGCTGGGAGAGTTCGCGGCCGAGCTGCAGGCATAGGCGCACGGTCTTGATGCTGGTGCAGCGCTTGAGCAGGTCGCGCAGCACGTCGGCGCGCAGACTATAGGTGCTCTCGACCAGCTCGCGCGCTTCCTGCAGCGGCTGCCGGACGCCGACTTCGCTCAACACCTCCAGCAATGCGCGTTCCGGCGCCGAGACGAGCGGACCGCCCTTGCGGTTCTCGAAGGGCCGGACGTGAAGCAGCGCGTCCGGCTCCTCCTTGAAGAGCCGCTTGCGATGGTACTCGGCCGGGAAGCGCTGGGTGAACCACTCCGGAAGGTGCCCGGCCTTCCAGCCGTAAAGATCTAGGACAGCCCGTTGCGACAGGTACTGGCGTATGCCATGCCAGTCGAGCGCGGACTTGCCGCCAACGTGCAATCCGTCGAAGCTCCGCTGCAGCAGAGCGAGGCTCGGGTGCATGGCGGGCGGATCGTTCGGCCGGCAATAGACGCCGCGCGACAGCCGTTGCAGCCAGCCGGCACGGACATAGTGGACGGCGAGGTCGGCCGATATCCCCAGGGCGGCGAGGTCCTCGGAGGTCAGCGGCGTCCCCGGCGCCAGGCGGGTATAAAGCCGATTTAGCTTGTTTCTGTGAGTCGTAGGCATACTACGACTATAACAACAATTCGAAGGCGTGGCCAAGTTTGGGTTCGGCACCACCATCGTAGCTCAGCTACGATAATTCGCGTCATTCTAAATCAGAATTGAGGGGAAAGCTGTCCCTTGCCGCCGAGTTTTGGGGTCTCGGCCGAACCCTTCCGCGGGGAGACCCCACAACGCCCCAGAGCGAGAGTGCAGACGGAGTTTTCCGTCACGGCTCTAGCCAGTCAAGGCGAAGCCATACAACTGCACTGAACCGAATGGGAGTGACACCAATGCTTAAGGAGGAGCCGAGAAACCCCCGTGCCGCTCACGCACCATTGCCGCCGCGGCGCCTCTGCGAACGTGCGAGCTGTATCGCGAGATGACCAACCGCTAGCTTCACGTAGCGCTGGACCATCTTTGGACTTTTCCATCCCCCGAGCACCATGAGCGAAGGGGCATCGACACCGTCCATGACCGCCCAGCTCGCCCAATGATGGCGCCAATCGTGAATTCTAAACCAGTTGATTTTCGCAACGAGTTCCGGGCGGCAGGTCTTATGGCAGCTTGCGCAGGAGAGCGCGTAGTCGCTCAGCTCCTCCCGTTCGCCGGCGGGACGAACAACCGCGAGCTCGACGCACGCGTTCGCCGGGCCTCCTGGTGCCGCGCTGAGCTTGGCGCCGCAATGCAGACAGGTTTTTTGGTCCTTCAGAAGCTTCTTGATCGTGAACCGCCGTAGCGCCGTGGCGTGCGCCTTCCGAATACCCGAACCGTCGCGCCCCTCACCATGCGAGGCGCTGCGGCGATCGACATAAGGCGTTCCATCTGGCTTGACGAACACCGGCCCGCTGGTTTGAAGATTATGCATCTTCTCCAACGTCGCGCGGACTTCCGGGTGCATCGGCGCGACCCGCATGTCGCCGTTCTTCGTCTTGCGGAAGGTCACTGTGTCGCGACTTAAGCTGACGTCCGGCCATTGCAGACGAAGCGCTTCGGATTCGCGGCACCCTTGAAGGCAAAGCGTCAGCGCAATGGGCTTCGCGTGGTCGGCATATTCCGCCAGAAGCCCGTCTCGGTCCTCGGACTCCAGGAAGATCTCCCGAACGGCTCCGTCGGACGGCAACACGAACTTCGGCAAGGTGAGCTTGAACTTCTCCGCCGTGCGCACGAGCGGCGGCGAAAACATCGCGTACCAGCGCCGCACCGTGGCCGGCGCCGGATCGTCGAGCTTCTCGGCGACGAACTTATCCCAGTCTTCGGGCTCGAAGGAGTCGACCGGCTTCTCTTCGAAGAACTTTCCGAGACGCAGCAGCTTCTGGCGGTCCTGGTTCCCGAGTGGCGTACTTCCTTTTGCCTTTGCGTCCACGTAGTCGGCGGCGGCCGTCGCGAAGCCGGGGATGGCCTTTGATTTGGCGGGCTTTTCGCCGCGGAGCAGCTGCTCGCTGATCTCGGCGCAGCGGCGGGTATAAATTACCTGCGCGCTTGTCTTGTCGCGGCAGCCCGTAGTCTCTCTAATCCGGACGCTCGTTTTCCCAACGCGGATCGTGCCAACGATCCAGAAGACGGCACCCCGTTTGGTGAGCTTGGAGGACATGATTCGGTCGCCTCGAGTAGAAGATGCAGCTGATGAGTTGTGAGACAGGTGTCTCGGCCAAGCCGCTGCACGGGAATCCCGTGCTTCTTGAGCAGACCTTTCAGCTTCCGCTCGACATCGCGGTCCTTGAGTTGCAGCACGGCACCGACCTCGCTCAGCGTCATCAAGCGTTCGGGGGTCTGGCTATCGGCGATGCGGTTCATGATCCGGTGTTCGCGAAATCTGTCTCCGACAACCCGGACGTGGGGCCGTCCATGGACCGGTCAACAGCGCGGCGCCGACCGAAATCGGCGATCGCCTAAAATGCAAGGCATCTCCCGCACCTTCGCCGACAGCCGCCCTAGTATTAAGGCGCGCCCCCATGGCGGCCTGGCGTCCGGCCTCTCATTTGGAGCCTTGAGCGAGCGTCCATCTGTCCGGTCCGGGCGCTTCGCAACTGGATCACGGCGGCGCCGATCCGCGACGGTGCGATTTTTCGCCATGTCGATCGGCACGGGCGCGTGCTGGCGCGGCTCTCGGGTCATGCCGTCACCGTCATCGTTCAACGCCGCGCACGGCCTGCGCTCGCGCTTCGCCGCGGCCGCCTCGGCCGCCGGCACCGACATTGTCGAGATTATGAATCAAACCGCCACAAATCCGTCTCGACCGCGAAGCTCTATATTCGGCGGGCAAGGGAGAACCAGTTCCGCAATCGCGCGGCCCGTCTGGCAGGAATGGAAGGCGTGCCTCGCATGAGCCATTGGTCCATCGAGGAACTACTCTCCAAATTCACGATCGCGGAAATGCGCGTGCCGACCTCACCGTCGCGTCGCGTGGCTGAAGGAGCGGAATCCGCTTGCGATCGTGGGTGCAAAATCGTTGAACCATTTCAGCAGCGCTGCCTTCTCGTGGCCCGTCCGCTCTTCCAAGATGAGCGCTTCGAGGGCCGCTTGCGCCTCCATGACCGTTTCCGAGACGCCGCAAAGGATGTGGCAGCATCGAGAATTCGCCAATCCGAAGTCGTTGACGACATAGAAGCCGAAAGTGAAGAGCGTGGAATTGCCTTTGGCGCAGCCGCTGATGTAGGCGGTCATCAGGTCTCGCCCTTCCGGATAGCAAAGAAGCAGGTAGCGACGTTGGCTTGCGCCTTGGAATTTCGTCCAGAACCGCCGCAACGGCGTCGCTTCCGCAGAAGGCTCGGCCGCGGATGCCGGGTCAGGCGCGACAGTCCGAGGTGAAATGGATGCCGCGGCCGCTTCGAGGTCCGGCACACGCTCACAGGCGTCGCGCCGGGTTGACATGCGCTCACTCGGATCAAGCTCGACTGGGTACTGGGGAATGCCGGCGGTCATGGTGCTGTCTCCAAAAAGCCTTGGGTCGGGGTCCAGCCGGATTTGGGTTCGACGCCGCCCGAGCGGCTCTTGAAGTGGCACCTCGTGCGGCACCCCAAATTGTCGCGGGGGGCCCATCCTTCCTCGATCGGCGACCCAGAGGCACCCGGCTGTGCGGTGCCTCTTGGCACCTGGATCCTCACGGGGGCGGAGGGAGCGGCCCTCGGGCGCCTTGCCGGCGATGGGCGCCAGTTCCCCCCCCCCCTGGGCGGCGCCTCGAGCCCTCCGGGCAGGAGACCGCGCTCTGCCGCCTGCCGGCGACGGGAAGACTCGAGGTGCCTGGCACCCGCGACCGCCCGCAGCCTGATCGCCATCGGTCGCGTTTGTCCGCTAATCTTCGGATCGGGGCGCTTTCTCTGTGTCTGCGCAGAGTTCCAAGCGCCGCCGCTTCGCGACGTGCGTGGGCAACTCCGCAGCGCCGCGCGGGGTGCCGTCCGGCGCTTTTGCCGCAGGCGGGAGGCCTCGGAACCGCGTGGATCGCGGGGGGTCGGTCTGAGGCCCGATAAGTGGCGATTATCGGCCCCGAGACAGGGCGGCACCTCGTTGGCGCCTCGTTGGCGTCGCGCCAGGTGCCGCTTGCGGCGACCCAGGGGCGCCGCGACAGGGTGCCGCATTCGGGGGCCGCTTTAGCTCGGAGGCGCACGGCCTCCCTGGCCGGCCGCCGGAGCCTGCGAAGGCGGCCGCGCTTTCCCGCTTGTAGGGCGCTGCCGAGACGCTTGGTCGGCCGCGCGCGGCAGGCGCTGCAAGTTGAGGGCGAGCCCCAAAGGCTCGATCGCCTCGTCGATAAGGCTGACGAGGCGCTCCACCGCTTTCTCTTGGCGGGTGCGCTCCGCCGCGCTTGCGCCGAGATGAAGCCATCGCACGATATCCGCGAGGGCATGGAGCGCGGCATGGGCGGCGCGCGGCGCGTTGACGGTGATGCGATCAAGCCCGAGGGCCGCCTGGCGATCGCGATGCGCCGCGGCGCGCTCCGCCGCGGTCATCGCGCGCGCCGCATGCTTGCGCGGGCGTCCGATTTTCCGGCCGTGCACCGACAGGCGGACCGCCGGCTCCGACCCGTTCGCAACCAGGATCGGCTCGATCAGCCGTCGCGCGAGAAACCGCACGACAGGGACCGCGACCGCATCCGCCGCAAGGGCGTATGCATGCGAATAGGCGGGCGGCAGACGATAATCGTCCGGAACGCCCATGAGCCGCGCCGCCTCGCGTGCCGAGAGGAGCCGCGAGCGCAGGTCTTTGCCCTCGATGCGGAGTATTTTCTGTCGGCTCGCGCCGCCCGTCGGCATCCGTAAGCAGCCGGCGAGATCGTCGGTGCGAAGCTCCACCACGGACGCTCCTGCGTCTCGAGGTCCACGCGTGCGTTCATAGAGACAACCGATCGCGAGTTTGTTGCGCCGCTGCGCGCGGCGGAGCTTTTCTCGATCGCGCGCCGACAGCCTCTCGATCAGCTCCCGCGTTCTTTCCGGCGTATCCCATGCCGCGTCTGCAACGCCGGTTTCGATCAGATCGACCAACTCGACGGTGCGTCGCGCCGGCCGCGGCAGCCGCCACCAGATCCAGCGGCGCGCCGTCTCGGGATCGAGCAAATCGTGGAACTCGCAGACCTGCCGCGGATGCCAGAGCGGCGACGGCTTGTCGCCGATCAGCCACGGCGGCAGCGACAGGTCTTCGCGCGCGGCGACGAGGAAGGCCCGCGGACGCGACTGCGGCACGAACCAGGCGGCATCGGCGATCACGACCCCGTAAACATAGCCAGCGCCGCTCAAGGCGCGCAAAATCTCCGCGAGATCCTCGCCGCCATTCGAGGTCACGAGGGCGGACACGTTCTCGATCGCGATGATCGCCGGATGACGGATGCCGCGCCGCAGCTCCTGAAGCAGTCGGCAAAACTCCCATACCACCGCGCCGCGCATGCCGGAAATGCCCGCCCGTCTGCCGGCCGGAGAAAAGTCCTGGCATGGAAGGGACGCCCAGCCGAGATCGGCGCGTTCTGGGAGATGATGCGCGTCGAGGGTCGCGATATCGCTTTCGCAAAAAGCCGCGCGCCCAAAATTGGCGCGGTAGGCATCGGCCTTCACGCAGTCGAAATCGTTTGCGAACAAGCAACGCCACTCCTCGCCGAGCCCTAGGCGCACAGCACCCATGCCGGCGAAAAATTCATAAAAGGTTTTCATCGTATCGCTCCGCCTCAAACCGCCGCCTGCGCGCGGCACGCGGCACGCGGCAGTCTGCGGCAATCACGAGAAGCCGAACAGAGATTTCGCTTCGCACACGAAAGCGGGCGTCTTTACCGGATTTCGAGCGGTTTTCGTCCTTGATGCGAAACGCTGGAGTTCGGCCAAAGCAGGGCGCGATTCATGGCCTCGAGGCTTCGTCGCGCGGCACCGCACGACTATGATCATGGCATGACCGACGTGTTCAGCCGCGCGAAGCGCAGCAGCATCATGCGCCAGGTGAAGGGCGCGAACACGGCGCCTGAGTTGCGGGTGCGCAGTCTTGCGCATCGCCTCGGCTATCGCTTCAGGCTGCATCGCAAGTCCCTGCCCGGCCGCCCCGATCTGGTTTTCCCAAGTCGGCGGATCGCGCTCTTCGTTCACGGCTGTTTCTGGCACCGGCATCCCGACTGCTCGGCAGCATCGATGCCAGCGAGCAATGTCGAGTACTGGCGGCAGAAATTTGCGCGGAACAAGGCGCGCGATGCTGCGGCGGCCCGAGATCTCGCGCGTATCGGTTGGAAGGTCGCGATCATTTGGGAATGTGAGACGCGTGACCTCGACGAACTCGCTGCGCGGCTGCACCGCATTTTGAACCGCGGTCACCGCCAAAAGCCCTCGCCACGGACCGGATCGAAGGCCGTTGCCGATCGCTGAAGAAGGTTGATCGAGCCAGGTCGGCATTCCGCGCAAAGATCGTCATCCGCCGCGGAAATCGTCGCCACGGCCGACGAGCCGCAGGCGTTAAAATGGGTGACGCGAATGAAGGTCGATGCGCGAGCATGATCTATCTCTCTTCGAAGAAGGATCGATGACGAGGAATGCTGCGTAATTTCAAACGATCGCGCGCGGATTCCGGGCGCTTCAGTCGCGTGACCACGACGTCATCGCGTGATCGCGTCGGAAGAATTTCGGCAGAAATCCGCCGCTACGGTCGGCGGCAGCGGCGGTCCGGCGGCAAGAGCGCGCGCGGGCCGCGGCCCCCCCCGTACATTCGTAGCGATGCCCCCGGAAATATGTAGGGATAGCCCCGGAAAGATGGAGGGATTGGACCGCCCAAACCCCGTAAACTTGTAGGGATCGGGTGCGGAAGCTCTTGAAGCGGCGAAGCAATTCGGCCGCCGAATCTTAAGAGAACTAAGAAGAACAAGAGAACTGTTCCGCCCTTCGGGCGGCAGCGCCTCTTCACGCGACGAGGTTTGGGTGCGGCGGTCGCGAGAGCTTCGTGCACCAATAGGCCACACGACGCCAGCTATCGGCCGTGCCAGGCGCGTGGAGGCCGATCGCAGAGGAGCTTGGGGGCTACCGCGAACCAGCTCTAGGAGCCTTCTCCCGCGTCATCGCCAGCTGGCCGAGTTAGGCCGCATGGCGGGCCGATGCGTCAGCAGAACTTCCGCCGTCCGGTCGCGCGTGCCGGCGCGCCGAGCGCCATCCTCTTCGTGCGAAGCGACGCGGGATCTTCCGCGTTCAAATCACCCGCTTCACCCGGTCGCCTCTAGCGGACCGTTCACCGCGCCACCAACTCCCTCGACACACCGACTAGTCCATTGGAGAGCCAAGATGAGCGAGCGCGCGCAAAGAGCCAAGGCGGGTCTCGTCCGCTACGGCATGCTCAACCGCGAAAAATTCCCGGACCTGGAGCTGACCGTCGCGGAAGTCGCGGTGCTTCTCGCGGTTGGCGATGAGCAAGTGCGGGTATGGGCGCGGAAGGGAATGTTGCCGGGCTGCATCTACGGGAAGGAATGGCGCTTCACGTGGACGACGCTCGATGAACTGAAACGGCGCCTGCGAAACGAAGCCGAGGAGCGTCGGCTGCTGCGGCAAAAACGCGGGAGCGAAGCCAAAGCAGAGGCCCCGCATTATGCGCGCGTTGACGATGTAGCGCCGACGCCGAAGAGGGCGTCGCGGCCACGTCGCGAGGCTGCAGACGCGGCATTCTAGCACGCTCTTGCGCAGTATTGTTCTCAAGCAATTACTTCGACTGACTCAGTAACAGGGGACAACATCAGTTCCCTCGAAATAAATGTGATCCCAAGTTACTGAACAAGTGCACAATTGGATACCATATTACATACGGGTACAGGCTGGCGCACACAGGGTTCCAGCGCCGGTGGTTGATCGGATCACGCCCTCTTTGGAGAAGACGAAATGCGCAGCTTAGCCGATGCTCTCGCCGTCCAGACGCTACGGACGGATCCCCGCAACCCGAGCGCGCGCGCCCGCCGCGGCGCCGCAAGTCGAGGCATTGAGGCCGCGGCGCGGGCCTTGGGAAAGCCCGCTTCGGAGCTCCCAGCCGATGCGACGGCCATCGCGGCAATGCAGTCCGCCAAGGTGGACCGACAGGCGGTCTGGGCGGCGAGACGGGCGATCGAGGTGGTCGAAGCTGTTCCCGAACCCAACCTGCGGACGGCAGTCGCCGTCGCGCGGAAAGCCGATCCGACGCTCGCGGATGTCATGGACGCCGTCGGGGTCACGGACTGGGACGACAAAGGACGCGTCATCCGGTCTTTGCAGTGCGTCGCCGCGTTCCTGCGGCTGGCGCCGGCGGAAATCCCGGCGCGCTTCGCCGAACTCGACGAGCCTGCGCTGAAAAAAATGACGGCGGGTCATTTCCGCGTCGATTCCCCGGCTACGGCTAAAGTCATGCGATCGCGCGCCCGCGCGGCGATCCGCCTGTTGGATTGCTTCAACGGAAGGCGCCCGATCGGTCAACTCAATGGCGGATGGGAGACCCTGCGTTTCCATCTCGATGCTGCGATCAGAGGAAAAATTGTGAATGGCAGCTCGCGCGGCGAGCTTCTCCCTTTCTTCGCGTTTTGTAGTGCCAAGGGGTTCGGGCCTGGGCAGGCCGACAAAGCGGTAGCCGCCTGGGCCGCTCAGCTCGAGCATGAAAAGAAGCGGGGTTGGAAGAAAAAGGTACGGCGGCTCGTCCATCGTTGGAACGCGCTCGGGGAATCGCATCTGATCGCAAGCCTTCCGAGCGTCCGGCTCGCCGCGCCGACGTTCCCCACGCATCGTGTTGCGCGTTCTTTCAAAGATCTCAATCCGCTTTTGCAACTGTCTTGGAAGGACTGGGAAAAACGTCACACGCCGCCGCGCTCCGCCACCTCGCTGCTGGAGAGGATTTTCCCGAAGTCCGCCGCGGGCCGCCCTCCGGCGGCTCCGTCGTCGACGCCGCAGCTGGAACAGCTTTTCGCCCGGCGACCGGGACCGGACGCTCGTGGGCGGCGCGATTATCTGTCGGCGACCTATCTAAAGGGTCTCGAATGGCATCTTTGCTTCGTCTATACGCGCCTCGTCGAGGAGGGCGTTCCGGAGGCCAAGCTCGCTTCCGTCGAAGCCGTGCTCACCTACGAGAGATTTTCCATGGCTTTGGAGGCCATGATCCGTCGGAAATACGCCAAGAGCGACCGCGAGGGACAACCCCCTCATCTCGATGCCTCGATCGAGCGGTTCGCCTCGCAGCTGATCACGATCGCGAAAGGAGCTGGCGTCGACCAGGCTGATCTCGAGGAGATGGACCGCGTCGCCAACGCGCTGCGGCGGGAGACCGCCTCGGGCGGCCCACGCAACGGCTGCCAAATGAGTCCGCGGCGCCGGGCGATGCTGCAGCAGTTCAACGCCCCGGAGCGAATTCTGGCCTGGTATTACCGGCCGGCGCGCATCTACGAGCAAGTCATGAAAGCGCTCGGCGCCGTCGCGAATGGTCGCGTTCAGTTCGCGCTCATCGACCCCGAGAATATCACGAAGGAGCGCTGCGCTGCGATGGAATCGGCTGTGGTCATGCTCATTGAGCAGAACATGCCGCTTCGTTGCAGAAACGTCGGCACGACGCGCTGGAAGGGTGATCGGCCGAACCTGAGCCTGCCCACGAGGCAAGGCGAAGACGGCTTTCTTCGCTACGACGGCGCGGAAACCAAGACCAAGGTGAACCTTTCCACGCCGCTCGATCCCGACGCCGTTCAGCTCATCCGCGTCTGGATCGAAGTTTTTCTGCCATGGAAGATCGCCAAGCAAGGCGTCGATCCCGCGAACGTCTATCTATTCCCGGCGCGCGGCCTCGAGCATAAGGGCCTCTCCAACCTCACTACCAACGTGAGGCGGCAGTACGCGGCGGTCGGGCTCGATCTCGACCTCCATATTCACCGTGCGCTCGCGGGCAAGATCATTCTCACTGTTCACCCCTTCAGCATCGAGCTCGTCGCGCGGCTGCTCGGGCATCGCGATGCCGAGGTCACGCGCAAGTTCTACGCCGAGGAGGTGGACCCCTTCATCGTCCACGCCACATGGCAGCGCATCCTCAAGTCGGAAATCGAGCGGCTCAGTCAGAAGAAGCTTCTGACCCCGGTTCCGTGATGATTAGCGGGATAGCAGCAGTTCCGTTTCTCCAGTGGCCTGCCGGCCTCAGCGAAGCCTGGAGCATGCTGCCGCAGAGCGTTCGGCAGCGCCGATCGGAGCTCGAGCGGTTCCTGGGGTATCGCGCGAAGATCGAAGGCGCCGCGGCTCTCGCCGAGGTGCCGCCTCAGGGATCGATCGACGGATACATCGCCGCAATGGACGCGCTTCCTCGCAAGAAAGCCGAGCAGGCGCGCCGACGCCTCCGCAACGCGCTCGACGCGCTTTATCCCGGGCGCTTCCGCTGGCGGCTTCGACAACGCCCGCGCGTTCCCTGGCCGGCACCATTCCAACAAGCCTTCGATGAGAAAGTGCAAAAGAGCCGAACGATCGGCCAGTCGGTTTCGAAGTTCGTGGAGTTCCTGAGTGAGAAAGGCGAGGTCGAGAGCCTCGCCGCCTGTCCCGGTCGAGAGCTCGTTCGGGCTTTCGTCGCGCGGCTGGAAGACACCATGACCTCCGGTTCGGCGACGACCTACCGCCTGGCGTTGCGCGAGGCCCTGGCCGCGATCTTTCCACAGGCCGATTGGGAGTGGCTTCGCAATAAGAAGCAATGGGCCCTTCCCTTCGATGCGTGGCCCGCCAGCCTGCGCGAGAAATGGGTCGCGAGCGGCATTGCCTCCAAGAGCGCGCAAAGCGCGCTCGGCCGGCTCCTCGCACACTGGAGCGAGTTCAGCGCCGGGCTCGACGAGCCGCCAACGAGGTCGATCATCGACGGATTCGTCGAGCGGATCCGATCAATCGCGTCCGGGAAAAATGTGGATCACATCATCAGTGATCTCTTCTACGCACTAGCCGCGGTCTATCCGACCAAAGCACGTTGGCGCTGGCTGCGCCGAAGATACGGTGCCGTTCCGGCTCGCCGGCACCATGCTGGCCGTCCGATGGTCCTTTCGCTGCCGAAGGAGGCGTGGCCCGAAGGACACCTCGATCGCCTCATGGCACCCAGCGCTCTCACGACCGCCGAAGCGTTGATAGCGCTTCTGCGGCCGAAGCGAGCTGACATGACTGGAGATCGGTCGAACGCGACCAACGCGGAAACGGGCGCGGGGCGATGCTGGCGGCCGTCGACGCGCGACAATGTTTGCTGCGCTTACGGGCTCTATCTCGGGACCGCCGTTCGAGCGGGGCTGCCCTCAAGCATCACGCCGGAGGGGCTCTACGCGTTCGTCGCGGAATGCGAAGCGCGCGGATCCCTGCTCTCAACGATTCTGAGCCGCTGTATGGGTCTCTACATGGTGGCGCTCGCGATCGCGCCGGAAAGCGACTGGAGCTGGCTCAGCGCGATCTGTCGGCGCTACGCCGATCTTCTGAGAGCCTGGACGCAAGATCCCGCGTTGGTTCACCGAACGCCAGCGCGCAAATACGGGATCGTGGTCAGCGCCGCAGAGATCTCGCTGCTCGGCGCCACGCACATCGCGGACGCCGGAAATTGCGAGAGCGATCTTGCCGCGGCGATTCTCTTTCGGGACGGGCTCATCCTGCGCCTGCTCGCTTCGGCACCGATGAGAGTTGGCACGCTGGCGACGACGGACATCGGCGGTCACCTCCGCGTTGATGGCGAAGAGGTTGTCGTCACCTTCTCGTGGGAAGAGACGAAAGAAAAGCGGGCGGAGATCTGGCCTCTCGAGCCGGAGCTCGCTGCCCTCATCCGCATGTGGATCGAGGTTTACCGGCCTCGGCTGACCGCGGAGGGCGAAAAGGCACTTTGGGTGGGACTGGCCGGCACGCGGCTCTCCGCTAAGACGATTTCGAGATCGATCGCTGCGCTGACTGAAAAAAAGCTGCACATGAGAATTCCGGCGCACCGGATCCGCGATTGCGTCGCCAGCACGATCGCCGAGCGAGCGCCCGACAAGACGAATATCTCTCGCTACATTCTGAAACATGGCAGCGATGGCGTGACGCGCATCTATGATAGCCATGCGGAGCTCGTTCAAGCCTCGCGGCGGTTCCGCGCCGCAACAAGGGCTTTCATCGAGGATGTTCGTCGGCAACTGGTCGCCTCGGGGCGGTGCCAACCCCGAGTGCGAACGATCGGAGATCTGCACGAGCCGGTGAAGCGGCCGCGCCGCCGTCGCGGCGAGATGCCGCCTGCGGCACCCGAGCGGTAAGTTGTGACCGGTTTGCGCGGGCAAGAGAACCTGAAATCGAGAACGCCGCGCCGCGCTTGCGGAATTGCCGCCCTTTCAATCTTTTGTCCGCAATGGCTCGAAAATGGGCGGCTGCGGAATAAAAGCCAAATCCTCAATAGCTTGCGGCCCTTTTGGCCGCACGCCAGAATTCCGAGATCCGTTCGGCCATCACCCCATGCGGCTGGCGCGAGAGCGTTTTCCCGAAACGCTGTAAGCCATTGACGTGACATGACCTGCGCCGACAAGGCCGGTGCCGGGCGAGAACGGCGCCGCCAAGCGGCTCAGAGCGCGGCGCGGTCTTTTGCCGCGTCGCTTAATTCGCGGCGCAGACGCGCCCGGCAATGCCCGGTGAGAAACTTCGACTGCACGCAATCCGCCGCGGCGCGGATCGCCTGCTCGAGCGACGCGACCGTCGCTTCATGCGAGGTCGTCCCGTCGTCGGCATACCAGAAGAATGTGCCGCCATAGGACAGGACCGCGGCGAGAGAGACCGGCGCGCCGCCGGGCGCCAGCGGCAGCGCCAATTCCAGCGCGAGGTAAAAGGGCCGATCGCGGTTCACCCGCCACCACCGCGGCAAAGAATCATCTTGATCCCGGAAGAGCGGGATCATCTCGAGGGTCACGTCGGGCTCAGCCGGCAGCGGCGGCCACGCCCCGGCGACCGGCCCATGGCGCCGGACCGCCATGGCGTCCTCGGCCGCGCGCAAAGCCGCATCGCGCGTTGCGGCATAGCCGCCGTCGCGCCTTTCAATCCGACGACCGTCGCTCGCAAAGGCGCTGGCGAGAGTCCAACCGACGCCGAGACGAGCCCGTTCGAGCGCGACGCTGAATTGATAAAGCGCCCGGGTCTCCGGAACGCGGACGGACCCCGCTTGCACGACCTCTTCGCTGAAAAGCGGCTCTGGCCGATCCTTGCTCATGACACGATCTCCCATGCAGTAAGCCTGCGAGGATATGGTGGCGCGCTTGTACGCTGGCGCGGATGGCAGGGCGAAGCCGCGCAGGCGTTTCGCTCGGCGTCGGCTCCGAGTGGGAGCGGCGCCCAGCCACGGCAAGCCGAGGCCGGTCTCCGCAACGCATCGATTTTCATTTTGGCTTTCGGCGAAACGGCATCATATCGTCCAGGCAGCGGCAGCGACACAGGCTCCACTTTCGCCACCGATGCCGATAGACCTTGTGATTTTTTTCTTGTGCGATCGCCAGCCGGAACTATTTGACATTTTGAGACCATATATGAGGTAGCCCAGCCCCACCCTCGCTTGGATCCGCTTGAAGAAAGGCCATCGCCTTTCATCGTCCAGGAGGGACCAGCCATGTCGTCTCGAGAAGAGCTCGCGCGATTCGCCGACACCCCCGCTCGTATGGTGCGGCCGACTTTCCCGATGACCGAAGAGGAGCGCGACCTGTTCAAGAAGGGGCTTTGCGCGCTCGACCGGATCCGCGCTGCCGGCGCCGGCGACGACGCGGCGGAGGGCGGCTGGGACGATGGCTCGCTCGTCGCCCAGCTCGAAGCCGCAACCGTTCGGTCGGCCGAACTGGAGGCGGCGCTCGATGCGGCCATGGGCGCCATTGCGGCGCTCGAAGCGGCCGGCCTTCGCCTGTCCGTCAAACGCACTTCACCAGGCATGCTCGACGTCACGGTGACGCGCTGCGCGTCGTCCGCCTCCGGTGCCGAAACCACTCCGCTCTCCGAGCCGGACTTCGGCGGCTGACGCCCCGCGGCGCCGCTGTGCCGCGACGGATGCGACAGCGAAGTGTTCCGCGGCAACCGCCCTCAAAGGCCGCGCGGCGATGACGAACCATCGCCGGCTTGTCTCGCGCCCCGCAGATCGCGTCGGCGCCGGCATCGCCAGGAGGGTTTTCCCATGACTGCGAAGATTTCCCATCGCCAACAGCGTCCTCTGCTCGCTCCATCCGGTCTCGTGAGCGAATTCGCCCTTCGCTGCGGCTACGACATGGGCGTCGCGGCGACAGCGGCAGGTGAGCTCAAAATCGCGCTTCCCGATCTAGACCTCGATGACGACGCGTATAAGGCTCTGCGCGCCGCGGTCGCTGCCGTGGAGAGCGCGCACGAGGCTTATTTCTGGACGCGCCCGCTCAGCTTTCAGGATTACATCGCGATGGATCTCGGCTGTGACGCGATTCCCACCGCGGCGGAGCGTCTCGATGAGCGCCAAACGCGACTCCACATGATTCGCGAAGCGGTGGCCGAAGGCGATATCGCTCTTCCTGCGCTCATGAAGCACGCGCTCGTGTTGACCGTCACCACCCAGGCCGCCGAACTCGGCCGGGTCCCGAGCTTCCCTCCCGCCTATCCGTTTTCAGCGGTGGTCTCCGTAGAGCCGCTAGGGTAACCGCGCGGATGCAGCGGGCGCCGCCACGGAGCCGCGCCCGCTGGTTCCGCACGAAGCAACTGTGCGTGTGCGCCACGCTGGCGATCGGCGCGATCGAGCGGTCGGACCGCTCGCGACGAGACGACAGACTTCGGCGCCGCCTGGGGCGCTCCTGCTTGATCATTCCCTCGGCAGGAGTCCGACCATGCGACAACCCGCTTACCTCACCCTATGGCGCCGTAAGAGCCGGCGTGAACTCATCCGCGACAAGAGCATCGTCGATCGGCTCCGCCTGTTTCTCGTGCAGCGACTGACGCCGCGCGACGATGAAGAGCGGGCGTTGCTCGACCCTATGATGCGGGGAAACAACTGCGCCCAGGCGGCGCTCGCCTTCGCCGCGCGCTGCAGCCGGCGGTCTGAGCAGCCCTCCGATCTAGCCATGAGCTGCGTGTTGCTCGCCGCGCTCATGATCTCGGATCTCGCGTGCCTCATTCTCGCGCACGCGCTCGAAACGCGTGCGCGCCGCCTGCTCGTCGATCTCGAGCGCGGGTTCGGCAATGCGCCCGCGGTCAAGCGCGAAGCGGCGATGTGCCGGCGGGCCGCGCGAGAATGGGATGAAGAGGTGGGATTCACCTTTCTGATTCTGCCGTCCCATTGGTCCAACCTCTTCAGTCAAATCGCCAGGCCCTCCCTGGCGGGCAGCACCGCCGAGTCGCCCGAAGCGTCAGTGCCAAAATTCAGCGGTCCCACACGGGTGGTGATCAATGCCGTGGCTGCGAACGCGGACGGGGCCAACTGGTTCGATGATACCTACCTGCCGCTGACCGAGCCTCTGCCGCTCAAGGGTGCCGAGGTCGATCCGGAGCGGCTGCGCGACAACCTGCTCGCCGAGTTCCCGCACCTCGCTGCCGCAATCGAGCGCATCATCGGCGATTTTCGGCTGCGGCATCGCGCCGGCGTGAAGTGGGTCCGCTTCCGGCCGCTGCTGCTCGTCGGTCCGCCCGGCATCGGAAAAACGCGGTTCGCCAAGCGCCTCGCGCAACTGCTCGGAACCGGCTATGGCGAGGTGAGCGGCGCCGGCTCATCCGATGATCGCATGCTGCGCGGCACGGCCCATGGCTGGCGCGATTCGCAGCCGGCGCTGCCGCTGCTTATCATGCTGCGGACGGGCTGCGCCAATCCGATTTTCTTGGTCGACGAGATCGATAAGGCAGGCGGGTCCGAGCGGGCGGGCGACATTCGGCAAACCCTTCTCGCGATGCTGGAGCCGGAGAGCTCCCGCGCCTGGTTCGACGAGGCGCTGCTGGCGCCGGCCGATCTCTCGGGCGTCAGCTGGATTCTGACCGCGAACGACATCGCGCCACTTTCCAAACCATTCCTCAGCCGGATCGCGATCGTGCACACGCCGGCGCCGGGCCCCGAGATGTTCGACACCCTTTTCACGGGGATGCTGCGCACGATCGCCGATGACCTCGGCGTTGCGGTCGATGCGCTGCCGCCGCTCGCGCCGGCCGTCCGCGAGCAACTCCGCCGCGCGTTCGTGGAGCAGCCCGACCTGCGACGCATCAAGCGCGCCATCGAAAGCGCATTACCGGCCGGACTGCCAAAGCTGGCTTCGCCTCCCCTGGCGAAAGGAGGCTGACCGCCGAGGGCGGAAGGCTTGACCATTCCCAGCGATTCGGAGGCGAAGGTGACCAAGATCCAAGTAATGTCAGACCTGCATATCGAATTCGGCGATCTTTCGGTCCCAAAGACCGATGCCGACGTCGCCGTTCTCGCCGGCGACATTCACGTCGGGTCGCAAGCGGCGATCTGGAGCGGCTGTCTCGCCAAGCGTCTCGGCATACCAGTCGTGCTGATCGCCGGCAATCACGAGCATTACGGCACTCGCGGGCGGCCGAGCTACAGTTTCGATCGCACGATCGCGGAATTGCGTGCGAGCGCCGCCGCGGCCGCGGGTCAGCTCGTCTTCCTCGAACAAGACGTCGCGATCGTCGCCGGAGTGCGGTTCATCGGCTCGACTTTGTGGACGGATTTCGAACTCTACGGCGATCCGGCGGAGGCGATGGGTCACGCCGAGCTCGGCATGACGGATTTCCGTACCATCGCCTCGCGTTCCGGCGCCCGATTCACGACGAACGACGCCCGCCGCGAGTTCATAGCCGCACACCAATTCTTGGTGACCGAGCTGGCAAAGCCGTTCGATGATCCGACCGTTATTGTCACCCATCACCTCCCATCCCTGCGATCCGTGGCGCCGCGGTTCAAGAACGACCTATTGAGCGCCGCCTACGCCTCGCATCTCGACAGCCTCGTCGAGACTTCCGGCGCTGCGCTCTGGATCCATGGGCATACCCATGAAAGCTGCGACTACACGATCGGCAAGACAAGGGTGGTGTGCAATCCAAGAGGCTATTACGATTTCGCGCTCAATCCACGATTCGATCCGAAGCGCGTCGTCGAGATCGGTGCACCTTCTCATCGCTATGATGAGTGACGCAACGCCGAATCGGTCTGCCGGGCAGCGTGTGCAGATTGCCAGCGGCGGTTGGAAGGGCGTTTCCGAAAGCCGCGAGGTGCCCAAGCTCGGGGTGCGCGCATCAAGCGGTGCATTGCGCCCGAGTTGATCTGGATCAGTACACGCAAGATTTCTGCACAAATATACTTTCACCTTTCATTGGGTCGGGTCGGGTCGGGTTGGGTTGGGTTGGGTCGGCTCAGCTCCGCTGTGCCAGACGGTCTGTCAAGGCCTGCTGCGATATCACACGATAGGTAGGCCAAGACATGGTTCGCGAGGGCGATCGTGACGTCATCCATGGGATCGCCTCGATCGTGCCTTCCCGGACGATGTCGTCGGTGTGACATCCGGCGACGGCAACGAGCCTTCTGGATCATCGATCAGCGGGTCGAGCACGCAGACGGTAGAAAGGCGCTTCGTGTCCTGGATCGTGATCGTTTGGTCCTGGACGGTGACGCCGTCTCCCCGGAGCGCCGCCAGGGCGCGCGAATAGCTTTCGCGTGTCATTCCGAGTTCCGCCGCGATCAGAATCTTCTCGTATGGCAGAATCGCCTCGTGTGATGGGCTTTGCCGTTCGGACAAGGCAAAGAGATAGCATCCGACACGCTCAGTGCCGGTGCGGAGCTTCAGCTTCTTGACCTGTCGCACCAGGCGTCGGAACTGCCCGGCGAGGCTGCCGATCGTTTCCTGCGCCAGCAGCGGCTCTCGCAGCACGGCCCAGCGGAATACGCAGGCATGGATTAGGAGGAGCCGCGACGGCTCGGGGACGCGCGCGCATCAGGTATGGCGATCCGGTAACGACCGCGCCGTCATGTGATAAATATCACATTATTCTTTGATCTACATCAAAGATCGGCGTGATAGCATCGCGCATCGTACGAACCGCCGGAGAGATTGCGGCGGATGCAGGTCGCTTTCGGCACGGCGCCCGAAAAGTTGGCGACGATACTCTTACCCGGAGGAATTAAGGCATGGCGTTGCGCGCGGATGCTGCTGATCGGATCACCGAAGATCCCGTGAGCAACGTGCTCAAGTGGATCCTGTTGGCTGTCGCCGTCGTGACGTTTGCGCTGCTGGGCTGGACGACCGTCCTCACCTACGACGAGGCGCCTCCGTTCCCGGACCGCTTCGTTTCCGCCGATGGCACGCTGCTCATGTCCGCGGGCGACATCCAGGCGGGCAAGGCCGGCTTCCAGAAGGCCGATCTCATGGATTACGGCAGCCTCTACGGCATGGGATCATATTTCGGAGAGGATTATACGGCCAGCAACCTCGTCCGGCTCGCCACGCTCGCTGAAGAGAACATAGCCAAGGCCAAGACCGGCAAAGCGCTGTCGGCTTTGACGGCGGAAGAGCAGGCGTCGGTCAAGGCGGCGATGCAGGTCGAGCTTCAAGGCATCGATCTCACTAAACAGATTGCGACGGTTCCTGACCCCGTCGCAGCTGCGATCACGACGCTGCGCGGCGAGATCGCTCAATCGCTACTCCGTCACGACTTCGCCAAGGGTTGGACCCAGGCTTACAGCCTCGATGCGCAGAGCGCCGCTCAGACCGCAGACTTCCTGATCTATTCTTCGGTCACGACTGTGGCGCGCCGGCCGGGGACCACGGCGTCCTGGACCCAGAATTGGCCCTTCGAGCCACTCGTCGGCAACACGCCGACGACCAGCACCTTCCGGTGGACCTGGATCAGTTTCTGTTTCACGTTCTTCGCCTTCGGCGCAGTGCTGTTTATCTACGAGCGCTATCTGAACGATCCGGACCAGGCTCCGATGGACCCGGTGCTGGCGAAGTTCGGGCCCTTGACCGCCAGCCAGCGGCGGATCGGAAAATACTTCCTCGTGGTCGCGGCCGTCCTTCTGCTGCAGATCCTCGTCGGTTCGATCATGGCCCATTATTACACCGACCGGACAAGCTTCTATGGAATTGAGGTCGACCGCTTCCTGCCGTTCAATTTCCTGCGCGACGTTCATATCCAATCCCCGATCGTCTGGATTGGGCTTTCCTGGATCGGCGCGGCCCTGTTTCTCGCTCCGGCGATCAGTGGGAGCGAGCCGAAGGGACAGGGCTTTCTCGTCGATGTCCTGTTCTGGGTGACGCTGTTCATTGTCGTCGGCGCGCTCGCTGGCAATTATCTCGGCATCATGGGCTACATCCATGAAGGCTGGTTCTGGTTCGGCAATCAGGGGCTCTCCTACATCCAACTCGGCCGCGCCTGGCAGATCGGCTTCTTCGCCGGTCTGGTGATCTGGAGTCTGCTCGTGTTCCGCGCCCTGTGGCCGACCCGCGCGAAACTGACCGCGGCGACGCGGCAATTCTGGACCGGGCGGATCAGGCTTGAACATCTGCTTTGGGCATCCACCGTCAATATCGCGCTGCTCTACGTCTTCGGCATGATCCCGCTCACCGGGATCGAGAAGTCCTTCACAATCTCCGACTTCTGGCGCTGGTGGGTCGTTCATCTCTGGGTCGAGCAATCCTTCGAATTCTTCGCCGCGGCGATCAGCGCCTATCTGCTGATGGCGGTCGGCCTCGTTTCGCGCCAGCTCGCCGAGCGGTCAGTCTATCTTGAGCTGATCCTTATCTTCCTCGGTGGCGTGCTCGGCACCGGGCATCATCTCTATTGGGCCGGCGAGCCTGGCCTGTGGGTCCCGCTCGGCACCATGTTCTCGTTCATCGAAGTGCTGCCGCTCGTGCTGCTGATCATCGAAGCGATCCAGCATCACCGGCTGATCAAGGCCGATGGCGGGTTCAAATACGGGCTCGCCTACACCTACATCATCGGTGCCGCCTTCTGGAATTTCGTCGGTGCCGGCGTGTTCGGCGGCGGCACTCTGAACGCCCCGCTAGTGAACTACTATGAGCACGGCACTTTCCTGACGCTCAATCATGCGCACACGGCGCTGTTCGGCGCCTTCGGTCTGCTGGGGATCGGGCTGATCTATTTCTGCCTGCGCTACGTCGCGGCCGACCGGCATCCATTCAGCGAGAGACTCGGGCGATGGGCCTTCTGGCTTTACAATGGCGGCCTCGTTCTCTGGATTCTGTTCAACTTCTTCCCCATCGGCTGGCCGCAGCTCGACGCAGTTTATGAGCATGGATTCGCCTACGCGCGGAGTTCCGCCTTCTACGACACGACGCTGTTCTGGCAATGGATGCGGCTTCCGGGCGACATTGTCTTCGCGCTCGGTGCGCTGCTGATGGCCTGGGATTTCATTGTCAAGCTCCGGCCGCTGTTCCCGCGCGTCGTCGCGCGCCTTATTCCGGGCTCGCGCGTCCTCTCACCAGCGGCCGGCGCGGAATGAGCATCGCCGCCGGAGATGTGGCGCGTCGTCCGATGCCAGGCTTCCTGACCCAGGGCTTCCGGCTGTTCTTTTTCTCGCAGCCGGGCTCTGGTCGGCGACTGCACTCGCGCCGTGGATCGTTATGTTCGCCACGAGAACGCCTTGCCGAGCCGCTTCGATCCACTCGCTTGGCATACCCACAGAATGCTGTTTGGCTTCGTGATGGCGGCGATCGCCGGTTTTCTACTCACCACGGTCCCGAACTGGACCCAGCGGTTTCCAGTCGGGGGCGGGCCGCTCGCGCTGCTGACTGGTTTGTAGCTGCTGGACCAGATCATCTGCCTGGTCTCGGCGCTTGTCCCGCCGTGGCTTGCAACCGGCATCTTGGTGACCCTGCGAATCGCTTTTGGCGCCTGAGGTCGACGTATCGGAGCAGCGCTCGTCGGTCGCGCATCTGCGGGGGATCGGAACGAGCTAGGCGCGAATGGATGCAGAGTTGAAGACTTACTTGCCGTGGAGGTTGATTTGATGCTCGTTGAACGAATCCTGCCTGCTGCGCGCAACCGCCTGATCACGATCCGCGACGATGCCCCGCTCATCGATGCCGCAACCCTTCTGCGCGACCTCGATAGCGATCTCGTCGTCGTCTGCAATTCCGATGAGCTGCTGGCGGGCGTCATCACCAAAACGGATGTTGTCCGGCAGATCAGCCACTGTCGCGGAGCCGGCTGCGTGACAGCCGCATCGACCATCATGACCCGGACCGTCATCCTCTGCCGTCCCGGCGACCCCTTGCACGAAGTCTGGTCGGTCATGAAGGAGCGCCGCCTGAAGAACATCCCCATCGTCGACCAGGACGTTCGGCCGCTGGGCGTGCTCAACGCGCGCGATACGCTCGAGGCCCTCCTCGAAGAGGTCGAGTACGAGGAGATTCTGCTGCGCGAATATGTGATGTCCATCGGTTACCGCTGATTGCCAGCGGCCACGGCGCTGCGGCCGCGTGCCGAACCGCTATACCGGCCAGCGATCGATAAGTGGCGCTGCTCGTGTCGCGAAACACCAAGGAGTATTCAAATGGCCGATTCCCTATACCCGCCGTCGTCGCGTGAGCTCTCCGAGAAGCGGCGCGCTCTCGCTCCCGACACAGAGAAGGCCTTCCAGGCATTCAGTCAGCAAGTCTTCGCCGATGGTGCGCTGCCGGCGAAGACCAAGCAATTGATCGCTGTCGCGGTGGCACACGTCACGCAATGCCCGTATTGCATCCGAGGACACACGAAAGCGGCACTCAGCCACGGTGCGACGCGCCAGGAGCTAATGGAGGCCATCTGGGTTGCGGCCGAGATGCGGGCGGGAGGCGCCTACGCGCACACCGCCATCTCGCTGACCGCAATGGATGAAGCGGAGAGTCCTCACAGCAGCTGACGATTGGAGGGCGGTGCGCCCAGACCGGGAGGATAGAATGGCGCGGGCGGCAGCGAAGTTGGATGTCCGTCTCAAGCGTGCCTATTTGGCGCCATCTCCCGAAGACGGTGTCCGTATCCTGGTAGATCGCCTCTGGCCGCGCGGCGTGCGCAAAGCGGACGCCGCCATCGACCGATGGGCGAAGGAGGTGGCGCCGAGCACGGAGCTCCGCCGCTGGTTCGGTCACGACCCGAGCCGGTGGGAAGAGTTCCGCCGTCGATATAGAGCTGAACTGTCGCGCAACACCCCCCTCGTGAACGAGCTTCGGGCGGTTGCGCAAAAGGGGCGCCTCACGCTCGTCTATGCGGCGCGCGACGAGCTTCACAACGAAGCCGTCATGCTACGCGAGGTTCTCATCCACTGATTCGAGGACTCAGCGATTCGACGGACAGGAAGCGCGCCAATGGAAGGCTGAAATTGCCTCAGCGCGAGATCGATGAGCGGAGGATTTCTCGCGCACCCCCGATCGAAGTAACAAAGGAGATTGTCATGTCGAACCTCGCACTTACTGCACTTGATTTCGACCGGTTTCTCCTCGACCCGGGTTCATCATTCCGGCGGCCGGAGGATGTCATTAGCGATCGTCGCCTCCGGCGGCAGCAAAAGATCGAGATACTGTGCCGCTGGGCCTACGACGCGACCGAGCTTGCGGTGGCGGAGGAAGAGGGGATGAGCGGCGGGGAATCGAGCAACCTCCATAGGGTTCTCAATGCGCTCATCGCGGTCACCGGCGGGTTTGATGCCGAGCATACCGGGCCGACCAAACATGCCGGTTTCTGCATTCTCTAGCGTATTGTCGCCGCAAAAGTGTTTGCGGAGCGTTCCTTCTCAGATATCGCGGTGCCGAAGATGCCAAACATACCGCCCCCGAGGGATCGATGGTGGCGAGGCAGGCGAGTGGGGTTCGAATCTGTTAGGGACGGGTGCGCATGGTAGTCATTTGTCGCACAGCAGCCCGACGCAAGCCTGAGACGCCAGGTAGCGCTTGAGGCTAGAAGTATTACGTTCCGCATCTTTGCCTCAGGCGCGACTTTAGCACCCTCGAGTATTCCTAGGTTTTATGGCGCGACAGAAGGAATGAAACTGATCGCACTGTTGGCGCTTGTTGCGATAGGCATTGGAAATAGCGGACTGGCTCTATCGCCATCATCGAGCCCAGGTCGGGCTAGGCGTGTGCGCGCTCGTGGTTTGATCCAAGCGCATCGATTCCCAATAGCCGAGCGAGCGGCCGTTTCGGCTTTACCAGATCTTCGAGCGTATATCGATCCAGCGTCGCCAAAAAGGCGTTCGTCGCATCGCGTAGCGCGTTCCGCAGGACACAACATTCTTCAATGCGGCAATAACCTTCGCTTCCCTGAAGGCAGCCGAGCACGCCCAGCTCCACCTCCATATCCCGCACGACAGCGCCAATATTGATCTGAGCCAATTTCCGCGCAAGGCGAATGCCACCTTTCTTGCCCCGGAGCGTTTCGAGATATCGTCTCTGGCCGAGTTGATGGACCACTTTCATGACATGGCCCTTGGAAATATCAAAGTGATCGACGATCTCGGCAATCGTGGACAATGCGTCCCCCTTTACGCCCACATACATAAGCACGCGGAGCGCATAATCGGTATGGAGGGTCAGGCGCATTCAAATCCTTCCTGTCGCTGTAAAGTTAGAACCTGTTGGCAACAAAGATTCTTTCTATTTATATGATAAGATACCCCTCTCTGGCAACTATATGAGAACGATCCTACCCCTTGACTTCCGTTCATTTCGAGCGGGCCCATGGTAGCTATTCCGCGATATCGTTCCGCCACACGGCCGTCCTTAACAGCCGGGCTAGGCATAGAGACGATCTATGTCTTGATCACGCTTGCGGCTCTTCTCCGTCTTTTGTCGCCGTTTGCCAGCAAGCAAATGGATCTCGCACTATCGCCGGCCGGCGCCGCCTGGAGCGGAGCCTTTGGTTTCTTCGTCATCCTTGACGGCGGACCAGTGGCGCGTTCCAGAGTCCAAGATGGCGTGGTGAGGCTCATCTAATCGACCACGCGCGCACTTGTTTCTTCCCCGTGCATCACGCTGCGACGACGGCGATAGCGCTAGGCGGCCTTCTTCCGCGTGATACGGACTTGCCACACCTCCGGTCCTGACTGGACATATTCCCAGGAGAATTGGCCCGGCTGTTCCGCCTCGAACTGATAGTAGAGCGGCTTCGGGTCGTGATCATTCACGAGGATCACGGCATTCCCGATGGGCAGTTTCCCGCAGGTTGCGAAAATGAGCGCGTGCCGCTGCGGCGGTGGAAGCTCGCGAACATCGAGTTGCTGAGAAGTCGACATAGAAAACTCCTTTTCCGGTCTGTGGATCGAATGAGTGAGATAATGAAGGGCGCCGTTCAACTTTGCGGCCTCTTCCGGCCTGACTTTCCTGAGTGAAGACCAGGCTTCGGCGGCAATACGGCAGGCGAGGTCCGTCTGGCCCTCATCGCCAAGAGTCCTGAGCGAACGGATCAGCAGCCGATTGAGCAGAGTCAAACGGTCGAAATCTACCTCGACATGGGTCTCGATGATGGGCGTTGCGTCCTTCATGGATAGCCCCATGTTCATGCTTCAGGCCGAAACACCGAAATGCGCCTTGGCTTCGTCGCTCATGCGATCGGGCGACCAGGGCGGCAACCAGGTCATCGTGACCTCGACTGTCGCGATGCCGGGCACCGAAGCGGCACAGGTCTCGACGGCTTGGCGGATGTAATTGGTCGCAGGACAACCGGGCGTGGTTGTTGTCAAAAGGATCCGCGCGCAGTCGTCATCGACATCGACATCGTAGATCAAACCGATATCGACGATGTTGTAGCCGAGCTCGGGATCGATCACGTTCCTGAGCGCGTCGGCAAGGCTCTGGACAAGATCATCCGTCATGATTCGGCGCTCCGGTGAACGGTCGTACGAAAGCCGTCGGCAGCGGCTTTGCTGATATAGGGCTGCTGTCGCCGGCCGAGCTCGCGATGAAGCAGCAAAGGCTCGCGGTCGGTGATGACCTCCAAGGCATCGCCCGGGCCGAGCGCCTCGATCGCCTCGAGCGCGCGTCGCATTGGCTCGGGCGGATCAAGGCCGCGCAAATCGAGGCTTGGCGTGGAGGCGGTGACGCTGGCAGCGCCGGTCATCGGTTGGTTCCCGCTTCGGCCGCCTTGCCCGGGGCCGACGGCGTGAAAATGACCTCCCAATCCCCGCCGCCGATCTCTTGCTCCCGATGGCCGAAGCCGCGCTGCGCCATCACGCCGAAAAGCGGAATAGGTTTGAAGGTCGCGAGCAACCGCAAGCCTTGTCCCGGAGGCAGCGCTTCGATCGCTTGCATGATTTCGGAAAAAGGCTCGCCGCCGGCTTTCAGAATCTCGCGGACGTCGAGAGTTGACAGAACAGGTTCGGTCATTGAATGCATACTCCCTGTGCTACTGATGCATTGCGAATTGCGACAGCGAGTTTGATTGCGGGCTTGCCGAAGGAGCAGCAGGTCGAATACGACGCGCCGTGCCGTAGCGCACAAGCCAAAGAGCGCGCGCGATCATCAATGTGGCCATCAAATGTCCGAGAGCGGCGAGACGCCAAGCAATTGGCCACCCCAGTGCAGCGAAAAGCGTGCCGGCTGCAACAGCTGCGAAATAGAGGATGAACCATGGGCGGTCGCGGCGTTCATCGACTAGATCCTGGACGCGTGGCACAACCTGCTTGCCAAGAATGCTGCCATAACGATCGAGCCAAGTCATGAATGGCACGATTTTGTAGAGTTGACTCAAAGCAAGTCCCGAAAGCCAGCCGAACAGGAAGAGATAGCCGAGCACGCCGATATGCTTTTCGCTAGCACTCGTGGCGTAGAGATAGAACGCGAAAAAGATCGAGATTCCGAGGGCGGCCAATGCGCCGAATGCCATACCGGTATTAAGCTCGAGCTTATGGCGTCGCCGTGCGCGATAGAGTCGCGCCATATCGAAGAGATAGAGCATGATGCCCAGGCCGGTTACAGCGGCAGCGATTGCCAGGAATTGATTTGGTATGGCAGCGCCCAGCGCGGCAGCGAGGTCGAGAAGCCAGGTCGTCGTCAGTCCACCCACGCTTAGAACGAGAACACCGGTCCCGACTAAGCCTCGCTCTTCGGGAGCTAAGGTAAACATGCTGAGAAGGCGATAGCTGACACCCATGGCCGTCAGCGTGAACCAGCCGATGAGGCCTGCAAGGAGATGAAGCCTCAGCCCATCTGTAAACGCGCCCGTCCATGAGACCAGCTCTGGCGACGAGAGCGCGCAACCGAGAAGAATCCCAAGCCCGAGTGCGGTAAACAGGAAGACAAGTCCAGCCGCCACGAAACGCGCAGCAAAGGGCAGCGGCCGTGTCTGCCACAAAGTGCGGAATAACGAACCGGCAGCGATCGTCACTCCGGTCAGCACCAGAACACCACCGATCGGCAGCAAGATAACGTCTGATGGTGCCAAACGACCATCGAGGGCGACAAAGCCAATCTCCATTCCTCCGAGGCCGATAATGATGGTAACCAAAGAAATTAGCGCCGATATCCCGGCGACACTCCCTTGCGCGGTGAGGACCGGGATGAACTGATGCAACGCGCCCAACATCAGGAGCGTCAGCCAGCCGATGGTGAGCAGATGCACGGTGGCAAGCGTAATTGGCGCAAAGAGAGGCGCCGTCGGAAAGGCCAAGCCGGCCACCATGGCAAGCTGAGCCAGGAGGAAAAAGCTCAACGCAGCCTCAAAATGGAGCATCGTCCACCGGGAAATGGCCGAACCGAACATCTGACCCTCACTCCGCCGCCGATCGGCGCTTGAACACGTCCCAAATAAGATATATATGTTTTATATCTTATTGGAGGCGCGTCAAGTTGTCGCGAGGTTGGTCACAGTACGGAGCGCTATCGTGTCGACGATCGACGAGAATGTGGCGATGAAAGCCCAAAGCGTCACTGAAGATTCGGTTGGCGCGCTCGTTACCTGCTTCTATGAGAAGATTCGTCAGGATCGCGTGCTTGCGCCCATCTTCAATGATGCGCTGGGCGATGAATGCTGGGATGGGCATATCGCAACCATGCGCGAATTCTGGTGCTCCGCGCTGCACGTTAAGCGCGGCTATGCCGGCGATATGCTCGCCGCTCACCAAAAGCTCGGGAAACTCGACAGGGCTTTCTTTCCACGCTGGCTTGGGCTCTTCGAAGCTGCAGCACTGGAATGCTTCGCGGAAGCGCCCGCCCGGATGCTCTTTGAGCGGGCAACGCGCATTGCGCGCAATCTCGAAAGCGCGCTTTCCCATGCGCGCCACAGCGCGCCACCCACCGCCCTTTTCTGAAGGCGATGGGTCAATCTGTCGGCCACAGCGCTCGTTAACTTGCTAGAACCGATAGAGACGCAAAGATGGCGCAAATCGCAAAACCGATGGCGCTCATACGCAAAGTTGCTCGTTGAAGATCGCGGCCGAATGCCAGACCCAAAAGATGATCGCTCCTTTCGCAAGAGGCAAAATCTTCATCCGGGGTGATCATCGCGACGTCTTTGTCGAAGTGATATCGGCTACGGTAATCGCCGCGCCTATCGCCTTCGCTTCCAGGAAAGTGTCATCGCTTCCGGCTTTTGGGAACGGCGCATACCGGATGACCGACGCGAATGATCGGACTCCAGTCAGGGTCGAGGGAAATCTGGCGCACATAGTGTCGTCAAGCCCTTCCTGTTCTCTTGAATCCCCGTGGCGAAACGCAGCGTTGTCCCCGCTTGAACAATCCATGCAATAGACCGCCGACTTGGATCTCAGGCGTTCGCGCTGATCAACCCCGCTGAGCCCATTGGTTAGGTTAAGCATTCATATCGGAAAAAGAGCCGCACCGTCTTTGCGCCAAAGCAATGTGCAAGGCGAATAGCCTACCGTAGCGACTTGCATAAGCTCACTGCCATTATCATCTCTTGGATAAGAGAGCACCGGACAAGGTCATTTTCCATGCTTTCAGAAACCGTTCACGAAGTTGCCTCTGCATCGTCGCTCGTCGCTTCTCGCGATGTGCTCGACACGATGGTGGCGCTGCGCAACCGGAGAGAGCCATTCGCGCTCGCAACGGTCATCGAGACTCAGGGATCGGTCTCGGCGAAAACCGGCTCGAAAGCAGTCATCGGGCGCGATGGGCGCATCCTTGCAGGGTGGGTTGGCGGCGGCTGCGCGGAAAGCACTGTATGTCACGGCGCGCTCGGCACTCTCGAAACGGGAGAAAGCACGATTGTCGATCTTGATCTCAACGACGAGGTACTTGGCACCGGCATGCCCTGTGGTGGCACGATGCGGGTGTTCATCGGACCCGTTCGTCCCAAACCACGTTTGTGGATCCTGGGGCACGGCAAGGTGGCAGAAACGCTTTGTGCGATCGGCGCCACCATCGGCTTCGAGATCGTGATCGACGATCCCATGGCCGACCAAGCGCATTATCCATCGGCAACGCTATTGCTGGTTGACGATTTCGATTACAGCCGCCTCGATCCCCAAGCGGACGATTGCGTGATAGTCGCCACGCAACACAAAGGCGACCACCAATCCATGGCGCAGTGCCTGCACTCCCCTGTACCTTACATCGCGCTGATCGCGAGCCGGAAGCGCTCGAAGCTCGTTCTGGACTATCTGCGCGAGCAAGGCTTCGACGAATCCGACCTTGCGCGGATTTATGCGCCAGCGGGGCTCGATCTTGGTGCCAACACGCCCGAGGAAATCGCTCTCTCTGTCCTGAGCGAGATCGTCATGCTGCGCCACAAGGCCAGCGGCGTGTCGAGATGCCAGCAGAAGGCGCAAAAGGGCGATCAGGTATGACGCGCGTTGAGCCATCGGCGACGGTCGCTCAGCTCCTGGAACGACATCCCGTGACGATACGGGTCTTCATCGGTCACAGAATGGCTTGCATCGGCTGCGCCATCGGGCCTTATCACACCGTCGAAGAGGCCTGCGCCGAGTACGATCTACCGATCTCTACATTCATGCGCGAACTCATGGTGGCCGGAAATCGGTCATAGATTCGGCCGCTCGCCTGTAACCCGATCTATTCTTCCTCAGCTATCCGAACTAAGGCATGGGAGTCGCGCAGCACCAGATGCTGTCGTCCACCATCGACAATGCCGCGCTGCTCCCAAGCGCTCAGCGTACGGCTCACCGTGTAGAGATTGGCACCTGCCATCAACGCGATGTCATGCCGCGTGATCGGGAAGGAAATCTCGATGCCGCCCTCAACGCGACGGCCTGCCTGCCGGACGAGACGCAGGATCGCGTGCGCGATGCGACGCTCGACGCGTTCCGTCACGGCTTCGCGGAGTCGCGCATCCGCTTCCTCGAGAAACTTGCCCATATTGCGGATGACAGCGAGAGACAGAGCCGGATGACGCGACATCAGGTCGAAGAAGGTCCGTCGAGACCAGGCGAGCGTGATACTGTCCGTCACTGCTGTTGCGGTTGCCGGATAAGGCTTGTCGCAAAACGCCGAGACATGCCCGGCGAGATCACCAGGCCCCAGAAGCCTGACCACCACCCGGCTACCATCGGGCGTCACATGGATCACCTTCAAGCGACCGTTCAACACAAGGAGCAGAGTGCGCGGCGCCTCGTTCTGTTTGAAGATCGCTTCGCCCTTGCGAACGCGTTCGACGTGCGACATCCGCGCGATCTCGTCGCAGATGACACTATCGAGCTCTGAAAAGAAATCGAGGTGGCGGATCGCCGATCCGTCCAGTCGTCCGCTCGCATCAAGGCGCAATGACAAGCTTTGCGAAGAAGATGGCGAAGCGACGCTCTTCATCGGTGGCCTCGAAGATAGAATGCGCTTGCAAGTCGCGCCTCAAGCATATCGCCCTCACGGCGCGAAAAGAGAATACACGCGGTTCGTGTGCCAAAACGCCGCGGGGATCTCAACGTCCATTCCTGCGGATCAAAAATCAATGCAATCGCTGCCATCGTTGCTTTAGAGCAATGACGACAGAATTCGCACTGCTCAGATCTGGATCGTCGGTTCCGGCGGCCAAAAGGTCAAGTTGGATCCGATCCAAACAGTCGGTCACGAAGCGGTAGCAATGGAGGATAGTCATGGATGCTTTCACCGAGAGCGCTGGCCCGGCGAACTATTGTGATGAAGGCCTACAGCTGCGCCACAAGGTTCAAAAGCTTCGCTGGATGGGCTTCGAACATGAAGGGGATGCTTTGACGCATAAGATCGAGACGCTTTGCTGTGGTTTGCCGCAGGCTCTAGTTCCTCCTCACTACTCGACTGATTGACGTTGAAGCTGGCCGCCTTCGCTTTGTCGAGCCGGCCGGCCGTCAGAAGAACGGCGCTGGCACACGGCCTCCATGCGATGACCGAGCGCGGCTCAATATCGGCTCCGGCGAACCATGGCCAGATCGTGATCGCTCGATCCGATCGAGACACATCATCGGCCGGCGGCCCTCCTCCGCGTGCCGCGGAAGGAGGAACCCGCCGCGGGCGCAGGCTCAAGCCGAATCAGGATTGCCTGGGTCTGCTCGCCGCCTTTTGCAAACGTGCCGAACCGTCGCGCTTCGGTCGCACTGCGTCTTCTCACTTTGACCTATAGCCCTATATGCCGCTTCTGGCCCGAAGAGGTCATCAGGACGTCACCTAAGGAGGCTGCGGCGTCTATTCGAATTCGGGTTCCAAAACTCGGGCGCCGCGACAATCGTGCTGGCCATGTCCCGCGCGCAATCGGTGAAAAGCTTCGCTTCAGGATTCAGGAGCTGGTTCTTGCGCGTGATGATCGCGACAGGCAACGGCTCGAATGCCGCATCGACCGATACCGGCCAGAAGTCGTGCTTCGGGCCTCATGCTCATATGCATCATGGTTGCCGGTGCGTATAGGCATCTCCAGCCCGCATCTCCGCGGCGATTCAAATGGCTTCCATCAGCCCCTGCCGTGCCACGCCGTGACGGTGCGCCGCTTTCGTGTGTCCGCGGCACTGCGTAGCATGCGCCGCGGCGGCGATGAGCTTGATTGATCTTCGTCGGCCAGACTCCGTCGGTAAAGACCTGCTGGCTGTATGCCTGAAAGGCTCTCTCGGTTTCAGAAGAACGGGCTCGGCGCTTTTCGGTGAAGTCGCGCGTCGAAGGAGGACATATCGCTTGGGTCATGTCGACACTCCTCCATGTCTCGCAATGCCGGGGTGTATCCGGCGTCAGCGTCAGAAAAACCTGGACGGCAAGGATTGCTTGCTGGGTGCCGCGCTATAAGATATATATTATCTGAATGTTATTATGTCAATCGGTTCGGCCCGATCGGGCGGATGCCTTGGTGCTGGGAGTGAGCAATGCCCTACGTCGTGAACGCCGCTTGCATCAAATGCAAGTACATGGACTGTGTCGAAGTCTGCCCCGTAGATTGCTTCTACGAGGGCGAGAATATGCTCGTGATTTATCCGGACGAATGCATCGACTGCGGCGTCTGCGAGCCCGAATGCCCTGCAGAGGCGATCGTTCCCGATAGCGCTCCAGGAGCCGAAGACTGGCTGGAACACAATCGCACCTATGCGACCCAATGGCCGAACATTACCCGTAGGGGTACGCCTCCGGCGGATGCCGATCAATGGAAGGGCGTAACAGACAAATTCGGCCGTTACTTCTCAGGGAAGCCGGGAGGATCGCGGTAAAGGCCGCGCCATGGTGAAGGTGCTGACGATCCTGCTGTCGACGCTTTGGGTCGCCGCAGAAATCAGCGCGCCAAGCTATGTGAGAATATTGAACGAGAAGGTGGCCCATCCAACGGGAGGGCCGCCTGACACGGAGGATCGATTATGAGTTCTGCGCATGCCGTATCGACACCCCATCATTCCGAAGCGGCAAGCTTTTGGAAGCGATGGCTGTTCTCTACCAATCACAAGGACATCGGCACTCTCTATTTACTTTTTTCAGTGTGTGCTGGCGTGATCGCCGGCGCCTTGTCGGTGGTGATGCGCTACAACCTGATGCGACCGGGTGATGTTCTCTTTCATGACAATCATCAGCTCTACAACGTCGTTCTAACGGCGCACGGCTTGATCATGATCTTTTTTACGCTGATGCCGGCGTTGATTGGCGGCTTCGGCAATTGGTTCATTCCGCTGATGATCGGCGCGCCGGACATGGCGTTTCCGCGCCTCAACAACATAAGTTTTTGGCTGCTGGTTGTGGCTTTCGCGTTCCTTATGGGCTCAGCATTCACCGGTGATGGCACCGGGACTGGTTGGACACTCTATCCGCCGCTTTCTAGCGTCGGTCAGCCGGGCCCTTCGGTGGACATGGTGATCTTCGCCATCCATCTGGCGGGAGCTTCGTCGGTTCTCGGCGCGATCAATTTCATCACCACCATCTTCAACATGCGTGCTCCGGGCATGACCTTGTTCAAGATGCCCCTCTTCGTCTGGTCCGAGCTCGTTACCGCCTTCATGCTGCTGCTGACTGTTCCGATCCTGGCAGGTGCGATTACCATGCTGCTGACAGATCGAAATTTCAGCACAACTTTCTTCGATCCCGCCGGCGGCGGCGATCCGCTGCTATTTCTTAACCTGTTCTGGTTCTTCGGCCATCCCGAAGTCTACATCATGATCCTGCCGGGCTTTGGCATCATCAGCCAAGTGGTATCGACCTTCTCCAAGAAGCCGGTGTTCGGCTATCTGGGAATGGTATTTGCCATGCTCGCCATCGGCGTGATCGGCTGTGTCGTGTGGGCGCATCATATGTTCACAACCGGCATCAGCGTCGATACGCAGGCCTACTTCACAGCGGCCAGCATGGTTATCGCCGTGCCGACCGGCATCAAGATCTTCTCGTGGATTGCGACGATGTGGGAGGGATCGATCGAATTTAAGACGCCGATGCTTTTTGCGATCGGTTTCATCTTCGTCTTCACCGTGGGCGGCGTCACCGGCGTGGTATTGGCGAACGCAAGCGTCGATCATACGCTTCATAATACCTACTATGTCATTGCGCACTTCCACTATGTGCTGTCTTTGGGTTCTGTGTTTGCGATCTTCGCTGGCTTCTATTATTGGCTCGGCAAGATGAGCGGGCGTCAATACAACGAGACTTGCGGCAAGATTTATTTCTGGACGACCTTCATCGGCGTGAATCTGGCTTTCTTTCCGATGCATTTCCTCGGCCTCGCCGGCATGCCGCGGCGCATCAGCGACTACCCCTCGGCCTTCGCTGGTTGGAATTTCGTTTCCTCGATCGGCGCCTATATCGCCTATGGAGGGACGCTCTTCTTTGTCGTCACTGTGCTTTACACGCTTTTTGCCGGCAGGCGGGCGCCCGCGAATCCATGGGGCGAAGGCGCGACCACGCTGGAATGGACCTTGTCCTCACCGCCCCCTTTCCATAGCTACGAGGAAATTCCCGTGGTGGGGTGGCGCGCCTAGGAGATGCCGTGCTCAGCATCATTTCGCGTTTTGTGCTGCTGCAGGGTACTGGGGAAATCCGAGACGTTTCGCGGGCATCGGAGCATGTCCGAGTGTGACAGGAGCAGACCGCGTCGGGCGCGATGCGCGGAAAGCTGGCAACGATAGTCAAATCCGGAGGGATTGAGGCATAGCCTGGAAGCCGGGAAACGTCCTCTGGCCGGTAGACAAAGCGTGTGGGAAGTGACAAGAACCAGGGACGCGAGCTGGCGGGGCGAGACAACCGCCTCAGAGCCCCCCGCCGGAGAAAGCGATGATCACACACTTACTACGCCAAGCGGTGGGACACGATCACGACCTTAACGCTCCCGATCAGACTTGCTACCTCGCGGTCACGCCCAATAGCCGAAATAGCTCAAGATCAGGCCGATCACGAGATCGATCACGGCAGCACCGAAAAAGATTCCCCGATGCTCTATAACCTTCGATCCGAGCGAAACGATCAGTTGTGGCTGGAAAATAGTAACGACGGCACGAACAATGCTAATCCAGCCAATCAGCGTGATGAGAAGGCGCCAGTCGAGCACCCAGACATTGTGAGTTAGCACCAGCGCCAAGCCCGCGAGCAGACCGAGGAAGCCAGCGAGATACATGAGCACGCGGCTCTCGATGAACTCTTTGAGCAACGCGCGGAATGCTTCGGGCGTCGACAATAGGGCGATCCCAACCAGAACAAAAATTGGTCCCAACAGCCTCGCGATGAAGATTGATGTCTGCACGTCTACGCTCCGTCACAATCGCTCGCAATCCCAGCGGCGCGGCATTTATATCGGCACGCGATCGCTTTCGTGATATGCCCCTTTGCGTTAGGCTCGATTCCGCGTCCGAACCATCTGCGTCCAGCCGTTGTCGCCGTGTCGAAAAACCGGAAGAAACCTCAACCAAGCGCTGGATCACTCTGCGCTATATGCGCGGCCGTACCGTATCGTCTTAGAGTGCTCTATGCCGGGGGCTCGAGTTCAAGCCAGGGGCCATCTTAATGCGCACCTGCGAGCGTCAGCATGTGACATGGATCAGCGCGATCTTGCGCTTCGCGGATCGATTGAACGACTGGATCGCTTTCGGCGTCGGCTGCAGCAGCACTTCGCACCCCTTCTTCGCGAAATAATCCTCAGCCTCAGGTGACAGGCGGACATTGCCTTCCTGACCGCTGCCGATAATGATCAGATCGCACCCCTTCTCGAAGACCGCTTCCGCTTCCGCCTTCGAGACCACGTGCGATGTTCCATACTGCTGCTTCGACAGCTTCTTCTTCCGCTTACTCACCCGTCCGGATAATCCGATCATCACGTCATGATCGTAAGTCTTGCCGTCGACTGTAATGCTGCCGAACTCGCTGCGATCAATGCGCACGGCCTTCCTTCTTTCCGACCGACGGCGATCTCCCGTGCTTTGCGAATCACGACGCGGCAGCGCCAACGCCCAAACGCCATCGCACCACCGGCCGAAGACTTTCTATTGCCTTGCGGGCTTGTGTGCATTGATCCAGGTCAATTCCCCAAGGGCCGCCTGGCGGTGGTGACGACAGCCCGCCACGTGTCGTTGCGTGCGAGCGTGGTGCGAGCGCGGCCAACCCCGACCAAGATCATATCTCCACCAGCTTGGTTGAGCGGCATGACTTGACCATGCGGATGTCCGTGCGCCAGTTCACCCACCTGACGAACGCGTTCAGCAGTAAGGTGCAGACTCAAAAGCTCAAGCATGATCGTTCCGCCAATTCCTGTACGGGTTTGCCGCGAGGTTGTTGTTGAAGTAGCGCGGGTCATTAGAAACCTCGGCACCTGCCCAACGCGGCAGCTCGACTTGATCCTCGGGATTCGCGATTTCGACTTCGGCGACGACCAACCCGTCGTTATCCCCGTGAAAAACGTCGATCTCCCAGGTCCGGCCGGCAAAAACCTCGCAGTGCCGGGTCTTCTCGATGAGCGGTCGCTCGCAAAGCTGATCCAGCATCATCGTCGCGTCGGCAAGGGGGATCGGATACTCGAACTCAAGCCGGCTCACCCCGGTCGTGAGCCCCTTGATGGTGAGAAAGCCACGGTTCCCCGCAATGCGCACACGCACCACGCGCTCTTTGACCGACGACAGATAACCCTGCCGATAGAGCGTTCCGGCGGCCATGGCTCGCCACAGCGCCGTGTCGACGAGGAATTTGCGCTCGATCTCCTTAGTCATGACATCTTCCTTTCTGCCGCTCTCTTGTCGCGGGCCCGAGGCCGAGCGCGCGCCTGAGACCGAGCGAATAGTTGGTGTTGGCGTGACCGTCGAGCCCAAGCAGGAGCAACGCCGCGAGGATGCGCGTCGGGTCTTCGTGCTCGAGCGAGAAGCTCTCAAACGTCCGGGATTCGACGGCGAGGCGGACCAGCTCGGCGATGCAGCCGGCGAACGTGAAAGCGCGCCGTGACTTGTGAACCCGCACGACGTGAAGGTCCGCCGCCAGTGTAATCACCTCTTCGACGAATTGCTCGATCGTGTAGGTTTCGCGAGGCAGGGTTTCGAGCGGCAGCGGCCAGACTGCAGAGGCGGCGGCAAGATCGCGCCGGCTCAGCGGGAAGCGTGCCTTGAATACCGGCTCCCACAATTCGAGGCCGGCGGCATCGATTTGGCGAAGCCGTTTGATGTCGAGGACTCCATCGCGGATCTTGGCGTTTTCGGTTCCCCTTGAGTCGAGCACATAGATCTCGTCGCTCTCCCGCGATGCCGCGTCGCTCGGGATCGCCACGGCCTGCGTGATTGTCGCGAGGGAAGGGGCAAAGCAGCGCCATTCCCACCGCGGTATGATTTTGTTCGCGCTCATTTTAGATGGCATACACCGGCTGACCCGGGGGGTTGCTCCAATGGTGTACTAATCCGCCCGTGCAGACCAGCCCGTCTGAGGATGCCGACCAGAAAAAAAGGGCTCTCTTAACCCGGATAGGAAGAAACGCGCGCGCTGGGTGGCAATTTGAGCCCAGAGAATGTCCGCTGTGGGTCTTGGTCGTGTAGAAACGCGTTGGAGAGGCGAGGTCGAAGAAGCCGCGGATGCACTCGGTGGCGTCATTTCGCCGTTTCACCAAGCTTCGTCGTAGAGCGCTCCTCTGAGTCTCCGACTGTGTTGCGCTACCAGGTTTACGCCTTCATCGCCGCAATGAGTGGTCCGGAGCCCATTATGTTCATGACGCGCGTGAGGTTATAAGCCAGCACGTGCAGCGCCATTTCGGTTGCCACGCGCGGCATCGTCTTCATCAGGAAGTGCGTGGCACCCATCCGCGCCTTGATCGTCCCGAAGGGGTGCTCGACTGTCTCACGCCGCTGACGCATCTTTTCGGGATGTTCGTCGAGGCGCTGCTGGACCGAATCCAGAAGATGCTCGTGCTCCCATCTCGGTATTCGTCGCTCGCGACCTGTCGTGCACTTGGACCTGAGCGCACACGTCAGACACGCTGTCGTCCAATAGCGACGCATCATCTTGCCGTCTTCCTCAGCCATAAACCGATAGGTCAACCGCTCACCAGCGGGACAGCGATAGGCATCGTCCGCGGCGATGTAGACGAAGTCCTGTTTACCGAACCGGCCATCGGATTTGGCGCCCGAGGTCATCGGCTTCGGCAGCGTGACCGTGATGCCCGCCTCCTCGCACGCCAGGATCTCCATGCTGCTAAAATAGCCTCGATCAGCGACAACCTCCAAGGTGTCCGTCTCCAGCGTGGTTTTTGTTTCGATGGCCATGCGCGCGAGTTGCGACCGGTCGGTGCCGACGTTGGTCACCTCGTGCGCGACAATCAGGTGATGCTTGATATCGACAGCCGTCTGCACGTTGTAACCAACAACGCCGGAACCACGGCCGCTCGTGGCCATGGAGCGAGAGTCGGGATCGGTCAGCGAGATCTGCTGGTCAGAAGCCGCGAGCATCCGCGCTTCGAGTGCCTCCAGCCGCAGCATCTGTTCTTTCAGCGTCTCAATCTTCTCCTTGAGACGGGTCGTCTTGGTCGTGAGTGCGTCCGACGGCTCTTGCCGATCGGCGCTGTCGAGCTGCTGCAAGTAGCGCGCAACGCTTTCTTCGATCTGCGCCCTCCGCCGCTCCATCTTCGCACGCGTAAAATTCTTATCGCGGTTGTTGACCGCCTTGAACTTGCTGCCGTCGATGGCAACGCTGGTCTCGGTGAGCAGACCGAGGCAGCGGCAGAGCGCAACGAAGCGGCCACAGACCTGACGGATGGCAAGGCCATTGTCCTTGCGGAAGTCGGCGATTGTCTTGTGATCGGGCGTCAAGCGGCCCGTCAGCCACATCGCCTCGACGTTGCGCCCGGCCTCGCGCTCGAGCCGCCGACTCGATTGAACCCGGTTGAGATAACCGTAGATGTAGAGCTTCAGGAGAACCGATGGATGATACGAAGGTCGGCCGGTTGCCTCGGGATCGACCCCGCTAAACCCAAGGTCAGCCAGATCGAGCTCGTCGACAAAGACGTCGATCACGCGAACCGGATTGTTCTCGCCGACCCAGTCTTCCAAGCGTTCTGGAAACAGCGTGCTCTGTCCGCGATCTATGCCCTCAACAAAGCGCTTCATCCGATCCCCCGCAAATCGCAGCGGAATCATATCGTCGGAATCGCATCAAGCGGGGTCTTTTCACACAGCCAGGGTCAATAGCTGCCGAAGCAACTGCGCGCCGTCAACGTCTGCTTTTTCGCAATGCGCGCCCCAGAGCAGACAGCCGGCTCTCGGCCAGTCACTGCTGTTTTGCGCCCATCCCGGTCGCCCAGGCAATGTTGGCGGCTCCTCGGAAGCGGACATTGGGTCGGCGATTGGTGTCAGGAGATGGCGTGCGGCAAGAGCGCGAAGAAAATAATCGTAAGCCTCAAGCGAGGACGTTGGCTTCTTCTATGCCCGCTGCATTTCGGCCTGGGCCGTCGACAAGGGAGTGATGCTATGCGTGAATGCCGCGGAAGCGGCATGCCATCGTCTGTCAAATATGCGAATGAGCCGAATCGTTCAGTTGGCAGACTGACATCGCTTCACGCCGCCACCTCCGGGATGACCTCTTCCTTGAACAGACGGACACTGCGACGAAGCTGCGACGGGTTTTCGAGGTCGATGAGGAACCCGCAGATCATCACGCCTACGCCGGACGCTGCAAAAGTGCGCATCGCGCGTGTGACGGTGTCCGGGCTGCCGCAGATCATGTCATCGGCGTTGCGCGCAATCGCCCCGCTCGGGTTCTTGATGAAGTAAGCCTCGGCCTCCGACCTGGCCTGTTCGTCGGTCTCCGCCACATGCACCGCCTTCCCCACCGCCGACCATTCCCGGGCGAGCTTGATCGTCTCCGAGTCGTGGCCGGAGGCCGCAAGCGCGGCATGATAGCCGGCCATCTGCTCGCGCGCGCCCGCGGGGTCTTTTATCGCCGTGAACACCGGCCAGCCGCGCGCGGCGGCATCAGCAATCGCTGCCTGATTCAGGGTTCCGCGTGCCAGGATGGGGCGCGGCTTGCGGAAGGACGACGGGTTGACAGCGACGTCGAGCCTTCCACGGTCTGCGCCGACCGCGAACTCGAGCGGTCCGCCCGTGCCGTCGTAGCCCCAGATGTCGACGACCGTGCGCATCCCCTGCTCGAACAGTGCGTTGCGCTCGGCGAGGTCCCGCCCGAATGCCACCAAGTCGGTGTCCTTGAATCCCGAGCCGAAAACGACGACGAGCCGCCCGGCGTTCAGCTGGTCGATCAGGTTGCACGACTCGACCAGCCGCACCGGGTGATGCAGCGCCGGGTTCACCGTGGCGAGAATGAGCGTTGCCTGCGTCAGCCGAGGCGCGAGTGCGCATGCGAACAAGAGCGAATTCTGATAGCCTTGGTTCTCGTGGAGGTGGTGCTCCGTTAGGGAGATCGCGCCGAATCCACCGGTATCCGCCTCGAGCGCCAGGTCGGTCATGCAGTTGATGAGCGGAAGTTCATTCCGTTTGTCTTGGATGCGGGTGCTGAGATGCATGCAGAACTTCATCGTAGTGCTTCCCGTCCTTTCTTCTTCGTCAAACTGAGGCCAGACGCGACTGCCACTACCAGTAATGCCTCGTAGCGTGGGTATTAGATCATAGAGGTTCTTTTTGCCAGGGGACGGTCGGCAAGTGGCGCCGGCGTTTTGCCGAGCAGCGCCCGGACGGGTTGCGGGACGAGCCCCGGTCGGGCGCACCGCGCACGGTCGATGACGCCGCATCGAGGTGGATGTCCGCTTTCTACTCTTTGGCTGCCGAAAGCTGTCCTGCTGCTTTCGGCCAACTTCAGACATTGGCGTATATGTGGCTAAGGTCTGCCGTGGGTCGGCTTGAGCCATTCGGCCAACATCGGGGGATGACCGCTCCTGGCACAACTGCGAAATCCGGAGTCAATCCGGTAATGTCCGCTCGCGGGGTAAGAGCGGCCGGCATGTGCGATCATCACGATGGCCGAGTTTGATCCGAACCAGACATGCGGGCGCACGCAGTTCGATGGACTTGGCGGTATCGCTGAATTGGATCATCGCTCAAGCGCGAAGAATTTTGATGTCGCCAATTGCGCGTGCGGCGGGTTGCGCTGCCCGTGGCGTTCCTGCGTTCGGCCATGATGATTTTCAGCGTGTCGCGGCCCGCTTGTGATCGGGCGGCCGAAATGCCGGGTGGTTCGTTGTGCGACTATTCGCCGGGCATCGCTGTCGGTTGTCCATGCGGCGGAGTTTGCCGGGCGCGTGCGGTCACCTCTTCAAGCCACAGGCTATGATGCTCCTTGGCCCAATTGACGTCCACGGTACCGCGGCTCATCGACCCGAACGCCCCTTCCATGCCGATCGTGCCGAGGTAGATGTGCCCGAGCATGGTGGCGATGAACAACATCCCAGTGATGCTGTGGCCCACTTCGGCCAATTGCATGGTGTGAACATCGGTTCCGTAGAACGGGAAGATCAGCATATAGCCGCTCGCCACCATCGCGCTGCCGCCTAGAAAGACGATCCAGAAGAGAATCTTCTGGCCGCCGTTGAAGCGGTAAGCCGGCGGTTCGTCATGCCCGATTAAGCCGCCACCGCGTTTCAACCATTCGATGTCGACCCAGGTCGGGAGGTTCTGCGCGACCCACATGAAGAACATCAGGATGACGCCGAGCGTGAACGGGAAGCTCAGGTAATTGTGAGCATACTTCGCCCATGACGACAGAGTGGTGAATGCCTCGGGGCTCATCAACGGCAGCAGCAGCGATCTGCCGAACGTAATATTGAGCCCCGACAAGGCGAGGATGACGAAACAGGCGGCCAACATCCAATGTACGAACCGCTCATAGGCGGTGAAGCGTACGATCGTCCGTCCCGAGCGCCCGTTTTCGATGCGGATCATGCCGCGCGTCAGATAATAGAAAATGAGCACCGCCAGAGCGCCAAGGATCACGACGGCGCCGATCCAGCGCAGTGTCACCTCATGGTAATGGCGCCACTCTTGTCCCTGGACCTGCTCGAGCGTGTAGGATTTCGTATCGGGAATACTGCCGAGGCCCCTGATCGTTTGGAGCTGCTGCAGAAGCTGCTGCTCGCTGACCGCGCTCGCATTCGGATCGACCGAGGTGGGTTGCTGCGCCGCCGCTGGGCACGACGCTACGGCGAACGCGAAGAGCATCAAGGCCCCAACGACGTTACGAAGTTTAGCGAGCCGCGCCATCATGCCAATTCCTCCCAATTCTGCCACACAGCCACCTCTTCGGCCGCTAGTTACGTCGTGATCGTCTCGCGATAGGCGGTCTTCCAACCCCAGGCACCGGAGCCATAGCCGCGTTTAAGGACCCGCTCCTTGTAGATTTGCGCAATAATGTCGCCATCGCCGGCGAGCAACGACTTGGTCGAGCACATCTCGGCGCAGAGCGGGAGCTTGCCTTCGGCCAAACGATTGGCGCCGTATTTTTCATACTCGGCCATGCTGCTATCTGGTTCCGGGCCACCGGAGCAGAAGGTGCATTTGTCCATCTTGCCGCGCGTACCGAAATTGCCGACACGCGGATATTGCGGCGCGCCGAACGGGCAAGCGTAGAAGCAGTAGCCGCAGCCGATGCAGATGTCCTTCGAATGCAGCACCACGGCGTCGGCGGTGGTGTAGAAGGCGTCTACCGGACATACCGCCTGGCAAGGGGCATCGGTGCAGTGCATGCAGGCCATCGACACCGAGCGCTCGCCGGGCTTGCCGTCATTGAGGGTAACGACGCGCCGGCGATTGATGCCCCACGGCACTTCATGTTCGTTCTTGCAGGCGGTGACGCATGCATTGCACTCGATGCAACGGTCGGCGTCGCAGAGGAATTTCATTCGAGCCATTCTATTCCCCTCCCCTTAGGCTGCGGTGATTTGACATAGAGTGGCCTTGGGCTCCTGCATACCGGTGGCAGGATCGTAGCCGTAGGTCGTGATCGTGTTCGCGCTCTCGCCCAGCACGATCGGATCGGCACCCGCGGGATACTTATTGCGCAGATCGACGCCCCCGAACCAACCGCCGAAATGGAACGGCATCCAGGCGACACCGGTGCCGACGCGTTCGGTGACGAGCGCCTTCATCTTGGCCTTGGCGCTGTTCTCCGCACCCGTTACCCACACCCAGGCCCCGTCCTTGATGCCGCGATCGGCGGCATCGGCCGGGCTGATCTCGATGAACATGTCCTGCTGCAGCTCGGCGAGCCATTTGTTGGAGCGAGTCTCTTCGCCGCCACCTTCATACTCGACGAGCCGGCCGGAACTCAGGATCAGCGGGAATTGCTTGGCGAGTCCCTTGTCCACCGCCGCCTTCTGTGCCGTGAAGCCAATATTGGGCAGCCGGAACTGCTTGGCATCGGGCAAGGTCGGATATTTCGCGACCAGATCGGCGCGCGCGGTATAGATGGGCTCGCGATGCGTCGGGATCGCATCCGGCAGGCCGAAGGCATTCATGCGCGCTTTCGCGTTGCCGTACGGCACGCAGCCATGAGCAAGGGCGACACGCTGAACGCCGCCGGACAGATCGAGCGACCATGACACCGTATCGATCTTGTCGGGAGTGCCCGCGACCTTCGCGATGATCGCAAGCTCGTCGGCGGTAAGGTCCTTATCCCAGCCAAGTTTCTTCAAGACCGCCATCGTAAACTCGGGATAGCCGTCCTTGATCTCCGAGCCGAGCGAGTAAGAGCCTTCCGCCAGCAGGTTCACGCCGTCTCGTTCGACGCCAAAGCGGGCGCGGAAAGTGCCGCCGCCGTCCATCACGTTGAGGTTGGTGTTGTAGAGCAACGGCGTGCCAGGATGCTTGACCTCCGGCTTGCCCCAGCACGGCCATGGCAGCCCGTAATAATCGCCCTTGGCCGGACCATCCTTTGCCCTCATCGTGACCAGATCGAAGTCTTTCTGGTTGGCCATGTGAAGCTTGATGCGCTCCGGCGACTGGCCGCAATAACCGGTCGACCAGCTGCCGCGATTCATTTCGCGAAGTACGTCCTCCGGCAGCGGATTGTTGTTCTCGACCTGGATGTTCTTGAACATCTTGTCGGCAAAGCCGAGCTTGGTGGCCAGCAGGTACATGATCTCGAGATCATTTTTCGACTCAAAGATCGGCTTCACCAGCTGCTCGCCCCATTGCATCGAGCGGTTCGACGCCACACGCGAACCCGACGCCTCGAACTGCGTACAGGCCGGGAGCAGATACATGTTATCCTTGCGTCCCGCCTGAAGCGCGAGCGAGGCCCAGGTCGTGGGGTGCGGATCGACCACCACGAGCAGATCGAGCTTTTGCAAGCCCTTCAGCGACTCGGGGATACGCGTGATGCTGTTGCTGGCGTGCCCTTGCACATACATCGCCCGCACATTGTCCTTTTGGTCCACCTGGTCCTTCGGCAGCGTGACCGCGTCGAACCACCGGGTCAGTGGGATGCCCGGGGTTTCCATGATCTTTTTGGAGTCGAAGCGCGATTGCAGGTAATCGTAATCGACTTCCCAGACGCGTCCCCAGTGCCGCCACGCCCCTTCGGCGAGACCGTAGTAGAACGGCAAGGTCACGATATCGAGCCCGACATCGGTCGCGCCCTGCACATTGTCATGGCCGCGGAAAATATTGGCGCCGGTTCCGGGCTTTCCAACATTGCCGGTAAGCAGAAGCGCGATGCAGCTCGCACGCACATTGGCGGTGCCGACCGTGTGCTGGGTCTGACCCATGCACCAGATCAGCGTCGCCGGCTTCTGGGTGGCGAACATCTGGGCGACGCGCTTGAGCTGCTCGCCGGGAACGCCGCTCACCCGTTCGACTTCGTCAGGAGTCCACTTTGTGATCTCCTTGCTCACATCCTCAAAGCCATAGACACGCTGTGCGATGAAGTCCTTGTCTTCCCACCCGTTCTGGAGGATGTGCCACATCATCCCGTAGAGCACCGGGATGTCGGTGCCCGGCCGCAGCCGCACATATTCGGTCGCGTGCGCGGCCGTACGCGTCAGGCGCGGATCGATGACGATGACATTCGCGTTGTTGAGTTCCGCGCCTTCCAAAAGGTGTTGCAAGGACACCGGATGGGCTTCGGCCGGATTGCCTCCCATGATGATCTGCGTCTTCGAATTCCGGATATCGTTGAAGCTGTTGGTCATCGCGCCGTAGCCCCAGGTATTGGCGACCCCGGTAACCGTTGTCGAATGGCAGATGCGCGCCTGGTGATCGGTGTTGTTCGTTCCCCAAAAGGCGCCGAACTTGCGAAACATATAAGCGCCTTCATTGGTGAATTTCGCCGAGCCGAGCCAGTACACCGAGTCCGGACCCGATTGCTCACGGATCGCCATCAGCTTGTCGCCGATCTCGTTGATGGCTTGGTCCCAATTGATCCGGGTCCATTGGCCGTTGACGAGCTTCAACGGATATTTGAGGCGTCGCTCCCCGGAAACGAGCTCGCGCACCGCGGCTCCCTTGGCGCAATGAGAGCCGCGATTGATCGGACTGTCCCAGCTCGGCTCCTGGCCGATCCATACGCCGTCGGCGACCTCGGCTGTCACCGTGCAGCCAACCGCGCAATGTGTGCAGACGCTTTTGCGTATCGCCACTTGTGCGCCAGCAGCCGGCGGCGGTCCAGCCTCGGCCTTGCGCACGCTGGCGAGAGGCAGCGCCCCCAGCGCCGCGAGACCCCCGGCGACGAGGCCCGAGCGGCGCAGGAAATCCCGACGGCCAAGGCCGCGATCCGCTTGGCTCGCGAAAGCAGCGAGTGTTCCGCGTCGCGGCTGACGTTCCGTTCTCTTGATCAGCACGGATGCCTCCCTCAGCTCGGATAGCGGTTGACGCGATAGTAGGTTTTAACCTCGTCCGTTTCCCGGTAACGCGCCTTGCGCTTCTCGTCATTGCTCTCGCTGTCGGCCACAGCCTCGGTCGCAAGCGGCGCCACTGCGGTCACCGCTGCACCCGCGCCGAGCGCACGAAAAAATTGACGCCGCCCGACGATCATCTTGCCTTGCGCACTCATTGCTGCGCCCTCCCGTCTTGCGCGCCCGCTTAGCCGGGCAGCGCGAATGCTTCCGTTTCAATCTCGATAAAGAGACGTCCGATCGTGCCAACTTGGCGATAGAAATCGGCCGCCTCGGCAATTTCCAAGTCGGCGAAGAAACGTCCGATCCACGGAGCGAGATGCTTTTCGAACATCGGCTGTTGTTTTTCGGCCGATGCCGGGAACGGTCCGCCAATCAGACCGGCCATGATCTCGCAGAGAATGGCGGCGTGATCTTCGGGCTCATATTGCCGCTCGGCGCGTTCAATGCCGAGCGCGCGCAGATTCTCGCGTAAACGCGCCAACGGACGCTCATTGAGAAAGCCGGTCAGGTAATACGAGCCGTAGGGCAAAAGCTCGCCGCGCCCGACACCGATGAAGAGATCGAAAAACTCGCGTGCGAGTTTTTCGGCGCTCGCCGTGCCGGCGGCTTGCGCCAACGCCGCATGCGCGACGCCGAGCGGCGTCGCATCGCCACGAAGTCTGGCAATGCGCTTGAGCAGGCCCGCCTCCGGGGCACGCGCCAACAGCACGGCGAGCAGCGCGTATTCCTGCGCGCGCGCAGCATCGACATCGTCGAGCCGAGCCAGCTGCTCGTCATAAATATCCGGTCGCAAGATAGCGCGCGCGACACCAGTCGCCGCTTCCACCGACAGGACACGCTCAGCCGGGATCCGTGACCAATTGGAGACGGAGGGTTGAGAAATACCGATCCTGCGCGCCAGCTCGGTGATGCCACCGGCAGCGCGGATCGCCTTCGCGAGTCCTGGGTCGCTCATGAAAACCCCGCCAAGACGATGCAGAGCGATTTAACGAGAGCCTAATGCTACCAGTGCTTGTAAGGTTAATAGCCTCAGGCTATGGCGGCAACAGTTATTCCGGCAGAGCGCTACCATGACGGTGTCGTAGCGGAGTTGGCTGGCATTCGCGCTCTCCGGATTCACGCTGCGCTGCAACATCGCTGGCTTGATCGTGCGGCGTCGGATCACTTTGCTCGGCGTGCTCCGTGCCGGGATGCTGGTCTTGTTTCGTTTGTTCTTGGGCAGCGCCGTGCGCCGCAGGGTCGGATTCGCTCACCGATCGTGGCGTCCGGTCGGTTGCATTCGCCAACGCTGTCAGAGAGGCCGGGTCGGCAGCCTCCGGCTCTCCCATCGCTCGCGCCAGAAGGCAGCGAACGTCTTCCGTTGTCACAACGCCGAATCCAGGCACGCCGCCCGGCGCGTTGAAGTCCCAGGAATTCTCGGACAGACCAATGAAGTCGCGGATTGCGGGATCGACCGACCAAGCCCGGCGGAGCGCCGCACGAGCCAAGTCCGCGGGCACGCCGGGCGCGAGAAACGGCCGGATGTCGGATCCGGCGCCAAGCGAGTCGAGCGGTGGCAAATTTGAGAGATCGATAAGCGGTTGCGCTTCGGCTGGCGCCACTTGAGCAACCGCGGTGTCTGGCACCACCGCCCCGTCGCCGGCGTTCTCCGGCTTGGCTTGGTCGCGCCGGTTTGCGGCAGCGCTGCGCTTGCGCCGAGACCAGCGCGCGAGAAAGCTCGCATCATCGCTCATCGTCGGTCCCGGATCGCGGACCGTGACGAGCCAACGCCTCCGGATCGGCGCGATCACGCGTGCGCTTCTCGAAGACCTGCTCGACATGGTAGTGGTCGACGAAGCGGGCAATGGCATCCCGCAAAGGAAGAGGCATCGCTACCGCTTCGATGATCGCCTGACCCGCCTCCGTCCAGCCCTCGCCTTCAGCCGGATCGGCGGTGGCAGCCGCGATTGCATATTGCGGCTCGCCCCCGGTCGCCTCTAATGCCACCCAGATTGCGGGAGCTCCCGAGACGAGATTTCTGCGGTAGTTATCGGTCTCGGAGCGATGGAGCTCGATCTCTGCCGCGCCAGCATAGAAGGTCGCGGTTCCACCCTCGATTGCCAGCGGCGTCCACGGTATCGCGTCGGGCAGGCCGGCAAGAACGGCGACCGGGCGCCATATGAATTCGGCCCAGAGCGAGGTCGCCTTGCGCCGCTCGACCACGACGCCGACCGGAATGCGCAAGAGCGGTGCGACCGGACTCATGTGACCACTGCCAAACGGCGGGCGGGCAATCCGGTCAGAAGATTCTGCGGCTTCAGGCGCAGCACCTTGTCGCTCGTCATGGCCAGGACGAGATAAACCGCGTCGTCTTCGATCGCCGGCGAAGGACCGAACGCCAAACGGAATAGCGCGGCCACGCGGTTCTGCGTCTTCTCGTCAAGATCTTCGCCCTTCCACAGCGCGTCGCCGATGCGCGTGCCTTCCGCGTCGAGGCCAATATACCACGTCAGCGGAACGTCACGCATTTCGCTCAGCGGCTCGATCCGGGCGTCGACGGACAATAAATGTTTTATCCATCGTTCCAGCACGATGCCGAGGGCTGCGGCGCCACGGCGGCCAGGGGTGAGATCGAGCGCCATGTCGAAGAGATCGCTGCGATCCCAATAACTCTCGGCATTCTCATCCGTCAGGATGTCGATCTCGGCGTTCGCCGGAATTCCCAGCATCGACACCAGCGGCGATAGCGGCGCAGCACCCGTTCCGGTAATTTTCTCCTCATCGGCCGCGATCAGTGCGCCTTGATGCAGCGTCATTCGTTGCGGCCGAAAAAGGAGTTCGGCGGCGCGCAACGTGACAGGATCGTCGCAGCCGTCGAGGGCATTTCGCAGGATGACGTGAACAAGCTGATTGAGGAAGAGTGGCGGCGTATCGCCGACATCACGGCGCACGAGATCGAGATAGGCCGCCTCGAGCGTCTTGTGACATAACAGATGATCGCGAAAGGCGACCATCAGCTCCCAATTCTCTCGTGCATCTGCGTCAGCGACCCCGGCAATTTCTTCCGCGCCGACCGGGTGCCGCGGATCGGCGAGCAACGCGGCATGAAGTCGGCGCTCGACAATGCAGGCTTCGGGTGGCGGGATGAGCTCGGGCCGCGCCAGATAGGCTTTCAGGAATTCATTGCTGACCAGCAATCCACCGCCGGTATCGCGATCCGTCAGATGATGGCCGCAAGAGTGCCAAAAATCCTTCATTCGCGTTCCCCGCGCGCCAGCGCCGACAAATCGACGGTCTCGACGGGCTCGTCCTCAGGGTCAGTATCGAGAAAGGAAAAGACCTGCCACTTTTTGGACGCTCGGCGCGCATGCAAGCTGCGAAAGGCCTCGCGGATCGCGCCATTTTCTGCCGTGCGGTGCACCGCAATCAAGGTGTCGAGCGGATGATCGCAGAGCGAAGCGGCGAAATCGATTTCCTCTTCGGCGGCGTTGCGGGCGGCGGTATGGTCGGGCGCGCCAAACCGGTCGAGCAGGCACTGTGCGACCGCATCGACCGCCGCGCCGCGATGCTCCGCATCCGCCTCGACGACCTGGACCAGCGTCGACCAACCAAGCGACGGCACGCCGAGAAAGCCGCTGCGGAACGCCGCGAGCTCCTTTCCCTTGAGCGTCGCCGGCTCCACATCGGAAAAGACGAACGCGCCGGAAATCCCCCATTCGCCTGGCGTGGCGGCGGAAGGGAAGATGAAGGTGTCCGAGGGATCGAGACGGATAGTGCGCAACAGTTTCATAGACGCGGCCCTCCCATCTTCGGGTCGAGCCATGACGGCGCTTTCAGCGCCTCCGCGAAATTCCGCCGCTCGACGGGCTCGCCGGTACGCCGAATGCACAGATCGCCGTTCTCGTCGATCTCGCGGCGCATGCCGTTCAAAGACTCAAGCTTCGATCGATATTCCTTTGCGATGGCGGCGAAGCCACTTTCCTGCCAGCGGTCGATCGCAACCATCAGATGCCGGGCAAAACCTTCGACCAAGCGTTCCGATTCGACATCGCTGAAGCCCTCGTCTTCGAGCGCGGTCGCGAGCGGATGCAGCCCCGGCTCCTCGCCCGCGGAAACGGTGCGGATGGCGGCGCTGAAGACGAGCCAATCCGGCACCGCGTTCTCTTGGGCACCGTCGGGCCAAGCGAGCCGGCCGCCGCCGATGAGGCCGCGATCGATATGGATCGCATCCGGCCACGCGATGGTGATCGGCTTTTCGGGCGGCGCGAGCGCCGCGAGTGCATCGGCGAGCGCAACCATGGCCGCGTAGAAGACGCGGCGCGCAGCTACCAGCGTTTCTTCCGGCTCCAACACCACCGCGAACTCGGTGAGATCAGAACGCCCAACAAAAACCAGCGTTCCGGCACCGAGCTCGGCACCATGGGCGCAGGCGTGCGCGAATGCATCGCCGACGTCGCGCAGCACCACCAACCGGAAAGGCGGCGGCAGATCGAGGGCGCGCGTAGAACGCTTATGTACCCGGCTGCGCTGCTCTTGCGGCATTTCCAACCCCGGCCCTTACTTTGATCTGCTACAGTATAGCCTCAGATCGGGTGGCGGTCAGTCCCAGCGAGAACGACCCGATAGCGGGAAAGCAGATGCCGGCTAGCCGCACTATCCTGGTTTGTTCGTGCGAAGACACGATGCCGCTCGATGCCGACGCGTTGACGCGCGGCTGCCGTGGCGTCGAAATCATCAGCGGGCGCCAACTCTGCCGCGCGGAACTCGAGCGCTTTCGCGCGCTGGCGGCCTCGGGCACGCCGATCACGGTCGGCTGCACCCAGGAGGTGCCGCTGTTCCGCGAAGTTGCCGGCGATAGCAGCGGCCCATTGAGCTTCGTAAATTTGCGCGAAAGCGCCGGGTGGTCCATCGACGCCGCGAAAGCAGGACCAAAAATGGCGGCGCTCGCGGCCGCGGCCTCCGAGCCGATGCCGGATACCGGCTACGTTCAATTCGAAAGCACAGGCATTGTTCTCGTCTACGGTCGCGATGAGCACGCGATCGAGGCAGCCGACCTCCTCAAAGACCATCTCGACGTCACCGTTTTAATCATGCGGCCCGACAATCTGATGCCGCCGCGCACCACCGATTTTCCCGTCGCAAAGGGGGCGATCCGCGCCGCGAAGGGCCATCTTGGCGCGTTCGAGATCATCGTCGACCATTACGCCTTGCCGCTGCCATCCTCGCGCAGCGCGCTGACATTCGGACCGGCACGTGACGGTGCCGTGTCGCATTGCGACATCCTGCTCGACCTCTCGGGCGGCCCGAGCCTCTTTCCGGCCGCCGATTTGCGCGACGGCTACTTGCGCGCAGATCCCGGCGACCCTTCCGCGGTGCTCAAGGCCGTCCTGCGCGCGCGCGATCTGGTCGGCGGCTTCGATAAGCCGCGTTACGTCACCTTCGCGGCGGAGCTTTGCGCCCATTCGCGCTCGCGCATCGTCGGCTGCCACCGGTGCCTTGATCTCTGTCCGACGAGCGCCATTACCCCGGCCGGCGATCATGTGGCGATCGACGAAAAGATCTGCGCCGGCTGCGGCCAATGCGCCACGGCATGCCCGACCGGCGCGGCCAGCTACGCACTGCCACCCGCCGACGCTTTGCTGAGCAAACTGCGCACGCTGCTCATGGTTTATCGCGAGGCGGGCGGCGTATCGCCCATCCTTCTTTTCCATGACGAGACTCATGGCGGTGCGCTGATCGACGCCGTCGCCCGCCACGGCGACGGGTTGGCTGCCAATGTCCTGCCCTTTGCCGTCAACGAGGTGACGCAGATCGGCCTTGAAACGATCGCCGCTTCGTTCGCCTACGGCGCCGCTTCCGTGCGCGTGATCCTGCGCGCGAAACCGCGCCACGATCTCACCGGTTTGTACAACATGATCGCTCTCGCCGCGCCGATCCTTACCGGGCTTGGTTTCTCCGGCGAAAAACTCGCGACCATCGAGACCGACGATCCTTTTGCACTCGGGGAGGCGCTGCGCGCGATTGAGGTCGGCGAACCCCTCTTACGTCCCGCGAGCTTTCTGACAGTCGGCGGGAAGCGCGACATGTTGCGCGTCGCGCTGCGCGAACTCCATCGCGTCGCCCCGAGGCCGACCGACATCATCGCGCTGCCCGCCGGGGCGCCTTTCGGCGCGGTCGAGATCAATGTCGAAGGCTGCACGCTTTGCCTGGCCTGTGTGTCCGCCTGTCCGACGGGAGCGCTGTCGGATGATCCCGAGCGACCTCTCTTGCGCTTCGCCGAAGATGCCTGCGTTCAATGCGGCCTTTGCAAGGCGACCTGCCCGGAAAAGGTGATCAGCCTTACGCCGCGCATCGCCTTCCGCGCCGCGTCCGCGGGAGCAGGCGTGCTCAAGCAGGAGGAACCGTTCCATTGCATTCGCTGCGGCAAACCGTTCGGCGTCAAGAGCACGATCGACCGGGTCGCCGCCAAGCTCGAAGGCAAGCATTGGATGTATCGCGACTCGCCCGGTCGCCTCGATGTCATCAAGATGTGCGAGGATTGCCGCGTCGCCGCTGTTGCCGAGGAAGGTTTCGATCCCTACGGCGCGCCGGCGCGGCCGAAAACGCGGACGACCGATGATTACTTGCGCGAGCGCAAGGAGAAGCCTGAAACCTGATCAGTTCGTGGCCCGTTCGAGAAACTTGACGAGGGCGGCGCGATCCTCCGGCGTGCCAATGCGCTGATCCGGCATCTTGGTCCCCGGCGTGTAGGTCGCAGGGCCGATTTCGAACAGTTTCGCGATGGTTTTCGGCGTCCATACGATGTCGAGATGTTTGAGCACCTCGGAAAAATTATAGCCCGGTAGGGTCGCGATGCGTCGCCCGAGGATGCCGTGCAGTGTCGGACCGGCGCGATTGCCTTCGTCAGGCTTGAGCGTGTGGCAAGCAACGCAGGCGCGAAATACCTGCGCGCCCGGATCGCCGGCATAGGCGGCAAGCGGATCTTCGATGCCGTCGCTTGCGGTGGCCCCGATCGGCTCACCGGTTTCGGAATCCCAGCGCCGGATCACGCGGTCGGTGCCGCCGGTGAGCAGCGTTCGGTTGTCGGGAAAGAACACGACCGACCAGACCGGCAGGCCCGGCCCGGCCAGTACCCGCGTCGGCATGCGTTTCTTCCGATCGATGATCGCGACCGAACTGCCGATGCTCGCTGCCGCGACGCGTTCGCCATTGCTCGACAGGCCAATGGCGATGATCGGCGTCGGTGACGCTTCGACCGTTCCAATTTGTTCCCCCGCCGGTGAAAAAAAATAGACCTTGCCGTCGGCGCCAGCGGTGATGATTTCACTGTCGGGTGCAACCGCAACCGCATTGAGCGGCGCGGGCAGTGTTGCAATCAGCGGCGTACCCGGCTTCCGCAGTGACCAAATGCGCAGGGTCGCATCGTATCCGGCGCTGACCAGCGCCTTGCCGTCCGGCGTGAAGGCAATTCCGTTGACGTTCTGCTGATGGCCCTCAAGCACCAGCGGCGCTCCGCCGGCAAGAGGCCATAGACGGATCGTGCTGTCCCACGATGCTGACGCGAGCCTCGCACCGTCGGGTGACACGGCAAGCGCGACGATCGGCCCTGTGTGCCCTTCAAGGATTGTGTCCGGTTCCTGTTTTCCCGGCGTCCAGATAGCGATGCGGGCATCCTCGCCGGCCGTTACGGCGCGCCCGTCACTGAGAATCGTGACCGCGTTCACCGCGCCCTCGTGGAAGCGCAGCACCTGCTCAGCCACATCGCGCCGAAGCGACCAGCGGATCACCGATGTATCGAAACTTCCGGATAGCGCGGTGGCGCCGTCGGCGGAGATCGTAAGCGCGCGGATGGGGCCGCCATGCCCCCGCAATTGGGCTTCGGCCGGCACAAGACCGAGCACCGACCCGATCAACAGGGCGCCACCGATGAGAGAGATCAAATTGAGCCGCATGCAGGGCGTTCCGTCTCCCTCGTGTGATAGGGTGCGTTCGCCGCCCGATTATAAAACCCCTCGCCGAGGGGCGGAGCAAGCGCGATGATACAATCGGTTTGGCAGCCCGCAGTCTAGGCCAGGGGCGTGCGCTTGATCTCGCAAGTGCCGATATCTTACTCTGGACAATGATCGAGGAAGGGAGGAGCGGAATGCGCATCTTCATTATCGCCTGCATCGCTGCTGGCGTGATCGCAGTCAGCGGGGCTGTTGTTCTGAGTTTCGTCCAGGAGCCTGTCAGCGTCGCTTTCGCGACCGGAGGCGTACGGCTTTGATCGTGTGGTGATTGGCCTAAATACCGTTGGGAGCAGTCGGAACATTGGGTGGCGAACCCTATGCAAATGGATGGTGACAGGAACGCCTTTTCCAAGATCTAGAGCGATGGACCGCTTACTCAGGCTTCCCAAGCATTACCGTTGGGTCGTTCAGGTTGTCTCGATTTTCGTGGCCGCTATCGCGATATGTAGCTTCTCTATCCGAGTAATCGACCGACCCCTAGCGGAGTTTATCCAACGAAGCGCGAGGCCCGATTTGGTTTCCGCAGCAGAGGCCCTCAACGCGCTCAGCATCCTCGTTCCTTTCGTTCTAGTGCTCGTTCTCGTCCAACACTACCTGGTGATAGGAGAAAAGAAGCGATCCCGTAATCGCATTCTCGTGCTTGTCATTGCGGCGGCTATAGCGATTTTGTGCGTCGAGATCGTCAAGATAACTTTTGGGAGAGTGAGCCTCAGCGAATACTTCGCCACGGGTGCATACGGCTTTCGTTATATCAATCTCACGAGAAACTCGGATCTCTCTTCGTTTCCATCCGAATATGGCGCGATCACGGCCTCAATTGCATCGAGCCTTTGGCGGATAACACCATCCTATCGATCGACGATAATCCTACTCACCATCATTCTTACAGGAAGTCAGCTGATCGCTGGGACCAACTTCGCAAGCGATATGGTGGCAGGTATCGCGAGCGGCATCATAGCCTTCCTGGCGGTCGAGCACCTATTTTGCATAAGCGGCAATCGGCCTTCACAGATTGAATAGCAACGTAAGAGGTCCGCAACGATCAGCGCATAGAGCACAACTTCAGCGGCACCAACGCAGAACATGCCGCAAGGAATACGGCGAACGCAGAGAATCACTTGCGGTCAAAGTGAAAACGAGCCGACGCTCGTGAGAATGGCTGCCACGTGGCCGGGTTGGCGATTGGGTGTTTATCGCCTGCTACACAATGCACGGCCGGGTGTAAGGGCAGATGGCCTTCGCAGCCGCGACCGATGTGTCGCATCGCCTGATTTCGGATTGGGAGCAAGGCCCCAAGAAGCCATCCGCGGCGGCGCGGGCTTTTCTGCTCCTCGTCGACGAATTCGGCGAGAAGGCGCTCAAGCGGCTGGTGCGGCGGGTCGCTGCGTGAAGGCTCTTGCACGCCTTTCACGGCGCGCAACACCGCTCGAACGCTTGGCACAATTTGGCACACGCGTTGAGAATTCCGGCGAACACCGGGGAATCGCCAGGAACGTCCAAGGCACTGGCGAACAACGATCTCTCCAAAAAGATAAATGATATCAAACGCCCTAAAACGGCTTCCCAAGCTTTAGATGGGAGTTCGATTCTCTTCACCCGCTCCAATGAAATTAATTTTCTAGGGTGGTTCTTTCGGAAGAGAGACCGTTCTCAGCACCGATTGTCGCGCTCAGTGGTAGGATCGTATCGCTTCCTCACACTCGATCTTCTCCGCAAGGTAAAGCGGCACGCCTGCCGATTGGGCAAATCAAAGTCACGCGATCGCGGTGCGGTTCATTTACGGCGATTTGCCGCATCAGCCGGGCATTGACCTGGTCGATTACGACGCGGCAGCATTGCCGATAATCAATCGGCAGCTTGAGAAGGCAGGAGTCCGGTTAGCCGGGATGTTGAACGCTGCGCTCCGCTAACCGCCAGCGCCACTCTACCCAGATCGCTAAGCCGATCGGCGACATCGCGACGGACGCGGCCGAAGTGGCGCGAGAAGCCATGGCGGTAGTTATCGAAAACCGGCTATCGTCGCTAGAGGAATTGATAGAACAAACGTCATGCTAAAAAGTGAAAAGACCTACCGGGATATCAAATTTGAGATTAATCGCCTTCATCATGGCCAGTGGGTATGGGTTGTCTCCCCGAAGAAGGGAAAGGGTGGTCGCTTTGCTGGCTGTGTAGACGGAAATAAAAAGAAAACCATCGATGCATGTAAGGCGGCCATCGACGGGTGGATTGCCGCTAAATCAAATTAGGGCACTACCGCCAGGGTTACGATTTCCGGCCCTTCCCCACCGGCCGCAAGATCCGCTCAAGTATAGCCGCCCGCCATTGGCGCTCAGCCCCCTTTTTGGTCGGTGGCGAAGGCTTCGCGATAGATCGCGGCGAGGCTCGGTTTCCAGCGCAGGCCATGCAGCATTTCGACGAACAACCTATGAAGAGCACGTCGCTCGGCCAGACCGAAATCCGAATTGATCCTGCTGGCGATTCCGTAATGGGGCTGAGGGTTTCGCCGTATGCGTGGCTGCATGTGCTGCGCGACTTCGTTAACGAGATGCTCGATATCGAGCCCTGAGACATCTTTTGGCTCTTCCTCAAACCACTGGAGCCGAGCGAGACGGCGGCGATACTCTTTGACCCATGCCTGGCGCAATCTCGAAAGGATTTCATCGTCACTGATGAGGTCGCCGCGCATCTCGTGTGGCACCGGCTGCCCCGGCCTCCATGCTTTGATTACTCTGACCCGCTGCGCAATCGGATAACATTGGACGCAATAGCCGCGCGCCTTGTGGGCGTAGGTGTCCACTCCACAATTGACGCAGCGGTCGTGCTGCCGAGACCATGCACTTGCCAGCATCTCGCGCCCTCCCTGAACCGTGGCGGCTATCTATCCTACACCGCCGCCGGCTCGGGCAGCGCGCCGCTGATTCTTCTTGTTGCCGATGCGCTTGTCGGCTTACCACATGGTCATGCGCTCGGCGGACGCGCGAAGCGCGCAGGTTTCATCGCCTAAATCGATTGCGCACTTGGGCGCGGCGTCGCGATCCTCTACGCATATTGGACACAGTTTCGCTCCGCACAATCCGCAAATGATCAGCCATCTGCTGATCCTCATGCTATGCTATCCGATGACTTTAGAGCAGCCGATCAAGCCAGGGCAGCGATTCCGCGATGCGCACCCGGCCCTCTTCGGGCGCGCCGGATCGGAGTGGATTGTGCAGGACATCTTTGTCGGAACCGACGGCTTCAGGTACGCGCGCGTCGTCCTCGCCTCCGATCCCAGCCGTAGAAAAACGCTCTCGACCATCGTGCTCAGCGACCTACGCCGCTTCATCCCCGCGTGAAAAATCTCTGACAAGGAATGGCCCTGCGCGGGGGGAGGCGTGCAGGGCCTAGTGCGGAAATGGTCACGCTCGGATGGGCAAGCGTGACGTACTTTTCTCGCACGTTTTGCGGCGCTGCTTCTTGATCGAAATCAACCTCAGCCATGCCGAAACTAGCGCGTGAGCCGGAGGTCCGATCTGATCACGCGGCTGCTTGGCTCGGGCTGACATACTCGACGATGCGCCCAGATGCGCGTGAGCGCGTCGATTTGACCCAGCCCAAGACGCGGTGCCTGCTCCTATGATTTGAACCTGGCGTCGCGGAAGATGCGACACCTCCCTGGGAACTCGGCCCGCGCGGATGCGATCTGGCGGGGCCATTCTTCTTTGCGCGCCATCGTCCCTGCTCCCGGTTTCCGGTCGTGGCACCCGTCATCGGTGTGGGCGTGGTCCTCGCTGCCGTGCGGGTGCCCCGTGCACGTTCACGATTGGCGATTTTGACGATCACCTACCTCATCGAACCGCGGCCCCTGCCCCGGGACTTCCTGGTAAGCAACGTATGCGGCATCGGCCTGGACGCGCAGTTGTTCTCCCCGCCGGCGCCGCCGAATCTTCGAGACGAAGGCCCGAAGACGCCAACCGGCTGCGAAAACCAGCGCGTAGATGGCGAGGTCAATGATCATGTCCATCGCCGATGATAGGCGCGTTTTGGCTAATTAATTGTAATAGCGCTTGTTGACCGGCCACATCGTCATGCGCTCGGCTGGGCTTTTCTTTGGCGGTGCTGCGAGACTGATAGGGCGGCTCGCGGCCGAAGGATTAAGGGGATATGCGAGGGTGGCTCTACCCGAGCTTCTTCGTAAACAGATTGGAAACTCGTTATTTCTATCATTCGGCGATGACCGGTGGGTTGCCTGTTCATTGTGATCCTCGCTTAAAACGCCTTGCGGATTACCTCGCATCGAAAGCGCCAGCCGGCAGGCTGCCCGGTCGGCAGCATATTGACCCAGTCGAAATTCCGCGTCTTCTTCCCTGCATAACGCTGATCGACATCGTTCCGCAGGCAAGTGGCGACCCACGCTATCGCATTCGTCTGGCAGGGACCGAGGTGGTTGCGATGCTAGGGGTAGACGGGACGGGCAAATTTGTCGACGAGGTACTCACGACATGTGCGGGCGCAGAGATCATCCGTGCCTATATCGAAATATTGCGCACCAAGCAGCCGCAATATCGGGACGGTTCTCTCTCCTCGAAAGACCGCAGCCATGTTCCATTCCAGCGCGTTGCCTATCCCCTCGCACGCGATGGAGAAAATGTCGATATGCTGATTTTCATGCTCGTTCGGGTCCGGGGTTGAGCCATACATCCTCGGGGAGCTCCACGCGGCCACACATTACAATTCAGCGCGCGTCAGTTCGCGCAGCACTTGGAAGATTTTTTCGAAGACTTCTATGTCAACGTGGCCAGGTTGCGCGGCGTAGATCGCGTCAAGTTCTTGCTCAGCTTTCTCGATCAACGCTTCGGCCCTTTCAAGATCGTCGCTATCCCTTCACCGGCCTCGGTCTGACAAAGCCGTAGACAGCAACGTCATCGGCGATGTCGACGCGGGTCACGGTCAATTCGACCAGACGGCCGCCGTCAATTGCTAGCACCTGGCGAGTGTGCCCGCGTTCAACCAGTTGCCGGTAGAGATAGTCGAGCTCGATATCGGCGGTGAGGCGCTGATCGCGCCGCCGATCGGGATGCTCTCCCTGGACGGGCGTGTATCGGATCGAGCCACCAGCACGATTTACGGCAATAACGACATGCGCTGCCGGGTCCGGGGCGAAGCAGATCAAGACCATCGGCGCCCGTTCTTTATGCAGGATGGCGATTGCCTCATCGAGCGAGGCGAAGCGGAGTGGTACCTGTGTCATAGGACATTCCCCAGAAGACAATCGGGATAGTCCGTTCACAGAAAAGGATAGGCCCAGCTCCGGGAGACGGCAACGCCAGAGGGCCATACCGCCCGCTCAATACACCCGCTCGTCGTCACTCAGCCTCGCGCGATGAAGCTCTCGCACGGCATCCAAGATCGCTTTGAAGACCTTGTAGCCTTCGACATCGCCCTCTTCGAGTAACGCATCGGCGCGTTAGGCCGCAACGAGTTCCGCACCCTCACCATGTTTCTTGATGAGGATGGACAAGGAGAAGCCGAGCAAGCCCGAGAGCGTCGAACGCTACCTGCAAGGCAAGTTCAAGGATCGCTAGGACGACGCGCGGGAGGCGATGGAAAAGCTTGCGCGATCATTGCCGCCGAAGAAGCTCGCCGCCGAAGCATACAAGCTCTACGAAGAATTCCGGCCGAGCGTGCCGACCGGCGTCAGCGGTTGGGGAGCGAAGGGCGATCTCGATTTAGATTTGATCGAGAAGCTGGCGCGAAGACGTCCATAAATTGCCAAGGCCGAATTAACTCTCAAGGGTCACACTAAGTTGACCCTCGACCGTCACGATCGAAGAGTAGAATTACGACATCAGCGGTTGTAACTCACCTGGGCGCCGCTGACCGAGAGAAGTGCCAGCCTCCGGAAGAGAGGTTGCGCGCGCTCCCGCCCCTGATGGGAGGTGCGGCGATGACGGAAAAGGACCCCTACATCATCCAAACAAACATCGCTCATTTTCGCGCGATGCTGAAGCTCGACATGGACCACGAAAAGCGTCGGACTATTGAGCGCTTGCTCGCTGAAGCCCAGGGGGACCTGGCGCTGGAGCGGGAGTTGAAAAAACAGTGATAGCGCTGCGCATAGGGACGCGAACGGCCTGATCCAGCTTTTGCGCCCTGTTAGCGCGCCAATGACCCGCGGGCTTTCAATGTCCTAAGGTACGCGATGAGGTAGATCTGCTCCGCCGGGTCGCTGATCGAGACGTGTGGCATGAGCGTGTTCGGAACGGTGTGGGTGCTGTCGGCAATCCACTTGCGCAGATTGTCCTCGGTCCACACCAATCCCGATTTCTTGAGCGTGTCAGAATAGGGGAATCCGGCCACGGATGCGGCCGGCCGACCGACCACGCCTTGGAGGCTGGGGCCGAGGACGACGCGCGTGTCGCGCTTCGGCGTATGGCACGGGGCGCAATGATCATTGAACACTTGCCGCCCGGCGCTTTCCTCGGCCTCATGCAGCGACCACGGACTCTGCGCAACTGCGCCCGTTGCAGTCGCAACGATGCCGGCTGTCGACAAAATGAATACTGCAATATATTTCATGGCGACGGCTCTCCCCAAGGTCGGTTAAAAATCTTAGAGCCGATCCAGGAAGTTAGGATTCAGGAGCAATGAGCTGGTCTGGTCAAGCGTCGGAGCATGATGCGGATCATGGCGAGACGCACGAAGGCCGCGGCGGTTCGCGCGTAGCGCTCGAAGTCGCGCGCGAGGCGGCGATTGTGGCTGATCCAGGCGAGGGTTCGTTCGACGATCCAGCGTTTGGGCAAGACGACGAAGCGGTGAAGTTCGTTTCGCTTGACGATCTCCAGCTTCCAGGTGCCGCTCTTGGCCAGAGCGTCGGCGGCTTTCGCGCCCTGGTAGCCGGCATCGGCGAAGATGCGCTCGATGAAGGGGAAGAGGCGGCGCGTGCGTTGATCGAGAACGAGCCGCGCCCCGTCGCGGTCCTGCACGTTGGCTGGATGGACGACGACGTTCAGCAAGAGGCCGAGCGTATCGACGAGAATATGCCGTTTGCGGCCCGTGACCTTCTTGCCCGCATCGAAGCCTTGCGGGTCGAGCGCGGAGCCCCCTTTTGAGCCGCCTTGGCGCTCTGGCTGTCGATGATTGCCGCCGAGGGGCTCGCTTCTCTGCCTTCGCGCTCGCGCGTCGCGACATAGAGTGCGTGATGGATCCGCTCCAGCGTGCCGTCCCACTCCCACAGCATGAAGTAGGCATGCGCCGTGCTCTTGGGCGGCAGATCCTTCGGCAAGGCCTGCCATTGGCAGCCGGTCGAGAGCACGTAGAAGATCGCATTCAAGACTTCGCGCACATTCACTTCGCGCCGCCGGCCGCCGCGCTTGGCCGGCGGGATCGCCGCCTCGACCAGCGCCCACTCGGCATCGCTCAGATCGCTTGGGTAACGCAAGCCGCGCCGATCGGCGGCGCGGCGGTGCTCAGGCTTCCACATCGGGCACCCCTCGGCAAAAATTCGGGTGCCCAACAATGAATCACATCCAATTCATCCGACTCAACAACTTTCTGGATCGGCTCTTAGATCAGAAGCTGCCTCATTAGCGGTCAATAGCGCAAGAGCCGCGCCGCGAGCTTGCGATCGCGATCTGGGCATCGCCTCGCCGAAGGATTCGAAATCGCTGACTACCAGCAAGAACGAGCTCGGGCCGCTGGTGACATTGTCGTGGTACCAATTGGGCAAATAACGGCCGTTCTCTACAGCATGCTCGTTGCGAATGGTGGCCCGATTGTGTTGCTGGTCGGCTATCATTTGATCCGTCGTCTATCGGGCGGCGCTTAGCTGCGGCTCGTACGCTATCGGTGATCCCATCTCGTGGAAGCGAAACAGCCGAAAGGCGCGCGTACCGTCAAAGTCGAGCACCCGCAGATCGTCGGATTCGGACAGATCCGCGGACACAATGTCGAAGTGCGTGCCATATCGCTCCTTTGCGAGTGTTATCGGGATTTGATAGGCGAGAAATTTTTCGATCCCTTTGGCGGCCAGCTTCCTGAGCAGCGCCGGATCTTTGACCGAGGGATAGGAGGTCAGGATCACCAAGGAGCCCCCACCCGTAAACAGAACAAACACATTCATAACCCGATCCTGGCTCATAGCTGTCCTCTTTGCCGCCAAAAACGCTGCGATCAGCGATTGCGATCAAGCGCGGCCTTTTCGCCGGGTAGAACCGCCTCAGCCGGGCTCTAATCTGTATTGATATTTAATAGTGCCAGGACACGGCACCCATCTTGAGATAGGTCAAGATTGAGGGGCCCGCAGCCATAGACATCCTCGATGATCGGGCGACCCGAAGATCAGCAACGTGACGAAGGCGAGGACGACGACGAGCGATGGCGATTGGAACCCCCGTTCTGACGCGCGACAGTCTTGCGCGGCGGCGTAAGTTTCAAGCCGCGAGCCTCGATTGTCCAAGGCTGCGGATCGCTGTCATCGAAATCGATCGGCGTCATGCGCACGATCTTCCCGTCCTTGACATAGACGAAGACCGGGCCGCCGTTCGTCATATTGCAATAGCGCATGGTGCCGTCGGCGAGCTTCGTACCGATCTTCCAGTGTGCCGATTGCAGCAGCATCGTAGTCTGAGCGAACCAGTTGGAGAGGTCTTCGTCGCCTTCGATGCCGAGCTTGAAATCCTTGATAGCATTGATCTGGGCGAGCCAATTGATCGGCGGTATCAGCAGGTCGGTGCCGAGCCCCGCAGTCTTGAACGAGAGGGTGAAATCGGGCTTGGCGTGAATGCCGCGCCGCGAAGTCAGCGTGCCGTCGCGAAGCCGGTACCAGCGTCCGATCCCTTCATCGCGCGCGAGGATCTGGCCGGTGAGGTTGCGCTCCTTGAGGCGAGCGGCGAAGGCTGGATTGGTGCGGGCGGTGAACCGGATCGCCTGCGCGAGGCCGAAGAGAACGGCAGAGAATTTCCATGCACCTACATTCATCGCTTCCTCCACGATCGCGCGCCGGCGCGCTTTTCGCCCTGGCCGAATCTAACGAATTCGTGCCGGGTGCAATAGGGCTAAGGATGGCGGTGGTGACTTGACCGCTGTTTTTTTGGCCAAGCGATGTGAGAGACTTGGCTTGGAAACGAACCGCTCTTGGTGAAAAGGGAGTGGCGCGGAGCAGCTTGTAACTTTGCTTCGATCATATTGATGTCGACGGCCTTGGAAGCGATGACCTCGAGGAGGACGATCGGCGAAGCAGGCGTAAGATGACGGTTCGATGCCCGAAGTCCGTATCGTGGTCATGGCCGGCACCGATCACCCAAACAGCGACGGTGACATCTTGGCCGCCTACGACGCCTTTTGCAGATGCGGGCGCATCTGCTGCCCCTCCCTCTCTGCAAGACGCAAAGGGCTACCTGCTGCGGGATTTTTACTTCGGCGCAACCGGAACGCTCGGCCGCTTCAGTGAGGGATTATTTCTCTGGCGCTTACATCTCCTTCACACGGCTCCTCCACACGGCGCGGATCAAGCAGGCAACAGTCGACTAGAAGAACGCGCGCCTTCCGCCGGTTGCCGGTGAGACCGAATTTATTCTGCTGCCGGAGTCATCAGCCGCGTCCGAGGAAAGGCATCCCGATCGGCAGCACCATCGCCTCCAGCATATTGGTCTCGTCGGGAAGCAATGCCATCATCAGGACAACACTACCGATCTCGGACGCCTGCATCATCAGCCGCGCCGGGCGCTTGGGCTTCGGCCCGGCCAGCATGCTCTCGGCGACGCCGGGATGCAGAATCGAAACGGTGATTCCGTCCTCGCGGCCGTCGAGCGCCATCGACCGCGTCAGCCCGTCGAGCGCGCATTTGGTGGCGACATAGGCCGCCGTGTGCGGCCGCGGCACGCGGTAGGAGACGCTGCCGATATTGATGATGCGGCCGCGCTTTTGCGTCTTCATGATCTTCATCGCCTCTCGGCTGCACAAGAACGCGGCGGTCAGATTGATGTCGAGCACCTTCTGCCATTTCGCGAGACTGAGCTCGGCTGTCGGCGTGTGATCGGCGATGCCGGCGTTGTTGACGACGAGGTCGACGCGCCCATAGGCGTCCATGGTCGTCTTAAAGAGGCACAGGACTTGCTCTTCCGAGGTGAGGTCCGTGGCGCAGTCGAGGGCGGTGCCGCCCGCCGCGCGGATTTCCTCAGCAAGAGTTTTGAGCTTGGCCGCCGTGCGCGCGGCCAGGACGGTTTTGGCCCCGGCGCCAGCCAGCGCGCGGGCGATCGCGATGCCGAGGCCCGAACTCGCGCCGGTGACGATCGCTACTCTCTTCGATAGATCGATCATGTCGATCCTTCTCCGTGCCTATTTCGGGACGAACAGACGAATACTGCGCAGGATGCGCGCGCGAGTTGCGGCGTTCAGCCGCGCACGTAGTGTTCAAGCTGATCGATCACAAACTTCTGATCGGCGATGATGCTCTTCACCAGATCGCCGATGGAAACGATGCCGATCACCTTTGCGCCTTCGAGCACCGGCAGATGACGGACGCGCTTTTCGGTCATCAAGACCATGCATTCCTCGACCGACTGCTCCGGCCGCACATACATCACGTTTCTTTCCATGATGTCCTTGACCAGAATGGTGGGGGACGTTTTCCCTTTGAGCGCGACATTGCGCGAGTAATGTCTTTCGGTGACGATGCCGACCAATTTTTCGCCGTCCGTCACGAGCATGGAGCCGACATCTTTCTTGGCCATGCTGGCGATGGCATCGAATACGGTTGCGTCGGGCCTGATTGTCCAAAGGCTCTGAGGCTTCTGTTCGAGTACGCGTTTTACTGTGGTCATATGCGCTCTCCTCCACGCTTGTAAGAGCGATCGAGCGAAAGCTCTTGGTTGATTTGAGAAATCTAACGACAGTACGCGCTGCGACTTTGACTCAGATCAATGCTCCGGCATCGAACGCCGCACCCTTTTTGCGCCCAGGCTGGAAGGCTTTGCGCCGATGGTGATGCCCGCTAGAGCGTTTCATATTTTGGCGGAAGCGTATCCTGCGTTTGCGAAGTAGTTGGCGCATTCGGCAGGCTGGATTGTCGGGACGAGGTGTCCGATGTGGCGCCAAGTGTCCTCGATGGTTCGCCTCTGGGCGAGGCGCATCCAGTGCTTGATCTTGGCGAAGGTCTGCTCGATCGGATTGAGATCGGGAGAGTAGGGCGGCAGGTACCAGAGCCTGGCGCCGGCGGCCCGGATCATCCGTCGGACGGCCGCCGCTTTGTGGGAGCCGAGATTGTCCATGACGACGATGTCGCCGGGCTTGAGCACCGGCACGAGCTGCTGCTCGACATAGGCGCGGAAGCATTCGCCGTTGATCGGTCCGTCGAAGACACAAGGCGCTGTGAGCCGGTCGCAGCGCAGCGCGCCGAGGAAGGTCAGCGTGCGCCAGTGAGCGTGCGGGGCGAAGCTGCGCAGGCGCTTGCCCTTCGGCCCCCATCCGCGTAGCGGTGCCATGTTGGTCTTGATCCAGGTCTCGTCGATGAAGACCAGCCGCTGCGGGTCGAGCCCAGCCTGCCAGGATCGCCAGCGCTGACGCCGGCGCGCGACGTCGGCGCGGGCCTGCTCAAGGGCGAACAGGGTTTTTTTTGAACCGCAGCCCTTCGCGCCGAACGAACATCCATATCGTATTGTGCGAGACGCTCACGCCGCGTGCCGCCAGCTCGTCCTTCAGCCGGTGCAGCGTCAGGTGCGGCGTCTGAGCGATCCGCTCCAGAATGAACGCCCGATGCGGCTCCAGCACCCGCTTGCGATGCCCGCCCATCTTGCCCGGCGCAACCGAGCCGGTCTTACGATACCGCTGCGACCACTTCACAATCGACGAGACGGCAACACTGAACCGTACCGCAACAGACCGGCAGGTCTCTCCAGCCAAAACCGCCGCAACCGCCCGCTCACGAAGATCCATCGACAAAGCTCGGGTCATCGGATGCTGGCCTCCAATCCAGCCAGCATCTTGAATCACAAACCGAGACCGAACGGAATCCCTTTCGATTCAGTCAAGCCTTGAAACGCTCTATTGGCAGATACCGTTGCAAAAGGCGGCGATTGCGAGGGATCTGCCCGGACGTTCTTGAGTGCGTCGAAACAGTCCCTGAGTTCCGCTTACCCTGATGGGTGCAGCGGCTTTAGTATCCTGTCGCTGCTGCAAGGTGCTGACCGGCCAGCGGTGGCGGCCCTGTGACCAGCTTGGCGAGACGCCTCAGGTTTTGGGCGATGGCCGCGAGAGTAAACTCGTCTTGAGCGCCACGCGGGCCACGTAATCGAAGACGGCCGAGCCGCAAGATGCGTTTCAAGTGCGCGAAGCGCATCGCGATCTTCTTGCGTTCACGCCGCGACTGCTCGAACGCTTCGGTACCGATGAGCGATCGGGCAACGTCGCGGGCGTGTTCGTGAATATTGCGTGGGATCTTGCGCGCGGGTTCCTTCGGGCAGCATCGTGATTTGAGCGAGCATCGATCGCAGTCGAGTTTGCACGCCCGATAAAGCAGCGTCGTGCCTTCATGCACCGTGCCGCTGGTTCGAAGTTCCTTTCCCGCTGGACAATCGTAAGCGTCTCTCTCGGCATCGTACCGGAAATCGCTGCGCGCGAAGGTGCCATCCTTTCGGTTCGACTTGTCGGTGACAGGGATGTGCGGGGTGATTTGCTTGTCCTCGACGAGCCAGTTCAGCATCGGCGCCGATCCGTAGGCGGTATCCCCAGCGAGCCGTTGAGGCTTGAGACCAAAGCGCGCCTCGGTGCGCTCCAGCATGGTCCGTGCCGCGCCAACCTCGGCTTGGCGGACGGCGCGTGAGGCCTCGACGTCGACAATGACCCCAAACCGCGCGTCGATCAGATAGTTATCGGCATAGGCAAAGAAAGCCGGCCCCTTGTGAGCGCCGGTCCATTGTGCGGCCGGATCGGATGGCGAGACGAACTTCGGTACGACCTCAGTCGCCGCACCGAAGGCGGTATCATTGAGCGTTGCGAGATATTCCTTCACTGCCCGGCTGGCATGTTGAGGATCACGCTCTCGGTGCCAATCTTTGCCTGCGATCGAGCGCTGGCGGTTGGCGTCGGCCTCGATAAGGCTTGCATCCACCGCGAAGCCCTCGCCACCGACCAAGCCGGCCGCAATACAGGACGCCACGACGTGATCGAAGATGCGGCGGAACACGTCGCTCTCGCGGAACCTCGTGGCGGCGTGTCTGCCGGAAACAGAGCGGCTCAAACTCGGCACGTTCGTTTCCGATCGGTCCGCAGGGCGGGTATTTGATTCAGATCAATTCCCGCAAACTCTAATGCGCTATAAAAATTAACAACCTTTCTCTGGCCTTCGCTTCCGAGGAGGAGCCAAGACGGGCGGGTGGCTCTTTGAAATACCGATATGGCCTTATTGGTGGAGCACTCAAATGATTGATCAAAACAGGCGGCAATTTCTTACTGCGACCGCAGGCGCAGCGTTTCTCGCATCCACGACATCCCCCAGCGACGTTATCGCGGCACCGGCGAAGGTGCGACGGATCGCGACCGAAGAGCATATTGCCATTCCCGAAGTCTTAGATGCTTTCAGCAAGCTGGCGGCGACAAGCACGTCGCCGAACGTGAAGTACCTCCAGATGTTCTATGGCAATCCGCTCTATGTCCGGAAGCTGACGAACATGGACGTTCGGCTCGCCGAGATGGACCGCGCCGGGCTCGATATGCAGCTGTTGCTGCACCAAAGCGTGCAGGACTTCAGTGCCGAGGAAGGAACGGCATTGGCGGCGCTCGCGAACGACCGGCTTGCCGCGATCATCAAGGAGCACCCCGGGCGCTTCGCCGCGCTTGCGACGATAGCGCCGCAGGATCCGCAAAAAGCCGCAGCCGAAATCGAGCGCGCGATGACCCAGCTCGGCCTCAATGGAATCTGCATCTATTCCCATACCCAGGGCGAATTCCTGGACGACCCGAAGTTCTGGCCGATCTTCGACGCGGCGGTAAAGCATCGCGCGGCGATCTACATGCACCCAGGCTTCCCGCCCAATTCGATGGTCGCGCCGTTCGAGAAGTACCAGATGGTTGCCGCGTTGTGGGGATTCCAGGCCGAAACCGGCTTGCATGCGATGCGGATGATTCTCGGTGGCGTGTTCGATCATTATCCCGATCTGCAGATCGTTCTCGGCCACATGGGCGAGGCGCTCCCCTATTGGCTCTACAGGACGGATGATATTTTCGCGCTGCTGATGGGCGACGAATTCGCACCGGCTGGCCGGCGCGCGCGGCCTGGCGGGCAGGCGCCCGGCATGGTTCGGCTGAAGAAGCGTCCGAGCGAATATTTCCGTGCCAATTTCCACATCACGACAAGCGGAATGTTCTGGAATCCGACGCTTGAATATTGCGTGAAGCTTTTGGGCGCAGAAAAAGTGCTATTCGCGGTCGACTATCCGTTCGAGGAGACGGAGATAGGGGTCAATTTCATGAAACACGCGCCCCTATCGTCGCGGGATCGCGCGCTGATTCTGCACGGCAATGCCGAAAAGCTATTTCGGATCAAGGCATCGCTCGATGCTGTTTTGTAGTCTCGGGGTCATTTCCTGAGCAGCTGAATGGGTGACGATCGCACGGGTGCCGCGTTTCATTAGCGACGATGCTGTGGGTTTCGGTCTTCACCCATTTTATCTGCGACAACTGGACTGGCTTGGTTGCTGCAGACTGTACAACAAGGAGCCGTAATGCGTGTCCTTGTCGTGAACAGCGGCAGCTCGTCGATCAAGTACCAGCTGTTCGATATGCGCGACGAGCGGGTTCTGGCCAAGGGTCTGATCGCCGGCATCACGCCCGAGGGGGCGGCCGCGGCGAAGGATGAGGCTCCTGCGAAGCCGGTCAAGAACCACGTGGCAGGGCTACAGGAGCTGTTCGCGGCGCTCGATGCGGCGGGCACGGCGCGGCTCGACGCCATCGGCCATCGCGTGGTGCATGGCGGGGCGGCGTTCGGCGCGCCGGTCGTGATCGACGATGCGGTGTGTGCGGCAATCGCGGCGCAAGCGGTGCTGGCACCGCTGCACAATCCCGCGAACCTGGCCGGTATCCTAGCGGCGCGCCGCCATCAGCCGGATCTACCGCAGGTCGCTGTGTTCGATACCGCTTTTCATCACGGCATGCCAGCAATTGCTTCGACCTACGCCTTGCCACAGGAAGTGGCGCGCCGACATGGCATCCGCCGCTACGGATTCCACGGCACGAATTGCGCCTGGTGCCTGGTTGCGACCGCCGAGCATTTGAAGCGCGAAGCGGCGAGCCTCAACATCATCGTCGCGCATCTCGGTGCGGGCGCGTCGGTGACGGCCGTTCGTGCCGGTCGGTCCATCGACACTTCCATGGGCATGTCGCCGCTCGAAGGCCTGATGATGCAGACCCGCTGCGGCGACATCGACCCGGCGATCCTGCTGCAGCTGCTGCGCGTGGGGATGAGCCCGTCCGAACTCGACCACCTGCTCAATTTCCGCTCAGGCGTGATGGGTATCTGCGGCGAGGCGGACATGCTGACCGTGGCGCACCGCAGCCTCGCGGGCGATCCGGACGCGACGCTGGCGCGCGAAATGTATTGCTACCGCGCCGCCAAATATATCGGCGCCTATGCGGGCGCGGTCTGGCCGCTGGACGCGCTGGTCTTCACCGCCGGCGTCGGCGAAAACGATGCCTGGGTCCGCGCCCGAATCTGCGACGGGTTGCAGCAGCTGGGGCTTCGGCTCGATCCGGCGCTGAACGCGGCGCCGGCGGAAACGGTGCGCAGCATAAGCGGCGGCGGCTCCGGCCCCGCGATTCTGGTCGTCCCGGCCAATGAAGAGCTGCAGATCGCGCGCGAGACGGTCGCCGTGCTGCGCGCGGCATCGAGACCGGCGTGACTCCGCCGAACGCGGCGGGTACGGCGATCGGAGTGGGCGCCGATCTGATCGCGCTCAAGCGGATGAAGGACGCGGTCGAAACCAGCGGCGTGGTGTTCCTCGACAAGGTCTTCACGCCACGGGAGCAGGAGCGGTCGCGCGCGCACCCGAATCCGATCGCCTATCTGGCGATGATTTTCGCCGCCAAGGAGGCGATCTTCAAAAGCTTTGGCACCGGCTGGGACGCGGGGGTGCAGTTCAGCGAGATCGAGATCACGGACGGCCCGCATGGCGAGCCCGTGGCCGCGCTTATGGGAAAATTCGCCGAACTCGCCGCGCTCCGCGGGGTCGCGCGGGTGCTGGTCAGCGTCGCCTATGACGGCGACTATGCCATCGGCGTCGCGACGCTGAGTTGACGACGCACACTTTACGTCTCACGCCCAGGCGGCGACGATCGTGGTCGCGCCGACGATATCCTCGACCGTCGCGCCCACCGACAGATCGCTCACCGGCCGGCGGAATCCCTGCAGCACCGGCCCATAAGCCGCAGCCTTGGCCAGACGCTGCACCAGCTTGTAGGCGATGTTGCCGGCATCGAGGTCGGGAAAGACGAGAATGTTCGCCTTGCCGCCTACCGCGCTGCCGTCCTTCATCTTCTTCCTGGCGACGGCGGGAACCAGCGCGGCATCCGCCTGCATTTCTCCGTCCACGCACAGGCGCGGCTCGCGCTCCTTGACGAGGCGCAGAGCCTCGACGACCTTGTCGACATCGGAATGGGTTGCGCTGCCGCGGGTGGAAAAGGACAGCATCGCCACGCGCGGCTCCCAGCCCAGCAGGTCGCGCGCGCTGGCGGCCGTGGCGATGGCGATGTCGGCAAGCTCCGGCGCGGTCGGGTTGGGATTGACGGCGCAATCCGCGAACATCAACAGCCCTTGCTCGCCGCCCTCCCAGTCGGGCACCGCCATGACGAAGAAGCTGGAAGCCGTGGTCACGCCTTCCATCATCCCGACGAACATCTGGCTGGAAAGGATGACCTGCGCTGTGCCGTGGGTGAAGCCCGCGACCATGGCGTCCGCATCGCCCGCGCCCAGCATCATCGCGGCGAAAGGCAGGGGCCGTGCCAGCAGATGCGCGGCCGCGGCATCGGGAAAGCTTTCGCGCGCGGCATAGGCTGCGGCATAAGCGGCAAGCTTGGGCGAGGTCGCAGGGTCGGCGACTTCCATGCCGGCGAGGTCGGCCCCGCCAGCGGCGATCGCCGCGGCGCCTCCGACCAGGATAGGCCGCGCGAAGCCGCGGGCGCGGACGATCCGCGCTGCCTCCTGGACGGTCGGGTCCGCGCCTTCGGGAAACACGATGCGGGGGCAGCGCGCCGCCGCCTTTTCCCGCAGGCTTGCCATGAGGTCCATGGTGCAACTCCTTGCCCACGCCCGCGGGCCGCCGGGGTCGTATCAGGCCTTGCGCAGCGCGATCACGAAGTCGATAGCGTCGCCAACGGTTTTCCGCCGCCGCGTCTCCATGAAGGGTATGGAGACGCCGAATTCATTCTCGAGCACGGCCACGAGCTGGACGACGTTGACCGACTTGGCGTGAAGGTCCTCGACGAAGCGCGTCTCGCGCGTGATCTCGCCCGGGTTCTTCTTGAAGATCCGCGCTACCTCCTCGATCGTGCGCTCGGCGATCTTCTCCTCGATGCTCATGGCCCGGTCCGCTCGCTTCTTCGGCGGTCACCGCCGCACATAGGCGCCGGCCCTATAGCGGGGCGGAATTTCCGGCACCAGAAGGTGCGAGTCGTACTTCCCGCCGGCATAAATAATGTGGTTGCCCTTGTTGCGTGTTTCCCATGCGAAAGGCTCGAACCAGCCGGGCTCGCGGACGTAATGGCCCGACACGACGACGCGCAGCTGCTGGCCCGCATGCCAGAGCTTGCTCGTCGGCCAGATCTCGATGTCCACCGGGACGATTTCCTTGGGCTTCAGCCTCTGTTCGTGGCGATGGGTATGGAAAGGCTGGTAGGGCGTGGACTGCTTCTCGTCGAGCTCGCGGTGCGAGACCCGCAACAGGCCCGGCGCGCCGGGGTGGGGCTCGCCCAGGACGAGGGTCGGAAGAATGTTGCCCTTCTCGTCTGCCTTCTGGACCGCGACGAACATATCCATGTCGTCCGCGCCATCGGCCTCGACCCAGAGCCGCAGCTTCATATAGCCGGTCAGTTCGGTATCCTCGTCGAACGTGATGGCGAATACTGCCTGGCCCTTCGTGGCCTCGTATCGGGTTGAGGCTTCATTTCTCACGGGATCGAACGAGAGTTGGTTTTTGCTCGCGTCGAGAAAGAGCTTCCGGTATTGCGTCCGCTCGAGCGGAAATTCCTTTTCCGGACGCCGGAGCTGGTAATCGACGTCGCGCGCGTCCATGACGTCGATGCGCACGCGGGGAGTCATCTCCCAGCCATTGTGGATCTCCTTCAGGTAGCGATCGAAGAAGCGCTGCAGATCTTCGATGTTCTCGGGCGTGTACATGTCCGGCCACTCGAAATCGCGGTGGACCCTGAGCCACTTCTTGGGCGAGGCGATGCGCCGGAAACCTTCGATGGAGCCGCGTAGATGGAAGTGGCTCCAGCCCGCGGTGACATAGGCGGGGATCTCAATATCCTGGAAGCGGACGATCTTGTCCTCCCAATAGGCATTGATGAGCGGGTACTTGAAGGCCATGGCGAGATAGTCTTCCTCGCGTCCGGGCCCGTTCAGCATATCGAGAAGGAAATTGTTGAACCCGGTCTCTGGCACGCCGCCCATGCAGACGAATTCGCGGTAGATGTCGGTGCAGCCCTGCCAGGGTGCGATGCAAGCCAAATGCGGCGGCTTCTCCGCCGCGGTTAGCCACTGGGTCATGGCGACCCACGAGTTGCCGGACATCCCGACCTTGCCATTGCTCCACTCGCGCGCGGCTACCCATTCGACGAGATCATGGCCGTCGCGGCCTTCCTGCGTGCCGAAGCAGGCGATATCGCCCTGCGAATTGCCGGCGCCGCGCGCATCGGGGTTGATGACGGCATAGCCGTGATAGCACCAATAAGCCGGATCGGGCGCCTCAAATTTCGCCCAACGGGAAATCGTGCCAGGAGGTACGCCCAGAGCCAGAAATATCGGCGTCGTGGCGTAATAGTGGCGTTTGCCAAACGGGCTCCAACATATGATGGCGGGCAGGTTGGTGCCGCCCTCCGGGCGGTAGACGTCGGTGTAGATCGTGGTGCCGTCGCGCAGCGGCACGGCGACGTCGCGCTCGCAGACAACGCCGTTCTCCGTGGTTACACCCGGTTGAAACGGCTCATAGTGCATCGCTGTGGGAGCCGTCTTCTGCAATTTACGGAACACGAGTTCGATCTCTTCGCCGCCAAACTTGCGCAGCTCCGTCAATTCCTTGGGGGCATTCATTGGCCTCTCCTCCTGTGGTCTCGGCATCTTGATGTTTGGGGTTAGCATCCGCCCCTGACCGAGAACCGGCCTTGACGCAGATCAATTCATCGCCCCGGAAAATGGAGCAGGCCGGATTAACGCACGTCAGTGTGAGCAGCACCTCGCGTTGGCATGCAGGTCTGCGCCGAGAAAGGTGCTATCTTTGCCGGCGAGCCTAAGCGCCGGCTATGGGTCGAATGTGGATTAGCCCGGTTGGAGAGGGGGGTCGTGTCCGCCTTTGGCACGAAGGCAATATGTTAGAGCGAATCTAGGATATCCGCTTAACGGTGACGAGCAGACATCGCTCGAGCGCTGACCTTAATATCGCTTATGACCCTGGCTGTGTGAAAAGACCCCGCTTGATGCGATTCCGACGATATGATTCCGCTGCGATTTGCGGGGGATCGGATGAAGCGCTTTGTTGAGGGCATAGATCGCGGACAGAGCACGCTGTTTCCAGAACGCTTGGAAGACTGGGTCGGCGAGAACAATCCGGTTCGCGTGATCGACGTCTTTGTCGACGAGCTCGATCTGGCTGACCTTGGGTTTAGCGGGGTCGATCCCGAGGCAACCGGCCGACCTTCGTATCATCCATCGGTTCTCCTGAAGCTCTACATCTACGGTTATCTCAACCGGGTTCAATCGAGTCGGCGGCTCGAGCGCGAGGCCGGGCGCAACGTCGAGGCGATGTGGCTGACGGGCCGCTTGACGCCCGATCACAAGACAATCGCCGACTTCCGCAAGGACAATGGCCTTGCCATCCGTCAGGTCTGTGGCCGCTTCGTTGCGCTCTGCCGCTGCCTCGGTCTGCTCACCGAGACCAGCGTTGCCATCGACGGCAGCAAGTTCAAGGCGGTCAACAACCGCGATAAGAATTTTACGCGTGCGAAGATGGAGCGGCGGAGGGCGCAGATCGAAGAAAGCGTTGCGCGCTACTTGCAGCAGCTCGACAGCGCCGATCGGCAAGAGCCGTCGGACGCACTCACGACCAAGACGACCCGTCTCAAGGAGAAGATTGAGACGCTGAAAGAACAGATGCTGCGGCTGGAGGCACTCGAAGCGCGGATGCTCGCGGCTTCTGACCAGCAGATCTCGCTGACCGATCCCGACTCTCGCTCCATGGCCACGAGCGGCCGTGGTTCCGGCGTTGTTGGTTACAACGTGCAGACGGCTGTCGATATCAAGCATCACCTGATTGTCGCGCACGAGGTGACCAACGTCGGCACCGACCGGTCGCAACTCGCGCGCATGGCCATCGAAACAAAAACCACGCTGGAGACGGACACCTTGGAGGTTGTCGCTGATCGAGGCTATTTTAGCAGCATGGAGATCCTGGCGTGCGAGGAGGCGGGCATCACGGTCACGCTGCCGAAGCCGATGACCTCGGGCGCCAAATCCGATGGCCGGTTCGGTAAACAGGACTTCGTCTACATCGCCGCGGACGATGCCTATCGCTGTCCCGCTGGTGAGCGGTTGACCTATCGGTTTATGGCTGAGGAAGACGGCAAGATGATGCGTCGCTATTGGACGACAGCGTGTCTGACGTGTGCGCTCAGGTCCAAGTGCACGACAGGTCGCGAGCGACGAATACCGAGATGGGAGCACGAGCATCTTCTGGATTCGGTCCAGCAGCGCCTCGACGAACATCCCGAAAAGATGCGTCAGCGGCGTGAGACAGTCGAGCACCCCTTCGGGACGATCAAGGCGCGGATGGGTGCCACGCACTTCCTGATGAAGACGATGCCGCGCGTGGCAACCGAAATGGCGCTGCACGTGCTGGCTTATAACCTCACGCGCGTCATGAACATAATGGGCTCCGGACCACTCATTGCGGCGATGAAGGCGTAAACCTGGTAGCGCAACACAGTCGGAGACTCAGAGGAGCGCTCTACGACGAAGCTTGGTGAAACGGCGAAATGACGCCACCGAGTGCATCCGCGGCTTCTTCGACCTCGCCTCTCCAACGCGTTTCTACACGACCAAGACCCACAGCGGACATTTCACCGCGAGCAATCGCGGCTCCGGCTTTTGATTCTTTCTAAAGTGCTGCCGTCGGAGATCACCTACGCCAGAGCTGTCCACTCGCGAGACGCGCGCCCTCGGCCAGGGCGCGAAGTTTTGCCCAGGCGATCTGCGAATGTACTCGCCCGCCCAAACCGCAATCGGTTCCAGCGATGACATTCTCGCGACCAACGACGTTGGCGTATACGACAAGCCGGTCCGCAACCAGCTCAGGGTGTTCAATCACGTTTGTCGCGTGGCTTACGACGCCAGGAATGAGAATTTTTCCGTCCGGCAACTTCACGTCCCGCCACACCTTGTATTCATGTTCGTGGCGAACATTGCCGGCTTCGACCGAATAGGCCTGCGCTTTCACCTGAAGCATCACGTCGACGACGTCACGCAGGGGGATATCGGTCGCATGCGGACCGTGCCAGCTGCCCCAGCAGATATGGTAGCGCACACGATCCTCGGGGATTCCTTCAAGCGCATGATTCAGCGCTTCAACCCGCAGCATCGCATAACGCTTGTACTGCTCGAGCGTCGGATGCGGGTCTAACATGTCCCATGTGTCCGGCAGGCCAGGATCGTCGAGCTGCAGCACGAAGCCCGCGTCGACGATAGCGCGATATTCGACACGAAGCGCCGCCGCGATTCCCGCGAGAAAGGCCTCAGCGTTGGGGTAGTGGCGATTTTGGCCACGACAAAACATTTCAAGACTTCCCGGCGCGATCGAGGTGACGAATGCTTCCTTTATCGCGGCGGCATCGGCGGCAGCCTTCAGATTTGCAAGGTCGTGCCGCAGCGCATCGTGTCCGGTATAAGCGAGCGGCCCAATGCAGGTCGGCCGCGATACTGTGCTGGGAACGCCCAACGTCGATTGAGCGTAGAAGTCAGAAAATTCCCGTTGCTCCCAGCGCGTCCCCACGATGCGCATCGGCTGGCCTGCGGCAGCGCGATCTGGCGCGGCCTCATCGCTCGGCGTAGGCCCGAAACCCGAGATCCGATTGAAGATGTACGTACCCCAGGCTGCGAGGTCTGAGGCCGAGCGCATTGGTTTGCCGAACTCGCCGTCATTCGGAACATCGACCCCGGCCTTGATCTGCTCGGAGACAACATCGGCCACCGACTCGCGTAAGAGAGTTTGCAGGGTGGTTTCCTCTGGAGAACTGCTCGTCGGCTTACCCCATGCATCGCGCAGTGCATCTGGCCGCGGCAGGCTCCCCGCATGCGTCACGAGAATTCGATTTGAACTGCGTTTCATCAAGCCGTCTCCAATCGGTTCGGATCACGATCGCCGCATACGCTAGGTGTTTTGTACTCGCGGCTATTTTGAGGGTAGATATTCCTCTGTGTAGAGCGCCTTCATGTTCGGCGGCTCGTTGAGAAGGGCGAGATCGCTGAAGGCGCGCTGCACGACGTCCAGTGCCTTGGGATCGAAGCGTCCATCAAGCGAGAACATCGGCATCTGCTCCTCATAAACGATCTTCGCGATTGCGGGCGTCAAACCCGTCACCTTGTCCGTAATGCGGATGGTGTCGTCCTCGTGAGATTTCATGAAGGCGATTGTGTCGAACCAAGCTTTGAGAAAGCGGCGCAGCAAATCCGGATTGTGCGCGATGAGGTCGTTCGAAGCGAAGATGACATGGGTGGCAAAATCAGGAACGATTTTGCCCATGCTGACCAAGATTCGCGCCCGGCCTTGCGATTGGAGCAGATAGGCGTTCTCCGTCGAATCGACGGAAGCATCGACGTTTCCCGAAAAGAGTTGCGCGGTCATGCCTTCGAGACTGCCGAGGCCCACGAGCTTCACGCCTTCCGGCCCCCACCCTTGACGGTTGGACAGTTCTTTCGCGACCCAGGCTGTCAGGCTTGCCGGGCCCGACACGGCAATCGTCTTGCCCTTCAATTGCGATGCATCGGTGATCGGTGAATTGGGGAGAACGATCACGCACATATTGCGGGGAGCGCCGTACATCGCCGCGACCGCCTTCTCCGGCGCACCCTTGACGATCGCCGTCATTTCGAGCCCGGAGCCCAAGGCGAGATCGATGCTTCCGGCGACAAGCGCCTGCTGCTCGCGCGCCGCACCACCAAATGCAACGCTTTCGGCGTCGATGCCATATTTCGGAAAAATGCCGGTCTCGATGCCGACCTCCACGGGAGAGAAGTCAAACCCCGTCGGCTCGGGCTTTCCGACGCGGAGCTTGTCAGCCGCGCTCGATTGCGCTGGCGACAAAACCCACGGTCCAAGCAAGGCCACGAGCAGGACGAGTCGCCGGAAGCGATCTCTTGTCGGCTTGCCGCAATTATTCATCCTCCCCTCCCATTCGTCGCAGGTCCTTTTCGCGGACCGATCTTAATCGAGCTCTGCAGCCGCAGCGTGGATCTGTAAAAGCGCCGGAATCGTTCCAGGCTCGCGCCGGCCGAAGCCGCATTCCGTGCCGATCGCGAAATTCTGTGCGACCTTACTTGCCGCGGCCATTCGCCGCTTCGTGCCCTCAAGGCCGTCCGTAAAGTGGACAAGTCCCAGCGCCAGCTGCGTCTCAGGGCGCCGATGTAACTTCGTGAGCGGAGCGAAATAGGCGTCGTCGTATCGATCGCGCGGGACCGGCATGTGGATAAGGTTGATGGGGCGTCCGACAAGCGTGTCGAGCCGATTTGCCATATCGACCATGTCAGCCATGTCGACCGGCTCGACCACGTGGCGGTGGTTGCTGTCGCCATAGCAGAAGTGAAATAAGAGATCGATATCCGCGGGCACGCGGTTCGCCAACCCAGCGAGAATCTGGGAGAATTTTTCTTCCATCTCGCTCTTTGTCTTGCCGTAGACGCTGGTTTCATCGCGTTGAAGCCGAGCGAAAACCGCCGACGCGACATCGAATTGGATGGCCAAATCCTGACGCGGTATCGCCGCCGAAATCTTATCGATCTCCCGCCCGAGCGCCTCGTTATAAATGGGGTCGATTGCCGCCTGCAGATCGTTGGCCACGAACAGCCAGATAACAGAATGCGCTGGAACGAGATCGACCTGGAACCGCGTTCCCGCCGGGATCTTTCCGGCGGCGCGTAATCGCTTGAACACGGCGTAGGAATCCTTCGCAATATCTGCATAAAAAAGATTGTCGATGCGAAAGTCCGCGATCGATTTTCCGGGTTTCAGCCGATACCGCCTTCGTGCCACGCCGGTGGCATGAACCTGAAAAACCTCGTCCGACTGCTCCATGACAGGACTTTCGGCGAAGACTGGCTCAAGCCACGTGATCCAATCCAAGCGTTTGCCGGTTTCGCCGTCGGGCATGCGCTTGAGGCGCGAACCGAGCGCGCCGCTTACTTTGGTGAACACCTCCTCGGTGCTGGCCATAGGTACGGAACCAACGAGATAAACATCATGACCAGGCATTGGTTTCTCCCTGACGGCGCTCATTGCGCTTGATCTCGAAAAAAGAGGTGAAAGGAAGCGATCGTCACGTCTTCCAGATCTGGCTTGCGGCACTCACAAGATGCGCGAGCTTGCGCTCTTCGTCATCGACCGTGAAGCGATCGACCTCCGAGCTCGAGGCAAAGCCGCATTGCGGGCTGAGACAGAGGCGGTCCATATCGACGAAGCGCGCGGCATCGGCGACGCGGCGTTTCAGCTCCTCGATCGGCTCGAGCGCCTTTTGCTTGGTGCTGATGAGGCCAAGGATAACGACGCGGTCTTTGGGCACGTAGCGCAGCGGCTGGAAATCGCCGGAACGCTCGGTGTCATATTCGAGAAAAAAGCCGTCAAAATCGAGGTTCTGAAACAAGCGCTCGGCAACCGGATCATAGCCGCCGCTGGCTTGGCCGTGACCGGAATTGCCGCGGCACAAGTGAACGCAGAGCGTCATGCCTTTTGGTCGGTCCACGAATGAGGCGTTGATCAAACCGATGTAATCGTCGATGAGCTTCTGAGGATCCTCGCCGCGCGCACGCACGCGCTCCTGGTTCTTCGGATCGCAGAGAACGGCGAGCGGGACTTCGTCGACCTGCAGATATTTACAACCGAGTTTGGCCAGTGCGGCAACTTCCTGGCGATAGATCGCGGCGATATCCGCCATATAGGTCTTACGGTCTCCTGCGTAAGGCGATTTCTCCAACCCCCTGTCTCCGGTGAAGAAGTGGTTGACCGTCGGAGACGGAATCGTCGCCTTGGCCGTTCGTTTGGTGAGTTTTTGCAGCGCCGCGAAATCATCGGCCGTGATTGAATCGCGACGTTTCAATTTGCCGATTGCGTATTGCACCGGCATGCCTCGACGTGTCTCACCGGAAAAGTCGGTGAACTCAAAAGAGCTAGTCGCCTTGTCTTTGCTATAGCCGTCGGTTCGCTCGAAGAAACGGTCACGCCAATTGTTGCGGCGAAATTCACCGTCGGTGATTGACTGCAAGCCGACTCGTTCCTGCAACGCGACAGCGTCGCGGATTGCCGCATCTTCCAATGAACGAAGGGCGTCGGGCGCGATTTTGCCCGCGGCGTAGCTCCGGCGCGCCTCGAGCAATTGCTGCGGCCGCAGCATGCTGCCGACATGATCTGCACGAAATGGCGGGCTGAGATGGATTTCCGTCATAGCTCGAAGTTCCTCCGCATTTTCGTTGTGTGTATTATCCCCCGCCTGCGCATCGCTTGCTTGCACGCAAGTTCCTCCCAAAGGCTCTGCCAAACCGACGCTTTGGCAATTACCGTCGCCGTCGGCATCGGTTCGCATTGGCGAGGCGTGAGCTACTACAGGATCGCAGAATATATTTCTCCCACAAGATTATCAGTCGGGCACCCCTAATGTCCCAACTGAACTGTGCCGCCGCGCAGAATCGTTCATGCTTGTTGGACGATTTTCAGCGACGTTCAACATCGTTGAACTTCGACGGGCAAAATCTGGCATTCCAACGAATCGCGTGGGCGAGAATGTGGTTGATCGCCGCCCGCGGCTCGTTCGTTGATGGAGTGTCAAAGTTCAAATGTGGCTGGAGAAACAATGAAAGCCGTCAAGATGGCGGACGCGACAAACGCTTCGGACGCGCCATCGTCGCAAGATAAAAATTTCCGCTTCTACGACAATCGACAAAAATACCTGCTCTTCGTCAACACATGTGACGAGAAATGGGTCGTCGCGGACCGCGTGGCCGCTGAAGCGGCGGGTACTAAACCTCGTCCGCCCGGCATTCGGATCTTTGATGCAGGTGTTGGCGACGGAACGGTTCTAACCCGCGTGATGCGCTCGATGCACCATCGCTTTCCGACGGTTCCTTTCTACGTTGCGGGCAAAGAAATCAGTTTGGAAGATGTTCGGCTCACGCTCGAGAAAATGCCCGACCGCTTTCACGAGCATCCTGCCACTGTTTTCGTGCTGACAAACATGTATTACGCCGAAGCGCCGTGGTTGAAGCCCAAGTCGTTGACAGCAGCCACGAGCATGATTTGGCATGAAGAACCGCTGCTTGGCCAAACAGCGCGCGGGTTCGAAACTCAAATCACAGAGCTTCAATCCTTCTTGGCTCGGAATTGGCGAGCACGGGTTAGCGCCGCGACGGGAAACCCGGTCTACGAGAAACCGATTGTCCTCGTGCTCTATCGCGACGATCATAAGTTCTTGCTCAACGAGCTGCGGCCCCGTCGCGATGTCGCGCGAGCCGATTACGATCTCGTGATCGCGTCGCAGCCTTACCGGGCTTTGGCGCCGACCGATTTCAAAGCGAGCAAAGTCGTCGCGCCGCTTGTTCGCAGCCTCGCTCCCGGCGGGCGGCTAGTCGGCATCCACTCGCACGGGCAAGACCCGGGGATGGAAATCATTCAAAAGATGTGGCCAGGAGAAAACCCCTTCATTACCGACCGTGTCGCGTTGATGCGGGCGACGAAATCGGAGCTTGGCCACGACGCTCGGGAATTCAATTTTGACGATCGTTCGGACGAACGATCATTCTTCCGGTACAACATGCATACCTTGCCGAGCGAGGTCGGAGAAAGCATCGGAACATCAACGCTTTTTGCGGCTTGGAATGCCGCGATATACGTTGCTCAGATCGATGATCAGCGCTTGTCGGAAGTTATCAATATCCGCGCCTATTTGGAGGCGACGAAGGAGGTGCTGCGGCAATATGGTGGGCTGTGGTTCTGGGACGAATCTTATGTGATTTCGCGGAAATCGGAAGGTTCCGTGCTTGGCCGACGTCAAAATGGCTGATCGCGGCATCGACCCTCATTCAGCCACGACTGACGCGCACCCAGAGCGCCTTCGGCAGCTCTTTCGCGGATGCTCGGTAGAAACCTCGTGCAGCGCGCCGGCGGTAGGCGAAGCTGTAAAGGCATCCCTGCCGGCAGGCACGGCGGTTTACATAACTTTCCTGCCAAAAGATTCACTCGAACAACGGATCAGAGCGGCCGCAAAGTTGCGCGAGGCTGGGCTGACGCCTGTTCCCCACTTGGCTGCTCGACATATGGCATCGACTGATCAACTGGACATGTGTTTGCATCGTCTCGTCAGCGAGGCGATGGTCGATCGACTACTTTTGATTGGTGGTGATGCCGATCGGCCCGCGGGCACATTCACGTCAAGTCTCGATCTTATCGAAACCGGCTTGATCGAGAAGCATCGCATCCGCAGCGTTGGTATTGCCGCTTATCCGGAAGACCATCCACGAATTTCTCGCGGGACGCTGGAAGCCGCGTTAATGACGAAAATTGCGCGGCTTCAACAACGAGGAATATCGCCCTTTATCGTGACGCAATTCGCCTTTGAATCGGCGCCGATCCTGCGCTGGTTGGCGTGGGCTCACGATCATATAGACAACATTCCAATTTGCATCGGATTGCCAGGCCCAGCGAATGTCGCCACACTCTTGAAGTACGCGGCTCGGTGCGGGGTTGGGAACTCGATGCGAGCGCTTTGGCGTGACACATATTGGGCGCGCGTCTTGGTTCAAGCGAGCCCCGAACACGTGATTCAAGAACTCGCGCAGCACGACGTTAGCCGCGAGATTGCTGGTCTTCATTTCTTTACCTTCGGTGGAATGCCGAAGACGGCCGCGTGGATCTCCGCCGTACTCGCCGGCACTATCGAGGGGCGATCGCTTGAGACGGGGCATAGTTGAACTCAATCTGCATGAAGACTTGCTCGATCCACTTAGAGTGAGAGTAACAATGATCAAAGGGAGGTGCGAAGATGTCGGGACATAACCTCTACCTCGTGGGCAGCGTTCCGCTTGCCAACGCGGAAGCGGTATTCACAACCGTTAGCAAGGCACTGGGCGTGCGCCTCAAACGCATTCCCGATGGCGAGACGGGCGATCGATCGACCTGGCTCGGTTGGCTGGCACCGGCCTTTAGCCAAAGCCCCGTGCTCGAACCCTCGGAAGATACCTGGAGCGTCCACGAAGCTGCGTCCAGACACCAGCTCTATCGCCTGAAGAAAGGTGCGAAGATTGAAGACTTTCGCATCGACAATCTCTTCTATGCCGACATCGCAAGAGAATCCTATGCCACGTTCAAGTGGCTAAGAGATCGGGGCGATATTCCGGCAGGAACACGTTTTCAAATCACCTTCGCGCCGGGGCACTCGGCAGTACGCTCTCACGTCGTTGAGGAACTCATTCCGGCGATTGAACCGATTTACAACGAAGCGATTGGGCGGGAGATCGACAAGATTGCGGCGACGCTTCCCCACCAGGACATCGCGATTCAGTTCGATGTCGCCTCGGCGGTATTCGAGCGGCTCCAGCGCGAGCGTACGGGCGTCTATGGAAACACCAAGGACGAAATGGAGGGGCGTTTCACAGCGATCCTCGCAAAGCTCGGCGAGCGGGTCCCGGCTGATATCGAGCTGTTGTTCCACTTCTGTTACGGCGACAATAACCACCGTCATTCGGTTGAGCCCACGGACATGACTGACTTGGTCGAGATGGCGAACCGCTTGCGACGTGCGATTAGTCGCCCGATCAATCTCATCCACATGCCGGTCCCACGAGACCGCACGGATGATGCCTATTTTGCCCCACTGACCGGGCTTGACCTTGACCCCAAGACCGAAATCGCGCTCGGCTTGATCCATCTTACCGGTGGAATTGATGGGGTGAAGCGGCGTCTCGCCGCTGCGAACAAATTCGCGAGTGGCTTCGCGATCGCCACGGAATGCGGTTTTGGGCGTCGAAAGCCCGAGACGATCCCGGAACTGCTGCGCTTACACGCCGCCGCCGCCGAATTGGATTGAGCAGGGAGCAGCGCAATGCACCGCGGATTATTCCTAACGCTCGCACTCGTGACCGCATTTTGGGTCGGCCCTGGATGCGTAACCATTCAGGCGGCGGAGAACGCGCCGATCCTTGTGCGTCTCGGCTGGTCCGTCATGCCCGGCGAGCTCGCGCCGGTGATCTTCACCAAGCGCGAGCTCGCCACGCACAAGGATAAATCTTACGCGTTCGAGGCGGTGCGGATCTCAAATAGCCCGCAGATGATCACTGCTCTCGCCGCAGGCGAGATCGACATCGCGGCGCTGGCGTTTTCAAGCTTTCCGCTCGCGGTCCAAAACGCTGGGATGACCGATCTTCGTGTCATCGCCGATGAATCCCAGGACGGCGTGCCTGGCTATTACACCGACGAGTTCAAGGTCCGGAATGACAGCGGAATCACGAAAGTCGAGGATCTGAAGCAGAAGGTACTGGCGTCCACGGGATTCGGTGCCGCAAGCGACATCGCTTTGCGCGCGATGCTTGTGAAACACAAGCTCGACCCGACCAAAGACGTGACGATCGTCCAGATCGCCTATCCCAACATGAAGGCCGTTTTGAACGAACACAAAGCCGAGCTTATCGCCGCGATTCCGCCTTATGCTTTCGACGTCGAGTTAAAATCCTTCGCCCATACACTTTTCACCGGCAGGGAAGCGATGGGCCAAACCCAGAAGATATTTTGGGTGGCACGCAGTGGCTATTTGGACAAGAACCGCGCAGCGCTCGTCGATTTCGTCGAGGACTTTATGCGAGCGCAGCGCTGGTTCATGAATCCGAGTAACCGCGCTGACGCCTTGCAGATCGTCTCCTCTTTTACCAAGCAGCCGCCCGAGTTTTACGCAGGCTATGTCTGGACCAATTCTGACTACTACCGCGATCCGCGTGGATTGCCCAATCTCGAGGCGCTGCAACACTCGATCGATGTACAAGTGGAACTTGGAATTCTGAAGGCGAAGCTCGATGTGAAAGCGCTCTCCGATCTATCGATCGTCACGGAAGCTGCCGACCGCCTCGGAGGAGGCTAAGGGTCGACACTCGCTTACCACAGCGCCTTCGACGCGATCCGTGCGCCGTCGACCAATGCCTTCAACTTGGCCCACATAATGCTGGGGTGGACACGCCGCATAAACGGCCCCTGCGAAAATCCGCAATCGGTGCTCGCGATAACATTTTCGCGACCGACGAGATTGGCCAGCCTGATCACGCGCTCAGCCACAAGCTCCGGATGTTCCACGACGTTGGTCGTGTGACTGATGACACCCGGAAGCAGGAATTTGCCCTCGGGAAGCTTCACCGATTCCCACACGCGCCATTCATGCTCGTGACGCGGATTGGCCATTTCCAGCGAATAGCCGCCAACGCGAATCTTCAAGACCAGATCGACAATGTCTTTCATCGGCACGTCGGAGGCGTGCGGACCGTTCCAGCTTCCCCAGCACACATGGTATCGGACCTTTTCTTCGGGGATTCCCTTCAGCGCGTAGTTAAGCACCTCCACAACCGCCGTCGCCCATTTGCGGTAGTCCGCGAGTGTTCCGGGCGGCACGATCATGTCGTAGTAGCTAGCCAAATATGAATCGTCGATCTGCAAAAGAAAGCCCGCGTCGACAATCGCTTTGTATTCTTGGTGCAGCGCGTCGGCGATCGCCTGCAAACTTTCCTCGGCATTGCGATAGTATTCATGTTTGCGTTCTGGGGCGACGCTCCCTGGCGCTACCACCGGCATGAACGCGCCCTCGACGCCCACGCCGATGAGAGCGGCCTTCAAATTGTCGATATCACGCCGAACCTCTTTGTCTTTGTAGGTGATAGGGCCCGTGACCACCCAACCGGTGACGCCAATCATGTTTTGGGTGGGATCGTACTCGGCATAGAAATCCGCGAAATCCCGGCGATCCTTGCCAACGATCGCGGTCGGGACCGTCCGGTCGTCGGGGTTGACATTCCGCTGCTCGAATCCGCTCAAGCGTTCCAAGATGTAGCGCGACCACGTGATCGACTTGCCGAATTCTCCATCACTGACGATATCGATGCCGATCGCCGCCTGTTGGCGGACGATTTCGGCCACGGCGTGTCGCAAACACGCGTCATAGGCGGCCTCATCGATGGCTTCGCCGCTTCGCTTCTTCTGCAGAAATTCGAGAAGCTCCGGTGGCCGAATCAGACTTCCGACATGGGTGGTCAAAATCCGGTCGGTTCTACGCTGCATGAAGACGTCCTTGCTTCTGTTGTCGTGTTCTTATGCCGCCGCCTTCGCGGTGTATCCGAGTCGCGCCGAAAGCTTGCTCGCGGCCGCCTTCAATGCGGCTGCATTGGGACCGTTCAGGGACGCATCGAACACGCCTGTTTGGCCAATAATCGTTAGAACGGCTTTGATGGAACTGCTGTAGTCAAATACAGGCGATGCAAGCGAAGCAAATTGTCGCAATACAACGTCACGTGAGATGACGACTTCCGCGCGGTCGGTCACCCCGAGGCGCTTCGCTTGTTGGAGAAAGGCGTCGAGTTCGGCTTCGGTCGGCGCATAAGGCATACGTGAACGCTCTTTCTTAACGAGTGGCTTCCAGATTCCGGTATCCAGATGAGCGATGAACGTCCGGCCGGTGGAAGTGGTTGTAACGTCCACGAGGGAGCCAATACGGACCTCAAACGGCGAGGCGTGAGCACCTTCGACCTTCGCCACCACAACCGGGCCGCGATCGCTCCAGACCGACAGCCAAACGGACTCGCCGACTTCTTGCTGCAAATCCGCCATGAATCGTCGCGCGATCACCAAAAAATCCATCCGTGATAGCGCCGCCAATCCCAATTGGAGTGCCGTCTCGCCGAGATCGTAGCGGCCGGTCTCCGGATCCTGGACAACGGCGCCGACGCGCTGGAGGCTGACCAGATAGGCATAGGCGTGATTGCGCGCGAGGCCTGTTGCCCTCGCGATATCGACAAGACGCAACGCCTCGCCACCGGAGAGAAGCGCTCGCATGATTTCGAAGGTCTTATCCACCGACTGAATGCCGGGAAGTGGCTTTGTGGGCTTTAGGTCGCTCATCGAGACCTCTCGACACAATGTATGACTTTCGAATTCCGCACGTTCAGCAAGCGCCACGGAGGCATCGACGTTCCCTGTGAGCAAGAGCGTCCCTTCGAGATAGGCGCCGCCCGATTTCCTGCCCTCCCCGTAGTCCGCGGTTGCCGCATCGCGGCCTCCTTGTTCGCCCGGCGGCATAGATTTTCGTTCAAAAATATTGAACGAGTATAATTATAGTGTACGCTACCGCCTTGCGTTGGCCACCGTCAACAAAAGACCATCTGATGGCGCCAAGGCCGATCGGCTGAAGCGATAATGCGCATGACATGAAGCGGTGGCCGTGACGTGAGCCCCTTGATCTCCTCCAGTTTTGAGTAGAGGCCGTCGCGAAGAAGGAGACGGACGATGAAGGCATTACGGTTCAACGAGGAGCGGATCATCGCAATCCTGCGGGAGCAGCAAGCGGGAGCTAAGACGGCGGATGTTTGGCGCAAGCACGGGATCAGCGGTGCGACCTTCTGCAAATGGAAGTCGAAGTTTGGCGGGCTCGATGTGTCAGATGACCGCCGGCTGAATATCCTCGACGCTGCTGACGCCAAGCTGGCCGATCGCTTTGCCTCCCGCCCGGCTTGGCGTCAGCAGCCGCTTTGAACTAACATCCCACCAGGACCGCTCTTCGCAGGCAGTCCAACACGAAACTCATCTCGGCACAAAGAGAACAGAACGCGGCTGCTGCTCCATGAGCTTTGCAAGCTCGACCAAGCTGCCATAAGACATGATGGCGGCCTGGCAGTGTTTGACGCAGGCCGGCTGTTCTCCCCTCGTGGTTCTTGATGCACAAAGGGTGCAATATTGCGTGGGAAATGGGAGGTAGTCGATACGCAATGTCTTGTCGAGCAACTCTGTGAAGATCTCGTTCACACGGATGCCGTTCCGTCCGACCGGGTAATTGTGCTCCTGCTTACACGCCACCTCGCAGCTGTGGCAGCCAGTGCAATATTCATAGTGGATCGCCAGCCCCTTACGTTCCATCGCTCACTCCCGATCTATCGCCGACGATCATTCCTGTGCGCGCGACCACCGGCCCACCGCGCCCCGGCAAACTGACTCGGTCACGATACGGGCTCACGGATCGGCTCGGTAAATCTTGCAAAGGGTAGTCTTGGTCGGCGCTCCACCGAACCCGGACGTGCTCTGGTGTCCCATGGGGATGAGCTGGTTCACGTTCAAATCCCAAATGCCGTAGAAGTTTGGCGCGGTGCCATCCGTTTCCGGCAGCCACCACCCGTGCAGGGCGTGCGCCATCTGCCGATGAATGATGGGGGTAAGTTTGGCCTTACGCTTAACCTTGCCACGCACCCCTTCGATCCATACCCATTCGCCGTCGATGATGCCCAACGATTTGGCGGTATCCGGATGAAGCTCCACCGTCGGGTCGGGCGCGATTTCCCTTAGCCACGGGATCTGCCGGTGCTCGCTGTGGAAGAATACGCCGTTGCGCCGGCCTGTGATCAGGATCAGCGGATATTCCTTCCAGATATCGGGAGTGCTCGTCGGGCTCTCGAACGGCTCCCTGTGGTAGGGCAGCGGATCGAGCCCGTATTTTTCGTAGATCGTGCAGTAGAGTTCGACCTTGCCAGTCGGAGTCCGAAATCCAGGCTTTCCATCCGGCCGAAGCTGACCTTTTTCATATCTGCGATACGGGACGCTCCCCGAGGAATGATTTTTCGGTGTGAGCGCCCAGGATCGCTCGCAGAGCTCTTCGAAGGTGAATCCCGACGGCTTGAGCCGGTGCGTAAACAGCTCTCTAACATTCTTCCATGGCACGGCATCGGGATTGAGGCGCTTGGCCATCTCGAAATTTATTTCCCAGTCGGATTTGCATTCGCCGACTGTGATGACTTTCTGAATCGCGTTGAGAGGAACGCCCGTCGTGAAAACGGAGTCTTTTTCCGGAAAGGTGCCGGCCGGCAACACGATGTCCGCGATGGCCTGCGCCGTGGGGGTCATGAAAGTGTCGACGACGACGTTGAACTCCAGTTTGCGGACCGCTTCGTAATGCCGTCTGGGGTCCTGCGCAGTATTGCCCATGAAATTGTTGGTCTGGCACCATAGTCCCTTGATCGGATATGGCTCGCCGGTTTCCATCTGCTCCAGCACCAAGTCCGACAGCGCCCACGCCCGAAAATTCTTCACCAGAGGGTATCGGTCTGCTCCGATTCGCTTTGCGGTCAGATTAGAAACGAATTCCTCGCCGTAAAGCTGGACGACTTCCTCGGTCGAGTAGGGGTAGATCGTGATGCCGAACGGCGGACGGGTGATCACGTTTCCGCCCGGCACGTCGATGTTTCCGGTGATGGCCCAGAGACAGTTGAGCGCCTGGATGGTGCTGGTCGCCTCCGCATTGCTGTCCAGAGGCTGACCGAAATTCATGGCCGCTGGTTTGCTGGTCGCGTAGAGACGCGCCGCCCGTCTGATTTTTTCCGCCGGAACCCAGGTGATGTCAGCGACTTTCTCGGGCGGATATTCCTGGACCCGGTCTTTCAGCTTGTCGAAGCCGTGCGTCCACTTCTCGACGAAGGCCTTGTCGTAGAGGTTTTCATTGATGATGACGTTGAGCATGGCCAGCGCCAAGGCGCCATCAGTGCCAGGCCTGACTTGCAGCCAGACTTCGGCCCGGGACGCTTCCCAGGAGCAAACCGGATCGACGACAATGAGCTTGGTGCCGCGCTTCATCATGTCGACGGCCCAGTGACCGGAAAAATAATGGTCGGTGCACTGGCTGCCCTGCAGGTTCCTCGCCCATGACAGGAAGACCTTGGGCGCGACCCATTCCGGGTCTTCGTAGCGTTGCGCGGAGAACTGAGCAGCATCGGGGAAGGTGAAATCTCCCATGACCGAATGCATGGCAGCCAGTCTGGGAGTGAAACACGAAATGCCTGAGAGCCCGAACAGGGTCCAGTTCGGACTGCCATAGGCATAGGCCAGGAACAGGATAAAGCCGCCAGCATCGCGGCCGGTTCCCTGTCCGAACACCATCAATTCGGCGCCGTATTTGTCGCGGATTTCACGCATCCGCTGTTCGCAAGTATCGAACGCCTCATCCCAAGTGATGCGTTGCCATTTTCCCTCGCCGCGCTCGCCGACTCTCTTGAGCGGATGGGTTAGGCGGTCCGGATGATAGATATACTGGGTTAAAGCCAGAACCCGCGGGCAGAGCCTGCCCTGAAAGTAGGGGTGATCCTCGTCGCCCTCGACCTTGAGCAGCTTGCCGTCCTTCAGGAACAGCTTCACGCCGCAACCGCCGTGGCACCCGGGTCCTGCCGACCAGGCGCCCATTTTCACGACACGCGTGTCTTGCGTTTTTTTGAGCATCGCGCCTCGCTCCTCTGCTTGCCCCCGGCGTCAAGCGCCAAGCCCTCGTCACGATCGAAATAAAGCCCCAGTAAAAGACTATGATGGGTCGCGACTAAAGACTTTGACCTGGATCAACCGTGGGCCGAAGTGTTTGTGGTGTGGTGCTCGTCCGTTGCGGCCTGCTCGAACACATCGTTACCCTTATCCAGAGGCGAGAGAATGACCAAAATCGAAACGCCCATGACGACGTTCGCGAGCATGCGCGATTATCTCGATGTGATTCGCGAGAAGGGATTGTTGCAGGACATCGCCAACGCGGATTGGGATCTGGAATTAGGATCGGTAACCGAGCTCGTCGCGCTTTCGAAGAATCCGCGCGCGCTAATGTTTGATCGTATCAGGGGATACGAGCCGGGACTACGCGTCGCCACAAACCTCTACGCGTCACCGCGCCTCCAAGCGATCGCTCTCGGGCTGCCCGACGAAATCTCCGTGACCGACATGGTACAGCGCTGGCGCCAGAGATCCCGCGCCTTAACGCCAATTCCGCCCCGTATCGTCAAGGATGGACCGGTGCGCGAAAACATCGACCGCGGCGGTGACGTCAATATCTTCAAGTTTCCCGTTCCGCGTTATCACGAGCATGACGGCGGGCGCTACTTCGGAACCGGCGACCTTGTCATTACGCGGGACCCGGAGGAGGGTTGGGTCAATATCGGCGTTTACCGCTGTCAAGCTCATGACGAGAAAACCCTCGGCGTGTTGATCCAACCCTCGCATCATGGCCAGCTTCAGATGGAGAAATTTTGGCAGCGTGGCGAGGACGCGCCGATTGTGGTCGCCACGGGCCCGGACCCGCACAGCTTCGCCGCCGCCTGCATGTCGCTCGCTTGGGGAAAATCCGAGTTAGACATGGCCGGCGCCTTTCGCAATTGCCCGATCGACGTCATCGTCGAACCCCGAACGCAGCTACCGATTCCGGCAACAGCCGAAATCGCGGTTATCGGACACGTTCCTCCGCCGCAAAAGGAGACAAGGCAAGAGGGTCCCTTCGCTGAATGCGTCGGATATTACACGGCGACCGGCCCGGCCTTGGTGATTCACATTGACGAAGTTTGGCACCGCGATAACTCGATCATCTATGGCAGTCCTCCGATGTATCACTCGGTCATGAGCCATGCGTTGGGTGGCGAGATCATCTCGAGCGCGTTGATCTGGGACAGCGTCGAGCGTGAAGTCCCCGGCGTGGCGGGCGTGTACGCGCTGTCGCAACCCTGCCAACAAGGGGCTTCTCTCGTTGCGGTCGCGATAAACCAAAAATATCCGGGACATGCGAAGCAGGCGGGCCTTGCCGCGCTTGCCTCGAATGCGGCGGTGTTCCGGAACCGCGCCATCATCGTCGTGGATGAGGACGTCGATCCGTCGAATATGGATGAGGTGATCTTTGCGTTCACGACGCGCTGCAACCCGGCCGAAGACATCGACATCGTGCGGGGAATCCCCGGAACTTTTCTCGATCCTCGCATTCCGCCAGACCGGCGCGCGAACGGGGACAGTACGGGATCGTCGATGATCATCGATGCGTGTCGCCCTTACACTTGGCGTTCAACCTTTCCCCGGGTCAATGCCCTCAGTCGCGAATTAACCGAGAAAACCTTGGCGAAATGGGGCAAGCAACTCGGCCTATAATGCAGCCCCACTCTGTTCACGACGCTTTCCTCGATCAAGGCCGCGGTTCATTTGCCGATTCGGCTATGAGCCGGTTTTACGAACTCTGATCACGCTTAGTGTGGGAGCGCGCCCGCGGCGGGCTCGAGAGATTTCATTGGCAGCCCCCAACGGGCAAACGCCGCACCACAACACCTCGGCCCGCGGTTGATCCAGGTCAAAGCCTTGGGTCGTGCCAAATCATATTTTGGATGCTGGCTCGCAAGAAAGGTTACCGGTGTCCACCAAGGTCTTTACGAGCTGCACCACGGCAGGTCCGATCAGCGTCTACGTCGAAGACGGGAAAATCGTGCGCGTCCGGCCGCTCGTTGCCGAAGAGTCGGATTTCCAGCCATGGACGATCGAGGCTGGAGGTCGGTGCTATTCGCCGCCGAAAAAATTCACCGTCTCACCCTACGTCCTCGCTGAGCGTAATCGCGTCTACTCGGACGACCGGATTCGCTTTCCGCTCAAGCGGGTAGATTTTGATCCCGATGGAGCCCGCAATCCGCAATCGCGCGGCAAGGCCGGTTACGTGCGCATCAGCTGGGACGAGGCGCTCGACATCGTCGCGCGCGAGATCAGGCGTGTACAGTCGCGTTACGGAGCCTCCGCAGTTTCGGCAATGACGTCTTCACATCACAACTGGGGGCTCGTCGGCTACAAGATCAGTGCCTTCCAGCGTTTCTTCAACCTTATCGGCTACACGCCAGTGCTCGACAATCCCGATAGCTGGGAGGGTTGGCATTGGGGCGCGACCCATGCTTGGGGATTCTATTGGCGGCTCGGCATGCCGGAGCCCTACGACATGCTTGAGGATGCGCTCAAGTACGCCGAGATGATCGTTTATTGGTCGAACGATCCGGATACGACGCGCGGCGTCTATACCGGCTACGATTCAGCGATCTGGCGGCAATGGCTGAAGGAGAAGGGAGTGGAGATGATCTTCATCGATCCCTTCCACAACTACACGGCCGCGGCGATGGACGGGAAATGGATCGCCCCGCGCCCAGGCACCGATGCGGCGTTAGCGCTCGCGCTCGCCCATGTCTGGATCAGCAACGGCACCTACGACAAGCAGTACGTTGCGGATCGCACCGTCGGATTTGACGAGTTCGAGGCTTACGTGCTCGGCACCAGCGATAGTATCGCCAAGACGCCGACCTGGGCCGCGACCGAGACGGGCGTGCCGGCGCGAACCATCGTCGCGCTCGCGCGCGCGTGGGCCGGCAAGCGCACGATGCTGGCTGCCGGTGCGCGCGGCGGCGAGGGCGGCGCGTGTCGACAGGCATTTGGTACCGAATGGGCACGGCTGATGGTCCTGCTTCAAGCGATGCAGGGGCTTGGCAAACCCGGCATTGGCATTTGGGGGACGGCTATGGGCGCCCCCCGCAATAACGACGTCTGGTTCCCCAGTTACGGCGACCCCGAGGGTCGTATCGCGCATTCAAAGGTTGCCCGGTTGATACCGCAAAACCCGGTGCCGCAGCGTCTCTATCGTTTGCTCGTGCCGGATGCCATCCTTGATCCGCCCGTGAGCTGGAAAGGGGAGGGCTTCTGCAATCGCTCGCTCGAGCAGCAATTTACGCCGTTCACCTATCCGATGCCCGGCTGCTCGGAGATCAAGCTTTTCTATCGCTATGGCGGTTCCTTTCTTGGAACGATGACCGATACGAGCAAATGGCCGCGCATGTATCAGAGCGAAAAGCTCGAATTCGTGGTCAACCAGGATTGCTGGTGGTCGGCGGAAACGGGCTTCGCCGACATCATCCTGCCAGCGTGCACGCAGCTCGAGCGCGATGACATCGGTGAATGGGGTGAGCCCGGCGGCCAGACCAAAGGTGGCAGCAGCGGCTGCAATTTTCGCGTCGTCGTGCGCTTGAAGAAATGCATTGAGCCGCTGTGGGAGTCAAAGTCCGACTACCAGATATTTTCCCTGTTGGCGCGAAAGCTCGGCCTCGAGCAGGACTATACGGAAGGCAATTCGGAGATCGAGTGGGCACGAAAGATCTTCGAGATTTCCGACCTACCGAAATACGTCTCATGGGAAGAGTTCGATCGCAAGGGCTACCACATCATCAATGTGCCGGAGAACTATCGGTCGACTCCGGCGCTGCGCTGGTACGCCGAAGGCCGCGCTTGCGACACGCCAGATCCGAGCAATCCCAAACGGCTTAGCGACGCGAGTCACGAGCTCGGCACCCACAGCGGCAAGATCGAATTCGTCTCGCAAAGCTTGAGCGCGTTCGCGCCAGAAGATGACGAGCGCCCGCCCATGCCCCGGTACCTGGCGAGTTGGGAGGGGCATCGTTCGGCGCTGACCGGAAAATATCCGCTACAACTGATCTCGCCGCATCCGCGCTTCAGTTTTCATACCCATTACGACAAGCATGCCTCGTGGCTCGATGAGATTTCCGGTCATCGCGTCCAAAAAAACGGCTATTGCTGGTGGCCGGCACGCATCCATCCGGTCGACGCCGCGGCCCGCGGCATCGGCGATGGCGACATCATCAAGCTTTTCAATGACCGGGCCACGGTTTTATGCGTTGCCGTCGTGACCGAGCGTATAAGGCAAGGCGTGGTGCATTCGTATGCATCATCGGCAAGATACGATCCGCTTGAGCCCGGCAACCCGAATTCGATCGAGCGAGGCGGTTGCGTGGCGATGCTGACGTCTGCTCGTATGTTGTCAAAGAACGTGGCGGGTATGGCCGCGAACTCATGCTTGATCGAGATCGCGCCGTGGGTAGGTTGAGGCGCGCTTTGCTCGGCTCGAAGATCATGATCGCGCTCGAATTTTTGAGCTGGTCGGATTTTCTTCCGCTGCCTCGTGTCCGTTTTGCCAGACAATACTCTCAAGGGGTTTAGATGGCGCGCTACGGAATGGTGATCGATGTTAGCCGCTGCGTCGGCTGCTACAGTTGCTTTCTTGCATGCCGCGACGAGCACGCGAGCGACGATCACCAGCCGGTCGCCATCGCACAGCCGCAAACAGGCCAGAAGTGGATCGACGTACGAGAAGGCGAGCGCGGCGCGTTCCCAAAGATCCGGGTGTCGCATATTCCCGTTCCTTGTCTCCACTGTGACGAGGCGCCTTGCATCTCTGCAGGCCGCGGAGCGGTTTACCGACGAGATGACGGCATCGTGCTCATCGACACCAAGAAGTCGGTCGGCCAACGTGAAATTGTCCCCGCATGTCCACACGGCGTAATCTTCTGGAATGAAGCACGTAACATCCCCCAGAAATGCACCTTTTGCGCGCACCTGCTCGACGACGGCTGGAAAGAGCCGCGATGCGTCGAGGTATGCCCTACCCAGGCGATTGTGTTCGGCGACCTGGACAATCCCGTGAGTGACATCGCAAAGCTTACTGCAGCAGGTCGCATCGAAGATCTACATCCCGAATACGGCTTGAAGCCGGCCGTTCGCTACATCGGGCTGCCGAAGAGGTTCGCCGTCGGAGAGGTCGTTCTGGCGGACCTGACGGAGGTTCCCGCCGAGGGAGTGCGCGTGTCGCTGCACGGAGGAGGCGAAGTGCTTGCGACGCGTACGGACAATTATGGTGATTTCGTCTTCGAGGGACTGGCAGACGATGTGGAGTATTTGCTCCGGATCGAGCACTTGGGTTACCGCCCGCACCAGCAGGCGCTGCGTACCCTCGATGATTTGAATGTGGGCACGATCGTGCTGTCTGTTTTGGGGCAAGCAGAAGACGCTCTTGGACCACCTTCGACAAGCCAGACCACATCCGACTAAAGCGAGCAAGACGATCTGCCAGCTCGATGGGTGTGCCGTCGGCATGCCCGATCACCCTACGGAATCAACACGCATGACCCCGTGGTCTTACGGCCCGCAAGGTCCTCGTGGCATCGCGCGGCGTCTTTCAGGGCGTATGTCTGGTTGATCTCGATTTTGATCTTGCCCGTCGAGACCATGCGGAAGAGCTCCCGCGTTACCTGCGTAAGAATTTCCGGTGACGTGACGTAATCGTAAACGCTCAAGCGGGTCATGAAAAGCGAGCCACGACGCATGAGCATAATCGAATCGACGGCGGGGATCGGTCCCGACGCATTGCCGAATACCACGAATAGCCCCTTACGTTGCAAGCAATCCAGTGAGGCTGGAAACGTGTCTTTGCCGACCGAATCATAGACAACGGGCACGCCTTTGCCCTTGGTAATCTTCTTCACGGCATCGACGAAGTTATCGCGTGTGTAGACGATGGGATATGTACAGCCGTGCTTTTTTGCTAGAGCGGCCTTTTCATCCGTGCTGACCGTGCCGATTACTTTTGCCCCGAGTGCCTTTGCCCATTGACACGCGATCAAACCGACGCCGCCAGCGGCGGCGTGAAACAAGATCGTGTCTCCCTTCTTTACCTTGTAAACCTGTCGCAATAGCGCCTGTGCCGTGATGCCCCGATGGATCATCCCAGCCGCCTGAACATCGGAAATTCCGCGCGGAATCTTGATAAGTTTTGCAGCCGGGACCAAACGCTCCTCCGCATAAGCGCCGAGCACGCCGGAGTAGCAGACCCGATCACCAACCTTGATATTCTTTACTCGTCTGCCCGTTGCCTGAACGACACCCGCGCCCTCGGTGCCCGGGATGAACGGCAGTTGGCGGGGATAAAGGCCAGAACGGTAATAAATATCGACGAAGTTGGCGCCAAGTGCCGTCTGCTTGAGTTTGACCTCGCCCGGACCAGGGTCTGCTACCTCGTGGTCTTCCCAATGCATGACCGACGGGCCACCTGTTTCGCGGATCATCAGCACCTTGGTCATGTCGTGCACCCCCGGTTTTGCCTAGGCATGCGAATGCCCGCTTTTGTACTTCTGCGAGATCCCACCACAGGCACAGGATTTCAGCAGAAGAACGAATGATTCAAAGTGGCGCTCTGTGGAGCGAGGGAATTGCTCGTTGTCGTTACGATACGTCGCTTTCACACGACCATGACCCGAAACGGTCCTAGAAATGAAGATCGAGCCTGACCTCGCCGGTTGCGATCCACTGGCTGATGAACGATGGAAGCCGCAGCAATCACGCGGGCTTGCGCGCCACGACGATGGCCTCCAGGCCTTCGGCAAAGAGATGCGTCTGTGGCTCGAGCCCCGCAGCGCGGAGTTCTTCTGCGATCTCGTCGGCTCGCAGAAGATGGTTGCCCTGTACGTGCTCGGTCAGGTTCTGGAAGGCGAGGCGCTGGCCGGGGGGCGCGCGCAAGGCCGCCCGCGTTGTCGGCCAATTCGGCTCCCAGATCACGAGCGTGCCGCCCGATTTCAGATTGTCGGCGAGCGAGAGGAGGAAATCGTGCGGCCCTGCCTCCCAGAAATGGTGTAGCGCGCGATTCATTGCGATGAGATCGGCCTTTTCGGCGAGCACCAAGCTGTGGACGTTGCGCGTTTCGAAACTCAACCGTCCGCCAAGCCCTTCGCCCGCAGAACGGCGTGCCGCCTGGGCGATGTTTTCGGCAAAGCCGTCGAGGCCGAGACCGCGCAGGTTCGGGAAGCGGCGAGCCAAGGCGCGCAGATACCAGCCGTTGCCGCAGCCGAGATCGACGGCGAGGCCGCGACGCGCGTCGACCTCAGCGAAGACCGGCACCACCGGCATGATGTTCGTCTCGAAGAAAATCGCGAAATTCGCCTCCAGCATCGGTCCGAACCAGGGCAGAATGGTCTCGCGCTCGGCCAGCACCTGCTCGCCCGGCCGCGTGCCTGTGCGCATGAAGCCGGCCGCCCGCTCGGCCATATGGGCGGAAAGGATGCTCTGTACGGCTACCGGCATAAGGCTGTCCGGGGCATCGGGACGGAAGGCCGAACCGGCTTCGGTCAGGCGGAATCGCCCGCCGACGTCGTCGAGATAGCCGACGGCATAAGCTGCGTCGCACCAGCGGCGAACATAGCCGCGGTCCAGATGGGCTGCTTCGGCAAGGGCGTCGCTGTTCGCCTCATCGAGGTGGTGCAGCGTCGCGAACAGCCCATTCACCACGCCGATATAAGCGATGTCGAGACTCATCGCCCCCTGGGCCTGGCCGCGGACACGCGACAAAAGCTCCGAGTTTTCCGCCATATCCTTCTCCTTTCCTTATCGGACGAGGTTTGTGTCCGTACGCCAACTCTAACGGCCCGGTCGTCCCAGGGCGAGTGAGCCCATGCCACACTCCTTCCCAGATCTGTCGCCGCCTTGCCCGGCGTCTCATGCGTCGTCAACGTGCCGAATTACTGCTTTTGGCGCTGAGCGGTCGTAAGTAGCGATCGCATCTTAGGTCCGCTTTGCGGTAGTGAGCTGACGCAGCGCGGATATTGCGGCGATCGCCGCTTATGACACAAAGCTGACATAGCGCGGCATAGCCGGATAAATCATCATTACCGTTCAATGGCTTGCGCTCTTTCTCCCAACCTTGCCAAGGTTGGGGTCGAGGGTTCGAATCCCTTCGCCCGCTCCAGAATTCCCCGAAGAAATCGTCTTTCGACGGCGCGTGGCGCGCAGCCGGGCGCGGCGGGGTCGTGCTATGGTGATGTCGTTATGATTTGACGTCGGTTGGCGTCGGATGGCCGACCCCGTGCACAAGTTTGCGGGTCGGCTGCGAGCGAGAGCAGGGACCTTGTTGAAACCCGATTTCTGGAAAAACCGCCGTGTTCTCGTTACCGGACACACCGGTTTCAAAGGCGCGTGGCTTGCACTCTGGCTGCAACGTCTGGGTGCCAAGGTCACCGGATTCGCTCTGCCACCCAGCACGACTCCAAGCCTGTTTCAGCTGCTGCGGCTTTCGCTCGACGATGAAATCATCGGCGATTTGCGCGACCAGGCTCTGGTGGCGGACGCGCTGCGCCAATTCGAGCCGCAGATCATCTTCCATCTCGCGGCACAGGCGCTGGTGCAGCCCTCCTATGCCGACCCGGTCGGAACCTTCGCCACCAATGTGATGGGGTTGGCGCATCTGCTCGAGCCGGCACGGAAGCTGAACTCCCTTGAAGCTGTTCTCGTCGTAACCACGGACAAGGTCTACGAGAATCGCGAAGACGGCAGACCCTTCACCGAAGAGGATCGGCTGGGCGGGCGCGACCCCTATAGCAGCTCAAAGGCTTGCGCCGAGCTGGTTGCATCGAGCTATCGCGCGAGCTTTTTTGCCGGCACGGACAGGCCGGCCCTGGCCACGGCACGCGCAGGCAATGTCGTTGGCGGCGGCGATTGGTCGGCGTTTCGCCTGGTTGCCGATGTCGTTCGTGCCTATGAAGCCGGTGAGCAGGTCGTGTTGCGCCAGCCGCGCTCGGTGCGGCCATGGCAACACGTGGTCGAGCCGCTTCACGGCTATCTGCTGCACACGCAAGCGCTGGTCGAACGAGGCGGCGCCGCGCCCGAGGCGCTAAATTTCGCGCCCGATCCGGAGAGCAGCCGTACCGTCGCGGAGGTGGTCGAAGCCTTGAGCACGGCCTTCGGCGGCCGGCCGGGCTGGGCGCTCGCTGCCCAGGAATATGCTCACGAGGCCAAGCTGCTCACCCTTTCGGCGGCGAAGGCACAAGCAACTCTCGGTTGGCAGCCGCGTCTCGATTTCGCGACGACCATGCGTTGGACAGCCGATTGGTACCACGGACTTTGGGCGGGAAAGGACGCGCGTCAGCTCACCTTGGCGCAACTCGCGGCTTACGCCCAGCTGCTCGCCGGCAAGACAGCGCACTAGGGTCAAAACTCAATCAACCCATTGAACTTTTTATACGGACGTGATTCAAGCTCTGAACCTATGGAGTTCGGATCATGGCTGGAGAATTTTGGCTGAGTGACGATCAGTGGCGCGTGATCGCCCCGCTGCTGCCCTACAACCAACCAGGTGCTCGGCGGGTCGATGATCGGCGGGTGCTGAGCGGGATCATTCACGTCCTGAAAGTCGGCTGTCGTTGGCAGGATTGTCCTCCGGTCTACGGCCCTTACACGACGATCTATAATCGCTTTCATCGCTGGTCTCGCCGCGGCGTTTGGCAGCGCCTATTCGCGGCGCTGACGAACATCAGCGAAGGCGGTATGCAGATCATCGACAGCACCACAGCGAAGGCGCATCGCTCGGCGGGCGGCGGAAAAGGGGGGCCTCAGCGCAGGCGATTGGTCGCTCGCGCGGCGGTCGCACGACCAAAATCCATGCCGTCGTCGACGGCTGCGGGCGGATCATCGCGTTCGAGATAACACCCGGCCAGCTTGGTGACGTGCGCGCCGCCCTCGGCCTGCTCGGCCCTTTGCCGCCAGCTCAGATCTGTGCCGCTGATACAGCCTACGACAGCAACGGACTACGCCAGTTCCTCCTGGCGCGCGGCACCCTTCCGGTGATCCCGAACAACCCGACACGCAAACGCTTCCACCCCTTCGATGCAGAAGCCTACAAACGCCGCAATATCATTGAGCGTGCCCTCTGCAGGCTGAAGGACTGGCGCCGCATCGCCACACGATACGACAAGCTCGCCATCAACTTCGCAGCAGCCGTCGCCATCGCGGCCGCTATCATCTGGTGGACCTGATTGAGTCTCGACCCTAGCGCGCCGCGCGCGCATGCTTGGCCTTCACCGCGCCGATCTCTTTGACCAGGGATCGGAGATCGCCGATCGCCCGGTCTTCGTCCGGTGTCAACGGCCGCTCCGGCCGAAAATGTGTGAGCAGTACCATGAGCGCGTCCTCGATCCGGCCGAGCTGCTTGCCGTAACTGGCGACATCGCTCAGCACTTCTTCCTCGACCGCTGGATCGGACGACGGGCCGAGCGAGATGTTCACCAACCCGACCTGGCTGCCGACCGGGTTGAAGAGCCAAGTCCAGGGATTGATCGATTGGGTGACGTTTCCCGAAAGCGGAAGCCGGAAGACCGGCATGGCTGCCTCCTGTGCGCGGACGTTCTTTCGCTGCGGAACCACGAAGCTAATTCATTCCCGCGCCGAAGGTTAGGGCGAAACGCAACGGGCGGTTGGCCGGCACGTCCGCGCCGGCGAAGCCCAACGCAAAAGCTCGCGCATCCGGCGTTGCCCCCAGCCCCGCCTCGATGCTAGGACAAGCCCAAGGCGAGGATCGGCCAACCCAACGCGCCGGGAGGACAAATGATCAAGTCAGACACTCACGAATATTTGCACGGCACCACGACCTGCGAAGGCTTTTGGGCCTATGACGAGTCCAAGCCGGGCAAGCGGCCCGGAATCTTGGTCGCGCATGAGTGGAACGGCCTGCAAGATTACGTCAAAAAGCGCTGCACGATGCTCGCCGAGATGGGCTATGTTGCCTTCGCGGCAGACATTTTCGGCAAAGGCATCCGCGCCAAATCCTTCCCTGAATGCGAGCAGATTTCAGCGCCTTATTATAAGGACCGTGCCCTCACGCGCGGCCGCGCTCGCGCCGGGCTCGAAATCCTGCAAAAGCATCCTTTGGTCGATACAACGAAAATCGCCTCCATCGGTTATTGCTTCGGCGGCATCGTCGGCTTGGAACTCGCCCGCAGCGGCGCCGACGTCGCCGGAACCGTCGCCTTCCACGGCCAGCTCAATACGCCCAACCCGGCCGATGCGAAGAACATCAAAGGCAAGGTTCTGATCCTGCATGGCGCGATCGACCCGGTGGTCCCGCCCGCGGAGGTCGCGGCCTTCGAAAAGGAAATGGAAGACGCCAAGGTGGATTGGCAGCTGGTTTCCTATGGCGGCGCCGTGCACACTTTCACCAATTGGAACCTGCCGACCACCGGCATGCCGGCGGCTTATAACGAAAAAGCCGACAAGCGCTCCTGGCTGGCGATGCAGAATTTCTTCGCGGAGATTTTTGCCTGACGGCGTAACGCCGGCCTTGAGGGAGGCGGCCTATGAAGCTCGCGACCTTGCGCTCGAGCAGTCCCGATGGCGAGTTGGTCGTGGTGTCGCGCGACTTGACCAAGATGACCAGCGCCGCCGACATCGCGCTCTCGCTGCGCGTCGCATTCGACGATTGGCAGCACTGCAAGAAGCATCTGCAAGAGCGCTATGACCGGCTGATGGACGGGTTGAAGAACGCGCTCGATTTCGATCCCGGGCGCTGCCATTCGCCATTGCCGCGCGCGTTTCAGTGGCTCGACGGCACCGCATATGAGTCTCACCGCTATCGCATGACCAAAGGCCGGCCCGCGCCCGAATGGTTTCTGAAGGAACCCGCCGTCTATCAGGGAAGGTCCGACGGATTCCTGGCGCCGACGCAGGATGTGCCGCTCGGCAGCGAAGATTGGGACATCGACTTCGAAGGCGAGGTCGCGGTCGTCACCGATTTCGTGCCCTATGGCGCGAGCCCCGCCGTCGCGGCATCGAAGATCGAGCTCGTCATGCTGGTCAATGACGTCTCGCTGCGCAACGTTCAGAACGTCGAGCTGCAGCGTCTTTTCGGCTTCACCCGCTCGAAGCCCGCCTCGGTGTTTTCGCCGGTCTGCGTCACGCCCGACGAGTTCGGCCCAGCTTGGCACGACAACCGGCTGCATCTGCCGATCCGCTGCTCGATCAACGGCAAGCTGTTCGGCGATCCCGATGCCGGCGAGGCCGTGCACGGTTTCGACACGATGATTTCCTATTGCGCGCTCACGCAGGCCTTGAGCGCCGGAACCATTGTCGGCGGCGGCACGGTTTCCAATCAGGACCCGAAGCGCGGCTATGCCACCATCGCCGAAGCGCGCTCGGTCGAGGAAGCCGCCGACGGCGTGGCCAAGACGCCGTTCCTCAAATACGGCGATCGGGTCCGGATCGAAATGCTCGACGCCAAGGGCCAATCGATCTTCGGCGCAATCGACCACAAAATGGCGAAGCCGGGCTGAGCCTCACCCGACTCCCTTCTATGCCACCGCCCCGCGGCCGATCAGACGAGGACCGCGCGGACGACGTGCAGGCCCGCATAAAGCGCGGCCACCGCGGCGACGACCGAGGCAACGACATAAGCGGCCGCCAGCCAGGTCGCGCCGCGATTGATCAAGGTCACGACGTCGAGCGAAAAGGTCGAGAAGGTCGTATACCCGCCGCATATGCCGACGACGAGAAAGACCCGTGTCGCTTGCGCGGCGTCCCACCGCAAAGCAAATGCCTCGGCGAACGCGCCGATCAGAAACGAGCCCGACACGTTGATGAAAAGTATGCCCCAGGGAAACGCCGTGCCGAACCAACGCCCGGCATAGATCCCGAGGATATAGCGCGCGAGCGAGCCGAGCGCGCCGCCGAGCGCGACGTTGATAAGCGCTGTCGGGTTCATGACGCCGCGCCGTTGTTGCCGGATTTTTTCATTCTCTGTTCCCCCTCACCTTCCGATGCCGCCGGATGCGCCAATCGCGGGCAACAAAAAACCCGCCTTGCGGCGGGTCGCGGACAGATTCCCACCGCTCAACACGGTAGGAGTCATCAGCCCTTGCGGGCGGTTTCGGGGGAACCCCATCCCCATCACGCGCGAGAATAGCGCTTCACGAAGCGGCCGGAAAGAGGTGGATCGTGACCGACAGCGTCACGCCCTCGCGCGGGAAGTAACCGGGCAAAGGCGGAAAAGGCGCGGCCTGCTCGATCATCTTGCGCGCCGCCTCATCCAACACCGGAGCGCCGGAGGAGCGTTCGAGCCGCATCCCTTGGAGCGCCCCTTGCGGCGACAGAGCGATCAGAAAAATGGTTGTGCCCTCGAGCCGCAGACCAAGCGACCCGACCGCATCGGCCGGGTAGAAGCGATGCTGCTCGATCATCGCCCAAACATGGTTGAGATAGGGATCGCCTTCCTTCTCGCTCTCGCCGGGCGCGGCATCGACCGAACCGCGCTTGGCAGGTTGCGGCGCGGTTTCACGCAGCGCCTCCTTCATCGGTCTGGTTTGCGGCGCCGTCGGCTGCTTCAACTGCGGCGCGCCCGGTCCTGACGCTTGCGCCGCGTCCTTTTCCGGTTGCGGCTTCGGCGCGGCATCAGGCCCCTTGGCTTCGGCTTCCGGCGGCGCGGTGGTTTCCTGATCGAGACCGGAACGGAGTTCGCGCGGCGGCGCTGGCGCCGGCGGTCGCGCCTGAGTCGGTGGCAGCGCGGCAGGCGACGGCAGGGTTACGAGTGTGACCGCGATCGGCGGCTTCAGCGGCGGCGGTGCGACCAAAAACGGCCAGCGCAGTAGGAACACGGCAATGATCGCCGCGTGAAACAATGTGGTCGCGAGGATCGCACCCCAACGCAGCCGGCCACGTCGAGCGTTCCGCTCGCCGCCCTCGCGCATGCCGGGGGCAGCCGACAAGGGAATATGCGCGGCAGCGTCCATTTCTCCATTATATAGGGCGGCAGCCCGCGAAATGACTTACGCGCCGAGCCGGCGATAGGACAAATTACCGGCATGGATCTTTTGGTTAACAGCCAAGGCTTGGCCCGCTGGAACGGGCGGGAGATGCGTTGCGCCATCGGCCGGGCGGGCATCAGCGCGGCCAAGCGCGAAGGCGATGGCGCCACACCCGAAGGCGCGTTTCCCATGCGTTTCGTCCTCTACCGCCCGGACCGCGAGGTGTCACCCGGCACTGGGCTTCCCTGCCGCGCGCTGCGCCGCGACGATGGTTGGTGCGACGCGCCAACGGATGGAGCCTATAACCGCTTGATAATTCTTCCTTATCCGGCAAGCGCTGAAGCTTTGTGGCGGGACGATTCGGTTTACGACCTGATCGTGCCGCTGGGCTTTAACGACGTGCCGGTCGTGCCCGGCGAGGGCAGCGCGATCTTCCTACATCTTGCCAGCGCTGATTTCGCGCCCACCGCCGGCTGCGTTGCCTTGGCGCGCGAGGACCTTCTCGCCGTACTCGGCGAGGCCGATGGCGGGTCGCGGGTTGTGGTCAGCCTATAGGCCGCGCGGCCCGAAAATCGCCGTCCCAACCCGGACCAGGGTCGCGCCGCACGCGATCGCCGTCTCGAAATCGGCGCTCATACCCATGCTAAGCTCGGTCAATTCGTTGCGCCGCGCGATCTCGCCGAGCCGCTTGAAATAAGGGGTCGGATCGCGTCCCTCAGGCGGGATGCACATCAAGCCGCGCAGGTCCAAATGCCAGTTCGCGCGGCATTCGGCAATAAAGGCATCGGCATCGGAAGGCAGGATTCCGGCCTTTTGCGGCTCTTCGCCGATATTCACCTCGATAAAGCAAGCGAGGCGGCGGCCTTGGCGTGTCATCTCCTTGCTCAAAGCCGCAGCGAGCTTGGGACGATCGACGGTTTCGATCACGTCGAAGAGCGCGACCGCCTCCTTGACCTTGTTGGTCTGCAAAGGGCCGATAAGGTGCAGACGAAGATCCGGAAATCTGGTTTTGAGCTCGGCGTACTTCGACTGGGCCTCTTGCACCCGATTCTCGCCGAAGATGCGTTGTCCCGCGGCGATCGCCGCCGCGACCGCGCTTTGCGGATGGGTTTTCGAGACGGCCACCAAGGTGACGCCGGCCGGATCCTGGCCAGCTTGGCGCGCCGCCGTCGCGATCCGAGCCTGCAACCTCGCGAGATTGGCCGTGATCGCCGCCACGTCGGTGCCTTCGAATACTGCCATCACATCGTCCTTTCTGCCGGCCGAGGCTGCTGGGCCGGATCGCGCCGGTCAAGAACGAAGCTCGCCCCGGCGGATTCTATCCTTGCAACAACAAAGATTTACCGGCTTTGCGCCCGCCGCCGCTATAGACTAATCTCCGGTTACCGGTCGGCTTGGCGCTCGGCACGCAGCCGGGGTTGCGTGGCGGATCGGTTGTTTCGAGGAGCTTCGGCATGTCGCAAAGAATCGTACGGATCGGTCAACGGATCGGCTTGTGCATCGTCGCCTTGGGATTGCTCAATGGCTGCTCGAGCTGGTTCGATCCCAATCGCTGGGGCGGTAACGATCCCGATGCGCAGCGGCGTGCGGAAGATCCTTATCGGGTCGATCCGAAATGGAGCAATCCCGACGTCTTTTCCGATTACCGCAACATTCCGGACCATCAGCCCAAAGGCATTCTCGATACGCTGTTCGCACCCGACAAAAGCGATTCGTCGAGCGGCGGCGGGGGTAGCGGCATCGGCGTCAACAGCTTCTTGTGGCATGCCTCGCTCGACACGGTGTCGTTCATGCCGCTCGCTTCGGCCGATCCATTCGGCGGCACCATCATCACCGATTGGTACAGCCCGCCCGAGACGCCCAATGAGCGTTTTAAGATCAACATCTTCATTCTCGGCCGCGATCTGCGCGCCGACGGCGTGCGCGCCCGCGTCTTCCGCCAGAACAAAGATGGCAGCGGACAATGGGCCGACGCGCCGGTCGATCAAACCACCGGTACCGGGATCGAGAATGCCATTCTGGCGCGAGCCCGCCAGATTCGCATGAGCACGGTCGCGCAATAATTCCGTTGCCGCGCAAAGACGCATAGGAGCCGGACGGCCGTCGCGCGATGGCGCGTTACAACGCCAAAGAAACCGAAGAAAAGTGGCAGGAGGTCTGGCGCGACCGCGGCGTATTCAACGTCGAGGCCGAGCCTGGACGGCCGAAATACTACGTGCTCGAGATGTTTCCCTATCCCTCGGGCAAGCTTCATGTCGGCCATGTACGCAACTACACTATGGGCGACGTGGTCGCGCGCTACAAACGCGCGCAAGGCTTCAACGTGCTGCATCCGATGGGCTGGGACGCGTTCGGCTTGCCGGCGGAGAATGCGGCGATCGCAAGCAAGGTTCATCCCGCAACTTGGACCTTGCAGAACATCGCAGTGATGCGCGCGCAGCTGAAGCGCATGGGGCTCGCCTATGATTGGCGACGCGAGGTCGCGACCTGCCATCCCGACTATTACCGGCACGAGCAGAAGATGTTTCTCGACTTCCTCGCCGCCGGCCTCGCCTATCGCAAGGAATCCTGGGTCAATTGGGATCCGGTCGAGCACAGCGTGCTCGCCAACGAGCAAGTGATCGACGGCCGCGGCTGGCGTTCCGGTGCGCTGGTCGAGAAGCGCTTGCTGTCGCAATGGTTCCTGAAGATCACTGAATATGCCGACGATCTCTTGGCCGAGCTGAAATCCCTGGAGCGGTGGCCCGAGCGCGTGCGGGTGATGCAGGAGAACTGGATCGGCAAATCCGAAGGCGCGCGCGCGTTTTTCGCGCTCAAAGGACGCACCGAGCGGCTGGAGATATTCACCACAAGGCCCGACACGCTTTACGGCGCCGCCTTTTGCGCGATCGCGCCCAATCACCCGCTGGCGGCCGAGCTGGCGCAAAGCAACCCGGCACTGGCCGCATTCGTCGCCGAGTGCAACCGCATGGGCACGAGCGAGGCTGTGCTCGAAACCGCGGAAAAGCGCGGCTTCGACACCGGCATCAAGGCGCTCCATCCTTTCGTGCCGGGCTGGGAGTTGCCGGTCTATGTCGCGAATTTCGTGCTGATGGAATACGGTACCGGCGCGATCTTCGGCTGTCCGGCGCATGACCAACGCGATCTCGACTTCGCGCGCAAATACGATCTGCCCGTGAAGCCGGTGGTGTTGCCGCCGGGCGCCGACGCGCACAGCTTTGCGATCGGCGATGAAGCCTATACCGAGCTCGACGGCACGGCGATCAATTCCGATTTTCTCAACGGGCTCGACACGCAAGCGGCCAAGCGCGCGGCGACCGAGCGGTTGGTGGCGCTGGGATCGGGCGAACGCACCATCGCCTATCGCCTGCGCGATTGGGGCGTGTCGCGCCAGCGTTATTGGGGCTGCCCGATCCCGATCATTCACTGTGCCGCTTGCGGCATCGTGCCGGTGCCGGAGAAGGATTTGCCGGTGAAGCTGCCGGAGGATGTGAGCTTCGATAAGCCGGGCAACCCGCTCGACCACCATCCGAGCTGGAAGCACGTCTCTTGTCCACGCTGCGGCGGCACGGCACGGCGCGAAACCGACACCTTCGACACGTTCTTTGAATCCTCATGGTACTTTGCGCGTTTCTGCTCGCCGCGCGCGGCCGAGGCGTTGGTGCGTTCGGAAGTCGATTACTGGCTGCCGGTCGATCAATATATCGGCGGCATCGAGCACGCCGTGTTGCATTTGCTCTATTCGCGCTTCTTTACGCGCGCCTTGCGCCAATGCGGCTATCTCGGAATCAAGGAGCCTTTCGCCGGACTCTTTACCCAAGGCATGGTCTGCCACGAAACCTATAAGAGCGCGGCGGGCGAATGGCTGTTCCCCGAGGACGTAACCAAGACCGCCGACGGCGCCGCGGTCGATGGCGCGGGTCGGCCGGTCACGGTCGGGCGTATGGAAAAAATGTCGAAGTCGCACAAGAACCTCGTCGGGCTCGATGCGATCGTCGACGCCTACGGCGCGGATACCGCGCGGCTTTATCTCTTGTCCGACAGCCCGCCCGAGCGCGATCTGGAATGGACCGATGCCGGGATCGAAGGCGCGTGGCGCTACGTCAACCGGCTCCACCGCCTGGTCAGCGAACCGCCCGTGGAGCTGGCGCCGGTCGACGCGCCGGCGTCGGCGCCGCCGAGCGCGAGGCTTGCCGCGATACGCGGCGCTGTTCATCGCACCATCCGCGACGTCACTGACGATCTCGACAAGTTCCGTTTCAACCGCGCCGTCGCGCGCATCCGCGAGCTCACCAACACGCTCGAGGAGATCGGCGCAGCAAAGAACGACGCGGCCGCCGGCGCCATTTTGCGCGAAGCGCTCGAAGCGGCAGTGCGGCTAATCGGCCCGATGATGCCGCATCTGGCCGAAGAGCTGTGGCAGGTGCTGCGGCCCGGCCGCCTCTTGGCGGACGAGGCTTGGCCGCAATTCGACCCCGCGCTCGCGGCGGAAGAAACCGTGACGATCGCGGTTCAAGTCAATGGCAAGCTGCGTGGCGCGGTCGATTTGCCGCGCGACAGCGCCGAGGATCGGGCCAAGGAAGCCGCGCTCGCCTTGCCCGCGGTCGTCAAGGCGCTTGACGGCAAGGCGCCGCGCAAAACCATCGTCGTGCCGAACCGGATCGTCAATGTCGTGGTTTAGCACTGCCATGGCGCGCCGCTGCTTGCTCGTCGCGTTGGCCATGTCCCTCGCCGGCTGCGGCTTCCGGCCGCTTTATGTGCCGCGCGCGCCGCAGGATTGGGATCCCGAACTCGCGGCGATTTCGGTATCGCCGATCAGGGACCGATCCGGTCAGATTCTCGAGCTCGCGCTGCGAGAAAATCTCAATCCCGGCGGCGCATCGGTGCCGGCACGCTGGCGTCTCGACACCGGCGTCACGGTATCGCGGGCTGATCTTGGCCTTCAGCGCAACGCGACGGCGACCAGCAGCGAGGTTACGGTCAACGCTAATTTCACGATGACCGATCTCAGCACCGGCAAAGTCGTCTATGCCAGCGGGAGCCGCGCCATCGGCGATTTCGACCGGCTGAACGACGCTTATGCGACTCAGGTCGCCGCGGATGACGCGCAAGAACGCGCTTTGCGCGAGGTAGCGGATGAAATGGCGCTGCGCATCGCGCTGTTCGTTCGTCGCCAACACGCCAATGCCGCCAACCCATGAAACTGCCCGCTCAGCGTGTCGGCGGGTTTCTGAAATCGCCTGATCGGGCTTGTCGCGCGGCGCTCATCTACGGACCCGATGCCGGCTTGGTGCGCGAGCGTGCGGACCGGATTTCGAGCGCGATTTGTCCCGATCTCGGCGATCCATTCCGCGTCGTCGATCTCGATAGCGATGCGCTCGGCAACGATGCGGCGCGGCTCAACGACGAAGCGGCGAGTTTGAGTTTGACGGGCGGTCGGCGGTTGGTGCGCGTGCGCGAGGCCGACGACCGGATGGGTGCGATCTTCGACCGTTTCTTCAAAGCGCCGCCGCCGGGCGATGTGTTCGTGGTGGTCGAAGCGGGCGATCTCGGCCCGCGCTCAAGCTTGCGCCGCGCCTTCGAAAGCGCGAAGGAGGCCGCCGCGATCGCATGCTATCTTGACGGTCCACGCGAGATCGCCGAGCTGGCGCGCGAGGAACTCGGCGCGCGCAACATCAAGATCGATGCCGCCGCTTTGCAATATCTCGCGGCACATCTCGGCGGCGATCGCCAAGTGAGTCGACGTGAATTGGAAAAGCTCGCGCTTTTCGTTGGCGACGGCGGACAGGTCGGCGAAGAGGAGGTCCTGGCATCGATCGGCGATACGGCGGAATTGACCGTCGATGAGGTGACTTTCGCCGCGGCAGATGGCGACGCCGCGCAACTGGAGCGCGCGCTCAATCGCGCGTTCGGCGAAGGCGCGCAGCCGGTAACGTTGTTGCGCGCGGAGCTAAGACATTTCCAACGCCTGCATCTCGCGGGATCGCGCCTTGCCGCCGGGAGCAGCGAGGAAGATGCGCTGCGGCTGCGCCCGCCTTTGTTTTTCAAGCTGGTCGATCGGTTCAAGCGTCAATTGCGCCTCTGGCCGCCGCGCCGCGCCGCCGCCGCGCTGGAAGCGCTCTATGAGGCCGAAGCACAAACCAAAACCACCGGCTTGCCCAGCGAGACCATTTGCCGCGCCGCCTTGATGCGAATCGCGCGCGGCGCCGCAACGGCATCAACGCGCCCCCGTTCCGCGTAAGAGAAATTTCTCCGTCCTTTGAGGCGTGAGCCGACGTCGCTGCTCGCGGATTAAGCAAGTCACATATTTGGTGAATCAAATCTTATTTGGTTCGCTTGCATCTGCTCTGCCCTACATCCCTGAATTCTGATTGCAGATTCAACTGTTTCATTAATCAATTATTTTACGAATTGGACATGTCCTTTTGGTACAGCCATTAGGCAGTCGCCACTTTCTTGCGCATAACTTTGCCTATTTTTTGGAGAATTGACGATGCTCGATCGCTGGTCAGTCAATGCTTTGCTGAAATCCGTGGTCGTCGTCATGTCGACGATCGTCATTTGCACGCTCGCTTATGGCGCGTGGAATGCTTATGAACGGGCCAGTGTGGCGAGCCGCGTTGAGGTTTTGACGCAAGCCTCGCGCTCGGTGTTTCAGGCCTTGAACAATTTTCGCCTGGACCGCTCCTTTAGCGGCCGCGCCCTGAAGAATCCCAATCCCATCACCGCCGCCGAGAAGAAAGTGGTCACGGATCCGCGCGACGCGGAAATGCCCGCGCTGCAAGAAAGCCTCAAGATTCTCGCAACGATCGATTTTCCCGGACAGCCAGGCTTCATTGATGCGTTGAAACGATCAAAAGCGGCTTTGGAGCCGTTGCAAGTGGAATTGCTTGCTGCCTTCGACCAACCCAAGGCGGCGCGGCGCGAGAGCCTGGAGCAGCAATATACGGCGACGACCAGTCAACTGATCGATACGTTGGACAAGCTCGCCACGCAATTGGCGGCCGATGTGAAGCTCAACGACCCGATGGTCGACGAGTTCATGACGTTGAAACAGCTCGGCTGGATGGTACGCCAAGCTGCCGGTGACGGCTCGGTCGCGATTTCGAATGGGATCGCCTCTGGACAATTCCCGCCCGAGAGCAAAGCCGCCTATAGCCGCGCGGCAGCCCAGGTCGAAACCGCTTGGTCCGCGCTGGAAGCGGTCGGCTACGGTACGCCGCTGCCCGCCAACTATACGGCGGCGGTCGCCAAGGCGAAGAGCAGCTATTTCTCGCCTGACATGGTCGCTTTCCGCGAAGGCATCGTGAAACAGTTCGACAGCGGACAGAAACCCGACATCACGGTTGCGGCTTGGAGCGGACGGTCCGTGCCAAGCATCGAGACCTTGCTTGGCGTCATTCTCGCCGCGTTGGATTCGGCGAATGATCGCGCGGCGACGATGCGGTCGGATGCGATGGAATCGCTGGCGATCCAGCTGGGTCTGCTGGCGGCGGCGTTGGCGCTGGGGATGGGCAGCTTCTTCGCCATCGGCTCGCGCGTCATCCGCCCGCTGCATGCGATCCGCGACCGCATGGTCAAGGTCGCCAGCGGCGATCTCGATGTCGAGGTCGCCTTCACCGAGCGCAAGGACGAGATCGGCGCCCTCGCCGGCACCCTCGCCACCTTCAAGGAGAACGCCCTCGCCAAGGCGCGCATCGAGGAAGAGCAGAAGGCCCGCCACGCCGAGACCGCCAAGCGCCAGGACAGCGTCGAAGGCGCCATCCGCCTCTTCGAGGGCGAGATCGGCAAGGCCCTCGATGCCCTCGGCACCGCCTCCCAGCAGATGCGCTCCGCCTCCGATCAGATCGCCGGCACCGCCGAGCAAAGCGACAAGCAGGTCCAGACCGTCGTCGGCGCCGCTTCCGAGGCTTCCAAAAACGTTCAATCCGTCGCCGCCGCCACCGAGCAGCTCGGCGCCTCTTCCACCGAGATCAGCGGACAGGTCACCCGCGCCGCCGCCATCGCCGGACGCGCCGTCGAGGAAGCCCGCCAGACCGACGGCACCATCCAGGGGCTGGTCGGCGCAACCTCCCGCATCGGCGAGGTGGTCGAGCTCATCACCTCCATCGCCTCCCAGACCAATCTCCTCGCCCTCAACGCCACCATCGAGGCCGCCCGCGCCGGCGAGATGGGCAAAGGCTTCGCCGTCGTCGCCAGCGAGGTCAAGTCGCTCGCCAATCAGACCGCCAAGGCCACCGAGGAGATCTCGACCCAGATCGCCGCCGTCCAGACCGTCACCAAGGAAGCCGTCGAGGCCATCCAGCGTATCGGCGGCACCATCGCCGAGGTCAGCTCGGTCGCCACCTCGATCGCCTCCGCCGTCGAGGAGCAGACCGCCGCCACCCAGGAGATCAAACGCTCCACCCAGGAAGCCGCTCACCGCACCCAGGAAGTCTCCGTCAACATGACCGACGTCGCCACCGGCACCGAGAAGACCGGCGCCGCCGCCGAAGGCGTCAAGGCCTCCGTCAAGACCCTCGCCACCGAGGCCGAGCATATTCGTGCCCAGGTCAACGACTTCCTCGCCAAAATACGCGCGGCCTAGAAGAACCGGAGATACGACAACATAAACGCTAAGCCACTCATCTTCCCAGAATGGCTTTTGTAATCGGGAGAATGCCGAATGTTGAACCGCTGGTCGGTCAATGTCTTACTTAAGTCGGTCATCATTGCGATGGCAGCGATGGTCGTTGTTTTGCTCGCGATTGGCGCCTGGAGCGCTTATCAGCGCCTAAGCGTGGCAAACCGTGTTACTGCGCTGACTCAAACGTCGAGGTCGGTATTTCTGGCACTGGGCGATTTGCGCCGCGATCGGACCTTCACGGTTCGCGCGCTGAACCTTCCCGACCCGACGGGGGCGGCCGACAAAAAACAAATCATGGACGCGCGAGCGGGCGCAATGCCGCCGTTACAAGCCGCGCTCAATTTGCTGGGCGCGCTCGATTTTGCTGGCCGACAAGGCTTTCTCGACACGCTTCAGCGATTGACCGCGTCTCTAGTCCAGCTGCACACCGAATCCGAAACGGCAATCGATAAGCCGAAGACGGCACGACGCGGAAATCTGTCCGCCGAATTCCAATCCGTCGCGAGCCAGCTCATCGACACGCTCGACAAGCTCGACACAGAGCTGGCCGCTGCGGTTAAGCTCAAGGATCCGCTGATCGACGAGATGCTGACGATCAAACAACTGGGCTGGACGGCGCGCAGCAGCGCCGGCGATCTCAATATCATGGTGACGAACGGGCTCGCTTACGGTCAAGTCCCACCCGATGCGATGATCGCCTATACGCGGTTGAAGGCCCAGGTTGAAACCGCGTGGGCCGCGCTCGAAGCGGTCGGCGCCGGCACGACACTGCCGGCGGATTACGAGGCGGCGAAGGCGAAGGCGAAGAGTGTCTACTTTGCGCCCGACTTTACAGCGGCGCGCGACGACCTCTTCAAGAAAATGGTCGCCGGCGAGAAGCCCGACATCACACCTGCTGCCTGGTCTTCACATTCGTTGCCAGCGACCGAAGCGATTCTCAAGGCAATCGTCGCCGCGCTTGACGCGGCGAATGATCGCGCGGCGACGATGCGGTCGGATGCGATGGAATCGCTGGCGATCCAGCTGGGTCTGCTGGCGGCGGCGTTGGCGCTGGGGATGGGCAGCTTCTTCGCCATCGGCTCGCGCGTCATCCGCCCGCTGCATGCGATCCGCGACCGCATGGTCAAGGTCGCCAGCGGCGATCTCGATGTCGAGGTCGCCTTCACCGAGCGCAAGGACGAGATCGGCGCCCTCGCCGGCACCCTCGCCACCTTCAAGGAGAACGCCCTCGCCAAGGCGCGCATCGAGGAAGAGCAGAAGGCCCGCCACGCCGAGACCGCCAAGCGCCAGGACAGCGTCGAAGGCGCCATCCGCCTCTTCGAGGGCGAGATCGGCAAGGCCCTCGATGCCCTCGGCACCGCCTCCCAGCAGATGCGCTCCGCCTCCGATCAGATCGCCGGCACCGCCGAGCAAAGCGACAAGCAGGTCCAGACCGTCGTCGGCGCCGCTTCCGAGGCTTCCAAAAACGTTCAATCCGTTGCCGCCGCCACCGAGCAGCTCGGCGCCTCTTCCACCGAGATCAGCGGCCAGGTCACCCGCGCCGCCGCCATCGCCGGACGCGCCGTCGAGGAAGCCCGCCAGACCGACGGCACCATCCAGGGGCTGGTCGGCGCAACCTCCCGCATCGGCGAGGTGGTCGAGCTCATCACCTCCATCGCCTCCCAGACCAATCTCCTCGCCCTCAACGCCACCATCGAGGCCGCCCGCGCCGGCGAGATGGGCAAAGGCTTCGCCGTCGTCGCCAGCGAGGTCAAGTCGCTCGCCAATCAGACCGCCAAGGCCACCGAGGAGATCTCGACCCAGATCGCCGCCGTCCAGACCGTCACCAAGGAGGCCGTCGAGGCCATCCAGCGCATCGGCGGCACCATTGCCGAGGTCAGCTCGGTCGCGACCTCGATCGCCTCCGCCGTCGAGGAGCAGACCGCCGCCACCCAGGAGATCAAACGCTCCACCCAGGAAGCCGCCCACCGCACCCAGGAAGTCTCCGTCAACATGACCGATGTCGCCACCGGCACCGAGAAGACCGGTGCCGCCGCCGAAGGCGTCAAGGCCTCCGTCAAGACCCTCGCCACCGAGGCCGAGCATATTCGTGCCCAGGTCAACGACTTCCTCGCCAAAATACGCGCAGCTTAAACCGCGCGCGAGGCGAGGATCAAAGAGGGCCGGCTCTTCGCTATCGTGCAGGTCGTAATTTTGCGAGCACGGCGTCGAGCTGATCGAGCGTGCGATAGTGAATCGACAGCGCGCCGCCGGTTTCGTCGCGATTCGGATGAAGCGTTACTTTCAATCCCAAAATCTGCGTGAGCTCTTCCTCGAGCGCGGCGACATTGGGATCCTTGGGCCGCTGTGTCTTGCTACCTCCGCCGCTGCCGCGCGTCTGCACTTGATCGCGGACATAGCCTTCGGTCTGACGCACGCTCAATCCCATGCTCAGAATTTCTTTTGCGATCTCGAGCGGATCGGGCGCGGTAATAAGCGCGCGCGCATGACCGGCCGTGAGACGACCATCGGCGATCATGGCCTGAATCTCGTCAGGCAGGCTGAGCAAGCGCAGCGTGTTGGCGATATGACTGCGGCTCTTGCCGAGCGCGGTCGCCAACGCCTCTTGGGTGTGGCCGAATTCCTCAACGAGCCGCTTGTAGCCCTGCGCTTCTTCGATCGAGTTGAGATCCTGGCGCTGAATATTTTCGACCAGCGCGATTTCGGACGCTTCGCGATCGCCGATATCGCGCAAAATCACCGGCACTTCGTGCAGCTGTGCCGCTTGCGCTGCGCGCCAGCGTCGTTCGCCCGCCAGAATCTCGAAGGTGCCCGGTGTGGCGGGATTACGCCGAACCAAAATCGGCTGAAGGATTCCCTGCGACCGCACCGATTCGGTCAAAGCCTCGAGACTCGCTTCGTCGAAGTTGCGGCGCGGTTGAAAGCGGCCGGGATGAAGCAGCTCGGTCGCAACGTGGCGAAGATTCTTCGGCGCTTCCTCGACATCGCCGAGCAGCGCCGAAAGTCCGCGTCCTAGGCTGCGGACAGGATTTCGAGTACGGGGTTCGTCGTTCATACGGTGCCCTCGCTTGGCGAGGGTTCCCTCGCGCTTTGCGCCAATCCCCGCTCGCGACGTAAAATCTCGCTCGCAAGGTGCACATAGGCTTGTGCGCCGGGCGAGCGAAAATCGTAGAGCAGGACTGGCTTGCCGTGAGACGGCGATTCGGAGATGCGCACATTGCGCGGAATGACGGTGTCGTAAACTTTCTCGCCGAAATGACCACGCACATCCGCCGCGACCAGATTCGAAAGGTTGTTGCGTTTGTCGAACATGGTAAGCACCACGCCCTGAATCTCAAGCGCCGGATTGAGGTGACGTTTCACGCGCTCGATCGTCTTAACCAGTTGCGACAAGCCTTCGAGCGCGTAGAACTCGCATTGCAAAGGCACAAGCACGGCATCGGCCGCGACCAACGCATTAAGTGTCAGAAGCCCGAGCGAGGGCGGGCAGTCGATCAGCACGTGTTCGAACGGTAAAGGGCCGGCGTGTAACGCATCGGCAAGCCGGTATTCGCGGCGGTCCTCGACCACGAGTTCGAGCTCGGCGCCGACGAGTTCGACCGATGCCGGCATAACGGAAAGGCGGGGCACAACGGTTTCCACCACGGCCGCAGAAAGCGGCTGCTCGCCCGCCAGGACTTCATAGCTCGTGACGCCGCGCGCCTGGCGCGAGATGCCAAGTCCGGTCGACGCGTTTCCCTGCGGGTCGAGATCGATCAAGAGCACGCGCTCGCCCGCCGCGGCGAGGGCCGTGGCGAGATTGACGGCGGTGGTGGTTTTGCCGACGCCGCCTTTCTGATTGGCCAGCGCGATAATCCTGGTCCGATGCTGCGATTCATCCGTCACCAGACTCATACGGTACTTCCTCGCTGTAGCCCTTCGAGCTTCAGGATCGAGCCGCCCGGGTCGGAACGGCTCGGCAGACGTTCGAGTTTCATCGTCCAGTGGCGGCGCGCGTCGTCTAATTCTTGGTCGACCGCAGCGCCTTTCAGAAACAGACAAAGGGTGCGAGAATTAACAAATTTACTAGATAATTCAATAAGTTGGTCGAGACTTGCCAAAGCGCGCGCGGTCACGGCATCGGCAAAAAAACCGGGGATTTTTTCGATCCGTTCGGCATGAACTATAGCGGTTACGCCTGTTATCCGCACCGCTTCGCGGAGGAACGCGGCCTTGCGCTGGTCGGACTCAATGAGGTGAACCTCTGGTACGCCCATGGTCGCCAGAATGATTCCTGGCAAGCCCGCCCCCGAGCCGAGATCGACCAGCACACGCACACGCGGCGGCAGCAGCGGATAAAGCTGCGCCGAATTGAGAATATGGCGGCGCCAAATGTCGCCCATGGTATTGCCGCTGACGAGATTGATTCGCCGGTTCCATAGCTCCAGCAATTCGACATAGGCCGAAAGTCGGTCGAGCGTTTCACGTGAAACACCGGTCACCCGGGCAAAACCTGTCGGCCCGAGCGGCAGACGCACTGGCCGCACATTAATGGCAGGCCGCGCGCTCACGCCGCCGCCCCGCGCCGGACATGGCGCAACAGGGCAATCAACGCCGCCGGGGTCACGCCGGAAATACGCGCGGCCGCGCCCAAATTCTCAGGCCGAGCGGCGCCGAGCTTTTGCCGGATTTCGGTCGAGAGACTACCGATCGCGTCGTAATCGAGATCGCGCGGCAAAAGCAGCGCTTCGTCGCGCCGGAAGGCATGAATCTCGGCATCTTGTCGCTCAAGATAACCGGCATAACGGCCATCGATTTCGATCTGCTCGACGATCTCCGGCGCGATCCCGCCCAGCTCGGGCCGAATTGTACAAAGCCGAGCGAAATCGATATCGGGTCGGCGTAAAAGATCCGCAACCGATCGCGCTATGCCGTCAGCATTTGCGGCGACGCCGTGGGCGTGAAGCTGGGACGGGGTCAAGCGCAGCGAATTCGCCAAATCCCGCGCGTCTTTGAGCGCCAACTCCTTGGCAGAAAACGCCTTTTCGCGCTCACTCGAAACGCAGCCCAAGGCCATGCCGCGCGGGGTCAAGCGTTGATCGGCATTGTCGGCACGGAGCACCAAGCGGTATTCCGCGCGCGAAGTGAACATGCGATAGGGTTCTTCGGTCCCACGCGTGACGAGATCGTCGATCAGGACGCCGATATAGGAGCTGGCGCGATCCAGGACGAATTCCCGCCGGCCCGACGCCAGCAAAGCCGCGTTGAGTCCGGCGATCAGGCCTTGCGCCGCCGCCTCCTCATAACCGGTCGTGCCGTTGATTTGGCCGGCGAAAAACAGGCCCGGAACCCGGCGGGTTTCGAGTGTCGGCCGCAACTCGCGCGGATCGACGAAATCATATTCAATGGCATAGCCCGGCCGGACCATTTCCGCGTGCTCCAGGCCAGGAATCGTCTTCAACAGTTCTGCCTGGACCTCGCGCGGCAGCGAGGTCGAAATCCCGTTCGGATAAACCGTATCGTCATCGAGCCCTTCGGGCTCGAGGAAGATCTGGTGCCGGTCGCGGGCGCCGAAGCGGACAACTTTGTCCTCGATCGACGGACAATAGCGCGGCCCGGTGCCTTCGATCTGGCCCGAATAGATCGGCGAGCGGCCGAGATTGGCGCGAATTACCGCGTGGGTCGCCCATGTCGTGCCGGTGATATGGCAGGCAGTTTGCGGGGTCGTGATCGCCTTCGTCAGAAATGAGAAGGCAGACGGCGGGTCGTCGCCAAGCTGAACGTCGAGCCCGGTCCAATCGATCGTCCGCCCCGCCAGGCGCGGCGGCGTCCCGGTCTTCAACCGGCCAAGCCGGAACTTCCCGCGTGCTAAACTACCCGCCAGCCCGATCGAGGGCTTCTCGCCGACCCTTCCGGCCGGGATTTTCTCCTCGCCAATATGGATCAGTCCATGCAAGAAGGTGCCGGTCGTAAGGACGACGCTGCCCGCCAGGAACTCCTCGCCTGACGCGCCGACGATGCCCCTCACCCGGCCAGAGCCGTCGAACAAAAGATCTTCGGCAGCCTCTTCACGGGTCTCGAGATTGGGCTGCTCAGCCAAGATATTCTGCATCGCCGCACGATAAAGCTTCCGGTCGGCCTGGGCGCGCGGTCCGCGCACAGCCGGACCTTTGCTGCGGTTGAGCATCCGGAATTGGATGCCGGCACGATCGGTCGCCCGGCCCATGACCCCATCGAGCGCGTCAATTTCCCGAACCAGATGCCCTTTGGCTAAACCGCCAATGGCCGGATTGCACGACATTTCGCCGATGGTCGCGAGCTTATGGGTCAGCAGCAGGGTGCGGGCACCGAGTCTCGCGGCAGCGGACGCCGCTTCGCATCCGGCATGGCCGCCGCCGATCACAATCACATCCCAAACCCGCATGCATGGCACTCTATTAAGCGGGACTCTTCGTGTAAAGGTAGTTGGGCGGCGTTATACACGGGATTGTTTCACGTGAAACAACGAGGAGACGGACGGGCTAACCGATAATGTTGCCGAGGATGTTCCGCTTTATTTCACATTGACTGTTAATTTACGAAGCGCCTCAGTAATCATTAGGAAATTCAAGAAGAGGCGCGCGAAATCATAACACAATATATAGATCAGATTGGGCGATTCGGACCTGGAACGTTCCGAGAACAGATACTAGGGAATGTGGCTAAGTTGTGGCAGAAACATGTTTTGTTCTCGTCGGGGCCTTTTATTTTCCGATACAAAAGTCGCGGAAAAGCGCGTCGAGCATGTCTTCGACATCAACTCTTCCGGTGATCCGCCCCAGGGCTCGAACGGCCGCCCGTAACTCCTCGGCCGCCAGCTCCGGCAGCCCGGCCATTGGCAACCGGCCCAGCGCGGCAGCGCAGGCTTCGAGCGCCTGGCGGTGGCGCGCTCTTGTCACCAAAGGCGTAGCGCCGCCCGACATCAAGCCCGCGACCCGGTCACTTAGACGTTTGACGAATTCCGCCATTCCTTCGCCGGTCGCGACCGATAGGCGCGACGCCGGCCCCACACCCAGCCGATCCGCCCAATCGGCACCGGCCGCTCCTGCGAGGTCGATCTTATTGGCGATCAAGATTGCGTCCTGGGTGACGAGCGCCTTGACCGCATTGGCTTCTTCCGGCCGGCTCGCATCGACCACGATCAAGCGCAAATCGGCCGTCTCGGCGCGCGCCCGGGCGCGGCGCATGCCCTCTTCTTCGATCGCATCGCCGGCCATTCGCAAGCCGGCAGTGTCGGCCAGCACCACCGGGTAGCCACCGAGATCCAGCGCCACTTCGATCACGTCCCGAGTTGTGCCGGCGATGTGCGAGGTGATGGCCACGTCGCGTTTGGCCAAGGTGTTCATCAGGCTTGATTTTCCGGCATTGGGCGGGCCCAGAATCGCGACCGAGAGACCGTCCCGCAAACGCTCGCCGCGATGATTGTCGGCCAGCAGCGCGGCGATTTCCCCCCGTAAAGTGCCCGCTTCCGCCTGGCAGCTTTCCCATAGACCCGGCGGCAAATCTTCTTCGGGAAAGTCGATCGCCGCTTCGAGCTTCGCCTGAAGCCGAATCAAACGCGCCCGCCAAGCCTCGCATAAATGGCCGAATTCGCCGGCGAGCTGCCGCAAAGCCTGGCGCCGTTGCGCCGCGGTTTCGGCCGCCACCAGATCGCCGATCGCTTCGGCTTCGGTGAGGTCGAGCTTGCCGTTGAGAAAGGCGCGGCGCGTGAACTCTCCCGGCTCGGCCAGGCGACAATTCTCTCGGCCGCCCAGCAGCGCGAAAACCGCGTCGATCACGGCGCGGCTGCCATGCAGCTGCAGCTCGACGACATCCTCGCCGGTAAAGCTGTGCGGCGCGGCGAAATAGAGCGCGATGCCGTCATCGATCGCTTCGCCGCTTCGCGTGTCCCGCAATTGCACATGGGCCGCGTAACGCGGCTGCGGCACGGACCCGGCCAAATCGGCCAGCGCCGCCGAAGCGCCCCGACCGGAAATCCGGATCACCGCGATCCCCGCCTTTCCCGGTGCCGTCGCCAGCGCAAAAATCGTCTCGTTCATCGGAAAGAGTTTAGCAGTTCCCCGCGCTCACGCTCGATCCGGTAGCAGCGCGGGCTCCGCTGGCGTAAGATCGCTCCCAATTCGCGGTTGATTAACGCGACACGAATTCAAGGGGAGGAAAAATGAACGGTACCGAGTTCAAGCTCGCCACCTATGCCGGCAATCCCGGCGGGCGCTTTGCCGCGATCGTACTGGGCGATACGGCCATCAACATTGCCACGGCCTATCCCGCTTATCGCGATTCGCCGTGCGGCAAGGCCGGGCCGCTCACCGCCACCGACAGTATTCTCGGCCTGTTGGAGGGCTGGGATCGCAATTTCCCGGTGTTGCAGGAAATCGTCGCTTTCATCGAGCAGGAAGGCGTCAACAGCGCGCGCTTTGCTGGCGGCGTCGCCAAGATCGCCAGTTTGCGCGTTTTGGCGCCGATCCTGCGCCCCGGCAAAATTTTCAACGCGGCGCAGAATTTCCAGGAGCACGTCAACGAAATGCTGCGCGCCGGCATGACGCCTGCGGGCGGGCCGCAATTCACCGGCGATAAATCCACCTCGCGGCCTTATCTCTTTTTGAAAGCGCCTTCCGTGCTGGCCGGCGCTTATGACGACATCGCCATTCCGCGCGGCATGGTGAAGATCGATTGGGAAGCCGAAATCGCCTGCGCGATCTGGAAGAAAGCAAAACGCGTGACGGCGGCGCGCGCGCTCGATTACGTCGCGGGCTTCATGACCACCAACGACGTGTCGTGCCGCGACGTGCAGATCAGGCCCGACCGGCCGGGTTTGCGCTCCGATTGGCTCGGCGGCAAAAGCCAGGACAATTTCGCGCCCACCGGCCCGTTCTTCGTGCCCGCCGCTTTCGTGCCCAATCACATGAATCGCTTCATTCGGCTCAGTGTGAATGGCGTGGTGAAGCAGGACGGCAATACCTCGCAATTCATTTACACGCCCGAAGAGCAGATCGAATTTGCTTCGAATCTTTTGACGCTGGAGCCGGGCGACATGTTCGTCTGCGGCACTTGCGGCGGCGTCGGCCAAGGAACCAACACGTTCCTCAAGGTCGGCGACGTGATGGAAACCGAAGTCGAAGGCCTCGGCAAAATGCGCAACAAATTCGTCGAGGATCGCAGTTAAAGCAAAAACATAAGCCAAAACATTTTTGGGAGGAGACGGCCATGTCACGCTTCGCGACCGCTTGCCGTATACGTGCCTTGCTTGCGTTTGTCTTCGCCTTGTTCTTGTCTTTCTCCGCGCAAGCCGCCGATCCGATCCGGGTCGGCTTCAGCATGGCCTTGACCGGTGGCGTCGCGTCGATCGGCAAGCAAGTGCTGGCGGCGCTGCAGATCTGGCGCGACGATGTCAACGCCAAGGGCGGGATTCTCGGCCGCCAAGTCGAGCTGGTCTATTACGACGACCAAAGCAACCCGTCGAACGTGCCGGCGATCTACACCAAGCTGATCGACGTCGATAAGGTCGATCTTCTGGTCGGTCCCTACGCCACCAATATGGTCGCGCCGGCGATCCCGGTGATGATGCAATTCAAGAAGACCACGATCGGCATCCTCGCCAACGCCGCCAACAGCAATTTCCATTACGATCAATATTTCTCGATGTTGCCGACCGGGCCCGAGCCGAAGAAAGCCTTCTCGACCGGCTTCTTCGAATTGGCGGCGGCGCAAAATCCGAAGCCGAAGACCGTCGCGATCGTCGCCGCCGATGCCGAATTCGCGCAAAACGCCGCCGACGGCGCGCGCGACAACATCAAGGCGATGGGCTTCGATCTCGTGCTCGACAAGAACTATCCGCCCAGCACCACCGATTTCGCGCCGGTGATGCGCGCGGTTCAGGCCGTCAATCCCGACATCATCTACGTCGCCGCTTATCCGCCCAATTCGGTCGGCATCGTGCGCGCTTCCAAGGAAATCGGCTTAAGCCCCAAAATATTCGGCGGCGCCTTCATCGGCCTTTTGGTCACGCCGATCAAAATGCAATTGGGGCCGCTGATGAACGGGATTATCAACAACGAAGTCTTCGTGCCGGCGCCGAGCTTCATCTTCCCCGGCACCAAGGAGATGCTCGCCAAGTACCAGGCCGTCGCCAAGGATCAAGGCCTCGATCCGCTGGGTTGGGGCTTCGCGCCTTTGGGCTATGCCGCGGGCCAGGTGCTCGCCGAAGCCGTCGAAGGATCGAAAAGCCTCGACCACGCCAAGATCGCCGACTATATCCGCGGCCACAGTTTTCAAACCGTGGTCGGCGAGGTCACTTTCGGCAAGGACGGCGAATGGGCCAAGGCGCGGGTGGTCTTCACCCAATTTCAGGGCGTTACCGGCAATACGCTCGATCAGTTCAGCGATGCCGCGCATGAGCTGATCGTGTGGCCGGACGCGCTGAAATCGGGGCAGGTCATCTATCCCTATTCGGCGGCGCAAAAATAACCAACCGCTGCTCAGGATGGCCGGGCTTGACCCGGCCATCCCGATGGACCCGCGGGACAAGCCCGTGGGTGACACCAAAAAGAAGATTCGACGAACACTGGGAGGAACCGATGCTGCGGATTCTTAAAGCCCTGACCGCGATCGCCGCGCTTTTGCTCGCGGCGTTCATCGCCGCGCCGGCGCAAGCCGCCGAGCCGATCAAGGTCGGCTTCAGCATGGCCTTGACCGGCGGCACCGCCGGCATCGGCAAGCAGATTCTGGTCGCGCTCGAAATCTGGCGCGACGACGTTAATGCCAAAGGCGGTTTGCTCGGCCGCCCGATCGAGCTGGTCTATTACGACGATCAAGGCAACCCGGCCAATGCCGCGGGCATCTATGCGAAGCTTTTGGAAGTCGACAAGGTCGATCTCCTGATCGGCCCCTATTCCACCAATATCGTCGCGCCCGTCATCCCGATCATGATGCAAAAAGGCCTGACCTCGATCGGGATTCTCGCCAATGCCGCCAATAGCGAGTTCCATTACGACCGCTATTTCTCGATGATCCCGTCGGGCCCCGATCCCAAGAAATCCTTCTCGACCGGATTTTTCGACATCGCCGCGGCGCAGAACCCGAAACCCAAAACCTTGGCGATTTTGGGGGTCGATGCGGAATATGGCCGCAATGCCACCGACGGGGCGCGCGAGAACGTCAAGAAATTCGGCCTCGACATCGTCTACGACCAGAACTACCCGCCCAGCACCGCCGACTACACGCCGATCGTGCGCGCGGCCGCGGCGAAAAATCCCGACATCGTTTATGTCGCGGCTTACCCGCCCGACACGGTCGGCATCGTGCGCGCCATGAACGAGGTCGGCTTCACGCCCAAAATCTTCGGCGGCGCGCTGATCGGGCTGATGATCACCGGCACCAAGGTCCAGCTCGGGCCGCTCCTCAATGGCATGATCATCACCCAAGGCTTCCTGCCGGCCTCGACCTTCCTGTTCCCGGGTACCAAGGAGCTGCTCGACAAATATGCCGAGAAGGCGCCGGCCCAAGGTCTCGATCCGCTCGGCTGGTCCTTCCCGCCTTATGGCTATGCCGCCGGCCAGGTGCTCGCCGAAGCGGTCGAAGGCGCCAAAAGCCTCGATCACGCTGTGCTCGCGCAATACATGCACAGCCACGAATTCGCGACCGTGGTCGGCAAGATCTCCTTCGGCAAGGATGGCGAATGGGCGAAAGGCCGCGAGGTCTGGACGCAGTTCCAACACATTCAGGCGAGCACGCTCGACACCTTCCGCGATGTCTCGCATCAGCCGATCCTGCTGCCGGCCGACATGAAGACCGGAACCTTGATCTATCCCTATGCCGAGGCGAAAAAGCCGTAAGGCGCGTTAGTTTCGCTGCCAAATCCCGCCGGAGCGCCTAGATTAAGCGCATGACCGGCAATCTCCTCGGCAACGAAACCAGCCCCTATCTGCTGCAGCACAAGGACAATCCGGTGCATTGGCAGGCTTGGGGCGAGGCCGCTTTGCGCCAAGCCAAGGAAGAGGACAAGCCGATCCTCCTGTCGATCGGCTATGCCGCGTGCCATTGGTGCCATGTGATGGCGGCGGAAAGCTTCGCCGATCCCGCGATTGCCGCGGTGATGAACGAGCTGTTCGTCAATATCAAAGTCGATCGCGAAGAGCGCCCGGACATCGACGCGATCTATATGCATGCGCTGCACATGATGGGCGAGCAGGGCGGCTGGCCGCTGACCATGTTCCTGACGCCCGAGGGCGAGCCGTTCTGGGGCGGCACTTATTTTCCGCCGACCGCGCGCTACGGCAGGCCGGGCTTTCCGCAATTGCTGCGCGCCGTCGCCGAAGCCTATCGCGACAAGCGCGACACGATCGCCAGCAATGTCGCGGCCTTGCGCAAGGGCCTCTCGCAGCTGGGTTCGCCGCAACCGGGCGAGGCGATCACGCTCGAGCTGAGCGACCGTATCGCCGAGCGGCTGGCGCAAGAGGTGGACGGCGTCAATGGCGGCATCGGCGATGCGCCGAAATTCCCGCAAGTGCCGGTGCTCGAGCTGCTTTGGCGCGCCGGCAAACGCGGCAATCTGACGGCCACAAAAGCGGTGCTGCTGACGCTCGATCATATTTGCCAAGGCGGCATTTACGATCATCTCGGCGGCGGCTTCGCGCGCTATTCGGTCGATGCGCGCTGGCTCGTGCCGCATTTCGAGAAGATGCTTTACGACAATGCGTTGCTGATCGAGCTGCTGACTTCCGCCTGGCAGGAACGGAAAAACCCGCTTTATGCCGAGCGGGTTGGCGAAACCGTCGCCTGGCTGGCGCGCGAGATGCGTTTGCCCGAAGGCGGCTTCGCCTCAAGCCTCGACGCCGATAGCGAGCATGTCGAAGGCAAGTTCTATGTCTGGAGCGAGGCCGAAATCGATGCGGCTTTGGGGGCGCGCGCGGCACGCTTCAAGGAATTCTACGATGTCGGGCCCGGCGGCAATTGGGAAGGCCATACCATCCTCAACCGCCTCGCCCATCCCGAGCGCGCCGCACCCGAGATCGAAGCCGAGCTCGCGCAAGATCGCGCGGTCCTGCTCACGGCGCGCGGATCGCGAATTCGCCCCGGCATCGACGACAAGGTGCTGGCCGATTGGAACGGGCTCGCCATTGCTGCGCTGGCCCAAGCGGCAACCGCGTTCAACCGGCCGGATTGGCTCGATCTCGCCGTGTCGGCCTTCGCTTTCATCGCCGAATCCCTCGCCAGCGCGGATGGAAGGCTGCTGCATTCCTGGCGCGGCCGGGCGCAGCATCGCGCCATCATCGACGATTACGCCAATATGAGCCGCGCCGCGCTCGCGCTGCACGAAGCGACCGGCGAGACGCGCTATCTCGACCACGCGCGGCGCTGGGTCGACATCGCGATCGCGCATCACGGCGATGCGCGCGGCGGATTCTTTTTCACCGCCGACGATGCCGAGCATTTGATCGCGCGCGCCAAACACGCGCTCGACCAGCCCAACCCCTCGGGCAATGGCACATTGGCCGCCGTGCTGGCGCGGCTTTACTTCCTCGCCGGCCAGGACGCGGACCGCGCGCACGCGCAAGCAACGCTCGACGCTTTTGCCGGCGAGGCGAGGCGCAACATCTTCGGCCACGCAACCTTGCTCAACGCGGCCGAGTTGCTGATGCGCGGTTTGCAGATCGTCGTGATCGGCGTCCGCGGCGCGGCCGATACCGAGGCGTTGCTGCGGGTGATCAACACGGCCAATCTGCCCAACAAGATTCTTAGCGTCTTCGCCCCGGGCGCGGCATTGCCGCCAACCCATCCCGCTGCCGGCAAAAGTCAGATCGAGGGCCGCGCCACCGCCTATGTCTGCGAAGGGCCGGTGTGCTCGGCGCCGCTGACCGATGCGGTGGCGCTGGCCGAAGATCTTGGGCGCCGCCGGTGAGAGATGCCGCGCCTCTCGCTCGAAAGCCCGTTGGGCCGCCTCACCCTCTTCGAGGAAGGCGGCGCCATCACGGCTTTGGTCTGGGGCGGTAAATCCGCCGGCAAAGCCTCGCCTCTCCTGCTCGATGCCAAATGCCAGCTCGCCGCCTATCTCGCGGGGCGGCGCAAGCAATTCGAGCTTCCTTTGGCGCCGGAAGGCTCGCCCGCGGAGCAGCGTGTTTGGGCGCTGATGGCAAAGATCCCCTATGGCGAGACGCGGTCCTATGGCGAACTGGCGCATGAGCTGAATCTTGCCCCGCGCGCAGTCGGCCGCGCCTGCGCGCGCAACCCGCTGCCGATTCTGCTTCCGTGCCACCGGGTGGTCGGCGCCACCGGCGAGCTGGGCGGCTATAGCGGGCAAGGCGGGGTCGAAACCAAACGCAAGCTGCTGCAGCTCGAGCACGCGCTGCTGCTGTAAGCGGGGCAAGGCGGCCCGGGCTGCACTGCAACCTGAAATTGCAATAATGGCGCGACTGGAAGATTTTTCTATTCCGGCCGTGCCGCAGGCGCGCTGTCTGGTGTTTACCTTTTGATTATGCTCGATTTATTGCCAGGGAAATCCCCGGAATCCTTGTGCCGGGTTGGGCCGTTCTCGATTTGCGAGCATGATCGCGAACTCGTGAAGGCTTTAAGAAAACTCAACTGGCGGTGTTTGCTTCGCGGGTGCACAATAAACAAATCATGAATACCGATGTCCTCGTTGTGCTTCTCAGCTACGTCGCGATGTTTGCGGCCGGTTACGGCTTGCGCGCCTATTTCGGCATGGCCCGGCGTCATCGGGAGCGGCGGCTGCACCACATTCCGTCGAACGCTCATTCGCTGAGATCCTGAAGACTTTTGCCTGATTTTTCGGCAGAGCGATTACGGCGATCTGCCTTCCGCGGATTCCCGGCGCCGTTGCTTGCGGAGACGCGAAAGATGCGCGCGCAAAGCATAGCCGGCGGCGAAGACAATCGCGTAGCTGATCAGCGTGACGACGATCGCGAGAAACTGATCCATGATTTATTTTAACCGGCGGCGGGTTAACGGTGTCACAACCCGATTTCAGCGCACCGGTTCCTTCCGCCGCTTCCACACCTAATTTATGCCGAAGCGCCATCATCGCATGCGCGTCGCGCATGCATCAACCGGCCCCGCGCCGGTCCACGATCCCCGGTTCGATCTAGAGCCTGATCGTCTCAAGCCCCACCGGCTTGAGACGTGAATCAGGCTCTCCATCATTGAATGAGAGCAAGATTCACGGGTCAGCATGAATCATGCTGACCCGATCTTGCTCTAGGGTCTTGCGGCGTACCAGATCCCGACGAGCACGCAGCAAAGCGGCGCGGCATAGATCAGGATCCTCACCAGTCGCCAGCGCATCGTCCCGTCCCGGCGGCTTTGCGCACGGCGCCTTCACGCGTTAGTGGAGCGCGGTGCGATAATAACTCAAATCATAGAACTGCTTGGCGCTGCCGAGTTTCTTCTTGGGCTCGCCATAAGCCGCGCGCAAATCGACGACCGTCTTGATGCCGGCCTCGTCCATGGCGGCCAGCGGCGAGACCGCGCTGTCCGGACCGGTCGTATCGCGATAGATGTTTTCGGCGGTCTCGCGCGGCAAATTTGGCGTGTTCTTCATCAGCAAATCGATCGCCGCCTCTTTATGGCTGGCGTCGAACAGCCAGAGCGAGGCTTTGACATAGGCGCGAATGAAACCGATCAACGCATCGCGATGATCCTTGGCCCAGGCGCGCCGCGCCATGCCGACGCTCGATTGGTAATGCGGCAGAACCTTGCGCATCGCCGCCAGATCGTTGAAGCCCTTGGCCGTGGCGAAGGCGTCATAAGGGCGGTCGAGCAGGCCGCCTGCCGCCTTGCCGTCAACCAGCGCGTCGAACCGCTTTTGCGAGCTGCCGACGGCCAAGAGTTCGTAAGCGCCTTGGCGCAACCCGTGCTGCGCGAGGATGTGATAGAGCACGAAGGCAAAGCCGGTGGTTTTGGCGTCGACCGCCAAAGTCTTGCCTTTGAGGCTTTCGATCGTCTTCACCTCCGGCGCCGCGATGAGATGCAACCCGCCGCCCTCGCCGCCCATGAACGCGAAAAGATCGGGTTTTTCCTTAAGCGCCGCGCCGCCTTGCCCGACATCGTAGGCGATGACATTGTCGAGCGCGGTCAAGCCAAGATCGTATTTGCCATCCATCATCCCGCTGATCTGCTGCACCGAGCCGGTGACCGGGTCGGGGTGGACCGCGAGCCTTTGCTCGACGAAATAGCCTTGGGCCACGCCGATATTGAGGATCCAGCCGGCGCTCGGGAAAAGGCTCACTTCGAGCTTGGTTTCGGCGCGGGCGGGCAGACTCGCGAGGCCGAGAAGCAGTGCGGCGGCGATGACGCTTCGATAAAGCTTCATGGCGTCACAGCGACGCCAAACGCGGCAGAAGCTTCTTCGCATTGCCGCGATAGACCGCGTCGAGCTCCTTTTGCGACAGGCCGCGCTTGCCCAGCTCGGCAACTTGATCGACGAAGAAATACGGGTAGTCGGTGCCGAACACGATCTGCGATACGGGGATGAGGCTTCTGACGCTGCCCCAAGTCGGCTTCCAGACCGCATTGGCCGTGTCGTAATAGAGGCGTTGCAGCTCGGCATAGATGCCATCGGGCGCGTAATTCGGGCGATCCTTTTCATCCTTGAAGAACTGATTGATGCGCCCTGACAGCATCGGCACGTCGCCGCCGCCATGCGACCAGACCCATTTGATGTTGCGGTATTTGACGAAGCTGCCGGTGCGCAACAAGCTCATCACCGCGCGCGTCGTATCGAACGGCACTTCGAGCACCGCCGGATTGCCCGCGGCATCGTTGATGCGCCCGCAGCAGGCCGGCACGAGCGGATGGAAATAGACCACCGCGTGGCGGCGATTGAGCTCTTCGAAGACCGGCGCGAACATCGGATCGCCGGGCCATTTGTCGCCGTAATTGGTCTGCAGCCCGATGCCGTCCGCTTTCAACTCGTCGAGCGCGTGGGCGATCTCCTTGAGCGATGCGTCGACGTCGATCATCGGCAGCGACGCCCAGAAGGCAAAGCGCTTGGGATATTTCTGCGCCATCGTCGCCGCATAGTCGTTGCAGATGCGCGACATCTTGACGGCCATCTCCGGTCCCTTGTCGAACCAGAGGCCGGGCGTCGACGGCAGCGAGACCACCGCGGTGGCGACGCCGCCCTTGTCCATCTCGGCCAAGGATTGCTCGGGCGTCCAGGAGGTAATCAAAGGAATCGGCGGAACGTGCCGGGCGCTGCCCCATTCCTCGCCCGCGGCCTTGTATTCCGGCGGGTAGAAATGATGATGCGTGTCGATGATACCGCGCGGCGCGGCCGGCTGCGCCCAAGCGTCGCCAAGCGGCAAGGCCGCCGCCGCGCCCGAGGCGGCAAGCGCCCCAAGAAATTGCCGGCGCGACGAATCCTGGAAAATACCGTCCTTGCCCATCGTCTCTCCTCCCCATCGCCAATTTTGCCGTCGGCTTGGCGCCACTCTGCCGGTCTTTGCCGGACGTGACAAGCCTTCGTGACAAGGTTTTGCGTGCTGGCTAGAGTCGCCGCCAATCCGCCGCAAGAAATCGGAGGCGATCATGGCAGACGAAACGATCCGCGCTGCGGATGGCGGCAGCTTCGCCGCCTACGTCGCCACGCCCAAGACCGGCACGGGACCGGGCATCGTCGTCATTCAGGAAATCTTCGGGGTCAATGCCTGGTTGCGCAGCGTCGCCGATCGCTGGGCGGCACAAGGCTATGTCGCGATGGCGCCCGATCTGTTTTGGCGCATCAAGCCCGGCGTTCAGCTCGATGCCGACAGCGAAGACGATTTCAAAAAAGCGGTCGGCTACATGCAGCGCTTCGACGAAGCCAAAGGCATCGCGGATCTAGCGGCGAGCTTGGCGGCGTTGCGTCACCATCCGGCCTGCAGCGGCAAGGCCGGTAGTCTTGGCTATTGTCTCGGCGGCAGGCTCGCTTTTCTCATGGCGTGTCGCTCCGACGCGGATGCCAATGCCGGCTATTACGCGGTCAATCTGCCGGCGATGCTGGGCGAAGCGGGAAAGATCCGCCAGCCGCTGCTGTTGCACATCGCCGAAAACGACAAATTCGTGCCGCCGCCGGCGCAAGCTCAGATCAAGCAAACCCTCGCGGGTAATTCGCTGGTCACGATCCACTCCTATCCCGGCGCCGATCACGGCTTTGCGCGCAACGGCAGCCACGCTTTCAACGCGGCTTCGGCCGAACTTGCCGATTCCCGCACGGCGGAATTCTTCCGCCGCGCACTTCGCTAGGCATCAAGGAGAGGCCTATGACCCACGCCATCCGCATCCACAAAACCGGCGGGCCGGAAGTATTGAGCTGGGACGAAGTTCAGTTGGCGGCACCGGGTCCGGGCGAGGCGCTGATCCGTCAGACCGCGGTCGGGCTCAATTACATCGACAGCTATAATCGCCGCGGCATCTATCCGCTGCCTTTGCCTTCGGGGCTGGGCGGCGAAGGCGCCGGCGTGGTCGAAGCGCTTGGGCCCGGCGTCAGCGATCTCGTGCCGGGCGACCGGGTTGCCTATGGCAATGCGCCGATCGGCGCCTATGCCGAAGCGCGGCTTATTCCGGCGGAGCGGCTGGTCAAGCTGCCGGCCAGCGTTTCCGATCAACAAGCCGCGGCGATGATGCTGAAAGGCCTCACAGTGCAATATCTGCTGCGCCAAACCTATCGGCTGAAGCCCGGCGACACGATCCTGTTCCACGCGGCAGCCGGTGGCGTCGGCTTGATCGCCAGCCAATGGGCGAAGCATCTCGGTGCGACCGTCATCGGCACGGTCGGAAGCGAAGCCAAGGCGGCGCTCGCCAAAGCCCATGGCTGCGATGTCGTGATCAATTACGCGAAAGAGGATTTCGTCAAACGCGTCGCCGAGATCACCAACGGCAAGAAGGTGCCCGTGGTCTATGATTCCGTCGGCAAGGACACCTTTATGAAATCGCTCGATTGCTTGGCGCCGCTCGGGCTCATGGTTTCATTCGGCCAAAGCTCCGGCCTAGTCGAGCCGTTCAGCATCAACATTCTCACCGGCAAAGGCTCGCTTTACATCACACGCCCGACTCTCGCCCATTACGCCAGCACCACGGAAAAGCTGCGCGCCATGGCGAAAGAGCTGTTCGACCTGGTCGGCGCCGGAACCGTGAAGATCGAAATCGGCCAAACCTATCCGCTGAAAGAAGTCGCCCAGGCGCATCGCGATCTCGAGGCGCGCAAGACCACCGGCTCGACCGTTCTGATCGTGTGATCGCGCGGCGTTCAGTGCTCGTGCAATAAGGCCGCGACCATGTCGCTGGCAACCATCTCTGCGAGCCGCCGAAAAAGACCGAGATCGCGCCGCAGCAGCTTCCAGGTATAGACATCGGTCGCCGCCAACAACCCGAACAGCAACATTTGCTGCGCTTGGCCCGTGCGCGCGCCGAGCGGGGCCGCGAAGGTCGCCTCGACCCAGTCGCGATGGCTTTGCCGGGCTGCGGCAAGCTCTTTCAGCCGCATCGCCAGATCGCCTCCGGCGATCTTATCCTGCGTCAACGCATCGCCCTTGGTTTCGTAATCCTCGAACAAGGTCCGGATCGCGGCCGCCACATCGCTCGGGAGCTCCGCTGCGGGTTTTTCGGCCGGCGGTGGTGGAGCCGCCAGAACCACGGCGAGCAGCCCTTCCTTGTTGCCGTAAAGCCGCAATACCGTCTGGACCGAGGTTTTCGCGCGTTCGGCGACGGCTTTGAGCGTGAAACTGGCCGGCTGCTCGCGGTAAAGCGCCGCTGCTGCCTCGCGGATCCGCTGTTTGGTCGCTTCCGCCCGAACAGCGCGCCGCGCCATTGAGTAACGGCGTGTCTCGCTTTTCATGTGGGTATTTCTAACGCCAATTTAGAATTGATGTCAATTTGCGTGACATGGATTTTGACGCCCGACTGGCGTGCCATATTGGCGTGGGTTTTATAAACAGCAAACTGGCGCCCGCGGCCCGAGCGCCAATTCATAAAAGTTCGATAAACACGAAATTGTGGATTGGGCGGGGCAGCCCACCCAACACACTGATTTTATTTGGAATTGTTCGGCGGCGCGAAAACCGGCCTTAGGTGTTCATGGCCTCGAAGAAATCGGCATTGGTCTTCGAGTGGCGCAGCTTCTCGATCAGGAATTCCAGCCCATCCATCGGCCCCATCGGGCTCAAGACGCGGCGCAGGACCCACATCTTCGACAAAGTGCCCTTCTCGACCAGCAGCTCTTCCTTGCGCGTGCCTGACTTGGTGATGTCGAGCGCCGGAAAGGTGCGCTTGTCGGCGATCTTGCGGTCGAGCACGATTTCCGAGTTACCCGTGCCCTTGAATTCTTCGAAGATCACCTCGTCCATGCGCGAGCCGGTATCGATCAAAGCGGTTGCGATGATGGTCAGCGAGCCGCCTTCCTCAATATTGCGCGCCGCGCCGAAGAAGCGTTTCGGCCGTTGCAGAGCGTTGGCGTCGACACCGCCGGTCAACACCTTGCCCGATGACGGCACGACCGTGTTATAAGCGCGCGCCAGACGCGTAATCGAATCGAGCAGGATGACGACGTCGCGTTTGTGTTCGACCAGCCTTTTGGCCTTCTCGATCACCATTTCGGCGACTTGAACGTGACGCACGGCCGGTTCGTCGAAGGTCGAGCTTACCACCTCGCCCTTGACCGTCCGCGCCATGTCGGTGACTTCTTCGGGCCGCTCGTCGATCAGCAGCACCAGCAAGTACACCTCGGGATGATTCGCCGCGATGGCATGGGCGATGTTCTGCATCATCACGGTTTTGCCGGTGCGCGGCGGCGACACGATTAGCGCGCGCTGGCCTTTGCCGAGCGGCGTCACCAGATCGATCACCCTGGTCGTCAAATCCTTCTTGGTCGGATCGTCGAGCTCGAGCTGAAGTTTTTCATCCGGATAAAGCGGCGTCAAATTGTCGAAATTGATGCGATGACGCAGCTTGTCGGGCTCGTCGAAATTGATCTTGTTGACCTTCAGCAGCGCGAAATAGCGCTCGCCGTCCTTGGGCGAACGGATTTCGCCTTCGACGGTGTCGCCGGTGCGCAGCCCGAAACGCCGCACTTGCGACGGGCTGACATAAATGTCGTCGGGTCCCGGCAAATAATTCGCTTCCGGACTGCGCAGAAACCCGAACCCGTCCTGCAACACCTCCAAAACGCCATCGCCATAGATCGCCTGATCCTTGTCGGCGAGCGTTTTCAAGATCGCGAACATCATGTCCTGCTTGCGCAGCGAGGACGCGTTCTCGATTTGCAGATCCTCCGCAAAAGCCAAAAGCTCGGGCGGGGTCTTGCGTTTAAGTTCCTGGAGATTCATGGGGAAAATGGCCTTGGAGGAGACGGGATCGGAAAGAGGGAATGGAGCACCCGGCGTGCTGCGCCTGGGCTTGGCCCGGAGGAGGGAGGGCGGTCCAATCGGATGACCGGCCGAACGTGCGATTTGTCAGAAGGTCAACAAGAAGATTGGGAACGCCTCATCGGGCGTCAAGACCCTTAGCGCAAACCCTGCCGGAAAGTCAAATGACAAACGACCGGCGCGCATCACGGTTGCGCTGGCGCATCACTCATTCGCGAGCACATAGCGCAATCCGCGCCCGACCAGGAACACCACGATACCCGCCAGGACGACGGCACCGACAATGAAATAGCTGTCGGACCAATAGCCGAAGATGATGCCGACGAATTCGCCGAGCCACAGCAAGCCGACAAACGCCGCCGCGGCCCAATGCAACAAGCGACCAAGGCGAATAGCGATCGAGGTTTCGATTTCGACCAGTCTCTTCGGCCACAGCCAATTCATCGCGAATTTCCTTTGCTTGCGTAAGATCGCGGGCCGATGGAAGCCCACAGCTCAAAACGGCCGCACCACCACACAGATGACGATAACAATCAGCAGCACGGTCGGCACCTCATTCATCACGCGATAGAATCGCGCCGCATGCCGATTGCGATCCGCCGCGAAATTCTGGCGCCACCGCGACAAGTAATAGTGCACCAGCGTCAGCGCCGCCACCGCGGCCAGCTTCACATAAAACCAGCCCGCGCCCCAATCGACGATGCCCGGAATCCCTGCCAGAAAAATACCGAAGACATAGGTCGCGACCATTGCCGGATTCATGATCGCGCGCAGCAGGCGGCGCTCCATGGCTTTGAAGGTTTCCGACGCCTCGGAACCCGCCGCGACGCCGGCATGATAAACGAAGAGCCGCGGAAGATAGAGCAGCCCGGCCATCCACGCGATCACGCTGATGATATGCAACGCCTTGATCCAGGGATAAAGCGGCGCCAAGGCGGTCACCGCACGCTCCGCAGCGGACAAAGAAGCGCGCTGTCCAGGCAGCGCGGCTTTCCGCCGTTCGGCCAAAATCCCCCCGCCGGCCCGGCGCAGGCTTCCCGGATCAACGCGGCAAGCCCGGCGATGAAGGCCGGCGTATCGCCGACCGCCGGTACGACCACGTAAAGCGGCACGCCGTTGCTCTCTGCCAGATGCCGATATTCGATGTCGAGCTCGACCAGGGTTTCGGAATGCTCCGACACGAAGGCAATCGGTGCAACGATCAAGCCCCTGCCCTCGCTGCCGGCGCGGCGGATCTCTGCATCCGTCGCCGGGCCAAGCCATTCGAGCGGTCCGACCCGACTTTGATAGCACACCACGGTTTCCAGCTCGGGCCGCTTGAGGGCCTCGACCAGCTTTGCCGCCGTTTGTTCCACTTGCCACTGATACGGATCGCCGCGCGCAACGATGCGCTTGGGCAAGCCATGCGCCGACAGCAGAAGTCGCGGGGCGCCTTTATCGGCGGGCCATGCCGCGATCGCGGCGATAATCCGCTCGGCCAAGGCGGTAATAAATCCCGGTTCGGTGGGATAGCAGCATAAGGCGCGGGTTGGCGCGGCGATGCCCGCTGTCGCCGCCGCCGCATGCCAATCCGCCACCGACGATGCGGTCGTCGTGCTCGAGAATTGGGGATAAAGCGGCAACAGCACCACTTCGTCCGCGCCCCATTGCTTCACGGCTTGGGCTGCGTCGATGGCCCGTGGCAACCAATACCGCATGGCGATGAACACGCGGCGATCCGGCCCGAGCAAGGCTTCGAGCGCCCGCGCCTGTGCTTGGGTATTCGGCAATAAAGGCGAGGCATGGCCAATCTTCGCGTAGATTTGCCGCGCCAGCGGGCCGCGACGCCGTGCAATCAGCTTCGCCACGAGCCAACGCAAGGGATTGGGCAAACCGATGATCGCCGGATCCGAAAAAAGATTGAACAGAAACGGCTCGACCGCCTCCGCCGAATCGGGCCCGCCCAGATTCATCAAGACGATCGCCGTCTTGATCATTTGCTGCGGACGATCTCGACTAGGCGTTCGACATGCGCGACCGGTGTCTCGGGCAGAACGCCATGACCGAGATTGAAGATGAACGGGCCGTCACGCAACGCCCCGAGAATCGCCATCGCGGCTTCTTCGAGCGCCGCGCCGCCGGCGACCAGCAAGCGCGGATCGAGATTGCCCTGAACGGTTCCAAGCTTTTGAAGCGTTGCAGCAGCGACCGATGGCGGCACGCTCGCATCGATGCTGAGCGCCGTGATTCCGGTTTCGGCGAAATATCGCGGATAGAGCTCGCCGATCCCGCGCGGAAAACCGATGATCGGCGTGATCGGATGCGTCCGCCGCACCGCTTCGATGATCCGGCGCGTCGGCTTGATCACCAGCCGATCGAAATCTTCCGGCGCCACGATCCCGGCCCAGGTATCGAAAATCTGCACCACTTCCGCGCCGGCATCGATCTGCGCGATGAGATGCGCGGCCGTCGCTGCGACCACACGGTCGAGCAACACCCCAAACCCTTCGGCATCGGCTGCAGCCCATTGCTTGACCGTGCCGAAGCTCCGGCTCGACCGGCCTTCCACCATGTAGGTCGCGATCGTCCAGGGCGCGCCGGAAAAACCGATCAAGGCGGTTTCCGGCGGCAGGTTCGCCGCCACCAATTTCATCGCGTGATAGACCGGCTGAAGATGGTCCGTCACGCCTTCAACCTTCAGTTTTTCAGCCGCTTCTTGGTTCGTAATCGGCGTCAGACGCGGACCTTCTCCGGTCTCGAACCAAAGCTTTTGTCCCATGGCCTGCGGCACGAGCAGGATATCCGAAAACAGAATAGCCGCATCCAGACCAAACCGCCGGATCGGTTGCACCGTGGCTTCGGCAGCGGATTCCGGTGCGTAACAGAGATCGAGAAACCCGCCCAGCTTCTCCCTGAGGGCCCGATACTCCGGCAAATATCGCCCGGCTTGGCGCATCAGCCAGATCGGCGGGTGTTGCAAGGTTTCGCCGCGCAACGCCCGAAGCAGGAGCTTTTCCGATGATTTCATCCCGTGCTCTTACTCTCTCTTATCTAGATTCAAAAGAAGGAGGTAGTAGTGGTCCGGTGAGTCTCGTGGATTAATAACCGCGCGATTCTTGTCCCGCTATCGTCGCGCCGGCTCTGTGAAGCGGCGAAAACCGTGTATAAGATTGTGATGATAGGACACGGGATGCCGATAGAGGAGTATTTCCGTTCTTGCTGAAAGATGGGGAAAACGGGAACAATCCGGTGGTGCGGCGGACTTTTCCCCAGTTTCAAAAGGGTCGCCAAGATTTATCCCGCGGTCGGCTCCCGGTGGACGAGGTCGACGGCAAAGGGTGTAACCGCCAGCCAAAGCCGGGCAGGCGTAGTTATCCCGAATCCATTCACGCCCTTCGCCGGAGCTCGATGTGACACGGTTTCACCTTCATCTCGTCTCGGACGCGACCGGCGACACGGTTCATTCGGTGGCGCGAGCCTGCTTGGTGCAGTTCGAGGATACCGATGCGGTCGAGCATATCTGGTCGATGATTCGTACCAAGGCGCAAATCGATCGTGTCATCGGCGGCGTCGCTGCCAATCCCGGGGTCGTGCTTTACACCTTGGTCAATGAAACGCTGCGGCTGCCTTTGATCGAAGGTTGCCGGCGGTTGCAAGTGCCAACCATTCCCGTGCTCGATCCGGTCATCGGCGCGCTCGCCTCTTATTTGGGGCGCCAAGCACGCGGCCTCCCCGGTCAGCAACACATGCTCGACAGCGAGTATTTTCAGCGCATCGACGCCATGACTTTTGCCCTTAATCACGATGACGGCCAATCCCTGTGGGGCTTGAACGACGCCGATGTCGTGCTGGTCGGAGTCTCGCGCACCTCGAAGACGCCGACCTGCATCTATCTGGCCAATCGCGGGATCAAGGCCGCCAATATTCCGATCGTGCCCGGCGTGGCATTGCCGCAGGAATTGTTCGAGCTCACCCGCCCGCTGGTGGTCGGTCTCACCAACGACCCCGACCGGCTCATCCAAGTGCGCACGCAACGGCTGGCGTCGCTTCACCACGATGAACGCAGCGAATACACCGACTTGTCGAAAGTGCGCGAGGAAGTCACGCAGGCACGACGTCTTTTCACCGACCATAGCTGGCCGGTCATCGACGTCAGCCGCCGATCGATCGAGGAAACCGCCGCCGCCATTCTGAAATTGCTGGCGCGCAAGCAAGGCGCGAGCGACGCATGAGCCTCTTCATCCCGAAACCCAACGAGATGGTCTTTCCATTATGATTCTGACGGGTGCCGCCAAGCTGGCCGGTGTCATGGGCTGGCCGGTCGCGCATTCGCGCTCGCCCGCCTTGCACGGCTATTGGCTCAAGCAATATGGAATCGATGGCGCCTATGTGCCGATGCCGGTCAAGCCGGAGGATCTGCGCCGCGCGCTTCAGGCCCTGCCCGTGCTCGGCTTCGCCGGCTGCAATCTGACCATTCCACATAAAGAAGAGGCTCTGCGCGCGGTCGACGAATACGACAAAACCGCCAAGCGCGCCGGCGGCATCAATACCGTGGTCATTCGGCCCAATGGCTCGATCATTGGCAGCAGCAGCGACGGATTCGGCTTCATCGCCGCTTTGCGCGCGGCGCTAAGCGATTTCAGTGCCGCTGCCGGGCCAGCGGTCGTCCTCGGCGCCGGCGGCGCGGCCCGCGCGATCGTAGCCGCCTTGCTCGATGAGGGCGCGCGCGAAGTCCGGCTCGTCAACCGAACGCCGGAACGCGCCGCCAAGCTGGCCAAGGCGCTGGGCGGCGAAGTGCGCGGCGTCGCATGGGAGGCCCGCGCGCAAGCGCTGACCGGCGCGATGCTTCTGGTCAACGCGACCAGCCTCGGCATGGTCGGCCAGCCGGCGCTCGAGCTGCCGCTCGATAATCTGCCGCGTGAAGCCGTGGTGAATGACATCGTCTATGTGCCGCTCGAAACGCCGCTGCTTGCGGCGGCGCGGGCGCGCGGCAATGCCTGCGTCGACGGGTTGGGCATGTTGCTGCATCAGGCGCGGCCGGGTTTCGAGGCCTGGTTCGGCGTCACGCCCGAGGTGACCGACGGCTTGCGCCAAACCGTGCTCGCAACGCTCGCGGCGCCATGAAAATTCTCGGCCTGACCGGCAGTGTCGGTATGGGCAAAAGCACGGCGGCGGCGATGCTGCGCCGCATGGGCGTTCCGGTTTACGACGCCGATGCCGCGGTCCATCGCATGATGAGCAAAGGCGGTGTCGCGGTCGCGGCCGTCGCCGCGGCTTTTCCCGGCGTCGACAAAAACGGCGCCATCGACCGGGCGGCGCTGGGCAGGCGGGTCTTCGGCGACGATCCGGCAATGAAACGCCTCGAAGCCATCATCCATCCGCTGGTGCGGCTCGACGAAGCGCGTTTCGTCAAGGCGTTGCGCGGACGCGGTGCGAAACTAGCGGTGATGGATGTGCCATTGCTGTTCGAATCCGGCCGCGAGAAACGCTACGACGCGACCATGGTCGTCTCCGCGCCGCCCTTTGTGCAGCGCGCGCGCGTGCTGGCGCGGCCGGGCATGACCGCTTCGCGTTTCGCGGCGATCGTCGCGCGCCAAATGCCCGATTGCGAAAAACGCCGCCGCGCCGATTTCGTGGTGCCGAGCGGCCTCGGCCGCGCGGTTACCTGGCGCAGCTTACGCCGTGTGCTGCGACGGCTTGGCGCGCTGCCGCCGGCACGGCTAGACTAGCGCAATGCGCGAACTGGTCATCGACACCGAAACCACCGGACTCAATCCCCATGACGGCCATCGCGTCGTCGAGGTCGCGGTGATCGAGCTGTTCAATCACTTGCCGACGGGCAAGTTTTTCCACCGCTATATCAACCCCGAACGCGACATGCCCGAAGGCGCGCAGGCCATCCACGGGCTCAGCGGCGAATTTCTCGCGACCCATCCGGTCTTTCAGGCGATCGTGGATGAATTCCTGGAATTCATCGGCAGCGATCCGCTCGTGATCCACAATGCGGAATTCGATCTTGCCTTCTTGAATGCCGAGCTGAAACGGATCGGCTTGCCGGCGCTGACCTCGCCGGTCACCGATACCTTGCTGATGGCGCGCAAACGCTTTCCCGGGCAGCCCGCCAATCTCGACGCGCTATGCCGCCGCTTCGCGATCGATTTGAGCGCGCGCGACAAGCACGGCGCGCGCATCGACGGGGAGCTCTTGGCCGCGGTCTATCTCGAATTGATCGGCGGGCGCCAGCCGGGCCTCGATCTCAGCGAGGCGCGCGGCAAGGCAAATGCGCGAAGCGCCATGCCGCGCGATCTCCGTCCGGCGCGGCCGCATGCGCCGTCGGCGGAAGAAGTCGCGGCGCATGATGCGCTGGTCGCCAAGCTGAAACAGCCGCTCTGGCGCGGCTAAGCCGTCGCCGATCGAAAAATCTAGGCGGTGACCGGCCCGGCGCCTTCTTGCGCGGCGGCGGCGACGCGGCGGCTGTAGATCTCTTGGAAGTCGATCGGATTGAGGAGCAGCGGCGTGAAGCCGCCATCGCGCGTGACGTCGGCCAGGATGGCGCGCGTGAATGGAAAGAGCTGCCGCGGCGTTTCCACCATGAGCGCGTTGGCGACCTCTTCTTGCGGCGTATTGGCGAGCGTCACCACGGCGCCATAGACCAGCTCGACGACGAACAAATTGTCGCCGCTCTGTTTCGCATCGGCGCGCAAGGTCATGATGACTTCGTAAATCTCCGGCGCAAGGGTTCCGGCTTTTACGTCGACGTTGATCTGCACATCCGGCGCCGTGCCCTGCTGCTGCAACAGGCTTTGCGGCGAGCGCGGGTTCTCGAAAGAAAGATCCTTAATATATTGCGCATTAATGACGACTTGGCGCCGTCCGCCATTCGTTTGTGTCGCGCCGCCATTATTCGGTTCGGCCATGCCTTCTCTCCGCCGGTCCTTCGTGATGCGCGTGGCTAGCACGGATTGCCGCGCTGCACAACCGCTCGCCGCCGGGGCACGCTTGCTCTTTCGCCGCGGAGCGCTTATTTACAAGCCAGCCGAGGAACCAAAATGGATAACGGCTTTCAGTTCTTCGATATTCTTCTGTTTGCGGCGGTGGCGGGTTTTCTCCTGCTGCGTTTGCGCAGCGTGCTCGGCCGTCGCACCGGCAATGAGCGGCGGCGCGCGGATCCGTTCGCGGCACCGAAGCCGCTTCCGGTTCCGCCCGCTCAGCCCATCGGTGCGCAGCCTGTGATCGACGCGGTGCGCGCAACACCGGTCTCGGGCGCGAGCGGAATTGCCGCGCTGATGGCTGCGGATCCGAGCTTCGACGAAAGCGCCTTTCTCAAAGGTGCGCGCGGGGCGTTCGAGATCATTCTGAAAGCTTTCGCAGCCGGCGATACCGCTTCGCTCCAACCGCTGCTCAGCAAGGACGTCTTTGCCGCTTTCGCCGAGGCGATCCGCGCCCGGCAAGCGGCGCAGGAAACGCATCAGACGATTCTCGTCGCGATCAAATCCGCGTCGATCGTCGAAACCGTATTGGAAGGCACGACCGCGCTCGTGACGGCGAAGCTGGTTTCCGATCAAATCAACGTAACACGGAGCGCCGACGGAAAGGTCGTCGACGGCGATCCCGACAAGGCGATCGAGAAGACCGATCTCTGGACTTTCAGCCGGCCTTTGCGCGCGCGCGATCCGAATTGGATATTGGTCGCCACCCACAGCCCGTGACCGTGCCGCGTCGCGCAGGTCTTTCGGGCTTATTGACGCTTCTCCTGCTGGCTTCCTGCGTCACGGCACCGCCGCCGCCCGCGCGGCTTACCTTGGCGCCGGCGCGCTTCGACGATCTTGCCGGCTGGAACAGCGATCATCTCGCCGACACCTTGGTCGCGTTCCAAAAATCCTGTGCCGAGTTGAGCAAGCGCGACGATGGCGCAACGCTCGGGCCGGCTTCGTTGGGTCTGAAGGCGGGCGATTTCCGCGCCGCTTGCGCCGCTGCCGCGCAAACCGCGACTGACGACAGCGCCGCGCACGCGTTCTTCGAGCATTATTTCACGCCGTATCTCGCTGCCAATAACGACAAGGCGGACGGGCTTTTCACCGGCTATTACGAGCCGCTGCTCAACGGCGCGCGCCAACGCGGCGGCGATTATCAAACGGCGATCCTGAAACGTCCGCCCGATCTCGTCATGGTCGATCTTGGGCGCTTTCGTCCGGCGTGGCGCGGCGAGCGCATCGCCGGGCGGGTCCGCAGCGGGACGCTCGTCCCTTATGAAAGCCGGGCCGAGATCGAGAACGGCGCGCTCGATCGCATGCATCTCGAGCTCTTGTGGGTCGACGATCCGGTCGCCGCGTTTTTTCTTCAGGTGCAGGGCTCGGGCCGCGTGAAGCTCGCCGACGGCTCGACCGTGCGCGTCGGCTATGACGGCCAGAACGGTCAACCCTATGTCGCGATCGGCAAGTTGCTGGTGGCGCGCGGCGAGCTGAGCCAAGACACGGTGTCGCTGCAAACGATCACCGCCTGGATCAAGGCTCATCCGCAAGACGGCGCCGCCTTGATGGACCAAAACCCATCCTATGTTTTCTTCCGTGAGATGAGCGGCGACGGTCCGATCGGCAGCGAAGGCGTGGCGTTGACGCCGGGCCGCAGCCTTGCCGTCGATCGCAACTTCATCCCGCTGGGCACGCCGCTCTTCATCGTAGCGACCGACAATGGCGCGGCTTTGCAGCGGCTAATGGTCGCGCAGGATACCGGCGGGGCGATCGCCGGTCCGGTGCGTGGCGACGTCTTCTGGGGCTTCGGGCCGGATGCCGAGCTGAAAGCTGGGGGAATGCACGCGCCCGGCCGTTATTATTTATTACTGCCCAAAGATCTTGCTGTGCCGGCGGTGGTGGCTCTTCGTCAGGGTTGATTGGCCCGAAGAATTGATCCCATAATCCCCGTGCGATCTAAGGGATGCGGAAACTGCTAGCACCTTAGAATCACCTGAAGCTCGGCGCCGTCCCATCGCGGCAACCCCGGCTTGGAGGTAGACCGATGAAAATTAGGGAAAATTTTCTGAAAGCCGGGGCCGGCTTCGGCGCCGTTGGCTTGGCGGTCGGTGTCGCGCTCGTTCCGTCTTCCGCTGCCGCCCGAGTGATCGTCGGCTTCGGGTTCGGGGTTCCCGTGGTTCCAGCGCCCTGGTATTACGCGCCGCCGCCGGTGGTCTATGCGCCGCCGCCCGTGGTGTACGCGCCGCCGCCGGTGGTGGTCCAACCAGCCCAACCCGCCTATGTGAGCCAGCCGAACCCGAACTGGTACTATTGCGACAATCCCAAAGGCTATTATCCTTACGTCGCGACTTGCAATGGCGGTTGGCGCCAGGTGCCGGCCCAGCCGCAGCCGGGTTCGTCCCAGTAGGTTGCCGCGCGGTTTGAATAAGGTAACAGGAGGGTATGCTGTGAAGCACGTGAAGGCGACCGCGGTCGCGAGCATCGCCATGCTTATGGCGCTGTCGGCTTGCGTCCAGGCACCGATGGGGCCGACCGTGGCCGTCATGCCGGGCCCCAACAAGCCGTTCGAAGCATTCAACGAGGATCAAGCCATCTGCCGCCAATTCGCCGAGCAACAGATCGGCGGCGCGCAGCAGGCGCAGAATACCGCAACCAACCAGACCTTGATCGGCGCCGGCGTCGGCACCTTGCTCGGCGCCGGGCTTGGCGCGGCGGTTGGCGGCGGCCGCGGCGCGGCGATCGGTGCGGCGGCCGGTGCGGTCGGCGGCACGGCGGTGGGCGCTTCGCAGGCGCAAAACACCAACATGACCGTGCAACAGCGCTACGACATCGCATACGAGCAATGCATGTATTCGCGCGGCAACCAAGTGCCCGGCTATGTCCAGCCGGCACCGGCTTATGCCGCGCCTCCGCCGCCTCCGCCTCCGCCGGGCGCACCGCCGCCCCCGCCTCCCCCCGGTTATCGCTAAGCGTCTCGCCGCTCAACCGACGCGGGTTGCTTTCGCGTTGAGGCTTGGCCATGCTTTGGAGCATGGCTGAGCCGCTCCGCATCGGTCTTTTCGTCACCTGCCTCGTCGATCTTTTTCGTCCGACGGTCGGCTTTGCCGCGGTGAAGCTGCTCGAGGACGCGGGTTGCGTCGTCGAGGTGCCGCCGCTGCAAACCTGCTGCGGTCAGCCCGCCTATAATTCCGGCGATCGCAACGACGCCAAGGCGATCGCGCGCCAGGTGATCGCGGCCTTTGCCGGTTTTGACTATGTCGTGGTGCCGTCGGGCTCCTGCGGCGGCATGATCAAGACGCATTACCCGGCGCTGTTCGCCGACGAGCCGGCGATGAAGGAACAAGCCGACACCTTGGCATCGCGCACCTTCGAGCTGGTCTCGTTCCTTGCCGATGTCTTGGCAACCACGCGCATCGCGGCAAGTTATCCGGCGGTCGCCACCTATCACGATGCCTGCTCGGGCTTGCGCGAGCTGGGCGTGAAGGCGCAACCGCGCCGCTTGCTCGGCCAGGTCGCGGGATTGACGCTCAAAGAGATGGCGAGCCCCGAAGTCTGCTGCGGCTTCGGCGGCACGTTCTGCGTCAAATATCCCGAAATCTCCGACAAGATGGTAACCGACAAGGCCGCGGACATCGTCGCAACCGGCGCCGACACGCTGCTGTGCGGCGATATGGGCTGCCTCCTCAACATGGCGGGCAAGCTGTCGCGTCTGGGCGCAAGCTTGCGCGTGCGCCATGTCGCCGAAGTGCTGGCCGGCATGGTCGACGAAACGCCGCCGCTCGGCATGCCGCGCGAGAAGCCCTAAATGCAGCCGACCAGCCACAACTTCAAAGCCAACGCTCATCGCGCGCTCGGCGATCCCAATCTGCAGCGCGCGATGGGGATGATGCGCACCGGCTTCCCGAAGAACCGCGCCGTGGCGATCGAGCGCTTGCCGGAATTCGATGCGCTGCGCGACGAAGGCATCGCGATCAAAAACCACGTGCTGGCGAATCTCGATTTCTATCTCGAAAGCTTCGAGGCGAAGGTTGCCGCCCAGGGCGGCCAGGTGCATTGGTGCCGGACCGCACAAGAGGCGCGCGACACGGTGCTCGGCATCTGCCGCGCGCTCGATGCCAAGACCGTCACCAAAGGCAAGTCGATGGTCGGCGAGGAGATCGCGCTCAACGAATTCCTCGAGGCGAACGGAATCACCCCGGTCGAAACCGATCTTGGCGAATACATCGTCCAGATCCGGCATGAAACGCCGAGCCATATCATCGCGCCCGCCGTTCACCTCGTGAAAGAGCAGGTGGCGGAAAGCTTCCGCGCCACGCATACGGATCTGCCGCATGAGCGCGTGCTCGAAGAGCCGCGCGTGTTGTGCGACGAGGCGCGCTCCGTGCTGCGGGAGAAATTTCTCGCCGCCGATGTCGGCATCACCGGCGCAAATTTTCTCATCGCCGAAACCGGGTCGAGCGTCATCGTCACCAATGAAGGCAATGGCGATCTCACCCAGATTCTGCCCAAGGCGCATATCGTGCTGGCAAGTCTGGAAAAGGTCGTGCCGACCCTCGAAGACGCGACCACCTTGCTGCGGCTGCTGGCGCGCTCCGCCACTGGCCAGGAATTCTCGACCTACACCACGCTCTCGACCGGCCCGCGCCGGCCCGAGGATACGGATGGGCCGGGCGAATATCATGTCGTGCTGATCGACAATGGCCGCAGCGTGCTTCTCGGCGGCGAATTTCAGGACATGCTGCGCTGTATCCGTTGCGCGGCGTGCCTCAACCATTGCCCAGTCTATGGCGCGGTCGGTGGCCATGCTTATGGCTGGGTCTATTCCGGCCCGATGGGTGCCGTGCTGACCCCGACCTTGATCGGCATCGAAGAAGCCGGGCATCTTCCCAATGCCTCGACCTTTTGCGGCCGTTGCGAAAGCGTCTGCCCGATGCGCATCCCTTTGCCCAAGATGATGCGGCAATGGCGCGAGCGCGAATTCGCGCAGAAACTTTCGCCCGCGACGCAACGCTGGGGTATTGCCCTTTGGGCCTATCTCGCGCAGCGCCCGGGGCTTTATCGTTTCGTCAGCGCGGTCACGAGCCGCGTCCTGGGCATGCTGGGCGGCGCACGCGGGCGTTTCCGCAGCTTGCCTTTGGCCTCGGGTTGGACCGATATGCGCGACATGCCGGCGCCCGAAGGCAAAAGCTTCATGAGTTTCTGGGCCGAGCGGCGCAAACCGGCAGCGGCGAAACCATGAGCGCCGCGCGCGATCAGATTCTGGGCAGCATCCGTGCCGGGCTGGCGCGCGGCAAGCTCGGCGAGGCCGAGCGGCAAGCGCTCGAAGCGCGGCTCGCTTCGCATCGCCGCAATCTCGTTCCGGCGCGCGCGGCGGCGCTCGATCACGCCGGTCAGGTCGCGCTCTTCATCGCCATGGCGGAGGAAGTGGCCGCCAGCTTTACGCGCGTCGCCGATCCGGCAGCGGTGCCCGACGCGGTCGCGGATTACCTCTCGCGCCAGAACCTGCCGGCACAGCTGGTGATGACCTCGGACCCCAAGCTCGACGCCATCCCCTGGTCGGCAAAACCGCTGTTGGAAATCCGCAAAGGCCGTGCCGAAGACAGCGACGCGGTCGGCATAACGGCCTGCTTTGCGGCGATCGCCGAGACCGGGACCTTGATGCTGCTCTCGGGACCGGAAAGCCCGACACGCAATAATTTCCTGCCCGACACGCATGTCGTCGTGCTGCGCGCCAACCAAATCGTCGCCTCTTACGAAGATGGCTGGGATCTATTGCGCGCCGCCGGCGCCATGCCGCGCACGGTCAATTTCGTTACCGGCCCTTCGCGTACCGGCGATATCGAGCAGCGTCTCGTTCTCGGCGCGCATGGGCCGCGCCGGCTGCACATCGTGTTGATCGACGATGCGGCACCCTAGACAGGAAGAGCGCGCATTGTGGGAACGCGCGACGCGCGACGTCACAAGGCTTCGCTCCAAATCTAAATCTGTCGCGCCGGAACCGCCGCCGCCGGCCGAAATCGAGGCGCGCAAAGCAGAGCCGGCCCCGTCGCGCCGCGCGCCGCAACATCCCGCGCCCGCGACCGGTCTCGACCGGCGCAGTATGCAAAGGCTGAAGCGCGGCCAGACGCCGATCGAGGCAAAACTCGATCTCCACGGCATGATCCAGGCGGAAGCACATGAGGCGCTGGCACGCTTCATCGCGCGTTGCCAGGCCGCGGGGATGCGCGCGGTTCTCGTCGTCACTGGCAAATCGGGCGTGCTGCACGGCATCGTGCCGCGTTGGCTCGAGGAAGGCGCCAATCGCGCGCGGATTCTGGCCTTCGCGCGCGCCCAGGCACAACATGGCGGCGCCGGCGCGCTTTACGTGTTGCTGCGGCGGCAGCGATGACGCCGTTCGGCGTGCGCCTGCGGCAATTGCGTGCCGAGCGCGGCATCGCCTTGAAGGACATGGCCGACGCGTTGGGTGTGTCGGCGGCCTATCTTTCCGCTTTGGAGCACGGTCGCCGCGGGCGGCCGACCCATGCGATGGTGGTGGCGATCTGCGCCCAGCTCAACATCATCTGGGACGAAGCCGACGAGCTGATGCGCCTGGCGCGCATCTCGCATCCGCGGGTGACGGTCGACACGGCGGGTCTGTCGCCGGCCGCGACCGAGCTCGCCAATCTCTTGGCCGAGCGTATCCGCAACCTGCCGCCCGAACGCACCGAGCGGATTCTGCAAATCATCAAATCGGTGCCGGCTGGGTCGACAAGCCGCGCGCGTCGCAAGGCGCGAACAGCGTAACGCGACGCGAAACAAGAGCGTGATTACATCGAGCCCAAGCATTTGATCGTTACCCGCGCAGGCGGGGGTCCAGGGGCGAGTGGCGTAACGTTGCCCTGGATTCCCGCGTTCGCGGGAATGACGATTCAATTTGATTCGACGTCGAACTACGCGACGATGGGATTTCTCAGCGTGCCGACGCCGCTGGCCGAAACCGAGATCACGTCGCCGGCTTTGATGAAGACTTTCGGATTGCGGCCATAGCCGACCCCCGCGGGCGAGCCGGTGCTAAGCACGTCGCCCGGCTTGAAGGCGTACCATTGCGCGAAAAACGTAATGAGCTGCGGAATGGTCCAGATCAAATCCGAGGTGTTGGCGTCCTGCATCACCTTGTCGTTGATCATCGAGCGCACGGTGACGTCGTGCGGATCGGGGATCTCGTCCTTGGTTGCGATTACTGGCCCCATCGGCGTGAAGCCGGGCAATTGTTTCCCCATACGGTTGAGATCGGGGTCGCCGGTCGTCTGGAAATTCTCGACCCAGTTGCGCGCCGACACGTCGTTGATCATGGTGTAGCCGGCGACGCATGCCATCGCCTCGTCTTCCTTGATGTTGTGGCACGGCGCGCCGAAGACGATCGAGAATTCGGATTCCTGGTCGACCATGTCGGGGAATTGCGACGGCAGGCGGATCGGCGCATCGGTGCCGATGATCGAATTGACGTTTTTCAAGAAGGCCGAAGGATTTTCCGGCGCCTTGGTGCGGTTCATCTCTTTCAGATGACTCTTATAGGCGCGGCCATGTGACAGAAGGATTCCCGGCCGTGGCACCGGCGCCAGCAGCGTCACCTCGCTGCGCGGCCGCAACGCGCCGGCGGCGGCGAGCCGCGCGCACTCGCTCTCTTTCGCTTCGGCAACGCGCCCGACGACGCGGCGGACGAGATCGAGGCCTTCATGTCCCCCAGCAAGCAAATCCACCATCGCAACCGGTACATAGCCCGCGATCGGAATGACCGGCGCGGCGAGCGCGAAATCGAGCACAGCGTCGCCGATCAGCGCGCCGGTGCGGCCTTGCGGCCAGGCATCGATGGTGACGAGCTTCATCTTTCCTCCCCCGTTCGCGCGCTTACATCGCCGCGATGTCGCCGCGCGCGAAATGCTTGTCGTAGCGGCCTTCGCCGCGTTCCTGGCCGTCGCCGGTATATTGGAATTCCCACCAATTGCCGTCGCGGTCTTGAAAATAGAACCCGTAAGTACCGTGCATGTCGGTGATCTTCATCACCTTTTGGATGCCGTATTTCTCTTTGTGCTCGACCGCCAATTCGCGCGCGCGGTCGACCTCTTCGCGCGAATCGAGATCGAGGCCCCAGTGGTTGCCGACGCCCACCGGCCGCACATTCTTGCCTTTCTCGAGACAGACGAGGCCGAAATAGCCGCCCTTGCGCAACATCATCGCTTTCTTGGCGTGGCGCACGCAGTCGAGTCCCAGGAACTCTTCGTAAAACGGGCGGGATTCCGAAAGGCTGCGGCACTCGAGCGTGCCATGTGAAAAGATTTTCGGCCAATTCAGCGGCGCCATGGCTTTCGTGGCCATCCTTCTCCTCCCCCGCGGGAACAAATTTTCCCGGGGAAAACAACTAAGACCTTCACCCTTTGTTTGGCAAGGCTGGCGGCGCTTAACCGACCTTTAAATATTGCCGGGCAAGGCTCGGCGGCAGTACAAGAGACGAGGCGAGGTCACTCATGGCGAGCGCGAAACCTCCTGGACCCGACGGGTTGGAACACGCCGATCTCTCGAGCCGCAAGCCCGAGGAGCTGAGCGCGGCCGAGCGCGCCGAGTTGAAGCGCCGGTATGAAAATTTCATGCAGCGTTTTCGCGCGGGCGCCTTGAACACCGCGCCGGCCGGCGGGCGCGCACGGCGTATTCGCAAATGGACACCCTGACCTGCAAAGAAAATTTGCCTTCTTGCAGAGGCTGACGAAGAACCTTATCAATATCGCAGGATGAAGCCGTCTCTCGGCGCAACCTGCGGCGAGGGAATGCGACCAAACTTCATCCGCGTCGAGTTATTGATTGGAGATCTCTCGTGGCTATCGGCACTGTCAAATGGTTCAACGCCCAAAAGGGCTATGGCTTCATCCAGCCGGATGATGGCGGCAAGGACGTATTCGTCCATATCTCGGCGGTGGAACGCGCCGGGATGGGCGGATTGGCCGAAGGACAAAAAATAAAATACGACATCAGCATGGATCGCGGCAAAGCTGCCGCGGCCAATCTTTCCGCAGCCGACTGAACCGGCCTTCTGAACCGTAACGGGCGCCGCTTGCGCCCGTCACGTCTTCAGAGAATGAACTTCGACAGGTCTGCGTTCTTCGCGAGCGCGCCGACGCGCGTGCGCACATAGTCGCGGTCGATCTCGAGTTTTGCGCCCGGAGGCTGGTCGGAGGCGGTAAAGCTTGCTTCTTCGAGCAGCCGCTCGAGCACGGTGTGCAAACGGCGCGCGCCGATATTCTCGACCGAGTTGTTGATCTCCTCGGCAAGACCGGCGAGCTCGTCGATCGCATCTTCGGTGAAATCGAGCGTCAGGCCTTCGGTCGCCATCAAGGCTTTGTACTGCTTGATAAGGCTCGCTTCGGGCTCGGTCAGGATGCGGCGCAAATCCTCGCGCGTGAGCGGCTTCAGCTCAACCCGGATCGGCAAGCGGCCTTGCAGCTCGGGCAGCAGGTCGGATGGCTTCGCCAAATGGAACGCGCCCGAGGCGATGAACAGGATGTGGTCGGTTTTCACCGATCCGTGCTTGGTCGCGACCGTGGTGCCTTCGATCAGCGGCAGAAGATCGCGTTGCACGCCTTCGCGGCTGACATCGGCGCCGATACGCTGCTCGCTGCGGCCGGCGATCTTGTCGATCTCGTCGATGAAGACGATGCCGTTCTGCTCGGCGGCGAAGATCGCCTCTTTGACGACCCGCTCCTGATCCAAGAGCTTGTCGCTCTCTTCGGCCAAGAGAACCTTATAGCTGTCGGCCACGCTCATCTTGCGCGGCTTGGTGCGGCCGCCGCCGAACGCCTTGCCGAAAATATCGCCGAGATTGACCATGCCCATCTGCGCGCCGGGCATGCCGGGCACTTCGATGGTCGGCATTCCCATATTGCCGGTGTCCTGGACCTGGATCTCGATCTCGCGATCGTTCAGCTCGTTGTTGCGCAGCATGCGGCGGAACTTGGTGCGGGTCTCGGGCCCGGCGCCGGGCCCGACCAACGCATCGAGCACGCGCTCTTCGGCGGCCAGCTCGGCTTTCGAGGTCACGTCCTTGCGCAGACGCTCGCGCGTCATCGCCAGGGAAACCTCGACCAGGTCGCGCACGATCTGCTCGACATCGCGGCCGACATAGCCGACCTCGGTGAATTTCGTGGCTTCGACCTTGATGAAAGGGGCTTGCGCCAGTTTCGCGAGGCGGCGCGCGATCTCGGTCTTGCCGATGCCGGTCGGCCCGATCATCAGGATGTTCTTCGGCAGAACCTCCTCGCGCAGCTCCTCGGGAAGCTGCTGACGGCGCCAACGATTGCGCAGCGCGATTGCGACCGCGCGCTTGGCGTCGGCTTGGCCGACAATGTAGCGATCGAGCTCGGAAACGATCTCGCGGGGGCTGAAGGACGTGCTCATAGGGTTTCGAAAGTGACCTTGTCGTTGGTGAAGACGCAGATCGACGCGGCAATCGCCAGCGCCTTCTTGGCGATCGCTTCGCTGTCGAGGCCGGGCACGTCGATCAGCGCGCGCGCCGCGGCGAGCGCGTAATTGCCGCCCGACCCGATGCCGATAATGCCGTCTTCGGGCTCGAGAACATCGCCCGTGCCTGAAACGATCAGCGAAACGGATTTGTCGGCCACGGCCATGATCGCTTCGAGCCGGCGCAGATAGCGGTCGGTGCGCCAGTCCTTGGCGAGCTCGACGCAGGCGCGGGTGAGCTGGCCGGGATATTGCTCGAGCTTGCCTTCGAGCCGCTCGAACAAGGCAAAAGCGTCCGCCGTCGCGCCGGCGAAGCCGCCGATCACCGTGCCATTGGCCAGACGGCGCAGCTTGCGCGCATTGGATTTGACGACCGTGTTGCCCATCGATACTTGGCCGTCGCCGGCAATCGTCACGCGCCCGTCTTTGCGCACGGCGAGGATGGTGGTACCGTGCCAGGTATTCGATTGGTCTTCCTGCATGTCCTGATCCATGGGAGGGGAAGGACTAAGATGTGGGGAGCGCCGCGCCACGATCAAGCAGGCGCGCGATTTTGTCGGCTTGTCAAGGAGATGCGAGAATGGAAAGCAATCGTCCGGTGATCCGCATTGCGCCCAACAACCCGGTTTTCGATCTGCCGGTCCTGGTCGGCATCGAGGAAAAACTGTTCGCGCAGGCCGGGCTCGACGTGACCCTGTCGGCCTCCTATGCCGATCGCGAAAAGGACAGCGCCGAGCGGCCAATTCTCTCGCGCCTCAAAGAACAGATGTTCGAGTGCGGCTCGGCCGACAGCTACAATGTCTGCGAATGGGCGAGCATCGACCGGCTGGAGCGCGGCACGCGCGGCGGCAAGCTCGCGGCGCTGCGCGCGGCGGTGGCGGCGCAGGCAATTCTGTCCTTCGACGAGGATCTGCAAGTGCCGCGCGATCTCGCCGACGTTCCGGTGCTGGTGCAGGAGCTGACCGGTTCGCACTACACCACCTTGCAAATGCTCGAAAGCGCCTTGGGGCGCGATCACGTAAAGATCGCGCATGGCGGCCTGCCGCAGACGCGTTATGCCGCGCTCAAGGAGCGCAGCGTCCGCGCGGTCACGGTGATGGAGCCGTTCATCAGCCTGGGCCTCAAGGAAGGCGCGCATATCATCGCGGCCGAATTCTATCGCGGCGGCGAGGTGATCGCGCCGAATCTCGACGATGCGCAACGCAAAGCCTATTACGAAGCGGAGAACCAGGCGGTCGATCTCATCAACGCCGATTTCTACCGCTATGCGCATCACATTTGCGCCCAAGCCAAGGGCGCGCTCGAGCCGCGCGAACTCTTAAAGGCCTTCGTCCACTACAAGCATGTCGATTACTACGATCCGACCCTGTTCGGCCGGACCTATGAGTGGATGAAGCTGCGCGGGCTGACCGAAGGCCAAAGCGAGCACGACACGCTGGTGGTCGGCTGAGTTTCGGCCGCGCCGTTACTGCCAGTAATCGGAGGCGGCGACGGCGAAGTTGAGATTCTGAAAGCCGGGCTTGTTCGAGCCGAGCGTGGTGATGCCGATAAGGTTGCCGCTTTCGTCGAACAAGCCGCCGCCCGAATTGCCCGGCGAGATCGGTGCGTCGGTCTGAACCAGGTTGCGCCCGTCGAAATTCCGCAGGCCCGACACGATGCCTTCGGTCAAGGTGCGGTCGAGACGCACGGGCGCGCCGATGGCGAAGACGCGCTCGCCGACGGCGATGTCTTGATAGGAGCGGATGCCGGAAATCGGCGTCAGCGTATCGCTTTCGCTTTTCAGGATGCAGCGGTCGGCCTTGATGTCGCCGGCGACCAAGGTCGCGGAAATCGAATCCTCGCCGCGCACCAAGCGAATGACCGGGCGGTCGTTCACCACATGGCAGTTGGTCAGGAGGAAATGCTGGCTGACCGCGACCGCCGAGCCCGAGACGACGTCGCGCGCGCGCGTATCGGCAAGCGAGCGCGCCGCGTAAACCACGAAAACCGAACGCTCGACCTTCTTGTAGACTTCGGCCGGCGAAAGCGGCGCGTGATCGATATGCTCGGGCCGGCTCGGCAGGATCGCGCGCGGCTGCGGCAGCGAGATCGGAATGGCCGCGCTCGGCTTGGGCTGGTCGGGACCGTCGGCGAAGACCTTTGAAATGCTCGGCCCGAACTCGCCGTCATTGGCCGCGGCGGTCGGCAGCGCCATCGCTTTTGTCAGGCACTCATTGTAGTCGCCGATATTGACCCGGCGCTGATATTGGCAATCGCGCTCGATCTGCTGGTTGCGGGTGGGAACTCAAGCCCGAGCGATCCGGGGTCGGATGGGCCTGAAGCGCCGTCAGCTGCGCCCGCACGCAATTGTCGTAAGCGCCGGCGCCTTGTTGCGAAGCCGTGAAGCACGCCATGTTGACGGTCACGTTCTCGTCGTAGGACAGCGCCGAGCGGTCGGGATGCGCGCTCGCGGCTGCGGCCTGGCTATGCGGAAGAACGGCTGCGGCGACCCATGCCGCTAGCAAGAACTTGCGTGTTGCCATGCCAAGACCCTCGGTGCTGAATTCTGCCTGGCATCGTTGCAGTGCGCGGTTGCCCGGCGGTTAAAGAATCCAAAGGATTATCGGTGATTTCTTTAAAACGCCGCGGATTGGCCCGCCCGGCCGCGCCACTGGCGACCGGAGGGCGATCTTGGTAAAAGATCGGTTTCAGGGAGTCTCCCTTGCCGAAAGCCAGATCCAAGGCCGCAAAACCGACCAAAGCCGCTGGGCGTCGCGCCAGCGTCGAGCGCAAGACGCGGGAAACCCGCATCGCGGCGACGCTCGATCTCGACGGCAGCGGCGCGTCCGACATCGCGACCGGGGTCGGCTTTCTCGACCATATGCTGGATCAGCTCGCGCGCCACAGCCTGATCGACATCAAGCTCAAGGCGGAAGGCGATCTCCATATCGACTTTCACCACACGACCGAGGATAGCGGCTACGTCGTCGGCGAGGCGGTGGCGAAGGCCTTGGGCGACCGCCGCGGCGTCATGCGCTGGGGCGAGGCGTTGGTTCCCATGGACGAGACCCTGACCCGGGTCGCGCTCGATCTGTCGAACCGGCCCTATCTCATTTGGAAGGTGAAGTTCTCGCGCCCCAAGCTCGGCGAGATGGATACCGAGTTGTTCAAAGAATGGTTCCAGGCCTTCGCGCAATCGGCGGGGATCACGCTCCACGTCGAAAATCTCTATGGCGAGAACAATCACCACATCGTCGAATCCTGCTTCAAAGGTTTGGCCCGCGCGCTGCGCCAGGCCGTGGCGCTCGATCCGCGCCGGCGCGACGCGGTGCCGTCTACCAAAGGCGTTCTCGGCGGATCGCTCTGATGACGACGGTCGTGATCGATTATGGTTCGGGCAATCTGCGCTCGGCCGCCAAGGCGTTCGAGCGCGCCGCGCGCGAAACCGGCGCGGACGGCAGGGTGCTGGTGACCAACCACGCCGACAGCCTGCGCGGCGCCACGCGAATCGTGTTGCCGGGCGTCGGCGCTTTCGCGGATTGCCGGCGCGGCCTCGCCGCCGTGCCGGGGATGGAAGAGGCGTTGCGCCATATCGTGCTCGACGAGGGCAGGCCGTTTCTCGGGATCTGCGTCGGCATGCAGCTTCTGGCCGAGCGTGGCCGCGAATTCGAAACCGTCGACGGTCTGGGCTGGATCAAGGGCGAGGTCGTCCCTTTGGCGCCCCGCGACCCGACGCTCAAAATCCCGCATATGGGCTGGAACGAGCTGCGCTTTCGCCGTCCCCACCCCGTGCTCGAAGGCATCGAGGACGGCGCCCATGCCTATTTCGTCCACTCCTATGGCTTCACGCCGAGCGATCCGGCCGACCTCATCGCCGAGGTCGATTATGGCGGTCCCATCGCCGCGGTGATCGGACGCGACAATATTCTGGGCGTGCAATTCCATCCCGAGAAAAGCCAGGCGACCGGCTTGAAGCTGATCGCCAATTTCCTGCGGTGGCGGCCATGAACGCCGAGGCCGTCGTCACCACGATCGAGCGGCTGCGCGCCTTCGAAGGCACCGACCTCGAGGATCTATGCGAGGCCACGGTCGCCGCCATCGAAGACGGCGGCGGTTTCGGCTGGATCAAGGCGCCGGCGCGGCAGGTCTTGGAAAATTACTGGAGCGGCGTGCTGCTGGTGCCCGAGCGCAGCGTGTTCGCGGCGCGGCTCAACGGCACGATTTGCGGCTCGGTCCAGCTCGTGGCGCCGCCGCGCAACAACGAGGCGCAATCCTTTGCCGCGCAGCTGACGAGCAATTTCCTGGCGCCCTGGTCGCGCGGCCACGGCCTGGCGCGGCGCATGGTCGAGACCATCGAGGACGCCGCGCGCGCCGCTGGCTTCGCCATTCTCAATCTCGACGTTCGCGCCACCCAGGAAGCGGCGATCGGCCTCTATGAGTCGATGGGATTTCAGCGTTGGGGCACGCATCCGGCTTATGCGCGCGTCGACGGCAAGGTCATCCCCGGCCATTATTACATGAAGCGGCTTAGCGGCCGCGGCAAAGCCCGGCCGTGATCCTTTATCCCGCGATCGATCTCAAGGAAGGACGCTGCGTGCGCCTGTTGCGCGGCGAGATGAGCCAGGCGACCGTGTTCAACGAGGATCCGGCGGCGCAAGCGCAGGCCTTCGCGGCAAGCGGTTGCCGCTGGCTGCACGTCGTCGATCTCGACGGCGCCTTCGCCGGCAAGCCGATGAACCGCAAGAGCGTCGACGCTATCCTCGCGGCGGTTGCCATCCCGGTTCAGCTCGGCGGCGGCATCCGCGATTTGCGCACCATCGAAGCTTGGCTCGCAAGCGGCGTGCGGCGGGTCATTCTCGGGACCATCGCGCTCACCCAGCCCGATCTCGTCAAAGAGGCTTGCCGCCGCTTTCCCGCGCGCATCGCGGTCGGGATCGATGCCCGCGCGGGCCAAGTGGCGATCGAAGGCTGGGCGAAGACCTCGTCCGTCACCGCGCTCGACCTCGCCTTGCGCTTTGAAGATGCCGGCGTGGCGGCGATCATCTTCACCGATATCGAACGCGACGGCACCTTGGCCGGCGCCAGCGTCGAGCGCACCGCCGAGTTGGCGCGGCGGCTCGACACGCCGGTCATCGCGTCGGGCGGCATCTCCTCGCTCGACGACCTCAAGGCGCTCAAGGCGCATGAGGATGACGGCATCGCCGGCGCGATTCTCGGCCGCGCGCTCTATGACGGGCGCATCGATCTCAAAGCCGCTTTGGCGCTCACGGAGTAGCCCATGCTCAAGATGCGCGTCATTCCCTGCCTCGACGTGAAAGACGGCCGCGTCGTAAAAGGCGTCAATTTCGTCGATCTCGTCGATGCCGGCGATCCGGTGGCGCAGGCGCAGATTTACGACGCCGAAGGCGCGGACGAGCTGTGCTTTCTCGATATCACGGCCTCGGCCGAGGATCGCGCGACGCTTTACGACGCGGTCCGGCGCACCGCCGAGCAATGTTTCATGCCGCTCACGGTCGGCGGCGGCGTGCGCAATGTCGACGATATCCGCAAGCTGCTCTTGGCCGGCGCCGATAAAACCTCGATCAACACCGCAGCCGTGGCGCGTCCCGATTTCGTGCGCGAAGCGGCGGAAAAATTCGGCAGCCAATGCATCGTCGTCGCGATCGACGCCAAACAGACCGGCCCGTCGACCTGGGAGGTCTTCACCCATGGCGGGCGGCGCGCAACCGGCATCGACGCGATCGAATGGGCCAAGCGCATGGCGTCGCTGGGCGCCGGCGAGATTCTGCTGACCTCGATGGACCGCGACGGCACCAAGTCGGGATTCGACATTGCCCTGACGCGCGGGGTCGCCGATGCGATACGGATCCCGGTGATCGCTTCGGGCGGGGTGGGCACTTTGGACCATCTCGTCGAGGGCATTCGCGACGGCCACGCCACCGCCGTGCTCGCGGCGTCGATCTTCCATTTCGGCACGTACCGCATCGCCGAGGCCAAGGCCTATCTTGCCAAGGCCGGCATCGCAGTGCGACTCTGAGCGGCGGCGGAGGCAGGCAATCATGGCGGATCTCGACGGCTCGATCCTCGATCGGCTTTTCATCACGATCGCCGCGCGCCGCGGCGGCGATCCCGCGCTCTCCTACACCGCCAAGCTGTTCGCTGCCGGCACGCCGCGTATCGCGCAAAAGCTCGGCGAGGAAGCGGTCGAGACCGTCATTGCCGCGGTCAAAGGCGAAAGCGGGCTGATCGGCGAAAGCGCCGATCTGCTTTATCATTTGCTCGTCCTGTGGGCCGATGCCGGCGTGGCGCCGTCCGAGGTGTGGCGCGCGCTCGAATCGCGCATGGGAACCTCCGGCATCGCCGAGAAGCAATCGCGCCGTTCTTAATCAGAGGGCAGGGTCATGGCGTACGATCCGAACAATATTTTCGCCCGCATTTTGCGTGGCGAGATCCCGTGCAAGAAGGTGTTCGAGAACGCGCACGCGCTCGCCTTTCACGACATCAACCCTCAGGCGCCGGTTCATGTCCTGGTGATCCCCAAAGGCGCTTATGTGTCGCTCGACGATTTCTCGAGCCGCGCGTCGCCCGACGAAATCGTCGCTTTTGTCCGCGCGCTGGGCGAGGTCGCGAGAACCCTGGGCGTTGCCGAGAGCGGCTATCGCATCCTCGCCAATCACGGCGAGGATTCCCATCAGGAAGTCCCGCATTTCCACGTCCACATCTTTGGCGGAAAGCGGCTCGGACGCATGCTTAGCCGGGATTAACCACGATTGCGGTGATTTGCGGAATGTTAACGCGGCCTTCCTAGGCTCTACCGCGTCGAGGAGGGTATTCCGCAGTGAGTGCGCAAAAGCAGGTGGCGAGAAAACCGGCCGTGGCCGAGGCGGTCGCGGTCGTGAATGCCGGCGCCGCTGCCGTGAATGCCGTGATGTCCACGGTGTTTCGCGCCGATGGCACGATTCTGCTGCAGAATCCCGCCTCGCGCGCCGGTTTTGTCGCGCCCGAAGGCGATCCCGGCCAGAGCCCCTTTCTGCGCCATTTCGTTTCGCCGCTCGAAGGGGCGGCGCTGCTGGCGCGCCTTGCGCGCGGCGAAACCGTTCGCGCCGAGCATTCGGTTCACACCCAACAAGGCGTCGCCCGGTTGCGCTCCGTCGCCTCGCCGCTTACCGAAGCCGGCAGCGACGAAAAGCTGTTCTTGCTGGTCGAGGCGGCCTATCAGCCGACGATCCCGGAAACCACCGAGCAGCATCTTCGCGACTACGCCGAAGCGGCGGCCGATTGGTTCTGGGAAATGGATGCCGATCTGCGCTTCTCCTTCATGTCGGAGACCACGCAGCTGCCGGCCGCCAACGCGACGCAGATTTTCCTCGGCAAGCGGCTGGTCGACATTGCCGCCGACGAAGGCGGCGGCGATTGGCAATCCCTGGCCGATCTTCTGACCGCGCGCCTGCCCTTCCGCGACATCCGGCTTCGCTGCAGCGACGATAGCGGCGCGACGCATCATCTGTCGTTCTCGGGCTTGCCGGTTTTCGACGACGATGACGGCGCGTTCCACGGCTATCGCGGCATCGGCCGCGATCTCACCTTGCTGGTGCGCGCGGAAACCCACGCGGCGGTCGCGCAAAATCGGCTGATGGACGCCATCGAGTCGATTCCCGAATGCTTCATGCTGCTCGACGCCGAGGACCGCCTGGTGCTGTGCAACAGCCGGTACCGCGAGGTCAACGCCGCGATCGCGCCGTTTCTGGTCGGCGGCACGCCTTTGGCGGAGATTTATCGCGCCAGCCTCGATCGCGGCGCGGTGCGCCCGGCAAGCGGCGCGTTGGAAGAGCGTTTCAGCGCAAGCAGCCCCGGAGTCGGCGAATGCCGGGTCGGCGAACGCTGGTTTCAGGTCAGCGAGCGGCGGACCCATGACGGCGGCAGCGTCGTGGTGCAGATGGAAATCACCGCGCTGAAGCGCCGCGAGCAGGAATTGGCGGAAAAATCCGCTTTGCTGCGCGCCACGCTCGACAATATGCGCCAAGGTCTGTTCGTGCTCGACGGCCAGCTTCGCTTGAAGCTCTGGAACGATCAGATGTGCGAGATCTTCGACCTGCCGCGCGCCATGCTGAAGGTCGGGCTGCCGATCGGCGCCGTTATACGCTTCCTCGCGGAGCGCGGCATTTATGGCACGGGCGAGCTCGATACGCTCGTGGCGCACCGTTTGGGAGAGATGCGCAATTTGCCGGTGTCGGTCGAGGAAATCACGCTCGCGAATGGCCGCGTGGTCGAATGCCGTCTGGCGCCGATGCCGGATGGCGGGCTTGTCGGCACCTATCTCGATATCACCGCCCGCAAACGGGTCGAGGCTCATCTCCGCCAAGCCAAGGAAGAGGCCGAACTCGCCAGCCGGACGAAGACGGAATTCCTCGCCAATATCAGCCATGAATTGCGGACGCCGTTGAACGCAATCATCGGCTTTGCCGAAATTCTCAGCGGCGAGATCTTCGGCTGTCTCGGCGACCAGCGTTACGTCCATTACGCGGCCGATATCCGCGACAGCGGCCAGCACTTGCTGACCCTGATCAATGACGTGCTCGACGTTTCCAAGATCGAATTCGGCAAGCTCGAGCTCAACGAAGAGCCGGTCGACATCGCCGCGGTGATCGAATCCTCGATGCGTTTGATGCGCGACCGGGCGGAAGCCGCCGGGTTGGAGCTGCGCGCCGAGCTGCCGAAGGACCTGCCGTTTCTCCAGGGCGATGCCCGCCGGTTGAAGCAGATCATGCTCAATCTGATGTCGAACGCGGTGAAGTTCACCCCCACCGGCGGGCGCGTCGTGGTGCGGGCGACCGTGCGGCCCGATGGCTTGAGCATCGCCGTCGCGGATACCGGCATCGGTATTGCCACCAACGATCTCGACAAGGCGCTGCGTCCCTTTGGCCAGATCGACAGCCGGCTGGCGCGCAAATATCAAGGCACGGGCCTCGGCCTGCCATTGACCAAGTCGATGGTCGAGCTCCATGGCGGGCATCTGACCCTCGACAGCGAAGTCGGCCACGGCACGACGGCGACGATCTGGCTGCCGAAAGAACGGATCATCCAGCTCGCGGACGCTCAGGTTAGACGCTGATCGCGGCAAGGCTTGCGAACGAATCGCGGGGCGGTGGCGCGGTCGGACGCCAGGCTGTGGCCGCGGCGCCGCAAGCGGCCGGTGGGCGGAAATAAAATCGCAGAAAAATCAGTCGATTAGAGGAGCGCTGCGAAAGCCCAAAAACGTCATCGCGGCGTTAGCACAAAATTAACGGTCAGCGGCGTGAACTGGCACCAGCTGTTAAGCAAGAAAGGAGCGCCAGGAAGATGGCTAGCGAGCTCTTCGGCCATGCGACGCTGGGCGCCCTGCTCCAATATTGGCAGACCAAGCGCGGTGCTCGCCGCATGCCCGCGCGTCAGGATATCGATCCCGTCGAAATGGATCGGCGACTCTTGCCGCACCTCATGTTGTGCGAAATCGCGGATCGCGGAAACCTGGTCCGGTTTCGTCTTGTCGGGACTTCGCTCGCGAAGCGTTTGGGCTTCGATCCGACCGGCCAGCTGCTGTCCGATCTTCCCGAGACCGACTATTTCGACTTTCTCGGCACGCTGATACGGCGCAGCTACGCCGAAGCGGCGCCGGTCTATGGCGCAAGCACATTCGCTTGGGGGCCGAGGGGCCGGCTCGATGCCAATCACCTGCTTTTGCCGCTCAGCGCTGGCGGGGTCGAGCCGGCGATCGTGCTGATCGGCACGGCCTATAGTTCCGACGACGTGTTTCCGCCGCAGATCCGCGTGCTGAACGGCATCGCCAAGCACCGCATCGTCCGGCGCGACGTGGTCGATCTCACGCCGCTCGAGGAGCGCGACGAGCGCGAATCGGCGAACATCGCCTAGAGTTCTGCCCGGCCGGGCAACCCTAAATCTCGATTTGTCCGCCCAGTTCCACCACGCGATTGGTGGGGATGCGGAAATATTCGGTCGCGCTCATCATCGTGCGGTGCATGAAGATGAAGAGCCGTTTGCGCCAGGTCCAGAGACCGGCTCCCGCGCCCAGGATCACTTTCTCGCGGCCGACGAAGAAAGACGTCTCCAGCAGGTTGAAGCGAAACTGCATCAAGCGCAGCTGCGCCAAGGCGCGCGGGATATTGGGCTCGTCCATGAAGCCGTAGCTCACCTCGACCGTGTGGAAATTATGCTCGAGATGCGCGATGCCGAGACGTTGGTCGTCGGGCACGTGGGGAATGTCCTTGGTTTCGACTTTCATCAGGACAACGCGTTCATGAAGAACGTGATTGTGCTTCAAATTGTGCAGCAATGCGGTCGGCACGATGCGGTCGTTCGGAACCATGAACACCGCGGTTCCCGGCACGCGCTGCGGCCGGTCGGGCTTGACGGTGGCGAGAAAGGTTTCGAGCGGCAAGGCCTCGCGCCAGCGCTCGGCCAGCAACGTTTCGCGGCCGCGGAGCCAGGTGACCATGATCGTGAAGACCGCCAGCGCGACCGCCAGCGGGAACCAGCCGCCTTCCTCGATCTTCAGCAGATTGGCCGAGAAAAATGCCAAATCGACGATGAGAAAGGCGCCGAACACGAGCACGGCGCCCAACCGGTTCCAGCCCGCGCTGCCGATCATGTAGACGAGCGCCAGCAAGGTCGTCAGCGACATCGTTCCGGTGACGGCGATGCCATAGGCAGAACCCAAATTGTCGGAACTGCGAAAGCCGAGCACCAAGGCGACAACCGCCAACAGCAGGAAAAGATTGATCTTCGGCACATAGATCTGGCCGATTTCTTCTTCCGAGGTGTGGCGGATTTCAAAGCGCGGCAAATAGCCGAGCAAAACCGCTTGGCGCGTCATCGAGAAAGCGCCCGAGATGACGGCCTGCGATGCGATCACCGTGGCGATCGCGGACAGGACGACCATCGGATAAAGACCCCAATCCGGCACGAGATAATAGAACGGGTTGTCGAGCGCGCCATGTTCGTGCAGCAGCAGCGCGCCCTGGCCGAAATAGTTGAACAGCAGCGCGGGGAACACGAAGGAAAGCCAAACGAAGCGGATCGGGCGTTTGCCGAAATGTCCCATATCGGCGTAGAGCGCTTCCGCGCCGGTGACGGCCAGCACGACCGCGCCCAACAACGCGAAACCGCGCACGGGATCGCGCACGAGCTGATGCAAACCGTAATAGGGGTTGAGCGCCAGCAGAATGTCGGGCTGCTTGACGATTTCGATGGCGCCCAAGAGTCCGATGGTGAGAAACCACACCACCATGACCGGCCCGAAATAGCGGCCGACATGGCCGGTGCCGCGCTGCTGCATGATGAAGAGGATAAGCAGGATCCCGAGGGTCAGCGGAATGACGAAGGGATCGAAGAACGGCGTCGCGACCTTGAGGCCTTCGACCGCGCTCAAGACCGAGATTGCGGGCGTGATCACGCCGTCGCCGTAAAACAGCGCCGCGCCCAACAGCCCGGCGGCGAGGATCCACCAATGAAACCTTGTTCCGGCGCGCGGCACGCGCAGAGCCAGCGCGGTCAGTGCCAGAATGCCGCCCTCGCCGCGGTTGTCAGCCCGCATGATCACCGTGACGTATTTCAACGTCACCACGACGATCAGTGCCCAGGTGATCAGCGACAATACGCCATAGACCGACGCCGGCGTGACGCCGCCCAGGGCCTGGAAACATTGCTTCACGGTGTAAAGCGGCGAGGTGCCGATGTCACCGTAGACGACGCCCAGCGCACCGAGCATGAGTTGCTGACGCGCTTTCGAGCGGCCCGCATGCGGACGGTGATCTGCCGCGGCGGTTTGCGCCATGGCGGCACTCCCGGAGAGCAAAACGGCGCCGTGTTTAGACCTTTCCGTTGCGCACCGCAACAAGCGTGTCGCGCCGGCGTTTGGCCGGCCCGGCGCTCTGCGAATAAGCTATTGAAATGACGCTATAATAGGGTGATAAAGCGAATCGTTAACGGCGCCGTTGCCCGGCGCCGCCAGAAGCGGCGGACGACGCGGGATGGCGCGAGCGAGGCGGCGATGGTTAGCGGCGGCCATCCGTGCAAGGGAGGCAGGACCATGTGGAAAGAATTTCGCGACTTCGCGATGCGCGGCAATGTCGTCGATCTGGCGGTCGGCATCATCATCGGCGCGGCCTTCGGCAAGATCGTGACCTCGCTCGTCAATGATGTGCTGATGCCGCCTTTGGGACTGGTCCTCGGCAAGGTGGATTTCTCGAACCTCTTTATCAATCTTTCGGGCAAGCATTACAATTCGCTCGCCGACGCCAAGGCGGCCGGTGCGGCGACCATCAATTACGGCGCCTTCATCAACAACATCATCGATTTCGTCATCGTCGCCTTCGCGGTGTTCCTGTTGGTGAGGCAAATGAACCGCTGGGTGCCGAAAAAAGAAGAATCGCCGGCACCGACGAAAGAATGTCCCTATTGCCGATCTTCCATCGCGCCCGCCGCGTCGCGCTGCCCGCAGTGCACGTCGCAATTGCCCGTATCTTAAGCACGCCGTCGCGCCGCGCGATCTTGCCGCTTTGAAATGCGCGGCGATCATGCAAGCTCGCGACTTCGTGATGGCGATGCGACATGCGATCCCCACTTATCCTTCTGCGAGGGAGCTGCATTTTCGCACGGAGCCGTTGTTTGGATTGGAACGATTTACGCGATTTTTTGGCCATCTCGCGTCATCGCACGCTTTCGGCCGCCGCCAACGCGCTGGGCGTGCAGCAATCCACCATGGGGCGCCGGCTCAAAGCGCTCGAGGCGCGCGTCGGCGCGAAGCTCTTGCACAGAACGCCGTCGGGTTTCGTGCTCACCTCGGCCGGCGAAGCGATTCTCGATAATGTCGAGCGTATCGAAAGCGAGGCGCAAGCCATCGAGCGCGCCATTTCGGGAAAAGATGTCAGGCTCGAGGGAACGGTAAGGCTCAGCGCGATCGAGGATTTCACGGTCGAGGTGCTGACACCGATCCTCGCGGATTTCCATACGCAATATCCCGGCATTACGCTCGAGCTCGTCACCGATTCGCGGCAACTCGGTCTGACCAAGGGCGAGGTGGATGTCGCCTTGCGCCTGGCCCGGTTTACGCAAAGCGATCTCGCCGTGCGCAAGACCGCCGATTTCGCCTTTGCCGCTTATGCCAGCCCGGCCTATATCGCCGCGTGCGGCATCCCCGACTTCGCGCGCGGCGCGGCCGAGCATCGCCTGTTGTTGCAACAAGAAGACATGCGCAATTCGCCGCAAGCGCAGTGGTTCGCCGATCTCACGGGCGCGGGGCACGTCGCCTTGCGATCGAGCAGCTTTCACATGCTGGTTGCCGCGGCGGAAGCGGGAATGGGAATCGTTTGTCTGCCGCGATTTCTTGGCGACGCGGCCCCGCTGACCTTGCTCGAAACGCCGCAGCCGGCGCCCTCGCGCGAATTGTGGCTCGGCGTGCATCGCGACATTCGCGATGCGCCGCGTTTTCGCGCCATCACCGAATTTCTGGCCGCGGGGCTGAAGCAGCAAGCGGCGAAATTAAATCCGCGTTAGCTGCGAGATGACATCGCCGTAAGCTTGCGGGCGCGCATAACGGTTCGGCGATTTTCGCCGCTTCGCAAACGCAGCATGGCTTCCCATGTGTGATCGCGTCGGGCATCGCAGGCGCTCACTTCGGTGAGCGTTCGCAGCCCGATTTGTCATAACAGGAGTGATGTCATGAAGAGATCTTTGCTCGCCCTCGCCCTTGCCGCGAGTTTGTCGACCGGCCTTGCCGTCGCCGCGCGCGCCGACGAAGCCGCCCCGTCCGCCGCCGCGCAGCAAACGGCGCAGCTGCCGGCGTCGACCGTGCAAAGCGAGGCCTTCCAGGCTTACAAAGCCAATCTCAATCCGAACGCGGTCGTTCCCTCGACCGGCGTCTACGACCAGGAAGACCGCTACACCGGCCCGTCCGGCCGGCCCCTGCCCGGTTGGGGCGCGGTCTTCGGCGAAGGCGGCGATAACTGATCGGAGTCGGATGTCGTCGGGCTCGTCTCGCGCAGCCCGACAGGACGAGGATGGCAAGGCGGCACCCGCGCGGGTGTCGCCTTTTCCATCGCCTGGCTAAGTGAAAATCTCGGTGGGATCGGCGACGACCGGGTTGCTGAGGATGCCCAAGCCGGTGATTTCGACCTCGCAGACATCGCCGGGCTTCATCCGCGTGCGGCCGGGATTGCGCGGCGAGTTGTAAGGCCCGAGCACGTAATCCGGCGGTTTCTTGAGCGCGCCCGGCGTCCCCATGACGATGACATCGCCCGGCTGCAGCATATAGCCGATCGAGAGGTAGTGAATCACCTGCTCGACCGAAAACAGCATCTTGTCGAGCGATTCGTTCTGCTTCTCGACCCCGTTCAACCGCGTGATGATCCGATGCTTGCGCGGATCGCCGAATTCATCGGCGGTCATCATCCACGGGCCGAAGCTGCCCGAGCGCTCGAAATTCTTGCCCAGGCCGAATTGCCGGTTATGGCCTTGAAACTCGCGCACCGAGCCTTCGTTGTAGCAAGAGTAACCAGCGACATGGCTCAAGGCGGCGGCGACGGGAATGTGGCGGCCCGGCTTGCCGATGATGACGGCAAGCTCGCCTTCGTAATCATAGGTCTTCGCGATCGCCGGGTTGGGGCACCACAAATCCTCGCCATGACCGACGACGCTGTTCGGCATGCGCTGAAAGATTTGCGGATAGTCGGGCGAGGTGGTGAGACCGGTCTCGTCGATATGCATCTGGAAATTGAGCGCCAGCGCCCAGGTCACGTGCGGCTCGGGGATCACCGGCTCGAGATGAACCTGGTCGAGGCGCATATCGCCTTCATTGCCTTTGATCGCGTCGGCGATCCGTTTGAAGAACCCGGTGCCGTGCTCGAGCATTTCGCGCAGGGTCAAGGGCAGCTCGGGCGAAAGCCGGTGCAGCGAGATGAAGCGATTGTCGTCGACCATGACGCCGACCCCGTACTGCTCGCCGGCCCGATAGGAAATGAATCTCATCCGATACCTTTCTGTGCGTGCAGAAGCGACGCGAAGCCCGTGCGATGCCGCTTTGCGCCGGGCAAGCTCACGCCTCGCTCATCGCCTTCACGGCTTTCAGCGACGGCCGCATGATGGTTTCCCGCGGCACGGGCAAGCCGTCGACCAAATGCCATTCTGAAAAGCGATTAAGCCGAAAATTGGACGGTTTCCAGGCCTCGGTGACGAAGTCCGGGTTCGAGAAATATTCCAGCATGCCGCCCAGCGGGTTGGCGAAATACCAGAAATAGGCGGAGGAAATCGGGTGCCGCCCGGGGCCGACCGCGGTCTTCCAGCCGAGCTTGGTGAAATGCATGCCGCCGCCGAAAACCTCGTGAATGTCGTGCACCTCGAAAGCGATGTGGTGCAGATCGGTCATGCGGCTCGGCAGGCGCAACATGAAAAGATTGTGGTGATCGGCGCGCGGCGCATAACGCAGGAAGGTCGCCGCGCCGCCGGCATAACGGTCCGATAAAGAAAAACCCAGACGCTTGGTATAAAAGCGCTCGGCGGCGGGCACATCGGGCACGGCGAAGACGATGTGGCCGATACGGAACGGGCGCGCGCGCTCATAGATCGGACTGGGCGCATCGACCCGGTTGCGGGCGCCCGGCGCGTTCAAAGGCAAAGAAGCCGGACGGCGCGGCTCCTTGCCGTGGCGCCAAACGCGGATGCCGATATTGACCCCGCCGTCATCGACGGAATGAAGCGTGCCGTCGCGATCGACGCGCACCGCGCGGTCGCGGCGCAGCTCCGCTTCGATGCGATCGACGTCGCGTTGGGTCGCGACGCCCCAAACGACTTCGCGAAACTCGCCGGCGGGGTTGATCTTCGCGGGCAGATCGCGGGCGGCGCTCGGCCGGATGACGATCTCGCTGCCGATTTCGGTCGCGAAGACCAAGCCGGATTTCCCGTCCTTGATCTTCTTCAAGCCGAAATCGACGAACAGCTTGCGCGCAAGCGAGAGATCGGGCGCGCCGAACACGGCGGCGTCGATGCCAACAAAGCCCGAGGACTCTTTTTGCTTCCTCGCCATGGCGGCGGTCTCCCCGCCCCCTGTTTATCGCGGCGCCCGCAAGCGCGCAATCGCCGCGTTGCGCCGGTTATTCGGCGGCTTTTTTCGCGCCCGCCGCCTCCTGCAAGGCCTGCCAGATCTTCTCGGGCGTGCACGGCATCTGGACATAGGCGGCGCCGGCCTGCACGAGCGCGTCATTGACCGCGTTCATGATGGCGGCGAGCGCGCCGACCGTGCCCGCTTCGCCGCCGCCTTTGACGCCGAGCGGATTGGTCTTGGTCGGAACCTCGTTGCTCTCCATCTCGATGGCGCAGAAATTGTCGGCGCGCGGCATGGCATAGTCCATGAACGATCCGGCCATCACCTGGCCCGAATCGGCGTCATAGGTCATGTCTTCCATCAAGGCCTGGCCCAGGCCTTGCGCGATCCCGCCATGCATCTGGCCTTCGAGCAGCAGCGGGTTGATCACCCTTCCGCAATCATCGACCGCGACATAGCGTTGCAGCTCCACGACGCCGGTGGCCTCGTCGATCTCGACCTCGCAGATATGGCAGCCATTGGGAAAGGTCGGCACGCCGCCATCATAAGTGCCGGTCTCGAACAGGCCTTGCTCCATCCCGCGCGGCAGCTTGCCGGGCAGGAACGATGCCTTGGCCGCGTCGAGCAGGCCGATCGACTTGTCGGTGCCCGCGACCGAGAATTTTCCGCCTTCGAACACTAGATCGGCCTCGGCGGTTTCGAGCAGATGCGCCGCGATCTGCTTGCCGCGCGCGATCACTTTCTCGGCGGCGATCACCACGGCCGAGCCGCCGCACGCGGCCGAGCGCGAACCGAAGGTGCCGGTACCGGTCAGCACCTCGTCGGTGTCGCCGTTGCGAAAGCGGATCTTGTCGGGATCGATGCCGAGCTTGTCGCACAGCACTTGCTTGAAGGTCGTGGCATGGCCTTGGCCGTGATCATGCGTTCCCATCAGCAAGGTCAAGGTCCCGGTCGGATCGAAGCGCACCTCGGCATGTTCCAGCATGCCGCCGGCGGTGGCCTCGATCGTGTTGGTGACGCCGATGCCGCGCAGCTTGCCGCGCTTGCGCGATTCCGCGCGCCGCTGGGCGAAGCCTTGGTAGTCGGCCATTGCCACGCCGTCGGCGAGGTTCTTGGCGAAATTGCCGCTGTCGAAGGTAAAGACGAGGCCGGTCTTATAAGGCGTCGTGATCGGCGGAATCGTGTTGCGGCGGCGCAGCTCGACCGGATCGATGCCGAGCTGGCGCGCCGCCAGATCGATCATGGTCTCGATGATATAGGCCGCCTCGGGCCTGCCGGCGCCGCGGTAATGCCCGGTCAGCATGGTGTGGCTCAGCACGCCCAACACCTCGGCATGCAGCGCCGGCGTCGTATAGGTGCCGGCCAAGGAGCCGAGATTGGAGGTCGGCGGGCCGGCGGCGCGGTCGGAGGTGTGATAGGCGCCGATGCCGGCCAAGGTGCGCGTGCGCATCGCCAGGAACTTGCCGTCCTTGTCGAGCGCCAGCTCGGCATCGGTGACGTTGTCGCGCGCCTGCTCGTCGGAAAGGAGGCCTTCGGAACGCTCGGCAACCCATTTGACCGGCCGGCCGGTGAGCCGCGCGGCCAAAGCGGTCAGCACATATTCGGGGAACAGCCCGCCTTTCATGCCGAAGCCGCCGCCGACATTCTCGCAAATCACGCGCACGCGCGTTTCCGGCACTTTCAAAAGTTGCGCATAGGTGGCGCGGCTGCGGTGCGGCGCCTGCATCGTGCAGCGGATGATGTAGCGGCCTTCGCGATTGTCGTATTGCGCCAGGCTGCCGCGCGGCTCCATTGTGTTGGCGGTGATGCGGTTGATGACCAGGCGATGCTTGACGATGTGATCGGCCTTGGCGAAAGCCGCGTCGACCGCCGCCTTGTTGCCGACCTCGTGGAAGAACGCGACATTGTCGGGGCATTCGTTCCACACTTTGGGCGCGCCCGGCTCGACCGCGGCCGCGGTCGCAACCACCGCAGGCAAAGGCTCGTAATCGACCTCGATCAGATCGGCCGCGTCCTTGGCCTGGTTGATGGTCTCGGCGACGATGAAGGCCACGGCCTCGCCGATAAAGCGCACGGTGCCGCGCGCCAGATGCGGCAGCGGCGCAATGAAGCCGGGCGATCCGTCGCGGCGCTTGCGCGGCATGCGCGGCACTTGCAGCCCGAGCGACGTGACCTCGGGGCTTTCGCCGGTCAGCACCAGCAGCACGCCGGGAGCGGACCTCGCCTGTTCGACATCGATCGCGCGGATGCGCGCATGAGGATGGGGCGAGCGCACGCACACGGCGCGCGCCAGATCGAGCATCCGCACATCGTCGACATAGCGTCCGGCGCCGCGCAGCAGATACGGGTCTTCCTCGCGCGGGACCGGCTGTCCGATTCCAAACTGACCCATGGTTGTCCTTCGTTCGATGAAAATGGTGGGAAAGGCGGCGCGGCCTTGTCATGCCTCGCGGCGGCGGTCAACGCAAGACCGCCGCTCGGGCGAGCGGCGGCCGGTGTCTGGCGCAGCGGTCGAAAGCTTAGCGATTGAGGATCGGGATATCCTTGCCGGTCGGCGCCGGGCCTTGCGACAGCGACAGGATATAGGCGCTGATATCGGCCGAATCGCCGTCGGACAGAACCTTGTCGGTATAGGCCGGCATGACATTGGCCGGGCGGCGCAGCTGCTGCAGGATGATCTCGGGCGTCAGCCCGATATGCGCCAGGCGCGGCCCGGCAAAGCCGCCGCCCGCCCCGGTCGTGCCGTGGCAGGTGTAGCACGCTTCCGCCATGTAGACCTGCTTGCCGTGATCGGCATCGGCCGATGCCGTGCCTTGGGCGCCGGCAGGCGCCGCGACCAACATCACCGCGGCGGCAAAGGAGGCGGTCAAAAAAATCTTTTTCATCATCGCCTCGCTCACCGTCCTTGGCACACGACATCGATCAGCGCGGGCTCGCCGCGCTTCACCACCGCGACGGCGCGCTTGATGGCAGGCCCGAGATCCTTGGGATCGGTGATCGGCCCTTGCCCGTAAACGCCCATGCTCTGCGCCAGCTTGCCGTAATCGATGAACGGGTCGCGGATGGTCGTGCCGATATGGGTGCGGTCGGCGCCGCGCTGCATCCGGTTGGCCATTTGCTGCAGCAGCATGATCTCCTGATGCCAGGCGCGGTTGTTGTGCATCAGATAAAGGATCGGGATCTTCTCATGCGCCGCGGTCCAAAGCGAGCTGGGGCAGCACATGAGATCGCCATCGGCCTGAACCGAAACCGTGAGACGCCCGTGCTTCTTGTTGGCGAGCGCCGCGCCCAAGGTCGCGGGCGCGGTATAGCCGATGCCATAGGCGCCGGCATCGCCGATGTAACGGTGGTGCTGATCGGCGGTCCACAGCTTTTGCGGCCAGGCGTTTTGGAATTGCGCGCCCGAGGCGAGAGTCCAATCCTCGTGACGGATCTGCTCGTACAGCTCCATCATCAAGCGTGCGGTGGTGATCGGCTGCGAATCCCAGCCTTCGGCCGCCGCCGCGTGCTGATCGCCGACCGCTTTCATATGCGCGTCGGCAAGCTTCTTGCCGCGCGCCTCGAAAGCGGTGCGCTTGTCCTTGTCGATCAGCCGCCGGCACGCCTCGATCAAGGAAGGCAGGCTCGCCTCGGCATCGCCTTCCAGCGCCAAATCGGCATCGGGATAACGCTGGAAGTCCTGATAATTGGAATGGAAGTTGAGATCCACCGCGGTCAGGCTGATCGCCTTGGCGCCCGGCTTCAGGCTCGAGCGCGCGCTGTATTCGGTGTGCGGCACATAGCCATGAGTCGTGCCCCAGAAATCGGTCACTTCCATGCCAAGGACGAGATCGGCCTGGCCGATCACGGCGCGCCGGTTGGTCGATTGGTTGAGCGGATGGCGCCAGGGGAAGTTCATGCGCATCGCGCCGTCGACCACCGCCACCTGCAGCAGCTCGGCCAAAGTGACCAGATGCTTCAGCCCCGCCGGCGTGCGCGCCACCCGGTCGCACACCAGAACCGGCGCCTCGGCATTCACCAGCATCTGCGCCAGGTCGCGCAGCGCGCCGTCTTCGGCCTGGGGCGGAACGATCTTGGGCGGCTTCGGCATGGTCGGCTTGGGCCGGTCGTCGATCGGGTCTTCCTGCATGTCGGACGAAGTGACCAGCAGCACCGGCCCGTAAGGCGGCGTCATCGCGTATTTCCACGCGCGCGTCGCCGATTCGCCCCAATGCTGCAGCGAGGCCGGCTTGTCGTCCCATTTGACGAAGTCGCGCACGATCGCCGCACCATCCTGCACCGAATGGACGAAGGGCACGGTGGTCTTGCGGGTGCGCACATCGGGCGCGCTCGGCGTGATGAGGAACACCGGCACCCGGTCGGCATAGGCGTTGTAGATCGCCATCGAGGCGTGCTGCAGCCCGACCGTGTCGTGCATCATCGCCGCCATCGGCTTGCCTTCGATCTTGGCATAGCCGTGGCACATCGCGACCGAGACTTCCTCATGCATGCAGGAAAGGAAATCGATATGCGGATCGGTCAGCATGCCGTAATTGATCAGCGATTCGTGAATCCCGCGAAAGCTCGAGCCGACAAAGGCCGCGGCATGCTCGATGCCGAGGCCGCGCATCACATCGACCATGAAGTCGCCGCCGCTCGAGCTTTGGGTCAGCTCTTGGATGTCGTTGGGCGTGCCGCGCTCGGCGGCCTCGCGATTGGGCGTGGGCGGGATGCTGGGGGCTGGCGGCGGGGCAGAAGGCGCTTGGGCTTGCGCCGTCAGCGGCGTGGCCAAGGCGGCCGTGCCGGCAAGGGTTGCCGCTTTCAGGAAACCGCGCCGTCCAATCGCAGATGGGGTTTTGCGCCGTGCCATCATCTTCCTCCCCGAAACAAGCCGCGCCGCATCGGCGGCGCAAGCGGGCTTTTCGCTGGCGGCGATCTTCTGCCCTCCGCGACTCCCGGTCAACGACAAGGGCGGCGGCGAAGATCAGGAATGCTTTTTTGCGTGTCGCGCCAGCGTGGTTTCCGCCGCTTAACCGACGCTGCGCCATTTGACTCCGGCGGCAACCGCCGCGATCAGGCTGCGCGGATTCTGAATGGCATTGCGTCAAATTGAATAGTCACCCCCGCGCTCCTCGACAGGCTCGCGAGCCGAAATGAACTCACCCCCTCCCGCGCTTCGCTGCGCGAAGCTTCTTCCCTCCCCCCTCGAGGGGGAGGGTTAGGGAGGGGGGCGACGCGTCAATGCTTCGAATTCGACCCGCGCCTACTCCGCAGCGACCGGCGGCGGGGTCAACAGCTTGGCGACTTCTTCCTTGTGCAGCTTCAGCCAATCGCCCGGTTGGGTCGTGGTGTAGAAGCCGCCGCGCACATGGGCGTAAAGCGCGGGATTGTCGGCGGCGGGCGGGCGCGTGCCGTCTTTGAAGGCCTGCACGGTCGTCTGCAGCATGCGGCGGTTGCGCGCCACCGCGATGTCCGACGGCGCCAGGTTTTCGAACGAGCGATCGACGATCCCGCCCATGCTTTCGGTGACGGCTTGATCCTGGGTGTGGATGCCGTCGATGCCGGTGAAGCTTTTCTCGCGCTGCAAATCGCGATCGATTCGGTAATCGTTCTCCTCGCATTCGACCATGCGATAGCGCCCGTACCAATCGGTGGTGTTGGGCTGAAGGTGATCGTTGATATGCGCGCCCGGCAAGCCGCGGTCGTTCTCGTGCATGTACGACTTCAATTCGAAGCCGACGAACATGCAATGCTCGTCATCCATCGGCACGAAGGCGCGCACCATGATGTTGTCGGCCAGACTCGCGACCGGCGGCATGATCCAAAACGGAAAAAGAAAATGCGCCACGCGCCAATAAGTCCCGCCCGGCACGGTGGGCGAAGGCCGGTGCGCGCCATAGGTCAAACCGAAACCCGTCTCGGTCACGCGGTATTCCGGCGCGCGGTTGACGACCAGATCGCGATGGCTGGCGTCGAGCTCGGCCGTCGGCTTGGCCGAGCCGAAATGCAGCAAGCCGACATGCGAGGTGTCGAGATCGCCTTCGACCGCTTGCAGCCAGTTGCACCGCCGTTGCACGAAACGCAGCTGCATCTTTTCCGCCGGCGCGAAGCACGCTTCGAAAGGCGGCAGCTCGGGCACGCGCGCGCGATCGCCCATGAAGGCCCAGACCACGCCGGCGCGCTCCGCCGTGAGATAAGCTTTGGCGCGCACCTTGTCCTTGAAATGCTGGCGTTCGGGGATGTTTGCCATGTCGACGCAATTGCCGTCGGCATCGTATTTCCAGCCGTGATAGACGCAGCGGATGCCGTTCTCCTCGTTGCGGCCATAAAACAACGAGGCGCAACGATGCGGGCAGCGGTGATCCATGATCCCGACCTTGCCGGACAATTCGCGAAACGCGATCAGCTTCTCGCCCAACAGCAAAATCCGCACCGGCGGCGCATCGGCTTTGAGCTCGCTCGACAGCGCGGCCGGTATCCAATATTGCCGCATCAGCTCGCCCATCGGCGTGCCCGGCCCGGTGCGGGTGATCGATTCGAATTGGTCGGACATTATGCCTGTCCTCCGCGTTTCGCTCCCTGTGCGTCAAGTGTCGATTTGCTGGCGGGCGGAGTCAAGCGAGGAGAAAGGCGGGCCCGAGGCGCCGAAATTGCAACGGCCGCCTCACGCTGCCTCGGCCGAGCGACAAGTTGAAGTCCATGCAGCGCTTGTCACCGTTGTTCGCTCGCTAGGCACCGCAGAACGTTCGCGGGGCATCTCGATCCGACTTGGGCGTGGTCGACGTGCCGTGATCACCCGAGCAACTCTGAACTGTGTTACTGGCTCACGAATCACCGAACCCGATTCCCTTAGCCGCCACCTTCAATGCAAAACCCCGCCCTAGTCAGCTCAATACTCGTCATTTATGATGAATCAAGCATCGTATCTGGTGACACCTAGATGGCGGCAAAGAAAGGCAAGGATTGGCAGGCTCAGGTCAAAGGGTTGCTGAAGGCCGAGCTGAAGCGTCGAAACCTGAACTATGCAGACCTAGCGGAAAGACTTGCCGGCATCGGAATCAATGACAGCGAGCGGAACATCTCGAACAAAATCAGTCGTGGTAGCTTCACGGCGGTATTTTTCATTCAATGTCTGAATGCCATCGGTTGCCGCACTGTGAATATTGAGGAGACGTAGATGGGTCGGAGGCGCGAGTTGGCCGCACTTGCGAGCACGGCGCAAGACAAACCTGAGCCGTATTACGCATCAAAGGCGGGTACGCTTTTTGAGGGCGATTGCACGAAGATACTGCCGGCGTTTAAGCCAGAAATTGCCGATACGATCTTTGCCGATCCCCCCTTCAATCTTGGGAAGGTGTATGGCCGCCGCACGGATGATTCACGTGCGGAGAGAGAATACGTCGAATGGTGCCGCGAATGGCTTACTCAATGCGTCCGCATCCTTCGTCCAGGTGGCGCGCTCTTCGTTTACAATCTGCCAAAGTGGAACATTATCTTGGGCGCCTTCCTCTTGGAGACGCTGGAGATGCAGTTTCGACATTCGATCGCTATCGAAATGAAGAGCTGCCTGCCCATTTCTGGCCGGCTCTATCCAGCACACTACAGCTTGCTCTATCTCACGAAAGGAAAGGCCAAAACGTTTCGAAAAATTCGGACGCCGATCGAAACATGCCGTCACTGTGGCGGTGAAATCAGGGATTATGGTGGCCACCGTCGCGCTATGAACCCGCTCGGGGTGAATCTCAAAGATGTTTGGACTGACGTTCCGCCAGTACGGCACTGGAAATTCAAGAGCAAGGACCGACGAGCAAATGCGCTTTCGACAAAGATCCTTGATCGCGTGATTGAGATGACGACCCAACCCGGAGAACTCGTCCTTGATCCATTTGGCGGTAGCGGGACGACTTATGCGGTATGCGAGCGTCGGGGGCGCCGCTGGTTAGGTGTTGAACTCGACCATTGCGATGCAATCGTTGAACGTCTTAAGGGCAAGGGAATTGAGCATCATCGTAACGATGACGTAGTCGATGAGCCTCACGTACGGATTAATGGCTGGCCTGCGGCGGCCGAATAGTCGTGCCGATCATTTCTACGGTTCGCGACTATAACGGCTTTGTGACGAAAGCCACGCGCCTTGGTCTTCTGCCGTTGGCGGACGAGACGCAATCAACACTCTCAGCGTTTAGACTGTTAGTCGAAGAAAAGAAGCATGCCAACGGTACGAAGGGAATCCGGCAAAGCATCGATGAGGAATTTGAAAAGATTGGCGGCTGGAAGAAAGTTACGGTCGGCGATATCGATTGGACCAAACGAAGCCCACAGGGGGCAACAGTGGGAGTCGAGGTTCAAGTGTCTGGTCGTAGCGATATGCTGGCGGTAGACATCATGCATCTGAAGGAGAGAATCGAAAAAGGCGAAGTCGATATAGGAATCATCGTCGTTCCCGACGATATCCTGTCTCGCTTTCTGACCGATCGGACGCCGAACTTCGCCACTGCTGTCAAGCATGTAGAGCATCGAGCGAAAGACCTGCCAATCAGAATTATTGCATTTCGCCACGATGGTGCAGGCACCGCATTAACAAAAATGCGAACCAATCTCGGAAAAAAGTGATGGCTAGCCCCCCAATTTCTTGCGCCTCGCCAGTATCGAACGGCCGCAAAATGCTGGACGGGCGCACAGCCAACGTTGACTTGCAGGCGCGCGGCGGCATGATCGTCAAGCGGTAGTATCCGCACGTCCCTTGCTCCGCCTGCCTGCCCAACGCGATGCAATGGTAGGACAACGCCTCGGCGCCTCACAAATGCCGCCCGACATGCCATATGGCCAAGGCGCGCATCACCAGGACAACAAGCTGCAAGACAGCTTCATCGAGAATCAGATGAAGGCCGATGCCGAACCAGGCTTCGGCCAGCTCGGCAATCGCGAAGACGAAGACCAGCGCGTTGAGAACCGCGATGACCGGGTGCTTCCTGGTCACGCTCTCGCCGCCTAACTCCCAACGCGATGCGACGATAAGACAACGTATCGGCGACGTGGATACGGCGTAGTTTGTCGCTGGCATCGAGATCGGCCAGGGTTCGCGCAACCCGGCAAGCCGTAGCACGCGGTGACAGCCGCGATCCCGATTCACCTTGCCGGTCGTCGCTCAAAAGATTATAATAATTCTAATTCGCAGATCAAACTCGTGAGAAGGAGTGTCCCATGGCCGAAAAACCCACCGATCCGAAAGCGCCGAGATTGACGACCTCGGGCGGCATCCCGGTTGGCGACAACCAGAACAGCCTGACCGCCGGTCCGCGCGGTCCCGTTCTGGTGCAAGACTGGCAACTCTTTGAAAAGCACGCGCATTTCAATCGCGAGCGAATCCCGGAACGGGTCGTCCACGCCAAAGGATCGGCCGCTTACGGGACGCTCACCGTCACCAAGGACATCACCCGCTACACCAAGGCAAAGCTGTTCGAAGCCGTCGGCAAGAAGACCGAATGCTTCGTGCGGTTCTCGACTGTGGCCGGCGAGCGCGGCGCCGCCGATGCCGAGCGCGACGTGCGCGGCTTTGCCATGAAGTTCTATACCGAGGAAGGCAATTGGGATCTGGTCGGCAACAACACGCCGGTGTTTTTCGTGCGCGACGCGTACAAATTCCCGGATTTCATCCGCACGCAAAAGCGCGATCCCAAGACCAATCTGCGCAGCCCGACCGCGATGTGGGATTTCTGGTCGCTGTCGCCCGAAAGCCTGCATCAGGTCACGATCCTCTTCTCCGATCGCGGCCTGCCCAAGAATTTCCGCCAGATGCACGGCTTCGGCAGCCACACCTACAGCCTCATCAACGCGCAGAACGAGCGTTTCTGGGTCAAGTTCCATTTCAAATCGATGCAAGGCATCGCCAATCTGACCAATGCCGAAGCCGCGGCAATCGTCGGCGGCGACCGCGAAAGCCATCAGCGCGATCTCTTCTACTCGATCAAGCGGCAGGATTATCCCAAATGGCGCGTCTGCGTGCAGATCATGCCGGAAGCCGATGCCGAGAAGACCGCCTACAATCCGTTCGACCTCACCAAGGTGTGGCCGCATCGCGACTATCCGCTCATCGAAATCGGCGTGATGGAGCTCAATCGCAATCCGGAGAATTACTTCGCCGAGGTCGAGCAGGCGTCATTCTCGCCCGCCAATGTGGTGCCGGGCATCAGCCACAGCCCGGACAAGATGCTGCAATTCCGCATCTTCGCCTATGCCGATGCGCATCGCTACCGGCTCGGCGTCAATTACGAAAGCCTGCCGGTCAACAAGCCGCGCTGCCCGGTGCACACCTATCACCGCGACGGTGCCATGCGCTTCGACGGCAATGACGGGGGCGCCGTCAATTACGAGCCCAACAGCCGCGGCGGCCCGATCGAGGACCCGCGCTTCAAAGAACCGCCGCTGCCTATTTCCGGCGATGCCGACCGCTACGATCACCGCCTCGGCAATGACGATTACAGCCAGGCGGGCGCGCTCTTCCGGTTGATGTCGGCGGACCAGAAACAGCAGCTTTTCGCCAACATCGCCGCGGCGATGGAGGGTGTTCCGGAGGCGATCCAGCGGCGCCAGATCGGTCATTTCACGAAGGCCGATCCCGCCTATGGCAAGGGCGTGGCCGATCGGCTCGGCTTGAGGTAAACGCCGGTCGCGGCCGCGGAATAATCGGCGCGCGGCCTGTGCCCTCTATCCGCCGAGCGCGATGCGGCGATAGGACAAAGCTTCGGCGACATGGATACGGCGCACCGGGGCGCTCGCGTCGAGATCGGCCAGTGTGCGCGCCACCCGCAACACGCGGTGATAGCCGCGCGCCGATAGGCGCAGCCGCTCGGCCGCGTCGTTGAGGAGCTTGCGGCCTTCGGGCTCGGGCGCGGCGATGTCGTCGAGCAAGGTGCCGTCGGCTTCGGCATTGGTGCGGATACGCCGATCCTCGGGCAGGCGCGCGAAACGCGCTTTCTGCCGGGCGCGCGCTTCGGCCACGCGCGCGGCGATCTCGGCCGAGCCTTCGGCCGGCGGCGGCAGGCTCAGATCGCTCGCCTTCACCGCCAACTCCTCGCGGTTTATCCCAAAGCCGCTTGGCTCAATCCCGTTTCCCTTGACGCTCGCTGGGCTCGATCGCGCGATGCGAAAGCTCACGCGTTGAAGGTCATCGCACCAGGCTGCCGATCTTCGCGTCGATCTGCTGGATCGCCTCGTCGGTGATTTTCTGGACATGGCCCTCCATCGCCGCGAAGGGCACTTTGTACTCCGCCTCGCCGCTCAGCTTTGAGACGGGCTTCATGCCCTGGTCGAAGAAATAGGCGTCGATATAAATGCGGTTGGTGCGGTCGCCATAGGGCTCCATCCATTTCATCCGCATATCGACGAGAATGACGCCCTTCTTGCCGGTCGCGACCGCCTCGCGGAAATCATGCACATGCTGCAGCGTCGGGAAGTGCCGCTTCAGCATCGCCAGCATTTGGCCGCTGAAATAAGTCGGATCGGTATCAGCGATGGCAGCGGTGTTGGTGAGCGATGTCGGGACAACCGAGCCCCAATACTCCGTCGTGTCCTTCATATGGCCGATATAGCGCTCGATGTTCTCGCTGGTGATGAAGCCGACCGGCTGGCTTAGCGACATCGGCACATCGGCCGGTACCGTCGTGGAGCTCATATTGAGAATACCGTCGAAGGCGTCGATCTGCGGCGGCGGGGGCGGGCCGGCACACGCCGCGAGCGCCAAGAGCAGGCCGAGTGCCGCTATGAATCTGGTGATCATTTATGCCTGTCCCCGCTTACTGTGCCGTTCCGACATTGCAGTCGACGCAGCCTTGGTGGATCGGTGCTGGCGCCGGCCGCGTCGGGCTGCCCTGACCGTAGGTGCTGCGGACCGGCCGGTTGCCGATGCTGTTCATGTTCGTGCCGCCGGTGCCACCGCGTAACGTGGCGCCAGTTGTCGGCACGCCGGAGAGCATTGCGTTTCCCATGAGGTTGCCGAGCTCGAGTCCAACGCCGATCGCATTGGTGTAAAGGGCAGCAACGGCCTCCGGCGAGACGCCGTCGCGGAGCTGGCGGACGCGAGCCGCGCACTCATCGGGCGCCGCATCGCAGCCGCCGACAACTTGATCCGAGAGCGGCGTTGCGGGGCGCGCGACGAAAAGCAAATCATCGATCGATGGTCCGGGGGAGGTCGCGGGCATGGGCTGCTTCGCGAGCACATCGCAACCGCCTTCGGCCTTCAGCGCGTTGTAGCCGGCGAGTGCCCCCGGCCCGTCATTCGCCTTCGCAGCGTTGACGAGATTTTGTACGAGGCCGCGACATTTATCGCTCATCGGCGCATCGGCTTTTTTATCAGCTGAGCCGGGAGTCGGCTTCGGCGGCAGCAGCGCCTGTTTCAGCGGTGACCGCGGAAATTTCACCCCGCTTTGCTGGCACATGGCGACGACCGAACCGTAGAGGCTGGCACAGTCGCCGAACGCACCGGCTTGGCCGTCGGAACCGAGCCCACGGCTGTCGAAATCGACACTACGCATGTCGCTCTGCCGCGCGCGGCAGATATTCTGATTGTCGAAGGCCTGGCGACACATCTCGAGGAAGCCTGGGCGCAGGGGCCGGCCATCGGCGCCGGTCGGCGCGGTCCGATCGGTGAGCGCCGCGGCGCGCCATTGCGCGATGGCGTCTTGGATCGCGCCGAGCGCAGCGCTGATCGGGTTCAATTCACCAGCGCATTGCGGCGTCGCTAGATTCACGGCGAGCCGCTGGCGCAAGCCGGTGCCGCCAGGATCGCTGAACAGAATCCCCGCGAGACCGCCGAGACAGGCATCGTCGACGGAGAAGGTCTTTCCGCCGGCGGCGAGCTGTAACGGCGGCAATTCGTCGGCGGGATCGATCGCACGCTCCGGCTTGCTCCAATCGGCCGGGTCTTGCGGATCGCCGCCTTCGGCGAGCATCTCGCCTTCGCCGAGATTGAGCATGAGCGAGCAAAGCTGTGGGTCGGAACTGCCACGGCAATAGCCGGCAATCTCGGGCGTGGTCTGAAAGACGCCGTCGCCATCCGGCTTCGGACCGGAGGCCGGATTGCCATCGGCGTTGAACCACGGATCGCTCGCCGAACTACCCGGCGTGTTTCCATCGCTCGGATGCCGGAGACAATCTTGGACATAGACCTTGCGAATCGCAAGATCGATGGAGAGCGCCGCACCCGACGGCACTTGCTTCTCCATCGCGGCGATCTTCGTGCGCAGATCCTGACAGGACGGCGATACTGCGGCGTCGGCAGGCTGGTACCAAAGTGCCGTCGCGACACAAAGCCCTGCAAGCGCGTATTGCTTGCGCAACATGTGCATATCCCCCCTAGACGCGAGCTTGGACCAGACAATATTTAAGGATGCTTAACCGGGTCTTAAGGCGCGATTCGCTGCTCAACGATGCAGCGCCGAATGCTCCGAGATATACGGATTCATCTCGGATCAATTGCCATGACGAACCAGGGCGATGATTTTTCACTCTCAAGTAGAATTGCGCCTCGTTCTTCCGCAATAGGCTGTGAAGGCGAGCGAACACCCCCGGATCGGAGAGCAACGCTCTTAAATTTTGGCCGATCAGGTAGATGTCTTCGCAATGCTCATCGAATAACCGCGAAAAGTCGTAGGGTGTACCTTTAACCGATGTTCCAACGTCGATCTTCTCTCCGCCATCAACGATATTTAGAATATCCCCGAAAACCGACCGAACGATGATCAGTAAACCGCGAAACTCTAGCGGCTCGTCGAGGGACAATCTGCCGAGATGCGGCAGCGATAGCTCGCTCACCTATCCCCCCAATGCGATCCGGCGATAGGACAGCGCTTCGGCGACATGGATACGGCGCACCGGGGCGCTCGCGTCGAGATCGGCCAAGGTGCGCGCCACGCGCAGCACACGATGATAGCCGCGCGCCGATAGACGCAAGCGCTCGGCCGCGTCGTTGAGGAGCTTGCGGCCTTCGGGCTCGGGCGCGGCGATGTCGTCGAGCAAAGTGCCGTCGGCTTCGGCATTGGTGCGGATACGCCGATCCTCGGGCAGGCGGGCGAAACGCGCTTTCTGCCGGGCGCGTGCCTCGGCCACGCGCGCGGCGATCTCGGCCGAGCCTTCGGCCGGCGGCGGCAGGCTGAGATCGCTCGCCTTCACCGCCGGCACGTCGATATGCAAATCGATGCGATCGAACAGCGGCCCGGAAATGCGCGACTGGTAATCCTGCGCGCATTTGGGCGCGCGGCCGCAGCCCAAAGCCGGATCGTCGAGATAGCCGCAACGGCAGGGGTTCATCGCCGCGACCAGCTGCACCCGCGCGGGATATGTCACATGCGCATTGGCGCGCGCCACCACGGCGCGGCCGGTTTCCATCGGCTGGCGCAAGGCTTCCAAGGTCGCGCGCTGAAACTCGGGCAGCTCGTCGAGGAACAGCACACCCAAATGCGCCAGAGACAACTCGCCCGGCTTGGCGCGCAAGCCGCCGCCGACCAAGGCCGCGAGCGAGGCCGAATGATGCGGATCGCGGAACGGGCGCCGCCGCATCAGCTCGCCATTGCGCAAAAGCCCGGCGACCGAATGCACCATGCTGACTTCGAGCGCTTCGGCCGGGTCGAGCGGCGGGAGAATCCCGGGGAGACGCGCGGCAAGCATGGATTTGCCCGCGCCCGGCGGGCCAATCATCAAAAGGTTATGCCCGCCTGCCGCCGCCACTTCGAGCGCGCGCTTGGCGGTCTCCTGGCCTTTGATGTCCTTGAGATCGAGCATGGCGCCGCTTTCTTGCGCGAGGCGCGGCGCCGGCGGCGACAGGATCTGCGTGCCTTTGAAATGATTGATCAGCGCGAGCAAGGACGGCGCGGCCAGCACGTCGAGCCCGCCAGCCCAAGCCGCCTCGCCGCCCGAGGCCGCCGGGCAGATCAGGCCGCGTCCTTGCGCCAAGGCGCCCATCGCCGCCGGCAATACGCCCGCCACCGGCAACAGCGAGCCGTCCAAGGACAGCTCGCCCAACGCGACGTAATGCTCGATCTCGTCCTCCGGCAAAACCGCCATCGCCGCCAAGACGCCCAGCGCGATCGGCAGGTCGAAATGGCTGCCTTCCTTGACCAGATCGGCGGGGGCGAGGTTGACGGTGATACGCCGGGCGGGCAGCGCCAGGCCCATCGAGGTCAAGGCCGCGCGCACGCGCTCGCGCAATTCGCCGACGGCTTTGTCGGGCAGGCCGACGATCATGAAAGCAGGCAAGCCCGCGGCGATCGTCACCTGCGCCTCGACCTCAAGCGCCTCGATCCCGAGAAATGCGACCGTGCGTATCCGCGCGACCAGCTTCCGCCCCCTTCGGCTGCGCCATGACTGTAAGCGGCGGCGCGCGAACTGGCTAGCGCAGGATCGCGCCATAGGCTTTTGCCGGGCGAACCGGTATTGAAAGCCTATGGAGCACCAAACCTCGCTTATCGCCATCGTGGTGGTCGGCATCGGCCTCGCCTTCGTGCTGGGGACGATCGCCAACCGGCTGCGGATCTCACCGCTCGTGGGCTATCTCCTGGCCGGGGTGATGGTCGGGCCGTTCACGCCCGGCTTCGTCGCCGATCAGGGCCTCGCCTCGCAGCTGGCCGAGATCGGCGTCATCCTGCTGATGTTCGGGGTAGGCTTGCATTTCTCGCTCGCCGATCTGCTCGACGTGCGCGGGGTGGTGTTTCCCGGCGCGGCGATCCAGATCGTGGTGTCGACCTTGCTGGGCATGGGCGTCGCACGGTTCATCGGCTGGAACGCCGGGTCGGGCCTGGTCTTCGGCCTGGCCTTGTCGGTGGCGAGCACGGTCGTGCTGCTGCGCGCCTTGCAGGACGGGCGGCTGCTCGAATCGCGGCGCGGGCACATCGCCGTCGGCTGGCTGGTTTTTCAAGACCTGCTCACGGTCATCGTGCTGGTCCTGCTGCCGCCTTTGAGCGGGGTCTTGAAAGGCGGCGCCCTGGCCGCGCTCGATCCCGCCGCCCTCGCCCTGAGCCTCGCCATCACCATCGGCAAAGTCGCAGCCTTCATCATCCTGATGTTGCTCGTCGGCCGGCGCGTCATTCCGGCGCTGCTCCACTACATCGCCCATACCGGCTCGCGCGAGCTGTTCCGCCTGGCGGTTCTGGCGGTCGCGCTCGGCGTCGCCTTTGTCGCGGCGGAATGGTTCGGCGTCTCCTTCGCGCTCGGCGCTTTTTGCGCCGGCACGGTGCTCAGCGAATCGGAGCTCAGCCAGCGCGCGGCCGAGGAATCGCTGCCGCTGCGCGACGCTTTCGCCGTGCTGTTCTTCGTCTCGGTCGGCATGCTGTTCGATCCTTCGGTGGTGATCCGCGAGCCCGTGCCGCTGGTCGGCACCTTGCTGGTGATCATGCTGGGCGGCGCCGGCGCCGCCTTCGTCGTGGTGCGCCTGCTGGGCTATCCGCTCGGCACCGCGCTGCTGGTGGCGGTCGGGCTGGCGCAGATCGGCGAGTTCTCCTTCATCCTCGCCGATCTCGGCATCGGGCTCGAGCTGCTGCCGGCGCGCGCGCGCGATCTCATTCTCGGCGCCTCGATTCTCTCGATCCTGTTCAATCCGATTCTGTTTCTGGCGCTCGAGCGGCTGAAGCCTTGGCTCGAACAGCGCGAGGGCAAGCCAGCGCCCGGCGAAGCCGCGTCGGCGCCGGCGCCGGAGGAGTTGCGCACCACCAGCTTGACCGATCACGCGGTGCTGGTCGGCTATGGCCGAGTCGGCAGGCTGATCGGCGAAACCCTGCGGCAAGAGGGAAAGAAGCTGCTGGTGATCGAAGACGCCGCCGAAGCCGCCGAGCGTCTACGCGCCCAAGGCATCGAGGCAATTTCCGGCAATGCCGCGCAAGATCGCATCCTCGACGCGGCGAATTTGCCGCGCGCGCGGATTTTGCTGGTGGCAATACCCAACGCCTTCGAAGCGTGCCAGATCGTCAAGCACGCCCGCGCCGTCAATCCCGCGCTCGAGATCATCGCGCGCGCGCATTTCGACGCGGAGGTCGATCAGCTCAAGGAATTCGGCGCCAATATCGTCATCATGGGCGAGCGCGAAATCGCGCTTGCGATGTTGACCTATGCGCGCGGCTCGGCCGAGGCCAAAGCGTGATGCGACCGATGCATAGCGGGTTGCGCCGCTAAGCAGCCACGAAGAAAGAGGGCGACGCTGTTGCGCGTCCAGTCATCGAGCTCGGCTTCGGTCAGTCGCCGCCCGAAGCCCATGGCGCGCCGCAAGGGCACGGACAGCACCAGCTCCTGAAACTGCGTCGCGGCGAAGACACTGTCGGCGATCGCGAGGCGGCCGGCGTGCGCCTCGGCCTCGAGCAACGAAGCGATACGCTCGATGCCTTTGGCGGCGCCTTGCTCGACGGCGATCCGTACCAGCTCGGGAAAACGCTCCGCCTCGGTCAGCAGCAAACGCCGCAAAGCCAGCGCGTCGGACTGCAGACCAATGTCCAGCATCCGCCGCGCCGAACGCAGCAAGGTTTTTTCGAGCGGCGCCTCTTGCTCGAACGCCGTTTCGAATTGCGCGAGCCAGCGCTGCAGCAATCTTTGCACGACGGTCTGATAAAGCACGGCCTTGTCGCGAAAGCGGTGGTAGAAGGTTCGCTTCGAGATTCGGCTGCGCGCGGCAACCGCTTCGATACTGGTGGCGGCGAAGCCTTGCGCGAGGAACAGCTCCGTCGCCACCAGCAGAATCTTTTCGGCGAGCCGCGCCGCTTCGAGCCGCGTCGGGCGGCCGCCGCGCCGCGCGTTACGCTCGGCGCTCACCGCCAGTCGCGGTCGTGATCGTAGTAGTCGCGGTGATAATGATAATAGCCAGGCCCCGCCGGATAGATGACGCAACCCGAGAGCGCGGTTGCGACCGCCAAGGCCGCGGCGATCACCGCGAAGCGGCGGGCTTTGGGCTTTTGGTCTTGCGTGCGAGTCATGTTCGTCTCCTGCGACCGGGATGCGCGCGCCTGGTTCGAGCGCGTCGCTTATGCCCATACATACGTTTGGCGATAACGAAACGATCCCGTACCGTTGCATTAAATTTCTGTCACGGGACCGGCGCACGCGCGATGCCGTCTTGCCGCCCGGGCGCGGTCGCATTTTCGCCATCTGCCGCGCTTAGCTTGAGGATGCCGCTTCTCGCGGTCTCGCAACCCCCCCTCGCAACCCGACACAAAGGCATGCAGTCATGATGACAAGAACCAATCTCAGTGTGCTCGCGGCCGTCACTGTGGTCGGCGCGGGCTTGCTCGCTCAGGCACCCGCTTCCTTTGCCCAATCGGCAGCGCCGGATTCATCCACGGCACCGATGGCCTCGCCCGTGCCGCAATCGCAAGCCGCGCCGCCTATGGCGCAGAAGGCAGCGCCACATTCCAATGCCGCGATCGAAGCGCGGATCAAGCGGCTGCATGATCAGCTCAAGATCACGCCCGCCGAAGCCGACCGCTGGAATGCCGTCGCGCAAGTCATGCGCGACAACGAGCAGGAATTGGGCAGCCTCATGCAACGACGCAGCAAGAATGCAAACGCGATGTCGGCGGTCGACAATTTGCAATCCAACGAGCAAATCGCCGACGCGCACGCCGATGGGCTGAAGAAGCTCATGCCTGCTTTCCAGGCGCTTTACGACGCGATTCCGGATACGCAGAAGAAGGTCGCGGACTCGGTTTTCAGCCAGCGCGTGCGCGCGCACGCGACCTCGTCCGCGACCAAGCCGAGCAACGGGTAAGCATCACCCTCGAGGAGACGCATCATGAAAACGCCGACGCTCAGGAAGTTTTCGCTCGCCTTGCTGACCGTGGTCATGACCGCGGTCGCATTGCCCGCCTTTGCCGATCAAGACGACCGGCACGATCATGATCGCGACCGCGACCATCATCGCCGGCCGCATCCCGCCATCGTTTATCGGCCGGGCTATGTCTATGCCCCGCCGCCGGTCTATTACCAGCCGCCCCCTCCGCCTCCGGTCGCGCCGGCGTTCAACATCGTGATCCCGCTTCAGTTCCGCTAAGCGGCATCGCGCCAAAACAGAACCGGCCCCGCTTGCAGGGCCGGTTCGTCTTTCGGGCTAACGTTTGCCGTCAGGGCGAGGTGTGATCGATGAATTTCTGCGGCGCCGCTTCGCCCCATTGCGACATGAACGCTTCGTGCACCGGCAAGGAATTGGAGCCGTTATGGATGTTGAGCACGTCGCTATCGGTCCAATGTTCATGCACGCGGCCCCAGGGATCGCACCAATAGTCGAACACCTGGCTGCCGAGCAGATGCCGGCCGATGCCCCACATATGCTCGTACTTGCCCTTCTTCCTCAGATATTCGTGGCCCAGCATCACGTCGTCGAAGTCTTGCACTTCGAAGGACAGATGATTGAGGCCGTTCTTCTCGGCTTGAATGCCGAAGAAAACATGGTGATCGACGAACTCGTCGCCGCAATCGCAACGGTTGAACGAGCCGATGAGATGGTCTGGATTGCCCGCCCAGACGTCATCCGAGCAGATGAAGCCCAAGGTCTCGCGGAACCATTTGAGCGTACCCCTCAGATCCTTGGTCGTGAGCACGCCATGGCCGATGCGCTTCACTTGCGACGGGCCGGCGGGCAAGCGGCATAGATCGCCGGTGCGGCGGAATTTTTCCGTGCCCCAGTTGATCACGTTGGGACGCACCGGCAGCGGATCGACGCGCTCGATGCCCCACACGACTTCGACCTGATAGCCATTGGGTTCCATCACGCGCACGCGCTTGCCGCCGCCGGGCTCGTCGATGCTTTCGACCGGCGTCGCGCCGGGCACGCGCGCCAGCTTGTGCAGGTCTTCCTCGCTCGCCGCGTAATAGGCGAGCCCGATGAAGCCAGGCGGCCCCAGCTCGGTGACGTGAAGGTGATGCTCGGGATCGGTGCCGCGCATGAACAGCTTGTCCTTGGTGCGACCGGCGCGGACCATGCCGAAATCGAGCAGAAATTCTTCTTGTTGGTCGAGGTCCGGCGACCGAATCCGACCCCAGGCGATATCCTTGACCTTGATGACGGGCATTGCACTTCCTCCTCGTAGCGGTTTTGGCGCGGAGGATACCACTGCCGCGCCGGGCGAAGCTAGGAATCCGAGCGGTGGAGGGATTGGCGCCATTTCGCCAGCGCGGCCCGGAGGGCCAGCGCCAGATCGCGCCGCTCGGGCGCGCTCAGAAACGCTCCCAGCACGAGCGCGCGTCCATGCGAGGCGACCAGAAGGCAGTTCCGGCCCTCCTCGGATTCCTCGAACACCACCCGCAGCCAATAAGGCTCGAAACGCCATTGCCGCCGCTCGCCCCTGATACTCATCCGCTCCACGTCGAGTGCGGCATCGGTCAGGCGCAGGGTCTCGGTCTGGCGCGCGCTGCGATAGCTCAGCCGGAAAGCCAAATAGACGAGCGCCACATCGAGGCCAAAGAAACCGGTAACCGGCCAAGCGCCCAAGGCGACGAAACCGATCCCGGCGCACAGGCCGATCCCGGCGAGCAGCGTCATCACCCAGAAGAAACCCTTGGGCGGCAGGCTGCGATGGGGCGACAGCTTGGCGTCGAAGAATACCTGCTCGGAGGTCGCGTCGCTCATGCCGTCAGCTTAAAGCGGTTCGGGACGCGCGGTAAAGCATCCCGCGCCGATTGGAATCGAGACCGTAGCGAGGCTCGGGCACGATCCGTTTCGGTTGAACCGGATCATGCCGAGCGTTCCTAATTTGGTCGCATTTTCTGCGGCGAACCGCTGCACACTTCGCCGGAAAATGCTCTAGGATGACGCGCATGAAGCCGGCCGATGTCGCAGAATTTTTCCGCCTCCTTGCCAAGGATCGGCCCGAACCCGCCACCGAGCTCGAATACCTCAACCCCTACACCTTGCTGGTCGCCGTCGTGCTTTCGGCGCAAGCGACCGACGTCTCGGTCAACAAGGCAACCGAGCCGCTGTTCAAGATCGCCGACACGCCGGAAAAGATGATCGCGCTCGGCGAGGCCAAGCTGCGCGGCTTCATTAAGACGATCGGGCTTTTCAACACCAAGGCGAAGAACGTCATCGCCTTAAGCCGCATCCTGCTCGACCAGCATGGCGGCGCCGTGCCGCGCGAGCGCGAAGCGCTCGAAGCCCTGCCTGGGGTCGGGCGCAAGACCGCCAATGTCGTGCTCAACGTCGCTTTCGGCGAGCCGACCATCGCGGTCGACACGCATATCTTCCGCGTCGGCAACCGCACCGGTCTCGCCCCTGGCAAGACGCCGCGCGCGGTCGAGGACAAGCTCGTCAAGATCGTGCCCAAAGCCTATGTCCAGCACGCGCATCATTGGCTGATTCTGCACGGGCGCCATGTCTGCACCGCGCGCAAGCCGAAATGCGAGATCTGCGTCGTGCGCAAGCTGTGCGCCTACAAGGCGAAGACGACCGCTTCAGCCTAAGCCCAGCACGTCCTTCATGCCGTAAAGCCCCGGCGGCTTGCCGGCAAGGAACTGCGCCGCCTTGACCGCGCCGCGCGCGAAGATTCGGCGGCTGGTGGCGCGATGCGCGATTTCGAGCTGCTCGCCCTCGGCCGCGAAAATGACGCGATGCTCGCCGGCATTGTCGCCGCCGCGCAAGGTGGCAAAGCCGATATCGCCTTGCTTGCGCGGGCCGGTGATGCCGTCGCGCACGCGCTGGCTATGCGCGGCGAGATCGATGCCGCGGCCTTCCGCCGCCGCCTTGCCGAGCGCGAGCGCGGTGCCGGATGGCGCGTCCACCTTGTGGCGGTGATGCATTTCGAGAATCTCGATGTCGTATTCGTCGCCGAGCCCGCGCGCCATCTGCGCGACCAGACCCAGCATCAAATTGACGCCGAGACTCATATTGGGCGCCCAGAGGATCGGCGCGCTTTTCGCGGCCTGCCGCAACGCCTCGCCGCCTTTCTCATCGAGGCCCGTGGTGCCGACGACCAGCGCTTTCTTGGTCGCGGCGGCGATCTGGGCGTGAGCGACGCTTGCCGCCGGTGTCGAGAAATCGATCACGACATCGGCTTGGCCGAACAGCGCCGTCATGTCGCTGCCGGCGGCCAGCCCGATCGCGCCGATGCCGGCCAGCTCGCCGATATCCTTGCCGAGCTCGCGACTGCCCGGCGCGTCGATGCCGCCTGCCAAGCGGCAGTTCGGCGTTGCCGCCACCTCGGCCACCAGCATGCGCCCCATGCGCCCGCCGCAGCCCGATATGCCAATGCGCAGCTCGCCCATCACCGCCCCGATCGCCCCTTGAGTTTAGGGCGAATAAATATAGCGGATCAGCGTGCGGCCGACAGCGTTCATTGCGGCTTCGGAGCATTTGTCGAGCGTGTCGCCCGTGGTGTTGAACCAGGGCTCGTATTCGAAGCCGATGACGAGAAAACTTGGGATGCGCGCCTCGTCGAGCGCGATGTGATCGTCATAGATCGGCGACGCGGTGGGCTCGGCGCCGAAAAAGCCTGGCGCGAAGGTACGGCCGATCTTCCAGAACCGATCGACCTGGTCGCTGGCGTAAAGCAACGACGCTTGCTCCGGGCGCAGCTTTTCCTCGCGCCAGCACACCATGTCGAAGATTACAGCCTGTTCCGGCTTCGCCGCGGCATAGAATTGGTCGAGATGCTGGACGAAATAGGGCGAGCCCAAAGGCTGCCAATGCGGATCGCCCGCACCCAGCGAGATCGGCCCTTCCTCGCCGTCGAAGAAGACGAAATCGATTCCGACCGGTGGCTTGGTCTTGGCCGCGGTGAGCATGCGCGCGGTTTCAAGCAACAGCGCCACGCCCGAGGCGGAGTTGTTGGCACCCGGCATCGGCGCGTCGGGGTGATCCTTGTCGCGATAGGCGCGGACGATGCTGTCGTAATGCGTGCCGAGAATGACGCGGCGCGGATTGTTCGGGGCAAAGCGCGCGACGAGATTGACCAGCGTATGGGTCGGCCCGCCGACGCTGCCGGTCCAGCGCTGTTCTTCGGTCGCGATCCCGAGCTTGCGCATCTCCGCGGCGATGTCGTCGAGTGTCTTCTGATGCCCCGGCGTGTCGAGCGCGCGCACGCCGAAGCCCAACAGACGCGCGATATCTGACAAGGCGCGCTGACCTTGCCACAGCGACAGCTCCGAGCCGCCGGTTTGCGCCCAAGCCGGCAGCGCCGCGCCGATCAACGCCGCGATCAGAAGCGCACGGCGAAATATTCTGCAAGGGCGCATGAGGCGGCTCGGTCTAACGCGAATTCTTCGGCAGGAGCAGCATGCTCAATGCCGACACCGCCAGCACCGCGGCGTAGAGATAGGTGATCGCGCGCGAGCCGATGGTCGGAATGAGATAGAACGTCGTGAACAAGGTGCCGAAGATATTGCCGATCGTCGAGATGCCATAGACCAGCCCGGCGATGCGCCCGGTGTGATGGGTCGAGCGCAGCAAAAGCCGCACCGCGACCGGCGAAAACATCCCGAGCAGGGTCAGCGGCGCCAGCAGCAGTGCGGCGGCGGCGGTCAAGATTGCCATCGGCCCGTCGCCGAGCCGGTCGAGGATCCAAGCCATCACCGGATCGGCCGCGGCCGGCACCAAAGCGAGGTAACAGGCCGCCAAAGCGCTCGCGATCCCGATGATGCGGGGATTGGGATAGCGGTCGACGAACGCGCCGCCGACGAGATAGCCGATGGTGAGCGCGGCCAGCACGGTCGAGATGAGCCCGGCCCAGCTGTCGATCCCGCCGCCGAAATAGGGAAAGAGATAGCGGCTGCCCAGCATTTCGAAACCCATCAACACGCTGCCCACGAAGAACGCGTTGACGAGGATCGCGGCGTCCGCCACCCAGCCCGCTAATGGCTGCTCAGCTGAGGGTCCGGCCATTTGCGATTGTGGCTGTCGATCGCCTTCAGCGCCTCGACCGGCGCGAAATCGTCGGTCAGCACCTTGGCGTTGGGATCGATCGTGCCGGTATCGGGCGGCAGGCGGCGGCGTTGGCTCAGCATCTGGCGCAGATCGTAACGGAGATGCAGCGCATCCTGGCGGTCGGCGGCGGATTTTTCGAGCTCCTCGGGCGCGCGCGGCGGTCCGTCATAGGCGACCGTGACGACATTGCCTTCGGCGAGATAGAAATCCTGCTGCGGGAAGATCGAATGCATGGTCTTGACCGCGGAATCGAACAGCATGGTCGTCGGTTCGACATTCTGCGCGACCACGCCGCCTTCGGCGAGGTGATCCTTCACCAGCTGATAGAATTCTTTGGTCAGCAGGTGAAAGGGCACGAAAGGGCCGCGATAGGCGTCGATCAGGATCACGTCGTATTTGTCCTTCGATTCCTGAAGGAACAACCGGCCGTCGCGGTTGACGAGGTGGAAATTCGGTTCGTCGCTGACGCCGAAATATTTCTTCGCCAGCTCCGCCACGACCGGATCGAGCTCGACCGAGGTCACCGACACATTGGGCAGGAAGCGGTGCAGATACCAGCTGGTGCGCCCGCCGCCGAAGCCGATTTCCAGGACCGAGTGCAAATTCTTGGCGTAGACCAGGCTCTCGGTCATGAAACGCGTATAGGCGACCGGTAGGTCGCGATCGTCGAGCGAGTTATAGACGCTCTCGGTATAGATCCTCCGGTTGTAACCGAAGGTCATCTCGTAATAATTCGCTTCCTTATAGACATAAATATTGTTGTACAGCGATTCCCGGGAATCGATCAGCGCACGCGCGGCCTGGGCTTGGGCTTGCTGCGCCTCGGCTTGTTGGCGCGGCAGCGCGCACAGCCCGATCACGGCGGCGAAACCGGCGGCGAGCAAACGGGCGAATGGCGGAAATGCGCTCATGATAATGCGGCGGGAAACTGACCCTTGGCGCCGCCGCCGTCAAGCCGCCGCGCGATCACGTTGATGTTGGGCGCGTCCAACACGCGCTCCTTGCCGCCGCTCTTTCCAGAATCCTCACCTTCCTCTACACCATCGGGCTCATGGCTCTTTTGCGCTCCGCCGCGACGGTTGGCGGCTACACCATGGCGAGCCGCGTTCTCGGCTTCATCCGGGATATCTTGACCGCGGCATTCCTGGGAGCTGGCCCGATGGCCGACGCCTTTTTCGTGGCGCAGCGGCTACCCAACCTATTCCGCAGCCTATTCGCCGAAGGTGCGTTCTCGGCCGCCTTCGTGCCGCTCTTTGCCGGCATGATCGCGCATGACGGCAAGCCCCAGGCCAAGCGCTTCGCCGAGGACGCGTTGGCGGTACTGCTCGCTGCGTTGTTCGTCTTCGTGCTGGCGGGCGAGTTCGCCACGCCCTGGCTGCTCGATATTCTCGCACCCGGCTTTCGCGCAGACCCGACGAAATTCGCGCTCACGGTGGGCCTCACCCGCATCACCTTTCCCTATCTTCTGTTCATTTCCCTGACCGCGCTGCAAGGCGGCGTGCTCAATTCGGTCGAACGTTTCGCCGCCACCGCGGCGACGCCGATGCTGCTGAATATCTTCCTGATCGGCGCCTTGGTGCTGGTGCGGCCGATCAACGGCGAGGCGCTCTCCTGGGCGCTGTCGCTGTCGGGTTTCGCGCAATTTCTTTGGCTGATGGTGTCGTGCCATCAAGCGGGATTGAGCCTCTCCCTGCCGTGGCCGCGCCTGACGCCGGAGGTCAAGCGCATGTTGCGGCTGATGGTGCCGGGGATTTTCGGCGCCGGCGTGACGCAGCTCAATCTCGTGGTCTCGACCGCCGTGGCGTCGCTGCTGCCGACCGGCGCGGTCTCCTATCTCTATTACGCCGACCGGCTCAACCAGCTGCCGCTCGCGGTTGTCGGCATCGCCGTCGGCACGGCGATTTTGCCGTCGCTGTCGCGTCAGGTCCGCCACGGCGACGAAGCGGGCGCGCGTCACACGCAAAATCGCGGCCTCGAATTGGCGCTGCTGCTGACCTTGCCGGCGGCGGTCGGGCTGGGCGTGACCGCTTGGCCGATCATGACGGTTCTGTTTCAGCGCGGCGCCTTCGGCGCGACCGAGGCCCAGGCCACGGCGGCGGCGCTCGCCGCCTATTCCGCCGGCTTGCCGGCTTTCGTTCTGATCAAGGTGATGACCCCCGGCTTCTTCGCCCGCCACGATACCGCGACCCCGGTGAAAGTCGCCTTTGCCGCCATGGCGACAAATCTCGCGCTGACCCTGCTTTTGGGCCTTGCCCTACCTTTCGGCCATGTCGGTGTCGCCGCCGCAACCTCGGTCGCGGGTTGGGTCAATGCTTTGTCGCTGATGGTCCTCCTCCATCGGCGCGGTCATTTCATGCTCGATGCGCGCTCGCGCCGGGCGGTGCCGCGTATCGCGCTGGCGGCGCTCGGCATGGGGCTCATCCTGTGGTTGATGGATGCGTGGTCCGCCCCGCTTTTTGCCGACGCCTTCGTCAAGCGGACATTGGCGCTGATCGTCGTGATCGGCCTGGGCAGCGCCGCCTTCGCCGTCCTGGCGCTACTTTTCGGCGCGGTGGATTGGCGCGAGATCAAGGCCAAGCTGGCTTTGAGCGGCCGCGCGTCTTGACCAAGCCGCCCGGCGCCAGCGATAAATCCTCATGAATCGTATTTTCTCGGGCGTGCAGCCCACCGGCAATCTGCATCTCGGCAATTATCTCGGCGCGATCCGCAACTGGGTCGCTTTGCAGCACAGTTACGACTGCATCTTCTGCATCGTCGATTTGCATGCCCTGACCTTGCCGCAGGATCCTGCCCAGCTGCGGGCGCAAACCCGCGAGGTCGCGGCGGCCTATATCGCTTCGGGCATCGATCCCGAGCGTTGCATCATCTTCAATCAGAGCATGGTGTCGGGCCATGCCGAGCTTGCCTGGCTGCTGGCTTGCCTCACGCCGCTGGGCTGGCTCAATCGCATGACCCAGTTCAAGGAAAAAGCCGGCAAGCAGCGCGAAGAGGCGGGGCTCGGGCTTTACGCCTATCCGGTGCTGATGGCGGCCGACATCATCCTCTACAAGGCGACCCATGTGCCGGTGGGCGAAGACCAGAAGCAGCATCTGGAATTGGCGCGCGACATCGCTGGCGCCTTCAACCGGCGTTACAATCTCGAATTCTTCCCGCTGCCCGAGCCGATGATCTTCGGCACGGCGACGCGGGTGATGAGCTTGCGCGACGGCACCAAGAAAATGTCGAAATCCGACGCGTCGGATTACTCGCGGATCAACATGACCGACGATGCCGAGGCGATCGCGCTCAAGATTCGCAAGGCAAAGACCGATCCCCAGCCTTTGCCCGCGACGGTTGCCGAGGCCGAGGCGCGGCCCGAAGCGGATAATCTTCTCGGGATTTACGCCGCGCTCGCCGATCTCAGCCGCGCCGAGGTCATCGAACGCTGGGCGGGCAAGAATTTCTCGACCTTCAAGACCGAGCTCGCGGATTTGTCGGCGGAGGTGCTGGGCAAGATCGGCGGCGAGATGCGCCGCCTTCTCGCCGAGCCCGGCTATATCGACGCCATTCTGCGGCGCGGCGCCGAGCGCGCCGAGGCGATCGCGGCACCGCATTTGCGCGAGGTCTTCGATATCATGGGATTGCTGCGGCCGTAGCGCGCCGTCGGAAGGGAGTCTCGGTTGGGCATTCTCGACATCTATCTGCCCATTGCCGGGGTTTCGCTCGATGCCATCGGCTTGCTGATCCTTGGCATGGCGGTCGGCGTCCTGTCGGGCGTGTTCGGCGTCGGCGGCGGTTTCCTGCTCACGCCTTTGCTGATCTTCATCGGCGTGCCGCCGGCGGTTGCGGTCGCCTCTTCGGCCAACCAGCTGGTCGGCGCATCGGTGTCAGGCGCGATCGCGCATTGGCGCCGCGGCAATCTCGATTTCCTCATGGGCGCGCTGATGCTGGCCGGCGGCGTCGCGGGGTCCGCGTTGGGCGTCTGGCTCTTCGCCTTGTGGCGCCGCCAAGGGCAGATCGAGCTCGTCATCAGCCTCAGCTATGCCGCGTTGCTCTCGGCGCTCGGCACCCTGATGCTGTTCGAAAGCACGCGCGCTTGGCTGCGGCGCCGCACGCGAGGCGGCGCGCGGAGCAAGCTTCACCAGCACACATGGTTGCATGGCTTGCCGCTGAAACTGCGCTTCCGCCGCTCAAAGCTCTATATCAGCGCGCTGCTGCCGATCGTTCTCGGTTTCGTCGTGGGCGTGCTTTCGGCGGTGATGGGCGTCGGCGGCGGCTTCGTCATGGTGCCGGCGATGATCTATCTCCTCGGCATGCCGACTGCAGTGGTGCCGGGCACCTCCTTGTTCCAGATCATCTTCGTCACTGCTTTGGTGACGATTTTGCAAGCGGTCGAAAACAACGCGGTCGATGTCGTTCTGGCAATGGTTCTGTTGGTCGGCGGCGTCGTTGGCGCCCAGATCGGCACGCGCTGGGGCGCCAAGCTTCGCGGCGAGCAGTTGCGCGCTTTGCTGGCGCTGATCGTCCTTGCGGTGGCGGCCAAGCTGGTTTTCGATCTTACCGTGCGGCCGGAAAACCTGTTCTCGATCGCGCCGGAGGAAGGGTGAGCGCTGTCCGGCGCATCCTCCTCGGCGCCGCGCTGTTGCTCGGGGCGGGCTTGCCGGCGCATGCCGATCAGCCCCTGCTCGCCGATCTTTCCAGCCATCTGATCGCCATCACGACGGGCTTCACCGGCACCTCGGTGGTTCTCTTCGGCGCGACCGATGGCCCGGGTGATGTCATCGCCGTCGTGCGCGGGCCCGAGCGCGACATGGTCGTGCGTCAAAAACGCCATCTCGGGGGCATCTGGATCAACGTTCACAGCGCCACCTTTGCTTCCGTGCCGAGCTATTACGCGGTGTTCAGCAATCGGCCGCTCGACCAGATCGTGCCGGAAGGGATGCAGGCGTTGCACCAGATCGGCATCAAGAATCTGCGCATCGAGCCGCGCGCCACGGATCAGCCGCCCGACCAGATTGCTACCTTCCGCACCGCGCTGCTCGACGAGCAGCGGCGGCAACACGTTTATGACGAGGCGCCCGCCAGCGTCAGCTTTCTCGGCGACCGGCTGTTTCGCGCGACCATATCCTTTCCGTCCAACGTCCCGACCGGAACCTATCTGGTCGAGGTTTTGCTGGTGCGCGACGGCAATGTCATCAGCGGCCAGACCACGCCCTTGGTGGTTTCCGAGATCGGTCTCAATGCCGATCTCAATGAATTCGCGCTCGGCAATACGTTCCTTTATGGCGTCAGCGCCGTGATCGGTGCCGCGCTGCTGGGCTGGCTCGGCAGCTTCCTGTTCCGCGACGTGTGAGCGAGCGAAATGACGACGGACTCTAGCCAAGCGAGATCGCCATGAACGACATAGCCTCGGCCAATTCTTCGGCGCGCGAGCGTATCTTCCTCGTCGTGGTCGACGAAACCGAAGAAATGCGGGTGGCTCTGCGCTATGCGGCGCTGCGCGCCTTTCACACCGGCGGCAAGGTCGCGTTTCTCTGCGTGATCGAGCCGCCCGACGCCCAGATTTCGCGTGCGGTCGAGGAACGCATGGCCGAGGAAAAGCGCGAGGAGGCCGAGCAGCTCCTCGCCAAACTCACGGCCGAGGTGAAGGACACCAGCGGCGCGACGCCGATCATCTATATCCGCGAAGGACGGCGTCGCGACGAGTTGCTTGCTCTGATCGGCGAGGAACCGAGCATCTCGGTGTTGGTTCTGGCCGCAGGCGCCGGCCCGGAAGGACCCGGTCCGCTGATCACCGCTCTGCTCGGCCGTACCGGACAATTGCGCGTTCCGATCACGATCGTGCCCGGCAATCTCACCAATGAGCAGATCGCGGCGCTGGCTTAACCCTACGAGACAAAGGGTTGATTTGGCCTAAGGTTTCTCCAAATTGATGAAGAGTCACCTGGAGCAGGACCCATGTTCATCGAAACCGAGACCACGCCCAACCCCGCGACGCTCAAATTCCTGCCGGGCAGGACCGTCATGGACCAAGGCACGGCCAATTTCGCCGATGCCGAGGCGGCAACGCGCTCGCCGCTCGCCACGCGGCTTTTTGCATTGCCGGGCGTGACGCAGGTCTTTTTCGGCGCCGATTTCATCTCGGTCAGCAAGGACGATGCCGCCTCCTGGCAGCAGCTAAAGCCCGGCGTTCTGGGTGTCGTCATGGAGCATTTCACCTCGGGCGAGGCGCTGTTGACCCGCGCCGAAGCGCCGCTTGCCGATGGGGATGCTGCCGACGAGGAAGATGGCGAAGTCGTCGCCCAGATCAAGGAATTGCTGGAGACCCGCGTCCGCCCGGCGGTGGCGCAGGATGGCGGCGACATCGTGTTCGAGGCTTATGCCGATGGTGTTGTCTATCTCCAGATGCATGGCTCGTGCTCGGGCTGTCCCAGCTCGACCGCGACCTTGAAAGCCGGCATCGAGAACATGCTGCGCCACTACATCCCCGAAGTGGTCGAAGTTCGCGCGGTCTAAATCGCTGACCCGTGCGGCGAGCCGTTGAGCCGCCACGCTGCGGCGCCGGGAATGCTTACGCCATCATCGGCCGGGGCGCGTCGCCATCGCTCAGCAGCGGATAGCGTTTGGCGTCGAAAAGCTGGTAATGCCACCACTCATTGCCGTAGAAATCCCAGCCGGCGGCACTCATCAAACCCAACAGCAGGAAACGATTTCTTTGCGCGACGACCGGAATCGCCGTGGCGCCGTGATGCGACAAGGGGGTGAAGGCATCGAACCCGGTTCCCATGTCGAGCTCCGCGCCATCCGCGGTCACCAAATTCAGGTCCACGGCGGCACCGCGCGAATGCGGCGAGCCGCGCCGCGGATCGGCGAGAAAATTGGGGTCCGGCGTGTGATTCCACATCAGCCATTGCGCCTCGCTCGGCCGAAACGCATCGAAAATCTTGAGGCGCAAGCCCAATGCGCGCGCGAGCCGGATCGCCGTCTCGAGCCGCGCCGCCGCGTCGGGATGAAGAAAGCACAAAGCGCGCGCATAAATCGGCCTGCCGGTGAAATTGCGCGCCGTGGCATAAGCGATATCGAGCACGATATCGTGGCTTTCTTGCGTGATCTCGACCAGCGTCATGGCGTAATGATTCCTAGCATGAAATCGCGCGAGTGCCACCTGCGGTGAAGATCCTGGCCTTCGACAGTGCCGGCAATTCCTGCTCGGCGGCGGTCTTCGATGAAGATCGCATCGCCGCGCATCGTTTCGCCGCCTTGGAGCGCGGCCAGGCGGAAACGCTGATGCCGATGATCGCCGCCGTCCTCGCCGATTCCGGTTTCGACCTCGCCGCGCTTGATCTCATCGCGGTCGCGACCGGGCCGGGCGGCTTCACCGGACTGCGCATTGCCTTGGCCGCTGCGCGCGGCCTGGCTCTGGCGAGCGGCTTGCCCCTGCTCGGCGTTACTTGCTTTGATGCGGTCGCGGCTTCCGTACCCGGCGCGCTGCGTGAGCGGTGCCTGGTGGTCGCGCTCGAAAGCAAGCGCGCCGAGCTTTTTCTGCAAAGCTTTGCGCCCGCGCCGCGGCCGCCTGCGCTGGTCGCGGCGCGCGATTGGGCGGCCTGGCTGCCATCGGGCCCTTTGGTCTTGGCGGGCGACGGCGCAAGACGGCTCGCCGCAGGGCTCCCGGCGGAACGTATGGCGGCCGGCGACATCGTCTTTGCGCCGGGTTCCGGTCTGCCCGATGCCGCCGATGTCGCGCGTCTTGCCGCGCAAAGCTGGCGCAAGGGCGAGCGCCCGCCGCCGCCCTTGCCGCTTTATCTTCGCGCGCCCGATACCACGGCGCCAAGCGCCGCGACGAAGGCCCTGCCGTGAGCGTTTTCTTGCGTCCGCTGCAGCGCGCCGATCTGCCGGAGCTCGCGCGGCTTCACGCCGTCTGCTTTCCCGACGATGCCTGGGATATGGCCGCGCTGCACACGGTGCTGGGGATCGCCGGGGCAAGCGGACAATTGGCGTGCAGCGCAAGCGGCGATATCTGGGGGTTCATCATCGATCAATGCATTGGCGACGATGCAGAGGTCCTGACCTTGGGCGTCGTGCCCGGCGCGCGCCGAGGCGGCATCGCGCGACGGTTGATGCTCGATCTCATCGCCCGCGCCCGCACCGCAGGCGTCAACCGGGTGGTGCTCGAAGTGGCCGCCGATAACGAGGCCGCGCTTGCGCTTTATCGCGCGCTCGGGTTTGTCAGCCAAGGCAGACGACGGAATTATTACCGCCGCGCGACCGGGCCCAATGTCGATGCCTGGCGCTTGAGTCTCGATCTTTCCGAGCGCAATGCACGGTGAAGGCGACAAGTTCTTCAGTTATATTCCGCCCAACATTGCACAAGTCGAGAAATACCCATATATTCGCGAATGGGTGGACTGAAGGAAATCGCGTCATGACTGATAATTCCAATCCAAAAGACCTGTTGGCGCTCACGACGGAAATTGTCGCCGCCCATGTCTCCAACAATACCGTTGGCGTCGCCGATCTGCCGCAGCTAATTAATCAGGTTTATCAGTCGCTTATGAATATTGGCAAGGCGCCCGCCGCCGCCGCCGAAAGGCCGCAGCCGGCGGTTCCGATCAAGAAATCGATCCATCCCGACTATCTCATTTGTCTTGAGGACGGCAAAAAGCTCAAAATGCTCAAGCGCCATCTCAAGACCTCTTACAACCTCACGCCCGAGCAATATCGCGAGCGCTGGAGCCTGCCGCCGGATTATCCGATGGTCGCGGCCAATTACGCCAAGCAGCGCAGCAAGCTGGCAAAGGACATCGGTCTTGGCACGCGCGGTCGCCGCGCCCGGGCCGGCTGATCCGGCCGTCACATTGGCGCCATATTGTCGGCCGCGCTCGGCATATAGGCTCGCCCCCCGGTATGGGCTATACTGAACGTCGCTCGCGATCATAGAGCGTTGGGAAGACATGCCATCCCGGCTCGAGCAGTTATGCATCGACAAGGGTCTGAAGATGACCGAGCAGCGGCGCATCATCGCGCGCGTGCTCTCGGATTCGGCTGACCATCCCGATGTCGAGGCGGTCTATCACCGCGCCAGCGAGATCGATCCCAAGATCAGCATCGCCACGGTTTATCGCACGGTGCGTCTGTTCCAGGAGGCGAACATCCTGGCGCGTCATGATTTCGGCGATGGGCGCGCACGCTACGAGGAGATGCCGTCCGATCACCATGATCATCTGATCGATCTTCAGACGGGGCGCGTCATCGAGTTTCGTAACGAAGAGATCGAAAAGCTGCAACGCGACGTCGCGGCGCGGCTCGGGTACAAGCTCATCGAACATCGGCTGGAACTGTTCGCCGTGCCGCTCGACCCGACGCCGCCGTCCGGCGGCAAGAAGTGAGGCCCATGAGCCGCGAGCTCCTGTGAGCGAGGCCGACGCGAAGCTCTTGTCCGCGCGATCCGGCGATCCGGCCGTCGATGTCCGGTTCGAATCGCTGCAAGTACGGCTCGCCACGGACGAAACCGAAATCGATGCGGCGCAGGCGCTGCGCTATCGCGTCTTCTATGAAGAAATGGGCGCGACGCCGTCTCCCGAGATGGCCCGCCGCCGCCGCGACTTCGATCGCTACGACAGCAACTGCGATCATCTGCTGGTGATCGATCACACGCGCCGCGGCGCCGATGCCGTGGTCGGCACCTATCGGCTTATCCGGCGCGACATGGCGCAAAGAAGCGGCGGCTTCTACTCGGCCGCCGAATACGATCTCGGCGGAATCCCCGCTCATCCCGGCGAGATCCTCGAATTGGGCCGCTCCTGCACCGACGCGTCGGCGCGCAGCGGGCCGGCGGCCAAGTTGATGTGGCGCGGAATCGCCGCCTATGTGTTTCATCACCGCATCGAGGTGATGTTCGGTTGCGCCAGCCTGCACGGCACGGATCCGGATGCTTTGGCCCTGCCGCTCGCCTATCTGCATCATTTCCATGGCGCGCCACCCGAGCTGCGAATGCGCGCGCTCGTCGAGCGCTACGTCGCGATGGACCGGATGCCAAAGGACGCCATCGATCCGGCGCGTGCGCAGGCCGTGCTGCCGCCGCTCATCAAAGGGTATTTGCGTCTGGGCGGATTCGTGGGCGACGGCGCGGTGATCGATCATCCGTTCAACACCACCGACGTTTCGATCGTCGTGAAGACCGATCTCGTCACCGGCAAGTATTATCGCTACTACGAGCGCCGCGCGCGCGACACCGCCGCCGGATGACCGGATTTCTGCTCCGCACGACGCGCGCCGTTGCCTATCTGGCGCTGACCTTGCCGCTGATGCCGGTCCAGGCGGCTTTCGTCGCGCTGAGGAGCCGCTGGGCGCGCCGCTTTCCGGTTGCCTATCACGGTATTTGCTGCCGCATTCTCGGCATCGCGCTCGAATGCCACGGCACGCGCTCGACGCAGCGCCCGACTCTTTTCGTCGTCAATCACAGTTCCTATTTCGACATACCGATTCTCGGTGCCGTGGTCGAAGGCAGTTTCGTGGCGAAGGCCGAAGTGGCAGGGTGGCCGATCTTCGGCTGGCTCGCGAAGCTGCAGCGCACGGTGTTCGTCGCGCGCACCGATCGTGCCGGCGCGGCACGGCAACGCGACGAGATCCGCCGCCGCCTCGATGATGGCGACAACCTCATCCTGTTTCCCGAAGGCACGAGCAATGACGGCATCCACCTGTTGCCGTTCAAGACCACGCTCTTCGCGGCGGCCGAAGACGAGCGCGTTCTGGTGCAGCCGGTTTCGGTCGTTTTTCACCGGCTTGACGGCATTCCGCTCGGGCGGTTCTATCGCCCCTTCTTTGCCTGGTACGGCGATATGAGCATGGGGCCGCATCTCTGGAAGGCATTGGGTATGGGGCAGTTGACGGTAACGATACGCTTTCACGAGCCGGTCCGGCTGAAGGATTTTGGCTCGCGCAAATCCTTGGCCGATCATTGCCGGCGGGAGATCGAGCAAGGCCTTGCCAACGCGCTTGCCGGGCGCATCGGAGAGCCGCCGCTCGACAGCGCGATGCCGGCGCTTGCCGCGCAGTGAGAGACGAAACGCGCGTGAGCCGGAAGCTTTATATCAAGACCTATGGTTGCCAGATGAACGCCTATGACTCCGCGCGCATCGCGGAAGTCTTGGCGCCTTTGGGCTATGTGGCGACCGAGGTTGCGCAAGACGCGGATATGATCTTGCTCAACACTTGTCATATCCGCGAAAAGGCGGCGGAAAAGCTGTTTTCCGATCTCGGAAGACTGCGCCCGTTGAAAATGGACAAAGCCGCGTCCGGAGGCCGTCTCATTCTGGCGGTCGCCGGCTGCGTCGCCCAGGCCGAAGGCGCGGAGATTCTGGCGCGCGCGCCTTTCGTCGATCTGGTGTTGGGCCCGCAAACCTATCACCGTCTGCCCGAGATGGTGGCAAAGCTCGCGCGCGACCATGTCCCGGTGCTCGACACGGAATTCCCCGCTGAATCCAAATTCGATTTCCTGCCGGAAACCCAGGCGCCCCAAGGCGTGTCCGCTTTCCTGTCGGTGCAGGAAGGCTGTGACAAGTTCTGCACGTTCTGCGTCGTGCCCTATACGCGCGGCGCCGAGTTCTCGCGCCCGGCCGAGGCGGTGGTCGCCGAGGCGCAACGTCTCATCGATCACGGTACGCGCGAGATCACCTTGCTGGGCCAGAACGTCAATGCCTATCACGGCATGGGGACCGACGGCGCCGTTTGGGGGCTGGGGCGGTTGATCCGCGCGCTTGCCGAGCTGCCGGGCCTGAACCGACTGCGTTACACCACGTCGCATCCCGCCGACATGGATGACGATCTCATCGCCGCCCATCGCGACGTGCCGGCGCTGATGCCCTTCCTGCATCTTCCCGTGCAATCGGGCTCCGATCGCATTTTGGCCGCGATGAATCGGCGTCACGGCGCGGATGATTATCGCCGCATCGTCGAGCGCTTGCGCGCGGCGCGGCCCGACATCGCTCTGTCCTCGGACTTCATCGTCGGCTTTCCCGGCGAAAGCGACGAGGATTTCGCGGCGACCCTTGGGCTCATCCGCGCGGTCGGCTTCGCCCAAGCCTTTTCGTTCAAGTACAGCCCTCGCCCCGGAACGCCGGCGGCGCAACGCGCCGATCAGGTGCCGGACCACATCGCGTCGGCGCGCTTGCAAACGCTGCAAGAGCTGATCGAGACGCAGCAGCGCGGATTCAATCATTCTTGCGAAGGCAGTGTGCTGCCGGTGCTGTTCGAGCGGCCCGGGCGTCATCCCGGTCAACTCGTGGGCCGCAGCCCTTATTTGCAAGGGGTTCATGCGCGCGCGCCCGCGCATTGCCTGGGCACCATGATGCCGGTGCGGATCGTCGGCGTCGGGCGCAACAGCCTAGCGGGCGAAGTCGACGCGGCGGAGGTGATGGCGTGATGGAAGACGGCGAGCGTCTTCAGATGCAGTTCGACGACAATTCGCTGTTGCCGCAGCTTTACGGCGAGCGCGATCGCAACCTCGACCGGATCGAACGCGAGCTCGGGGTCTCGCTGGTTTCGCGCGGCAATCGCTTGGCCATTGCCGGGCCTCATGCCAGCGCCGATGTCGCGCGGAACGCGCTGACAAGCCTTTATCAGCGCTTGAAGCGCGGCCTCGAGGTCGACGCGGCCGCGGTCGATGCCGCCTTGAAGCATGCCAGCCTGCACGCCGATGAGCGTTGGGGCGAGGGCGAGGAAATCCGCACGCGCAAGCGCCGGGTCAGCCCGCGCAGCGCCAATCAGGCCGCCTATGTCAAAGCGATGCGCGCGCACGAGCTGGTCTTCGGCCTCGGTCCGGCCGGCACCGGCAAGACCTATCTCGCGGTGGCCATGGCGGTCGACATGCTGATGAGCGGCGGCGTCGAACGCATCATTCTGTCGCGCCCCGCGGTCGAGGCCGGCGAGCGCCTGGGTTTTCTGCCGGGTGATTTGCGCGAAAAGGTCGATCCCTATTTGCGGCCGCTTTACGACGCGCTCTACGACATGCTGCCGGGCGACCAGGTGATCAAACGGCTCAGCTCGGGCGAGATCGAGATCGCGCCGCTCGCCTTCATGCGCGGCCGCACCTTGGCAAATGCCTTCGTCATCCTCGACGAAGCGCAGAACACGACCCCGGTTCAGATGAAGATGTTTTTGACGCGCCTTGGCGAGCATTCGCGCATGGCGGTGACTGGCGATCTCTCGCAGATCGATTTGCCGCCGCGAACCCGCTCCGGGCTCGCCGATGCGTTGGAGACGCTGGAAGGCGAGACCGGCATCGCCTTGGTGCGGTTCACCGACGCCGATATCGTTCGCCATCCGCTCGTGTCGCGCATCGTGCGCGCCTATGAACGGCGGGACCGCAAGACTCGGCGCAAAAAAGACGATGAGTCGGAATCCTAAATCGCCGTCCCCTGTCGCGATCGACCTTGCCATTCCCTGCGCAAGGTGGCGCCGTGCCGTGCCCGGGGTCGAGCGGTTGGCGAAGGCGGCCGCCGAGGCGGCTTTGGCACGGTCGCGCCGCAAGCTTGCCGCGGCCGAGCTTTCGCTGGTGCTCGCCGATGATGCGACGGTGGCATCGCTGAACCAGCGTTGGCGCGGCCGCGCCGCCCCGACCAATGTGCTTGCCTTTGCGTCGGACGAGCGGGCGACCGCGCCGGCGCCGCTGCTTCTCGGCGACGTCGTCCTCGCCTATGAGACGGTCGCGAAAGAGGCCAAGGATCAAGGCAAACCGCTCGCCGATCATCTTCGCCACTTGGTCGTTCACGGCGTGCTGCATCTCTTGGGCTATGATCACGACGCGCCGGGGCCCGCGCGGCGCATGGAATCGCTCGAGACGCGCATACTGGCCAGCTTCGGGGTCGCCGATCCCTATCGCGTGCGCGAGGATGCTTATGGCTGACGCCGACGCGGATCGTCCCGCACCCGAACAGGAAGAAGGGCCGCTTCAAGGCCTGCTCAATTGGCTACGCCAATTGCGCGGCGAGACCGAACGCCCGCCCAGCCTGCGCGCGGCCCTCGCCGATCTGCTCGAAGAGCACGACGCCACCCAGCCGATCGATCCGCATGAGCGCACGCTGCTGGTCAACATCCTGAAGCTGCACGAGCAAACCGCAGCCGACGTCATGGTGCCGCGCGTCGATATCGTGGCGCTCGAGGTCGAGACGCCGTTCTCCGAAGCGGCACGGCAGATCGTCGAAGCCGGCCATTCCCGCGTGCCGATCTATCACGACACGCTCGATAACGTTGTCGGCATGGTGCACATCAAGGATCTTCTGCCCTATGCGGTCGATGCCCGGCCGGTGACGCTGCGCGAAATCACCCGCAAATTGCTGTTCGTCGCGCCGACCATGCCGCTGCTCGATCTTCTCCTGCAGATGCGCCTGTCGCGCGTCCACATGGCGATCGTGGTTGACGAGTTCGGCGGCACGGATGGCCTTGTCACGATCGAAGACCTGATCGAAGAGATCGTCGGCGAGATCGAAGACGAGCACGACGATGCCGATCAACCGAAGCTCGTCGCCCGTCCGGACGGAACGCTCTTGGCGCCCGGGCGGACGCCGCTCGAGGCGCTCGCGGATTACGTCGCAGGCCCGCTCGTGCCGGAGGGAATGGAAGAGGGCGTAACCACCATTGGCGGCCTGGTGGTGGCTTTGGCTGGCCGCGTGCCGGCCCGCGGCGAGATCGTACAACACCCGCTAGGGTTCGATTTCGAAGTGCTTGACGCCGACCCGCGGCGGATCAAGCGCGTGCGGTTGCGCGGGCTGCCGGGCGCTGCGCGTCATGGCTGATCAGGATCCGCTGGCCTTGCGCGGCAATGCCGTGCCGGTAGCGCCGCTGCAGCGCTGTGCGCTGTGGCTGGCAAGCCTCGGCGGTTGGCGCCGCTATCTCGCGGCGTTTTTTTTTGGCGTGCTGGCGGTCGGCGCCTTGCCGCCGCTCGACGTGACGCCGGTGCTGCTGATTTCTTTTCCGGCGCTGGTCTGGCTTGCCGACGGCAATGGCGGGTTCGTCGGGGCCTGCGCGCTGGGTTGGAGCTTCGGCTTCGGATTTTTTCTTGCCGGGCTCTATTGGATTGCCGCCGCGCTCTTCGTCGACATTGCTCAGTTTTGGTGGCTGGTGCCGTTCGCGGTCATGGGCGTGCCCGCCGGACTTGCCGTCTTCACCGCCCTGGCGCTCGGGGCGAGCCATGTCGGCTGCCGCGGCTTGCGGCTCGGCGGGACCGAAAGGATTCTCGCGCTGGCGCTGTTCTGGTTCGCGGCGGAATGGCTCCGCGGCCATATTCTCACCGGCTTTCCCTGGAATCTCGTCGGCTATGCCTGGTCGGGCGGCTTTCCGCATGCGCTCGACATGCTGCAGCTCGCCTCGTTGGTCGGCATTTACGGCCTCAGCCTCGTCACGGTTTTGATCGCGTGCCTGCCGGCGCGGCTGGGCGATTTCTCGGGCAATCGCTGGGTCCCCTGCCTTGCCGCGCTGGTGCTGCTCGGCGCGCCCGCGGCCTGGGGCTTTTACCGCTTGCAGAACGGCCATCCGGGCGACGTGCCCGACGTGAAGCTGCGTCTTGTCCAGCCCTCGATTCCCGAGGTGATCAAGGGCGATCCGAGCCAGGTCCTTGCCAATTTCCGGCGCCTTTTCGCGCTCAGCACGTCGGCAGGCGCCGAGAAGGCGACGGCCATACTCTGGCCCGAAGACGCAGCCCCGCCGTTTCTGGAGCGCGATGGCGGCGCGCGCAAGGCGCTCGCGCAAGCGGCGCCGTTCGATGGCTATGTCATTACCGGCACGGTGCGCACCGACCCAGCGCCGCAGCAGCCCGAGCACGTGTGGAACAGCCTCGTCGCCATCGACCATGACGGCGCCATCCGCGCCTCCTATGACAAATTCCACCTCGTGCCGTTCGGCGAATACGTGCCGCTGCGTCAGATTCTGCCGATGCAGAAGATCACGCCGGGCACGATCGATTTCTCCGCGGGATCGGGGCCGCGCACGATCGACCTGCCAGGCTTGCCGCCGGTCAGTCCGCTCATCTGCTATGAAGCGATTTTCCCCGGCGCCGTGGTCGATCCCGCGGATCGGCCGGCCTGGATGCTCAACGTGACCAACGACGCTTGGTATGGCTTCACGTCCGGCCCATTTCAGCACCTGGCCATCGCGCGGGTGCGCGCAATCGAGGAGGGCCTACCGCTGGTGCGGGTCGGGAATAACGGTATTTCGGCGGTGTTCGATCCTTACGGCCGCGTCCGGGGAAGGCTCGATCTCGATGCGGTCGGGGTGCTCGATGAGAATCTGCCGCAAGCGTTGCCGCCCACGCTTTACAGCCGTTTTGGCGATGTGCCGTGTCTTCTCGTCGCGCTACTTATTGGTGTGGCTTTGCTGCTCAGCCCCGTCTTCCACGGCGGCTTTCATGCGAATTCTCGTAAAATTTGAGCATCTTCTTAATTATGCACGCAACTCATCTCTGGGTTGCGGATTGGGTTGCGCATTAAGCACTTTTGTTCGTTGATCACATGATAGTCAGCGCATACGATCATGCCGCGGCGGGTGGACGATTTCTATCGTCTGACATGCGCCGCTCGGTACTTCAACGAACATTGGTGCGATGGACAACTCAGGGCGCAAAGAGAAAGCCGAAAAGCCCAATCCGGTGGATGTGCATGTCGGCTCTCGCGTGCGACTGCGGCGCACGCTGCTTGGCATGAGCCAGGAAAAACTCGGCGACGCGATCGGACTCACTTTTCAGCAAGTGCAGAAATACGAGCGCGGCGCCAATCGCGTCGGCGCAAGCCGGCTCTATGATCTGGCGCGGGTGCTGGACGTGCCGGTGTCGTATTTCTTCGAAGAATTGGGCGAGGCTTCATCCTCGGCCGATCCGCCCGACAATTCATCGGAATCCTATCAGTCGAATCCGATGATGAAACGCGAAACGCTCGAGCTGGTGCGCGCGTATCTGCGTATTTCCGATCCGCAAATCAAACGCCGCTTGTTCGAGCTCGCAAAGGCGCTGGCCTCCTTGCCGGGCGCCAAGGAAATCGACTGACGCTTGACGGCGCAAGCGCCGCCCTGCCACATCTGCCGACATGGTTTCTCCCTCAAGCGTGCCGGACGGCGCGCGGCAACGCCGGCTTTACGGCCGGCGCCGCGGTCGCGCGTTACGTCAGGGTCAGCGTGCGCTGCTCGACACGCTGCTTCCTGCCTTGCGCTTTGCCTTGCCCGAAGGCCGCGCGCTTGACCCGAGAGAACTCTTCGCGGCGCCAAGGAATGAGATTTGGCTCGAAATCGGCTTCGGCGCGGGCGGGCACTTGGCCTATCAAGCCGCGGCCCATCCGCGTTGCGGCATCATCGGCTGCGAGGTGTTCGAGCCCGGCATCGCCAAGCTGCTCGCGGACATCAAGGCCGGCGAGATCGGGAATGTGCGCCTTTTCACCGATGATGCCAGGCTGCTGATCGCGGCCTTGGCGCCGCAAAGCCTCGGCCGCGCCTTCATTCTTTTTCCCGATCCTTGGCCGAAGGAACGTCACAAGAAGCGCCGCATCGTCGCGCGCGAAACCCTCGACGATCTCGCCAACGCCATGGCGGACCACGCCGAATTGCGCGTCGCGACCGACGACGCCGATTACGGGCAATGGATCGACGAGCATTTGAGCGCGCATCCGGCCTTCGAGCCGCTCGCTGTCATTCCCCGTCCCGAGGATTGGCCGCAAACCCGCTACGAAAAAAAGGCCGTGCTCCAGGGCCGCATGGCGCGGCTTTTCCGCTATCGGCGTCGGGCGCGGTGAATCCCGTCAGCCTTGAAGCGCCCCGAAAAATCGCTATATTTCAAAAAAAATAAGAGTCCCATAGGCCCGGCAAGTTCGGGTTTTTCGATCGGTGGGCCGAATGGCCCACTTTTTGTTATTGGAGCATTGCGAGCGTCCTTGTTCGATGCAGGTCAAATCGAGGCGATGATCGCGCCCTCGCTTCAGGCGATGGGCTATGAGGTCGTGCGCGTGAGCTTCACCGGCGGAAAGCGGCCGACTTTGCAGATCATGGCCGAACGTCGCGACGACGGAACGATGACGGTCGAGGATTGCGCCACGGTGAGCCATACCGTCTCGGCGCTGCTCGATGTCGCCGATCCGATCGCGTCGGCCTATATGCTCGAGATCAGCTCGCCGGGGATCGACCGTCCCTTGGTGCGCCGCGCCGATTACGAGCGCTTCGCCGGCTTCGAGGCGAGGATCGAATTGCAGCGCCCGATGGATGGCCGCAAGCGTTTCCGCGGCAAGCTTTTGGGCGTCGAGGACGAGAACGCCAAGCTTCAGGTCGGCGCCGATACCGTGCTGTTGCCCTTGTCGGCGATCGCGCGCGCCAAACTGGTCTTGAACGACGAATTGATCGCCGCCACGCAACCGCAAAATCGCAGCTAGGAAGAGAACAGCCACATGGCTACCACCGCCTCCTATCCCCGGCCCGAGCTTCTTCAAGTCGCCGATACCGTCGCCCGCGACAAAGGCATCGATCGCGACGAGGTCTTGCAGGCGATGGAGCAGGCGATCCAGAAAGCCGGCCGCTCGAAATACGGCCTCGAATACGACATCCGCGCCGAGATCGACCGCAAGAACGGCGAGATCAAATTGATGCGCTTTCGCGAGGTGGCGGACCCGATCGAGAACGAAGCGACGCAAATCACGCTCACCGAGGCCAAGCAGCTAAACCCGGAGGCGGAAGTCGGCGATTTCCTGACCGATCCGTTGCCGCCGATCGATTTCGGGCGCATCGCCGCGCAAACCGCCAAGCAGGTGATCGTGCAGCGCGTGCGCGATGCCGAACGGCAGCGCCAATACAAGGAGTTCAAGGACCGCGTCGGCGAAATCGTCAACGGTCTGGTCAAGCGCGTCGAGTTCGGCAATGTCGTCGTCGATCTCGGCCGCGCCGAAGCGATTTTGCGGCGCGATGAATTGCTGCCGCGGGAAAGCTTCCGCCAAGGCGAGCGCGTGCGCGCCTATATCTACGACGTACGCCAGGAAGTGCGCGGGCCGCAGATCTTCCTGTCGCGCACCCATCCGCAATTCATGGCGAAGCTGTTCGCGCAGGAAGTGCCCGAGATTTATGACGGCATCATCGAGATCAAGGCGGTGGCGCGCGATCCCGGCAGCCGCGCCAAGATCGCCGTGATTTCGAACGACAGCGGCATCGATCCGGTCGGCGCCTGCGTCGGCATGCGCGGCAGCCGCGTTCAAGCCGTCGTCGCCGAGCTTCAAGGCGAGAAGATCGACATCATTCCCTGGTCCCAGGATCCGGCGACTTTCGTCGTCAACGCCTTGGCCCCGGCCGAGGTCGCGAAGGTCGTCATGGACGAAGAGCAGCGCCGCATCGAGGTCGTCGTGCCCGACGATCAGCTTTCGCTCGCCATCGGGCGGCGCGGGCAGAATGTGCGCTTGGCCTCGCAGCTGACGGGCTGGGACATCGACATCCTGACCGAAGCCGAGGAAAGCGAGCGCCGCCAGGAAGAATTCCGCAGCCGCTCCAAGATGTTCATCGAAGCGCTCGACGTCGACGACGTGATCGCCCATTTGCTCGTGACGGAAGGCTTCTCGTCGGTCGAGGAAGTGGCTTTCGTGCCGGTTCAGGAATTGGCGAGCGTCGAAGGCTTCGACGAGGACATCGCGGGCGAATTGCAGCAGCGCGCGCGGACCTTCCTCGAAGAGCAGAACGAGCGCTTCGAGACGCGGCGCAAAGAGCTCGGTGTCAGCGACGAGATCGCGGCGATCGATGGCGTGACGCCGGCCTTGCTGGTTGCGGTCGGCGAAAAAGGCGTGAAGACGCTCGACGATCTGGCCGATCTCGCCGCCGACGAATTGATCGAGATGGCCGGCGCGGCCGTGAAGCTCGAAGAGAGCCAAGCCAATGACATCATCATGGCGGCACGCGCGCACTGGTTCGACGACGCGCCGGCCGACGCTGCGGCACCGAAGGCGGAGTAAGCTCGTTTGGCGGAAGCGGCGCTCGACATCGCAGAGGAGATCGACGGCCCGGAGACCGGCCCGACGCGCCGCTGCTTTGTGACGGGCGCGATCCGGCCGACCGCCGAATTGTTGCGCTTCGTGGTCGATCCCGGCGGCCATGTCGTGCCCGATCTGGCGCATCGCCTGCCGGGCCGGGGTTTGTGGTTGACGGCGCGGCGCGATATAGTGGCGCAGGCCGTGGGTAAGCGGCTTTTTTCCCGAGCGGCGAAAGCACCGGTCGCGGTCGAACCCGATCTTGAGGACCGGCTGGAAGCCCTGCTCGCGCGGCGCTGCGCCGAGATACTCGGCTTGGCGCGCCGCGCTGGTCTGGTGGTTGCCGGCTTCGTCAAGGTCAAGACCGCGCTGGCCAAGGGCGGGGTCGAGGTACTGGTCGCGGCCATGGATGGCGCCGAGGATGGAAGGGCCAAGCTCAGCGCCCTCGCGCCGGGCTTGACGGTGGTTCGGTGCTTGAGCGCCGGCGAATTGGGCGCGGCCTTGGGCCGCGAGCACGCCGTGCACTTGGTGCTGAAGCCGGGACGGTTGACGGATTTGTTTCTCGCGGAGGCGGGGCGGCTTGCGGGCTTCCGTGCCGGAGCAAGGGTGGGTGTGAGTGAGCGATAATACTGAACAGGATAAGCGCCCTTTGAGCCTGGTCCGCCCCGGCGGAAAGCTCGAACTGCGCAAGCCGATCGAAACCGGCCAGGTCCGGCAAAGCTTCCCGCATGGCCGGACCAAGACCGTGCAGGTCGAGGTGCGCAAAAAGCGCGCCACCAACGCGACGCCGGAAAAACCCGTTGAGAGCGCCGCGCCGACTGTTGCCGTGGCGCCGGCCGCGGCCAAGCCTGCCACGCCGAGCGTGCGCCGCGCGGCGGTGTTGCCGCAAGGTCTGACCGAAGAGGAAAAGGCGCACCGTGTGCGCGCGCTCAAAGGCGCCATTCGCGCCGACGAGGAATCGCGCCGCCAGGCGCTCGTCGATGCCGATCGCCAGCGCGAGGAAGCGACGCGCCAGGCCGAGGAAGATGCGCGCCGCGCCGAAGAAGAGGCGCGCCGCAAGGCCGAGGAAGAGGTCAAAACCAAAGGCGACGACGAATCGCGCAAGAAAGTCGATGATGATGCGCGCCGCAAGGCCGAAAAGGCCGAGGAAGATTCACGCCGTGAAGTTGCCGAGCGCGCCGGCAAGGCTGCTGCTGCCAAGGTCGCGGCGTTGACCGCCGCCGGCAAGGTCAAGGTCGTCGAGGAAGAGGTCGAGGAAGAATCCTCGCCGCGACGTGGGGGTTTGCGCGGCGCCGGCGCGAAGCGGCCTGCGCCCGCACCGCGCCGCGACGAGCATCGCCGCAGCAACAAGCTCACCATCACCAAGGTGCTCAACGCCGACGAGGATGAGCGCCAACGCAGCCTCGCCTCGGTGCGCCGCCATCGCGAGCGCGAGAAACAGCGCGCCCTTCAGATGCTGCAAGAGCAGACGAAGATTGTGCGCGACGTGGTCGTACCCGAAACCATCACGGTGCAAGAGCTTGCTAACCGTATGGCCGAGCGCGGCGGCGACGTGGTCAAGGCGCTGATGAAGATGGGCGTCATGGCGACGATCAATCAAACGATCGACGCCGATACGGCGGAGCTGGTCGTGACGGAGTTCGGCCACAAGATCAAGCGCGTCTCCGAAGCCGACGTCGAAATCGGGCTGCGCGGCGACGAGGATGCGCCGGAAATGCTCGAATCGCGGCCGCCGGTGGTCACCGTGATGGGCCATGTCGATCACGGCAAAACCTCGCTGCTCGATGCGTTGCGCGCGACCGACGTCGCCTCGGGCGAGGCCGGCGGCATCACGCAGCATATCGGCGCCTATCAGGTCACCCTGAAAGGCGGCCAGCGCATCACCTTCATCGATACGCCGGGCCACCAGGCCTTCACCGCGATGCGCGCGCGCGGCGCGCATGTGACCGACATCGTCATTCTGGTCGTGGCCGCCGATGACGGCATCAAGGAACAGACGGTTGAAGCCATCCGTCACGCCAAGGCGGCGAATGCGCCGATCATCGTCGCCATCAACAAGATCGATAAGCCCGACGCCAAACCCGACCGCGTCCGTCAAGAGCTGTTGCAGCACGAAATCGTGCTCGAGAAGCTGGGCGGCGACGTGCTCGATGTCGAGGTTTCGGCGACCAAGAAGATCAACCTCGACAAGCTCGAGGAAGCGATCTTGCTGCAAGCCGAAATCCTCGATCTCAAGGCCAATCCGCACCGGCCGGCCGAAGGCAGCGTGATCGAAGCGCAGCTCGAGCGCGGCCGCGGTCCGGTCGCGACCGTGCTGATCAAACGCGGCACGCTCAAGGTCGGCGATATTTTCGTCGCCGGCAGCGAATGGGGCCGCGTGCGCGCGCTCATCGATGATCGTGGCATGAATCTGGACGAGGCCGGTCCGGCTATGCCGGTCGAGGTGCTCGGTCTCAACGGCACGCCTCTGGCCGGCGACGATTTCACCGTCGCCGAGAATGAAAGCCAGGCCCGCGACATCGCCGATTACCGCCAACGCCGCCGGCGCACGCAACAAGCCGCGGCGGGTGCGCGCGGCACGCTCGAACAAATGTTCGCCCAAGCCGCGGCGGGCGTCGCGAAAGAGTTTGCGGTCGTGGTGAAGTCGGACGTTCAAGGCTCGCTCGAAGCGATCACCGGCTCGCTCGAAAAGCTCGGCACCGCCGAGGTCACGGTGCGCCTGCTGCATGCCGCGGTCGGCGGCATCAATGAGAGCGATGTCATCCTCGCCAAGGCGTCGAATGCCGTCATCATCGGCTTCAACGTGCGCGCCAATCCGCAGGCGCGCGACATGGCGCGGCGCGACGGCGTCGAGATTCGCTATTATTCGATCATTTACGAAGTGCTCGACGACATGAAGGCGGCGCTGACGGGCCTGCTGTCGCCCACCAAGCGCGAACGCTTCCTCGGCCATGCCGCGATCCGCGAGGTGTTCAACATCTCGAAGGTCGGCAAGGTCGCGGGCTGCATGGTGACCGAAGGCGTCGTCAAACGCGGCGCGAAGGTAAGGCTTCTGCGCGATAACATCGTCATCCACGAAGGCAGCCTCAAGACTCTGAAGCGCTTCAAGGACGAAGTCCGCGAAGTGCGCGAAGGCTTCGAATGCGGCATGGCCTTCGAGAATTACGACAATATCGAGCAGGGCGACGTCATCGAGTGCTTCGAAGTCGAAGAGGTCGCGCGCGCGCTTTGATGCCGCGTATCGGCCGGGCTTGTGGCCCTCTTCGCGTGAGGTAGATCGACGATGGCAGCGAAAAAAAGGCGTTCCGTCGGGCCGGCTTCGGCTGCCGGCCCAAGCCAGCGCCAATTGCGCGTCGGCGAGGAAATGCGCCACGCGCTCGCGCGCATTTTCGAGCGCGGGGATCTGCGCGATCCGGCGCTGCGCGACGCCAATCTCACCGTGACCGAAGTGCGCGTGTCGCCTGATCTGAAGCACGCCACGGCCTTCGTGATGCCCTTGGCCGGACGCCAGGCCGATGAGGTCATGGCCGCCTTGAAACGCAGCGCATCTTTCCTGCGCACCGCCGTGGCGCGCGCGGTGACGTTGCGTTTGGCCCCGAGCCTTGCCTTCGAACTCGATGCCAGCTTCGAGCAAGCCAGCCGCATCGATGCGCTGTTGCACCGCCCGGAGGTCGCGCGCGACCTGACGCAGGACGACATCGCGCAGGACGGGACCGACGATGGCGCGTAAGCCAAGCGGCCGGCCGGTGCATGGCTGGATCATTCTCGATAAGCCGCTCGGCATGACGTCGAGCCGGGCGGTCGGCGCGGTGAAGCGCCTCCTCGATGCGGCCAAGGCCGGGCATGGCGGAACGCTCGACCCGATGGCGAGCGGCGTTCTGCCGGTCGCCTTGGGCGAAGCGACCAAGACCGTGTCCTATGCGATGGCCGGCCGAAAGCTTTATCGCTTCGCCCTGTGCTGGGGCGAAGCGCGCGATACCGACGACGCCGCCGGCCAAGTGACCGCGACAAGCGCGATCCGGCCGTCGCAAGACGCCATGTTGGCGGCGTTGCCGAGCTTCCAGGGCGTGGTCAGCCAGCGGCCGCCCGATTATTCCGCCATCAAGGTTGCAGGCGAGCGCGCTTACGATCTGGCGCGCGAGGGCGCGGTGCTGGCCCTGGCGCCGCGGCCGGTCGAGGTCGAGAGCTTGCAGCTGCTCGATTGCCCGGACGCGGATCATGCCGTGTTCGAGGCCGAGGTCGGCAAAGGCACCTATATCCGCGCGCTGGCACGCGATTTGGGGCGTCAACTTGGCACTTATGCCCATGTAACGGAGCTAAAACGCCTTTCCGTGGGCGGGTTTACGCTCGATCGGGCGATTTCCCTGGATAAACTGGAGTCGCTGGGGCATAGTGCGGCCACTTCCGAGCACCTGCTTCCGCTCGAGACCGCGCTGGACGACATCCCGGCACTGGCCTTGACGGAAGACGAGGTCCGGGCCTTGCGTTGCGGCCGTGCCGTAGCGCCATTGCGCCCCTTGGATCGGGCGCGCTTCGATGGATTTGCCGACGGCGCGACGATCCGCGCAACCAGCAATGGAAGGCTGGTCGCGTTAGTGGCATTCGATGCAGGCCTGATCCGTCCGGTGCGGGTTATGAACTTCTAGGCAAGGAGATATCGATGTCGCTATCGCTCGTGCGCAAGCAAGAGGTTGTCAAGCAATATGCCCGCAAGGAAGGCGATACCGGCTCCCCCGAGGTGCAGGTGGCGCTGTTGTCCGAACGTATTGCCAATTTGACCGAACATTTGACGCATCACCAAAAAGATTTCCATTCGCGCCGCGGCCTTCTGGTGATGGTGGGTCAGCGCCGCAGCCTGCTCGATTACCTGAAGCGCTCGGATGCCGGGCGCTACAACCAGTTGATCGAGCGCTTGGGACTCCGCCGCTGAGTCCCCACGCCGACACGCGCGTTTCACAGGGCGTTCGTGCCGCGACGACCTTCGGGGTCGGTCGCGCCGCGCCCGCACGCCTTTCCCCAGAGAGCAATGAGAGAAGAGAGAGAACGCCATCATGTTCGAGGTATTTAGAAAAGAGTTGATGTGGGGCGGCCGCCGCCTCGTCCTCGAGACCGGCAGAGTCGCAAGGCAAGCCGATGGCGCCGTGATGGCGACCTATGGCGAAACCACGGTGCTGTGTACCGCGGTCGCCGCCAAACAGGCGAAGCCGGGACAGGATTTCTTCCCGCTCACGGTCAATTACCAGGAGAAGACCTTCGCCGCGGGCAAGATCCCCGGCGGCTTCTTCAAGCGCGAAGGCCGTCCGTCCGAGAAAGAGGTGCTCACTTCGCGCCTCATCGATCGGCCGATCCGTCCGCTGTTCGCGCCGGAGTTCCGCAACGAGACACAAGTCGTCTGCACCGTGCTGAGCCACGATCTCGAGAACGATCCCGATATCGTCGCCCTGGTCGGTGCTTCGGCGGCGCTCACCTTGTCGGGCATACCGTTTCTCGGCCCGATCGGCGGCGCGCGCGTTGGCTATATCGACGGCCAATATGTCGTGAACCCGAAGCTCGACGAGATTCCGAACACGCAGCTCGATCTGCTCGTCGCGGGCACGATGGAAGGTGTGCTGATGGTCGAATCCGAGGCGAAAGAGCTCTCGGAAGACGTCATGCTCGGCGCTGTCATGTTCGGCCATCGCTCGTTCCAGCCGGTGATCCAGGCGATCATCGAATTGGCCGAAGCTGCCGCCAAGGAGCCTTGGAACCTGCCCGAGAAGCCGGCAACCGCAGCCGCGATCGAGGCAACGCTGCGCGGCGCGGTGGCATCCGATCTCGCTGCAGCCTATGCCGACCAGCAGAAGCAAAGCCGCTCGAACAAGCTCGACGCGGCGAAAGCGAAGATCGCCGAACTCTTCGCCGAGCCGGCCGAGCAAGCTCTCGCCGGCAAGATTTTCAAGGAGCTCGAGAAGGACATCGTCCGCGGTGCGATCATCGCCGGCAAGCCGCGTATCGATGGGCGCGATACCAAGACGGTGCGGCCGATTTCGGTCGAGGTCGGCGTGCTGCCGCGCGCCCATGGCTCGGCGCTCTTCACCCGCGGCGAGACCCAGGCGCTTGCCGTGGCGACGCTCGGCACCGGTCAGGACGAGCAGATTATTGACGCGCTCGAAGGCGAATATCGCTCGAACTTCCTGCTGCATTACAATTTCCCGCCCTACTCCACCGGCGAGACCGGCCGTATGGGAAGCCCGGGGCGGCGCGAGATCGGCCATGGCAAGCTCGCCTGGCGCGCGGTCCATCCGCTTCTGCCCGAGAAGGAAAAATTCCCCTACACGATCCGCGTCGTCTCCGAGATCACCGAATCCAACGGTTCGTCCTCGATGGCGACGGTGTGCGGCGCGTCCTTGTCGCTGATGGATGCGGGCGTTCCGCTGCTGCGGCCGGTCGCCGGCATCGCCATGGGCCTCATCAAGGAAGCCGATAAATTCGCCGTGCTCACCGACATTCTCGGCGACGAGGATCATCTCGGCGACATGGACTTCAAGGTCGCCGGCACGGAAAAGGGCGTCACCGCGTTGCAGATGGACATCAAGATCACCTCGATTACCGAGGAGATCATGCGCGTGGCATTGCACCAGGCCCAGGCCGGCCGGATGCACATCCTCGCGGAAATGTCCAAGGCGCTCGATCAGGCGCGGGAAGGCGTGTCGTCGAACGCGCCGCGCATCACCACCATCACCATTCCGAAGGACAAGATCCGCGAGGTGATCGGTTCGGGCGGCAAAGTGATCCGCGAGATTTGCGAGGTCACCGGTGCCAAGATCGACATCGAGGATGACGGCACGATCAAGGTGGCGGCGGTCGATGGCGACGCATCGCGTGCGGCGATCGATTGGATTCGCGGCATCGTCGCCGAGCCGGAGCTCGGCGTGATCTATAGCGGCAAGGTGGTCAAGACGGTCGATTTCGGCGCCTTCGTCAATTTCCTCGGCGCGCGCGACGGCCTCGTCCACATCAGCGAGCTGGCCCCGCATCGCGTCGGCAAGACCACCGACGTGGTCAAGGTCGGTGACCAGGTGAAGGTCAAGGTGTTGGGTTTCGATGACCGCGGCAAGGTCAAGCTCAGCATGAAGCAGGTCGACCAGACGACGGGCGAGGACATCAGCGGCAAGCTTGGCGACGAACGCCGGCAGCGTGATGACTTCGAAGACCGCGCAAGCGCCGGCCGCCTCCTGACCGGGCGTGGCCTGCTGCATCGCGCGGTATCTGACATGATCGGCTCGGGAGGGTCGCAGCCGTGAAAGCGCTTAACCCGGTGATCATGTCGGGTCGCGAAGTGCTGCCGCTGGTCGAAGGCGGCAAGGGCATTTCCGTCTCCAACGGCGAAAGCTCCGGTGCCTGGGCGGCGTGCAACGGCGTCGGCACCTTCTCGGGCGTCAACGCCGACAGTTTCGACGAACAGGGCCGGAAAGACCCGCAGATCTATTACGGCCGCACCCGCCGCGAGCGCCACGAGGAGCTGGTACAATTCGCCATCGCCGGCGGCATCCAACAGGCGCGGATGGCCTATGAGCGCGCGGGCGGTGCCGGCCGCATCCACATGAATATCCTGTGGGAGATGGCGGCGGCCGAGCGCATTCTCCATGGCGTGCTCGAAGGCGCGCGCGATCTCATCAACGGGGTCACGTGCGGCGCCGGCATGCCCTATCGCATCGCCGAGATCTGTTCGCGCTACAACGTCCATTATTATCCGATCATTTCCTCGGCGCGCGCCTTCCGCGCGCTGTGGAAGCGCGCCTATCATAAATTCCGCGATTGGATGGGCGCCGTCGTCTACGAGGATCCTTGGCTCGCGGGCGGCCATAACGGCATTACCAACAGCGAGAATCCGGAAAAGCCCGAGCCGCCCTTTCCGCGCGTGCTCGAGCTGCGCAAGATGATGCGCGAATACGGGCTCGATCAGATTCCGATCGTGATGGCGGGCGGCGTCTGGTGTCTGCGCGAGTGGGAGGATTGGATCGACAATCCCGATCTCGGGCCGATCGCCTTCCAGTTCGGCACGCGCCCCTTGCTCACCAAGGAAAGCCCGATCTCCGACGCCTGGAAGCACAAGCTTCTGACTCTCGGCAAAGGCGACGTCCATCTCAATCGCTTCAGCCCGACCGGTTTCTACTCCTCGGCGGTGCGCAATAATTTCCTGCGCGAATTGTCGGATCGCAACGAGCGCCAGGTCGCCTATTCGATCGAGCCGGTCGGCGACCATCTCGCGGCGCTGGAAATCGGCGCGCGCAAGCGGATCGTCTATCTGACGCCGCATGACCGCGAACGCGCCTTGGGCTGGATCAACCAAGGCTTCACCGAGGCGCTGCGCACGCCGGATTCGACGCTCATCTTCGTCGACACGAGCAAGGCCTACGAAATCCGCAACGATCAGATAAATTGCATGGGTTGCCTCTCGGCCTGCCTGTTCTCCAATTGGGCGCAGAACGAGGAAGGCACGACCGGCAAGAAGGCGGACCCGCGCAGCTTCTGCATCCAAAAGACGCTGCAGGCGATCAGCCATTCGGATGATTGCGACTTCGAGCTGATGTTCGCCGGGCACAACGCCTACCGTTTCGCGCAAGACCCGTTTTACGCCAACGGTTTCATCCCGAGCGTGCGCGAGCTGGTGGAGCGTTTGAAAACCGGCGATTGAGCTTGCTGTCTTGGGCCGCGCGGCGTCGAACGGGCTTGGCCTCGGCGGCGTCCTAGGGTAAATTTTGGACCGCCTCTAAACTAGGCCGGCTTCCCTGCCCATATGAGCGCCATGACCGCTTCCCGCCCTTTTGCCAACGCCCTGGAAATGCTGCGCGCGGCGGAGCTCCGCCCGACGCGGCAGCGGCTTGCCCTGGCGCGTCTTCTGTTCGACAAGGGCGACCGTCACGTTACCGCCGAGCAGCTCCACGGCGAAGCGCTGAGCGCCTCCGTCGTCGTGTCGCTCGCCACGGTCTACAACACGCTGCACCAATTCGTGTCCGCGGGTTTGCTGCGCGAGGTCGTGGTCAACCCCGGCCGTTCTTATTTCGACACCAACACCGCCGACCATCACCATTTCTTCTTCGAGGAAACCGGGCGGCTGATGGACATACCGAGCGACCACATCAACGTGACCAATTTGCCGCAGCCGCCGCATGGCGCGATCAAGCGGGTTGACGTCACCATCCGCGTGGGCGGCAAATCGAGCGCTTGACGCCGTCTAGCGAAAGACTTAATTTAGAATCGTTCTAATTCAGTGAGGAGGGTACTATGCCGAAGCTGCAAGGATCGAAGACCGAAGGAAATCTGAAAGAGGCATTCGCCGGCGAAAGCCAGGCCAATCGCCGCTATCTCTATTTCGCACAGAAGGCCGACGTCGAAGGCTATAACGACGTCGCGGCCGTGTTCCGCTCGACCGCCGAAGGCGAAACCGGCCATGCGCACGGCCATCTCGAATATCTCGCCGAGGTTGGCGACCCCGCGACCGGCAAGCCGATCGGATCGACCTCGAAGAATCTCGTCGCCGCGATCGCGGGCGAGACCCACGAATACACCGACATGTATCCCGGCATGGCGCGCACCGCCCGCCAGGAAGGCTTCGACGAAATCGCCGATTGGTTCGAAACCCTCGCCAAGGCGGAAAAGTCGCATGCCGGCCGCTTCCAGAAGGCGCTCGACACTCTCGGCTGATTCGACGCGCGCGAGCGCTGATTGAGATGATTTCGAAGGGGCGTCGAGCGCTGCCCCTTCGCTTTCTCGGCATCGAGTGAGGAGCCACGGGACATGCGCGAAGGCGGTCTCGGCGCGCCGACGCGCCACCCCATTGCCTGGGAAGATCCGGATTTCTACGACGCGCAGAAGATCGAAGCCGAGCTGAAGCGCGTCTTCGATATCTGCCACGGTTGTCGCCGCTGCTTCAATTTGTGCGACAGCTTCCCCAGGCTCTTCGACATGATCGACAAATCGCCTTCGGGCGAGCTCGACGGCGTCGATCCCAAGAATTACGGCAAGGTGGTCGAAGCCTGCACCCTGTGCGATTTGTGCTTCATGACCAAGTGCCCCTATGTGCCGCCGCACGAGTTCAACATCGACTTTCCGCATTTGATGCTGCGCTATCGCGCGGCCGAGGAGAAAGCCGGCAAGATCGGCTGGAAAGACCGCGCTTTGGCCGAAACCGACCGCAACGGCCAATTGGCTCGGCCGGTGGCGGCGCTCGCGAATTGGGCGACCAAGCTCGGCAACAAGCTGACGCGCCCGCTGATGGAAAAACTCGCGGGCATCGATCGCGACGCCGCGCTGCCGAAATTTCACGCGCGCACCTTCGAATTGCGCGCGCGCAGCGACAATCTGGAGCCGGATCCCGCCGCGCCGGCCTTTGGCCGCAAAGCGGTGCTCTATGCCACCTGCTTCGTCAATTACAACAATCCCGACATTGGCGTCGCCGCCCGCGCGGTGCTGGCCAAGAACGGCGTCGCCTCCGAGGTCGCTTATCCCGAATGCTGCGGCATGCCCCAGCTCGAACAGGGCGAGCTGCCGCGGGTTGCGGCCAAGGCGCGCAAGGTTGCGGCGGCGCTGATGCCTTTCATCGACCAAGGCTACGACATCGTCGCGCTGATCCCGTCTTGCGCATTGATGCTGAAATTCGAGTGGCCGCTGCTTTTGCCCGATGACGAAAGCGTCGCCAAGCTGGCGCGCGCCACCTTCGATCTCAGCGAATATGTCGTCGACATCGCCAAGAAAGAGGGCATCGCGCCGGGCATGCGACCGCTACCCGGCGGCGTGAGCTTGCACCTCGCCTGCCATGCGCGCGCGCAGAACATGGGCGCCAAGGCCGCCGATATGCTGCGCCTCTTGCCGCAAGCCGATCTCGACGTGGTCGAGCGCTGCTCGGGCCATGGCGGCTCTTGGGGCGTGAAGCGCGACAATTTCGCGATCGCCTTGAAAGTCGGCCGTCCGGCGGCGCGTCAGGCCGCGAAGGACGGCAAGACCTATATCTCTTCCGAATGCCCCTTGGCGGCGCTGCATTTGCAGCAAGGCGTCGCCAAATTGGAAGACAAGACGATGCCGGCGCTCCATCCGGTCGAGCTGATGGCGCTGGCTTATGGGCTCAGCGAAGGAGACCGCCCATGACGACGAAGATGACCGCCAAGCGCGCGATCACCCGCGCCGACATCCTCGATCCCGAGGACTATGCGCGCGAGCGGCGCGAGCTCAAAAAGAACCTCACCGCCGTGAAGCGCAACCGCCGCATCGAGGTCGGGCCTGTCGCCACCTTCTACTTCGAGAATTACGAGACCATGTGGCATCAGGTCCATGAGATGCTGCATATCGAGCGCGGCGGCGAGGCGCAAATCCGCGACGAGCTCGCGGCCTATAATCCGCTGATTCCCCAAGGCGACGAGCTGATCGCCACGGTGATGTTCGAAATCGACAATGCCGACCGGCGCGCTGCCATTCTGTCTCAGCTCGGCGGCGTCGAGAACCACATTTATCTTTCGGTCGCGGGCGAAAGGGTCAGCGGCGTTCCCGATCCGACGCGCGAGAACACCTCGGCCGACGGCAAGGCTTCGGCGGTGCAATTTCTGCGCTTTCCGTTCACCGCGGCGCAGAAGGCGAAATTCTGCCAAGCCGGCACGCAAGTGCTCGCCGGCATCGACCATCCGCATTACGGCCATATTGCCGTGATGAGCGAGGCCGTGCGCGCCGCGCTCGCCGAGGATTTCGCCTGATCTAGCGAATCACTTCGCTGGCATAGACACCCCAAATATCGCCGCGGCCGAGCCAGCCTTTGATGTTGGCGGTTTCGATGCGGCACCACGCGTCGCGGCATTCGAGCAGATGCGCGATCACGCCGGGATCGAGCTTCGCCACGGGCGCCGCTTCGGCGTCGGGGTCGGCGCGCAGCACATGTTGGGCGCCTTTGACGATCACATTGCGCAGGCCCGTCACCATGCGCTCATGCACCCAGCCCTGGGTCCCTTGCCAGTCGCGCACCTGCCGCCACTGATCGAATTGGGCGATGATCTCGACCGGCAAACCCTTGCGGCGATAGACCCATTCGACCGGATAACGGTCGCCCGGGCCGGTGCGCAGATTGACCACGTCGGCACGCAGGCTGACGAAGCGCGGGATTGGATCGGGCTTTTCCGCGGCGCGCGCGGCGTCGACCACCAATACCGCAAGCACGAGGGCACGAAAAATTGCTGTTAAGGTTTTCTTCCACATGTCGGACAGTCTGGGTCTCGCGGTAGCTTGATCTTGTGAAATTCGGCGCGCAGCGCGTCGTAAATAAGCAAGGTTCCCGACAGGCTTTCGCCGATGCCGAGAATTTCCTTCAACACCTCGGTCGCTTGCAAGGTCCCCATGACACCGGCGATCGCGCCAAGTATGCCGGCGGTTTCGCAGCGCGGCACGGAATCGGGCGGCGGCGCCTCGCGAAAGAGACAGCGATAGCAAGGATGCGGCGGTCCGAGATAGGCCTTGAAGGTCGACAGCTGCCCTTCGAAGGGCGACAGCGCCGCCCCGACCAGCGGCTTGCCGAGGCGGAAGCAGGTATCGTTGAGGAGATAACGCGTCGCGAAATTGTCGCTGCCATCGGCGACGAGATCATAGGCGCCGACCAGCGCGGCGGCATTGGCTTCGGCGAGGCGCGTCTCATGGATCTCCACCTTGACCTCGGGGTTGACGTGGCGGAGCGTGCGCCGCGCGCTTTCGACTTTGGCAAGGCCGATGCTTTCCGTCGGATGGACGATCTGGCGCTGCAGATTGGACAGGTCGACCGCATCGTGGTCGACGATGCCGAGCGTGCCCAGGCCGGCAGCGGCAAGATAAAGCAGCAACGGCGAGCCGAGCCCGCCGGCGCCCACCACCAAGACGCGCGCGGCGAGCAGCTTTTGCTGACCTTTCTCACCAACCTCGTCGAGAACCAGATGGCGCGCGTAGCGCTCGAACTGCGCCTCGCTCAGCTCCATCGCCGCGTCACAACCCGTCGAACAGCGCGGTCGAGAGATAACGCTCGCCGGTGTCCGGCAGCACCACGGCAATGACCTTGCCCGCCATCTCGGCGCGTAGTCCCAGTTCGACCGCAGCGGCCAAAGCGGCGCCCGAGGAAATGCCGATGGCAATCCCTTCCAGCCGCGCCGCTTCGCGCGCCATCCGCAAGGCATTGTCGTTGGAGATGCGCAGGATCTCGTCGATCAGCCTGACATCGAGGATTTGCGGGATGAAGCCCGCGCCGATGCCTTGGATCTTGTGCGGGCCGGGCGGTCCGCCCGACAACACGGCGCTGTCCTCGGGCTCGACCGCGATCATTTTGAGGCCAGGCTTGCGTTGCTTCAGCACCGAGCCGACGCCGGTCAGAGTCCCGCCCGTGCCGACGCCGCTCACGACCGCGTCGATCTTGCCGTCGGTGTCGCGCCACAGCTCTTCGGCGGTGGTGCGGCGGTGTATCTCGGGATTGGCCGGGTTTTGAAATTGCTGCGGCATGAAAGCGTCGGGCAAGGTGCGGACCAGCTCTTCGGCGCGCTGGATCGCGAAACGCATGCCTTGCGCAGCGGGCGTCAGTTCCAATTCCGCGCCCAGCAGCTTCAACATGCGGCGCCGCTCCACCGACATGCTGTCGGGCATCACCAGAATGCAGCGATAACCTTTGGCGGCGGCGACAAAGGCCAAGGCGATGCCGGTATTGCCCGAGGTCGGCTCGACGATCACCGTCTTGCCTGGAATCAGCTTTCCGGCCTTCTCGCCCGCTTCGATCATGGCGACGCCGATGCGGTCCTTGACCGAACTCAAGGGGTTGAAGAACTCGCACTTGCCCAAGATCTCCGCCTTGACCTTATGCGCGGCGGCGAGGCGCTTCAGCCGCACCAGCGGCGTCGCACCGACCGTCTCGGCGATGTTGTCATAGACCTTGCCGCGGGACCACACCGGTTGGGTGCTCGTATTCGTGCCTTCGGCCATTGGCATCCTCCTCCGCTTGTCAGATCGAGAAATCGAGCCGCGCCGCGTATTCGCCGGTCACGCCCGCATTATGCGCCCGGTTGCATAGATCTTCGACGGTCACTGTATCCAGCCGCTTCATTAGCTCTTCCTGCATTTCCGCCCATAGCGGCCGCACCACGCGCCGGCCAAGCTCGGCGCCGGCACCCTCCTCGAGCAGGTCGTCGCTGCCATCGAGCGCGTGCAACACCCGCACGATCTCGCCGAGAGTAATCCGCCGTCGCTCGCGTGCCAGGCGATAGCCGCCTTTCGGGCCACGCACGCCTTCGAGGATGTTCGCGCGCACAAGCTGTTGCAGCACCTGTTCGAGATAGCGCCGCGGAATACCTTGCCTTCCCGTGATCTCGCCGGACTGCACCGGCGAGGTGCCGCCATTATAGGCGATGTCGAGCACAGCCTCGATCGCAAAGAGCAGCTTCTTGGTCAGCCGCAACATGATGGTCAGGTTCCGGTCGAGCCGAACCCGCCAGCGCCGCGCCCCGTGCGCGACAGATCGGCGACGACCCGCCACTCCGCGCGGCTGACCGGTGCGATCACGAGCTGCGCGATGCGCACGCCACGCGAGATCGTAAACGGCGCGTCGCCGAAATTGGCGAGAATGATGCGAATCTCGCCGCGATAATCCGCGTCGATGGTTCCCGGGCTGTTGAGCACGGTGACCCCGTGCTTCAAGGCAAGGCCCGAGCGCGGACGCACCTGTCCTTCCCAGCCTTCGGGTAAGGCCAGCGCGATCCCGGTCGGAACGGCAACGCGGCCGCCGGGCGGCAGGATCAGTGGGGTTTCGATGGCGGCGGCAAGATCGACGCCGGCGCTGCCCGGCGTGGCGTAGCTGGGCAAAGCCATGTCCCGCGCATGCGACAGGATTTGCAGCGACACGGCAACTCCGCTCATTCGGCGGCCTTGGGCGCAAGAAAAGCGGCAACGCGTTGCGCCAGGCGATCGCCCAGCTCGCGTTTCGACAAAGCCGGCCAATCCTCGACATGCGCGGCGTCGATCAGATGCACCGTATTGTGCTCGCCGCCGAACACGCCGCTTGCCGGCGAGACGTCGTTGGCGAGGATCCAATCGCAACCCTTTTTCGCGCGCTTGGCTTTGGCGTTCTCGATCAGCTTTTCGGTTTCGGCGGCAAAGCCGATCACGAGCCGCGGCCGGCGGTTGCCCGGACGGCTGAGCGTCGCCAGGATGTCGGGATTCTCGACCAGCTTCAACGGCGGCGGCGCGCCTTCCTTCTTCTTGAGCTTCGCGGGCGCGGCTTCTGCGCGCCAGTCGGCGACCGCGGCCGCGCACACCGCGACCTCGACCGGCAACGCCGCTTCGCAAGCCGCGAGCATCTCGGCCGCGGTCGTGACATGGACGACCTTGACGCCGGGCGGATCGGGTTCGCCGGTCGGACCCGAAACCAGCGTGCAATCGGCGCCGAGGCGGGCCAGCGCCGCGGCGATCGCATGACCTTGTTTGCCGGAAGAGCGATTGGCGATGTAGCGCACCGGGTCGATCGGCTCATGCGTCGGGCCGCTGGTGACGAGCGCGCGCCTTCCCGCGAGCGAAGCGCCGGCCAGAAAGATTTGCTCGACCGCGGCCACGATCTCCAGCGGCTCGGCCATGCGGCCCATTCCGCTTTCATTCTCGGCGAGTGGGCCGGCATTGGGCCCGATCCACTTCACGCCGCGCGCGGCGAGGGTCGCAAGATTGGCCTCGGTCGCGGCGTGCTGCCACATGCGGAAATTCATCGCGGGCGCGATCAGAATCGGCTTGTCGGTCGCCAGCAGCGTCGTCGACGCCAGATCGTCGGCAAGCCCGCCCGCCATCTTGGCAAGGAGATCCGCCGAAGCCGGCGCCACGACCAGGAGGTCGGATTCTTGCGCCAATCGCAAATGTCCCATTTCGCTTTCGTCGGTGAGCGAGAACAAATCGGTATGGACCTTCTCGCCCGACAAGGAAGCCGCCGAAAGCGGCGTGATGAATTGCTGCGCGCCCGCCGTCAGAATGCAGCGCACCTGCGCGCCCTTCTCGCGCAGCCGGCGGATCAGGTCGAGGCTTTTATAGCCGGCGATGCCGCCCGAGATGATGAGGAGAATGCGCCGGCCATGCAGCATGGGCTTCCGCCCCAGAGTTGGTCCGCCTTTCTATAGGCGGGGGTCCGGCGGCGCGCAAGGGCGCCGGGTTAGAGCCGCCAGCCGGAATGAATGGCGGCGATCCCACCGGACAGATTGCGCCAATTCACCTGCTCGAAGCCCGCTTCCCGCATCATCGCGGCGAGCTCCGCTTGCGGCGGGAAACGCCGAATGCTTTCGACCAGATATTGATAGGCATCGCGATCGCGCGCCACGACCTGGCCCAAACGCGGCAGGATCGCGAAAGAATAGAGGTCGTAGATCCGGCGCAACAACGCGCCTTCGACCCGGCTGAATTCGAGGCAGAGAAATCTTCCGCCCGGCTTCAGCACGCGGCAGGCCTCTGTCAACGCCGCCTGCTTGCGCGTCACGTTGCGCAGGCCGAAGGAGATCGTGCATGCATCGACGCTGCTGCTGGCGATCGGCAGCGTCTCGGCGTCGCCGACGACCCACTCGATGTCGTCGAGCACGCCGCGATCGATGCTGCGATCGCGACCGGCGCGGACCATGCTCTCGTTGATGTCGCACACCACGGCGGAACCGCCGGCGCCGGCGCGTGCAAGAAAACGCCGCGCGACGTCACCGGTGCCGCCGGCCAGATCGAGCAGTCTTTGCCCCGGTTGCGGCGCAAGCCGGTCGATGAGCAGCGCCTTCCAGCGGCGGTGGATGCCGGCGCTCATCAGGTCGTTCATCAGGTCATAGCGCGGCGCGACGCTGTCGAAGACGTCGTGGACAAGACGCGTCTTCTCGTCTTCGCTTACATGACGGAAGCCGAAATCGGTTCGCGCGGCGCGACTATCGCTTGTGTCCTTGCGGGGCATTTCTGCAAGATAGCGCATTCCCAACCCGCTCGCCAAACGCCCCAAACGATATGCCCGAACTTCCCGAGGTTGAAACCGTGGTGCGCGGCTTGGCGCAGGCTTTGACCGGCAAGCGCTTGGCGCGGCTCGATCTCGCCCGTCCCGATTTGCGCAGCGCAATCCCGACAAATCTCGCGCACAGGATCGAAGGCCGCCGGATCGAGCGGTTTTCGCGCCGCGCTAAATACATTCTCATCCATTTCGCGGGCGGCGGCGTGTTGATCGTGCATCTCGGCATGTCCGGGCGCTTGATCATTCTCGCGCCCGGTGCAAACGCGCCGCGCGAGAAACACGATCACGCGGTTTTTCTCTTCGACGACGGTACGGAGCTGCGCTTCAACGACGCACGCCGCTTCGGCTTGCTCGATTATGAAGACGAGGCCCGGCTGGCGTCTCATCCGCGCTTCCGCCATCTCGGTCCGGAGCCTTTGAGCAATGAATTCAACGGGCCAGTACTGGCGCAACTGCTTCGGGGCAAGAAGACCTCGATCAAGGCCGCGCTCATGGATCAGCGCGTGGTGGTCGGTCTCGGCAATATCTATGTCTGCGAAGCGCTGTTCGGCGCGCGGTTGTCGCCGCGGCGCTTGGCGGGCACGGTCCAGGGTGAACGCGCCGAGCGGCTCGCGGCGGCGATCCACGACGTTTTGACGCGCGCGATCGCGGCGGGTGGCAGTTCCTTGCGCGATTACGTGCAAGCGTCGGGCGAGCTCGGCTATTTCCAGCATCACTGGGCGGTCTATGGCAAAGAAGGCGAACCCTGCCCGATCTGCGATTGCGGCAAAGGCATTCGGCGTATCGTGCAGGGTGCGCGCTCGACTTTTTACTGTGCCAAGTACCAGCGCTAGGGCTAGGCTCCCGCGATGCGTCGCCGCCTCGTCATCCTTGTCATCGCGTTGCTGCTTCCGGTTGTGTCGGGAGCGCACGCCGCCGAGTTCGTGACCGGCACCGAGGATTTGCCGTTAATGCCCGGCCTCAAAATGGTCACGGGCTCAGCGCTCGTCTTCGACAAGCCCGAAGGCCGTATCGTCGAGGCGCAGGCGCAAGGCGCGCTGAGCCGGGCCAAGGTGCAAAGCTTCTACGGCGAAAGCCTGCCGCAACTCGGCTGGAAGAAAAGCGGGGTCGATCAATGGCAACGCGATGCCGAACGCCTGCGGCTTGATTTTCACGGAGAAGACGGGCATCTCACGGTCGGTTTCACCATCTCGCCGCAATGACGGAGTATTAAGCCATGAATTATCAGAACATCCTGGTCGAGACGCGCGGCGCGGTCGGCCTTATCACCTTCAATCGGCCGCAAGCTTTGAATGCGCTTTGCGATGCGCTGGTGCGCGAATTGGGCGCGGCACTCGATGCTTTCGAGGCGGATGATGCGGTCGGCGCGATCGTGCTCACCGGCAGCGAGCGCGCTTTTGCCGCAGGCGCCGACATCAAAGAGATGGCCGGCAAGAGCTTCGTCGATTGTTACGTGCAAGATTTCATCACCGATGGCTGGGAGCGCGTGACAACGTGCCGCAAGCCGATCATCGCGGCGGTTGCGGGTTTCGCGCTCGGCGGCGGTTGCGAAATGGCGATGATGTGCGACACGATCATCGCCGCCGAAAGCGCCAAATTCGGTCAACCGGAAATCACGCTTGCGATTATTCCGGGCTCGGGCGGCACGCAAAGGCTCACGCGCGCGGTCGGCAAGGCCAAGGCGATGGAAATGGTGCTGAGCGGGCGCATGATCGATGCCGCCGAGGCCGAACGCAGCGGATTGGTCAGCCGCATCGTGCCCAACGAGCAGCTCGTGGACGAAGCGCTGAAGCTTGCCGCGAAAATCGCCGCGATGTCGCGTCCGGCGGTGCTGGCGGCGAAAGAAGCCGTTAATCGTGCCTTCGAGACGACGCTTGCCGAAGGAATCCGCTTCGAAAGGCGGCTTTTTCACGCCATGTTCGCGACCGAGGATCAAAAAGAAGGCATGGCGGCTTTCGTCGAAAAGCGGAAACCGGCGTTCAAGAACCGCTGACTTGACGGAACTTCTCAGTCTAGGTATAAGCCGCGCTTCCCAAATCTTTCGGCAGGTCGGCAATGGCCAATCATCCTTCGGCAGAGAAACGCATTCGGCAAACGACACGACGCACGGAAGTCAACCGCGCGCGCGTGAGCCGCATCCGCACATTCGTCAAGAAGGTTGAGACGGCAATCGCGTCCGGCAACAAGAATGCCGCGAAAGAAGCTTTCGACGAAGCTGCGCCGGAGATGCAGCGCGGCGTCGGCAAGGGCGTGCTTCATCATCGTACGGTCGCACGCAAACTGTCGCGTCTTTCCGCGCGCATCAAGGCGCTCTGATCTCGTCAAGCGTGGCAACGAAGCCACTCAAAAAAAATTCGATTCATTTTTCTGTCAGAGATATTGCCATCTGCATTTCAGCTTAGGTAATGTTAGCGCGCGTCAGATGGCGGCAGGCGTTTCAAAAAAACACCGAAGCGCCACGCGCGGCGAGAGGCGGTTTTCAAACCAAGAGTTTAGTGGTCGGCTAGTACGGATTGCGTGAGCGGCACGCGGTAACTGGCGGCTACGGTTCGTGACGGTGCGGCGGTGAGCGGGCAGGCGCCTCGTTTCCGCCGGGTGAGGGGCGTGCGCCCGTTGTCCGGTTATTGCTTCGTGGGGGAGTGAGGGGATGGCGGAACCATTGGGACGAGGCGACGAATTCCAGTCCCAGTGGGCTCGCATTCGGGCGCGACTGCGCAACGAGTTCGGCGATGCCGCTTATCGCAGTTGGCTGCGCAACATGACCTTGCAAGGCGTCGATTCCGGCCGCGTCAAGATCACGGTGCCGACGCGATTTCTGCGCGATTGGGTGGCGACGCATTATGTCGACCGGATCCGCGCGCTCTGGAATACCGAGAACGGCAATATCGCCGCGGTCGATGTGTCGGTCGCGGGCTCGCCGAGTTCCGTGATGGAGACGGCGGAGTTGCCCGCGCGTGAGGCCGCCGATGGCGGCGACGAGAAAGACGTCAGCGCGCCGCTCGATCCGCGCTTCACCTTCGAGAATTTCGTCGTCGGCAAGCCCAACGAGCTGGCGCATGCCGCGGCCCGCCGCGTCGCCGAGGCGCAGATCGGCCCCAACCACTCCGTGCCGTTCAATCCGCTGTTTCTCTATGGCGGTGTCGGATTGGGCAAGACGCATCTCATGCACGCCATCGCGTGGTACATCCGTACCCACGAGCCGAAGCGCAAGGTGATCTATCTCTCGGCCGAGAAGTTCATGTACCAGTTCATCCGGGCGCTGCGTTTCAAGGACACGATGGCGTTCAAGGATCAGTTCCGCTCGGTCGACGTGCTGATGATCGACGACGTCCAGTTCATTTCGGGCAAGGACACGACCCAGGAAGAGTTCTTCCATACCTTCAACGCGCTGGTCGACCAGAACCGCCAGATCGTGATCTCCGCCGACAAGTCGCCGACCGATCTCGAGGGCATGGAAGAGCGCATGCGCTCGCGCCTCGGTTGGGGTCTGGTCGCCGATATTCACCCGACCACCTACGAGCTGCGTCTCGGCATCCTTCAGGCCAAGGCCGAACGCAGCAAGGCCGCGGTGCCGCCCAAGGTGCTGGAATTCCTCGCGCACCGCATCACGTCGAATGTCCGCGAGCTCGAAGGCGCCCTCACCCGCATCTACGCCCAATCGCAATTTGTCGGCCGCGAGCTCACGCTCGAAAGCTCGCAAGAGGTGCTGCACGATCTGCTGCGCGCGAATGACCGGCGGGTCACGATCGACGAGATCCAAAAGCGCGTCGCCGAGCACTACAATATCCGCCTCGCCGACATGCATTCGGCCCGCCGCGCCCGAGCCGTGGCCCGGCCGCGCCAAGTGGCGATGTATCTCTGCAAGCAGCTCACCCCGCGCTCGCTGCCCGAGATCGGGCGGAAATTCGGCGGGCGCGACCACACCACGGTGATGCACGCGGTGCGCAAGATCGAGGAGCTGCGCGCGAGCGACCGCACCATGGCCGAAGACATCGAGTTGTTGAAGCGGATGCTCGAAAGCTGAACCTCCGCGTGTCGGCCGCTTCCGGGCGGCCGATCGGCCCCGCTGGCACCGTCCGCGAAACCCGTCCCGGACCATAATCGGACCATATCGGGACCATATCGCCGCCCTATCCGCGCCCGACGGCATCCTGCCGGAGGTGTACGGCGCGGCATGGTTATGCTATGGTTTTCCTCCGTTCCGCCCCGGCTTTCGCGCCGGGTTGGGCGGGGTTTCCCGGGCCTCTTCCGGACAAGGTTTTCCGCCTCCAACGAGCGTGAACCCGCCAGCCATGAAACTGACCATCGAACGCGCCGCGCTGCTCCGCGCTTTGGGCCACGTGCAGAGCGTCGTCGAGCGGCGCAACACCATCCCGATCCTGTCGAACGTTCTGCTGCGCGCGGAGGGTTCCAAGCTCGCGCTGTCGGCGACCGACATGGACCTGGAGATGGTGTCCTCGCTCGCCGCGCAAGGGGCAAAGCCGGGCGCCACCACCGTGCCGGCGCATACGCTTTACGACATCGTCCGCAAGCTGCGCGAAGGCGCCCAGATCGAGTTCGAGACCACCGGCGAGAAAGGGCTGATGACCCTGCGCTCCGGGCGCTCGACCTTCACCCTTTCCTGCCTGCCGCCCGAGGATTATCCGCTGATGGCGGGCGGCGATCTCGCGCATAATTTCCTGCTCTCGGCCGCGGATCTGAAGCGTCTGATCGATCGCACCCGTTTCGCGATCTCGACCGAGGAAACGCGCTATTACCTAAACGGCATCTATCTGCACGCGGCCAAGACCGACAAGCTCAACATGCTGCGCGCGGTGGCGACCGACGGCCACCGCTTGGCGCGCATGGAGATTCCCTTGCCCGAGGGCGCTTCCGGGATGCCCGGCGTGATCATCCCGCGCAAGACCGTCACCGAGCTCCGGAAGCTGCTCGACGAATTGGATCAGGACGTATCGATTTCGCTGTCCGACACCAAGATCCGTTTCACCTTCGCCGAGACGGTGCTGACCTCGAAGCTGATCGACGGCACCTTCCCGGATTACGATCGCGTCATTCCGACCAGCAACGACCGCATTCTCGAAGTCGATTGCAAGCTCTTCGCCGAGGCGGTGGATCGCGTCTCCACCATCTCGAGTGAAAAGAGCCGCGCGGTGAAGCTTGCGATCGACCGCAACAGCCTGACCCTGTCGGCCACCAGCGCGGAAAACGGCACGGCGATCGAAGAGCTCGAAGTGCGCTATGGCGCGCCGCCCTTGGAAATCGGCTTCAATTCGCGCTACCTGCTCGACATCGCCGAACAGATCGAGGGCGAAGGCGCACGCTTTGCGATGGCGGATGCCGCCTCGCCGACCGTGGTGCGCGACAGCGCCGACAGCAGCGCGCTTTACGTGCTCATGCCGATGCGGGTCTAGCGCCCTTGGCATTGAGGGCAATGGCACATGACGTCGCGGCGTTCGAGGCAACAGCTGCCCTGGCCGGTCCCAGCGTCACGCGGCTTATGCTTACGGCGTTTCGTTGCTATGCCACCGCGCGGCTCGATGTCGCGCCGTCGCCCGTGGTGCTCACCGGCCCGAACGGCGCCGGCAAGACCAATCTCCTCGAAGCGATCTCGTTTCTGGCGCCAGGCCGCGGTCTGCGCCGGGCGAAGCTCAGCGAGATCGACCGTCTCGGCGGCGCCGATCCTTGGGCGCTTTCGATCCAGCTTGCGACCGAGCAAGGCGCCGTTCAGATCGGTACCGGCCGCGATCAGGACAGCGAAAGCGGCGAGCGCCGCATTCTGCGTATCGACGGCGCGCCCGCGAAGAGCCAGGCCGCGCTTGCGCGTCTGGCGGGGCTGGTCTGGCTCACGCCGCAAATGGATCGGCTCTTCGCCGACGGCAGCAGCGCGCGACGCCGGTTTCTCGACCGCCTGGTCCTGGGATTCGATCCCGAGCATGGAACGCAGCTTTCGGCCTATGAGCGCGCCATGCGCGAGCGGCTGAAGCTGCTGCGCGATGGCGGCGCCGATCCCGCATGGCTCAAAGCGCTCGAGGACGAGATGGCGGCGCATGGCATCGCCGTCGCCGCGGCACGGCGCGAAGTCGCCGGCCGGCTCGATGGCGCTTGCGTGGCCGCTACGGGGCCATTTCCGCAGGCGCGCTTGGCGATGGCGGGCGAGGTCGGTCGCTGGCTCGATGACATGCCCGCGCTTGCCGCCGAGGACGAGCTGCGCCGGCGGCTTGCCGCGCAACGCCGCGTCGACGCCGACAGCGGCACGACCACGTTCGGCCCGCATCGCGCAGATCTTGTCGTGCATCACGTCGGCAATGGCATGGCGGCCGCTTTATGCTCGACCGGCGAGCAAAAGGCGCTGCTGCTCGCCATCCTGCTGGCCCAGGCGCGGCTGCTCGCGGCCCAACGCGGCGCCGCGCCGATCATGCTGCTGGACGAGGTCGCGGCGCATCTCGATGCCGAGCGGCGCGCGGCGCTGTTTGCTGAAATTCTCGATCTCAAGACCCAGGCTTGGCTCACGGGTACCGATGCCGCGTTGTTCGCCGATCTACGCGGCGCGGCGCAGTTCTTCGCCGTGGCCGAAGGCCGCATTTCCTAGATGGAATAGAACCATGAGTGAACCAGCCGCTCCCGATACGCCACAGTCGGATACCTATGATGCCCAATCGATCAAGGTCCTGCGCGGGCTCGATGCCGTGCGCAAGCGTCCGGGCATGTATATCGGCGACACCGATGACGGCTCGGGCCTTCATCACATGGTCTATGAGGTGGTCGACAATTCGATCGACGAGGCTTTGGCGGGCCATTGCGACACGATCAAGGTCGTGCTCAACGCCGATGGCTCGGTGACGGTCGGCGACAATGGACGCGGCATCCCGGTCGATATTCACCGCGAGGAAGGCGTGTCGGCGGCCGAAGTCATCATGACCCAGCTTCATGCCGGCGGGAAATTCGACCAGAACTCCTATAAGGTGTCGGGCGGGCTCCACGGGGTCGGCGTGTCGGTGGTGAACGCGCTCTCCTCGGTCCTCGATCTGCGCATCTGGCGCGGCGGCCAAGAACATTTCATGCGCTTCAAGGATGGCGAGCCCGAGGCGCCCTTGGCGGCGGTCGGCCCCTGCGGCAACCGGACCGGGACCGAGATCACCTTCTGGCCGAGCCCCAAGACCTTCACCAAGCTCGAGTTCGACTACGCGACGCTCGAGCATCGCCTGCGCGAATTGGCGTTTCTCAATTCGGGTGTCACGCTTGAGCTGACCGATGCGCGCGGCGTCGAGCCGAAATCGATCAAGCTTCATTACGAAGGCGGGCTGATCGCCTTCACGCAATATCTCGATCGCTCCAAACAGGCGCTTCACGGCGCGCCGCTCTCGATGATCGCCGAGCGCGAAGGCATCACCGTCGAAGTCGCGATGGAATGGACCGATTCCTATCACGAGACGATGCTGTGCTTCACCAACAACATCCCGCAACGCGACGGCGGCACGCATCTGGCGGGATTCCGCGCCGCGCTCACGCGCACCATCAACAATTACGCCAATGAAAGCGGCATCGCCAAGAAAGAGAAAATCCCGCTCACGGGCGAGGACATGCGCGAAGGCCTGACCTCGATCCTGTCGGTCAAGGTGCCCGATCCCAAATTCTCGTCGCAAACCAAGGACAAGCTGGTGTCGTCCGAGGTGCGGCCCGTGGTCGAGGGCGTCGTCGCCGACAAGCTGCAGCAATGGTTCGAGGAGCACCCGGCCGAGGCGCGCAAGATCGTCGCCAAGGTGGTCGAGGCCGCCGCGGCGCGCGAGGCGGCGCGGCGCGCGCGCGATCTCACGCGGCGCAAAGGCGCGCTCGACATGGCGAGCCTGCCCGGCAAGCTCGCCGATTGCCAGGAGCGCGATCCGGCCTTGTGCGAATTGTTCATCGTCGAGGGCGACAGCGCCGGCGGCTCGGCCAAGCAAGGCCGCGACCGGCGCTTCCAGGCCATCCTGCCGCTGAAAGGCAAGATCCTCAATGTCGAGCGCGCGCGCTTCGACAAGATGCTGAGCTCGGCCGAAATCGGCACCTTGATCGCCGCCATCGGCACCGGCATCGGCGCCGAGGAGTTCGATGCCTCCAAGGCGCGCTATCACCGCATCATCATCATGACCGACGCCGATGTCGACGGCAGTCACATCCGCACCTTGCTGCTGACCTTCTTCTTCCGCCAGATGCCGCAGCTGATCGAAAAGGGCTTCCTCTATATCGCGCAGCCGCCGCTTTATCAGGTGAAACGCGGCTCGGCCAAGGCGGTCTATCTCAAGGACGATTCCGCGCTCGAGGAATACCGCATCACCGCCGGCATGAAGGATATCGTCTTCGTCCAGCATGACGGCGTTCAGCGGGCCGGCAACGATCTGCGCGACGTGATCGACCGCGCGCGCCAGATCCGCAAGCTGCTGGCGCCGCTGGTACGGAAAATCGGCAATGCCGATGTCGCCGAGCAGGCGGCGATCAACGGGCTTCTCGGTTTATCGATCCTCGACAATACGACGCAGCTCGCGGAGGGTGCGCGCTTCCTCGCGCGCAAGCTCGACGCGCTTTCGGCGCCGGCTGATCGCGGCTGGCGCGGCGAGGCTTTGGAGCAGGGCTTCGTGATCACGCGCACGCGCCATGGCGTCACCGAGCGCTATGTGCTCGAAGCGCAGTTTCTGCGCAGCGCCGAGGCGCGCCGGCTGGACGAGCGCACCGCCGAGCTTCAGGAGATCTATGCCAAGCCGGGCAAGCTCGTGGCGAAAGACAAGGAAATTCAGGTGCGCGGTCCAAGCTCGCTGATCGAGACCGTGCTGGAGCTTGGACCCAAGAGCGGCGATATCCAGCGTTACAAGGGCTTGGGCGAGATGAATCCCGAACAGCTTTGGGAGACCACGCTCAACCCCGATGTGCGCTCGCTTTTGCAGGTGAAGGTGCCGCACGCCGCGCAAGCCGAAGAAACGTTTTCGACCTTGATGGGCGATCTGGTCGAGCCGCGGCGCGATTTCATTCAGGCCAACGCGCTCGAAGTCGCTAATCTCGACGTGTGAGGGTTCGCGCGGGCTCGGCTAGGTGAGCCCGGCCATGCGGCGAAAGCGCAGCCGCGTCAATTCGGGCGTCAACGCGTCGAGCGCGCCAATGAGCCGCACGGAGTCCGGCCAGTCGACCGCTTTGCGCCGCTGCGATCATTCCACATGCGGAAGGGAATCGGCTGCAATAGGGGGTTAGCAGACCCCCGGTTATTCGTGACACCGGCAAAGCGGCGCGCAGTTTTTGCCCAACCTCATTTTCGCGTAACGGCAGCTCAAGCTATTCTGAAAACCCTTGGGTGGAGATGTCGCAGCATGGCGAAGCTCATCTTCGGATTGTCGCAGTCCCTGGACGGCTACGTCGACCACCTGGAAATGCGGCCAGGCCCCGCGCTCTTTCGTCACTTCGTCGAGCACGTGCGCGACCTGGCCGGCAGTGTGTATGGTCGCCGCACCTACGAGATCATGCGTTATTGGGACGAAGACCTGCCCGAGTGGGACGCGGAGGAACTCGACTTCGCGGTGGCGTGGCGAAGCCAACCGAAGTGGGTCGTGTCGCGCTCGTTGAAGTCAGTCGGCCCCAACGCTACGCTGGTCCAGAATGACGTCGCGACCGTGCTGCGCGAGCTTAAGGTTCGGCTCGTCGGGGAGATTGACGTCGCCGGACCAGACCTGGCGCGAAGTCTGACCGACCTTGGTCTTGTTGATGAGTATCGACTCTACTTCCGCCCCTTCGTGCTTGGTCACGGCACGCCATTCTTCGCCGGCCCCCGGCCGCCGCTCCGCCTTGTGGCCAGCGATCCAATTGGCGAGGACACGATTAGGTTGACGTACGTTCCTGCTTAATCACGCAACTCGCCCGATGGACTGCGCCGACGCGTCAGGTCCGCTTTGGGTCGGCTTAAGCCATTCGGCCAACATCGGGGAATGACGGGTCTTGGCACGTTTCGGAAGCATGACCTGCAGCGAGTGATGGCTGCTTACACTTCCGCAGCGGACGCCGCCAAGCCGCCGCGAGACGTGTTTATGAGTTCACACCCTAGGTGAGCCCGGCCATGCGGCGAAAGCGCAGCCGCGTCAATTCCGGCATCAGCTCATCGAGCGCGCCGATGAGCCGCACGGATTCCGGCCAGTCGATCGGCGCGCGGCCTTCCGGCGCGAAGCCGAAGGTCCGCAATCCGGCGGCAAGCGCCGAACGCGCGCCTTGCAGGGAAGACTCGACGGCGATCGATGCCTCGCGGCCGCAACCGCTGCGCGCCAAAGCCATAAGGTAAGGCTCGGGCTCGGGTTTGCCGAGACAGATATCGTCGCCGCCGACCACGACATCGACGAAAGGCGCCAAGCCGCGCCGCGCCAGCCAAGTTCGGCTGCGCGCCGCCTTGTTGGATGTCACGACGCCGATCTTCCACCCATGACGGAAAGCCGCCTCGAGCACCGGCATCGCACCCGGCGCCGGGGGCACGTCGAGCAGCGCGGCATCGACCAGCGAGTTATAGAAATGGATGAGATCGTCGAGCTTTTGCGGCAAAGCCCAATTCTGTTTCAACTTCGCGATCAGGATCGCCGCCGGCGTGCCGTCGATCGCCGCGAATTCCGCGTCGGTTGCGTCGTGTCCGAAAGCGGCCGCGAAATTGCCGAAGACCTGGCGCATGACGTCGTGGCTGTCGACCAAAGTTCCTTCGAGATCGAAGAAGATGCCGCGGCGCGTGTGGCGGCTCATGGGCGCGCGCTCCGCTGCGGCTTCTCGCAACGGCGAACAACCAATGCCCCGGCGACGGTGCACGAAGTCTCCGAGGGCCCCACGCGGCGGGATGCGAGCGTGATCGCGTGCAATTTTCTTGACCTGCTTGTGACGACGGAAAGGACTGGCCGCAAACTTAGGCTTTGCGTGCTTAACAACGCGTGAAAATCGCGGCCCAAAGGCTTTGACAGGGCCGGTCAAGGCGTTACCATCCGCGCTCGCCAGGAGGAGGCACGCCATGGACGATTCACCTTTCCCGACTGCAACTCAACAAGGTGCGGAAAGCGCCGCGGAAGTGCTGCTGCGCGCGCTGAAGGCGCATGGCGTCGATTATATGTTCGCCAATCCGGGCACCGATTTCGCGCCGCTGATCGAAGGGCTCGCGCACAGCAAGAAAAAGGGCGCGGATATCCCCAAGGTCATGGTTATCACGCATGAGAATTGCGCGGTGGGCATGGCGCATGGCTACTACATGGTGTCGGGCAAGCCGCAGGCCGTGATGGTGCACACCAATGTGGGCACGGCCAATACGCTCAATTGCCTTGCCGATGCGTGCCGCGAAAACGTGCCGATTCTGATGATGGCGGGCCGCAATCCGATCACCGAGCAAGGCGTGCTCGGCTCGCGCAATGGCCCAATCCATTGGGGCCAGGAAATGTTCGATCAGGCGGGCATGCTGCGCGAATTCGTCAAATGGGATTACGAGATGAAGTTGCCCCTCCAGGCGGAGGATCTGGTGGCGCGCGCGCTCGAGGTGATGATGACCTCGCCGCGCGGCTCGGCTTATTTGACCTTGCCGCGCGAAGTGCTGGGCGGCGGCGTGCCGCCGTCGAACCGGCCGATGACGCCGCGCGCGCATCCTTCGATGCCGTATCCCGATCCGGCGGCGATCGAAAGCCTTGCCGGCATGATCGCCAAGGCCGAGCGGCCGCTGATCATCACCTCCGCCGCCGGGCGCAACGCTTCCGGGATGGAAGCCTTGGCGCGCGTGACCGAGCGTTTCGCGCTTCCGGTAATCTCCTTTAACGCGCGTTATGTTTGTCTGCCCTCGAGCCACCCGATGAATCTCGGCTATCAGCCGCGGCCGATGCTCGCCGAGGCCGACCTCATCATCGTGCTCGATTGCGACGCGCCCTGGTATCCCTCGCAGGAAAGCCCGCCTCCCGGCTGCAAAGTGGTCCAGATCGGCGACGATCCGGCTTTCGCGCGTTATCCGATGCGCAGTTTCCCGTGCGACCTCTCGATCACCGCGGAAACCGTCGGGGCCTTGAACGCGCTGGAAGCCGCGCTCGCGGCCAAGGGCGCCGACAAGGACGCCAAGGTCGCGAGCCGCCGCCAGCGCCTGGCGGAGCGCCACAAGGCGATGCGCGCGCAATGGAAGGCAACGGTCGAGAAAGCGGCCGCGCAGCCGACCATCAAGCTCGAATATCTCAACCAATGTCTCGGCGAGGCCATCGGTCAGGATGCCGTGATCGTCAACGAGTATTGGATGCGGCAGGAATTCTGCCCACGCGAAAAGCCGGCGACGCTCTACGGCTCGAGCCCGGCCGGCGGGCTCGGCTGGGCCATCGGCGCCGCGCTCGGCGCCAAGCTGGCGCAACCCGAAAAGCTGGTCGTCGCCACGGTTGGCGACGGCGCCTATATGTTCTCCAATCCGACCGCCTGCCATTGGGTCAGCGAGGCGCACAACCTGCCGATCCTGACCGTGGTCAACAACAACATGGTCTATAACGCGGTCCGCCGCGCGACCTTGGCGATGTACGAGAAAGGCTTGGCGCAAGCCGAGAACGACGCGCACACATTGGCCGATCTCCAGCCTTCGCCGGCCTTCGAAAAGCTGATCGAGGCAAGTGGCGGCTATGGCGAGCGGGTCGAAGACCCGGCCGATTTGCCGGCCGCCTTGGCGCGTGCGGTCAAGGTCGTGCGCGAGGAAAAACGCCAAGCGCTGCTCAATGTCATCGTGACGCTGTAGCAAAGAGCCCGATCGCAACAGAAAAGGCGGCCGCGCGCCGCCTTTTTTGTTTTGCTTCGCACGACGTCCCGGACCTGGATTCGGTCCTCGGCTGTGCTGCGCGCTTTTGATTTCGCTTCGCAAGACGGCGCGGCGCTGAAGATTCGCACCGCGCCTTTGCTACGCGCTCGTTATTTCGCCTCGCACGACGGCGGAATGCTGAAGATTCGCGTTCCGCTTGTGCTACGCGTTAGGCGTTACCCCTTTGCTCGCGGAAGAAGTCGAGCTTTTCCTGCGCGACCCGGTCGGAGAAGCTGAACAGCACGGCGTCGGACGATGCCTCGTGCTCGTAATAGAGCCAGCTCGGCACGGTGAAGACGTCGTGCGGTCCCCATTCGAAGACCTGGCCGTTGATCGTCGTCTTGCCCGTACCTTCGACGCACACGAACACGGCGCCGTCGGTCGAACGGTAGGGCATGCTCTTGAAGCCCTTGGGCAGGAGCTGCATCCAGGTCGAGATGGTCGGCATCGCCCAGCCGCCATCGATCGGATTGACGTATTTCATCTTGTAGCCGAAGCACGGATCGACCGGATGGAAGCGCGCCAGACGCTCGAGCGCCTCGCGCGTGCGCGCATAAGGATAATTGAAGATCGGCGTGGTCTTGCTCGACGGCGCGTAGTCGACCGGCATGAGGTTGTAGGCGAATTCGGCTTCGGCCGCGCCTTCGGGACGCACCACCGGATGGGTTTTGTCGGGATAGCCTTCGCGAAAGCCCGCATCCATCAGATTGACCAGATGCATGTCGAGCCCGTCGAGCCACACCATCGGCTCGGTGCTGAGATTGCCGTGATCGTGCCAGGTCCAGGATGGCGTGATGACGAAATCGCCCGGCGCCATCATGGTGCGCTCGCCCGCGACCGCGGTATAGGCGTCTTTTCCCTCGATCACGAAACGCAGCGCCGAGGCGACGTGGCGATGCGCCGGCGCGATCTCGCCCGGCAGGATGATCTGCAGCCCCGCGAACATGCTGCGCGTGATGCGCGATTCGCCGGGCATGCCCGGATTTTCCAGCACCAGCACGCGGCGCTCGGCTTCCTCGGCGGTGATGATGCGGCACGCCTCCATCAAATAAGGCCGCGTCTCGCTCCATTTCCAAATCGCCGGCACGCATGGGCTTTGCGGATAATCGAGCACCAACCGGCTCATCACCCGCCAGAGCGGCGCCAGATGCTGCTCGCTGGCGCGGCTATAGAATTCCATGCGGCCTTTTTCGGCCTCGCGGTTGACCGTGTGCGCCAAGCCGTCATCTGCCATCGGTGTCTCCTCGCGCGGATACCGCCGGCACGCTCAGGAACGCGCGATCCGGCCGGGAAAGGTGTTTCTTGCCAGCGATTTTGGCCCGCCGACCCCAGGAGTCAAGCTTTGCTGCGGCGCGACCGACGCCGCGGCGGCGGCGATTCGAGCATGTGCCCGGTGGTGATGCGGTTATAGATCGCGTTGATGAGTGCGCCGAGAATGATAAGGCCCGGGATCGACAAGGCGACCGACAGCCGGACCGGCCCCGGCTCGAGCACCATCCGCACCGCGACCAAGGCGACGTCGATCACAGCGATCGCAGCCCAAAGGATATTGGCAAAATTGAGTTCCACGGTCTCGCGGCGTCCCTATTTGGTGCGGCACGGCGATACTCTGATTCTAGGTTCGATCCCCGCCGGTTTCAACGTCCCATCCGAGCCGCGATCGTTATTCGGCGCTGCACATTCCCGCAACCGAACCGGGCCGCAACGGCCTCGGCGGCGGCTGTCCGGCGCGATTAATTGTCTCGGCGCGCCGTCTCACTGCTCCGGCGTCCTTGCGTCGGAGGGCCAATAACGGGATACTTAACAGAACGTTAACGATTGGGTGGCCGAGACGCTCAGAGCTCGCCTTACGAGCGGTCGCCTCCTCGTTCGCTCTTGCCTGCGTGATGGGCGTCGCCGACGCCAAGGAGCTCGTACCGTGACGACTGCGTCTCAGTTCGAAACCACCATCGCCGGCCAGCGTCTTTCCCCCGAAGTCATGCAAAGCCTGCGCGATGCCGCGAGCAAGACCGGCGTCGATTACGAGTTTCTCGTGGCGCAAGCGAGCGTCGAAAGCGGCTTTTATGGCAAGGCGCATGCGAGCCGCGGCAGCGCCGCCGGGCTGTTCCAATTCACCGGCACGACCTGGCTGCGGATGATGCACGATCACGGCGCCAAATACGGCTATGGCGAGCTCGCCAAGCAGGTGAAGCTCACGGCCAACGGCGCTGCCATCGTCGATGACAAAGCGACCCATGACCGGATTCTTGCGCTGCGGCAGGACGACCGCCTCTCGGCCGTCTTCGCCGGCGAATATGCCAAGGCGAATGCCACGCGACTCGAAGCCGTGACCGGCCGCAAGGCGAACGCCGCCGAGCTTCATTTGGCCCATCTCTTGGGCCCCAATGGCGCGATCCGCTTTCTCAAGGCCCATGACGACAATGACAAGCAAGCAGCCGCGAAAGTGGTTCCGGCGGCGGCACGGCAGAATCCGGCCCTGTTTTTTGCGCGCGGCGGCCGCACTGCGAAATCGGTCGCGGCGGTCTATCAAAAGATTCAGGAAAAGCTCGACGTGCCGCTGCGGCAAGTGACTGAGATCGAATTGGAACAGCTGCGGCCGGCGATGGGACTATCCGCTAGCGTGCCGGGCCGAACCGATCGCCGCGCTTAAGCGGCGTGCGCGGCTTCCTCGCGGCGGCGGAAACACCAGACCGAAGCCGGCGGGAAATTGCGCCAGACGCGCTCGGCGATTTCGCCTTTCAGGCCGGATTTGCGCCGCCGCAGCGGTGAGAACGCGCCATAGGTATATTGGATGAAAGTGCCGTGCTCGGCGAGGAGCGCAAAGCTTTCCTCGACAATTCGCTGACGTAACGGCTTGGGCATGCTGAGCAGCGGCAGGCTCGATACCACGGCCGCCGCGCAGTTGATTCCCAAGGGCGCAAGCAAAGCGCCCAAGCGCGACGCATCACCGCGCAAGATCTTCGACAGCGGAAAGCGCTTCTTCAGCAAAGCATAAAAGGCCGGGTCGCGTTCGATCACGACCAGACGTTCGGGCGGTAATCCGGCCTCGAGCAGGGCTTGGGTCACGCTGCCCGTGCCGCCGCCCAGCTCGATCACCAGCCCTCGTTCGGGCGCGATCTGCTCGGCCATGGCGCGCGCCAAGTGCCGGCTTGCCGGAGTCAAGGCGCCGACCCGGTGGGGTGCTTTGAGCCAGCGCGCGAGGAACAACCCCTCGGTCGGCAGCGCCGCGAGATTTGACCTTAGTTTCTTCATCCCGTCCGTCCTAAACTTGCCTCGGAACCAAAAACTAGGCGCTCGCCCACATAGCGGCGACAGAGCCCGGCGGAGAAATGCTAATTCGCTTTACCACTTATGCAAGCAGGTAGAATGACATGCCGGTGCGCGCGGAGCAGCAGAAACAAGCGCTGACCGAGGCGGCCGCCGGGCTCGCCCCTGCCCGACTCGGCGGCAGCGACGCAAGCGCGGTGCGACGTTTCATCGCCCAATTCTACGACCACGTCGCACCCGACGATCTGATCGATCGCGTGCCCGAGGATCTTTACGGGGCCGCCGCGTCCTTGTGGGAATTCGCGCAAAACCGGGCGCCGCGCACGGCGAAGCTGCGCGTTTTCAGCCCCCGTCGCGACGACCAAGGCTGGACCTCGCCGCACACGGTGATCGAAATCGTCAATGACGACATGCCCTTTCTGGTCAATTCGGCGACTATGGCGCTGAACGCCGAAGGTGTCACCGTCCATCTCGTCATCCATCCGGTGGTGCGCGTCGACCGCGATGCGGCCGGGCGCGTGGTCCAGCTTCACGACGCGGATCAAGCGGCTGGCGCCGCGGAATCCTTCATGCATATCGAGATCAGCGAATTGCGCGATGCGCACCGGATCGAGGCGATCCGCGCGCGGCTCGAAGCGACGCTGGCCGAGGTGCGCGCGGCGGTCGAGGATTGGCGCAAAATGCGCGACTCGCTCGACGATCTGCGCCATGGCATGGCGCGCATCCGGCCGCCGGTCGCCGAAGAGGAGCTGACCGAGACGCTCGATTTTCTCGCCTGGCTCGACAATGACAACTTTACCTATCTCGGTTGTCGCGAGTATCGGTTCAGTCGCCCGGCGATCAGCGCGGTGGCGGCCGGCTTGGGCGTGCTGCGCGATCCGGCCCATCGCGTTTTCGACGGGTTGCGCGATTTCGCGGCGCTTCCGCCCGACGTTCAGGCGTTTCTGCGCGCGCCGCGCCTTTTGTTCATCAGCAAGTCCAACTACCGCGCGCGCGTCCACCGTCCGGTGCGGATGGATGCGATCGGCGTCAAGCTCTTCGGCACGCAAGGCGACGCCGTCGGGATGCGCCTGTTCCTTGGCCTTTTCACCTCGCAAGCCTATCGCCGTCCCATCCGCACGATCCCCTTCCTGCGCCAGAAGGTCGCGAGCGTGCTGGAGCGCAGCGGCTTCGACCCTGCCGGCCATGACGGCAAGGCCTTGTCGCATATCCTCGACACTTTCCCGCGCGACGAGCTGTTTCAGATTTCCGATGCCGAGCTTTACGACATCGCCACCGGCATTCTCGGCCTCCAGGAACGCCAGCACGTTGCGCTGTTCGCGCGCCGCGATCCGTTCGGGCGCTTCGTGTCGTGCTTCGTCTATGTGCCGCGCGAGCGCTACGACACGGCGCTGCGGCAAAGCTTGGCCGCGATTCTGGAAAGCGCGTTTCACGCCGCGGTCGACAGCTTCACCACCCAGCTCGACGATGCCGTGCTGGCGCGGGTGAATTTTATTCTCCATGCCGACGGGCCTTTGCCCGAGGTCGATCTCGACGCGCTCGAGCAGCGTCTGGCCGAGGCCGCGCGCAGCTGGGCCGACAAGCTCGGCGAGGCGCTGATCGCCGCGCAAGGCGAAGAGGCGGGGCTGGCGCTGGCGTCGCGTTACGCCGATGCCTTCCCCTCGAATTACCGCGAGCGCTACACCGCCGCCCTCGCCGTGGCGGATATCGCGCGCATCGAGACGGTGCGCAAAGGCGCGCCCTTGGCGCTCGTCCTCTATCGCCCGGGCCGGGCCGGACCGGGCGAGCTGCGCTTTAAGATCTGCCGCGCCGAAGCGCCATGCGCCTTGTCCGACGTGCTGCCGATCCTCGAGCATATGGGGCTGAAAGCGATCACCGAAGTGCCCTTCGAGGTCGCCGTCGCGGGCGCGCCGCAAGCGATCTGGATTCAGGATTTCGGCTTGGTCTCGACCCTGGGCGATATCGACATCGCCGGCGAGCATGCGCGTTTCGAGGAAGCCTTCGCGCAGCTTTGGGCGGGCGCGATGGAGAGCGACGGGTTCAACCGGCTGGTGCTGGCTTCGGGCCTCGATTGGCGCCAGGTCACGGTGCTGCGGCTTTACGCCAAGGCTCTGCGCCAGGCGGGATCGAGCTACAGCCAGGGCTATATGGAAGACGCGCTGTCGCATCACGCGGCCATTTCGGGGCGGCTGGTCGCGCTGTTCGAGGCGCGTTTCGACCCGGCATCGCCCGGCCGCGCCGTGGCCGAGACCGAGCGCCGGGTGAAGGAGATCGAGCAAGAGCTCGACAAGGTCGAAAGCCTCGACGAGGACCGCATCCTGCGCAGCTTTCTGCGCCTCATCGCGAAATCGCTGCGCACCAATTACTTCCAGCGCCAGCAAAACGGCGCGCCCAAGCCTTATCTGGCGGTGAAGCTCGCGAGCCGCGAGATCGAGCTTTTCCCTTTGCCGCGGCCGCTGTGCGAGATTTTCGTCTACAGCCCGCGCATGGAAGGCGTTCATCTGCGCGGCGGCAAGATCGCGCGCGGCGGCATACGCTGGTCCGACCGCAAGGAGGATTTCCGCACCGAGATTCTCGGCCTGATGAAGGCGCAGGTGGTGAAGAACGCCGTCATCGTGCCGACCGGTTCGAAAGGCGGCTTCGTCGTCAAACACATGCCGGTCCCGCGCGATCAGCAGCAGGCCGAGGGGATCGAGTGCTACAAGATCCTGATGCGCGGTCTGCTCGATCTGACCGACAACATCGTCGGCGGCAAGATCGTGCCGCCCAAGGATGTCTTGCGCCACGATGGCGACGATCCCTATCTGGTGGTCGCGGCCGACAAGGGTACCGCCACTTTCTCCGACATCGCCAACGCGCTCGCCACGGAATATGGCTACTGGCTGGGCGATGCTTATGCCTCGGGCGGCTCGGCGGGCTATGACCACAAGGCGATCGGCATCACCGCGCGCGGCGCCTGGGAGCTGGTGAAGCGCCATTTCCGCGAGCTCGGCCGCGACATTCAGAGCGCCGATTTCACTTGCGTCGGCGTGGGCGACATGGCGGGCGACGTGTTCGGCAACGGCATGCTGCGCTCGCCGCACACCAAGCTCGTCGCCGCCTTCAATCACGTGCATATCTTTCTCGATCCCGATCCCGATCCGGACACAAGCTTCGCCGAGCGGCAGCGGCTTTTCGCCCTGCCGCGCTCGAGCTGGCTCGATTACAACAAGTCATTGCTCTCGGCCGGCGGCGGCATTTACGAGCGCAGCGCGAAGTCGATCCCGCTCTCGCCCGAAATCCGCGCCGTGTTGGCGGTCACCGCCGAGCGCATGAATCCGGCCGAATTGATCCGGGCGATTCTGAAGGCGCCGGTCGATCTATTGTTCTTCGGCGGCATCGGCACCTTCGTGAAAGCTTCGGGCGAAAGCCAGGCCGATGCCGGCGATCGCGCCAATGATGCGCTGCGCATCAACGCCGCCGAGATTCGCGCCAAGATCGTCGGCGAAGGCGCCAATCTCGGCGTCACGCAGCTTGGCCGTATCGAATATGCGATGAAGGGCGGGCGCATCGATACCGATGCGATCGACAATTCCGCCGGGGTCGACACCTCGGATCACGAGGTCAATCTCAAAATCCTGCTCAACCCTGCGGTCGCTGCGGGCAAGCTCACGCTCGCGCAGCGCAACGAACTGCTGCAGCAAATGACCGACGAAGTCGCCGATCTCGTTCTGCGCGACAATTATCTCCAAGGCTTGGCGCTGTCGGTCGCGGAGGCGCAAGGCCCCGAGCGGCTCGATGCCGAGGCGCGTCTTCTGCGCGATTTGGAAAGCGCCGGACGGCTCGACCGCGCGGTCGAATTCTTGCCGAGCAACGATACGCTCGCCGCGCGCGCCCAGGCGCGCCAGCCGCTCACAAGGCCCGAATTATCGGTGCTGCTGGCCTATGTCAAAAACACCTTGGCCGAGGATCTGCTCGCCAGCGACTTTCCCGACGACGCACAGCTTGCCGAGGATCTCTACGCCTATTTCCCGAAGGTGTTGGTCGAACGCTTCCGCGCCGAGATCGGCGCGCATCAGCTGCGGCGCGAGCTGATCGCGACCGTCGCCGCCAATGATCTGGTCAACCGCACCGGCATCACCTTCGTGCACGACGTGGCCGAGCGCTCGGGCCGCGCTCCGGGCGATGTCGCCCGCGCCTATATGATCGTGCGGCAGGTGTTCGATCTCGATGCGCTCTGGGCCGATGTCAACGCGCTCGACAACAAGGTGGCGGCGCCGGTTCAGATCGAGATGCTGCGTGCCGCGCTGCGCCTCGTGGAACGCGTGACCATGTGGTTCCTGATGAGCGCGCAGCTCGACATTCGCGCACAGGTCGATGCGTTCCGGCCCGGCGTCGCGATCCTGGCGCAGCGCCTCGACGAAATCCTGCCCGAAACGCACCGCGCCGAGCTGGCGCGGCGCGGCGCGACCTTTGCCGAGAAATCCGTGCCGGCGTCCTTGGCGTTGCGCGTGGCGCGGCTCGATTTCCTGCTCTCGGCGGTGGACATCGTGCGCCTAGCCGCGACCACCAAGCAGGACCTTATCGCTTGCGGCCATCGCTTCTTCGCCGTGGGATCGCGCTTCCATCTCGACACGCTGCGCATCGCCGCGCGCAAGCTGGCCTCCGACACGCAATGGCAGAAACGCGCGGCCTCGGCCTTGATCGAAGATCTCTATGCGCATCAGACCGATCTCGCCGCCCGCGCCATGACGGGCGATGGCGACTTCGACAAATGGCTGGCTTCCCATGCGGCTGATTTGGCGCGACTTAACGCGCTGGTGCACGAGATCGAAGCGGCGAGCCCGCCCGACCTCGCGATGCTGACCGTGGCGAACCGGGCGTTGCGTGGGTTCCTGGTGGATTAGTTAGTAGTCTTTGGTCGGGGTCGGTTTGATGCTCAAACGTGGCTCTAGAGACTCTGCCGAGTAAATAATTCAAAACGCACAGCGGAAAAATATCGGTAAGAAGCAGTCTCGATTGCGCCGTTTCTGACACAAAATTTCCTAATTGGAAGTGGCACGGTACAATTCTTGACGACTGCGGCATCCGGTAAAGTTGGGGGACCTAAGAAGAATGATTGAAAAGGAGATTCGCTTCGCAATTGGCAGCCGAAGCGATCTTCGGTCATCCGTCTGGCGTTTGTGGGCGCAGGGAGATGATCTTTACCTCGCGTCACGGACTACCGCTAGCATCGCCAAGCTCAGTATGCACAAATCTGGCATCTGCAGATTTGCCGCGAATTCCGACGGAGCCCGCCCTGCGTTGTTCAAGTGGCGCTGCGATCTAGAAGTGCTGGTCGCTCTAAACAAACCATTATTTGGGATAGTTTTCCCGCCACCTCCAACGCGCCGTCCGTTTCACTCCGAATTCAAAGACGCTAAGCCAGTCGCCTTTGTTAAGGCACCTACTGCAAGAACCAAGGTTTGTTTCCAAATAATTCTGACTGATAAAACATATACAGAAGACAGTCTAATACGACAGTCGAGCGGCCGCCAATTCATCATCCATGGTTGTGTCGCAATGAAAAGCAAATTGGCGTGGGTCATCTCGCTTACAGATGGCTTTAGTTCCGCGGAGGAGGCATATGTGAAAGAGTGCTTTGAAAAAATTGCCATCTCCGCTAGCGCGATGCCAAATGCGGCTGTTGCTTGGCTCTTCGAGCAGGAAGGCGAAGCGGCATTTGTAACGGAAATCCAATTAGGCGACGAAAATGTCAGAGTTGTGGCTGACGCCGATCAAAAGGCTGTACAAGAAAAAGAGCCGCGATGAACGAATCGGTCCAGAGGAAATTGGGAGGCGTCGCGATGGCGCAATTCGGGACGCGCGTGGCGCCCCGCCTGAGCCACGCGAAGAATTAGCCGGCGACCGTGCACGTGCTAGAATGCTGCGGATACACGGTCTGCTGTCGGTTCAGCTCTCGAAATAGCGCGGGCGGTCGAGATCGGGAATAAGGCCGGGCTGTTTCGGCTGCCACCCCAGCACTTCCCGCGTTCGCGCGCTCGATGCCGGGTTGTCGATCGCGGCGAAATGCGCGAACCAGCCAAAGTAGCTCGCGGCTTCCTCTTTTGTCTTGCCGATGATCGGCAGGTTGAGGCGCCGGCCGATGATGCCGGCGATGTCGCGGAACCGCACGCCTTCTTCGGCGGCGCCGTGATAACGCGCGCCGGCGACGCCTTTCTCGAGCGCGAGCCGGAAGAGATGTGCGGCATCGAGGCGATGCACCGCCGGCCAACGGTTGAGCCCGTCGCCCGGATAGGCGGAAACGCCTTTTTCACGCGCGATGCCGATGAGAAGCGGAACGAAAGCGTGGTCGCCATCGCCATGGACCGATGTCGGAAGGCGCACCACCGATACGCGCACGCCACGCGCCGCCATCGCAAGTGCCGCCTGTTCCGACGCAACGCGGGCTATCGCATTCGGGCCGGCATAGGGCACGTCGTCTTCCGTCACGAGGCGACCTTGCGTCAGGAGGCCGGTGCCGGAGGTGACGATCAAAGGGCGGTCGGAGCCGGCGAGCGCCGCGCCGAGCGCCTCGATGGCGTGTCTCTCGGTCTCGCAGCTTGCGTCGAATTTCGAGAAATCGTGGTTGAAGGCGGTGTGGATGACGCCATCCGCCTTGGCGGCTCCGCTGCGCAAGCTTTCGCGATCTTCAAGATCGCCGCGATGCACCTCGGCACCGGCGGCGGAAAGCGATTTGGCGCCGCCATCCGAGCGCGCAAGACCGAGCACCTGATGGCCGGCGTCGATAAGCTCCCGCACAATTGCGGAACCGATAAAACCTGTCGCTCCGGTGACGAAGACACGCATCGCGGCTTCTCCTCTAACCCATTCCGTGACCGCGGTTGCAGCCCCGGTATCGCCAAGCTAGGCGATGGAGGAAAGACGATCTATGCTGTGAGGTCCGTATTATCTTCGCAATCGTCCGGGATAGCCCATGGACCCGCTCTCAGACGTGTTGTCGCTGCTGAAACCGCGCAGCTATATGTCCGCTGGCTTCGACGCGGGCGGGGATTGGTCGATCCAGTTTTCCGACCAGCAAGATTGCATCAAATGCTACGCCGTGGTCTCCGGCCAGTGCTTCCTCGCCGTGGAGGGCGTTGCCGAACCGGTATGCCTCAAGGCAGGGGATTGCTTCATCCTGCCGCTCGGACGCCCTTTCCGCCTTGCCAGCGACATCGCGTTGACGCCGGTCGATGCCGGCCCGATTTTCTCGCCCGTGCGCGAAGGCGGCATCGTTACCTATAATGGCGGCGGAGATTTCTTTCTCGTCGGCAGCCGCTTCGCACTGGGCGGCCATCACGCCAGCATGTTGTTGGGGATTTTGCCGCCCATCGTGCATATCAGGCAGGAATCGGATCAGGCGGCGCTGCGCTGGTCGGTGGAGCGGATGATGCAGGAGCTGCGCGAGCGCCAGCCGGGCGGATTTCTCGTCGCCCAACACCTCGCCCATATGATGCTGGCTCAGGCTTTGCGGCTGCATCTGGCGGAAGGGGCAAGTGGCGTCGGCTGGTTCTTCGCCCTGGCCGATAAGCAGATGGGCGCGGCGATCAGCGCGATGCACGAGGATCCCGCGCAGCGCTGGACATTGGAGGCCCTCGCGAAACACGCAGCCATGTCGCGGTCGAGCTTCGCCCTGAAGTTCAAGGAGAAGGTCGGGGCGGCGCCGATGGAATATCTGACGCGCTGGCGCATGCTGCTGGCCGGGGACAGGCTGGCGAATACCGGCGATCCAATTTCCGTCATTGCCCTGGCGCTGGGCTATGAATCCGAAAGCGCCTTCAGCACCGCCTTCAAGCGAGTCATGGGCTGCTCGCCGCGGCAATACAGCCGTGGCCGGATTCCGGCTTCCGCTTCAGATCGCGAGCGCGATGCCGCCAGCGCCCAGGGGCTTGAAGCAACGGCGCCGGTCTAGAGCCTGATCGTCTCAAGCCGATTGGGCTTGAGACGATCAGGCTCTACATCCTCGAATGAGAGCAAGATCGGCTCGGCGGGATTCATGCTGACCCGATCTTGCTCTCGGGCTAGCGTCCGCTTCCCTCGCCCGGCTGGTCGTCTTCGGTCAACTCAAGCCACATGGCGTTGAGAATGCCGAATGCGACGGCAAGGCCGACACCGAGAATCCAGCTGAAATACCACATGGCGCTGTCGCTCCTGCCTCTGCTCTTGCCTCAATAGATGTCGCGGCCTTCGCCGAGTTCCGTGCCGACGCGGCCACGCAAGATACGGATTACCCAGCCGGTATAGAACAGCACGATCGGCAGGAAGATCAGCGTCGCCAGCAACATGATGAACAAGGTCAGCTCGACTCGACGACGCGTCCCAAACCGTGAGGCTGCTTTTGGGATCGCTCGACGACGGAAAGAGAAACGGAAACATCGCAAGCCCGGCCGTCGCGATAATGCCGGCGATGGCGATGGCGCTGGCGAGGAAGGCCAGAAGGTCTTTTTTTGTCCAGGCACAGGGGATCACCAACAGCGCGCCGGCAAGGCCTGCGATCGGCGCCACGATCGTGATCGGATAGGCGCGGTAATTGGCGAGCCACGCGCCGGATCCCACGGCGACTGATTTCATCAGCGGGTTCGAGGGCCCGTCATGGGCGAGGATTCCCGTGACCGCATAGCCGGGCAACAGCCTGGCGAGCCAGAGGCCGGCCAAGGCAAACAGCGCGATCGTGATCCAGCCGGCATAAAAGGCCGCGCCGCGCGCGCGGGTCGCGACCTCGCTTTCGGATTTGAGCGCGATCCAGGTCGCGCCATGCATCGCCAGCATCGCCACGCTCAACAGCCCGGCCAACAGCGCGAAGGGATTGAGCAGTTCGAAGAAGCTGCCGGTGTAGATCGGGCGCAGATCGTCGTCGAGATGGAACGGAACGCCTTGCAAAAGATTGCCGAAGGCAACGCCGAAAATCAGCGACGGCACGAAGCCGCTGACGAAATGCGCCCAGTCCCAGGCGTTGCGCCAGCCGGCATCGGGCAGCTTGTCGCGATAGTTGAACGCGACCGGCCGCAGGATCAAGGCGGCAAGCACGACCAGCATCGCGATGTAGAAGCCCGAGAAGCTCGCCGCATAGAGCATGGGCCAAGCCGCGAAAGCAGCACCGCCGCCCAGGACCAGCCAAACCTGATTGCCTTCCCAGACCGGCTCGGTGGTCGCCAGCGTCCGTTGCCGCTCGGCATCGGTCTTCGCCACCACGCGCAACAGCATGCCCATGCCGAGGTCGTAGCCATCGGTCACGGCAAAGCCGATCAGCAGCACGCCGAGCAAGGCCCACCAGATAAAGCGCAAGCTTTCGTAATCGGGCATCGCTTACACCCTTTCGTCGGGCGGGCCCTGGCGGATCGCCCTTGTCATCAAGAAGACATCGACCACGGCCAGCGCGCTGTAGAACAACACAAAGCCGGCCAAGGAAAGCCAGACCTGCCCGGCGGAGGTCGACGACACGCCGAGAAAGGTCGGCAAGACGCCTTCGACCACCCAAGGCTGGCGGCCATATTCGGCGACGATCCAGCCGAGCTCGGCGGCGATCCAGGGCAGCGGCAGGCTCCACAGCGCGATGCGCAGGAACCAACGGCGCTCGAGCTTGCGCGTCGAGGCGAGCGTGAAGCCGACGGCGAAGAGCGCGATGAAATAAAATCCGATCCCGGCCATGAAACGGAACGACCAGAACAGCACGGGCACGTCGGGTATGAGGTCGCGGGCGGCTTGCCGGATCTGCGCGCCGGTGGCATCGGTCACATTGGGCGCGTAACGCCGGACGAGAAGCCCATAGCCGAGATCGCCGACATTGTGCTCGAAAATCGCCATCGCCGCGGGATCGGAACGGTTGCGACGCAAAGCGACAAGCGCGCCATAGGCGGCGATGCCGTTGCTGATGCGCACTTCGCCGGCGGCGACCAGCTGATTGATGCCGGGAATGTAGATATCGAAGGAGCGCGTGGCGATGATGCCGAGCAGCCAGGGTATCTCGATCGCATAATGCGTCTCGCGCTGCGCGACGTCGGGTATGCCGAAAGCGGTGAAAGAGGCCGGCGCGGGTTGGGTGTCCCACATCGCCTCGATGGCCGCGATCTTCATTTGCTGCTGCTCGGTCGCGGTGTAGCCGCTTTCGTCGCCGAGCACGACCACGGACAGCGCCGAGGCGAGGCCGAAGCTCGCGGCGACGGTCATCGAGCGCTTGGCGAAGGCGATGTGGCGGCCGCGCAGCAAATACCAGGCGCTCACCGACATGACGAAGACCGAGCCGCAGACATAGCCGGCGCTGACCGTGTGGACGAATTTCGATTGCGCGACCGGGTTGAACAACAGGTCGTAGAACGAGGTCAGCTCCATGCGCATCGTGTCGAGATTGAAGCGCGCGCCGACCGGATTCTGCATCCAGGCATTGGCGATGAGAATCCACAGCGCCGAGAAATTCGCGCCCAAAGCCATCAAGGTGGTCGCGGCCAAATGCCCGACCTTGGGCATTTTTTGCCAGCCGAAGAAGAACAGGCCGATGAAGGTGGCTTCGAGGAAGAACGCCATCAGGCCTTCGATCGCCAAGGGCGCGCCGAAAATGTCGCCGACGTAATGCGCGTAATAGGCCCAGTTGGTGCCGAACTGGAATTCCATGGTGATGCCGGTCGCGACGCCCATGGCGAAATTGATGCCGAACAGCACGCCCCAAAATTTCGTCATCTCGCGCCAGATGGCGCGGCCGGTCATGACATAGACGCTCTCCATCACGACCAGGAGCAGCGACAGGCCAAGCGTCAGCGGCACGAACAGGAAATGATAAAGCGCGGTCAGGGCGAATTGGAGACGTGACAGCTCGACGACATCCATGATGCTTACCTTGCGTGTGCGCCGGAATCTTGGCCGAGAACCCAGGCCGCGACTTGCGGCGCATCTGGCGGCGGATGACGCGCTGCGTCGAAGAACAGGAAATAGAGCGCGGTCAGCGCGACAACCTTGGCGACCAGCGCCAGGCTGACGTCACGAAGCAGGTGATTCCGCATGGTTCACCCCTATCTTGAGCTCGAAGCCGCGCTCGCCAGCCAGGCGGCCTGCCTGGCAGACGATTAGTCCAGAGCCTTCGCCGCCGATGCGGCGCCGTCGCCGCGAATTACTCGCGATTCATCCGGTTGTCGACCAGCTCGTTGACCACGCCGGGATCGGCGAGGGTCGAGGTATCGCCGAGCTGCTCCTGCTCGTTCGCCGCGATCTTGCGCAGAATGCGGCGCATGATCTTGCCCGAACGCGTCTTGGGCAGGCCAGGCGCCCATTGAATAAGGTCGGGCGTGGCGATCGGGCCGATCTGCTTGCGGACCCATTGGTTGAGCTCCTGGCGCAAGGGCTCGGTCGGCTCGATGCCCACTTTCAAGGTCACATAGGCGTAGATGCCCTGGCCCTTGATGTCGTGGGGATAGCCGACCACGGCCGCTTCGGCGACCTTGGGATGGGCGACCAGCGCGCTTTCGACTTCCGCCGTGCCGAGACGGTGGCCGGCAACGTTGATCACGTCGTCGACTCGGCCGGTGATCCAGTAGTAATCGTCCTCGTCGCGCCGCGCGCCGTCCCCCGTGAAATATTTTCCCGGGAAGGTCGAGAAGTAGGTTTCGATGAAACGCTTGTGATCGCCGAAGACGGTACGCATCTGGCCGGGCCAGCTATCGGTGATGCAGAGATTGCCTTCGGTGGCACCTTCCAGAACCTTGCCGTCGCCGTCGACGATTTGCGGCTTCACGCCGAAGAAAGGCCGCGTCGCCGAGCCCGGCTTCAAAGGCGTGGCGCCGGGCAGCGGCGTGATCAGGATTCCGCCGGTTTCGGTCTGCCACCAGGTATCGACGATCGGAACCTTGGAATTGCCGACCACACGGTGATACCACAGCCAGGCTTCGGGATTGATCGGCTCGCCGACCGAGCCGAGCAACTTCAAAGAAGAACGCGAGGTCTTGGTGACGAAGTGATCGCCTTCGCGCATCAGCGCGCGGATCGCGGTGGGCGCGGTGTAGAAGATGTTGACCTTGTGCTTGTCGATCACCTGCCAGAAGCGCGAGGCGTCGGGGTAATTGGGCACGCCTTCGAACATCAGGGTGGTGGCGCCATTGGCCAAGGGCCCATAGACAATGTAGCTGTGCCCGGTGACCCAGCCGACATCGGCGGTGCACCAATAGATGTCGCCGTCGTGATAGTCGAAAACATATTGATGGGTCATGGCGGTATAGACGAGATAGCCGCCGGTCGTGTGCAGCACGCCTTTGGGTTTGCCGGTCGAGCCCGAGGTGTAAAGGATGAACAGCGGATCCTCGGCATTCATCTCCGCAGGCGGGCAATCCTTCGACACTTTCGCCATGGCGTCGTGGTACCAGACGTCGCGGCCGTCGCTCCAGCCGATGCTGCCGCCGGTGCGGCGCACCACCAGCACGGTCTTCACGCCCGGGCAGGATTTGAGCGCTTCGTCGGTATTGGCTTTTAACGGCACCTTACGCCCGCCGCGCAAGCCTTCATCGGCCGTGATGACATAGGTCGAGCTGCAATCCTGAATCCGGCCGACCAGGCTTTCCGGCGAGAAGCCGCCGAAGACGACGCTGTGCACGGCGCCGATGCGCGCGCAGGCCAGCATCGCATAGGCCGCCTCGGGGATCATCGGCAGGTAGATCGTGACCCGGTCGCCCTTCTTGACGCCTTGCGCCTTCATCACATTGGCGAGCCGGCAGACATTCTCGTGCAGCTCGGAATAGGAAACGTGCTTCTGTTCCGACGGGCTGTCGCCTTCCCACAGGATCGCGGTCTGGTCCGCGCGCGTGGCGAGATGCCGGTCGATGCAATTGTACGAGGCGTTAAGCGTGCCGTCCTCGTACCACTTGATCGAGACGTTGCCGGTAAAGCTGGTGTTCTTGACCTTGGTATAAGGCTTGATCCAGTGCAGCCTCTTGCCCTGCTCGCCCCAGAATTTTTCCGGGTTTGCGACCAACTCCTCATAGAGCTTGAAATATTGCGGCTCGTCGACCCACGCGTTGCTCGCGACCTGAGCGGGGATGGGAATGAGGCTCGTGTCAGGCATGGCGCGGCTCCCAATAATCGGTTGCGGCTAAAATAGACCTCGCGGCAGCGCCCAACAAGGACTGGGTTAACGCGCCATTTACCATGACCTGTCAGGCTCTTGGCATGGCCTCGTCGCCTCTTTCCGGCGTTCTTTCGCCCGCCCAGCTTGCTGTCGTGCAGCAGGCCAGGGCGGCTTTGCTGCGCCCGCCTGTGCGTCCGGCGGTGCAAGCCCAGCCTGCGGAAAGCATCCAGGCCCAGCCTTCGAACGCGGCGCGCCCCGTGCCGCCGCGCGGCCGCGGCCAGATCGTCAACATCGTCGTTTGATCTTCAGGCGCGCCGCGCCCGGGATTACGGCTTTGTAACTTGCGTCATCGGGCACGATTTTCGCATAAATCGGCAGCGCAAGACGCTGCCACCTTGCGGAACCTTCGAACCATGCGCTCCCCGATCCTCGCCGCTCTCTTGATCGTCTCCCCGATTTTTGCGGCTGTGCCCGCCTTGGCCGATCCCTTGGCGCAGCCCGCAGCCACGCCGCCGGCAAAGCTAACCTTTGAGATTTGCCGGCTTGCCGGCGTCGAGTCCGTCGATTTAGGCGAAGTTATCACGGTCCCATCAGGGACCCAGTTCGAAGAGACCCGGGCAGCCGAGGCAGATCCGACCCAGGACAAGCCGTCTGCCGCGCCGCCTGCCATCAGCGTCGTCACCACCGAGGCCGCATCGATCCCGGCAGATCGCAGCTGCATCGCGGTTGCGGCCAAGCCCGTGGGCAATGTCGATGAAGCAGCACTTCGCGCCACCGTCGGCGAGATGTTCGAGCCCGATACGAATTGGCGGGAAGCGTCGGATGTCGATCCGCTCGGCATGACCTACGCCTACTGGCAATCAGGCGACGACTAACCTGCCGGCGCGCTATAATCGGCGCCAAAGGTCCGTCGCCCGGCGTTAAGCCGGAGCAGGGCCAGCTATGCGGCGGGGGGCTTTGATGCGCTTGAAGGACAAGGTGGCGATCGTCACGGGAGGCGGCTCGGGCTTTGGCGAAGCGATCGCGAAGCGCTTTGCCGAGGAAGGCGCCAAGCTTATCATTAACGACGTCAACAACGCTGGCGGCAATCGCGTCGCTGGCGATATCGAAACCGCGCAAGGCCAAGGCAGCGCGACCTATATTCGCGGCGATGTGTCGCGCGATCAGGATATGGCGCTGCTTATCAGGGCAAGCCTCGATCGCTACGGCCATATCGACATCATGGTCAACAATGCCGGCATCACCCATGTGAACCGGCCGATGCTCGAAGTGGGCGAGGAGGAATTCGACCGCATTTACGCGGTCAATGTGAAGTCGATCTACCTCGCCGCGCGGCATCTGGTTCCGGTGTTGCGGCAACAGGGCAAAGGCGGATCCATCATCAACACCGCCTCGACGGCCGGGATCAGGCCGCGCCCGGGCCTTGTCTGGTATAACGGCTCGAAGGGCGCGGTGATCAATCTCACCAAAGGCATGGCGGCCGAGCTTGGCCCCGACAAGATCCGGGTGAACGCACTCTGTCCCGTAGCCGGCGACACGCCGCTTCTGCCGAGCTTTTTGGGCGGCAACACCGAGGCGCATCGCCAACGTTTTGTCGCCACCGTGCCGCTGGGGCGGCTGTCGACGCCGCAGGACGTGGCGAATGCCGCGCTCTACCTCGCCTCGGACGAGGCCGCGTTCATCACCGGTGTCGCGCTCGAAGTCGATGGCGGGCGCTGTATCTGAGCGCGGCGCACAGCCTTCACCCCCACCCTAACCCTCCCCCCTCGAGGGGGAGGGAATGGGAGGGGGGCGAGGATGAGACGAGTCTGCAAACTCAGGCGATCGTTTCCTTCGCCACCGAGCCGTCATAATCCACGACCCAGCGTTCGTTGCTGAAAGGCTTGCCTTCGAGCCGCGCGGCGAGCCAGTCCGCCTGCACGGCGCGCGGGTCGGGCCCCTTGGTCGATGCGGTGGTGAAGGCGATGCTGTGATTGCCGCCTTTGTAAACGACGAGCTGCTTCGGCCCGCCCAAGGCTTTCACGAAGGCTTCGGTGTATTCCAAGGGGCAAAGCTGGTCGTATTCGCCGCACGCGACGAAATAGGCGCCCTTGATCCGCTGCGCATAGCCGTTCCAGTCGATCGTCTTGCGGAACTCGTCGAACTCTTTTTCGTCGGTGATGCCCGACATGAACATGAAGCGCTTTTTGAAGGTCGGCGAGGCGCGATTGAAAATCGTCTCGCCGCCCGGCTCGTAGCAGGTGCCGGTGATGGCGCAGGCTTTGAAGCGCGCATCCGACGCCATCATGATCGCGGTGAAGAACGAGCCGAAGGAAACCCCGGTCATGCCGATCTTGGTCACGTCGAGCTCGGGGCGCTTGGCGATCCAATCCGCGACGGTCCTGCCGGCTTCGGCCCAGCCCGGCACGTCGACATAGATGCCGCGCAGCGGCGGCTCCCAATAGCCCGGCCCTTCGAAGGCGAGCACGGCATAGCCGCGCTTTAAAAAGCGGTCGTCCTTCAGCGCGACCGAGCGTTCCTTGAACCCGTCCATGCCCGAGACGACGACGATCACGGGGATCTTGGTCCCTTGCTGATAATTCGGCGGCAGATGGAAGATCGCGGGCAAGGTCTTGCCGCGATACGGGAGCTCGATCCACTCGATCTTGTGATCGGCGACCGACATCCATTTCTTGAAGTTGTCGAGCTTCTTGCCGTTCTGCATCTTGATCTGGGCGTTGACCTCGTCGACCGTCCACATCGCCGAGGCCCAGTAATTGGAGGCGAGATAATAATGCTCGGCCGCGGCGTCCTTGTTGCCGGCCTGCTCCGCCTCCTGCGCCTTCGCCTCGCGCGCTTGGGCCAGCGCCTCGAAGGCCGGGGCGATGTCGACCAGCCGCACCACGCGTTTCTTTAATTCCGCCATCTCGGGGATGGTGCTCGGCCCGCCCGAGCCGATGACAACGCCGGTGTGGCTTTGATCCCAATCGATGCCGTTGGCTTGAATGACGTTGTCGAGCACCCAGCGTTGCTCGTCGAAGCGCTTCACCACCGGCTCGCCCTTGGGCGCGCGATGTGACCAGTCGCGCTGCGCACCGGCAGGCTTCGGCATGGTGCTCGGGGTTTCGGCAGCGGCCGGGCTCGCGACCGCGGTCGTGGCGGCACTCGCGGCGGCGGCAAGGGTGGCGGATTGCAGGAATTCGCGACGGTCCATGACGTTCCTCCAAGGAATAGGCTTTTTGATTGGGCGAGGCCGAGCATAAACCCGGTCCGCGCCCATGAACAACGGCCGCGTAGCATCGCCGCGCGACCGTTGGATGGGAGCTTGGCTGCCGGGCGCCGGCCCGGCCCGTACCTATAAGGTCAGCGTGCTCGGAACGAACAGCTCTTCGACCGGGATGCGGCGCGAGATGTAGCCCTGGTCATGCGCATAGCGCACGAAGGTTTCGACGATCTTGCGGTTGGGAGCGAGCCCCTGCACATAGGGGTTGGAACCGTAAGCCGCCTTTTGTTGCTCCAACAGGAACACCGAATCGAGCAGCGACAAGAGCTTCGGATCGGTTTGCAACACTTCGTCGGCGGTGCGTTGCGCTGCGACGAAAGTGCGATAAAGACTCTCGGCGATCCAAGGTTCGCGCGCGGCCAGTTCCTGCTTCATCACCAAAGTGTGGGTGATCGGCATGATGCCGGTGCGGCGCACGAAAGACTGCATCTCGCCCTGGCAATCGGGGAACAGCCGGCGAATCCAGCTCTCGCCATTGAGGAATTGCTTCGGCACCGAGGTGCACCAGATCGCGTCGACTTCGCCGTCTTTGAGCTTTTCCTCGGGCGTCTTGCCTTTGACGATCTCGACCTTGACGTTTTTCGGCACTTGATAGCCGGCACCTTCGGTCTCGTTGGTGACCCAGGTCGCCTGCTCGGGCGCGAAGCCATAATGCTCTTTGAAAATGCCGCGCAGCCACAGATTGACGGTGTAGCGATAGCCTTGCGCCGCGATGCGCTTGCCGATCAGATCGCTCGGCTTGGTGATCGGCGAATCCGCGCGCACGAAGACATAGGCCCAGACCGCCATGCGCAGCGGAAAGATCGGAATGGCAATGCACGGCTCGCCGCGGTCGCGCGCGGCGAGATACCAGGAGAACGACATCTCGGCGGCGTCGTAATCCTCATAGACCGGCCTGGTGCAGAAATCGCCGATCCAGGACGTGTTGGCTTTGAGCGCGATGCCTTCCGGCTTCACGCGCCCGTCGATGATCGGGCGAGTGCGGTCGTAATCGGCGAAGGCGATGTCGATCGGATAAAGCCCGGCGGCGCGGCTTTTCTCGCGCTCGACAATGACGGGTCCGTTATCGGGTGACGTCATGCGTTTCTCCCTTGCGGCACACCGGTGCAGAGCCCTGGTTGCGCAAGGCCCATTTTATGAGCCTGACGTCGTTTTGGCCAGCTTCGCCTGGGGCCGGTCGAGGTTAATGCCGGAAGTGACGCATCCCGGTGAAAACCATGGCGATTCCGGCCTTGTCGGCGGAAGCGATCACCTCGCTGTCGCGCACCGAGCCGCCCGGCTGGATGACCGCGGTGGCGCCCGCCGCCACCGCCGCTTCGAGCCCGTCGGCAAAGGGAAAGAACGCGTCCGAGGCCACGACCGAGCCCTTTGCCGGGCTTTCGGCAAGCCCGGCGGCTTTACCGGCCTCTTCGGCCTTATGCGCGGCGATGCGCGAGGAATCGACCCGGCTCATCTGGCCGGCGCCGATGCCGACCGTGGCGCCGCCCTTGGCATAGACGATCGCGTTGGATTTCACGTGCTTGGCCACCCGGAAAGCAAAGAGCAGATCGGCGCGCTCGGCTGCGCTCGGCGCGCGTTTGGTGACGAGCTTCAAATCGTTTTCGCCGATCCGCCCGTCATCGCGGGTTTGCAGCAAATAGCCGCCGGCAAGCGAGCGGATCGTCATGCCGGGCGCGGCGGGATCGGGCAGGGAACCGGCTTCGAGCACGCGCAGATTCGACTTCTTCGTCAACAACGCGCGCGCTTCCGGCGTGATCTGCGGCGCGATGATGACTTCAAGGAATAGCTTGCCGATCGCTTCGACCGTTGCCGCGTCGAGCGCGCGATTGACCGCGATGATGCCGCCAAAGGCGCTCACGGGATCGCAGGCGAGCGCCTTCAGAAACGCATCGCGCAGATCGGCGCCCATCGCGACGCCGCAGGGGTTGGCATGCTTGATGATCGCCACCGCGGGAGCGGCGAATTCGGCGACACATTCATAAGCCGCGTCCGTGTCGTTCAAATTGTTGAAGGACAGCTCCTTGCCTTGAAGCTGCGTTGCCGTGGCAACGCCGGGCCTTTGCGCGCCGCCGAGATAGAACGCGGCGTGCTGATGCGGATTCTCGCCATAGCGGAGAACTTCCTTGCGCGTTCCCGCCACGGTCAGGGTCTGCGGGAAGCGCTCGCCTTCCAACTCGGCGAACCAGCGCGCGACCTCCGCGTCATAGGCGGCGGTGCGCGCGAAAGCGAGGCCGGCGAGCTTCTTGCGCAGCGCCAGGCTCGTCGCGCCGCGATGCGTTGCCATCTCGGCGAGGACCGCAGCGTAATCGCTCGGATCGGTGACCACCGCGACCCCGTCGTGGTTTTTTGCCGCCGCACGAATCAAAGCCGGGCCGCCAATGTCGATGTTCTCAAGACACTCGTCGAACCCAGCGCCGCGCGCCCGGGTGGCGGCGAAGGGATAAAGATTGACCACGACCAGATCGATCGGCGCGATGCCGTGTTGCGCGATGGCGTCGAGATGCGCGGTTAGGTCGCGGCGCGCGAGAATGCCGCCATGCACCGCGGGATGGAGCGTCTTGACGCGGCCATCGAGCATTTCGGGAAAGCCCGTGACCGACGCGACATCCTCCACCTCGATCCCCGCTTCCTGCAAGGCTTTGGATGTGCCGCCGGTGGAGATCAGCTTGACGCCGTGGCCGCGCAACGCTTGCGCAAAAGGGATAAGGCCGGTCTTGTCGGAAACGGAAATCAACGCCCGGGTGATCGGGCGGAAAACATCGGTCATGCTTTGTCCTGGGCTGAAGGGGTAACGCGGCCATCATTAGTGGGCCGCTCCCGCGCGATCAAGCGCCGGTCAAGGTTGCCAGCACTTTATACACATCTTGCGGCACGCGATTACCACGCCAAGCGACGATCTGATCGGGGCGTATCAGCGCGAGATCGGCGCCGTAGAGATCGCGCAATTCCGCTTCCGGCCGGTCGATGACGCTGAGCGGCACGCCGCGCGCTTGTGCCGCATCGAGGAAAGATGCCGCATCCGGCGGTTGCGGTCCAAGACGCAGCAGCGAAAACTCGAAGCCGAAGCAATCGTAAAGCGAACGCCCGTCGCCGAGCCAGGCATGAGGCGCGCGGCCGCCCGGCGTTGCACTTGGCACATAGAGATTGGCGCGGTCCTGCGGCGGCGCCGTGCCGTCGCCGACGATCACCGGCGATCCGTCATAACGCGCGCCGAAGGTGATGCCGGGAATGTTGAATTCCTCGCGCGCGTGCCGGTTGAGGTAGATGCCGGCTTCGACCCGCGCCGCGGCGCCTGCCATCGAATCCTCTTCGAGCTCGGGCGCGGCGATGAAATTGCCGATCGAGTTGGCGAAATAACGCGCGAAATTCGTGTTGCGCAGTGCGACTTTTCGCCGCTCGCTCTCATAGCTCGCCAACAAACTGGATCCGCCCCAGCCTTTGATGACGGCCGCCAGCTTCCACCCGAGATTGACCGCGTCCTCGATCGCCGTGTTGTAGCCCAGCCCGCCAGTCGGGGTGAAAAGATGCACCGCGTCGCCCAAGAGGAAGACGCGATCCTGCTGGAAATGCTCTGCAACCAAAGTCAGCCCCGCCGTCCAAGGCAGGCGGCTGATGATCTCGATCGGGCAGGCGCAACCGAGCGCCGCATAAAGCGCCTCTTTCGCCCAGTCATCGGTGATCGCGCCTTCATCCTGTTCGGGCCGAAGCTGGAACATGAAGATGAATTGCTCCTTGCCGTCGAGCGCGACGAGCAGCCCGCGTTGCATGCGGTTGACCGCCCAATATTGCCACGCCGGTTTGTGCGGAATGGCGCGATAGAGCTCGGGCGCGCGCAGCCAGATCGACAGCATTCTGCCGCCCATATAGTCGCGCGCCACGCCCGACTCGCCCTGGTAGTGGAATCCCAATTGGCGCCGTACCACGCTGCGCGCGGCGTCGCAGCCGGCAAGGAAGCTCCCGGCAAAAACCTGCTTCTCGCCGGTTTCCACGCGTGTGGCAGTGACCGTGATGTGATCGCTGTCCTGAGTGAAGCGTTCGACGCGCCAGCCGAATTTCAAGGTGACGGAAGGAAGCTTCTCGGCCTCTGCGCGCAGCACGCGCTCGACATAAAGCTGCGAGCCGCGATGCGGCAATTCGGCTGCGCTCCACGAGCCCGACATGGTTTTGATCAGGTCGCGCGTCTCGCGCGCTGCGGGAAGCTCGAAACGTGCCAGCTCGTAATTCGCGATGCGCGTGAAATAGGCGACGTCGGTGGGATAATCCGCCGGCATGCCGATGGCGCGCACCGCATCGGCAAAGCCCAGGCGCCGGTAATGCTCCATGGTCCGCGCCTGGGTCGCGTTGGCCTGGGGAAAGGTCGTGGTCGACGGGCGCTCGCTCAGCAGCAAGGTGTTTATGCCGCGCCGTCCCAGCTCGATGGCAAGCATCAGCCCGGCCGGCCCGCCGCCGGCGATAATCACCGAGGCGTCAATCGCTGGCGTCGCCATTCAGCCCGTCCCGCCGGTGACGGTCGCGAGCAACGCGTCCGGATCGGACGGCGCGCGCTGCCCCCGCCACGCGACGATTTGATCCGGACGGATCAACGCGAGGTCCGCTTCGTAAAGATCGCGCAGCGCGTCTTGCGGCAGATCGACCACGCTGAGCGGCAGCCCGCGCGCTTGTGCGGCGTGCTGGAAAGGCTCGGCCTCGGGCGCTGTCGGCCCCAGCCGCAACAGCGAGAATTCAAAGCCGAAGAGATCAAAGAGCGAGCTGCCATCCTCGAGCCAGGCGTGAGGCGCGCGGCCGCCGGGCGTGGCGGTCGGGATGTATTCGTTCATCTGGTCTTGCGGCGGTGCGGTGCCGTCACTGGCGATGATCGGCGATCCGTCATAACGCGCGCCGAAGGTGATGCCGGGAATGTTGAATTCCTCGCGCACATGGCGGTTGAGATAAGCGCCGGCGGTTGCGCGCGCGGCTGCGCCTTCCGGACTCGCCTCCTCGATTGCCGCCGCCGGGACGAATTTGCCGATGGAATCGGCGAAATAGCGCGCATAGGCGGTGTTGCGGCGTGCGACGCGCTCGCGTTCGATTTCGTAGCTCGCCAGCAGTTGCGGCCCGCCCCAGCCTTGCAGTCGCGCCGCAAGCTTCCAGGCCAAATTCACGACGTCCTCGATCGCGGTGTTGTAGCCGAGCCCGCCGGTCGGCGTGAACAAATGCACCGCGTCGCCGGCCATGAAGACGCGCCCACGCTGATAGTGCTGCGCCACCAGCGAAAACCCGGCATGCCAGGAATTGCGATTGATGATCTCGATCGGCACGGACGCGCCCAACATGGTCTGAAACAGCGCCGCGCTGTCGGCAAGCGAGAAATCGCTCTCTTCCTTGCCTTTTGGAATCTGCATGCCGAAGGTGAATTCGCCTTTGCCGTCGATCGTTACCATCGTACCGCGCTGCGCATGGTTCATCGACCAATATTGCCAGGCGCGCTTGAACGGCACGAGGTCGTAAACCGCGGGCGCGCGCAGATAGGTCGTCAATTGCCTGCCGCTCATATAAGGCCGGTCGACATCAGCCTCGCCATCGTAGTGCAGATCGAGCTTCCGCCGCACGGTGCTGCGGGGCCCGTCGCAGCCGACCAGGAACAGCGCGCTGGCGCGGCGCGGGGCGCCGTCGGCAACCCTCTCGGCCGCGACCTCGACCCGATCATCGAGATCGTTGAAGCCGGTCACGCGCCAGCCGAATTGCAGCGTCACCGATTCGTGGCGCTCGGCCTCGTCGCGCAGCACTTGCTCGATATACATTTGCGAGCAGCGATGCGGCAGCTCGGCGGCGCTCCAGGAACCGGACAAACTCTTGATCAGATCGCGCGCGTCGCGTGCCGCCGGCAGCTCGAAACGCGCGAGCTCGTAACGGGTCGGACGCGTGAAATAAGCGACGTCGGTCGGGTAATCCAACGGCAAGCCGCGCATGCGCAAAGTGTCGGCAAAGCCGAGCCGGCGATAGAGCTCCATGGTGCGCGCCTGGGTGGCGTTCGCTTGCGGATAGGGCGAGGTCGATGGGCGGTCGCAGAAGAGCAGCGTAGAAATTCCGCGCTGGCCCAGCTCGTTCGCGAGCATCAGCCCCGCCGGTCCCCCGCCGACAATGATCACGGACGCATCGCAGACCATCGCATTTTCCTCCCCTCGGGCGCTTGCCTCGCGCCCGGCGCGCTTCTAGCGTGACGCCATTCTTATCTTAAATGGAAGCGCCCATGCTTTACCTCTATCAAGGCAGCACTTCGGTCTGTTCCGTCAAGGTACGATTGGCGCTCGCCGAAAAGGGCTTGGCCTATGACGGCGAGGTGCTCGACCTCCAGCGGGGCGACCAGCATCGCCCGGACTACGCCAAGCTCAATCCCAACGAGGTGGTGCCGACCCTGGTCGATGACGGCAAGGTCATCATCGAATCGACGCTGATCATCGAATATCTCGACGAAGCGTTTCCGCAGCCGCCCTTGATGCCGAGCGACCCTTATGCCCGCGCTCTCGCGCGACTCTTCATGAAGAAGATCGACGATTATCTGCATTCGGCCTGCTCGACCGTCACCTTTGCCACAGCCAACCGCAAGGTTCTGATCAAGAAAAGCCCCGAGGAGCTGGCGGCGCATCTCGCCAAGATCCCGAATCCCGATTACCGCGAACGGCAGCGGCTTTCGATCGCTCATGGCTTGGCCGCGCCGCATGTCGCCCAAGCCTTGCGCGGCTATGACAAATATGTCGCCGACATGGAAGCAGCCTTGGCCGACAAGCCTTATCTTGCCGGCAATTCCTACACCCTCGCCGATGCCGCGGCGACGCCTTATCTCTTCCGCGCCGAAGTGCTCGGCATGGACAGGCTCTGGAATGGCCGGCGGCCCAAGGTGACGGCTTGGTATGACCGGATCCGCAGCCGGCCGAGCTTCGAGAAGGCGGTCACGAGCTGGGTTTCGGACGCCGATCGCGAGCGCTTCACCGTGCCGCGCGAGGAAACCTGGGCCAAAGTGCGCGAGGTTTTGGGTCTCGCCTAGAATCGCTCAGGCTTCGACCGCGCCGGCGCGGCCGTTTTCGACAACATAACTTTTGAGTGTAGCGATCGTCGCATTCGGGTCGGTCGCATCCGACACGACACGCATCCTGACATCCATGCGCTCGGGCGCGACATCCACGGCGACATAACCGCGCCGCCGGCTTTCGAAGAAATGCACATGCGGGTTGTCCGGCATCCACGCCATGAAGGTGTCATAGGGCGGCCCGAAAGACGTGATCGACGTGCCGACAAATTCCGTGGCGATGACGGGTGCGTTCGGATCACTCGAATCGAGCTTCAAATCATTCGACCAGAAAGCATGGCTGTCGCCGCCGATCACCACGGGGTTCTTCACCCTTGCATCGCGAATGTGGCGCAACAGGCGCTCGCGGCAGGCAGGGTAGCCGTTCCAATCGTCGGTCCAGTAAGCAATGCTGCCGTCCGGTTGGCGCTCTTTAAGCTCGGCCATCAGCACGTCTTGTGCGATCACATTCCAGCGCGCCGAGGAGCGTGCCAAGCCGTCGAACAGCCATTGCTCCTGCGCCATGCCCAGCATCGAGCGGTTCGGATCGAGCCGTTCGGGACAGCCGAGATTGGTCTCCTGATGTCCGCCGCCGTGAGTGGGCGGCGCGTAGCAGGCTTGGCGCGAGCGGTACTGGCGGCCGTCGAGCACCGAGAACTCGATCAAATCGCCAAACGCCAGCCGGTCATAAACGCGCATGTTCGCCCCGTCGGGATGCGACAGGCTCGGCCGCACCGGCATGTGCTCGTAAAAAGCGCGATAGGCCGCGGCACGGCGCTTCAGAAACGCGGCCGGATCGTCGAAGGTTTCGGACAGATCATTCGCATAGTCATTTTGGACTTCGTGATCGTCCCAGGTCATCAAGGCCGGCACGTCGGCGTGGATGCGTTGCAGATCCGGGTCGGTGCGCTATTGCGCATAGCGGTTGCGATAGGTGCGCAAATCGGTTGCCGTGACGCCGTCGCTGTGCTGGCGCACGCCAGGCCGCCTGCCGACGAACTCGTAAATATAGTCGCCGAGATAGACCACGACGTCGGGCCGCTCCTCGGCGAGATGGCGATAGGCCGAGAAATAGCCGAGCTCGTAATTGGCGCAAGACACGAAGCCGAAGCGCATCGTCGGTAGATGAGAACCTGCCGCTGGCGCCGTCATGGTCTTGCCGATCGCGCTTTGCGCCGAGCCCGATGCAAAGCGGTACCAATAAGGCCGCCCTGGCGGGAGCCCGCCAACCTCGACATGAACCGACCACGCATCCTCGGGCGACGCCAATGCCGTGCCGCTGCGAATGAGGTTTCGCATCGCTGAATCGGTTGCGATCGCGTAGGCGACCGGCACGGCACCGCCGTTCATCCCGCCCGGGGTTGCGGGATCGGCGCTCAACGGGTCGGGCGCAAGCCGGGTCCACAAAACGAAGCCGTCCGGTACCGGATCGCCTGACGCGACGCCCAGGCTGAACGGGTCGCGCGACCAAGAAGGGCCGGGTGCCGCGCAACCGATCAAGGACGGCGCCAAGACCGCGCCGGCCACGCCGCTAGCCGCGCGCAGAAGCTGGCGCCGGGTAAGAGGGAGAGAGGGTGGCTTGCGTGTCGTCATCGCGATCCCCCCGAGAATACTCATCGAGCGTGGCAGACAGGTGACGGCGCCGAGCCGCTCTCAGAGCTCTTCCGACAGTACCGGGCCGGAATTTTCATTGGGCTTCTTGGCCTCGCGGCGGATCGCCCATTTCACCATCGCGCCGTTGCTGCCGACATGGCCGTCGAGCACGACTTGGCGCGTCTTCTTCACGCTGCCATCGCCGAGATAGATGCTTTCGGCGATGCTCAAGACCGCGCCCTGGGTGCGCAAGCGCCAACCGATTCCGCCCGGCAAGCGCAGCAGTACCGCATTGCCGTCCTGGGTCAGCGACGCGCGCACATTGGGATGCAGGTGAAAGCGAATCGCAAAACCCTGACCGGCGCGTCCCGTCAGCCGATCCTCGCCGCGCAAATCCTCGCCATCGGCAGCGAGGAAAAGCTGGCGCGCATGGGTAAGGCCGAGATTTTTCTTATAGCCGTCGTGACTCGCCGCGACCCATTGCGCGCCCGCATCCTCGGCGCGCATCGAGGTCACCTCCTCGGGGCCTGCGGCGATGCCGCCATCGGCACGGAACGCCATCGCGTTGGTATCGGCGACGATGAGCGTCGAATGCGCGGCGGTCGCGCGCATCGCATTGCGCCACTCCGCGCTCGGCCCGTGATAGGCGCCGCAATTCACGATCAGCCGGTCGCGGCCATAGCTCATCTCGAAAGCCAGCGTGCCAGCATGGGCCTCACGGTCGAAACCCGGCGGCGGCGGCTTGCCGCAATCGAACAGCACCAGCGAATGGCCGGCGCGTAGCCGCTCAAAACCGCAATGCGGCGCGCTCGACGGCGCGCGGCCCTTGGCGTCGGCGCGCATCAGCACGCGATCGATGACGGCGGTGTTGCCTTCATTGGCGCCGTTGAACAAAGCAAGTCCGCCGTCGCCATGCCGGAAAAACCGCAACATCGGCGCCGCGCGATCGATCGCTTGTTGCACGGGCGCGGGAATCTCGTTCTGCGACGCGATCAGCGATGCGCGCACATCAACCAGATATTGGAGCGCCAAAAGCTGTGCCTCGGGGCTGCGTGCGGCGTGACCGCCATCGGCCAGGATCTGAAGATCGAGCTCGTGCGCCAGATGCTGCAAGGCGCGGGTCAAGCCGCGTTCCTGTCCCGACGCGGCCAGCGCCGCCACCAGCCCGCGCAACGCGGCCAGGCGCCGCAAACCCGGCGCCTCACGATGCGCCGCGCGCATGAGGTGCTTGGTCTGGCGCGCGAAGCTCTGCAGCAGCGCGTCCCGTAGCACGGCATCGGCGGCCAGACGCCCGAAGTGCTCTAGCCAGGAAAACAGGCGGTCGCCCATGACATCGGCACGCCAGGCCAGCCGATCGTAGATATCGAAGCGGCGCAGCCAATCGGCGGTCCAGTCGCGCGCTGTCTGCCACGCCGCGTCGTTCCCGACCGCGGCCAGATCGCCAAGCCACGCGAAACCGTGCAGCGCGGCCTGCCACGCCTCGCCGACATCGGCCTGCCAGGGCGGCGACGGCGCGCGCACCGATTCATTCTGAAAGCGGAACTCGCTCGCAAGCAAGGCTTCGCCGCGCGCCTGGTCGCCGGGCCAAGGATCGAGCGCCAAACCCAGCTCGCGCGGAGCTCGGCCGACGAGGCTCAAATGATAGAGAGCCGAACCGTGATAAAGCGCGCGCAGCTCGTGTCGCACGAAACTCACCCGCTGGCCCGGTCACCCGGGCCTGGTGCGACTTTGCCCCGCAGACGAGCGATATTCCCGGCATAGGCGCCGGTTCCGCCCGTGAAACTCGCCGTTCCCGCTACCAGCACATCGGCGCCGGCCGCAATCGCCGCGCGCGCCGTGTCCTCGTTGATGCCGCCATCGACCTCGAGATCGATGCTCTTTCCGGTCCGGTCGATCTTCGCGCGCAGCAGGCGCAGCTTGTCGAGTGTCTCCGCGACAAAGCTTTGGCCGCCGAAGCCGGGATTGACGCTCATCGCCAGCACCAGATCGACATCGCCGAGAATGAAATCGACCGCGTCCACCGGCGTTGCCGGGTTGAGCGCGACGCCGGCTTTCTTGCCGAGCGACTTCACCAATTGGAGGCTGCGATGGAGATGCGGCCCGGCTTCGGGATGGAGCGTGATGATATCGGCGCCGGCTGCGGCGAATTCCGGAATATAGGGATCGACCGGCGCGATCATGAGATGCACGTCGAATGGAAGGGAAGAATACGCCCGTAAAGCCTTCACGATCGCCGGGCCGATGGTGAGGTTGGGCACGAAATGCCCGTCCATCACGTCGATATGGATATAGTCGGCGCCAGCCGCGGTGATCGCGCGCACCTCCTCGCCAAGTTTTGCGAAGTCGGCCGACAGGATCGACGGCGCAATCCGGACCTTCTGCTGCATACCGGCTTGGTAACAGGGATGCCTCGCCGCCGCAAGGCGGCTGGTGCGGCGCGCCTTGGTCGCCGCTCTTTCCCGAGCCGGGATTTTTAAGCTTGGACCAAGGGTTCAGGCGATTTCAGGTAGCGGGAAATGATCGCTTGCGCCGACCAATAGGCGAGCGCGCCGACCGCGCCCGTGGGCGGGTGGCCGGGATTTTGCGGAAAGGTCGAGGCGCCGAGGATGAAGAGGTTGTCGGCGTCCCAGGATTGCAGATAGCGATTGACCGCGCTGGTCTTGGGATCGACGCCCATGATCGTGCCGCCCGTATTGTGCGTCGACTGGTAGGGCGCAACGTTGAAATTTCCCCGGCGTGGCATCGGCGTGCCGAGAATGCTCGGGTTCATCGCCCGCGCGATCTTGGCGGCCTTGGCGGTGGTGTAGGCCGACAGCTTCAGATCGTTCTCGCGAAAATTATAGGTCATGCGAATAAGCGGCCGGCCGAGTCTGTCGCGATAGGTCGGATCGAGATCGAGGTAATTGGCGCGATGCGCGAAATTGGCGCCCGAGGCATGGATGCTGAAGCCGTGATTGTACCATTTCGCGGTCGCTTCCTTCCAAGCACGGCCCCAGCGCGGCGTGCCGGGCGGCGTCAGCCGCCCCATGATCGGCCTGCCATGCACGGGGCCGGCAAAGATCAGCGCGCCGCCGAAAAATCCCAAGCCACCATGATCGAAATTGTCGCCGTTGAAATCGTCGACATTCATGGCATGCGCGCCGGTCGCCATGAACGGATTGATCTCCTCGTTCTCGAAGAAGACCTGAAGATTGCCGGTCACCTGATAGCAATAGTTCTTGCCGATCGCGCCGCTGCCGGTCGCGGGATCGTAAGCCTCGCCGATCTTCGAGAGCAGCATCAGCTTGGTGTTGGTGAAAGGATAGGCGCACAACGCGACCAGCCCCGCCGGCTGCTCGTATTCCTCGCCGCTCACCGTATCCACATAGCGCACGCCGCTCACCTTGCGGGCCTGCTTGTCGTAAATGAGCTCGGTGACCCAGGCATCGGTGCGCAGCTCGAAGCGCGGATCGGGCAGCAATACCGGCAAAATCGTCGAATTGGGGCTGGCTTTCGAATTGGTCGCACAGCCGAAGCGATCGCAATGGCCGCAATAGAGCGTCGGGTTGAGCTCCGCGCCTTCGGGGTTGGTGTAGGCGGCGCTGAGATTGGCCGAAGGCGTCGGGTAAGGGTGATAGCCCAGGCTTTTCGCGGCTTTCTCGAAAATCTCGCCGGCGCGGGATTGGATCAGCGGCGGGTTGGGGTATTCCGACTGGCGCGCTCCTTCGAAGATATTGCCGCCTTCGATGATTGTGCCGCGCAGATTGCCGGCCTTGCCCGAGGTGCCGCACAGCTTTTCGAAGCGATCGTAATAGGGCTCGAGCTCGTCATAGCTCATGCCCCAATCGGCGATGGTCATGTCTTGGTGGATCGCGTTCTTGCCGTAGCGCTCGGCAATATGGCTGCGTAGGCGATGATCGAAGGGCGAGAAGCGCCACGTCATGCCGTTCCAGATCGTGCCCGCGCCGCCCAGCCCCATCCCCGGCAAAAACGCACCGAAGCGCCGGAACGGCAAAGCGGTCTCGTGGGGCTCGTGGCGCATCGTGATGGTTTCGAGCGCCGGGTCCTGCACCAATTCCTGACGCACGGCGTATTTGAGCTCGTCGCGAATCTGCGGCAGCGCGAAATCGGTCTCCGGCGTGCGCATTTTGCCGCGCTCGAGACCCACGACATGAAGCCCGGCTTTGGTCAGCTCGCGCGCCAGGATGCTGCCGGTCCAGCCGATGCCGATAATCACCGCATCGGCTTCCTTGAGCCGCGTCGTCAAAGCGCCGCCCTAGGCGAAGTCGCCGATGGAGCGCGGCGCGGCGCCGTAGCGCTTGCCGCGATATTTCTCGATCGCCGCTTGGTAGTCGGCCATGAGCCCGGGATAGCCGAGCATCTTCCAACCGGCCATGTCGCGATTGCCGCCGTAATAGGGGTCGGCGAAGAAGCCTTCCATCACGATTGCAATAAGCGCTTCAAAGAAGTCGCGCGCCGCGAGATCGGCGAATTGCGCCTTGCCCTGTTCCATCGCTTCGAGCGCCGCGCGCCGCTCGGGCTCATCGAGCGCGGCGAAAACCCGGCCAAAGCCTTGCATCGTCCAGGCATCGGCGGCGGCGATCCCGCGGGCAAAGAATTCGCGCGGCGTCAGATCGAGCTGATAGCCGTGTTCGGGCTTGCCTTGGGCGATCGGCCCATCGCGATAAAGCCGCGCGCCCTCGCCATAGGGCCCCGCCAGCTCGCAGTCGATGAAATCGACGACGCCGCAATCGCTTGCCGCGGGCGAAAGCGCATCGGCGGGAATGATCGTATCGGCGGCCGCCTTGACGAACGCGGCTTCGGCCTCCGTCAATGTCAGATAATCGGCCGCCGCCATGATCAGAGCGGGATCACGAGGAGCGTGTCGACCCGGCGCGATTCCTGCACCACGATGCGCTCTTCGAATTTCGCGCCCTGTGCGACTAACACGACGCGATCTAGATAGACGCCCGTCGAGAAGATCATCATCTCGCCGGTGATCATGGTGCGGACCACGAGGTAATTCTGCTTGCAGGCGATATGGGTCGGGTCGAGGCGCTCGAGCGTCATTCCCGAGACCATATGCGTGTAGCGCTGCGGCTCGTAGACATTGACGCGGCGATAGCCGGTGACGCGATCCTGCAGCATGCCGCGGCCCGCGCATTCCATCAGCGGCAGGGAGAAGCCGCGCGCGAAATTCTCGCGCGTGATGATCTTATAAAGACAGTGCTCGGTGAAAAGCTCGGGCCAGGCTTCGAGCTGGTCGTCGTCGATGGCGCGGATATAGCGCGTATTCAGCTCTTCGATCTGCCGCCGCGCTGCCGCGTCGATCTCTGTCCCCGATCCTTCCATGGCTCAGAAACCCATCAAATCCCGATAGGCCTGCCAGAAACCGCGCAGCGCGGTTTCGGTCGCGCGCACGCCGGGCGAGGCCTTGATGTCGCGCCCGCCCATTTCCATCACCGCGGCGGCGTCCTCGCCGGCGCCGGCGATGCCGCGCTGAACATAGCCGCCGACCGAGCCGTCCTCCATCGAGACATAGCCCGCGGGGCCGATGAGATTGGATTGCAGCATGCGCATGCGGCGCAGCTCGGCATCGTCGTCCTTGTAGCCGAAGCAGGTCCAATGCAGCTCGGATTTTTCGAGCCCGAGCGGCACGGTTTGCCGGATCGCGAGCGTGTTGTAGATCTGCTGCGTGTTGCAGGTGGGAAAGATCGATTAAATCGCCACGGTGATTCCATCGTCGAATTCCTGCTCGCGCGTGAGGAAGGACGAATCGGCCAGGCCGACATCCTCGATCACCGAGCGCAAACCTTTGCCCTCGTAGTTTTCCTTTTGGATGTCGCGCGACGCCGCCGAGTACAGCAGATTGTGCCAGCCATTGTGGCCGAGCGACACGCCACCGAGCATCGACAGGCGGTTCAATTTGAAGGTCGCGTAAAAGGCGTGGAGGATGGTCGCATGATAGGGATCGCGCGAATTCTCCATATAGAGCTTCCAGTTGTTGGGCAGAACCTGATGGTAATAGCCCAATACTTCGACCGGCCGGTTGAAGATGCGCCGCACATGCGCGGCCATATCGGGGCCGAGATAGGTCTCGACGTCTTCGACTTCGTCGCTGAACGTGCCGAAGATCATGCCGGAGAAATTCTCGACGCGAAGCCGTTCGAGCCCGTGCTGCTTCATGTCGAAATCTTGCGGCATGCCGCCGGCGCCGGCCAGGCCGCGCTGAAACGCGACCGAGGTCAGATCGCCCTGAAGATTATAGGTCCAGGCGTGATAGACGCAGGCGAATTGCTTGCGCTTGCCGCAAGGCTCGATACACAGCAGCGCGCCCTTATGGGCGCAGCGGTTGACCAGCGCGTTGATCGCGCCGCTCTCGTCGCGCACGACGATGATCGGTGTCTCGCCGAGAAAGGTGGTGCGGTAATCGCCCGGTTCCGGCAGTTCGGCCTCGAGGCAAAGATAATGCCATGTCGGCCCGCGGAAAATGCGCTCCTGCTCCAGGCGGTAGATGTCGGGGTCGTTCATGACCCGGTAAGGCGCGCGGGTCGCGCCTTCCTTGGGCCAATCGATCAGCGGCGCGGCGTTGGGGATGGTCGTTGTCATGGGGGCGAGCAAGACATGGCCCGCCCGATCCTGTCAAGCGCGCACAAGTCGTGCGGCAAAAAATCCGTCGATCCCGTCTTTGTCGGCCAAGTGGCAGGGCAAGGTGCGAAGATCGCCCTCGGCGCTGACGCATTCGCGCAAGCCCCCGATCTCGGATGCGTCGATGGGAACGCGCTTCACGGGCGCGCCGCGCGCCAGCAGACGCTCGACCTGCTGCTTGCCTTCCTGCGGTTCGAGCGAGCAGGTGCAATAGACCAGCATGCCGCCGGGCGCGAGCATCTCGATGGCGGCGGCCAGAAGCCGTTCTTGGACGCTGGCAAGACGGGTCACGTCGTCGGGCGTCTTCAAATGGGGTACGTCGGGATGACGGCGGATCGCGCCGGTGGCGGTGCAAGGCGCATCCAACAGAATGAAACGCACCGGCTGCGCCGGCCGCCAATGCATCGCGTCCGCGACGTGGGTTTCTGCCACAAGCTTCAAGCGCGCCAGATTGGTGTTAAGGCGCTCGACCCGGCGTGGCGAGCGGTCGAGCGCGATCACCTGCGCGCCGGAAGCGGCGAGCTGCGCGGTCTTGCCGCCCGGTGCGGCGCAAAGGTCGAGAACCATTTCACCGGCGATGTTGCCGAGCAGCTTGGCGGGCAGTGCTGCCGCCGCGTCCTGCACCCACCACGCGGCTTCGTGATAGCCCGGCAGATTGGCGATCGCGCCACCGCCTTGGCGACGCAAGCTGCCGGTCGGCAACAGCGTCGCGTCGAGCCGCTCGCGCCACAGTTCGGGATCGGCGCGCACCGAGATGTCGAGCGGCGCCTCGTGAAGATGCGCGATCGCGATCGCGCGCGTCGTCGCTTCGCCATAGGCCTCGCACCAGTTGCGCCATAGCCACGGCGGCACGTTGATGCGCGCTTCATCCTGCGCCGCGATCAGCGCGGTTCCTTCCTGGCTCAAGCGCCGCAATACGGCGTTGACCAAGCCTTTATAAGACAGGAAGCCACGCGCCTCGGCGAGATCGACCGTGGTTGCGACCGCGGCATGCGGCGGCGTGCGCAGAAACAACAGCTGCGCCAAACCCAAACGCAAAAGGTCTTGCGTTGCCGCGGCACGCGGCGGCAGGGGCTTCTCGAGACAATGCGCGATCATTGCATCGATCTGTCCCAGGCGCCGCAAAACCGTCGCAACGAGCAGACGCGCAAAAGCGCGATCGCGTGCCGGCAATTCGGCCATCGCGCCAAGATCTTCGATGGCTTCGTCGAGCGGGTGCCGTTGGCGCAAGACGGCGCCGATCAGATCGAGCGCCGCGCTGCGAGCGGTGACAGTGCTAGCTATTCCTTGGGCCGGCGACAAACCCTGCATCTGCTTAAGCTGGCGCTTCGCAATCAGGGCTTCAATAGCTAGAAACGGTTCTTAGTTTCGCCGAGAATTTGCCCTAGTTTTGTCACGTTGACTGGGTAATGGCGCGGTACCGCGTCAACAGCCGCGTGAAGCTTTCGACCAGCGCCGTTTCAATCTCGGGCTGCGCGGCAAGCCGCGACAAGGCGAGCGCCGCCGCTTCGAGCGTCGACAAGCCTTCGCGCCTTGGCTCGCGGCGCAGATGGCCGTAGCGCGAGCGCTGCTTGGGATTGAGCACCAGCCGGCGGCATTTGAGCACCCAGGGATTGCGCCACCACAAGGTTTTGGCCTGGCTCCAGCTGCCGTCGAGCAAGACGATGCCCTCGATGCCTTTCAGCACGCGATCTTGGTCGTCGAGCGGCGCTCCCTTGGCATCGACCGCGACGACCTCGCGCTCCGGCGGCAGAGAAGAAGCGTCGGCGGAGCCGAGATGCAGCACGGCCCAGCGTTTCGGATCAACCGGCCGGCCCAACGCTTTCGCCAGGCTCGGCCAGCTGAGGCCCACTTTCAACGTCGCGTGCTTGAGATGGAGCACGGTGAGACGGGCCGTGCCGAGCTCGCGGTCCTGCTCTTGCGGGTGTTGCAGGATCAGCAACGCGACACGATTGGCGAGCGGCGCGATGCCTTGGCAGACGCAGAGCGACGCCGGCTTGCCGCACCGGGGACAATCGGGCGGGGTCGACTCGCCTGGGTCGGGTTTTGCGATATCTTGTGGTGAAGAATTCATCAACGGTCTATAGGGGCGCAACAGGCTCTTGGCAAAGCGCTCGGCGCGGCGTCAAATAGGCGCATGACAAAGCCCGAGACCACACCCGCTCCCGAATCCGAAACTGTCGAGCCCAAGCCCGAGGATCAAAAGCCGCCGCGCGAAATCGGCGGTCCGGCCGGTCCCGAGCCGACACGCTATGGCGATTGGGAGACCAATGGCCGCTGCACGGATTTTTGAGCGGCGGAAACGAGCGCGCAGCACATGGCCATCGATTTCAGCGATCGTCACGTCGTTATCACAGGCGGAACCGGTGCGCTCGGATCGGCGGTCGTCGGTGAATTGCTGGCGGGCGGCGCCGTGTGTCACGTTCCTTATTTCATCGAAGGCGAAGAAAAAAAGTTTCCCCACCGCGATCATCCGCGGGTGAAGCTCGTCGCCGGCAACATCGCGTCGCAAGCCGTGGTGGCGCGCATCTATGAATCCGTGCCGAAGCTATGGGCATCGATTCATCTCGCCGGCGGCTTTACCGCCCGTCCGGTCGCGGAAACCGATGAGAATGAGTTGGTGAGCATGTTGCGCACCAACCTCGTCACCTGTTTTCTGTGCTGTTCGGCCGCCGTGCGCAGCATCCGTCGCAATGGCGGGGGCGGCGGGCGCATCGTGAACGTGTCGGCGCGGCCGGCGCTCGAACCGCGCCTCGGCGCGGGCGCGGCGGCTTATACGGTCAGCAAGGCCGGCGTGGCCGCGCTGACCCAAACTCTGGCTGCCGAAGTGCTCGGCGAAGGCATTCTCGTCAACGCGGTTGCGCCGTCGGTCATCGACACGCCGGCGAACCGCATGGCCATGCCGAAAGCCGTGTTCGAGACTTGGCCGAAGGTCGGTGAAGTCGCCACTGTGATCTGCCGTCTCGCTTCGGCGGAAAACCGCATTACCAGCGGCGCGATCGTCCCGCTTTACGGCCGGGCCTGATGGAATTTCCGATCTGAAAAAAGAAAAGGACCCGGCAGCGTTTGCTTCCGGGTCCTTTGCGCGTAGCCTCGCCGCCATTTAGTCGCGGCGATTGCCCATCAGCTGCATCAGCATGATGAAGAGGTTGATGAAGTCGAGATAGAGCCGAAGCGCGCCCATCACCGCCTTTTTGCCGGCAATCTCGTTGCCATCGCCTTCCCAATACATCTCTTTGATTTGCTGCGTGTCCCACGCGGCCAGTCCGGTGAAGACGATCACGCCAACCACCGAGATCGCGAATTGGACCGCGGGCGAGCCGAGGAAGATGTTGACTACCGAGGCGAGCACGACGCCGATCAGCCCCATGAACAGGAACGAGCCGAATTTCGTCAGGTCGCTCTTGGTGGTGTAGCCATAAAGGCTCATCGCCAGGAAGGTCGCCGCCGTGACGAAGAACACCTGCGCGATGCTTGTCCCGGTATAGACGAGGAAAATATAGGACAGCGAGAGACCGACCAAGGCCGCGTAAGCCCAGAAGGTCGCTTGCGCCGCGCCGAGGCTCATTTTCTGAATGCGGAAGCTCAGCAACATAACCAGCCCCAGCGGCGCGAAGACGACCAGCCAGATCAGCGGCGTGCGCGCGATCTGCTCGTAAAAGCCGCTCGCCGCGGCGAAATAAGCGACCACGCCGGTGATCGCCAAGCCGCCCGCCATGTAATTGTAGACGCGCAGCATGTAATTGCGCAGGCCGACATCGATGCCGACTTGCGGGATCGCCGTATTGGCACTGGCCGACCAGCGATTGTTTGAATCGTAAGACATAAGACCCCCGTAAAGCTCTGTCGAAGGGTGCAAGATGGCCAAGATATTGGCAGGTTCAGGGCCGAATTCAATCCCATACGGAGCGTGCCGCCCGGGCGCCCGGTCATGGACAGGCGCCGATTCTTTGGCCACCATGCCGAGATAACAACGATTTAATGGGAGGAACGATGCCGGGCACCCGCTTCGACTATGTGATCGTTGGCGCCGGCTCGGCCGGCTGCACCCTCGCCCACCGGTTAACCGAGGATCCGGCCGTCCGCGTGCTCGTGCTCGAAGCCGGCAGCTGGGACAAGGATTTCTGGCTCCACATTCCGCTCGCTTGGGGGCGCAACGTGCTGCAGCGCCGTAAGGATTGGATGTACTGGTCCGAGCCCGAACCGGGCACAGCGAGCCGCCGCATCCCGGTCAATCGCGGAAAGGTGATCGGCGGTTCGTCCTCGATCAACGGTCTCGCTTATGTGCGTGGCCATCGTGGCGATTACGATCGCTGGGCGGCTTCGGGCTTGAGCCAATGGTCTTACGCCCATGTCCTGCCCTATTTCCGCCGCTCGGAAAACTGGGAAGGCGGCTCCTCCGCCTATCGCGGCGGCGACGGGCCGCTCGGCACGATCTTTCCTAAATCGGATGATCCGATCAATGACGCGATCATCGAAGCCGGCAAGCTCGCCGGCTTTCCCTTCACCGAGGATTATAACGGCGCGCAGCAGGAAGGTTTCTGCCACAGCCAATCGACCATCAAGGACGGCAGGCGGTGCAGCGCCGCCGTGGCTTATCTTCATCCGGCGTTGGCGCGCGGCAACAATCTAAGCGTCGAGGTCGAGGCCTTGGCGACGCGCATCTTGTTCGAGGGCGCGCGTGCCGTCGGCATCGAATACGAGCAGCGCGGCGAGACCAAGATCGCGCGCGCCGAGCGCGAAGTCATTCTGGCGGGCGGCGCGATCAACTCGCCGCAGCTCCTGATGGTGTCGGGCATCGGCGATGCGGAGGCGCTGCGCCGCCACGGCATCGCGGTAAAGCTGCACCAGCCCCATATCGGCCAGAATCTGCAAGATCATATGGGCGCGTCGGTCGATGCGATCCGCACCGTGCCGGGGCCGCTGCAGAAAGCCTTGCGGCTCGACCGTATCGCCTTTCATCTGGCGCGCGCGCATTTCTTCGGCGCCGGGCTTGCGGCCAGCGTGCCCAACAATGTGCAGGCCTATCTGAAAAGCGATCCGTCGGAAAAGCTTCCCGATGTCCAGTTTCTCTTTCGCGTCGCACCGCTCAACGCGGCGCCCTATCTGCCGCCCTTCAGGCCCGCTTTCATCGACGGTTACGGCTGCCGCGCGGTGGTGCTGCGGCCGGAAAGCCGCGGCAAGCTCGCACTGGCCGCGGCCGATCCGCGTGCACCGATCCGCATCGAGCCCAATTTCTTTTCGCGCGACAAGGATTTGAAAGTGATCCGCGACGGCATGCGCATGGCGCGCGACGTGTTGGCGCAAGCGCCGCTGCAACGTTTTGGCGGAGTCGAATCGGTGCCGGGCAAGGACAAGACCAGCGATGCCGAATTCAATGAGTATATCCGCGCAACCGCCACCACGGTCTATCATCCGCTCGGGACGTGCAAGATGGGCGGCGAGCGCGACGAGAGCGCGGTGGTCGATCCCGAGCTGAAGCTCAAGGGGATCGACGGCCTGCGGGTTGTCGACGCGTCGGTGATGCCCGATCTTGTCGGCGGCAACATCAACGCGCCCGTGATCATGATCGCCGAAAAGGCGGCCGACATGATCATGGGCCGCCAGCCGCTTGCACCGGTGAACGTTTGACACGCAACGCTTGACATGATTTAACGTCCCTGTTATTTAACTAGTAAGTTAAATTGAAGGGAGCTGCCAGTGTCCCCTCCGCGCAGGCCAAGTCTCGAAGGCGTCTTCGGCGCGCTTGCCGATCCGACGCGGCGCGCGATCGTCGAGCGGCTGCTCGCGCGCGGCGAGCTGTCGGTGGGCGATGTCGCCGCGCCTTTCGCGATCAGCATGCCGGCGATCTCGCGCCATTTGCGGGTTTTGGAAGAGGCCGGGCTGATCGAGCGCCGGGTCGAGCGGCAATGGCGTTTCGTCCGCGCGCGGCCCGAAGCGCTCGATCTCGCGCAATCCTGGATCACGCGGCAGCGCGCGCATTGGAACGCGGCTTTGGACCGGCTCGAAACCGCGCTGGCGGCCGAGACACCGAAGAGGAGGAAGATGTGAGCGACACCGAATTGCGGCTTGAACGGCTGATCGCAGCGCCGCCCGACCGTGTTTTCGCTCAATGGGTGGAGCCCGCGCTTCTGGTCAAATGGTGGGGACCGGAAGGTTACGACGTTCCCGCCCATTCGCTCGACGTTCGCGCAGACGGAAAATGGCGCACGACGATGCGCTCGCCCGAGGGCAAGCTGTTCATCGTCAGCGGCGTCTATCGCAAGATCGAGCCGCCGCGGCTGCTCGTCTTCACCTGGGCTTGGGAAAACGAAAGCGGCGCGCCCGGCGAGGAAACCGAAGTCAGCGTCGCCTTCGCGCCGGCGCCCGGCGGCACGAAGCTTACCCTGTCGCAAAAAACCTTCGCGACCGTCGAGACGCGCGACCGGCACGCGCAGGGCTGGAATTCGAGCCTCGAATGTCTCGCGCAACAATTTCGCTGAAAGAGGAGCAAGCCCATGGCCAAAGTCGAACTCATCGGTCTTCCCGCTTCCACCTATACGCGGGTCGCGCGCATGGCGTGCGAGGAAAAAGGCGTGCCTTACGAATTGATAACCGCCATGCCGCATGCGCCGGAGGTCTCGGCCATTCATCCCTTCGGCAAGATCCCGGTCATGCGTTACGGCGATTTCACGCTCGGCGAATCGAAGGCGATCGCGACTTATCTCGACCGCGCCTTTGACGGGCCCGCGCTCTTCCCCAGCGATCCGCGCGACCTTGCGCTGGCTGAGGAATGGGTTTCGCTCGTTAACACCGTGATGGATCAGACGATGATCCGCACCTACCTCTTCGCCTATGTTTTTCCGAAGACGGCGGATCACAAGCCCGATCGCGCCGCGATCGATGGCGTGGCGGCGGCGTTGCGCGCGCAGATCGAGCTGCTCGACAAGGCGATCGCCAAGACCGGATACCTTGCCGGCAAGCAATTCAGTTTTGCCGACATCAATCTGATGCCGATCCTGTTCTATGTCCGGCAATTTCCCGAAGGCGGCGAGGCGATTGCCGCGGCAAGCCATCTCGCCGCATATTACGAGCGTAACGCGGCACGGCCGGCCTTCAAGAACACGATGCCGCCGCCGCCGCCATCGTCGCGTTGATCGCGTTGCATCGAACGGAGCCGGACACATGACGACGCACGCCACCGTTTCCCGCGAAGCCTGGCTCGACGCGCGCAAGGAGCTGCTCGCGAAGGAGAGAGCCTTCACCAGGCTGCGCGACGAACTCAGCGCGCAACGACGCGCCTTGCCCTGGGTCGAGATCGAGGATTACGCCTTCGACGGTCCGAGCGGCAGGCTGCGCCTGTCGGATCTTTTCCGCGGGCGAAGCCAGCTTGTGATCTATCATCTCATGTTCCACCCGGATTGGAACGCCGCCTGCAAAAGCTGCTCCTTCTGGGCCGACAATTTTGCGAACATCATCGTGCATCTCAACGCGCGCGACACCAACCTCGCGGCGGTCTCGCGCGCACCGGTCGCGAAGCTCGAAGCCTTCAAGCGGCGCATGGGATGGCAGTTCGAATGGGTGTCGTGCGGTGCCGAAGGCGGCTTCAACCGCGATTTCGGCACGGCCTTTTTGACAGGCGATACGGCCCATCCGGGGAGCAGCTACAATTACGGCACGTCGCCGTTCGGCGGCGAAGACGCGCCCGGTCTCAGCGTCTTCTGCAAGGACGCGGACGCGACAATCTATCATACCTATTCCTGCTACGCGCGCGGCCTCGATATGCTCAATCTCGCTTATCACTATCTCGACATCGTACCCAAAGGCCGTGACGAGAGTGGATTGAGACACCCGATGGCGTGGGTTCGTTTGCACGACGAGTACGGCAAATAGCCCGGCTCACAGCTCGCGCTTGAGATAGCGGTCGAGCGAATAGCGCCCGCCGCCGCGGAATAAAATCGCGGTGCAGAGCAAGAGCCATAGCAGCGCGTATTCGATCCCGCGATTGGTCCAGAAATAGCCGAACTGCCATTGGAATTGCGTGATGATCACGGCCATCTCGATCCAAATGGCGGCGGCGGCAAGCCGCGTGAACAAGCCCAAGGCGAGGAACGCCGCGCCGAAGGACTCGGTCAGCATCATGAGCCAGGCGAGCACGAACGGAAACGGCAGGCCGTGTTGTGCGATGGTATTGGCATAAGTGCCGGGCGTCATCGCTAGGAGTTTTTGGATGCCGTGCGGCACCAAGACGGCGCCAGTTGCAAATCGTATGAAGGCATAGGCGAGCCGCGCACCGGCTTGATAGACGCCAGCGAGACCCGGAAAGACCAAGCGTTCGGGATCGACAAAATCGTCGCTCATCTTCCGCGTCCTCCAGTCAGGCCGTTATTCGTTCCGCAGAAACGGCGCCGCCTTCGCGCCGAGGGCGTGCCAGGTTCCGGCAAAGCCGGCCAGCAAGGTAAATAATGTCGCCAACACGGTCACGGACGCAACCTCGCCGGACAGAAAGCGCCAAGGCGCGTGCATGACTCTCGTCAGCACGAAATAGGCGGCGAGCGAACCGATGATCGCCGCCAGCAGTGCCGCGGCCAGGCCGAGCAGGCCGTATTCGATGAGAAAGCTGCCGGCAATCTGGCGCCTTGTCGCGCCCAGGACCTTCAGCACCACCGCTTCATAGACGCGCCGCCGATGCCCGGCCGCGATCGCGCCTGCCAGCACGAGAGCCCCGGCGGCCAAGGTGACGGCGGCCGTAATCCTGACGGCGGCGGCAATCGACGCGACGATGTTGCTCAAGGTCTCCAACGCGTCCTTGACGCCGATCGCCGAGACATTGGGAAAGGCGTCGGTCACCCTGCGCTGAAGTGCGGCCTCGTTCTCCGGCGTCGTGCGCGCCGTCGCGATGAAGCTTTGCGGCGCCCCGTCGAGCGTTCCCGGCGAGAACGCCATCGCGAAATTGATGTTGAGCGAGCTCCAATCGATCTCGCGCAGATTGGCGATGGTCGCGGTCACGTCGCGGCCGAGCACGTTGACCGTAATGCTGTCGCCGATCTTCAAGCCCATGCCGCGGGCAAGATCGGCGGCAAACGACACAAGCGGCGGGCCGCGGTAATCCGCCGGCCACCAGGTGCCGGCCACGAGCCGCGATCCCGGGGGGAGCGTTGCCGCATAGGTGAGACCGCGTTCCGAACTCGTCGCCCAGCGCGCATCGGGTCCGACGAAGGCGCGTTCGACCGGCACGCCGTTGAGCGCCGTGATCCGGCCGCGCAGACTGGCGACTTGATGCACGTCGCTGACCTCTTGCATGCCGGCAAGCAATTGGTCGAAGGCAGCGACCTGGTCGGGCTGGATGTCGATGAAAAAGAACGACGGCGCGCGCTGCGGGATCGTTTCGCCGAGCTGGCTCATCAGATTGCCGTCAACCAAGGCGACCGCGACCAGCACGGCGAGGCCGAGGCCGAGCGACGCAATGACCCCGTTCGTGGCAGCACCCGGACGATAAAGATTCGCCAAGGCCAGCCGCAGGCCGGGCTGGCGCGGCCGTCCCGCGAGAAACGCCGCGCGCATCAGGCCCCAGGCGGCGATGCGAAACACCACCAAGGCGCCGATGGCGCCGAGGATGAACCAAAACGCGACCACGCGATCGGCCGCGGTCGCAATCGCCAGTAACACAAGCGCCAGCCCGGAGCCGCCGGCGATGGCGGCCGGCAGCATACTCGGGCGCGCGCGCTCGGCTTCCACGGCACTGCGGAAAAGGCTTGCGGCGCGCACCTCACAGGCCGAGCCGATGGGCCAGGAAGCAAAGGCGAGCGTCGCAAAGAGCCCATAAGCCGCCGCGAGCAAAAGCGGCGCCGGATAAAGTCCGACCCGCGCCTCGACCGGCAAAGTGTCGGGCAAGAGCGGCACCATGATGAACGGCGTCAACGCGCCGAGCACCAAGCCGGCGGCGATACCCGCCAAGGACAACGCCAAGATCTGCATGAGATAGGTCGTGAAAATCAGACGACGCGAGCCGCCTAGGCATTTGAGGGTGGCGATCGTGTCGATCTTGCCGGCCAAATAGCTTTCGACCGCGTTGGCGATACCGACGCCGCCGACGAGCAGCGCGGTCAAGCCGACCAAGGTCAGGAACACGGTCAGACGGTTCAGCAGTTCCTGAAGGTTGGGCGCCGCGTCCGAGAAGCTGCGGATGCGCCAGCCTGCTTGTGGAAATCGCTGTTGCGCTTGCTGCCGAAAGGCGGCGACATCGGCGCCTGGCGGCAAGCGGATGCGATAGGCGTGCTCCACCAAAGTGCCGGGTGCGATCAAGCCGGTCGCCGCAAGCGCGTCGCCGGCCACGATGACGCGCGGACCGAGTTCGTAAATGCCGCTGACGCTGTCGGGCTCATGCTGGAGGACGGCACGCAGCACGAAGCGTCCTTCGCCGATGCGAATCGTGTCGCCGAGCTTCAATCCCAGCCGGTCCAACAGCCCCTGCGCCGCGACCGCGCCCCAATTTCCATCGCGATATTGCAATGCCGCGCCGAGATCCTGCGGGGGTGCAAGGGTCGCTGCGCCGTAAAGCGGATAGGCCCGGTCGACGGATTTGAGCTCGATGAGGCTGCGTTTGTCGCCGTCATTGGTGAGCGCCATGGCGCGCAGGCGCGTCGCTTCCGATACCGTGCCATGCGCGGCGAGGAAGTCGCGCTCTTGGGCGCTTGCCGGGCGCTGCGCCAGATGGAACTCGAGATCGCCGCCGAGCAGCGCGCGCGCATCCGTGGTAAGCCCGGCATCGACGGCGTTCGACAGCGAGCCGACCCCGGCGATCACGGCGACGCCCAGGCACAGGCAAGCCAGGAAGATGCCGAAACCTTTGAGGCCCTGCCGCAATTCGCGCCGCGCGAATTTCCAGGCAAGAGCCAGCGTGCTCATCCGCCGCTACCTTCGAGCTTGCCGTCGACCAAATGCAGGATTCGGCCGCAACGATGCGCAAGCTCCTGATCATGGGTAATGAGCAGGAAGGTGGTGCCGTTCTCTTGGCCAAGGTGAAATAACAGATCCATCACCTGGCGCCCGGTCGCGCCGTCGAGATTGCCGGTCGGTTCGTCGGCCAAGAGCAGCTTCGGCCGCGCGGCAAAGGCGCGTGCGATCGCGACACGCTGCTGCTCGCCGCCGGAGAGTTGCGAGGGATAATGCAGCACGCGCTCTTTCAGCCCGACGGCCTCGAGTCCCGCACGCGCCGCTTCGAACGCGTCGCGTCGCCCGGCCAGCTCGAGCGGCACCGCGACGTTTTCCAGCGCGGTCATGGTCGGCACGAGATGAAAAGATTGAAAGACGATGCCGACATTCTCGCGCCGGAAACGCGCCAGCGCGTCCTCGTTGAGCGCGCTCAGATCCTGGCCGGCGACCTCGACCCGGCCCGAGCTTGCGCGTTCCAAACCGCCCAGCACCATAATCAAGGTCGATTTGCCCGAGCCCGAAGGCCCGATCAGACCGACAGTCGCGCCGCGCTCGATGCTGAGCGAGATGCCGCGCAGCACGTTGACGGGGCCGGCCGCGCTCGCCAGTGTAAGGCGCACATCCTCGAGCCGGATCAGCGGTTGTTCCATGCTTTCACGTCTCTTGCGCCTGTGCTGGGGTTATGACGGGCCAAGCTTCTTTGTCAATCGAGCGGCGGCGCTTGCCGCGATCACGCTTTTGCTAGCGCCGCTGCCGGTCCATGCCGCAATCCGTATTCTCGCTTTCGGCGACAGCCTCACCGCCGGCTTCGGTCTTGCATCCGACCAGGCATTTCCGGTCAAGCTCGCCGCGCGGCTGGAACAAGACGGCTATGCGGTCGAGGTTGAGAATGGCGGCGTTTCGGGCGATACCACCTCCGGCGGGCTGGCGCGGCTCGACTGGGCGCTGGGCAACCACCCTGACGCCGTCCTGCTCGAGCTCGGCGCCAATGACGCGCTGCGCGGCATCGATCCCAAGCTGACAAAGGCCAATCTCGACGCCATGCTGGCACGCCTGACTGCGGCGCATCTGCGCGTGCTGCTGATCGGCATGAAGGCGCCCGGCAATTGGGGAACCGACTATCGTGAATCCTTCGATGCGATCTATCCCGCGCTTGCCAAGAAATATAACGTGCCGCTTTACCCGTTCTTCCTCGATGGCGTCGCGCTCGACGAAAAGCTCAGCCAGAACGACGGGCTTCACCCGAACGAAGCCGGCGTCGACGTGATCGTGGCGCGAATCGCGCCCGTGGTCGAACAGGTGCTCGGCAAGCAAGCGCGCTGACCTCATGCTGCGGCTTTTCGTCGGTATCGCTCTTCCGCCGGAATTGAAGTTGCGGCTTTCGCTTTTGGCGAGCGGCGTTCCCGGCGCGAAATGGGTCGATCCCGGCAATTATCACCTGACCTTGCGCTTCATCGGCGAGGTCGACGAGGGGCGGGCGGCCGATATCGATAGCGCGCTGGCCCGGATTCATGCGCCAAGCTTCGATGTCACGCTCACGACCGTCGGTCATTTCGGCCTGCGCATGCTCTGGATCGGCGTCGAGCGCAATCCGGCGCTGCAGCATCTTCATGAAAAGATCGAAAGCGCGCTCAATCGTTTGGGCTTCGCGCCCGAAGAGCGGCGCTATACCCCGCATGTCACCTTAGCCCGCTTGAAGGGGACGAGCGATGCGCGACTTCAGGCTTATCTCGGCGAGCACGCGCTGTTTCGCGCCGAACCGTTCCCGGTCGATCGCTTCAGCCTGGTGGCGAGCTATCTGACCAAAAGCGGCGCGATCTATGAGGACGAGGCGGATTACGCGCTGACCTAAAAAGTGATCGCGGCCGGAGCAGCTGAGGGGAGACTGCTGCCGGCCGCGACCGTCGCGCGCGAAATTAAAAAACGCCGGGCAACCCTCAATGACACTTGCTGCTCCGGTGAAGTGACGATAGGCGGTCGCCGCTAAAGAAGCATGAAACGCCGCGCGCAATTTCGCCGCGGAAAAGCAGAAAATTTTTCGCTAAATGAATGAGGTTATTTCGAAGAATTCGAAATTCCGCGCCGCAATTCGTGTTCATCGCCATTCCGGCAAAATCGGCGGATTTTTCTCACCTGCCGGATTGATCGAGCGGTCGCGGACGCCTCTCCACCGCCGCAGAGCATCGCCGCCAATGCCGCCACTAGGCCTCGCGAATGCCTTGCAGAAAGCGATTGACCTCATTGCGCAGGGCCGTCGCTTGCTTGCCAAGGTCCGTGACGACTTCGTTCAACGCACGGCCGGAAGCGTCAACTTGATGCACGCTGTTGGCCACAACCTGAACGTTGTTCGACACGCGAACCGTGTTGTCGGATGCGCGTTGGCTGTTGGCGGCGATTTCGCGCGTGGCGGCATCCTGCTGTTCGACGGCGGAAGCGATGGTCAGCAACGCATGATCCATCCGCCCGATAATGTCGCGCACCTTCGTAACGGCCGCGGCAGTTTGATCGGTACTCTGATGAATGCTGCCGATCCGCTCGTTGATATCCTTGGTTGCTGTTCCGGTCTGCGTGGCCAATGCCTTCACCTCGGTAGCGACCACCGCAAAGCCCTTTCCGGCCTCGCCCGCCCGCGCGGCTTCGATGGTGGCGTTGAGCGCCAGCAGATTGGTCTGTTCCGCGATACCGTCGATGAGATCGACGATATCTCTGATCTGATGGATCGAATCCGCCAGCGCCCGCATTTGCGTCACCGACTCCTCCACGCCGGCCACGGCGTCATGAGACAGGGCGGTCGATTGGGTCAATTCGGCGCCGATGGCATTGATGGCCGTGCTCAACTGGTCGGCCGCCTCGAACACGGCCTTGACGCTTTCACCCGCTTGCAGGGCTGCCGTCGCCGAGGATTCCGCGCCGGATGCGGCATTGGCGGAGGTATCCGTCATGCCGCGCGCCGTGCTCTGCAACCGCTCCGAGGCGGCAGTGAGCGTCGCCAAAACTTCGGCGACTGATTGTTCGAAACGATGGACCATCTCGTCGATGCGTTGAATCCGCTTGGCCCGCGCCGCCGACTCTTCGGCCTGCGCCGCTTCCAAGGTCGCGCGCTCGACGGCGTTCTCGCGAAACACGGCGAAAGCCCGCGCCATCGCGCCGATCTCGTCCTGTCGCTCGGTGTCGGTCACGACGACATCAAGTTGGCCGCCTGCCAGCTTTTCCATTTGTTTGGTGATTGACGCGACGGGTCCTGTCACGAGGCGGATCAGCGTGTGCCGAAGCCCGAACACGGCTCCGAGCGTCACCGCGAAACCTATGGTCAGCAATCCCGCGAGGATCTTGCGCTCGCGGCTACGCTCCGATCCGACATCAACGCGACTGGACAGCACGGCGATCACGTCGCCATCCTTCTGCCCCATCGCGTCATGACAAGCATGACAGCTCGCGCGATCCGTGCCCCCGCTGACGCCCAATACGATCGGCTTGCTCATGCGGTAACTGTCGCCTTGGAACCGCCTGACGGTTTGCCCTGTCGCCATCGCCTCTTTGTCGATGTCGTCTTGCGGCAGCTTGGGCTCAACCTTCGGCGCGGTCGTGGCCATGAAGCCGCGCATCTTGTCGCTCCACACGCTCCAGACCTGATCGCCGACCGCGCTGGTGTTTCGCTGCGTGAACCACTCATTATAGATCTTGATCCCGATATCCTTCTGATCGCCGGGCCGATTGTTCATGGCGGTGGCGATGAGGACGTCGAGGGAATCGAGCTGGCTGCTGCTAAATTGCTCGAGGCTGTGTTCCATTTGCGCATTTTGCAGCGCGACAATCGCGCCTAACGCGCCGCACGACAAAAGCACGAAGCCGGCTCCGGCGAGCCAGGTGAAACGTCTCTGCAGCGACCAGCGGGAAAAGATCTGACCCAAAGACACGAAAAATTCTACCTCGCGCCAAACTCGGGAATTGAACGGGACTAAGAAGAGGTCGCAGCCCGGGACTCAATTCGATCGCCATTCCCCCGGGCGGCCGGAGTCCCGGCGTCAACAGTAGTCCTATTGATCTTTCGCGGTTCATAAACGGTCGTTTCCGCCCCATGCGCCATAACACCGCATCATCCCGCTCGCGGTTAGCGGGCCGCACGCCATGCCGTCGCGTCGCCGCGACGGATCGCCGCGGCCGCGCGCATTCACCCTTGCGGCTGTGGCGGCGCGGGTCTAATTGCCCCCGCCGATCAACGAAGTGTTAAGGAATGTAAACGTGTGGCATTGGGCGCTCTACGCGCTGCTGGGCATTGGCGCTCTGCTCGCCTATCTCGCATCGGCGGTGGCGGTGGGGCGATGGCTTGCGTTCTGCGCCCGCGCGTCCCTGACCACGTCCAGGCAAACGGGGAGGATGGTGCCGGCAGGAGCTGGCTCGGCCAGGAGCCGCAGCTTCGCCTTTCGTTGATGGCGCGCGTCGGCACGCGGCCGGAGCGCGATTTCCCGCTCGCGAGATTCGTTACAGCGCTTCCGGCGTGACCAAGCCGGCAACCGGTTTCGCCCGCTGCCTTCTCTGTCTTTCGTTGAATTCCCGCTCAATTCGCTCGAGCACAGCGCGCCGCTCGTCTTCCGCCACCACGTGCCGTTGCGCCGCCGTGAGCGGCATTGGCGCTTGAAGGTCGGTTCCCATTCCTGTGGCGAAGGCTTTGCCAACCACCACCGCCAAACCGAAATAGGCGATCACGCCGCACAGTGCCCAGGCCCACATCTAATTGGTCTCCTGCCTTCTATGGAGGCGGCAACAGCAGCGTTGAATGACTCAATTCGCTGGCGCCCGGGTTTCGCGACACGATCGTCTCTCTCGCTGCGACGACCGCGCCCGCTTACCAGCGACTCGCGCCGATCGCGGCTACGCTCTCCTCAGCCAATACCCAATGTTCGTAATCTTCGGCGATCTTCTCGATCTCGTCGGCGATTTTCGCGTTGAAGGTGTTCCGCGCGATCTGCCGATAACGTGCTGCCCGTTCCCTGAGTTTGAAAGTCGGTTCCATGGGCAATCTCCAGAGCATCATCTGGGACTATAGATACGCAGGCTCACGCCAAGAGTGGAGTGTCCATTTTGTGGCTGTTGCAGGTGGCTTTTTTGTGGTCGTGCCGCGTCACGCCAGAGGCATCGCCGAGTCGCGGCAGCGCCAATGTTGCGTCGCAGTATTATGGAAAAAACACGATATCTAGCGTGGTTTCGCCAAACGTTGGCGCATCACCCAAGGCCGATTGTCCGGCGCATTCTGGTAGAACACGTCGAACTCGCCGAACGCTTTGGCCCAGTCTTCTTTGATCGCGCGATCATCAACAAAGAAAGTATTAAAGCCGCAGCGGCGCATGAAGAGAAGCTGGTCGCGCAGAACATTGCCCGATGCGCGCAATTCGCCGTGATAGCGGTGACGCGAACGCAAGAGCCGCGCCTGCGAATAGGCGCGCCCGTCGGTGAATTTCGGGAAGTGCAGCACGATGAGATCGAAGCGCGCGAGATCGGATGCGATCTCTTCGGGCGCCGCGTCGTTCGGCAAGCGCAGGCCGAGCTTTCCCGGACGGGCCCGCAACGATTCGCGCTGCTTTTTCCAGCGCGCGAGCGAGACGGTCACCGGAACATCGTCGGGGGCCGCTTCCTCATCCTCGAGATGACGCCAGTCATCCTCGCGGAGACTGCCGTCCTCAACGAGCAGCATAGAGGGCTTCTTTGAAGGGCGCGGCGCCGACGCGCCGATAGGTTTCGGGGAAGCGCTCATCGCCTTGGCGCAAGCGCTTATAGACGCCGATCAGCTTGTCGATCGCCGGGGTGACATCGTCGCTCTTCACCGCCGGGCCGATGATCGCGCCGATCGCGGCGTGGTCGCCGGCATCGCCGCCCAAGGTAATCTGATAGACCTCTTCGCCGTTCTTATCGACGCCGAGAATGCCGATATGGCCCAGATGGTGATGGCCGCACGCATTGATGCAGCCCGAGATCTTGATATTGAACCGGCCGATCTCGTCCTCGTGCTCCGCCAAATGCCGCGCCAGACGCTGGGCGACGGGAATCGAGCGCGCCGTGGCGAGGCTGCAATAATCCATGCCCGGGCAGCAAATAATGTCGCTTGCGAGCCCGATATTGGACGAGCCGAGCCCGGCCGTTTCAAGGCGCTGCCACAGGCCGAACAGCGCATCGCGCCGCACATGCGGCAGGACCAGGTTTTGCTCGTAGGCGACGCGGATCTCGCCGAAGCTCAACTCGTCCGCCAGGGCGGCAACCAGCTCCATCTGCTCGCTGCTGCAGTCGCCGGGCGTCTCGCCGGGCGGCTTGAGCGAGATGGTGACGACCGCGTGGCCGGGAATCTTGTGCGCCGAGACATTGTGCTTCATCCAGCGCGCAAAGGCGGGGTTGGCGGCGCTGGCGCGCGCGACCAAGGTTTCGTCCCAAGGTGCCCGATTGTAAGGCGGCGGCGCGAAGGCAGTCGCAATCTCGCTGATGTAGGAATCGGGCAAAGCGGCCTCGGCCCGGTCCGATGCCTTCCATTCCTCGTCGACTTCCGCGCTGAACTTCGCCGCGCCGAGACTCTGCACCAGGATCTTGATGCGCGATTTATAGAGATTGTCGCGCCGCCCATAGCGGTTATAGACGCGCAGCACGGCCTCGAGATACGAGAACAGATCGCGCCGCGGCACGAAGGGATTGATGGTTTGCGCCAAGAGCGGCGTGCGGCCCAGCCCGCCGCCCACCATCACCTCGAACCCAACCTCGCCCTTCTCGTTGCGGCGCAGATAGAGCCCGAGATCGTGCATCTTCACCGCCGCGCGATCTTCCTTCGCCACCGATACCGCGATCTTGAATTTGCGCGGCAGGAACGAGAATTCGGGGTGCAAGGTCGACCATTGCCGGATGATTTCGGCGTAAGGCCGCGGATCCTCGATCTCATCCGCCGCCGCGCCGGCAAACGGATCGGTCGTGATGTTGCGGAATGAATTGCCGCTGGTTTGGATCGCGTGCATCTCGACGCTGGCCAGCTCGGCCAGAATGTCCGGCGTCTCTTCGAGCTTGATCCAATGCAGCTGAAGATTTTGCCGCGTCGTGAAATGACCGTAGCCGCGGTCATAGCGGCGCGCGATATGGGCGAGCTTGCGAAGCTGTGTCGAATTCAACGCGCCATAGGGGATGGCGATGCGCAGCATATAGGCGTGGAGCTGCAAGTAGAGCCCGTTCATCAGGCGTAACGGGCGGAACTCGTCTTCGCTCAATTGTCCCGACAGGCGCCGACGTACCTGGTCGCGATATTGCGCGACGCGCTCGTCAACAAACCGATGGTCGAAATCGTCGTAGCGATACACCGTCTTAGCCTCTTTCGCCGGGGGCTTCCGATAGGGCCCGATGCCCAACCATCGGACCGGTTGTCGGACCGGAAGCGCGGATACGGTCGCGCAAACTGATCGGGCGGAGATGGGTTCCCTCCCGGACCGCTTCGATCAATACCGCTCCCACCGCCGCAAGCGGTATCGGGCCCGCGAGCGCTTCGGCCAGCAGCGCCTCGGCTTTATCGTCAGCGACGAGAACGGCATCGTCGATCGCGGGCGACCAATTGCCGGCACCGGCAAAATACACGACCGCGCCGTCACGGAGCCGGTTACCGGTTACAAGCTGCATCGTTGCGTTGATCCTTGCCTGCCGCGCCAGTGAGCTCAGGGTTGTGGCGTCAGCCGGAGATAGGGTTTCAAAGTCTTGAAACCCTTTGGGAAGCGCTGCTTGGCTTCCTCGTCGCTCACCGCGGTCGTGATGATCACGTCGTCGCCCTGCTTCCAATTTGCCGGGGTCGCCACTTTATGCTGGTCGGTCAGTTGAAGCGAGTCGATAACGCGCAAAATCTCGTCGAAATTGCGCCCGGTCGCCATCGGATAGACGAGAATGAGGCGGATCTTCTTGTCGGGCGCGATGACGAAGACGTTGCGCACCGTCTGATTGTCGGCGGGCGTGCGCTTGGCAGCGTCGCCCGATGCCGCGGCAGGCAGCATGCCGTAAAGTTTCGACACCTTCAGATCGGCGTCGGCGATGATGGGATAGTTCGGCGCGACGCCTTGGGTTTCCCGAATGTCGTTTGCCCAACGCGTATGATCGGTTGCCGAATCGACCGATAGGCCGATGACCTTCACGCCGCGCTTGTCGAACTCGCCTTTGAGCTTTGCCACGGTGCCCAATTCAGTCGTGCAGACGGGCGTGAAATCCTTGGGATGGGAGAACAAAACGACCCATGAATTTCCGGCCCATTCGTGGAAATGCAGCGGTCCTTGCGAGGATTCCTGTGTGAAGTCGGGCGCAATGTCGCCGAGTGACAGGGTCATGGTCCACCTCCTGGTTTGTTGAGCGCGCGCTCGCGATCATTGGCCGCTCGACGGCTGTGCGGTTTCAGCCAGCCGGAATGAGCGATTCGCGATGCCGTCAATTGTCGGATCGAGTCAAGCGCTGCGCCGCTATCGCGCCACCGCCGTCTTATGGCGCGCAGCTGGTCGACTCTGCCTTGCCATTCCGGGCCGAGAATCCCGCCGATAAATTGTCTAAGCTCGGCCGCAAGACTTGGCGACGCGCCATTGGTCGAGATCGCAACCGTCAGGTCGCCGCGTCGTAAGATTGCCGGCGCCTGCATATCGCTCAAGGTTGGAACATCCTCGACATGGACGAGCGCGCCGGCGCGGCGCGCGGCCTCGGCCAATCTGGCGGACTCCGGCGCCGGCAAGTCAGCGATGAAGACGAGATGCATGCCGACCAAATCCGTCGCGTTTGGCCAACAGCGCTCGAGCCGTTCAGCCGCCGCCGCGGCGAGTTCGGGCGACGGCGTCGCCGAAAACACACGCAAGGAGACGGCTCCAGCGTCGTCGAGCCACGCTAAACGGCGCATAGCGGGCGAGCCCGTGCCGATCAGAACGAGGCGCAGCCGCGCGAGCTCTATCGAAAGCGGCAACATCGAGGTCTTCCGTCGCTGGCTTGAAATGGGAATGTGATACTAATCTATTTAACGCAAAAATCTACCTCAATATCATAAATCAACATTATTTTGATGTATTAATTGGCCGCGCGCCCGGTGCCATCGAAATAATATATTTTGTATCAATAGCTTAGTTCTATATTTTTGAGTTTTTCCGCGACCCCGATCGGGGAAAATCTGCTGCGCCAATTCAGCGCGCGCTTTATGGTGGCGCTGCGATGGTATGGAATCCACAGCAATATCTGAGGTTCGGCGGCGAAAGGCAGCGGCCGGGTTTCGATCTCTTGGCCCAGATCGGCGATCTGCCGCCCGGCCCGATCTACGATCTCGGTTGCGGTACGGGTATCCATGCGCGGGCGCTCGCCGAGCGTTGGCCCGATCGCCGCGTTACCGGCATCGACAGCTCGGCAGACATGCTGCGGGAAGCCGGCCAGACGCCTTGCGTGGTTCAATGGGAAGAAGTGGATATCGCCGCGTGGCGGCCGCCGCAAAAAGCCGCCCTGCTCTTTTCCAACGCGACGTTGCATTGGCTCGGCCGGCATGAGCGGCTTTTCCCGCGGCTTTTGAGTGAGCTGGCGCCGCACGGTGTCTTGGCGGTGCAAATGCCGCGGAACTTTGATAGCCCGTCGCAAACCCTGCTGCGAGAGACCGCGCAATCGGGCGTGTGGGCCAAGACTTTGGCACCGCTCTTCGATCCCGACACGACGGTGCCATCGCTGTTGCGGCCGGATCCGGTGTGCCCGCCGGAATTCTATTACGATCTGCTCGCGCCTTTGGCCGCGGGCGGCATCGACCTCTGGGAAACCGAATACGTTCATCAGCTCGAGGGCGAGGATGCGGTGCTCGAATGGATGCGCGGCACGACGTTGCGGCCGGTGCTCGACGCGCTCGATGCCGGCGCAGCCGAAGATTTTCTCGCGGCTTACCGGCTAAAGCTGCGTGCGGCCTTTCCGCGCCGCGGCGACGGCAAGACCTTGTTGAAATTCCGCCGCCTGTTTCTGGTGGCGCGGGCGATCTAGTCGGGAGGGGGCATGGCTTATTGGCTTATGAAATCGGAGCCCAGCGCGTATTCCTGGGATCAATTGGTGAAGGACGGACGCACCCATTGGAGCGGCGTGCGCAATTTCCAAGCCGCCAATAATTTGAAGGCGATGAAGCCGGGCGACCGCGCCTTCTTCTATCACTCGAATGAAGGGCTGGCGATCGTCGGCATCATGGAAATCGTGAAGGCCGCCTATCCCGATCCCAGCGATAAAAGCGGAAAATTCGTCATGGTCGATGTGAAGCCGGTCACTTCGGTCAAGACGCCGGTGATGCTCGCTGCGATCAAGGCGGAAGCCAAGCTCAAGGAGCTCGCGCTGGTGCGCCAAGGACGGCTTTCCGTCTCCCCGGTTGGCGCCGAGGAATGGAAGCTCATTTGCAAGATGGCCGGCGTCAAGGCGTGACGGCGCGCGCACTATGCGCGGCGCGTGACGTCGTCGAGGGCGCGGGCAAAGGTTTCGTATTCGGCGCCGGCACCGAGCGCGAAGCGATCTTCGTCATTCGCTGGAAGGGCGCGCTTTACGCTTATCGCAACCAATGTCCGCATGTCGGTACGCCGCTCGATTGGCCGGAGGACCGGTTTTTCGACAGTGCGCACGAATATCTGATGTGCGGCACGCATGGCGCGGTATTCCGGCCGGAGGATGGAATCTGCATCGACGGGCCTTGCGCTGGAAACGCGCTGGCGCCGGTCGCGATCCTTGTTGCCGATGGCGAGATCTTCCTCGCCGAGAGCTAGAACATTTTCCGCCGAAGTATGCCGCGGCTCGCGGCAGAAAATGCGACAAAATCAATGAATCGAGAGCGCGATCTATAGCGGGAGAAACGAAACCCGCTATCGCCTCAGGTCACCCGGAAATTCTTGAATTGCCAGGGATCGCCCTTGTCGAGGTCTTCAGGGAAGAGCCGCTCGCGGTCCATGAGCGGCGTCCAATCGCTGTATTCGCCAACGACCTTGCCCAAATAGGGGCGGCAGATCTCGATAATGCGCTCGTGGTCCATCTCGTCCGGCTCGACGATGCCGCGGGCGGGATTCTCAAGCGCCCAAATCATGCCGGCGAGGGCTGCCGACGTCACCTGCAGCGAAGTCGCGTTGTTGAAGCGCGCCAGCCGCCGCGCTTCTTCCACCGATAGGCGCGAGCCATACCAGTAGGCGCCTTTGGCGTGTCCCATGAGCAAAACGCCCAACTCGTCGATGCCGTGCTCGATTTCGTCCATGATGAGGCGCTTGGTTTCCTGCAAGCGGAAATTCTTGCCCCAGAGCTCGTGCATCGACAGCACCGCATCGTCGCACGGGTGATAGGCGTAATGAACCGTCGGGCGATAGCGCACGGCGTTGCCGTCGCGCACGGTCAGATAATCCGCGATCGAGATCGCCTCGCCATGGGTGATCAGAAAGCCATGGTAAGGCCCTTCGAGCGGCGTCCAACTCCTCACGCGCGTCGCGGCGCCCGGCCGATTCAGATAGATCGCCGCGCCGCAGCCGAATTCGTGGCGCCCGCCATCGGCGGGAAAAGAATGCTCATGCGTGCCCCAGCCGAGCTCCGCTGGCTGCATGCCTTCGGCGACGAAGCCGTCAATCGACCAGGTGTTGACGAACTCGCCCGGCTGTTTTGGAATCCGCGAAATCTGCGTATCGCGCTCGGCGATGTGAATGACCTTGACGCCGAGCTCGGCCGCGAGCGTCGCCCATTCGGCTCGGCTTTTGGGCGCGGCTTGCAGATTCGACTCCTCGGCGAGATCGAGCAGCGCCACTTTCAGGAAATGCGACACGAGGCCGGGATTGGCGCCATGCGTCAAGACGGCAGTCGGGCTGCCAGGGTTCTTGTCGCGCAGCGCCAATGCTTTATCGCGAATCGCATAATTGGAGCGCATCGACGGCGTCAGATCGGGATCCGTATACCCGCCGGGCCAGGGCTCGATGCAGGTGTCGAGATAAAGCGCGCCCTTGCTGCGGCACAGCTCGAAGAGCGCGATGCTCGAAACCTCGACCGACACGTTGAGCAGGAAATCGCCGGGCCCCACCAGCGGATCGAGCACGGCAGCGTAATTTTGCTCGGTCAGCGGCTCGATCACGAAACGAACGCCAAGATCCTTGGCTTCCTTCTGACCGCGATCTTCCGCCGTGATGATGGTCACCTGCGCGGGTTTCAGGTCGATATGCCGCAGAATGAGCGGCAGGACGCCTTGACCGATGCTGCCAAAGCCGACGATGACCAAACGGCCGCGGAATTTGAGATATTTCGTGGTGCGTGCCATGACGCATCCGCTCTAAAGGCGCTATGCACTGGAGTCAAGAAGTGTGTTGCACTGCGGTGTAAGCGGCCGAGAGATTTTTTCGAATCGGTGCAGATGTGCTAGAAAAGAGATGGCAGAATTGTTGCGATACCCGCGACCGGAGGAAGCAGGCATGGCCGACAATCGCGCGCTGCGCTCGATCATCGATCACATGAAGATCATCGAGGCGTTCGAGCTCCGCGACACCGAGCGGGCCAAGGCGTTGATTCGCCAGCACACGCTCGATCTCGCCGCGCATGTCGAAAAGAACTGGAATTTCTTCGAATAACCGATCTCAGGGAGGCAGCGATGGCGCAACCCACAACACTGAAAGAGCAGCCGATAACCGCAGCGGACGAGGCTGAGGAGCTGACCGACGGCTTCCACCTCGTCATCGACGCGCTCAAGCTCAACGGCCTGACGACGATCTACGGCGTGCCCGGCATCCCGATTACCGATCTGGGCCGCATGGCACAGGCGGCGGGTATTCGCGTGCTCTCGTTCCGCCACGAGCAGAATGCCGGCTACGCGGCCGCGATTGCGGGCTTCCTCACCAAGAAGCCCGGAATCTGTCTCACGGTGTCGGCACCCGGCTTTCTCAATGGTCTGACGTCTGTCGCCCACGCCACGACCAACTGTTACCCGATGATTTTGATCTCGGGCTCGTCCGAGCGCGAGATCGTCGACCTGCAGCAGGGCGACTACGAGGAAATGGACCAGCTCGCCATCGCCAAGCCGCTGTGCAAGGCGGCGTTCCGGGTGCTTCATGCCGCCGACATTGGCATCGGCGTTGCGCGCGCGATCCGCGCGGCGGTGTCGGGGCGGCCGGGCGGCGTCTATCTCGACCTGCCGGCCAAGCTGTTCGGCCAAGTGATGAATGCGGAGGCCGGCAAGAAGTCGCTGGTTAAGGTCATTGACCCGGCCCCGGCCCAGCTCCCTGCGCCTGCCGCCGTCAAGCGCGCGCTGGATGTCCTCAAATCGGCCGCGCGGCCGCTGATCATCCTCGGCAAGGGTGCCGCCTATGCGCAGGCCGACGAGGCGATCAAGACGCTGGTCGAGAAGAGCGGCGTTCCTTTCCTCCCGATGAGCATGGCCAAGGGCCTGTTGCCTGATACGCACCCGCAATGCGCGGGCGCCGCGCGCTCGACCGTGTTGAAGGATTGCGACGTCGTGATGATGATCGGCGCCCGCCTCAACTGGCTGTTGTCGCACGGTAAGGGCAAGAGCTGGGGCGAGGCCCCGAAGAAGTTCATCCAGATCGACATCGAGCCCAAGGAAATGGACAGCAACGTCGAAATCGCCGCCCCGTTGGTGGGCGATATCGGCTCCTGTGTTGCGTCCCTGACCGAGGGCATGGGCAGCAACTGGCCGCTGCCGCCGGCCGAGTGGACCAATGCCGTCAAGGGAAAGCGCGAAGAAAACGTCGCCAAGATGGCGCCGCGCCTGATGAACAACAACGCGCCGATGGACTATCACGGCGCGCTCGGAGCATTGCGCACCACAATCAAGGAGCGGCCGGACACGATCCTTGTCAACGAAGGCGCCAACACGCTCGATCTCGCGCGCGGTGTCATCGACATCTATCAGCCACGCAAGCGTCTCGACGTCGGTACGTGGGGCGTGATGGGCGTCGGCATGGGCCAGGCCATAGCCGCGGCCGTCGAAACCGGTCATCGCGTGCTCGCCGTCGAAGGCGACAGCGCCTTCGGCTTCTGCGGCATGGAGGTGGAGACGATTTGCCGGTACAACCTGCCGGTTTGCATTGTTGTCTTCAACAATGGGGGCATCTATCGCGGGACCGACGTCAATTCGGGCGGATCCGATCCCGCAACGACCGTCTTCGTCAAAGGCGCGCGCTATGACAAGCTCATGGAGGCGTTCGGGGGCATCGGCGTGCTGGCGGAAACGCCCGACGCGCTGAAGCGGGCCGTCGACGCAGCCTTGGCCTCGGGCAAACCCACACTCATCAACGCGGTAATCGACGCCGCCGCAGGCAGCGAGAGCGGGCGTATCGGCAATCTCAACCCCCAAAGCGTGCTGCGCAAGAAATAGGACGTCTGCTGGCATGCGGCGCGGCACGAGGGTGGCTCGCGCGAAGGAATGAATTAAAGGAACACAACGACGGAATTCTGGAGCGGAACATGGCAAAAGCACTCGATGGGGTTCGCATTCTCGATTTCACCCATGTGCAATCGGGACCGACTTGTACTCAGCTTCTGGCTTGGTTCGGCGCCGATGTGATCAAGGTTGAAAGGCCGGGCGTCGGCGACATCACGCGCGGGCAGCTGCGTGACGTTCCCAATGTCGACTCGCTTTATTTCACCATGCTCAACCACAACAAGCGCTCGATCACGCTCGACGCAAAGAACGCCAAGGGCAAGGAAGTGCTCGAAGGCCTGGTCAAAGTCTGCGACGTGCTGGTCGAGAATTTCGGGCCGGGCGTGCTCGATCGCATGGGCTTCACCTGGGAAAGGCTGCAACAGCTCAACCCGCGCCTCATCTATGCCTCGGTCAAGGGCTTCGGTCCTGGCCCTTACGAGGAATGCAAGGTCTATGAAAACGTCGCACAATGCACCGGCGGCGCGGCCTCGACCACCGGTTTCCGCGACGGCCCGCCGCTCGTCACCGGCGCGCAAATCGGCGACAGCGGCACCGGGCTACATTTGGCGCTCGGCATCGTGACGGCGCTTTATCAGCGCACCATGACCGGCCGCGGACAGCGCGTCCAAGCGGCGATGCAGGACGGCGTGCTGAATCTTTGTCGCGTCAAGCTACGCGACCAACAACGTCTCAAGCATGGGCCGCTCAAAGAGTACAGCCAATATGGCGAAGGAATTCCGTTCGGCGATGCCACGCCGCGTGCCGGCAATGATTCGGGCGGCGGCCAGCCCGGCTGGATCCTAAAATGCAAAGGCTGGGAGACCGATCCCAACGCCTATATCTATTTCATCACCCAGGCGCCTGTCTGGGTCGATATCTGCAAGGTGATCGGCAAAGAGGAGTGGATCGCCCATCCCGACTATGCCAAGCCCGAGGCGCGGCTTCCCCGGCTCAAGGCGATCTTCGACACGATCGAGCACTGGACCATGACCAAGACCAAGGTCGAGGCCATGGACATCCTCAACGAATACGACATTCCCTGCGGGCCGATCCTGTCGATGAAGGAGCTTGCCGAGGAGCCGTCGTTGCGCGCGACCGGCACGGTGGTCGAGGTCGATCATCCGACCCGTGGCAAGTATTTGAGCGTCGGCAATCCGATCAAATTGTCGGACAGCCCGACCGAGGTGACGCGCTCGCCGCTTCTCGGCGAGCACACCGAGGAAATCCTGCGCGAGGTCTTGCGTTACGACGAGCGGCAGATCGGCGATGTTAAGAAATCGGGCGCCTTGGGCGGGGCGAAACCGGTTGCGGGCGAATAGCTTGGCGGGGATTGAAGCCCGTCTAGGTGAAGCCTGCGGATTAGGCAGGGCGGTTGACCCATCTTTACGGGCCGGCCATTCCGGCCTATGCCTATCGCTCCCACCCGGAAGGCTTTGAGAGCGCCCCCGCACCATGAATATCCACGAATACCAGGCGAAAGCCCTGTTGCAGAAATTCGGCGTTGCGGTGCCTAAAGGCGCCGTCGCGTATACGCCGCAAGAGGCCGAGAAAGTCGCGCGCGGCCTGGCCGGCCCGGCCTATGTGGTCAAGGCGCAGATACACGCCGGCGGCCGCGGTGCCGGCCGCTTCCAGGACAATCCAACCGGCAAAGGCGGCGTGCGCGTCGTGAAATCCCCGGACGAGGCGGGTAAAGCCGCTGGCGAGATGTTGGGCCACGTGCTTGTCACCAAGCAGACTGGTCCCAAGGGTCGCGAAGTGAAGCGCATCTATGTCGAGGAAGGCTGCGACATCAAGCGCGAGCTTTATCTCGGCATGCTGATCGACCGCCGCACCTCGCGGGTCACGGTGATAGCCTCGACCGAGGGCGGCATGGAGATCGAAGAGGTCGCCGCGAAGACCCCTGAGAAAATTCTCCGCATCGCGATCGATCCCGTCACGGGGATGAAAAGCTTTCACGCGCGCGAGCTTGCTTTCGGCCTCGGCCTGCAAGGACCGCAGGTCGCGGCGGCATCCAAATTCATGCTCGCCATGTATCAGGCTTTCACCAGCCTCGATGCGTCGATCGTCGAGATCAATCCGCTGGTCGTGACCGGCGCCGGGGATGTGTTGGCGCTCGATGCCAAGATGAATTTCGATGACAACGCGCTCTTCCGCCATGCCGACATCGAAGAGATGCGCGACGAGGCCGAGGAAGACCCGACCGAGCTCGAAGCCGCCAAGCACCAGCTCAATTACGTCAAGCTCGACGGCAATATCGGCTGCATGGTGAACGGCGCCGGCCTTGCCATGGCGACGATGGACATCATCAAGCTTTATGGCAGCAGCCCGGCGAACTTCCTCGATGTCGGCGGCGGCGCGACCAAGGAGCGGGTGACCGCCGCCTTCAAACTGATTCTCTCCGATCCCCACGTCGAAGGCATTCTGGTCAACATCTTCGGCGGCATCATGCGCTGCGATGTGATCGCCGAAGGCATCGTCGCCGCGGCGCGCGAAGTAAGCCTGCACGTGCCGCTGGTCGTCCGTCTCGAAGGAACCAATGTGAAGCTCGGCAAGAAAATCCTCGAAGAATCGGGCCTGCCCATTCTTTCAGCCGACAATCTCGCCGACGCTGCCGAGAAGATCACCAAAGCGGTCAAGGAGGCGGCGTAATGTCTGTCCTCGTCAACCGCGATACCAAGGTCATCTGCCAGGGTTTCACTGGCGCGCAGGGCACGTTCCATTCCGAGCAGGCGATCGCCTACGGCACCAAGATGATGGGTGGCGTGACGCCCGGCAAAGGCGGCACCAAGCATCTCGATCTGCCGGTCTTCGACACCGTGTCGGATGCGGTGAAAGCGACCGGCGCCAATGCCAGCGTGATCTATGTGCCGCCGCCTTTCGCGGCGGAGGCGATCCTCGAAGCGATCGATGCCGAGCTGCCGCTGGTGGTCTGTATCACCGAGGGCATTCCCGTGCTCGACATGGTCACGGTGAAGCGCGCGCTGACCGGGTCGAAGACCAGGCTCATCGGCCCGAACTGTCCTGGCGTGATCACGCCCGATGAATGCAAGATCGGCATCATGCCCGGTCACATCCACACCAAAGGCCATGTCGGTATCGTGTCGCGCTCGGGCACCTTGACCTATGAAGCCGTCGCGCAAACGACGGCGGCGGGCTTGGGCCAGTCAAGCTGCGTCGGCATCGGCGGCGATCCGGTGAACGGCACCAATTTCATCGACGTGCTCGACATGTTCCTGTCCGATCCCGAGACTCAATCGATCATCATGATCGGCGAGATCGGCGGCTCGGCCGAGGAAGAAGCCGCGGAGTTCGTCAAGGCGAACAAGGTCAAGAAGCCGATGGTGGGTTTCATCGCCGGCGCCACCGCGCCGCCGGGGCGGCGCATGGGCCATGCCGGCGCGATCATCTCGGGGGGCACCGGAACCGCTTCGCAGAAGATGGACGCGATGCGGAGCGCCGGGATCACCGTGGCGGATTCGCCCGCCGCGCTCGGCTCCACCATGCTGAAGAGACTGAAAGGATAGCGATGGAAGAGGCGCGGCAGGAAACAACGCGCCACATCCATCCCGGCTCCGGTCGACGCCGCGGACGCGACCTACCGCGCGGCCGCCAAGTCGAACGGCTGGCTCTTGCGGAAGTCCAGTCGCTATTGGGCGATCAGCCGCGCCGGCGCGATCTGCTGATCGAGTTTCTGCATTTCATTCAGGACAAATATGGCTGCCTCCATGCGCGCCATCTCGCCGCTCTCGCCGCGGAGATGAAGCTCGCGCTGGTCGAGGTCTACGAGGTCGCCTCGTTCTACGCGCATTTCGACATCGTGATGGACGGTGAGACGCCGCCGCCGCCGGTCACGGTGCGCGTCTGCGACAGCCTCACTTGCGCGTTGTTCGGCGCGCAGCAGCTTTTGGACCAGCTTCCGGCAAAACTAGGCCCCAATGTGCGCGTCGTCCGCGCGCCGTGCATGGGCGGATGCCACAACGCGCCGGTGGTGGCGCTGGGTCATGCGTTGCACGAGCATGCGAGTGTCGCGAGCGCGACCGATGCCGTCGCCAAAGGCGACACGCATCCGCGTCTTCCCGCTTATCCGAACCTTGCCGCCTATCGCGCGGGCGGCGGCTACCAGCTCCTCGAATCCTGTCTCGCGGGGAAGCGTCCGCTTGAGGCGCTGTTGAAGACGCTCGAAGACGCGCAGCTACGCGGGTTGGGCGGCGCGGGCTTCCCAACCGGGCGGAAATGGCGCGCCGTTCTGGCCGAGAAGAAGCCGCGGCTGATGGCGGTCAACGCCGATGAAGGCGAGCCCGGTACCTTCAAGGATCGCCATTATCTCGAAGCCGATCCGCATCGGTTCCTTGAAGGCATGCTCATCGGCGCCTGGGCAGTCGAAGCGCCCGAGATCTATATCTATCTGCGCGACGAATACCCGCAGATTCGCGAGATTCTTTTGGCCGAAATCGCGGCGCTCGAGGCTGCCGGCCTCGCGCGCCAAGTGACGATTCATCTCCGGCGCGGCGCCGGCGCCTATATCTGCGGCGAAGAATCGGCGATGCTCGAAAGCATCGAGGGCAAGCGCGGCCTGCCGCGCCACAAGCCGCCTTATCCTTCGCAGGTCGGATTGTTTGGCCGCCCCACGCTCATCAACAATGTCGAGACCTTGTTCTGGGTGCGCGACATCGTCGAGCGCGGGCCCGAATGGTTCCTCGCCCAGGGACGGCGCGGCCGCAAAGGCCCGCGCAGTTTCTCGGTGTCGGGGCGCGTGAAATCGCCCGGCGTCAAGCTGGCGCCGGCCGGCATCACGGCGCGCGAATTGATCGACGAATATTGCGGCGGCATGCTCGATGGCCACGCCTTCAAGGCCTATCTGCCGGGTGGTGCATCGGGCGGCATTCTGCCGGCGTCTATGGCCGATCTGCCGTTGGATTTCGGGACGCTCGAACAGCATGGCTGCCTCATCGGCTCGGCCGCTGTTGTCGTCTTGTCGGACAAGGACGATATGAGACAGGTGGCGCTCAACCTCCTCAAATTCTTCGAGGATGAAAGCTGCGGCCAATGCACGCCCTGCCGCGTCGGCACCGAGAAGGCGGTTCATCTTCTGGCGGCGCCGAAATGGGACGCGGCGCTGCTGGCCGAGTTGACGCGGGTGATGACCAATTCATCGATTTGCGGCCTCGGCCAGGCGGCGATGAATCCGGTCAAGATGGTGCTGAAACATTTCGCAGAGGATGTGTCATGAGCGACGGATCCGGCGTGGCGCCCAAAGGGATTTCGTTCTTTCTCGACGGCGTCGAGGTCGAGGCGCTACCGGGCGAGACCATTTGGCGCGCGGCGCGGCGCAACAAGACCAGCCTGCCGCATCTCTGCTTCCATCCCGGGCCGGGTTACCGCCCGGATGGTAATTGCCGCGCCTGCATGGTCGAGATCGAGGGCGAGCGTGCGCTGGCCGCCTCCTGCATCCGCACGCCGAGCCCGGGCATGAAGGTTCAGACCAAAAGCGAACGCGCAGTGACGAACCGCAAGCTGGTTTTCGAACTGCTGGTCGCCGATCAGCCGGAGCGCGCGATCGCGCATGATCCCGATTCGGAATTCTGGAAGAATGCGGCGCGGGTGGGCGTCACGACCAGCCGCTTTCCGGCGCGCCACCAGCCCGAACCGGACCGCTCGCATCCGGCGATGGCGGTGCATCTCGATGCCTGCATCCAATGCAATCTCTGCGTCCGCGCCTGCCGCGAGGTCCAAGTCAACGACGTGATCGGCATGGCCTTGCGCGGCCACGATGCGAAGATCGTGTTCGACTTCGACGATCCAATGGGAAACAGCACTTGCGTTGCTTGCGGCGAATGCGTGCAGGCCTGTCCCACCGGCGCGCTGCTGCCGGCGACCATGGTTGACGCGCAGGGCGCGGCCAAGCCGAAGCACGATCGCGAAGTGGACAGCGTCTGTCCCTATTGCGGCGTCGGCTGCCAGCTCACCTATCGGATCAAGGACGACGAGATTATCGCGGTCAAAGGGCGCAGCGGCCCGGCGAATGAGCGCCGCCTCTGCGTCAAAGGCCGCTTCGGATTCGATTACATCACGCATTCGGACCGGCTCACCGTGCCGATGATCCGCAAGGACGGCGTGCCGAAACACGCCGATGACGAAATCGATCCGGCCAATCCCTGGACGCATTTCCGCAAAGCCAGCTGGGAGGAAGCGCTCGACCGCGCCGCGGCCGGGTTTAGGCGCATTCGCGATGCCAAGGGCGGCAATGCGCTGGCCGGGTTCGGCTCGGCCAAAGGCTCGAACGAGGAGGCCTATCTCTTCCAGAAACTCGTCCGCGCCGGTTTCGGCACCAACAATGTCGATCACTGCACGCGGCTTTGCCACGCCTCGTCAGTGGCGGCGCTGATGGAAGGCATCGGCTCGGCGGCGGTGACGGCGCCATTCAATTCCGCCAAGGATGCCGAGCTCATCATCGTCATCGGCGCCAACCCGACCGAGAATCACCCGGTCGCCGCGACCTATTTGAAACAAGCGGCGAAACGCGGCGCCACGCTCGTGGTGATGGACCCGCGCGGCCAAACCTTGAAGCGGCATGCGACCCACATGCTGCAATTCAAGCCGGGCCGCGACGTGTCGATGCTGTCGGCGATGCTGCACACGATCATTTACGAAGACCTCTACGACAAACAATATGTCCAGGCGCATACCGAGAATTTCGCGCAGCTCAAGGAAAGCGTGAAAGATCGTACGCCCGAGGCGATGGCCGATATCTGCGGCATCGACGCGGAGACGCTCAAGACCGTGGCGCGCAAATATGCGCGCGCGGAGAGCGCGATCATCTTCTGGGGTATGGGCATATCGCAAAGCGTTCACGGCACCGACAATGCGCGTTGCCTGATTGCGCTTGGGCTCATCACCGGGCAAATCGGCCGGCCCGGCACCGGGCTTCATCCGCTGCGTGGCCAGAACAATGTCCAAGGCGCGTCGGATGCCGGCCTCATTCCGATGTTCTATCCCGACTACCGCAAGGTCGAAGACGTCGAAATGCGTCGGCTCTACGAAGAGCTGTGGGGCGCCGCGGCCGATCTGAAGCGCGGCTTGACCGTGGTCGAGGTCGTGACCGCGATCCATGACGGCAGGGTCAACGGCATGTACATCATGGGCGAGAATCCGGCCATGTCGGATCCCGACGTGCAGCACGCGCGCGAGGCGCTCGCCAAGCTCGATCATCTCGTGGTGCAGGATCTGTTTCTCACCGAAACCGCGCGTTACGCCGATGTCGTCTTGCCGGCCTCGGCCTGGCCCGAGAAGAACGGAACCGTCACCAATACCAACCGTCAGGTTCAGCTCGGCCGCGCGGCCCTGAAGCTGCCGGGCGACACGCGCCAGGATCTCTGGATCATCCAGGAAATCGCGCGCCGCCTCGGTCTCAACTGGAATTACGCTGGCCCGGCGGACGTGTTTGCCGAGATGAAGCGCGGCATGCCGTCGCTCGACAACATCACCTGGGAACGTCTCGAGCGCGAAAGCTCGGTGACCTATCCCTGCGAGGCGCCGGACAAGCCCGGCAACGATATCGTCTTCGGCGAAGGGTTTCCGACCGCGACCGGGCGCGGAAAGCTGGTTCCGGTCGGGATCGTGCCGCCGGCCGAAGAGCCGGACGCGCAATATCCGATGGTGCTCACCACCGGAAGGCAGCTCGAGCATTGGCATACCGGCGCGATGACGCGGCGGACGAGCGTACTCGACGAGCTCGAGCCCGAAGCGGTTGCAAGTCTCGCGCCGTCCGACTTGCGGCAAATGGGGTTGAAGCCGGGCGATCCGATCCGGGTCGCGACCAGGCGCGGCGCGATCGAGCTCAAGGCACGCGCCGATAGCGCGGTTCCGCCGGGCATGGTGTTCATCCCGTTCTGCTATGCCGAGGCGGCGGCGAACATTCTGACCAATCCGCAGCTTGACCCGTACGGAAAGATTCCGGAGTTCAAATTCTGCGCCGCGCGCATCGAAAAGGTCGCGACCGCGGCAGCATCATAGGGCTAAATAAATCGGGCGCGGTCCCGATGGCCGCGCCCGACGATCGTCGCTCGATCGAGCGCGCTATTCGGCGGGGCGCACTTGCGCCGGGTGCTTTGGCCCCGCCAGCTGAGCCAGGCGCATCGGCCGCAAAACGAACAGCGCCAGCGCGACGACCACGAAATTGGCAACCGCGGTAATGGCGAAGACCGCGTGCCAATCGCCGGTCGCGTCCTTCAGGATATTGGCGAGCGGCACCAAAAAGGCCGACGTCCCTTTGGCGGTATAGAGAAGGCTCGCGTTCACGGTCGCGTATTTCGATCCGAAAGTATCGGTGCAGGTCGAGGGGAACAGGCTGAATATCTCGCCCCAGGTGAAGAAGATCAGCCCGGCGAACAGCACGAACGCCCAGGGGCTGGTTCCCCACACGCCCAGCAGCCAATACGCAACTCCGCCGAGACCAAACGCGATCGCCATCGTGTTTTCTCGTCCGATCAAATCGGAAATCCAACCGAAGAAAGGTCGCGCCGCGCCATTCATGACGTTATCGAAGATGAGCGCCACGGTGAGCGTCGAGCCGCCGAGGAAGAGAACCGTATCGGAAATTCCGAAATTCTTGGCGATCAGCGCGAGTTGGGCGGTAGCCATGAGCCCGCTGGCCGACACCAGAATGAACATCACGTAGAGCAGCCAGAAGGTTGGCGTCGCCAGAACCTCTCCGGGCGTAAAGCTCCGCGTCGTCTGCTGTACCCTCGCCGTCGAAACGGCGACCGGCGCTTCGCCCGGCAGCGGCGCCCGCAACAGCCACGCTGCCACAAAGATGATGGCGCCCTGAACCAAGCCGAACCAGAAGAACGTCGCCGCGTAACCCTGCAAATCGATCATCATTCGAATCGGAACGACGGTGATGGCCGCGCCCGCGCCGAATCCCGCCGCGGTCAGTCCTACGGCCAATCCGCGCCGATCGGCAAACCATTTGACGGCATTGCCGACGCAGGTGGCATAGACCGCGCCTGCGCCGATCCCGGACAGCACGGCGCCGAGGTAAAGCATCGGCAGCGTGTCGGCGATCGAGTTGGCAATCCAGCCTACAGCCACCAATGCGCCGCCCAGCGCGATCATGACCTTTGGTCCCAGCCGCGGCCCGAGACTGTCAACGATCCAGCCGTCGATCGGCGTCGCCCAGGTTTCGAGCGCGATGAAGATGCTGAACGCGACCTGAATTCCCGCTGCGGTCCAGCCATGTGTCTGGGCCATCGGTTGGACGAACAAGGTCCAGCCATATTGGAGGTTGGCGATCAAGATCATGCAAATGATGCCGGCGGTCAGTTGGAGCCAGCGGTACAAATCGGCGACCGGTTTGGTATCTTCAGCCATTTCCTGCCTCGATCATTTCGTTTCGAACTGGCCGGCCGGAGCGGCACTTTGGCGAAGACTACATCAACTCGCCTTTGGCAGGGTAAGCAAAAAGACGCGAAAATGTCGCACGATGCCTTATGATTGCTGCATTGCCGCGTAGTCTAGGCTCTCGCCGAAATCGGCATTCTTCGAGCAATGCTTTGGTGAGCAAAATGATTCAAGTAAAACCGCTGAATATCTCCGGAATATTTGCTGCGTTGTTTTGCCTTGCGGCATTCCCGCTTCTTGCTGCAGCGCAATCGCCGCCGCCCGGCAACAATTCCTTGCTTCATCTGAGCGAAACCGCGCAACGCGACGTTCCGCGCGATCGGCTGCGCGCCGACCTCGCTGTTGATTTCACCGATCTTGATGCAGCGAAAGTGCAGGCCGAAATCAACCGCCACATGGCCGCCGCCCTCACGCGCATCAAGGCCGTTCCGGATGTCGCCATCGAGACCAATGGCTATAGCGTCTATCAAGATCGGTCCGATAAAGGCCCGCAACGCTGGCATGGCAGCCAATCCTTCGCACTGACGAGCAAGAATTTCGCAGCGCTTCTCGTACTCGTCGGCACCTTGCAATAGGACGGTCTCGTCTTGCGCGGTCTGGCACCCGAACTTTCTCCCGAAGCGCGGCAAGCGGTCGAAGACGAACTGACAGAAGCGGCACTGACTCGCGTGCAGCAGCGTGCCGGGCGAATTGCCACCGTGCTCGGGACCAAGGTCGACATGATGCGCGATGTGCGGGTCGGGAATGCTTCCGCGCCGCCGGCGCCGATCCGCGCCATGGCGGCGATGACCAACTTTTCTCAGCCCGCGCCGCCGCCCGTCGCCGAGCCGGGCGAGGCCACCGTCTCGGTCACGGTCGACGCCGACATCGCGCTCGCGCCGCGCCCTTAGGGCCCGCGTCATCGGTCGGGCTGACAACGATATCGGTTCGTCCTACATAAAAGGGGCGCAGCCGCATGGAGTCCCGTCATGGTCCAGATCGCCGAACCGGACATTGCCGCCGACACGATCGAGGCATCGGTCAACTATCTCCTTGATACGGGCGATACGCCCTACACCTTTACCGGCGGGCCCGGCTCGACCGAAGTACGCAGCAACGCCAGCCACGATCAGCGCCGCGTCACGATCCACAATGGCCGCCCGCTCGCGGATCGCTTCACGCTCGAGCGCAATGGGTTTAACTTCGTCCATCACGACACTAAGGTCGGCGACTTTTTCGACGAGGATCAGATACGCCTTGTCTATTACCCCGAGATGGAAGCTTTGGTGAAGGCCGAGACCGGCGCGTCGCGGGTTGTGGTATTCGATCACACCTTGCGCACCGCCGATGACGCCGACCGCGAAGCGCGCAAGATCCGTGAAGTCGTCCGGCGCGTGCATAACGACTACACCGAATGGTCGGGGCCGCAACGCGTGCGGGATCTTCTGCCGGACGAAGCCGAGGCACTGCTGCAGCATCGCTTCGCGATCGTGCAAGTGTGGCGGCCGATTCGTTATCCGGTTGAAACCTTTCCACTCGCGATCTGCGATGCGCGCAGCGTCTCGCCACGCGATTTCGTCATATCCGAGCGGCGTTATCCCAATCGGGTCGGCCAGACCTATGCCGTCACTTATAATCCGGAACACCGCTGGTACTGGTTCCCGCGCATGCGGCGCGACGAGGCGCTCGTCTTCAAGGTCTTCGATTCCTTGAAGGACGGCACCGCAAGGTGGACGGCGCACACTGCCTTCGACGACCCGACCGCGCCGCCCGATGCAAGGCCGCGCGAAAGCATCGAGATCCGGACGATCGCCTTCTTCCCATCTTAATGCGGCACCGCTCGGCATGCGTGGCGGTCATGGGCCGCCACCTGCGGATTCGCCGCGTCTTTCTGAGGAAATTGTTGATTACGACGCGCAGCAATGAGACTGTGAACGGCGTGTCGGCCATACGCTCGGTTTGGCCGACGAGAAACGAGCAGGGAGAGACGGCCTCCGCCAAGGAAGGCCGCTCACACAAAGGAAAGGGGAGTCACCATGAGCAAGCAGGCACTGATCGAGGCGCTCAAGAAGACGGGCCTCAAGGCGTCGGCTGCGGGCAAGGCAGTCGATGCGGTTACCGTTGCGATCTCCAAGGAGCTCAAGAAGAGCCAGAAATTCAGCATTCCAGGTTTTGGTTCCTTTCACGTCAGCAAGCGCGCGGCGCGCATGGGGCGCAATCCGCGTACCGGCGAGCCGATCAAGATCCGGGCCAGCAAAGGCGTGCGCTTCAAGGCCGGCGCGAAGCTGAAAGGCTCGCTCTGACGCTGGGTGCGAAAAGCGAAAACCCGACACGATTCATGCAGATGAGGCGCCACCAGCTGCGACGTCCGACGCCGCGACTGGTGGCGTGTTACGCCGCTTCCTAGTCCATGAGTTTCACGTCCCGCGAATTCCGCGACGCTCTCGGCCTCTTTCCCACCGGCATTGCGGTCGTGACGGCGATCGATCCCGAAGGCCGGATCGGCGGCGTCACGGTCAATTCCTTCACCTCCGTCTCGCTCGATCCGCCGCTGATACTCGTCTCTCTGGCGCGCACCAGCCGCAGCCTCGACATCTTCAATGCGGCGAAGCATTTCGCGGTGAGTCTGTTGCGCGACGACCAGCGCCATGTCTCGACCGTGTTCGCGAGCGCGACCGCCGACCAATTCAACGAAGCGGCGCATCGCCCAGGCCTCGGCGGCTGCCCCGTCGTCGAGCCCAATCTGGTTTCGTTTGAGTGCGACGTTTTCGCGCGCCACGACGGCGGCGATCACGTGCTGCTGCTCGGCAAAGTTGTCGTGCTCAACACCGCGTCGGACCGGCCGCCGCAGCCGCTGCTGTATTTCCGCGGCCAATATCGCGAGCTGTCCGAGCAGCACGCGGAAATCGCGCCTTTCCGCCTCGAAGGCTGGTAGGCGGAAAGGCCGCGGCGACGGTCGGCGTGACCGCCGCCTTCAGAGCTGTTTTAGCGCTTGCTCCAAGGCGGCACCGGATAACGCGGCTTGTTCAGCATGCGATCGGTGAAGACCGGAACCACTTGGCCGTCCTGAATCTGGATCGCGATCTGAGGGATGTCGATCTGGCCGTTCTCGGCAAATTTGACGTGCGCGTAAAGGCTATCGAACGCGATCTTGGCGATGGCGTCGCGCACCGCTTTCTTGTCGAGCGAGCCGGCCTTGGCGATGGCCTTGGCATAGACCTCGACGTCGGCCGCCGCCGATGCGGCATGGTAGTCGGGCTCGTAATTGTATTTAGCGATGTATTCCTTGTTGAACTGATCGGCGTCGCTGAACCAGTCGTCCTTCAAGGCCGCCGTCGGCAACCAGGACGTCATGCCGAAGGCATATTCCGCGTCCTTGCCGAGCGCCTTGCGGAAATCGGCGGTCGCCACGCCGACGGTGAAGCTGGTGAAGGCGCTGGGATTGACGTCGAGGCTCTTGGCCTGGCGAATCTCGTCGAGCACTTCGGCCGCGAGCCCGCCCCATAGGATGACGTCGGGGTTCTTCGATTTGACGAGCGCCAGAAGCGACGAGAAATCCGAGCTCTTTTGCGTGTATTGCTGATCGAGCACGGTCTCGAAGCCGGCTTTCTTCAAGAGGTCCCGCGTGCCCTGGGCCACGGCAACATCGAACGCATCGTCGGCCGTGATCAGCGCGACCGTCCGGGGCTTGGGGTCGAGTTGGCCCATCATGGCGATGGTGCTGCCGAAATAGTCCTCGGCGCGTGGCAAGGTACCGAAGGTGTATTTATAGCCGCGCGAGAAGATCTGGGTGGACGCGCCGCCGCCTTGCACGAAGGGCATTTCGTATTTTTCCGCGACCGAGGAATCGACCAGCACGTCGTTGCTCGAATAGGAGCCGAGAAGGAAGTCGACCTTGTCGCGAATCAGAAGCTGCATGTAGAGCTGCGCGCCGAGATTCGTATCGGACTGGTTGTCCAGAACGGTCAGCTTGAACATATAGGTCTTGCCGCCGACGCTGACGCCGCCTTTGGCATTGATCTTGTCGACGGTGAGCTGATAGGCGTCCCGGTAATAGCGCCCGGTATTGGCATCTTTCCCGGTAAGCTGCACGGCGCTGCCCAGCGTGATGGTATTGGTTTGCGCCCAAACCGGCCCGGCGGCTAGGGATGCGAGAGCGAGGCAAGCTGCGAAATAACGCTTCATGTCGTCCCCCCGGAAAGTATCGTCACTTGCGGCGATGATGAGCGCACAGGGCTCGCTTATCAAGTGCACTGTCTCGCGACGCGGCAGAAGCTTTCTGGCATGATGCGCCATGATCCGCGTGACGCCCACCATCGCGCTCCACGAGAGCGAGATCGAAGAACACTTCATCCGCGCCGGCGGCCCGGGCGGCCAAAACGTCAACAAGGTCGCAACCGCGGTCCAGCTTCGCTTCAATGTCGATGCGTCCGCCGCCCTCGACGAGGATACGCGCCGCCGGCTCAAGGGACTCGCCGGCCGCCAGCTCAACCGCGCGGGCGAGATCGTGATTGCCGCGCAACGATTTCGCACACGCGAGCGCAATCGCGCCGATGCCTTGGCGCGTCTGATCGATCTCATCCGCCGCGCCGCGGTTCGCCCCAAGCCGCGGCGGCCGACCAAGCCGAGCCGGGGCCAAAAGCGACAACGGCTTGAAACCAAGGCGCATCGGGCCGAGGTGAAACAACTGCGCCGCGCGCGCCCGGCCGAGGATTAGCGCCGTCGCTTGCCGCGGCCGCGGCTGGTGTATAATCGGCTATTGCCGATGAAGGAGTCCGCGATGGCGTCGCCAAGCGATTGGGAGATTCCAGCCAACGCCCAGCCGAAGCCCGAGGATTGGGACTTCGACCTCGAGCGCGCGCTGTCCGCGATTCTCGTGCTGCGCGCCGTGATCCCGGCCGACGGCTTCACCGCGCAAACCCTGGGCACGGAACGCGCCGGAAATGGCGTGATCATTCGCGACGACGAACTCGTTTTGACCATCGGCTATCTCATCACCGAGGCCGAAACGATTTGGCTCAACACGGTCGATGGCAGGGCGATCCCTGGCCATGCGGTTGCTTACGATCAAGAAACCGGCTTTGGGCTCGTTCAGGCGCTCGGACGGCTGAAATTGCCCGCCATGCCGTTGGGCAGCTCGGCGGCGGCGCGTACGGGCGACCGCGTGGTGGTCGCGGGCGGCGGCGGTGCCAAGCATGCGATTTCGGCGCGCATCGCCGCCAAGCAGGAATTCACCGGCTATTGGGAATATCTCATCGACGATGCGATTTTCACCGCGCCGGCGCATCCCAATTGGGGCGGCGCGGCGCTCATCGGCGCGGCCGGCAATCTCTTGGGGATCGGCTCGCTCCATTTACAGCAGGCGCGCGACAACGGCCCGCCCGAACACCTCAACATGCACGTGCCGATCGACCTGTTGAAGCCGATCTATGACGATTTGCTGACCATCGGCCGGCCTGACCACCCGCCGCGTCCCTGGCTCGGGCTTTACGCAACCGAGATCGACAATCGGGTCGTGGTCGCCGGCCTTGCCAATTCCGGCCCGGCGCGGCGCGCCAATCTCAAGACCGGCGATATTATTCTGGCGGTCGGTGGCGAGGAGATCGGCGATCTCGCGGCGCTCTATCGCGGAATCTGGAAGCAGGGCAAGGCGGGCGTCGAGGTGCCGATGCTGGTTTACCGCGACGGCAAGACGCTCGATCTGAACGTCCGCTCGGCGGACCGCGCGCGGTTTCTCAAATCACCGAGCTTGCACTGAGCTCTTCGACGGTTCGTGGCCGCGTAAGTTGCGTGCGTCGCGGAGGCTGGCGCCGTCGAATTGGGTCTGCGCTGAAGAAGCATCCTTGAAGTTGGCGTTGCACAGATCGGTGTCGCGCAGATCGGCATTGTCGAGATTGGCGCCCGACAGATCGACATTGCCAAGCTTTGCTTGCTTCAAGCGGGCATCTCGCAGATCGGCGCGGCCGAGCTTTGCGCCTTCGAGATTGGCGGGGAAATCGAATTTGCGGTCGCCGACATTCTCGAGCGGCATCAGATTGGCGCGCAGCAGACTGGCTCCCGATAGATGCGCGCGCACCAGCTTGGCGCCCCGCAAATCGGCGCGATCGAGCCGCGCTTCTCTGAGGTCCGCCAGCGACAGATCGCACATGACGAGCGATGCCTCGGACAGGTCGGCGCCGCGCAACACGGCGCGTGCCAATACCGCCAGAGCCAGCTTGGCTTTGCTGAGATTGCAACCGCTGAGATCGCATTCGCTCAATACCGCGCGCTGACCTTCGGCGCCGTGGCTGTCGAGCCATTGCTGGTGCAGCTTCAGGATTTCCGTCATCTCGTCGTGCGAAACCTGGCGCAGTGCGGCGCCTTGGAGGTCGCTGGCACCCACCGCCCCGCCCAACGCATCGCGGTCGAGGATCGCGCCGCTAACGTCGACCCCGGTCATCTCCGTGCCGGCGAGCTTGGCCTTGGTGAGGATCGCGCCGCGCAAAGTGGCGCCGTTGAGATTGGCGCCGGAAAGATCGGCTTGCTCCAAGACGGCGCCGGTAATATTGGCACTGCGCAGATCGGCGCCGCAGAGATCCGTCTTGGTGAGGTTTGCGTCGGTCAGATCGGCGCGGATGATTGAGGCGCCGGCGAGCTTCGCGCCCGACATGTCGCAATCGCGCGCCTCGACCGAGGACAAATCCGTCCGCGGGCAATCGTCATCCACTTGGGGCGCGTCGAGGCCCGGCAGCCGAATGGGCACGATCTTGCTCATATCGGCGTTGGGCAGCTTGGCGCGGTTGAGCTGCGCGCCGCGCAGGCAGCTTGAGCGCAAATCGGCGCCGGTGAGATCCGCGCCGTTGAGATTGGCGGCGCGTAGATCGGCGGTCGGCAGCTTCGCCTCGCGCAAACAGGTGTTTTTGAGATTGGCGCGATGGAGCCGCACGCCGGTCAAATCCGCGCCGGTGAGATTCTGATCGCTGAGATCGGCTTGGGAAAGATCGTAATAGGCGAGGACCGCGCGCCGCCCTCCCGGCATACGCGACACGAACAGCTCATGGAGCTGCAGAATCTGACGTAGCTCCTGCGGCGAAAGCTGGCGCAAAGCCGTGCTGTCCTGGTGCAAGGAGGTGTAATCCATGGCCCATTAAAGCGGGCGAGTGGTTACCAACGTGTAAAATCGCGCGATTTTAGATGCTTGAATAATGCTTTACTGTGCGTGACCAGCCGCGGTTCTGCCGCCAATCGCGCCGGTATGCTGCCATACTGGGCGCCGCGATCTTGTGACAAAATAAGGGCCGAGAAAGTATCGTCGCTTGAACGCCGTTGAGCAAAGCATCCTCGCGATCGACCTGACCGCTGTCCTCGTTGCGGTCACTGGAGAGGAGCCGCGCCTTCTCACCATTCAAGATGGTCAGGCCTTGCCGTCCGGCCCGTTCGAATCGGGACACCGCTCTTTGCAGACCGGTCTGCGCTCCTGGGTCGAGCGGCAGACCCACCATCCGCTTGGCTATATCGAGCAGCTTTACACCTTCGCCGATCGCGACCGCACCCAAGGGGGCGGGCGGGTCATCTCGATCAGCTATCTCGGTCTGACCCGCGAAGCCCCGGCTTCCGGCGAGCAGGATCCCGGCTGGCGCAATTGGTACCGCTATTTCCCTTGGGAAGATTGGCGCGAAGGTCCGCCGCCGATCATGCCGGCGATCGCCAAACGCCTCGGCGCCTGGGCGAATGCGGCCCCGGAACCGGCTCTGCGCCGCGAGCGCCAGCAGCGCGCCGAGGCGAGCTTTGCCCTCTCCGAACGGCATTGGAATGAGGAGCTTGTGCTGCAGCGTTACGAGCTTCTTTACGAGGCGTTGTTGGTGCCCGAGGCCGGGCAGGGCCGGCCGATTCCAGATCCCGTCCCCGGCGAACCCATGACCCATGACCACCGCCGTATCCTGGCGACCGGCATTGCCCGCCTTCGGGCCAAGATCAAATACCGCCCGGTGGTGTTCGAGCTCATGCCCGAAAGCTTCACTTTGCTCAGCCTGCAGCGGGCGGTCGAAGCCCTGGCCGGTTTGCGGCTTCATAAGCAGAATTTCCGCCGCCTGGTCGTGCAGCAGGGCCTGGTCGAGGAAACCGGCAAGCTCTCGACCGAAGCCGGCGGAAGGCCGGCCAAGCTCATGCGCTTCCGCCGCGAAGTTCTCCAGGAACGGGCTCTCGCCGGCGCCCGCCTCCCGATCGCTCGCCCGGCATAGCTGCCCGGCGCTTCTGTCATTGCGCTTGACAGGCTTATGCTCATCTATAGTATATGCAAAACACAATTGCTCATATTGAGCATAAGGGAAGCGCCATGCCAGACAGCATTCTCGTCCCCCAGCCCAGCCGCGCGCTTTACGAGCGCGTCAAGACCGTCATTCCGGCGATGGAATGGCCGGTCTTCGCCGCCGACATCGACGCGATCCTGGCGCTGAAGGAGCACCGCAACGCGGTTATCTTGGCGCATAACTACCAGACGCCGGAGATTTTCCACTGTGTCTCCGACATTGTCGGCGACAGCTTGGCCTTGGCACGCGAGGCGGCGAAGACCGATGCCGATGTGATCGTGCTTGCTGGCGTCCACTTCATGGCCGAAACCGCCAAGCTGCTCAATCCCGAGAAAACCGTCCTGATCCCCGATACCGAGGCCGGCTGCTCGCTCGCCGCCTCGATCACCGCCGCCGATGTCCGGCTGCTGCGCCAGCGCTATCCGGGCCGGCCGGTGGTGACCTATGTCAACACCTCGGCCGCGGTGAAAGCCGAATCCGATATCTGCTGCACCTCGGGCAACGCCAAGAAAGTGGTCGAGTCCCTGGGCGTCGAGGAAGTGATCATGCTGCCTGATGAATTCTTGGCGCAGAACGTGGCCAAGGAAACCGGGGTCAGGATCATCACCTGGAAAGGCCATTGCGAGGTGCATGAGCGCTTCACCGCCGCCGAGATTCGCGAACTGCGTCAGCGCTATCCGGGCGTGGTCGTGCTCGCCCATCCCGAATGCCCGCCCGATGTGGTCGCCGAATCGGATTTCGCCGGCTCGACCGCGGCGATGGCCGATTATGTCGATCGCCGCCGGCCCGGCCGCGTGGTGCTGATGACCGAATGCTCGATGAGTGACAACATCGCGGCCTCGCACCCCGAAACCGAATTCGTGCGGCCGTGCAATCTCTGCCCGCATATGAAGCGCATCACCTTGCCCAAGATTCGCCGTGCGCTCGAGACCATGACGCACGAGGTCACGATCGATGGCGGCATCGCTGTCCGCGCGCGGCGCGCCGTCGAGCGCATGCTGACGGTCTGAGGCCATTGTTATGACAATCAGAACCGAGAATTTGGCGGGACAGCCGGTGATTATCGGCGCCGGCCTGGCCGGGCTCATGACGGCGCTTCATCTGGCGCCAGAGCCGGTGGTGGTGCTGTCGAAGTTCGGCCTCGGCGCCGACGCGGCCAGCGGCGAGGCCCAAGGCGGGGTCGCGGCGGCGGTCGGCCAGGACGACGATCCGCGCTTCCATGCCGCCGATACGATCTCGGCCGGCGATGGGTTGTGCGATCCGGCCGTGGTCGCCGAGATCACGGCATCCGGGTCGCGCGTGATCGACGAGCTGGCCCGGCTCGGCGTGCCCTTCGATCGCGCGGTCGACGGTCGGTTTGCGCTTGGTCTCGAGGCGGCTCACGGCAGACGCCGCATTGTTCACGCGGCAGGCGACGGTACGGGCCGCGCGATCTTGCGGGCGGTCATCGAGGCGGTGCGCCGCACCAGGTCGATCACGGTCCTGGAAGAGTTCGAGGCACGTCGGCTTATCCTACATGATGGCGCGATTGCCGGCGTGCTCGCGATCGGCCCCGACGGTGCCTTGCTGCTGCCGAGCAATCGGGTCGTCATCGCCACGGGCGGGCTCGGTTATCTCTATCGCCACACCACCAATCCCAAAGGCTCCTTCGGCCAAGGCCTGGCCCTGGCGGCGCGCGCCGGCGCCGAGCTTGCCGATATGGAATTCGTCCAATTCCACCCGACCGCGCTCGAGGTCGGGCTCGATCCGATGCCGCTGATCAGCGAAGCCGTGCGCGGCGAAGGCGCGATCCTGGTCGACGAAACCGGCGAACGTTTCATGGCGGGCCAAGGCCGCGGCGAACTCGAGCCGCGCGACGTGGTGGCGCGCGCCGTCTGGCATCGGATTGCCGCCGGGCATCGCGTGTTTCTCGATGCGCGTGAGGCGCTCGGCGCGGAATTTATCCAGCATTTCCCCGGCATCACGGCGCATTGCGCCGCTGCCGGGATCGATCCCGCGACCGCGCTGATCCCGGTGCGGCCGGCGGCGCATTACCATATGGGCGGGATCGCGGTCGATCATGCCGGACGCAGCTCGGTGCCGGGTCTCTGGGCTTGCGGCGAGGCCGCGGCAACCGGGTTGCATGGCGCCAACCGGCTTGCCAGCAACTCGCTGCTCGAAGCCGCCGTGTGTGGCGGCTGGGTTGCCGAAAGCATTGCCGGTGCGGCTTCGGGAAAACCGCGTTCGCTGCCACCGCAAGACGTGCCGCAAGCCGCCGAGCCCGGCCTGGTGCGCAGCATCATGGAAGAAAAAGTCGGCGTCATCCGCAGCCGCCAATCCTTGACCGGCGCGATCGAGAGGCTGTTGCCGCTGGCGCAAGGCGGCGCCGTATCCGATCCCGCTATGATCGGGCTGATGATCGCGACCGCGGCGCTGCTGCGCAGCGAAAGCCGTGGCGGCCATTGGCGCAGCGATTTCCCGGAGGCTTCGCCGGCGCAGGCGAGCCGGCGCGTGCTCACCCTCGCCGATGTCGAAACCATCGCCGGCCAATCTCTGCGCAGCCGGCCTGTCCGCGCGACCGTGGCCTGAATCATGCCGGTCGCTCCGCTGCCGCGCGTGATGATCGAAGCGCAGGTGCGCGACGCGTTGTTGGAAGATCTCGGTCGCGCCGGCGACATCACCAGCGACGCGATCATCCCGGAAAATGTCCAAGCCGAAACCGCGCTGGTCGCGAGGAAGCAAGGCGTGGTGGCCGGGCTCGATTGTGCGCTGCTCGCCTTTGACCTGATCGATCCCTCCATCAAGGTCGCGGTGGCCAAACACGATGGCAGCCGGCTGGAGAAAGGCGATACGATTGCGACGATCGCCGGACCGGCGCGCGGCATTCTCACCGCCGAACGGGTTGCGCTGAATTTTCTCTGCCATTTGAGCGGCATCGCCTCGGCCACTTCGTCGATCGTCGATGCGATCGCCGGCACCAAGGCGCGGGTGGTATGCACGCGCAAAACCCTGCCGGGTTTGCGCAATCTCCAGAAATACGCGATCCGGGTCGGCGGCGGCTTCAATCACCGCTTCGGCCTCGATGACGCGGTGCTGATCAAGGACAATCACATCGCGGCGGCGGGCGGCATCAAACCGGCGGTGGAGCGCGCGCGTGCCGCCATCGGCCATCTCGTCAAGATCGAGCTCGAAGTCGACACTTTGGCGCAGCTCGAAGAAGGCCTCGCGGTCGGCGTCGATGCGGTGCTGCTCGACAATATGAATGTCGACCAACTCCGCCGCGCGGTCGGCATCGTCAATGGCAGGGCGATCACCGAGGCGTCGGGCGGGATCACGCCGCAAACTGCGCCCGCCATCGCCGCCACCGGCGTCGATCTCCTGTCGCTCGGCTGGCTGACCCACAGCGTCCAAGTGCTCGATATCGGTCTCGATTACCGTTAAGCGGCTTCCTATTCTATGATCGGAACATGAAAAGCCGCTGGCGCGACGACGAAGCCGAAGCGATGGTCACCCGCTATGCCCAACAGGGCATCGGGCGCGATCTCGCCTTGCGCGTTTACACCTCCCGCCTGCTCGGCCAAGACCCGCTGCTCGTGCTGCATGGCGGAGGCAATACCTCGGTCAAGACCAAGGCGCAGGACCTTGCCGGCGACGATGTCGATGTGCTGTGCGTCAAAGGCAGCGGCTGGGACATGGGCAATATCGAGCCCGCCGGTTTGCCCGCGGTGCGCATGGCGCCGCTGTTGAAGCTGCGCGCGCGCGACAGACTTTCGGACGAAGACATGGTGCGCTATCAGCGCGCCAATCTCCTCGATCCCGGCGCGCCCAATCCGTCGGTCGAGACCTTGCTGCACGCTTTCCTGCCGCACAAATATGTCGACCACACCCATTCGACCGCGGTTTTGAGCATCGCCGATCAGCCCGACGCGGCGTCGCTGTGCCGCGAGATTTATGGCCGCCGCATGGGGCTCGTGCCCTACATCATGCCGGGCTTCGACCTCGCCAAGAAAGCGGCCGAGGCTTACGAGGCCGATCCGTCGGTCGAAGGGCTGGTGCTGGTGAAGCACGGCATCTTTACCTTCGGCGCCAGCGCGCGCGAAGCCTATGAGCGCATGATCGAGATGGTCACGCGCGCCGAAGAGCGTCTGGCTTCCGGGCGCAAGACCGTCTTCGCGCCCGCTTCCTTGCCTGCCCGCATCGCACCCTTGGCGGAGGTCGCGCCAATTCTGCGCGGCGCGTGCAGCGAGCCTGATCCGAAAGCCGATGGCGCGTGGCGGCGTCTGGTGCTCGATTTCCGCGCCTCGCCCCAAATCCTCGCTTATGTGAACGGCGCCGAGCTTGGGCGTTATGCGCAGCAAGGCGTGGTGACGCCCGACCACACGATCCGCACCAAGAACATCCCGCTGCTCGTGCCGGCGCCGGATGCGAGCGATCTGAGCGGATTCAAGGCAGCGGTGCGGCGCGCGGCGGAAGGCTTCATTGCCGCCTATCACGATTACTTCAAGCGCAACAATGAGCGCAGCGATCCCAAGAAGCGCGCGCTCGACCCGTTGCCGCGTGTGGCGCTGGTGCCCGGCCTCGGCCTTTTCGGGCTGGGACGCAGCAAGAAGGACGCTGCGATCGCCGCCGACATTGCCGAAAACACGGTGACGACCATCACCGATGCCGAGGCGATCGGGCGCTTCGAAGCCTTGAGCGAGGCCGATCTCTTCGCGATGGAATACTGGTCGCTGGAACAAGCCAAGCTCGGCTCGGTGGCGGAAAAGCCGCTGGCCGGCCAGATCGCGGCGATCACCGGCGGTGCGGGCGCGATCGGTGCGGCCTGCGCCAAGCTCTTCAAGGACAACGGCGCCGAGATCGCGCTGCTCGATCGCGATGGCGAGGCGGTGCAACGCGAAGCCAAGAAGCTCGGCGGCGGCGCCCTCGGCCTTGCTTGCGACGTGACCGATGGCCCTTCAGTGCGCGATGCTTTCGGCCGCGTTGCCGCGCATTTCGGCGGCGTCGATATTCTCGTCTCCAATGCGGGCGCGGCCTGGCAAGGCCGCATCGGCGAAGTCGACGAGGCGGTGCTGCGCCAAAGCTTCGAGCTCAATTTCTTCGCCCATCAGCGCGTCGCCCAAGCCGCCGTTGGAATCATGCTGGCGCAAGGCACGGGCGGGTGTCTCCTTTTCAACGTCTCGAAGCAGGCGATCAATCCCGGCCCCGATTTTGGGCCTTACGGCCTGCCCAAGGCCGCGACCTTGTTCCTTTCGCGCCAATATGCGCTCGATTACGGCAAGGTCGGCATTCGCGCCAATGCGGTGAACGCCGACCGGATTCGCAGCGGCTTGCTCACCCCGGCGATGATCGCCGAACGCTCCAAGGCGCGCGGCCTCAGCGAGCGCGACTATATGAGCGGCAATCTCCTCGGCGTCGAAGTCACGGCCGAGGATGTGGCCGAGGCGTTTCTGCACCAGGCCGTGTCGCTCAAAACCACGGCCGACGTCACCACCGTCGATGGCGGCAACATCGCCGCGGCGCTGCGCTGAGCTTCCGGCAATTTCCCACCCGGGCCGGCCGAACAAAGTTGCGGTTTCCGCACGCAAACCATTGATCTGCGTCAATTCTTGCGGCACAAGCTCTTGGCATCATGCAATCTGGCTGAAGCAACGCTAGTCTGAGAGAATGCGCCAGCGAAAGGAGCAGTTATGAAACGCCGGCCTCTGTACGTTACCGCCGCCATCATCGCCAATATCGCTCTTTCGGCCGCGACGATCGTCACGCCGCTGCAATCGGCATGCGCCCAAACACCGCAAAGCGGCAGCACTTTTGCCGACAACTCGCCGAAGAGCTTTGCCGAGGATGTCATGCCGATCTTCCGCGGGCGATGCATTTCCTGTCATCAGCCGGGCGGCGAAGGCTTTCAGGCCAGCGGCCTCGACCTCACCACTTATGAGGGGCTGATGAAAGGCACGAAATTCGGCCGGATCGTTGTCCCCGGGCAACCCTTCGTCAGCAACCTCATGGTGCTGCTCGACTGGCGCGCATCGCCGGAAATTCGCATGCCGCATGGCAAGAAGCAGCTTTCGACCTGCGACCGCGGCGCCATCTCGGCTTGGATTCAACAGGGAGCGCTGAACAACTGATTGCGTCGCCAAGATGCCCCCCCCACCCCGACCCTCCCCCTCGAGGGGGGAGGGAGAAGCTTCGCGCAGCGAAGCGCGGGAGGGGGTGAGTTCATTCCCCGGCTTAGCGGCTCATCGAATCATGCAGGAATGACAGGGCGGCATAATTCGATGCTGCCCTAACCAAACACCTTCTTCAGCAGATCGGTCGTGCGCGCGGCGGGGTTGGAGCGGATCGCCGCTTCCTCCACCGCCAAATAATGGAACAGCCCGTCGAGCGCCTTGCCGACGGTGAAATCCGTGAGGTTGAAGCTGCTGACGTCCTGGCCGGCAAAGGGCAGGCTTGCGGCCTTGCCTTGGACCGATTTGAACGCCGATACGGCGCCGACGCTCGACAAACTCTGATCCACGATCGGCCGGAAGGATTGGGTCAGCGAAGCTGAGGTCGTGCGCTTGAAGTATTGCGTCGCCGCGTCCTGCGGCCCGGTCAGGATGGCGCGTGCATCGGTGATCGACATCTGCGACGCTGCATCGGTGAAGATGTTGAGCGCCTTGGGCGCGGCCTGCTCGGCGGCGCGGTTCATCTTCACCTGCAGATCGTCGAGCATGCCGCCCGCGCCCACCGCCTTCAACGGGCTTGCGATCTTCTGCAACGGATCGGGCAGCGGAATGCGGATCGCCGGGTCGCCATTATACCCGTCGGTCTTGCCTACCCGTCCGACCACGCGTTGCGACGCGACTTTGAGCGCGTCCTTCAAGCCCGAGCCGATCTCGCCTTGGCTGAGATTGGCGCCCGCGCCGCTGCCGCTGCTCGCACTCGGGGCCGCCGTGCCAGGCGCACCCGGCACTTGGTCGAGCAGGCCGCGGCCTTGATCGAGCAGCAATTCGGCGCGTGCCGCAACCGGCACGGCTGCAAGCAGAGCCCCGAGCACGAACCGGCGTGACGGAAGGGCGCCCATGCGCCTCAGTTGGCCGGCAAGCGCAGCATCCGCTTAGCGTTGCCTTCATAGATCATTTCGAGATCCTTGTCGGGCAGGCCGAGCTGGTCGAGCATCTTGATGATCTCGCGGATGAAAAGCGGCCCGCCTTGCGGATCGAAGGGGCAATCGGTGCCGAACAGCACATGCTTCGTGCCGAAGAAATCATGACCGCAGCGCGTGCCCGAGGCCGAGCCGTTGATCGCCGTATCGGCATAGAACATGCGGAAATAATCGACCGGGCGGCGGCCTTTCTTCTTCATCGCCTCGATGATCTTGGCGTAGCTCTCTTCGGCGCCTTCGCGCGTGCCCAGCTGGTCGAGGCCCAGCCCCACCCGCGCTTCGAGGAACGGGACCATCGCGCCGAGATGGTGGGTGATGACCTGCAGCTTCGGCCATTTGTCGAAGAAGCCCGAGAACACCATGCGCGCCATCGCCGCGCTGGTTTCGTAAGGCCAGCCGAACACCCACCAGATGTCGTATTTCGAGCTCGTCTCGGTCGGGTAATCGGCGAATTTCTGCGGCCGCGTCGGGTGCATCCAAACCGGCAAATCGTAGCTGTGCATCTTCTCGAAGATCGGCGCGAATTCCGGATCGTCGAGCGGCCTGCCATTGACGTTGGTGAAAATCTGGATGCCCTTGGCGCCGAGCTTTTCCACCGCGCGGGTGATCTCGTCGAGCGTCGCCTTCACATTGTTCATCGGCACGGAGGCGACGAAAGCCGGGAATTTCTTCGGATGCTTGGCGACGATCTCGGCCATGCCGTCATTGGCGAGCTTGGCCAGGTCGGGCGACTTCTCGACCGGCGCCACATATTCCACCGCCGGCATGGAAAGGGTCAGGATCTGCTGATAATCCGGCCCGAACTCGTCCATCATCGCGAGACGCCGGTCGAGGTCGAACAGCACGGGAATATTGGTCCAACGCCGGATCGCATCCTTGTTGGGAATGATCTCGACCATCTTGTCGAAATAGGATTTGGGGAAGATGTGCGGAAAAATATCGATCTTCTTCATGGCCGTCCCTACGAAAGGTTTCTGATCCGTTGCGGCGGCATCATAGGGGGCGTCTCTCGCCCCCTTCAATCGCCAATTCGCCCACTTTATTTTGTTTAGCTGCGCACGACGGCTTGGGCCATTGTTCGGCCCTCGCCTGTGCTGCGCGCGTTCTTAGCTTCGCACGACGGCTCCGGCCTTGATTCGGCCCTCGCCTGTGCTGCGCGGGGCGCTTGTTCGCTCACGCGACCGCCGCCTGCCCAACCCGGGTCGCGTGCGCAGGTTTGGTGCGGTGGCTGCGCGCGACCAGGTGGCGGCGGCGCGTGCGACCGGCTAGAAAACCCCATGCCTAAAACCGCGCTCGACCGGCTCTACGCGGAAATCCGTGCCTGCAAAGCGTGCACGGATTTGCCGCTTGGGCCGCGCCCGGTGGTGCGCGGGCGCGTCTCGGCGCGGCTGCTGATCGTGAGCCAGGCGCCGGGCACCAAGGTCCACGAAACCGGGCTGTCCTTCAACGATCGCAGCGGCGACCGGCTACGGCAATGGCTCGGCATCGAGCGCGAAACGTTTTACGACGAAACGCGGATCGCCATCGTCGGGATGGGCTTTTGCTATCCTGGGCGCGACAGCAAAGGCGGCGATCTGCCGCCGCGCCGCGAATGCGCGCCGCTGTGGCACGAGCGCGTCATGGGCAAGCTCGACAAGATCGAGCTGACCTTGCTGGTCGGCTCCTACGCGATCGATTATTACCTCGGCGCGCAAGCCAAACGCCGCATGACGGAAACCGTCGCTTCCTGGCGCGACTACTTGCCGCGCTTTCTGCCGCTGCCGCATCCGAGCTGGCGCACGACCTTGTTCGAAAAAAATAATCCCTGGTTCGAAGCGGAGCTTTTGCCGTTCTTGCGCCGGCGGGTGAAGGAGCTGATTTAGCTCTCTCTTTCGAGACGCTCCATGTCCTCGTCGGAAAAGCCGAAATGATGGCCGATCTCGTGAATCAGGACGTTGCGCACCACGGCGTAAAGGTCTTCGCCAGTTTCGCACCAATAATCGAGGATCGGCCGGCGATAGAGAAAGATTATGTCGATGCCGGTGTGCGGGCTTGATAGGCTCTGATGCGGCAAGGCGACGCCGTGATAGAGGCCCAAAAGCTCGAAGGGGCTCTCGAGCCCCATTTCCTTTTCGGTTTCTTCGTCGGGGAATTCCACGAGGCGAATGACGACCGCGTCGAAATGACGCTTCAACTCCTCGGGGATCGTCGCCAGCGCCTGCTGGGCGAGCATTTCGAGGTCGGCGAGCGAAGGCGGCAATTGAGTCATGGCACCCATGGAGGCGGAAAATGGTCGAGCGGCTGATCGGCGCCAAGCGTAAAGAGGCGGTCGCGGAGCTGCGCGGCTGGATCGAGGTCGAGGATCGCGATGCGATCCGCAAAGTGTTTCATTTCGGCACTTTCAGCGAGGCTTGGGCGTTCATGTCCCGGGTCGCTTTGCTCGCCGAGAAGATGGACCACCATCCCGAATGGTTCAATGTCTACAACCGGGTGGAGATCATCCTGTCGACCCACGACGTCGAGGGATTGAGCCCGCGCGACGTCAAGCTCGCGCACGCGATCGATGAAATCGCCCCGGCGCGCGATCGGGGTTAACGCCGTGCGCGGCTCTGGCGCCTAGCGCCTTGCGTCGCCGCGTGGTATTTCTGGCCCACAAATAAGACGGGAGCGGCCTGGAATGGCAAGCAAGGTCTATCCGACGGCGGAAGCGGCGCTTAACGGTTTGCTGCATGACGGCATGATGCTGATGTCGGGCGGTTTCGGCTTGTGCGGCGTGCCGGATGCGCTGATCGAAGCGATCTGCAAATCGGGCGTGAAGAATCTCACAGTCGTCTCCAACAATGCCGGCATCGACGGCGCCGGGCTGGGCATTCTGTTGGAAACAAGGCAGATCAAGAAGATGATCTCGTCCTATGTCGGCGAGAACAAGCTCTTTGCCGATCAATTCCTTAAAGGCGAGCTGCAGCTCGAATTCAATCCGCAAGGCACGCTTGCCGAACGCATCCGCGCCGGCGGCGCCGGCATCCCGGCCTTCTTCACCAAGACCGGCTATGGCACGGTGATCGCCGAAGGCAAAGAGACCCGCGAATTCGGCGGCCAGCATTACGTGATGGAGCGCGGTATCGTGGCCGATCTCGCGATCGTCCATGCCTGGAAAGGCGATACCGAGGGAAATCTCGTCTATCGCAAGACAGCGCGCAATTTCAACCCGATGATGGCGACGGCCGGCAAGATCACCGTGGCCGAGGTCGAGAACCTGGTCGAACCGGGCGAGATCGATCCCGATGACATCATGACGCCGGGAATTTTCGTGCAGCGCATTGTGCACATCAAGAACCCGCAAAAGCGGATCGAAGTGCGCACGGTGAGAAAGCGGAGCTGAGAGAGATGGCTTGGACACGCGACGAAATGGCAGCGCGCGCGGCGTTGGAGCTGCGCGACGGATTCTACGTCAATCTCGGCATCGGCATCCCGACCTTGGTGTCGAACTACATCCCGACCGGCATGCAGGTGCAGCTCCAAAGCGAGAACGGCATGCTCGGCATGGGGCCCTTCCCTTACGAGGGCGAGGAAGATCCCGATCTCATCAATGCCGGCAAGCAGACAGTGACGGAGCTGCCGACCACCAGCTATTTCTCGAGCGCGGACAGTTTCGCCATGATCCGCGGCGGCCATATCGATTTGTCGATTCTCGGCGCGATGCAGGTGGCGGAAAACGGGGATCTCGCCAATTGGATGATTCCCGGCAAGATGGTCAAAGGCATGGGCGGGGCGATGGACCTCGTCGCCGGCGTCAAGAAGGTCGTCGTGGTGATGGAACACACGGCGAAGGACGGGGCGAAGCTTTTGAAGCGCTGCACCTTGCCGCTGACCGGCTCGCGCGTCGTCGATCTCGTCATCACCGATCTCGGCGTGTTCGAGATCGACAAATTCGGCACCAACGGCATGCGCCTCTTGGAGCGCGCGCCCGGCGTTACGGTCGACGAAATCCGCGCCAAGACCGAAGCGGCGTTCAACGCGAACTGAATTATCGGTCGGGCGTTAGGGCGCCTTGATCGCATCGAGCGCGGCGGCGACCGTCTTGTGCTCGTCGCCATCCACGGGCAAGGCCGCCAGCAATTTCTGCCAGTCGTCGCGCGCCTCGGCGAAATTTCCCTGCTGCGCCGCATGCAGGCCGAGATACCATTTTGCAATCGGTTGCGAAGAGTCGAGCGCCTCGGCGCGTTTCAAGAGCGCGACCGCCTGATCGGAGATCGGCTCGCTCAGCGGATGCCCCGCGATCAGCGCTTGGGCTTCGGCCAGAAGAACCGCCGGGTCGTTCGGCTTCAGCCGGTCGGCCTGGGCAAAGGCGGCGGCCGCGTCGTCGGGCTGGCGCAACACGGAATAAGCGCGGCCGAGCCGCAGCCAGCCATCGAGATCGTCGGGCCGCGATTTCATCTCGTCGGCCAGCTTGGCGACCATGCTGCGGATCTGAGTCAGTTGCGCTTGAGCGGCAGCGGCTTGCTCGCGCTCGCCCTGGCGCTCGGCATAAGGCTCGTCGTTCAGCTTCGGCGAGCCCAGGCGCGCGTAAAGCGTGCCGGCCACGATCGCGATCGCAATCGCCAAACCGGCGGCGAGCATCGGCTGGCGCGCGCCTGTTTTGGATTTGGTACCCCCGGCATCCGCGGCCAGCAAGCGCCGCTGCAATTCGATCCGCGCCGGGGCGGCCTCGCCCGCATCGATCACGCCGCGCGACGCGTCGCGATCGAGCTCTTTCAGCTGATCGCGATAGATCGCGCGGTCGAAAGCGGCGCGCTCGGGCGGCGCTTTCGCCTGCTTCGCCAAAGGCGCCAAGACGCTGGCGAGGATGACAAGCGTGACCGCGGTCAGAACGATCGCGAGCAGGATCACGCGCGATCCTCCCCCGCGGCGCCTTCCCGCATCAGACGTTCGACGTGCTTCAGCTCATCGGCGCTCAAGGGTGCCGCTTCGGGCACTGCTTTCCGGCGCCGCAGATAGAATAGCGCGCCGGCGGCGGCGGCGGCGAGCAGCAGGCCGAGAGGCCCGAACCAAAGCACATAAGTCGCGGGCTCGACCGGCGGCTTCAGCAGCACGAAATCACCATAGCGGTCGGTGAGGAACTTCACCGCCTGCTGATCGTTGTCGCCGGCCGCGATGCGCTCGCGCAACAGCACGCGGAGATCATGGGCGAGCGGCGCCGCGGATTCGTCGATCAATTCGTTCTGGCAAACGAGACAGCGCAGCTCTTCGCTCAAAGCGCGGGCGCGCGCTTCGAGCGCGGGATCGGCAAGCCGCTCGCTTGGCTCGACCGCCCAGGCCGGCCCGCCAAGGATGGTCACGACTAGGATTGCCAGCAGCCACTTCACGCCCGAAACCGCTTCACGACTGCGCTAGTTTTTGCAGCAACGGCAGTATTTGTTGATCGATGTCGGCGGCGGTGAGCGGCCCGACATGGCGCAGGCGGATGCGGCCCTCTTTGTCGATGACATAGGTCTCGGGCACGCCGTAAACCCCGAAATCGATACCGGTGCGGCCGCTCTCGTCGAGCCCGATGCTGCGATAGGGGTCGCCGAGAAGCTGAAGGAACTGCGCGGTGTCCGCCGGCTTGTCCTTATAGGCGATGCCGTACAGCGCGATTTGCGGGTTCTTCGTGACCTGCATCAGCACGGGGTGTTCGTCGCGGCAGGGCTCGCACCAGGAGGCGAAGAAATTGATCAGCACGACTTGGCCCTTGAGCGCGTCGAGCTTCAGCCCGCCGCCGCCGGACAAGCCCGCGAGGGTGAAATCTGGCGCCGGCTTGTCGATCATGGCCGAGGGCAGCACTTGCGGATCGTGGCCCGGCCGCAGCGCGATCATGAAATAGATGGCGAGCGTGATGAACAACCCGATCGGCAACAGGTAAAGCAGGCGTCGCATGAACTATTCTCCGGGTGCGGGGTGTGCGGCCGGCAAGCGTCGCGGCGCCGCCACGCCGACGCGCCAGCGCCGGTCGAGCAAGCTCAGCACGCCGCCGGCTGCCATGAAGACCGCGCCCATCCAGATCCAGGGCACGAGCGGCTTCCAATAGGCGCGGATGGTCGAGCCGCCCTGGTCGTCGGGATCGCCCAAGGCGACGTAGAGATCGGCCAGCAAATTGGTGCGGATCGCGGTTTCGCTGGTGGTCATCTGCTGAAGCGCGAAGAAGCGCCGCTCGGGATGCAGCACCGCGACCGGCGCATCGCCGCGCGTCACCTCGATCGTGGCGCGATCGGCGGTGAAGTTCGGGCCCTGAACTTTTTCCGTGCCGTCGAAATGAAGCTGATAGCCGGCGATGGCGAGCGTCTCGCCGGGATGAACCAGCTCGATGCGCTCGACCTCGAATGCCGAAGCGGCGATGCCGGCGACGCTGACGGCAAGTCCCATATGCGCCAGGCTCATGCCATAGCTCGCGCGCGGCAGGTTGCGCGCCCGGCGTACGGTTTCGCTCAGCGGCGCGCGGAACAGCTTCACCCGCTCGGCCCATTCGCTGACCGTGCCGAGCACGATCCAAAGCGCAAACGCCAAGCCCAGCAAGGCGAGGACCGGCTTGAAGCCGGAGAGGTAAAGCCCGACCAAGACCACGCCGAGCGCGGCGGCAAAGGCAAGCCACAGCCGCTGCAACGCGCCCCTAAGATCGCCGCGCTTCCAGGCGAGCAGCGGCCCGACCGCGACCGCGATCAGCACCGGCACCATCAACGGCACGAAGGTGCGGTCGAAGAACGGAAATCCCACCGAAACCTTGGGTCCGCCCACCGCGTCGAGAAACAGTGGATAAAGCGTGCCGAGAAACACGGTCGCGGCCGCCGTCGTCAGCAGCACGTTGTTCAATACTAGCGCGCCTTCGCGCGAGATCGGCGCGAACAGGCCGTCTCCGGCCAGCGACGGCGCGCGGAACGCGTACAGCGTCAAGGACCCGCCGATCGCGACGACCAGCAAGATCAAGATGAAGGCGCCGCGGGTCGGGTCGACGGCGAAGGCGTGAACCGAAGTGAGGACGCCGGAACGGACCAGGAAGGTGCCGATCAGCGACAGCGAGAAGGTGAGGATCGCGAGCAAGATCGTCCAGCTTTTCAGCGCGTCGCGCTTTTCCACCACGATCGCGGAATGCAGCAGCGCGGTGCCGACCAGCCAGGGCATGAAGGACGCGTTCTCGACCGGGTCCCAGAACCACCACCCGCCCCAGCCGAGCGTGTAATAGGCCCACCAGCTGCCCATCGCGATGCCGATGGTAAGCGTGCACCACGCCGCCAGGGTCCAAGGCCGCACCCAGCGCGCCCAGGCGGCGTCGACACGGCCTTCGATCAGCGCCGCGACCGCGAAGGAGAACGCGATCGAGAAGCCGACATAGCCGAGATAAAGAAACGGCGGATGGAAGGCGAGGCCGGGATCCTGCAGCACCGGGTTCATGCCCTGCCCGTCCAGCGGCGCCGGATTGACGCGCAGGAACGGATTTGACGTGAAGAGGATGAAGGTAAGGAAGCCGACGCCGATCATGCCCTGCACCGCGAGCACGCGCGCGCGCAAAGCGGGCGGCAGGTTCTCGCCGAACAGCGCGACCGCCGCGCCGAAGAGCGACAGGATCAGCACCCAGAGCAGCATCGATCCCTCGTGATTGCCCCAGACGCCGGTGATCTTGTAGAGCATCGGCTTCGCCGAATGGCTGTTCTCGACCACGTTCAGGACCGAGAAATCCGAGGTGACGTAGGCATGCACCAGCGCGGTAAAGGCGCCGGCGATCAGCACGAATTGCGCCACCGCCGCGCTTTGCCCGACCGCCATCATGCCGGCGTGCCCGCGCGCCGCGCCGTAAAGCGGCAGGCTGGCCTGCAAGAGCGCGAGGCACAGCGCCAGGATCAGCGCGAAATGCCCGAGCTCGACGATCATTGCGGCTGAGGCTTCGCCGCTGCCGGAGCCGCGTTTTCCTGCCAATGGCCGGAGCGCTTCAACGCGTCGACCACTTCGGGGGGCATGTAGTTCTCGTCATGCTTGGCCAGCACGGTCGCGGCGCGGAACGTGCCGCGATCGAGCTTGCCTTCGGCGACGACGCCCTGGCCTTCGCGAAACAGATCGGGCACGTCGCCGCGATAGGTGACGAGCACGTCGGCGCTGCCGTCGGTCACGCGAAAATCCAACGTGGTGCCGTCGGACTCGCGCCGCACCGTGCCGTTTTCAACCAGGCCGCCGATGCGGATGCTGCGCCCGTCGGGCACATCCTTGGCCCGCAAATCGGACGGGCTGTAAAAGAACACCAGATTGTCGCTGAAGGCGGTCAGCACCAGGGCGGTCGCCACGCCCAACAGCGCGAGCCCACCTAATACGACATAAAGCCGTCGCCGCTTGCGTGTCATCGCCGCCGCCTTTCCACTGAAGCGAGCTCGCGTTGGCGCCGGCGATACGTGACGATGCTATCCACCAGCAAGCCGCCCAGGACGATGACGGTAATGCCGAAGGCCGGCCACACGAAGCGCGCATAGCCGCCCATCGCGAGAAAATGATCGACCGATTCCATCCCTACGCGGCCTGACTTAATTGCATCCGCAAGGCACGCAGCTTCGCCGCCATCAGCGCGCTGCGCATCCGTACCAGCAAAAGCGTGACGAAGAAGAGGGTGAAGCCGAGCGCCATGAGGAACAGCGGCCACAGCATCGCCGGATTGATGGTCGGTCCGCCCAAACGAAACACGCTCGCCGGCTGGTGCAGCGTATTCCACCAATCGACCGAGAATTTGATGATCGGCAAATTGACGGCGCCGACCAACGCAAGGATCGCACCGGCGCGCGCGCCGCGGGTCGGTTCGTCGAACGCGTTCACCAGCGCGATATAGCCGAGATAAAGGAAAAACAGCACCAGCACCGAGGTCAGCCGCGCATCCCACACCCACCACGTGCCCCACATCGGTTTGCCCCATAGCGAGCCTGAAACCAGGCACACCAAGGTGAAGCCGGCACCCAAAGGCGCCGATTCCTTTGCCGCGATATCGGCAAGCGGGTGGCGCCAGATCAGCGCCACGGCGCTCGAGACCGCCATCGACGCGTAGACGAAGCTTGCCATCCACGCGGCCGGCACATGCACATACATGATGCGCACGGCTTCGCCTTGCTGGTAGTCGGGCGGCGCCACGAACAAAGCGGCCCATGTCCCGGCGCCGATCAGCAGCGCGGTGACGATGGCGCACCACGGCAGCAGCTTTGCCGACCACTGCATGAAACGGTTGGGATTGGCGAGACGGATCATCGCGGGCACACTGATATCATAAGGTCGCAACCAAGTCATTCTACCGCCTGGCGTAAGGCGCCGGCAGCGGCAAATGGAACCAGGGCCAGCGCCAGCACGAGCAGGGCTGCCAGAAGCAGCAAATGGGGCCGGGCGCCAAACCCCTCCACTTCGGCCTCGATCGCCGCGACGCCGAAGATCAGGACCGGGATATAGAGCGGCAAGACCAGCAACGACAACAGCACGCCGCCGCGGCGCGCGCCCAAGGTCAAGGCGGCTCCCACCGCGCCGAGCAGGCTTAAGATCGGCGTGCCCAAGGCCATGCCGAGGATCAATGCCGGATAGCCTTCGCTGTCGAGGTGCAGCAGCAAGGCCAAAAGCGGCGCGACCAGGGTCAGCGGCAAGCCGCTGACCAGCCAATGCGCGAGACATTTCGCCAAGACCTGGGCTTCAAGCGGCAAAGGCAGCAAGACCAGCGCCTCGAGGCTGCCATCCTCGTAATCGGCCTGAAACAGCCGCTCCAAGGACAAAAGCGCGGCCAAAAGCGCGGTTACCCAAACCACGCCTGCCGCGATCCGCTGCAAAAGCTCGGGCTCCGGCCCGACGCCGAACGGGAACAGGACCACGGTGAGCACGAAAAACGCCACCACCATCGCGGCATCGCCGCCCTGGCGAAACGCGAGCCGCAGATCGCGCCCGACCAGCGCCCAAAAGGGGCTCACGCGACCTCCTCGCTCAGCTCGGTGCGTCGTGGGCGGAAATCGGCGAGCGAGAGCTGCGTGGCCTTGCCGAGATCGAGCGCCGCATGAGTCGAAACCACGACGCAGCCTCCGGCGCGACGATGCGCCGCAATCGCGGCGAGAAGCTGGGCCGCCGCTTCGCTATCGAGGCCGGTCGTCGGCTCGTCGAGCAGCCACAGCGGCGCCGGGGTGGCGATCAGCCGCGCCAGGGCCAGGCGCCGGCGCTGCCCGGCCGATAGATACCGGCACGGCAATTCCGCTGCCGCGCCGAGACCGAACTGGGTCAGCGGCGCCATCACGTCTTGCGTCCCGCCGCGCATGGCGGTCCAGAAATGCAGCATTTCGGCTGCCGACAGAACGGGCTTCAAGGCGTCGGCATGGCCGATGAAATGCAACCGTCCGCGATGCGCGGCAGGGTCTTCGTGCAAATCGCTGCCATCCCAGGACAAGGTGCCGGATTCCGCCCGGATCAGTCCCGCCATCACGCGCAACAGGCTCGATTTGCCGCTGCCATTGGGGCCGACCAGCACCAACGCGCCGCCTGCGGCAAGGTTGAAATCCAGCCCGCTGAAAACCAGCCGCTCGCCGCGGCGGCAGTCGAGCTTCTGGCCCGTGAAGCCGGTTTTCGGCGGGGCGAAGGGCGGAACGGGTGAGGAATGGGACATTGCGGGGCGGCGCGATTGTGGCGCGTTCGTGCCGCCAAGGAAAGACGGCCGAAGCCGGTTTAATGGAGGCGAAGCAGGGCGGAAAAGAAAAGCGGCCTCGGTCGGGGGGGCCGAGGCCGCATAGCGAGCGGTCGGGGGGAATGACCGCTTCGGAGAGGGAGAAAAGCCAATTGCCTCTCTCGCCAGCCTCATCAAACAGGATGAATGCGACGGTGCGGCGTACGAATCGTGGCGGAAAAGTGATTTCTTTGCCCTGCGGCAAAGCGGCTGGTCACTTTTATGTCGCTGACAATGCTCGGTGTTTTTGGAATCCCGCAACCGCAAGTAAGCGTGGTGCGCTGCAATCTTGATCTCCAGCGCCAAAGGCGGTAGCAGCAAGGGCGAGATCGCCCCCCGACAAGGAGACCAGAAGTGCCCGTCACCGGCCAGGATTCGCTGAAAACCCGCCGCACGCTGAGCGTTGCCGGCAAGAGCTACGATTATTTTAGCCTCGAGGCGGCGGCCCAGGCGGCGGGGCTTGGCGATATTGCGCGGTTGCCTTTTTCGATGAAGGTGCTGCTCGAAAACCTGGTCCGGCTGGAAAACGGCCGCACGGTCACGGTCGACGACATCAAGGCGGTCGCCGCCTGGCTGAAAACGCGCAAATCCGAACGCGAGATCGCTTTCCTGCCGGCGCGCGTGCTGATGCAGGACCTGACCGGCGTGCCGGCAGTGGTCGATCTGGCGGCGATGCGCGAAGCGATGGTGAAGCTCGGCGGCGATCCCAAGAAGATCAACCCGCTCGCGCCGGTCGATCTGGTCATCGACCATTCGGTGATGGTCGATAATTTTGGTACGTCCCACTCTTTCCAGGACAATGTGAAGGTCGAATTTGAGCGCAACCAGGAGCGCTATGTGTTCCTGCGCTGGGGACAGGGCACTTTCGACAATTTCCGCGTCGTGCCGCCGGGCACCGGCATTTGCCATCAGGTCAATCTCGAATATCTGGCGCAGGTGGTCTGGACCACCGAGGAAAACGGCAAGACCATCGCCTATCCCGATTCCTTAGTCGGCACCGACAGCCACACCACCATGATCAACGGTCTCTCGGTGCTTGGCTGGGGCGTCGGCGGAATCGAGGCCGAGGCGGCGATGCTGGGTCAGCCGATCTCGATGCTGCTGCCCGAAGTCGTCGGCTTCCGGGTCAGCGGCGCGTTGCGCGAAGGCACCACGGCGACCGATCTCGTGCTTACTGTGGTGCAGATGCTGCGCAAGAAGGGCGTGGTCGGGCGCTTCGTCGAATTCTACGGGCCCGGCATCGCCAATATGTCGCTCGCCGATCGCGCCACCATCGGCAACATGGCGCCGGAATACGGCGCTACGTGCGGCTTCTTCCCGATCGACGCCGAATCCATCCGCTACATGAAGCTCACCGGCCGCGATCCGGCGCGGATCGCATTGGTCGAGGCTTACGCCAAGGCGCAAGGCCTGTGGCATGACGAGAATTCGCCCGATCCGGTCTTCACCGACACGCTCGAATTGGATCTCGGCACGGTCGAGCCGTCGCTCGCCGGCCCGCGCCGTCCGCAGGATCGGATTGCGCTGTCGGGCGTCGCCAAGAATTTCGCGACCGAACTGCCGAAGCTCGCCGCCACCCGCAAGCCCGAGAAGGCGAAAGGCGAGGCCGCGGTCAAAGGCTCGAATTATGCGCTGAAGGACGGCGCGGTGGTGATCGCCGCGATCACCTCCTGCACCAATACGTCGAACCCGAGCGTGATGCTCGGCGCGGGTCTGGTCGCGCGCAACGCTTTGAAGCGCGGGCTGAAGGTGAAGCCCTGGGTCAAGACCTCGCTCGCGCCGGGCAGCCAAGTGGTGACCGATTATTACGCCGCCGCCGGGCTGCAAAAGGATCTCGACGCGCTCGGCTTCAATCTCGTCGGCTATGGTTGCACGACCTGCATCGGCAATTCGGGCCCGCTGCCGGATGCGATTTCCGAAGCGATCGAGGAAGGCGATCTCGTCGTCGCCGGCGTGTTGTCGGGCAACCGCAATTTCGAAGGCCGCATCCATCCGCTGGTGCGCGCGAATTATCTTGCCTCGCCGCCGCTGGTGGTGGCTTACGCGCTCGCCGGCTCGGTCAATATCGATCTCAACCATGATCCGCTCGGCGAGGACCCGGATGGCAAGCCGGTCTATTTGAAGGACATCTGGCCGTCCAACCGCGAGATCGCCGACACGGTGCACAGCGCGCTCAACGACACGATGTTCAAGAAGCGTTACGGCAACGTGTCCCAGGGTCCGGAAGAGTGGCGCAAAGTGCCGCTGGTCGAGGGCATGACCTTCAAATGGGATCCGGGCTCGACCTATCTCGCCTCGCCGCCCTATTTCGACAACATGCCGAAAGAGCCGGGCGCGCTCGCCGATATTTCCGGCGCGCGCGAATTGGCGCTCTTCGGCGACAGCATCACCACCGACCACATCTCGCCCGCCAGCTCGATCAAGAAGGAAAGCCCGGCCGGGCAATATCTCTTGGAGCATCAGGTGCGGCCGGCGGATTTCAATTCCTATGGCGCGCGCCGCGGCACGCATCACGTGATGATGCGCGGTACTTTCGCCAATATCCGCATCAAGAACGAGATGGTGCCGGGCACCGAAGGCGGCGTCACCAAGCACCAGCCCGACGGCAAGGTGATGCCGATCTATGACGCGGCGATGCTCTATCAGAAAGAGGGCGTGCCGCTGGTCGTCATCGGCGGCAAGGAATACGGCACCGGCTCATCGCGCGACTGGGCAGCCAAAGGCACCAAGCTTTTGGGCGTGCGCGCTGTCATCGTCGAAAGCTTCGAGCGGATTCACCGCTCCAACCTCGTCGGCATGGCGGTGCTGCCGCTGCAGTTCAAGGACGGCATGAATCGCCAGACCCTGAAGCTCGATGGGACGGAGCGCTTCGATATCGGCGGCATCGCGCAAGGGCTGAAGCCGCGGGTCGAGCTGCCCTGCCGCATTCACCGCGCCAATGGCACGGTCGACGAGATCAAGCTGCTCTGCCGCATCGATACGCTCGACGAGCTGGAATATTTTCGCCACGGCGGCATCCTGCAATACGTGCTGCGCGGCATGATGAAGGGCTGAACGCCCTTCATCGCCGGCGCGTATCTACTTCATCGGCGAGAAGGCGGTCGGGACGAGGATGCGGCTTTCCTGCGCCATGAGCGGGGAAGGCTGCGGCCCGTTCTTGATGAATTCGTGCCAGGCGGGATCTTTAACCATGGCGCCGCGGCGCGCTTCGCGATCCGCGAGCGATTCGTATTTCCACATATGCACGATTTGGTTAAGCGTGCCGATCTCGCAGGTGAAGAAACCGACCAGCCCGCCGAGAAACTTCTGTTGCACGGGCAGGCCGTATTTCTCGTAGTATTCAAGCCATTGTGCGGCCTTACCGGGATGCGCGGTATAGGTGCGGACTTCCAGGATCATGAGGACCTCCCTTTGTTCTTGAGCAGTGCGAAACTGGCCGGGCGCGACGAGGCGGTCAAGCATCACCCTCTTGTGAAGCAGAGTGTCTGGCTTGGCGGGTCCGGGCGGCGCAGGATAAGTCGATGAAATTGCGGCTTTTCGCCTTGCTTCTTCTCGTCCCGGCCTGGGCCGGCGCGGCTTGCGCCGATGACTCGCCGATCGTGGTCGAGCTCTTCACCTCGCAAGGCTGCAGCTCGTGTCCGCCGGCCGACAAATATCTCGGCGAGCTTGCCAAGCGCCCCGATATTCTCGCCCTCGCCTTCCATGTCGAATATTGGAACTATATCGGCTGGACCGATCCCTATTCGAAACCCTGGGCGACAAGGCGCCAACGCGATTACTCCACGCGGTTGAAGCAACGCTATGTCTACACTCCCGAAATGGTGGTGCAGGGCGGAGCCGAAGGCGTCGGTTCGGAACGCGAGACGATCGAAGCCTTGATCCGCACGGCCGCTGCGCAACGCGCGGCGCATCCCGCGCTGAATTTGCATTGGCGCGAAGACGGCGCGTTGCTGGCCGATTTCGGCGACGGAAAATCGCCCCCAGGCGAGCCGGCGACGGTGTGGCTCGTGGGCTATGACCGCATGCACACGACGCCGGTGCTGGCGGGCGAGAACGAAGGCAGGACCGCCTGGGATCATCATCCGGTGCGCAGCTTCCGCCGCCTTGGCTCCTGGGCCGGCTGGTCGGAACAGTTGATCGTGCCGCCCGACGAAGTGAAGAACTTGAGCGATTACGGCGCTGCGGTGCTGCTCCAAGCGGACGGCACCGGCGCGATCCTCACCGCCGCCAGCATCGAGTTGCCGCGGCAATAATACGGCTCGCTAACTGGGAAAACTGCCCCAGCAGCACTCTGCCCGGTCGTCGCAATTCGCTAATGCGCCTGGCTCAACTTATGAGTTAAAATTAGGCGCGCTTATGCACTTTCTCGGGGGGGCGAACCAATGCGCGTTGTCTCTGTTATCAATTATAAAGGCGGCGTAGGAAAAACTAGCCTCACGGCCAACCTCGCTGCGGAGTTGGCTTGGCGCGGCAAAAAGGTCTTGTTGGTTGATTTAGACGCCCAAGCGAGCTTGACGTTCTCGTTAGTTGCGCCGGATGAATGGCAAGCCAGCTACGCCGCCACACAGACGGTAAAGACTTGGTTTGACGCTTTCGAACAGGGGAAACCTATTTCGCTCGCGAGCATCGTTCAGACGCCTACCCGAATCAATCAGCGTCTCAATGGGCGAGGTAGCATAGACGCGATTTATTCTCATCTTGGACTGATTAACGTCGATTTAGAACTCGCTACTAAACTTGGTGGCGCGACGCTTGCACAGGCCAAGAAGAATTTTATTGCAATTCACAGGCGATTGGCGGAAGGGCTCGCCTCATTTCCAGAAGAAAAATACGACCTAGTCCTGATTGATTGCCCGCCGAATTTTAATATCGTTACGAAAACGGCTATTGTTGCGAGCGATTTTATTTTGGTGCCTGCACGGCCCGATTACCTATCGACGCTAGGCATCGATTATTTGATTCGCAGCGTAAATAGCCTCATTAGCGATTACAATGAGTTCGCCAAGCTCGATCAAGGCGAAAAGATTGAGAGCATAAAGCCAAAAGTTCTGGGCGTTGTCTTTACGATGATCCAAGAGTACGGCGGCCAACCAATGGCGGCACAGCGAGCATTTATGAACCAGACTGGGACCCTTGCTGGCCTATCACTTTTCAATGCATATATTAAGCGGAACGACACACTTTTTGCCGATGCCCCTCAATATGGGGTTCCTGTGGTTTTGCATCATTATAGCTCCGGAAGCCATCAGAGCGTCGTTGATGGTCTGGAAGAGGTTGCAACGGAGTTTGGTCGCTACATGCGCTGGTGGAAGTAGGACAATCGAACGATGAGAGCGCCAAAAAGAGACAATGAGCTGGCTACGTTGTTGCGCCGGCTTGCGGACTACGTCGAACATCAGTCCGACCTTGAACTAACGGCGTTGATGGAAGACTCGGCGAAGCTACTGGCGGCGGCTGAGAGGCAGACCAAGAAGCGTCCTACCCCTTATAAAGGAACGAGCGTAACAGGCGATTTGTATCACGTGGTCAATGCACTTCAGAATTTATCATCTCGGGAAGATGGCGAAAATTTGCTGCGAGAGAAGACATTTAATAGAAACAAGCTCGAGACGCTTGCCAGGTATTTGCAGCTGCCGGTTCAACGGGACGATACAATTGAGAAGCTACGCGACAAAATTATAGAGAGAACTATTGGCTCTCGCCTGCGCTCCAACGCAATCCGTGGCCCGAGTTTGCTTCCTGAGTGAGTTTTCGGGGTCTGGAAGATCTAAATTTTCGTATGACCGCGAAAGCCTGCAACGCCCGCTAAGCCGCCAATCCCCGCGCCAAGACCGACGATAATCGTTTCGCGAAGGCAGCCGGATCGGGCAGAGGCTCTCCTTCGAGAATGCGCGCCTGATCGAGCAGGATCCATGCGAAGTCGCCCAAGGCATCGGCGGCGCCGTCCTTGCCGGCAAGCTCGACCAACCTGCCGATCAGCGCGTGCTTGGGATTGATCTCGAGAATGCGCTTTGATTCCTCGCTGGTCTGGCGGTGCTGGCGCAAGAGACGCTGCAAATGCATGTCCATGTCGTGCTCGTCGGCGACCAGGCACACGGCGCTGTCGGTCAAACGCTTGCTGGCGCGCACATCCTTCACCGCATCGCCCAGCGAGAGCTTCAACAGCGCGACCAGCGCGGCGACATCGCCTTCAGGCTTTTCCGGCGCGGCGTCTTTCTTTTCCTCGGGGGCGATCGCGTCGAGATCGTCGCTGCCGCGCGTGACCGATTTGAATTCGGTCTTCTTGTATTCGCCGAGGGCTGGCATCCAGAATTCGTCCACCGGATCGGTCAGCAGCAGCACCTCGATGCCGCGCGCGCGGAAGCCTTCGAGCTGCGGGCTACGCGACACGGTTTCGATACTATCGCCGGCGATGGTGTAGATCGCTTTCTGGCCCGGCTTCATCCGGCCGATATAGTCGTCGAGCGAGATGAGGCCCTCGCCCGCCGTTGAGCGGAAGCGCGCAAGATCGAGCAGCGCATCCCGGTTCTCGCGATCCTCGTAAATGCCCTCTTTCAGCACCGCGCCGAAATTCGTCCAGAAGCCCATATAACTATCGGGCTCGTCCTTCGCCTTCTTGGCGATTTCCGCGAGGACGCGCTTGACGATCTGGCCGCGCATGCGCGCCAGCATCGGGTTGTTCTGCAGCATCTCGCGGCTGACATTGAGCGGCAGATCCTCGCTGTCGACCACCCCGCGCAGGAAGCGCAGATAAGGCGGCAACAGCTCTTGCGCGCCCTCGGTGATGAAGACGCGGCGGACATAAAGCCGGACGTGATTCTTGCGCTCGGGCTCGAACAGGTCGAAGGGCTTCGAGCCGGGCACGAAGAGCAAGCTGGTATATTCGAGGATGCCCTCGGCCTTGTTGTGGAGCGCAAGCCAAGGCTCGTCGAAGGCATGAGCAACGTGGTGATAGAATTCCTTGTATTGCTCCGCCGTGATCTCGCTTTTGGGGCGCATCCACAGCGCCGAGGCGGCGTTGAGCGTCTCCTCCTTGCCGTCATGATCGAGCACGATCGGCAGCGCGATGTGATCGGAATATTTCTTGACGATGGCGCCGAGGCGCGCGGGGTCGGTATATTCCTCATCCGCCTCGTTGAGATGAAGCGTGATGGTGGTGCCGCGCTTCTCGCGTGGGGTTTCCTCGATGGTGAACTGGCCCTTGCCGTCCGAGACCCAGCGATGGGCGATTTCCTCGCCGGCCTTGCGCGAAACCACTTCGACCTCGCTCGCGACCATGAAGGCCGAGTAGAAGCCGACGCCGAATTGGCCGATCAGCGCCATGTCTTTTTTCGCGTCGCCCGAGAGCTGGCGCAGGAAAGCCGCCGTGCCCGAACGCGCGATGGTGCCGAGATTGTCGATCATCTCCTGCCGGCTCATGCCGATGCCGTTATCCGCGACGATCAGAATGCGCTTCGTCTTATCGGGCGTGAGCACGACCCGGAAATTCGCGTCGCCGGCGATAAGGGCGGGCTCGGTCAAGGCCTGATAGCGCAGCCGGTCGCAGGCGTCGGACGCGTTGGAAATCAGCTCGCGCAGAAAGACCTCTTTCTCGCTGTAAAGCGAGTGCGCGACGATTTCCAACAGGCGGCTCACCTCCGCCTGAAATTCCCTTTTCTCGGTTGTCATCATCCCCACCCCATGCCAAGAACGCCCCGAGATATGTGGCGGCGCCCCTTTCGATGCAAGGGGATGGGGGAGTATCAGGAAAATGAGTTACGTCCAGCGCGTGCTTCAGCCGGGCGAAACCCTAATTTACCAGACGCGGCTGCACTGGCTGGTCTATGCGCGGCCGGTCGGCTGGCTCGTGGCCGCCCTGGTGCTGGCCGGCATTGTGCTGCAGCAGCGCCCGGACATGCCGATGCTGGTTTGGGCGGCCGTCCTCATGCTGTTCGCGATCGCCGTGCTCGATGGGATTGCCGCCGCATTGCGGCGGAGCACCACGGAACTCGCCGTCACCGACCACCGCGTCATCTACAAGCGCGGCATTATCGGGCGCTACACGATCGAAATGGCGCGCTCCAAGGTCGAAAGCGTCGACGTGGTGCAGAGCTTCCTCGGCCGGGTCTTGAACTTCGGCACGATTCTCGTGCGCGGCACGGGCGGCAGCTTGGAGCCGTTCCGGAACGTCGAGGATCCGTTACGGCTCCGCAGCGCCATCATCGCACAATAATTACGGGCAGCCCGAGGCCGCGCCGACCGAGGCACCGACGGCCGCGCCGCCGAGAATGCCGAGCACGGTCGCGGCGACATTGCCGGAGCTCCGGCCGATCTGCGAGCCGATCAGCCCGCCCGCGGCGGCGCCGATGAGGCCTCCGGCGGTCGCGCCGCCGCTGCAGGCATAGGCGGCGCGGGTCGGCACGGCGGGGTAATAGGCGGGCGGAGGCGGCGGCGCATAATAAGCGGGCGGGGGTGGCGGCGCGTAGATCACCGGCGACGGATAGGCTGGCGCCACATAGACCGGCGTTGGCGCGACCACATAAGGCCGGCGCCAATCATCGCGATCATGGTGCCAGCCGGTATCGCGCGACTCGTCGCGATCATGGCGCCAATCATCGGCCAAAGCGGGCGTGGCGGCGAGCGGTGCGGCGATGGCGAGCGCGAGAAAAGCCGCAAAGGAACGCGATTTCCAGGAAATATGCGAGAAGCGGGTCATTGGGACCTCCAAGGGGCGTCGAGAACGCCCGTTCCATGCATATACGGTTGGCAAGGCCTTGAAAGTCCTTGCCGCGAGATGAATTCGGTGTAATCCGGCACCGCTTTAGGTGGAGCGCCTCTTGCCTTTCGCCGCGGGACACCTGATGCTCTAGGCCATGGGCGCTTTCACCCCGGTTCCGCGGGTCCTGGCAGTCCTAGGGCCTACTAACACCGGCAAGACCCATCTCGCGATCGAACGCATGCTCGGCCATGGCACGGGCATGATCGGCTTCCCGCTCCGGCTTCTGGCGCGCGAGAATTACGACCGGGTCGTGGCCTTGAAAGGCCGCCGCGCGGTCGCGCTCATCACCGGCGAAGAAAAGATTATCCCGCCGAACCCGGCTTATTTCGTCTGCACCGTCGAATCGATGCCGCTCGACCGCCCGGTCGATTTCCTGGCGGTGGACGAAATCCAGCTTTGCGGCGATTCCGAGCGCGGCCACGTCTTCACCAACCGCCTGCTGCATGCGCGCGGCACGGCCGAGACGATGTTTCTCGGCGCCGACACGATAAGGCCGCTGCTGCGCCGGCTGGTACCCGAAGCGGAATATATCGGCCGGCCGCGCTTCTCGACCCTTTCCTATGCCGGGCCGCGGAAGATCACGCGCCTGCCGCCGCGCAGCGCCGTGGTCGCTTTCGCGGTCGCCGATGTCTTCGCCCTTGGCGAGCTGATGCGCCGCCAACGCGGCGGCACGGCCGTGGTGCTGGGCGCGCTCAGCCCGCGTGCGCGCAATGCCCAAGTCGGGCTGTTCCAATCGGGCGAGGTCGATTACCTGGTCGCGACCGATGCGATCGGCATGGGCCTCAACATGGACCTCGATCACGTCGCCTTCGCGAAATTGGCGAAGTTCGATGGCCGCGGCCCGCGCCGCTTGGTCGCGGCCGAGATCGGACAAATCGCCGGTCGCGCCGGCCGGCATATGAGCGACGGAACTTTCGGCACGACCGGCGAACTCGGGCCGCTCGATCCCGAGATCGTCGAAGCGGTCGAAAATCACCGCTTCGATCCCTTGCCGCGGCTGTATTGGCGCAATGCGCGACTCAATTATCGCTCGCTCGGCGGTTTGTTGAAGAGCTTGGAGGAGCGACCGCCTTTGCCGGGGCTCGTGCCGGCGCGCGAGGCGGATGATCATTTGACCCTCGCGACCTTGGCAAAGATGTCGGACATCGCGGTCTGCGCCGTGCATCCCGATTCGGTGCGCCTCCTCTGGGAAGTTTGCCAGATCCCCGATTTCCGCAAAGTCATGCGCGACACCCATGCGCGGCTTCTGGCGCAGATCTATCTCCATCTCGTCGGCCGGACCGGACGCTTGCCGACCGATTGGGTCGCCACGCAGGTCAATCGTCTCGACCGCAGCGACGGCGACATCGATACGCTGATGGCGCGCATCGCCCATATCCGCACCTGGACCTATATCGCGCATCGCCCCGATTGGCTGGCCGATGCTGCCGCCTGGCAAGAGCGCGCGCGGGCGATCGAGGACAATCTCTCCGATGCGCTGCACGATCGCATCACGCAGCGTTTCGTCGATCGCCGCTCGGCGTTTTTGGTGCGGCAATTGGCGTCCTCGCGCGAGCTGCTGGCGTCGGTCAGCCGCGACGGCGAAGTCAGAGTCGAAGGCCATCCGGTCGGGCGGCTTGCCGGATTCCGTTTCGTGCCCGACGCGGTCGCGAATACCGAAGCCGCGAAGACCTTGCTCACTGCCGCCAATCGCGTCTTGCGCAACGAGATCGAGGCGCGCGCGCGCATCCTGGCCGACGCGCCGGATGAAGAATTCGCGCTGAACCAGACGGGCACGATGTTTTGGCGCGGCGGCGCGGTCGGCCGGTTGGTGGCCGGCGAGGCCGCGCTCGAGCCGCGTGTCGAAGCGCTGGCGAGCGATTTCCTCGATGGCAATGTGCGCGAGATGGTGCGCCGGCGCCTCGCCGCGTTCTGGCGCGCGCAGCTGCAACAGCGGTTCGCTGCGGTGATGCGCTTGCGCGCGGCCGAGCTTGATGGTCCGGCGCGGGGACTGGTTTACCAGCTATCCGAAGCGCTCGGCGCTTTGCCGGCCGCTGCGGTCGTCGCGCAATGCGCGGCGTTGCGGCGCGGCGATCGCAAGCTTCTGGCGCGGCTCGGGGTTCGGCTCGGCACCGAGTCGGTCTATCTCGAGGGCTTGTTCCGGCGCGACGCGGCCAATTTTGCCGCCATGCTCTGGGCGGTGAAGAATGAGGCGCTTGCGCCCAAAGTGCCGGGCGGCGTCGCGGCGCCGCGCGATCCGGCCACGTCGGAAACGGCTTACCTCGCGATCGGCTATCGCGTGCTCGGGCCGCGCGTGCTGCGCGCCGACAAGGTCGAGCTCCTGGCCGTGGCGGCGCGGCGTTTGTCGCAGCAAGGTCCGTTCCCGCCGAGCGCGGAACTTGCCGCGCTTGCCGGCGCGTCGCTCCATGATCTGCCGGCGATGCTGACGAGCCTCTCCTATCGCGCGGTCCATGATGGCAGCGGCGTGACATTCCATACGCGGCGCCCGGCGAAACGGCGCTTGGCGCAAGTGGTGGCGCCGCGCGCCGACAGCCCCTTTGCGAAGCTTGCTAGCTTGCGTTTTGCGCAATGAGCAGCAGCGCGCAGCCGCCATCCGTTCCGGTGCTGCGTCTCGATAAATGGCTGTGGTTTGCGCGCGTCGTCCGCACCCGCTCTCTGGCAACGAAACTCTGCGCCGCCGGTTGTGTCGTGCTGAGCGGCCATCCATCGGTGAAGGCGCATCAATTGGTTCGGATCGGCGATGTCGTCACGATCGAGCTTTCCCATCAGCGCCGGCGTCTGATCGTGCGCGCTCTCGGCACGCGTCGCGGCCCGCCCGCCGAAGCACGCGCGCTTTACGACGAGCCGGCGCCACCTCTCTCATTGCGCGATACCGAGCCCGCCTGGATCTCGCTTTTCGCCGACGAGGACGAACGCTCCGAGGTCAACGCCTGACGCAGAGCTTGTAAGGCCCGAGATCCAGATGGATATGGTTGAGATGATCGGCGTCCGAATCGGGCGTCAGTACGACGTTGAAATACTGACAGGCCTGCCCCGCCACCGCGCGCAGGAAATCGCGCGCTTTGCCGCGCCGGTTCCAGTCCTGCGCGACCATAATCTTGGCGCCGTCGGCGAGTTCGAAGCCGGCCAGATCGAGCGCCATGCCGGTGGCATGGGCGCTCTCGCGCCCGGCTCGCGTGCTGCGACAGCTATAGGCGCCGAAATCGATGATCGCTTTTAGGTTCTGCCCGAAATAGCGCTGTGCCAGTGGCCGGGCGACCTCGCGCTCGAACCGGTCGAACTCGACCACGAAGGGACAATTCGCGATGGCGGGACGATTCCACGGAATCGTAGCCGCCGTGACGCGCACCGGGTTTTCGACCCGGCACGAAGAACTGGCGCTTGCCGCGATCGGCGCGACTTGATACTGGACGCCGAGCCGGCCGAGCTCGGCGAGGCAGCTTTCTCCGCCGCTTCTTTCGATCGGCGGTGCCCCCGTCCTGGCGGCGCAGGCAGCGAGCGCAAGGGCGCCGGCAAGGCACACCAAGCGGCGCAACGGCAAGGACATAGGGAAGCGCAAGGCCTTCATCGCTATACGTCGATATTACAATGGTTTATGATAAAATGCTCGTCTGAACTTGAGCCGTCGATGCAATGATCATTGATTCAATTGAAAATCGGGATTTCGCGCACTTCGCCAAAGCGCGCATCGTGATTACCGGCGGCCTGGGTTTCATCGGCTCGGCCTTGGCGATCCGGCTGGTCGAGCTCGGCGGCGATCTCGTGCTGGTCGACAATCTCGCGCCCAATTACGGCGGCAATCTTTTCAACGTCGCGCCGGTGCGCGAACGCGTGCGGATCGAGATTGTCGATATCCGCGATACCGCACGGCTCAAGCCGCTGCTCGATGGTTGCGATCATCTCTTCAACCTCGCCGGTCAGACGAGCCATTTGGATTCGATGCATGATCCGGTGACCGATCTCGAGATCAATTGCCTTGCGCAGCTCACCTTGCTCGAGGCGTGTCGCGCGGTCTGCCCCGCGGCAAATATTGTTTTTGCCTCCACGCGCCAGATCTATGGCCGGCCGCTCTATCTGCCGGTCGACGAGAAACATCCGCTCCATCCCGTCGACGTCAACGGCGTCAACAAAATGGCGGGCGAGGCCTATCACATCCTTTATCACGACGTGTACGGCATGAAGGCGACGGCGTTGCGGCTGACCAATACTTACGGTCCGCGCATGCGGATCAAGGATGCGCGTCAGACTTTCGTCGGCATCTGGCTGCGGCAGGTGATCGAGGACAAGCCGTTCGAGGTTTGGGGCGGTGCGCAAAAGCGCGACTTCACCTATGTCGATGACGCCGTCGATGCGTTGCTGCGCGCTGCCATCAGCGCCGAAGCCAAAGGCAAGGTCTTCAATCTCGGCGGCGAGCGGGTCGTGACCTTGAACGAGCTTGCCGCGCTTCTGGTTGCGGCCAATCGCGGCGGCAGCTTTGCCAATCACGAATTTCCGGCCGAACGCCGGCGGATTGATATTGGCGACTATTACGCCGATGATTCGCTTTTCCGCCGCGTCACGGGGTGGCAGCCTGCTGTACCGTTGGCCGCGGGCCTCGAACGCTCGCTGGCCTATTTCCGGGAGCATCGCGCGCATTATGTCTGAGCCACCGATTCCCCAGGCCGATCCCAAGGCCGGGTATCTCGCGCAACGCCGCGCGATCGACGCGGCGATGGCGCGGGTGCTCGATAGCGGACGCTACATTCTGGGACCGGAGACGCGCGCCTTCGAAAGCGAATTTGCCGCTTATATCGGCTGCCGTTATGGCATCGGCGTGGGAAGCGGGACCGAAGCGCTGGTGCTCGCCCTGAAAGCCTTGCAGCTCGCGCCGGGCGAGGTGGTCGCGACGGTCTCCCATACCGCGGTCGCGACCGTCGCCGCGATCGAGCTCGCCGGGCTGCAGCCGCTGCTGCTCGATATCGACAAGGCGACCTATACGCTCGATGCGCAGGAATTCGCGCGCGCTCTCGCTCGCTCGCCCAAGACCGGCGCGGGCCGCATCGCCGCGGTGATCCCGGTGCATCTTTACGGTCTCGCCGCGGATCTGAGCGCGATTCTCGAGCTCGCGCGCCAGCATGACGTGCGCGTGATCGAGGATTGCGCGCAAAGCCATGGCGCGCTGTCGGCGGGCAAACGCCTCGGCGCGTTCGGCGATCTTGCCGCATTCAGCTTCTATCCGACCAAGAATTTGGGCGCGCTGGGCGATGGCGGGGCGGTATTGACCAATGATCCTGCGCTTGCTGCCCGGCTCGCCGAGCTGCGCGAATATGGCTGGCGCGAGCGTTACGTCAGTCATCTCGCCGGCATGAATTCGCGTCTCGACGAGCTTCAGGCCGCGATCCTGCGGCCGAAACTCCGTCATCTCGATGCCGACAATGCGCGCCGTCAGGCGATTGCCGGCGCCTACGACGAAGGGCTGCGCGGCCTCGGCCTTGGCTTGCCGTCGCGCCGGCCGGGCGCAACTCATGTGTTTCACCAATATGTCGTGCGCACCATGCGACGCGACGCGCTGCGGGCGGACCTCGACGCGCACGGCGTCGGCACGAATATCCATTATCCCGTGCCGGTGCATCTCCAGCCCGCCTATCGCGGCCGGGTCGCGATCGGGCCGAGCGGTCTGGCGGAAAGCGAGCGCGCTGCGCGCGAAGTGTTGAGCTTGCCGATGTTTCCGCAGCTCGATGATGTCCAGATTGCGCGCGTGATCGCGGCGCTGCGGCGGCTCAGCTCCGGCTGACGATCGCGGGCTGGCTGCGGTGCTCGGCCACGTCGTTGCGGGTGACGTCGCGCACGACCGCTTGCGGCTTGCGGTTGACTGTGAGATAGAGCCGGCCGAGATATTCGCCGATAATGCCGAGCATGATGAGCTGCATGCCGAGCAGCAGCAGGGTTGCGACGGTGAGCGACGCCCAGCCGGGCGGGGTTGCACGCAGCATCGCTTCGCCGATGGCCCAGATGGCGCCGAAAAGGCCAAGACCGCTCAGGCCGAATCCGGCGACGGTCGCGATCCGCAAGGGGATCACCGAGAAGTTCACCGCCATGCTCAGCCAGAGCCGCAGCAACCGCGTGATCGTGTAATTGCTGCGCCCGGCAAAGCGCGGCAGGTGCTCGACCTCGAGCGTGCCGACGCTCTGCGTCGCTTGCAGGATCAAGCCGTCTATATAGGGAAACGGTCCCTCGTATTTGGTCACCTCGCGCACGACGAGCGCGCTGACGCAGCGAAAGCTGGAGAGATAAAGCCCTTTCGGCTTGTCGATGACGATGTCGGCAACCAAATTGGCGAAGCGGCTGCCAAGATTGCGCCAGCCCGCATGCTGCTTCTTCGCGTAATAGGTATAGATCACGTCCTTGCCGGTCTTTTGCGCGTGCTCCAACAAGCGCAGCACTTCGCTCGGCGGGTTTTGCAGATCGTCGTCCATGGTGATGACGTGCGCGCCCTTTGCCTCGCGCAGCCCCGTCATGACCGCATTATGCTCGCCGAAATTGCGCGCGAGATTGACCACGGTCAGCGGCACCTTGGCGCGCGCCTGCAGCCGGCGGCATTCGAACAGGCTCGCATCGGGGCTGCAGTCATTGACCAGCACGATTTCGTGCCCGCCCGGAACCGCAATCAATTCGAGCGCTTCGACCAGCTCGCCGATGCTGTCGGCGCCGTTATAGACCGGGATGACGATGGTAAGGGCGAGAGTCATGATTTTACTGCCGTGGCGAGAATCGACCCGCCGAAGGGAAAGTGCAAGCGGTGCTTGGCGAGCCAAGCTTCGAATCCAACCGTGGCACGAAAAAGGCGCTCGAGCGGCGCTGGCAGCAGTGCCACGTCGCTCGCGCCCTTCCGGTGGGTGAGCCGCTGCAGCACCATGAGCGGAAACAACAGGCTGTTCCAATAGCGGATCTCGATCCGCGCGAAGCCGGCGTCGCGCAGAAGCGCGCGCACTTCGCCGCGGCCGAAGCGCCGGACATTGTCGACCGCGCGGTCATGGCCCGACAGCAGCCAGCGATAGGCTGGCAGGTTGAGGACGACTACACCATCGGGCTTGAGGCAGGATCGGATGCTCAGCAAGGCCGCGCCAGGCTCGACGCCGCGATGACACAGAACATCGGCGCTGAAGACCGCGTCGAAGGCGGATTCCCGGAACGGCAATGCCGTGGTCGAACCCACCGCAATGATCGCGCCGCTTTTGTCGCGCGCCGTGGCGGCGGCCAAACCATCGAGCTCGACCCCGAAGCGGCATAGCTGTGGCAGCTCACGGCCGAGCCGCGCCAGCAAGCCGCCCGTGCCGCAGCCGGCATCGAGAATGACAAGGTTCGGCCGCGAAGGTGCGGCATGGCTGCAGGCGGCGATGAGATTGAGATGGAGGCCGTGAAACCACCAGGCCCGGTCTTCGACGGCCGCCATCAGCTCGTATTCGCGGCGCTCCACCGTTTTGTCGAGGCCTGAAGGCCGCGTCCGTTCTAGCGGCCGCCGGCGAGCAAGGCCGGCCGCGCACCGGCCACGATGTCGCGCCGGTCGAGCACCAAAGAGAGCAGCGTGTCGAGCCGCTCGACGCGATAAATCTCCTTGCCGGGAAGGGATTTGTCGCAATCGTCCTTGGTGAAGGCGATGAAGAAATCGGCGTTCTCGCGATCGTCGGTGTAGACGAAATTCGGCGGGAAATAATACGCCGCCGAGCCGGGCGGCCCGCAGACCGCGACGGTGAAATCGTGATCCATGAAATCGGCGCCGTATTCGGCCTTCAAATGCTCCTGCAGCCCTTGCACGGCCTCGGCATAGGAATTGGCCCAGTAATCGAGCTTGAACAGACCCTGCGCGCCTTCGGTCCCGCCGATGAAAGCGTTGTAATAGACATATTCGTCGGGATGCAGCCGGGCCATGATGCCGACATGCACCAGGCCGTAAACCGCGAGCGCGGCAAGCGCCGTACGGCGGACGCGCAGCATGTTGAGCCGATCGAGCGCGTGATCGGCCAGAAGCGCGGTTATGGCCGCGATCAGCGGCAGCACGAAGATGAAATGGCGCATGCCGTCAAACAGCACCGCCTTGATCGCCACCGCATAGCCCACCGGGAAGAGAATCGCGAAGGCGACGATAAAGCGGCCGAGCACGACGGTCCGGCCCAGCCCTGCGAAGTTGTGCCACAGCGCCCAGATCGCAACGAAAGGTGCCGCCACCAACAGCAGAAGGATGAGCTCGGGCAGCGCGAGCAGAATATGGACGGGCAAATAAGTCCAAGGCAGGTCAGTGGCCGGGAAATAATGGCCGGCGAACAGCGTGCGGAACGGAAAGGTTTCGTGCGAGAAGGTCGCGAGCGCGGCGAGCGGGTGCTCGATCGGCGATCGTTGCGCCCAAGGCCAGAACAGCAACATCACCGGATAAGCCACCAGGGTCACTGGCAGATAGACGCGCCACGCGCTGGACCAACCGGCTTGGAGGAATTCTTTAGGCTCGCGCGTCTCAAGACCGCGCCACAGAACGAAAAGGCCGAGCAGCACGCCGAGATAGGCGAGCAGGAGAAACCCACCGACGCGTACGCCGAGCGTCAAGCCGCAGGCGACGCCGAGCTTCAACAGCAGCGCCGGCCGCGGCCGCGGCAGCTCGGGCAATAGCGACACCAGGTAATAGATCGACCAGACGGAACCCGCGGCAAACGGGATGTCCTTCGGGTTGTTGAACATTTGGCCGTAATAGTTGGGCGTCAGCGCGAGGAAGAGTGTGGCAAGAAAGCCCGCGCGCGGGCCGCCCAGGGCGCGCCCGAGCTTCCAAGTGCCGATCAGCCCGACCACGCCGACGAGACCGTTGAGGAGATGGCGCGTTTCGTAAGTGCCGAAGGGCGAGACCTTGTTGAGGGCGGCGGCGGTCGAATCGAAGGCGGCGCCGTAATTGAACAGGTCGAGCCAGTGCAGGCTGCGCAGATCGGTAAAGGCCGAAAGGTAATAGTCGAGGACGAAGATGCCGTACCAGTTATGAACGTCCTCGTCCCAGGTCACGCCGTAATCTTGGAAGGTGAGCAGCACCAGCACGGTCGCGGCGAGAAACAGGATCAGCGCCAGCCCGTCCCAGGTGGGACGAGGTAGGCGCACGACAATGCTATCGGCCTTGGCCGTGATTTGGCGCAACCCAGTGACCGTCATACCCGAGCGTTCTCCACGCGCAAACATCGCCGGCTTCTAGAGACCGGTTTCCTGCATCATCGCTCCCACAACGCGATCACTGGCGAAAAATTCCGCGGCCAAGCGCCGTGCGGCCTTTGCGTGCCGCTTATAGTCGGCGTTGACCGCTGTGATCGCGGCAACGGCTCCTGCGGGGTCGGTGTATTCGAACAAACCTTCGCCGACCGGGTAGAACCGGCTAAATTCCGTCGCCATGGTGACGACCGGGCGGCCGGAGGCAAGATAGCAGACGCTCCGATCGCTGAACCAGCCGCTTTTAGGCCTAACATAGATGTCTTTGGCAACGGTAAACTCGCCCCGGGACGAGCGGATGAAATCGCCGTAAGAATCAAGATCGGCGGAAATCGGCCGCGGATCGGCGAGTTGCCAGCCCTTGCCGGTGACCAGGGTTTCCACCTCGGCCGAAGGCGGCAGCATCGCCATGGTAAAGCACTGATTGGTGCGCTGCGGCAAATCGAGAAAGCGCAAGAAATTGACGTGCTTCGACCAGACATAGCTCTGGCCTTCGAATTCGATGTCCTTGCCCTTGTTCTCCCAGGTCGCGATGGTCGAAAAGCAGGGCGGCTCGCCCGCGGCTTCGGGCCACAGCTCCATCACGACCGGCGGGCGCGTCGGCTTCCAGGGAATGCCGCACAGCGGCACGATCCAACCGGGGCCGCCGACATTTTCGCCATAGGTGAAGAAATGGGTATGCGCGTCGAGATAGGCGCGCGCCGACGGATCGGCCTTGGCGTATTTGATTTGCTCATAAACCGGGTCGGTATCGACCATGATGCGCACCGGGCACGTCATGTGCTCGTCGCGCAGCCGGGTCGAGCCGCAAAGATTGATCAGCGCGTCGGATTCCTTGAAAAGCTCGAAGACGCGCTCGCGCGACAGCCCGTGATAGACGTCGTTGATCGCGTCCCAATAAGCCCAGCGGCCGGCGAAGCCGAAGCGCTCGAGCGTCTGCTTCAGATAGGCGACATTGTAATCGCATTCCGTGACCACGCTGCTGATCCGCGGGTCGTAAGGATTGGCGCCGTGATTCTCGACATACCAGGCTTCGTAACCGAGCCGTTCCAACCCGACGAGATATTGCAGTGCCTGCCAGCCGATGCCGGCAAGTGGCATTTGCGCGACGAAATGCAGAACGATAACGCGGCCGCGCTTTACCATCGCATCAACCGTCAGCGGGCTTGGCCGAATCGGGATAGGCGATCGCGATCACCTCGATCGGCTCCGGTCCGTTGGGCGTGGCAAGCTCGACCGTATCGCCTTCGCGCGCTTTCAACAGCGCGCGCGCGACCGGCGAGACCCAGCTCACTTGGCCCGCATCCGAATCGGCTTCGTCGATGCCGACGATGGTGATGCTTTTCTCCTCGCCCTTGGAATTGGCGTAGCGGACAGAGGCGCCGAAGAAAACCTGATCGCGGTTCTTCTGTTGCGTCGGATCGACGACCTGCGCGATCTCCAGGCGCTTCATGAGAAACCGGATGCGCCGGTCGATTTCGCGCAAGCGCTGCTTGCCATAGATGTAGTCGCCATTCTCCGAGCGATCGCCATTGCCTGCCGCCCAGGAAACCGTCTCGACCACTTTCGGCCGCTCGATCCGGCTGAGCTGGCGCAACTCGTCTTGCATGCGCGCGAAGCCCTGGGGTGTGATGTAATTCTTAACCCCGGTCGGCAAAGCGGGCGCGTTTTCGCGCGCATCCTCGTCGAGATCGTCGGTTTCCTTGGTGAAGGCTTTGCTCATAGGCTGCGAAACTAACCCGCCGCCGCCGCCTCGTCGAGCAAGGCATAAACGTCGCCCGCGCCGTCCTCGGGCGGCAAGCGTTTCAATTCCGCGATCATTTCGGCGGCGCCGACCCATCGCGACGTGGCGAAGCGCATCAATTCACCCTTCGAGCGATTGAAGCGATAGCAGCCGCGGCGGTCGAGCAGCGAGATCGCGATCAGCGCCGGATCGAGCGCAGCGGGCAGATATTCGAGCGACAAGGCCGGTACCGGCCGCGACAGGCCTTCCAGCACGGCGTCCTCGTAGCCCTCTACATCGATCTTGCAGAAATCGGGGACGCCATGCGCGGCGATCAAGGCATCGAGCGTCGTGACCGGGACCGCAATCCGCTCGCGCCAGCGTGTGCGCCGAAAGCCGCGGCTGTTTCCCGCCTGAGTGACGAATTCCGGCGACAAAGTCGCAACCGTCGGGTTCATCGGGTCGATGGCAAGCTCGGCGCGGCCCGGTGCCGCGCCCAGCGCCGCCGCGACCAGGGCGACGCGCGGATGTTGCGCGAAGCGGCGCTTCAGCGCGGCCATCAAGAGAGGCTGCGGTTCCACCGCCACGACGCGGGCACCGAGTTTCAGAAAATACGCCGTCCGGTCGCCTAGATGCGCGCCGATATCGAAGCATAAATCGCCCGGCGCGACGAGCGCGCGATAAAACGTCACGGCGCGCCGCTGCTTCAAAGGGTTGGCGCGGTAGATCGCGATCGAGCGCGCCAGCCCATAGGCGCGTTGCAGCCGCGCGATGAAAGAATGGCTGCGTTCGGCCATCGCTACAACCCGCGTGAATGCGCCGCTTTGGCGCGCCGGACAGGCGACAAAAAGCCATATTCCGCGCGGGGTTGAACCCCCGCAGACCCCATGCTACGCAAAGCCATGATCGATCGGCTGTTCGAGTGGCTGAAAGAAGGGGGGCAGGATCTTTCACGGGGAGAGGACAAGCTGCAGCTGGCGGTCGCCGCGCTGTTGCTTGAAGCGGCCTTGGTGGTCGATGGGCAGTTCGATGCGCGCGAGCGGGCGGTCATTCGGCAGATCTTGGAAAGCCGTTTCAGCCTGACGCCGGAAGCCGCGCAGGAGCTGATCGCCGCCGCCGAACGGCAGGTCGAAAGCTCGGCGCAGTTGTTCCGTTTCACCGCCACGATCAACAACCGTTTGGCGCGCGAGCGCAAGATCGAAGTGATCGAGATGCTGTGGGAAGTTGCTTATGTTGACGGCGTGCTCGATCCGCTCGAAGACAGTCTTTTGCGCCGCGTCGCCGGCCTGATCGATGTGACGGACCGCGACCGCGGCGAGGCCAAGCAGCGTGTGCTGCGCCGCCTTGGCCGGCAAGCCGTGGGATGAATTTTCGTAAACCAGAGTGATGCGCCATGACCTATGTCGTTAACGAAGCCTGTATCAAGTGCAAATACATGGACTGCGTCGAAGTCTGTCCGGTGGACTGCTTCTACGAAGGTGAGAACATGCTCGTCATTCACCCGGACGAGTGTATCGATTGCGGCGTGTGCGAGCCAGAATGCCCTGCCGAAGCGATCGTCCCCGATAGCGAGCCGAGCGCCGAGAAATGGGTCGAGATCAACCGCCAATACGCCTCGACCTGGCCCAATATCACGCGCAAGGGCCAAGCCCCAAGCGACGCCGATCAGTGGAAGGGCGTTCCCGATAAGTTCTCAACGCAGTTCAACCCCGATCCGGCCAAAAGATAGAAAAATCTAGTTAATAGAGTGACTTGCCGCCTGCGCATGGCTCCTGCGCTGGCATTTCCCTGCGTTTTGTGCTAATTAATACAAATGACGCATGGGCATGTGCGTCGATCCCGGTGACAAGGGTCCGGGCGGATCGCAGCCGGTCGGGGTGCGGGGAGGCCTCGCGCGATCGGATGGAAGCTCTGTGTGCCCTGAATCCTGGCGGAGGATGGTATGGCGGCAGTTGCAAAAGAAGAGAAGCGAAACACGGAAAAGCTCGGCTTCGGTGCGGGCGATCTGGTGGTTTATCCGACTCACGGCGTCGGCAAGATCCTCGCGGTCGAGAATCAAGAGATCGCCGGCTATGCGCTGAACGTGTTCGTGGTGCATTTCGACAAAGACCGCATGACCCTCCGCGTTCCGGTCGCGAAGGCTAAGAATTCCGGGCTGCGCCGTCTCTCGACGCGCAAAGAAATGGAATCCGCGCTCTCGAAGCTCAAAGGCCGGTCGCGCGCCAAGCGCACCATGTGGAGCCGTCGCGCGCAGGAATACGAGGCCAAGATCAATTCCGGCGATCCCGCGTCGATCGCCGAGGTTGTCCGCGACCTCTATCGCAATGTCGGCCAGCCAGAGCAATCCTACAGCGAGCGGCAGATCTACCAGGCGGCGCTCGACCGGCTGGTGCGCGAATTCGCGGCGGTAGAGAAGATCGACGAAAATACCGCGGTGCGCCGCGTCGAGCAGATGTTGAGCGCCGCCTGATGCCGACGCCGCTCTCCCTGGCGGCGATCTCCCGCCGCTAGAGGGCGTGGTTATCAATCCGCCTTGTGATCCCTCCGAAATCTACGCACGGCTGGTGCGCGCGCGGCGTGTCTGGGCGGTTGCCGCCATTCACGGCGAAGTGCATCGGCTGGTGGCGCTCCATGCGCGCTTGGCGCCGCGCCTCAATCCCGGCGACCGCTTGGTCTATCTCGGCAATTATCTCGGCTACGGCACCGCGCCGGCGGCAACCCTCGATGCGCTGATCCTGTTCCGGCGCCTGTTCCTGTCGCGGCGCAACGCGTTTCTCGGCGACATCGCTTTTTTGCGCGGCACCCAGGAAGAGATGTGGCAGAAGCTGCTGGAGCTGCAATTCGCGCCCAATCCGCGTGAAGTGCTGCCCTGGATGCTGGAGCACGGCCTCGCCAAGACGCTTGCTTCCTATGGCATCGATGCGCGCGACGGCTTGGCGGCCTGCCGCGAGGGCGTGCTCGCTTTGACGCGTTGGACCGCGACCTTGCGCGCGGCGATCGATGCGCGCGCCGGCCATCGCCAGCTTTTGAGTTCGCTGCGCCGCGCCGCTTTCACCGAGGATGGCCAGCTGCTTCTGGTTCACCGCGGCATCGATCCGGACAAGCCGCTCGACCTGCAAGGCGACGCCTTCTGGTGGAGCGATCGCGACATTCTGGCGCTGCAAGCGCCTTTCGCCGGCTTCGCGCGCGTGGTGCGCGGCATCGACACCGCCCATGGCGGGCTGCGCGAAAGCACCTACGCCGCTTCGCTCGATGCCGGTTGCGGTTTCGGCGGCCCGCTCATGGCGGCGTGCTTTGCGCCCAACGGCGCCGTGCTCGATTACATCGAGGCCTGAGCCCTGTGCGCGGCGCGCCGCTTGCGGTGTGGCTGACGGCTCTCCTCGCTTTCATCGTTCTTCCGGCCGTAGCCGAGCCCGCTTTCACGCCGGGCGGGCAAGCGCAACTTCGCGCGGTGATCGACGGCGCGACGGCGACCCTTGATGACGGCCGCACGCTGCGTCTCGTCGGAATCGACGCTCCTTCAGGCGGCGCGCTGGCGCGCCAAGCGAAAGCGGCACTCGCCGAACTCGTCGCCGGCAACGCGGTCGATCTGCGCTTCGCCGGCAACCCGGCCGACCGGCAAGGGCGTGTGCTCGCGCAAATTTATGCCGGACCGGTCTGGGTGCAGGGCGAGCTGGTGCGCCGCGGCTTGGCGCGGGTGCGCGGCACGGCGGATAACCGTCCGGGCATTGTCGATTTGCTCAGGATCGAGCGGCAGGCGCGGCGTTATCATCGCGGCATCTGGTCGGATGCTGCTTATGCTGTGCGCGCGCCCGATCAAGCGGCGACCTTTGCCGGCACGTTTCAGCTCGTCGACGGCACGATCGGCGCGGTCGACGATGTCTCCGGCACGATCTTTTTGCGCTTCGGCGCGGATCGCCAAAGCGCGTTCGCGGTCAGCATTGCAGGACCGGCGTTGAAGCTGTGCAGCGAAGCCGGGCTCGATCCGACGGCGCTCGCCGGTAAACGGATTCTTGTGCGCGGTTATATCGACGGGACGAAGCGTCCGACGATTGCGCTCACCTATCCTGAACAGATCGAAATTCTGCGCGCAAAGAAAACGGCCCCGGAAAAGCATCCGGGGCCGCGTTAAGTTCTTGCCTTGCGGCAAAGCTCTTAGGGCTGATCGGGTACGAGCGGCGGCGGACGACCGCCGACCTCGTCCCAAATCTTCATTTCATGCGTCGGTTTGAATCCGACCAAACCGACGACCACGCCGAGCGCCGCGACCCCGATCGGATAATAGAGTCCGACCAAGGGGATAGCAGGAAACGCGCCGGCCAAAGCGGTGGCGATGAACGGTACGCCGCCGCCGAACACGCCATTGCCGATGTGATAAGGCATCGACATCGAGCTGTAGCGGATGCGCGCCGGGAACAACTCGACCAGGAAGGCGGCGATCGGCCCGTACACCATGGTGACCAGGATCACCATGTAGAAGACCAAAAGCGTCAGGATCGTCGGGTTATCCTTGAAGGTCGTGAAGGCGCCGAAGACCGGGATATAGGTCAACACGGCCAAGGCGAAGCCGGAGATCATGATCGTGCGCCGGCCGACTCGATCGCTGAGCCAACCGAACAGAAGAAAGAACGGCGCGCCGAACATGAGCGCGATCATGAGGATCAGATAGACCTCGACGTAAGACAGCTTCAGCACGACGGTCAAATAGGTGAGTGCATAGAACTGGCCGGTGTACCAGACGACGCCTTCCGGCGCGGTGGCGCCGAACAACGCCAACAGGATCAGGCCCCAGTTCTTGCCGCTGGAATAAGTGTCCCTCACCGGATTGGCCGAGGTTTTGCCTTGCAGCTTAAGCCGCGCATAGAGCGGCGATTCCTCGAGTCTCATCCGGATATATCCCGACAGCAGAACCAGCACGGCCGAGAGCAGGAAGGGGAACCGCCAGCCATAGGCCAGGAAGTCGGCATCGCCGAGGCCGAGCCGGAAGGCGAGGATCACCAGCAGCGCCGTGACAATGCCCATGGTCGCTGTGGTCTGGATCCAGCTGGTATAGAAGCCGCGTTTTCCGTCGGGCGCGTGTTCGGCGATGTAGGTTGCGGCACCCCCATACTCGCCGCCCAGCGCCAGGCCTTGCACGATGCGGCAAGCCACCAGCAAGCTCGGCGCCAGCCAGCCGATCGAGTCGTAGGTGGGCAAGCAGCCGACGAGAAAGGTGGCGAGGCCCATCAAGCCCAGAGTCAGCATGAAAGTGAATTTGCGGCCGATGAGATCGCCCAAATGGCCGAAGAAGATCGCGCCGAACGGGCGAACCACGAAGCCGGTCCAGAAGATGCCCAAGCTATAGAGAAAGCTTTGCGTCATGTTGCCGGGGAAAAAATGTCCGGCAAAGAACGATGCGAGCACGCCGTAAAGATAGAAATCGTACCACTCGATCAGGGTACCGACCGAAGAAGCACCGATGATGAAACTAAGGCTTTGCGCTTCCCCAGCGCTGGCCCGACCCATTGCAGGCGCGGATACCGTCATGGACGTTTCTCCCCAGAGGTGGCAGAGCACGAAATGCTTGGTTCTACCCGCCATGGTGGCGGTTTATTAAAAGGAGTTTACCTGGACTGGTAATCCACCGCAATCATTCGCGGGCTTGACGCTACCAGATGCCGCATCCGCATAAGGTTTGGCGCGGGAAGCTGAAAAAGTGGGCAGGTCCCGGCTTTGGGGGAAAGCGGTCGGCCCACGCGTTCTGTGCCGGATGTGTCGTCCCGCGCCGAAAGAAATTAGGAGACGCTCGTCATCTTTTGTAGAAAGCGACCATGACGAACGCGATCCTGATCCGAGGCAATGGCGGGCCAGAGGTAATGCGCTGGGAAGAGATCGAGCTTCCGCCGCCGGGGCCGGGCGAGGTTCGCATTCGGCATACCGCTATTGCCGTGAATTTCTCCGACGTGAATGTGCGCCGCGGCGGATTCTATCTGGCGCAGCCTTTACGCTTTCCGGTGATCCTCGGCAACGAGGCGGCGGGGATTGTCACGCAAATCGGGCCCGGCGTTGCCCAAGTAAAGCCCGGCGACCGGGTGGCCTATGTCGGCGCGGGCGGCCCGTTTTACGAAGCGACCGGCGCCTATGCCGAGGAACGCAACATCCCCGCCTCCGCTCTGATCAACCTGCCCGACGAACTGTCCGACCGGCACGCCGCGGCGCTGATGCTCAAAGGTCTGACTGCATCGATGATCGTCAACAAGGTCTTCCGGCCGAAGCCGGGCGAGTGGATTCTCATTCACGCGGCGGCCAGCGGGGTCGGGCTGCTTCTCGCGCAATGGGCCAAGCATCTCGGCGCCAAGGTGATCGGCACGGTCGGCTCGCCGGCAAAGGCGCAGGCGGCGCGCGATCATGGCTGCGATCACGCGATTCTTTATCGCGAGGTCGATTTCGTCGCCGCGGTGAAAAGCCTGGTGCCGCCAGGCGTGTCGGCGGTGTTCGACGGAGTCGGCAAGGATACGTTCATCGCGTCGCTCGACTGCGTCAGGCCTTTTGGCATGCTGGTGAATTACGGCAATGCCTCGGGCCATGTGCCGCCGCTCGATCTCATACTCTTGAGCAAGAAAGGCTCGCTCGCCGTGTCGCGTCCGGGCTTCAGCCATTTCATCGCCGATCCTTCGGTGTTTTGCGCCGCTTGCGACGAGCTGTTCGATCTGGCACGGCGCGGGGTTCTGAAAATTCCCCTCGCCAAGACCTATGCGCTCAGCGATGCCGCGCAAGCGCATCGCGATCTCGAAAACCGGCAGAATGTCGGATCGATGGTGCTGCTGCCATAAATCGCCGCAGGGTTGGCGGCCGTGGACGGGCGACTGATTCGGCCTTCTCTTTAGCTCTGCATGTAGGGATCTAAACTCCGCTGGTCAGTTGTGTTCCTATTTCGTTCCGACCTACAAAGATGCTTGGAAAAGCATATCGAGGCGCATGTGGCGGACCTAAATCGATATTCGGCGCTACCTCCGGAACAACAACTCGCGGTTCGGCTTGAAGGAATCTTCATGCCCCACGCCAGAGAACAGCGGGACGAGGTTTATGAGAAGAATAGGAAACCTGGAGAGGACGCCACGGAGACGCACGTCAGGTTTGTTCATTACACCTCGGCAGAGGCTGCGCTGAGCATCATAAAGTCCAAACGTATTTGGATGCGCAACACTACGTGCATGTCCGACTATCGAGAAGTCCAGCACGGCTTTGACATGCTCAATAAATTTTTCGCTGACAAGTCGAAGATGGAGCAGTTTGTCAGTGCACTAGATTTGGCCGCGCCGGGCGCTGCCAAGCAAGCCATAGACCTGTTTAATAAGTGGTGGGACACGATTCGATTTCACACTTACATTACTTCTATTTCGGAGCATCATTCCGCTGAGGATTCTCACGGTCGGCTCTCTATGTGGCGTGCGTTTGGAGGAAACATTGCGCGGGTAGCTTTGGTCTTCAAGGTTCCCTACTTCACTGGAGGCGCTCAAGCATTGAACCTCCTGTTTAGTCCGGTGGCCTATCTTACCGAGCCAGAAGTGCATGCGGTGTTTTTAAGAGTGATTGCGAATATCAAAGAAAATCGGGAATTTCTGCGCGCGGTCGATAGCCAGATTATTATTGGGACGGTTTACAGCATGCTTCTCGCAGGCGTCACTTGCCTAAAGCACGAGGGCTTTCGGGAAGAAAAAGAGTGGAGAGCGATTTATTCGCCTAAGATTCGATCATCCGCACTGATGGAATCATCCACTGAGTTGGTCGGGGGAATTCCGCAAATCATCTATAAGGTGCCGCTTGATGAAAAGGCATCGTCCGCGTTGGCTGGGCTCGACCTTTCGCGGATATTCGACCGGTTGATAATCGGTCCTACATCGTACCCGATGGTCATGTATGAGGCATTCGTGGATGCACTTACGACGATTGAGGTTTCGGATGCGGGTCGCAAGGTCTTCACGTCGATGATTCCGATTCGATCGTAATTCACGCGTGTACACGGCGGATTTCATTGGGAACGTCAGTGTGGCCGTTGTGGCGTCGGCTTCGGACGCTTTGCGCAGAATCCAATAGCGGCTCTGCCATCTAGGACGGTCGAGCAATCGATGGGTTTCTACGAAAAATATAAGCCGTTTCGTAATTACATGCGGCAGTTCGACTTGGTCTCGGGCCTCGTTGATGTATGGCGTTACTCGGCACACTTGATCGAAGGCCAAATCCTTCCGCCCGATTATGCGGCTGGTAAGACTGCTGTGACATTGAAGCCGGTCAACGAGCACATCTACCCTTGGGACCTAGATATCCTTGCGCGAGAACTTGTGTTGAATGGCGGGCATGGTGGGCGTCGAAGCCTCAAGAAATGGAATGACCTCGCTGTAGCCGTCAATTACATGCGGCGCCTCGACGATTCCGCATTTGCGTTGAACGGCGTACCGCAGGTGGACGTGATATTCGAGCTTCATCGAATAGCCCACCGCCAATTCCCGTGGCAGATGAAAGTAGGCCTTACTCCGATGATGCGTGCTTTCAAAGTGTTTGGCGAAAAGGCGGTCGAAGAAATTCTTGTCCGAGACCTAGGAATGACCGCTAAGCAGTTCCTGCTTCTAGGAATGGCGTTGCGAGGTCATTTCTTGAAGGCAGGCGGCATATCGACAAACCAGAATTACGCAGTTCTGGGGATCTCTAAAGATGCATCGGATCGGTTCTTTGCGCGCATCACGTCTAGCGTTGAGGATTTGAGGGTCGAGACTCGAAAACGCCAGTCCTATAATTGCGATTGGCTCTATTCCTGGAACCCACTTGAAGCAACACCACTCATCAAGTTTGACCCGGCTTTTCCTGACCGCGTTCTGTGCCCGATACCCTATTATTTGGCCCGTCGGTTATCTGCTGGAATTTTTTATGACCTCGTGAGATCAACCGGCTTCGACAACCCATTCGGCAATTCGTTCCAGGCTTACGTGGGCGAAGTCATTAAGGCGACCTGCCCGACTCCACGTTTCACGGTACTCGCCGAAGAACCATATTACATAGGAACTCGTAAGATGCATGGCGTCGATTGGGTGTTGTCGGACGCTACGGGCCATTTATTCATCGAAAGCAAAACGAAGCGGTTGACCGTGAACGCGAGGACGCTCTCGGACCCTGCTGCGTTGGATAGTGACCTCATCGTAATGGCAGGCGCTATCGTTCAGCATTACCGAAACATTCGAGATGCACTGGATAGTAAGACACGGTGGGTACCCGACGGACATCCGCTATACCCACTCATCCTTACGCTAGAGGACTGGTTCATTTTCAGCCCTCGTGTGAACGAGATGCTCAAGGTCCACGTTTGTCGTTTGCTCGCTGAAGAAGGCATTCCGGAAGGTGTCTTGCAAGAGATGCCCTACACTATAGCGTCAGCTCATGAATTTGAGATCGCAAGTCAGGTGATAGCACAGGCCAGCATCAGTACGGTCATGGCGAAGAAAACGGGGGCGGAGCAACGGTGGTGGTCGCTGTTGCCGTTCCTCCATACAGAATTCAAGCAAGAGATGAGACAAGTCCGCTGGAACCTATTTGCCGACGACTGGGCGAGACTGGTTCCCGATGTGTCCGAGGAGCAGCTCGCGAAACTGAAAAATTACTGAAAGCTTTTGCCCTCAGGAATGTCCGGCATTATAAACTATTGAAATCTAACACGTCCCCGTAGCTCAGCTGGATAGAGCAACAGTTTCCTAAACTGTGGGTCGGGTGTTCGAGTCACCCCGGGGACGCCAGTTTTCTTCGCTTTCCGTTCGGCGCTTTGGTCCAACCCGCAATGCCTTGACGGAGCATCCCATGAGCATCGCCATCGACGTCAAAAACCCCGGCGCCCATAAAATCGTGCTCGACCACGATATCGACATACCGATGCGCGACGGCGCGCGTTTGAAGGCGAACGTCTTCCGCCCCGACGCGCCTGGCAAATACCCGGTGGTGATGACCTTCGGTCCTTACGGGAAGGATTTGCACTTCTCGCAGCACCGGCTGGAATTGTGGGAGACCTTGGTGCGCGACTATCCGGAAATCTTCGAGGCCTCATCCGGCAAGTGGATGGTGTTCGAAACGCCGGACCCGGAAGTCTGGGTGCCGCATGGCTATGTCACCATCCGCGTCGATTCCCGCGGCTCCTGCAAATCGCCGGGCAAGCTCGACGTCAACGGCCCGCAAGAATTCGCCGATTTCTACGATGCGATCGAATGGGCAGGCGTGCAGCCTTGGTCGAACGGCAAGGTCGGGCTGATCGGCATCTCCTATTACGCTTGCGGGCAGTGGATGGTGGCCTCGCTGCGGCCGCCGCATCTCACCGCGATTCAACCTTGGCAAGGCACCAGCGATTTCTATCGCGGGCGCACCCGCACCGGCGGCATGTTCTGCGATGGGTTCGTGCATTTCTGGTGGCGCGGCAATCTGCGCAAGCAGCACGGCAATCCCAAATGCGATCTGAAGGACATGATCACGGGCGAGCGGCTTACCGGCTCCGCAAGCCTCGGCGACGACGAGCTCCGCGCCAATCGCTCGGAATATATCGAATCCGTGCTCGCGCATCCTTTGAACGATTCCTATTACAGCGCGCGCTCGGGCGACCTGTCCAAGATCGACATCCCGGCGCTCGTCGTCGCCAATTGGGGCGGGCTCGGGCTCCATTTGCGCGGCACGATCACCGGATTCATGGGCCTGTCCTCGAAGGCGAAATGGCTGAAGGTGCAGTCGGGCTCCTACTTCGCGACCTTCTTCAAGCCGGAAAGCGTCGCACTGCAGCGCCAATTCTTCGATCGCTACCTCAAAGGCGTTGACAACGCTTGGGAAAAAGAGCCGCTGGTCGAGGTCGCGGTGCGCGCGCCGGGCGACACGGTGAAGCGCGTGGCGCAAGGAACGGCATGGCCGCTCTCGGCGACCAAATGGACCAAGCTCTATCTCGATGCCGGCAAGAAGAGCCTCGAATGGTCGCCACCGAAAGACGGCGCTTCGGCGAGCTATCCCGCCTTGAGCGCCGGCGTGACGTTGTCCTCGGCGCCGCTCGACCGCGATCTCGAATTCGCGGGCCCGATCAAGGCCAAGCTGTTCGTCGCCTGCGACAAGCCCGACATGGATCTCTTTGCGACCATCCAGGCTTTCGATCCGCAAGGCAGAGAGGTGACGTTCTTCGCCGCCGACGAGCCCAAATTGCCGGTCTCGCAGGGCTGGCTACGCGTGACGCATCGGAAGCTCGATGCGAAGCGCACCACCGACTGGATGCCGTGGCACAGCCATGACGAATACCAGCCGCTGAAAGCCGGCGAGGTTTACGAGGTCGAGGTCGAGATTTGGCCGGCGAGCGTGTCTTTGCCCGAAGGATCGCGCCTGGCGCTGACGCTTCAAGGCAAGGATTTCGAGCGGCCGGACGCGGCCGGGCCGCTCAAAGGTTCCGGCCTCTTCACTCACAACGATCCGACCGACCGGCCTGCAGACCGTTTCAACGGCAATCATACGGTCCATAGCGGCGGGGCGCGGGCCTCTTACCTGCAGCTGCCGGTGCTCTGAACTTCCTGGGCGCCATTCCGAGGAGGCCACGGTAAAGAAACGGTCCGGCGATCAAAGCAATTCTGATCCGTTTCGTGTCTCGAGTCTCCTGATCGCATCGGCGCTGTTCCGCCGGCTCAGCTTTGCGGCTAGAATTGTCTGGCCATGCCGAGCTTGTCCGAAGCGCTAGCGGTGGCGCAAGACCACCACCGCCACGGTCGTCTGCGCGAAGCCGACAAGATCTATCGCGAGATTCTTGCGCTCGATCCGAATCACTGCGAGTGCCTTCATTTCTTCGGCCGGTTGGCCGCCGAGGCCGGGCGGAGCGACATCGCCATCGCGGTGATGAGCCGCGCGGTCGAGCTGAAGCCCGATTTCGCGGCGGCGCGCAACGATCTCGGCAATGTGCTGTTTACTGCCCAGCGCATCGATGAGGCGATCGAGCAATATAAAAAGGCCATCGCCGTCAGGCCCAATGATGTCGAGCCATATTTCAACCTCGGCAATGCGCTGTGCGCGCAAGACCGCCTTGCCGAAGCTTTCGCCGCCTTCACGCGCATGGCCGAGCTGTTACGCAGCGCCGCGCGCGACCGCAACGCGGAACCGCCGCCCGCGCCGCCGCACAAAGCGAAACATGATCGCGAGCAGCTCGACTATTGGATGACGAGCGGTCCGATCGGCCAAGAGGCCGGGCGGCTTCAGGCGATCGCCCGTGCCGCCGGCGCTTCACAAAATGTCGCGCAATTCTTCGATCGCGTTTCTCATATCGAAAGCGGCGAGGCTCTGGCCGGGCCGGCGATCAATCCGGCGCATGATGTCGCCGCGATCGAAACGCGGTGGCGCGACAGCCGCCCGAACATCGTGGTCGTCGACGATCTGCTGAGCCAAGATGCGCTCCGGGCTTTGCGGCGTTTTTGCCTGGGCTCGACGATTTGGCGGCGGGTTTACGAGAGCGGCTATCTCGGCAGCATGCCTGAGCACGGCTTCGCGTCGCCGCTGATGGCGCAGATTGCCGACGAGTTGCGCCGCAAGCTATCGGGGATTTTCGCCGGGCATCATTTGACACGGCTTTGGGCGTTCAAATGCGACAGCGCGATGAGCGGCACCAGCCTTCACGCCGATTTTGCCGCGGTCAATGTGAACTTCTGGATCACGCCCGACGAAGCCAATCTCGATCCGCAAAGCGGCGGTCTCGTGCTCTGGGACGTTCCGGCGCCGCCCGATTGGGATTTCAAGCGCTACAACGGCAATATCGCGGCGTGCCGCGCGTTCCTCGCAAGCCAAGACGCGAAATCGGTGACCATTCCCTATCGCGCCAATCGCGCGGTGATCTTCGATTCCGATCTTTTTCACGAAACCGACCGCATCGCCTTCACGGACGGCTACGCCAACCGCCGTATCAACGTTACGTTGCTTTACGGTTGGCGTTCCGGCGGCGGCAGCACCAGCATCGGTCCATAGCTCAGGACGAACAGCGTAAAAGCGGCAATCCACAAGCTCGCCGAGGCTGCCAAAAGCGGCATCGTCCAGATCGCGACAAAGGCGGCGGCGACACGGGTTGCTGCCGCGAGGTTGACGAGCACATAGATCGCGGTGGTGGCGTAATCGGCGGTCAAGGCGCGCCCGGAGTGGCCGCGCGTCGCGCGGGTCATGACGGCGAGGATCATCGTGCCGCCGGCGCCGGTGGTGAGCGCGTGGATCGCGGCGGCTTCGGGCACGCCGAGCTTGAGCACGCTAAGGCCGAGCAACGCCACGCCAAAGACCAGCCAGGCATAGCCGAGGTGAAGGATGAACAAGAGCGGCTCGGCAAAACTCGCGCCGCCGCTCCAGCGCGCCAGCCGCCAAAGATTGAGCGCCGCGCCCAGAACCAACAGCGCGCCGACCGGGTAGGATTGAGGCAGGAACGCCCAGCCGAGCAATCCGGCGTGAAGCAGGCCGAGCGCGCCGCGGTCGGTCAAGCCATGAGGCGCGGGCAAGCGCGTGCTGCCGCGTTTTGCCAGCCAGTTCCGCGTGAAGCTCGGCACGATCCTGCCCGCGACCACGGAGATCAGAACGAGGGTGGCCGCAAGGGCGAGACGCCAGCCAATTCCCGCGGGCACGGCCACGCCGATTGCTTCCAGATGCATCAGCAAATTGGCCGCGCCCAAGACCGCGATCGGAAGCAGCATCGGCACGTTGCGCCGATTGCGCCCGGCGATGATCTCGCGCGCGGCGACAGCCAGAAGGACCAGCGGAAATGACAGGTCCGCCGCGATGCTCAGCCAAGCCGGAAACAAGGCCGAAACCAAACAGGCGATGCGGCCCAACAGCCACAACCCCGCCAGCGCGCCAAGCGGCGCACCGCTCACCGGCAGCCGCTTGGTCCAATTGGGGATGGCGGTGAGAAGAAACCCGGCGATGGCGGCCATCACGAAACCGAAAAACATCTCGTGGATGTGCCAGTCGAGCGGGCCGAACCGGCTCGGCAGCGCGATCGGTACCATCAGCATGGCGGTCCAAAGCGCCAATGCCGCGACCGCCCAAAGCCCGGCGGCCAGGAAGAACGGCCGGAAGCCCTGGGCGAGCCAGGTCGGCGGTGTGCGGGTCGTCGGAATTGCGGTGGCGATGCTCATGATGGGCGGAACGCTAAGCATTGCTGCCTTTCTCTTCATTGATTCAGATCAATATAACCTGTGATATTTATCACATAGTGAGGGCCGCCAATGGCGATCGTGCCGAGGCAATGAGAAAGCGCCGTTTGACGCAAATGACCAAACCGGAACCCGATTGGACGAGCTTGGCGCCGTTCCGCGCGTTGTCGCCGTCGAGCCGCGCGAGCTTGCTAGAGAATTCGGTCCTTCACGCCGTGTCGCCCGGAACGGTGCTGTTCGAACAGGGCGAGACGCCGAACTTCCAACACGTTGTCATATCCGGCTCGGTGCATCTTCTCGGGCGATCCAGCACCGGGCGCGAAGTCTTGATCGAAGCGGTCGAGCCGCCGGATCTCGTCACGCCCGCCGCGGTCGTGACCGGATCGCCTTATCTGATGCGGGCGCGGATTCCCGAGCCGTCGCGGCTTCTCCTGATCCACGCGATGGCGTTTCGTGCCGCGGCGGCGAAAGATCCGGCCGTGGCGCAACTGGTAATCGGCAGCCTCGCCGGTCAATTCCGCCGGCTGGTGCGCCAAATCAAGAATCTGAAACTGCGCAGCGCGAGCGAGCGAGTCGGTTGCTACATTCTCGCCCTGTCGCACCGGCAAGGCACGCCGCATCGCGCCACGCTTCCCTATGAAAAGAACCTGATCGCGTCGGAGCTCGGCATGACGCGCGAAAGCTTCTCGCGCGCTTTGTCGGCGCTCCAGGCTGCCGGCATGACGGTCGAGGGCGAAACGATCGTCATTGCAGACCGCGACCGGCTTATCGCCGCATGCGGGCCCGATCCGCTGATCGACGGCGCGGAAACGTCGCCGTCGGTGGCGGATTCCGAGCCGTCGAAGACAGCAAAGCGATGGCGGCGATCTTATGGCTGACGTCGAGATCGCCCGCGCCCTGCATGTCTTGGCCGTGGTGTTGTGGATCGGCGGCGTCGCCATGGTGACCACCGTGCTGTTGCCCGCCGTGCGCGGCTTCAAAAGCGGCGCCGAGCGGATTGCATTCTTTGAGCGGGTCGAGCGCCGTTTCGCCTGGCAGGCGCGCTTCACGACCTTGCTCGCCGGCGCCAGCGGCTTTTACATGGTCGATCGGTTGGGCCTTTGGTCGCAATTCCTGTCGCCTTATTACTGGTGGCTCGACGCGATGGTTTTGGTTTGGCTGATTTTCACCGTGATGCTGTTCATCGCCGAGCCGCTTTTCCTCGATCGCTGGTTTCAGGAGCAGGCGCAGCGCGCGCCCAACTCCACCTTCAAGCTGATCCAGGGATTTCACTGGGTCCTGCTGAGCGTGAGCGTCGTGACGATTCTCGGCGCCGTCGCCGGCAGCCACGGGCTAAATTTTTTCCGCTAAGGCGCGCTTCGGCGTCGCCGGATTGCGCCGTGCGACATCTTCGGTCGCAGCGAAAAATTTGCTGCCATCGGCCGGTCGAGACTCTATTTTCCTCTTCCGTAAGATCGTGTCGCTTTGGGGAGGAAGATCATGACAACCATGTTGGCGGCAAGGCTGCATCAGATCGGCGCGCCGATGATCCTGGAGCGGATTGCGATCCCCGAGCCGCGTCCGACCGACGTGCTGGTCCAAGTCAAAGCCTGCGGCATCGTGCCCAATCTCGGCAATGTGCTCGCCAATTGGCAGACTTGGTTTCCCGAATTGCCGCTGCCGCAACTGCCGGCGATCTTCGGCCTCGATGCGGCGGGCGTGATCGCCAAGTCGGGCAGCCTCGTGCAGCATTTCAAGGCCGGCGACCGGGTTTACGTAAATCCGGGCCTTGCTTGCGGCTCCTGCCCATCCTGCCGCGCCAATGATGCGCTCAATTGCAGCAACTACACCTTCAAAGGCTATTTCGGTTTCGGGTCGCAAGCGCAGAAGCTCTTTGACGCCTATCCTTATGGCGGCTTGTGCGAATACATGACCGCGCCGCAGCAGAATCTCGTGCGCTTGCCCGAATGCGTCACCTTCGAACAAGCGGCGCGTTTCGGTTATACCGGCACCGCTTATGCCGCGCTGAAAAAGGCCGGCGCCGGGCCGGGCCATACCGTCATCATCAACGGCGCCAGCGGCACCTTGGGTTTGGGGGCGGTGCTGGTGGCGTTGGGGCGCGGCGTCACGCGGATCTTCGCCACCGGCCGCAACCGGGCTTTGCTCGAGCGGGTGAAGGCGTTGGCGCCGAGCCGGATCGAGATCCTCGAACTCGGCGCCGTCTCGATCGCCGAACGCGTGCGGCGCGCGACCGACGGCATCGGCGCCGATATTCTGATCGACTGCCTTGGTCCGGGCTCGCCCGGCGCGACCATGATCGACGCGATCTACGCGTTGCGGCGCGGCGCCAAAGCGATCAATTGCGGCGGCATGGGCGAGAAAGTGCCGATGGATGTGCATTGGATGATGGACGAACAAATCGCCTTCATCGGCAGCAATTGGTTCTCGCCCGGCGACGGCCAGGATCTTGCCGAGATGGCGCGCGCCGGCACGCTCGATCTCTCGGTGTTCGAGCATCGCGTGACGCCTTTGGCGCAAGTCAACGAGGCGTTGGCGAATATCCCCAACCGCAACGGCGGCTTCACCAACATTGTGGTGACGCCTTGAGCGGCGCGGCTATTTCTTTTTTTTCTTCGCGGCGAAAAATTCTTTCATCGGCTTGAAATAGTTTTCCTGCCAGCCGCCGTCGCGATAAGAGGTGTGCCCGTCGGGCACATGGGTGTGGCGCAAGGTGAGCCGCGTGCTGCCGGATGGCATCCGGCGCAGCAAAACCTCGATTTGCGAATCGGGATCGGCTTTCCTGAATTGGGTCGTGCGCCAGGATTGCACGATGCGTTTTCCCGGCACGAGCGTCACGTTGCGGCCGGTGATGTATCCGTCCCAGACCGTGAAACGCGCGCCTTTCTTGTCGGAGATGCGCGCCTTCTGACCGCCGGTAATGCCGCGATGCCCGGACGGGGACAGCCAGGCATTGTAGACCTCGCGCGGGCTTGCCGGGATCGTGGTGTGAAGCGTGAACCGGAAGGTCATGGATGCGGCTCCCGTCGGATCGTGTTAGCTTCGATCCTATCAAAGATACGCCGCCGCGCGTGACGGCGCGTTTGCGCCGAGGGGGGATCATGTCATTCGATTTCGCTCATGCAAGGGACGCCCTACGCGGCGAGCCCGACCCATCGCGGCGCGACCTGCTTGCGGGGCTGGCGGCGCTCGGGACCGGGCTCGCCCTGCCCTTTGCCAGTGATGCGGCGCCGGCACCAGCAAAGCTTCGCCGCATCGATGTCCATCGCCACACTTTCTCGCCCGCCTATGTCGCGGCGCGGCGCGCCGATCACAGCCTGACGCCTGCTCTGGCCGACGGCATGGACCCCTCGCGCACGCTCGAAGACATGGATGCGGGCGGCGTTACCAGGTCGATCATGTCGGTGCCGAGCGCGCCCAAGAAATCTTTCGGCGACGCGCAGGCGATGCGCGCCTGGGCGCGGGAGCAGAACGAGTATCTCGCGAAGATCCGGGCCGATCATCCCGACCGTTTCGGCATTTTCGCCGCGACCTGCCTGCCGGATGTCGAAGGCAGCCTCCAGGAAATCGGCTACGCCTTCGATGTGCTGAAGGCCGACGGCATCGGCCTCGTTACCAATTACGGCGACAAATGGCTGGGCGATCCCGCCTTCGCGCCGGTTTTCGACGAGCTCAATCGCCGCAAGGCGATAGTCTACACCCATCCGACCGCGGCCAATTGCTGTGCCGGGCTGTTGTCGGGCGCGGGCGTCGATGACGCGAACATCGAATACGGCACGGACACGACAAGGGCCTTGGCGAATATCGTGTTCGGCGGCACGGCCGCGCGTTGTCCCGATTTGCGCATCATCTGGTCGCATGCCGGCGGCACCATGCCGTTTCTCGTCGAGCGTTTCGTCAAGCTGGCGCAGTCGCCGAAATTCGCGGCGAAGTTTCCCCAAGGCTTTCTGCCCGAAGCGCGCAAATTCTATTACGACACGGCACAGACCTCGCAGGGTGTTGGCGCGCCGATGACCGCGCTCAAAAAGGTCGTGCCAGTGTCGCAGATACTCTTCGGCACCGATTTTCCGTGGCGCAGCGCTGCGGAAACGGTGAAGGGTCTGAAGGACAATCGCGTCTTCAGCGCCAAGGAGTTGCACGCGATCGATTCGGCCAATGCCGTCGCACTCCTGCCTCAGTTCGGAAAGGTCTAAGCCTATGTCACGTATCGACGTTCATCATCATCTCGTCGCGCCGCGCTTCATTCCGCAATTGCGCGAGATGGGCGTGCTGACGCCGCATCTCGCCTCGATCATGAACGAGAAAGACGCGCTCGCCGACATGGACAAGGCCGGGGTGACCTTGGCCGTCAACTCCGCCACCTTGCCCGAGCAGATCAAGGGCGCGGCGCGGCTGGCCTATTCGCGCGAGAACAATGAATACATGGCGCGGCTCGTGGCCGATCATCCAGGCCGCTTCGGCATGTTCGCCAATCTGCCGCTGCCGGATGTCGACGCGACGCTCAAGGAGATCGCTTATGCCTTCGACGTGCTGAAGGCCGACGGCGTCCACATGATCACGAGCTATGACGATCACTGGCTCGGCGACAAGATTTTCGCGCCGGTCTTCGACGAGCTCAACCGGCGCAAGGCGGTGATCTACACCCATCCGCACGGGCCGTTCTGTTGCCGCGATGTGCTCAAGGAACTCGACATCCGCGATTCGGTCATCGAATACGGCACGGACACGACGCGGGCGCTGACCAACCTTCTGTTCGGCGGCACGGTCCATCGCTGCCCGGATATCAGGCTGATCTTCTCGCATGGCGGCGGCACCATGCCGTTCCTGGTCGAGCGTTTCGTCCGCATGGAGAAGATGCCGCGCTTTGCGCCGCTGATGCCGCAAGGCTTCGTCGCCGAGGCGCGCAAATTCTTTTACGACACCGCGCAAATCCTGCACGCGGCGCCGCTTTTGTCGCTGAAAGAGGTCGCGCCGTTGTCGCAGATCGTCTACGGCACGGATTACCCGTGGCGCGGCTCGGGCGAGTGCGTCGACGGGCTTATCGCCAGCAAAGTGTTCACCGCCGCGGAATTGCGCGCCATCGACACCAACGCGGCGCCGCTCTTCCCGCGGTTTCGTTGACGCGCCAATAACGGTCGCGCGCGCAGCGCGAAACGTTCAGTGTGTGGCGAGCGCGTCGACGGGCGCCACGCTTTCCGCGCCGCGCAAGCGCCGCTTCAGCACGAACATCGCCAAGGCGGCAATCAACGCCGGGACGGCGGTGCTGAAGAACAGGCTCTGCGGACTGAAATGCGCGGCGAGCAAAAGCCCGCCGATCACTGGCCCGACAATCGCGCCGACCCGGCCGATGCCGAGCGCCCAGCCGACCCCGGTCGAGCGGATCGCGGTCGGGTAAAGCACGGCCGACATGACGTTGATGAAGCTTTGCCCGCCGATGACGCAAGCGCCGCAGAGCGAGATCGTGAACGCCAGCAGCAGCACATTCCCGCCCGAGAGCCCGATAGCGAAGACAAAGGCGGCCGCGCCGATATAGAGCAAGGTCACGACGCGCGGCGCGCCGAAGCGGTCGACGATCGGCCCGAGAATGAGTGTGCTCGCGATCCCGCCCCAGCTCACCGCGCCGGCCAGACGCAGCGAGGTCTCGAGCGGAACGCCTGCTTCGCGCAGAATCGTCGGCAGCCAGCTATTGAGGAAATAGATCACCAACAGATTGCAGAAGAAGGTGATCCACAGTAGCGCCGTGTTGATCGCGCGGCCTTGCGTCAACAAATGCCGCACGGTGAAGCCGTGCAGCTTCTGCTCGGTGATGACGAACATCTCCGCGCCGTTATAATCGTGCGTGCGCGTCAGCCGGTTGAGCAAGGCGGCGACGTGGTTCGGCCTATCGCCGCGCATCACGAGGAAGCGGATCGATTCCGGCAAGGCGAAGATCGCGACCGGCAACAACAGCAAAGGCAACAACCCGCCGACGACGAAAAGCGATTGCCAGCCGAAGCTCGGGATGAGCTGCGCCCCGAGGAAGCCCCCGCCGCCCGCGCCCAGCGGAAAGCCGAGAAACATGATCGCGACCACGGTCGAGCGGACACGCCGCGGCGCATACTCGGCGGTGAGCGCGATCGCATTGGGCATGAGGCCGCCTACGCCGACGCCGGTCAAGAACCGCAGCACGTAAAGCTGGTCGATCGAATGCGCGAGGGAAGTGGCCAGCGCGAAGACCGCGAAGGTCAAGGTCGATACCAGGATGACAAGCTTGCGCCCATAACGATCGGCCAAAGGCCCGGCGGCGAGCGCGCCCAGCATCAAGCCGAACAGCCCGGCGCCGAAAACCGGTCCGAAAGACGGCACGTTCACGCCCCATTGCGGCGCGATCACCGGCGCGACGAAGCCGATCGCGCCATTGTCGAATCCGTCGAGCGTGACCAGCACGCCGCACCAGATCGAAACGGCCCATTGGAATGAGACGAAGCGCCCCTTGTCGATGACATCGGTGACATTGATCGTGGCCGGTTGCGCCATGAATTCCTCCCTGTCCGCTGCATGCCTTTTCGGCTTTCGCTCATTATGCAGCGGTTCAGGGTGGAGGGGAAGCTTCTTGGTACGCGTGAGGCGGCGCCGTGGCGCTTGAGGGCGCTGCGCCGCCGTTGCGCTCCGTATTTCCGGTTTTGCTTCGCGTGACGGCGCGACGCTGCCGATTCGCGTCGCGCCTATGCTAGGCGGCGCCCCAAACCTCGCGCGAGACTTCGAGGATCAGCTTCAGCTTCGCGACCTCGTCGGCAACCGTCAGCTTGTTGCCTTCGAGCACGCTGGCAAAGCCGCATTGCGGGCTCAGCGCCAATTGCTCGAGCGGGCAATATTTCGCGGCTTCGTCGATGCGCCGTTTGAGATCGTCCTTTTTTTCGAGTTGCGGCGTTTTCGAGGTGACGAGGCCCAGAACCACGGTCTTGCCCTTGGGCACGAAGCGCAAGGGCGCGAAATCGCCGGCGCGCGGGCTGTCATATTCGAGGAAATAGCCGTCGACATTGACCGCGTTGAAGAGCACCTCGGCCACCGGGTCGTAGCCGCCTTCGGCGATCCAGGCACTGCGCGAGTTGCCGCGGCAGAGATGCATTGCCGCGACCATGTCCTTCGGGCGGCCGGCGATGGTCGCGTTCAACAGTTTGGCGTAGGTTTGCGGCAAGGTGTCGGGATTCTCGCCGATCGCGCGCACCTGCTCGCGCAGGTTCGGGTCGCAGAGATAGGCGAAATTCACCTCGTCGAGCTGGAAATAACGGCAGCCCGCTGCGGCCAGATCGGCAATCTCCTCGCGATAGACCTTGGCGAGATCGGCGTAGAAATCCTCCATGTCGGGATAGGCGTCGCGGCTGATCGCCTGCCTGCCGCCGCGGAAATGGATGTTGCTGGGCGATGGAATGGTGATCTTCGGCACGACATGGCAGACCGATTTCAGGAACTTGAAATGCTCAACGAAGATCGGGTGCGGGCGGTGCAGCTTGCCCTCGACATGGAAGCCGGGCGGCGTCATCTCGGTATCGCCCTCATGCGTGTGGAAACGCAGCTTCAGCTTGTTTTCCACCATCCGGACATTGCCGATCTGCTGCAGAAAGTCGCGATGCCAGGACGAGCGCTGATATTCGCCGTCCGTCGCCATCTGCAGGCCGATATCCTCTTGCAGCTTGACGACCTCGCGCACCGAATCCTGCTCGATGCGGCGGAGCTCCTCGGCCGAGATTTCCTTGCGGTCGAATTTCTGCCGCGCCGCGATCAGCGCGGGCGGGCGCAAAAGACTGCCGACATGATCGGCGCGAAAAGGCGGTGTCGTGCGTTGAGCCATAATGAACTACCTCCGTTGCGCGGCAGTCTCGCGGTGGGCAAATGGAAGGTCAAGCGTGGGCGATATGACGACCCTGGAATTCCGCTTCCGTCCGCCCTAATTTCCGCTTTAGAAAACCAATCAGGGAGCATCTTCGATGGCCTTCGTCCGCACCGGCGATATTACCGTCCATTATCTGCTGGAAGGGCCGGAAGACGCGCCCGTGGTCATGTTGTCGAACTCGCTCGGCACCAGCCTCGCGCTTTGGGACGCCCAGGCCGCCGCTTTGCGCGGCAAATACCGCGTTCTCCGTTACGACACGCGCGGCCATGGCTTGACCGACGCGCCGCCCGCGGGCGCCGCCGGCTATACGATGGATCAGCTTGCCGATGACGCCGCCGCTCTGATCAGGGTGCTCGGCGTGAAGCGGGTCCATCTCTGCGGCCTGTCGATCGGCGGCATGCTCGGTCAAAGGCTCGCCGCCAAGGCGCCCGAGCTGCTGGCGTCGCTTATCCTCTGCGACACGGCGGCGCATATGAATCCGGTGGTCTGGGACGAGCGCATCGCCGCCATTCGCAAGGACGGCATGGTCGCGGTCGCCGACGGCACGATGCAGCGCTGGTTCACCAAGCGCTTTCACGAGCAGCAGCCGGATGCGCTGCAAGGCATTCGCAACATGCTGCTGCGCACGCCGGCTGAAGGCTATATCGGCTGTGCGCGCGCGATCCAGAAGATGGATTTGCGGCGCGACGACACGGTGATCATTTGCCCGACCTTGATCACGGTCGGCGAGGAGGATCCCGCCACCCCGGTTGCCGAGGCGCGCGAGCTCAACGGCGCGATCAAGGGCTCGAAGCTGGTCATCATCCCGCAGGCCGCGCATATCGTGCCGATCGAGCAGCCGGCGGCGCTGAACCGCGTGATCGGCGATTTTCTCGCCGCGCAATAGGAGGAACGCCATGGACAAGAGCAGCGATGCCTATAAGCGTGGGGTCGAGACGCGCAAATGGCTGATGGGCGACAAGTTCGAGGCGGCGCAGGCGCGCCGCACCGCCTTCACCGATGAGTGGATGGATTTCGTCAACCAATACGCTTTCGGCGAGGTTTGGGCGCGCCCCGGCCTCGACAAGAAGACGCGTCACATGCTGACCATCGCGATGCTGACGGCGCTCGGGCGGCTCGAGGAGCTGCAAACGCATCTGAGCCTCACCCCCAATTCGGGCGTCACCCGCGACGAGGTGAAAGAGGTGCTAATGCAGGCCGCGATCTATGCCGGCGTGCCGGCGGCCATGTCGGCCTTCAATCGCGCCAACCAGGTATTCGCCGAGATCGATCAAGGAAAGAAGTAATGGCGGAATTCGAATCCTATTGCCTCAATCCCTCGAAGCCGAAATTCAAAGCGCCGGCGGGCGCGGTCGACGCGCATTGCCACGTCTTCGGGCCGGCGGCGAAATTTCCCTTCGCGCCGGAACGCAAGTACACGCCCTATGACGCGCCCAAGGAAAAGCTGTTCGAGCTGCGGGATTTCCTCGGCTTTCAGCGCAACGTGATCGTGCAGGCGAGCTGCCACGGCACCGACAACACGGCGACGATCGACGCGATGGTCAATTCCAACGGCATGGCGCGCGGCGTCGCGGTGGTGAAGCCGACGATTTCCGTTGGTGAGCTGAGGGAGATGGACCAGGCCGGTATGCGCGGCGTGCGCTTCAACTTTTTGCCGCGCCTCGTGGATGCCACGCCGCACGAGGTCTATCTCGGCGTCGCCAAGAATATCGCCGATCTCGGCTGGCACACGGTGGTTTATTTCGAAGCGCCGAGCCTCAAGACCATCACGCCGTTCCTGAAGGCGTTACCGACGACGATCGTGCTCGACCACATGTCGATCCCGGACGCGAAGAAGGGCGTCGATCATCCCGATTTCCAGGCCTATCTCCGCCTGCTCGAAGAGAACCCGACCATTTGGGTGAAGGTCACGGGACCTGAGCGCATCTCGGCCAAAGGCCCGCCCTATGACGACGTCGTGCCTTTCGCGCGCGCGATCGTTGAGCGCTTCACCGACCGCGTGCTGTGGGGAACCGACTGGCCGCATCCCAACATGACCACGCATATGCCCGATGACGGGGTGCTGGTCGATATGATCCCGAAGATCGCGCCGACCGCGGCGCAGCAAAAGGCGCTGCTCGTGGACAATCCCATGCGGCTCTATTGGAGTTCGTGAGATGACCAAGCCCGAACCCTATGAGGATATTCCCGGCACGCAGGTCTTCGACGCGCGCCGCTCGCGCGAGGGCTATCATCTCAACATGTTCTGCATGTCGCTGATGAAGGACGCGAACCGCAAGGCGTTCAAGGCGAACGAGGCGAAATATCTCGACCAGTTCCCGATGACGAAGGATCAGCGCGACGCGGTCTTGAAACGCGACTGGAACCGGATGCTCGAGCTCGGCGGCAACATCTATTACACCTCGAAGCTCGGCGCGACCGACGGGCTGTCGTTCCAGAATCTCGCTGCGCTGATGACCGGCTCGACGCAAGAGGAATACGCGAAAATGATGATCGCGGGCGGGCGTTCGCCCAACGGCAACCGCAGCAAATCGGAATGGAAGAACCGTGGCTAAACTCATCGCAGGCGTGACGACCTCGCATGTGCCGGCAATCGGCGCGGCGCTCGACAACGGCAAAAGCAACGAGCCCTATTGGCAATCGGTCTTCAAGGGCTACGAATTCTCGAAGAAATGGCTGGCCGAAACCAAGCCCGATGTCGTGTTCCTGGTCTACAACGATCACGCTTCGGCCTTCTCGCTCGAAATCATCCCGACCTTCGCGCTCGGCTGTGCCGAATCCTTTGCCATTGCCGATGAAGGCTGGGGGCCGCGGCCGGTGCCGGTGGTGCAGGGACATCCCGATCTCGCCTGGCACATCGCGCAATCGGTCATCCTCGACGAGTTCGATCTCACCATCGTCAACAAGATGGAGGTCGATCACGGTTTGACTGTGCCGCTTTCCTTGATGTGCGGCCAACCGGCGGCATGGCCGTTCAAAGTCATCCCGCTTTGCGTCAACGTGATCCAATATCCGCCGCCCACGGGCCATCGCTGCTTCATGCTCGGCAAGGCGATCCGCAAGGCGGTCGAATTTTTCGACGGCGATCTCAAGGTCGCGATCTTCGGCACCGGCGGCATGTCGCATCAACTCCAAGGTCCGCGCGCCGGCTTCATCAACAACGAATTCGACAACCGCTTCCTCGATCGCTTCGCCACCGATCCGCAGGCGCTGGTGAAGATCCCGCATCTCGAATACATCCGCGAGGCGGGCTCGGAAGGGATCGAGCTCGTCATGTGGCTGATCGCGCGCGGCGCGCTTGACGAGGATGCCAAGGAAATTTACCGCTTCTACCACGTGCCCGCCTCGAACACGGCGGTGGGCCACATGATTCTCGAGAACAAGCGCTAAAGGACCAGACCCATGAAAATCTGTCTCGCCGGCCAAGGCGCGTTCGGCATCAAGCATCTCGAAGCCATCCAGAACATTCCCGGCATCGAGGTGGTGACTCTCGCCGGCGGCCGGCCTGCTGGCACCGAGGAAGTCGCGAAGAAGTGGAAGATTCCGCACTGGACGACCGATCTCGGCGAAAGCCTGAAGCAGCCGGGCGTCGAAGCCGTGATCCTGGCGAGCCCGACCCAAGTCCATGCGGCGCAGGCGATCCAGTCGATGCGCGCGGGCAAGCATGTGCTGATCGAGATTCCGATCGCCGATACCTTGGCCGATTCCGAGGAGATCCAAAAGGTCGCCGAGCAGACCGGGATGATCGCCATGGGCGGCCATGTGCGCCGCTTCAACCCGAGCCATCAATGGGTTCACAACAAGATCGCGGCGCGCGAATTCAAGATCCAGCAAATGGACGTGCAGACCTATTTCTTCCGCCGCACCAACATGAACGCGGTCGGCCAACCGCGCACCTGGACCGATCACTTGCTTTGGCATCACGCTTGCCACACGGTCGATCTCTTCCAGTGGCAAACGGGCGAGTTGCCCTCGGTTGCCCATGCGATCGAAGGTCCACACCATCCCGAGCTCAAGATCGCGATGGATATGAGCATCCAGCTGAAGGTGCCGTCGGGCTCGATCCTCACCCTGTCGCTGTCCTTCAACAACAATGGCCCGCAGGGATCCTTCTTCCGCTATATCGGCGACACCGGCACCTACAAGGCCTATTACGACGATCTCTCGGACGGCAAGGATCAGGTGATCGATCTCTCCAAAGTCGATGTCTCGATGAACGGCATCGAATTGGAAGACCGCGAATTCTTCGCCGCGATCAAGGAAAAGCGCGAGCCGAAATCGAGCGTGAAGCAATGCGTCGATGCGATGCGCACGCTCGACAAGCTCGAGCGCGTGATGAACGCGCAGAAAAAATAAGGCGGGGGGCCGCCTTAGCGGGCGGCGGTCTTAGCCGGCGGTCGCGGTGCCGGCCTCGGCGGCGATGAGGCGTTCCATCATGCGGGTCGCTTGCACGCCGCCCCAATCGGCGTTGACGTTGACCGTCGGCGCGCTGGGGTCGAGCTCGATATTGCGCTGCTGCGCCTCGAGCACGTCCTTGTCCTCGTTGAAGGCGAAGGTGACGTTCTTCAAGAAGAATTCCGAGCGCTCGGCGCTGTCCTGATCGAAGTCGCGCGCATTCACCCAGAAATAATGACAGCTGCGCTCGGTCTCGGGCGTGATCGCGTTGAGGATCATCACCCGGCGCTGCATCGGCTCGTTGCGGCCGGCGACCGGCACCGCGTCGCGGGTCGGAATGTCGATCCAGACATTCGAGGCCGGGGTGAAGGTGATGATCTTCTTCTGATCGACCACCGGCGCGAAGCCGAGGCTGCGCATCGATGGCGGGCAGGGTATGCCGGGCGCCTCGCGTACCACCCGCACGAAACCGTCGCCGCGTTCATGGCTCAGCGTCGGGTTGGTGTCGTCGGCGCTGCCGATCGTGGTCGAATGCACGAAGGCGACATGCGACAGGTCGATCAGGTTTTCGACCAGCAGCATGTAATTGGCATCGACATGAAGGCAGGTGCCGACCGCGGCCCAGTTGGGATCGTCGTTGTAATAGAAATCGGGGATCAGCGCCGGATCGGCCTTTTCCTTCTCGCCCATCCAGATCCAGACATAGCGATGGCGCTCGGCGACCGGATAGGAGCCGACGCGCACGCTCGGCGGCACGCGGTCCTGGCCGGGAATCTGCACACAGGCGCCGCCCGCATCGAAGGTGAAGCCGTGATAGCCGCATTGGATGTTGTTGCCGATGAGCTTGCCCTTGTGGAGCGGCGCGCGGCGATGGCAGCAGCGATCTTCGAGCGCGACCGGCGTGCCGTCTTCGCGGCGGTAAAGCACCACCGGCTCTTGCAGCAGAACGCGCCCGAAAGGCTGCCGTCCGACTTCGCGCGATTCCGCGGCGATGTACCAGCAATTGCGCAAGAACATGACATCCCTCCCCGGCGACGATGTTCGCGGGCGGATTATACCATCGCCTTTGGGGCTGGCTAGGCGCGGACTTCCTGGCGCTGGAAGATCACATAAGCCGCGACAAAGAGCACGATCACCCCGGCGATGAGGCTCGTGACCTGCGGCCAGACCAGCAACAGGCTTTGCGCCAGCGGCAAGGGATTGCCCAGCACCGCGCCTTGCAGCTGATCCATGAAGACAGGCCCAAGCGCCCGGGTCGAAGGATGCAGCAGGCCGAGCAGGGATTCGGCGAAGAGCGTATTGGGCGACAGCCGCGACAAAGTTTGCTGGAAGACGATCTGCTCATAGCTGGGCCCGACCAGCAAGGTCATGGCGTCGCTCGGGAAAATCGCCTCGGTGAGAAACCGGCTCAGCAGCGGCCAGAGCACGCTCATCATCAGCCACAGGCCCAACGCCACCAGCGCCGAGGTCGCGGCTGCGCGGAACACCACGGAACAGAGCATCGCGACGGCGAGCCACAGCCCGCCATAGGCCAAAGCGACGACCAGGAAGGCGATGCCGCGCGCCACTTCTTCGCTGGTCGGCGGTATGCCCAAGGTCAACAGCCCAAGGCCGATGATCAGCAGCCACAGGCTCACCAGCGCGACCGCCAAGGTCGCGAGCCCGGCAAAGAATTTTCCCAACAGCAGCGCGTCGCGATAAACCGGCTGCGCCAGAATCCGGCTCATGGTGCGGCGATTGAACTCGCCGTTGATCGCGTCGAAGCCCAGCCCGATCGCGACCAGCGGAATGAGAAATCCCAGTACCGCCATGAACGAGGGCAGCGGGTCATGCGCATCGGTGAAAAGCCGCAGGAACAGGAACGGGTCTTGCGAGGTCGTGGTTTTGAGATCCTGGATCGCGGTGTAGACCGCGCCGATACCGGTCAGCAGCACCAGCCATTCCAGCACGCGCATCCGGCCGCTGCTGAGGTGATCGGCAAATTCCTTGAGAAAGACGGTGCCGCAGCCCGTCCAGACCGATCCGCTACGCCGTGCCATGCTCGGCCTCGAAATAATGGCGATAGATGGTGTCGAGGCTGGGCTCGACGTGATCAAGCCGCATCAGCGAACCGCCGGCGCCGATGATGGCCGAGCCGATCGCGGCGCGCACGTCGCGCGCGGCGACGATATGGTATTTGCCGATCTCGGGCTGGGTGACGCTTTGCACCCCGGCGACGGAAGAGCAAATCTGCTTCAAGTCGATCCCCGACGCTTCGATCTCCAGCGTATAGCCGCCGCCCAACACGGTTTGCGACAATTCCGGCACCGTGCCTTCGAGCACGATCTTGCCGTGGCTGAAGAGCGCGACCCGGTCGCACACGGCTTGCACGCGGTCGAGCAGATGCGAGGAAATCAGCACGGCGATGCGCTCGGCCTTCAAGCCGCGGATCATGTCCAACAGCTCGAAGGTTGCTTGCGGGTCGAGGCCCGATGTCGGCTCGTCGAGAATCGCCACTTCGGCGCGCTTCATCATCACTTCGGCAAGGCCCAGACGCTGGCGCATGCCGCGCGAGAAGGTGGCGACCTTGTGATCGGCGACCTCGCCCAGGCTGACGCGTTTCAACGCTTCGTCGATGCGCGTTGCCGCTTCGACGCGCCCCAGCCCAGACAGCCGCGCGGTATAAGTGAGGTTCTGGCGCGCGGTGAGATTGTCGTAAAACCCGACCGCGTCCGGCAAATAGCCCACCCGGCGCTTTACCTCCAAAGGCTCGCGCATCGGATCGAAGCCGTCGATCTCGATGCTGCCTTCATCGGCTTCGGTGAGGCCGAGGAGCATCAGGATCGTCGTGGTCTTGCCCGCGCCGTTGGGGCCGAGCAGCCCGAAAATCTCGCCGCGCTTGATCGAGAGATCGATGCCATTCACCGCCGGCACTTTGCCGTAAAGCTTTTTCAAGCCGGTGGCGGCGATGACGATGTCGCTCATGCCGGGCCCGCGCTCAGCGCCGGCCGAACCGCGCCACCGCGCCGACCGCGATCAGCAAGGCAATGGCGACGATGCCGACGCCGACGATCCCCCATAGGGTCGAGGTCGAAACCGTCACGCGAATATCGGCCGAGCTCGCATCGCTGCCGCTGCCATTGGCGCGGAAGGTCGTCATGTAGTCGCCGGCCACCGCCTTGGTCGAGGGGGTGAGCTGCGCCTGCACGTCGATCTTCTGTCCGGGGTCGAGCTGCGCCACCTTGTCGGGCTGGAAGGTGACTTTCCAATCGCTCGGCGGCGACGCGCTCAGCGTGATCTCCTGCGCCGCCGCGCTGCCGTCATTGCTCAAGGTCAGTGCGACCGGCGTCGCCTCGCCCGCGACCGCATTGGTCGAAAGCCGCCCGTCCTGGCCGGTGAGCTTCAGCTGCGATTGGCCGGTGATCTGCATCGTCATGGTCGCGTCGGCGGTTGCGTCCTCTGCCGCGACATGCACGCTGACGGGATAGGAATCCGCCTGGGCTTGCGCTGGCGGCTGAACCTTCACCTTGAGGTCTTTGTCCTTGCCGGCCTCGATCGGAATCGACGCGATCTCTTGCGCGCCATAGGCCTCGGTGAAGGTGGTCTGGAATCCCTTGGGCGCGTCCGCCGCGAAATTCACGATCAGGTCGCGGTCGCTTTGATTGGCGACGTTGAATTGGAACTCGAAGCTCGTCTTGGCCGTGCCGATCAAGGACGGGTTCTTCGGCTTCAAGACCAGCTTCGCGGGCAAAAGCTGCCCGACGGTGACGTCGATCGGCAAGGTGGCGCTGCCATCCGCCGATTTCGCGCGCAAGGTCACGGTCTGGGTTCCGGCCGCGATTCCGGCGGGAATGTCGAGCCGCAATTGAAGCTGCACGTTGTCGTCCGTGGCGGGCATCGCCGCGGTCACCGGCGCGCCGCCGCCCAGCACGGTCGCTTTCCAGCCCGACGGCACGCCGTCGACCGACAAGGCCACGCGTTGTGGCGCCAGCCCGTAATTCTGCAGCTTCAGCTTGACCGTCGTGCTGTCGCCCGCCCGCGCCGTCACCGATGGGTAATCCGTGGTGAGCCAAAGCCCTTTGATATGGGTGGTGGTCGTGTCGGCAGCGAACGCCTGAGCGCTCAGAGCGAGCGCCAAGATCAGGCTCGCGAGCCGAAGCAAATGACGCAACATGGCGGTCCCCGTTGAAGTTTCTTCTCTAAAAAGCGTTCGGGCGCATTGCCGCAGCACCGGCATCCGCGCTTCTCCTGAACGGCGGACAAAATACTGTTCGGCTTTGCGCGTCAATAGTTAAATCCATGTAATCCTTGGCCGCGAACGACTTTCTCGGCACGAGTCGGTACGAAGCGAATTGGCGCACGCAACGCTTCCCTCTATCTTCGCGCACAGATGACGCCGCCCCGTCTTGCCGTTTCACCCCGCGATGCGCCGCGACGTCACGGCGCGTTGCGCAAACCTGGCAAAGAGCGGCGCCGGCTCGGCCGGGTCGTGCTTTATCTCGTGCTTGCGGCGCTGGCGCTGCCGGTGGTGCCGATCCTCATCTATCGCTTCGTGCCGCCGCCGCTGACCCCGCTGATGGCGATCCGCTTCTTCGCCGGCGCGCCGATCCGGCAACGCTACGTGCCGCTCGATCGCATCTCGCCGGCTTTGGTGCGCGCGGTGGTGGCGTCCGAGGACGAGAAATTCTGTTTTCACCACGGCTTCGACTGGGACGCGATGGGAAACGCCTGGCGCGACTGGCGCGCGGGGCGCGAACCCAAAGGTGCCAGCACGATCACCATGCAAACCGCAAAGAATCTTTTTCTCTGGCCGGGGCGCAGCGTGTTGCGCAAAGGGATCGAGGCCTATCTGACGGCGCTCATCGAACTGCTTTGGACCAAGCAGCACATCATGGAGACTTATCTCAACGTCATCGAATGGGGCGACGGCGTCTATGGCGCCGAGACAGCGGCACGGACGCATTTCGGGAAATCGGCGCTGGCTTTGACGCCCCAAGAAGCCGCGCTCTTTGCCGCCGTGCTGCCCAATCCGCGGCGCTGGTCGCCGGAAGACCCAACGCCCTACATCGCCGAGCGCGCAGCGATCATTCGCGAGCGCATGCCGGGCGTCCCGGTGCCGAATGCAAGAGGCTGCCGCTAAAGCAGCGGGAATTCCGGATCGAGGCCGACCGCGACCGGCTATCGGTTTGCAGATTCGCAATGCGGTCAGAGCGAAATTGCCACATATCGATTTCCGTCCGAGTGAGCTAATGAGGGATTAACCGCTGGCTCCGCGCAAAGCGTGATACACAAACTCGACGGGAGTTAAAGCCATGAAACGCGACGATGGACGGGTTTTTCGGCGCGCGGTCTTGCTCTGCGCCGCTCTGCTGATCGGCACGGTCGCCGGCGCTCGGGCCGCCGATAAGCTGCGCGTCGGCAAGGCAGTGGGCACGTCCTGGGCCTTTACACAGGTCGATGTCGGCATCGCCCAGGGTATCTTCGTGAAATACGGTCTTGAGATCGAGATTACGAATTTCAACGGCGACGCGAAGCTGCAGCAGGGCCTCATGTCGAACAGTCTCGATTTCGGCCTCGGCAGCGGGCCGGCGATGGCCTTCGCCGTCAAAGGCGCGCCCGTCATCGCGGTGGCCGCCTTTGGCAACGAGCCGCGCAATTTCGGGGTCACCGTGGCCGCGGATTCGCGGATCAATACCGTCGCCGATTTGAAAGGAAAACTCGTGGCCGTCAGCACGGCCGGTTCGCTCCCCGAATGGCTGGTCAAGCGGCTTGCGGTGTCGGAGGGCTGGGGCGCGGACGGCGTCAAATCGGTCGCGATCGGAGACGCTGCCCAGCAAGTCGTGGCGTTGAAGACGCGACAGGTCGACGCACTCATGATCGTGGCCGAGGCCGGATATCAGCTCGAAGAACGCAATGAGGGCCACGTGCTCCTCACCATGGAACGCTATGCACCACATTTCGTCACCGACGTGGTCTTCGCCAAGAAGCAGCTGGTCGCCGACAATCCCGTGCTGGTCGAGCGGTTCTTGAAGGCCTTCTTTGCATCCATGGCCTTCGTCAAGGCCAATAAGGAAAAGGACATCGAAATTGCCGGGCCTATCCTGCACGAAAGCGCCGCGGTCCTCGGCAAAGTCTATGATTCCCAGATCCCGATGATGGAACTCGACGGCCAGTTCGATTCGCAGGGGCTCGAGCTACTCAAAGATTCCTTCGTCGATTTAGGCATCCTGGACAAGAGGCCTGCCGACGACGAGATGCTGACGCGGCAGTTCCTGCCGGTGAAGCCCTGAGGCGCCAGTTTTGGGAAACCAAAGATTTCTCAGGAATCGGATGGCATAGAACAAGCGCGAAACGTATTCAGTCGACGACCCCGCATCCAAATGCGGCTCCGTTTCGCGCATCGACACACGCAAGAAATAAATGCTTCACCTGCATCACGGTGAACGCTTCTTCCTTGCCCACTGCCAAACTGGAACTCAACAATATGGGCGAAAAGCGCGCACGCATTTCGGGAAATCGGCGCTGGCGCTGACGCCGCAGGAGGCGGTGCGGGCAACCGCTTGCCTGGCTTGTCTGCCTCGGTGATTGAAAAGACACTGCGTGCTTTCTCTAAGCAAGGGTCGCTGCGGCAGGCGCCGGCCTCAGCCTTAAGCCAAGTTTAAACCTCACTGGTCAGGATGACGGGGCGAGCGGTGCGCCCAAGCGCGCGAAGCTCAAGGGGTTTGTGGGGGATGTGCATGAACCGGTTCGTTTCCAATCTCAAGCTGCTGCATAAGCTCGCCATACCGGGCGTCTTCATCCTCCTTGCCGCGCTTGCGACCGCGGTGCTGGTCAAAAATTCGCTCGACCTCTTCGAGGAGAATGTCGGTGTGATCGTCGATCAGGACGCGCTGCGGCTCGAGCGCGTGCTGACCATGGCCAATGATCTGAAAGAGGGCGCGCTCTCGCAGCGCGATGTGCGTCTGGCCAAGACAATCGACGAGGCGGAGAAGGCAGCCGTCCTCTATCGGGCGAATTTGGTCAAGGTGGGGCAAGAACTCGATGCGCTCTTGCCGCTGATGGTCGATCCGGCGCAACGCCAAATCGTCGAAGAAGGGAAAGCGAATTTCGCCGAGTTCTTGAAAGTCGGGCAAACGCAAACCGCGGCCATCCTCGAAGGCATGAGAACCAACACGCCGCCGCCGAGCGCGGGCCAGGGACGCGTCTGGCGCGAGAAGGTCGATGATTCCCTGAACCAGATCGTCGCCTTGAGCCGCGCCGACATGGAAGCGGCTAAGGGACGCAGCATCACGGCCGGACGGCGCTCGGCGATCACGTTGATCGTCGTCTCGGGCCTGGCGCAGCTCTTGGCGCTCGCGATGCTCGCCTGGATCGCGCTGCGGCAGGTGGCACGCCCCTTGGGGGGCATCACCGGCGCGATGAGCCGCGTGGTCGCGGGCGATCTCGATGTTGCGGTCGAGGGCGGCGAGCGCAAGGACGAGGTCGGCGCGCTGGCGCGGGCCTTGATGATCTTCAAGAGCAACGCGCTCGAGGCCAAGCGCCTGGCCGCCGAGCAGGAGAAGGATCGCGCGGCAAAGGTGCGCCGCGCGCAAGGGCTCGAGCGCTTGACCAAAGAATTCGAGGCCGAGATCGGCGCGTTGTCGCAATCGCTTTCGGCGGCGGCGGGCGAGATGCAAGGTGCCGCGCAATCCATGTCGGGCAGCGCCGATGCCGCGAGCCAGCAATTCGCGTCCGTCGCCTCCGCTTCGGAGCAAGCCACCGCCAATGTGCAAACAGTAGCGGTGGCGACCGAGGAGCTTTCCGCCTCGATCCAGGAGATCAGCCGCCGCGTCAGTGAATCCGCGAACATCTCGGGCAAGGCCGCCGAGGAGGCTAAGCGCACCAATTCGACGGTGCAGGAACTCGCCACCGGCGCGCAGAAGATCGGCGAGGTGGTCAATCTCATTCAGAGCATCGCCAGCCAGACCAATTTGCTCGCGCTCAACGCGACCATCGAGGCGGCGCGTGCAGGCGAGGCGGGCAAGGGCTTCGCCGTGGTGGCATCCGAGGTCAAGGCGCTGGCGAACCAGACCGCGAAGGCGACCGACGAGATCTCCGGCCAGGTCGGGCAAATCCAGAGCTCGACCAAGGAAGCGGTCGCGGTCATCCGACGCGTTGCCGCGACGATCGAGGAGATCAACCAGAACGCAGCCGCGATCGCCGCGGCGGTGGAAGAGCAGGGCAGCGCCACCCAGGAGATCGCGCGAAATGTTCAGCAGGCGGCGCAGGGGACGCGGCAGGTTTCAAGCAATATCGGCGGGCTGAAACAGACCGCGACCGACACCAGGGCCGCCGCGCAACAGGTCCTCGCGACGACCGGCGATCTGTCGCAAAAGGCGCAACAGCTCAATAACGGCCTGGCCGAGTTCCTCGCGGGCGTTCAGGCAGCGTAACGCAGCGACAATAACGACCGAGCACGGATGGCCCGCTCACAGCGCGCGCGCTGATTGCAGCGGGGTAGATCGGCTTGGCTGATCGGAAGATCCGACAAAGACGACGATTGTCCAGGTGATTATGAAGGGGTGGGCGTCAGGGCGCTGCGCCTGAACGAGCCGCGTGCCGAGCGCTTGCGGCCTTCTTCGTCAAAGCAGAGGAAATTCCGGATCGAGGCCCAGCGCGACACGGCCATACATGGTGCCGTTGAGATCCCAATTGAGGCCGATATGGCCTTGCGCGGCATGGGCGTCGCGCAGCGCGCGCTGAAGGGGGTGGGTTTCGATGATCGCGCTGCCGCCGGCGCCGGTGAACAAGATGTCGATCGCGCGCACGGCCAGCCGGGCGGCAAAGGCGCTGTCGCGCCGCCAACGCGTCTTGTCGTCGACGCCGGCCGAGCGGCCGGCCTCGGCGATCGCCATCGCTTCGTCGCAATCCTTGAGCATCAAGGTTTCGGCGGCATCGACCAGGGTTGCCGCCTCGGCGAGGCGCAGCTGCGTCGTCGCGAAATCGGCGACATGCCGTCCCGATGCGGTCGCGATGCGCGCGCGCGTCGCCGTGGTGAATTCCTCGATCGCGCCTTGCGCGATGCCGAGCGCGGTGGCGGCGTTCACGAATCCGAAGAGCGCGTACCAGGCGAGGTTATAAAGCGCGCCTTGATTGACGTCGCTGCCGGGATGAGGCGCGCCCCTGCCTTGCGCCGCCGCAAGAGTCCGGTGCTCGGGTACGACCAGGTTATCGACGGCCACGTCCTTGCTGCCTGTGCCGGCAAGACCCATCACGTACCAATTGTCGATCTCGGTGCAGGAAGCGCGCGGCACCAGAAAGAATCGCGGCTCGGGCTGCGCCGCGTCCTCGGGCGCGGCATTCGCGGCCAGCATCACCCATTGGCAAGCGTCGATACCGCTCGAAAACGGCCAGCGTCCCGACAGCCGATAGCCGCCCGCGATCTTCTCGGCGCGGCCTGCCGGCACGACGAAGGACGAGCCGATCAGCGCGTCGGGACTCGCTTTCCAAACTTCGTCCTGGGCCTGTTCCGGCCAATAGCCGAGCATCCAATTATGCACGACGAGGTTGTTGAACACCCAAGAGGTCGAGCCGCAGGCTTGGCCGAGCAAGGCGCCGAACGTGACGAAGGCGCGGAACGGCGCCTCGACGCCGCCATAGCGCGCAGGCTGGAACAGATGGAACAGCCCGGCCTCGCGCAGCTCGACAATCGTCTCGTCCGGCAAGCGGCGCAGCTTCTCGGTCTCGCCCGCCCGCCCGCGCAAACCCGGCAGCAGTGCCCTTGTGCGTGCTAAAAGTTGCGGCAGATCACTTGGCGGCATCGTCATTCCTTTCGCGCAAGGCAGGCAAGCCGAAGCGGCCGCGCCTGTCAATCGCCGGAAGGTTGAATTTGCGCTATAGCTCGGCCAGCGAAATGCCAATGAGTCACGAACGTGCCTGAATCCGCCGCACCGATTGAATCGCTGCCGATTTCGGCGTCGCGCCGGCGTTGGATCGTGGCCGCGTGCTGCGCCGCGATCTTCATGGTTTCGGTCGAATCCTCGATCGTGGCGACGGCGATGCCCGCGATCGTGGCGGCGCTCGGCGGCTTCGAGTTCATCTCCTGGGTGTTCGCGGCCTATCTGCTGTCGCAAGCGGTCGCGATTCCGATTTACGGCAGGCTCGCCGATCTCTGGGGCCGGAAATGGCTGCTGATCGCGTCGAGCGGCCTGTTCTTGTTCGGCACGCTGATGTGCAGCGCGTCCTGGGGCATGATCCCGCTCGTGATCTTCCGCTTCATCCAAGGCCTGGGCGGCGGCGGGCTGCAGCCGCTCGCTTTGACCATCATCGCCGATCTTTACCCGCCGGTGGAGCGCGTGAAGATCCAGGGCAATCTCAACGCGATCTGGGGCGTCTCGGCCTTGTCGGGCCCCTTGATCGGCGCCTTGCTGACCGCGAGCCTCGGCTGGCGCTCGGTGTTTTGGGTGAACCTGCTGCCCGGCGCGGCGGTGATCGCGATTCTTGTCTTGGCCTATCACGACCGGCTCGAAGCGCGTCCGCATCGCGTCGATTATCTCGGCTCCGTGCTGCTGGTGATCGGCGTCGGCTCGCTCTTGCTGACGCTGGTGCAATTCGCGCAGCTCAGCGAGCTAGCGATCATCATCCTGCTGATCGTCGCGGCGGCGACCCTCGCCTTTCTCGCCTATTGGGAAACGCACGTGCCCGAGCCGATCGTGCCGCTCGAGCTGTGGAACAATCGCATCGTCTCGACCACCAATATCGGCTCCTTGGCGATCGGCATGGTGATGATGGGCGTGATCGTGTTCATTCCGCCTTATGTTCAGGGCGTGATGGGACGCAGCGCGGTCGTCTCCGGCTTCACCTTGATCAGCCAATCCTTGGGCTGGACCATCATCGGCGCTTTCGCCGGCAGGCTGCTGGTGCGCGTCACCTATCGCAGCATGGCGATTTTCGGCGGCGTCCTGCTGGTGATCGGCGCCGCGATGCTGGTCGCGCTCACGCCCGAGCGCGGTCCCGCCTGGGCCTTCGCCAGCGGCGGGCTCATCGGCTTCGGCATCGGCTTTTGCAACACGACCTTCCTCGTCGCGGCGCAAAACGCCGTGCCCTGGCATCAGCGCGGCGCGGCGACCTCGGGCAATATCTTCATGCGGCAATTCGGGTCGTCCTTCGGCGCGGCCGTGCTGGGCGGCGTCATCAATTGGAGCCTCGCCCATCGCGTGCCTGAAGGTCGCGACGCGATCGATCAACTGATGGACCCGGCTTTGCGCGCCGCCATGGCGCCCGATCAACTCGCGTCCTTGAGCAGCGCGATCGCCGGTGCGCTTACCACAGTCTATGTCGGGGTGGCGGTGTTCGCGGTGATCGCGCTCGCCACCGCTTTCCTGGTGCCGGCCGGCCAACGCACGCCGCAAAACTAGAATCAAAACTCAATCGGGTCTGCTTTTTTAAGGCACGGCTGATCTCACGGCGTATTGGCCGATCATCGACCCGTCGAGCATCGGGTTAACCAAGTCTCGGTGTGCAAGCGCATTGCGGCGAGGTGCGGCCAAGCGCCGCGCATGTTCTCGCGTCAAAACAAAGAACTAGAACGCATTCACCGGCGAAATCGGCAGTCACCGATGCTGCAACTGCTCTGCGCTTAACAGCCTAGTTATCGGTCCGCTTTAGCGTCAGCGCGGTTCGTGCCGATCCAGCTTGTCTGGCGGGTGAGATTGGCACGCGCCCGGTGTGTCGGGAAAAAGCGACGCGCCGAGCAGCGAAAGATTCCGCCAGATCAACCGCGCAGCTGTTCCGCACCTTGCAGCTGTGCCGCACCTTGCACCTATTCCGCATCGAAGCGCGGTCCGGTGTTTGAGGCATTGGCGAGCGATGTTTAGCAAAGGAGCAGCATTCTGATGTCTCACCCCGCAGCATTCAGCGATCCTCTGCCGCGGATATGGGACCCCGACACGCGCATCGGCGATATGTTGCGCGGCAAACGCGGTCTGGTGGTGGGCATCGCCAACGACCAGAGCATCGCCTATGGCTGCGCCGCCAAATTGCGGGCCTTCGGCGCCGAGCTCGCCGTCACCTACCTCAATGACAAGGCGATCTGCCACGTCGCGCCCTTGGCCGAAGAGCTGCAGGCTTCGCTGTGCTTGCCGCTCGATGTCGAGCAGGAAGGTCAGCTCGAGGCGGTCTTCGGCGCCATCGCGGAAAGCTGGGGCGCGCTCGACTTCGTGGTTCATTCGATCGCCTTCGCGCCGCGCGCCGATCTCCACGGGCGCGTGCTCGATTGCTCGCTTGAAGGCTTCCAGCAAGCGATGCGGGTCTCTTGCTACTCCTTTATCGAAATGGCGCGTCTCGCCGAAAAGCTGATGCGACCGGGCGGCACCCTCGTCACCATGTCCTATTACGGCGCCGACAAGGTCGTCGAAAACTACAACATGATGGGCCCGGTGAAGGCGACCTTGCAGGCCTCCGTCCGCTATCTCGCCAACGAGCTGGGTCCGCGCGGTATCCGCGTCTACGCGGTGTCGCCCGGCCCGCTGCCGACTCGCGCGGCCAGCGGCATCGAGCATTTCGACGTGCTGATGGACAGCGCCGTGCATCGCGCCCCCGCCCATCGCCTGGTCGACATCGCCGAGATCGGCCGCGTCGTGGCGTTCCTGGTTGGCGGCGCATCCTCGGGCATGACCGGCGACACGATCTTCGTCGATGGCGGGCTGCACAACGTCGCCTGAGGAACATCGGAATCTTGCGCAACAGAACCACCGCGGCCGATGCCCCCGCCCTTATTCGCGATGGCGCTCGCATCATGATCGGCGGATGCGTCGCCGCGGACCAACCAGCAGAGTGAATGATCATGAATAAACACGTCCTTGTCGGACACACCTGGGACGAATTGCGTGTCGGCCAAAGCGCGCGCCTGGAACGCACCTGCAGCCCGAACGATCTGTTGGTGTTCGCGCACGCCTCGGGCAACCACAACCCGCTGAGCCTGCCGGGTCTTGGCGGGACGCAGGCTTCCGCGAGCATCGGCGCGCCGGCAATGGCGCCGAGCATGTGGGGCGGTTCGTTGTTCTCGGCGCTGCTGGGCAATGTGCTGCCGGGACCGGGCACCGTCTATCGCAGCCAGACCCTGCATTTTCACGAGCGTGCACATCCCGGCGACGAATTGGTGGTGGAGGTGACGGTCCGCGCCAAGCGGCCGGAGCGCGTGGTCGAGCTCGATTGCCGCTTGTCGCGCAAGGACGGCGCGCTGATCGCGAGCGGCATCGCCGAGGTGATCGCGCCCGTACAAGGCATCGTGACCGACGATGTTTCGCTTCCCGAACTCATGTTGCGCCGCCGCGGTAAGTTCGAGCGCCTGGTGGCGGCGTGCGAGGGCGTGCCGCCGATGCCCACCGCGGTCATCGCGCCGACCGATGAGAGCTCGCTGCGCGGGGCATGGGAAGCCGCGCTCGCCGCGCTGATCGAGCCGGTGCTGGTGGGGCCGGAAACGGCGATCCGCGCCATCGCCGAGCAGATCGGCTGGGATCTCCGCGGCGTCCGCGTCGAAGACGTCAAGGACGCGCATCAGGCCCCGGCCCGCGCCGTCGCCATGGTGCATGAGGGCGCGATCCGAGCGATCATGAAAGGCAATATTCATTCCGACGAAGTGTTGCAACACGTCACCAAGGGCGATGGCGGTCTGCGCACCGGGCGGCGCGTGAGCCATGTGTTCGTGCTGGACGTGCCCGGACGCGAAGGCTTGCTGCTGATCACCGATGCCGCGATCAACATCCTGCCTAATCTTCAAACCAAAGCCGACATCGTGCGCAACTCGATCGATCTCGCGCACAGCATAGGCCTGGCGCGACCGCGGGTCGGCATTCTCTCGGCGGTCGAGACCATCAACCCGTCGATCCCTTCCACCCTCGATGCCGCGATCCTGGCGAAGATGGCCGAACGCGGGCAGATCCAAGGTGGCGTCGTGGATGGGCCGCTTGCTTTGGACAACGCCGTCGATCTCGACGCGGCGCGCGTCAAGGGGATCGCGTCCGAAGTCGCCGGCCGCGCCGACATCTTGGTGGCGCCCAATCTCGAGGCCGGCAACATGTTGGCCAAGCAGTTGGTGTTCCTCTCGGGCGCCGATACGGCGGGATTGGTGGTCGGGGCGCAGGTGCCGATCATGCTCACCAGCCGTGCCGACGACGCACATGCACGCTTGATGTCGGCGGCGCTCGCCGTGCTCTACAGCCATTGGCGCGACGACAAGACCTCGCTGCTCGCGCAGGACGGCCGGCGATGAGCGACCTGATTTTGGTGCTGAACGCCGGATCGTCCTCGATCAAATTCGAGATGTTCACGGCGACGCAGCTACAGCTTCGCTGGGCCGGCCAAGTCGAGGGGATCGGCGCGGCCCCCCATTTTATCGCGCGCGACCAATCTCGCCGGTTGCTTGCCGAGCACCAGTGGCGACGCGGCGAAGGGCCCTGCGACCACGCGACCTCGCTTGATGCGATCATCGACTGGCTCGACACGGTTCTTTGCAGCCATCGCGTGATCGCCGTCGGACACCGCGTGGTGCATGGCGGACCGGACCTGGCTGCGCCTGCCATGGTCGATGCGGCGCTGCTACAGCGTCTTGCGGCACTCAGCCCGCTCGCGCCGTTGCACCAGCCGCATAATCTTGCCGGCCTTGCGGCAGCGGCGGCCCATTTCCCCGGCGTGCCGCAGGTGGCTTGCTTCGACACCGCTTTTCACCAAGGCCGCGACTGGGAAGCCACCTGCTTCGCCCTGCCGGAAGAGTTTTACCGCCGCGGCATCAGGCGTTACGGCTTCCATGGGCTTTCCTACGAATTCATTGTCCGCCGCCTCGCCGAAGAAGATCCGGCATTGGCCGAGGGGCGCATCATCATCGCGCATCTGGGAAACGGTGCCTCGCTCTGCGCGGTGAAGGCCGGGCGGAGCGTGGACAGCACCATGGGCTTCACTGCTCTGGACGGCGTGCCGATGGGCACGCGCTGCGGCCAGATCGATCCGGGGGTGCTGCTTTATCTGCTGGAAGAAGAGGGCATGACGAGTTCCGAGATCACGCGTCTGCTCTACAAGGAAAGCGGCCTCAAGGGTCTTTCGGGCATCAGCCAAGACGTGCGCGAGCTGGAGGCGAGCGACGATCGCCAAGCAGCCGGTGCGCTCTCCTATTTCGCTTGGCGCATCCGGCGCGAAGTCGGCGCATTGGCGGCGGTGATGGGCGGGGTCGACGCGCTGGTCTTCACCGCTGGTATCGGCGAGAATGCGCCCAAGGTCCGCGCCGCCATTTGCGATCAACTGGGCTTCCTCGGAATCGGGATCGAACCCGAACGCAATGCGCGCGGCATGCCTCTGATCTCGCCGGAAGGCGCCAAGGTGCCGGTGCTGGTCCGGCGCACCGATGAAGAACGCATGATCGCCGAACATGTGCGCGAGGTGCTCGCGCAGATGGCGCCGGCCGTCGCGTGTTTCGCAACCAGCCCCGGATAATTTTATTTTTGCTTGGAAGGTCTTTCCCATCATGACCACCTCCTCCGAAACCGACCAAACCAGCCCGTTCGATTTCGTCAATGAGCTGCTTGCGGGCGTATCGCGGCAGCACAAGATTCTGGCGAATATCGCCGGCGAGCATATCCAGACATTGCTGCCGCAATTGGCCGAGCGCGCCATGCAGCAACCGAAGGCCTTGCCGGGCAAGATGCCTCACGAAATATGGAACGACGCTTTTGCGTATGCCGTGGACGCGCTGCAGCGCCAAGTCCTGTTTTGGGACACGATGCGGGAAGCCGGCAATGGCTTCATCGAGCATGAGCGCAATGGCTGCCCGCCTTTGCTCGCCTTCGAGTATGAGGTGATCATGGATGGACGGGAGCTTGCGCGCCCGGTCAATTACAAGCTGGTGCGGATCAAGGCGCCAGAAGGCTACCCGTCGACCGATCCCTGCGTGCGTCCGTTCGTGGTGATCGATCCGCGCGCCGGGCATGGCGCGGGCATTGGCGGCTTCAAAAGCGACAGCGAGGTGGGCATGGCGCTGCAACGTTGCCATCCGGTCTATTTCGTGGTCTTTTCGCGCGAACCGGAACCAGGGCAGACCATTCTCGATGTCACCGCTGCCGAGCGCCAATTCTTGCAGGCGGTGGTGCAGCGTCATCCGCTCGCGCCCAAACCGGTGGTGATTGGCAATTGCCAGGGTGGTTGGGCGGCAATGCTGTTAGGGGCGAGCGCTCCCGAATTGAGCGGCCCGCTCGTGCTCAATGGCGCACCGCTCTCCTATTGGGCGGGGCGTACCGGCCGCAATCCCATGCGGTATGTCGGCGGTTTGGTCGGCGGCAGCTGGCCGACGCTGCTGCTCTCCGATCTGGGCAATGGCCGCTTCGACGGGGCGCATCTGGGCTTGAACTTCGAGGCGATGTCGCCCAGCAATACGTGGTTTCGCAAGTATTACGACCTTTACGCCCGTGTCAACTCCGAGGCGCCGCGCTTTCTCGAGTTCGAGCGCTGGTGGGGCGGCATGTTCTTGATGAATGGCGAGGAGATGAGTTGGATCGTCGAGAATCTGTTCGTCGGGAACCGTTTCAGCAGCGACCAGCTCATGACCGAGAGCGGCGAGCCGATTAACATCCGGGCGGTGCGCTCGCCCATTATCGTGTTCGCCTCGGAGGGCGACAACATCACGCCGCTGAGCCAAGCGCTGCAATGGATACCCGAAGTCTATCGCGACGAACAGGAAATCAAGGCGAGCGGCCAGACGATCGTCTATCTCATCCACAAATCGATCGGCCACTTGGGAATCTTCGTGTCGGGCGCGGTAGCGCGAAAAGAGCATCACGAGATCGGCTCGGTGCTCGACGTGATCGAGGCGGTCGCGCCCGGTCTTTACGAGATGCAGATCACCGGCCAAGAGGAAGACGGCTACAAGGTCGATCTGGTGGAAACGACCATGGCCGATATCCACGCCTTGGTCGGCGATCGGCTGGAGTCCGTGGCTTTTCCGGTGGTGGCACAAATATCCGAGGCAAACAGCCAAGCCTTTCGCGCCGTCGTCTCACCGGTGCTGCGCCAATTCGCGAATGAGCCGATGGCCGAGTTGAACCGGCGGCTGCATCCGATGCGGCTGCGCCGTTACCTCATTTCCGATGCCAACCCGGCCATGGCGACGATCGCGGTCCAAGCCGAGATGGTGAAATGCGATCGCCGCCCCGTCGCGCCGGACAATATGTTCGCCGCCATCGAGCATGCCTGGGCCCAGCAGATGGAGCACGCCATCGATGGCTGGCGCGATGTGCGCGACGCGGCCGTCGAGACCATTTTTTTCGGCGTCTATGGCTGGCTCGCCGCCTTCGGCATGGGTCAGGGCGGCCACAAGGCGGCACCCAAGCCCGCGCCATCCGTCGCTTCCGTCGATCCGAGACGTTACCGCGAAGGCGGCTATGCCGAAGCCGTGGTGCGGATGATGCTCCTGCTCGCTCGGGCGCGTGGCGCCGTGCGCCGCGAACCGTTGCAACGGTCGACGTCATTGATGAGGTCGGACCCGCATTTCATCGCGATGACCGATGACGAGCGTCACGAATTGATCCAGACCCAGACCGCCTTGGTCGCCGCGTCCCCAGAGGATTGCATCGCCACGCTGCCTGCTCTGCTGCCAAATCGGAGCGAGAAGGAGAAGGCGCTCCGCTGCGTCGAAGAGGTGGCGGGCCCGGCAGAGGAACTCGGCGCCTCGGTGCGCGACATGTTGCAGCGCTTCCGGATCATTCTTGGCGTTATCGGTCGGGACAGTCATGGGGCGACCGAGGCGGCAGAAGAGACCGAGTGCGAGGTCATTTCGGCCCGGCCTCGCCGATCTCGGCGAACGCGCTGAACAGGCTTTCAGATCGCCGCCATGATGGCGTCGATCTTCTGCTTCAGAATCGCGGCCTTGAACGGCTTGATGATGTAGCAACTGGCGCCGGCCGCTTTTGCCGCGCCTAAGTCCAGGTACATAATTCAGCGGTCTTCACCGATCTTCGGCTCGCGGCCGGGCTTGCGGCGCGCGAGCGGCAGCCCGAGACCTTTCTCCAACCGTGAAACGAACTGGGCGAAGCCGAGCGGCTTTCCATTGCGCTCGCCGGAACGGATCGCCTCGTCCCCGGCAGCGCTCAAGCTGCAGTGCAAAAAATTCCGCCCAATCGGGGACCATATCCAGCAGCGATCACACCGTTACTACCACCGCCGTCAATTAGGTATTGGGTCAGCATAACTCGTGTCCCCAGAACTCGCGCGCCTGGCATACAGAAAGGCTAGAAGATCACGAATATTCACGCCAGATTGGGAAGGATCGGGGGAATCCCGGTTGAAACAGTGTTAACGGCGATCGAATAGCGCCTTGATCGGGGGACCGACATGCTGTGCGCAGGCGGATACGATCTTATCGGGCTACGTCTCGTGTGCCCAGCCCCGTTGCTCCGCCGAGCCCAATGGGCTCGAATACGGAACAGACTCTTACGCACCCCTGAAGGAAAAAGGGAGGTCAGGTCAACGTTATGGCGTGAAGCGGCCCACGAAATCATCGAAAAGAGAATGCTTTTTGGTCAGGAATACGAAACACGTGAATAGACCGGCGCTCGACGGCAACGCCTATACGCTTTAGGTTGTCATTTCCTGCTACATGGCGCGACCTGCCGTCCCGGTCGCTGCTTCACCTAGACTACTTGACGAATGAAAACCAAATCAGCCGTGTCATTTTCCGGCCCGATAGCACCACCCGCGCAACAAAGCGGCGGAAGGACGCCTCTTGCGCTGTTCCTCGCGTTGACCCTCCTTTTGCCAGTGGCGATCGTCATTGGCAATTTGGTCATTGGCGTTCTGACGCCGATCACCTGGGCGCCCGAAGATGACATGACGTTTATCGATCGGGTGTGGCGTTTCGTTCAGGGGCAACATCTCGGCACGGATTTCCATGACCCGTTCGGATTTGGCATTTTCCAAGTGGCGGCCATGCTATGGCGTCTGCTTGGGCCGCACTATTACGTCCTGCGCGTCTCGGTCGATCTCTTTGCGCTCGTCATCGTTCTTTGCAGTTGCATCGTCGCGACACGGCAACTACGCCATGCGGCAGGCCTTGCAGTACTCTTTTGCATTACAGTGGCTTTCGAAGCGTCGGGGCCGTCGAACTATGGATTGAGCCGTGATTTCGGCATAGCGCTCACGCACGACCGGCTGCTGATGTCCAGTTTGTTGGTTTTGTTCGTCCAGAGCTTCGCGATGGATTTGGACCCGTCACGGAAGCACGATTATATCGGCCCGTTCACCGCGGCGTTCCTTTTGAGCATACTTTTTCTCACAAAGATATCCGGTTTGGTCCTCGGCCTCACGATCGTGGCGGCGGGACTGATTGTGCGCGGCCGTTTTTCGCGCGGCATCGTCGATATCTCTCTGATATTATTGTTCCTCGCCGTCTTAGTGACAATCGACTTTGCGATCACGGGAACCAGCCTCGCCCCGGTCATCCAAGAGTATCGGTTGGCTGCGCAAGCGAGGGCGGGGGTTTTTTCGGTTCACGATGTTCTGTGGTTCGCGTCGCGGCTGCCGGTTTTTGGGGCTGCCGCGTTGATGGCTCTTTACGCGATCTCGCAGCCAGGCAGGGAAATTGGCGGAATTTTGTGGCGCTGCTTTTTCATCATCGCCGTCTATTGGGCGTATCAAGTTGTACTCAATATAAGCAACAGCACGATCTCGCCCTCACTCATCTATCTCGCGCCTGCTGCTGCCATCGCCATCGTGACTTGGACAAACTCATCCGACCCGGCGGTCTTTTGGGACCGTATGTGGAGCAAATTTCATCCACAGAGGCTGCACGAAGTTTCGGTAAGAGAAGTCATGCTGCTGCTGATTCTGGCCCCGGTCTTGGTGCCGGAGGCATTAGCATCGCTTAGGGCCGTCAAGCTCGATTATTCAATCTCATCGGGCGCCGCTAGGCCCGTTGCGGTGACGGCAAACAAGGGAATCACGTTCGAGATACTACCGAAAAGTTCATACTTCACCGACTTTGCGCTTTCCGCGAATCGTGCAGTTCAAGCAATCGAGGGGCTCGGTGCGAGCCGCGAGACGATTGTCAATCTCGATTTTATGAATCCTTTTCCGGCGTTATTCCTTGCTCCGTCTCCGAAGGGTGTATCGATCTATTGGGATTTTGGAAATAACGTGCCCATTGGGTACAAGCCCGTTTGGCAAGAGGTTATAGGCGACGCGTGCATTGTTACCGAACCGAAGAATCCGATGTCCCCGCCGGCCGAATATTCCGAGCCTCTTATCGATGCGGTGCAATCGCACCTCGCGAGCACATTTGTTCTCGTCTATCAGGACGAATTATGGAAGATTTGGAAACGCGATGCCGGCTGTAATGCAACGGGCGGGGCAAGCCAGGTCATTGCTCGATGAAACGGGCCTTGATGTCAGAGCGTACTGTTGCGCTCGCCGGAACGGATCGCTTCGCCCTCGGCAGCGCTCAAGCCGCTGTGCAGAAACTCCGCCCAATCGGAGACCAGATCCAAAAGCGGCCGCACCGTCACCACCCTCACCAATCGTGCCATTGTTAAAGGCCGCGTTTCACCGCCGCCGTTAATTATGTATTGCGTCCCCGGCACTTCCTTGCGGCAGAATAGATCGAGCGCGACATGATTCGAGCCCGCGAAGGCGTCTGCCCGGCCTCGCCGATCTCGGCGAACGCGCTGAACCGGCTTTCAGACCGCCGCCATGATGGCGTCGATCTTCTGCTTCAGGATCGCGGCCTTGAACGGCTTGATGATGTAGGAATTGGCGCCGGCCGCTTTTGCCGCGACAATGACGTCGCGCCTGCCTTCGGCCGAGATGACGATGACCGGCGTGGCCTTCAGGCTTGCGTCCGCGCGCAGTTCGCGCAGAAACTCCAAGCCCGACATCGGCGCCATGTTCAAATCCGAGATGACGAAGCTGAAGACGCCGTCGCGCAGTTTTTCGAGTGCGCTCGCGCCGTCCGCCGCTTCGTCGACTTGGGTAAAGCCGATATGTGCCAAGAGGCCGCGTACGATCCGGCGCATGGATTTGTAATCGTCGACGACGAGCACGCGCCGTTCGCTGCCGCTCAAAGTTCGAACCCCCACATAACGTCGCCGCGTTGGCGCGGCAATCGGCACGTCCAGCTATAGCGCGCTGGGGGTTGAGCAGCCGTTAACGGGCGTTAAGGCAAAGATAACGGAGGCTACTGCCCGATCTTGGCCAGGGTGTCGAGCGGGACGGAAACCATCAGGAGCAGGTTCTCTTCGCCCGGGTTTTTCTTGCCGATGCCGGCATTCGAGACGTGGTCGAAGACCGGGCCGATGCGCAACCCGTTATTGAACACCACGTCGAATTCGGCGCCGGTTTTGAACTCGACATGGGCGCCGAGATTCTTGCCGTTGCCCTTTTCGTAATCGCCGACCGTCGCCATCGGGATCACCATGAAGTGCCGACCAAAGGGGATTTCGGCGCGGAACCCGCCATACATATAAACCGAGCCGCGATTGGTGAAGAAGGTGCCGATCAGCGGCTTGATGAAGAACAAGCCCTGCGCGAAGCGGAATTCGAGCCGTCCTTCGGCCGCGGTGTAATTGTGGAGGAAGTCGAAGGCGCCCAGCCCGCCGGACACCATGCCGCCCAGCTCGGCCTTTGCCGCGGTGCTGGCAAAGAGAAGCGAAGCCGCCACGCTGGCCGCAACCGCCGTTCGGCCGAACCACCCCCGCATACCAGCCCCCTCATACGATGGATACCGCCGGCATCTTAGGGAAAGGCACTGTGCTGGCAAGGGTTAAACCGAGCTAGCGCAGATACTTCAGCCTTTCGGTGGCGCCCACGAGCTGGACGCGGATGCCGGGCTCCATGGCGGAATGGCCGGCGTCGGGCACGACGATATATTCCGCCGCCGCCCAAGCGCGCGCGAGCTCGTCGGCGCTGACGATCGGGCACACCATGTCGTAGCGTCCCTGGACGATGGTGGCGGGGATGTGCCGGATGCGTCCGACCCGCGCGACCAGGTCCTCGCTCGGGCCGATCACGTTGGTGCGGAAGTAATGCGCTTCGATTCGGGCGAGGCCGAGCGCCATGCGGTCCTCGCCGAAGGCCGCCACCGTGTCGGGGCTCGGCAGCAAGGTCGAGCACGCACCTTCATAGGTGCTCCAGGCGCGCGCCGCTTGCATGTGGATCGCCGGGTTGGGATCGACCAGGCGGCGGTAATAGGCGGTCAGCAGGTCGCTCCGCTCGCTCTCCGGCACGAAGCCCGCAAAACTCCGCCAAGCCTCGGGGAAAACCGTCCGCATACCATAGAGAAACCAGTCGATTTCGCTCTGCCGGCAGAGGAATATCCCGCGCAAAACCAGGGCGCGCGTGTGCTCGGGGTGCGCCTCGGCATAAGCCAAGGCCAAGGTCGAGCCCCAGGAACCGCCGAACACGACCCAGGCGTCGATGCCGAGATGCGAGCGCAACGCCTCGATATCCGCGATCAGGTGCGCCGTCGTATTGGCCTCGAGCGAGCCGAGCGGCGTCGAGCGGCCCGCGCCGCGCTGATCGAACACCACGATGCGGTAATGCGACGGATCGAAGAAGCGCCGATGGGTCGCGGTCGAGCCCGCGCCCGGCCCGCCATGCAGAAACACGATCGGCATGCCGGACGGATTGCCCGATTCCTCCCAATAAAGCGTGTGAATCGCGTCGACCTTCAGCATCCCGGTCGCGTAAGGCTCGATCGGCGGGAAAAGGTCCTGGCGGGCGAAGGGCGCGTTGCGATCCATCCGGGTCAGTCTAAACATGGATTGGATCAAGGCAACCCCGCGTAACGCCGGCCGGGTTTGCCATCACCTCGCCTTATTGTCGCCCGATTAGCGCGCGTTCCTAGGAGGCGAGAGGCGGGGAACCGCGCCACTTTCCCGGGGTTAGGAAGTTATGGTCGAAGGCTTGCCGCTCATCGCGCCCGATTGGGCGCTCTTCCTTGATGTCGACGGCACGCTGCTCGATTACGTGCCGCAGCCCGAAGCCGCGCGCGTGCCCGTCGCCTTGCGCGAAACCTTGGCGACGCTCTGGGCGCTGCTCGACGGGGCCTTGGCGGTGGTCAGCGGGAGGGCGATCGCCGATCTCGACCGCTTGTTCGGGCCGTTGCGCTTGCCGGTTGCGGGTCAGCACGGCGCGGAGATCCGATGCGGTGCGCGTACCGAGAGCGTCGTTCCGGCAAGCCCCAAGCTCGCCGCAATCCTCGCCACCGCGGACGCCTTTGCCGCGCGCGAGCCGGCGATCCACATCGAAAGAAAGGGGCTCAGCGCGGCGATCCATTATCGTGGCGCGGAAGCCGTGCGCGAGGCTCTGGGCGCCGCCTTGGCGGCGACGGTCGAGCAAGGCGGCCATGCGTTCAACTTGATCTGCTCTCACCTCGCCTTCGACGTTGTGCCGCAGGCGGCCAATAAAGGCCATGCCATCGAACGCTTCATGACGGTGGCGCCTTTTGCCGCGCGCATTCCGGTCTTTATCGGCGACGACCGTACGGACGAGGACGGGTTTGCCGCGGTGATCGCGCGTGGCGGCCATGCCATCAAGATCGGCGATCGCGGCGAAACCATCGCGCCTTGGCATATCGCGAACCCGACCGAGTTGCGGCAATGGCTCGAGCGTTCGACCGCCGCGCTGGAACGCTGCGCATGAACGCGAACCATCCGGCATCTTCGCTCGAGCTCGGCGTTATCGGCAATTCGGTGCTGAGCGCCTTGATCGATCAGCACGCGCGCATGGTCTGGTGCTGCTACCCGCGGCTCGACGGCGATCCGGTCTTTTGCAGCCTGGTCGATGGCGGCCCAGCGGCCGAAGCCGGCTTCTTCGATATCGAAGTCGATCATCTCGCCACGGCGGAGCAGGCTTATCTGCCGAATACCGCGATCCTCGCGACGACGCTTACCGACGCCACCGGGCAATCGGTCCGCATCGTCGATTTCGCGCCGCGTTTCTGGCGTTATGGCCGCATCTTCCGCCCGCACATGCTGCTGCGCGTGATCGAGCCGCTGGCGGGCGCGTGCCGCATCCGCATCCGCATCCGGCCACGCTTCGGCTATGGCGCCGTTTCCGCTGCCGTCACGACGGGCAGCAACCATCTTCGCTATACAGCGGCGGAAGGCGCGATCCGCGTCACGACCGACGCGCCGGTTTCCTATATTCACGAAGAAAAATGGTTCACCCTCGATACGCTGCTGACGCTCGTTCTCGGACCGGATGAGCCGGTCGAAGCCGCGGTGCCGGATATCGGGCGCAGCTTTCGCGAACACACCGAGGATTATTGGCGCGAATGGGTGCGCTATCTCTCGATCCCTTTCGAGTGGCAAGACGCGGTCATTCGCGCGGCGATCACGTTGAAGCTGTGCAGCTTCGAGGAAACCGGCGCCATCGTCGCTGCGATGACGACCTCGATCCCCGAAGCGCCCGATACAAGGCGCAATTGGGATTACCGCTATTGCTGGCTGCGCGATGCTTTTTTCGTGGTCCAAGCGCTCAATCGCTTGGGCGCCACGCTGACCATGGAAGATTTCATCCGCTACATCACGAATGTCGCGGCGCTCGAACCCAGCGGCTTGCTGAAGCCGGTCTACGCCGTCGTTCCCGGAGCGAAGCTGACCGAGCGGATCGCGCCCGATCTTTTCGGTTATCGCGACGTGACGCCGGTGCGGGTCGGCAATCTTGCCGAAGAGCAACGGCAGAATGACGGTTACGGCGCCGCCGTGCTGGCGGCCGCGCAAATGTTCTTCGATCGGCGGCTGCCCCGGCCAGGCGATCACAATTTGTTTCGCCGGCTCGAGGCCTTGGGCGCGCGGGCGCTCGAGACCGCATTCGTTCCCGATGCGGGTCTTTGGGAATATCGCGGACGCAACGCAGTGCACACCCATTCGAGCGCGATGTGCTGGGCCGCCTGCGACCGGCTGAGCAAGATCGCGCAGGTTCTCGGCCTCGCCGACAGCCATGCCTATTGGCGCGGGGAGGCCGACCGGCTGCGCGAGGAAATCCTGCGCCGCGCTTGGAATCGGACGCTCGGACATTTCACCGCGACGCTCGATGGCGAGAGCCTCGATGCCAGCCTGCTGCTGCTTCACGAGATCGGTTTGGTCGCCGCGTCCGATCAGCGCTTCGTTGCGACCTTGACGGCGATCGAGCGCGAATTGCGGCGCGGCAAATACTTGCTGCGTTATTCGACCGATGACGGTTTCGGCACGCCGACCACGGCGTTTCTGGTTTGCACCTTCTGGTATGTCGACGCGCTCGCCGCCGTGGGGCGCCGCGACGAGGCACGCGATATTTTCGAGCATGTGCTGACGCGGCGTACACGGCTCGGCCTTTTATCGGAGGACATCGATCCCGCGACCGGCGAGTTGTGGGGCAATTTTCCGCAGACCTATTCGATGGTCGGTCTGATCATTTCGGCGATGCGGCTCAGCAAGAGCTGGGAGGAGGCGTTTTGGCGCGGCTGGTAATTGTATCCAATCGATTGAGCCTGCCCGGTCCCGGTCAGGCTCGAGCCGGCGGTCTTGCGGTCGCGGTGCGCGAGGCCTTGCGCGAACGCGGCGGCATCTGGTTCGGCTGGAGCGGCGAAATCGCAACGCCGGCGGAGACCGCCCGCATCACGACGCGCGGCAAGATCACCTATGCCGCGACCGATCTCTCGGCGACCGAACACAAGCAGTATTATCTCGATTATGCCAACAGCACGCTCTGGCCGTTGCTGCATTTCCGCCTCGGCCTGATGGAATATCGGCGCGATGCGGCGCGCGCTTATCTCGAGGTCAATCGGCGTTTCGCCAAAATGCTGGCGCCGCTGATCGGCCCAGACGATCTGATCTGGATTCATGACTATCACCTCATCCCGCTCGGTCAGGAATTGCGCCGTCTCGGCCTGCGCAATCGGCTCGGCTTCTTCTTGCACACGCCCTTTCCTCCGGCCGAGGTGCTGATCGCCCTGCCGCGCAATGAAGCGCTGATCGAGGCGATGTGCGCCTACGATCTCGTCGGCTTCCAGACCGAGGATTGCGTGCGCGCGTTTTCAAGCTGCATCACGGCGATCGCGGGCGGCAGCGATCTCGGCAGCGATGGCATCGCCGCATTCGGCCGCCGGTTGCGGGCCGAAGCGTTCCCGATCGGTATCGATACGGAGGGATTCGTCGAGCTCGCGCGCCGCGCCTCGGGCTCGCCGGAGACGCTGCGGCTGGAGGAAAGCCTTTCGGGACGCGCGCTGATTCTCGGGGTCGACCGCCTCGACTACAGCAAGGGCATCCCGCAGCGCTTCGACGCGATCGAGGCGTTGCTGACCGATTCGCCCGAGCAGCGCCGCCAGTTCAGCTATCTTCAGATCACGCCCTATTCGCGTGGCGATGTTGCGCAGTATCGCGCCTTGCGGCGTCAGATCGAGGAAGCCGCCGGCCGCGTCAACGGCAAATTCGCCGAGTTCGATTGGTCGCCGATCCGCTACGTCAATCGCAGCTTCACGCGTCAGACCTTGGCGGGCTTCCATCACCGCGCGCGCATCGGCCTGGTGACCCCGTTGCGCGACGGCATGAATCTCGTTGCCAAGGAATTCGTCGCCGCCCAGAACCCGGAGGATCCCGGCGTGCTGGTCTTGTCGCGCTTTGCCGGCGCGGCGAATCAGCTCAAGGCGGCGCTACTGGTCAATCCGATCGATGTCGACGAGACGGCGGCGGCTTTGCGCCGCGGCCTCGCCATGTCGCGCGAGGAACGTATCGAGCGTTGGCGCAGCATGATGGCGGTTTTGCGCACCAACACCGTTGCGACCTGGTGCGCAGATTTTCTCGCTGCGCTGGGCGGCGTGGAGCAGCAAGAGCAGCCGCCGGTTCCGCGCGGCGGCTCGGGTGGCACCGCCCCCGCTCGTGCGCCGCGCGCCAGCCAGGTTTTGCCTGTCGCCACGGTGCTGAGCTAAACGCGACGGCCGGTTCCTTACTCGGCAGGCACCCGGCTTTCGCCGCGCCGCGCATTGGCGGGCTTCAGCCGCAGCGCCGGCCCTTCGACCAGATGCCATGATAAGAAGGCGATGGCGGCCGTGATCGGAAAGGCGAGGGCGAACAGCGTCTCCCAAGCCATCGCACCGCCGTTGAGCCGGACCAGAACCTGCTCGACCGGCCAGCCATAGATATAGAGGCCGTAGGAAAGATCGCCGAAACGCGCGGCCGGCAGCACCGGTAGCCGGCGGTTGAGCGCGATATAAAGAACGAGATAGCTACCGAAGAGCGGAAACAACAGGATGAACGCGTGAAGCGGCACGCTCGCGACCAAGCCTGCCGAGGCAAGCAGCGCCACGCGCAAGCTGAAGATCGCTGTGCCGCGCAACCGGTACAGCGCCATGCCGGCGGCGAAGAACGGCAAGAGCCACAGGGCGCTGCCAACGAAATAGTCGCTCGAGGCCGTGTCGAACCAAAGACCCGCCATTCCCAGAGCGACAAGCGCGATCATGACGCGCAGATCGAGCCGACGGCAGACGCCGAGCGCGCAGACGATCAAATACATCAGCACTTCGGAGGGGAGCGTCCAAAACGGCCCGTCCACCACGGCGCCCGCGCTGTAGCCACTGAACTGCACACCGGGCAAGGTATTGGTCGGCATCACCATGACGAAATTGCTGACGACATAAGTGTAGATGGCGCTGTTGCGGAAATAATCGGCGACCGGCAACGTGCTCGCCAACGGTCCCATGACAAAAGCCGAGATCAGCAGGCAGACCAGCAGCCCCGGATAGATTCGCAACGCGCGTTTCGCAAGGAAGCGGAGCGGCGCGCCAGTGGCCTCAAAGCTTTGAGTCACCAGAAAGCCGCTGATGGTGAAAAACACGAACACGCCGGCGACGCCCAAGACTGTTTGGCCGGTCAGCCACATTAGAGGTTCCGGGTCCTGGGTTCCTTCGCCCAGAAGGAAGGCATGAGAGAAAATCACGCTGGTCGCAGCGATCAGCCGCAAAGCGTCGAAATTATTGTGACGGTCCACTGCAATGCCCATCCTCGAAGTTTCCCGAGAATGGGCGGCGGGGCGGCGCTGTCAATGGAAAGCTGGTGAAAGCGGCGGCCTGTTTAGCCGGCAAGCCCGCTCAGTCGGTGTGGTTGTCGCCGACCACGCCCTCGCCGCGCCAATCGAGACGCTCGACTCGGCTCTCGCCGAAACGCTTTGCCGCCGGCTCGGCCCGCTTCGGCTCGGCCCGGTCGTCCTGCTCCGCTTGTCTTGCGGCAGGCAATCGTGATTGCGATGTCATCGTCCGCGTTCCTCTGTCGGTGTCCCGTTCCGCCGCTCGGCGCCGGGACGCTCTGGCGGAGATTATGCCATGAGAAGTAAAATTTTGCCTTCCCGCAACCGGTGCCGCTATAGAAGAATATAGGAAATCGACGAACGCGTTTTGCCGCACACCGCGTGTGCAGCGCACAAATTTCCGATCGTAGGGACCGATGCCAACGAAATTCACGCTGAAGATCAATGGCCAAGCGCACGATGTCGAGGCCGAGCCGGACACGCCGCTGCTTTATATCCTGCGCAACGATATCGCGCTGAACGGCGCCAAATTCGGCTGCGGCCTCGGCCAATGCGGCGCCTGCACCGTGATCGTTGGCGCCGATGCGGTGCGTTCCTGCCAGTTGCCGGTCGCGATGGTGCGCGACGCCGAAATCGTCACCATCGAAGGGCTGGGCTCGCTCGAGCATCCGCACCCGCTTCAGCGCGCTTTTCTCGACGAGCAGGCGGCGCAGTGCGGCTATTGCATCAACGGCATGATCATGAAGGCGAAGGCGTTGCTCGCACGCAATCCGCATCCGACCGAGGCGCAATTGCGTCAAGGATTGGCGGAAAATCTCTGCCGCTGCGGCACGCATCACCGCATTCTGCGCGCGATCGCCCGCGCGGCGAAGGCGATGAATGGCAAGGAGACAGCGCTGTGACGAAGCTGGCGGACCGTACCGGCCGCGGTGCGGCCAAGATCACGCGTCGCCGCTTCGGCCAAGCGATGGGTTCGCTGGTGGTTGCTTTCAGCCTTGCGCCGAAGCTCGCTGCGGCCGCCGACGCGCCGCGTCTGCCGGGCAGTCTCAACGGCAATCGCATGCTCGATGCGTGGCTGCGCATCGACGCGGACGGTTCCGCTACGGTTTTTCCGGGCAAGGTCGAGCTCGGCCAAGGCGCGGTGACCGCGCTCGCGCAAATCGCCGCCGAGGAGCTCGATCTGCCGTTCGACCGGGTGCATATGGCCGCGACCGAAACCGGGACGAGTCCCGACGAAGGTCACACGTCAGGCAGTCAATCGATCGAAAATTGTGGCACGGCGCTGCGTTTCGCCGGCGCGGAGGCGCGTTCCATCTTGCTCGAGCGGGCGGCTGCCCAGCTCGGCGTCGCGGTGGCGGCGCTCAAGATCGAAAACGGCGTGGTCATCGCGCCCGGCGGCAAGCGCATCGGTTACGGCAAGCTCGTTGCCGACGGCGTGTTTCATCACGAAGCCGGCGCCAAGGTGGCGCCCAAAACATCCGCGCAATACCGCATCGTCGGCAAACCGGTGCGGCGGCTCGATATTCCGCCCAAGGTCAGCGGCGGTGCGGTCTATGTGCAGGACATGCGCCTGCCGGGCATGCTGTTCGGGCGAGTGGCCCGCCCGCCCAGCTATCGCGCCACTTTGGTCGACATCAATCAAGGTGCGGTTCGTAGCCTGCCGGGCGTCGTGGCCGTGGTGGTGAATGGCGAATTCCTCGGCGTGGTGGCGACGCGTGAAGAGCAAGCGATCGCGGCGCGCGCGGCGCTGATCAAGAACGCGAAATGGACCGAAACGCCCGATCTGCCCGAGCCCAGCGCGATTCACGATTGGCTGAAGCAGGCCAAGCTTCAGGATACGGTCATCAGCAACAAGAACGGTGCCGCCGCGCCCTCGCTCACGCGGCTCGGCGCGGCCTATACGCGGCCCTATCTCGCCCATGCGCCAATCGGGCCGTCTTGTGCCGTCGCGCAGTTCTTGGCGCCTGACCGGTTGCAGGTCTGGTCGCAAACCCAAGGCGTCTACCCGCTGCGCCAAGATCTGGCCAAAGCGCTCGACATGCCGCTATCCGCGATCACGGTGACCTATGCCGAGGGCTCGGGATGCTACGGCCATGACGGCGCCGACGATGTGGCGCTTGACGCGGCGTTGTTGGCGCGCGCTGCCGATGGGCGGCCGGTCAAGGTGCAATGGATGCGCGACGATGAATTCGCGTGGGAGCCCTACGGCTCGGCGATGGCGTCGAGCGTGAGCGCCGGGCTTTCGGCCGATGGGAGCATCGTCGATTGGCAATACGAGGTTTGGAGCAACACGCATAACGGGCGGCCGGGCGCGCCGGACGGGGTCAATCTCCTCGCCGCTTGGCATTACGAGAACCCCAAGAAGGCGCCGCCGCCGCGCAACATCCCGCAGCCGAATGGCGGGGGCGACCGCAACGCGATCCCGCTTTACGATTTCCCGGTCCAGAAGGTGACCAACCACCTCGTGATCGACATGCCGCTGCGGGTGTCGGCGTTGCGCACGCTCGGCGGCTATCACAACGTCTTCGCGGTCGAGTCCTTCATGGATGAGCTCGCTTTGGCCGCGGGTGTCGATCCGGTCGCGTTTCGCCTGCGGCACCTCAAAGATCCGCGCGCTGTCGCGGTGATCGAGGCGGCCGCGAAAAAGGCTAGCTGGCAGCCGGGCGCTAAAGGAAACGGCACGCGCGGCCGCGGCATCGGGTTTGCCAAATACAAGAATCTCGCGACCTATGTCGCCGTGATCGCCGACGTTGTGGTCGATCGCAGGAGCGGCGTCATCCGCGTGCAGCACCTTGTCGCCGCGGCAGATGCCGGGCTGATCATCAATCCGGATGGACTCGCCAATCAGATTCAGGGCGGTTGCATCCAATCGACCAGTTGGACCCTTCACGAACAGGTGAGCTTCGATCGCCAGCGGGTGACCGCGCGCGATTGGACGAGCTATCCGATTCTCACTTTCCCGGAAGTGCCCGAGATCGACGTCACCTTGCTCAACCATCCCGCCGAAGAAGCGCTTGGTGCCGGCGAGGCGGCGCAGGGCCCGACGGCCGCTGCGATCGCCAATGCCTTTGCCCAGGCGACGGGAAAGCGTATCCGCGATCTGCCGCTGTCGCCTGACAAGGTGAAGCGCGTCCTCGCCTGAACGGATGCGAAACCAGCGCGGGGCTGAGCCCGGCAAAGAGCGCTTGCCTCTCGACCCGCTTCGTGGCGTGTTGCGCGCGATGAATTATGGGAGGAAAGGGTGAGGGAACCGGGCGAGGCGCGCGCGAGCTTGAGTCTCGGCCAGCTTTTTAAGGTGTTTTTCAAAGCAGGTTGCGCCTTTGGCGGCGGGCTCGGTGTCCTCGGGCTACTGCAAGAACAGCTCGTCACCTTGCGCCGCATCTTGCCCGATAAAGAGCTGCTGACCTTGTGGAGCATCGGCCGCATCATGCCGAGCGGCACGATGACGGCGGTCGCGGTCGCGGTCGGCCACCGCCTGGCGGGTTTTCCCGGCACGGTCGTCGCTCTCGTTGCGATGATTCTGCCGGGGTTCCTTTGCGTCGTGGCGCTGACCATCGCCTATGGGTGGCTCGCGCACGGGCCGGTGCTCGATTACATCGACGCGACGCTGCTGCCGGCGGCGCTCGGTATCATCATCGTGTCGGCGGTGCGGCTGGGCCGTCCGATCTTCCGGCCGTCGCGCGATCTGGTCTTCGCGGTTCTGGCGTGCGGTGCCGCGCTTTTACCGGGCCTCAGTCCGGCGATTGTCATTCTGTTCGGCGGGATCGGCGGCGCGTTTTTGCTGCGCGGCAAGGACATGAGCGAGAGATGAGCTTTCCGCAGCTCATTCTGGTGATCCTCACCTTTAACCTGCTGGCTTTCGGCAATGGCTCGGCCTTGTTCGCCTTGTTGCAACACCGTCTCGTGCAACAGGGCGGCCTCTTGAACCTCGACCAGTTTCTCTATGCTTATGCGCTCGGCCGGGTGACGCCGGGACAGAACAATCTCTACCTCGCCTCGGTCGGCTACATGATTTTTGGCTGGCTCGGCGCCCTGGCCGCAATCGTCGCGATCCAGGTGCCGGGCTATCTCGTTTTGCCGGTGCTCAAAGTCTATGAGCGGGTGCGCAGCTGGCGCTCGGTGCAAGGCTTCATTCGCGGTCTGACCGCGGCATCGGTGGGGCTGATGTTCGCCGTGGCGCTTAATATTGGGCACGAGGCGCTCACCGGCTTCGTTCCTTGGATCGTGTTCATCGGTACTCTTGCTCTCGTGTTCCTCGCGCGCCAAGGCTTGCTAATCGGCATGGTCGGTGCCGCCGTCATGGGCTTGGCCGTGAAGCTCGCTCTGGCGATATAGGAAGCAATTTCAAAGCGATAATAGTCTGAGAATAGTGCGCAAATATATTATACATAAAATATAGGTATTATATATTAAATTGACATTTTATTTTATGTATTAGACAGTCGGATCGCAGATAGCGGATGGATGGAGAACGATGAAGCGATCCCTCTACGCGACCCAGCGCTGATCCAAAGCAGGCGAAGAGCCTGATCTGGACGACGTGCTGGCCGATCCTTTGGTGCATCAGGTCATGCGGCGTGACGGCGTCACTGTGGCGCAATTGCGCGGCGTCATTGCGCGCGCGAAGGTCGCGCTCTGCGACGGTCTTTGTCGCCACGCCGCCTGAGCATGACGCCAAGGGTCCGAAAAGGGGAAATCGATGAGCAAGGTTGAAACCGGCTTTCGCGACGAGGTGGTCCCGCGGCAGCGGTCTTTCTGGAGCGAGTTATGGCTGAAAGAGGATTGGTGGGCGGTATGGCTCGGCCTCGGCATCGTCATTGCCGGGTTGGTGCTCTTTGCCCAAGGCGAAAGCTGGCGTTGGGTCGCGGTCGTTCCGCCGCGCTGGACCGGCTTTGCGCAACTGGGCGCACATTTCGCCGATAATTGGCTGCGCTACGTCGTTCAGTTCATCTTCTGGAGTGCGGCCTTCTCGGTCGCGGTCACTGCGCTCGGGCAAAGACTGCGCGAATTTCTGCCGGCGTTCCTGTTCGTCTATGTCGCGGCGGTCGTCGTCTTTGTGATCGGGCAATGGGATCGCGCCAGCTATTACGATCTCGAGCCGCCGCTGGTGGCACTCGTCCTCGGCCTCGCGATCTCGAATCTTGTGAGGCTTCCGCGTTGGTTCGATGCCGGCTTCCGCGTCGAATTCTACGTCAAGACGAGCATTGTGCTGCTAGGCGCGACCCTGCCCTTCACGCTCATCATCTGGGCGGGGCCGGTCGCCATTCTCCAAGCCTCGATCGTCTCACTAGTAACGTTCGGCGTCATCTATTGGGTGGCGACGCGTCTTGGCATCGACAAGCGCCTTGCAGCAACTTTGGGCGTGGGCGGCGCGGTATGCGGCGTGTCCGCGGCGATCGCGATCGCGGGCGCGGTCGGCGCCAAAAAAGAAGACGCGCCGATCACCATCACCCTCGTCATTCTTTGGGCGATCGTCATGATTTTCGTCCTGCCGCTGGTCGCGCAAGCCTTGCAGCTTCCGGCCGGCGTCGCGGGCGCCTGGATCGGCACGTCCGAATTCGCGGACGCCGCCGGCGTTGCCGCGGCGCAGACCTATAGCGGGCTTGCGGGACATAACGGCATCGCCGGCACCGGCGATCAGGCGATTTTCGCTTTCACCTTGATGAAAGTGGTTGGCCGTGACGTGTGGATCGGCATCTGGGCCTTCGTGCTTGCGATCGTCGCCACCACACGTTGGGAAAAGACTGGGCTTGGACGCAAAGCCAATGCGGCGGAGATTTGGTGGCGCTTTCCGAAGTTCGTCATCGGCTTTCTCGTCGCGTCCCTCATCGTCACCTGGGTCACGAATAATTACAGCCTCGCCGATTTCAACAAGGTGGTGAATCCCGGTCTGGTCGCGCCGATCAAGGATTTGCGCACCTGGACCTTCATCTTTTGCTTCTTCAGCATCGGTCTCACCACAAGGTTCGGCGAGCTTGCCGCGGCGGGACGCAAGCCTTTCCTCGCCTTCAGCTCGGGGGTTGTGGTGAACGTGCTCTTGGGCTTTGCGCTTTCGGCCTGGGTGTTCGCCGCGCATTGGGCCAATCTCGCGCAATGAAACATGCCCGCGCGTGCAACACCTGCCGGGCTTGCGTTCATTTCCGCAACGATCCGGCCTATATCGAATCGGTGTTCCAGGGGCTCAATGTGATGAGCTCGGCCTGGGCGTCGGTCAAAGTGGATGACGGGCTATGCCTGCGCCACGACCGCTATCTGAGCGCCGATGCCTTCTGTCCCGATTTCACCGCTGCGGCACCGGCATCGGGCGATGCTTAAGGCAACGCGGCCGATGCAACTAGGCCGGCCAGCTGCGGACGAAATCGGCCAATGCGGGCGTCGGCAAGGCGGCGGGCGGTGCGGCCGGCGTGCCGAGATAAAGAAAGCCGATGATCGCATCTGCCGGCGTCAGGCCGAGTGCTTCTTTGACATAATTGTCGTAAGCGGGCGCGCCCGTTTTCCACGCCGCGGCGAATCCTAAGGCATGCGCGGCGAGCATCACGTTCTGCGCTGCGGCCCCGGCTGCGAGCAGTTGCTCGATGACGGGAATCTTGTGGCCTTCCTTGATCGCGGCGGCGAGCACGACGATGAGCGGCGCGCGCAGCGGCTTCTCGCGCTCGCGCTCGATCATGTTGGGCGGCGCGTCGGGCTCGCGCCGCTTCATCGCCTCGGCCATGACGTCGCCGAAGCGTTTTCTCGCCTCGCCGCGCAGCACGATAAAGCGCCAAGGTTTGAGCTTGCCGTGATCGGGGGCACGCATCGCCGCCTGGAGCATCGTGTCGAGCGCCGTATCATCGGGGGCCGGCTCGCTAAACCGCGCCGGGCTGCGGCGTGACGTCAAAGCTTCGATAGCTTCCATTTTCTATCCGTCGTTCGTTGCGCTGCGTTTCTTAGACCCGCAGGCGAGTGGCTGTCAGCTTTTCTCGGCTATTTCCCGCCATGCCATTGGTTCGGCCTATAGCGCGCGAGCTTGCCTGGATCGGGGAAGCGCCTTTCCCGCCATTCGCCCGCAAAACTAGCTCTAGTAGTTCATCAACAGGAACAATCTATAGCTAGGGTTTCTCAGCGCACGCATCAAGAGAATATAAAAACCTATTGATTTATATGATATTTCTATTCAGAGTTAACCATCTTCTGAGGCCGTTGCCGCGCCGCGGAGGCATGGAATGTCGACTCTGCCCCACATCATCGATCGCTTGTCGGATCGGTCGTCTCCGGTTCGCGGCGGGCCGGCGTCCGGAGCCGGCATTGCCGAAATCGTCTGTGGCGTCCACGACCGGGTCGAGGCGGCACTCCGCCAACAGCGTTTCACCGAGTTCGCGTTCGAACACGATCCGGACGAAAAAGTTCTGTTCTGCTACTTCGATTTTGCTGCCAGGCCCTGTTTCACCAATTCGGTCCTCGATGAGGCGCAAGGCGTGCAACGCATGGTGCGCGGCCTCTTCGGCGACCGTGACGACGCCGAGCCGCCGCTGCGCTACATGGTGCTGGCCTCGCGCATGCCGGGCGTGTGGAACCTGGGTGGCGATCTCGACTTGCTGTCGACGCTCATCCGCGCACAGGATCGCGGGGCCTTGCGGCGCTATGCCCATGCCTGCTGCGAAGTGGGTTATACCAACGCGACCGGTCTGGGCTTCGATCTTCCAATCATTTCGGTGGCGCTGGTTCAGGGCGATGCGCTCGGCGGCGGCTTTGAAGCGGCGCTCAGCTCCAACCTGATTGTCGCCGAACGCAGCGCGAAATTCGGCTTGCCCGAGATTCTCTTCAATCTCTTCCCCGGGATGGGCGCGTATACGTTTCTGACGCGCCGCGTCGCGCCGGGTCTTGCCGAGCGCATCATCATGAGCGGCGAAATGTATGGTGCCGAGCAGTTGCACGCCATGGGCGCGATCGATGTGCTGGCGCCCGACGGGCAAGGCATCAATGCTTTCTATGATTACATCGGCCGTGGCGGAAAGCGTTACGCCGCGTTGCGCGCCCTCTATCGCGCACGCCGTCTCGTCAATAGCGTCACCTTCGAAGAGATGACGCGCATCGCCGATCTCTGGGTCGAAGCCGCGTTGCGGCTCGACGAGCCCGGCTTGCGGCGCATGCTGCGTCTGGTCGCGGCCCAGGATCGGCGCATCGCCCGACCGGCGGTCTGACGCCCAAGAGGCCTGCCAAGCCCAAGGATTGACTTCGCGCCGCCGCGCGACGGACAATCACGCCGGCAAGAATTGGAGAGGGGTCGGATGGCAACCGCATTTGCACTACGCGAGAAATGGGCCAAAGGCGAGACCGTTTTCGGTCTTTTCGCCAGCCTGCCGTGCGGTTTTTCTGCCGAGCTTGTCTGCGCCAAAGGCGTCGACTATGTCTGCGTCGATCAGCAACACGGCGTATGCGATTATCGCGACATGGTCGAGATGGCGCGCGGCATCGACGCGCGCGGCTCGGTGGCGTTGACCCGCGTGCCGGCCAATGAAGGCTGGGTGATCGGCAAGTCGCTCGATGCCGGCGCGCAGGGCGTGATCGTGCCCTTGGTCAATAATCGCGACGAGGCGGCGAAAGCCGTGGCGGCGTGCCGCTATCCACCAAAAGGCGAGCGCTCCAACGGTCCGGCGCGCGCGGCCTTGGTGATGGGTAGCCGCGACATGAAGGTGACGGGCGACGGCGTGTTGTGCTTCGTGATGGTCGAAACAAAGGACGGGCTTGCGAATGTCGACGAGATCGCGGGCACACCCGGCCTCGACGGCATCTATATCGGGCCGAGCGATCTCGCGATTTCGCTCGGCTTAGGGCCGGGCCTCGATCGCGACGAGCCCGAGCATGTGGCGGCGGTCGCGAAAATCCTTGCTGCGTGCCAGCGGCACAAGATCGTGCCGGGGATCCATACCGGCTCGGGGCGCTGGGCGAAGAATTTTGCTGCCAAGGGCTTCCGCCTCGTCACCTTCGGCGGCGATGCGACCTTGCTGCGCGCGGGGGTCGAGCGCGAACTCGGCGCGCTCGCCGGCTGATCCTTAAACGCGGCGCTGCGCCGTGACGAGCTCGGCGAGGGCGCTGTCGAGGCGCGACAATTCGCTTTCGATCTTCTCGACATGGTTTGCGCCGTTGGTACTCAGCTCGCGGGTCGAGATGTCGCGCAAGGCGGTCAAGGTTTGGCACAGCTTGACGCCGCCGACATTGACGGCGCCGCTGCGCAAGGAATGCATCAGCTCGCGGAACTCGCGCAAATCGCCGCGCGCGGCCGCTTGCTTGAGCTGATCCAACAGCCGCCACGCGTCCTTGCGGAAAGTGTCGACCACCTCGATCAGAAAGTCGCTGCCGCCCAGATTCCGGAGCGCCGCGAAGGTGGCTTCGTCCACCACCGCGCCGGCGTCGGGCACGAAGCGCGGATGAACCGTGATCGAGGTCACGACCGGCGGCGCGCCCACCGCCATGCGCTCGGGCCGGACGGCACGGGCATGGATCGCTTCGAGCTCGGCCAAAAGCCGCGACGGCTCGACCGGTTTGGTCAGCACCGCATCCATCCCGGCCTCGCGGCATAACCGCTCGGTTTCGCTGGTCGCGTCGGCCGTCAGCGCGACGATCGGCAAGCGCCATTCGCCGATATGGCTGACGCGATAAAGCTTTGCCACCTCGTAACCGCTGACCTCGGGCATGTTGATGTCGAGCAGCGCCAGATCGAATTGCGCGCGGTCGAGCGCCGACAAGGCCGCCTCGCCGTCGCCCACCACCTCGACCTCATGGCCTGCGCTTTCGAGCACGCTCTTCAGAATCTTGCAATTCGCGGCATTGTCGTCGGCAACCAGGATGTGCAGCGGTTTTGTTGCGCCGAAAGATCCGCTCTCGGCGGAGGGACCTGCGCCAAAGGCGGGGCTCGCCGCGAGACCCGATGCAGCGCCCTCCTCTTCCGTGCCGGCCAGCGCATCGCCGGCAAGGATTCCCAAAAGCGCGCTCGCCAGATCGGTTTCGCTCAACGGGGCTTCGATCACCGCCGCGAGCTGCGACGCGGCGAGGCTTCCGATTGCCTCGCCGCCTTGCGGCGCTGCGATGAACAGGATCAGCGGCGCGCTTGCCATCGCGCTCATCGAGCGATGCGCGAGGCTCAAGGCCGCGAGCGGGTTGTCGCGCCCGTCGATGATGACGATCACCGGTCGCTCCGAGCGCCCGACCAGCGCCAATTCGCCCAAAGCCAACTCGCCGTCCGCAACCCATTGCACGTCGGCACGCCAAGCGCGCAACCTGGTTTCGAGCGCGCCGGCAAGCTCGTTGTCGCTAGCGATCACCACCAGCTTGCGGCCGAGAAGATCGGGCGGCCTTACCGTGTCGCCGATCGCCTGCTCCAAGGTCAGTGTCACGGTGAAGATGCTGCCCTTGCCAGTATCGCTATCGAGGGTGATCGTGCCCTTCATCAGCTCGACCAACTGCTTGGCGATGGCAAGGCCGAGACCCGAGCCGCCATAACGGCGTGTCACCGCATCATCGGCCTGCGTGAAGACGTCAAAAATTCTGTCCTGTGCGGCCTTTGGAATGCCGATGCCGTCGTCCCGGACCGCGAGTGCCAGGCGCACGCGGTCGTTCTTGCGCTCTACCAAGGTGCCGGTCACGGCGATGTGGCCGGCGGGCGTGAATTTGATCGCATTGGCGAGCAGGTTCACCAGGATTTGGCGCAGTTGCAACGGCAGGCCGCGATAGGCGTGCGGCAAACGAGGATCGATGCGCAAAGTGAGCGCCAGGCCCTTCGCTTCGGCCTGAGGGCGGACGATGGCGACGGCGCCGCCCATCACCTCGTGAAGCACGAAGGTTTCGACCGTCGGCGCAAGCTTGCCGGCCTCGAGCTTCGAGAGATCGAGCAGATCGTTGATCAGGCCGAGCAGAGAGCGTGCCGAGTGCTGCATGGTCGCCAGCATGTCGCGCTGCTCGGCATCGAGCTTGGTGCGCGCAATGAGCGAGCCCATGCCGACGACGCTGTTGAGCGGTGTGCGCAACTCGTGACTCATGATCGCGAGAAACCGGCTCTTATCCGCCGAGGCATTCTCCGCCTGCGCCTTGGCCGAGGTCAGTCCTCGGATGAAGGCGGCCGCATAGGCCGGCAACAGCACCAGCGCGAGCCAGATGCCGGCCGCGACCGGGCCTTGCAATTGCCAATAAGCCGTCGTCACGTAAACCGTGCCGAAACCGGCAATGCTCAACAGCGCGCACCACATCAACGGCTTGACGCCGAAGCGGAAGCCGAAGCCGAGAATCACCCAGAGATAGATCGAGAACCACGGCGCCGCATAGGCCCCGCCGACATGCAGGAATACCGAAATCAGCACGACGTCGTTGACCATCGCGGCGACGCGCCGCGCGCTCGACGGCGCGGGATCGGCCATGAGATGAACAAACAGCAGCCACGCGCTGAGCATCCCCGCGACCTCGACCGCGAGCAATGGCACGATCGCGGCCCCGGCCTTGTCGAGCACCGCGAGGACGCCGAGATAGATCAGGACCGCGCCGGCGATGGCGAGGCGGATGATCGCCTGCTGCGGCTCGCTGTCGGGCCGTTCGATGAGATCGGCCGACACTTGGGCGTGGCCGCGCAAGGCCACGGTCATGACGGCAAGTCCCGGGCCGAGCAGGCTCATCGCCAAGGCGATCAGGAATTGCGACGGTCCGAAATAGGAGGCTGCCGCGCCCAAGCCGGGCGCGATGATGATCGCGACGATAAGCGGCGCCAGCACCGCGTAGACGGCGAGCGCCAAGGTGACGGCACGGGGTGTGCTGCCGCCAAAAGGGGAAGGCGCCGGTAAACCACTCGGCTCCTGCGATTTTGTCATAGCTCGCGTTCCGGCTCCCCCCGCCAGGGCGAAAAAATCACGCCCGCGAGGCGGGGGCGCCAATTATTAATTGTGCCGGTTATGGCGCGAAAAATCTATAGTTTGGTGGTCAGCGGAATTCAGGCACCGATAGGTAGTGTTTTGGTACCCGCTGCGCCGCTAGCGTCAGCGTGCCGGCCGCGCTCGCCAATAGACAAAACCGAGCAGCAAAGCCGGCACCACCAAAGGCCAAGCCACCAGCTTGAAGGCAGCCGCGCCCAAGGCGGCACCGAGGGCATAGCCGAACCACACGAGCCCGAAGATCGCAAAATGGACGCTCGATGGCTGGACGGCCGCCAGGCTGAGTCGCCCGGCCAAGCCCTCGGCGAAGCGCAAGATGTCGCCGGTGATGAAAGTAGTGTTCAGCGGCACGCCAAAGCGCGCTGCGACTTGATTCTGCATGCCCATGGCAATGACCAGGAAGCTGACCGCCCATTGAGCGCTGACCGCGTCGCTGACCAGGATCAACAGCGCTTCGCCGGCTAGCAAGACAACCGGCGGCACATGCGGCAGCAAAAGATAGGTCGCGACGGCAGCCACGAAAAACAGGGCGAGCAAGCTGGCGTAGATCCAGGGCTGCAACTCGGCCCGGCCGAACAGGGCAAGCCCCATCAAGACGGTGTTGCCCGTCATCATGCCCGCAAATGCTTTGAAACGCAGATAGCCGACCGCATCGGCATAACCCGCGATGATGCCCAACGCGACCGCTTGCGGCACGGTATTAGGCGGAGCGGGCGATGCTGGGAGCCAATGCGCGGGCGCGCGGCAGCGAGAAGGTGACGGTCGTGCCGACGCCCTTCTGGCTTTGGATGCGCAAGCGGCCGCCATGCAGCTCGACCAGACCGATGGCGAGCGGCAGACCCAAACCTGTGCCGGGATGACGCCGGCTCCACGGGCTTGCCACCTGGCCGAAGCGCGTAACGGCGGTTTCGACCTCGGCCTGATCCATGCCGATGCCTTGATCCTCGACCAAGACGTGGAACCCGTCATCGTCGAATCGCGACGACACCACGACGCGCGAGCCGGGGTGACTGAACTTCACCGCGTTGGTGACGAGGTTAAGGAGAACCTGCTTGAGCTTCAGCGAATCCGCGCGCAGCCGGGGGAGGCTGGCCGGCAGGTCGATGTCGATGGCCACCTCGAGCGAACGCGCGCGTTCGCCCACGAGCTGCATCACGTCGCGCACGACGGCCGCGATCTCGGTCTCTTCCTCGTCGAGCTCGACCTTGCCGGCTTCGAGCTTCGAGACGTCGAGAATGTCGCCGATAATGCCGAGCAGATGCTGCGCGCTGGTGCAGATGTCGCGCGCATAGCCGACATAGCGTTGGCTGCCGAGCGGACCCATATGCTGATCCGCCATGACTTGGCTGAAGCCGATAATGGCATTGAGCGGCGTGCGCAGCTCGTGGCTCATATTGGCCAGGAACTCGGTCTTGCTGCGGCTCGCGATTTCGGCTTCTTCCTTGGCTTGAATCAGCGCCAGTTCGGCCTCTTTGCGATCGGTGATATCGAGTGAGGCCGTGACCACCAGCAAGGGCCGTCCCGACGGGTCGCGCAATAGTGCCTTGGTCGTCAGCAGCACGCGCCGCCTGCCATTGGCGGCAGGAACCATTTCCTCGAAAGCGCCGGCCTGATCGAGACCGGACATGATCCGTCGATCGCGTTCCATGGCGGCACGCGCATTGAGATCGTCGCGCACTTGAACCGGAGTCAACCCCATGACCTCGCTGCCGGGCTTGCCGATGCGGCGCGCGAACCAATCATTGACGAAGACATAGCGCCCGTCGCGATCGGTCGCGGCGACCGCCATCGGCACCGCGTCGATCACGCGCAGCAAAAGCTCGTGGCTTTCTTTGAGCGCGTCCTTATGGCGTTCGGCCTCGATCTGGATCTTCTGCTCGAGCGCCAAGGCATGCTCTTTCAGCTGCAGCTGCTGGCGCCGCAAAGTGAGCAGATTGCGCGAGCGCACGCGAAACTCGTGATGATCGACCGGGCTCAGCAGGAAATCGGTGGCGCCCGCTTCAAGCGCCTGATAGCGCAGATCGCGGTCCTCGTAAGAGGTGATGACGATCACGGGCACGTCGGCGCAGGTCGGAATTGCGCGGAAGCGCCGAATGAACTCGGCGCCGTCGAGCTCCGGCATGTTGAAGTCGGTGATCAGCAGGTCAGGTGGCGAAAGCGGTGCCGCGTCGAGCGCTTTTTGCGGGCGGTCGAAAATGACGACCTCAATCCCGTCCATCAGCGTCTTCGCCAAGCGCTCGAGGATTTTGAGGTTGGTCGCCCGATCGTCGACGATCGCGACGGTCTGGCGATTGAGGCTCGGTTCCGGCTTGGCCAAGGATGATGCCCGCTCGAAGGATGTCCAAGTATCGACGCCAGCGCGGGGCGGCTGCAAGTCCCGTTTTCGCCAGCGTCGATTCAGTTCGGCTTAACCATGATGAAGAATGGTTAAAAAAGCGTTAGCCGGCCGTTAACCGCGAAAAGTTTTGAACTGTTTTGCCAGAGCGAGCCCCTGACCCTGGTAATTCGAGTGGAGTCCAGAGCCGTAAAGCCGGTCGGGCTTGCCGGCCATACGCTCATATTGCAGCCAGCCGACGGTTTGGCCATGTTCTAGCATAAAGGGAACTTCGTGCGAACGGACTTCCAGCACCGCCTTGCTGCTGACGCCGCCTAGACCAAAACCAGGATCGAAGAAACCCGCATAATGCACGCGAAACTCGCCAACCGCTGTGTCATACGCCACCATTTCAGCAGCGTACTCGCCCGGAACGCGAATACTCTCGCGGGTGACCAGGATATAGAACTCAGCTGGATCTAAGATTAGAGGTGGGTCGCGCCGATAATACAGTGGCTCCCAAAAATCCAGTGGATCGTAATGCGCGATCTTTTCGAGATCGATCCGGTCCGTGTGCTTTTTCGCGCGATAGCCGATGAGACCACCGCGCTCCTGTCCGTGTAAGTCAACCGTCACGCCAAATCGTGTACGATCACGCAACGTCTGCTCACCATCGCCAGGCACCACTAATTGACCCTCGTCGTGCAGGCGTTGTAGTTCTCCGCCTGCAATAGCCGAACTTCCGCGGCGGAAGCGAAGTTGGTTAAGCCGCGTGCCAGTGCGAGCAACAACGCTGAAAGTCCGTGGCACGACTTCAACGTATAAGGGGCCCTTATACCCGCGCTCGATGCGATCGAAATAACTGCAGTTGTCGGCGGTCAAGCGGGTAAGAATATCTAGGCGGCCTGTCGAGCTTTTCGGGTTGGCAAATGCAGTGAGGCCATTCTTGAGGTCCAGACAATCGAGCAGCGGGATCACATAGACGCAGCCTTTCTCAAGGACCGCTCCGCTAGTTATGTCGATGCGATACGCGTCGAGTTCGTCGATCTTCTCCTGAACCGTAGCGCCAGTACCCGGCACAAAGCTCGCGCGCACCCGGTACGCAACCTCGCCCAACCTCAAGTCGATACTCGCGGGTTGCACTTGGTCGGAAGAAATTGGATGGCGGCCCCACATCTCATGCTCACGTATGAGATTGTTGAGCGCCTGATAAGGCAATATCCCTGTCGCGCGATTGTCCGCGCGCGAATCGTCGTTCACTTCTTCACGAAATAGGTCGTTCGGCAATATGTCAGCCATCGATGCTCCCAAGTCTCGGGAGTCGAGTCAAAAATCTAGGCGAAATCAAGTGGTTATTCTGTGCCCAGACTTATCCGCAAAAGGGCCCCAGGTAAGCCCTTCATATCTGGTGATACTCCATCTTATCCCCAATAGCAGGTTATTGGGGATGAAACGAGGCTGTGAGTTGATGAGGTTGTGATTCCGCTTTGGGCCATTCACGCCGCTTCCCCGGCAAAGTTTTCCAACAAACTCGCCCAACCTTGCTCGAAGGTCTGGCGCATCGGCTCGGCCGCGTCGCCCAAGCGCTCGAGATGGCGATGTTCGAGCTCGACCGAGGTGCCGGTGCCTTGGGCGACGAAACGGATTTCCAATTCGGTGACGAGATTGGGGTCGTATTGCCATTTGCCGGTGATCTGCCACGCCAGCAGCAAACGTGTCGGTGGCTGCCATGCCAGCACCTTGCCCCATTGGCATTCGCTGCCGTCCTCGCCGCGCTCGAACCAGCGCCCGCCCTCGCGCGGCTCAACGACGATATCTTTGATCGGCGATTTGGTGGGGTTGATGCTGTGCGTCTTGAGCCACCAGCGCTCCATGCCGGCGGTGAAGATCTCAAAGGCGCGCGTCGGCGGCGCTTTCACGACGATCTGCTTGCGCACCGCGGCGGGGATGATGGTCTGGCTCATTCCGCTTTCTCCTCTTGGGATTTCTGATCGGTCGCGTCGTGATCGGCTTCGGCCTGGAACGCCGCAAGCGAGCGGTCCCAGAACCGGTCTAGCCATTGGCGGATCACACCCAGCCCCGCCGGGTCGATGTGATAGACGCGGCGCGTTCCTTCGGCGCGGTCCGATACCAGCCCGGCCTCTTTGAGCACGCGCAAATGCTGGGAAACGGCGGGACGGCTGATCGGCAGGCCGAGCGCCAAGGCGCCGACGGATTGCGGCCCTTCCGCCAGCCGCTCGAAAATCAGGCGCCGCGTCGGATCGGCCAAGGCGCTGACGACATTTGATAATTGTGCCATGTCTCACCGTAAGTATCTACTTACGGTAAGTTGTAGCTTACGCTATGTCAAGCCGAGAAAACGAGGCTCGCTTCGCCGATGCCTTCGAACCGAGCGGTGACTTGGACGCCAGGCGGCGCGTCATACATGCCGGTATGGCTGCCAGTCGAGACGATGTCGCCGCGCTGCAGTGGATGGCCGCGCTTGGCGGCGTGGTTGGCGAGCCAGGCGAGCAGGCGGCGCGGATGGCCGCCGGGCGTTCCCGCCTTGGCGCGGCGAACCTCTTTGCCGTCGATCAGAAGCACTGCCTGAGGCTTCAAGACGTCGAAGCCGCGCCAATCGCGGATTGCCGGGCCGTAACAGAAAGCGCCGTTGTTCAGGAGATCGGCCACCGGCGCAAATTCTGGCACGAAACGGCGGTCGACGAAGCTCGATTCCAAGATCTCGATCGCCACGTGCAACGCGTCAACGGCGTCCCAAACCTCGGCCTCACCATAAGGCTCGGCGCGCGCCGGCAGATTGCGGCCGAAGCTGAAAGCCAGCTCAGCTTCGACGGTGCGCAGCGCATTGGCAAGCGGCGCAAACCGCGCCGGGCTCGCTTGCATGCGGTCGGCGAGGATTGGGCCGCCTTGCGGCTCCGCCGTCGGGTTGGCGGCGCCCGCTTTCCAACCGCTGATGGCAAGGCCCAGGCGCTGCAAGATCGCCTCTTGCACGGCATAGGCTCCGGCGACGCTCGCGGGCGCTTCTGCCGGCGCCAGAGCGGCGATGCGTGTGCCGGTTCGTCGGGCGGCGATCAGTCTTTCGGCGAGTGCGTCAACGTCCATGCGCGGCGGAATTGCCGGCGAGATAATCCATCGCCGCCTGAACGCCGCCGCTCTTGTGCTTCACCCCGGCAGCGGCCATTCCCATCTCGATACCGGCCAAAGCGCCGACCAGCATCAAATCGTTGATCCAGCCGAGATGGCCGACCCGGAACACCTTGCCCGCGACTTTGCCGAGTCCGGCACCCAGCGACACGTCGAAGCGGTCGAGAATAACGCCGCGCACCGCATCGGCATTGACGCCTTCGGGCATGATGATGGCCGTGAGCGCGCTGGCATAGGCGCGCGGATCGGCGCACAGGACTTCCAGACCCCAGCTGCGCACCGCGCGGCGGGCCGCTTCGGCCAGGCGATCATGGCGGGCGACCACGTTGTCGAGGCCTTCTTCCTCGATCATGGCGATCGCTTCCTTGAGGCCGAAGAAATGGCCCGTGGCTGGCGTGTAGGGATAAAGCCCCGATTCATTCGCATCGACCATCGGCTGCCAATCGAAATAGGCGCGCGGCAGCTTGGCGGTCTTGTTTGCGGCGAGCGCCTTCTTCGAGATCGCGTTGAAGCCCAGGCCAGGCGGCAGCATGAGGCCCTTTTGCGCGCCGCCGATGGTGACGTCGACGCCCCATTCATCGTGGCGGTAATCGTGGACGCCGAGCGAGGAGATGGTATCGACCATCAGCAGCGCCGGATGCTCGGCGCGGTCGAGCGCCTGGCGGATCGCGGGAACCGAGCTCAACACGCCCGTCGAGGTCTCGCTATGCACCACCATCACGGCCTTGATGGCATGGTTGCGGTCGGCGACAAGTCGGCGCTCGGCCTCCGCCGCATCGATCGGGTGGCGCCAATCGCCGGGCACGAACTCGACCACCAGCCCGTGGCGCTCGGCCATCACCCGCCACAAGGTGGAGAATTGTCCGACTTCGAAGGCCAGGAGCTTATCGCCCGGCGACAAAGTGTTGAGCAACGCGGTTTCCCAAGCGCCGGTACCTGAAGACGGATAGATCGCCACCGGCCCGCTGGTGCGGAAGACACGCTTCATGCCAGCGCAGCAGGTCTTGCACAGCTCGACATATTCCGGACCGCGATGATCGATGATGGGATTGTCCATCGCCCGGGCGACGCGGTCGGGAACGTTGCTGGGGCCGGGGACGTGCAGGAAATGCCTGCCGCGTTTTACCGTCTTGGCCATGACGCGGGTACTCCTCTGGAAAAGCCGCCGGGAATTTGGCGGGAAGCGGGCCTGACCGCAAGCCCGGCCCTGCCCATTTCGCCCACCCGCGCTGTCGGCGCTAAGGCGCGGCTCCGGTGCAACTGCACGCCGCAACGTCTTCGGCGCGATCATTACCGGCTGTGCAGCGATAGATCGCATTGGAGCTAGGCTTGATCTGGTCGCGGCCGGGGCCTTGAACGGCATAAAGGTCGAGCCAACGGTCGCGCGCCGCCGCGGTCGTCCCGATGCGACGATACAACTCGTCGAGGTTGGCGAGGTCGAAACGCGGCAGGTTCCAGGTCGCATCGAAGCTCATTTCGAGCTGCCAGCGCGGCGCCGCGCCGGTTGCGGCCTCGGCCAGATTGGTGAGGTAATAGACCGACTGGTCGGCGATGTTCCCGTCATCCGCCAGGATGATACGGCGAAAGGCGGGGCTCTGGCCGTAAATCGGACTGATCGCCGGATTCATCAAGACAAAGGCGAAAGACTTGCCGCCTTCGCGCAACAACCGGAACCCGTCCATATGCGTATGGCCGGCGAAGCTGGCCGTCACGGTGTCGCGATATTGCGCCATCAAGGTATGAAACTGGTCGCCATAGGGTTCGGCGAACATCGGCACCGGGGAAATTGGACAGGCATCGCGGCGCGCCGTGGCGGGCGCATCGATCCCGGGTGGGATGTGAAAGGCGAGCGCGACTTTGCGGTGCGCCGCTTCGGCATCCGCCAGCACGCCGCGTAGCCAGGCCAGGGTGGCCGTGGCGGGATCGCCGTCAGCCGGAGTGCCGCAGCCGTTGCGGTAATGGGGCGAAAAGAAGTTGGTGTTGACGACGGCGATAAGCTGATCCTTCGCCGCCGGGTTGGGGACCACATAATTGCCGAGCGCAGACCAGGATTGGCGCACTGACTCGCCCGCCTTCGGGCCGATCAGCTCGGCCACGGTCGCGGCGGTGTCGGCGAGAAACGCGCCGCCGGGACGCAGCTCGTAATCCTCGCAATCGGTGTCGTTGTTGCCGAGCACGGGCAAGACCGGCGTTCCCGGAAAGGTCGCTTCGAGCTGCAGCGCGATAAAGCGCAACGTCTTGACGGCGAAAGCATGAAAGGCGGCATCGCCATGCGTGGCTGAGGCGGCATCGAAGCGCGCGGGAAAGCTGTGGACGAAAAAATCGCCGGTGACGAGCACGAGATCGGGCGTCGGTTGAGCCTTGGCCGCGGCGAGCGCCGAATCGAGCAGCTTCCAATTCGCGTCCTGGCCGAAGATGCTCATGCGCCCTCGGCCATTTGCCAGGATTGCCGCCCATCGTTCCGGCGGGGACGCCGCGAGTTGATCGACCAAGGTCTGGTCGGCGGTCGGATCGAAGTGGAGATCGGAAAGCGCGACCATTTCCGCCGCCACGGCCGGCCGCAAGGCGAGCGCCAGAAAAATAACAGCGAAAAGGGCGAAACAGGTTCGGGCGCGCATCGGCAAGGCTTTCAGCTTTCGAGACCCACCAGACTCTGCGCGAATTCCGCCGCGGCGAAGGGGCGCAAATCCTCCGCGCCTTCGCCGACGCCGATGAAATGCACCGGCAGGCCATAGCGTTCGGCGAGCGCCACCAGCACGCCGCCTTTCGCGGTGCCGTCGAGCTTGGTCATGACGAGGCCGGTCACGCCGACCATCTCGCGGAAGGTCTGGACTTGCGCATGCGCGTTCTGCCCGACCGTCGCGTCGAGAACCAGCAGCACGGCATGCGGCGCGCTCGGCTCGGCTTTCTTCAGGACGCGGAGAATTTTCTGCAGCTCGGCCATGAGGTCGGTCTTGTTGTGCAAGCGGCCCGCCGTGTCGATGAGCAGGATATCGGCGCCTTGCTTTTTCGCGGTATCGAGCGCGTCGAACACCAGCCCCGCCGCATCGGCGCCGGTGTTGCGGGCGATCACCTCGGCGCCGGCGCGTTCGCCCCAGATTTTCAGCTGCTCGACCGCGGCGGCACGAAACGTATCGCCCGCCGCGATCACGACTTTGCGCCCACCATCGACATAGGATTTTGCCAGCTTGCCGATGGTCGTCGTCTTGCCGCTGCCATTCACGCCGACGACCAGGATCACAAACGGCTTGTGCGCGGGATCGATGACGAGCGGACGCTCGACGGGGCGCAACATCTGCGTCATCGCCTCGGCCAAGGCCGCGCGGATTTCTTCCGGCTCCACATCCTGGTTGAAGCGCGTGCGGCGCAAATTTCCGGTGATTTCCTGCGCGATGCTGAGACCCAAATCGGCGGCGATCAGCAGCTCTTCCAACTCGGCCAGGCTCGCATCGTCGAGCTTGCGCTTGGTGACGATCGCCGCGATGCCGTCGCTAAGGCGCTGGGCGGAGCGCGCAAGGCCTGATTTCAGCCGCGCGAAAAGCCCCGGCTTTTGCTCGCTCATATTTGCCGTCCGATCAGCTGGTCAGGCTCGGCGCGCAGCAACGCCACCTTCACGACCGCGCCGGTCGCAGCGTCGCCGTCGAAGGACACGGGCGCGTAATGCTCGCTGCGCCCGAAACCGGGCCGCTCGACCAGAATTTGCGCCGTCGCGCCGACATGGGAGGCGAGTCTGCGCTCCAATGCCGCCGCGCCCGCTCCACGCAAACGCGCCGCGCGCTCGCGTGCCAGCGCTTTCGGCACTTGTGGCATGCGCGCGGCCGGCGTGCCCGGCCGAGCGCTGAAGGGAAAGACATGGAGATAGTCGAGTTGCGCCTCCGCGACGAAATCGAGCGTGCGCTGGAACATCGCCTCGTCCTCGGTCGGAAAGCCGGCGATGAGATCGGCGCCCAGCGCAACGCCCGGGCGCAACGCGCGCGCGCGGCGGCAGGTCGCCAGAGCCTCATCGCGCAAATGGCGCCGTTTCATACGCTTCAAAATCAAATCGTCGCCCGCCTGGATCGACAAATGAAGATGCGGCATCAAACGCGGCTCTTCGGCGACGAGCTGCCAGAGCGGCTCGTCGATTTCGACCGGATCAAGCGAGGAAAGGCGCAGACGCTCCAGTTCCGGCACGCGCGCGAGCAACGCGCGGGCGAGCACGCCGAGGCTTGGCCGCTCGGGCAGATCGGCGCCGAAAGCGGTCAGGTCCACGCCCGTCAGCACCATCTCGCGAAAGCCTTTGGCGACGAGCATCCGGGCTTGGTTCACGATCTCGTCCATCGGCACGGAACGGCTGTTGCCGCGCGCGAACGGGATGATGCAGAAAGTACAGCGGTGATCGCAGCCTTGCTGCACTTCGAGGAAGGCGCGGGCGCGATTCTCGAAACCGTCGACAAGATGCGCCGCAGTTTCCGTGAGCGTCATGATGTCACTGACGACAATTCGCGCGGCGAGATCGCGATAGCTTTCGGGCTTGAGCTTTTCCGTGTTGCCCAAAACCAGATCGACTTCTGCCATCGCGGCAAAGCGCGCGGGATCGAGCTGCGCGGCGCAGCCGGTGACGATCACCCGCGCCTCGGGATGATCCCTCCGTGCGCGGCGGATCGCTTGGCGCGCCTGGCGCTCGGCTTCGGCCGTCACCGCGCAGGTATTGACGATGATCGCATCTTCCAGCCCGGCGGCCAAAGCGTGGCGGCGGATCGCTTCGGATTCGAAGGCGTTGAGGCGGCACCCGAAGGTAAGAATTTCCGGCGCGGCCATCGTTCAGCCCAGCAAGGCAAGATCGAGCGTGCCTTCGAAGCTCACCGCGACCGGCCCGGTCATCGTCACGCGGTTGTCGTCGCGCCATTCGATGTCGAGCTCGCCGCCATCGGCGATCACCGCGGCGCGGCGCTCGGTTAGGCCGCGCCGGCTCGCGGCAACCAGCGCGGCGCAGGCGCCGCTGCCGCAGGCCAGGGTCAGCCCGTCGCCGCGTTCCCAGACGCGCAGCCGCAACCGGCTACGCGAAAGAATTTGCGCCGCGCCGATATTGGCGCGCTCGGGAAAAATCGCATCGTGCTCGAGCTTCGGGCCGAGCGTCAGGAGATCGACGGCGAGGGCATCGGCGACGAAGAAGGTCGCGTGCGGATTGCCCATGCTGGTGCAGACCGGATCGGCAAGCGCGCCGAGCGTCAGCGGCACATGCAAGGTATCGCAATCGCGCGCCAGCGGAATATCGCGCCAGCCGAATTTCGGCTCGCCCATATCGACGGTGACGCGGCGCTCGCCTGCTTGCGAGGCCGCGAGAATCCCGGCCACGGTTTCGAGTGCAACGTGATCACGTCCCAGCTCGCGCATGAGCAGGTCGGCGACGCAGCGCGCGCCATTGCCGCACGCCTCGGCCTCGCTGCCATCGGCGTTGCGGATGCGCATGAAGGCGTCGGCCGGCGCGGTTTTCGGCCGCTCGATAATCAGGATCTGGTCGCACCCCACCCCGCGATGACGGTCGGCGATCGCACGCGCTTGCGCCGCATCGAGCGTCAACGCGCTGGCGCGCGCGTCGAGCACGACGAAGTCGTTGCCAAGCCCATGCATTTTGACGAAAGCCGTGCCGCGCATCGCGCCGTATATAAGGAGCGGCGGGTTTTCTGTCCAATTGGCGGCGGCCAAGGAAAAGGCGCGGGACCTGAAGATCCCGCGCCTCTCGACGTGCTTCTTTAAAGCCTCCCGAATAGGGTCCGGGATTAGTGTTGGGTCGAGCTGCCGGCCGAGCCGTTCACGTTGCTCTGGGGCGCCGGGGTGGCGACCGGCGGGAGCTTCGCGGTCTGCTCATGGACCTTCTTGTCCTTGGCGTCTTTCGCATCCTTCTGGATGGTCTTGCTGTCTTTCTTCGCGTCAACCTTGGCATCGACCTTGGCGTTGGTTCCGATCGCGGCGCCCGAAACATTGCCTTTGACGTCGCTTTGAACTGCCGCGCCAGGCGCCGGGGTCGCGGGGGTCATATCGGCCGCCAGCGCGGGCAGGCCGGAAACGGCGAGGATACCAAGGACGGCCAAAGCCTGGAGGGAGATCTTGTTGCTCATGGGAGGGGCGTTCCTGCTGTTGTTCGTCTCGAAAGCGAGACATCAGGACAACGCCGGCCAGGCGCCCCCACTCCAGGGCAAAGCGGCGATATTGTGATGGCGGAATTGGGGCAGGGTTAAGCGGGGCGCCGGCCCGAGCCCGGCGACCCGCCGGGCGAATTGACATAAGCGCCTGACCGGCCTAGTTTTCCCGCCGCTTCCCCGGAAGCCTGTAACGCTTATCTACCTCTCAGGGGGTCGGCCAGTCCGCGAGTGTCGCGCACTGGCCCGTTTCGGTTTGATTAGATTATAGGACGGCAATGTTCGAAGGCCTAAGCAACCGCTTTTCCGACATCTTCGACCGGCTGCGCCGCCATGGCGCGCTGAGCGAAGCCGATGTCGATGCCGCGATGCGCGAGATTCGCGTGGCGCTGCTCGAGGCCGATGTCGCCTTGCCGGTGGTGAAGGACTTCGTCAACGCGGTACGCGAAAAGGCAGTCGGGCAGGACGTGCTGCGCTCGGTTTCGCCCGCGCAGATGGTGGTGAAGATCGTTCACGACCATCTGGTCGCGACTTTGGGTTCCGACAGCGCCGGCGTGCTCAATCTCAATGCCGTACCGCCGGTCGTGGTGATGATGGTCGGTTTGCAAGGCTCGGGCAAAACCACCACCTCGGCAAAGCTGGCGCGGCTTTTAAGCGAGCGCGAGCGGCGCAAGGTTCTTCTGGCCTCGCTCGACGTCAACCGCCCCGCCGCGCAAGAGCAGCTCGCCGTGCTGGCCAAGCAGATCAACGTGGCGTCGCTGCCGGTGGTCGCGTTGGAGCGGCCGGTCGCGATCGCCAAGCGCGCGCTCGAAACCGGCAGGCGCGAAGGCTACGACGTTCTCATCCTCGACACCGCCGGCCGGCTTCATATCGACGAGCCGCTGATGCAAGAAGTTGCCGCGGTGCGCGACGCGACCCAGCCGACCGAAACCCTACTGGTTGCCGATGCGCTGACCGGCCAGGATGCGGTGAACCTTGCCAAGAGCTTTGCCGAACGCATCGGCATCACCGGCATCGTGCTGACTAGGGTCGATGGCGATGCACGCGGCGGTGCGGCGCTGTCGATGCGCGCGGTCACGGCGAAGCCGATCAAGTTCATGGGCATGGGCGAAAAGCTCGACGCGCTCGAGCCGTTCCATGCCGAGCGCATTGCGTCGCGCATCCTCGGCATGGGCGACGTGGTCGGCCTCGTCGAGAAAGCCGCCGAGACGATCGATCGCGACGAAGCCGAGAAGCTCGCCAAGAAGCTGGAAAAGGGCAGCTTCGATCTCGACGATCTCGCCTCGCAGCTGAAGCAGCTGCGCAAGATGGGCGGCATGGGCAGCATCATGGGCATGCTGCCGGGCGTGAATAAAATCAAAAAGCAACTCGGCGACGCGAAGATCGATGAGAATCTCCTGAAGCGCCAAGAGGCGATCATTTCGTCGATGACCAAGCGCGAGCGGCGCAACCCCAAACTGCTCGACGGCTCGCGCCGCCGCCGCATCGCGGCCGGCTCCGGCACGACCGTGCCCGAAATCAATCGGCTCCTGAAACAGTATCAGGATATGGCCGACATGATGAAGCGGATGAACAAGATCGGCAAAAAGGGACTGCAACGGCACGGCATCTCGGCGCTGCTGCCGGGCGGTCCGCGGCACTAATTCACGGCATCACAACAAGGAGACTTCATGGCACTCAAGATTCGTATGTCGCGCGGCGGCGCAAAGAAGCGGCCCTTCTACAGCATCGTGGTGACGGATTCGCGCAGCCCGCGCGACGGCCGTTTCATCGAGAAGCTGGGCACCTATAATCCGATGCTCGACAAGAACCATCCCGAGCGTCTGATCATGAAGATCGAACGCGTGCAGCATTGGCTGAAGGTCGGCGCTTTGCCGAGCGAGCGCGTGCATCGCTTCCTCGGCGATGCCGGTCTCATGCCCAAGCCCGAGATGCACGTGCGGCCGAAGAAATCCGCGCCGCGCGCCAAGGCGCAAGAGCGCGCCAAGGCCGCCGGCGAGGCTTCGGCAGCCGCTGCCGGCGCGGCGCCGAGCGCCTAGTCGGCGATGCAGCGCGCGCCTTCACCCGCTTCCGACCGGTCTGCCGGTCGAGACCTGCCCGTCGCGGGCTTGGGTGACGGCGCGCGCGTTTGCCTTGGCGCCATCGCGGGCGCGCATGGTGTGAGAGGTCTGGTGCGGATCAAGAGCTTCACCGCCGAGCCGGAAGCGATCGCGTCTTACGGCCCGCTCGAGGATGAGCAGGGCGAGCAACGCTTCGCGCTCGAATTGGTGGGCGCCGGCAAGGGCGTGCTGCTGGCGCGCATCGCCGGGGTCGAGGATCGCGACGCGGCCGAGCGCTTGAAAGGCCAGCGCCTTTACGTGCGCCGTGCCGATCTGCCGGCGCCGGGCGATGGCGAGTTCTATCAGGCCGATCTCATCGGCCTCGATGCGGTGCTGAGCGACGGCACGGCACTCGGCACGGTTCGCGATGTGCATGATTTCGGTGCCGGGGCCAGCCTCGAAATCGCCGATGCTTCGGGCAAGACCGTGATCGTGCCGTTCACCACAAGCGCCGTGCCGCGTGTCGATGTCGCCGAGCGCAAGCTGGTGGTGGTACCGCCCGAAGGGTTGCTCGACGCCGCGAAGGCGGAAGGGACGGGTTGATTCCCATGGTGCCCTGGACCGCGACCGTGCTCACGATCTTCCCCGAAATGTTCCCCGGGCCGCTCGGGCATTCGCTTGCCGGCAAGGCCCTGGCGGACGGGGTCTGGCGGCTGGTCACGGTGGACATTCGCGGCTTTGCACGCGATAAACACCGCTCGGTCGATGATGCGCCCTTCGGCGGCGGTCCGGGCATGGTGATGCGGCCCGATGTCGTCGACGCGGCGATCGCCGGCACGGATGCGCCGGGCCCGGTGATTTGTCTCTCGCCGCGCGGGCGCAGGCTCGATCAGGCGCGGGTGGCGGAATTGGCGGCGGGGCCGGGCGTGCGGCTTCTGTGCGGGCGCTTCGAAGGCATCGACCAACGGGTGATCGAAGCGCGCGCGATCGAAGAGCTGAGCCTCGGCGATTTCGTGCTTTCGGGCGGCGAGCCGGCGGCGATCGCGCTGATCGATGCCTGTGTCAGGCTGCTGCCCGGCGTGGTCGGCGATGCGGCGACGCTCGAGGAAGAAAGTTTTCAGCGGGGATTGCTTGAATATCCCCATTACACGCGGCCCCAGGACTGGCAGGGCCGCGCGGTGCCCGAGGTGCTGTTGAGCGGGCATCACGAGAATATCCGTCTTTGGCGCGTGGCGCAGGCGGAACGGGCGACGCGCGAGCGCCGCCCCGATTTGTGGGAACGATACCTCGCCCATGCGGGCGAGGCAGGTAAACGATAGGTCGGAGGCCGAACATGAACTTGCTGCAATCGCTCGAACAGGAAGAGCTCAAGAAAGTCGCCAGCGCGCGCCCCACGCCGGAATTCCGGCCGGGCGATACCGTGCGCGTCATGGTCAAGGTGGTCGAGGGCGAGCGCGAGCGCGTTCAGGCTTTCGAAGGCGTGTGCATCGCGCGCAAGAATGCCGGGATCAATTCCAACTTCACCCTGCGCAAGATTTCCTATGGCGAGGGTGTCGAGCGCATTTTCCCGCTTTACTCGCCGCGCCTCACCTCGATCGAAGTGGTGCGCCACGGCGCCGTCCGCCGCGCCAAGCTCTATTACCTGCGCGAACTCCGCGGCAAGGCTGCGCGCATCACCGAGCGCGCGCGCGAGAATGTCGAGGCCGAAGCGGCCGCACCGGAAGCCGGCGGGCCCGAAAAAGCGTCCTGACCGCCATGGCAAATCCTCGCACGCTGTTCGACAAGATCTGGGACAGCCATCTGATCGAGCAGCAGGATGACGGCACCTGCCTCATCTATATCGATCGTCATCTCGTCCATGAGGTGACGAGCCCGCAGGCTTTCGAAGGCCTGCGTCTCAGCGGGCGCACGGTGCGGCATCCCAATGCCACGCTCGCGACCGCCGATCACAACGTGCCGACGACCGATCGCACGCACGGCATCGCCGAGCCGGAATCGCGCTTCCAGGTCGAAACCCTCGAACGCAACGTGAAAGAGTTCGGCATCCCCTATTTCGGGATGAACGATATCCGCCAAGGCATCGTGCACATCATCGGGCCCGAGCAGGGCATGACCCAGCCCGGCATGACGATCGTGTGCGGCGACAGCCACACGGCGACCCATGGCGCTTTCGGCGCGCTCGCCTTCGGCATCGGCACGTCCGAGGTCGAGCATGTGCTGGCGACGCAGACTCTGATCCAGCGCCGGGCCAAGAACATGCTGGTCGCGGTCGATGGCGATCTGCCTTTCGGCATCACGGCAAAGGATCTCATCCTCGGCATCATCGGCCATATCGGCACGGCGGGCGGCACCGGGCATGTGATCGAATATGCCGGCTCGGCCATCCGCAAGTTGTCGATGGAAGGCCGCATGACGGTGTGCAACATGTCGATCGAAGGCGGCGCGCGCGCCGGGTTGATCGCGCCCGACGAAACCACCTTCGACTATGTGAGAGGCCGGCCGATGGCGCCCAAAGGCGCCGCCTGGGAGCAGGCGCTCGCCTTTTGGAAGACGCTGCCTTCCGATCCGGGCGCACGCTACGACACCACGGCAAAGCTCGACGCGGCGAAGATCGCGCCGCAAGTCACTTGGGGCACGAGCCCGCAAGACGTGCTGCCGATCACCGGCGTGGTTCCCAATCCCGCCGATGAGAGCGACGAGCTGAAACGCCAGGCGATGGAGCGCTCGCTGGTCTATATGGGCCTGAAAGCGGGAACCCCTTTGAAAGAGGTGACGATCCAGCGCGCTTTCATCGGCTCATGCACGAATGGCCGGATCGAGGATATGCGCGCCGCTGCCGCGGTCGCCAAAGGCCGCAAGGTCGCCGCCGGGGTCAATGCCTTGGTCGTGCCGGGTTCGGGTCTGGTGAAGGAACAGGCCGAGGAAGAAGGCTTGGACCGGATTTTCATCGAAGCGGGTTTCGAGTGGCGCGAACCGGGCTGCTCGATGTGTCTGGCGATGAATGCCGACAAGTTGGAGCCGGGCGAGCGTTGCGCCTCGACCTCGAATCGCAATTTCGAAGGCAGGCAAGGGCGCGGCGGGCGCACGCATCTGATGAGTCCGGCGATGGCGGCGGCCTCAGCGATTGCCGGCAAGCTCGCGGATGTCCGGGAACTCGGCTGATCAGGCGCAGCCAGCCGGCAACGCCGGTGGCACCGTTGCCGGCCAAATCTAGAGCCGCCGTAGCACGCCGCCGATGACGCCGACAAGCACGAGCGCGCCGATGAGCGGCAGCGCGATCGCGGCAAGGCCGAGAAACACGAGCATGCCCAGCGCCGAAAGCCCGGCAAGGGTGAGGAAGACGAGAAATAGGCCCAGCGGCCCGGGCCGCGTATAGCGCAGCCGCGTGCCCTGCGGACCGCTCGACCACATCCAGACACGCGTCTGGCGCGCGCCGCTTCGATCTTGCCAGCGGGCGGGATCGCCGGCGCCGGGCGGGATGATCTCGGGCTCGGGGTGGTGCGGATCGTTCATCGCTTCTATGTGTGGTGCGCGCGGCCGCGACGCAAGGTGCGCTTGCCTAAACCCCCGTTGTGGCTTAACAATCGCGCGCTTGAAAGAGGTTGTTCGATGGACAAATTCACCACCTTGACGGGCGTCGCCGCGCCCTTGCCGATGATCAATGTCGATACCGACAAGATCATTCCGAAGCAGCATTTGAAGACCGTCGAGCGCACCGGCCTCGGCAAGGCCTTGTTCGAGGAACTGCGCTATCGCGACGACGGGTCGGAGAATCCGGATTTCGTCCTCAATCAGCCTGCTTATCGCCAGGCGAAGATTCTGGTCGTGGGCGACAATTTCGGCTGCGGCTCTTCGCGCGAGCACGCGCCCTGGGCGCTGATGGATTTCGGCATACGCTGCGTGATCGCGCCCTCCTACGCCGACATTTTCTATAACAACAGCTTCAAGAACGGCATGCTGCTGATCACCTTGCCGCCGGCGATCGTCAATCAGCTGATGGACGATGCGAAAAAGGGCGCCAATGCGCGGCTCAGCATCGATCTCGCCAGCCAGACCATCACCCGGCCCGATGGCGAAACCGTCCATTTCGAGCTCGACGCGCATCTCAAGGATTGCCTGCTCAACGGGCTCGACGATATCGGCCTCACCTTGAAGAAGGAGGCGAAGATCGCTTCCTTCGAATCAAAGCGCCGCTTGAGCCAGCCCTGGCTCTAAGCGAAAAGGAAATCACCCTATGGCGGCAAACCGCAAAATTCTCTCGCTTCCCGGCGACGGCATCGGCCCCGAAGTGATGCGCCAGGTCGGCCGCGTGGTCGAATGGTTCGACAAGAAACGCATCGCCAGCTTCGACGTGACCGAAGGTCTTGTCGGCGGTGCGGCGATCGACGCGCAAGGCACGCCTTTGGCCGAAGAGACGATGAAGAAGGCGCTCGAATGCGACGCCATTCTCTTCGGCGCGGTGGGCGGGCCCAAATGGGATAATCTACCGTTTGCGCAAAAACCCGAACGCGGGCTGCTGCGGCTGCGCAAGGAGATGGACCTTTTCGCCAATTTGCGCCCGGCCATGGTGTTCGAGCCGCTGATCGGCGCCTCGACCTTGAAGCCCGAAGTGATCCAGGGCCTCGACATCCTCATCATCCGCGAGCTCACCGGCGGCACCTATTTCGGCGAACCGCGCGGCATCACGACTCTGCCCGACGGCACGCGCCGCGGCGTCAACACGCAAGTCTACACCACGCCCGAGATTATCCGCGTCGCCCGCGTCGCCTTCGAGCTGGCGCGCAAGCGCCACAACAAGGTCTGCTCGGTCGAGAAGGCCAATGTCATGGAATTGGGCCAGCTCTGGCGCGAGGAAGTGCAAAAGCTCCACGACGCCGAATATCGCGATGTCGAGCTGTCGCATATGTATGCCGATAATTGCGCGATGCAGCTGGTGCGCAACCCCAAGCAATTCGACGTCATCGTCACCGACAATCTTTTCGGCGATCTGCTGTCGGATTGCGCGGCGATGCTCACGGGTTCGCTCGGCATGCTGCCGTCGGCCTCGCTCGGCGCCGCCGACTCGAGCGGCAGGCGCAAGGCGCTTTACGAGCCCGTCCATGGCTCGGCGCCCGACATCGCCGGCAAGGACGCCGCCAATCCCTTGGCCTGCGTGCTCTCCTTCGCGATGATGCTGCGCTATTCCTTCGACATGAAGGACGAGGCCGACATGGTCGAGAAGGCGGTCAAGAACGCGCTCGACACTGGCGTGCGCACCGGCGACATCATGCAGCCCGGCATGAAGCGCGTCTCGACCACCGAGATGGGCAACGCGGTTCTGGCCGAGATCCAGAAGCTGGCTTAGCTTACTTGAACGCCGGCCGCACCTCGGCGGCAAAGCGCGACATCTCGTCCTTCACTTGGCTGTGCGGCTTCAAGCCGACGTTGAAATAGAGGATCACCTCGTCGAACCCCGCCTGCTCGGCCTTCTTGAGCGTGTCGGTGATCTGCTGCGCGCCGCCGATCAGAACCGAGTTCTCGGTCAAATCCTCGGGCTTCACCTTGTGCAGCCGCTCGGTCATCTCGACCATGTAGCGATAGCTTGGCGGCGCTTTCTCCGGGTCGGACGGGAACGCCGGAATGACGCATTCCTTGTAATAGCGGATCTGGCGTTCCCGCTGCGCCAGCTCCTGCTGCTTGTTGTCGGCGAAATGCGTGAAGTAGCTGCAGATGAGACGACCCGGCTTCGCGCCGGCCTTGATGCAGGTTTCCTTGTAGAGATCGGCCACTTGCTTCAGCCCGCCATAGCTCATCGCGGCGGCGAAGGGCGCCACGACCAGACCGCAGCCGAGCTTGGCCGCAAGCTCGATCGACGGCTTGGAAAATGACGCGACATAGGACGGGATCGGCTTTTGCACCGGCTGCGGCGTGATCACCATGTTCTCGAAGGAATAATATTTGCCCTTATGCGTGTAGGGCGCGTCCGAGGCCCACAGGCGGCGGACAATCTCCATGCCTTCGTTGAAAATCTCCTGGTTCTCGGCGAAGGAGACATGGAAGGGCGCGTATTCGCGCTGGTCATAGCCGCGCCCGGCGGCGAAATCGACGCGCCCGCCGCTCAAGAGATCGAGGCTCGCCCATTGCTCGGCCACGCGGATCGGATGATGCAAAGGCAGCACCGTTACCGCCGGCGCCAGACGGATTTTCTTGGTGCGCGCCGCAGCATAGGCCAAAACCAGATCGGGGCAGGACAACACGCCGAGCGAGCTGAAATGATGCTCGCCGATCCAGGCGGAGTGAAAGCCAAGCGCGTCGGCATGCAAGGTTTCGTCGAGGATGTCGTCGATGAACTGGTTGGCGCCGCGCGTATTGTTGAGATAGTGGTTATCGCTGAGCGTGAAATACCCGAAATCCATCCCCGCCTCCCTTTGTCTTGATCTTGGCTGCCGCGATCTTAGCCGACGGCACGCGGCGGAGTCAGTTTTTGTGCGGCGCTGTCGGTTCGCCCCAAAGCCGCTTGGCAATCTCGCCATTCTCGGCGAAGGCGTGGCAGGTGTTGAGCAGCCGCGGCTTGCGGCTGGCATCGGGGTTGCGGCCTTCGGCGGCGGCCATGCGGTTGCGATAAGGGAAAATGGTTTGAAACGCGACCGTAGCGAGACGGCCGATCAGCTCGACATGATGCGTGCAGCCTTCGACGCCGCCGAGCATTTCGGCGACCTTGCCGTTGAAGCCTCTGGCGATCTTCAGCCCTTTGAGGCGTTGGAAATTGGGCAGGATGGCGGGACACACGGCGAAAGGGCTGTGATCGGTCGCGGCCTCGACTGCTTGGATCGTCATCTCGTCATCGACGGTCAGACGCAGCCACATTTGATGGATCGGCTCGCCCGCCTCCACCTCGCCGCGATGCTCGTTCTTGAAGGCATAGGTCTTGGTGTCGACCAGATGCCCTTCGATGTCCCAAAGCCCGTCCTCGCGGCGAAAACCGCTGCAATCGATTTGCCTTCGGTGGATCGGTTCGCGCGACACGGCTCGGGACAGCGGCATGGCAGGTTCTTTCGCGGTTGAAAGGAGGAAGCGGCTCTCAAGACGTCGCGGCGGCGGAAAGCGGCTTGGCGCCGGTCTCGGCGGCGAGGAAAGCCTCGATCGTTGCGGCCTCGACCGCGCGCGAGATGAAGGCGTCGCCGATGTCGCGTGCGAGGATCAGCGTGATCTTGCCGTCGCGCACTTTCTTGTCCTTGCCCATATGGCGCAGCAGCGCCTCCGGAGTGAAGCGTCGCGCATTGGCGATCTGGCTCAGCGCGATCGGCAAGCCGACCGCTTCATAGTGCCGGCGCACGCGTTGCGGCGCCTCTTTCGGGCAAAGCCCGAGCTGCGCCGACAAATCGAAGGCCAGCCGCATGCCGAGCGCGACCGCTTCGCCGTGCAACAGCGCATCGCCAAAACCAGTCTCGGCTTCGAGCGCGTGGCCGAAAGTATGGCCGAAATTCAACAGCTGCCTATCGCCGGTTTCGCGCTCGTCCACGGCGACGATCGCGGCTTTGATCGCACAGCTTTTCAGCACCGCTTGGCGCCGGGCGTCGCGGTCGCCCGCGACCAATTTCGGCCCGGCATCTTCGAGCCATTCATAAAACGCGCGGTCGCGGATGAGGCCGTATTTCACGATCTCGGCATAGCCCGCCAAAAGCTCGCGCCGCGGCAAAGTCGAAAGCGTGTCGATATCGGCGATCACCAGAACCGGCTGGTGAAAGGCGCCGATGAGGTTCTTGCCGTGCTGGCTGTCGATGGCGGTCTTGCCGCCGACCGAGCTGTCGACTTGCGACAGCAAGGTGGTCGGCACCTGGATGTAATCGAGCCCGCGTAGCAAAGTCGCGGCGGCAAAGCCGGTAAGATCGCCGATGACGCCGCCGCCCAAGGCGATGAGCGGCGTGCCGCGCTCGATGCCGAGCGCCAAGATGTCTTCGCACAGCTTGGCGAAATGAACGAAATCCTTGGTGCTCTCGCCGGGTGGCAGGACGATCGCGTGATGCGCGATGCCGGTTTTGCCGAGGCCCGCGCGCAAGGTATCGAGATGGAACTTCGCGACATTTTCATCGGTGACGATGATCGCGCGCTTCTGGCGGATGACGGGCGCGATCATCGCGCCGGCATTTGCCAGCAAGTCCGATCCGACCAGGATGTCATAGCTGCGCGCGCCCAACTCGACGCGCAAACTCTCGCGCTGGCTCACGACGCTGCTCCGGCGCTCTCCGTCACGCCGAGAAATTTCGCCAGCGCGTCGAGCACCTTCTGCAGCGTGGCTTCCGGCGGGCCATCGAGCAAATCGACAACGATGTCGGCTTCGCCATAGACCGGGTAACGCTCTTCGATCAGCCGCGCCAGAACCGCGCGCGGGTCGCCGGTCTTGAGCAGAGGCCGGTTGCTGCGGCGCGCCACCCGCGCGAGCAGCAGATCGAGATCGGCCCTGAGCCAGATCGATATGGCGCGCGCGCGAATCACGGCGCGCGTCTCCGGATCCATGAAGGCGCCGCCGCCTGTCGCCAGCACTTGAGTCGGATTGTCGAGCAGCCTTGCGATGACCCGGCGTTCGCCGTTGCGGAAGACTGCCTCGCCGTCGCGCGCGAAGATTTCCTCGATCGTAAGGCCTGCCGCCGCCTCGATCTCCGCGTCGGCGTCGATGAAGGGAAGGTTCAGACTCTGGGCAAGACGCCGCCCGATGCTGGATTTGCCGGCGCCCATCAGCCCGACCAGCACGATCGTCTTGGGCACGCTGAAATGGGGCGTGGCGGTCATGTTTGAATCGTTCCGAGCGCGCGGAGCGTCATTGCAACGCCGCGGTCACGCCGATAGACTGCCCAAAACTTGACCATGGCCGCAGCCTAGCATATTGCGCGCATGGATCGTCAATGAGTGGCCCCGCCGAGTAGGATTTCCGGAAATTCCCATGGGTAAATTTTTCCTGATCTTGGTCGCGCTTGTCGTAGTGATCGTCGTCGGTGGCGGCGCTTTTCTGATGTTTTGGAATATCCCGGCGCCGACCGCACGTGTCGAGAAGGTCATTCCGGATGCGCGTTTCCCGCGCTGAGCTTGCCGCGGGAGCGACACTGCTCCTGGTTCTTGCATCGCCCGCCCTCGCACAGATCGGGCCGCCCGTTCCGCTAGCGCCGGCAACGCCGCAAGATCAGTCGCCGGCACAGCAAGCAACGCCGCCCGCGCCTGAAGCCGCGCCGGACTCAACGCCAAGCGACAACGATATCCAGGCAACCCCGCTTGCGCCGCTCGACCCGTCATGGATCGGCACGCTCGGCCCGGCCGACGGTGCGCTACCGCGTACAATGTGGGCGGGGACGCCGCGCAGCTTCGTCGCCGCCGCTTTGCCGTTGCTGCAACCGACCTCGTCGCCGAGCTTGCAGGATTTGGAGCGCCGACTTCTGTCGAGCGATGCGATCGCGCCGGTCGGCCAAGATCAGGCCGGTCATCCCGGCTTGGCGGAATTACGGCTCGACCGGTTGCTCGCGCTCGGGCGCGTCGATGCCTTACCGCTGCTCGACGCGCTGCCGCAAGCCAACCGCAGCGAGACCTTCGACCGCGACAATGTCGAGCTGCGCTTTGCCGCGAACGATGTCGCGCATGCCTGCAGCCAGGTACAGGATCGCGCTCCGCGTTACGCCAATGCCTGGTGGGATCGCGCGATCATCGCCTGTCAGGCCTTGAGCGGCGCCTATGACCAGGCCGCGCTCGGCTTGAGCGCGATGCGCGAACGCAAGGTCGGCGCCGATCCCGCGTTCGAAGCACTCATCGATACGATCAACGGTCATCGCCAGAAGCTCGACAAGTTGTCCGATCCGACACCGATGCGGGTGGTTCTGCTCGCCGCTGCCAATTTACCGTTGCCTGCCGATGCTCTGGCCTCCGCCGGTCCGTCCGCGCTTGCGGCTTGGGCAACCAACGACAAGGTGCCGGCGATCCTTCAACTCGCCGCCGCCGAAAAGGCCGAGAGCTTCGGTGCCTTGCCGCCCGATGCGCTAGGGCTTCTTTACGGCAGCATCGACGCGAAGCCCGACGAAATGAGCGCGGCGCTCAAAAGCGGCAAGCTGCCTGACGACGCGCACGGCCGTGCTTTGCTGTACGACCTCGCGCGAACCAACAACACCGCGGCAACCCGTGTTGCTGCTTTAACTCTGCTTCTCGCCGATGCACGCCGCCGCGACGCTTTCGTCGCCATGGCACAGCTGATTGCACCTTTGGTGGCAGAATTGCAGCCCGCGCCGGAGCAGCAAGGCTTTGCCGGCGACGCTGCGCGCGTGCTGCTGGCGGCCGGGCTTGTCGATCAGGCGGAGCCCTGGATCGCGCTTGCCAATTCGCCCGAGCTGCTTGTGATCGCCGATCTCGCCCGCTCGCCGACATCGGAAGACAATCGGTCGCCCCTGCCGGAGGCCGTGCCGGTGCTCGCGTCGCGCAATGCCGCCGCCGCAACACGCCAGATCGATCTCTTGGCCGGGCTGCTCTCGGCGCTCGGGGAGCCGCTTGGGCCGCTCGATTTTGCGCCCTTGTTGCAGGCGACCCATCCGGGCGTGTTGCCTGGCGGCGCGCTTTGGCTCGATCAACGGCAGGCCGCGGCCGCGCGCCGTGTCGGGGAAACTGTCCTCGCCAGCCTTCTGATCGCTGCATCGGGGGATCATTTGTCGCTCGAGCCGGTGGTTCTCGCCCAAGTCGTGGCAGGGTTGAGAGCGGTGGGGCTCGACGCGGATGCGCGTGCACTTGCAGTCGAGGCGGCGCTCGCCGCCGGCGTGTGACCGTGACGAAGACAGCGTCGCCCCCGCCTCGGGTCGAAGCGTTTCTTGAGATGCTCGCGGCCGAACGCGGTGCTGCGCGCCTCACCCTCTCGGCCTATCGCGCCGATCTTGCCGAGCTCGCGCGCTTTCTCGCCGGCGACATCGCGCGCGCCGAGAGCGAGGATCTCCGCCGCTATTTCGCCGCCCTCGCCAAATCCGGCATCGGCGCGCGGACGGCGGCACGGCGGCTTTCCGCGTTCCGCCAGTTCTTCCGCTTTCTCGTGGTCGAAGGCGCGCGGCGCGACGACCCGACCCAGGCGATCGATGCGCCGCGCCTCGGCCGGCCCTTGCCGAAATATCTCGCCGAAAGCGAGACCGAAGCCTTGCTTGCCGCCGCCGATCGCCGCAAAGGCCCCGAAGGCGCCAGGCTGCTTTGCCTCGTCGAGTTGCTGTACGGCGCCGGCTTACGCGTCTCCGAATTGGTCGGCTTGCCCTTGGCCGCGGCGCAGCGCGACCCAAAGTTCCTGGTCATTCGCGGCAAAGGCGACAAGGAGCGGCTTGTGCCGCTGGGCGACAAGGCGCGCACGGCGCTCAAAGCCTATCTGGCGCAGCGCTGGCATTTCCTGGCCGACGGGAAAGTGTCGCCTTGGCTGTTTCCCTCGCGCGGACGCGAGGGACATCTGACCCGGCGCCGCTGCGGACAGCTCTTGAAGGAGCTGGCGCTCGAAGCGGGGATCGACCCGGCGCGGCTGTCGCCCCATGTGCTGCGCCACGCTTTTGCCAGCCATCTCGTCGATCGCGGCGCCGATCTGCGCAGCGTGCAGGAAATGCTCGGCCATGCCGACATCGCGACCACCCAGATCTACACCCATGTTCAAGGCGGCAGGCTGCAACGCGTAGTTGCCGAACGCCATCCGCTCGCACGGACCAAGGTCCGGACCTGAACGGCAGGGGTGGCGTCAGCCCACTTTCCGTGCTAATTCAACACGTTGATGCGCCATTTCCTCGAATTCGAGAAGCCGCTCGCCGAGCTCGAAGGCAAGATCGAAGAGCTGCGGCATTTGGCCGATGGCGGCGATCTCAACATCGCCGACGAGGTCTCGCGGCTCGAAACCAAGGTCGATCGGCTGCTGCGGCAGACCTATGCCAAGCTCTCGTCTTGGCAGAAGGTTCAGCTCGCACGCCATCCCGAACGCCCTCATGGCGGCGACTATCTCGCGGGGCTGCTGACCGAGTTCACACCCTTGGCCGGCGATCGCAACTTCGCCGAGGATCGCGCGATCATCGGCGGCCTCGGCCGCTTCCGGGGCCGCGCGGTCGTCGCCTTGGCGCATGAGAAGGGCGCCACGACCGAGGCGCGGGTACGGCACAATTTCGGCATGGCAAAGCCCGAAGGCTATCGCAAAGCAGTCCGGCTGATGCAGCTCGCGCAGCGTTTCGGCCTGCCGGTCCTGACCTTTGTCGATACGGCGGGCGCCTATCCCGGCATCGAAGCCGAGGCGCGCGGCCAGGCCGAGGCGATCGCGCGCTCGATCGACGCCGGTTTGCAGCTCGAAGTGCCACTGATTGCCACGGTGATCGGCGAGGGCGGCTCGGGCGGCGCCATCGCACTCGCGACCGGCAACAAGGTGCTGATGCTCGAGCACTCGATCTATTCGGTGATCTCGCCCGAAGGCTGCGCGTCAATTCTGTGGCGCAGCGCCGCCAATGCCCAGGACGCGGCCGAGGCGCTGAAGCTGACGGCGCAGGATCTTTTGAAACTTGGCGTCATCGACGAGATCGTGCCGGAACCGCTGGGCGGCGCGCATCGCGACGCTGCCGCGGCGATCCTCGCGACCGGCGACGCGATCGAGGCGGCGCTCAAGCCGTTGCTCGAACTCGACGGCGCGGCGCTCAAGAAGCAACGGCGCGAGAAATTCCTCGCGATGGGGACGCGCGGGCTTTAGAGGGCTTTCAAGCCTTCAGCGTATAGCCGGCGCCGCGGACCGTGTGCAGCAACGGGCTGTCGAAGCCGCGATCGATCTTCTGCCGCAAACGGCTGATATGCACGTCGATGACGTTGGTCTGAGGGTCGAAATGGTGATCCCAGACCTTTTCCAGCAACATCGTCCGGGTGACGATGTGGCCGGCATGACGCATGAGATATTCCAGCAGGCGAAATTCGCGCGGCAACAGCTCGATCGGCTGGCCGGCGCGGGTCACTTCGCGCGCCAGTAGATCCATGTCGAGATCGCCGACGCGAAGCCGGGTTTCGGCGCTCGACCGGCGGGTAAGCGCTTCGAGCCGCGCCAGCAATTCGGAGAACGCGAAGGGTTTGCCGAGGTAATCGTCGCAACCGGCCCGCAAGCCTTTGACCCGTTCATCGACATCGCCAAGGGCGCTCAGCACCAGCACGGGCGTCTGGTTCTTGGCGGCGCGCAACGCGGCGATGATCGATAGCCCGTCCATCCCCGGCAGCATGCGGTCGATGATCATGGCGTCGAAATTCTCGCTGCGCGCGACGTCGAGCCCGGTGCGGCCGTGCTCGGCGAGATCGACGCGGTGTCCGCTTTCGCTCAATCCGCGGACGAGATAGGCGGCCGCTTCCTTGTCGTCTTCGATCACCAAGATACGCATCGCGTCGCCCCGCTGCAGCGAAAGAAAAAAGGCCGGTATTCGATGATGCCGGCCTTTTCTCGGCTGTCCTCAGCCATTGTCCTGATTGTTCAGCGACAGGGCGACGTATTGATTGACGCCATTGCGGTTGAACAGGATCAGAAGGTTGACGTTGCCTTTCGCGTTCTTCGCCGCGGAGAGTTTGTCGACCACGTCCTTGGGCGCGACAGTCGGCTGCTGGTTGATCAACTCGATCACATCGCCCTGCTGCAGACCAAGCTCGGCGAGCGGGCTGTCATCCGCAATCCCGGTGACGACCACGCCTTTCACGCCGGCTGCGAGGTGAAGACGTTGGCGCCATTCGCCGGTCAACGGCGCGAGCTTCAAGCCCATGGCGCTGCTCGGCTGCGCCGTTCCGCCACTTTGCCCGCCGTTGGACTTGTTCTGCGCGACATTCAGATTGTCGGGCATGGCGGCGATCTCGGCGGAGATCGTGGTCTCATTGCCCTTGCGCCACACCTTCACATCGGCCTTTTGGCCGACGCTGGTTTCGGCGACGACGATCGGCAGGTCGCGTACCTTGTCGATTTCGTGTCCGTTGAAGGACAGGATCACGTCGCCCTGCTGGAAGCCCGCCTTCGCGGCAGGACCGCCGGCGGTCACGTCGGCGACGAGTGCGCCTTGATCCTTGGGCAGGCCAAGGCTTTTGGCGATCTCCGGCGTGACCTGCTGGATCTGCACGCCGAGCCAGCCGCGTTCGACCTTGCCATGCTCGCGCAGCTGCTCGATCACCGGCTTGGCGAGTGCTGAAGGAATGGCAAAGCCAATGCCGACCGAGCCGCCATTTGGCGAATAGATCGCCGTGTTGATGCCGACAACCTGACCGTTGAGGTTGAAGGTCGGGCCGCCGGAATTCCCGCGGTTGATCGAAGCATCGATCTGGAGGAAATCGTCATAGGGACCGGCATGGATGTCGCGTCCGCGCGCAGAGATGAAGCCGGGGCTGACCGAGCCGCCGAGGCCGAAAGGATTGCCGACCGCGAGCACCCAATCGCCGACCTCTTCGCTGTTGCTGTCGCCCCATGAGACATAGGGCAGCGGCTTGGGCGCGTCGATTTTCAGCAACGCCAGATCGGTCTTGGCGTCGCGGCCGAGCACTTTGGCCGGATGCTGGCTGTCGTCCTGGAAGATCACCGTGACCTTGTCGGCGTTTTGCACGACGTGGTTGTTGGTTACGACGTAGCCGGATGGATCGATGATGAAGCCGGAGCCCAACGCGACCGAACGCTCGGCGCGTTGCTGCGGCAGCTGGCGGCCCTGCTGCTCGAAGAAGCGCCGCAGCATTTCGTCAAAAGGCGATTGCGGAAAGCCCTGGAGCGGTCCCTGCCCCAAGCCCGGCCCGGACTGATCCTGGTCTTGATCCTGATCCTGGTCGTTGTCGAAATCGTCGCCCAAGGCTGCGCCCGGTTTCGAGGTCGCCGAGATATTGACGACGGCTGGCAGCACCTTTTTGACCAAGGGCGAGAAGCTCGGCAGCGCGGCGGCGAGCGGCGAAGCAGGCGCCGGCGTATCGGCTTGCGCCAGCGGCGAAAAGGCAAGGGAAAGGGCAACTGCCGCGGCAAAACTCGCAAAACGGAGGGGCTTGCCGGCATAAATCATGGGCCGTGAAGACATGGGTAAAGACCTCTCGGGGTTCGATATCGCGTTGCAGGGCGGGCCGGCACGCTTAGGCCCGTGCTTGCTCTTGCGTAAGATCGGCTCGAACGGGTTACGGCCCGCCTTCGCGCATATTAAATATTTGTAACGCCAGCGCGCCGTGCAAGACGGCGCCTTTCAGGCGGCAGGGCCTTAAACGCGGCCGTGGCAGTGCTTGAATTTCTTGCCCGAGCCGCAGGGACAGGGCGCGTTGCGCGGCGTTTTCGCCCAAGGCGAAGGCGCGGTAGCGACAGCCGCCGCAGCGCCAGCTTCGGCTCCGCCACCGGTCATGGCGGGGTCCTCGCGGGTTTCGATCATGCGCATGCGCGGTGGAGGGGGCAGCGGGGCGGAAGGCGGCGGTGCCTGATCTTCGGGACGTTGCACGCGCAGTTCGACATGACAGAGCACGCTCGTCACCTGCTCGCGCAGATGGCCGAGCATTTCTTGGAACAGCACGAAGGCCTCGTGCTTGTATTCGTTCAAAGGATCGCGCTGCGCATAGGCGCGGAGATTGATGCCCTGGCGCAGATGATCGAGCGAAAGCAGGTGGTCTTTCCACGCTTGATCGAGGATTTGCAGCAAAAGACTGCGCTCGGCGAGGCGCATCAGCTCGGTGCCGTAATTCGCCGCTTTCTGCGCCATCTTCGCATCGGCGGCTTGTGTCAGCCTTTCATGGACCTCGTCCTCGCCGATGCCCTCTTCTTTGGCCCAATCGGCAACCGGCAGATCGACATTGAGCAAGCGCACGGCCTCGGCGTGAAGGCTCGCCGTGTCCCATTGGTCGGGCAGCGAATTGTGCGGCACGCAGCGCTCGATAATGCGTTCGATGGTCTCGTGACGCATGTCGGTCACCATCGCCGCCACGTCGGCCGCGCCCATGATCTCGCGGCGCTGCTGATACACGACCTTGCGCTGGTCGTTCATCACGTCGTCGAAACGCAGCAGGTGCTTGCGGATCTCGTAGTTGCGCGCCTCGACCTTCTGCTGCGCCTTCTCGAGCGCCTTGTTGATCCAGGGATGGATGATCGCCTCGCCCTCTTTGAGGCCGAGCTTCTGCAGCATGCCGTCCATGCGCTGCGAGCCGAAGATGCGCATCAGATCGTCTTCGAGCGAAACGAAGAATTTCGACGCGCCCGGATCGCCTTGGCGGCCGGATCGGCCGCGCAGCTGATTGTCGATGCGGCGACTCTCGTGCCGCTCGCTGCCGATGACGAAAAGCCCGCCGGCTTTGCGTACTTCCTCGCGCGCCGCCTCGATCTCGGCCCGGATGGCGTGCGCGCGCGCCTCGCGCTGCTCCGCATCCTCGATGCCCGAAAGCTCCTGCTTCAGCCTCATGTCGAGATTGCCGCCGAGCTGAATGTCGGTGCCGCGGCCGGCCATGTTGGTCGCGATCGTGACCGCGCCAAGGCGTCCGGCCTGGGCGATGATATAGGCTTCCTGCTCGTGATAGCGCGCGTTCAGCACATTGTGCGGGATCTTGCGCTTCTTGAAGAGCTCGGCGAGCGTTTCGGATTTCTCGATGCTCACCGTGCCGATGAGAATTGGCTGGTTGCGCGCTTGGCATTCCAGCACCTGGGTGAGGATCGCGTCGTTCTTCTCGCGTGCCGTGCGATAGACCTCGTCGTCGTGATCGACGCGCACGCAGGCCTCGTTGGTCGGGATCTCGATGACATCGAGCTTGTAGATGTCCGAGAACTCGGTTGCCTCGGTCATCGCCGTGCCGGTCATGCCGGCAAGCTTGGGATAAAGCCGGAAATAGTTCTGAAAAGTGATCGAGGCGAGAGTTTGGTTCTCGTTCTGGATCGTAACGCCTTCCTTGGCTTCGAGCGCCTGATGCAGGCCCTCGGAATAGCGCCGTCCCTCCATCATGCGGCCCGTGAACTCGTCGATGATCACGACTTTGTCATCGCGCACGATGTAGTCGGTGTCGCGCGCGAACAGCTTATGCGCGCGCAAGCCCTGATTGGCGTGGTGGACAAGTGACACGTTGTGAATGTCGTAGAGCGTGCCGACCTTCAGCAAGCCGGCCTCGCGCAGCAACGTTTCTATCCGCTCGGCACCCGTTTCCGTGAGCGTCACGGTGCGCTGCTTTTCGTCCTTCTCGAAATCCTCGGCTTGCAGCTTCGGGATGAGCTTATCAACCTGACGGTAGAGGTCGGAGTTGTCCTCGGTCGGGCCGGAAATGATCAGCGGCGTGCGCGCTTCGTCGATGAGGATCGAGTCCACTTCGTCGACAATGGCATAGCCGAAGCTGCGCTGGACCAAATCCTCGAGGCGGAACTTCGGCGCGAGATTGTCGCGCAGGTAATCGAAGCCGAATTCATTGTTCGTGCCATAGGTCACGTCGGCGCTGTAGGCCGCGCGCCGTTCATGGTCCTCGATGCCGTGGACGATGCAGCCGACGGTGAGGCCGAGGAACGTATAGACCCGGCCCATCCATTCGCTGTCGCGCATCGCCAGGTAATCGTTCACCGTGACGACGTGAACCCCTTTGCCGGTCAGCGCGTTGAGATAGACCGGCAAGGTCGCGACCAAGGTCTTGCCTTCGCCGGTCTTCATTTCCGCGATCATGCCGCGATGGAGCACGATCCCGCCCATGAGCTGGACGTCGAAATGGCGCTGGCCGAGCGTACGCTTGGCGGCTTCGCGCACCGTGGCGAAGGCCTCGACCAGAAGGTCGTCGAGCGTCTCCCCTTCGGCAAGGCGTTCCTTGAACCGCTGGGTGCGCGCGCGCAGCCCGGCGTCGTCGAGCGCCACCAATTCCGGCTCGAGCGCGTTGATCTCCTCGACCAGCGGCTCGAGACTTTTGACGTACCGATCGTTCGCGGAACCGAACAGTCGCCGGGCGAGGGCGCCGATCATTCAAGCCTCGGACAGGGTTGGCGGGCGGGGACGGATGAGAAATAGGGAGATCGCACTAAAGTGTCAATTCATGACACTTTTTCGAGCTTTGCAACGGATTTTCGGCGCTTGTTCTGGCCCAACCTTTGTGCTTTAAGGCGCCCGGGCCCGGCCGAGGATAGCACCGTCTGCCGCGCCGTGGGCTTGACCGAAAAAGGACCGTTCAGCATGGCGCGCCGCGTATTCCTCGCCGCATCGCTTGTCGCAGTTTTAGCCGTTCCCGCATGGGCACAGCAAAAGGCCGCCGCACCCGGCAATGACGATCCGGTGGTGGCCAAGGTCAATGGTCAGGTTCTGCACCGCTCGGACTTGCAGCTCGCTTTGCGCGCCGCGCCGCCGCAGGTGCAGCAGGCGCCGATCCAGCAAGTCTATCCGCAACTGCTCAATAGCATGACCAATGGCTTGCTGTTGGCGCAGGCCGGGCGCAAGGCCAAGGTCGATGCGATTCCCGCCGTCAAGGCGCAGATTGCGATGGCCGACAATGAGATTGTCGCCGACGCCTATGTCGCGCAGATCGCGCACGCGCAGATCACCGAGGCGAAGCTGCGCGAGCTCTACGATCAATATGCCAAGAACGCGCCGCAGGAAGAGGAAGTCAGCGCGCGCCACATTCTCGTGCCGACCGAGCAAGAAGCAAAGGACATTATCGAGCAGCTCAAAAAGGGCGCCGACTTCGCAACCTTGGCCAAGGATAAGACCACGGATCCTTCGGGCAAGGCTTCGGGCGGCGATCTCGGCTATTTCACCAAGACCGAAATGGTGCCGGATTTCGCCAATGCCGCGTTCGCGCTGAAGAAGGGCGAGTTCACGCAAACGCCGGTTCATACCCAGTTCGGCTGGCACGTCATCAAGCTTGAGGATCGTCGTCCTGGCAAGGCCGGCACCTATGAGCAAATCGCGCCGCAAATCGCGCAACAGATGACGCAGCAGATCGTCGGCCAGAAGCTGCAAGAGCTGCGCAGTGCCGGCAAGGTCGAGCTCTTCGACCTCGACGGTAAGCCGCTCGCCATGGCGGCGCCCGCGCCCGCGCCGGCCGGTGCTGCGCAAAGCGCCCCAGCGCAAAAGGCGCCTGCGCCGGCCCTGTCCTTGCCGGGACAGCCGACGGGCAGCGGTGCCGGCACCGGCGCCCCGACGCTGTCGCCTGCGACGGCGCCCGATCAACTGGGTCACTAATCGCCGCTCGCGCGGCTGCGCGCCATGGCCGACAATATTTCGCCACTCGCGCCGGAGCACTTTCCGGACATGCCGGTGATCGCCGGCGTGACGCTGGCGACCGCGCATTGCGGCATCCGCTACAAAGGCCGCACCGATCTGATGGTGGCGCTGCTCGATGCCGGCACGACGGTGGCGGGCGTGTTCACCCGCTCGCTGACGCCCGGCGCGCCGGTCGATTGGTGCCGGCGCGCTTTGCCGCGCGGCAAGGCGCGGGCGGTCGTTGTCAATTCGGGCATCGCCAATGTCTTCACCGGGCGCGACGGGATGCGCGTGGTCGAGGAGACGGCGAAAGCGGCGGCGCGGCTTTTGGGGTGCAATCCGCGCGAGGTCTATATCTCGTCGACCGGCGTGATCGGCGAGAAGCTGCCGGGCGAGAAGATCGTCAGCGCGCTGCCCGATGCCATCACCGCGGCTTCGCCGGCGGCGTGGAGCGACGCGGCCAAGGCGATCATGACCACGGACACGTTTGCCAAAGGAGCGACGCGCACGGCGACGATCGATGGCGTTCCGGTTGCGATCAACGGCTTCGCCAAGGGCTCGGGCATGATCGCGCCCGACATGGCGACCATGCTGGCCTATGTCTTCACCGATGCGGCGTTGCCCGCCTCGGTGCTGCAGGCGTTGCTCAAAGCGGGCAATGAACGCGCCTTCAACGCGATCACCGTCGATGGGGATACATCGACGAGCGATACGGTTTTGCTCTGCGCTACCGGCAAGGCCAAGCATAAGAAGATCGCCACAGCCGGCGATCCGCGCCTCAAGGAATTCCGCCGCGCGCTCGACGCGGTGCTCATCGATCTCGCGCAGCAAATCGTGCGCGACGGTGAAGGCGCGCAGAAATTCGTCAGCATCCGGGTCAGCGGCGCCGCCTCCGCGCGCGCGGCGCGGCGCGTCGGCCTCGCCATTGGCAATTCGCCTTTGGTGAAGACCGCGATCGCCGCGGGCGACGCCAATTGGGGCCGCATCGTCATGGCCGTGGGCAAGGCCGGCGAGAAAGCCGACCGCGACCGTCTCGCGATCTCGGTCGGCGGCGTCAGGATCGCCGCAAAAGGCGGGCCAGTCGAAGGATATGACGAGGCGCCGGTGGCGCGCCACATGGCGGGCAAAGAGATCCTGATCGAGGTCGATCTCGGCATCGGCAAAGGCCGCGCCGAAGTCTGGACCTGCGATCTGACGCATCGCTATATCGACATCAATGGCAGCTACCGGAGCTGAGCCGCTCCCGATCGTTCCGATCGTTTGCGCCGCCTTGCTGGACGGCGCGGGCAAGGTGCTGCTGCAACAGCGTCCCGCGGGCAAGCCGATGGCGGGTCTGTGGGAGTTTCCCGGCGGCAAGATCGCCGCCGGCGAAACCCCCGAAACTGCGCTGAGCCGCGAGCTCAAGGAAGAGCTGGGACTCGATGTGGCCGAGACGGCACTCGAGCCCCAGAGCTTCGCCTCGCACCGCTATGACAAGTTCCACATTCTGTTGCTGCTTTATCTTTGCCGGAACTGGCAAGGCGTGCCGGTCGCGCGCGAAGGCCAGGCTCTTGCCTGGGTGGCGCCGCAGCGCATGAGCGATTATGCGATGCCCGAGGCCGATAAGCCGCTCGTCGCCAAGCTTCAGCTATCGGTCTAGCACCCGGTCTTTTCGCCGGCAGGATGCTCGCTGGTTCGCAGCGCATCGGCGAGCCTTGTCTCGGCGCTGCCGCGGCGGAGCGGCTTGGGCTGATTGTCATGCGGGGCCCAGGCGGTCACCGTGACGAGTTCAAAAGTCGCGGCAATGCGGCCATCCGGCCGCGCAAAGCGCGTCCGATATATTTCGGCCGCCTTAAGCAAGGTCGCGCGCCGGGAAAAGCCGCGCCGACGTTGCGCGACCGCGTTCGCTTCGCCCATGTGACGCAGATCGCGCATCAGCGCGAAGGCGTCCGCGTAAGTGGCCTCGATGCGATCGCTATCGACGACCGGCAAGGCAAATCCCGCGCGTTGCAGCAACGCGCCAAGATCGCGCGCGTCGGCAAAGGGCGACACGCGCGGGCTCGCGCCGTTCTCGATCTCGCTTTCGGCTTCGAGCCACGCTTGGCGCAATTCCGCCAGGGTTTCGCCGCCGAAAAGCGTAGCCAGCAGCAAGCCGTCGAGTTTCAAGATTTGGCGCATTTGCAACAGCGCGCCCGGCAAGTCATTGGTCCAATGCAATGCGAGGTTGCTTACGATGAGGTCGAAGGAGCCTGGCGCGAACGGCAAGGCTTCGGCTTCGGCGACGAGTTTGGGTGCGGCCGCGCGGTGCACGAAACCAGCGACTGGATCGGTGGCAACCAGCCAGTCGATCCCGCCTCGCCCGCGCAATTGCCGTTGCAGCCCCCCGTCGCGGCAGCCGAGCTCGAGCGCGCGCGGAAATCGGCGGTTGATGTCCGAGAGCCGGTCGGCCAGCCTTTCGCCGCTTTCGACAAACAGAAACTCGGCGTCCCGATTTCCCAATGCGGCGCGCGCGCGGTGCAGCCTAACGGCCCTTTGGTCGAACACCATGATGGGGTTCGAGTTGGATCCTGGTTCCGGCATGGGTTGATTTATCGCATGTGCCTCTTGCCCCGTCATCCGCCGCGGATGACAATCCTTCCACGATGTTGAGCCTTGCCTCGCCCTCGATCCTGCGGCGCCTTTGGGGCGGTTTTCTCGATCTGTTGCTGCCGCCGCGTTGCCTCGGCTGCGGCGCTACGGTCGGCGCGCCCGGCACGCTCTGCGCGGCCTGCTGGCGCGGCATCGCTTTCCTCGGTGCGCCGTGCTGCGCCTGCTGCGGCTATCCCTTCGAGTTCGATCCCGGCTCGGGCGGGCTGTGCGGCGCCTGTATCGAAAGAACGCCGCATTTCAACCGCGCGCGCGCCGCCATGCGTTACGACGAGGCCAGCCGCCAGCTCGTGCTTGCTTTGAAGCATGGCGACCGATTGCATTTGGCGCCACCCCTCGCGCAATGGATGCGGCGGGCGGGTGCCGAGCTGCTTGCCGAGGGCGATCTTATGGTGCCGGTTCCGCTCCATTGGACGCGGCTTTTCGCGCGCCGCTACAACCAGGCGGCGGTGCTTGCCCTTGCGATCGAAAAGCTGGGCGGCCCGCCGGTGGCGACCGAGTGTTTGATCCGGCGCCGGCGCACCCCATCTCAAGGAAGGCAAAGCGCGGCCGCGCGCCGTCGCAATGTCGCCGGCGCATTTGCCTTGCGCCGGCCGGACGAGGTGCGCGGCAAGCGGATCATCCTGATCGACGATGTGTTGACCACCGGCGCGACCGTCGAAGAATGCGCGCGCGTCTTGAAGCGCGCCGGAGCCGCGCGGGTCGATGTCTTGGCGTTGGCGCGTACCGTCAGGGCCGCGTAGGAACTCGCAAGAAAAGGACGACGATGGCAGCGGTGAAAGTCGAGATGTATTCGACGATGTGGTGCGGCTACTGCGCCCGGGCACGGGCGCTGCTGCAGAAGAAAGGCGTCGCCTTCGAGGATATCGACGTCGAGGCCGACACGTCGAAGCGCGACGAAATGATCGAGCGTGCCCACGGCCGCATGACCGTGCCGCAGATATTCATCGGCGGCACGCATGTTGGCGGATCGGACGATCTTATGGCGCTGGAGCGGGCCGGCAAGCTCGACGCGCTGCTGGGGCTTGCGCCGTGAAGTTCACCGCCGCTTGCGTGCAGCTGAGTTCCGGGCGCGAGATCGAGCCCAATCTTCGCCTTGCGGCCGAGCAGGTGCGGCGCGCGCGCGACGCCGGCGCCGACCTCATCATGACACCCGAAGTCAGCGACATGATCGAGCCGAAGCGCGCGTTGCGGGCCGAGAAGGCACGCGACGAAGCCTCGCATCCCATGCTCGCCGCGTTCCGCGAGCTCGCGCGCGAGACCGGCGCGCATTTGTTGTTGGGCTCGCTCATGCTCCGCGAAAGCGGTGTGGACCGGCTTGCCAATCGTTCCTTCCTGCTCGGGCCCGACGGCGCCATCCTCGCGCGTTACGACAAGATCCATATGTTCGACGTCGATTTGCCGGGCGGCGAAAGCTATCGCAAATCGGCGGTGTTCAAGCCGGGCGATTCGGCCGTGTCGGCGCGCCTGCCTTGGGGCGTGCTCGGGATGACGGTTTGTTACGATCTGCGCTTTCCCCATCTTTATCGGGCTCTGGCGCAAGGTGGCGCTGATTTTCTCTCGGTTCCGGCGGCCTTCACCGTGCCGACGGGGCGGGCGCATTGGCATGTGCTGCTGCGGGCGCGGGCGATCGAGAATAGCTGTTTCGTCTTCGCTCCGGCGCAATGCGGCGAACATGCCGAGGGAAGGCGCACTTACGGCCACAGCCTGATCGTCGCGCCTTGGGGCGAGATTCTCGCCGAGGCTGCGGACGAAATCGGGTTCGTGAGCGCGGCGATCGACACGGCCAAGATCGCCGAGGCGCGCCGCGCGGTCCCGTCACTGATCCATGACCGTCCGTTCCGAGGTTTTCCCAAGGCCACTCAATAGGGTGTTCTGCGCCCTTTTGGCACTTGACCCGCAAGATTGCTAAACCTTATAAAAATGTTAGTATTTCAATGAGATGGTTAAAGGGCGCCGATGATCCTGTTCATGCTCAAATGCGCTGCCGACCACCAGTTCGAAGGGTGGTTCCGCGACAACGCCGCCTATGACCGCCAGAAGCGCCGCGGGCTGATCGCCTGCCCCGAATGCGGCTCCGACACGGTCGAGAAGGCGCCGATGGCACCGCGGCTTGGGCGATCGCACAAAAGCTCATCTGGCGATGCTCCCGGCGAAGCCCAAATCGAAGCACCGTCGCCGGCAGTGGCGCCGGATAATGCGCCGGTCACGCCCGCGCAGCTGCGCCGCGCTTTGCAGGTGCTGCGTCGTCACGTCGAGCAGCATTACGAGAATGTCGGGACCGCGTTCGCCAACGAAGCGCGCCGCATCCACAAAGGCGAGGCCGAAGCGCGCGGCATTTATGGCGAGGCGACGAGCGCCGAGACCAAGGCGTTGCTCGAAGAGGGCATCGACGTCGCCGGCATTCCCTGGGTTCCGTCGAGCGACGCTTAAGCCCGGCTGAAAATGCCCAATTTCCTCACCCTCGACGACATCGAGGTTCGCGGCAAGCGCGTATTGCTGCGCGCCGATCTCAACGTGCCGGTTAGGGATGGCGTGGTGAGCGACGCGACGCGCATTGAGCGGTTGGCGCCGACCATTCGCGAGCTCCTTGAAAAAGGCGCGCGTGTCATCGTCATGTCGCATTTCGGCCGGCCCCAACACGGTTACGATCCGGCCTTGTCATTGAAGGTGATGACGGCGCCGCTCGCGCACGACATTGGCCGGCCGGTTGTCTTCGTGCCCGATTGCATCGGCACCGAGGCACGCCGCGCGGTCGAATCCTTGGAGCCGGGCGGCGTCGCTCTCCTGGAAAATTTGCGGTTTCACGCCGGCGAAGAGAAGAACGATCCCGCCTTTGCCAAGGAACTCGCGGCGCTAGGCGATATTTATGTGAACGATGCGTTTTCGACCGCGCATCGCGCGCATGCCTCGACCGAGGCGGTGGCGCATCTCTTGCCCGCCGTCGCCGGCCGTTTGATGCAAGAGGAGCTCGAGGCGTTGCAAGCAGCGCTCGAGACGCCGAAGCGCCCGGTCGCGGCGATCGTCGCCGGCTCCAAGGTCTCCACCAAGCTCGAGCTTTTGGAGTTCATGCTCACGAAAGTGCAGGTGCTGATCATCGGCGGCGCCATGGCCAACACTTTGCTTTATGCGCAAGGCAAGAATATCGGCCGTTCGCTGGTCGAACGCGATATGGCGGAGACAGCGCGTTCTTTGCTCGACAAGGCGAAGGCCGCCTCCTGCGAGCTGGTCTTGCCGATCGATGTGAAAGTCGCGCGCGTGCTCAAAGAAGGCGTCGGCACGCAGACCGTGTCGGTCGATCGCGTGCCCGATGATTGCATGATCCTTGATATCGGACCCGCCAGCGTCGAGCTGATCGGCGCTTGGCTTGCGCGCTGTCCGACTCTGGTTTGGAACGGTCCGGTTGGCGCGTTCGAAGTAAAACCTTTCGACGCCGGCACGGCCGCGCTGGGCCGACGCGTCGCGGCGCTGACCAAGGCAGGCAAAATGCTGAGCGTCGCCGGCGGCGGTGACACGGTTGCGGCGCTCACCCAAGCCGGCGTGGTCGATCAATTGAGCTATGTTTCGACGGCGGGCGGGGCGTTTCTCGAATGGCTCGAAGGCCGCGAGTTGCCCGGCGTTGCCGCGCTGACGCGGCGCTCCTGACCGATCAGGCGAGTGTCGATAAGTCGCATCGCTCGGTGGGTGACACCGGCCGCGACAATCCCTAAATTTTAACTCAAATAAACGAAGGTTATCAGTTCCTTGCATTAACCATGCAACGGAATTACGTTGTTAACCACGTTTTGAGGCCAGCAATCACGAATGCAGATCGCTGCGGGACCATGGATTGTCGATGCGATGGCGGCGGCGCCGATAAAGCCCGTCGCGCGCAAGGACGATGCTGCGCCTGCGGCTCCGCCTCGGCCGCAAAATTGGGCGCCACCCGCGGCGCAAGGGCGCGGCCTTCTGATTGACCTCATCGTCTAATCGGGAAACGCGATTTCGGTCGCACGCGCTGTAACCGCGACCGCGTTGTTTGCCCACGTCACCACGCCATCGGAACCGGACCCACGAATTGCCTATGGCCCGGGTGCTCCTTATAGTAAACGGCGAAGGCCGCGCACCCATCGGGGCAAGACGGCGCTTCAGGTGGCGGGGAGGAACACAATCATGACCAAAATGGCAAAGCGGCCGGTTTCGCTGATCGCCGGCGCGTTCGCGAGCGCGGCTCTCCTGATCCTCGCGCTTTGCGGCGCTGCGCCGGCTTTGGCGCAAACCGAAATCAAGGTCGGGGTCATTTCGACCATGTCGGGGCCCGACGCCCAGCCTGGCGACGAGATGAACAAGGGCATCGATCTTTACGTCAAGGAGCACCAAAAAGACTTACCGCCCGGCGTCAAAGTGACTCTGGTTTATCGCGACGACACCGGTGCCAATCCCGACGTTGCCAAACGCCTCGCGCAGGAATTGGTGACGCGCGACCACGTGAATTTCCTCGCCGGCGTCGTCTGGTCGCCCAATGCGGCCGCGATCGCGTCGATTGCAACCGAAGCAAAAGTACCGTTCATCATCATGAACGCGGCAAGCGCCGGAATCACGCGGCTGTCGCCCTATATCATCCGCGATTCCTTCACGCTGTGGCTGGTATCGACGCCGATCGGGCAATGGGCCGCCAAGCAGGGCTGGAAGAAGGGCTACACCGCCGTCACCGATTACGCCCCCGGCTACGACGCCGAAGGCGGCTTCAGCAAAGGGTTCAGCGACGGCGGCGGCGAGGTTGTCGGTAAGGTCCGCATGCCCTTCCCGACCGACGATTACTCGCCTTTCATCCAGCGCATCAAGGACAGCAAGCCCGATGTCGCCTTTATCTTCGTGCCGGCCGGCAAGAAAGCGACCGCCGTGATGAAGGCATGGAACGATCTCGGATTGAAGCAGGCGGGCATCAACCTCGTCACGACGCAAGACGTGATGCTTGACGAAGAGCTGCCGAATATGGGGCAGGTTGCGGCCGGAATCGTCAGCGCGGGCACCTATTCCAACGCCGCCACGCGCCCGCAAAACCAAGTGTTCCTCAACGCCTGGAAGAACGCCTATGGCGATAAAATAGTCCCCGATTTCCTCTCGGTCGGCGGTTGGGACGGCATGGCGGCGATCTTCGACGTGATCAAGCAGACCGGCGGCAAATTCGACGGCGATCAAGCGATGAAGATCCTCGCCAATTGGAAGAGCGCCGACAGCCCGCGCGGGCCGATTTCGATCGACCCCGCGACGCGCGATATCGTCGAGAATGTCTATATCCGGCGGGTGGAAAACGTGAACGGAAAACTCGCCAATGTCGAATTCGACACGATTCCGAACGTCAAAGATCCGTGGAAAGAAGCCAATCCGCCGAAATGAGTTTGGGGTAGCGAGGACCTTGGCGCGCGACTTTCTGCAAGTCTGCGTCCGCAAGCGGGCGAACCGGTAAAGCATGGACGCTGCGGTCTCGGCTTTCGTCAGCATCGCTTTTCATGGCACCGCCTTTGCCATGGTGCTCTATCTTGTCTCGGTCGGCCTCGCCGTGACCATGGGCCTGATGGGCTTCGTCAATCTGGCCCATGGCGTCTTCGCCGCTGCCGGCGGCTATTTCATGACCACGCTGATGACCCGTTATGGCGTGCCGTTTCCCTTTGCGCTCGCCGCGGCAAGCCTCGCCGTGGCAGCGCTCGCCGTTCCGGTGGAGCGCTATCTCTACCGGCCGCTCTATGGCGCCGATGAGCTTGACCAGGTGCTCATGACGATGGGGCTGGTCTTCATGTCGGTGGCGGTCGGCAAATATTTTTGGGGCCCGCTGGCACAGCCATTCCAGCCGCCGCCGGCTTTGAGCGGCCAGATCGATCTCGGCTTTCGCGCTTTCCCGACCTATCGCAGCTTTCTGATCGTCAGCGGCGCCGTGCTCGTAACCTTGCTCTGGTTCGGTCTGGAGCGCACGCGCTTTGGCGCGCAGATCCGCGCGGCGGTCGACAATCGGCGCATGGCGCAGTCGATCGGCATCAATACCTCGGGACTTTTTACCGTGGCTTTCGCACTCGGTAGCGGCCTCGCCGCGCTCGGCGGCGGCATCGGCGCGGAAATTCTCGCGATCGATCCCGGCTACGCGCTGGAGCACCTGGTCTATTTCCTCATCGTCGTTTCGGTCGGCGGTCTCGGCACGATCCGCGGCCCGTTCTTCGCCGCGCTGCTGCTCGGCATCTCCGATACCGGTTTCAAATATTTGCTGCCCGAATTCGGCGCGTTTTTCATCTACGCGCTGACCATGGCGATCCTGCTGTGGAAGCCGCGCGGCCTGTTCGGCCAAGCCTGATGGCCGAGGCATCGCGGCGCCTCGTCGACGACTTCGCGCGTCGTCATCGTTTGCGCCCGATCGAGCTTTTGCCGTGGCTGCTTGCGGTCGGCGCCTATTTCGTGTTTCCGGATTACCTGGCCTTGGGCGCGCAAATTCTGGCCATGACCTTGTTCGGGCTCTCGGCCGATCTCGTGCTCGGCTATGCCGGGATCGTCACCTTGGGACATGCGGCGTTCTATGGCGTGGGTGCCTATACCGCTGGCTATCTCGCCGCCCACGGCGTCGGAGCGCCGCTGATCGGCATGCTTGCCGCCGGGGCGGCGGCGGGTTTGGTCGGGCTTCTCTCCGGCCTCGTCATCTTGCGGACGCAAGGCTTGTCGATCCTGATGCTGACCCTTGTCGTTTGCGTCATGCTGCAGGAGGCGGCCAACAAGCTGACCTCGGTCACCGGTGGTGCTGACGGGCTTCAAGGCATGCAGGTCGAGCCGATTCTCGGCCGGTTCCGCTTCGATATGTTCGGCAACACCGCCTATTGGTACAGCCTGATCGTGCTGTTCGCGGGCTGGGCGCTGGCGCGGATGATCGTTTATTCCCCGTTCGGCCGCTCGCTCACCGGCATCCGCGAGAACGTCACGCGCATGCATGCGATCGGCTCGCCGGTATTTCTGCGGCTGCTGACGGTCTACACGATTTCGGCGGCCATGGCCGGGGTCGCCGGCGCAGTCATCGCCGAGACGACGCAGCTCGTGGCGCTCAACGTGCTGAGTGTCGATCTGTCGGGGACAATCCTCGTGATGATCATCCTGGGCGGCGTCGGCCGTCTCTATGGCGCCTTCGTCGGCGTTCCGCTCTACATGATCGCGCAAGACCGCTTCTCGCAGATCGATCCCGTCTATTGGTATTTCTGGATCGGGCTGCTCTTGGTGTTGGTCGTCTCGTTCGCGCGCGGCGGCGTGCTCGGTCTTGCCGATGCGTTCTGGCGTCGCGTGAATAGTTTGAAGAAACAGCCATGAGCGGCGGCGAAATGATCCGGGAGCTCGCGCTCGAGACCCGCGGCCTGCGCAAAAACTTCGGCGCTCTGACGGTTGCGAACGCGATCGATTTTCGTCTCGAGCGCGGCGCGCGTCACGCTTTGATCGGGCCTAACGGCGCCGGCAAGACGAGTTTCGTCAATCTCGTAACCGGCGCGCTCGAAGCGTCGGCCGGCCAAATCCTGCTGGCCGGCGACGACGTCACGGCATTGTCGCAGGCGCAGCGGGTGCGGCGCGGCCTCGCGCGCACTTTCCAGATCAATCAGCTGTTCCGCGGATTGTCGGTGCTCGAAAACGTGACTCTCGCGGTCGGCGAACGCGAGGGCTTGGCCGGAACCTTGTTCCGGCCCGCGGGCTCGCGCCGCGCCGTCATCGAAGAGGCCTACGCGTTGCTCGAACAACTCGGCGTCGCCGAAGAAGCGGCGCGCCCGGTGCGCGAATTGGCTTATGGGCGGCAACGGCTGGTCGAGATCGCCGTCGCGCTCGGGTTGAAGCCCACCGTATTGCTGCTCGACGAGCCTGCTGCCGGCGTTCCTTCGGGAGAGAGCGGAACCATCATCGACGTTATCGAGCGCTTGCCCGCCGATCTCGCCCTGCTCATCATCGAGCACGATATGGACCTGGTGTTTCGTTTGGCTCGCCGTATTACCGTTCTCGTTCAAGGCACGATCCTCACGGAAGGCCTGCCGCAGGAGATCGCGTCCGATCCGCGGGTGCGTGAGGTCTATCTTGGCGAGCGCGCGCATTCATGAGCGGCGACAAAGGACTTCGGCTCGATAATATACGCGCGGGCTACGGCGATACCGTGGTGCTGGAAGGCGTGACCCTCGCCTTGCGACCCGGCGGCACTCTGTCGGTGCTAGGCCGCAACGGCGTCGGCAAGACGACCTTGCTCGCGACGATCATGGGGCACACCACGCTGCACGGCGGAACGATCGCTTTTGCGGGCGCGGATGCCACCGCCTTGCCCGCCTATCGGCGCGCGCGGCTCGGCATCGGCTTCGTTCCGCAGGAGCGCGAAATCTTCCGCTCCTTGACGGTCGAGGAAAATCTTCTCGTCGCGGCACGCCCGGGACGTTGGACCGTGCCTCGCGTTTACGAGTTTTTTCCCTCTCTGGCCGAGCGCCGGCGCAATCGCGGCAATGCGCTCTCGGGTGGCGAGCAGCAGATGCTCAGCATTGGCCGCGCGCTGATGGGCAATCCTTCGCTGCTGCTGATGGACGAGCCGCTCGAAGGTCTGGCGCCGGTCGTCGTCGACGTGGTGCTGAAAGGGCTCGATCGCTTGAAGCGCGAAGAAGATTTGGCGCTTCTTCTGGTCGAGCAGCATGCACGGATCGCGCTTGAATTTGCCGAGCGCGCCATCGTGCTGGATCGCGGCCGGGTGGTTTACACCGGCGAAAGCCGTACGCTTCTCGATAGCCCCGATATGCTGGCCAATGTGATGGGCGTGACGCAGCGGCGCGTCGTGTAACCAAAGAAAAACCCGCCAGCCTTTCGGCTGGCGGGTCGGGTATTGGGTCGAGTTTGGGGCTTACCAGTAAAAGTTGAAGCCCATGCTGACCTTGTTGTCGACCGCGCTGGTGCTGGAAGCCTGCACCCAGCGGTTCCAGTGATCCCATTCGAGATAGATATCGGTGAGGCCGGGGACCGGGCTCCACACCACGTTGAGCTGCGAAGCCAGATGGCGTTTCTCGAGGCTCGCCAGCTGCGCCGCAGTGGTGCCGTTGGTGCCGGTCGCCACGTTGGTCAGGCCGGCTGCCGCCGAGGGCTTGCTGAAGAAGCCCATGCCGAAGGCGCCAGTCATACGCCAGTTCGGCGAGAAACGGTGCGTGTAGCTCGTGGTGAGCCCTAGCTCGGAGATCAGGTTGCACCGGCCGCTGAAGCCGTTGCAGAACATGCCGCCGGCATTGGACGGCGACAAGTCGGTGTTGTAGTTGGCGATACCGTCGCTGTAATTGGCGAGGAACTTCCACTGATCCTGGCCCCAGGTGTTGAGGTAACCGCCGGCCTCGATCGCCCAACCCCATTTCTTGATGTTGTTGGAGAGGTTGCCGTTGGTCGGCCCCATGATGCTGGTGCCGCTCGTGGTGTTGCGCACCTCGATCTCGCTGACGCCAACGCGGCTCATCAAATGGCCCCAGGGTTGATCCCAGGCCACGCCGGTGTTGAAGCTCGGCAAGCTGATGATGCCGCCCGTGTCGGTGTTGTCGGAAATCATCGAGCCGAAGCTGGCGCTGGTCATCGGGTTGGTGGAATTGGCGATGAACAGGGTGCCGGTTTCTTTGTATTCGACCGATGCCGACAAGCTCACGCCATTGCCCGCGAGATAGGTGTAGCGGATCTGCGGCTGGCGGATATTCGCGGTGTTCATCTGGCCGGGATCGAAGCCCGAATCGGTGACGTCGGGGAACAACAGCGAATCGGCCCAAGCCGAATTGTACTGACCGATCAACCACGGTCCGATCGTGCCATAAGCCCAGAGCATGCGCGGTACGTCGGTGTTGCCGGCGCCGGCGCTCGGCTTGTTGCTCGAGGTCGTGATGCCGATGTAGTTGCTCTGGTTGCTGAACACGTTCATGTCCATCGCCAGGACGGTCTTGACCTCGCCCAGCGGGCTCGGCGTGCGGGTCTCGAAGGTTAGGGTCGAGGCCTTGCCGAAGCCGCGCAAACCGCCATGCAGCGCGTTCTCTTGGGCCGCCGCGGTGGACGAGCCGCCGGGCGCGCCGGGACCTTGCAGCGCCAACTGGCCGATATGGAACGGCGTGTTGCCGGTCGTCTGCGTGTCGCCGTCGTGCTGGCCGCCGGCGTTGTACTGCCAAGTGGCTTTGACGACGCCGTAAACGCTCAGCGAGGTGTTCGTGCCCGGAACGAGGAAGGATTGCGGGAACGAGCCAGCACCAGGCGCCGATTGCGCGCTGGCATTGGTAAGGCCGGCCAGCAAGGCAACGGTCGCCGTGAGGCTGCCTAGCGCTACCGTCCCTTTCAAATTCCGTGTTCTCATTAGTTTAACCCCCAAATGAAAATTTCCGCGGAAGCGAAAAGAGCTGCCCCTCCTCGCCGGATCGGTAGCATCCGACAACGAATATTCTTGGTCAATCAGTATATACTAACAACGATTGTTTTTGCTGAACTGTTGCATATAAGCAACTTGATGGCCCTGCTAGGCTGGGTTGGTGAAAGGGTCGTTATTCTTTTTGGTATTGGGCATTGGTTGTCTTTGACCAATTAAGTGTGTAAGGCCCTTTGGTCAAAAAAAGGGGCGACACTCAAGGCAAAGGCGAAACAAGAGGACGATATCGCTCTCTTCGATCCTGTGTGATGGGTCAAACTGGCTGGATTCCGGGGAAACCAAAGAAAAACCCGCCAGCCTTTCGGCTGGCGGGTCGGGTATTGGGTCGAGTTTGGGGCTTACCAGTAAAAGTTGAAGCTCATGCTGACTTTATTGTCGACAGCGCTGGTGCTCGAAGCTTGCACCCAGCGGTTCCAGTGATCCCATTCGAGATAGATGTCGGTGAGGCCGGGGACCGGGCTCCACACCACGTTGATCTGCGAGGCCAAGTGGCGTTTCTCGAGGCTCGCCAGCTGCGCCGCTGTGGTGCCGTTGGTGCCGGTCGCCACGTTGGTCAGGCCGGCTGCCGCCGAGGGCTTGCTGAAGAAGCCCATGCCGAAGGCGCCAGTCATACGCCAGTTCGGCGAGAAACGGTGCGTGTAGCTCGTCGTGGCTGCCAACTCGGAGATCAAGTTGCACCGGCCGCTGAAGCCGTTGCAGAACATGCCGCCGGCATTGGACGGCGACAAGTCGGTGCTGTAGTTGGCGATACCGTCGCTGTAATTGACCAGGAACTTCCACTGATCCTGGCCCCAGGTGTTGAGGTAGCCGCCGCCTTCGATCGCCCAACCCCATTTCTTGATGTTGTTGGAGAGGTTGCCGTTGGTCGGCCCCATGATGCTGGTGCCGCTCGTGGTGTTGCGTACCTCGATCTCGCTGACGCCAACGCGGCTCATCAAATGGCCCCAGGGTTGATCCCAGGCCACGCCGGTGTTGAAGCTCGGCAAGCTGATGATGCCGCCCGTGTCGGTGTTGTCGGAAATCATCGAGCCGAAGCTGGCGCTGGTCATCGGGCTGGTGGAATTGGCGATGAACAGGGTGCCGGTTTCTTTGTATTCGACCGATGCCGACAAGCTCACGCCATTGCCCGCGAGATAGGTGTAGCGGATCTGCGGCTGGCGGATATTCGCGGTGTTCATCTGGCCGGGATCGAAGCCCGAATCGGTGACGTCGGGGAACAACAGCGAATCGGCCCAAGCCGAATTGTATTGACCGATCAACCACGGTCCGATCGTGCCATAGGCCCAAAGCATGCGCGGCACGTCGGTGTTGCCGGCGCCGGCGCTCGGCTTGTTGCTCGAGGTCGTGATGCCGATGTAGTTGCTCTGGTTGCTGAACACGTTCATGTCCATCGCCAGGACGGTCTTGACCTCGCCCAGCGGGCTCGGCGTGCGGGTCTCGAAGGTTAGGGTCGAGGCCTTGCCGAAGCCGCGCAAGCCGCCATGCAGCGCGTTTTCCTGGGCCGCTGCGGTGGACGAGCCGCCAGGCGCGCCCGGACCTTGCAGCGCTAACTGGCCGATATGGAACGGCGTGTTGCCGGTCGTCTGCGTGTCGCCGTCGTGCTGGCCGCCGGCGTTGTACTGCCAAGTGGCTTTGACGACGCCGTAAACGCTCAGCGAGGTGTTCGTACCCGGAACGAGGAAGGATTGCGGGAACGAGCCAGCACCAGGCGCCGATTGCGCGCTGGCATTGGTAAGGCCGGCCAGCAAGGCAACGGTCGCCGTGAGGCTACCTAGCGCTACCGTCCCTTTCAAATTCCGTGTTCTCATTAGTTTAACCCCCAAAAGAAAATTTCCGCGGAAGCGAAAAGCACGGCTTCTCGCCTCGGTTAACATCGCGCGGCTCGGTTTCCACTTGCAAGTATTCTGGGCAAGTCCAGTTCAGATTCACGGCAGACTGTGTCACCAGAGCAACAGTTTTAAGGTCAAAACTTGTGTTTCAGGTCAAACGTAAAGTCTTTCTATAGTAAATATGAGCCAATCTTTATTTAAGAATAACGATTGGTTCTATATAACTATCGTCCAGAGATGGTTGCCTGTGCGCAACCATTCCGATCCGGCAAGCTATGCTCGCTGTTGTTGGGCGCGTTATGCGGCTGTGCCGCACCAGCGGTGCCACATTTGGCGCAAGGCGTGCTCGAAGGCGCGCGCAAAACCACGCGCGTCGCACAATGGCGAAGCGTGCATGCGCGTGCGCAGGCCGGCGCGCAATGCGCGCAATCGCGGCAGGTCCTGCGCCAAGGCGACGGCGGTGGCGACATAGCCGTCGACATCGGGCGCGGCGAACTCGGGCAAGCCCAAGCGGTTCAGCAAATCGAAGCCGACTCGGCCGGCGTGACCCTCGCCGATCAGGCTGATGACCGGGACGCCCATCCACAGCGCTTCGCAGCTTGTCGTGGTGCCGTTGTAGGGAAACGGATCGAGCGCGATGTCGACCCCGGCATAGGTGCCGAGATGCGCCGCCGTGCCGGCCGCCAAGCTCCGCAGCTCGATGCGATCGGCGCCGATTCCCTGCGCCGCGAAAAGGTCGAGGAGCGCGTTCCGGATGCCCGTGTCGGCAAGCGTCGCCGCTTTCAGCAGCAGCCGCGCCTGAGGCAAAGCCGCAAGAATCGCCGACCACGCCTTCACCGTCGATGGCGAAACCTTTTGCAGATTGTTGAACGAGCCGAAGGTCACGTAACCCGTCGATAAAGCCGGCAACGGCGCCGCTTCGGGCACGTCCTTGGCCGGCGGCTCGTAGCACAAAAACCCTTGGGGCAGACGGAACAGCTTCTCGACGTAGAAGCGGTCCGCGCCGGGCGGATCGGCGAGTGCGTCGGTGATGCGCCAGTCGATCGCGGAAAGGCCGGTGGTCGCAGGATAGCCAAGCCAAGTCGCGGTCACCGGTGCGGCTTTCACCGCGAGCGCGCGCAGCCGATTCCTCGCTGTCTGCCCGGCCAAATCGATCGCGATATCGATCGCGTCGGAGCGCATCTGCGCCCGCAAGGCTGCGTCGCTCAATGAGAACGTATCCCGCCATGTGCTGGCACGCTGGCGCAGCGTTTCGGTCATCGCGTCCGGGCTTTCGACCTCGGAATAGCAAAACACCTCGACGGCGGCCGGATCGTGATGGGCCAGCAAGGGATGAAAAAAATACCCGACCGAATGATTGCGAAAATCGCCCGACAAATAAGCGATCCGCAGCCGGCGCTCCGGATCCCGTGCATTGGCAAAAGACGGCGTCGCCGTCACGCCATCGAGTTCGGCGGCCAATTCTGCGGCCCAGGCACGGTGATGGTCGAAAACCTCTTGCGGCGAGACCTGATCGTCATAAAGCCAACGCATGAGCATTGTCGAAGCAAGATTCTGCCGCGCCATCGCGAAATTCGGGTCGAGCCGCAGCGCGCTGCGGAACGCTTCTTCCATTTCCGACCAACGCCGCAGCTGGAAATACGCGTTGCCGAGATTGTTGTAACCTTGAGGATCCTGCGGATCGAGCGCGATCGCGCGGCGCAATACCGCGACGGCCTCGGATGGGTGGTTGCTTTCCTGCAGCACCGTGCCGAGCGCATAGACGACTTCGTCATCATCGGGATTGAGCGCGGCCGCCTCGCGGAATATTTCTTCGACCCCGCCGAGCCGCTGCGTGTAGCGCTTCTTCCCGAGTCTCAGTAGATATTTCGCTGCGATCCGCCGCAGCTCGTGCGCCTCGGTGCCGCCCGTAGCCGCACGCGCTTTCTCGGCTGCTGCGATCGCCGTGTCGGCGGCGCTGCGATAGGCGTCCAAGTGGTCCGGCCGCAGCTCGATCGCGCGGTTGAAGGCCGGCAGCGCCTTGCCGGTATCGCCGAGCTGGCGATAGGTCTCGCCGAGATTGTGATAAAGATCGGCGTTGCCAGGATCGCGCTGCAAGGCTTGCAGGAAAAGCTCGATCGCCATCGGAAACCGCCCCGCGATCCCCGCGAGCGTGCCGAGCAGCGCCAAGGCGCGCGGGTTGGTGCGGTCGATCTGCAGCGCGGCGCGATAGGCGCGTTCGGCCTCGCCATAGCGTTGCACATTCTGCGCCGCGATACCTTGCGCGACGAGCGCGTCGAGTCGCGCTTGCGCATCGTTCACGAGCGGCACCATTCCACCCACATCGCGCGCAAAGCGGTCTCGAAGGCGCGGGCAAAGCGGGGCGCGTCGCATAAAGGCGAGGCGCGCATGCGGTCGCGCAGCTCGCCTCTCCAGCGCTGCCGCCGCGCCGGGTCGTTCGCCAATGCGACGGCGGTTGCGACATAGGAATCGATGTCCGGCGCGGCAAGTTCCTCCAATCCCATTTGCCGCAACAGATCGTAGCCGACCCGGCCGGCGTGACGGTCGCCGATCAGGCTGATCATCGGCACACCCATCCAGATCGCCTCGCAGGTGGTCGTGGTACCGTTATAGGGGAACGGGTCGAGCGCGATGTCGATCTCACCATAGGAGCCGAGATGCGCGCCCAATTCGCGTTGCGGCGCGCGCAGCTCGATACGTTCGGTGCTTGCGCCATGCGCGGCGAAACGATCGAGAAAATATTGCCGGCGGCTCGGCTCGACGAAGGCGATCGATTTGAGGATTAGGCGCGCGCCCGGCACGGAATTGAGGATCCGCGCCCAGGCCTTCACGGCGGAGTCCGATATTTTCTGAGGGTTGTTGAAAGACCCGAAGGTGACCGCGCCGCGCGTCGCCAGCGGGACCGGCGCCGGCTCCGGGATCGGCGTCAGATAGGCGCTGTAACACAAGAAGATTTCCGGCAGGCGCATCAGCCTTTCGGTGTGGAACGCTTCCTGTCCCGGCGGGTCGGCCACTTCGTCAGTGATGCGCCAATCGATGCTGCCGAGGCCGGTCGTCGCCGGATAGCCGAGCCAGGTGGCGGTCACGGGCGCGGGTTTCACCGCCAAGGCGCGCAGCCGATTGCCGCCGAAATGGCCGGCGAGATCGATGGCAATGTCGATGCCGTCGGCCCGCAACTGCGCGCGCAAGGCGTCGTCCGCGACGCCATGGGTGTTGCGCCAAACACCGCCCAAATTTTGCAGAAACGACGTCACCGGATCGGGCTTTTCCAGCTCGGCGTAGCAAAACACCTCGACCGCCGCTGGATCGTGATGCGCCAGAAGCGGCTCGACGAAAAAACTGACCGCGTGATAGCGGAAGTCGGGCGAGAGATAGGCGACACGCAATTTCCGCTCCGGCTCGCGCGAATTCGCAAACGGCGGCGCGTTTGCCGCTGCCACGCGAAATTCGGCCGCGACGGCGTCGCCCCAGGCGCGATGGCGCGCATAGATATCCGCCGTCGTTGCCGCCTCGTCATAGAGCATGTTCATGAGCGGTATCGACGCGAGGCTCTCCCGCACGGCGTCGAGGCTCGGCTTGAGCGCCAGCGCTTTGCGGTAAGCGGCCGCCATTTCGTCGAACCGCCCGCGCGTTTGAAAAGTATTGCCGAGGCTGACATAGGCGTCGGCCATGCGGGGATCGAGCGCGATGGCACGGCGCAATGGCTTTTCGGCATCGCTGCTGCGGCCGCGCGATTCGAGAAAGGCACCGAGAGCCCAAAACGCCTCGGCGCATTTGGGGTCGAGCGCAACCGTTTCGCGCAAGGTCGCTTCGGCAGTGTCGAGGAATTCGCGGTGCTGGCGCTTTCCCAGCGCGAGCAAATACATCGCCGCGAATTTTTTGAGGTCGCGGCTTGCTTTGGCATTGCCCGTGGTCGCGGCTTTCTCCGCCTGCGCCAGGGCGGCATCGGCCGCGCCGCGATAGGCTGCGAAGTGATCGGAATTCAACGCGATGGCGCGCTCGAATGCGTGAATCGCGCGTCCGAAATCGCCCAGGCGGCGATAACATTCGCCCAGCCGAAAAAACACATCGTGCTGTCGCGGCGCGCGTTCGGCCGCGCGGCGCAACTCCTCGATCAGCGCCGGCAATCGTGTGGGGTCGATCTCCGCGATCGGTCGAGCAGCAAGGTCGTCGGCGCCGGCCGTTTCGCTGTCGCTTATCGCCATGGCAAGCGGTGCAACGTGTCTATTTGCCCAACAACCCTTTCAGCAGATCCTTTGCGCCGGATCCTCCGCCCTTCAAGGTATCGAGCGCTTTGCCTGGGTCCTTGGCGAGATCTTTCGCCATGCCGGTCAAATCGGGCCGGTAGCTCAGATCGTCCCACGGACCGCTGATGTTTACCGGCACGGCGACCAAGCCGGCGACGCTCGGCGTCAGCTTGTAATCCACTTGACGCAACGGCAGATCGACCGTGCCTGCACCGGTCATCGGCACTTCAGGCGATGTCAGCTTCAAATCGTTGTTGTGGAGGATGCCGTTGGTGATCGTGTAGGTGCCCGTGAGCGCGCCGAAATCGGTTTCATTGCCTCCGCCCTGTCCGCCCGTTACCGCCGAGGTCACGTTCTTCATGAATGCGACGAGATTGACGCCTTCGATCTTGCCATTGGCGAGGTTGAGGTCACCCTTTCCGGCAAGCGAAGAGACGATGTCGCGTTGGCTCTTGCCGTGGCCATTGACGTCGAGGGCGAAGCTGCCGGAACCGGTCAGACGGTCGAAATTGGCGGCGTCGCGCAGCAGCGGCTGAATTGCGATGCCGGCGAGGTTGAAGTTTGCCGCGATGGCCGGCGTTGCCTCGCTGCCATCCGCGACAACCTTGCCCTGGCCTTTTCCTTGATAAAGCGCCATTTCCGTCAGGTCGGCCTCGAAACGCCCGTTCTTCAAATGCAGGCCGAGCGCGCTCTTCCCGATCTGAATCTTGCGGTAAAGGATTGCATTGGCGCTGAGGTCGAAATCGACGTCCGCGGCTTTGAGGCCGGAAAGATCGATCGGCGCGTCGCTCCAACCGCTCGACTTGGCTGCGGGCGCTCCGGCCGGCGCGGCAGGCGCCGGTGCAGCAGGCGCCGCTGACGCGCTCGTTTGCTCGGGCCCGAGATAGGGGTTGGCATCGAGCTTGTCGACGTCAAGGCGGCCCGAAAGATAAGGGCGCGCGCCGCTCGAATCGAGCGTGAACGCGCCGGTCGCCTTAATGGTATCGAGCGAAATCTCGGCGTCGGTGAATGCCATCTTGGCGCCACCCATGTTGACTTTGCCCTTGATGTTCAAAGGTCCAAAGCCGGTCCCCGGCGCATCGAAGCCGACGCCCGCCCATTTGGCGAGTCCGCGCACGGAAGGCACGGAAAAACTCGTCGTGCCCGTCAATTTCGAGAGCGTGGCACCGGTCGCGTCGCCCTGAAAATCGAAATTGATCGGGGTCGATTGCAGCGAGATCGTAATCGCGCTGGTGCCCCCGCCTTGAAGCGTGCCGGGCGCGGCCACGGCGGCTGTCAGCGAGACTTTTTCGGCGTTCCACGTCGCCGACCCTTTGGCATTGAACGGGCCGGCAAAACTCGGCAAGGACAATTGCATGTCGATATCGCTGAGCACGCGCTTTTCGCCGCTGCGCTGATCGAAATAGCTTGCTTGGCCGCCGACGATGCTGACATCGCCCAGGCTGATGGCGGGAAGCCCGCCGCCCTCGGTGGGCTTTGCGGCCGGGGCCGCGGGCGGCGCCGTGGGTTTTGCCGCTTGCGCGAAGACCCAATTGGGATGACCTTGCTTGTCGATTTCCAGGGCGATGGCGGGCTGGACCAGCTTGAACTCGTCGACCTCGATCGCGCCGTGCAGCAGCGGCAAGAGCTTCAGCTTCACGTCAAGCGTCTTCAAGCTGACCATGTTGGGCGAAGAGGCACCCGGCGGATTGGAAAACGCGACGTCGTTGGCTTCGAGGGCAAGACTCGGCAGCAGCGAGAAGCTGAGCGGCCCGTCGATCCGCAGATCGCGCCCGGTCTGATCCTTCACCAAGGCAATCACCTTGCCTTTATAGGTATCGAGCGGGACGAAGAATGGCACGATGACCGCTGCGGCAATGATCAACACGATGACCACGGCCAAGCCGATCAACAGCTTTTTCATGACCTGTCCTCCGCTAGCGCGAGCGCGTCGCGCGCCCGTCCGAATTTCTCGCAATCATTCTAGATTAACCAAGCGCCGGACGATAGCTGCGGAGGCTCAGTGCGAGGGACGACATCGATAGCTTGTGCCAAGTAAAATCTGTGGCTTTCCCGCATCAGTCCGCTGAATTCCGCCCCATGCCGGCCTGTCACAATTGATTTGTGACCTTGCGGGCCGTAATAGTTTTGCGAGGTTGAAGTGCGGTCTAGGTATAGTTTCAAGCTAAGCAAGCTTGGGTTTCGCGAAATCTGGCCAGCGAATTGCAGATTGTTCCGCGGAATGCGTCAAACCGTACTTAATAGCACTTTGGTTTGTCGAATTACTAAGCAATTTGCCCATAAAATAGGCGCCGAGGGGATTTGGTGCTTCATGGGTGGGGTTTAACGGTCTTTAGAGAGAGGTAAAGAAGAGATGAAACAAAATTTCCTCGCTGGCTCGGCTGCCGTCGCGCTGTTGGTGGGACTCGCAGCTGCGTCGCCTGCGCGCGCTGATGATGCAGCCCCGCCGCCGCATCCCATGGTTGGCCCCGTTATGTTCTCTGGGAGCGTCGAAGCCGGCACCAACGTCAATTTCGACGACCCGGCGAATAACTTCAATTTCGGTCATCTCTTCACCGATCGCGCCAACAGCTTCCGCATGAATCAGTTCCAGCTGACGGCGGAAAAGGATCTCGATCCGGCCGCGACCGGCCTCGATTGGGGCTTCAAGGTCGAAGGCTTGTACGGCACCGATGCGCGCTTCACGCACTCGATCGGTCTGTGGTCTCTCGAAACCAACAGCCCCTATCAATTCGATTTCATCGAGTTGAACGGCCAGGCGCATTTGCCGGTCATCTTCTCGGGCGGTATCGACCTGAAGGCCGGCATCTATTCGACGCCGATCGGCTATGAGGTCATCAACGCCACCGGCAACTTCTTCTATACCCACTCCTACATCTTCAATTACGGCATCCCGCTGAAACACACGGGCTTGATCAGCACGAGCCATGTGACCGATTGGCTCGATATCTGGGCCGGCGTCGATACCGGGTTGAACGGTTTCCTGCCGACGCGGTCGGGCGACAACAACAGCTCGGAAGCGGTGCTCGCCGGTTTCGGGATCAACAATCCGATCCCCAATCTGACGATCCTCGGTCTCGCCCATGTCGGCTCGGAAGATGCGTATAACAAGAACGCGCCGGCGAACTACTTCAACGCAGCCGGCCGGCGTCAGGATCCGAACCGCCACACGCGTCAAATCTATGACATCGTCACCAGCTACAAGGTCAACGATCAGATTTCCGTGGCCAACGAACTCGATTACATCAAGGACGATCTCGGAGTCGAAACCGGTACGGCCTTGACCAGCCACAGCAACGCCACCGCGGAAGGCGCCGCTCTCTACGGCATCTACACCTTCAACGATCAGCTGAGCTTCGGCGCTCGCGGCGAAGTCTTCCGCGACGATCAAGGCTTCTTCGTCGCCGGCTTCGGCTCGGCCCAGGACTTCATGCGGGTCGAGCAGGCGACCGGTGGCGTGAACACGGTCTACGCACCTGGCAAGGCCACCTACAGCGAGTTGACCCTGGGCGTGAACTACAAGCCGCCGCTACCGGCGCTCCCGCTCAACGCTGGCCTGACGATCCGGCCGGAATTCCGCTGGGATCATGCTTGGGGCACGCCCGGCAGCAACAAACAGTTCAACATGAACAGCGCTGGCGTGAACACGTCGAACGACCAGTACATGTTCTCGATTGACGGCATCCTCGCTTTCTAAGCGGGAAGCCGAAAATCAGGTAAGCGACGATCGGGGCGGCCTTCGGGCCGCCCCTTTTCTTATGGCGGAGTAAACGCGCTCACGGCATTAACGCGGCGGAAGCAGGTGAGCCGCTAAAACTTGCCGGCGCGTCATCGCCTCAAAGATGACAAGTTCGGCGCTTAGAATGTAAAAGATTGAACTGCTGGCGGAGATCGATAGTGGATTTGTCGTTGTGGGAAAAGGTGAAGCGCTACCGGCGCATCGCTGCCTATGCCGCTGAAGAAGAAATGACCCGCCAGACCAAGCATAACGGACGTCTCGGTCCCGCTCAGCGCAACGCCGAGGATCCGACATGGAATCCCGGCAAACCGCAAGCCGCGGAATAGCCGACTTCCCAAGTCGCGAGCTGAGCTCGGCGGCTCGGCAAGACAAGGTAATTTTTGTAAGGCACATTGCGCCGGTCGCTTATCGCGTGTGCGACGCGCCCAAGGAGTGCCGCGCCGACGCGGCATTGTATCGAATACGCGACAAAAACCCGGAATGCTTAGCAACGCGTTAATGAAGGGTGCGCCATACTGACGCGCTTTGCGCTGCGCGCCGAGCGTTTTGCGACGATGGCGGCACCTTTTTGTGATGGCGGACCTTTTATTCCTCGCGCATGAGATGCCTGTGCCGCCCGATAATGGCAGCGACGGCAGAGCGTGGCGGATTCTGACTCGGCTTGCCGCAACGCATCGCGTCCATCTCGCTTGCTTCTGTAGCGCAACGCGTGGCAGGCGTCTCGCCGGCACGCTCGCCGAATTGTGCGCAACGACAATGTGCGTGCCGGTCAATTCGTTTATGGCGCCGCTGAAGCGCTTCAAGGCGATCGCTCAAGGCAAGCCGGTCGCTGCCACTTATTTCGGCAATCCGCATTTGACGCGATGGGTTGCCGAAACCTGGGCGACTCACCATCCGCGCCACGCCTTCGTCTATGGCACGCCCATGGCCCCCTATCTCGATCAATGCCGCTTCGAAACACGGGTCATCGATATGGTCGAGGTGGCTTCGGAAAAATGGCGCCAAATCGCCGAAACGGCCTATTGGCCGTTCAATGCGCTTTATTGGCGTCAGGAGCGGGCGATGCTCGCCCTCGAGCAGCATGTCGCTTCCCGCTTCGACGCCGCGCTCTTTGCCTCCGCTGCCGAGGCCAAGCTTTTTGCACGTCGCGCGCCACGGACACTGGCGCGGGTGGTTACGATCCGCAATGGGGTCGATTGCGACTATTTCAGTCCCGAGCGCGAATATACAAATCCGTTTCCGGCGGGGCGCAAATCGGTCGTCTTTGCCGGCGCGATGGATTATCCGCCGAATGTCGAAGGCGCGACTTGGTTCGCAACCGAAGTCATGACGATGCTGCGACACCGTTTCCCGACCATCGATTTTTGGATGATCGGCGCGGACCCGACGGCACCGGTGCGCATGGTGGCGCATGGCGACGTCCACATTTTGCGCCGGGCCGGCGACATCAGACCTTATCTTGCCCATGCCGATGCCGTCATTGCCCCGTTGCGCGTTGCGCGCGGGATCGAGAACTACGTGCTCGAAGGAATGGCTATGGCAAGGCCGGTGATCGCCACACCTGCGGCGCTTGACGGGCTTGAATTTACCATTGGCGAGGAGGTGCTTTGCTCGGCGAGCGCGCCCGGCTTCGCGAGCGCCGTCGCGGTCGCGCTGAGCGGCCGGAGCGCTGCGATGGGTCCGCTCGCCCGGCGGGCGGTTGAGGCGAAGTATAGTTGGCGCTCGGCGCTGGGCACGCTCGACCATCTCTTTGCAGGCGACGACCGGGCATGTGCCAGCGCCTGATGAATTTTCGCGCGTCCTGTGCGATCAAAAACCAGCGCGATCAAAGGCTTGTCGATCTATTTACCAGCCCGCCTTATACTCTTTAGCCACAAAGAGGTTTCTTTCCGATCCTGCTGGCTGTGGCAAGATAGCTTAGCGATCGCGCGCGGAATGAGGCGTATTTTTGGAATTTCCGGGGGCGCGGCAGCGTTCTAGCCTGGATCACAAAGGAGCGTTAATGCGTATCGCAGTCATCGGTTCGGGCTATGTCGGTTTGGTTTCAGGCGCCTGCTTTTCGGAGTTTGGCGTCGAGGTGATCTGCGTCGACCAGGATGCGGAGAAGATCGCCCGTTTGACCCGCGGCGAGATGCCGATTTACGAGCCGGGCCTTGATCAGCTGGTCGCCAGCAATGTCGCGGCCAAACGTCTTTCCTTCACGACCGATCTTGCGGGCGCGGTCAAGCAATCCGACGCCGTGTTCATCGCCGTCGGCACGCCCTCGCGGCGCGGCGACGGGCACGCCGATCTTTCTTACGTTTTCGGCGCGGCCGAAGAGATCGGACGGTCGCTTGATGGCTATACCGTGGTGGTGACGAAATCGACCGTGCCGGTGGGCACCGGCCGCAAAGTGGCCGAGGTCTTGCGTCGGGTGCGGCCCGACGGCGCTTTCGACGTCGTCTCCAATCCGGAATTCCTGCGCGAAGGCTCGGCGATCGGCGATTTCATGCGGCCCGACCGGGTCGTGATCGGCGCCGAAACCGAAGAAGCGCGCGCCGTGATGCGCGAGCTCTACCGGCCGCTGTTTCTCAACGAGACCCCGATCCTGTTCACCTCGATCGAGACCTCCGAGCTCACCAAATACGCGGCGAACAGCTTCCTTGCCACTAAGATTTCCTTCATCAACGAAATCGCCGATCTGTGCGAGAAGGTTGGCGCGGACGTGCAGGACGTGGCCAAGGGCATCGGGCTCGATGGTCGTATCGGACGCAAATTCCTTCATGCTGGGCCCGGCTATGGCGGGTCCTGCTTCCCGAAGGATTGCCTTGCGCTGGTCAAGACCGCGCAAGATGCGGGCGCGCCGATCAGCATTGTCGAAGCGGTCGTCCATGTGAACGAAAGCCGCAAAGCAGCGATGGCGCAGCGGATCATCCGCGCCTGCGGCGGCAATGTGCAGGGCAAGACGCTCGCCATCCTCGGCGTCACCTTCAAGCCGAACACCGACGACATGCGCGACAGCCCGAGCCTCGTCATCGTGCCGGCGTTGCAAAAGGCCGGCGCCGCGATTCGCGCTTTCGATCCCGAAGGGATGAAGGAAGCGGCCAAGCAGCTCGAGAACGTCGCGTTCTGCGCGAACGCCTATGACGCAATGACCGGCGCCGACGCGCTGGTGATTTTGACCGAATGGAACGAGTTCCGCGCGCTGGATCTTGGGCGGGTAAAGAGCTTGCTGCGCACGCCGACGGTGATCGATCTGCGCAACATCTATCAGCCCAAGGACATGTCGGCGGCGGGCTTCTATTACGTCAGCGTCGGCCGCGCCGCGGTCGAGCCCTCGGAAACCCGTGACCGCCGCGAAATGCTGCGGGAAAACCAGACCAAGCGGTAACGCCGCACCCAACTGCAAGGATGACAGCATGACCTCGACGCGCAAACGCATTCTCGTCACCGGTGGGGCGGGGTTTCTCGGCTCCCATTTGTGCGAGCGTCTCATTGGCGCGGGGCACGACGTTCTGTGCGTCGACAATTACTTCACCGGCCGCAAAGACAATGTCGAGGCGCTGCTTGCCAACCCGCGTTTCGAGCTGCTGCGTCATGACGTCTGTTTTCCGCTCTATGTCGAAGTCGACGAGATCTACAATCTCGCCTGTCCGGCCTCGCCGATCCACTATCAGCACGATCCGGTTCAGACCACCAAGACCAGCGTGTCGGGCGCGATCAACATGCTCGGCCTGGCCAAGCGCTTGCGCGCGAAAATTTTTCAGTCCTCCACCTCCGAGGTCTATGGCGATCCCAGCGTCCATCCGCAGACCGAGGATTACCGCGGCAACGTCAACCCGATCGGCCCGCGCGCCTGCTACGACGAGGGCAAGCGTTGCGCCGAGACCTTGTTCTTCGATTATCACCGCCAGCACAAGCTGCGCATCCGCGTGGCGCGCATCTTCAATACTTACGGCCCGCGCATGCATCCGAATGACGGGCGCGTGGTGTCGAATTTCATCGTCCAGGCGCTCAAGGGCGAATCGATCACGCTTTATGGCGACGGCAACCAGACGCGCGCTTTCTGCTATGTCGACGATCTGATCGAGGGTTTCGTGCGGCTGATGGCTGCGGCCGACGACGTCACCGGGCCGATCAATCTCGGCAACCCGGTCGAGACCACGGTGGCCGAGCTCGCGCACAAGATCATCGCCTTGACCGGGTCGCGCTCGAAAGTGATTCATCGCCCGCTGCCGGTCGATGATCCGACGCAACGCTGCCCCAACATCAGCCGTGCGAAAAGCATTCTCGGCTGGGAGCCCAAAGTGCCGCTCGAGCAGGGGCTCAAGCAGACCATCGCCTATTTCGATAAGCTGCTGCGCGAAACCGGCGAGATTAAAGCCGCTGCCCAGCCCTGAATTTGCGCGCGCCGGGATTACGCAGCCTCGGCGCTGGCCCTGGCGCGGCATTCTATCGATCCGGCACCGCGCCGTAAGTCTTACAATTTATTGGTGTTTCAGCGCCGAGCAGCGGCTTGATCCTCATCCGGCGTTCGCGCGGTGAGCTGCAAGGCATGAACCGGGCCGGCGAGTTCCTCGGCGAGAATGGCGTGTACCCGGCGCTGCCGCTCGATCCGGCTTTGGCCGGCAAAACCCGCTGCGACGATCTCCAGCCGGAAATGCGTTTCGTCGCCACGCTGTGCCCCGGGATGATGGCCGGCGTGGAGATGAGAATCGTTATAAATAGCGAGACGCTCGGGCTGCAAAGCCGCGTCCAACTTTTGGCGTATGCGTTCGGCGATCTTCATGGGCCTGGCTCCGTGCGCCCGCATGGCGCCGAAACCGGCCCGCTGTCAAGCTTTGTCTAAGACAGGAGGGGGAAACTTGTCATCGCCGGAACCAAACCCCATACTCTTACGATGTCTCGTCCACGCCTTTCTTACGACACCGAATCGGTCGCGATCCCGCTGCGCCCGTGCGACCATCCCGGTTGCGCCGGCAGCGGCGAGTTTCGCGCGCCGCGGTCGCGGACGACGTTGGATCATTTCTACTGGTTCTGCCTCGATCACGTGCGTGCCTATAATGCGGCGTGGAACTTCTATGCCGGCATGAGCACGGCGGAAATCGAAGCCGAAATCCGCCACGACACGGTTTGGCAAAGGCCGAGCTGGCCTCTGGGCGCGCGGGTCGGGGCGCTTTACAATGCGCGCTGGCGCGGCTTCGGTTTGTTCGATCTCGATGAAGACGCGGCGCCCGAGACGCGTGCGCCGAAGCGGCCGCGCTCGCCCCAGGAAAAGGCACTTGCTTTGTTCGATCTGGTGCCGCCTTTGACGCTTGCCGGCTTGAAGGCGCGCTACAAGGAACTCGTGAAGCGCCACCATCCCGATACGCATGGCGGCGACAAGGCGGCCGAAGAGCTCCTCAAGGAAATCAATCAAGCCTACTCGACGCTCAAAGCCAGCTACTTCCCGACCTGACCCCGAAACACAACAACGATTGCCGATTCCGATCATGACCCCGCCAGAAACCTCTACCGCTGGAACCGACATGCCGACTGGCATGCCCGACATCACGGTGTCGGTGCGCCAGACCTTCGGCATCGACAGCGACCTTCAAGTGCCGGCCTTCTCGCAAGGCTGCGATTACGTTCCGGATATCGACGAGGCCTATCGCTTCGATCGCGACACCACCCTCGCGATCCTGGCCGGCTTCGCGCATAACCGCCGCGTGATGATTCAGGGCTATCACGGCACGGGCAAATCGACCCATATCGAGCAGGTGGCGGCGCGCCTTAACTGGCCTTGCATCCGCATCAATCTCGACAGCCATATCAGCCGCATCGATCTCATCGGCAAGGACGCGATCGTGCTGCGCGACGGAATGCAGGTGACCGAGTTCCGCGAAGGGCTCCTGCCCTGGGCGTTGCAGCACCCGACGGCGCTCGTGTTCGACGAGTACGATGCGGGCCGTCCGGACGTGATGTTCGTGATCCAGCGCGTGCTCGAAGTCGAAGGCAAGCTCACGCTGCTCGATCAGAATCGGGTGATCCGGCCGCATCCCGCGTTCCGTCTGTTCGCGACCACGAACACGGTCGGTTTGGGCGATACCACGGGCCTTTATCATGGCACGCAGCAGATCAACCAGGGCCAGATGGACCGCTGGAACATCGTCGCGACGCTTAATTATCTGCCGCACGATGCCGAGGTCGAGATCGTGCTCGCGAAATCGCCGAGCTTCGACAATGAGGACGGGCGCAAGACCATCAGCGCCATGGTGGCGCTGGCCGATCTGACGCGCTCCGGCTTCATGAACGGCGATATCTCGACCGTGATGTCGCCGCGCACGGTCATCACCTGGGCCGAGAACACGCGCATCTTCTCCGACATGGCGTTCGCGTTCCGCGTCACCTTCCTCAACAAATGCGATGAGGTCGAGCGCGCGACCGTGGCCGAATATTATCAGCGTTGCTTCGGCACCGAGCTCAAGGAGACCGGGGTCCGCGTGGCCTCGGCCTAACCCGGGTCGCGATGGCCGAAGCCGAATCTCCGACCGAATCCTTCAAGCGCGCCACCGCCGCGACCGTGCGCGCGATCGCCGAGCGCGATGACGTCACGGTCAGCTACGGCGCGGAGCCTCCGGGCCTTGCCGGCGGCAAGGTGCGCCTGCCGCTTCCCGCACGCGACCTCAGCGAAACCGAGGCCGGGTTGGTGCGCGGCGCCGCCGACGCGGTTGCGCTGAAGCTGCGCTACCACGACGCCGCCATCCATACGAAGCGCGCACCCGCTGGCGAAACCGCGCGCGCGATTTTCGAAAGCGTCGAGCAGGCGCGGGTCGAGGCTTTGGGTGCGCGGCGCATGGTTGGCGTTGCCTCCAATCTCGCGACCATGCTCGAAGAGCGTTATCGGCGCCAAGGCTACGAGCACATGGCCGAGCGCAACGATACGACCTTGGCCGAAGCGGTTCGGCTTTTGACGCGCGAAGCGTTGACCGCGATGCCGCCGCCGCGTTCCGCGCGCAAGGTGGTCGATTTGTGGCGGCCTTTCCTCGAAGGCCGCATCACCCGCGATCTCAATGAGCTCGGGCGCGTGATCGAGGATCAGGACGCCTACGCTACGGCAGCCCGCCAGCTGCTGCAGGATCTCGACCTCGATCTCGGCGAGTCCGAGGAAGGACAGCAGAGCGAGAACGCCGAGGGCGAAAGCGAGAACGCCGAGGAAAACCAGGGCGAGAGCGAAGGCGGCGAAGGCAAGGCGGCGGGCGCCGAAGGCTCGCTCGAAGGCGGCGTTCCCGAACAGGATCAGGACGAAGGCGACGAAGGCGGCGCCGAAGAGGTTGCGGGCGAGATGATGCCCGGCGCCGGCGACGAGGATCCGGGGCGGCCCGGTCGGCCTGGCATGCTGCCGCGTCGCCACGGCTTGAACGACGATCCGGCGATCTATCGCGCGTTTGCGACCAACTATGACGAGGTGGTGGAAGCCGACGCGCTGTGCGACGCGGACGAGCTGACAAGGCTGCGCAGCCTGCTCGATCAGCAATTGGCGCATTTGCAAAGCATCATCAGCCGCCTGGCCAATCGGTTGCAGCGCCGCTTGCTCGCCAAACAGGCGCGGGCTTGGGAATTCGATCTCGAAGAAGGCATTCTCAATTCCGCGCGGCTGGCGCGCGTGGTCATCAATCCGGTCTATCCGCTGTCCTACAAGCGGGAGAAGGAAACCGAATTCCGCGACACGGTGGTGACCTTGCTGATCGACAATTCCGGCTCGATGCGTGGTCGTCCGATCACGGTGGCGGCAATGAGCGCCGACATCCTGGCGCGTACGCTCGAGCGTTGCGGCGTCAAGGTCGAGATACTGGGCTTCACCACCCGCGCCTGGAAAGGCGGGCAGTCGCGCGAAAAATGGATTGCGGCCGGCAAGCCGGCCAATCCCGGCCGCCTCAACGATCTGCGCCATATCGTTTACAAGCCGGCCGACGCGCCCTGGCGGCGCGCGCGCAAGAATCTCGGCCTGATGCTGCGCGAGGGCATCCTCAAGGAGAACATCGACGGCGAGGCGCTGATCTGGGCGCATAGCCGCTTGCTCGCACGCAACGAACAAAGGCGCATTCTGATGGTGATTTCCGATGGCGCGCCGGTCGACGATTCGACCCTCTCGGTCAATCCCGGGAATTATCTCGAGCGCCATCTGCGCGAAGTGATCGCGGAGATCGAGCACAACTCGCCGGTAAAGCTCGTGGCCATCGGCATCGGCCACGACGTGACCCGCTATTATCGCCGCGCGGTCACCATCGTCGATGCAGAACAGTTGGGCGGTGCCATGCTCGATAAATTGGCCGAGCTGTTCGAGGAAGATGCCGAAGCCGAACGCCGGCCGGCCGCGCGCCGCCGCGCTTCCTAATCCCCACGAAAGCAACGGGCCGGTCCTTTGGGACCGGCCCTCTTTGATCCTCGCCTCGCGCGCGGTTTAAGCTGCGCGTATTTTGGCGAGGAAGTCGTTGACCTGGGAACGGATGCGGTCGGCCTCGGTGGCGAGGGTCTTGACGGAGGCCTTGACGCCTTCGGCGGCGGCGCCGGTCTTCTCGGTGCCGGTGGCGACGTCGGTCATGTTGACGGAGACTTCCTGGGTGCGGTGAGCGGCTTCCTGGGTGGAGCGTTTGATCTCCTGGGTGGCGGCGGTCTGCTCCTCGACGGCGGAGGCGATCGAGGTGGCGACCGAGCTGACCTCGGCGATGGTGCCGCCGATGCGCTGGATGGCCTCGACGGCTTCCTTGGTGACGGTCTGGACGGCGGCGATCTGGGTCGAGATCTCCTCGGTGGCCTTGGCGGTCTGATTGGCGAGCGACTTGACCTCGCTGGCGACGACGGCGAAGCCTTTGCCCATCTCGCCGGCGCGGGCGGCCTCGATGGTGGCGTTGAGGGCGAGGAGATTGGTCTGGGAGGCGATGGAGGTGATGAGCTCGACCACCTCGCCGATGCGGGAGGTTGCGCCGACCAGCCCCTGGATGGTGCCGTCGGTCTGGCGGGCTTCCTCGACGGCGCGTCCGGCGATGGCGGCGGCGCGGGTGACCTGGCCGCTGATCTCGGTGGAGGAGGCGCCGAGCTGCTCGGTGGCGGCGGCAACGGATTGAACGTTTTTGGAAGCCTCGGAAGCGGCGCCGACGACGGTCTGGACCTGCTTGTCGCTTTGCTCGGCGGTGCCGGCGATCTGATCGGAGGCGGAGCGCATCTGCTGGGAGGCGGTGCCGAGGGCATCGAGCGCCTTGCCGATCTCGCCCTCGAAGAGGCGGATGGCGCCTTCGACGCTTTCCTGGCGCTTGGCGGTCTCGGCGTGGCGGGCCTTCTGCTCTTCCTCGATGCGCGCCTTGGCGACGGCGTTCTCCTTGAAGGTGGCAAGGGTGCCAGCGAGGGCGCCGATCTCGTCCTTGCGCTCGGTGAAGGCGACCTCGACATCGAGATCGCCGCTGGCGACCTTGACCATGCGGTCGCGGATCGCATGCAGCGGGCGGATGACGCGCGAGCCGATGGCGAAGAAGCTGCCCATCCCCAGCACCAACGCCGCCGCCAGCAGACCCAGCTGGATCGCCAGCGACTCCATCGCATCCGACCGCATCGCCCCCGCGCGCTCGCTCGCCGCGTCCAACGCCGCGAGCGCGATGTCGAGCACCGCCGCCACGGCCGGAAGCGAACGCGGCGACCAGTTAGCCATCGTGATGTCCGGCTTTTCCCCGGCCACAAGCTGCTGAATGACATGATCGCGCATCGCGGTCAGGTCGGGCGCGAAATAGAGCGTGTTTGCCTTCGCCACCGCTTCGGTATAGTGGGCGGGAAGAACGATTCCGTCCCCGAGCGCTTTAAGCACGGACCAAGCGGTGTCGACCTGGGTCGTTTTCCGCGTGTAGATGGTTTGTATGTCGGGCGGAACCTTTCCGGTCACGAGCGCCACCCCGATCGTGGATGCGGCATCGCCAGCGCCGCCGCGCATCGTCCATGAAAGATCCTTTGCGGTCATCATGGCGTCGATGACGGGATCTTTCAGTTTGACCGCCGCAGCCAATTGCGTGGTGAGCAGTTCCAGCGTGTCGAGGATTGGCTGCTCCGTCGCGATATAGTCTCTTCCGAGACTATCGCGGCGCTCGGCTTTAGGTTTGGCAAGGGCGGCCATGCTCTCGTCTTGCAGCGGCGCCATCGCGGTCATCGTGCGTTGCAAAGTGTCGATGGCGGCCTTCCCTTCGGGGAAGTCGCCGTTACTGAGAACGTCGATCGCGATCCTCGTGTCCTGCATTCCGGCAGCGCGATATCCCGCGATCTGCTGGATGTCGTTCGGCGCGGCCGGGACGGGAACGCTGAGCATGCGTGCGGTGAAGGAACTGTCGATGCTCAAATTATGCAGCCCGCGAAATATAGCGCCCGAGGCCTGCGTCAATACGGCGACGCGGCTCGCCGTCTGATATCGGCCAATGGCGTTCCAGGCGCCGGTCGCAAGCGTGACGACGACGATCGCGGACATCACGACGACAATGGATTTGAGCAGGACGTTAACCGACCAACGGTTCAGCATACGGCGTTCTCCAAACCACAACGGCCACTCCGGAAAAAGAGTGGCTTAGTTAAAGGCTTTACCAGAAGGGCGTATCTGTTTCGTAAAGCCGGGAGAACGGGGTTTGGTTAACATCGCCGCGGCGTCGACAAGACCGCTTGTTTGTCGCCATTAATCGGCCAGACCGAACGGGATGCGTCAATTAATCGCGTCTCGGCATCATCGAGCAGCGTGGCGCCGAGTCCCCGACCGATGATGCGTTTTTAAGCGTTCTTGATCGGCACTTCGCGCGGCATGGTAAGGAAAGCGTGTACGGCGTGAATGCCGAGGCTGCGGTTATACCCCGACAGCACGCCATGCGCCGCGCCCGGAATCACCACATATTGCTTGTCGTGGCTGGCGAGCTTGCCGAGGAAGTCGAGAATGTCTTCCTCCGTGGCGATGCCGTCATATTCGCCGCGGATCAACAGCACGGGCGATTGCACTTTCGCAGGATCGACAACCGGCAGATGAGCGGTCATGTCGAGATAAGTTCCGGTCGGCACGGTGTCGCCGAATTGGCTTTCCATTGCCCAGATCGCATCGGCCAGCCTGGGATCGGCGGTGCCGGGCTTGTCGCGCGTGAAGATGCTGCGCACCATAGCGAGATCGCGCGTGCGGCGGTTGTGCGTGCGATAGAATTCGACCTGCTTGGCGCGGTCGCCCAAAGTCGGCGAGCCCTTGCCGGTATAGGTGAACGCCGCCAAGGCAAGCCGGCCGACGCGCTCGGGATGCGTCGCCGCGAAGGCACCGGCACGCAATCCGCCCGAGGATTCGCCATAATAGTGGACCGGCTTGCGCCCGGTTTCGCGCGCGACGATCTCGGCAGCGGCGGTCAAATCTTCGACGCCGCTCGCAATGTCGGAATTTCCGCTGGTGACACTTGAGCGGCCATAGCCCTCATGATCCATGGTCCAGACGTCGAAGCCATAGCGCGCGAAGGCGTTCATCAGCGAATAATCGCCGATGCCCAGTGTCACGACATCGAAGCTCGACAAGGCCGATAGCGAGGAGCCATGGACCAGGAACAACACCGGCAAAGGCTTTTCGCCGCGGCGCGGGGCCGTCATACGCTTGCGATAGACCGCGAGCCTGACATCGCCTTTCATTGCCCAATATTGCGCGGTCCAGAAGCGGCCCGCGGCTTTTGCGGTCGGCGGCGCGGTCGCCGCCGAGGTGGACGCGGCTAAAGCGGGCGTGGCGATCGCGGCGCCGATGCTGGCGCTTGCCGATGCCAGAAGGTCGCGGCGGCTTGGTCGCCTGATGTTGCTTGTCATCATTTCCTCCCCGCCGCGTCTCGACGCGCATCCGCTTGACGCGCGATGCGCTCAGCGCGGTAACGTCCGGCGCGGTTCAGTGCAGCGGCGAGTCGCCGGTGAGCCCGTCGCCGCTCTTGGCGGTCCGTGTCAAAACGTCGCTCAAATCGCGCCAGCCATAGGCGATCGCATCAACCGGCTGGCCGCCGACCGGAATCGGCCGGTGCATGATCTGCTGGCCGCCCAAGCGTTCATAAAAGAACCGCGCGGGATTGGCGCGCACGACCCAAAGTAGTGCGGTCGGGTGACCAGTATCGATCAGCCGTTGAAACAAACCGAGCAACAGCGCGCGGCCGAAACCCTGGTTTTGGCGGTCGGGGGCCACATAGAGCGTATAAATTTCGCCCGCGAAACGGATCGTATGGTCGCGCTGGCTGCCACAATTGCCAAAGCCGACGACATTGTCGCCGGCAACGGCGACCGAGACATCGTCCGGCCGGTGGCGCAGAAAGCTGTTCCAGGATGCCGTCTGCCGCCGCTCCGACATGTTGAGCAGAACCCGGTCGGGCAGCACGCCGGCATAGGTTGTGCGCCAAGTCTCGACCTCGATCCGGGCGATCGCTTTAGCATCCTCGAGTCGCGCCGGCCTGGTCGTGCTCATTGCGGCTCCCTTCGACAGCCCGACCATCATAGACCGGCAAAACGCGATTGCGAAAATATTTTGGTTCTCGATGCGCCTTTACGTGACGCCTGATTCGGACCGGTACGCGGCGGAGCGGACCATCGATCACCGGCTTGGCAGGGGGCGTCCAGTTTGCTTATGTTGGCTTATGCAACGCATCCTATCCGCCGCCGCGGCGCTTTGCCTTACCTGGGCGCCGATGGCCGCCTCCGCCGCCGATGCGCCCAAATCTCTGGGCGGCACCAAGGCTTGGACCGCCTATACCGCGGGCGAAAAAGCCACGCTCGTCTGTTATGTCGTCGGTCATCCGGCCAAAAGCCTGCCGGCCAACGCGACAAGGGGGCGCGTCGACCTGCAGGTTACCCACCGGCCGGCGGAGAAAGCGCTCAACGTCGTGAGTTTCGATCTCGGTTATACGGCAAAGGCCGGCTCCAATGCCGAGCTCGAGATCGACGGCAAGAAGTTCTCGCTCTTCACCAACAAGGACTCGGCCTGGGCCGCCGACGCCGCCACCGACAAGGCGGTCACCACGGCACTGGCCAAGGGCAAGCAGGCGACGATCAAAGCCAGTTCCGAGCGCGGCACGGCCACCACCGATACCTATTCGCTCGATGGGTTCGGCCCGACCATCGCGCTCGCGGACAAGGCCTGCAATGTCAAACGCTGATCCGGTTTCCGTTCTCGAGCGCGGCGAGTGCAACCTCGAGGGCCGCAAGAATCTCGTCGGGCTGAGTCGCGACGAGCTGGTTGCCGAGATGGCGGCGCTGGGCGCGGCGCCGTTCCGCGCGCGCCAGCTTTGGCACTGGATCTATCACCGCGGTGCCACGGATTTCGCGGCGATGACCACCTTGGCGAAGGAGTTTCGCGCGCAGCTTGGCGAGCGTTATGTGCTCGCGCGGCCGGCGGAATCGCGCGCCCTCGCCTCGCTTGACGGCACGCGCAAATGGCTGTTGCGCTTCGCCGACGGCAACGAGGCCGAATGCGTGCATATCCCGGAAGAGGATCGCGGCACGCTGTGCGTTTCGTCCCAGGTGGGGTGCACGCTGACCTGCAAGTTCTGCCACACCGGCACGCAACGTCTGGTGCGGAATCTCGATGCCGCCGAGATCGTCGGGCAAGTGATGGTGGCGCGCGACGCGCTCGGCGAATGGCCGTCGCCCAAGGACGATCGCCAGCTGACGAACGTCGTCATGATGGGCATGGGCGAGCCGCTTTATAATTACGACAATGTGGCGAAGGCCTTGAAGATCGTCATGGACGGCGAGGGCCTCTCTGTCTCGAAGCGCAAGATCACTTTGTCGACCGCCGGCGTCGTGCCGATGATCGAGCGTTGCGGCGCCGAGCTCGGCGTCAATCTCGCGATCTCGCTGCACGCCGTGACCGACGAGTTGCGCGACGTGCTGGTGCCGCTCAACAAGAAATATCCCATCGCCGAGCTTCTGGCCGCGTGCCGCGCCTATCCCAGCCTCAGCAATGCGCGGCGCATCACCTTCGAATATGTGATGTTGAAGGGCGTCAATGACAGCCCGGCCGAGGCGCGCGAGCTGGTGCGCCTTCTCGCGGGCATTCCCGCCAAGGTCAACCTCATCCCGTTCAATGCCTGGCCGGGCGCGCCTTTCGAATGTTCGAGCGATGAGGCGATCGGCATCTTCGGCGACATCGTCAATGACGCCGGCTATGCCTCGCCGGTGCGGACGCCGCGCGGGCGCGACATCCTTGCCGCTTGCGGCCAGCTGAAATCCGACAGCATCAAGCTGCGCAAAAGCGAAGCCAAGGCCGCCGTACCGAGCTGATCATTTCGACTTCTCCTGGCGTCTAAAGGACTTCCAAAACCTTTTCGGCCGGCCGTCCGAGCGCGGCTTTGTTGCCGTTGACGGCGATCGGCCGCTCGATCGCGATCGGGTGCTTGACCATGCCGGCGATAAGCGCGGCGTCGCTGAGGCCGGGCTTGGTCAGCCCCGCCTCTTTCGCCTCCTTGGGACGCAGCAAGGAAGCCGGCGTCATGCCGAGAAGTTGCAGCAGCCGCTTCAACTCGGCCGCCGAGGGCGGCGTCTTCAGATACTCGACGATCTTGACCTCGACGCCGCGCTTTTGCAGCAAAGCCAGGGCGGTGCGCGAGGTACGGCATCGCGGGTTGTGATAAAGGGTGACGGCCATGAAGTGAGGCTCCGATTGGTCCGGTGGCTTCGAGCGGCTATGATCGCGGCCTTGCGGCTCAAGTCGAGAAAAATCCTTTAGGGAGGTGCGTCATGGTCGAAACCGGGCAATTGCGGGCCGGGGTTTTCCTGCCGCCCTTTCACCCCACGGATGAAGACCCGACCTTGTGCATGGAGCGCGACTTCGAGCTGATCGAGTGGCTCGAAAAGCTCGGCTATCAAGAGGCCTGGATCGGCGAGCATCATTCCGGCGGCTTCGAGCTTTACGGCGCGCCGGATTTGTTCATCGCCGCCGCGGCGGCACGCACCAAACGCATCATGCTCGGCACCGGCGTGCTGTCGCTCCCCTACCATCACCCGTTCATCCTCGCCGATCGCATGATTCAGCTCGACCACCAGACGCGCGGCCGCGCCATGTTCGGCATCGGCCCCGGGCTTTTGACCTCGGACGCGGTCATTCTCGGCATCGATCCCGAGACGCAGCGCGCGCGTATGGAAGAATCGCTCGAGATCATCATCCGCCTCATGGACGGCGAGACCGTCACGCGCGCGAGCGATTGGTACACGATGCGCGAGGCACGCCTTCATCTCCGGCCTTACACCTTTCCCCGGCCGCATCTCGCCATCGCCAGCGCGGTCACGCCCAATGGCGGCAAAGTCGCCGGACGCTTCGGCCTCGGCATGCTGTGCGTCGCGGTCTCGACCGGCATGGGCTATGACGCGCTCGACCTCAACTGGACGATCGCCGCGGAGGTTGCCGCGCGAAACGGACGCAGCATGGAGCGGCGGGATTGGCGCTTGATGGCACCGTTCCACATCGCCGAAACGCGCGAAAAGGCGCTCGCCAACGTCAAATGGGGCTTCGAGAAGTGGCAGAATTACGCCTATGCGATCAGCCCGCTGGGCGGCCAAGCGATCGGTCTCGGCAGTCTCGAATCGATCATCGAAAGCGGACGCGGCGTCATCGGCACGCCCGATGACGCGGTCGCCTTGCTGGAAAAGTTCTGGGCCAAGACCGGCGGTTTCGGCGCCATCCTGATGCTTGGCCATGATTGGGCCGATTGGGAGGCGACGAAGCGTTCCTATGAGCTGTTCGCGCGCTATGTCCTGCCGAAATTTCGCGGTGCCAATGTCGCGCGCGATGCGTCGATGGAATGGATGCGCGTCAATCGCGACGATTTCAGCACGCTCAATCGCGCGGCGCAGAAAAAGACCATCGACGCGCATTTCGCCGCCGAAAGCGCCAAGGGCAAGCGCGCGGCCGAATAGGGCCGCGACAGGGTTTGCCGCCCCGAAAACCCCGCTATACTGCGCGCTTTCGCGGTCGCAAAAAGGTTTTCGATGAGCAAAGGCGTGAAGAAAGTTGTCTTGGCCTATTCGGGCGGGCTCGACACCTCGGTGATCCTGCGCTGGCTGCAGGAAACCTATGGCTGCGAGGTCGTGACCTTTACCGCCGATATCGGCCAGGGCGAGGAATTGGCGCCGGCGCGCAAGAAGGCCGAGCAGATGGGGGTCAAGGAAATCTTCGTCGACGATCTGCGCGAGGAATTCGTGCGCGACTTCGTCTTCCCGATGTTCCGCGCCAATGCGCTTTACGAGGGGCAGTACCTGCTCGGCACCTCGATCGCGCGGCCTTTGATCGCCAAGCGCCAGATCGAGATCGCCAATCAGGTCGGGGCCGATGCGGTGGCGCATGGCGCCACGGGCAAGGGCAATGACCAAGTCCGCTTCGAGATCGCTTATTACGCGCTGAAGCCGGACATCAGGGTGATCGCGCCGTGGCGCGAATGGGATCTCAACTCGCGCACCAAGCTCATCGAATATGCCGAGAAGCACCAGATCCCGATCGCCAAGGACAAACGCGGCGAAGCGCCGTTCTCGACCGATGCCAATCTCTTGCACATCTCGGCCGAGGGCAAGGTACTGGAAGATCCCTGGGTCGAGCCCGAGGAATTCGTCTATAGCCGCACGGTCGCGCCCGAAGCGGCGCCCGACCAGCCGCAATATGTCGAGATCGAGTTCGCGCGCGGCGATGCCGTGGCGGTCGACGGCGCGGCCTTGTCGCCGGCCAAGCTGCTGACCAAGCTCAACGAGATCGGCGGCAAGCATGGCATCGGCCGGCTCGATTTGGTTGAGAACCGTTTCGTCGGCATGAAGTCGCGCGGCGTTTACGAGACGCCGGGCGGAACGATCCTGCAGGCGGCGCATCGCGGCGTCGAAAGCCTGACGCTCGATCGCGGCGCGGCGCATTTGAAGGACGAGATCATGCCGCGCTACGCCGAGCTGATCTATAACGGCTTCTGGTTCGCGCCCGAACGCGACATGCTCCAAGCGCTGATCGACAAGAGCCAAGAGCATGTCGAGGGCACAGTCCGGCTGAAGCTCTATAAGGGCTCCGTGCGCGTCGTCGGGCGCAAATCGGCGAAATCGCTCTATAGCCTCGCTCACGTTACATTCGAGGCCGACCAAGTCTATAACCAGCGCGACGCCGAAGGCTTCATCAAGCTCAACGCCTTGCGCCTGCGTCTCGCCAAGCACACGCGAAAGTAGCAAGCCTGGGATTAACAAGGTGGGCACCGAGGGCGAAAATTCCCTGGTCGTGCCGTTTTCCGGCCACATTCGACGGCCATCTTTTCTGCATCATCCACAAAGGGAAGGGATGGATAAGATGAACACGCGCCTTGCAGTTTCTCTCGTCGCCACGGCGATTGCCCTGTCCGCCTGTGGCACCAGCGTCGGCGACCGCGGTCTCTCCGGCGCGGGAATCGGCGCCGCTGGCGGCGCTGTCGTCGGGGCCATGGTCGGCGCGCCTTTGGCGGGTGCTGCGATCGGTGCCGGCGCCGGCGCCGCGGTCGGCGCCGCGACTTCGCCATCGGCGATCGATCTCGGCAAGCCGGTCTGGGAGCAATAACTCTCTAACACGACGGACAATCGAAGCCTTCCTGGGCACATCGCCTGGGAAGGCTTCATGGCATGGCCCCGGCGTCGGCACGGTCGAAGCCCAGGATTTTTGCACGAGGAGCGAATCAATGCGGCGGCGGAGCGCTTTTTTGTCCAGCGTCGTTCTTGCCAGCGGCGGCGCCTTGCTCGCGGGCTGTTCCGGCTGGTCTTACAGCCCTTCGATCCACGGCAATTTCATGACCGAGCCCCTGAACCATCCGAAGGTCGATGCGGGCGCGCCGCCGGCGGGCGGCAATTTCATCCAGGAATCGGCGCATGACTATGCCGGGCTCGCCGACATGATGGCGCGGCTGGGCGATTGGGGCGATGTCGATTATTTCGCCCGCAAGGGTCTGGCGGCCGAACGCGGCGCCGTGGTGCCACCCGAGGACAACGCCAACTGGGCGATTCCGCTGGAGCAGCCTTTCGGTTTCCGCACGCAGATGTCACAGGCGCGGCAACGCCTGGTCGTCGATCTCGATGGCGGTGGCCGCGATCGTTTTCCCGGCCTCGCCGCGCGGGCGCAGGTCGCTTACGATTGCTGGCTCGAGCGCACCGAGGATGATTGGGCGCATGAAGCCGACGGCGCGTGCCATAAGGATTTTCTCGCGACCATCGGCGCGCTGGAAGCGTCGCTCCATGGCGCGCCGGTCGCCGCGGCGCCCACCGCGCATCAATACAATGTCTATTTCGAGTTCGATCGCTCGGATTTGACGCGCGAAGGCAGGCAGGTCGTCGATGCCGTGGCGAGCGCCGTGAAGGTTGAACCCGGCGTTCAGATCCGTCTCGTCGGCAAGGCGGATCTGGTCGGAACCGATCCCTACAACATCATCTTGTCGCATCGCCGCGCCGATACGGTGCGTGCGGCGTTGCGCGCCGACGGGATCGATAATGCCAAGATCCAGGAAAGCTGGGTCGGGTTTCACGAGCCGCCGGTGCCGACGGCACCGGGCGTGCGCGAGCCGCGCAACCGCGTCGTCGAGGTGACGGTTCAATAGCGCGCGGGCGCGACCTGCAGCATTTTCCGGCGAAGTGTGCAGCGGTCCGGCGCAGAAAATGCGACCAAACTCCAACTAGATATCCGGTTCCGCGAGACCGCGCCGCCGACATGCGGCCAGCAGCGTGTTGCGCAATAGGCAAGCAATGGTCATCGGCCCGACGCCGCCCGGCACGGGCGTGATCGCGCCGGCAATGCCTTGCGCCTCGGCAAACGCAACGTCGCCGACCAGACGCGACTTGCCGTCTGCCGCGGCAATACGGTTGATCCCGACATCGATGACCACGGCACCGGGTTTGATCCAGCTTCCGCGCACCAGCTCGGGCTTACCGACCGCCACGACAAGGATATCGGCGCGCCGCGTCAGCGCCACTTCGCCGCGGCTATGTGAATGCGCCAGGGTCACCGTGCAGTTTTCGGCCAACAGCAGTGCCGCCATCGGCTTGCCGACGATGTTCGAGCGGCCAAGGATGACCGCCTCGGCGCCGTCGAGTTGGGGCAGCACGTCACGCAACAGCAAGAGGCAGCCATAAGGCGTGCAGGGAACCAGGCTCTTGGCGCCGCTCCATAACCGCCCAACGCTGTGGACGTGAAATCCATCCACGTCCTTCGCGGGATCGAGCGTGTCGATCACGCGGCGCGGGTCGATATGCTTGGGCAAGGGTAACTGCACCAGGATCGCGTCGATCTGCTCGTCGGCGTTGAGGCGGGTGATCAGCGCCAGAAGGTCGCTCTCGCTCGTCGCCGCCGGCAAATGATGCTCGAAGCTGTGCAGCCCGGCTTCGATGGTCGCCTTGCCCTTGCTGCGGACATAGACCTGGCTTGCCGGGTCGTCGCCGACCAGAATCGTGCACAGGCCGGGAACGATCCCCGATCGGGCCTTGAGCTTCGCCACTTCGGCGGTGACGGCGGCGCGCAAGCTCGCCGCCCGCGCCTTGCCGTCGATCAGCTTTGTCGCAACCAGGGACTCAGTCCTTTTTTCAAAAGCGGGCCAAGCACGGCGGGATCGCCCGATATGTCGATCAACTTGGACCGGCCGGTCGTGCCGTGATGAATGGCGAGATCGCGTTGCTTCAAATGGAAGTGCCGCCCCAGCAGCCGCAACAGCGCTTCGTTGGCGGCGCCGTCGACCGGCGGTGCCGTGACCGAGGCTTTGAGCGCACAGCCGCCGCTGCCATCCTCGATGACGCCGGTGATGCGGTCGGCGGAGGCCTTGGGGGTCAAGCGCACCGTCAGGCGCAATCCGTCGCGCGCCGCGGTGAAAGGCAAGCGCTCGGCCATCGCGCTCAGTAGCGCAGGATATAGAATTCGAGCTGACCCAGTTCCATGCGGATAAACCAGATGATCAGCAGCAGGATCACGGGCGTGACGTCGAGCCCGCCCATGCTGGGCACGAATTGGCGGATCGGACGCAGCGCGGGCTCGGTGACGCGATAAAGGAAATCGACCACCATCGCGACCGGGCGGCTATAGGTATTGAGGATATTGAAGGCGATCAGCCAGCTGACGATCGCCTGAATGATGACCAGCCACCAATAGATGTCGAGGATGGCGATCACCACCTCGATGGCCGGCGCGACAAACCCACCCATGGATCGACTACCCCCTGCGGAAAGGCGCGCGAAGCCTAACGGTCGCGTTTCGCAGGCGCAAGCGCCGGGTCCGTGACAAGGCCTAAAACCGCGCGCCGGCGCTTGACAGCCGGCCCCATCGCCCCAATGATCCGCGCCCTAAACGGGGCCGTAGCTCAGTTGGGAGAGCGCGACGTTCGCAATGTCGAGGTCAGGGGTTCGATCCCCCTCGGCTCCACCAGTTTCTCGACAATCTGACATTTGGCCGGCGCGGAACCGGGCATGTGGGACGACCCGAAAGCGCGCCGGCGTCTCTAGCCGACGAGGATAAAGTCGCGAACGATGCCGATCAACGCGCCGACGATCAGCGCGATCGTGGCCAAAGCCGAGAGGCCGTATCCAGGACCACGCTTGGCGGCATCGCGGTAATAAGCGAGCGCATACCAGATCCGCGCGATCAGCCAGACGAAGCCGAGCACGACCGCCGCCAAGGGCGACAGCAACAGCGCGCACAGCCAAAGCGCGACCAGGAACGGCACCAGATTCTCGAGCGTATTGCCATGCACCCGGGCGATGCGCTCGAAATCCGGGTTTCCGGTCATCGCAGGCGCGGCAATATTGTAACGGGTGCGGGCCCGCGCGACGGCGATCGAAAACCAGAAGCACAGCACGAGGCTGAGCAGGCTGATCAAGGACACGAGCAGCATGTCCGGCGTCATTAAATTGGCCATCGATCTCTTCCTTTGCTGTGCGCGCTCGAAGGCCATCATAGGCCCTCAAGCGACGAAGATTACGTCTTTCGGCTTCTCGCCGCCGGATGGCTTGCCCCGACCGGGTTAACCCCCCCCGGGCAAGCGGCCGGGTGCGATGCGCTTGACCTTGCCCTCTCCAGGACCAAAATGAGGCAATCCACGGAGGTTGAGCCAATTGTATTCCGAAACCACGCGTTCGATCCGGGTCGTCGTCAAGCCGGTGTATCTCGAGGACCAGTCTTCGCCGTCGGACAACCGCTATGTCTGGGCCTATCACGTACGGATCGAGAACCAGGGCGGCGAAACCGTCCAGCTCCGGCGGCGCCATTGGCGTATCACCGACGAGCTCGGGCGGGTGCAAGAAGTGCGCGGGCCCGGCGTCGTTGGCGAACAGCCCGTGCTCGCGCCGGGGCAAAGCTTCGAATACACCAGCGGCACGCCGCTGACCGCCCCGTCGGGCATCATGGTCGGCAGCTATGAGATGGAGCTACCCAACGGCGAATGTTTCGCCGTGAATATTCCCGCCTTTTCCCTCGATAGCCCGCACCAATCGCGGCGTCTCAACTAACCGATTCGGGAGCATGTCACGATGGCGGTGAAATCATTGCGGTCCCGCACGGCCGTCCCGGTCGTCACCGCCGCGGCGCGGCCGAGCCGCGAAGAGGCCGAGGCGGCGGTGCGAACGCTGCTGCGCTGGGCGGGCGACGATCCGGCGCGCGAAGGCTTGCGCGGCACGCCGGGGCGGGTGGCGCGCGCCTTCGAGGAATATTTCACCGGTTACGGCACCGACCCGGTCGAGCTGCTGCAGCGCACTTTCGAGGAAGTCGACGGCTATGACGAGATGGTCGTGCTCAAGGACATCCGCTTCGAAAGCCATTGCGAGCATCATCTCGCGCCGATCATCGGCCGCGCGCATATCGCCTATCTGCCCAACCAGCGCGTGGTCGGCATCTCGAAGCTGGCGCGGCTGGTCGAGGTCTTCGCCAAGCGGCTGCAGATTCAAGAAAAAATGACGGCGCAGATCGCCAATACCTTGGCCGACGTGTTGAAGCCCAAAGGCGTTGGCGTGGTGATCGAGGCGGCGCATCAATGCATGACCACGCGCGGCGTGCACAAGCCCGGCGTGTCGATGGTCACGTCGCAAATGCTGGGCGCGTTCCGCAGCGATCCTTCGACGCGGCGCGAATTCCTCGCGCATATCGGAACCCTCGACGGCTCCTCGCTCGCGAACGTGTAACGGTCAGCGCAGCAGCAAATACGGCCCGAAATTGCTGCGAATTTGCGCTTCCATCTGCTGGTCGAAATCGGCCATCAGCGCTTTCACCAGCTCGTAACGCGCTTTGTCGCGATCGTTCGCCGAGGCGCTTTGCAACACGCTGCTCGCGCGCGAAGCGGTAACATGGACCGAGCGCAGCGCCATGCCGTGTGCATCGAGGATTTCGAGCGTCGCTTCGACGGCGACGTCGTATTCCTGCGAGACCTGATCGGTGAAGGTGCCGCTCACCCCGCCCTGGATCGGGAAGTTCTTGGTCGTGGCACTCGCCGTCACGATCGTGAAGCGCGCCGGATTGCTGCCTTTGCCGCTGGCTTGAAGCCGGTCGTGCCCCCAATTCTGCATGGCCTGAAGCGGCGTGACGGGAAAATCGCGATCGGAATCGCCTTGCTGATCGGGCGCGCGGATATCGATGCGTGTCGCGTCGATTTGCAGCGGCGTCTCGCCGGTGAAGCGGATATCGGGGAAGCTCGGCGGCGCGGGCGGCGGCGGACCGCATGACGCCAGCAGCGCGAGGCAAGAAGCGGCAAACAGAAAATTGCGGCGATTGGTCATAAAGCCCTCTGTGGTCGGCGGTGCCGAGACTGGCATGTAAACCCCGCGCCGCGCAATCGGTTGCGTCGGCCGCGGCGCGGTTGCTGGTCAGGAAACCGACAAGGCTTCCAACTCCTCGGCGTCGAACGGATAGACCGTGCTGCAGAACTCGCAGGTGACGGTGATGTGTCCGTCCACCTTCATGTCCTCGATATCCTCGGGCCCCAAGGCGCGCAGCATGGTTTCGACCCGCTGGCGCGAACACCGGCATCGCGCCGCCAAGGCATGGGGCGGATGCGCACGCACGCCATCCTCGTGGAAGAGGCGGAACAACAGAGCGTCGGGCGCAAGCGCCGGATCGACCAGCTCGGCCGAGGTCGACGAACTCATCAAGATCGCCGCGCGGCGCCAGGCCTCGTCTTCTTCCTCGCGCTCCTGGGTGAAGCTTTCGGCCGGAAGGCGCTGGATCATGAGCGCGCCGGCGCGCCAGCGCGCGATCCCGTCACCATCGGGAACTCTTGCGACCGCGACTTTGAGCGCGGCTTCGACCTGCTCGCTTTGGCGGAAATAATGATGGATGCATTGGGCAAGGGTGGCGCCTTGCAGCTCGACGATGCCTTGATAGCGCTCGGTGTGCTCGCCTTGATCGACTGTAAGCGCGAGATAACCGGCGCCCAAAAGCCGCGGCACCGAAGTCCCGGCGGCCGCGGCCACGGCAAGCCGTTCGCGATCGATTTGCGCATAGCCGCGCACCGCGCCGGATGTCGTGACGTCGGCGACCATCAATTTGATCGGGCCGTCGCCCTTGGTCTGCAAGGTGAACACGCCCTCGTATTTGAGCGCGCCGGCCAAGGCGACGGACAGCACGATCGCCTCGCCCAGCATCACCGCGGCGATGTCGGGATAGGCATGGCCGGTCAGAATTCGGTCGATCGCCGGCCCGAGGCGCACCAAGCGCCCGCGCAAGGCAAAAGGCTCGATCTGAAACGGCTGAACCAAATCGTCGGCAAGCGGCGGCATCGCCTCAGGCCAAGCACCAGGCGAGAATGGCCTTTTGCACATGCATGCGATTCTCGGCCTCGTCCCACACCACCGATTGCGGGCCGTCGATCACCCCGGCGGTCACTTCTTCGCCGCGCTTGGCCGGCAGGCAATGCATGAAGATGGCGTCACGCTTGGCGCAAGCCATGAGGGCTTCGTCGACGCGGAACGGCGCCAGCAGATCGGGACGGAACAGCTTCGGATCGGTGCCCATCGAAATCCAGGTATCGGTGACGATGCAATCGGCGCCGGCCGCGGCCTCGCGCGGATCGGATGTCACGCGCACTTTTCCGTTCTCGCGCTTTGCCCAGCCCAGTGCCGCGGGCGACGGCTTCATGCCTTCGGGGCAGGCCAGACGCAGCTCGAAACCGAATTGAACCGCGGCATGGATCCAGCTGGTCGCGACATTGTTGCCGTCGCCGCTCCAGGCGACGATCTTGCCGGCGGCCGGACCTTTATATTCTTCGAGCGTCATCACATCGGCCATGATCTGGCACGGATGGCTCGAATCGGTGAGGCCGTTGATCACCGGCACGGTCGCATTCGCCGTGAGCTCGTCGAGCTTCGCCGCCGAATTGGTTCGGATCATGATCGCGTCGACATAGCGCGACAGCACCTTGGCGGTGTCGGCGATGGTTTCGCCGCGCGAGATCTGGCTTTCGCCGGCGCTCATGTTAATGACGTCGCCGCCAAGCTTCTTCATCGCCACTTCGAAGGACAAGCGGGTCCGGGTCGAGGGCTTCTCGAAGATCATCGCGAGCATCTTGCCTTTGAGCGGCGTCGAGGTGTCGAGCGTCGCTTTCCATTGCGCCGCCTGGTCGAGGATGCGCCGCAGCTCGAACTTGCTGATTCGGTCGAGATCGAGGAAATGCCGGGGCGCGGCTTTGGCCGTGGCCTTGGTCATAGTTTCCATTGCCCGGCCACCTTGTCGAGAATCTGCGCCGCTTCGGCAATCTGGCGTTCGTCGATGATGAGCGGCGGCAGCAGCCGCACCACATTCTCGCCCGCGCCCACGGTGATAAGCCCATTATGGCGCAGCTTTTCGACGACCTCCGTGTTCGGGACGACGCAGCGCAGCCCGGTCAGCAAACCTTTGCCGCGTTGCTCGGCGAAAACTTTCGGATGACTCGCGACCACTTCTTCGAGCCGCTGGCGCAGCAGCGCCGCCATGCGGTTCACGTGATCGAGAAAGCTCGGCTCCAGCATCACGTCGAGCACCGCATTGACCGCGGCCATGGCGAGCAGATTGCCGCCGAAGGTCGAGCCATGCGTGCCGGGGGTCATGCCGACCGCGGCCCGCTCGGTGGCGAGCACCGCGCCGACCGGGAAACCGCCGCCGAGACCCTTGGCGAGGCCCATCACGTCGGGCGACACGCCGGCCCATTCATGCGCGAACAGCTTGCCGGTACGGCCCATGCCGCTCTGCACCTCGTCGCAGACCAGGAGAATGCCGTGCTCGTCGCAAAGCTGACGCAAGCCTTTGAGGTATTCCGGGCTTCCGGTCGCGAGTCCGCCTTCGCCCTGGACCGGCTCGACCAGGATGCCGGCGGTCTCGGGCCCGATCGCGGCACGCATCGCGGCGAGATCGTTATAGGGCACATGGTCGAAGCCGGAGAGCGGCGGGCCGAAGCCCTTCAGGTATTTTTCGTTGCCGGCGGCGGCAAGGGTCGCGAGGGTGCGGCCGTGGAACGAGCCGGTGCAGGCGATCAGCCGGTATTTCTCGGGATGTCCGGTCTCGGCGTGATATTTGCGCGCGATCTTGATCGCGCCTTCCATCGCCTCGGCGCCGGAATTGCAGAAGAAGACCGTGTCGGCGAAGCTCGCGGCCACCAATCGGTCGGCGGCGCGTTTCTGCGGCGCGATCTGATAAAGATTCGAGCAATGCCACAGGCGTTTTGCCTGGGCGGTCAAGGCTTCGACCAGATGAGGATGGGCATGGCCGAGCGCGGTCACGGCGACGCCGCTGCCGAAATCGAGGTATTTCCGGCCGTCGGTACTGAAAAGATAGGCGCCTTCACCCCGCTCGAAGGTCACATCGGCCCGAGCGTAGGTCGGCAAAATGGTAGGAATCACGGAGCTTTCTCCTGCGCGAAAGAGTCAAAAGGAATGCAGCGACAACAAGGCCTTAGCCTCGTCGCTTCAACCCCTGGCGGCGTCGCCGCCGGCCGCTCTCGCGCATCGTCATGTTCCCAACCCCTTGGAGGGAAAGAAAAAGTATGGGTATGCCGCCGCTCTCTGTCAATCGGGTAAGCTTTGGCGTAGCTTCGCGCCGCCTAAGCGTGATTTCGTGCCAGCAAGGAGCGGCGGCGGCAAGATGAAAGTGATCGTGATCGGCGGCGGGATTAGCGGGCTGACCATGGCGTTGAGCCTACACCAGGTTGGCGTGCCGGTCAGAGTCTATGAAGCGGCGCGCACGGTGACGCCGTTGGGCGTCGGCATCAATGTCCAGCCCAATGCCGTGCGCGAGCTGATCGAGCTCGGCTTGGGCGATGCGCTCGCGCGTCTCGGCATCGCGACGCAGGAGCTCGCCTTCTTCAACAAATTCGGCCAGCTCGTTTGGCGCGAGAAGCGCGGCCGCGCGGCGGGGTTCAACTGGCCGCAATACTCGATCCATCGCGGCCAGTTGCAGGTCATGCTGGCCGAGGCCACACGCGCGCGCATCGGCGCGGACAATCTGCGCACCGGCCATCAGCTTCAGAAATTCGAGCAGCGCGGCGACAAGGTGATTGCCTCCTTCGTCGATCGCCAAACCGGCGCGGCGCTGACGGAGGACGAAGGCGATATTCTGGTCGGCGCCGACGGCATCCATTCGACGGTGCGGCGCCAACTCTATCCGCAGGAAGGCGAGCCGAATTTCGCCGGGCAGATTCTCTGGCGCGCGGCGATCGAGACGGCGCCGTTTCTCGGCGGCGCGACCATGGCGATCGCCGGACATTTTCATCAGCGGGTGATCGCCTATCCGATCGGCCCGGCGGCTTCGGGCGCGGGCAAGTTGCTCACCAATTGGATCGCGCAGATGACGGTGGCCGACAAGGCGCCGCCGCGCGAGGATTGGAATCGCAAGGTCGCAAAGGAACGCTTCTTCGATGCGTTCCGCGACTGGAAATTCGATTGGCTCGACGTGCCGCGCCTGATTGCGGGAACCGACGAGATTTTCGAGTTTCCGCTGGTCGATCGCCACCCGGTCGCGCAATGGAGCTTCGGCCGGGTGACGCTGATCGGCGACGCCGCCCATCCGATGCAGCCGACCGGCTCGCAAGCCGGGTCGCAGGCGATCGTCGATGCCCGCATGCTGACGGCGGAATTGCTGGCGCAAGACGATCCGGTCGCGGCGCTGGCGCGCTATGACCGGATCCGCCGGCCGCCCATGAACGAGGTCATCTTGCGCAACCGCAATTTCGGCCCCGAGGCGGCGATGCAGCTGGCGGAAGAACGCGCGCCACAAGGGTTCAAATCGATCGAAGACGTGATCCCGCGCGCCGAGCTCGAGGCGATCTCGCGCTCGTTTCAAGCGGTTGCGGGGCTCGATCCTGCCGCGCTCAACGCAAGGCCGTCTTTCGTGCCGCAAGGCGCAAGGGTTCAGCCATAGCGCAACTTGAAATAAAGAATCGCGCCCACGAGCACGAGGCTGGCGAGATTCGCGGCGACGATCGGAAGGTCGTGCTGCAGGAAACCGTAAGCGAGCCACAGCACGATGCCGGTGACCATCAGCACGAACATCTCGCGCGAAATGTCATGGGTCGAGCGCGTTCGCCACGCTTTGACGACCTGCGGCAAATAGGCGAAGCTGGTGCAAAATCCGGCCGCCAAGCCCAAAACCGTCATTCCCGTCATTGCACAATTCCATTCGTGGCGCGGCGACACTGTGCCGGTGCTGCTGGGCTTCCGTCAATCGGCGCCGCTTTGCGCGCGCGGCGGAAAGGCCTAGAAACCCGGCAGGCGGTCGCGCTCCGTCCTTCAACACGGCAAAGGTGGTGTGGTGGAAACACGCAGAATCGGCAAGAACGGTCCTACAGTCTCGGTCGTCGGATTGGGCTGCAATAATTTCGGCGGCAGGCTCGATGTCGAAGGCACGCGCAAGGTCGTCGCCAAGGCGCTCGATCTTGGCATCACCTTGTTCGACACGGCGGATATCTATGGTGGCCGCGGCTACGGCAATTATGGCGGGTCCGAGGATCATCTCGGCCAGACGCTCGGCCCGCGGCGCAAGGACATCGTGCTTGCGACCAAATTCGGCATGGCGATGAACGAGGCCGGCACGCTCAAAGGCGCCTCGCGCAGCTACATCATGTCGGCGGTCGAAGGCAGTCTCAAACGGCTGCGCACCGATTGGATCGACCTTTACCAGATTCATACGCCCAATTCCGCGACGCCGATCGAAGAGACCTTGCGCGCGCTCGACGATCTGGTGAAGCAGGGCAAGGTGCGCCACATCGGCTGCTCGAATTTTTCCAGCGCCGAGATCGACGCGGCGATGGCGACAGCAAAGCAACTCAGCCTTGCTGCGTTCGTTTCGGCGCAGGACGAATACAGCCTTCTGGTGCGCGACATCGAGCGCGATCCGATGCCTTCGGTCGCTGCGCATGGGCTCGGCCTTTTGCCCTATTTTCCGCTCGCCAGCGGCATGCTGACCGGCAAATACCAGCGCAACGCGCCGGCGCCCAAGGGCGCGCGGCTTTCCGGGCCTGGCCTTTCCGGGCGCTATATGAACGAGGCCAATTGGGCGGTGGTGGAGCGGCTCGAAAAATTCTGCGCCGCGCGCGGCAAAAGCCTGCTGCAGCTCGCCTTCGCCTGGCTGCTCGCGCATGATCTGGTGCCGAGCGTCATCGCCGGCGCCACCAGCCCGGAGCAGGTCGAGCAGAATGTCCACGCCGCCGGCTGGACGCTGACGCCGGAGGAAAAGGCCGAGCTCGATCGCTTGACCCAGAAAGGCTGATCGACGCGCCGCCTAGGCTTTGAGCTTGTAGCCGCGCGCGATCATCGCGTAGGAAACCGCGATCAAGAGGGCGTTGATGACGGTCAAGAGTGCCGCGCCCACGAGCAAGGAGGCTTCCGCCCGCCCGGTCAGGCCGTAACGGAACCCGTCGATCATATAGAAGAACGGATTGCACAGCGCGATCCGGTGCCACAGCGGCGGCAATTGCTCGATCGAATAAAACGTGCCGGACAGAAACGCCAGCGGCGTCACGATGAAATTGGTGATCGCCGCGAGATGGTCGAACTTGTCGGCCCAGATGCCGCCGATGACGCCCAAGAGCGACAGCATCAGCGAGGCCGCGCTGGCGTAAAACAGCGCGGCCAGCGGCGCGGCGAGATGAACCGGCACGAAGAACGCCATCGCCGCCGTCACCACGATGCCGACGGCGAGACCGCGTGTCAGCCCGCCCAGGGCCAGGCCCATGGTCAGCTCCATCGCATTCAAAGGCGGCATCAGCAGGTCGATGATGTTGCCCTGCATCTTCGAGATCATGATCGACGAGGTGGTATTGGCGAAGGCGTTCTGGGTCATGGCCATCATCACCAGGCCGGGCGCCAGGAATTCGAGAAACGGTCCGCCCGCGATCTGGCGGCCCTGGCCGCCCAGGGCGAGCAGAAAGACCGCGAGGAAGATCAAGGTCGTCACCACCGGCGCGAAGACGGTCTGCATCGAAACCTTGAGAAAACGATGGACCTCGCGCACATAAAGGGTCCAAAAGCCCTGCCAGTTGACGGCGCCGAAACGGCGCACGGATGGCGCAAGCGGGGCATGCATGGCGTATCCTCTCCCTGAATGGCGCGCAGCTTAGGCGGCGCGCTGGGCGACGGGCAAGACGAGGCATGGCAGCACCGAGAAAACCGAAGGACCGCAAGACGCCACGCGCGCTCACCGCGACGTCGCTCGAGAACGCGGCGCTTTACCATCTCGGCCGCTTCGCCAGCTCGAGCGCGAATTTGCGCCGCATCCTTTTGCGCAAGGTCGCGCGCGCCGCCGGCGAGGGCGGCGACACGGCCGAGGGTACGCGTCTCGTCGACGAGCTGATCGCGCGTTACCTCGCCAGCGGCCTGCTCGATGATCGCAACTATGCGGCCCAAGCCGCGTCGAGCCTGGCGCGTCGCGGCGCGTCGCGCTTTTCGATCGGCGGCCGGCTCGCGCAGAAAGGCGTCCCGTCCGAACTCGTGAAGGAAGCGTTTGGCAGCCTCGAGGAGTCAGGCAATAGCGAGCTCGCGGCCGCCTGCGCGCTCGTGCGCCGCCGGCGCCTCGGCCCTTACCGCCCCGCTGCTTCACGCCCGACCTGGTACCGCAAAGACATGGCGACCTTGGCGCGCGCCGGCTTCGGCTTTGACTTGGTACGCCGCGTGCTCGCCGTGCCCGACGTCGCGGCGCTCGAAGCGCTGGCGCGCGGCGACGACAACTCAGACTGATTTGGCCTGCTCTTCCGGCGCGGGCGCTTGGGTCGCCGCCGGCCGCGGCTGATCGGCGAGATAATTGACCTGATTCACCGATGCCATGGCGATGCCGGCGCGATCGAAGGCCTTTTTGAGCATCCGGTTGAATTCGCGGCCGAGCTCCAATTGATAAGGCGGCGCCGCTTTGATACGCGCACGGATCACCATGGCCGTATCGGTAAAACGGTCGAGGCCGAGAATTTCGAGCGGCGCCAGCACGTAGCGCGCCCAGCGCGGTTCGGCGGCAAGCGCCGCGCCGGCTTCGCGCATGATCTCGATCACGCGGTCGGGGTCTTCCTTGTAAAGGACGCCCGCATCGCACACGACATAGGCGAAGTCGCGGCTCATATTGAGCACGGTCGAGACCTCGCTGAACGGCACCGTATGGACAATGCCCGCCGGGTCGCGCAGGCGGAACGTGCGGATCGACAGCGCCTCGACCGTACCGAGATGGCCTTTGCCGACATCGACCAGATCGCCGATCGCGAAAGTGTCTTCGACCAGGATAAAGAAGCCGTTGATCACGTCCTTGACGAGGGCCTGCGCGCCGAAGCCGACTGCCACGCCCGCGATGCCGGCGCCGGCCAGCAATGGCACAATGTTGAGTCCGAATGCGGACAGAATCATCAGTGCGGCGATGGTGATGAAGATCGCGAGCACGGTCGTGCGCAGCAGCGGCAACAAGGTGCGTGCGCGCGAGCGTCCGGCGTGATTGAGCTCCGCGAGGCGGCGCTCGATCATCGAGCTGAAGAATTCCCAGAGGATCAAGCCGCCGACGATGAGCACTGTCAGCGAGATCACGTTGCCGGTCGCGCGCTGTTGCGCCAAGGCGCCGAGCCAGGTGAAAGCCTCGACGCCCCAAGCCTGCAGCAAGGCCAGCGCGCCGAGCGCATAGACGGTCACGGAGCAGACGATCCGTAAAATCGCGGTGTAGCGATTGGCGCGGGTTTCGATCGCAGGGAAGCGCGCCTTGAGCTCGGGGCTGACCGCGAAGCCGCGTTGAAGGATTTCGTCGATGAAGCGGGCGAGAAGCGCGGCGCCGGTGATCACGACGAGACTCAACGCCGTCGCGCGCAGCAAAAAGGCGAACCCGCCTTCGGCATTGAGCATATAGCTGCCGAAGGTCGCGAGCACATAGACCACGGCAAGAACATGCCACGTCTCTGCGAACCGGTTGCGCAGGCTGCGCCATCCGCTTTTGCCTTCCTGCTCGTGCCCGCGCAGCCAGTCGGAGACCGGCTTGCGGTTCTGGAGCACGAAGATGATCGCGAGCACCGCCAGGACAAGCACGGAAACACGCATGAGCAGGCCGACGATGGGGCCGGGCGCGCCGAGCCACCAGGCGCCGACCGATGCAGCATAGCCATAGGCCGCCCACTGCGCGAAACGCCGCATCCAGATATAAAGATAGTTCCGCGTCTCGTCGGTGAGCGTGTAAAGCGGCTGCGCCGCCGGGGCCAGCAGCACAACCCGCGCGACGGCCAAGAACCCGCGCGCCCAAACGGTCGCGGCAATGATCACGCCGGCGACGCCGCGCGTGCCGGTGTGCGGCTCGGTCATCGGCATAACGAAAGTCGCGACGCCGGCGAAAATCAGCACCGGCAATAATTCGACAAGGGCGGCGATTGTCAGCAGCAACAGCCTGATTGGCAGTCTTTCGCTCGACGCCGCATAAAGCCGCGCGGCCGCGCGATGCAACAGCAGTCGCGCGGCGAGGTCGGCGACCAGGCCGGCGCCAAAAATCACGGCGAGCTTGCCGAAAATGTCGAGCCAGCGCTGCCGCAGCTGCGGGTCGCTCGCCTGGGCCGTGACCCAGGCGAAGATGCGCGGCGCTTGCACCAGCACTGGCGCGGCCGCGAGGATCTCGGCGCCGACCGCGTCGAGCTCGGCCGGGAGATTCGCGAACCAGGCGAGCGGCGACGGCGCGGCGGCTTGCTGCTGCGCGGTTTGTGCCGCGATCAGCGCTTGAAGCTCGTCGATGAGCTGCGCGCGCGCCTTGTCATCCTTGAGCGTCGCGACCGTCTGCTGCAGCTGCTGGGTGGTCGGCGCCGCCGGCGCGGTATCGGCACGCGCCGTCGCCGGCGCGAGAAGGCACAAGATCAATACGGCAAGAGCGCGCAAAGGGCGGCACAGTTGTTTCATGGCGCGAAAGCTTAGTCGCCCTTCATGGCAAGGCCAAGGCGGCGGATTTACCAGACCGCCTTCAAAAGGCCGCGCGCCGCCAAAATCAACAAAGCAACTCCAGAGGACAACAGGATTCCGCCGGAAATGCGGTTAAGCCACAGCATGACCACATCGCCCGCCAGATGGCGCACGCCGGCGATGCCGAAGCTCAATCCCAGCCACCACAGCAGCGAGCCGAGGAACACGCCGCCGACCAAGACCGAAGCTTCGGCGAAACCGGTCACGGCATCGGCACCGACTTTGGCGAAGATCGCGGCAAAGCTCAGCAAGGTGATCGGATTGGCAATGGTGAGCGCGTAGGTCGAGGCGAAAGCGCCGAGCAAGGCCTCGCCGGCCAACGGCTCGGGTTCGCGCGCGCGCACCATGAAGAGCGATTTCACGCCGAAGCCGAGAAGAAACAAGCCGCCGGCGAGTCCGAACCAATCCTCGTAATCGAGCAGCCAGTCGCGCAGATAGGTGAGCCCCAGCGCGGCGATAAGGCCCAAGCTGGTGTCGGCCATGGCGGCGCCCAGGCCCGAGGCGAAGCCGTAAAGCGGGCCTTCGAACAAACAGCGGCGCACGCACAGCACGCCCACCGGCCCGACCGGCAGGGCGATGACGATGCCGACGGCGATGCCTTTCAGGATGATGACCAGCAGCATGAGCGCGGACAGTCTTGGCGATGCCACCGTATTTTCGCAACCGGAAAGCAAGGCTCCGGATGCGGAACGCGTCACTCGCCGCGCGGCGCCGGCCCGAGGGGCTGTAAAGCGCAGGCTTGGGCGCTAAGCTGCGGCTTGGACAAGGCGATGAGCGATAAACCCGAGGACAAGCTAAGCCAAACGCGACCCAAGCTGGTCGAAAGCAAGGAACGCTGGGCGAAGGACGGGCGGCTCATCACCGGCCGCGCGGCGCCGCGCGGCGAACGCTTGCCGCCCGGCCAGCATCTGGTGCGCGATTGGCCGGTGCTCGATCTCGGCGTGCTGCCGAAGGTCGCGACCGAGCAATGGCGGATCGCGGTCGACGGGTTGGTCGAAAACCCGCTCGCTTGGAGCTGGGCGGAATTCCTGGCGCAGCCGCAATCTCGCGACGTCTCCGATATTCATTGCGTCACGGCTTGGTCGCGCTTCGACAATCAATGGGATGGCGTCAGCGCCAAGCATCTTCTCGCCCTCAGCAAGCCGAAGCCCGAGGCGCGCTTCGTCGTGTTTCACAGCTGTGACGATTACACCACCAATTTGCCGCTCGCCGATTTCGACGATGACGACGTGCTGCTGGCGCATGCTTGGCAAGGCAAGCCTTTGCCGGCCGAGCATGGCGGGCCGGTGCGCGCGATCGTGCCGAAGCTTTATTTCTGGAAGAGCGCGAAATGGATCCGGCGCATCGAATTCATCGCGCAAGACCGCGCCGGCTTCTGGGAGCAGCGCGGCTATCACGACCGCGGCGATCCCTGGAACGAAGAACGCTATAGTTAGAAGGGGACGATGCGGAAAGAAGACTGCGCCGCGCTCGATTTCTCGCTCCGGAACATCGCCGGCGCGCTCGCGGCCGAAATCGGCGCAGCCCTCGGCGCGTGGATGCTTGACCGAACACAACATTACAGCGAATTAAGCCGATGATCCCACGCTTGGGCTTGATTTCCGCCGCGAAATTGCGGCGTGATGGCGCCCCGGTTCGACAAGAAACCTGACAGGGAGTATTCGCGTCGCCATGGATGCCATGATCGAGGTTCGCCACCTGACACGTCGCTTTGGGCCGGTGACGGCCGTGGACGATGTGTCGTTCTCGGTCAAGCGCGGCGAGGTCTTGGGATTCCTGGGCCCGAACGGCGCCGGAAAATCGACCACCATGAAAGTCATCACCGGCTTTCTTGCGCCGACCGAAGGCACCGCCGTGGTGTGCGGCGCCGACATCGTTGCCGACCCGATCGCGGCCAAGCGCCATATCGGCTATCTGCCGGAAGGCGCGCCGGCCTATCCGGACATGACGCCGTTGAGCTTTCTGCGTTTCATCGCGCGGATTCGCGGCTTCGACGGCGATGAGGCGCAAAAGCGCATCGATCTCGCGGTCAAGCGCACCGCGCTCGAAACCGTTCTGGCGCAGCCGATCGACACGCTTTCCAAAGGTTTCAAGCGCCGCGTCGGCCTGGCGCAAGCCTTGCTGCACGATCCCGAGGTGCTGATCCTCGACGAGCCGACCGACGGGCTCGACCCGAACCAAAAGCATGAGGTGCGCACGCTCATCACCGAGCTCGCGCCGGCAAAGGCGATCATCATTTCGACGCACATCCTCGAAGAGGTCGACGCCGTGTGCAGCCGCGCGACCATCATCGCGCGCGGCAAGCTGCTGGCCGACGGCACGCCCGGCGAGCTCGAAGCGCGCTCGCGCCACCATAACGCGGTGCGGCTCGCGATTGCGGGCGACGCTTCCGATGCGGTCACTTCCTTGCTGCGTCTGCCCGGCGTGCAATCGGTCGAACCGGTCGACGACGCCGAAGGACCCGGCTTCATGATCTTTCCGCGCGACGGCCGCAACATCATGGCGGAGGTCACCGATCTCGTGCATACCGCCGGCTGGACGGTCGCCGGCATCAGGGTCGAGCGCGGGCGTCTCGACGATGTCTTCCGCGCCATCACCAGCAAAGCGGCTTGAGCGCAACCCGATGCACAGCACCTATGTCATCTTCCGCCGCGAGCTCGCGAGCTATTTCGCCACGCCCTTGGCTTATGTCTTCATCGTCATCTTTCTCGTGCTCGCCGGCGCGCTGACCTTCTTCCTGGGCAATTTCTTCGACCGCGGCCAGGACGATCTCGTTTCCTTCTTCAGCTTCCATCCCTGGCTTTATCTCGTTCTGATCCCGGCCTTGTCGATGCGGCTTTGGGCCGAGGAAAGGAAAAGCGGCACGATCGAGCTCTTCCTCACCTTGCCGGTGTCGATGAGCGCCGCCGTGCTCGGCAAGTTTCTCGCCGCCTGGGCTTTTTCCGGCATCGCGCTGGCGCTCACCTTTCCGTTTTGGATCACGGTGAACGTGCTCGGCCATCCCGATAACGGCGTCATCCTCGCCTCCTATGTCGGCAGCTTTCTCATGGCCGGCGGCTATCTCGCGATCGGCGGTGCGCTTTCGGCGCTGACCAAGAACCAGGTGATCGCCTTCGTCGTCACCGCCGCGGTGTGCTTTCTCTTCACCGTGACCGGTTCCGGCGTGGTGCTGGGATTCTTGAAAGGCTGGGCGCCCGCGGGCATGCTCGACACCATCGCGTCGTTCAGCTTCTACGCCCATTTCAACGCCATCCTGCGCGGCGTCATCGATTTGCGCGATGCCGTGTTCTTCCTCTCGGTGATGGCGCTGTTCCTTTACGCCAACGCGATCATCGTCGATCTCAAGAAAGCGGATTGAGCGCGGTCATGAAGTTTTTTCCGCTGTCCCGCCACGCCGCCGCCTATATCGGATTGGCCGCCGCCGCCGTGCTGTTCGTCGCGGTCAACGTCATCGCCGACCGGACCTTGGGGACGACCCGGATCGATTTGACGCAAGGCAAGCTCTATACGCTGTCGCCCGGCACCAAATCGACCTTGGCCAAGATCGGCGAGCCGCTGGTGCTGCGTTTCTACTATTCGAAAAAGCTCGGCGACGAGATTCCGTCTTACGGTGTCTATGCGCAGCGCGTGCGCGAGATGCTGCAGGAATATGCCGCCGCGGCCAAGGGCAAGATCGAGCTGCAGGAGCTCGACCCGCAGCCTTTCTCGACCATCGAGGACCGTGCCGTCTCCTTCGGCCTGCAAGGCGTGCCGCTCGATCAGGGCGGCGAGCAGGTCTATTTCGGCCTGGCCGCCACCAATTCGACCGACGATCAGCAGATCGTTCCGTTCTTCCAGCCCGAGCGGGAAAGGCTGCTCGAATACGATCTGACCAAGCTGATCCACAGCCTCGCCTTCCCCAAGAAGCCGGTGGTCGGGCTGATCACCTCGCTGCCGCTCGAAGGCGACATCATGGCCGCGATGCAGGGCCAGCCGATGGTGCCCTATGCGGTGATCGACCAGATCAAGCCGCTTTACGACATCAAGGATCTTTCGACCGATCTCGATACCGTTCCCGACGATGTCGACGTGCTGATGGTCGCGCATCCGCAGCACCTGCCGGACAAGACGCTTTACGCGATCGATCAATACGTGTTGAAGGGCGGCAAGGCGCTGGTCTTCGTCGATCCGAACTCGGAAACGCAGCAGATGCATCCGAGCCAGCTCAATCCGCCGGGCATGCCGCTCGACAGCAATCTCGACAAGCTCTTCGCGGCCTGGGGCGTCGCGATGGAACCCAAGATGGTGGCCGGCGACCGCCGCGCGGCGCGCCGGGTCAATGCCGGCACGGCGCAGCGCGTCGTCGCGATGGATTACGTCGCCTGGCTCACCCTCGATCAGACCAATCTCAACCACGACGATCTCATCACCACCGATCTGACGCATATCAACCTGGCGTCAGCCGGGATTCTCGATCCGGTCAAGGACGCCAAGACGAGCTTCACGCCGCTGATCTCGACCTCGACCAATTCGATGCCGATCCCGGTCGAGAAGATCCAAGGCATGCCCGATGTCGGCGGATTGCTCACCAACTTTAAGCCCGACGACAAGAAGCTGGTGCTTGCCGCGCATGTCACCGGCCCTGCCGACACGGCTTTTCCCGGCGGTCCCCCGAAAGAAGAGAAGAAAGACGACAAGGCCAAGGACGAGAAGAAAGACGCTCCGGCCAAAGACGCCGCTGCCAAGGATGCGCCGCCGCCGGCGCCCGAGATCAAAACCGCCGCCAAGCCGATCAATGTCGTGCTGGTGGGTGACACCGACATTCTCGAGGATCGCTTCTGGGTCCAGAGCCAGGATTTCTTCGGTCAGACCGTCACCATCCCGGTCGCGAATAACGGCGATTTCGTCGCCAACGCGATCGACGTGCTGGCGGGCGGCGACGATCTTATCAGCCTGCGCAGCCGCGGCACCTCGGCGCGGCCCTTCGAGCTGGTCAACGACATCCAACGCGCCGCCGATTCGCGCTATCAAGCGACCGAGAAGGATCTCGAAACCAAGCTCAAGGACACGCAGGACAAGATTAAGGCGCTGGGCGGCGATCAAGGCGGGCGCGCCGGCGTGGCGCAGGCCGCCGAGCAAGCCAAGACCGTCGACACCTTCCGCGCGGATATGATTGCGATCCGGCAACAGCTGCGCCAAGTCCAGCTGGCGTTGCGCCAGGACATCGACCGGCTGCAGGCCTGGACCGAGTTCTTCGACATCGCTTTCGTGCCGATCCTTGTCGGTCTGCTCGCGATCGCGATCGGCATTTTGCGCATGCGGCGGCGTGCACGCCGCGCCAGCGCGGCTTCCTGAGGAGCGGAAAGATGCGCAGCAAGAATCTGGTCTGGCTGCTCGCCGTGACTCTGGTCGCGGTGATCGTCGCGGCGCTGGTCTCGCGCAGCGGCGGGCCGCGCTCCGATCCGCTCGCGGGCCAACCGGTTCTCCCCGAGGCTGCCAAGGAGCTCGGCGAGATCGGGCGTGTCGCCTTGCTGCATGGCGATCAAAAGACCACCTTGGTGCGCAAAGGCGATGCCTGGTCGGTCGAGGAGCGCGGCTCCTATCCCGCCGATGTCAGCAAGGTCAGCGATGCGCTGCTGGGTCTCGCCGATCTCACCTTTGTCGAGCCCAAGACCGCGCAGCCCAATTCCTACGCCCGGCTCGAGGTCGAGGATGCCGGCAGCAAGGATTCGAAATCGACCTTGGTGACGCTCGCCGATGCCAAAGGCGCGCTGCTGGGCGAGGCGATCATCGGCAAGCATCGCGCCGATCAGCTCGGCGGCGGCGAAGGCGGCGTCTATGTCCGGAAGCCGGGCAATCCGCAATCCTGGCTCGCGCGCGGCAATCTCGATCTCGCCGGCACGACCGCGGCGTGGCTCGACAAGAAGCTGCTCGATCTGCCGGGTGCGCAGGTGAAGCAAGCGATCCTCGCGCAAGCCGACGGCGCCAAGATCACGCTCACCCGCGACAAGCCGGAGGACAAGCTGCGCCTCGTCGAGATGCCCAAGGACAAAAAGCTCAAATATGACAGCGTGCTCGACGACGCGGCGGGCGTGCTCGGCGCGTTGCAGCTCGACGATGTGCGCCCGGCCAAGGATTTCGGCTTCCCGACCGACGGGGTTTCCAAGGCGCAGTTTCAAAGCTTTGCCGGCTTGACGGTGACGGTCGAGCTTGCCGACAAGGACGGGCAAAGCTGGGCGCGCATTACCGCTGCGGGCAGCGGCGACGCGGCCAAGCAGGCCGCTGACCTCAACACAACTCTGTCGCCCTGGATCTATGCGCTCTCGAGCGCCAAGGCGAAAACCCTGCGCGACAAGGTCGACGATCTGGTCGAGGCGCCCAAGGCGTCCTGACCGCTTGTTGCGCCGCCTTAAGGAAAAGGCGGCGGAAGGCGGCGGAATTTGTCAAGCTGCGCGCGACAATGAGCTCCGCCTGGACCGTCCACTATTTTGATCCGCAGCTCGGCCGCGAGATCGAATCGCGCAGCATGACGAGCCTAAGCGAAGCCGTGAGTCTTGCCGAAACTTACGAGCGCCAAGGTTGCACGGTGCGCTTTCTCGCCAGCCCGCACGGCAAAATGAACTGGCCGCCGAGCAAGCGCCGGGCGCCGTAGAGCATTTTCGGGCGAAATGGACAGCTTTTCGCCACAGAAAATGCGACCAAATCTAAGGAATCGAGAGCATGATCGTCCCAAGCCCGATCGGCTTGAGACGTCATCGTGGCCCACCATCGTTGAATGAGAGCAGGCTTCACGATGAAATATCGCGATGTCGAATATTCGATCGGCGACACGGGGAATGCCCGATGGCGGTGGAAAATTCACCGCAAGCTGGAGCCGGGTGCGATGCAGCCGGCTTTGTTTGGCGCGGGCGACACGGAAGATGCCGCCATCGCCGAGGCAAAGGCCGTCATCGACACGATTCTGGATGCGAAGTGAGACGCCGAGCTTGCGCGCGTGATCAATTTGCGGGCACTCTGCGCCGCGCCAAGAAGAAACGATGGAACGGTCGTGCGGAACCAAATTATAGTTTGCGCATTGATCTTCATCATATGTTGAGAAGCACCTTTCGAGGCGAGAATGGCGGAATATTGGTGCCGGTTCCTCGACGGCCGGGGCCGCGTCGTTTCGTCCGAGAAATTGATTGCCGCGAATGATGCGGACGCGATCGCGAAACTGCGTGCCATCGTGGTCGCGGAAAATCGCAACGGCTTCGAGCTGTGGGACGGCGCGCGCCGCGTCGACATCGACGCCAGCGAGCACAGCACATTGTAGGCTCCCGATTCGGGGCTCGCGCGATTTTGCGCGACAGCTCGGCACGGGCGGGTTATCAACTCGCGGTGCGACGCCGAAACAACCTGACGATCGTCAACAGGCCGACGCATGCGGATGAGAGCACCAGCAGGAATAGCAGGTCGAAGCGGGTTCGCGGCCCGGCATTTGGCATGTAGTCGGTGGCGGGCATCGCTACGCTGGGATCGGTCGGATTATAGCGGATGACGACCGAGCTGCCGCTCGGATGGTCATCGGCCCATTGATTCATGACGCCGGGGTACCCTTTGGCCGGATTGCTGCGGTAGCCCGAATGAAGCGTGGTCGCGATCTCTTGAGTTCCAGCGCGAAAGTGAATCGGGCATTCGAGCAGCCAAGTCGGATCGTCGTCATCGGGGCCGTTGTAGTAGCGGAGATCGACGCTACAGCGCTCGATCGTGGCGGGCGCTTCCGGCCAACTCTCCACCGCATGTTCCCGCCATGCGTCGCTGACGGCGACGACGAGAATGAGCACGGCGCACAGACCAGCGAGTAATCCCAACAATCCGATCAAACCGAGAACGGAAAATGAGCTGCGCATGTGACCGTCGAACGCAAAAATTCGCTGCGGCAGATTTCGAAGATTAGCGCAGATGTTACGCGCGTTCTAACGGGTTGAAGCGGCGAACCGGCATCCTGGTTCGGCATAGCGAAATAAGCGTCGGGGCGCTCGATGCCATCGCATGGCGCTCGTAATGCCCGACGATCCGATTCGCCGCATCTTCCATGGAACCTCCGCGCCATGCTGAACCATCAAACAGCGCACGCGATGGACGGTTCCAAAGCGTGTGTCTTGCCCGCCCGGGCTGAGCGGGCAAGGCGCGCTAATCGCTTATCACTAGCGGCGACGCTGCGAACCTGAAAATCCGAAGCTGCTTGCGTTCGCACATTTCCGCTTTTGGCCGAGAGCGGAAGGGCAGCTTTGGGTGGGTAGGTTGAAGAAAGCTGTCGTTCGTTCGGCTACGCGCGGACAGGGACCGCGACGGCGGCATGCTCCTGATGGCGACCTCATAGCATCGGCCGGTCAAGGCTAACGATTTTGTTTGAAAATCGAACAACAATAGATTATATTGCCTGGAAATCGGACGGAGCCAGGTTATGAGCGTGGCGGTTTCGGAAGTTGGAATAGCGTCAACCTTTCCCGAGGCGGCGGTCGCGAACGCGATCAAAAGCTGGTGGGCCGAGGAGATGGGCTCTGGGTCTCAGCTCCGTGACCCGTTCGCCAAGTCTAAGCCGAGCGGTGGCACGGTGTTCGATGTGCAGCCGACGATGGATTCGCTGCGGGCGGTCAAGGCCCTGCTCACACTGGAGGAGATCGTGCCGTTCGAGCTTCCCGATGAGCTCGTCAAGCTCGGAGGGTATGACAGCTTGGCCGAGATGGTGGGCCATTTGGTGCCACGGATCGGTGCGCTGTGGAAGAAACACGCTGCGAAAAAGGAGATGCAATGACCGTACAGAAAGCCGAGGACGCTGGATTCTCGATGGAAGGCGCCGACCGGGCGACACTCGCGAATCGTCTCCGTGAAGCGCGCGAATATCTCAAGCTATCCCAGGACGAGGTCGCAAAGATCGTTGGCATCCCGCGATCGGCGATGTCGTTGATCGAGAACGGACAGCGCAAGGTCGACGCGTTGGAGCTGAAGCGGTTGGCTAAATTCTATGGCCGACCGGTATCGCATTTTACTGGCGACGAGGATGGTGTGGCCAGCGAACTACCGGCCGAGGTCGCCCATCTTGCGCGAGCGGCGTCGGCTCTGTCACAGCGGGATCGCGAGGAGCTGGCACGGTTCGCCGAGTTTCTGCGGACGCGTTCGGAAGACGGCCGCTGATAAATCCGTCCGTCCGTCGATCGCGGTTACATGGCACGCGCGAGGCGGCGCGGCTTCACCGGGATTTTGGCATTCAGAAACGGATCGAGAGCGAGGGCGGTCGTGTCGATGTCTTCGGAACGCTCGTTCAGCTCGGCCTGCCGTTGCTCTTTCGTCCCCTCGACGGCCTCTTGGGCGCTTTCGTGCCAGGCCGCAATCCTGGTGTGATCGTGACTACGCAGCGGATGCTGTCGGTTCAGCGCTTCACCGGGGCGCACGAGCTTGGCCATTTTTATCTCAAGCACAAGGGAAGTCTCGATGGGGAGGAGATCCTGGGCCGGTCTCCATGGGGAACGACGTTATACGATCTTCCCGAGCTGGAGGCCGACGCGTTCGCCGCAGAGTTTCTCTTGCCGCGTTGGTTGTTCGTGACGCACGCCCGACGCCAGGGATGGGACGGTACGAGCATGAGTGACCCAGAGCTCGTCTATCAGATGTCATTGCGTGTCGGGGCGAGCTATCAGGCGACCTGTCGTGCACTGGAGCGCCACGGCATCATCGATCGTCCGACCCAGGACCGGCTTCTGCGTATCGAGCCGCGGAAGATCAAACAAGCGCTGCTCCGGGGTCACGATCTCGAGGATTGGCATCCCGACGTTTGGCGGCTTACGGCGAGCGACCAAGGGACGGTGATTGAGGGGGGACCGCACGACCTGTTCCTCGTTCAGCTCAAGGAACACAGTACCGCTGGATACCTCTGGAATATTGATGAACTGAAGGCCGATGGTTTCGCTGTCGTGCGCGACGAGCACATTGTGCCGGACGCTGAGCAGGTTGGAGCCATCGTCGAACGACGTGTGATCGCGCAATGTCGGGAGGGACACGCCGGGCACTTCGCGCTTCGAGAGAAACGGCCGTGGGAACAGGATGCGGCGACGGAGCTCCATCTCGCCTATGATTTGTTTGGGCGCGAGGAAGGGATGCCCCGAGCCGAACGGCGGAGGCTGGAAGTCGCCTGATGCCGGTCGTCGTCGAGAAGGATTTGCGCGCGGCGTTTGGTCCCGTGCGCAATCAGCATCTTCGCAATACGTGCATGGCCTTTGCGGGCAGCGACGCGCATGCGGCCGCGCGGCAGGATCTTTCAGCATTGTCGTGTGAGTATGCGCATTATCACGCCATCCGCCGGAAGAGGTCGACCGATCCGGAAAGTGGCGTGTCTCTCCCGGTGATGGCTGCAACGCTCGATCACGATGGCCAGCCACTCGAAAGTGGCTGGCCCTATCTGAGGGCGCTGCCCGCGGACCTGGCGCTATGGATTCCGCCAGCGGCGCCCGGCGCGATCCATCGCCGCGGATCGACGGCGATCGACGGGACGGTAGCCGAGATTCTCGCTCGGCTCGACGCTGACCGGCCAGTGGTGGTGACGATGCGGATTTCCGCGAGCTTTTGGGCGCCGGATGCAGATGCGGTAATTGGCGGAAACGCCGGTGAGCCGACTGTTGGAATCCACGCTTTGATTGCGGTCGGCCACGGAATGCGCAGCGGGACGAGACTCGTTCTGGTGCGTAATAGTTGGGGACCAGGGTGGGCGGCGCATGGATACGCCTGGCTGACCGAGGATTATCTCATGCCGCGCCTCTGTGATGCGGCGATCATGACGTGATGGAGAGAGCCATGTTGCACGCGATGCCTGCAGCGAAGACGTGTCCGGAGGCCTGGATCGCCGCGGCGCGTTATTTGTTCGATCAGCCTGGCCGTGAGGCGTTCAATCTCATTCTTTCGATCGAAGAGCCGCTGAGGATGACACCCGGCGATTTTCGGGTGTTTGACGACGTTGACCAGTTTCTGCGGAAGCACGGTCAAAATCCGCTGAACACGGTGGCGGGCACAATCTTTCCTGTGGGCTTCTACGACGGGAAGGGGGCGGCCGGCGTGTACGAAGACTACCCGAAGATCGCGGAGAAGATTTGCGACGGGTGGGGGCGCTACGCGATGCGCATGGTGCGACATCCCGACAACGAAGGCGGGGAAATAAATCCGCTCGAACGGTTGGTACGGAAGCTCAAGACGCAGGTGGGCACCGGGCGACCATTCAAAGCTGCCTATGAGGCGTCATTGCTTGATCCGGTCCTTGATCTGAGCACGTATGATCCGGCGGAGGACGCGGGACGGTTGCGCAATGCGCCGTGCCTCAGTTATCTCAGCTTCAAAGTGCTGCCGACGCGCAAGCTGATGATGACGGTGTTCTATCGCTACCATTACTATATCGCGAAGACCCTGGGGAACCTGATCGGGTTGGCTCAGCTCCAAGGCTTCATCTGTCGTGAGGCCGGCATCGCGGCAGGTCCGATGGTGTGCATTTCGACCTATGCGACGGTCGACAAGGAGGGCGGGTGGGGGGTCGCCGATATCCGCAGCCTGATCGAGCGTTGCGAGACCGCGCTTCACGCCGATGCAGCGTGATTCCTGGGTGGTGCTAGGGGCCGCCCCTCGTCGCGGGCAGGAACGCCATACAGGTTGGCGATGCCGTTGAGGAAATCGGTCTGGCCGCCATAGCTCGGATGACGGACGTAATGACAGGTGTAACCGAGCGCTTCGAGGGCTTTATGGGCATCGTTGCCGATCGCGACGATGATTTTCGGCTGCAGCCACGCGACGAGGGTGCCGATCAATGTCTCGCACGCCCGGCGTTCGGCGGCGGTGTGACAGCGGTTGGTGAAGGGATCGTCCGGTTCGTGGGGATGAAAGGGAAAGACATTCCACAAGAACGGTGGCGACGGAAGCCGGCGGATGATCGACCAGACGACGGATGCGGTGCGCTCGGTGACGACAGGGCCGGTAGTGGCGCGGCTCACCGAAACGCCGCCATAGCATGAGTTGATCGCATCGAGATGAGCTTCATCGGTGAGCGCTAGGCCGGTGCGCCGGCCGCCCCGATACCCAAGGTCGCGACCGAACCACATCGTTGAGACCCGAGCTTCAGCGGCTTGCATATAGGCGGCGAGATTGGCGCGGCGAATGATTGGGGCGTCAGCGCGATCGGACAGCGCGCAACGATCGCGGTAGGGGTTGAAAACCCCGTCGAAGCGGATGCGTGCGAGGTCGGCGACGAAGTCATCAATCCGCATCATTGCCCTGCCGAAAGTCCAGCGTGTGATTGATCAGATCTGCGATGATGGTCCCCCGGCGGTGCTGCTTGAGCTGACGGAAGACCCGAAAGGCACTGAGAATGGCCTTTTCCCATTGCCATAGCCCACAGCGTTCGACTTCGTAGCCGCGGACGAAATCCCGAATTGATTTGAGAAGGTTGTAATCGACCTGGTCAAGGCCCTCATAGAGGTTGAGCTGCAAGCCGCGGCCGAAGACAAAGGTCGACACGCCCTCCTCGATCAAAATCGCACGGGCGCCATCCTGGTTTTCGTCGAGATCAGGGATGCTCTTGCGTTTGACGCGAAACAGCGCGCGCAGCACCGGCGACCAACCGAGATAAACGGCATAGGCGATGTGAAAGACGTCGTGGAATCGATAGTCATCCTTCTCGGTTTTGTTGTCGGTTAGCCGGTCGCCGATGATGATGCCGCGACATTTCTGGATGACGTAGGTTTTGCCTCCGACCTCGTGTTCTTCGAAGAACATCGAGAAGCGCCGGGGTAGGCGCTCGATCTCGATCATATTGTCATCGATCAAGGCGGGATAGCGTTCTTCGGCGGGCCAACGGCTGAATATCTTATAGAGATTGTTGCATGCGGCCTCTTCGAGACTAACATCAGCGGCTTCCGCTGCGGCGATCAATGCCCGGAATATCTCGACGAGATGGGCAGAGAGGACGTCGCGATTCGCTTTCAACCGGCCCGCGCCGAAGTCATTCATGAGATCGCCGGCGCGTCCGGCTAGCATCACCAAGCGAGCCTCATATTCAGCTGCGGCGACTGGGCCATGAGCGCTTTGTATGTCGCCGAAGGTTCCCTGATGTGCTTCATCGACCTCGTCCCAATCGTGAAGATCGCGGAAGCTGCGCTGCGCGAGCACTTCGAGCGTCAGCCCCGCTCGCGTGGCGAGCTGCGAAAAATACCAAAGAACGTCGCCGAGCTCCTCGAGGACGGCGGTGTCATATTTGATGTAGGCACGCTGATCGCGTTGCTTCTTCTTCAATTCGCTCAGAAGGCTGCCAATCTCGCCGAACAGGCCGAGGAGCGGCATGTCGAGGCTATCGGGCGGCATACGGTCGGTTTGTCGAGTCGCGGTCTGGTAGTCATTCATCGATATCCATTCCGGATCGGCGACTACTGCCGGCAGCACGACTTGCTTGGCTTGAGAAGGCGTAGGCGCTGAGGTGATGTCCGACATGAGACCGATCCGTCTGCTCCGCGTGCAATTCGGCCTCGGATGAGCCGTATTCAATAATTATAGCACGGAATTAGCGGGGACCTCGAATTGAGCATTAGGCGGTTCCCAGGATCTGAACCTCCAGTGAACGGCTGCTTTGTGGTGATCTTATATCCAATCTGAATGACCAACATGGGCGCAGAGCTGGCATTCATTGTCGCTAGACGTAAGGACCGTTGCGGGTCAATCGCATCGTTTCTTGCCGCCTTGCATTCAACGGCCGCAGCGTGACCCAGCGCGCCCCGGCCCGCTTCCGCGTCCCCGCCCTAAAACATCAGCGAGCGGAAAAACAATTCGTTGAAAGTCATGTCCTGCGTCGTGCCGTTGCACAGGAAGGGCAGGACATAGAGCTTGCCGCCGCTGCGCGCGACGTCGGCGTTGAAGGCGACATGCTCGCAAACCTGCCATTTGATGCGGCGGCTTTTGCCGTCCATGTCGATCTCGCGCGATTTGAAGCCGACATAGCTACCCTTCAAGGCATAGCGCATTTTGTAGATGCCCAGCCCGCCGAAGGCGGATGAGACTTCGAGCGGCGCCGCGGTTTCGGGCAGCGTGAAAATTCGCCGCGCGAAAGTATTGCGATAGGCGGTCGCGTCGTCGCAACGATGCGCCAAGGCATAATCGAGCGCTTCCTCCCAGACATCGCCGGGGCAAAGCCGGTCCTCGCGCAACGCCCAAAGGTCGTAATAAGGCCCGCGCGAATTGGCGAAGATTCCGGCCGTCGCCGCGCTTTGCTCCAGAAAGCGAAACGCCGCGATAACCGCTTGCGGGTCGAGCGGCGCGACATTCGCATCGTCCAAATCCATGACGATCAGGTAATCGTAAGCGCGCAAGCTCTTGTCGGCGCGCAGCAGCGACAGGCATTTGTTGCGCAGGAAGGCCAGCCGGCGCGTGCGCTCGGGCAAGCGCTCGCCGATGCCGTCGAAATTGAGGAGGTGAAAATCCGCGCGCCGCGCGCCGAAGGCGCGCAAGATCGCGACGGTCTGGTCCTGCGAATCGTTTTCCGCGAAGACGAAACCGGTGCGCTCGAACAAAGCGGCGAGGCTATGGATGTTGTCGAGCACATAGGGCAAATGCCGGGCGCAATCGCGTGCCAGGCCGATAAAGGCCGCGCTTTTCCCGCGCAAATCCGGCGCGACATCGTTCATGATTCCCCTGGCATGATTCCGCCGCCCTATCCTCCGCCTCTATGCCCGCGGCGTCATGGTAGAGCGCGTAGCAGCCTTGCGCAGGGGCCTTGTTCCCGCGCTTCGCATTTCGCTTTCCGCACCCCATATTGTTCGTGAAAGGCAGTGAAGGGAGATCCTTATGCTCGATCAGACAACGCGGGTGCGGCAGGTGCTGCGGCTTTCGCCCGGCCATCCAACCAGCGACGGCGCCGGGGTGCGCTTGAACCGGCTTATCGGCAATCGCGTGCTGAGCGAGCTCGATCCGTTTCTGCTGCTCGACGAGTTCCGCTCCGAAGACGGGGCCGATTATATCGGCGGCTTTCCCGACCACCCGCATCGCGGCTTCGAGACCGTGACCTATATGCTCGCCGGGCGTATGCGCCATGGCGACAATAAGGGCCATAGCGGGCTGCTCGGGCCGGGCAGCGTGCAATGGATGACCGCCGGGCGCGGCATCGTCCATTCCGAAATGCCCGAGCAGGAAGACGGCTTGATGTGGGGCTTTCAGCTCTGGGTCAATCTGCCGGCCAAGGACAAGATGATCGCGCCGCGCTATCAGGAATTCGATCCCGCCGCCGTGCCGGTGGTGGCGCTCGACGGCGGCGGCGCGGTGCGGGTGGTCGCCGGCCGGGTCGGCGCGACCGAAGGCCCGGTGACGGGCATCGCCACGTCGCCGACCTATCTCGACGTTTCGCTGCCGGCGGGCGGAAGCTTCGCGCTCGATCTGCCGGCCGAGCACAACGCCTTCGCCTATCCCTTCGAAGGCGCGGTCGCGATCGGCGATCCGGGCGTGGTCGTGCCGCAAGGGACCCTGGCCGTGCTCGGGCCGGGCGAGCGGGTCAGCTTCGCCGCCCAGGGTCAGGCGGCGCGCGTGCTGCTCGCGGCGGGGCGTCCGCTGGGCGAGCCGGTCGCGCGCTACGGGCCCTTCGTCATGAATACGCAGGAGCAGATCCACCAGGCGGTGGCCGATTTCCGGGCCGGGCGGTTTTAGGCGGCTTCGGGAGGGTTTTCGTATGGTCCGGCTATGGTCCGACTATGGTGTCGTGCCGGTCGCGCCCTTGTCCGAATAGGGTGCGGCGGCGGCCAGGCTGTCGGGATTGGGGTAGACGCCGGTATAACCGGTGACGCGCTCGGGCCGGGCCTCGGTATAACAGTCGACGGTCGCAAGGGTGCGATAGCAATACTGGACCGGGATCGGCGGCGGCGGTGCGTTGGCGGCGACCGGCGACGGCAAATTCGCCGGCCAACGGCTTTGCGGCGCCGCGAATTCGGCGCGGTTTTGCCAGGCATTGCAACCCGCCAGTAACGCCGCGATGGCTAGGATCAAAAAGCGCGGGGCCATGCCGGGTAAGCCTCCGATTTGACACGATTCATTGAGTGCGAGACGGATGCCCGTTCCACCGCTAGGGTATATACCGAGATGGTTAAGCGAAGCTTGCTGTTCGCGGCCGAGCGCCGGCGCAAAGGGGTGTTAGGGATGAAACGAATCTTGGGTTTGGCCTGTGTCTTGGCGCTGTGCGGCTGTGCCAGCGGGGCAGATTGGAGCAAGGAAGGCGTGTCGCAGCAGCAAACCGCCGCCGAGCTTTCCGATTGCGAAAACACCGCGCGCGAAGCCACGCAGCGCGATACCAACATCATGACCGATATCCTGGCCACGCGCGGCGGCGATTGGCAGCGTACCGGGGTGATGGAGCCGCACGTCCAGGTCTTCAGCGCGGAAAATCGCGGCCGGACCGACGACATCGTCAACCGTTGCATGATCGGCAAAGGCTTCGTGCCACACGGCTGACGGCGCGCCGCTCTTTACCGAAAGAGCGGCGGCAAGCGCCGAGCGTCAGCGCGCGGACGGGGTCTTGCGCTTCTCCGGCGCGGCCGCGCCGTAAACATGCTCGGGTCCGGGGAAACGGCGCGAGCGCACGTCTTCGGCATAGGCCGACACGGCTGCCGAAATCGCGCCGCCCAGCTCGGCATAGCGTTTGACGAAACGCGGCCGGAACACGTCGAACGTTCCCAATATGTCGTCGATAACAAGGATTTGGCCGTCGCAGGCGGCAGAAGCTCCGATGCCGATGGTCGGGACCGGCACGATCTCGGTCAGACGCCGCGCCACCGGCTCGGCCGTGCCTTCGACCACCATGGCGAAAGCGCCGGCCTCGGCGACCGCCTTGCCGTCGGCAATCACTCGGGCGGCGTCGGCCTCGGTGCGGCCTTGGGCATGGAAGCCGCCGAGCGCATTGACGGATTGCGGCTGGAGCCCGACATGCGCCAGCACCGGAATGCCGCGGTCGGCGAGGAAGCGCACCGTCTCGGCCATTACCTCGCCGCCTTCGAGCTTCACCCCGGCGCAGCCGGTTTCCGCCACGATGCGGGCGGCGTTGCGAAAGGCCTGGGCGGGGCTTTCCTGATAGGAGCCGAAGGGCATATCGACGATGACGCAAGCGCGGTTCGCGCCGCGCACCACCGCGCCGCCATGGGCGATCATCATGTCGAGAGTAACGGGCAAGGTGCTGCCGAAGCCGTAAACCACCATGCCGAGCGAATCGCCCACCAGCAGCAAATCGCAATGCGGATCGAGCAGCCGCGCCTGGGGCGTGGTGTACGCGGTGAGCGAGACGATCGGCGCGCCGCCTTTGCGGGCGCGCAAATCGGCGGGTGTGCGCTTCTTCTCGACCGGTGTGACGCTCATCAACCTCTCCCGATGGGGCTTTTCAGGCGACGACGACAGAGAATAACGGGGCGCCAGACTGGGACTCGAACAAGGTCCGGTCAAGCGCCGCCGCTGCGGCTGCCACGGGGAGGGGTCGGTGATCATAATACGTTGAAATTAAATACTTAACTCGTATTCTTGTGACTCCAAGGCATGCCAATTGGGCAGGGAAGACATGTACAATTGCCGGCGCCGGCGGAAGAGCTGGCGGCTGGGATGTCGGCGGATCAGTCCCAAAGCCTTGTCAAGCGCCGCCGCGCGGATTAAGTGAACGGCGTCCCATCAGGAGTAGACATCATGGCGTTCAAGGTCGCGGTGGTCGGCGCCACTGGCAATGTCGGCCGCGAGATGCTGAGCATTCTTGCCGAGCGCAAGTTTCCGGTTTCGGAAGCTTACGCCGTTGCCTCGGCGCGCAGCGCGGGCAACGAGGTTTCGTTCGGCGACACCGATATTCTCAAAGTGCGCGACCTCGAGAAATTCGATTTCAAAGGCGTCGATATCGCGTTGTTCTCGCCGGGTGCCAAGGTTTCGGCCGTCCATGCGCCGCGCGCGGCCAAGGCGGGTGCGGTGGTGATCGACAACACCTCGCATTTCCGCATGGACAAGGACGTGCCGTTGGTCGTGCCCGAGGTCAATCCGGAGGCGATCGCGCAGTATAAAAAGGCGGGCATCATCGCCAATCCGAATTGCTCGACCATCCAGATGGTGGTGGCGCTGAAGCCGCTCCATGATCTCGCCACCATCAAGCGCGTGGTGGTGGCGACCTATCAATCGGTGTCGGGCGCGGGCCACGCGGCGATGGACGAGCTCTTCCGCCAGACGCGCGGCATCTATGTCAATGACACGCCGACTCCCGAGATCTTCACCAAGCAGATCGCCTTCAACGTCATCCCGCATATCGACATCTTCATGGATGACGGCTCGACCAAGGAAGAATGGAAGATGATGGCGGAGACGCGGAAGATTTTCGATTCCGAGATCGCCGTCCATGCGACCTGCGTGCGCGTGCCGGTGTTTATCGGCCATGCGGAGGCGGTGAACGTCGAATTCGCGCGGCCGATTTCCGAGGCACAAGCGCGCGAAGCGCTGCGCAAGGCACCGGGCATCAACGTGGTCGATCATCGCGCCAATGAAGGCTATGTCACGCCGGCCGAAGTGGCGGGCGAGGACCCGGTCTATGTCAGCCGTATCCGCAGGGATCCGACCGTGCCCTACGGGCTGAGCCTTTGGGTGGTCGCCGACAATCTGCGCAAGGGCGCCGCGCTCAACGCCGTGCAGATCGCCGAGATCCTGACGCGCGACTATCTCACCGGCAGCCAAAAGCCGGCCAAGACTCCGCAAAAAGCGCTCTGATCGGCCAGCCATGGCCGCGTCGCGTCCGCGCCGCAGCGTCCTCTTCATGCCGGGGGCGAATGCGCGCGCGATGGACAAGGCGCGCACGCTCGCGGCCGACGGCTTGGTTTTCGATCTCGAGGATTCGGTGGCGCCTCATGCCAAGGCGATGGCGCGCACGCAGATCGCTGCGGCGCTCGCCCAAGACGGCTATGGCGAGCGCGAACTCATCCTGCGCGTCAATGGCGCGGGGACGGCGTGGCATGCCGAGGATCTGACATTTGCGGCCGGGCTTCCGATCCATGGCGTGCTGCTGCCCAAGGTCGAGCGTGACGCGGATCTGCGCGAAGCCGACACGGCGCTTCGCGCGGCGGGCGCGCCGGATGCGCTGTCGCTCTGGTGCATGATGGAGACGCCTTTGGCGTTTCTTCATGCCGAAGCGATCGCATCGGCGAGCCCTCGCCTCGCGGCGCTCGTCATGGGTACCGAGGACCTGGCGAAGGATCTGCACGCCGAGCCGCATCCCGCGCGCGTGCCGTTCATGACCGCGCTCGGCCTTTGCATGCTTGCCGCGCGCGCCTATGGGTTGGCCGCGCTCGATTCGGTCTATGCCGATTTCGCCGATGATGAAGGCTTCGCCGCGCAATGCCGCCAAGGCCGCGCGCTCGGCTTCGATGGCAAGACACTAATTCACCCGCGCCAGATCGCGGCCGCCAATGCCATTTTCCGGCCGAGCGAAGCGCAGCTTTCCGAGGCGCGCGGCATGGTCACGGCTTTCGAACTCGCAATCGCCGCGGGAAAGGGAGTCGCCAGCTTCAACGGCAAGATGGTCGAGCGCCTGCATGTCGAGGCTGCGCGGCGCCTTCTCGCCCTGGAGGCGGCGATCGCACAGCGCGATGCCGGCTAAGGTCTAACGGCGATTTCGGTGACAGCGTTAGCGTCCTTATAACGGATTTGCCGCTTAGCCCGCGACGCTGCGCCGCCCGGCTCGACGTTGACTTGCCCCCCCTCGCGGGTTAAATCATCGCGCTTCACGCCTTCGCGATCGAGCCCGGAATCCCTGATGTCGCAAGCACAACGGCCGCTCTCGCCTCATTTACAAATCTACCGGCCGCAGCTGACTTCGGTCCTGTCGATCTGCCATCGCGGCACCGGCCTTGCCCTGAGCGTCGGCACCTTGTTTCTCCTCTGGTGGCTGCTTGCCGCCGCGTCCGGTCCCGATGATTTCGCGCTGGCCCAAAGCTTTTGGTATTCCTGGATCGGCCGTCTGATGCTCTTCGGCTGGACCTTCTCGTTGTTCTACCACCTGTGCAACGGCATCCGGCATTTGTGCTGGGACGCGGGCTGGGGCTTCGATCTCACCACCACCTACCGGTCCGGTTGGATCATGCTCAGCGCAAGCGTCGCGCTGACGGTGATTGCCTGGATCGCCGGCTACGCAGTGCGAGGCTAGGATGGACAAGGATACCGGTTTGCGCTCGCCGCTCGGCCGCGCCGTCGGAATGGGTTCGGCCAAGGAAGGCGTCGCTCACTGGTGGGCGCAGCGCCTCACCGCCGTTGCGCTCATCCCGCTCAGCCTGTGGTTTGCCGCATCCTTGATCGCTTTGACCGGCGCCGATCGCGCGGCCTTGGTCGCGTGGCTGCACGCGCCGGTTCCCGCCATCGTGATGGTGTTGCTGCTGATCGCGACCTTCTATCACATGGCGCTCGGGGTGCAGGTCGTGATCGAAGATTACGTCCACACCGAATGGGTCAAGATTTCCGCGCTCGCGCTGAACAAGTTCGCGGCCTTCGTGTTCGCCGCGTCCGGTGTTTTCGCGGTGCTGCGTATCGCCTTCCAAGGGTAGACGGCATGCCTCAAGCCTATCCGATCATCGAGCACGTCTATGATGTCGTCGTCGTCGGCGCCGGCGGCGCCGGTTTGCGCGCCACGCTCGGCATGGCCGCCGCGGGGTTGAAGACCGCTTGCGTCACCAAGGTTTTCCCGACGCGCAGCCACACGGTGGCGGCGCAGGGCGGCATCGCCGCGGCGCTCGGCAATATGGGCGAGGACGAATGGCGCTGGCACATGTTCGACACGGTCAAGGGCTCCGACTGGCTCGGTGACCAGGACGCAATCGAATATATGTGCCGCGAAGCGATCCCCGCGGTGATCGAGCTCGAGCATTTCGGCGTGCCCTTTTCGCGCATCGAGGATGGCCGCATCTATCAGCGCCCGTTCGGCGGCCATACCACGCAGTATGGCGGCGGGCCGATGGCCAAGCGCGCCAATGCCGCCGCCGACCGCACCGGCCACGCGATCCTGCACACGCTTTATCAGCAATGCCTGAAAGCTGACGCGGAATTCTTCGTCGAATATTTCGCCGTCGATCTCATCATGGATGAGGAAGGCGTGTGCCGCGGCGTGCTCGCCTGGAATCTCGAAGACGGCACCTTGCATCGCTTCCGTGGCCACATGGTGGTGCTGGCGACGGGCGGCTATGGCCGCGCGTATTTCTCCTGCACCTCGGCGCATACCTGCACCGGCGACGGCAACGCGATGGTGCTGCGCGCCGGCCTGCCGCTGCAGGACATGGAATTCATCCAATTCCACCCGACCGGGATTTACGGCGCGGGCTGCCTCATTACCGAAGGCGCGCGCGGCGAAGGCGGCTACGTCACCAATTCCCAAGGCGAGCGCTTCATGGAGCGTTACGCGCCTTCGGCCAAAGATCTTGCCTCGCGCGACGTGGTGAGTCGCGCCATGACCGTCGAGATCCGCGAAGGCCGCGGCTGCGGGCCCCTCAAAGACCATATTCTGCTGCATTTGGAACACCTCGATCCCAAGGTGCTGCATGAGCGTCTGCCGGGCATTTCCGAGACCGCGAAGATTTTTGCCGGCGTCGACGTAACGCGCGAGCCGATTCCGATCCTGCCAACCGTGCATTACAACATGGGCGGCATCCCGACCAATTATCACGGAGAAGCGCTGGCGCCGACCGCGAGCGATCCGGAGCACGTGGTGCCGGGGCTGATGGCCATCGGCGAGGCGGCTTGCGTCTCGGTCCATGGCGCTAATCGGCTTGGCTGCAACTCGTTGCTCGATATCGTGGTCTTCGGCCGCGCCGCGGCACTCCGCACCGCGCAGCTCGTGAAGCCGGGTCAGGCGCACAAGCCGCTCTCCGCCTCGGCCGACGCCGCCGCACTCGCGCGCTTCGACCGCCTTCGCAATGCCAAGGGAAAGCTCAAGACCGCCGAGATCCGGCTGGCGATGCAGCGTACGATGCAAAGCAATTGCGCCGTGTTCCGCACCGCCGAGACGCTCGAAGAAGGCGCGCGCAAGATCGACGATATCGCCGCCTCGATCAAAGACATCGTGCTCGCGGATCGTTCGCTGATTTGGAATACCGACCTGGTCGAGGCGCTGGAGCTCGAAAACCTGCTGGCGCAAGCGCAGGTATCGATCCATTCCGCGGTGAACCGCAAGGAAAGCCGCGGCGCCCATGCGCGCGAGGATTTTCCGAATCGCGACGACGCGAATTGGATGGTGCACACGGTCTCTTGGCGCGACCAGGACGGCAGGGTGAAGCTCGGGACCCGGCCCGTGCACATGTACACGTTGTCGAACGAAGTTCAGGTATTCCCGCCCAAGGCGCGCGTCTATTGAGGCAACATGGTTGAGTTCACCCTCCCTGCCAACTCCAAGGTCGGCACCGGCAAGACCTATCCCGCGCCCGCGGGCGCCAAGCGCGTCAAAGCGTTCAAGATCTACCGCTGGAATCCCGATGACGGGCAAAATCCGCGGGTCGATACTTACGAGATCGATCTCGCCGATTGCGGGCCGATGGTGTTGGACGCGCTCATCAAGATCAAGAACGAGGTCGACACCACCTTGACCTTCCGCCGCTCGTGCCGCGAAGGCATTTGCGGCTCCTGCTCCATGAACATCGACGGCACCAATACCCTCGCCTGCCTCAAGCCGATCGACGAGATCAAGGGCGATGCCAAGATCTATCCGTTGCCGCACATGCCGGTGGTGAAGGATCTCGTTCCCGATCTCAATCACGTCTATGCGCAATACCGATCGATCGAGCCTTGGTTGCAGGCGGAGTCGCCGCCCCCGCCCGATCGCGAGCGCCTTCAATCGATCGAGGAGCGTGCCAAAATCGACGGGTTGTGGGAGTGCATTCTGTGCTTCTGCTGCTCGACCGCCTGCCCCTCCTATTGGTGGAACGGCGACCGTTATCTCGGCCCCGCCATTCTGCTCCAGGCCTATCGCTGGCTCGCCGACAGCCGCGACGAAAGCACCGGCGACCGGCTCGACAAGCTCGAAGACCCGTTCCGGCTTTATCGCTGCCACACCATCATGAACTGCACGCGCACCTGCCCGAAGGGTCTCAACCCGGCCAAGGCCATCGGCTCGATCAAGCAGATGCTCGTCGCGCGGCGATGAGACGCTGCGGCGTCACGCGCCTTGCTGCTTTCTGACGATCACGCTGCCGGCCCGCTTGCGCTATTTCACGCCCGGCTGACCGCCGGCGAACTCCTGCCCGATCCGCTGCAAGAGCGCGCGGCCGCGCGGTTGCAGGTGCTGTGGCAGGAGCTTCAAAGCTACAAGCAAGGCAACGGCAAAACCTGGCGTGCGCTTCTTGGCCTGGGCGCGGCGCCTGCTCCGCCGCCGCAAGGTCTCTACATTCACGGTCGCGTCGGCCGCGGCAAAAGCATGCTCATGGACGCGTTCTATGCGACCGTGCCGCTCGCCAAGAAACGGCGCACGCATTTCTACGCCTTCATGTTGGACGTACACGCGCGCATTCATGCGCGGCGCGAGGAAAAAGGCGATCCGATCCCGCCGGTGGCCAAGGCGCTCGCGGACGAGACCACGCTGTTGTGCTTCGACGAGTTTCACGTCGTCGACATCGCCGATGCGATGATTTTGGGACGGCTCTTTGCCGCGCTCTTCGCCGAAGGCGTGGTCGTGGTCGCGACCTCGAACCGCGCGCCCGATGCGCTCTACGAAAACGGCTTGCAGCGCGAACGGTTTCTGCCCTTCATCGATCTGCTCAAGCAAAGGCTCGACGTGCTGAAACTGGACGGGCCGCGCGATTATCGCCTGGCGCGCTTTGCCGGGCGCCCGGTCTATTTCACGCCGCTCGACGACAAGGCTCATCGCGCGTTGGAGCAGGCCTTTGCCGACCTGACCGACAATGAAGCGCCCGGCAACGCCTCGCTGGTCGTGCTTGGCCGCGAAGTGTTGGTGCCGCGCCAAGCCAAAGGCGTGGCGTGGTTTCTCTTCGACGAATTATGCGGCCGCGCCTTGGGGCCCGCGGATTACCTCGCGCTCGCCGCGCGCTATCACAGCTTCATCGTCGAAGGGATACCGCATCTCGGCGCCGAGCAACGCAACGAGGCGAAACGCTTCAACATCTTCATCGATGCGCTCTACGAGGCGCATGGCAACCTTGTTTGCTCGGCCGCCGCGCCGGCGCAAGCGCTTTACACCGAAGGCGTCGGCTCCTTCGAATTCCAACGCACCGTGTCGCGCCTCATCGAAATGCAAAGCGATATCTATATCGCCGCGCGGCGCGACGCGGCCAATGGCGAGGACCCTTGATTTGGTCGCATTTTCTGCGGCGAACCGTTGCACGCTTCGTCGGAAAATGCTCTAGCCTCGCCCGACCAGCGGCATCTTCGTTGCCATCACCGTCATGGTCAGCACATTTGCCTCCAAGGGCAACGAGGCCATGTACAGCACCGCGCGCGCGACATGCTCCAAATCCAGCACCGGCTCGGGCGCGATCTGGCCATTGGCCTGCATCACGCCTTGCTTGAACTTGTCCGCCCAGCCGGTATCGGCATTGCCGATATCGATCTGGCCGCAAGCGATGTCGTATTTCCTGCCGTCGAGCGCGGTGGATTTGGTGAGGCCCAATACCGCGTGCTTCGAGGCGGTATAGGGTGCCGTGTTGGGGCGCGGCGTGTGCGCGCCGATCGAGCCGTTGTTGATGATGCGGCCGCCGCGCGGGTTTTGATCCTTCATCAGCGCGAAGGCCGCGCGGGTGCAGAGAAACACCCCGGTCACGTTGGCGGCGATCACGCCAAGCCAAGAGGCAACCGGCAACTCTTCGATTGGGACGGCGGGCGCGTTCACCCCGGCATTGTTGAAGAGCAGGTCGAGCCGACCGAAATGCGCCGTGATCGCCGCGAACAGCGCCGCGACCGCGTCGGGGTCGGAAACGTCCGCCGGGACGACCAGCGACCGGCCATCGGCGCCGGCCTCGCGGGCGGTCGCCTCCAAGGGCTCGCGCCGCCGCCCGGCCAGGACGGCGGCGTAACCCGCCTGCATGAGGGCGAGCGCGACGGCTTTGCCGATGCCGCTGCCCGCGCCGGTCACCAATGCGATCTTTTCGCCTGCCGCCATGTCCCGCCTCCCGCTTCTCGGCCCGCATCCTGCCCAAGTTTTGCGCAGTGTATGGAATCGCACCGGCGCTATGCACACTGATGTCCTGCAAGGCCTTGCCCGTAAAGCGGATTCGCGCTAAGACGCGCGCCTAAACGAAACAATGAGGTCATCGATGGCACGCAATAAGATCGCGCTCATCGGCGCTGGGCAGATCGGTGGCACGCTCGCTTTGCTCGTCGGTTTGAAAGAGCTCGGCGACGTTGTCATGTGCGACGTGGTTGAAGGCGTGCCCCAGGGCAAGTCGCTCGACCTGGCCGAGGCCTCGCCGGTCGAAGGCTTCGATGCGAACTTCACCGGCTCCAACGACTATTCCGCGATCGCCGGCGCCGATGTGGTGATCGTCACCGCCGGCGTGCCGCGCAAGCCCGGCATGAGCCGCGACGACCTCATCGGCATCAACGCCAAAATCGTCTGGCAAGTGGGCGAGGCGATCAAGAAACACGCACCCCAGGCCTTCGTCATCTGCATCACCAATCCGCTCGACGTGATGGTGTGGGTGATGCGCGAGGCGACCGGTCTGCCGCATCAGCGAGTGGTCGGCATGGCGGGCGTGCTCGACAGCGCGCGGTTCCGCTATTTCCTCGCCCAGGAATTCAAAGTGTCGGTCGAGGACGTCACCGCTTTCGTGCTCGGCGGCCATGGCGATTCCATGGTGCCGCTGGTGCGTTATTCGACTGTGGCGGGCATTCCGCTTCCCGACCTGGTCAAGATGGGGTGGACCACCCAGGAACGGCTCGACAAGATCGTGCAGCGGACCCGGGATGGCGGCGGCGAAATCGTCAATTTGCTGAAGACCGGCTCGGCTTTCTATGCCCCAGCCTCATCGGGCGTGGCGATGGCCGAAGCCTATTTGCTCGACAAGAAGCGGGTTCTGCCCTGCGCCGCTTATCTGACCGGCCAATACGGCGTCAAAGACCTTTATGTCGGCGTTCCGGTGGTGATCGGCGCTCAGGGCGTCGAGCGCGTCGTCGAAATCGCGATGAACCCCCAGGAAAAGGCGGAATTCGACAAATCCGTCGCCGCCGTGCGCGGCCTGTGCGACGTGGGCAAAAAGCTGCTGGCCGAGGGCGCCAAGCCCTGACTGCTGCCTAGACCGTTGTTTTTCGGGCGGAAAATTGCGCTTTTCGGCGCGGTTTTCCGTCCCTGGTTCACAGAAAATGAAACATTTAAGGGCTAGGTTTCGGGACGAAAATCCCAATCTTTAGCCTGTACCGCAATGCGGAATTACCCATGATCCCAGCCGATCAAGCCACCTTTCTGACCGGTCTCAACGCCGAATACATCGCCGAGCTGCACGCCCGCTATGTCGAGGACCCGGCGAGCGTCGATCAAAGCTGGCGGCAGTTTTTTGCCGAGCTCAGCGACGCGCCCGAGGCGGTCGAGCAGGAAGTCAAAGGTCCGGGCTGGGGCAAGAAGCCCGCGACGCTGATCACCAATGGCCACGCCGTGCCCGCGCCGACCACCAACGGCCATGCCGCGGCGGCCTTGCCGCCCGACGCGCATCAGGCGGCGCTCGATTCGGTGCGGGTGATGAACCTGATCCGCGCCTATCGCACGCGCGGCCACATGATCGCCGATCTCGACCCGCTCGGCCTTGCCAACCGTACCTACCATCCCGATCTCGATCCGGCGACCTACGGCTTCACCGAGGCGGATTACGACCGGCCGATCTTCGTCAACCGGCTGCTCGGGTTCTCGACCGCGACCCTCAAGGACATCCTGATCGCGCTCAAGGCGACCTATTGCGAGAAGGTCGGCGTCGAGTACATGCACATTCAGGAGCTCGAGCAGCGCCAATGGATTCAGGCGCGCATCGAGGTGCCGCGCAATCACACCGAGTTCACCATCACCGGCAAGCGCGCGATCCTCGAGCGCCTGACCGATGCCGAGATGTTCGAGCGCTTTTGCGACAAGCGCTACACCGGCACCAAACGCTTCGGCATCGATGGCGGCGAAGCGCTGATCCCCGCGCTCGAACAAATCATCAAGCGCGGCGGCCAGCTCGGCATGAAAGAGCTGGTCATCGGCATGCCGCATCGCGGCCGGCTCAACGTGCTGACCAACATGATGGGCAAGCCCTTTTCCGCCGTGTTCTCCGAATTCCAGGGCAATCCCGCCAATCCCGAAGACGTGCAGGGCTCGGGCGACGTCAAATACCATCTCGGCACCTCGTCGGACCGCAGCTTCGACGGCAACCTCGTCCATCTCTCGCTGACCGCCAATCCCTCGCATCTCGAGGCGGTCAATCCCGTGGTGCTCGGCAAGGTGCGCGCCAAACAGCGCCAGCGCGGCGACACCGAGCGCGATCAGGTCGTCGGCTTGCTGATGCATGGCGACGCGGCTTTCGCCGGCCAAGGCCTCGTGGCCGAATCGCTCGATCTCTCCGAGCTCAAAGGCTATCGCACCGGCGGCACGATCCATGTCGTCGTCAACAACCAGATCGGCTTCACCACCAGCCCGGCCTATGCGCGCACCGGCCCCTATTGCACCGAGGTCGCGAAAGAAATTCAGGCGCCGATTTTCCACGTCAATGGCGACGATCCCGAGGCGGTCGTGCATGTCGCGCGCATCGCGACCGAGTTCCGCCATCGCTTCAAGAAGGACGTGGTGGTCGACATCTTCTGCTATCGCCGTTACGGCCATAACGAAGGCGACGAGCCGTCCTTCACTCAGCCGCTGATGTATCGCGCGATCGCGAACCATATCTCGACCCGCGAGATCTACGCCAAGCGCCTCATCGCCGAAGGCGTGGTGACCGAGGGCGAAGCCGATCAGATGGCGAAGGACTTCACGGCTCGAACTCGATATCGAATTCGAGGCGGCGAAAAGCTTTCGCCCGAACAAGGCCGATTGGCTGGAAGGCGCCTGGGCGGGGCTCAGCGCGGCCTCCGGCGACGAGCGGCGCGGCGAGACCGCCGTGTCGCTGGAGTTGCTGAAGGAGGTCGGCGCCGCGCTCACCCGCGTGCCCGAAGGCTTCAACGTCAACCGCAAGATTCAGCGCCAATTGCAGGCCAAGCGCCAGGCGATCGAAACCGGCACCGGAATCGACTGGAACACTGCCGAGGCGTTGGCTTTCGGCACGCTCTGCGCCGAAGGCACGCCGGTGCGGCTGTCGGGCCAGGATTCGGGCCGCGGCACCTTCTCGCAGCGTCATTCCGTGCTGGTCGATCAGGAAACCGAGGAACGCTTCGTCCCGTTGTCGCATGTGCGCGACGGCCAGGCGATGTTCGAGGTCGTCGACAGCCCGCTTTCCGAAGCCGGCGTGCTCGGCTTCGAATACGGCTACAGCCTCGCCGAGCCGCATGCGCTCGTGCTATGGGAAGCGCAGTTCGGCGATTTCGCCAATGGCGCGCAGGTCATCATCGACCAGTTCATCGCCTCGGGCGAGGCGAAATGGCTGCGCATGTCGGGTCTCGTGATGCTTTTGCCGCACGGTTATGAAGGCCAAGGGCCCGAGCATTCCTCGGCGCGGCTCGAGCGTTATCTCCAGTTGAGCGGCGAGGACAATTGGCAGGTCTGCAACCTGACCAGCGCCGCGAATTATTTCCACGCGCTGCGGCGTCAGGTGCGGCGCAATTTCCGCAAGCCGCTGATCATTACCACGCCGAAATCCTTGCTGCGCGCGCCCGAAATCGCGTCCGATCTCGCGGCCATGGGGCCCGGCACCTCCTTCCACCGCGTGCTCGAGGAAACCGAAAAGCTCGGCCCCGATGCGAAAGTGCGGCGCGTCGTGCTGTGCTCGGGCAAGGTCTATTTCGATCTCGCCGCCTATCGCCGCGAGCACAAGATCGACGACGTCGCGCTCATCCGCATCGAGCAGCTCTTTCCGTTCCCGTTCAATACGCTCGCGACGGTGTTGGGCCGCTACAAGAACGCCGAGTTCCTGTGGTGCCAGGAAGAGCCCGAGAATATGGGGTCGTGGAGCTTCGTCGATCGCAAGATCGAGCGTGTCCTGGCCAAGCTCGACACCAAAGGCAAGCGCGCGCGCTATGTCGGCCGGCCCGAGGCGGCGTCCACCGCGACCGGATTGCTGCGGCGTCACAACGCCGAGCAGGCGCGGCTCGTGGCAGAAGCTTTCGCCAGCTAAACCGCGGCGAAACGAAGGGGGTCAGAATGGCAACCGACATCAAAGTCCCGGCGCTCGGGGAATCCGTGACCGAGGCGACCGTGGCGCGCTGGCTGAAACAGCCGGGTGAGGCGGTCGCGATGGATGACCCGCTGGTCGAGCTCGAAACCGACAAGGTGACGCTCGAGGTCAATGCACCGGCGGCCGGAACCTTGACCGATATTCTCGCCGCCGAAGGCAGCAATGTTGCGGTCGGCGCGGTGCTGGGCCGTATCGGCGGCGATGGCGCCGCGGCCAAAGCCGCGCCCGCGGCTGCCAAAGCGCAAGCGGCGGCGAAGCCGGCACCGGCCCCTGCTGCCGCTACGCCGCCGTCCAACGGCGCGGATCTTCTGGCGCGCTCGGGCCCGGCGGTGCGCAAGCTCGCTGCCGAAACCCAGATCGACGTGACGAAAGTCGCGCCCACCGGCAAAGACGGCCGGCTCACCAAGGCCGACATCGCCGGCGCGATGGCAAAGCCTGCGCTGGCTCCTACGCCCGCGGCGCCTCCTGCCGCGCCAGCCCCGGTGGCGCGCGCACCGCGCGATTTAGGCCCGCGCGAAGAGCGCGTGAAGATGACGCGGCTCCGGCGCCGCATCGCCGAGCGGCTGAAAGAGGCGCAGAACACCGCCGCCATGCTCACCACCTTCAACGAGGTGGACATGACCGAGGTTCTGGCGCTGCGCGAACGCTATCGCGAAAGCTTCGAGAAGCAGCACGGCGTGCGTCTCGGCTTCATGTCGATCTTCGCCAAGGCGTGCATCCAGGCGCTCAAAGAGATCCCGGCCGCCAATGGCGAGATCGATGGCGAGGACATCATCTACAAGAACCATTACGACATCGGCATCGCGGTCGGCACCGAGCAAGGCTTGGTCGTGCCGGTGGTGCGCGATGCCGATCAGCTAAGCTTCGCTGAGATCGAAAAGCGAGTGGCCGAGCTTGGCCGCCGCGCGCGCGACGGCAAGCTGTCGCTCGAGGAATTGTCGGGCGGCACTTTCACCATCACCAATGGCGGCGTTTACGGCTCGCTGCTCTCGACTCCGATCCTCAATCCGCCGCAATCGGCGATCCTCGGCATGCACAAGATCCAGAAGCGACCGATGGTGATCGGCGACAAGATCGACGTGCGTTCGATGATGTATCTCGCGCTCTCCTATGATCACCGCCTGATCGACGGGCGCGAGGCGGTCACCTTCCTGGTGCGCGTCAAGGAATGCATCGAGGATCCGCAACGCATGTTGTTCGGCGTTTGAAGGCGGCGGGTATCCATCGATGAGCGACAGCTACGACGTCATCGTGATCGGCAGCGGGCCCGGCGGCTATGTCGCGGCAATCCGCGCGGCCCAGCTCGGGATGAAGGTCGCCTGCATCGACAAGCGCGTCGCACCCGGCGGCACCTGTCTCAATATCGGCTGCATCCCCTCGAAGGCATTGCTGCAATCCTCGGAGAAATTCGAGGAAGCCAATCACGCTCTCGCCGTGCACGGCATCAAGGCAGGCAAGATCGAGTTGGATCTTCCCACTATGCAGGCGCGCAAGGACAAGGTCGTCGCCGACAACACCAAAGGCGTCGAGTTCCTGTTCCGCAAGAACAAGGTGACCTACATCGTCGGCACGGCGAAGCTGCTGGCGAAGGATATGGTCGCCGTCACCGCGGCGGACGGCAAGACGCAAGAACTCAAAGCCGCCAAGGCGATCGTCATCGCGACGGGCTCCGACATCGTCAGCCTGCCGGGTCTCGCGATCGACGAAAAGAATGTCGTCAGCTCGACCGGCGCGCTCGCGCTCGCCACGGTGCCGAAGCACCTCGTGATCGTGGGCGCCGGCTATATCGGTCTCGAAATGGGCTCGGTGTGGCGGCGCCTCGGCGCGCAGGTGACGGTGGTGGAATTCCTCGACCGGATCACGCCGACCATGGATCTCGAAACCGGCAAGGCGCTGCAGGCGTCGCTGACCAAGCAAGGCTTCGTCTTCCGCCTCGGCACCAAGGTCACCGGCACGAAAAAAGCCATTGGCGGCATCACGCTGACGCTCGAATCGGCGTCCTCCGGCAATGGTGCCGCGAAAGCCGAAGAGCTCCTTTGCGACGTGGTGCTCGTCTCGGTCGGAAGACGGCCCTATACCGACGGGCTCGGCCTCGAAACAATCGGCGTCAAATTGGACAATAAGGGCCGCATCATGGTCGATGCCGGCTTTGCCACCAATGTGCCTGGCGTCTATGCGATCGGCGACGTGATCGCCGGTCCGATGCTGGCGCATAAGGCATCGGAAGAGGGCGTGGTGTTGGTGGAAACCTTGGCCGGGCAACGGCCGCACATCGATTACGACGCGATCCCCGCCGTGATCTACACCCATCCCGAAGTCGCCTCGGTCGGCAAGACCGAAGAGGAGCTGAAAGCCGCCGGGGTCGCTTACCGGGTCGGCAAGTTTCCCTTCACGGCCAATGGCCGCGCCCGCGCCAATGCCGATACCGAAGGCTTCGTCAAAATTCTCGGCGAGCAGGGAACCGATCGCATCCTCGGCGTCCATATTATCGGCGCCGATGCCGGTACGATGATTGCCGAAGCCGCTTTGGCGATGGAATTCGGCGCCAGTGCCGAAGACATCGCCCGCACCGTCCACGCCCATCCGACGCTCAACGAAGCGGTCAAGGAAGCGGCGCTCGCGGTCGAAGGCCACCCGATCCACATCTGAGATTTGTTGGCACGCCGAACGCTGCGGCGGTCAGCCTTTGGCGCGCGGATGCGCTTTGTCGTAAACCGCGGCGAGGCGCGCGGCATCGACCGCGGTATAACGCTGCGTGGTCGAGAGACTCGCATGACCCAAAAGCTCCTGGATCACGCGCAGATCGGCGCCTTCGGCCAAAAGATGCGTGGCAAAGCTGTGGCGCAACGCATGTGGCGTCGCATGCCGGTCGAGGCCGATAAGGCCGCGCAGCTTCGCCACCTGCAACTGAATCTGGCGCGGATTGAGCGCGCGGCCGCGCACGCCGACGAAAAGCGGACCCTCGGGCACGAGCGTGTGCGGACAGATGCGAAGATAGTCGCCGATCGCGGCGGCCACCGCCGGCAGAATCGGCACCAGCCGCGTCTTGTTGCCTTTGCCGGTGATGGTGATCGCGCCGGCTTTGAGCGGCGCTTCGCGGCGCGTCAGCCCAAGCGCTTCGCCGATGCGCAAGCCGGTGCCGTAAAGCAGCATGAAAATCGCCAGGTTGCGCTGACCCTCCCAGGCGTTGCGCGCCAGCGACGGCGCCAGATCGAGCGCCTGCTGCGCTTCAGCGATCGACAAGGCCTTGGGCAGGGCTTGGGGCAGCTTCGGCGTCTTTACCGCGGCCAGCGCCGCGTTCTTGACCAAGCCGCGCCGGTCGAGAAAGCGAAAGAAATTGCGCAGCACCGACAAAGCGCGCGCGGAAGAGCTGCGTTGTAACCGCGCATTGCTGCGCGCGGCGAGATAACTGCGGAAATCGGCGGGCGCCAGCGCTTGGAACTCGGCAAGGTCCGGCAGACCGCCGCGATGCTGGCTCAGGAAATCGAGAAACTGCGCGAGGTCGCTGCCATAGGCGGCAATCGTGTGGGGCGAGGCGCGCCGCTCGCCGCCAAGCCAATCCTGCCACTGCGCGATGGCGTGCTGAAGATCGGCCGCCGCGGGAAAACGCGCCGGCGCGATCGGCGCCGGGCTCACGCCGGCAGGTCGAGCCATGCCGCGATCGTGATGGCGAGAGCACGGCCCAGAAAGGACAGCAGCTCGGTGCCTTGGCCGGTCTGGAATTTCGCCGGCCGCCGCGTGCCGATGCACAGCATGCCCGCCGGCGCCGCGGCGCCGACCGGCAGCCGTACCAGCGCCGCCGAGCGCACCAGCCCCGCGCCGTCGCCGAACAGCCGCACATCGCCGCGCATGTCGGTGTGCAGCACCACGTCGCGTTCCGGCCCCATCACTTCGCTGACCGTGCCAGGATCGAGGATTTGCACGCCCGGTGTCGGCAGGCGCGCGCGCTGCGCGCCATGGCCCGAACGTTCGACCGCGATGGTCACGACATCGGCATCGAGCAAGGTCGCGAGATCAGTGGTCACGATTTGAATAAGTTGCTCGAAGCTTGACGCGCCGAGAATCGCCAGCACCGCGCTATGCACCCGCGCCTGGCCGGCGAGATTGGCACAATTCGCGACGACGAGATTTTTTTGCAAGGTCTTCATGCGCGCGATCTCCGCGCGCTGATGCTGGACCATGAAATGCTGCATATCGACGACCCGGTCGCCGCGGTCGATCCGCGGCGGCGCGAGCACGCCCAGCAGATCGGGATGCGCCACCAGGAAATCGGGATGGCGCGTCAGATAGGCAACCACCTGCTCGGCCGAAGGTCCCGGCGCTTTCGCTTGCGGCGTTGGCGCCGGCAGCGCCTGTTTATCCTTCGGGAGGTCCATTCCCTATCCTATTCCAAACGCTACTCGGCCGCCGCTTTCTCGCCCTCGCCGAGAATCGACTGGCCAGTTTTCTTCCAATCGGCAAGAAACGCCGCAAGTCCCTTGTCGGTGAGCGGATGCGCGAACATCTGGCGCAACACGGCAGGCGGCAAGGTTCCGACATGCGCGCCCATCCGCGCCGCTTCGATCACGTGCAAGGGGCTGCGGATCGAGGCGACCAGCACCTCGGTCTTGAAGGCGGGATAATTGCGATAGATCTCGACGATCTCGCGAATCAACGCCATGCCGCTTTGGCCGACATCGTCGAGCCGGCCGACGAAGGGCGAGATGAAGCTTGCCCCCGCCTTGGCGGCGAGAATCGCCTGCGCCGCGGAAAAGCACAAAGTCACGTTGACCATGGTGCCTTCTTGGGTCAGCGTGCGGCAGGTCTTCAGCCCGTCCGGCGTAAGCGGCACCTTGACCGCGACATTCTTCGCGATCTTGGCGAGCTTGCGCCCCTCGGCGAGCATGGTCGGCGCGTCGGTCGCGGTCACTTCGGCGCTCACCGGGCCCGGCACGACCGCGCAAATCTCGCGCACGACGTCGAGGAATTTGCGGCCCGTCTTGGCAACCAGCGAGGGATTGGTGGTCACGCCATCGACGAGGCCGGTTGCGGCGAGATCGCGGATCTCGCCAAGGTCTGCGGTGTCGATGAAGAATTTCATGCGCAAATCTCTTTCCCGTTTCCGTGGCGCGTCTCACGCTTTCGCACTAAAAGTCTAGCCCATGCCAGAGCGCCGCGCCAGTTCCGCCGGGGGCGTGGAACGCGAGGTCAGCGTTTTGCTGCCTCTGCCCTTGGCGGGTGCCTATGACTATCGCGTTCCCCATGAATTAAACGTGACCGCAGGCGATTTCGTTGCCGTGCCGCTGGGCAGCCGTAAATTAACCGGCGTCGTCTGGGGCAAAGCGTCGGGCGACGTTGCCGCCGCAAAACTGAAACCGATTGCGGCGTATCTTCCGGTGCCGCCATTGCCGGAGGAATTGCGCCGGCTGATCGATTGGGTCGCGAACTATACGTTGAGCAGCCCGGGTGCGGTGCTGCGCATGGCGATGAGCGTGCCCGACGCGTTCGAGCCGCCGCGCGCGCTCGCCGCCTATGCGATCAGCGATGCCGGGCGCGCGGCGTTGGCAGCGGGCGAGAAAGCGATCAGCAAAACGCGTCCGCGTGTCTTGCAAAGCCTCGTCGACGGGCCGCCCGGCACGGCATCCGATTTGGCAGAGCGCGCAGGCTGTAGCGCCGGCGTTGTGCGTGCTTTGGCGGAAACGGGTTTGCTGCAGAAAGTGGCGTTGCCACGCCGCTTGGCGCCGCCGATACCCGATTGGCGTCGCGAGGGCCTGAGTCTTTCGGCGGCACAGGAAGAGGCCGCGCGCGCGCTCGTCGCCGCGGTCGAGAGCGGCGGGTTTTCGGTCACTTTGCTCGACGGCGTCACCGGCTCGGGCAAGACCGAAGTTTATTTCGCCGCGATCGCCGCGTGTCTTGCGCGCGGCCAGCAAGTGCTGGTGCTGTTGCCCGAGATCGCGCTTTCGACGCAATGGCTCGAGCGTTATCTCGCGCGCTTCGGCGTACCGCCGGCGCTGTGGCATTCCGAGATCGGCCACGCGCAGCGCCGCGACACCTGGCGCGATGTCGCCGAAGGCAAGGCGCCGGTCGTGGTCGGCGCGCGCTCGGCGCTGTTCCTGCCTTTTCCCGATCTCGGCTTGATCGTGGTCGATGAGGAGCAGGATCTTTCCTACAAGCAGGAAGAAGGTGTGATCTATCACGCGCGCGACATGGCGGTGGTGCGCGCGTCGCTCGCCAAACGCCCGATCGTGCTGGTGTCGGCGACCCCGTCGCTCGAAACCTTGGTCAATGTCGAGCAAGGGCGGTATCGCCGGCTGCATCTGCCGTCGCGCTTCGGCGACGCGCTGATGCCGGAGATTCGCGTTGTCGATATGCGCCGCAACCAGCCCGAGCGGCAACGCTTTCTCTCGCCGCCTTTGGTCGCGGCCTTGACCGAGACGCTCAAATCGGGCGAGCAGGCGATGCTGTTTCTCAATCGCCGCGGCTACGCGCCGCTGACCTTGTGCCGTGTCTGCGGCCATCGGCTCGAATGTCCCAATTGCACCGCCTGGCTGGTCGAGCACCGGCTTTTGGGACAATTGCAGTGCCATCATTGCGGCCATGCCGAGCCGCTACCGGCGCTATGCCCGCATTGCGGCGAAGCGAAAAGCTTCGTGCCGTGCGGGCCGGGGATCGAACGCCTATCCGAAGAAGTCGCGGCGCGGTTTCCCGAAGCGCGTATCGGCGTGATGGCGTCTGACACGCTCACCGGCCCGCGCGCCGCCGAAACCCTGATCCATGCGGTCGAGGCGCATGAGATCGACGTGCTGATCGGCACGCAGGTTGTGGCGAAGGGCCATCATTTTCCGCTGCTGACTTTGGTCGGCGTGGTCGATGCCGATCTCGGCCTCGAAGGCGGCGATCTGCGCGCGGCCGAGCGCACCTTCCAGCTTTTGCATCAAGTGGCGGGCCGCGCCGGGCGCGAGCAGCGTCCGGGCATCGTCTATATCCAGACCTGGATTGCCGAGCATGGCGTGATCGCGGCGCTGATGGCCAATGACCGCGACCGGTTTTTCGCGCTCGAAGCCGAAGGCCGCAAGGCGCATGGCATGCCGCCTTTCGGACGTCTGGCGGCGGTGATTCTTTCGGCGCCCGACGATCACAGCGCCGATTTCTCGGCGCGCGCCATGGCGCGCGCGGCGCCGCATCTGCCGGGCGTCGAAACCTTGGGTCCGGCGCCCGCGCCGTTGCGCGTGCTGCGCGGGCGGCACCGGCGGCGTTTTCTCGTGAAGGCGCGCCGTGACATCAATCTTCAAGCGGTGCTGCGGGAATGGCTTGCCCGGGTCAAAGTCCCGGGCAATGTCCGCGTTCAGGTCGACGTCGACCCGTATAGTTTCTTGTAAAGCAGTCTTTGCGGCATCGTCCACCGAAGAGGCACCTTGTCATTGCCGGGCTTGACCCGGCAATCCATCGACCCCCCGGGCCATGCCCGGGGGTGACGAAAGCTGCTTAAGGAACGCGTGCGGGCGAACGAGCGGTCAGGCCAGCGCCTTTTCCTTGACCTTCGCCGCCTTCGCGTCGCGTTCGGCATTGGTTTCGGCGCGGTCGAAGCCGTGCTCGGACAGGTCGAAGGCATTGCCTTCCGTGTCGCAGCCGCGGAACTCGGCATAGGGCCGGTCGGCCGGGCGCTTCTTCGGCTCTTCGACGTCGAAGGCGACGATCTTCTCCGAGATCGCGGCGATGTCGTCGACCTGGAAGCCGAAATGATTGATGCCGACTTGGCCGTCCGTGTCGAGGCGATGCGGCAGCACCGCCATGGTGATGTAGCCGTCGCTCAGGAAGAACGCGGTGCCTTGCGGGTTTTGGTGGATCAGCTCCATGTCGAAGACTTTGGTGTAGTAATCCGCCATCTTCTTCGGATTGCGCGCGAGAATTGCCAAGTGACGGATTTTCGGCTTTGCCATGATGTCTCCCTCAGGCTTGAGCTTTGCGTTTCCCTACGCGGCGATTGTCGCGCCGCGCGGGCTTCTCTGCAACGCCCTTCTCGGCACCTTGAAAAACCCCAAAAAAGCCGCGCTTGAAGCGCTATCATCGCAGATTGGTGGTTCTCTATCACTTCGATCAAGCGCTTATGAACCTTCCGCGCCTACCCTTTTGGATCATCCGCTCGACGGCAGTCGTCCTTGGTATCCTGATTGCGGTCGCCTTCGGCATCAGGGCGTGCATCGCGACTTTTTGGGTTCAGTGTCAGAATAATACGGCCGATATACCGTCGCCCGATCTTAGGCATATTGCTCGCCGCGTGACGCGGATTTGCGAGGGCCCCTTAGCTGTTAATCTGAGTATTACGCAATCCGTCGATATCGCGAAAGCTGGTGACGATCGCGGTGTCAGGGTGTTTGAAAGCGATGAGGATGATGGGGAAATACGATGGTCCGATGACGGCCAATTGGTAATCGTGCTCAGCGGCTTCGCAACGATCTTGCGGAGCCTGCATGATGTTGATGGCGTTCACATCGCTTACCATGTGAAAAAAAAGGCACTCGACTACAATGTGGCGGAAGATTCCGAGCGAAGAACCGAGGAGCTTCATCGCGCCGGCAAGCTGGCAGATAGTGATTACGAGACCGAAAAGAAAATAAATCAGTGGCTGCGACAATGGCGCGAGGAATTTATCCGCTGGGCGGCCGAAAACGCGATCATTGACGAGCCAAATTAAAAGTGACGAATACATGTGATGTAAGCCGTTCGGACGAAGGCGCTTTATCGAGCGGGATAATCTTGCCCGCCTCATAATCTTCGTAGCCTTGCCTGATGAGAGGCAAATTTCGGGAGCTATTCCACCACGGACCAGACTTGTCTCCCGAGCCGGTCGAATTGGCGAGACCCGCAGCGATCATTGTGTCGTTCCACGAGTAGCCTGCTGCCGCCGCGACAACTCCGTAGTTGTAATTGCCAAAATCGATGTAATCTGGATTGTCTTTGTCGTTCGTGCGATAGACCCACTGATAATCCATCGATCCAGTTTTTCGCGAAAAGAGAGCCATCATCGCGGCCGCTTTGACCAGCTCGCCATGCATTCCCATTCCAGGAATTTCGTCGAGGCGAGACAAGGATTGTCCTAACCTCGCATTGTTTTCGAGCGATACGCCGGGCGGTTTCTTTAGCGGGTTGCCGAGATGATCCTTTGGTACGGTACCGTCGTTGAGCGTAACGTATCTATCCTTGTCGGCTTGCGACGTGAGTGCGTTGCTCGCATCCGACATGACCCCGGTATCATTCTGCGCCACCTGAGGTGGCGTCGACGGTTCGCTATTGTTGTTTGAGGCTGGCACCGCATCTTTCGCGGAACTGCCTCCACCGTTGTCTTCTCCGCTCGTCCATTGGCCGCCGTCGGAGTTACCGGCTGGCGCGCGCGGCTGATCGCGATTGTATTTCCGCAGACTTGTCACTTGCGCGAGCTTCGCCATACGCTCAGGGGCGATCTCTGGAAAGCGCAGTTGTACGGCCGCGATCCGGGCGCGCACGTGATCGCCGGACGAGAGCGCTGCTGCCACGCGCGCGATGCCCGTGATCTGGAATTCCAAGGTTCTTTCATCGATCACGCCATAGGCGCGATACAGCGCGTCGGCGATGTCGCCGACTGAGCCCGGTCGGTATTGCGATCGCGCATGATTGGCGCTGCGCGTGGCCAGCGCCAAGGGTCCGAGCGCGACGCCCTCTTCATCGCAACAAAGCCCAGCACCTCCGCGCTTGACGAGGCGAAAGATGGTAGGGGCAGCGTAAGTCATCGCTGTCTCCGCGCAAACGTTTTTAGCGTTCACATGTGCGCAAATTTCGTTGAGCGGTCAAGCAGAATCCGCCATCAAAGGCTCAAATCGATCATGGATGGCGTTTGGATTGAACGTAATACACGTACAACCCGAAGGGTCGCCGCGCAAAATTTGGCAACGGCGATACAAAGCCAATTTATTCCGCGATTCCAAGGGCCGAGCCCAAACGCGGACGCCAAAAACGGCGCGCGTCCGCATGCGGACGGTGAGACAAAGTGTCGGAGGCGCCGCCGGTTGCGCGGCCAGGGGCGCTGTGTTAAAAACCGCGCGCTTTCCAAGCGGCCCGCGATGAGGGGGGCAAAAGCCTCGGCGGACCGAAGGAAAGCGCGTCATTTCAAGCACTTCCGGCACACCCCGCTTTCGTCCCGGAGCAAACGAGGGCTCTTTCAACGTGGCATCCAAAGCCTCAGGCACCAGCGGAGTCGGCGCGCGTTATGCGACCGCGCTTTACCAGCTTGCCGATGAAGCCAAGCTGCTCGATCCCGTGGCCGAAGACCTGCGCAATTTGCGCGGCTTGATCGATGAAAGCGCCGATTTGCGCCGTCTCATCCGCAGCCCGGTGGTATCGCGCGCCGATCAGGGCAAGGCGATCGAAGCGCTGGCTGAGCGCGCCGCGTTTCAGCCTCTGGTACGCAACATTCTTGGCCTGCTGGCCAAGAACCGGCGCCTTTTCGTGCTGCCGGAAATCATCCACGCCTATCTCGGCGAGCTCGCCACGCGGCGCGGCGAGGTGACGGCCGAAGTCACCTCGGCGCAAGCGCTCACCGAGGCGCAGCGCCAGGCGCTCGACGAACGTTTGCGCCGCGCGGTCGGCGGCAAGGTTGCCATCGAATTGAAGGTCGATCCGAAATTGCTCGGCGGCCTGGTTGTCAGGCTGGGCTCGCGCATGGTCGATGCGTCGCTTAGCAGCAAGCTGCACCGTCTGCAGCTCGCCATGAAGGGGGTTCAATAATGGAAATTCGCGCGGCGGAAATCTCTGCCATCCTGAAACAGCAGATCGCCAGCTTCGGCACGGAAGCCGATGTCGCGGAAGTCGGCCAGGTGCTTTCGGTCGGCGACGGCATCGCCCGCGTTTACGGCCTCGACAAGGTCCAGGCCGGCGAGCTGGTCGAATTCCCGAACGGGGTGAAGGGCATGGCCCTCAACCTCGAAAGCGACAATGTCGGCGTCGTCATCTTCGGCGACGACAGCGGCATCAGCGAAGGCGCGACCGTGAAGCGCACCGGCGCGATCGTCGACGTGCCGGTCGGGCGCGGGCTGCTGGGGCGCGTGGTCGATGCGCTCGGCAATCCGATCGACGGCAAAGGTCCTTTGACCGATGTCACCCGCACCCGGGTCGAGGTCAAGGCGCCAGGCATTATCCCGAGGCGCTCGGTGCATGAGCCGGTGCAGACCGGCCTCAAAGCCATCGACGCGCTCGTTCCCGTCGGCCGTGGCCAGCGCGAGCTGATCATCGGCGATCGCCAAACCGGCAAGACCGCGGTTGCGATCGACGCCTTCCTCAATCAGAAGGCGGTCAACGCCGGCACCGACGAATCGAAGAAGCTCTATTGCATCTATGTCGCGGTCGGACAAAAACGCTCGACCGTCGCGCAAATCGTGAAGACCTTGCAGGATTACGGCGCGCTCGATTATTCGATCGTGGTCGCGGCGACCGCGTCGGAACCGGCGCCGCTTCAGTTCCTGGCGCCTTATGCCGGCTGCGCCATGGGCGAGTATTTCCGCGACAACGGCATGCATGCCGTGATCGTCTATGACGATCTTTCCAAGCAGGCCGTGGCCTATCGCCAGATGTCGCTGCTGCTGCGCCGCCCGCCCGGCCGCGAAGCCTATCCCGGCGACGTGTTCTATCTTCACTCCCGGCTCCTCGAGCGCGCGGCGAAGATGAACGAGGACCACGGCTCGGGCTCCCTCACCGCCTTGCCGATCATCGAGACCCAGGCCGGCGACGTCTCGGCCTATATTCCGACCAACGTGATCTCGATCACCGACGGCCAGATCTTCCTCGAGACCGAGCTGTTCTATCGCGGCATCCGCCCCGCCATTAACGTCGGCCTCTCGGTGAGCCGCGTCGGCTCGGCCGCGCAGATCAAGGCGATGAAGCAGGTCGCCGGCAAGATCAAGCTCGAGCTCGCGCAATACCGCGAGATGGCGGCGTTCGCGCAATTCGCTTCGGATCTCGATCCGGCGACGCAACGTCTCCTGGCGCGCGGCGCGCGTTTGACCGAGCTGTTGAAGCAACCGCAATTCACGCCGATGGCGGTCGAGGAGCAGGTCGTGTCGATCTTCGCCGGCACGCGCGGCTATCTCGACAAGGTCGATACCGGCGCGGTGACGCGCTTCGAGACGGCGATGCTCGGCGAGCTGCGGTCGAAGAAGCCGGAGATTCTCAAAGCGATCCGCGACAAGCGCGAGCTGGCGGCGGACACCGAAAAGGATCTCTCCGCCTTCCTCGACGGCTTCGCCAAAACCTTCGCCTGAGAGGCGCGCTAGAGCGTCATGGCCACTCTCAAGGAATTGCGTCTGCGCATTCGCAGCGTGCGCTCGACGCAGAAGATCACCTCAGCGATGAAGATGGTCGCGGCGTCGCGCTTGCGGCGCGCGCAGGAACAGGCCGAGGCCGCGCGGCCTTACGCGCAGCGGATGGAGCGTATGCTCGGCTCGCTTGCCGCCAATCTCAAAGGCATGACGAACGCGCCGCCGCTTTTCGCCGGGACCGGCAAGGATGCGACCCATCTGATCGTGGTCGCGACCTCGGATCGCGGCCTGGCGGGCGGGTTCAACGCCACGATCTTGCGCGACGCGCGGCGCATGATCCGCGAGCTTACCAATGCGGGCAAGACGGTGAAGATCGTGACCATCGGCCGCAAGGGACGCGACGCGTTGCGTCGCGATCACGCGCGCCTCGTCGTCGACAGCTTGACCGAAATCGGCCGGCCGACCCTCACCTTCGAGACGGCGCGCGGCATCGCCGAGCGCGTGCTGACGCGCTTTAGCGCGGGCGAGTTCGATGCCTGCACCATCGTCTATAACCGCTTCCAATCGGCGATGACGCAGATCGTGACGCGCCAGGCGCTTATTCCTTTCGCGCCGCCGGAAAACGTCGCCCCCGCCGGCGTCGGCGTTTGCGAGTTCGAGCCCGACGAGACCGAGATCCTGGCCGATCTCCTGCCGCGCAATCTCGCGGTGCAGATCTATACCGCGCTCTTGGAAAACGCCGCCTCCGAGCAAGGCGCGCGCATGACCGCGATGGACAATGCGACGCGCAATGCCGGCGATATGATCGATGCGCTCAACACGACCTATAACCGCTCGCGTCAGGCGTCCATCACCAAGGAACTGATCGAGATTATTTCGGGCGCCGAGGCGCTCTAGCAAGGAACCGCGACACATGGCGAAGAACAGCATCGGCACCATCACCCAGGTCATCGGCGCCGTCGTCGACGTGAAGTTCGACGGCGATCTGCCGTCGATCCTCAACGCGCTGCACATCCAGCATCAAGGCAAGACGCTGGTGTTGGAAGTGGCCCAGCATCTGGGCGAGAGCACGGTGCGCACCATCGCGATGGATACGACCGACGGTCTGGTGCGCGGCGCCGAGGTGACCGACACCGGCGCTCCGATCAGCGTGCCGGTCGGGCCGGAGACCTTGGGGCGTATCATCAACGTCGTCGGCGAGCCGGTCGACGAGCGCGGTCCGGTCAATGCGAAGCTGACCGCGCCGATCCACAAACCCGCGCCGGATTTCGTCGATCAATCGACCGAGTCCGAGATTCTTATCACCGGGATCAAGGTGGTCGATCTGCTGGCGCCTTATGCGCGCGGCGGCAAGATCGGCTTGTTCGGTGGCGCCGGCGTCGGCAAGACCGTGATCATCATGGAGCTGATCAACAACATCGCCAAGGCGCATGGCGGCTACTCGGTGTTTGCCGGCGTCGGCGAGCGCACCCGCGAGGGCAACGACCTTTATCACGAGATGATGGAATCGGGCGTCATCAAGATCGACGGGCCGGGCTCCAAGGCCGCGCTGGTCTATGGCCAGATGAACGAGCCGCCTGGCGCGCGCGCGCGCGTCGGTCTGACCGGATTGACCTTGGCCGAATATTTCCGCGACGAAGAAGGCCAGGACGTGCTGTTCTTCGTCGACAACATCTTCCGCTTCACCCAAGCCGGTTCGGAAGTCTCGGCGCTCTTGGGCCGCATTCCCTCGGCCGTGGGCTATCAGCCGACCTTGGCCACCGATATGGGCGCGCTGCAAGAGCGCATCACCACGACCAAGAAAGGCTCGATCACCTCGGTGCAGGCGATCTACGTGCCCGCCGACGACTTGACCGACCCGGCGCCTGCGACCTCCTTCGCGCATCTTGACGCGACCACGGTGCTGTCGCGCCAGATCGCGGAATTGGGCATCTATCCGGCGGTCGATCCGCTCAATTCGACCTCGCGCATGCTCGATCCGCGCGTCGTCGGCGACGAGCATTACAAGATCGCGCGCGACGTGCAGCGCGTGCTGCAAACCTATAAGTCGCTGCAGGACATCATCGCAATTCTGGGTATGGACGAGCTGTCGGAAGAGGACAAGCTGGTGGTGGCGCGCGCGCGCAAGATCCAGCGCTTCCTGTCGCAGCCTTTCCATGTCGCCGAAGTCTTCACCGGCACGCCCGGCGTGTTCGTGAAGCTCGAAGACACGATCAAAGGCTTCAAAGGCATTGTCGCCGGCGATTACGACGAGCTGCCGGAAAGCGCCTTCTACATGGTCGGCACGATCGAGGAAGCCGTCGAGAAGGCGCGCAAGCTCGCGGCCGAGGCCGCCTGATGGCGGACAAGCTCCAATTCGAGCTGGTCTCGCCCGAGAAGCTTCTGCTCTCGGAACCGGTCGGCATGGTCGTCGTGCCGGGCACGGAAGGCAATTTCGGCGTGCTGCCGGGTCACGCGCTGTTCATCTCGACGGTGCGCCCCGGGGTGATCGACGTTTACGAAGACAAGACTGTGAGCGAGCGCATCTTCGTCGCCGGCGGCTTCGCCGAAGTGACGCCGGAGCGTTGCACCGTGTTGGCGGACGAAGCCGTGCCGGTCGCTTCGCTCGACCGCGCCGCGATCGAGGCTCAGGCCAAGACGCAGGAATCGACCATCGCTGGGCTCAAGGATCAAGCCGCGCGGCTGTCGGGCGCGGAACGCGACGACGCGCTGGCAAAGCTCCGTTCCGCCGAGCGGCAATTGGCGGTCGCCGTGGCCAAGCTCGCCGCGCTCGCCGCGGTTCACTGATCGTTGCGCGAACCCGGTTGCGTGCACCGGGGGTGAGCGGCTTATAATCGCCCGCGCATGAGCCATTGGACGCTCGACGATATTCCTTGGGACCGGTTCGACCCTGCCAAGGTCGATCCCGAGATTCTGCGCATCGTCAAAGCGGCGAGCCTAGTCGAGCAAAACGGCGGCGATTACGCGCAATATCTCTGCGGCGTGTTCAGCGACGATGCCCTGTTCAAAGAGGCGGCGCTGCATTGGGGCGTCGAGGAAATCCAGCATGGCCAGGCGCTGGGCCGTTGGGCGCAGCTCGCCGATCCGTCTTTCGATCACCAAGCCGCTTGCGCGCGTTTCACCGCCGGGTTCCGCGTCGATCTCGGTGCCAAGGCGTCGGTGCGCGGCTCGCGGGCCGGGGAATTGGTCGCGCGCTGCATCGTCGAAACCGGCACCAGCTCCTATTACACCGCGCTCGCCGAAGCGAGCGACGAGCCCGTGCTGAAAGCGATCTGCCGCCGCGTCGCCGCCGACGAGCTGCGCCATTACAAACTCTTCCTCACGCATCTCGAGCGTTATCTCGCGGCCGAAGGCTTGGGGGTTTGGGGCAGGCTCGGCATTGCCTTGGGCCGTATCCGTGAATCCGAGGATGACGAGCTTGCCTTCGCCTATCACGCGGCCAATGACGCCTCCGGCGTCTATGATCGCCGGCGCGCGAACCGCGCCTATGCACGGCGTGCTTACGCCGTCTATCGCCGCCACCATGTCGAGCGCGGCATGGCCATGGTCTTGAAGGCCGTGGGGCTGACGCCCAATGGCAGGCTCAATCGCCTTGCCACGGGTCTCGGCTGGTGGTTCATGCAGCATCGCGTCGCGCGGCTGCGGCGCGAAGCGGCCTAGTCGCCGCCGAACAAACCGGCAAATTCCTTCAGCACATCGACATAGAGCTGGTGCTTGAACGGCACGATGAGGCGGAGAAGCTCGTCGAGGTCGACCCATTTCCAGGCATCGAATTCGGGATGATGTGCGTCGAGCCTGATATCGGCGTCGCTGCCGAGAAAGCGCATCGCGAACCATTTCTGCACCTGACCGCGATAGCGCCCGCCCCAGGCCTGAAGGTGCAGCTTGCCCGGCAGCTCGTAAGTGAGCCAGCCTGACGTCTCGCCGATGATCTCGGCCTTGTCGGTGCCGACCTCTTCGTGCAGCTCGCGTCGCGCCGCTTCGCGCGGCTCCTCGCCCTCGTCGATGCCGCCTTGCGGCATTTGCCACGCATCCGGCGTGTCGATGCGCCGGCCGACGAAGATGCGGCGCCGCTTATCGAGCAGCATGATGCCGACGCCGCGGCGATAGTCTTTGGGCGGATCGTTCGTCACGGCGTTGCGGCGGCTTGGATGGTCTGCCGGTTCGCGACCGCGCTCACTGGCGCCAGAGCCAAGCCCTTCGCATCGAGCGTCGCCACCCAGGTGGCGGCGTGATCGACCAATGCGGGCGAAAGCGCGGCCACGCCCAGGGCGACGCCGTTGCGCTGGGCAATCGCTTCGAGATCGGCGAAGGTTTGATCGATCGTCGCCGGGTCGGTGTCGCTGTCGAGCACGCGATCGGCCGCGGCCCAGGGAAGCTTCATCTGGCCCGCGAGCAGCGCGGTTCCGTTCCCGACCGGCGGCCGGTTATCGACCAGCATCACACCGCGCTGCTTCAAGATTTCGAGCACCGGGATCAGCGCGGTCTTCTCGGCGACAAAGCGTCCGCCCATGATCGCCACCATCCCGACATAACCGACGCCCGCCGCCATCACTTTCTTCAGCCGCGCGCCGTTCTCGTCGCTGGCAAGCGAGGCGAGCAAGGTCAAAGGCCCGGGATCCTGACGCGGATAATCGGGCGGCTCCATCGGCAGGCCGATCAAGGTTTCATGACCGAGGCTGCGCGCCTGAATCATCGCGTCCTTCGCGCCGACGGCGTAGGGGTCGAAACCCAAGGTGACCGCGCCGGGCAAACGATCGACCACCGCCTGGCTCAAGGCGCGGTCGAGGCCGAGCCCGATCACCACGAGTGCCAGGCGCGGCCGTTTGTCGCCGCGGTCGAAAGGCCGCGCATAAACCTGCCACGAGGTTCGCCCATCCTTGGCGGTGATCGGCAAAGGGCCGTCGGGGCTGTTCTCGACCAGTGCGGGATCCGGCGCCGGCAAGAGCAAAGCCGGCGCGCCGGCGGCCGGCGGCAAGGAAACGATCACTTGCCCGGCCGGCGCCGATTCGCCGCTGCCCTGCACGTAAAGCCCCAGCGCCAAGGCGAGAAGACCCACCACGCCGAGACCGGCAAACCAGCTCCACCGCATGCCGGTCACGTCCGCTGCCACAGGATCTGCGGCAACGGCGCCGGCCCGAAGTCGCGGTGCTCTATCTCGTTCACTCGGGCGTGCGGTGGCCGAACAGTGCTACACCGCGCAGCATGTCGATGGCACGCGCCAATTGATAGTCCTGGCTCGTGCCGATCACCGCGGCATCCACTGTCGATTGATCGCTGCTATCGCCCGGCGCGGGATGGTCCGGCGGCGTGCTGGCCGGCGTGGCCGGCGCGTTCTTGTCGGCCGGCTTCTTCTTCGCCTGGTCGGGATCGGTGTTCTTGAGCGCGCCGCGCAGATCGGCCTCGTGCTGAGTCTGCAGCTCCGCGATCTTCTCGATCTTCGCGGGCTCGACGACGATGTCGGGCTGGATGCCTTCCGCCTGGATCGAGCGGCCCGACGGCGTGTAGTAGCGCGCCGTCGTCAGCCGCATCGCGCCATGGCCGGCAAGCTGGATGATGGTCTGCACCGAGCCTTTGCCGAAGGATTTGGTGCCCAGGAGGATCGCGCGATGATGGTCCTGCAGCGCGCCCGCCACGATCTCCGAGGCCGACGCCGAGCCGCCATTGATCAGCACCACCATGGGCAGACCGTTGGTGATGTCGCCCGGCTTTGCGTCGAAGCGTTGCGCGTCTTCCGCGCGCCGGCCGCGGGTCGAGACGATCTCGCCCTTGTCGAGGAAGTCGTCGCTCACAGCCACCGCCTGATCGAGCAGGCCGCCCGGATTGTTGCGCAGATCGAGCACGATGCCGACGAGCTTCGTGCCGGCCTTGTCGCGCAGCGACTTCATCGCGGCCTGCAGCCCGCTGTCGCTCTGTTCGTTGAAGCTCGTGATGCGGATATAGCCGATGTCGTCGCCTTGGATTTGCGATTTCACCGACTGAATCTTCACGACGGCACGCTTCAACGTCACGTCGAACGGATCGCGCGCATCGCGCTTGATGGTGAGCTTGATCGAGCTGTCGACCGGGCCGCGCATGCGGTCGACCGCTTCGGCGAGGCTCAGCCCTTGAATCGATTCGCCGTCGATCGCGACGATCAGATCGTTGGGCTTCAACCCGGCGCTGGCGGCCGGGGTGTCGTCGATCGGCGACACCACCTTGATGAAGCCGTTTTCCATCGTGACCTCGATGCCGAGCCCGCCGAACTGGCCCTGGACCTGCACTTGCATGTCCTGGAAGTTCTTGGCGTTCATGTAGCTCGAATGCGGATCGAGCGCGGTCAGCATGCCGTTGATCGCGGCTTCGATCAGCTGCTGGTCCGACACCTCCTCGACATAGTCCGAGCGCACGCGCTCGAACACTTCGCCGAACAGGTCGAGCTGACGATAAGTCTCGGAGCTCGATTGCGGGTTGGGTTGTTGCTGATCGGTCGCGCGCCCCGGCGGAGCAAGGAGGAGAATCAACATCGCGGCCGAAGCCGCTGTCACGGGAAGACGCATCATCCTTTTACCTTTGCATCGCGGGTCGCCAGCCATGGCAACGGATTGATCGGCTGGCCATCGTGGCGCAGCTCGAGATAGAGGCGCGGCTTCGCCTCTCCGGCAGGCATCGTCCCGATCGGTTCGCCGGCGACCAGCCATTGGCCGACTCCGGGGTCGATTTGGTCAAGTCCCGCCACCAGGGAATGATAGCCATCGCCATGACCGATGATCAAGATTTGGCCATAACCTTTGAAAGGACCAGCGAAAACGACACGTCCGTCGAACGGTGCCACGACCTGTGCGGCGGGGCGCGTTTCGACCGTGATTCCGCGACTCGTGCTGCCCGCCGGCTCGGCCACGCCGAAACCCAGCACGACGTCGCCGGCCGCAGGATAGAGCATACGGCCCCGCGCCTCGGAAAAGGGCCGAATCGAGCTTGGCCGCGTCGGATCGATCAAGGTCGGCGCCGGGATAGCGGCTCTGACCTCGGGGCCCGAGCCGCGTTCGATCGTGGGCGGCGGCGCGGCGGCGGCGAGCCGCGCTTCCTGCTCCTTTTGGGCTTCGGCCTCGCGTTTCTTCGCTTCGGCTTCGGCGCGATCGATCAAATCTTTGAGATCGCTCGCTTGTGCCGCGAGCAGCGCCACTTGCTGCGCGCTTGCCGCGGCGCCGAGCGCGGCTTTTTCCTGCAGCGACGCCTTGGTCGCAACAAGGTCGCGGATGCGCGCTTCTTCCTTGGCCAAGCTATCGCTCTCGATGTGGTGCTGCGCCTGGGCCTCTTGGATCTGGCTGCGAAGATCGGCCAAGGTGCTGAGCTCGATCCGCAGCAGCTCGGCGCGCTCGACCAAGGGCGGCACGGCGGCGCTGAGCAGAATCCCGCCGCGCAGCACGTCGGCGGGCGTTCCCTGGGCTAGTGCTACGCCCGAGGGGGGATTGCGGGCGAGCCGGAGCAGGGCGGTGACAAGCTGTGTCTGCGCCCGCTGCTGCCGCGCGAGCTCTGCGGCCTTGGCTTGCTGCTCGCGGGTCAGACTCGCGACTTGCCCTTCCAGCCGGGTCAGGGCCTGCTCATGTGCCTGGGCCGATTGCGCGGCCGCGACTTCCTGGGCGCGCAGCGATGCCAATTCGGTGGCCAGCGCGGCCGCCTGTTGCGCCAAGGCTTGCTGTTGCTGGCGGGTTTGTTCGAGCGCCTTTTGCACGGAATCGAGCTGGGCTTGCGGCGTGTCGTCGGCGCGCGCCGGAGCGCAGCTCAACATCGCCGCAAGAAAGAGCGGCAGAACCGTCGGGAACGGCGAGTCAGGCCGAAGCACGCTCGCGCGTCTTGAGCAACGCATGGCCGTTCATGGCCTTGGGCTGTGTCAGCCCGAGCAAGGCGAGCAAGGTCGGCGCCACGTCGCACAGCCTGCCGTCTTCGAGTCCGGCGATACTGGCCGGCGGATTGACCAGCAGCAACGGCACCGGATTGGTGGTGTGCGCTGTGTGCGGCTGGCCGGTTTCGGGATCGCGCATCAGCTCGACATTGCCGTGATCGGCGGTGATCAGCAGCGTGCCGCCCGCGCGCGCGACCGCATCGGCCAAACGGCCGAGGCAGGCATCGACGGTCTCGACCGCTTTGATCGCCGCGCCGAGATCGCCGGTATGGCCGACCATGTCGGTATTGGCGTAATTGACCACGATCACGTCGAAACGACCGGCATCGATCGCTTCGACCAGCCTGTCGGTCACTTCCGGCGCGGACATTTCGGGCTGCAAATCGTAAGTCGCGACCTTGGGCGAGGGCACGAGGATGCGGCTTTCGCCGGCAAACTCGGTCTCACGTCCGCCATTGAAGAAGAACGTTACATGCGCGTATTTCTCGGTTTCGGCAATGCGCAGCTGCGTCAGCCCGGCGCGCGCGATCACCTCGCCGAAGGTGTCGTTCAATTCCTCGGGCGGGAACAAGGTCGCGAGGAACGGGTTGAGCTCGGCGGAATATTCGGACATGCCCGCCGCCGCCGCGAAACGCACCAAGCGTTTGCGCGCAAAAGCGGGAAAGCCGGGATCGAGAATCGCGCCGAGGATTTCGCGCGCGCGGTCGGCGCGGAAATTCGCCATCACGACGCCGTCGCCGTCCTTCATACCGCCATAAGCGCCGATCACGGTCGGCAGCACGAATTCGTCGCTTTTGTCCTTGGCATAGGATTGCGCGATCGCGGCCTTGGCGTCTGCGGCGTGCTCGCCTTTGGCGTCGACCAAGGCGGCATAGGCCTTCTCGACCCGGTCCCAACGCTTGTCGCGATCCATCGCGTAATAGCGCCCGCTCACCGTGGCGACGCGCAAATGCCGGCACGATGCGGTATCGGCCAGGAATTTCGCGAGATAATCCTGGGCGCTCCGGGGCGGCGTGTCGCGCCCGTCGAGAAACGCGTGCAGCGCGATGTCGATCCCCGCCTGGTCGAGCGCTTTGGCCAGTGCGACGATGTGATCCTGATGCGAATGGACGCCGCCCGGCGAAAGCAGCCCCATCAGATGCGCGGTGCCGCCGCTCTTCTTCAGCGCCGCGATAAAGGCTTGGAGCTGCTTGTTGCCGGCGAGCGAGCCGTCTTCGACCGCCTGATCGATACGCGGCAGGTCCTGCATGACGATGCGGCCCGCGCCCAAATTCATGTGGCCGACCTCGGAATTGCCCATCTGCCCTTTCGGCAGGCCGACAAAGGATTCGCTCGCCTGCATATGCGCATGCGGCGCGGTGGCGAGGAAGCGATGCCAGTTGGGCGTCTTGGCGAGCAGCACGCCGTTATCGGCAATGTCGGCGCGCTCGCCCCAACCGTCCAGAATGCAGAGGACGACCGGTCGGGGACGCGAGGGTTGGGCCATGACGGCCTTATAATCGAACTGCGGCGGGCGCGAAAGGCCTGTGGCCGTGGCGCTTCGCTTGGCTTGACCGGTCCGAGGCCGGCGCCCAGAATCGCGCCCAAATTAACCTTAGACAGCGAGGTGCGGCGATGGCCAGCCCGGGATTGATCGTTGCGCCGCTCACGCCCTTTACGGCCGATCTGACCCTCGACGAGGCGGCGCTTGCCCGCCAGATCGACTATGTGGTCGAGGATTGCGGCGCGACCATGGTCGTCGCCGCCGGCGTCGAGACGCAGGAATACACCTATCTCGGCTTCGAGGAGCGCCGCCACCTCATCCGTCGCACGGTCGAGCTGGTGGCCGGCCGGGCGCCGGTGATGGTCGGCATCTCGCATCCCTCCTTCAAGACGGCGATCGAGCTGGCCCATTTCGCCGAGAGGCTGGGCGCCGCGGCGGTCCAGCTTCTCGCGCCGTTGCGGCCTTTTGCCGGTGCGCCGACCGAAAGCGATCTGATCGCCTATTTCGAGGCGATCGGCAAGGAAACCGGGCTTCCGATCGCGCTTTATATCAATCCGGGGCCGGGCGCCGACGTGTCGATCCCGGCCACGATCGCCTTGGCGCAGCTGCCGAAGGTTCAGCTGATCAAGGAAAGCTCGCGCGATCTCTCGCGCGTCGGCCGGCTTATCGTCGAGATCGATCACGCCGGCCATGCGCGCTATTTCACGACCATGCAAATGCTGCTGGCGACCTTGGAGCTGGGCGGCTCGGGCGCGACCATGCCGCCGCCGGCCGCCGAGATCGCGCGTCACATCATCGACGCCTTCGTGGCGAAGGATTACGAGCGCGCTGCGAAGCTGCAGCTGCAATTCGCGCTCTTTCCCGCGAAATGGATGCATCGCGGCCTGGCGCCGGCGATGAAGGCGGCGATGAAGCTGATCGGCGTTCCGGCGGGCGAGCCTTACCCGCCCTATGTCGGGCTTAGTCGCGACGAGATAGCGGCGCTCGACGCGTTGCTGAAAACCACGGTGCTGAAGCGGAGGGGTTTCGTCCATGCTGACGATTAAGCGCTTGTCGCTCGAGGAAGCTCAGATCCTGATCGACGGCGCGGCGGTGAAGGCGCGCGAGATCAAGGTGCCGATGTGCATCGCAGTGACCGATGAATCGGGCCATCTCATCACCTTCGATCGCATGGATGGCGGCAAGGTCTCGAGCATTTCGATCGCGATCGACAAGGCGTTCACCGGCGCGGTCGCCCGCCGCGGCACGCATGTCTATAACGAGCTGTGCATGCCGGGAAAGCCGACCTTCGGCATCCACATCACCAATGGCGGCCATTTCAGCGTCATCGGCGGCGGCTTGCCGGTTTGGGTCAATGGCGAGATCGTCGCGGGCGTTGGCGTCAGCTCCGGCTCGGCCGAGCAGGACCAGGTTTGCGCCGAAGCCGCGATCGAGCATTTCTATGCCAAGACCGGGATGAAGGCCTGAGCATTTCACGCTCGGTGATAAGGGTGCCCCGCGAGAATCTGCTGTGCGCGGTATAGCTGTTCCAACAGCATCCCGCGCACCAGCAGATGCGGCCAGGTCATGGCGCCGAGCGACAGCACGAACGACGCTTGCTTCACGAGATTTTCCGCGAGGCCTTCGGCGCCGCCGATGACGAAGGCCAGATCGGTGCCGGCATCGCGCCACGCGCCGAGCCGCTTGGCGAGCGCGTCGCTCGACAGCGCCGTGCCCCGCGCATCGAGCGCGATCACGCTTGCGCCCTTCGGCACCGCGTCGAGCAGAAGTTCGGCCTCGCGCGTTTTCAGCTCGCCCGGCGAGAGCTTGCGCTTTTCCTCGACCTCGCGAATCGTCAGCGGAAAGCTGATGCGCGCGGCGTAATGCTGTTCGAGATCTTTGAGCGGCCCGGGCTTCTGGCGGCCGACCGCGACGATCGCCAGCCGCATCGCGGCCTAGGACTGGCCGACGGCTTCGGAAAGGGCTTCGCCCCACATCTTTTCAAGATTGTAGTAAGCACGTGCCTCGGGGCGGAAAAGATGAATCACGACGTCGCCGGCGTCGATCAGCACCCATTCGCCGTGACGCAAGCCTTCGACCGCGATCTTGCCGCGGCATCCGGCTTTGAGCCCGTCGACCAGATGTTGCGCAAGCGCCATGACCTGACGCGCCGAGCGCCCGCTGGCGATCAGCAGATAATCGGCAATGTCGGATTTTCCGCGGAGGTCGATGGTGACGATTTCTTCGGCCTTGCCGTCATCGAGAATCTTTTCGGCGAGGGCGAGAAGGTTTTGCGCCGGCGAAGCTTTGGTCTTGCGGCGCGGTTTCGGTCGAGTCGTGCGCGGGATGGCGGTCACCTCCGAAGCGAAGCCCCACGATGGGAGCGGATCGCGCTTGCGGAGCTCGGATCGAGCCTGACCGGAAGGAAGACCCATGCCGGGGGCTGGAGATCGGCCAAACGCCGCGCCGAGGGCTTGATTCGTGCCGCAGCGAAGCGCCGGGCCGCGAGCTCGGCCAACGCACTAAAACAATAGGTAGGGCGGGCGAAGACTGCAATGGCGACCCGGGCAAAGATCGATTCCCAGCGCTGCCAATGGCGGATTTGCGCCAAATTATCGGCGCCCATCAGCCAAACGAAATGCTGGCGCGGGAAAAACGCCGTGAGCGCGTCGATCGTGTCGGCGGTGTAAACCGTGCCGAGCCGGCTTTCGAGGTCGAGCACCCGGATGCGCCGGTCGCGGACCAGGGAGGCGGCCTGACTCATCCGCTCGGCCAAGGGCGCCATGCCCGTTGCGAGTTTCAGCGGATTTTGCGGCGATACCAGCCACCACACCTCGTCGAGCCCGAGCCGTTTCAACGCTTCGACGCTGACATGGAGATGGCCTTCATGAGCCGGGTTGAACGAGCCGCCGAGCAAGCCGATGCGACGTTTCGGCAAAAAGCCGAGCTGCGGCCGGCGCGCGTGGCTGAGACGTCGCATCAGGGGCGCACCTGGCCGTTGCCGCGCACGATGTATTTATAGCTCGTCAATTGCTCGGCGCCGACCGGGCCGCGCGGCGGCAGCCGGTTGGTCGAGATGCCGATCTCGGCACCCATGCCGAATTCGCCGCCATCGGCAAATTGCGTCGAGGCATTGAGCAGCACGATCGCGCTGTCGATCCGGTCGAGGAAATGCGCGGCAGCCTTCGCATCCTCGGTCACGATCGCGTCGGTATGATGCGAGCCATAGCGATTGATATGGGCGATGGCGGCGTCGACATCGTCGACCACGCGCACGGCGAGGATCGCGTCGAGATATTCGGTGTACCAATCCTGCTCGCTCGCTTGCTTCGCCAAGGGATCGAGCGCGCGCACTGTCTCGTCGCCGCGAATCTCGCAACCGGCCTGATGCAGCGCCGCGAGAATCGGCGGCAGCATCGTCGCGGCGACGGTGCGATCGACCAGCACGGTTTCCGCCGCGCCGCAAACGCCGGTGCGCCGCATCTTAGCGTTCACGACGATCTTCTGCGCTTTCGCGGGATCGGCCGCGCGGTGGAGATAAACGTGGCAATTGCCTTCGAGATGCGCGATCACCGGGATGCGGCTTTCGCGTTGCACGCGCTCGATCAGGGATTTCCCGCCGCGCGGCACGATGATGTCGATGAACTCGGTCATGGTCAGCATCATGCCCACCGCCGCGCGATCGGTGGTGGGGACAAGCTGCACCGCTTCTGGCGGCAAACCCGAAGCCGCGATGCCGCGCTGAAGCGCGGCGGCGATGGCGCGCGAGGAGTGAAAGCTTTCCGAACCGCCGCGCAAGATCGCCGCGTTGCCCGCCCGGAGGCAAAGCCCGCCGGCATCGGCGGTCACGTTGGGCCGCGATTCGTAGATGATCCCGATCACGCCGAGCGGCACGCGCACCCGCGCGATGTCGAGGCCGTTGGGCCTGGTCCAGCGCGCCAGCTCGGTGCCGATCGGATCGGGCAAGGCCGCGACCTCGTCGAGTCCTTGCGCCATGGCGAGGACGCGTTTTTGATCGAGCAGCAGCCGGTCGCTCATCGCCGGCGACAAATCCTTGGCGTCGGCCACGTCGCGGCGATTGGCGTCGAGAATCGCCGGCGCCTCATCGCGAATCGCTTGCGCGGCGCGTGCGAGAGCAGCGGTCTTTTGCGCCGGATCGGCATGAGCGAGCACAGCGGCGGCTTGGCGCGCGGCGGCGCCGAGCTTCTGCATCTCGCCGGCAAGATCGGGTTCGACCCCCGTGATCGCCGTCATGTCACCACCAGATCGTCGCGGTGAATCATCTCGTCGCGGCCACGGTAACCGAGGATCGCCTCGATTTCACCGCTTTTATGCCCGGCGATGGCGCGCGCATCGTCGCTCGAATAGGCCGAAAGCCCGCGTGCCACTTCGCGGCCTTCGTTCGTGCGTACGACCACGGCGTCGCCGCGCTCGAATTTGCCGTCGACCTCGATGACGCCCGCCGGCAGCAAGCTGGTGCCGCGGCGCAACGCCGCCGCCGCGCCGGTATCGACGATCAGCGTTCCCATCGGATTGAGCGTGCTGGCGATCCAGCGCTTGCGTGCCGTCCGCGGCTCGGCCGAAGGCAGGAACCAGGTCGCGGCGCCGCCGTTCTCGATCGCTTGCAGCGGGCGCAGCGCCTCGCCGCGCGCAATCGCCATGCGGCACCCCGCGCCCATGCAGATGCGCGCCGCGGCAAGCTTCGTCACCATGCCGCCCGAGCTGTAACCGACCGGCGCATCGCCGGCCATGGCCTCGATCGCTGCGGTGAGCTCGCGCACTTCCGGAATGTGGCGCGCGCTCGGGTCGCGGCGCGGATCGGCGGTATAAAGACCGTCGATGTCGGACAACAGTACGAGCGTGTCGGCGCTGATCATCTGCGCCACGCGCGCGGCAAGCCGGTCATTGTCGCCGAAGCGAATCTCCTGGGTCGCGACCGTATCGTTCTCGTTGATCACCGGCACCGCGCCCAAGGTCAAAAGCTGTTCGATGGTCGCGCGCGCGTTCAAGTGGCGGCGGCGTTCCTCGGTATCGTCGGGGGTCAACAGAATTTGCGCCACGGCGATGCCGTGCTTGCCGAGCGCTTCTTGATAAGCATGCGCCAGACGAATCTGGCCCGATGCGGCGGCCGCCTGTTTTTCCTCGAGCTTGAGGTTTTTGCCGGTCAAGCCGAGATGGCGGCGGCCGACCGCCACCGCGCCCGAGGAAACGATGAGAACCTCCTGGCCGCGCGCGCGGCAACGCGCGATGTCCTCGCTTAGCGCGTCGAGCCAAGGGCGTCGGATGTCGCCGCTCGCGTCGTCGACCAGCAGCGCGGAGCCGATCTTCACGATCAGCCGCCGCGCGGTGGCAAGGCTTTCGCTCATGGCGAAAGGGCGGGCTGAAGCGCTGCGGCTTTCTTCTCGCGCTCGGCTGCGCGCGCGCTTTGCACGGCTTGAAACACCGCCGACAAGGCTTCGTCGACGCCTTTGCCGCTGACGCCCGACATGATCAGCACGGGGCATTTGGCGGCGCGCTTGAGCTTGGCGCGCTTGGCCGCGAGTTCTTCCTCGGGCACCGCATCGGCTTTGTTGAGCACGAGGATTTCGGGCTTCTCGGTAAGCCCATGGCCATAGGCCGCAAGCTCGCCGCGGATCGTGCGCCAATGCGCGACGACGTTCTCTTCGGTCGCATCGACCAGGTGCAGCAACACGGCGCAACGCTCGACATGGCCGAGGAAGCGGTGGCCGAGACCGGCGCCTTCGCTGGCGCCTTCGATCAAGCCGGGTAAATCGGCGAGCACGAATTCCTCGCCATGGATCAGCACCACGCCGAGCTGCGGCTTCAAGGTGGTGAAAGGGTAATCGGCAATTTTGGGCCGCGCGCGCGAGACCTTGGCGAGCAAGGTCGATTTGCCGGCATTGGGCAGGCCGATCAGTCCGGCATCGGCGATCAGCTTCAAACGCAACCACACCCAGCGCTCTTCGCCCGGCCAGCCCTTGGTGGCTTTGCGCGGTGCGCGGTTGGTCGAGCTTTTGAAATGCGCGTTGCCGAAGCCGCCATCGCCGCCGGTGAGCAGCACATGCCGTTCGCCCGCCTTGGTAAGGTCGAGCAGGACGGTTTCGTTGTCCTCGTCCATGATCTGCGTGCCGGCCGGCACGCGCAGCACAATGTCCTCGCCGGCCGCGCCGCTGCGATTGGCGCCCATGCCGTGATGGCCGTTCGGCGCGCGGAAATGCTGCTGATAGCGATAATCGATCAGCGTGTTGAGATTGGCGACCACTTCGATCACGACGTCGCCGCCGCGTCCGCCATCGCCGCCATCGGGCCCGCCGAACTCGATGAACTTCTCGCGCCGGAACGCGACCACGCCCGGCCCGCCATCGCCGCTTTTCAGATAGATCTTGGCTTGGTCGAGGAATTTCATCGGGGCTTATCGCAGCAAGGAAGAAGGAACGAGGTCAAACAAAAGGGGGGAATATGGCCATTCCCCCCTTGGTGTTGCACGCGCGCGAAAGGGGCGGCCTTAATCGGCGGCCTCCGACGGCAGCTTCGCGACCGAAATATAAGTGCGCCCCAGGCTCGAGGTGTGGAAAGCCACGGTGCCGTCGGTGAGCGCGAAAATCGTGTGGTCGCGGCCCAGCCCGACATTGCTGCCCGGGTGATAGACCGTGCCGCGTTGGCGCACGAGGATGTTGCCGGCGTAAACCACTTCGCCGCCGAACTTCTTCACGCCGAGACGCCGGCCCTTGGAATCGCGCCCGTTGCGCGAAGAGCCGCCTGCTTTCTTATGAGCCATGCCGTTCTCTCCTCAGCTCAGGCGCTGATCTCGGTGATGCGCAGCACCGTCAGACGCTGACGATGGCCGTTTTTGCGGCGGTAATTGTGCCGGCGCTTCTTCTTGAAGATCAGGACCTTATCGTCGAGCTTCTGTTCCAGGACGGTGGCCGTCACCGTAGCGCCGGCAAGGCGTGGCGTGCCGGTCTTGGCATCCTTGCCTTCGCCCACCATCAGGACGTCGTCGAGGGTCACGGTCGAGCCGGGCTCGCCCGCGAGCTTTTCGACGAAAACTACGTCGTTCTTGGCGACCCTGTATTGTTTGCCGCCGGTGCGGATCACTGCGTACATGTTGCGATCTTTGTGTTGAATGTCTGCCGGACGGAACCCGTCCGAGGCGGGCGCACTATAGCGGTCGAGCCGATCCTGTCAAGTCCTTGGCGCGGCAGGGATTGTCCCGCTTTTCCGGGCGCTTAGACGGTGCCGGCCGGGAACGCGCCGCGCGGCATGTTGTTGTGGCTCGCCGGGGCTTGCGCTAGTGTCCGCACCCCCGGACCAACGGGATTGCGGCGTCGCGGAGAGGTGCCAGAGTGGTCGATCGGGGCGGTCTCGAAAACCGTTGTACCCTTACGGGGTACCGTGGGTTCGAATCCCACCCTCTCCGCCACTTCAGAACAGAACTGCGAACGCCGGGCGTAGCCGGCTTTACGCCGGACACGGCGGCCAGCGTTCGGAGCAGGTCGCCCTTCGATCCCATGATACGGACCTCCTTGTCCGCGACCTCGACGCGTTGCGCAAGGGCGCGGAGATGGTCGCGGCGATAGCCGCCGCCGTCGATCCTGATCCGCTCCCGCGCCGTCCTGGCGAACGTCTGGACCATCTGCGGCGTGATCGTCTGTTGGCCTGGCGACTCCAACATCGCAACTGCGCGCTCGGCGTCGGCTTGCGCCTGGTCGCGGATCGCCTTGAGGCTGGTGACGCGCTCCTTTAGGGCCGGGTCGTGGAGATCGGCAACGCCAGCCTCGATGGCGTCGTAGAGCCGCTTCAGCCGCAGGTCGGTTTCGGCTGCGCGCTTGTTCAGTTCCGCGATGTGCTCGCGGCGGCGCTCGGCGCGTTCCTGCCGGCGATCGAGGACGGACGCTAGAACTTCCTCGAGCCGCTCCGGCTGAAGCAAGCGATCGGCGATATGCTCCGCGACTAGGCTGTCCAGCTTCTCCATCGGGATCGAACGGCCCTTGCAGCCGGTCTCGCCCTGTCGCGCTTTGATGGAACAGGTGTAGTAGCGATACCGTCCTCCCTTCCCGGTCCTGAGCGTCATCGCTCCGCCGCAGTCGGCGCAGAAGCAGATGCCGGTAAGGAGAGTTGGGCCGCTCACGACTCGCGCAGGCGTGACCTTCGGATTGCGCGCGCGGAGATGTGCCTGCACCGCATCGAATGTCGCTTGGTCGATCAGCGGCGGCACCTCGACGGTGACGATCTCAGTGGCGGGCTTCAGCGCCTTATTCTTGGCGCGTTTGTTGAACTCGTGCCGGCCGACATAGGCCGTTCGCGTCAGGATGCGGTGAACCTGGCCGATACCCCAGCGCCCGCCGTCGCGCGTGAAGATGCAGTGCCGGTTGAGATAGGCCGCGATGTTCTTGACGCCCATCGACCCAGATGTGCTGTCGCCTTCCAAAGCAAGCCGATAGATGAGTCGCACCGTGTCCGCGTGCAGCGGATCGATTTCGAGCTTCTTCTTGACCTTGGCACCGCGCTGCTCGGCCGCAACGATGCGGTAGCCGATCGGGGGCAAAGAGCCGTTCCAGAACCCCTGCCGTGCATTCTCCTTCAAGGCCCGCAGGACGTGCTTGGCGTTCTCCCTCGACTGGTATTCGTCGAACAGCGCCATAATCTGCCGCATCATGACGTGCATCGGATCGTCACCCATTTCCTGCGTGATCGAGACGAGCCTGACGCCATTCTTGGCGAGCTTGCGGACGTAGAACTCAAGTTCGAAGTGATCGCGGAAGAAGCGCGAGAAGCTGTGGACGACGACGATATCGAACGGCGTAGGCTTGCTCGTCCCGGCCTCGATCATGCGCTGGAACTCGGGCCGGCGATCATTGGTCGCCGATGCGCCCGGTTCCACATAGGTCTCGACGAGCTGATAACCGCGAGATGCGCAGTAGGCTTCGCCCTGCCGCTTCTGATCGGGGATCGAGACATCGTGCTCGGCCTGCCTTGGCGTCGAGACGCGCAGATAGAGGGCGGCGCGCAACGGCACGGTCATGGCAAGTGTCTCCTCAAATCATCGGCACGGCCCGAACAATTCATCGAATAGGTCGCCGAACCATGCCTCGAATACGTCGAGTTCGGCGTCGGTGATCGGCACACGGTCGGGCCAATCGTCGGTGACAGCCCAAGTCTCGACATCATGCTTGATGGGCCGTCCGGGGCGCGGCCACGGGCCAGGAACGATATAAAGATCATCGGGCACAACGCCGAGGCTGACGCGCTGTCTGGACATCCCGCCAGCATCGCGCCGCCGGGCTCCCAAACGAACGGCCTTTCTCTATCCGGCAACACCCTTCTCCCTCCCGGCAAATCGGAGATGAAGGGAGCGACTTCGTTCACTTTGAGCCTTAATCGCTTGCGGGCCATCTGCCGGGCCGGCGACAGGCGGTCAAGGCCGCAAGCCGCGAAGCGGTGGCGCGATAGCGCCAGCCTTGACGGGCTGGCGGCGGTCCGGCCTGCTCGCGTCCAAGCGATCATGGCTCAACTCGCCTTGCGCGATAGCGTAAGCGGCAGGTCCAGCTCCACGCGGTCATGTATCACCTTGGGCGTGATCCGTCCGCGCTCGCCACGTTCGAGGCGAACCAGGCCATAGCCTTCCATCGTCCTCAACGTCCGTGACAGGTTGGACTTCGCCTTGCCGGTGATCCGCGCCAGCTCGTCGAGCGAGCCCGGCGCCTTCTCGGCGATAACGCGCAGTAGGTCGCGGTTGCCGGCCGACAAGACCTTGGCGAAGGACTCCGTCGAGGTGAACCAGACCTTGGGCTCGTCGGCTTTGACGCGCCGCTCGCCGCGTGCCACGGCCATGGTGCGCGCCTTCATCTCCTCGTAGCTGGCGATGCCGACCTTCAGCGTCGTCATGGGATCATTCCTCTCTCGCGCAACACCGCGTCCACGGTCGTCCAAAAATCGGCGAGCAAGGTCGCCGCGTCTCGGTATTCATAAGGCCGGATCGTCCGCAGTCGGTGGCGATGGTCCTGCGGCTCGCCGCGCTTCTGCTTCGCCACCGGATGGGCATTGTCGAAACCGACCAGCCGCTCGCCATCCGGCCCGTGCAGCGTGAGCGAGTAGTCGATGCCGTGCGGCTTCTGCGGCGACACCGGCACCCGCGTCACCACGAACCGGACCCAGTGGCCGCCGTCGGGGTCCACCACGAGAACCTGCTCGTCGAGGTCGAGAAGCACGTCGAGGGTCGGGTCGCGCGGCTCCGTCACAGCGTATTGTTATCACACTGAAGCAACTTAAGCAAGGGAGGGCCTTCGGCCGCTATAGGACGGGTGGCCGGCGCTCGGAGCATTGATATCATTGAGCTTTCAGCTTGAAGCGCCAGCAGGGGGTGTCTGGATGGTGTCCAAATATCTCAATCGACCCAACCACATAGGCCGGACCGACGGTCGGCCTTTTACCTTGCCGTCCGTCCTCCCGGCAGTATCGAAGCCCTCATGTGTTCTCGAACTAGGTTGCCACACCGAGTATGCTCACTTATTCGCGCCACGTTGTTTTATCCGGTTGGCACCCACTCCCTCTCGTGCTAGTGTTTTCCAATGCGCCAATCGTCTCGGTTACCCGATATTCACCAGATCAAAGATCTCGGGTTTCCCTCATCCTTGCCGGAATTCCAGCGGCTATTTCCTGATGATGCGGCATGCGCCGCGTATTTGGAGCGCATTCGCTGGGAGCAGGGTTTTGTCTGCCCGCACTGCGGTCATCGTGCTGAACCGTTTCGTTTCGCCAATCGGGTTGGCGTCCTTCGGTGCCGTAAGTGTCGCAAAGATGTGGCCCTGACAGCGGGTACCGTAATGCAGCGGACCCACACGCCGCTCTCGATATGGTTCTGGGGCGCTTATCTTGTTTCGAGTATTACGCCAGGAATATCGGCGATCCAATTCCAACGCCAACTTGGGATCGGCCGATACGAGACGGCCTTTCAAATCCTGCATAAACTGCGCGCCGGGATGGTCCGCGCAGATCGGAATCGGATCGGTCGCGATCCTTCGAACATCCGAGTCGAAGTAGAGGAATCTTTGGATTGGCGGAGCCGCTGAGGGGCATAAATTTCATGACCAAACGCTAGTGATAGCTGCCATCGAGGTTTGCTGGAAGACGCCCAAGGAAGTTGGGGTCATTCCCCGTCGCGGTAGCCGCGTTGCGGGTCGGTTGCGCATGGAAGTGGTACCCAATCGTAGCACGAGCGCCCTATGCAGTTTTATCGAGGCAGTAGTTGAGCCGGGCACTACGTTGGTGACGAACGCCTTGCCAGAATACGCGAGAGTAGCTGAGCTGGGCTATCAGCATATTGCTGTTATGAAGGGCGACAAAAAAGAACCGGCTGAAGAATACTTGTCGATGGTTCGCCTAGTGTTTCTTAACTTGAAATCGTGGTTGAGGGGGACACACCACGGGGTTAGCCCCCAGCATCTCCAAGCGTATCTAAACGAATTCGCCTTCCGATTTAATCGCCGCTTTTACCCGTTTGGCGCATTCCGCTCGTTGCTGGGCCTCGCTAGCCAGGGCGAGGCACCTACTTATGACGAGCTTTATTCTGGTAATTGGAAGCATACGATACCGGAGTGGAGCAGTCCCGAGTAATTCGCAGCTTGGTACGCGGGCGGCGGGTCGCGTTGCCGCCCGCTTCCCTTCAGCCGCTCGGCGCGGCCTGAGGGCCTCAGTGACGGGTCGTCGGTATGACGTCCCGCACCGCCTCTTCGGCCCGTCGTAAAGCGCCCTCAACCCAGTCCAGCCACTCGACAACGTGCGCTATTGGGGCGAAGGCACGAAGGGGCCGGCCCCCCAGTGGTGTCCTTACCCTAATTGCTTTCTGAGCCATTCGGGGTTCAGTCATAGGGCTATGGCGTAGACATAGTGCTCATCATCGTCGGTCATGGCCCGCCATCGCCATTCGCTCTTTCAAGACAAGGCGCTAGCCGAGGAGAGAGTCGAGCTTGGGGCCGCTAATGTGCCCCACTCACGTGGGACAAGCAAGCCCGTCAAATTTTACCGACTTTGACTGCCATGCGGCGAACCGCGATGAGTTGCTCAGATAGAGCTCCCTCCCAGTATGGGAGAGCCTTGCTCCCATACTGGGAGGAGCCTATATTGATAACGGGCGACCGTGCCCGGCCTTGTTTTAATTTACCCAGTGAGGTGATCCGGAGGAGAACGAGCGGTCCGGCAGAAAGGACCGAAGCGAGCTCCGGGCGAGCGATGGAGGACATGAAGAATTGCGCGTTTTCAATACCAACACGCTCTTGTCGTTCGGGAACGGACATGCCGGTTCAGAACAGGCATTTCGAGAACTGAGCAAGACTTTGCGGCAAGCGAATTGGACGAGCTTCCAGGAGGTCGAGAAAGCCTATCCGGCGTCGCGCGCGATCAAAGGAAATCGCGTGGTTTTCAATGTGAAGGGCAACGAATATCGCGTTGTCGCGGCTATGGACTACGGACGGAAAGCCGCCTTCATCAAGTTTGTGGGAACCCACGCCGATTACGACAAGATCGATGCGGAGACAGTCAATCAGTATTAGTCAGATGACCGATATCATTCCAATCAAAGATGACGCAACTCACCGGTCGGCGCTCGCTGAGATTGATCGTCTCTGGGGTTCAGAACCCGGATCGTCAGACGGAGATCGCCTTGACGTTCTGATGACGCTCGTCGATGCGTATGAGCGTTCGCGTTGGCCGGACGAAGACATCGATCCCGTCGATGCTGTAAAGGCGCGCATGGAAAATTCCGGGCGAACCCGCAAGGAATTCGAGGCAATCATAGGTTCCTCAGGGCGCGCTTCGGAAATTTTGAACCGCAAACGGCATTTAACGCTCAAGATGATCTGGAGATTGGTACGCGAATGGCAAATGCCGGCCGAGATTCTAATTCGGCCTTACGGACTTGCGCGAGCGAAACGAGGCTCAAAGCGGCCGAGAGCACGCCTGCGCGCCTAGCTTCAGGGCGCCGCCGCCGCAATGAGGATGTCGCCGTTCGTTGAGGTCGGATTGGGTGTCCCTGTGGTGGTCGGCCTCTGGCTCACCTTGGTCGGCTGGATCGCCAAATCCCCCTATGCCACAGCGTAGGGCCATGGCAAAGACACAGTGCTCAATCGTCGTTCGTGGCGCCACCAATCCCCCTGCTGCCACCGTCAATCCGCCAGCGGATTGGGGCGGATCTGGAAATGGAAGACGCGCGGCGTGCTGCCTTTGCCGCCTTCATGCAGCCAAGGCGTGCGATCGCCGCTGGTGATCCACACCCCGCGTCCCTTCCAGCCGGCATTGGCGTCGTCGATGCGGCCATCGAGCCCCTTGGCGTAAAAGCTCATCGGATAGGGCACGCGCAGCACGACCCATTTGCCGTTGACGAGCGCGAGCAGCGCATCATTCTCGTTGCCGGTCGAGATCGGCACGTCGCCGCCGAGGCCGAGCGTGTCGTGCTGGTCGACCCAAGTGTAGTAGCTCGCTTCGGCGCTGTTCTTGCCGATGCCGGCGAAACCCGGGCCGGGATATTGATAGAAGCTCCAGCCCTCGGGGCATTGATTGCCGGTGGCGTCGGGTCCGTTGGCGGGCGCCTTGCACTTGGCGCGATCGAAGCTGCCGAGATGGCCGCTGCCGAGCGAGACCCACGCGACGCCTTTGCTGTCGATGTCGCCGCCGCGAGGGCCGAAGCCGGGAAGCGGGACATTGTAGACTTCGGCGATCGCGCTCGCCGGCGGATCGGATCCGGGCACGACCCGCACGACCCCGCCGGCGCCGCCGAAGACGCCGACCGTGCCCCAGATCGAGCCGTCGACCGGGCTTGGCATGACGGCGTAGAAGCCGCCGGGCAAGCGCTTGTCCTTGGCCGGGTCGACCGGCTGATTGGGCTCGACATAGGCGTCGCGTTTGCCGTTGCCGTTGGTGTCGGCGACATAGGCCGTCCAGCCTTGCGATTTCGCCGCGTCGCCGGTCTCGTCGAACATCTTGGTGTTGAGCCAGCCGAGCACCGGTCCGCCGCCGCTGGTCCACAGCGTGTCATTGGCGTCGAAGCCGAATTGGAGATGCTGCGTCTCGAAGCAGGTATCGACGAAGCTGTATTTCATCGTCTTGGGGTCGAGCATCGCAAGCTGGCGGTGGCTGTCCGTCAGCGGGAAGAGCTGGGCCGAAGGCAAATCGGAACCTTGCTTGCAGAAAGCGGGATCGGCCACGCCGCGCACCGCGACCGTCAGCCACAACCTGCCTTTCTCGTCGAACATCGCGTTGTGATTATTCACTCGGTTGCTCCAGATCTTCTGGTCACCCCAATAGGCCGACGCCATCATCGGCTTCACATCCGCGGCCTGGCCGGGGCCGAGCAATTCCGGCATGTCCGCATCCCGCACCGGCGCCTTGAAGATCGTCGCGGTGTTGGTCTTGGGATCGAGGATCGGCAGCTCGTCGGTGCTGTATTCGGTGGAGCCGAAAAGCGGGCCGTAGGCGTTGACGGTCGGGTTGCGCTTGTCGGTCGAGATCAGGTCATGCAGATAAGTGTGATCGCCGCCCCATTCCCATTCGGTGATGACGACGTCGCGCTCGACACCTTGCGGCCGTGACGGCTTGCTCTGCGGCAGCTCGCCCTTGGCAACGCGGTCGCTCCAATCGGCGAAGAATTTCAGCGGCACGCCGCCGAGCTGGCCGATCGTCCCGACCATAAGCTGCCCGGCCTGACCCGATTCGATGCGGCGGGTCCAGGCCTGTTCGGAATCCATGGCGCTGAAGGCCGCGGGGATGGTGCGCGTGGCGAGCTGGCCAAGCTGATGGCAGCCGACGCAGCCGCGATTCTTGATCGTCGTGATGTAATCCTGCTGCGTCACCTTGGCGGGGATCGCGCTTTTGCCGCCGAATTGACTCGCCTCCGGGATCTTCACCATCGAATACCAATAGATCGCCGGATAATATTGCGCGGCGGCGGCACTGTTCGGCGCCGGCACCGCAATAAGATCGAGCCGTTTGCCCGGCACGCCATGCATCTTGGGTGAATCGACCAGCCCATAGCCGCGCACCCAGACGCTGTAATCCGCCATCGGCAGCTCGGGCAGCAAATAGCGGCCTTTGTCGTCGGTAACGACGATCTTGGTGAATTTGGTCGGCAGCTCGGTGGTTTCGGCGATCACCCACACGCCCGCCTCGGGCCCGTGCGGGCTTGTGACCGTGCCGCTGATCGATTGCAGCTTGGTGTCGGATGGCGCGGGCGCGGCCGCGGGCGCCGATCGTGGTGCCTGAGACGCCGATGGAAGCGACGGTTCCTGTGCAGCGGCAGTGGCGACAGAAGTGCCGAGAATGGCACAGCTCAAGGCAAGCAAGCGCAACCGCTTCATCGCGATCCCCTCCCAACGTCTTTTGTTGGAAGTCATTACCGGCCGCAGCCGCGCCACTGTCAAGATGGCGCGCCTTAGGTCGGCGGCGGCGGCCAGTGAATCGAACAGAACGGGTCGGTGCTGTTGGGATAGGCCGGGCCGCAATAATGGTCGACGCAGCCGCCGGCGCTCAGCCCGAGCAGCAACATCAGCACGACAAGTTTGAGACGGGTCGACATCATCGAAACTCGCGAATTCGGGTGAGAGAGGTCACCGACACAGGGCTGACATGGTTCGGCCGCCCGCTCCGCACCACCGCGATGTCGTGAAAGCCCTGTGTAGCGGCACCAAACAGTCGCGCGCCGATGGTGGCGCGCGTCAGCCTCGCGACGGCGGCGCCATGAATTCCGGTCCGACCGGGTCCTTGATCGTTGCCGCAAGAATGCGATCGATCGCGGTCATGGCCTCGGGGTCGATCGACCAGCCGAAGGCTTCATCGATCGGGTCCAATTGTTGCGGCCGGCGCGCGCCCCATAAAGCGACGGTATTGCCGCGGTCGAGAATCCAGCGTACCGCCAGCGCGAGGATGCTTTTGCCATAGCGGTCTTTCGCGAAGCGATCGAGCGCGCTGACCGCGGCCAGGTATTGATCGATGACGCGCGGACGGAATTTCGGATCGATCTTGCGCAGATCGTCGCCGGTAAAGCGCGTGGTCGCGGTGATCTTTCCGGTCAGCAGGCCGCGGCACAACGCGCCATAGGCAAGCAGCGTCATCTCGTTGCGCTGCGCATAGGGCAAGACATCGGTCTCGATCGCCCGCTCGAAAAGATTATAAGGCGGCTGAACGGTGTGGATCGGCGCCACTTTGCGGAACGTGTCCATCTGGGCGAGACTGAAATTGCTGACCCCGATCGCGCGGATCTTGCCCGCTTTCAGCAATTCGCCGAGAACGCCGGCGGTCTGCTCGATGGGCACGAGCGGGTCGGGCCAATGGATCTGGTAGATGTCGATCCGGTCGGTGGCGAGCCGCCGCAAGGAATCGTCGAGCTCGCGCCGGATCCGCTCGGGGGTCGAATTGCGGGCGACTTTGCCGTCGTGCCATTCGAGCCCGGCTTTCGTGGCGATGACGGCGCGCTCGCGCCGCCCGCCCTGCGCGAGCGCTTTGCCGACGATCTCCTCCGACTGCCCGAAGCCGTAAACCGGCGCCGTGTCGATCAGCGTGATGCCGCGATCGAGCGCGGCTTGGATCGTGCGGACGGCCTCTTTCTCGTCGGACCCGCCCCACATCCAGCCGCCGATTGCCCAAGTGCCGAGGCCGATCCTTGATACGGACAGGTCGGTGCCGTGAATTCGAGTCAGGTCCATGAGAGCATCCCATCATCGGTTGGCGCGGCCGATTTCGAGTCGCATCGCCGCTTGTCTCGACGTGATGTAAGGATTTTGGACCGCGCTGCTTGCGCATTCTTGCTGCTTTCGCGTCATCGCGGCGGCTAAATCATTTCAGCCCAATGCTTTTCGGGCGATTGCAAGGCTGTGTTGCGTCATACGCCGAGGTAGTGGCGCGAAAGGCACAAGGCATCGCGCGCCGCGCGACCGGCGAGTCAGATGAAATTTTGTTGAGAGAATCGAGCCACGGACAGTCTTCCGCTGCCACTTCTGTCCCGCCATGTGCGGTAAATCGCGCAGCCTCACGTAACGCCGACAAGATTTCATCGCCGGCGGCTGCTTCTTGCACGCCGAACGCGAAAGAAATGTGCTGCCGCTTCATGCGTCACGCCGTGAACCGCGACGGGAAATGCACCGCGCGCGGGGTCTTAATCATCCGTTATCGATAGCGACGAACGCGGCACATGGTCGCTCTCCGAATCTATTAAGGATTGAATTAGAAAGTCTCTCCAACGACTTGTCGTCGCGATCTCGCGCGCGTGGCAGGCACTGCTAATTACTTTTAAACCATTTTCCGAGACTGTTCGGTTTGTCCCTTGTCTTTGATGGGAAGGGCTGCAGCGATCACACGCCACGGTCGAACCGCGAGGGCCGATGAAGTCTCGTCTTGTTTTAATTCTGGTCATGGTGTTGTCGGTCGCCGGTGCCGGCTTTTTGCTGTGGCGCGGTAGTGACCGAAATGCGGTCGCGACCGGACCGCAAACCCAGATCTTGAGCGCTGCCGCCGCGTTGCCGGTGAGCACCTTGTTGCGGCCGCAAGATATCGCATGGCGCACCGTCGCGCCTGATTCCATTCCGCCGCACGCGATCGAGCGCGTGGTCGACGGCAAGGGCGAGCCGCTGCCGCCGAGCGCATCGGATGCCGGCGCCGATCAGGCTTCCGCCGGCAAGGACGTTGCGTCAGCCAACGATGTGCTGGGCGCGGTGGTTCGCCGCGCGATCGATGCGGGCGAGCCGATCCTCACCGAAGACATCGTCAAGCCGGGCGATCGCGGCTTTCTTGCCGCCGTGCTGAGTCCTGGCATGCGCGCCATTTCGATCGGCGTCGATGCGGTGTCCGGCACGTCGGGCCTGATCTATCCCGGCGATCGCGTCGATCTTCTTCTCACGCAAAGCTTCAAAGGCGACGACGTGGCGCAAGGCCACCGCTCGGTCGCCGAAATCGTCGCGCAGGATTTGCGCGTGCTCGCTATCGATCAACGTCTCCAGCCCGCGCGGACGGATCCGGCAACCGATGCCAGCGTCGCGCGTACGGTCGCGTTGGAGGTGTCGCCGCGGCAATCCGCACAGATCAGCGTCGCGGCCGAGCTGGGGAAATTGTCGCTGACCTTGCGCAGCCTGATGGCCGGCGACGGCACGTCGGCTCAAGGCACGCCGATCCCGGCGGTCACGGCGCCGGTCTGGGCGAATGACGTAACCACCGTATCTCCGGGCTCCGACCGGAATCGCGCAAAGCCCGACGCGCCGCCCGCGCCGACGGTCGTCGTGATCCATGGGGTGAAGGCGGACACGGCGCCGGCTCATTGAGCGGATCGGGTTTATCCCCGGCCCGCGCTACGACCGCATGCAGGCAACGCATCGCGATGCGTTCGACGAGGGGACTTTATGTCTAGTTGTTCTTGGTTGGTCCGTATCGCTGTCATCTGGCCGCTCGCGCTGTTCGTCGGCGTGCTGCCGGCTGCCGCGCAGAATTCCGGCGCGGCCGGTCAGGCTGCACCCCCGGCGGCGCCGCGCGCCCTGCCCAATCCCTCGCCGAACCCGCCGCCGAATACCGGCATCCTCCGGCTCGAGGTTTCGCGCGGCCAGCTGCTGAAGCTGCCCAGTCCGGCCTCGACCGTTCTCATCGCCGATCCGTTGATCGCGGATATTCAGGCGCCGACGCCGACGAGCGTCTTCATCGTCGGCAAACAGGTCGGCCACACCACGCTCTTTGCGATGGATCAGGACGGCCGCGGCATGTATTCGCGCGAGGTCGATGTCGTCTACAGCACGAGCGATCTCGTCCGCATGCTGCGCGAGCGTTCGCCCGGCGCAGCGATTACGCCGACATCGACCCCGAACGGGGTGGTGCTCAACGGCTCGGCGCCCACGCCGGAAGCCGCCGAAGCGGCGCAAACCCTGGCCACTCAGATCGTCGGCGACAAGGCCGCCATCGTCAATGAGCTGCAAGTGCCGATGTCGACGCAGGTCAATCTGCAAGTCGTGGTCGCCGAAGTATCGCGGCAAATCACCAAGGATTTCGGCTTCAACTGGAACGCGGTTGCCAATCCCGGGTCCTTCAATATCGGCGTTCAGACCGCGGCTTCCCTGCTCGGCGGCGGCAGCACGCCGGCGGCGTTGACGGGCGCGTTCAAGTCCTCACGGACCAATATCAGCGCGCTCATCAATCTTCTTGCCGATGAAGGCTATGTCTCGATCCTTGCACAGCCCAATCTCACGGCGATTTCCGGCCATCCGGCGCGGTTCCTCGCCGGCGGCGAGATTCCCATTCCGATCGCTCAAGGGCTCGGCAGCACCGCCATCGAGTTCAAGCAGTTCGGCGTCAGCCTCGAATTCCTGCCGACCGTGCTGTCGGGAGACCGCATCGCCATCGACGTCAAGCCCGAGGTCAGCGAGCTGTCGACGGTCGGCTCGGTCACGCTGAGCGGCACCCAGATTCCGGCGCTCAATGTGCGCCGTGCCGAAACCACAGTCGAGCTCGGCAGCGGGCAGAGCTTCGCGATCGGCGGCTTGGTGCAGAACAACACCTCGACCGACATTCAGCAATATCCCGGGCTCACCAACATTCCGGTCCTCGGGCCGCTTTTCCGGTCGACCAATTTTCAGCGCAACGAGAGCGAGCTGATGATCATCGTGACGCCCTATCTCGTGCGTCCGGTTGCGTCGCCCCAGGCGTTGAAATTGCCGACCGACGGTTTCGCGCCGGCCACCGATCTGGAGCGCATTTTCCAGGGCCGCGCGGTGAACAGCACCGCGAAAGCCGGCGGCAGCGCGCTGCTCGGTCCGCTGGGCCCGCGCCTGACGGGCGATGCCGGCTTCGTCGTCGAATGACCTGCCAGTCAACGAGGAATCGTCCATGCGTATAAGCCTGCTGCCCGCTTTCGTCGCCCTTGCCTTGGGAGCGCTGGTGGGATGCGCGGTCGCGCCGGACATCTCGGGCATGCCGGCGATGCAGAAGCCGAAGTCGCTTGCCGTGCAACGCGCCGACCAAAAGCTCGTCGTCAAGGTCGACCCCGCCACCGGCATGCCGCTGTCGCCGGAACGCGCGAATATCCTGCGGGCCGTCGCCGCCTTGGGGCATCCGGAAGGCGCCCAGGTCACGATCGCCGGGCCGCAGCCGCGCGCGCAATTGAAGCGGGTCGCCGATGCAGTCGCCGCCGCCGGCATCGATCCGACGCGTATCGAGCTGCTGGGCGCGAAACCGTCGCCGGCGAGCAAGGACACGGTCGAAATCGTGTTTCAGCAATACGCCTTGGTCGTGCCGAATTGTCCCGATTGGAGCGAGCCCGACGCGCTCGGCAACCAGAACGTCGTCATGAGCAATCTCGGCTGCGCCAATGCCGTCAATCTCGGTGCGATGGTCGCCAACCCCAAGGATCTCGTCGAAGGGCGGAGCGCCGCGGCAACCGATGGCGCCGCCGCGGCTTCCGCCGTGACCGCCCAAAAAGCCTACAAGCCAAAGCCTTTGGCCTCGACGACGTCGACGCAAGGCGGTTCGTCTTCAGGCGGAGATTCGAAATGAGCGCGCCGGCCCGTAAACCCTTGCGTTCGGGCGAAGCGTCGCCGGCCAAGCTCGCGCGCCGCCCGGTCCTCGCCTTCGTCGCCGACGCGGACACGGAAGACGCGGTCCGCCAAGCGCTCAACGATCTGGCCGCTGCCCCGGGCGACATCCAACGCGGCGGCGTCGAGCAAGCGATCCGGCGTCTTTCCGACGAGCGCTCGCCCGAGGTTCTGCTGATCGATCTCAGCGGCATCGACATGCCGATTTCCGAGGTTCATCGCCTCGCCGATGTGTGTGAGCCGGGCGTGAACGTGATCGCGCTGGGCACGCGCGACCATATCGGGCTTTATCGCGATCTGCTGCATGCGGGCGTCACCGATTATCTCGTGAAGCCGGTGACCTACGACCTGGTGCGCCGTTCCGTGATCATGGCGCTTGATGGAAAGAACGGCGCCGCGGCCGATGAGAAATTAGGAAAGCTCGTCGCCATCGCTGGCACGCGCGGCGGTGTCGGCACGACGACGCTCGCGACTAACCTCGCCTGGTTCCTCGCCGAACGTCAGTCGCGCCGCGTCGCGCTGTTGGATCTCGACCTGACGAGCGGCGATTGCGGTCTGCTGCTCGATCTCAAGCCGACTGCGGGCTTGCGGCAGGCGCTGGAAAAGCCGGAACGCATCGATCCGCTTTTCATCGAGCGCGCCATGGCCCAACGCGGCGACAAGCTTTTTGTGCTGAGCGCCGAAGAGCCCTGGGCCGACGACATTCCGATCACGGCTGATGCGGTCCGCGCCCTCACCCGGACCCTGGCCGAGCAATTCCACTACGTGGTGGTCGATCTGCCGCGTTCGCTGCGCCGGCTCTGGCCGGCGGTTCTCGAAATCCGTCGCGGTGCGCGTCGTCGTTGCCGACACGACCTTGACGTCGTTGCGCGAGCTGAAGCGCTTGCAGCGGTTGGATCATGGCGAGCGTACCCTCGGACAGACCCTGCTGGTTGTGAATCGCCAGGGCGAGTATGGGCGCTCCGGCATGAAATTGACCGATTTCTCCGAAGCGGCGGGCAGCGCGGTCGCCACCATCGTGCCGTTCGAGCCCCGCGTCGTCTTGGCGGAGGATACGGGGCAGCCCTCAGCCGGCCAACGCGGCGGCTTCGCCGAGGCGATTGCCGCGCTGGCGGGCGGGATTTCGGGTCGGCCGATGCAGCGCCGTCGTTGGTGGAGGTCACTCTGGTGAAAATCCGCAAATTCGGTCGCCGGGACGAAGAAGAGCCGCGGCGCGCGCTCGTTCCCGCCGATGCGTTTACCCCGGCGCCGATCGAGCTGGCCGAGGAAGAGATCAGGAAACGGATGCGCGAAATGCTGATGGCGCGCATCGATCCGTCGCGCGCCAACCGCATGGAGCGCGATCAGCTGCAAGCCGAAGTCAATCGGCTCGTTACCGAAATCGCGACCGAACAGCGGGTTCAGCTCAACGAAAAGGAAGAGAACGCTGTCGCGGCCGAGCTTCTCGACGACATGGTCGGTCTCGGACCGCTCGAGCCGTTGCTGCGCGACGATACGGTGACGGATATTCTAGTCAACGGCCCGAACAGCATCTATGTCGAGCGCCGCGGCAAGCTCGAGGAGACCAAGTTCCGCTTTCGCGACGGCGCCCATGTTCTCCACGTGGCGCAGAAAATCGCCTCGGCCATCGGCCGGCATGTCGACGAGGCAAGTCCGATGGTCGATGCGCGTCTTGCCGACGGCTGCCGCGTCAATATCATCGTGCCGCCGCTCGCGTTGCGCGGCGTGGCGATATCGATCCGAAAATTTGCCAAGCGCTCGATTACGTTGCAGCAGATGGCGGATCAGGGAAATCTTTCTCCCTCGATGGCCAAGCTGCTCGAGATCGCGGCGGCCTCCCGGCTGAATATCCTGATTTCGGGCGGCACCGGCTCCGGGAAAACCACGCTGCTCAACGCGCTTTCATGCCAGATCGATCCGCGCGAGCGCATCATCACGATCGAGGATGCGGCCGAATTGCAACTCCAACAGCCGCATGTCGTGTCGCTGGAAACCCGCCCGCCGAGCCTCGAAGGCACCGCGGAGGTGTCGGCGCGCGATCTGCTGCGCAACGCGTTGCGCATGCGTCCCGATCGCATCGTCGTCGGCGAGGTTCGCGGGCACGAAGCCTTCGACATGATGCAGGCCATGAACACCGGCCATGATGGGTCGATGTCGACGATCCATGCCAATACGCCGCGCGACGCGCTTACGCGGCTCGAAAGCATGCTGCTGATGAGCGCCGTCAACTTGCCGATTCGCGCGATTCGCGCGCAGATCGTCGGCGCGCTCGATCTCGTCGTCCAGGTCGAGCGCATGCGCGACGGCATTCGTCGCGTCACCCGCGTCGCGGAAGTCGTCGGCCTCGAAGGCGAGATCATCACGATGCAGGATCTCTTCACTTTCCGCGAAGAGGGCGAGACCCGCGAGGGCAGAATCACCGGCACGTTCGAATCCAGCCACCTCATTCCGCATTTCATCGAGCACGCCCGCCATCTCGGTTTGGAGGCGACGTTACGAAAGGCGATGGAATTGGAAGAATGAGCCTGGCCTACAATTCCATCATCGCTGCCGGGCTGGGCGTCGTCTTCCTCGCTTCGGGCGGTTTCCTGATCGCCGAGCGGCGCGGCGACCGCCGCCGTCAGCGCGTTGCGAGCTTGAACGAGGCCGAGGAAAAGGCGCGCCAGCGCGCGGCCGACGCGTCCTTGCCCGCAGCGAAGCCGCATAAGCGTGCGCTCCTCGCTCAATACGCCGCTATGGCGCTCGACGCGTTGGGTCTTTCATCGGCCGGTCTCGGCGAGTGGGTGAGCATCCCGAAAGTGGCGGGTGTCTCTATTCTTGCCGGTGTCGGCGCGCTGTACGGCGTGCGAATGGCGGGCTTGGTGTCGTGGGCGGCCATGCCGGTGGCCGTCATCACCGCGGCGGTGGCGTGGCGCTTCATGATCAATGCCGCGCGCTTTCGCCGGCGCAAAGCCTTTCTCGATCATTTTCCCGAAGCCATCGATCTGGTTGTCCGCGCGGTGCGCATCGGCTTGCCGATTACCGAGGCGGTGATCGCCATCGGCCGGGAAATCCCCGGCCCGGTCGGCGAGGAATGTCGCCTCGTCAGTCAGCAACTCCAGATCGGCGTCACCCTCAACGAGAGTTCTGATTCAGGCGACGAAGCGGGTGAATATCGTCGATTTCGATATTTTCGTCGTGACGCTCGCCTTGCAACGCGAGACCGGCGGCAATCTCACCGAGGCGCTGAGCAATCTCAGCGCGATCATCCGCGGCCGCCGCGAGCTGCGGCTGAAGGCAGCCGCCCTCAGCTCCGAAGCCAAGGCATCGGCGGCCGTGATGGCCTCGCTGCCGTTTCTCGCGAGCGGGGCTCTGCTTGTTCTCAATCCCGCCTATTTGATGCCGCTCGTGACGGATCGCCGCGGCCCTTACCTCCTCATCGGCGCAGCCGGGCTCATGCTGTCGGGAATCGGCGTGATGAAGCACATGATCAGCCGGAGCGTCCGGGCATGATCGCCGCGTTGCAGCCGCACGCCGCCGAATTGGTTGCGATGGCGCTCCTGCTCGTGGGCGCAACGCTTGGCGGCTTTCTCGTTCTCGAGCGCCAAAGCGCGCGCCGGGCGCGTTTGGCGCGCTATTTCGGCGAGGAAGTCGTGCTGGCTCAAGAGCCCACCGGGCTTGCCTGGGGCATGCGGTGGCTTCAGCGCATCGGTGTCTTTCTCTTGCACAATGCGGCGGTGGGTGCGGGCGAAGGCGATAAGCTTTCGACGCTGCTCTTGGCGGCCGGTCTGCGGCAAGAAGGCATCCTGCCGATCGTCTTCGGCCTGAAGGCCCTCGGCGCCGTGGCGTTGCCGCCCGTGGCCTTCGTCCTTGTCGGCGAGGTGTGGCATTTCGGGCTGCTGTTCAAACTCGCGTCGCTCCCTGCCGGCTGTTTGCTCGGTTGGCGTCTGCCGGATGTGATCATCGACATGATTGCGCGTCGGCGGCGGGCCGCTATCGAGGATGGGCTCCCGGATGTGCTCGATCTCGTCGTCATCTGCGCCGAGGCCGGGTTGAGCCTCGAGCAAGCGCTCGAACGGGTCGGCCGCGAATTACGCCTCGCGCGCCCCGTTCTGGCCGAAGAATTGATGCTGGTTGTCGCCGAGATGCGCATGCTGTCCGATCGAACGCGCGCACTCGAGAATTTCGCCAACCGGTCGGGCTTGGCGTCGGTGCGCAGCATCGTCGGAACGCTGACCCAGACCTTGCGTTACGGAACGCCGCTGGCGCAGTCGCTGCGGGTGATCGCGGCGGAGATGCGCAAGGCGCAGACTCTCCGCATCGAAAGCCGCGCCGCGCGGCTTCCGGTTGCCCTGACCGTTCCCCTGATTCTTTTCATCCTGCCGTGCTTGATCGTGGTCATCGCCGGACCGGGCGCGCTGCAGGTCATGAACTACATGCATTGAACGCCGCGACGCGCGGGTGAGGGATAGAAATCATGCGCATTCACCGATGGCTGCGAATCGACCGTGTCGCGAATCATCGCACCAAGGCCTTGCCGGTCGTTCTCTTGGCGGCGACGCTTGGCGCCTGTGCGGTCGGCGATCAATACGCGTCGCCGACGACTTCGTCGTCCGATACGCCGTCGCGTGTCCGGCTTGCCGAAGCCGCGCGCGGCAGCGGCGATTTCTCGGCGGCGGCGCGCCTCTATCAAGAGGCGGTTCAAAAGCAGCCCGACGATCCCGCGCTCCATCTTGCTTTGGCGGATGTGCTGTTGAAGGCCGAGGATGCGAAGGATGCCGAGCGCGAAGCGGCCACGGCCGTTCAACTCGCGCCGAAGGACGCGGCGACCCATCTTCTGCACGGCAAGGCGCTGCTCGCTCTGCACCGGCTTGATCCGGCTATCGCCGAATTCGACCTGGCGCTGGCCCGCGACCGCAATGCGGTTCCCGCCATGAATGCCAAGGCGGTCGCGCTCGATCAGAAGGGAATGCATGCACAGGCTTTGGCGATCTATCGCCATGCTTTGGAGATTGCGCCCAACGATCTCGCCCTGCTGAACAATCTTGGCCTGTCGCTGGCGCTGGCCGGTCAATACGAAGAGGCCATTGATACGCTCTCGAAGGTCATCGAAGAGGATGGCGCGACGCCGCGCAACCGCGAGAATCTCGCTCTTGCCCTCGCGCTGAAGGGCCGCAGCGATGATGCGGCAAGGGTCATGCGCGCCGATCTCGACGAAGCCCATGTCCAAAGCAATCTGCAGTATTTCGACGCCGTCCGGCAGCTGACGGGCCATTGACGGCCGGGTTAGCGGATCCCCGGGCGATCGCGGTGCCGACATGACCACAGCCAGCCGACGCAGATCTTTCGCAAGGTGGGTCCTGCGGTTCCGGCGCGATGAGCGCGGCGCCACGGCGCTCGAATTCGCCATCGCCGGCCCGATGTTCCTTGTGCTGGCCTGCGTCGTCATCGAGCTCGGGCTGATACTCTTCACCCAGGCCGCGCTCGACAAGGCCACGCGTGACGCCGCGCGCACGATCCTGATCGGGCAGGTGCAAATGGCGGCCGGGTCCTCGACGCCCTTTACCACCCAGCTTTGCGCCAGCATCGGCACGCTTATCCCCTGCGCCAGCCTCAAATATAACGTTCAGTCGGGCAGCACCTTTGCCGCGCTCAACGCAACCGTCCAAACCGACGCTAACGGCAACATGACCAACATGCAGTTCACGCCAGGCACGGCGGGCTCCCGCGTGCTGGTGCAGGTGGGCTACAACCGGCCGACACTGATTCCCTGGGTCGGACGCTTCATCACCGGGAATGGCAGCAATCTCCTGGTGTCGACTGTCGCCCTTCAGACCGAGCCCTATCAATGATCCGCCGTCTGCGCTTCTTTTCCCGCGACGAACGCGGCACGGCGCTGGTCGAGCTGGCCATCGTTTTCCCGCTCATGATGACGCTTTATCTCGGCTGCTTCGAGGCAACCCGCGTCATCCGCGCCGACATGAATCTGCAGGAAGCGGCGCAGACCGTGGCCGATCTCGTCGCGCAACAGAGCACAGTCGGCACCACGACGATTTCCGATTTTTGCAGCGCCGGAAAACTCGTCATGACGCCATTGTCGGGAACCGCTTTGTCCGTCGCCATCGCGAGCGTGACGCGCGATTCCCAAACCGGCACCGTGGCGCTCGATTGGCAGGACACGACCTGCGGCAGCGCCTCGAGCATCAGCAATCCGACCACCCTTGCGAGCAGCCTTGTCACTAACAACGGCGACAGCGTCGTCATCGTTCGGGCGTATTACGCCTACACCTCGCCGATCAGTTTCGTTTTCCAGCCGAGCTACAGCCTTTCGGAAACCGCTTATGCGCGGCCGCGAAATACCGACTCGGTCGATCACAGCTGAGCCGGCGCATGATTCTCGGCATTAGGATGACACCCCGGATCAACCGCGCCACGCTGATATCGAGGCTCGCCGGGAATCGCGACGGTGCGGTCGCGGTTCTGTTCGCGGTGATGCTGCCGGTGCTCATTCTCGCCGTCGGCATCGCGGTCGATTACATGCGCGCCATCCAGCTGAGGACGGCGCTGCAAGGCGCTGTCAATTCCGCGGCGCTCGCCGGCGCCAAAGTCTATCTCGATACCAGCGCCGCGAGCGCCGCACAAACCATGGCGAGCAATTACGTGACGGCGGCGCAGGCCTATCTGCCGCCCAACACCAATTTCAGTTCGAGTGCCGTGGCTTCGGCGGGCTACGCCTATGGAACCAGCAGCGGCACGGTCGGTTACAATGTCAGCGTGACCGCATCGGCCAAATTGCAGACAGTCTTCATTCCTTCCTTCATGAGCAGCGGCTTCACCGTCTCGGTTGCCGCCGTCGCAGAAAATCCGATCGTGACTGCGACCGCCGATTTCAGCGGCTGGTACAGCAGCGCCGGCGATCAAAATACGATCTCTTGGTACGATGTTCCATCGAACAACGGCACGCCGGCAAACTCGGCGCTCAACCAGATCTATTCGAACGCGTCCGGCGCCCATAACCAAACCGCGCCGACTTTCCAAACCACCTCGGGACAGAAGATCGGCTTCGCGTTGAAGAACGTCACGGGCGGGAACGCCGGATATGGCAGCAACCATTATGGCGGCGCGGAAGGCAGCACCCATTATTTCTATTCGCATTACTTTCCGCCCAGCAAGATCGCCTATCCCAGCGTTACCCAGAACTGCAGCCTCCAATCCGAAACCGTGAGCGGCAGCAACCTCACCGACCAGACCGCGCCCAGCAATGGCAGCTGCACGAATACCTCGCCGCAATATGCGACCATCACCTGTTCTCAGCTCGGCAGCACGATCGTGCGATATTTCTGGAACGATATGGGCGGGCCGACGGACGACAAGGACTATAACGATGCCGAGTACAATATCTCGTGCACGGGGGTAACGAGCTCGAGCGAGATCGCCGCAGGCAACGGACCGACGCAAATCGTCCTCGTCAAATAAAGTATGGACGGACGGATGCGGAAAGAAAAAGGCCGCCACGGCGACGCGTAGCGGCCTTTTGCTGTTACGGCACGGCTGCGATCTAGACCGTCGCGGGCTCGCGCGCCGGTTGCTGGCGCGATGACGGGGCCGGGTCCTTGAGACCGAGGATGCGCCGCGCATTGCTGTAGAAAATCTTTTCCTGATCGGCTGCCGAGAGGCCGATCTCGGCGAAATATTTGAGCGCCGCCGCCGGATCCCAACACGGATAGTCAGTGCCGTACATCACGTGATCGACGCCGTAATACTCGATCGCGAATTTCATGCCCGCACTGTGCGGCGAAACCGTGTCGGTATACATGCGCTTGATGTAGGTGCTGGGCGGCTGCGGCAGCTTCGCGGCCTTGCCGTTCTTGTCCATGCGCCCAGATTGATAGGGCAACGCGCCGCCGGTATGCGACATGACGACCTTCAAATTGGGGTGCCGCTCCATGATGCCGGAAAAGACGAGGCGCATGGCCGCGACGCTCACTTCGATGACACGGCCGAGCGACAGGAAGAGCGCGCCGCCATAGCCGTCGATCAGCATGTCCTGGAACACGGCGTCCGTCGGATGCAGGAACAACGGCACGCCAAGCTTTTCGACATAATCGTAGAAGGGCTCGAGCCGTTCATGGTCGATGCGCGGATCGGCGCCGACGCTGCCCGGCAAGTTCACGCCCATCAGCCCCAGCTTGTTGACGGCATGATCGACGACCTCGATGGCGGTCTTCGTATCGACCAGCGGCACCGCCGCGCTTGCCCAGACGCGGCCGGGATGGAGGCGCTGCGCCGCGGCCATTTCCTCGTTCCACATGGTGGCGAAGTCACGGCCCATTTCCTTCTCCATATAGGAGAAGGCGACCGAGAACGGCCCGATCGAGCACACCACGTCGACCTGATGGCCGAGCCCGTCCATATGCGCGAGCTGCGCATCGAGATCGAACCATTCTTCCCAGCCGCCGAGGAATTTCTCCTCCTTGCCGCCCGGACCCCAGAAATCGTAACCGCCCCTTTTGTTGGGCGCGGCGCGCGGAAAGTCTTTGCGCTTGGCGAGGGCCTCGAAAACCGATCGCGGCCACCAGTGGAAATGGGAATCGATGATGTGCATGACGGAGTCTCCTTCCCGGTGACGTGCGGTCGGCGGTCCTTGGGCATCCGCGCGCGCGGCGGATACTTGGCCAATATATTGGCAATTCTAAGGAAGTTGGTGGCGGCGGGTCAACCGAGCATATTGGTTACTGCCGGGCAAGGACGGGTGCGATCGACGCCCGTGACGACCGCTCGGCCGCGGCAACGGTGTTTTCCAGCAGCATCGTCACGGTCATCGGCCCAACGCCACCCGGAACCGGGGTGATCCACGACGCCTTTTGCTTGACGCCTTCGAAGTCGACGTCGCCGACCAAACGGCCGTTCGGCAGGCGATTGATGCCGACATCGATCACCACCGCGCCGGTATGCACCATCTGCGGAACGATGAGATTGGGCGAGCCTGCCGCCACCACCAGGATGTCGGCGAGGATCGTGTATTGCGCGAGGTCGCGCGTTTTCGCGTGGCAGATCGCGACGGTCGCTTCGCGTTGCATCAGCATCAGGGCGAGCGGCTTGCCGACGATATTGCTCGCGCCCACCACGGTGACGTTCTTGCCCTCCAGCTCGATCCCCTCGTGCTCGAGGATTTTCTGAACCCCGTAGGGCGTGCAGGGAGGGAACACGGTTTCGCCGAGCACCAAGCCGCCGACATTATAAAGATGAAAGCCGTCGACATCCTTGGCGATGGAAATGGTTTCGAGGACTTTGCGCAACGAGATATGGGCGGGCAGCGGCAATTGCACCAAAATCCCATGGACCGTCGGTGCCTCGTTCAAGCGCGAGATGCTGTCCAGCAATTCGCGTTCGCTCACTTCGGCGGGGAATCGGATGACCTCGGATTTGATGCCGACTTCGCCGCAAGCGCGCACCTTGTTCCGGACGTAGACGATGGAGGCGGGGTCGTCGCCGACGATGATGACGGTCAAAGCGGGCTGGATACCTCGCGCTTTGAGCGCTTCTGCCCGTTCGGCGATTCCGATCCGCACCTTGCGTGCGATCGCCACGCCATCGATGATCTTGGCAACCATTTTTCGCGAGCCGTCCATGCCCCTCACTCGATCATACTTCGTCGCCCGATCTTAGCGACATATTTTAAGAGGTCGATGGCACGCATCGTCGCGGACGCGCGATCTTTGGAAATCCCACCGCTGTGGGCGAAGAATGCGGAAGTTTTGGGCAGGCCGCGTCAGCGGCGCGTGCGACGGTTTGAACGTTTGGTTGCCTTGCTGGGATGGTGCTTTGATCGCCCGCCCAGGTCGGGGCTTACTGCATAACGCGAAGCAAGAGCTCGCCGATCGCGAGTGTGATGCCGATGCCGAACGCGACCTGCAGCGCGAACATCGCGTCCTTGAACCGGCTCTTCTTCCGCGCCGGCGCTTGCGCGGGACGTTCCGAATGCTTGAAGTCTTTCTGCTCGCGCGGCGGCGCCTTCTCGGCCGGCTTTTCTTGCGCCGGTTTGCGCGCTAGCGCTTCGGCCGGTTCCGCGCCCGGCGTGGCGCGAAAGATCGTGATCTGGCTGAACGCGCCGTCCGGCTTTTGCTGCACGGCCATGACCCGCACGCCCGAGGCCGCGCGCCCGCTGGCAACCAGCGCCTTCGCCATCGCGACCGCGACGTCCTTCTCGTCGGCGATGCTGTCCAGCAGCCAGCGCCCCGCCGAAAATTTCTGGATCTCGTAGCTGCGCGTCAGGGACGCGGCGGCCTCACTCGATGAAAGCGCCATGCTGCTCCTCCACCTGCCGCCAGTTCGCCGCCCCCATGATGATGGAGATCCTCTCTTCCTCGTCCGCCAAGGGCAGCAGGATGCTACGGTAAAGCACCAGGCTGCCGGAGTGCCGGCCGATCCCGCCGCGCGTGACGGGCACGCCCCGATCCACGATCTCGCGCCAAGCGCGGCTGGCGGGCTCGAGAATCAAATCGTTCGGACAATGGGCGACCAAAGCTTGCGCTGGCGCGGCCCAAGTCGAAGGCCGCAAGGCATCGCCGACATAGGTGAAGCAGGCGCCCGCCTTATGCGCAGCATCGATGGTGAAGACGTGGTCGGCGTCGCTGCCGGTGTCGGCGACGCCGAGGGCTTTCGCTTGCGGCAAGCGCTCGGCGCGATGGGCCTCGCGCCATAGCTCGAGCATGCGCAGGACAAGGCGCTTTTCGCGCGCCGGCGCAGCCTGTTCGGCCATAGGCATGATGGCGGTGTGCAACAAAGCGCCCCCTACGGTCCCGGTTTCAGACTTTCGCGCATCGCCTTCGACGAATGCGGCGCTGATACTCGGGCTATCAATATCGACAGCGCTATTCTTTCCGAAAGCCGGTTAATGTCCCGTTAGAAACCGCTCGCAACGCCTTCAGCAACCGGCGTTTGTGGCATTTTTCGCCGCCTCCGATATCGCACTCTTCCGCGCAACGTATTGATACCATTGAGGTAAATTGCACGTTCGCCCTGTTTCCGGGAATCGTGACGAGATCGCGACACGTCCGCTGCGAACGGGGCGCCGGTTAGCGCAAGGGCAGCTTTTCGATCCCAAGCGCCGCGGCAAGCTTCTCGAGCGCGGCGAGCGGCGCCTTGCGCAGCGGAATACCGGCGGTTTGGGCGGCAAGGAAATTCTCGTGACCGCGCTGACCCGGATAGCGGACTTGCTCGGCCCCCGGCAACGGCGTCGAGCCCCGCATGTCGCGCACCACCTTGTCGACGTAGCGTTTGAAGGTTTCGGCGGGACCGAAGCTGGCGATGTTGAGCGCCATGATTGCTTGCCCGGTATTAGATGGCGGGGAACGCGGCGGGCCGCCCGGACTTCCCGCATCGCGCCCCACTGGCGCGCCGTTGAGGGCGCCGCCCATCAACGCGAAGGCCAGCGCGAGCCCATAGCCTTTATAGCCGCCGATCGGCAGCAAGGTGCCTTCATGCGCGCGTTTCGGATCGGTGATCGGTTTGCCCTTGCGGTCGATGACCCAACCCTCCGGCAGCGCTTCGCCGCTTTCGACGGCGGCGCCGATCCGGCCATTGGACGCAACCGTCGTTGCGATGTCATGGACGATCGGCGGCTCGTCTTGCGCCGGGATCGCGATCGCAATGGGGTTGGTGCCGAGGAGAGGCTCGATGCCGCCCCACGGTGCCATGTGGTTGACCTCGGCCACGGCCAAATAAAGGCCGATCATGTTCTGCGCGAGCGGCATCATCGCGTAGGGCGCGGCGGCGCCGGCATGGTTGCTGTGACGCGCGCCGACCCAGCCGATGCCGCAACGCCCGGCTTTTTCGATCGCGAGCTTGGCGGCAAAGCGCATCACCAGATGGCCCATGCCGTTATCGCCATCGATCAGCGCGGTCGCCGGCGCTTCCTCGACGATGCGGATCTGGGGCGCGTTGTTGATCGCGCCCGATTTCAGCTTTTGCACATAGATCGGCAGGCGCGCGATCCCATGCGTGTCGGCGCCGCGCATATCGGTCAACACCATCAGCTCGGCGACCGCTTCGGCATCCGCCGCCGGCATGCCGACGGCGGTCAGCGCGCGCAGAATGAACCGCCGTCCGTCCTCGGGCATGAAGCAACGATTTCCCGACTCGGGCATCGGCGTTTTCCCTCTTTATTGCTGCGCGAAACGCGGCGGCTTGCGATCAATCCTTGATGCGCGCCGCGGCTTCCTGGGCGAGCGACATGTCGACATAGGGCGCGACCGTGATCGCGCTCGGGATGATCCCCGCCTTCTTCATGTCCTCGACATTGCGCTGCAGGCGAGCGGCATCGACCATCGCTTTGGGATCGTAGTAATAGTCGCCCTTGGTGTAGACCCAGGCGCTCAAACGCTCGATCGGGATTTTCGTGGTGTCGGCGAGCTGTTTGACGGCATCCATGCGTGTCTTCGGGTCGAACATCCAACGGCGCATGCGCATATTGTCTTCGAGGAAATCGACCAGCGCGGCGCGGTTTTTTGCGACGAAATCCGCTTTCGCCATCCACAGCAGGGTTTCGACCGGCCCGAACGCGTCGCCGACGCTGAAGATCGGCTTCAGCTCCGGATCTTTCTGCGCGTCGAGATGGAAAGGCGGCACCAGAATGGCCGCGTCGATCTTCCGCGCTTCGAGCGCCGCCAACTGCGAGGGGAAAGAAATCTCGAGAACCTGGAAGTCTTTGGGCTCGGTGAAACCGTGCTTTGCCATGACCATATGCGCCGCGGAATTGACATTGGAGCCGCGCACACTGACGCCGATTATCTTGCCTTTCAGGTCCTCGACCTGCTTGATCTCGCTGCCATGGGCCCAGAAATAGGTTTGCAGATAGCCGGGCACTTCGGTCGAGATTTGTTGCCCGATGACGCGCAGATCGAGCTTCGCGTTGACGACGCCGAGAACCAGCGCCTGCGGGCTCAAGGTGCTGAGGTCGGTCTCGCCCACGGCCAGCGCGGTCAGCGTGGCGCCGCCGCCTTGCAGCTTCAGCGGTTCCACCACATAAGATTGCCCGTAATGGCGATAGACGTTCGGCGCGTATTGCGGAACCGTGGGAATCAACGGCGCGAACTGACCGGGAACGATGTTCCAATCGGCGCGGATCTTTATCGGATCGGCCGAAGCGATGCCCCCTGCCAAGGTGGCAGCGCATGCTGTGCCGAGAAGTGCAGCTATTGTCGCCCGAACCATAACGCGTTTCTCCCCCTGCGAGATTGATCTCCCGTCGGAAGAGACTGTATGGCGCCTGCGCTTCCAGGGCAATCGCGCGCGTCCTTCGCGGTGTCCGCGAAGAACGCGCGGGTCGGCATCCTTTTGGTGCAGTCTTGCGGGTTGTGCGGGTTTCTACGCGCTCTTCGCGAGATGGGCGAATTCGCGCGCGTGGAGACCCGGGTGCCATGCTTCTTCCGAGGAATCGAGGAGCTCTTCGAGCTGTCGGCGTGCGCGCGACGCGCGGCTTTTCATGGTCCCGACCGCGCAGCCGGCGATTTCGGCCGCGCGCTCATAGGAATATCCTTGCGCACCGACCAGGATCAGCGCTTCGCGTTGCACCAGCGGCAAGGTTGCAAAACGCGCTTCGACCTCGCGCATCCGCAGGTGCCATTCCTGTTCGCCATGCGCGGCGGGAAGGATCGCTTCCATGTCGATCTCGGTGCTCGGGAAGCGCTTCTCGCGCCGTTTCTCGTTCATGTAGGTGTTGCGCAGGATCGTGGTGAGCCATGCCCGCAAATTGGTTCCGGCTTGGAATTGGTCGGCATGCGTCAAGGCGCGCAGGACCGTATCCTGGACGAGATCGTCGGCAACGCTGCGGTTTCTTGCCAAGCGGCGAGCAAAGTTTTGGAGGTGCGACAGATTCTGAATGACGTCATCGCTGAACGTGGCAGTCATCAGTCTTCTCCTTCAATAATTTGCGGTTTTCGCGAGGGCAAAAGGCCCAATTCCGCGAGGCTCGTGGCTCCTTTCACTGTCGAGGCCGCGGTCAACGCATCCCGGCTTTCGCGGAGATGGCAAAGACCATTGCATTAACCTTAGTAATCAAAGGCGGCGCTTTGAAGATAAAAAATGCTGCGCCACGGAAAGACCCAAAATGAGGAGGTATCTATATTATTTCTCCTTCATTTTGACACAATCATGACAATAAAAAGACGCCAGATGCGCTAATCAATACTTCGAAGAATGGGGTGTGCGACCATTGATATAGTTGACGTTTTGGGCCCATGACGCACGGTGCCGCACGCTTGCGGCGCGCGGCGTGGCGCTTTTTTGCTCAGCGTGCTGTCGGGCGGGAAGCGGAACGATTCGGGGCCGCTCGCGTTCGCCAAGATCGGCAATTTCCGTTGGGCCGAAAGCGGTGACATGATGGCGCTTCGCGGCGAGCCCCATGCCAGTGCGGCCTGGACGATGCGGGTCTCGGGCAATAACAGGAAAGGAGCGTGCAGCGTCATGCAACTCGGCGTCATCGGCTTGGGCCGCATGGGCGGCAATATCGCGCGGCGTGTGGCGGCGCGCGGCCACGACTGCGTCGTGTTCGACCGTGACGCGGCGGCGATCGCCGCGCTCGCGAAAGAGCCGCGTATCCGTGGCGCGCGCACGCTCGCGGCGCTGGTCGAAAGCCTGCAGCCACCGCGTGCGATCTGGTTGATGCTGCCCGCCGGCGCGGTGACGGAAGAGACCGTTGAGGCGCTGGCGACGCTGCTGGGTCCGGACGACACCGTGATCGACGGCGGCAATTCCTTCTGGCAAGACGACATCCGGCGGGCGCAGGCCCTCGCCGCCAAGCGCGTGCATTATGTCGATGTCGGCACCAGCGGCGGGATTTGGGGGCTGGAGCGCGGCTACTGCCTGATGATCGGCGGCGAAAAGCCGGTCGTCGAGCGGCTCGAGCCGCTTTTCGAAGCGCTGGCGCCGGGGCCAGGAACCATTGCGCGCACGCCGCATCGCGAAAAGCGTGATCCGCGCGCCGAGCGCGGCTTCATCCATGCCGGCCCGAATGGCGCCGGCCATTTCGTCAAGATGATCCATAACGGCATCGAATACGGTCTGATGCAGGCCTATGCCGAAGGCTTCGAGATCTTGCAGCACGCGGCGAGCGAGAGCTTGCCGCCAGAGCGGCGGCTTGCGCTCAACCTTCCCGACATCGCCGAGGTGTGGCGCCGCGGCAGCGTCGTATCGTCATGGCTGCTCGATCTCATCGCCGCGGCTTTGGCGGAAGACGGGGATCTCGCGCATTATGCCGGCGTGGTCGAGGATTCCGGCGAAGGGCGCTGGACGATTGCCGCCGCGATCGATGAGGCGGTGCCGGCGAATGTGCTCTCGGCGGCGCTTTATGCCCGCTTCCGTTCGCGCGACAAGGACAGCTTCGCCGATAAGCTGCTTTCCGCCATGCGCAAAGGTTTTGGCGGCCATGTCGAGCCGAAGGCGGGGTAGTCCAATGGCGGAACGAAGCAGCGCGATGCAGCAACGCCAAGGCGACCCGTGCTGCCTGACGGTTTTCGGTGCCTCGGGCGACCTGACCAAGCGTCTGCTGATGCCGACGCTTTATCACCTGGCCAAGGCCGGGCTCCTGCCGGATGCTTTCGCCATCCTCGGCGTCGCGCGTTCGCCGCAGTCACAAGATGAATTTCGAGCCCACATCAAAGAGGCGATCGAGACCTTTGCCGGCGTCAAACCCGATCCGGAGATCGTCGCCTGGCTGCTGGCGCGCGCGCATTATTTCGCGGGGGATATCGATAGTCGCGAAGCCTATGGCGGGTTGAGCGAGCTTCTCGGGCGCATCGAGCGCGATTATAAGACCCAAGGCAATTGCCTCTTTTATCTCGCAACGCCGCCCGATGCCTTCGCGCCGATCGTGCGCCATCTCGGCGAAGCGGGGCTCGCAAGCGAGGACGGGCATTGGCGCCGCATCGTCATCGAAAAGCCTTTCGGCAGCGACCTGGCATCGGCGCGCAAGCTCAACCGCGAAATCCGCGCGGTCTTTGCCGAGCAGCAAATCTATCGCATCGACCACTATCTCGGCAAAGAGACGGTTCAAAACATCATGGCCTTGCGCTTCGCGAACGGCCTGTTCGAATCGCTGTGGAATCGCGATCGCATCGATCACGTCCAGATCACGGTCGCCGAAACCTTGTCGGTCGAAGGCCGCGGAAATTTCTACGATGCCACCGGCGCGTTGCGCGACATGGTTCCCAATCACCTGTTCCAGCTCTTGTCGCTCGTCGCCATGGAGCCACCCGTGCGCTTCGACGCCAATTCCGTCCGCGCCGAAAAGGCCAAGCTCCTGCGCGCCGTGCAGCAGATTTCGCCCGAAGCCGCGATGCGCGACGCCGTGCGCGGCCAATACGGCGCCGGCGCGGCGGGCGACAAGAAGATCGCCGCCTATCGGCAAGCCAAAGGCGTGGCCCCGGGCAGCGCCACCGAAACCTATGTCGCGCTGCGGCTGATGATCGACAATTGGCGCTGGGCGGGCGTGCCCTTTTACCTGCGAACCGGCAAGGCGTTGGCGGCGCGGCAAACCGAGGTCGCGATCAAGTTCAAGGAGGCGCCCTTCACGCTTTTTCGCGAGACGCCGGTCGAAAGGCTCGTGCAGAATTTCATCATCATCCGAATTCAGCCCGATGAAGGGATCGCGCTGCAATTCAATGCCAAAGTGCCGGGGCCGCGGTTGTTGCTCGACGGCGTCAGAATGGATTTCAAATACAAGGACTATTTCGAGACCGCGCCGAGCACGGGTTATGAAACCCTGCTCTATGACTGCATGATCGGCGACAGCACCTTGTTTCAACAGGCCGAGGAAGTCGAATCGGCCTGGAGCATCGTGCAGCCGATTCTCGACGATTGGCACGAAGCGCCGGCGCGCGATCTCGCGCTTTATCCCGCCGGCAGCGACGGCCCGGCGGAAGCCGACGATCTGCTGGCGCGCGACGGACGGCGTTGGCGGCGCATCGCGCCGCCGAAAGCGGCGTAATGGCGGAACGCCGGGTTGCTTCGATCGGCGGCGCGCCCGCCGAGCTGAACGTTTCCGCTGATTCGGCGGATTTGGCGCGCGACGCCGCGGCGTGGTTGTTGGATCTCGTGCTTGCCGCAGGTGATAGGCCCGCGCTGTGCCTCGCTGGCGGGTCGACGCCGGCTGCGCTTTATCACCTGCTCGCCGCCGAACCCTATCGCAACCGCTTCCCGTGGCAGAAGGTGCATTGGTTTTGGGGCGACGAACGCTTTGTTCCCCGTGACGACAAGCGTAGCAATTTCCGCATGGCCTGGACCACGCTGTTCGAGCATGTTCCGGCGCCGCCCGAGAATATTCATCCGATCGCGACCGATCGCGGTCTGGCTTTTGCCGCCGCCGATTACGAGCGCCTGCTGCGGCAATTTTACGGCGCCGATCGCTTGGCCGCCGGCCATCCGCTCTTTGCCGCGACCTTGCTCGGGCTCGGCACGGACGGGCATACGGCCTCGCTTTTTCCCGGCGATCCGGCGCTGGGCGAAAGCGAACGCTGGGTTATGCCGGTGCCCGATGCGAAGCCGGAGCCGCGTATCACCTTGACCGTGCCGGCGCTGACCAGCGCGGCCAAGATCGCTTTTCTCGTCAGCGGTACGGACAAGCGCGCGATCCTGGCGCGTCTGCGGCGCGGCGAAGACCTGCCCGCCGGCCGGATTGCCGCGGTAGGAAATACGCTTTGGTTCATCGATCGCGTTGCCGCCGAAGAGGAAACGACATGACAAGCATGACCCAGTCGCCTGTCACCCTCGCCATCGATATCGGCGGCACGCATATCAAAGCGTCGGTCCTCGATGTCGCGGGGCGCATGATCGCCGCCGAATTGCATCTGCCGACGCCGCGCGATCCGGCGCCGCACGCCGTCATCGATGCGATCGAGACCTTGGCGGCGCAATTGCCGGAATATGATCGCGTCTCCGCGGGATTCCCCGGTTATGTCTCCGACGGGTGTGTCAGAACCGCGCCCAATCTCGGTACCGAGCAGTGGCGCGATTATCCCTTGGCCGAGGCATTGGCGAAGCATTTGAAGAAGCCGGCGCGGGTCTTGAACGACGCCGATGTGCAAGGTCTCGGCGTCATCGCGGGACGAGGCCTCGAATGCGTCTTGACCCTCGGCACCGGAATCGGTTCGGCGCTCTTCAAGCGCGGGCGTCTGTTGCCGCATCTCGAGCTCGGCCAGCATCCGGTGTGGAAGCGCAAAACCTATGATCATTATCTCGGCGATGCGGCGCTCAAAGACAAAGGGCCGGAGCATTGGAACCGGCGTTTGCAGCGAGCGATCGGTTTCGTCCAGACCCTCGTCAATTGCGACACGCTCTATCTCGGCGGCGGTAACGCGCTGGCGATAAGCTTCCAATTACCCGAAAACGTAAAAATCGTGTCCAATACAGGCGGCATCACCGGCGGCGCCAAGCTTTGGGATAAGGCGCTCGACGAGGTTTTCGCGCGCCGCTGACATCCAGCGGCCATCGCCTAAAGCTTGCCGCACGCAACTTTTGCGGCCGAACGGCGTTGACATCTTCGGAGCGAGAAACTTCTCTGGAGATTCGGAATGAAATCGTACCTTGCTTTTGTTTCCGCGGCGGCGCTGCTGTTTTCGGCGGCCGGCGTTGCCGCCATGCCGGCCTCGCCTCAGCCGGCGCGCCATCCTTCCCTTATCGCCGTCGCCGATAGCGATCAAGACGATGTGGCGGCTCAGCGCGACGCCGATCTGCAAAAGGCGCAAGACGAGTTTCGCTATTGGCAGAATCGGATGAGCGAATGGGCGAACGCGGCGAAAGCAAAAAGCGCCGAGGTCAGCGACCAGGCGCAGGAAAACATCGATAAAGCCTGGCTCGACGTCAAAGCCGATTGGCGGAAGCTGCAAAACGCCGCGCCCGACGGCTGGGACAAGGCGCGCCTCGCCTTCGAAGAGGCGTCGCAGCGGCTGGAGAAAGCCTGGAACAACGCTCACCAAGGTTGAGCCAACGCGCGGGAGAAGGTCATGCTTTATTGGGCTGCCGTGTTTTTCATCATCGCGATCGTCGCCGGCGTTCTCGGCTTCACCGGCATCGCCGTCGCGACGGCCGAGATCGCGAAGCTTCTCTTCTTCATCTTCTTGGTGCTTTTCGCCGTGTCGGTGATCGCGTCGCTGGTCAGGCGAACGCCGCCGCGTTCCTTTTAATCTCGCCATCAGGAGTGGTCATGAGCAACAACAGCCGGGCGGCCGAGGCCGCCGATTTCGACACGGTCGTCAAGGATATCGCCGCATTGAAGCATGATATCGGACGATTGATGGAGCAGGCTAAAACCGATGCCGCGCGAACCGTTAGCACCGAGACGAGCCGGCTTTACGGCGCGTTGGCGAATGAGGGCGAGCGCTCGGTCGAGGCGATCGCGCGGCAGGTGGAAGAGCGACCGCTTGCCAGCCTCTTGGTGGCCTTCGCGGTCGGCTTCGTCGGCGGAAATCTTCTCAAGCGGTGAGCAAGCTTTAGCGAAGGCGCCGCCCCGCGACGAGCGAGGCTAATGACCAGCGCCGGCCGGCGTTATTGCGGCTCGATGCCCGCGGCCTTGACCAGCTTCTCCCATTTCGGCAGCTCGGCTTTGAGCCGCGCATCGGCTTGCTTGCCGGTGTCGTGCTGCGGAATCGATGCCACGCTTTCGAGGAACTGCGCCGTCTCCGGCATCGCCGTGATCTGCATGAGCCAGCCTTGCAGCTTATCGACCAAGGGTTGCGGCGCGCCTTTCGGCAGGTAAGCCGCCCACCACGGGCTGAACTCGTAATTGGGCACGCCGGCTTCCTGCATGGTTGGCGTGTCGGGCAAGGTCGGGATACGTTGCGCCGTGGTGACGGCCAGCGCCTTCAATTGGCCTTGCTTGATTTGGCCGGCCGCGAAAGTGCCGTCGAACACCATGAAGTCGAGCGTGCTTTCGATTACGTCGCGCATGGCGTCCGCCGTCGTCTTGTAAGAGACGCCTTTGGCATCGACGCCCATCAGCTGCTTGTAATATTCCGACGAAAGCTGCGCCGTCTGATTGGTGTAGCCGAAAAGATTGTCCTTCTTTTCCTTCAGGTGCTTGGTCAGCTCGGCGACGCTGTTGATCGGCGATTTCGGCGACACCACCATCACGAAGGCGATCTGCGCGAAAGACGCGATCGGCGTGAAATCGCTGAGCGTATCGAAGGGCAGGTCTTTGAAGAGATAACGGCTGCCGGCCATGTTCGAATTGGCGGTAAACAGGATCGTGTAGCCGTCGGGCTTGGCCTCGGCGACATTGCGCAGCGAGATATTGCCGGTGGCGCCGGGCTTGTTGTCGACGATCACCGGCTGCTTGGCGAGGGCTTCGAGCTTTTGCGTGAAATAGCGGGTGAGGATGTCGGCGCCGCTGCCCGCCGCAAAGCCGAGGATCACATGAATCGGCCGGTCGGGATAGCTGTCCTGGGCGCGCACGGAAGAGCTCAACGCGATCAAGCCGATCAGCCCGGCAACCAGGCCTTGGAAAATTCAATTCATGCGCTTCCCCTCCGAAATTCTTGCTTGCTCGGCAATGCCGCGCGGCATCCCGCCGACCCCGTGCGCACTTTATGCGAAGGATGGCGGCTTTGGAAGCCGTCCGCTTCGCACCCTGCCCACACGATCATTCCCACGCGACGTTATTCCGATGCTTCCGACGGGATGATGATGGGCGGCTTCGGACGGCGCAGCCTGACCCAGAGTTGCGTGGCGATGAGAAGCACACACAAGGTCAGGAAGAAGGCGCTGATCGGGTGGCTGGTGAAGGTGGTGAGATCGCCGCGCGAGATCACCATGGCGCGGCGGAAATTCTCCTCGAGCCGCGGCCCCAGCACGAAGCCCAACAGGATCGGCGCCGGCTCGAAGCGCAGCAGCAGAAGCAGATAGCCGAACACGCCGAAGACGAGCGTCGTCACCACGTCGAAGAGCGTGTTCTTGGCGGCGAAGACGCCGATGCAGATGAAGAACAGCGCGGTGGGAAACAGAAAGCGATACGGCACCATCAGCATCTTCACCCAAATGCCGATCATCGGCACGTTGAGGAAGATCAGCATCAGATTGCCGATCCAAAAGCTCGCGATCAGGCCCCAGAAGATATCCGCGTGCTCGATGATGAGCCGCGGGCCCGGCGTGATGCCGTGGATGATCAACGCGCCTAGGAGCAGCGCCATGACCGCGTCGCCCGGAATGCCGAGGCTCATGGTCGGGATGAAGTCGCCCTGGACGGAGGAATGGGTCGAGGCTTCGGGGCTGGCGACGCCTTCGATCGCGCCATGTCCGAAACGCTCGGGGTGCTTCGAGATCTTCTTCTCCGTGGCATAGGCGACGAAAGAGGCGATGGTCGGCCCGGTGCCCGGGATCATCGAGCAAAGGCTGCCGATCAAAGTGCCGCGCAGAATCGGGAAGGCCGCTTTCTTCATGTCGGCGAGGCTCGGCCGCATGTCGCTCACGCCGAGCTTGGCATAGGCGGTGTCGATCGGCGCGGTGTTGTTGACGCTGCGCAGGAATTCGGCGATGCCGAAGAGGCCGAGCGAGAGCGCAACCAGCTCGACCCCGTCATCGAGATCGATGATGCCGAAGGTAAAGCGCTCGACGCCGGTATTGACGTCCTGGCCGACCAGGCCGAGCAGCAGGCCGAGAATGGTCATCGCCACGCCTTTCAGCGGCGAGCCTTTGGCAAGGGTCGAGCCCGCCAGCAACCCCAGCAGCATGAGCGCGCAGATATCGGCCGAGGTGAATTGGAACGCGATCTTGGCGATATAGGGCGCGGTGAAGATCATCTGCAGGATGCCGAACGCCGCGCCGAACACCGCGCCCATCATGGTAATGCCGAGCGCCGTGCCGCCTTTGCCTTGTTTGGTCAGCGGGAAGCCGTCGAGGCAGGTGACGGCATGCGGCGGGTGGCAGGGGAGGTTCAAGAGGATCGAGCAGATCGCCCCGCCATATTGCGCGCCATAGGCAAGGCCCGCGAGCATCAGAATCGCGCCGACCGGCGGCATGCCATAGGTCAGCGGCAGCAGGATCGAGATCGCCGACAACACGCCCATGCCGGGCAGCACGCCGACGAGATTGCCGGCCATCACGCCGACGAGACAATAAAGCAGGTTCTGCGGCTGCAGCGCGATGCCGAAGCCATAAATCAGATCGGCGACGCCGGTTTCCATCGCCTACATGCTCCCCAGAATCGGGATCTCGATGCGCAGCACATAGGCGAACAGCAAAGTCCCGAAGATCGTCACGCCGATGGCCAAGGCAAGCGCTTCCTTCCAGCTATTGGTGCGGTCGCCGAGCGCCGCGACGAAAACGCAGGCCAAGGTCGCCGGAACCAGCCCGCCATGGGCGGCCAGCGCGATGAACAGTCCGGCCCCGCCGACGATGCACAGCCAGCCGCGCCAATCGGGCCGCGGGGTGGTTTCTGGCATGGTGCTTTGCACAGTGTATGACGCGGTGCCGGCGATCAGCACGCCGACAATGGCGAGCAGAATGCCGAGCGCGGTCGGGAAGAATCCCGGCCCCATGCGTGTGAGGCTGCCGACATCGTAGCGGCTGCCGGTAAAGGCGGCGCCGGCGCCCAACAGCACCATCAACGCTCCGGCGTAGTAATCGCGTCGCTGGGCAAGCTTCATAAGCGTTCTGATCCCCCGTCACGGAAGGCGTCCGGCCGATCCGCCGGCTTCGCGATCGCCGACATCCTTGCGGCGCGAGGTTCTTTGCTGCCTCGCGGGTTTATTACGGTGCCGCGCGAATTCTCGCAAGGCTTGGGCGGCCGCGATCGCGCCGTCTTGCCCACATCTCCCACGCCTTCTCCGGGACTTGATCCCAGGCGAAGCCTGGTCCCATTCTCGGGAAAGTTAACGGGAGAGCGACATGAAAACCGACGCTGCCATCGCCGTCGCGGCCGGAAAGCCGCTGATCATCGATACGGTCGATCTCGACGGACCGAAGCAAGGCGAGGTGCTGATCGAGATCAAGGCGACCGGCATCTGCCATACCGACGAATTCACGCGCTCGGGCGAAGATGCCGAAGGCCTCTTCCCGGCGATTCTCGGTCACGAAGGGGCCGGGATCGTGGTCGATGTCGGCCCCGGCGTGACCTCGCTCAAAAAGGGCGACCATGTCATTCCGCTCTACATGCCGGAATGCCGCCAATGCAAATCCTGCCTGTCGCACAAGACGAATCTCTGCACCGCCATCCGCGCGACCCAGGGCAAGGGCGTGATGCCCGACGGCACCAGCCGCTTCTCGCTCGGCGGCAAGCCGATCCATCACTATATGGGCTGCTCGACCTTCGCGAACTTCACGGTTTTGCCCGAGATCGCGGTCGCGAAGATTCGCCCCGACGCGCCCTTCGACAAGGTCTGTTATATCGGTTGCGGCGTCACCACCGGCATCGGCGCGGTCATCAACACCGCCAAGGTCGAGCCCGGCGCCAATGTCGTGGTCTTCGGCCTGGGCGGCATCGGCCTCAACGTGATCCAGGGCGCGCGCATCGCCGGCGCCGATAAAATCATCGGCGTCGACGTCAATCCGCGCCGCAAGGCGCTGGCCGAGCAATTCGGCATGACTCATTTCGTCAATCCGAAAGAGGTCGAAGGCGATCTCGTGCCTTATCTTGTCGCGCTCACCGATGGCGGCGCCGATTACAGCTTCGAATGCATCGGCAATGTCGATGTCATGCGCCAGGCTCTCGAATGCTGCCATCGCGGCTGGGGCGTCTCGGTGATCATCGGCGTCGCCGGCGCAGGCCAGGAAATCCGCACGCGCCCGTTCCAACTGGTGACGGGACGGGTGTGGAAAGGCACCGCGTTCGGCGGGGCGCATGGCCGCACCGACGTGCCGAAGATCGTCGATTGGTACATGGACGGCAAAATCAACATCGACGATCTGATCACGCATCAGCTACCGCTGCGCGACATCAACCGGGCTTTCGATCTGATGCATGCGGGCGAATCGATCCGCAGCGTCGTGGTCTATTAGCGGGCGGCAAAGGCGATGCGCCAGGCGCTCCATCACCTGAAGGTTGCGACCGAAGGCGCCGGTCTGATCGACATCACGCGGTCGGTCGCGTCCTGGGTCGAGGCGCAGAAGATGGCGGCGGGGCTGTTGACGGTGTTTTGCCGCCACACTTCGGCTTCGCTGGTGATTCAGGAAAACGCCGATCCCGATGTGCTGGCCGATCTCAAGACCTTCTTCCAAACCCTCGCGCCGGAAAGCCGGACGCGCTATCGCCACGGCACGGAAGGGCCGGATGACATGCCGGCGCATATCCGCACGGCGCTGACCCAGACGCAGCTCTCCATTCCGGTCGAGCATGGAAGGCTGGTTCTCGGCACCTGGCAGGCGCTTTATCTCTTCGAGCATCGAAGCGCGCCGCAACGCCGCGAGCTCGTTCTTCACCTGCTCGGCGAATAGTCGGCGCGCGCTGTGCACCGATATGACGCTGGACCGGCGTGGCGAAGCTCTTACACTAAAGCCGGCTTGGTGGCGGATTCCGCACAGCCGATGCGCAACGATGCGGGTGTGATCTTTTGATGCGGCGACGGCGTTTTCTCGCAGGGGCGGTAGCCTCGGGCATGGTGAGCCCGGTCGCGCTCGCCGCGCCGGTCGCCGCCGGGCGTCCGGTCCGCTTCGAGCGCGACTTTATTTGGGGCGTCTCCACCTCGGCGTTCCAGATCGAAGGCGCCATGAACGCGGATGGCCGCGGCCCGAGCATTTGGGACGAGGTCGCGCTTGGCGAACCGATGGTCGATCACTATTACCGCGTGGCCGAAGACGTCGAGTTGTTGCGCCAACTTGGCGTCGGCGCCTATCGCTTCTCGGTGGCGTGGCCGCGAATTCTCCCCGACGGCACGGGGCGCGCCAATCCCTTGGGCCTCGATTTTTACGATCGCCTGGTCGACCGGCTTCTCGCCGCCGGCATCGCGCCCTATGCCTGCCTCTATCACTGGGATTTGCCGGTCGCGCTTCAGCAACGCGGCGGCTGGCTCAATCGCGACATCGTCGGCCATTTCACCGATTACGCGCGGCTCGTCGTCGAGCGGCTCGGCGATCGGGTCAAGAATTGGATTCCCATCAACGAAGCGCTGTCGATCGCCTATGGCGGTTATGCGATCGCCTATTTCCCGCCTTTCGTCAAAGACGAGAAGGCTTATTTCGCGGCGGCGCATCACCTTAATATGGCGCAGGGCAGCGCGATGAAAGCGCTCGCGGCGCCGGGGCGCAGCTTCGGTACGGCGATGTGTCTTTATCCAGTGCGGCCGGCGACGCCGTCGGCCGGGGATGCCGCTGCAGCGCAATTCCATGCCGCGATCACGACCAAGCTCTTTTTGGATCCGTTGCTGCTCGGGCGCTATCCCGATGCGGCCGCGCCGCTGGTGGCCGCCTTCGTGCAAGACGGCGATCTCGAAACCATTCGCCAAAACATCGATTTCATCGGAGTCAATTATTACGGCCCCGAATACCGCCGCAAAGCCGCGGATGCACCCTTCGGCACGGACCGGGTGCAGCCCGCGCATCTCGTCTATATGAAAAACGGCGTGCCGATCGATCCGAACGGGCTTTACGAACAGCTGCTCGACTTGCGCGATCGCTACGGCAATCCGAAAACCTACATCACCGAGAACGGCGCGGCCTTTCAGGATCGCCCGAACGGGCGCAACCTTGTCAGCGATTTGCGGCGCATCGTGTTCCTGCGCGAGCATTTGACGGCGGCGCATCGCGCGTTTGCCGAGGGCGTCGATCTGCGCGGCTATTTCGTCTGGTCGATCTTCGACAATTACGAATGGATCGACGGATTTAACACCCGTTTCGGCCTGGTTTACGCCGATACCGCGACCGGGCGGCTGGCGCCCAAATCGTCCTTCGCCTGGTATCAGAAAGTCCTGGCGAGCCGCGCGCTTTGAGTCTCGCCGGCGATCGCCGCGTTCAACCGGAAACGATCCGCCGGTCGACCAGGCCGAGCCGGGTCGAAACCCCGTAGAGCGCGATGCAGAGATAGCACGCTGCCGGCACCAGCAGCGCAAGGCCGAGGCCGGCGCGATCCGCGACATAGCCGGTGATCAGCGGGATGACGGCGCCGCCGACAATGGCGAGGCAGAGAATGCCCGAGCCGCGCGGCGTATCGGCGCCCAGACGCTCGATGCCGAGGGTGAAGATCGTCGGAAACATGATCGAGTTGCAAAGGCCCACGGCGAGGATCGTCGCGGCCGCAACTATCCCTGAGCTCATCGCCGAAGCCGAGGCAAGGCTCGCCGCGGCAACCGCGCAGGCCGCCAGCACGGTGCCGGCTGGGACGCGTGCCAGAACCGCCGAGCCGATAAAGCGGCCGACCATGGCGCCGCCCCAATAAAGGCTGATCGCCTTGCCGGCGCTGGCGGGATCGAGCGCCAGGGTTTTGCCGAGCATCAGGTAATTGATCAGCACGCTGCCGATCGACACTTCGGCGCCGACATAAAGAAAGATCGACAGCGCGCCGCCGGCAAGGCGCGGCGTGCCGAACAAGGCAGAGCGGCTGGACGTCGTGGGCCGGCTCGGCGGCGGCGCGATCCGGCTGTTGCGCAGAAACCAAAAAGCGAGAGCCAGCACGCACAGGCCGACAGCGATGCCGAGAAAAGGAAGCTGCACCGCATAGGCTTCGCTGCGGCGATAGGCGTCGAGCGCTTCCGCCGACAAGCTCGCGGGATCGGGCGATTGCGCCAGCCCGCCGGCCAGGATCAGCATCGAGCCGACGAAAGGCCCGATCGCCGTGCCCAAGGAGTTGAAGGCTTGGGCCAGGGTGAGGCGGCTATGCGATTTCTCGGGCGCGCCCAACAACGCGACCAGCGGGTTGGCGGCAACTTGCAAGGTGGTGATGCCGCCCGCCATGACGAAAAGCGCGAGCAGAAAACCGGGGTAGAGGCCAAGCGATACCGCCGGCGAAAACAGCAGGCATCCCGCGGCCATGAAGATCAGCCCGCCGATGATCCCGCGCATATAACCCAGTCTTTCGATCACCATCCCGGCGGGAAAGGACACGACGAGATAGGCGAGAAAGAAGCAGAACTGCGTCAGCATCACCTCGGTGTAGCTGAGCGAAAACACGGCCTTCAGCTTCGGAATGATGGTGTCGACCAGGACAGTGGCAAAGCCCCAGACGAAGAACAGCACCACCACCAAAGGCATGGCGGCGCCGGATGGGCGCCCATCCTGCTGCGGCTCGGCGATCAAGAGCTCTGTCTTCCTTGTCTGGCGCAACTTTATCTGCGACCGGCGCGGCAAGGCGCAGCCATTCGCCAAACCTTGCGCCCAAGCGGCGGCGACGCTGACCTCTGCTGGTTCCGTTTCGAAGAATCATGCGGCAAGCATGTTCCTGGCAAGGCCTAGGAAGCTTGCTGACGATTCCTCCCCGAGAATGTGCCCGCGACCGCTTCCAAGGGTCGCAACCTGTGAGACAGCCTATCCGGCCCCACGACGGAAGCGGTCAAGGTGCAGGATGCGCGTCATGGCGCGCATCCTGCACCGCGGACTTTAAACGAGCTTCAGATTGGTTGCGGCGCTCTTGCCGTTCTTACCAACCTCGGTCTCGAAACTGATCGTTTGCCCCTCGCGGAGCCCCGGCAGTCCGCAACGCTCGACCGCCGAGATGTGCACGAATACATCCGGGCCGCCATCGTCGCGCGCGATGAAGCCATAGCCCTTTTGGGCGTTGAACCATTTCACTGTTCCGGTAGCCATAAAATTCTTCCAGTGGAGTTGACGGTAGAAGAAGCATTACACGAAAGCGCCGAGGCCGCTAGAGCTTGTTAACACGGGCGTAATCTGGCTGCCCGGCGGCGGCCATCGTTAATAGTTAGATGCCGGTTAATGAAATCGCCCATCGCGGCTGCCGGTTCGCGCTTGGCGCGGAAAATCGGCAGACTTAGAAAGAGGGCACCATGGCACGACACATCCCCGGCCCGCTTTATGTCGCGCAACAAGGCGCGACCGGCATTCCCATGCTGTTTTGCCATTCGACGCCCGACGATCACCGGCTTTGGTTGTTCCAGACCGCCCATTTTTCCGCCTGGTATCGCACCGTCGCCGTCGATCTGCCGGGCTATGGGCGTTCTGCTGCGCCGCAACAAGGCGTGACGATCGAGGACATGGCGGCGTCGTGCTGGGAAGCCTTCGACCGGCTCGGTTGCGGGACGTGATCATCCACGGCAATTCGCTCGGCGCGCGAATCGCCCAATACATGGCCGCGGCCCAGCCGCGCCGTACCCTGGCCCTGATCCTCTCAGGCTGCGGCTTCAGCGCGTCGAGCGACGCCATGGCGCGGTGGGTGGCGCGTTATCGCGAAGAAGGCCTTGCCCTGCGCCATCGCCAAGTGATCGAGCATTTCGCGCCTGCGGTGCAAGCACTGCCCTTCTATCGATATTACGCCCGCATGGTAACCGAGCTCGACAATCTCGGCACGCTCGCCAGCATCATCGTGGTCAATGAAGCGCTGGCGCGCCATTACCCGGCGGAATTGCTCGACCGGATCGTCTCGCCCACTTTGATCATCGCCGGCAGCGAAGATTGGAGCCACGCCACCGCCGGCGAATTGCAAAAGCGCATCAAGGGATCGGAATTCCGCAGCATCGCAGGCGCCGGCCATGGCGTGCCGATCGAGGCGCCCGCCGAGTACGACCGCCACTGCATCGAGTTCCTGGCGAAGCTCGGACTGTTTCCGGGTTAGACCGTCTCAGCTCAAACTGAATCGTCATTCGCGCGCCCTTCGACGAGCACAGGCGCGGGAATGAATTCACCCCCACCCTAACCCTCCCCCCTCGAGGGGGAGGGAAGGGAGGGGAGGGGCATCTCAATCTTCGTCGCTCAGCCCTTCGGGAAGGGCAGCACGTCCTTATATTTGGCGACCATCGCCTCGCGCTGGTCCTTGTCGATACGGTTCACCATCGGGAATTTGTCGCGCCAGCTCCAAGGCCGCGTCGCATAGATAATGGCGCGTCCGCTGACATGCGGTCCGGGTCCGCGCCGTTCGGGCGGCATGCGCGGATCCATCGGCGTGCTGCGGCAATTATCGACGAGGGTGATGTCGGTCGCCGGGTCCGATCGCGTGGTGATCGCCCACATCACTTCCTTCATGTCCGACGGGTCGATGTCGTCGTCGACGATGACGACGTAGCGGCCATGCGTGTTGGCGGCTGTGCCCAACACCGCCAAGCCCGCCTGGCGGTCATGCCCGGCATATTTCTGCTCGATCGCCACGACCACGAAGCCGCTCGAATGCTGGAACACGGCTTTGATGCCGGGAACGCCGGCGGCTTCGAGCTGGTCCCACAGCGCGCCGCCTTCGAAGCGCACGGCATGATGCGGCGCGCCCGGCCATTGCGGCGACATGTTCAGGATGATCGGGTTGTCGCGGTAATAGATCGCCTTGACGCGGATGACCGGCTGAGGCTCGCCCGTGCCCAAAGTGCCGCCCGCGTAATAGCCGGTATATTCGCCGAAAGGTCCTTCGTCGCGCGATTCCTCGCCGGGCGGCGGGATCTCGCCTTCGATCGCGATTTCCGCATGAGCCGGAATCGGCAAGCCCGTGAGCGGGCCCTTGATAATGTCGAGCGGATGGCCGAGCACGCCGCCGACTTTGTCGAGCTCCGACACGCCCCAGGGAAATTTCATATAGGACATCATGAAGACGAGAAAATCGCCGCCGAAAGTGGCGACCACCGGACAGGCCTTGCCTTGCTTCCAGTATTTCTCGCAGATCACGCGGCCATGCTGTCCGGGATTGTGCCACAGGCCGAGCAGATTCCGCTCATGCACCTGCATGCGATAAGTGGCCATGTTGATATAGCCGCTATCCGGATCGCGGTTGAAGACGCTGCTGCCGGTGCCGATATAGCGGCCGCCGTCGCGGCGATGGCCTTTGATCGAGGGAAAGCGATAAAGGTCCACCTCGTTGTCGAGCATCCGGTTCTGCATCACCGGGCCGGTCGCAACTTCGCGCGGCGGCACCGACGGCGCTTCGCGCAGCCGGCGCGTGGTGTGCCGCAACATCTCGAGACGCGGCGTGTCCGGCGGCAGGTTGAGCGCGAGCGCCATACGCCGGCGCGACGCGGTCGGCAGGCTCAAGACGCGAAAGCCTTGCGGATAGCCTTTGATCGCATCGAACAGCAGACCCGGCGGCTCGGGGATCAGCTCGGCAACCGTCTCGCTCAGCGCGCCGATTTCGAGATTCCAATCGGCGTCGCGGATGGTGCGGATTTCACCCAGCGCCTCGGCCTTGGCGAGAAAACCGCGAAGTCCGTCATAATCCGATTTGTCCGTTGGCGACATGGAAGCGCTCTCCAAGCTTTTCCGCCGGTCGCGGGATTATTTACCGAGCCGCGAAGCCGCTTCGTTGATGAGGCTGAGATCGGCGTAATCCTTGACCGGGATCGTGCGGTCGATGAAGCCCAATTCGTGCTCGAGATCGATATTCGCTTGCAACGCCGCGAGATTCGGCACCCCGTTGGGATCCCGGTAAAGATCCTTGGCATTGAAAAGATAGCCGTCGAGCTGCTCGCGCGGCTGCTTCAGATCGCGCGCGACCATGTCGACGAGCTCGGCGTGGTTCGCCGGATCGAGCGCCCAGCGGATGAAGCGCAGCGAATCCTCAAGGAAATCGACGAGAGCCGCGCGGTGCTCCTTGATATAGGCGGTGCGCGCCGTCCAGACGAGAAGCTGCGTCGGCCCTGCCGCCTCCTTCAAGGTGAACAGGGTCCTAGCCGCCTGTTGCAAGGCGGGATCGTCGAGCCAGGGTTGGTTGCTGGCGATGAGGTCGGCCTTATGCTCCAAGAGCATCGCTTTCATGTTCGGGAATTGCGCCTCGACGAAGGTCACGTCCTTCTTGTCGTCGAGACCGTGCTTGCGCAGCATGGCGCGAATGCCGACATCGACCGCGGAGCCATAGGTCAGCGAGGCGATGACCTTGCCCTTCAAATCCTCGACCTTCTTGATCGGCCCGTCCTTCAGCACCATGAACTGATTGGTCGCGCGATCGCCGACCCCGTCCTGCTCGGTATCCATGATGATGCGGATATCGTCCATCCGCGCATTGAGGATCGCGAAAGCGAGCGAGGAATAGGCGAGCGTGCCGACATCCACGTCGCCGGTGGCGAGCGCAGTGATCATCGCCGCCGTGCTCTGCATATGCACCGGCTCGATCACATAGGATTGTCCGTAATGATGCAGGAGATCCTTCTTCTCGAGCGAAAGCGGAACCGAGCTCGCATAGAAGGTGACCCAGCCGACATGGATGGCGAGCGGCTCGGCGCTGCGTGCGACGCCGCCGCCACAGGCAAAGAGCATGGCGATACCGGCCGCCGCGATGTTCTTGGTCACGCCCATGATCGTCTTACGTCCTTTCTCGTCAAAAGCTTGCCGCCGTCCCCTGGGGCTGGTCGCGCCATGAGTAGCCGGTCGCCGCCGCGCTGTCTCTAGCCGTTTCGCGGCACCCTCGCATCCGGCGTTTCCGCCGCCCGCGTTTTGGGATAGTCTCGCCGCCGCGTCACAAGGCAGCAAGCAACCAAGAATCGCAGCGCTGTCATTCGCTCCGTGGGGGGAACATGCTTCGAACCGGCTTCAAAACACTCCTTTTCAGCGGCTTCGTTGCGGCAGCGATTCTGTCGCCGGCCGATGCCGCGATCAAGATCGGCCTGCTCACCGACTTCTCGGGCCCGCAAGGGGCGTTTGGGCCGCTTTATAAGGACGGCGTCGATTTCTTCCTGCGCAAGCATGACAACAAGATCGGCGGCCAGGATGTGCAGCTGATTGTCGAGGACGGCGCCGGCGATCCGTCCACGACCATCGCCAAGGCGAAGAAGCTGGTGGAATCCGACAAGATCGACGTGCTGTTTGGGCCGATTAATTCGGCGACCGGGGCGGCGCTCAAGCCTTATCTCGTCGAGCAGAAAATGCCGACCCTGATCCAATCCACGGTCGACGCCGTGGTCGACGAGAAATACATGTTCCGCACCTCCTTTGCCGCCAATCCCGAGGCCTATCTCGAAGGCTATCTGCCGGGCAAGGCCGGCTACCGCAAAGCGGTGATCATCGCCTCCAATTACGTCTCGGGGCAGGATGCGGCGAAATATTTCGAAATGGGCTTCGTGGCCGCGGGCGGCACGGTGGTGCAGAAGCTGATGCCGCGGCTCGGCACGGCGGATTACGGTCCCTTCATCGCGCAGATTTCGTCCGATGCCGATGTCGCGATCGTGTTCCTCACCGGCTCGGACGCGATCCGCTTCATGCAGCAAAGCGCGGGCTATGACGTGACCCTGCCGCTTTACGGCTATACCTCGGCGGTCGACGAATCCCTGCTGCCGGCGGAAGGCAAGGCGGCGATCGGCTTCGTCGGCGCGGCGACCTATTTCTCGACCATCGACACGCCGGAAAATCATGCCTTCGTCGCCGATTGGACGGCGATGTTTCCGCCGACCGAGCGGCCGTCCTGGCCGGGCTTGGGCGGCTATATCGCGGCGGCGGTGCTCGACCAAGCGGTGACCAAGCTGCAAGGCAAGCTCGGCGATACCGAAGCGCTGCTGCAAGCGATCAAGGAAGCGCAGATCACCACGCCGAGCGGGCCATTCCGGTTCGACGAGCACCACAATCCGGTCGAGCCGCGCTATATCGCGCAAATCCGTGAGGTGGAGGGCGCGGTCAAGCCGCTGGTCATCGGCAAGATTCCAGAATTCCTGCCCGTCGTGGCGCCGCCGACCTTGCCGGACAATCTGGTGCTGCCGAAAAACTAGAGCGCTACAGCGTCTTGAAGCGTTCCTCGACGGTCTTCTGCATGATGCCGGGCCGGCCGCTGCGGTTCGATTGCTGGATCAGCGCTTGGACATAAGGTCCGGCTTCGACCGGCTCGTATTTCGGCGGGTTGCCCGGGCCTTGGCAGGTCGGTAGGCACTCGATCCGCGCATTGAAATGCGGATTGAAGAACAACGGCAGCGAAATACGCGCGCGACCGCTGGTGTTGAAGTTCGAGGCGCGGTGCAGGCTCGAGCGATAAAGCCCGTTGGTCCAGCGCGAGAAGAGATCGGCGATGTTGACGACGAAGGCGCCGGCGAGCGGCGGCATGTCGATCCATTCGCCCGACGGATCGCGGACTTCGAGCCCGCCCAGCGCGTCCTGCGACAAAAGGCTGAAGCTGCCGTAATCAGTATGGGGCGAGATGCCCCATTGCGTGCGTCCGACCTTCGCGGGATCGAGCGAGGGATAATAATTATAGGTCATCGAGCCCGACGGATAACGATGCGTCGGCTCGAAATAATCCTCTTGCAGATCGAGGCTCAAGGCAAAGGCGCGGCAGAGGCGCTGCATCACGCGCAGGCGTTTGACGATATGCGCCTCGAGGAAATCGCGAAAGCCCGGCATGATTTTCGGATCGGGCCACAAGCCGCGGCCGATCGTGCGCGACGGATGATCCTCGGTTTCGCCCGGCAATAGCGGGCGCGGCAGGCTGTAGGTTTCCTTTTGATCGGTTTCCTGGTCGGGATTGGCGCTCGGATTCTTGCCGCCGACGGGCGTGTAATTGCATTTGGCTTTTTCCTCGCGCGGCAGCTCGAAAAAGATTCGGCCCCAATCATGCGCAAGATCGAGCTCGGATTCGGCGATGCCGTGACGGGTGAGATAGAAGAAGCCGGTATCGGTGCAGGCCGCGCGCAGCGCGTCGGCGACGCGGCGGCGTTCCTCCAATCCGCGCTCCTCGGTGTAGGCGGCGAAATCGATCACCGGCAGGGTCTTGGCCGAGCGCCGCGCCTGCCTCACCGATTCCACGCGCCGCCGATTGTCGAAATCGGCATAGAGCTTGACATCTTCGTCCTTGATCGTTTCCATCCTGGCGTTCCTTCTCAGGTTTCGGCGCGCGCCGCGACCAGTTGCGGTGCCAACCATTCGCGGTCGACCGGCGTCGCCGGATCGACGGCCAGCCTTGTGCGGTCATAGGCTTTGCGCGCCATCCAGCTCAGCGCGAAGCCCAGCAGCATCACCGGCAAAGAGACGATGCCGAGCGAATAGCGCAAGCCCGCGCCGCCACCGAAGAAATGTTCGGTCGCATAGCCGAAGGCGATCGGGCCCCAGCCATAAGAGAACACCGCGCTGCACACCATCCACGCCGCGATCGAGCGTGCGCGCAAATGCGCCGGAAACGCTTCCTGAATGACATTGGCGGCCTGCATGTAGCCGATGCCGTCGGCGAAGGTGAAGACGAAGGCGCAAGCCAGCGAGATCGCCGGGCTGTCGAACAGCCAGATACCCAGCGAACATGGAATCCAAGCGAGGAACATCAGCGACAAAGTGGGAAGCTTGCCGCCGCGCGTGCCGCGCCGCGCCATCCAATCGGCGATATAGCCGCCCGCGACCGCGCCGAGCACGCCGCCGATCGTCGTCGCCCAGCCGACTTCGGCGCCGGCCATCGCAGGCGCCATCTTGAATTCACGAATGAAATAGGTCGGCAGCCAGGCGAACCAGCCGATCGAATTGAAGCCGAGGCAGGTATAGGCGGCGATGAGCAGACAGAAGGCACCCCAATGCTCGCGGAAATGGCGCCCGAAGCTTATGCCGCCGGACGCCGCTTGCTGGCTTCTCGCTTGTCGCCGCGGCTCGCGGACCGTGCTCATCAACAGCGCCAACGCAAGCGTAATCAACCCGACGATGATGAAGGCGGCATGCCAAAGCGAAGTCTCGCCGATCAACGGCAGCGCGACATTGTCGACGCCACGGAACGACGCCAGCACCGCGCCGCCGATGATGTAGGAAAGCCCGATGCCGCCGAAGCCGCCAATGCCGTAAATGCCGACCGCGGTACCGCGCCGCGCTTTCGGGAAATAATCCGAGATCAGCGAGAACGCCGCCGGCGACAGCGCCGCCTCGCCAATGCCGAGTCCCATACGGGTGAAGAGGAGCTGGGTGAAGGTCGTGGTGAAGCCCGAGGCGATGGTGCTGAGGCTCCACAGCGCAATGCCGAAGATCAGCACGTTGCGGCGGCTGCGTCGATCGGCGCACCAGCCGAAGGGAATCGCCATCAGCCCGTTGAGGATCGAGAAAGAGAAGCCGTTGAGGATTCCCATCTCGGAATCGCTGATGCCGAGATCGCGGCGCACCGGCGCCACCAGCAGGGTGAGGATGTTGCGGTCGACGAAGAACATGAAATAGCAGAGCAACAGACAGAACAGCGCATAGGCCGCGATGCTCGCTGCCGGATATTGCTCGGAATCGACCCCGCTTGCCCGATAGGCCATTCCACTCTCCCTTTCATGCCTCGGGCCTTTGCGACCCTGAAGCCGTTCTTGTCGTCTCGATTTGTTCTTATTATCGCACCGAAATGGTATAGATCGCGACAGAAAAAGGCAAAAGGGCGGAACCGCTTTGTCCCGGGATCGGATCGCAATTTTCGCGTCGGGCCGCGTCCGCTTGAGCGGCGGGCATCAGGAATGACCAGCTACGATACCATCATCGTCGGCGCCGGCTCGGCCGGTTGCGTCCTGGCGGCGCGGCTCGGCGAGGACACGGAGCGGCGCATCCTCGTTCTCGAAGCCGGCGGCGAGGACAATCACTGGCTCATCCATTTGCCGCTCGGCGTCGGCAAAGTGTGGAACGATCCGCGCTGGAATTGGAACTATGTCAGCGAGCCCGAGCCGCATCTCGACAACCGGCGCATCGATCATCCGCGCGGCAAGGTGGTGGGCGGCTCGTCCTCGATCAACATCATGGCTTATGTCCGCTGCCATCGGCTCGATTACGATCGCCTGCCGCAGATGGGTTTGAAAGGCTGGTCCTTTGCCGATGTTCTGCCCTATTTCAAACGCGCCGAAAGCTTCATCGATGGCGGCGATCTCTATCGCGGCGATTCCGGTCCGCTGCAGACGCGCAAGAACCTGACCGAGGATGCGGTTTACGATGCCTTCACCGGCGCAGCACCCGAGCTCGGCTACGCCGTCAATGACGATTACAACGGCGCCGAGCAGATCGGCTTCGGCCGGCTGCAGCACACGATCGGCAATGGGCGGCGATCGAGCGCCTCGGTCGCCTATCTGCGCCCGGCGATGAAGCGCGGCAACATCACGCTGCTCACGCGCGCCCATGCGACGCGGATCTTGTTCGACGGTCCGCGCGCGATCGGCATCGAATATCTGCAGGACGGCAAATTGTGCGAAGCGCGCGCCGAGGGCGAGGTGATCCTGTCCGGCGGCGCGTTCAACTCGCCGCAGCTTTTGCTGCAATCGGGCATCGGACCGGCCGAGGAGCTGCGCGCGCACAGCATCGAGCCGCGCGTCGATCTCCAAGGCGTCGGCAAGAATCTCTGGAACCATCCGGTCCTGGCGACGCAATGGCTGCGCACCAAGCACGGCACTTTCCATCGCGGCTTGCGGCTCGACCGGCTGCTGCCGAGCCTCGCCCAGGCCTATTTTTTCGGCACCGGCTTTGCGACGCGCGTGCCGGCCATGGGTACGGCTTTCACCAAAAGCGCGCCCGATCTCGACGCGCCCGATCTGCAATATTTTTGCGGCGGCGGCGGCTTCCGCGCGCGCGAGTGGTTTCCACTTCTCCGCCCGCCCATGCCGGATGTCTTCGGCTTGACCTATTGCCATTTGCGGCCGGAAAGCCGCGGCCAGCTTTTGTTGGGTTCCGCCGATCCGTCCGCGCCGCCGCGCATCTTCAACAATTTCCTGGCGACGGATTATGACCGCCGCGCCATGCGCGAAGGGCTGAAATTCGCCTTGCGCGCGGTCGAGGAAACCCGGGCCTTCGCGGGCTTGGCCCAGCGCCGCGTAATGCCGGGCCCCGAGGTCAAAAGCGATGCCGAGATCGACGCCTACATTCGCGCCAATGCGGCGACGATCCATCACCCCGCCGGCACCTGCAAGATCGGCATCGACCGCATGGCTGTGGTCGATCCCGAATTCCGCGTCCGCGGCACCGAGCGGCTCCGGGTGATCGACGCCTCGATCATGCCGGACCCGATCGGCGGCAATCTCAACGCGCCGGTGATCATGATCGCCGAAAAGGCCGCCGACATGATCCGCGGCAAAGCGTGCCTCCAGCCGGCGGAGATTTAGCGCGCCGCCGGTCTCCGGATCCGCCTGCTAGATCCGATCTTCGTCGAAAGCCCGAACCCACATCGCGCAAGTTCCCGAGCGGACGATATCGGCCAAGGTGAACTCGATCACCGGCACGGGAAGCTTCTTCGACCGTATGAGCTGAAGCACGGTGCGCAGGCCGGATGCCTCGCCGAGGTCGCACTGGCTCACATCGCCGTTGATGACGACCGTGCAATCCTCGCCGACGCGCGTGAGAAAAGTCTTGATCTCGGCGGTCGTGGCGTTCTGGGCTTCGTCGAGGAGCACGAAGGCGTCTTTCCACGACCGGCCGCGCATCACCTCGAACGGAACCATCTCGATGCCGTCATTCTTGAGCGCGATCTCATAGGCTGCCGTGCCGATCCGTTCCTTGATGGCCTCGGTGATCGGGCTGGCCCAGGGCGCGAATTTGTCGCGCAGGGAGCCGGGGAAAAAACCGAGCGAGCGTCCGCACGGCACGTTGGGGCGGGTGATGATGATCTTCGAGATTTGCTTGTGGCGATAGAGGTCCGCGGCATGGGTCGCGGCGATCCAGGTTTTGCCGGTTCCGGCGGGGCCGAGAACGACGATTTGGGGGCTGGTGCGCAGGGCGTCGAGGTAATCGGCCTGGGTCGAGGTCAGCGGCTTGATCGGCGCAAGGTTGCGCTCGTGGTCGAATTTGGAGCCTTGGAACTTGATGATTTCGGCGGTCTCGACTTGACGGGGATTGCGGCGCTTATTCCGGTTCAAGTGCTTACCCAAGGGCACAACTCCTCTGGATGATGTTAAGCCGATCAGTCACGCATCGACGCCGCCGGGAGAAAGCCGGCGGCGCAGCAAATTCGACAGCGGGGATAGAGGGCGAGGGATAGGGACGGAAGCGATGCGGGCGAAGGGACGGATGGGGCGATCGAGAACGCACCATCTACTCATCAACGCGACAACGACAAGTCACCATGCCATGAATCTAACCACATCTCGTGACAGTTTTGTGGAAAATGTCAACTCGGCGCGAAGCGGCACCGAACGAGCAATCGCCGCGGGGGCCGGCTTGCCGCCGCGCCGCGATCGGGCACGCTTCTGCCGGCGGTTCTAGGCGGCGGACGCGCTTTGCGCGGCCAAGACCGGCTTCGCCTGGTGGCTCATCTGGAACATGACGATCGCTACCGCACCGAGCATCGCGGGAAGCACATTGGCCAGGATCACGGCCGGCACCGAGAATTGCTGGCCGACCAGGAACCCGCCGATGAGCGGCCCGATGAAGGCGCCGACCCGCCCGACCCCGAGCGCCCAGCCGACGCCGGTGGCGCGGATCGCCGTCGGGTAATAAGTGGCCGAGATCGTGTTGAGGCAGGGCTGCCCGCCTTGGATGCTGACGCCGGTGAAGAACATCGCCGGAATCAGGATCGCGGTGTTCTGGGTCGAGAAGGCGGCGACGGCGATGAACACCGCCGCGCCCAGATAGCCCACCACCAGCACTTTCGGCAGCGAGCCGATCTTGTCGGCGATGAACCCCATGCCGAGCCCGCCGACGATGCCGCCGACGCTGTACCAGATGGTGGCGAGGATCGCGACCGAAAGCGGCTGGCCCGCCTGCTTCAACAGCGTCGGCATCCAGCTGATGAGATAGGTCAGGACGAAAAGGTTCATGACGAACGCGACCCACAGCACCGTGGTCGGAACGCCTCTGCCTTCGGTGAAGAGATGCTTCACCGTGATGCCGTGCAGTTGCGGCTCGAGGGTGAATCGCGTGGCTTGCGTGAAGCCCCGGTCCGGCACGATCCGGCTCATGATCGCGGCGGCGCGCGCCATCGCCTTGCCCGACAGCAGCAGATAGCGCACCAATTCCGGCATCCACAGGGCGACGACCGCGACGAACAACAACGGCACGATGCCGCCGACATAGAAGGTCGATTGCCAGCCCAAGGTCGGGATGAGCTGGTTGGCCAGGAGGCCGCCCGAGATCGACCCCACGGCGAAGAACGCGCCGGTGCTGTTGACGAGCAGCGCGCGCATCCGTCGCGGCGCATATTCGAGCACATAGGCGGTGACGTTCGGCAGCGTGCCGCCCAACCCGAATCCGGCGAGCGCGCGCAAAATGACGAGGCTTTGCACCGTGTGACCGAGCGGCGTCAGCAGCGAGAACACGCCGAAGATCGCCATCGGCCAGATGATCGCCTGCTTGCGGCCGATCTTGTCGGCAAGCATGCCGAAGACGACCGCGCCGATCGTCAGGCCCAAGAAGCTGGCGCTGAAGACCGGCCCCAACGCTGCGGGTGAAAAGCCCAGATCATGCGCCATCACCGGCGCGACATAGCCGATGCCTTGCGTGTCATAGCCGTCGAACAAGGCGGTGAGGAGGCTGATCCCCATCACCGTCCATTGCGCCCGGCTGACGCGGGATTCGTCGATGACCGACGTGACGTTATAGGCTTGCGCATCGCTCATGGCGCTTCTCTCCCTGTTCATGTCCGTGTCGCCGCGGCTGTTTCCCCGCGCTACGGGAAGCCGTCGTTGTTACGGGCGCGGCCCGATCGCGACAGGCCGGCAGGACAAGCATTTCACTTTTGCGCGCTTCAGGCAATCGGCTTCGTTGGCGGCGGGACTTGGAGGGCGGTTCTGGTTCTGACCCCGGCCGCTCCGGTGGCTCCCAAGTCAACAGCGACGAGCTGTTGCGCGTCGACTACGGCATGGTTTCAAAAAAGGGCCTTCAGTTCCTCCGCTGTTCCCTTCATCGCACCGAACCGTGTCGCGTCCTCTTCTTTCGCTAACTGCCATCGATTTGAAACATGCAACAGCTAGCTTGTTATTGCCTGTGCGAAAGCGGCGATGATGGGTGGCGAACGCTTCGGCGAGAGGAGAATTTTTTGTTGCAGGGAATGATGATGCGCGTTCCTTATTTAATCTGTGCCGTCGTCTTGACGCTTGGTTTCGACGTAGCTGAGAGTCATGCGTCGGAACAGCCGACCGCCGGGATTTATCTTGAGACGACTTACCTGCAAGCCGTAACGCCCTCCGGCGGGGCGGTCTGCGAAAAAGCCGGCGACTCTTGGATTTCCTACTTTACTTACCCCGGGCCATTGAAGAGCGGCGCCACGCGCCGTGCGGCGTTGGTCGCGGGTCAGGGCGTCCGCATTTGGGCCTTCCCCACGACGCCGGCGTTGGCAGCGAGCTCTTGGTCCGGCTCACTCAGCCAAATCGTAATTCCGTCCGGCATCGCGGGGACCGGAACATTTTCGTTCGCTTTGACCTATGTGGACAAAGAGTTCTTGGATCGAATCGGGGAGCGAGGTTGTCACCGGCCTGACCGGGGTCGGGACATGCAGCATGTCTTTGGTCACGGAATTGGTTCGTACCGGAAAATAACCTTCGCAGGGACGTGATTTCGCTCGCGGTTCGTTTTCGCTTCGATCTTTCGCGTTCTCGGCTGGCGTTATCTTCGATAAACGAGCGTTTCTAAGTAGGTTGATATGAAACCGGTGCGTCGCTTGTTCGTTCTAGGCATGTTAATGGCGCTGTGCGCCTGTGGCGGTCGAATAGAGGCGCAGAAAGACGTGCGCGCCGCGGATGCTGATCCCTCACGCGGGACGGTGATATTTGGCATGACAGTGCTGAACAACGAGCCAAATAACTTCGGCTCCATGGCGGCCGTGACCGGAATATGGATGCCGTACGATCCGCAAAGCGGCCGCCGTATTGGAAAGACGGTCGTCGCCCTCGACACCGGTTCCGGTATGTTTATGGCGCCCGAATTGAAGGCCGGGGGAACGGCCTATCGATTTTATGAGCTTCCGCCCGGCAACTACGCGTTGGCGTGGATGCGGCACACGCAACCATCGTACGAAGACATCCAAGTCATTACCGTGAAGGGGAAAGTCAGAACAAGTTACATGAAAATGATCTACGATGGAGCCGAGACCGAGCTCGGGCAATCCCTGTCTGAGGATGCACAAGTATTGCCGAGCACGCCGTGCTTCACCGTCGGGCCGAACGAGGTCGTCTATGTCGGCAATCTGGTGTTTGATGTCGGGCTACCGCGCACGATCGATTTGTCGCTCCAGGAAGACGCTCAGAGTGCTCGCGATTACCTCGCTCGTAGCAATCCCGATCTGGACGCGAAGATAATCGTGCGCCCGATTACACGGGCTGATGGCCAGGCATTCGGTCTGAACGGGGCGGTCCAGCCCTCATCCCAATCGGATAACTAATTGCCCGCTGTCAGCCTTTTGCGTGCTTCGACGACGATGCGTTCGTCGAGATATTTTGCCGGCCCGAGAGGGCTTGCGGTGGGGCCGCGCTGAGAGATCCGGTCTTCGCGTTCCCGCGCGCCGCGTCAGCGCATCTTCAGGACGATGACCCGGCCGCTGCTCGGGTCGGTGATCGGACGCAGCGCTTTCACTGGATCGGCTGTCACCGGCGCGGCGCCATTGCCCCATCCGCCGCACACGAAGCTCAGCACGCCGGCGCCCATCGATTGCGCTCGCTCGGGCGACGGCCGATTTCCGAGGCGCTCCTGACCTGGATCAAGTAGCGCCGACGGCCGCGTCGCCATCATGGCGTCATGACGAGGCACGGCCCGCAAGGCTCAGATGATGGCGCGCGACCGATGGCTGCGTGCGACGGCCGCGCGCACCCGTCACGAAAAGGCGGTGCCGGCGCGGCAGCCCAGGCTTTTGAACACGATCGCCGCCGGGCAGAAGCCGGTGATGGACGCCTGGATGAGGTTGAGGCCGACGAAAGCCGTCAGCAGCAGCCAATAGGCGCTGTGCAGCTCGCTCAGAACGAGGCTTGCCAGGACCATCACCCCGGCAAATGCCATGACTGCTCGATCGATCGACATGGGATTCTCCTTGCGCGGTTATCCGCCGCGCGGCTGACAATAGAGCTCGTAAAGCGCGCCGATCACCTTGGTAACACGGGCGTCGGCGAGCGAGTAGTGGATGGTCTGCGCTTCTCGCCGTGTCGCCACCAGGCGCGCGCGGCGCAGCTTCGCGAGATGCTGGGAGAGCGCCGACTGGCTGAGGCGAACCGCGCGCGCGAGATCGCCCACCGAACGCTCTCCTTGCAGCAGCTCGCACAGGATCAGCAGCCGGCGCCCATTCGCCATCAGCTTCAGAAAGCCGGCCGCCGTGCCCGCCTTGGCCTGCATCTTCCGTATATCCATACTTGCTAAATTAGTATTTGCTCATATATATGTCAAGGGCGCGACCCGCCAAGGAGCAAAGCGCATGATCCGCATTCTCGCTGCCGGCATGATCCTTCTGATCGCCGCAACCGTGCCGGTCTTGGCCGCGGAGCAGACGGTGGAACGGCGTCTGGTGGACGACCGCAAGGCCGTGATCGCCACCGTCGAGCCGGTCCACGAGCTGATCGCCCGCGCCCGCATCGGCGGCACCATCGCCACGCTCGCCGCGAAGGAAGGCGATGCGGTGACGGCGGGCGACCGTATCGCCGTGGTCGCCGATCCCAAGTTGGCGCTGCAGATCCAGGCGCTGCAATCCCGCATCCAGGCGCAACAAGCCGAGCGCGATCAAGCCCAGATCGATTTCGGGCGCACGCAGCAGCTGCGCGGCTCCGGCGTGGCATCGCAGGCGCAACTCGATCAAACGCGGACGCGCCTCGACGTCGCCGAGCGGACTCTGCAGGCGCTGCGCTCGGACCGGCAGGTGATCGAGCAGCAATCGGCGGAAGGCGCCGTTCTCGCGCCGGGCGCGGGACGCGTGCTCACGGTTCCCGTGTCGGAAGGCAGCGTCGTGCTGGCCGGCGAGACGATCGCCGCGATCGCCGCCGACAATTATATTCTGCGCCTGCAGCTTCCCGAGCGCCACGCGCGTTTCCTCAAGGCGGGCGACACCATTTTGGTGGGCGCGCGCGGCCTGCAGGAGCAGGACCAGGAAACGCTGCGCAAAGGGCGCGTCGTCCTGGTCTATCCACACATCGATCAAGGCCGCGTCATCGCCGATGTCGAGGTCGAGGCTCTCGGCGACTATTTCGTCGGCGAACGCACCCGCGTCTATGTCGCCACCGGAACGCGCGACGCTCTCGTGGTGCCGAACAATTATATTTATCGCCGCTTCGGCGTCAGCTACGCGAAGCTGAAGGACGGCACCGAGATCGTCGTCCAGGTCGGGCTGCCGACGGATGACGGCATCGAAATTCTTGCCGGGCTGCACGAGGGCGACGTCGTGGTTACGCCATGAAGCTCGGCCTCTCCGGCATCCTCACCCGCCATTTTATCACCTCGCCCTTGACGCCGCTGCTGCTGTTGGCGGCGCTGATCGTCGGCGGTCTCGCGCTGGTCAAGCTGCCGCGCGAAGAGGAGCCGCAGATCAGCGTGCCTATGGTGGACATTCTCGTCACCGCCAATGGCTACAAGGCGGATGATGCGATCGAGCTCATCACCAAGCCGCTGGAAGACATCATCAAGGGCATCAACGGCGTCGAGCACGTCTATTCCAGCACCCAGGACGATTCCGTGGTGACGACGGCGCGCTTCTATGTCGGGACCGACGAGGATACCGCGCTGCTGCGGGTGCACGAGAAGATCCGCGCCAACATCGCCGATCTGCCCAAAGGCATTCCCGAGCCGATCATCATCGGCCGCGGCATCAACGATGTCGCCATTGTCACGCTGACCTTGGCGCCCAAGCCGGACGCCGCCGCGCGCTGGACCGACAACGGCCTCTACCAGATCGCCCAGGAGCTGCAGCACGAGCTGGTCAAGGTCGAGGATGTCGGCCTCACCTACATCGTCGGCGGCAGCCCGAACCAGATCCGGATCGAGCCCGATCCCGAGCGGCTGGCGCTTTACGGCATCACCCTCAATCAGCTGGTCGACAAGCTCGGCAACGCCAACCGCTCCTTCCTGGTGGGGGCGTTCAACCAGCTGGATCGGAACCTGCCGGTGGTGGCCGGTCAGACCTTGCAAGGCGTGCCGGATATCGGTTTGCTGCTGATCACCGCGCGCGACGGCCGCCCGGTCTATGTCGAGGACGTTGCCGATGTAGTGGTGGGTGCTGCCGAGCCCGACCATCACAGCTGGACGCTCACCCGCACGGCGACCGGCGCGTTGGAGAAGCGTCCCGCCGTCACCATCGCTTTCGCCAAGCGCAAGGGTGCCAACGCCGTCGTCGTGGCGGATCAGCTGCTCGAGCGCCTGAAGACCGTACAAGGCCGCCTCGTGCCCGACGACGTTACGGTGAGCGTGACCCGGAATTACGGTGCGACGGCGACCGAGAAAGCCAATGAGCTGCTGTTCCACCTGGCGCTAGCGACGGTGTCGATCGTGGTGCTCATCACGCTTGCGATCGGTTGGCGCGAAGGGGTCGTGGTACTCGTGATCATCCCGGCGACGATCTTGCTCACCTTGTTCGCGTCCTGGCTGATGGGCTACACGATCAATCGCGTCAGCCTGTTCGCGCTCATCTTCTCGATCGGCATTCTCGTGGACGATGCCATCGTGGTGGTCGAGAACATCGTCCGGCACTGGCGCTCGCGCGGCGACAAGGATCTCATCACGTCGGCGGTGGAGGCGGTCGCCGAAGTCGGCAACCCCACCATCGTCGCAACTCTTACCATCATCGTGGCCTTGCTGCCGATGATGTTCGTCAGCGGCCTGATGGGCCCTTATATGAGCCCGATCCCCGCCAATGCCTCGATGGCGATGCTGTTCTCGTTCTTCGTCGCGGTGATCATCACGCCATGGCTCCTCCACAAGATCGCGCGACGGCGTTTCGCGTCCGCGCCGTCTTCCGGCGCCGCGACGCCGCAACACGACGAGATCGGCGCCATGGGACGCTTCTATCTTAGGATCGCGCGTCCGCTGCTCACGGGACGACGGCGCTCGCGGATATTTCTCTTGGCGGTTGCCGGCGCCACCGCCGCGGTCTGCGTCCTCTTCGTCACCAAGGACGTCACCGTCAAGCTGCTGCCCTTCGACAACAAGTCGGAGCTGCAAGTGGTGGTCGATCTGCCGCAAGGTGCGACCTTGGAGGATACCGACCGGGTGCTGACGGACGCCGCCGAACGGCTCAAGGACTTGCCGGAGCTGACCTCGATCCAGGCCTATGCCGGAACCGCCGCGCCGTTCAACTTCAACGGGCTCGTGCGGCATTATTATCTCCGCAACGGCCCCGAGCAGGGCGATCTCCAGATCAATCTGGTGCCGAAAAGCGAGCGGTCGCGGGCCAGCCATCCGATTGCGCTGGATCTGCGCCATCGCCTCGCCGATTTGCCGGTGCCGCCGGGCACGGTGATCAAGGTGGTCGAGGTGCCGCCGGGACCGCCGGTGCTGGCGACCTTGCTGGCGGAGGTCTACGGCCCCGACGCGGCGGCACGGCGCGCAGCCGCCGAGAAAATCCGCGCCGCCTTTGCGAGCGTCGATTTCGTGGCCGATGTCGACGACACGTTTCACAAGCCCAGCGACCGGCTGCGCTTCTCCATCAACCAGGAGAATCTCGAATTCTATGGGGTGGACGAGCAAGCGGTCTACGACACGATCGGCGCCATCATCGGCGGCGTGAAGGTGGGATACTCGCAACGCGGCTACGGGGCGAAGCCGATCGAGATCGACGTCAAGCTGCCGCGGCGCGCGGAATGGATGGGCGAGCGCATTCTTTCGACGCCGCTCCCTGCCGGCGGCACCGCGCGCCAAGGCGCCAATGTCGAGCTCGGCGACGTCGTGACCGTGAAGAATGAGCCAGCCTCCTATTCGCTTTATCGCCGCGACGGCCGCTTCGCCGAGATGGTGCAGGCGGAAGTGGCGGGCCGCTTCGAAGCGCCGATCTACGGCATGCTGGCCGTCCAGGACGCGATCAAGAAGATCGATTGGGGCGCCGCCGGTCCGCCGGCGATCCTCTATCACGGCCAGCCGCTGGACGAAGCGAGAGTGTCGCTGCTGTGGGACGGGGAATGGGAGGTGACCTATGTCACCTTCCGCGACATGGGCGCGGCCTTCGGCGTCGCCATCCTCGGCATCTATCTCTTGGTGGTGGCGCAGTTCGGCTCGTTTCGCGTGCCGCTGGTGATCCTGATCCCGGTGCCGCTCACCCTGATCGGCATCGTGCTCGGGCATTGGCTGCTGGGCGCGCCCTTCACCGCGACCTCGATGATCGGTTTCATCGCGCTCGCCGGCATCATCGTGCGCAACTCGATTCTGCTGGTGGATTTCATCCGGCGGCGGCGGCGGGACGGCGCGGCGTTGCGTCAGGCGCTGTTGGAAGCGGGGGCCATCCGGTTCAAGCCGATCTTCCTCACCGCCGCGGCCGCGATGATCGGCGCCGCCTTCATCATGGCCGATCCCATTTTCCAAGGCCTTGCGATCTCGCTGGTCTTCGGCCTCGCCTCATCGACCGCGCTCACCCTGCTGGTGATCCCGGCCGTTTATGTCTGGCTGCGCGATGATGGCAAAACATCCGGTGCCATCTAGGCCGCGTCTGCAACTGGCTGCGTGACCGACCGCTCGGGGACGCACTTATCCGCGAGCCGAGCGCACGCAACTGGTGCAGAATATTCGCGAATGCGAAAATCTTTCGGGCATCGGCGGAAAGCGCGGATCAGCCAAGCGCATGATCGACGTCATTTCGCCGCAGCATTGATCCAGATCAATGACTGAACGGCATTGCCCCTGCCGACTTGGCAAGCGCGCCGGGGAAGCAGGTCAGCTTTCGGGCGAAGCGTCAATTCCAAGAAAGTCGGCTTGACCGACGGTTAAGGAAGGAAACGATGAGCGACGGATCAGGCAACAACACGATCGTGCTGGGCGACGGCCCGCTCGGGCCCAACGCAACTGCGGACCGCGACGTCATGGTCACGATGAGCGACGGGGTGCGGATCGCCTGCGACGTCTTTCGTCCCAAGGCGCCGGGGAAGTATCCCGTTCTTTACGCGGTCGCGCCCTATATGAAGGACGCGGTTCACCTCTCGACCATGAAAGTGGCGCGCTACCGCGAGACCGGCCATATCGCCAAATGGGTGGACCAAGGTTATGTCTATGTGCATGCCGATGCGCGCGGCTCGGGCAAATCCGATGGCCTTTACGTCCCCTTTTGCAAGGAAGAGCTGCGCGACCTTTACGAAATGATCGAGTGGTGCGCTGCTCAGCCCTGGTCGTCCGGCAAAGTCGGCATGTTCGGCGAGTCCTATTACAGCATGGTGCAGTGGGCGGCAGCTGCGCAGAACCCGCCGCATCTCACTTGTTGCGCGCCCTATGATGCGTGCGCCGATCTTTATCGCCAGTTCTGCTTCAAGGGCGGCATCCTCTATATCGGATTTCAGAATCACTGGTATCCCAACGGGGTACGCAATCGCGCCTATCTCTGCTATCCGGAGCGGCCGCAGCGCGAAGACTACATGTCGCATGATTTTCTCTTCGACCTGATGCGCCATCCGACTTTCGACGAATATTGGAAACCGCTGCGCTTCGATCTCTCGGCGATCAAGGTGCCGATCTTCTCGATCGGCAACTGGCGCAGTACGGTTACGCATCTTCTCGGCAACCTGCAGGGATTCATGCAGGCAGGGGGACCGAGGAAGCTTCTGGTCAATAGCGGCGATTCGCAAGAGCTGTTCCTTGACCCCGAGATCGAGGCGCAACTTCAGCGCTGGTTCGATTACTGGCTCAAGGGCATCGATAATGGCGTCATGGACGAGCCGCTGGTGCGCATCTATGTGCGCAATGGCGAAGGCTACCGCGACGAGCAAGAATGGCCGCTGAAGCGGGCCAAATCGCGCAATCTCTATCTCGCGCCGGGTCCGTCGGGCGCGGTCGAATCGCTGAACGACGGCAAGCTCTCTTGGGACGAGCCCGCGCGCGGCGTGAAGCCGACCAGCTATACTTATCCCGACCCCGCATGGAGCTTTCCCGGCATCGGCAGCTCGGTGCTGGGCAAGGCTGGGATGCCGCATACGACCCGCAAGATCGTCACCTTCACCAGCGAGCCGGTGAGCCAGGAGTTCGAGGTCACGGGACCGATCGCGCTCAATCTGTGGGCGTCGTCGAGCGCCAACGACACCCAGTTCCTGGTCAAGATACTGGATCAGCCGCCGCCGACGCCCGAGATGACGGCCGCGATCAAGACACTCGATGTCGCGCCCCCGGCGCAGATGGTCACCGAGGGGTGGCTGCGCGCCACGCACCGCGCGCTCGATCCGGCACGTAGCACGCCGCTCAGCCCCTATCACACCCACGAGCACCCCGAGCCGCTCGAGCCCGGGCGTATCTATCCTTTCCAAATCGAGATCTGGCCGACCTGTTGGGTGTTCAAGCCGGGACATCGCATCCGCCTCGAAATAACGGCCTTGGACCAGCGGGCGGATTTCTTTTTGGGTCATCTGCGTGCGACCGACAGTTTTTACCACGACGCGGAACACCCGAGTCATCTGGTCTTGCCGGTGGTTTCATGACTGCGGCCGGCGGCGCGCGCAACAAGTTAGTCTTCACGAAAATCACGAGAACCCGATAGACCATTCGGTCTGAACGAGGAGATCCTTGTCCATGGCTCAAGGAAGAACAATCGACGTTCATGCGGTCATCGAAGAGGCGCCGTTCGGCGCCTATCAGCTGATGATCGTGGCGCTTTCCGCCTTGGTTATCATGCTCGACGGCTATGACATTCTGGTGGTTTCCTTTGTCGCGCCGGTGATGTCAAAGGCGATGGGCGTCGATGTTGGTGCGTTCGGCATGGTTTTCAGCGTCGGCCTCGTCGGACTGATCATCGGGGCCCTGTTCGTCAGCCCGCTCGGCGATTTGTGGGGGCGCAAGGGCGTGATGCTGCTGTCGCTTCTCGTGTTCGGCGCCTTCACCCTGGTGCCGATCTACGATTACCAATACAGCCATCTGCTGGTTTATCGCGCCATCACCGGACTGGGCCTTTCCGCTGCGATCCCGACGGCGGTTGCCATTGCTTCGGAATACTCGCCGCAACGCTTTCGTGGGCTCCTGGTCAACATCGCTTTCAGCGCTTTCGGCATCGGCGGTGTCATCGGCGGCTTCGCGGCATCGCGACTGGTGCCGGTCTATGGCTGGCAGGCCGCCTTCTGGATTGGCGGCATTCCGGCGCTGGTTCTGATCTTCATTCTGATGTGGCTGTTGCCGGAATCGGCTGCGTTCATGGCTGCAGCCAACCGGAATTCCCTCGCCATCGCCCGTATCCTGCGGCGCATCGATACGCGGCGTGAATTCTCCGCCGCCGACACTTACGTGACGACCGAAACCAAGGAGAAGAGGGGCGATGTCCGCAGTTTGTTTACATCGGGGCGCGCCCTCGGCACGCTTATCATATGGCTGGCGATTTTTTGCGGCCTGTTCAACTCCGGGCTCCTGGCCAACTGGCTCGCGGTGGTCATGAGTCGCAGCGGCATGTCGCTCGACCGCGCCATCCTGGCGCCGGTTGTCATGCAACTGGGCGGCGTTATCGGCACGATCTTTCTGGGCATGATCATGCGCCGCTTCGGGGCGCATTTGGTGGCGGTCTCGTTCTTTCTGGGGGCCTGCTTCACGGTGCTCATCGGCCAATTCACCGGCTCCGCTCCCTTGGCGTTCACCGCGGTGTTTCTGATGGGCATCTTCCTGGTCGGCGCCTATTTTTCCATGAATGCGATCATGGCGGCGTTTTATCCCGTCAGCATCCGTTCGACCGGAATCGGTTGGGGCCTTGGCATCGGGCGTACCGGTGGCGCGGTGGGGCCGCTGATTGGCGGGGCGATGATCACCGCACGATGGGATTTCGGCCTGATGTTTTTGGTCGTCGCGATTCCCGCTGTGGTCGCCACCATCGGGGTATGGATTCTTGCCGCGCGCTACGCGAATCTCGCTCACGGCACGGATGCGCACCAGAATACCGTCCGCGAGGTTACCCCTTGACCCGAGCCTCCCTCGGCGTTCCGTTCGAGCGGACGAGGAATCCTAGAACATGATCCGTTTCGGTAGAAACGGATCATGTTCTAGATCCCGTGATTTGGTCGCATTTTCTGCGGCGAAAAGCTGCACACTTCGCCGGAAAATGCTCTAGGCCCGGGCCGCTTCCTCGATCAGCTTCAGCAGGCGGCGCGGCGACATCGGCAGCTCGCTGGGACAGACGCCGATTGCATTGCCGACCGCGATGGTGATGGCGGCGAGCGCCGGGGTCACCGGCACCTCGCCCACGCCGCGCAGCCCATAGGGATGCAACGGATTGGGCACCTCGACGATCACCGGCTCGATCATCGGCACGTCCGACGCCACCGGTACGCGATAGTCGAGGAAGCTCGGGTTCTGCAGCCTTCCATCCGCGCCATAGATATATTCCTCGTTGAGCGCCCAGCCGATCCCTTGCACGGCACCGCCCTGGAGTTGGCCCTCCACCTGGCGCGGATGAATCGACTTGCCGGCATCCTGCACCACCGTGTAGCGCACCACCTTGGGCACGCCGAGCTCCTTGTCCACTTCGACATCGACGATGTGAACCCCGAAGCCGGGTCCGGCGCCGGTAACGGTCAGCTCCGCGTGACCGGCGATGCCGCCACCCGTGGCGCCCGCCTGCCGCGCGATGTCGGCCACCGACAAGGGTTTGAACTCGCCGACATTCGAGCTTGCCGGCCGGCAATAACCGTCCTCGAAGATCACGCCGTCCTCGGGCACGTTCCATATCTTCGCGGCACGCTTGCACATCTCCTTGATCGCCCGACGCGCCGATTCGATCACTACCATCCCGGAGGAGAAGGTGACGCGGCTGCCGACCGCGGGCATGTTGAAGCCTTGCCCGGCCGTGTCGGAGAAATTGGCCCGCACCTTGTCGAGCGGCACGCCCAATTCCTCGGCGACCATCATCGCAAGCCCGATGCGCGAGCCCGCGACGTCCAAGGTCCCCAGCATGACGGTTACCGATCCGTCCGGCGCGATATTGAGCGAAGCGGTGGTTTCGCCGCCGATGTTGAACCAGCATCCGGCCGCGACGCCGCGTCCCTGGTTGGGACCAAGCGGCGCGCGATAATGCGCGGAATTCTTCGCGGCTTCGAGGCACTCCACCATGCCGATCGGCCCGAATTTGGTGCCGAAGATCGTGGAATCGCCTTCGCGCGCAGCGTTCTTCAGCCGCAGCTCGATCGGATCCATGCCGAGCTTCTTGGCCAGCTTATCGACCGCGCACTCCATCGTCAGGATCGAGGGCGGCACGCCGGGCGCGCGATAAGGCGTCACCTTGGGCCGGTTGGAGACCACCTCGTGGCAGACCGCCTTGGCATTCGCCAACGCATAACGCGAGAACACGGTGCGCGGCCCTTCGTTGAGAAGCGTTGCGCCGAAAGCGCCGGTCTGGAACACCTGGCTTGCCTCGGCAGCCGTGAACCTTCCGTCCTTGGTCGCGCCCAGCTTCACCCGCGAGGCGGTGGCCGCGGCCGGACCGGTCCCGCGAAAAACCTCCGCGCGCGTAAGGGCGATCTTCACCGGCCGGTTGGTCTTGCGCGAAAGCAGGGCTGCGATCGGCTCGACATAGACGCTGGTCTTGCCGCCGAAGCCGCCGCCGAACTCGGAAGGAGTCACGCGCACCTTGGCCGAATCCATCTTGAGCAGCAGCGCAACAAGTGCGCGCACCACGAAATGCCCTTGGGTGCAGCACCACAGCTCGAGCTGCCCGTCTTCGGAGTAGCTGGCGACGCAGGCTTGCGGCTCGAGATAGCCCTGATGCACGGCGGCGGTGCGGAATTCGTGTTCGACGACGATGTCGGCCGCGGCGAAGCCGGCCGCGACGTCGCCGATGGCATAAGCGTGGCGCTCGGTCACGTTGGTCTGCTTCTCGGCGGCATCGGCCACGCCCTTGCTGCGCAGATGCGGGTGCAGGATGGGCGCGTCGGCGTCCATCGCCGCGCTCGCATCGACGACATGCGGCAGCACTTCGTAGTCGACGCGGATCAGCTTCAGCGCCTTGCGGGCGATGGTTTCGCTGGTTGCCGCCACCGCCGCCACGGCATGGCCGTCATAGAGCACTTTCTCGCGCGCCATCGCGTTGCGCGACATGTCGCCGGGCGGCGAACCCGCGGGGTAGGGCGGAAAATCGTCGCGCGTCAGCACGGCCTTGACGCCGGGCAGCGCCAAGGCCGCGGCGGCGTCGATCGAACGGATGATCGCATGCGCGTGCGGGCTGCGCAGAATTTTGCCCACCAGCATCCCGGGCATGATGCGGTCGGCGCCGAACTTGGCGCGGCCCGTCACCTTGTCCATGCCATCGTGCTTGACCGGATTGGTGCCGATAATCTTGAGCTTGCGTTCGGGGTCGTAGCCGCTCTGTTCGAGAACCGTCGGCATGATCACGCCCCTCTCATTTCTTTGGCCGCCGCCTGCACGGAGCGGACGATCTTGTCATAGCCGGTACAGCGGCAGAGATTGCCCGACAGCCAGAAGCGGATCTCCGATTCCGTCGGGTCCGGGTTGCGCTCGAGCAACGCCCGCGCGGCGATCAACATGCCGGGCGTGCAGAATCCGCACTGCGAGCCGTTCTGTTCGAGAAAATGCCGCTGCAGCGGATGCAGCGTTTCGCCTTTGGCCATTCCCTCGATCGTCGCGATGGTCTTGCCCGCGACCTCGGGCGCCAGCACGAGGCAGGCATTCACCATCCTGCCGTCGAGGATCACGCTGCACGCTCCGCAATCGCCGGTGCCGCAACCGTGCTTCGTGCCGGTCAGTCCGAGCTCATTGCGCAGCACATCGAGCAGCGTCTGCTGCGGCTCGCACAGAAATTCGCATTCGTCGCCGTTGATGGTGGTGGTGACGTGAATCTTCTTGCTCATTATTTCGTCCTCGCGCGTTCATAGGCCTGGCGGGCGACACGCACCGCCGTCACTCCCGCCGCTTTGGTGCGGTATTCGATGGTGCCGCGTTTGTCGTCGATGGGGCGGCAGGCGCCGCGCGCCGCCGCGGCCAGCTTGGTCAGCGCCGCTTCCTCAAGCCGAGTGCCGATCAGCGCGCGTGCCGCTTCGTCCACTAGCAACGCCGTCGGCGCCACCGCGCCCAAGGCGACCCGCGCCGCCGTGCAGACGCCGTTTGCGTCGAGCGTCAGGTTCACGCCGACGCCCACGATCGCGATGTCCATTTCGCTGCGCGGGGTGACGCGCTGATAGGCGTCGCCCGAGCGCGGCGGCCGTGCCGGAAAAATCAACGCCGCAACCACCTCGCCCTTGCTTAGCGATGTCCGGCCCGGCGCGGTGGCAATCTTTTCCACGGGCAACTCGCGCACCCCGCCCGGGCCGACGATGCGGGCGACGGCGCCGGCCGCGATCAATGCCGGCACACTGTCCGCCGCGGGCGACGCGTTGCACAGATTGCCGCCGAGCGTGGCACGGCCTTTCACCTGGTACGACCCGATCAGCGCGGCCCCTTCGATCACGCCGGGCCAGGCGCGACAGAAATCGGCATGCTCCAGCAGTTCCATCACGCTCACCGCCGCGCCGACCTCGAAGCCGCCTGCGGTGACGGCGATGCGCCGCATTTCCGGAATCTTCTTGATGTCGACCAGAAGCTCCGGCTCGACCGTCTCGGTTTCCATCTGGACGATGACATCGGTCCCGCCGGCCAAAACGCGGGTCGCGCCCCTTGCTTGGGCGAGCAGCGCGACCGCTGCCGCAAGCGTCTCCGGAGCTTCGTATCTAAGCTCTGCCATGATTTGCTCCTGATCCCTGATGGCCGCTGGTTGCGCGGGAAATTTCCGTCGGTCTTGTGTGCGTGGTCGACTGCGAACGGTTTGCGTTCTCTCGAAACAAGGCGGCCCCCGATGATTGCTCGGAACAACGCAACGCCGGTCGCGCGGAAGCGAGCATCGTTTTCTTGCCAATTCGTCATTCAAGAGTAAGGCGGCAGGTCGCCCCGGCCTTGATCTAGGTCAAGCCGGCGGACACCCTTTCACGGGGTGAATCGATGCTGCGCTGCATCACAAAGCGCGTGGCGAGGCCGCGCCGAGAGACCCGAGTAATGCGCGCGCTAGAGCATCGTCCGTTTCGATCGAAACGGACGATGCTCTAGCTTCTTTGATTTGGTCGCATTTTCTGCGGCGAACCGCTGCACACTTCGCCTGAAAATGCGCGCGTTGCGTCAGCGCATCTTCAGGATAATGACCCGGTCGCTGCTCGGGTCGGTGACCGGACGCAGCGCTTTCACCTGATCGGCCGTCACCAGCGCGGCGCCATTGCCCCATCCGCCGCGCACGAAGCTCAGCACGCTGGCGATCTCGTCATCGGTAAGCTGCACGCGGTATTGCGGCATGCGATAGGCGTCGGGCGTGCCCTTCACCACCAGCGGTTCGGCCCCGTTGAGCACGAGATTGATCAGCGAGGATGCGTTGCTGTCGAGCACGACGGCATTGCCGGCGAGCGGTGGCAGGTACGGGCTCTGGCCCTTGCCGTCGACGCCGTGGCACGACGCGCAATAGCCGAGGTAGAGCGCGCCGCCCGCCTGTTGCGGCTTGCCCTCCATGAGCGCCGTCGTCGTGGCCTCGTCATAGGCGAAAGCGGTCTGTTGCGCGCTCGCCGGCAGCGATTTCAGATAGGCGGCCATCGCGTTCACGTCGTCGTCGCTCATATAGGGCGTGCTGTTGTTGACGACGTCGAGCATCGAGCCGAAAGCCGTGCCTTTGCCGTTGTGGCCGGTCTTGAGGAAGGTGGCGAGCTCGTCCTGCGACCAGGCGCCGAGCCCGGTGCGCGCATCGCCGCGCAGATTGGGCGCCGACCAGGCGTCGAGCTCCGCGCCTTGGAGATAATTGCCGCTGCTGTCGTCGAGCGCTTTTTCCTGAAAGGCCCAGCCGCGCGGCGTATGGCAGGCACCGCAATGGCCCAGCCCCTCGACCAGATAGGCGCCGCGATTCCAGGCGTCGTCGTGGTCCGGCTTCGCGACATAGGCGCCGCGCTTCGCGAACACCGCGTCCCAGATTGCGAGCGGCCAGCGGAAGTTCAGATAGCTGCGAATTTCGCTGGGCTGATTCGCCTGTTTGACCGGCGTCACCGCCTTCATGAAGAAATCATAGAGCGCGCGGAGATCGTCGTCGGTGATCTTGGCGTAAGAGGGATAGGGCATGGCGGGATAGATCCGGTGCCCGTCCTTGGCGACGCCCGCGCGCACGGCGCGGTCGAAATCCTCGAAACTGTAGCTGCCGATGCCGGTTTCCGGATCGGGCGTGATGTTGGTCGAATAGATTGCGCCCAGTGGCGTTCCCATTTTGAGGCCGCCGGCAAAGGGCTTGCCGCCGGGCACGGAATGGCACGCGATGCAATCGCCGGCGCGGGCCAGGTATTCGCCTTTATCGGCGGGCGCCGCGGCTTGCTGCGCCTGCGCGAGCGGCCCGGCGCCGAGGACAAAGAGAAACGCGGCGGCAAGAATTTTCATCCGGTTCATGCAATCCGCTCGCTGGTTTTGTGGAGAGACGTTGGAAAAATTGGTGTTGGGCGTTCTGACGAAGGCCGGCAGGCGAACGGAGCCATCGCCTTCCTGGCGATGGCTCCGCGCTTTCAAGCCGGCATCAGATCAGGCCGATCCGGACGACAAATCGTGATCCATGATCGGCAGGCTGCGGATGCGCTTGCCGGTCGCGGCGAAAATCGCATTGGCGACCGCGCCGGCAATCGGCGGCGTCGCCGGCTCGCCGGCGCCGCCCCATTTGTCGCCGCCGCTCGCCAACAGATAAACGTCGGTCTTCGGCGCCTGGGCCAAGCGCACCATGCGATAGGTGTCGAAATTGCCTTGCACCGGAACGCCGTTCTTGATCTCGATCTTGCCATAGAGCGCGGCGGTGAGACCGAAGATCACGCTGCCTTCCGCCTGCTCGGCGATGGTGAGCGGGTTGACCTGATAGCGCGTGTCGAGCGCGACGGTCACCCGATTGACCTTGACCTCGCCTTTGGGGCTGACCGAAACCTCCGCGACTTGGGCACAGAGGCTGTCGGTATCGGTGCAGATGGCGATGCCGCGCCCGCTGCCTTTCGGCAGCGGCTTGCCCCAATCGCCCTTTTCGGCGGCGGTGTCGAGCACTTTCAGCCAATCCGGCTTGCCGGCGAGGAGCTTCCTGCGCAGCTGATAGGGATCGAGATTGTTGGCCGCCGCGATCTCGTCGAGGAAGCCCTCGATCGCGAACACGTTCTGGTTCTGCCCGGGCGCGCGCCACCACCAGACCGGAAGATGCGTGTCCTTGACGATGGATTCGATGCGCATATTGGGGATGGCGTAGCCATTGGTCGCCAGGCCTTGCACCGAGACGAAGTCGAGGCCGTTCGGCGGCAGTTTCCCCAAGGCGTTCAGGACGACCGAGCCCGCGACGGTGCGGACTGCTAAGGCGGTAGGCATCCCGTCGGCGCCCGTGGCCGCTCTGAAGCGCGTGACGGACATCGGACGCATTTTGTCGTGGCGCGTGTCCTCCTCGCGCGACCAGATCAGCTTGACCGGCTTCTGCACGACCTTGGCGATCGAGACCGCCTGAATCACCTCATCGGCTAGATCGCGCCGGCCGAATCCGCCGCCGCAATAGGCGTTGTGGAGGTAGATGTTCTCGGCTTCGATCCCGAAAGCCTGCGCCACCTTCTCGGTCTCATCGAGTGCGTCCTGCGTGCTAACCCAGACGTCGACCCGGTCGCCTTGCAGCTGCACCGTCGCGTTCATCGGCTCCATCGGCGAATGCGACAGATAGGGCGTCTCATAGATGGCTTCGAAGGTCTTGCCGCCTTCGCCCAGCGCCTTGTCGACATCGCCCTGGTTGCGCGCGGTTACCGCTTTGCCGGTATCCAAGGTCGCGCGGTACTCGCGGAAGAATTGCGCGCTGTCGGTGCTGCCAGCTGCGCCGACATCCCATTCGGGCTGCAACTTGGCGAGCGCTTGCTTGGCACGCCACCAAGTACCCTCGGCCGCTACCGCGACAGCGTTGTCGAGCTTGACCACGCGGGGATTGCCCGGCATGCCGGCGACCACGGATTCGTCGACAGTCTTCAGCTTGCCGCCGGGGACAGGGCATTGGAGGATCGCCGCGAACACCATTCCCGGCACTTGCGCGTCCATGCCGAACTTGGCGGAGCCGTCGATCTTGTGGACGACGTCGATGCGCGGCATCGGCTTGCCGGCGAAGGTCCATTGATCGGGCGTCTTGATCGCGGGCTCTTTGTCGAGCTTGATCTTCGCCGCATCGGCCGCGAGCTCGCCATAACGCAAGATCCGGCCGGAGGGCTTATGGGTGACGACGCTGTTTGCGGCGCTGCATTCCGTCGCAGGCACGCCCCATTTGGTCGCGGCGGCGGCGATCAGGCGCTCGCGTGCGCTGGCGCCCACCTGCTGCACCAACTTTTGCGATTCCTTGATCGAACGGCTGCCATTTGAATACATGTTGCCGTAGATCTTTTTCTCGCGGATGTTGCGGTTCGTCGAGGCGAATTCGATCCGCACTTTCGACCAATCGGCCTGCAGCTCCTCATTGAGCATCATCGGCACCGCGGTCATGCTGCCTTGGCCCATCTCCGCGCGCTGATAGCGGATCAGGACCGAGTCGTCCGGATCGATCGCGATCCAGGCGTCGATCTCGTTGGGGCTGGAGGCGTTATCGTCGTAAGGCTGCGCGGCAACCGTCGCCGCTTGAGCCCAGTCCGGGAGGGCGCCGATGCCGATGGCAAGGCCGCCGGCCGCGGTCGCGGCGGTGAGGATGAAGTGGCGGCGGCTGAGCTGGGTTGCGCTGAGCGCCGGGGCGATGCGATTTCCGTCCATGGCTCGTCCTCCCCTTAGGCTTTCATCAGCTCGGCGGCGCGATGAATGGCGCGACGCAGGCGCTCATAAGTGCCGCAGCGGCAGATATTGGTGATGTTGGCGTCGATCTCGGCATCGGTCGGGTTGGGATGGTCTTTGAGGAAAGCCGCCGTCGCCATGATCTGCCCCGATTGGCAATAGCCGCATTGCGGCACATCCTCGGCCAGCCAGGCCTGCTGCACGGGATGCTTGGCGTCGGGCGACAGGCCTTCGATCGTGGTGATGCTGGCGCCGTCGAGGCGCGCGATCGGCACCGAGCACGAGCGCATCGCGACGCCGTTGATATGCACCGTGCAGGCGCCGCATTGGGCGATGCCGCAGCCGAACTTGGTTCCGGTCAGCCCGACCGCGTCGCGCAAGGCCCAAAGCAACGGTGTATCGGGCTCGAGATCGAGCTGATGTTGCGTTCCATTGACGGTGATCGTGATCATCGTGGTGCCTCCCTCAAGACGGCGATTTTCGCCAAGCCTAGCACAATTTCGGGCCCCGACAACGCCGGCCCGCTTGCGCTCGCAAAGGCGTGACCGGCGCGGTCACAGGCTATTCGGGGCCTGGCAAGCCGGAGCGCGACGGGAAGCGAGCGACGCCGCGTCATCATGGTGCGGCGCAACACCCACCGAGATCCCCGCGCCGACGAGAACCAATTTCTCTCGTCACTTGGCGCGGCAAATTATCACATCCGGCATCTTGACCTAGATCAAAGGTCCCGCCGCGGTCGGCGCTCAGCCTCGATCGGGCGGCCGCTTTTGATGCCGCCCGATGACATTAAGAAGAAGGCGGGGGATGAAACGCGGTCCAGCTTTTGACGTCGAGATTCCAGAGGATTTGACGCTTTCCAATTTCTATCTGGAAGACAACCTCGTTCGCGGCCGAGGCGAAAAGATCGCCGCCTACTATGAGGACGAGGCCTATACGTTCGGCGCATTGTGCCAGCTCGCAAATAAAGTCGGCAATGTGCTGAAAGATCTGGGCGTGGATTTCCAGGATCGCGTGTTGCTTGTTCTCCAGGATTCCCCCGACTGGCTTGCCGCCTGGTTCGGGACGATGAAGATCGGCGGCGTCGCGACCCACGCCTACACCTACCTGCATCCGACCGACTACGAGTATTTCATCGGCTACGTGCAGCCCAAAGTCGTCATCGTCGACCGAACGACTCTCGGCATCGTCCGGGAAGGCGCGCGCAAGGCCACGCATCCCGTGGTGATCCTGGTCGCGGGAAGCGACCTCCCGCCGCTCGACAAAAACGAGATCGCCTTGGCCGATCGGCTCGCTTCTGCGTCGCCGGTTCTCGCGGCGCGCTCGCCCAGCAAAGGCAATCTGGCGTTCTGGAACTTTTCGGGTGGGACCACGGGCAAGCCCAAGGGTGTTCCCCACAGCCACGATCACGGGGTGGTGGGTTTCGAATCGTTCCAGTCGCTGGTTCAGTACACGGCCCAGGACGTGGTGCTCAGAGTGCCGAAGCTCTTTTTCCACTATGCGCGCGATCTGGGCATGAACTGGCCACTTCGGGCGGGCGCCGCCGTGTGTCTCGCGCCCGAGCGGACCACGCCCGAAATCATCTTTCGCATGATCGCCAAGCATCGCCCCACGGTTCTCTTGAACGTCCCCACGATGATGCGCGCCATGCTCGAGAGCCCCGAGGCCACGCATGCGGATCTGAGCGGCATTCGCGTCTGCCTCTCCTCGGGCGAGCTCTTGTCCGAACAGCTTTACACCGCGTTCACGGAAACCTTCGGCGTCGAAGTCAGAAACGTCCACGGCTCGGCCGAGACCTTCCTTGGCTATTTCGCGGACCGGGCGGGCGAGGTTCGGCCCGGAAGCTCGGGAAAGATCGCTTCCCTCGTCACCGTCAAGCTCATGGACAAGGAAGGCAACGAGGTGCCCGAACGCGAGACCGGCGTGCTTTGGGTGCGCTCGGCCGCATCGGCGACCGGGTATCACCTCGATCCGGAGAAGTCGAAGGAGACTTTCCCGGGCGACCAATGGGTCAACACCAACGACCTCTTCCGCGAGGATGAGGACGGCTATTTCTGGTACATGGGACGGGCCAACGACCTGATCAAAGTGAGCGGCGTCTATATCGCGCCGCTCGAAATCGAAACCTGCCTCGCCCAGCACCCGGCGATCGGCGAATGCGCGGTTCTGGGCGTGAAGGACGCGGACGGCCTCGTGAAAGCCAAGGCGTTCGTCGTGCTCAAGGATGGTGTTCCGGCGACCGAGCGTACCGCCGCGGAGATCGACGAATACTGCCGGCGAAACTTGGCATCCTACAAGGTGCCGAGGATCATCGAGTTCCTGTCGGAGCTTCCCAAGACCGGCCAGGGCAAAATCGATAAGCGCCTATTGTCGACGCGCGGATCGGTTGCCGGTGAAACGACAGGTCATGCGCGCGCCACCGTTTGAACGCCGGGCCGCATCACCGTTGGGCGGCCCGTGACAGCACCCGACACGGCACGCCGCGAATTTCGAAGGTGCCGATGCCGGGATCATAAGGCGGTTCGCTGCGTGTCAGAACATTGATGTTGGATTCATCCCAGCCGGACAAATCGCCCGGCCGTTCCGGAAACCACCAGCCGAAAGACGCGACGACGATCCGCCGATCCAGATCGCGGTTAAAGGCCAGGCGCTGCGCGATCCGGCCCTTATCGGTTTCGATGTCGACCATGTCGCCGTCGCGCAAGTTCAGGCTTCGGGCCGTGTCGGGATGAATTTCGACGAACGGCTCGGATTTCATCACCCGCAACGACGCCACGTGCTTGTAGCCGCTGCCCATATAGACGTCTTCCTTCGCGTTGGTCAGGAGCAGCGGGTATTCGTCCGACAGGTTCGGCACGGCGAGCATCTCGCGCCAGCGCGGAACCGCGCTGTAGCCAAATTCGGCCGCTTTCTGCGAAGCGATCTCGACCTTGCCTGACGGCGTGCGGTAGTCGTGCTTCTTGTATTCGACCTTCGAATGCAGCACCCTTTTGTGCTTCATGTCCTCGTAGTCGAAGCCGCTGCCCTTGACGAACTCGTCGAGCGCGTCTTCCTCGTGAGGCCAGAAATGCTCGCCATGCCCGAGCCGCTTGGCCAGCTCGTTCAACCATTTCGTATCCGGCCATGCTTCGCCGGGCGGCTCGACCAGCTTGGGATAGGCCCTGATCTCTTCATACCAGCCCGGCCAGTAGCCGAGCTCCTCGCGTTCCATACCCCAGGCGGCGGGAAGAACGATGTCCGCCAGGGCCGCGGTGGGCGTCATGAAAATATCGGCGACGACCGAGAATTCCAGATTCATGAACGCGTCATAGGTTTTTTTCGAATCCGGATAGCTCAGGATGGGATTGGTCAGCAGGAAGATACCCGCCCGGATGCGGTACGGATCGCCGGTCAGAACCGACTTGATGAAGGTCTGCGGCGGCACGAACGCCGATCGCATGGCGAGTTTGAAATCCTTGCCGAGCGACTTGTCCTGGTTGCGGGAAAACTTGCTGAGCAGATAGAACCGGCCGGGCCGCATATAGGGCGCGGGCGTCAGAAACACGTCGCCGCCCGGCACGTTCAGATTGCCGGTGATCGCGCGCAGGATCGCGATGGCGCGGGCGCCCGGAAACGAGGTCAGCGACGTATCGATGCCGTTGCCCCATTGGATGCTGGCCGGCCGCGTCGTCGCGTAGGCACGCGCGAATTCGCGAATCGTCTGCTCGGGAACCCAGGTCACCTTCTCGACATCCTGCAAGGAGAAGGTCTTCATCTCCTCGGCGAGAAGATCGAAGCCGATGCACCATTCGTCGACGAATTTCTTGTCGTAGAGATTCTCGTCGATGGCGACCTTGAGCAACCCCATGGCCAAGGCGCCGTCGCTGCCCGGCCTGACCCGGACCCAAATGTCCGCGACCGCGGCCATGTCGATCTTCCGCGGATCGACGACGATCACCTTGGTGCCGCTGGCGATGATCTTCTCGAAGGTTTCCCGGCGCAATCCGCCGCTGGTGAAGTTGTTGTTCACCCCCCAGATCACCAGAAGCTGCGGCAGCACTTCCTCGTCGGGAACGCAGTTCCAACCATAGGTGAGCCCGGACGCCGAGCCTGACGGCGCGCCGCAGCACCATGCCGGCGTCATGATATTGGGTGTGCCGAAGACGCTCGCCAAACGCTGCGCGAAGGCGAATTCAAGCCCTTTCGGCTCGCCCAGCCCGAAGAACACGGCCTCCGGACCGGTCTCCGCTTTGATCGCGAGGAGTTTGTCGGCGATGGTATCCAGCGCCTCGTCCCAGGTGATGCGTTCCCACTGGCCTTCGCCGCGTGCGCCGACCCGCTTCATCGGGTGGGTAAGGCGATCGGGATGGGTCAGCACTTCGGGAATGGAGAACCGGCCCTTCTTCACCGGGCATTGCTCGTTCGAAAGCCCGCTTTCCTTGTCCGGCGCGATATCGACGACCTTGCCGTCTTCGAGCGTCGCCTTGATGCTGCAATGGCCCGGGCAGATGTGACAGAAGGTGAAGACATCCTGCTGCGTCCGGCTGCCGGGCGCCTCGAAGCTGACCCGCATCGAGCCGTCGCCGATCAGCGTGTCGTTGAAAGGGTGGTATTCCATGTCGTCGGCAAGACCTTCGGCCGTGACGATGTCCTTGCCATCCGCATTGACGGCCAGGACGAGGCAGGAATTGACGGCTTTCTTGTTCATGATGACGGTGCAGCTGCAGCATTCCCCCATGCTGCAGCCTTCCTTTGTCTTCATGAGCTTCAGGTTTTCCCGGAGGACGTCGAGCAGAATGTCCGATTCCTCCACGTCGAAAGAGTGACCTTCGCCGTTCACCCTGAGCTGGATACGGCGTCTCATGACTTGGCGTCCATGACGGCCTGCCGTATCGCCAGTTTGGTGATTTGCGCGACGGTCGTTCTCCGGTAATCCGAGGAGCGCCTGATGTCGTCGATCGGGCTGCACGCCAGCGCCGCTTCCTGGGCGGCTGCCTCGGCCAGATCTTCGTCGATCGTCTTGCCGATCAACAGCGCTTCGGCTTTTTGCGTTCGCATGATCGTCGGCGCCACGGAACCAAGCCCGATCCTCACGTCGGTGCAGATGTTCTTCCACAAGGTCAGCACCACCGCGACGGAAACGATCGCGATATCGGTTCGGCGCGTGGCGTGCTTGAGATAAGCCGCGCCGGTTTGCGGCGCTGCCGCCGGCACATGGATTTCGATCAGCAATTCGCCCGGCCGAAGTATCGTCCTGCCCGGTCCGGTGAAGAATTCCTCCAGCGGAACCGATCTTCTCTCGGCGCCATCGCGGGTGAGCACGGCGCTGGCTCCGGCAACCATCAGCGCGAGCGGAGCATCGGCCGCCGGCGAAGCGTTGACGATGTTGCCGCCAAGGGTCGCGACGTTCCGGATCTGGACCGAGCTCTCGGCCGCCGCGGCCTGAACCAGGATCTTGCAATGGCGCTTCACGGCGACCGCGTTCTTCAAAGACTGGATCGTGGCCAGCGCACCGATTCTCAGGCCATCGCGCTCGTCGAACCGGACATACTCCATGCCTGAAATGCCCTTCAGGTCGACCACGTATTGCGGCATGACCTTCCGGTTCTTCATCTTGACGAACAAGTCCGTCCCGCCGGCAAGAAGCGCGGCGTTTTCATGGGCCATCAAAAACGAGCAGGCTTCTTCGACGGTCGAGGGTGCAAGATACTCGAATTGCGGCAGTTGCATTACCCACGCTTTCGTTGATTGACGAGACGCACATCAAGACGGGCGCTTATCGACCTTGCCTTCGGTCGATCGAGCATATTGCCCGGCGCGACGACCGAAGCTGACACGAACGACGGTATGCTATCGCAGGCGGGGCCTGTGCCCTTTGACCCAGGTCAAACTCTGCAACCCGACAGGGATCGGCCCGCCACGGGGTTAACGTGCGCCGGCGCGAAAATCAGCGATCCAGCGCCGCTCTCAACGCCCGCGCCAGGTCGCGGCGGCGATAAGGCTTGCTCAACAGGATGAATTCATCCTTCCAGCCGTTATCCATATTGAGCTTCGTCTGGGGAAAGCCCGAGGTCAGGACGACCGCCACGCTCGGCCAGCGCGCTTGCACTTGCCGGGCCAGCGCATAGCCGTCGACGCCGCCCGCCAGGACGATATCCGTAAACAGCAGGTCGATCGTCTCGGTTTCCAGAAGCGCAAGCGCCGCGGCGGCGTTTTCCGCCTCGCGCACCCGGTAGCCAAGCTCGTGGAGCTGGCGGAGGACGACGCGGCGCAGCGCGTCATTATCCTCGACGGCGAGCACGACTTCGCCGCGGCCGGCGGCAAGGAGTCCCTGCTCGAGCGGCGCCTCCGCCGCAGCCTCGTCGGCGGCGCGCGGCAGATAAATGCGAAAGGTCGTGCCGACGCCGATCTCGCTATAGACGTTGATGTGCCCGCCCGACTGCTTCACGAAGCCGAACACCATGCTCAGCCCCAGGCCGGTCCCTTTGCCCAATTCCTTCGTCGTGAAAAACGGCTCGAAAATCCGCCCGATCGTCTCCGGCGAAATGCCGGCGCCGGTGTCGCTGACCTCGATCATCGCGTAGTCGCCCGGCGCGACGTCCGGAAAGAGCGCCGCGTAGTCGGCATCGAGATACCGGTTCATGGTCGCGATGACCAGCCGGCCGCCGGCCGGCATCGCGTCGCGCGCGTTGGTCGCGAGATTGGCGAGGCTGGCTTCGAGTTGCGCCGGGTCGATCACGATCGGCCACACCCCTTGCGCAAGATTGAGCGAGATTGCGATGTCCTGGCCGAGGGTCCTGGCCAAGAGCTTGACGATGTCGCCGACCAGGGTGTTGGGGTCGACACGCGCGGGCTTGAGGGGTTGCCGGCGCGCGAAGGCCAGCAGCCGCTGCGTCAGCTCGGCGCCGCGAAGGGCCGCGTCAAGCGCATCGCCGACGAGCTCGTCCGTGTCGGCGTTCAGCGCGTTCGATGCGCGCGCCAGATCGAGATTGCCGATGACGATGCCGAGAAGATTGTTGAAATCATGCGCCATGCCGCCGGTGAGGGTGCCGATGGATTCCATCTTCTGCGCCTGGATGAGTTGCCGTTCCAGCGCGGTGGTCTGGGTGACATCCTGGAGCACGAGGACGAACGCGCGCAGAACGCCATCGTCGTAAACCGGCGCGCCGCTGAAGCGGATTTCGACGATGGAGCCGTCCTTGCGCCGTCGCCGCGCCGCGAGATCGTGGACGATCCGGCCTTCCGCCATGCGCTGGATCGTTGCCTCGATCGCGGCTCTTTCCTCTTCCGGCGCGATCGGCGGGATGCGTCCGATCACCTCCTCGGCGGTGTAGCCGAAGATGCGCTCGGCGGCGCGGTTCCAAAACATGGTCGTGCGATCGAGCGCCAGACTCAGCATCGCGAAAGGCGCGGCTTCGAGGGTCGCGGAAAGAAGACTCTGCGTCGCGCGCAGCGAAGCTTCCGCCTGGCGGCGCTCTTGAAGCTCGCGGCCGAGATCGCGGTTGGATGCGCCGAGCTCGGCCGTGCGTTTTTCGACCAAGGCTTCGGTTTCGAAACGTCGCCGCCGCTCGCGCTCGATATAGAGCGCAAGAAGCAGGGTCAGGGCGAGCCCGAAGCTGAGCCACGACCAGCGATTGGCGCTGCGCAGGCCGTTCACGACATTGGGGCCGAAATACGACACGAGGGTCCATTTTCGCCCGAAGGCATCGAATTCTTGCGTCACCCGCGTCGCACTGGGTTCCAGCGGGGCCGCTGGCGGTTGCATGGCGATTGTCGAAGTCGCGCGATCGAATCGGGCGAGGTGCAGCGCATTCGCGCCCGGCGCGTCGGCGGCAACGAAAAAATCGACCGTTTCGTCGATTTTCGATTCATGGGCGACGAGCGCCGCCAGGGTTCGATCGAAGCGAAATCGCGCGAGCGCGACGCCGCGAAAGGCTTGCCGGCGCTCTTCGACCGTCGTGCTCTTGGCTGACGCCGCATAGACGGGTATCAGCGCGACGAAACCGAGGGGGCTTTCGTCTCCCATCGGCAAGACAAGCGGGTCGGTCATGAAAGGGCTTCCGCTGTCGCGCGCGGTCTCGACCCATTGCTCGCGCCCGGGAAGCGAGATCACATCGAAGCCGATCGGCCCGGGGCGGTCGTCGAATATCTTTTGGAACAGCACCGGCAGGTAAGCGTCGCGATCCGGCTCTTCGACAAGCTGTCCTTGGGCGTCGCGGGCAAGGATGTGAAACGCGGGAACGCCGGCATCGCGCGCCCCCATCGCGAAGGTGGCGCGCTGCGAATCGTCGATCCAAGGCGCCCAAACGACCGAGCTTGCAAGATCGTCGCCGTCATGCGCCAGACCGGCAAAATCCTCGAATTGCGTCGCGCTGACGCGATCCTGAACGGCAAGGTAATTCGCCAGCGACTGCAACGAGTCGATCTCGCGCGCGAAGCGGCGTTGAATGTTTTGCGCCCGCAATTCCGTGCGCAGCTCGAGGGTGTTTTGCACCCGCGCATCGTCGGCGCGCCGGGCGAGATCGGATGCAAAAAATGAAATCGCGGCGCCCACGGCGAGAACGCTCGCGGTAGGCAACCATCGCTGAAACCCGTGGTTCATGACCGCGCTTCAATCACCCGAGGTCCGTCCCTTCGTGGCGGAAGCCCCACGCCGGCGAATGCAGCCGATGCGCTGGAACGTCATGCCCTGGGAGTCGTCGGCTTCGTCCGGCGGCTCAACGATTAAAGATAGACCTCAATGCGGCGCCGCTCAACCGCGTGATCGGCGCTGATCGAGGCACCGGCCCGTGGATCGTCCTCGCCTGGAATCGCGACGCCGCGGCACAAGCGGCCGCGAGAGCAGGCGGCAGCTTGGCGATGTTCGCATTGTCGAGTCAGCGGAGAGGCTCACTCGCGCATGTCCGTTTTTGGCGCATCTCGGACACGCCGCGCGCCGTCAGAATTTTACACGCTTCGACAACGAAGCTTTCGTCGAGATATTTCGCGAGATCGGCCGGGCGCGCGATGATGGCGATCGCTTCCTCGCGGTTGGCGGATGCCAAAAGCCAGTCGAGGCCGCGCAGGCAATCCTCGTCATAGTCGATGACCGCTTCGCGATTCTTTTCCAGGAGCTCGGCGCGCGCGACGACGAAGTTCATCTACCTCTGCCCCATCATGATGATCCGAGCCGGTTGCCGAATGCCCCAAGCGACGGAATCGCTGCTCGGCAAAGATCACGAGTCCTTTTTCCACAGCATCGACCCGGAGAGAACACTCCTCGCGCGGCTCGGTAGCCCTTGATCTAGATCAATGTAAAACGGATTACGGCTCTTAAGATTTCGTTCATCGTCTGAAAAAGGCGACTTCCCGGGAGCAGACCGTAGGAGCAAGACATGTCGATCCAAAACAAATTGCTTTGGGCAGCCGTTGTTTTGCTGGGTGCGGTCTCGTTCGGGATCGTCGCCCTCACGCGCGGCGAGCCGGTCAATGCCGCTTGGTTGGTTATCGCAGCGGTGTGCATCTACTTCATCGCCTACCGCTTCTACGGCCTCTTCATCGCCAACAAGGTGCTCGGCGTCAATGCGGCGCGGCAAACTCCGGCCTATGTCCGCAATGACGGCCTCGACTATGTGCCGACCAACCGCTACGTGCTCTACGGACATCATTTCGCGGCGATCGCCGGCGCGGGTCCGCTGGTCGGCCCGGTGTTGGCCGCGCAGATGGGATATCTGCCGGGGACGCTCTGGATTCTTGCAGGCGTCGTTTTCGCGGGCGCGGTGCAGGACATGACCGTCCTCTTCCTGTCGACACGGCGCGACGGCCGTTCGCTCGGCGAAATGATTCGCTCCGAGATGGGGCCGGTCGCCGGCACCATCGCCGGCCTTGGCGTGCTGCTCATCTGCGTCATCATCCTCGCGGTGCTCGCGCTCGTCGTGGTCAGCGCCCTGAAGGGCAGCCCCTGGGGCACCTTCACCGTGTTCTGCACCGTCCCGATCGCGCTCGTCATGGGCGTCTATAGCCGCTTCTTCCGGCCGGGCCGTATTGCCGAGATGTCGATCATTGGCGGGGTGCTGCTCTTGGCGGCGCTCGTCTACGGGCGGACGGTTTCCGAGACGCCGGATCTCGCGGTCTATTTCAACCTTCCGGGCACCTCGCTGGCGCTGTTCATCATCGGCTACGGCTTCATCGCATCGGTGCTGCCGGTTTGGCTGTTGCTGGCGCCGCGCGACTATCTCTCGACTTTCCTGAAGATCGGCGCCGTCTTGCTGTTGGCGATCGGCATTCTGATCGTTCGCCCCGACCTGCAGATGCCGGCTTTGACCAAGTTCGTCGACGGGACCGGCCCGGTATGGGCGGGCAGCCTGTTCCCGTTCCTCTTCATCACCATTGCCTGCGGCGCGGTATCCGGCTGGCATTCGCTCATCGCGTCGGGCACCACGCCCAAGATGATCGAAAATGAGAACCAGATCGCCTTCATCGGCTATGGCGGCATGCTGATGGAATCCTTCGTCGCCATCATGGCCATGATCGGCGCCGCGGTGATCCATCCGGGTGTCTACTTCGCCATGAACAGCTCGGCCGGTCTCATCGGCGCGACCGCTGATTCGGCGGCCCAAGTCGTTACCTCTTGGGGTTTCGTGGTAACGCCCGACGTTCTGACGCAGATCGCGCATGACGTGGGCGAAACGAGCATTCTCTCGCGCACCGGCGGCGCCCCGACCCTCGCCGTCGGCATGGCGACCATCCTGTCCGGGTTCCTCGGCGGCAGGGCGCTGATGGGGATCTGGTACCACTTCGCCATTCTGTTCGAGGCGCTCTTCATCCTGACGACGGTCGATGCCGGTACGCGCGTCTGCCGCTTCATGATCCAGGATCTCGTCGGCCACGTGATTCCGGCCTTCCGGGAGACCAAGTCGTGGGCCAATAACGTCATCGGTTCGGCCCTAGCCTGCGTGTTGTGGGGGTATCTGCTCTATGCGGGCGTCATCGATCCGTATGGCGGTATCTGGACGATGTGGCCGCTGTTCGGCGCCACCAACCAGATGCTGGCGGCGATCGCGCTCACCCTCTGCACCGTGGTGCTCTTCAAGATGAAGCGCGAACGCTTCGCTTGGGTCACTGTCTTGCCGGCGACCTGGCTGGTCGTATGCACGGTGACGGCTGGTCTAGAGAAAGTGTTCGATTCGAATCCGGCAGTCGGCTTCATCGCCCACGCGCTCAAGTTCGGCAGTGCGGTGGCGGCCAATCAGGTGCTGGCGCCCGCAAAGTCGCTTGCCGAGATGAACCGCGTCATCTTCAACGACTATCTCGATGCGACCCTCGCGGGCTTGTCGGTGGCGATCGTCGTGACCGTGGTGATCTACGCCTTCTTCGATATCCGCAAGGCGTTGGGTAGTCCGAAGAGCACGACCCACGAGATCGGTGGCGCAGCCGGTGCCGCGGCTGGCGATGACTAGGATCAGGATCGCTTGGGGCTGGGCGGTGCGGGCCGCCCGCCTCATGGTCGGCGTTCCCGATTACGACAACTACGTGGCGCACCGCAAGGCGCACCACCCGGAAGAGCCAATCATGACCTATGTCGAGTTTTTCCGCGAACGTCAGAACGCCCGCTACGCCGTCGAGAAGGGCCGGTTTAAAGGCTGTTGCTAGGAAAGGGTCGAGATCATGAACGAGATCGTAGCCCGCTTCGAGATCGGCTTTAGCCGATCGATCGATCCCGCCGGCAAGCTGATCGGCAAGGTGCCGGGAACGCTCGAGGATCCGGCCAAGATGATCGCGCTCTACCGAGCGCTGGTGCGCACCCGCATGCTCGACGCCAAGGCCGGCTCGCTGCAGCGCACGGGCCGTCTCGGCACTTACGCGTCGCTGCTCGGCCAGGAAGCGGTGTCGGTCGGCGCCGCCAGCGCCATGCTGCCCGAGGACGTGCTGGTGCCGAGCTTCCGCGACCATGGCGCGCTGCTATGGCGCGGCGTGACACCGCTTGAGTTTCTGCTGTATTGGGGCGGCGATGAGCGCGGCAATGCTTTCGCCACGCCGCGCGAAGACTTCGCCGTCAGCATCCCGGTCGGCAGTCATTCGGCGCATGCGGTGGGCGCGGCTCTCGCCTTCCAGCTCCGTAAGGAGCCTCGGGTTGCCGTCTGCATCTTCGGCGACGGCGGTACCTCGAAGGGCGACGTCTACGAATCTCTCAACATCGCCGGCGTGTGGCGTTTGCCCGTGGTGTTCGTTGTCAGCAACAATCAATGGGCGATCTCGGTCCCGCGCCGCGCGCAGAGCGCCGCCGAGACGCTGGCGCAAAAGGCGGTGGCGGTCGGCTGCAACGGCGAGCAAGTCGACGGCAACGACGCGGTGGCGATGCACGGCGTGGTCCATGCCGCGTTGGAGCGCGCGCGCACCGGCGGCGGGCCGCAAGTCATCGAGGCCATCACCTATCGCCTGGGCGATCATACGACCTCCGATGACGCCAGCCGCTATCGCGACGATGCCGAGGTCACGCTCCATTGGCCGGAAGAGCCGGTCCTTCGCCTGCGCAGCTATCTGACCAACGCCGGGCTGTGGAGCAAAACCCACGAGGACAAGCTCATCCACGAATTGACTACGGAAATCGACGCCGCCACGGACGTCTATCTGAAGACGCCGCCGCAGGATCCGGCCACGATATTCGATTACACCTTTGTGCGGATGCCCGCTGATCTCGCCGCCCAGCGCGAGGCTGCGCTCGCACTATGGTCCACTCCGCCAACCAGCCGCGCTGCCGCGGCAGAATGAGGCGCCATGTCTGAGATCAATCTCGTCCAAGCCGTGAATCTCGCCCTGGCGCGCGCCATGGCGGAGGACAAAAGCGTGATCGTGCTCGGCGAAGATGTCGGCCTCGATGGCGGCGTGTTTCGCGCCACGGACGGCTTGTTCAAGCGATTTGGGCCGGAGCGCGTCCGCGACACGCCGATCGCCGAGGCGACGATCGTCGGCCTTTCGGTCGGCTTGGCGGCACAGGGCTTCCGGCCCGTGGCCGAAATCCAGTTCTCGGGCTTCATCTATCCATGCATCGACCACCTCGCCAACCACGCCTCGCGCTTCCGCACGCGCACCCGCGGCCGGCTGACCTGTCCGCTGGTGGTGCGGGCACCCAATGGCGGCGGTACCAAGGCGCTCGAGCATCATTCCGAAAGCCCGGAAGTGATGTTCGCCAATATTCCGGGCCTGCGCGTGGTGATCCCATCGTCGCCCGGCCGCGCCTATGGCCTTCTGCTCGCCGCCATCCGCGATCCCGATCCGGTTGTATTCCTTGAGCCGACGCGGCTTTACCGCGCGGTCCGCGAAGACGTGACCGACGACGGCAAGGCGCTGCCGCTCGATCGCTGTTTCGTACTCCGCGAAGGCACCGATGTGACCCTCGTCGCCTGGGGCGCAATGGTGCAGGAGGCACTCGCCGCCGCCGCCGATCTCGCGACCTCCGGTGTCAGCGCCGAGGTCATCGACGTGGCGACGCTGAAGCATCTCGATGCCGAGACCATCATCGCTTCGGTCAAGAAGACCGGCCGCTGCATCATCGTGCAAGAGGCGCCGCTCACGGGCGGTTTCGGCGGCGAGATCGCCGCGCGTCTCGCCGAGCGCGCGCTCACCTCGCTGCTGGCGCCGATCGAGCGCGTTGCCGGCTATGACACGGTCATGCCGCTGCCCCAACTCGAAAGCCATTATCTGCCGAACGCCGCACGCGTCGTCGCGGCGGCGCAGCGCGCGGTGGCCTTCGCGTGAGCACCTTCGCGCTTCCCGATCTCGGGGAGGGTCTCCAAGACGCCGAAATCGTTTCCTGGCACGTCGAGGTCGGCGACCACGTCGTCGCCGACGAGCCGCTGGTTTCGGTGGAAACCGATAAGGCAGTGGTCGAGATACCCTCGCCGCGGGCAGGCCGCGTCGCGCGCCTCTTCGGCAAGGTCGGTGAACGGGTGCAGGTTGGCGCAACGCTGGTCGAGTTCGAGGAGGGCCCGCACGCCGATACCGGCACGGTGATGGGCGAATTGCCGACCGTCTCGGCTGCCGCCAAAACCGCGCCGAAGCCAGTCGCCAAACCTCCCGTCACCCCATCCGCGGGCGTGCGGGTCGAAGCGTTGCCGGCGGTCCGCGCGCTCGCGCGCGAACGCGGCGTCGATCTCGCGCAAATCCGAGGCACGGGGCTCGGCGGCGCAATCACCCGCGCCGATATCGACGCCGCGGCCGCAAAGCCCATGATTGCGGGCGCGGCGCCGTTGCGTGGCGTGCGGCGCGCGATGGCCATCAACATGGCGCGCGCGGGGGCCGAGATCGTGCCCGCGACGCTGTGGGACGAAGCCGATATCGACGCCTGGTGGAAACCGGGCACCGACGTGACGATGCGAATGATCCGCGCCGTTGTCGTCGCCTGCCGCGCCGTTCCCGTGGTGAATTCTTGGTTCGACACCGGCGCTCTGGCGCTGCGGACGATACCGCGCATCGACCTCGGCATCGCCGTCGACACCGAAGACGGGCTGATCGTGCCCGTGCTGCGCGGCGTCGAGAGCAAGGACGCGGCGACGTTGCGCCAAGAGCTCGACGCGCTGAAAGCCGCCGTCCGGGCGCGCACCGTGCCTCGGGCCGACCTCAAGGATCCGACCATCACGCTGTCGAATTTCGGCATGCTGGCGGGACGCCAGGCAGCGCTCGTCATCTTGCCGCCGCAGGTCGCGATCGTCGGCGCCGGCCGGATTGTCCGCCAGCTTTTGCCGCTGTCGCTCACCTTTGATCATCGCATCGTCACTGGCGGTGAGGCCGCGCGTTTTCTCAAGGCGATGATCGACGACCTTCAAAATCCATGAACAATCCCAAGGCCGGCGATCGATAGCTGAGCGCGTTACTTCGCGGCCGTCAGCCTTTTCCGCGCCGCGACGACGACGCTTTGGCCGGGATATTTCGCCGAGCCGGCGCTGGTCGTCAGCCGCCAGATTTCGCGGTCGCCGCGGCAATTGCCGCCGCCGGCTGGAGGATGCGCTTCAAGCTGTCGCGATAGGCCGCGATATCGGCGCATGGTTTGCGCGCCACGCCCGAATCCATCGCGGCCTTGGCCACCGCCGATGGCACCGCCCAGATCAGCCGCGGATCGAACGGCGTCGGCAGGATGTAATCGGGGCCGTAGCGAAGCTGCTGGCCCGAATAGGCGGCCGCCACCTCCGCGGGCACGTCCTCATGCGCCAGCGCGGCGAGCGCATGCGCCGCGGCGATCTTCATCGCGTCGTTGATGGTCGAGGCGCGCGTGTCGAGCGCGCCCCTGAAGATATAAGGAAAGCCGAGAATATTGTTGATCTGGTTGGGATAGTCGCAGCGCCCGGTGCACATGATCGCGTCTTGGCGCACTTCGGCCACTTCCTCGGGCGTGATCTCGGGATCGGGATTCGCCAAGGCGGCGATCATCGGCCGGTCGGCCATGGCGCGCACCATCTCCTTCGTCACCGCGCCTTTGACCGACAGGCCGAAGAACACATCGGCGCCGTCGAAGGCTTCGGCCAAGGTGCGGCGGTTGGTTTCGACCGCGTGCGCCGCCTTCCATTGGTTCATGCCCTCGACGCGGCCGCGATAGATGACGCCCTTCGTGTCGCACAGAATCGCATTTTCCGGCGGCAAGCCCATGCTCTTCAAAAGATCGACGCAGGCGATGGAGGCGGCGCCCGCGCCGTTGATCACGATCTTGGCGGTCTTGATGCTGCGCCCGGTAAGATCGAGCGCGTTCAAGAATGCCGCCGCCGCGACGACCGCGGTGCCGTGCTGATCGTCATGGAAGACCGGAATGTCGAGAAGCGCGCGCAAACGCTGCTCGATGACGAAGCATTCGGGCGCCTTGATGTCCTCGAGATTGATTCCGCCGAAGGACGGATGAAGGAAGCGCACGCAGTTGACGAATTCGTCGACGTCGCCGGTCGCGATCTCGAGATCGATGGCGTCGATGCCGGCAAAGCGCTTGAACAGAACCGCCTTGCCTTCCATCACTGGCTTCGCGGCAAGCGCGCCGATATTGCCGATCCCCAGCACCGCCGTGCCGTTCGTGATCACGGCGACGAGGTTGCCCTTCGCCGTATAGTCATAGGCGAGCGCCGGATCGCGCTGGATGTGAAGGCAGGGATAGGCCACGCCTGGCGAATAGGCGAGCGACAGATCGTTCTGCGTCGTCAGCGGCTTGGTGGGCGCGATCTCGATCTTGCCGGGCTTTCCTTGCGCGTGGAATTGCAAGGCTTCCTTCTCGGTTATGTGCAACGCGAGCAGCTTTTTGTTCGGCAAGGCGTTTCCCCTTTCGCGAGAGGTCTGCGGTCTTTCACATTTCGGGATTTGATCAATTCTAATTCTAGTCGAAATCCGCCGAGTCCGTCAAAGCGCATGACCCGGCAAAATATCACGACAATACCCGCTTGCGACACACCGCCGCACCCCGGATCGACGCGCGCCCTATTTCGCGCCGCTTGCTGTCAGCCTTTTGCGCGCTTCGATGACGAAGCTTTCGTCGAGATATTTGGCCGGATCGACCGGGCGCGCGATGAGTCCGAGTTGATAGATCACGTCGAGATTCTTTTTGAGCGCCGCGAGGTTCACCCGCGCATTCGGGTCGTGATAGAAATCGCCCTTGTCGAAGATCCAGCCGGCATATTGCTCGGCCGGAACCTTGGTGAAGCGCGCGATGATGGCGATCGCTTCCTCGCGGTTGGCGGGGGCGAGAAACCAGTCGAGGCCGCGCAGATAATCCTCGTAATAGTCGATGACCGCGGCGCGATTCTTTGCCAGGAACTCGGCGCGCGAAACGACGAAATTCATCTGCGTCTGGCCGATCAGATCGCGCTGGGTGAAGACGATGCGCGCCTGGTCCTTGAGCTTTGGGTCGTAATTGAACGGCGGCACGAGCGCGATGACGTCGACCTTCTGATCGAACAGCATCGGCACCAAAGTCGAGAAGCCGCCTTCGACCAGGCGGTAATCGGTTTTCTCCTCGAGATGGCGCTGGCGCATATAGCCGCGCAACGCGATGTCGGCCGCGCCGCCGACGGCGTTGGTGGCGATGATCTTGCCTTTGAGGTCGCCCGTGCCCTGGATCGGGCTGTCCTTGGCGGCGAAGAACTGGACCGAGTAATAGCCGGGCACGCCGTCCTGGAAGCCGTCCGACAGGATGCGCACATTCTCGAGCTTGGCATTGATGACCGCCATGCCGAGATTGGCGAAGGCGAAATTCGCCATGTCGAGCTCGTCGGCGGCGAAGGCGGTCATCTGCGGCGAGGCGCCGGCAAAGCGGGTGAAGGCGACGGTGTAGGATTTGCCATAGTGGCGGAGGATGTCGGTCTTCTCGAACACCACCGGCGCCATCGCGCCGGGCGCGTTGCCGTAACCCTGGCGGATCGTCACCGGGTCGGCCGCCGCGACGCGCGTCACCGCGCCGATGCCGGCCAGCGCCAGCATCACACCTGTCAGAAACCGCATTCTTCCTCCCCTTCGTCCGCGCGCAAACCATACGCCAACCATGGGCGGACCACAGGCCAACCTAGCACGAACCGGATGGCGGCCAGCGCCGGCTTTCTCCCGCTACCTTTCATTAGCCATAAGTGCTTGTCCTGCCGAGGGAAATTTACTACAGCTTAAAGCCCTCTGAGGTAACGATAGGACTCGGCCGTAACGGCCGATAAGGACGACAGAAAGCACTGTCGTGGGAGCGATCAAGTGGCGCGCAGCGATCTGACGGCGCATTCGGTGACCTGCGTGACGCCGACCGATCGCGATTCGGTTTCTAACTTCCGGAAATTCTTGCGCTATCCGGTTTTGGCGGTCGCGCTCTGCGCCTTGGTTGGGTGTCAGGAGACGCAGTCTTTGGGTCCGTTGGCGCATCCGGCGGCGGAGGGCGGGGTTCAGCCGCAGCCGATTGCGCATAGCGGGGAAGGCGCGCCGGAGGCGGTGACGAGCGAGGTGCCGCTGCGGGCGCCGTCGCCGCAGATTCTGTCGGGGACGGGCGCCTTCGTGCAGCCGGTGCCGGGCTCGGGCGGCGCGGCTTCGGGGGCGTCGGGCGACATCACCTTGAACTTCGTCGATGCGGATGTGCGCGAAGTGCTGCCGCGGGTGCTGGGCGACATCCTTCATCTCAACTACACGATCGATCCCAAGATTCAGGCGACGGTGACGGTGCAGACCAGCCGGCCGCTGAAGCAGGAGGATGTCCTGCCGGTGCTGCAGCAAGTGCTGCGCGCGAGCGGGCTGAGCCTGGTGGATGGCGGCGGCGTCTACCGCGTGGTGGCGAGCGAGGACGCTTCGCGTTCGGGCGGCGTGCCGGTGACGGTGGGATCGGGGGCCGCGGGCAAGCCGGCGGTGCCGACCTACAACGTGCAGGTTCTGCCGCTTAAATACGTCTCGGCCGCCGAGCTGCAGCACACGCTCGATCCTTTCCTGCCGAAGGGCGCGGCGATGCAAGCCGACCCCACGCGCAATCTGCTGATCCTGTCCGGCAGCGGGGCCGATCTCTCGACCGTCACCGACATGGTCAAGGCGTTCGACGTCGATTGGATCGCGGGCATGTCCTTCGGGATCATTCCGGTGCAAACCGCCTCGCCCAAATCCGTGGCCGATCAGCTGACGACGATCTTCGGGCCCAAAGGCACGGTGCCCTTGCCCGGCATGCTGAGCTTCGCGCCGCTCGAGCGCATGGATGCGATCCTGGTGGTGTCGCCGCAGCGCGCCTATGTCGAGCAGGCGCGCATGTGGATCGAGCGGCTCGATCGCGGCGAGAACGAGAACCGGCCGCGGATTTACCAGTATCACGTCCAGAACAGCCGCGCGACCGACCTCGCCAAGGTGCTGATGGGGCTGTTCACCAGCGGCCAGGTGAGCACGGTGCAGCCGCAAACCGCGCCCGGAACCAGCGCCACCCAGATCGGCTCGACCATGGGCAACTCCTCGCTGGCGCCGTCCTCGGGGCTGGGCGGCTCGGGCCCGAGCTCGCCGCAGCTCGGCACCCTCGCCTCGTCCGGCCTCGGTGCCGGCAACAGCCAAAGCAGCGCGGGCGGAACCTCAAGCCTGGGCGCCGGCCTGACCGCGGGCACGGGCAGCGCAACGGCCGCGCCGGGCGCCGGCGACACCACCGGCGCGCAAGCGCCCGGCGGCACGTCCGGTCCCGCGATGGAAATGCCCGCCGTGCGCATCGTTGCCGACGAGAAGAACAACAACCTCGTGATCTACGCCAAGCCGCGCGACTTCCGTCTCATCGAAGACGCCTTGAAGAAGCTCGACATCGTCCCGCTTCAAGTGCTGATCGAGGCCACCATCGCCGAGGTCACCCTCGGCAACGATCTGCAATACGGGCTGCAATACTTCTTCCACGCCCATGAGAACCAGTTCATGTTCGGCAATTCGAGCACCCCGATCACGGCCGGCACCGCGATCGCCGGCGTGTTCCCGGGCTTCAACTACATCTTCGGCAGCGCCAACGCGAACATCGTCTTGAACGCGCTTTCCGCCATCACCAACGTCCATGTCGTCTCGGCGCCCGAGCTTCTGGTGCTCGACCATCAAAGCGCCTCGCTCCTGGTCGGCAACGAAGTGCCGATCCCCACCGCGCAAATCCAAAGCACGGTCACCTCGGGCGCGCCGATCGTCAACACCATCCAATACGTCGATACCGGCGTCATCCTCAAAGTCTCGCCCCGGGTCAACGCCAGCGGCCTCATCACCCTCGATATCGGCCAGGAGGTCAGCGCCGTCGCCAACGCCACCCAGACCGCCGCCACCAACTCCCTCGGCCCGACCATCACCCAACGCCGCATCGAAAGCACCATCACCGTCCAGGACGGCGAGACCGTCGCCTTGGGCGGCCTCATCCAGGACACCAACTCGCTCACCAAGGACGGGCTCCCCGTCCTCTCCGACATCCCCGTCCTCGGCGCCGCCTTCCGCTCCACCGACCGCAACGTCGCCCGAACCGAGCTCCTCGTCCTGCTCTCGCCCAAAATCCTCCACAACCAGGCCGATGCCCGCGCCGCCACCGACGAGCTCAAATCGCAACTCAATACCCTCCAACGCACCGATACCCAGATACCCTGATCACCAACGCCCCGGGCGGCCGAAATCGACGTGAAAAACGCCATCACCGCAATCAGCGCAACTCAATCGGCCGATCGCATCGCCGATCGCGGTTTCGCTCTGATCGTGGTGATCTGGATCCTCGCGCTGTTGGCTGTCTTGGCGGCCGGCGTTGCGTCCGATTCCGGCAGTGAAGCCGTGATCGCGCGCAACCGCCTCGCCAGCGCCCAGGCGCGGGCCGCCGCCGATGCCGGGATCGCCTTGGCGATCGAAGGGCTGCTCGATCCCAATCCGCAGACGCAATGGCGCTCGGACGGCAGCGCGCGCGACGTGCAATATGCCGGTGCGGCCATCACGGTCACCGTGCAGGACGAAGGCGGGAAGATCGACCTCAACACGGCGCCGCCCGAGCTCATCGGCGGGCTGCTCGACGAGTTCAGCGTATCGCCCGAAGAACACGCCGCAATCGTCAAAGGAATCCTCGACCGGCGCAATCAGGTCGCGGCGTCGACGTCACCCGTGGCAGGACGCTTCTTCTTCAGCAGCATCGTGTCCACTTCCGATTTCTCGAAGCTGCCCTTCGCGGATGTCTCCGAATTGCGGCTTGTTCCGGGCGTGACCCATGGCACGTACGACCGGATCAGCCCCTATCTCACGGTTTACGCCGCAAGCCCGACCATCAACCCGATGACGGCGCCGCGGGAAGATTTGCTGGGCATTCCCAATATCAATCCGCAGGAAGTGGATTTCTTTCTTGCCGACCGGCAGGCTGCCGCGAGCAGCGCGGAAAAGCCGTCCCTCTCCGGCGTCGACAATTATGTGCGCGTCGGCATCCTGCAAGCCGTGACGATCATCGCCAAGGCCACGACGCAGGATGGCGCCTTCTTCGCGCGCGAGGCCGTGGTGACGATCTCGCCGGGGTTTTCCATTGCGCCTTACCGCATCCTGCGCTGGACGCAGTTTCCCGAACCCGCGGCGGGCGACGAGCTGAAATCGCTTCATTAGGCGGCGACGCAAGAAGAAGGTGACAGCCTAAGGCGGCGTGAAGGGCCGCCGCGGCACCGTCGGCGCCGGCACGGGGCCCGGCCCGGCCGCCGGTTTCGGCTTGTCGAGAAGCCGGAGCTCATGGTCCGATCCGCCGCCGCTCAGGACGATATGATCGGGGAGAATCGAGGTCACGACCCAACCTTCGATGGTCTGGCCTTCCTGGACATGGGCCATGACTTGCGGTTTGCCATGAACGATGAGCGCTTCGCGCGATTGCGGCGCGATGATGATGCCGGCGAGCACGAGCGAAGACCACGAGCCGAGCGAGTCATCCGATCCTTGCGGCGAAGGCCTCCTTGTCGGCGAAAACAGCGGACGGTCGGTGACCGCGGAAAAGCTCTCGAGCGGCGGAAAGGAGAATCCCGTCGCCGGCTCATGGGCCGGGGTCAGCGTGCGCGTTGCCGGCGCGGCGCCGCCCGCGTCCGTTTCATCCATCGGCGCGACGAGCTCATCGTAAATGATGCCCGCCATGACGAGGCACACGGCCGCCAGGAACAGCAGGATTCCGGTTTGCAGCGATGTTCGAGATGGCATGATGACCGGTGCCGCGCCCTCAGCAGGTTATTTGGTTCCGTGGGTATAGCCGTAAACGTCGAACTGTATGTCGATCACATCCGTATTGGCGGGAGCGTTGCGGTCGCGCAGCTCCACCGGACGCGCTCGGAAGTCGACATTGTCGAGAAACAGCAACGGATAGGCCGATTCGAGTCCGTAAAAGACCCGCATGGCGCCCGCCAACGACATCGACATCTGGCCGCGCACCGTGATGCGTCGCAGCTTGCCCTCGTCTTGCGGAGGCAGCGCCTGGGTACTGCGCAACTCGCCCCGGGCGGCGTCGGTTAGCGCTTTGATTTTGTTTTGGATCTGCGCGGCGACCAAGGTGTCGTTGGAGCCTTGCAGGAAGCCGTCCTGGGCGGATTGGCGTTGCTTCAACGCGGCAAGCTCGGCCTGGCGCGCGGGCAGATCGGTGGCGGCACGCTGATAGCGGACAAGCATCGCCTGAAGCTGATCGATCGACGCGCGGGTCGAGGCGTAGCTGTCGCGCAGCGGCTGCACGATGCCGAAATAAACACCGGCCACGAGGAACAGAAGAATCGCCACGGCCAAGGCGCGGCTCACAGGCGGCGACAGCGTCGTCGCGTTCATGGCTTTTCCTTCGGCGCGATCCGCGCCGCGATGTCGAAGCGCTCGCGACCGATCTTCGAATCCTGCGTAATCGACGAGCGGAAAGCCGCATTGCGGAAGCTCGGCGACTGATCGACAAGCCCCAGCAATGCGGTCGCCGAGCCGGAGGCGCCGACCAGATGAATCTCGCCGCCCGTGATCTGCAATTCCGTGAGCCAGGTGTCGTCCGGCGTCAGCTTGGTGATGATGTCGAGCAATTCGCTCGCCGACGGCGTTTGCAATTTGCGCGCGACGACGGATTGCTGGTCCTGGATTTCGGCGTCGATCTCTTTTTGCAGCGTGAGGCTGGCATCCGCCTTGCGCCGCGCTTCGCCGACCTCCGCTGTCAGCGTGTCGAGCGTGTTCTCCGCGCGAATGAAGGGAATGACGATCGAAGCGAGCAGCAGAATAACGGCAAGCCCGGCCAGGCCGCCAACCGCCAATTGCGCGCGCGGGCGCGAGACGGGCCGATGGTCGCCGTCCAACGGAAGCGGTGAAGGCGCGGCCTCGGGGTCGGTTGCGGCGACTTCCAGCCCGACGACATGCAGGTCGAGACGCTGTGCCGAGCGCGCAATGTCGCGAAAATCGCTGCGCGGCACGACCGTCAGCTCGACCCGCAGATTGTGCGCGGCCTTGTCGCGGCTGAGAACGCGATGCGCATAATAAACGTCCTCGCGCTTGAACGGCACGAGACGCTCGAACTCGAAGCCGACGACGCCGTCGAGATTGCGCTCCGCGGCCAGCGGCAAGGTAACCGTCGTGCGCAGCGCGCGCGCGGCGGGAAGGCGGACGACGATATTGTTCGCGATGTTGCTGCCTGTTTGGGGCGAAGCGGCGAGCAGGCGTTGCACCGCGCCGGGCTGGTCGGTGTTCAGATCGATGCGGCCAAGCGGTTCGTAGCGCTCGCCGGCCTCGTAGGCGAGATAGGCGCCGGCATCGTCGATCACGAGGAGAATGCGGCCCCGCAAATTGGCAATGCGCTGGCGCAACGCCTGCGGCACGAGCTCGGCCAATTCGTTGACCCACCAGCGCAAGGCAGAGTTCAGAACGGCACTAAACCGTGTCTGCCATTGCCGCATGTGATCGACTTGGAACATCTCTATCGGGCCCTTTGCTCGGTCGAAAGATAAGGTCTGAAAATACCCGGTTTCATGACGCTAAGGCTGGGTGGTCCCATGAAGTTGCGGCGCGACGATCAGATCGGGCGCCTGCCAGCCATCGGCCAGACGCAGACGAACCCTGACCAGTTGCGGCAAATCCATCCGTCCCGTCCATTGATCTTGCCATTCCGGAGGCCGATTGGCTTGGGTCACCCCAAAATAAGCGAACTCGACCGCCCGCACTTCGTCAAGCAGCACGGAAGGCTGCAACGGCGTCGTTTCGGCCGTCGCCGCACCCCGGGTGACAGGTTGCCACGCGACGGTCAAGCTGCGAATCGGCCCGCTTCCCGCCAACGCCACGTGGAGCAAATGAAACCCGCCTAGCGCGAGATAGGCCGGCGGCGTCGTCACGAAGGTGATTTCGTCGGCAAGGCCGGTGAAGAGCAAAGGCGCTTGGGGCGAATCATTGGCGCTGGCGAGCGGCCGCGCATCGGCCAATTCGTTCTGCATGAAGTCGTAGACTACGGCGATTTGCGCCGAGCGGTCGACCCGCGCGCCCACCGCGTCGGCGGCACGGGTTCCGAAGCGAAGCGCGCCGAACAAGACCACCGTCAACAGAGCGACCAGGGTGATGGCGACCAGCAGCTCGACCAGCGTAAAGCCCGCTGCGGCATTTCCTTGCTCGGGGCGCGGCGTCGTCACGGGGCTTGCTCCGATGCCGGGAGCGGACCCAAGCGCAGCGTGCGCAGCGCCACCGAACGGGTCCTCGCCGCTTCCTGCCACGTCACCGTCACCACGACCTCATAGGGCACGACCACCAGCGCCGGGCCCCCGGGCGGAGCGCCGTAATCATAACGATGGACCGAGGCCGACACGCGATAGCGCCCCTGTTCTTGGTCGAGGCTTTCTCCGTCGGCGAGAGGCGTGGCGGCTCCCACGGTCTCGACCGTCGACTGCGCGATCAAGGTTGCTTCGGTGACCGCGTCGCTGCGCGCGGCGCTCGCCATGCCGGCCGAGAAGCTGCGCAAGATCGGCACCAGCAAAACCACCGCGATGGTAAAAGCGACCAGGACTTCGACGAGCGTGAATCCGCTCTCCGGCCTTGAATGAGAGCAAGATTCACGGGTCAGCATGATTCATGCTGACCCGATCTTGCTCTAGCGCGCCGCACGAGCTTCGTCCCCGACCACGACGCGGCCGGTCAGCCAGTCGACCGCGACCACGTCGCGATTCGTGCCATTGATCAGCCGGACGCCGCCGCCGCTGGAGCTGCCATCGGCAAAAAAGCGGATGCTGCCGACGGCGTCGTCGTTTTGCTCCTGGGTGATCGTCACGAGCAGCAATTTGACCTGGCCCGGAACCCGGCGCGGCGTGGCGGTCGAGCCGGCGCGGAACGCGCCGTGGGTGGTATCGACCAGAAAGGCTTCGGAATGGCCCCGCATCATGGCGAGATTTCGCGTGCTGCGGAGGCCTGCGGCGATCTCGCGTGCGGCCACCCGAAGGTCGGTTCGCGATTGCGTCCCCGACATCCGGGGCAGGATCAGCGCCGTCATCAATCCCAAGATGGCGAGGACGACGACGATCTCGATGAGCGTGAAGCCCCGCTCGCGCGCTGATCCGTCACCAGTTCGTGACATCCTGATTCTCGCCGGTGCCGCCGGGCGCTCCATCGGCGCCAAGCGTATAGAGATCATATTCGCCGTGATCGCCGGGTATCTTATAGGTGTAAGGGCGATTCCAGGGATCGAGCGGGATGCTTTTCTGCTTCAGATAGGGCCCGTTCCAGGTATCGAGACCGGTCGGATGCTCGAGGAGCGCCTGAAGCCCTTCGGTTTGCGTCGGATACCGTCCGACATCGAGGCGGAAGAGATCCAACGCTCCGGCGAGGCTTTCGATCTGGATATGCGCCGAGTCGGTCTTGGCGCGACCGAGATATTTGAGGACTTGCGGCGTCACGAAGGCGACCAGCATGCCCAGGATCGCGAGCACGACCAGAAGCTCGATCAGGGTGAAGCCGCGCTGCCCCTGTGCTTGGCGCAGGCGATGAGCGCGCTGCGTCCAGGACGCCACTGCTTGGTTGCCCGAAAATGTCATGCGTTCCTCAAATTGCCAGGTCGTAGACGCTGAGAACGGCGGTCAGGATCGAGCCGATGACCAAGGCTACCACGACACCGAGCGCGACCGTGACGGCCGGCACGAGCAGCGCCAAGAGCCGGTCGATGCTGCGCTGGGATTCCAGCTCGTAAATCTCGCCGATCTTGAGCAGCATTTCGTCGAGCCGCGCGGTTTCTTCGCCGACCCGCGTCAGTTGAACGGCGAGCGACGGGACGAGCCCGGTGCGCGCCAAGGGATCGGACAGGCCTTTGCCTTCCTTGACGCTCTCGACCACGGTCGCCATGGCGTCGCGCAGCGCGGCATTGGTCACGGTCTCGCGCGTGATGGTCAGCGCGGTCAAAGGCGAGACGCCGTTGCGCAGCAAGGTGCCGAGCGTCCGGCTGAAACGGGAGATTTCGATCTTGGTGACAAGATCGCCGATCAGCGGCAGCCGCAGCAGGGTCGTATCCCACCAGCGCCGTCCCTCCGCCGTGCCGATATAACGCTGGAACAGAAACGCGCCAACGACGATCACACCGAGCATCAGCCACCAGTAATCGTTCAGCGCGTCGCTGACCGCCAAGACCGCCTCGGCCGCGAAAGGCAGCGCCGTGCCGGCATCCTCGAAGAGCGGACGGAAACGCGGAATGACGAAGGCGAAGAGAATCCCGACCGAGGCGCAGCCGGTTGCGAGCACGATCGCGGGATAAACCAGCGCGGATTTCACTTGCTCGCGCGCCGCCTCCGATCGCTCGAGCAGCTCGGCCAGATGGCGCAGCGTCGAATCGAGCGAGCCGCCGGCTTCGCCGGCGCGCACCATGCCGATATAGAAGGCCGGGAACAGCCCCTCTTGAGCCGCGAGAGAATCGGCAAGCGAACTGCCGCCGCGGACCATGTCCAGCACGGAGCGCAGGCAATCCTGCTCGGCTTTGCGCGTGATGACGGTTTGCGCGATTTCGAGCGCGCGATCGAGCGACAAACCGGCCTGCAGCAAGGTCGCGAGCTGTTGCGTCAAGAAGACGAGGCTGGCGCTATGGCCGCGGCGCCGCAGGGTCAAAGGCCGCGGGATAAGCCGGCCGAGCAGCCCGCTTTGGGCGGTGTCGGCGCGAATCGGGACATAGCCCAGCGCGTGCAGACGTTCGACCACCGCGTCCTGGCTGATCGCTTCCATTTCGCCGGTAACGACTTCGCCCGACGCCGCCGCCGCTTCGTACCGGTAAAGCGCCATCATCAGGCGTCCCGCGTAACGCGGAGCACTTCCTCGATCGAGGTGACGCCGTCCAGCGCCTTTTGGAGGCCGTCCTCATACATCGATCGCATGCCTTCCTCCGCCGCGGCACGGTGAATGTCTTGCGCCGCGGCGCGGTTGAGGATCAAGCGGCGAATCGGATCGGAAAGGGCGAGAAATTCCAACACCGCGATCCGCCCGAAATAGCCCGAACCCTGGCAGCGATCGCAGCCGCGCGGGCGATAAAGCGTGGCTTGGCCGCCGGGCGCCACCGGCAGGCGCAGCTGCGCCGCCAATTCCGGCATGGCTTGATAGGCTTCGCGGCAATGCGGGCACAGCTTGCGAACGAGGCGCTGCGCGAGCACGCCGTTGACCGTCGAGGTCACGAGGTAATCCTCGACCCCCATGTCGAGCAGCCGCGTGATCGTGCCGGCGGCGCTGTTGGTATGTAGGGTCGACAGCACCAGATGGCCGGTCAGCGCAGCCTGGACCGCGACTTGCGCGGTTTCGAGATCGCGCATTTCGCCAACCATGATGATGTCGGGATCCTGGCGCAGGATGGAGCGGAGAATTTGTGCGAAGGTCAGGCCGATCTGCGGCTTGACCTGGATCTGGTTGACGCCTTCGAGCTGGTATTCGATCGGGTCTTCGACGGTGAACAGTTTGCGCTCGGGCGCGTTGAGCCGCATCAGCGAGGTATAAAGCGTGGTGGTCTTGCCGCTGCCGGTCGGCCCGGTCACCAGCAGGATGCCTTGCGGATGATCGAGCACGCGCAGAAACGGCGGCAAGGTTTCCGGGCGGAAGCCGAGCTCGGACAGATCGTGCACCAAGCTCGAGCGGTCGAGAACGCGCATCACGACCGCTTCGCCATGAAGCGTCGGCACGGTCGAGACGCGCAAGTCGAACTCCTTGCCTTGGACGGCCAAGCGGATGCGCCCGTCCTGGGGCAGGCGCCGTTCGGCGATGTTGAGCTTCGCCATGATCTTCACGCGCGAAATGATCGCCGCGCGCAGCCTTGTCGGCGGCGACGCGACTTCGCGCAGAATCCCGTCGACGCGATAACGCACGAGAAGCCGGTTCTGCTGCGGCTCGATGTGAATGTCGGATGCCCGGCCGTCGATGGCACGCGAGATCAACTGATTGACCAGGCGAATGACCGGCACTTCGCTCGCCAGGTCGCGCAGCCGGTCGACGTCTTCGAGCAGTTCCTCGTCGGCGGCGATGTCGCCTTCCGCGCCGGTGACCGGGCCGAGCGGGGCTTTTTCGTCCTCGTACAGCCGCGCATAGGCGGCGTCGAAATCGGAGGGCAGGGCGATGCGCGGCACGATGCGCTTGCCGCTCGCCATTTCGACCGCCCGCGCGGCGTAGCCGTCGAGCGGATCGACCATGGCGAGGACGAGGCCCTCGCTGCCCTCGGCCAAGGGCAAAACGCTCGCATGGCGCAGGAATTTGCTGGTGAGCTTGCCTTCGAGCACTGGCGCGTCGGGGTAATCCGCGCTGTTGGCGATGATGAGGCCGGTCTCGCGCCCCAGCGCCTCGGCGACGTCGCGCTCGCTGGCCAGCCCGAGCTTGACCAAAAGCGCTTCGAGTCGCTCCTCGCTGCTGGCCTGCAGCCGCAAGACGCGATCCAGCGCGGCTTCGTCGAGCTTGCCGCCGGCCACGAGGCGCGCGGCGACCGATCGCTCGACGGATTTCCGGTCAAATTCTTGAATCACGAGGGTTCCTGGCCTCCGGCCGAATCGGCCCGAAATCTATCACGTACGATTCCCGAGCATGGTTAAAAAACGGGAAAGATTACTAATTGGTGTCACGCTTTCCGCTCTTTTGCCGCCAAGGCGTCGGCGCTTTGCCCCGGATCTCGCCAATTTGCCGAATGGAAGGGATTTGATGCGAAATTCCTGCCTAAATCTTGCAGATAGTTATGCGATGATGCTCAATAGGCCGACGGCGGAAAAACACTGCCAGTAGTATATGACGCAAAAAAAAGTGGCAATTTCTTGACTTTACGGGAGCGTATTGGGAATTGGCCATCGATTCACTGATAGTTGCGCCAAATCGGCGCGACAAAGGTGGCGCGGCTGCTGTAACTCACGACATCGATGTCGAAGATGTTGCGTTTCTGCGCCATGGCGACCGGGCTTTGCTGGCGCGCCTCTACCGGCCGCGCGGCGAGGGCCTGTTTCCGGGCGTCGTCAGCGTGCATGGCGGCGCCTGGACGACCAGCGACCGCGGCAGTCGCTTGGCAAGTATTGAGGCCGTCGCCGCTTTCGCGTGCCGGCACGCGGAATGCGCCTCGCCTTTTATGGCCCGAATCTCTGTAAACGGTCGAAGAAAGTTCAGGCGACATCCGCCCCTTCCTCAATCGGCGCGAGATGGCGGGGTAGGGTCTTTGACTTGTGCGACGAGCGTTGTAGGGGGCGTGTTTGCGTGATCTAGGTGAGTCGCAATGGCCGGTTCCCAAAATACTTGTGCCGGTGGACTTTATGGGTCCCACGGAGATTGCCTTCGAGCGGTTTCGTGGCGAGTGGATCGAGGAGCCGATTGCGAGGTTGTTCGAGCGGACGGCCGCGGCTCACCCGGCGAAGGTCGCCGTCGATGACGGCGTGCTTAGCATCACCTATGCCGAGCTACAGCGCATTGCGACGCATCTGGCGCGGCGAATCGAAGCTCAGGTGCCAGCGGGCCGACCGGTCGGCGTTTTGCTTCCGAAGGGTGCGCTCTTTCCTGCCGCGGCGCTGGCATGTCTCGCCGTGGGCCGGCCTTTCGTTCCGATCGATCTCGGCTATCCCGCCGCGCACAATCAAAATGTGCTGGAAGAGGCGGGCTTGGCGGCGGCCATCGTGGACCGGTCCAAGGATATCTCGCTGAACATTCCTCGGGCTGCGGCGCAATTGGATGTAGCGGAGTCCCTCGTCAGCACCGACGCGCCTGCAATCTCCATCGCGCCATCGGGTGGTCCGGCCCTTATCGTGTATACGTCTGGCAGTACCGGAAAGCCCAAAGGCATTTGTATCGACCAGCGTGCGATCCTTCAGCGTGTTGAGGATGGTACGAACACTGAGCATTTGTCCTCTGACGACAACTTTCTCCTCTTGAACTCGCCCGGCACGATCATTGGCATCAGAGAGATTTTTGCCGCATTGCTAAATGGGGCCACATTATATGTCGTTGATCCGTTGCATGTCGGCATCGGCGGCCTCCTCGAGGTTTTTCGCGAGAAGCGAATCACCAATTGTTACGCCGTTCCGCCGTTGTGGCGATCGCTCCTTGCTGCACCGACCGCGAAGGGTGCGCTTGCAAATCTCCGAATTCTCCGTACCGGCGGAGACAATCCGCTCGACAGCGATCTTGATCTCTGGCGGAAGGTGATGCCGCCATCTTGTCGTCCGCTTGTCGCTTTCGGCTCGACCGAAATTCCGACGGTCTTTCATTGGTTCATTCCCCCCGATTGGAAGGCGGACAAGTCGCGTCTGCCGGTCGGATACGCGCAGCCCGGGATAGGCTTCATGCTTTTGGGAGACAACGGCCTACCGGCGGCTGAGGGCGAGGTTGGCGAATTGGTGGTGCGCAGCCGCTATCTCGCGCTAGGCTTATGGCAGGACGGGCAGCTGCAGCCGGGGCCATTTACGGTGGATCCCAACGATCCAGAGTCGCGCATTGTTCACACAGGCGATCTTGTCGCGATCCGTGAGGACGGCCTCGCGGAGATGGTCGGGCGCAAGGACCGGCAGATCAAAATCCGTGGTTTGCGCGTTGATCCGGGCCAAGCTGAGGCCGTCCTGCGGGCCCGCAACGGCGTTGCCGATGTCGTAGCCATTCCGCGCCGCAGCGGCGAGGAAGTCAGCGCGCTGATCGCCTATGTCGTGCGGAGCCGATCGGGAAGCGCCGATCTCGCCAAAGAACTGAAGGAAGTGATTACTGCCAAGTTACCCCGACACATGCGTCCGACCGAGATCCACTTTCTCGACTCGATTCCGCGCCTTCCCAGCTTCAAGGTCGATGTGAAATCGCTCGAGCAGCTCGATCAAAAGAATCGCATCGCGGCCGATAGTGCAGATAAGCCGAGGATTGATAAGGTGAGCTGGCCGGTTCCCAAAATACTTACGCCGGTGGACTTTATGGGTCCCACGGAGATTGCGTTCGAGCGGTTTCGCGACGAGTGGATCGAGGAGCCGATTGCGAGGTTGTTCGAGCGGACGGCCGCGGCTCACCCGGCGAAGGTCGCCGTCGATGACGGCGTGCTTAGCATCACCTATGCCGAGCTACAGCGCATTGCGACGCATCTGGCGCGGCGGATCGAAGCTCAGGTGCCAGCGGGCCGTCCGGTCGGCGTGTTGCTTCCGAATGGCGCACTCTTTCCCGCCGCCGCACTAGCGTGTCTGGCATCGGGGCGACCTTTCGTTCCGATCGATCTCGGCTATCCCGCCGCGCACAATCAAAATGTGCTGGAAGAGGCGGGCTTGGCGGCGGCCATCGTGGACCGGTCCAAGGATATCTCGCTGAACATTCCAGCGGGCGTGTTGCAGCTGGACATAACGGAATCGCTCGATTGCATTGATGCGCCCGAGATTTCGATCGCGCCGTCTCGCGGCCCGGCCATTATTCTATATACCTCGGGCAGCACGGGAAGACCCAAAGGCATCTGCAACAATCAGCGTGCAATCCTTCATCGGATCGCGGACGCGACGAACACGGAGCATTTGCACTCTGAAGACAACCTTCTTCTCTTGAGTTCACCTGGGACGATCGCAGGCACACGAGAGATGTTCAAGGCGCTGCTCAATGGCGCAACGTTGCATGTCGTTGACCCGCTGCGCCTCGGTATTGGGCGGCTCCTTGAGATTTTTCGCGAGAAGCGGATCACCATTTGTTATGCGGTCCCGGCCTTGTGGCGGTCGCTGCTGGCCGTGCCAATGGCGACGACGGCACTTGCAAGCCTTCGGGTCGCGCGTGCCGGTGGCGATAATCCGCTCGAGAGCGATCTCGATCTTTTCAGAAAGATGCTGCCGCCGACTTGCCGTCTTCTCGTGGCATTCAGTTCGACCGAAATTCCCACGATCTTTCACTGGTTTATTCCGCCGGGTTGGAAGGCGGACAAGTCGCGTCTGCCGGTCGGATACGCGCAGCCCGGGATATGCTTTACGCTGCTCGGCGATGACGGTGCACCGGTGGGGAAGGGCGCAGCCGGAGAACTGGTGGTGCGCAGCCGCTATCTCGCGCTGGGTCTATGGCAAGACGGACGGCTGCAGCCGGGTCCGTTTAGGGTGGATCCCAACGATCCAGAGTCGCGCGTTCTTCACACAGGCGATCTTGTTGCCATTCGCGAGGACGGCCTGGCGGAAATGGTGGGGCGCAAAGACCGCCAGATCAAGATCAGAGGTTTGCGGGTCGATCCGGGGCAGGCTGAAGCCATTTTGCGGAGCTTTGCTGGGGTTGGCGATGTCGTCATCATTCCGCGCCGACATGGCGGCGAGGCCATCGCACTGATTGCCTATGTCGTGCGCTCTCGAGCGGCAAGCGCCGATCTCGGCAGGGAATTAAAGGATGCGCTTGCGGCAAAACTGCCGCGGCAGATGCGTCCCGCCGAAATACATTTTATCGAGGAGATCCCACGCCTTCCGAGCTTCAAGGTCGATATCAAGGCGATCGAACAATTGGATCAACAGAATCGTCTCGCCGCCGAACATGAGGACAGGAGCGGCGACCAGCCCGCGGATTGGCAAAAACTAGCCGCCGCGCCGGAGACATCGAGTGTTGCTGCGCTCGTCCAAAGGGCTTGGGTCAAAAAGCTTGGACGCGACGCTTTCGATAAAGACATCGGCTGGGAAGAGGCTGGCGGCGATTCTCTGAAGGCGATGGAGTTCTGGTTCGAGGTCGAACGGGCGTTAGGTCGCCGGCTTCCCCTGGATCTGTTCGCCGAAAACACGCGGCCGAGCCGGCTGGTGGCGGCGATTGGAGCGCTACTTACCGCGCCGTCTCATGAAGCGCCTGCGCAGGACGATGCCGATAAGCCGACGTTATTTGTCTTACCTGGCATCGGAGGCGATGATCCTCGGCTCGTGCGTTTTCGCGCGCAATTCGGGAAGAGCCTGCGTTGCGAGCTGATTGACTATCCAGATTGGCACAAAATGCTCGACCATGGGATGGACTTCGATTCGCTCGTCGATGCTAGCGTCGCGCAGATCTGTGCGAAACCGTGGGGCGGCGGGCGCATATTGGTCGGATTTTCATATGGCGGCTTCGTCGCCTTTGCGGCCAGCCAGCGTCTCGTCGAATCGGGGCATCGCGTCGACGCCCTTATACTGCTCGATTCGCGTCTAGCGACGATCGGCAACCCGCCAGCGAAAGAAAATCTTTGGCAGCGGATGCGCGGCATTTCCAGAGATCCCTGGCGCTTGCTGCGATCGGCCGAACAGCAATTCATCGCATTTTGTTTCCGGCGCAGCTGGTTCACCATGCTACGGATAGTGAGCGAGTTCGCGATGTCTTTTGGCTCGCGCTCGACCTTCGTTTACTACTTTCAGCTCGTCACCGCTTTAAGAATGCGCGTTTTAAAAATGTGGCGCCCGACACCGCTTCGGGTGCCGACCATCCTGCTGCAATCGGCCGAATCACTATCTGACTTGCCTGCCGATTTTGGCTGGAGCCGCTTGTGTGACCCGATCGCGCTCATTCCAATCGGTGGCACGCATGAATCGATGCTCGATCCGCCATTGCTCGCTCTCACATGTGCGCAGATCCTGAAATGGATCGCGAAGGCAGATGAAAACCGACACGAGAGTAAAGACAGGCTTACCCTGGATGCTTGAACGCGTGCGTCGTCTCGCCGCCCGGCGGTTCTAAAGCCCGCCCGTTCCGCCTTTCGCAGCATCGACCTACAGCTCAGAGTCTAAGAGCCGATCCAGAAAGTTGTTGAGTCGGATGAATCGGATGTAATTCATTGTTGGGCACCCGAATTTTTGCCGAGGGGTGCCCGATGTGGAAGCCTGAGCACCGCCGCGCCGCCGATCGGCGCGGCTTGCGTTACCCAAGCGATCTGAGCGATGCCGAGTGGGCGCTGGTCGAGGCGGCGATCCCGCCGGCCAAGCGCGGCGGCCGGCGGCGCGAAGTGAATGTGCGCGAAGTCTTGAATGCGATCTTCTACGTGCTCTCGACCGGCTGCCAATGGCAGGCCTTGCCGAAGGATCTGCCGCCCAAGAGCACGGCGCATGCCTACTTCATGCTGTGGGAGTGGGACGGCACGCTGGAGCGGATCCATCACGCACTCTATGTCGCGACGCGCGAGCGCGAAGGCAGAGAAGCGAGCCCCTCGGCGGCAATCATCGACAGCCAGAGCGCCAAGGCGGCTCAAAAGGGGGCTCCGCGCTCGACCCGCAAGGCTTCGATGCGGGCAAGAAGGTCACGGGCCGCAAACGGCATATTCTCGTCGATACGCTCGGCCTCTTGCTGAACGTCGTCGTCCATCCAGCCAACGTGCAGGACCGCGACGGGGCGCGGCTCGTTCTCGATCAACGCACGCGCCGCCTCTTCCCCTTCATCGAGCGCATCTTCGCCGATGCCGGCTACCAGGGCGCGAAAGCCGCCGACGCTCTGGCCAAGAGCGGCACCTGGAAGCTGGAGATCGTCAAGCGAAACGAACTTCACCGCTTCGTCGTCTTGCCCAAACGCTGGATCGTCGAACGAACCCTCGCCTGGATCAGCCACAATCGCCGCCTCGCGCGCGACTTCGAGCGCTACGCGCGAACCGCCGCGGCCTTCGTGCGTCTCGCCATGATCCGCATCATGCTCCGACGCTTGACCAGACCAGCTCATTGCTCCTGAATCCTAACTTCCTGGATCGGCTCTAAGGCTTCGCCGTGAAGGGGGCACCGAAAGTCGGCCCGCAACATTGCGGATTTGTGACGATCTAATGATCGTTTACCTTTAGCCGCCGCGCATTAATCAATTATTCCGCCGGGCCGTCATTGGCCGCAAAATGTTGTGGAACAGCGTGTTTGTCCGCGACGCGCCGATACCCCGTGCAAAAATTATGAAGGTAATTCTCGCGTGAGCGACGTTAACGAAAAGTTGTTATACCAATTCATAGCTATTGAAGTACAGTCTGCTCTCCCAGGCATCAATTCCAGAGATAGAATGCACCGTTTTTGTTTCATTTCTTCAGAAGACCGAGCCTTTTGCGTTGAAGAGCCATCAAGATCTGTCTGTCGCAGCATCGCCGCCGATTCAAGTGATACGCACAAACGATCATAAGATGAATGCGGATCGATCCTCCGATATGGTTTCTGCGGTTCCGCGCAAGGCCGCGACGTTAACAGACACTTCACCTAATCTTGCGAAACTCTCTTTCAATTATAGTAAAGCGGCATCCGGCCTTCTTGCGTCCGATGTCGAGGGTGCATCACCGACTGAACCGGATATGATTCATCGCAGCATTTATCGGATGCTTCGAGCGCACGCCGAGCGTCAAGGCGATGCAATCGCACTTATTGCGCCGGAGCACAAGCCGCTCACTTATTCACGGCTCTTGCGGCAGGTTGAGGAATCGGCCGCCGTCTTTGCAGGACTCGGCCTACGGCCCAGCGACCGCGTCTCGATCGTGCTTCCCAACGGTCCGGAAATGGCTGCGAGCTTCCTTGCGACTGCAGCGATCGCCACTTGCGCGCCTCTCAATCCCGCATACCGTGCGAATGAATTCGAGATTTATCTATCGGATTTGAAGCCGAAATTTCTTGTCATGTTGGCGGGCACTGCATCTCCGGCGCGGGATGTCGCGCAGAAGCTTGGAATAGCCGTTATCGATCTGGTGCCGGTGCGCGACGGAGAAGCCGGCACTTTTGATCTTTCCCCCTGTGGTTCATCATCAGCGCCGACCGGCGCTCCCATCTTTGCCGAAGGCAGCGATATCGCTTTGATGTTGCATACCTCGGGAACGACGTCGCGACCGAAGATGGTGCCGCTGACCCAGGACAATCTCTGCTCTTCCGCACGCAACATCAGCATATCGCTGGCTCTTGGCCGAGAAGACCGGTGCCTCAACGTCATGCCGCTCTTCCACATTCATGGCTTGATCGGCGCGGTTCTCTCCTCCATCGATGCCGGCGCTTCCGTTGTTTGCGCACCCGAGGCCCGTGTCCATGAATTCTTCGATTGGGTCGATACCTATCGCCCAAGCTGGTATACCGCGGTGCCCTCGATTCACGCCGGCATTTTGCCGCATGCGCAGCGCCGGGCCGAGGTGATCGAGCGTGCGCCGCTGAGATTCATCCGCTCGTGCTCCGCGCCGATGCCACCGAGCTTGATGGCCGAACTCGAACAAGCGTTCCGTGCTCCGGTGCTGGAGGCCTATGGCATGACCGAGGCCAGCCACCAAATCGCCTGCAATCCCCTGCCGCCAGCCGTGCGCAAGCCGGGCTCCGTCGGCATCCCGACCGGCACCAAAATCGCCATCATGGACCAAGAAGGCCGTTTGGTGGCGTCGGGCGAGACGGGGGAGATCGTCATTCGCGGCCCTAACGTGATGGTCGGCTACCTCGAAAATCCCGCGGCTAATCAGACCGCGTTTGCCGACGGATGGTTGCGTACGGGCGATCTGGGTCATCTCGACAGTAACGGATATCTGTTTATCAGCGGACGCGCCAAGGAGATCATCAACCGCGGAGGTGAAAAAATCTCGCCGCGGGAAGTCGAAGAAATTCTTTTGACGCATCCGGTGATCGCCGAGGCTGTCGTGTTTGCGATTCCTCATTCGACGCTCGGCGAAGAGGTCGGGGCCGCCGTGGTCTTGCGGCCGGAACAGCTCGGCGACGAAGTCGAGCTACGCGCGTTTATAGGCAAACATGTTGCACCATTCAAAGTGCCGCGCCGCATCTTTTTCCTGGCGGCGCTGCCGAAAGGCGCGACGGGCAAGCCGCAGCGCATTGGCCTTGCGGATAAGCTCGGCCTGGGCGATCGGTCGGGCGCTGCCGCAGCGAAGCCGGTATCGCCGCCTCGCGCCGACGTCAAGACATCGGGCGCCACGACAGGCTCGCATCGCGTCGGGCGGATTGTGAAGCGCGCCTGGACAAAAGTGCTCGATTCGCATTCTTTCGCGGCGGACCTCGCCTGGGAGGACGCAGGTGGGGATTCATTGAAGGCGATGGAGTTCTGGTTCGAGGTCGAACGAGCGCTGGGCCGGCGGCTTCCATGGGACCAGTTCGCCGAAAGCACGCGGCCGAGCCAATTGGTTGCCGCGATTGACGCGCTTCTCATTACGCCATCTCATGAAGCGCCCGCACCCGACGATGTTGATAAGCCGACGTTATTTGTCTTTCCAGGCATCGGCGGGGACGATCCGCGGCTTATGCGCTTTCGTGCGCAATTTGGGAAGAGCTTGCGCTGCGAGCTGATCGATTATCCCGATTGGCGCAAAATGCTCGACCATCGAATGGATTTCGAATCGCTCATTGATGCCGGCGTCGCGCAGGTCGGCGCGCGATCACGGGGCGGCAGATGCTTCTTGGTCGGATTTTCATATGGCGGATTCATCGCCTTCGCGGCCGCGCAACGCCTTATCGAATCCGGCCATACGGTCGACGCCCTCATATTACTCGATTCGCGTCTTGCGACCGTCGATAAGCCGGTTGTGAAAGAAACTCTTTGGCAGCGGATGCGCGGCATTTCCAGAGATCCGTGGCGCTTGCTGCGGGCGGTCGAACAGCGTTTCATCACGCTTTGCTTCCGGCGGAGTTGGTTCGGCCTTCTGCGGACGGTCAGCGAGCTCGCGATGTCCTTCGGTTCGCGGTTCACTTTCGTTTACTACTTTCATCTGGTCACGGTTCTAAGAACACGAATGCTGAAGATGTGGTGCCCGACGCCGCTCCGTGTGCCGACCGTTCTGCTGCAATCTGCTGAATCGCTCTCCGATATGCCTGCCGATTTTGGCTGGGGCCGCTTATGCAATCCGCTCGAGCTCGTTCGGATCGGCGGGACGCATGAATCGATGTTGGACCCGCCGTTGCTTGCCGTGTCATGCGAGCAGATCTTGAAAAAAGTCGCTGAATTGGACGAAGAGCGCCGCTCAAGCCCGCCAAAACTGATTCAGAACGGCTGAGCGCTCGGTCGCGCGACTATTTCGCAGAGTCGGTATCATCGCAAAAGGCGGCACGAAGGCATTGACAAGAAACTGGCTCGTCAATTCTTACAGCCTATGTCACAATGTCGCGGCATCAAGAGGGTCGCGGCGCAAGGGCATTCATCTATGACGGTCGATTGGCGTAAAGATCGTGCATCACGCCTCCTCAGCAATCCCTCGCAAGACAATACCTTCAAGAAGCGCTTATCCACGGCACCACAGAGGTCCGCGGAAGGGCCGTTGCTCGATCGTCGCCAATTTGGCGGTGGCATTATGGCGGCTGCCGGCGCGCTCGCTGCCGGACCTGCCGCCGCGGCAATCTCTATTGCAGGCCCCCCCCCCGAGCCGCGCCGGGTTTTCGCTCACTACATCGTTTGCTGCCCTTTAAAGGGGGCCGCATCGACCGTCGAGGATTTTGCCGACGAGATCCGCCAAGCCCAGTCGCAGGGCATTGACGGATTCGCGCTTAACTGCGGCAGCTGGACGAGAGAACCGCGGTACCGCGCCTATGCGCTTAAAATCTTCGCGGCCACGGCCTCGTTGAAAACCGATTTCAAATTGTTTTTTTCCGCCGATTGGCTGACAGAAGATCAAAGTATCGCGATGATCTCGGAATTCTACGATCATCCAAATACGCTCAGATTCGCTGGGAAGCCGGTTGTCTCGACCTTCGGCGGCGACAGCGATACCTGGAAGGGCATCGTGAAGACGCTGTCCGACGCGGGAAAGCCCATCTTCTTCGTTCCGTTTTTCTATCCGAAAGGACGCGACAAGAGCTTCTCGCCGGGAAACGTAACCGAACTTGTCGCCGACAACAGGTTCGTGGATGGCTTCTTCTACTTCGGCGCTGCCGGGTCGGGCGAAGACATCGCGAAAACGAGCTTGCGTTTCGGGCAGCTCTGGCGTCGTGCGGGCAAGATCTATATGGCACCTGTCACGCCCTATTATCGCGGCTTGGGGCCGAGAAATTTTCGAGCATTCGAGACGCGTGGCTTTGAAGCCATGGCGCGCGAATGGGAAAGCGCTGTCACGTCAGGGGCGCAGTGGGTCGAGATTGTTACGTGGAACGATTGGGGAGAAGATACTTATGTTGAGGAATTTGGCGCGCCTTCCGCGACCGATGTGTGGAAGCGCCATTGGGGCCAAATGCTGTCGCATACCGCCTATCTTTCAGCAAGCGCCTATTACATAAGATGGTTCAAGACCGGCGAGAAACGCGTCGACCGCGACGATCTCTATTGGTTCTACCGTCTCGCGCCGCATGAGTCTCCCGGATTCGACGATCCTGAAAACGAGATGAAAGCGGAAAAATCACCGGAAGGCGCCGGTCAGCTCGAGGACCGAATATTCGTGACCGTGTTTCTTATTGCACCGGCGGAGATCCACATTGAAAGCGGCGATCGCCGCTATACTTTCGCGGTTCCGGCGGGCGTCCATCACTTAAGCTCCGATTTCGCTCTTGGCGCACAGAAATTCTCGGTAGAAAGGGATGGCAAGCCGATCCTCGCCGGCGAGGGCGCGTTTCCGATCACCGAGGATAATTGGGCGAACTACAACTATTTGTCGGGGCAGGCGCAGCCGCTATAGGCGGCGAAGCCGAGGCCTGAACGAAGGCGGCTTTGGAAAATCAGCGCGTGGCGTTCGCGGCTGCGGTCGAGGGAGCCGCATTCGCGACCATCACCGGGCCGTCGACCACTTTGACCCAGCGCGCGGGGCTCTTCTGGCTCTGCATCGAAACCCAGCGATAGGGCAGCGTTCCCCAAGCGACGACCGGTTTCAGGCGGTTGTCGAGAACCATATCGCCTTCGCTGGTGCGGGCGACCAGCACGAGATGGCCTTCGCCCAATTCGTCATAAGCGGCCGCCAGCAGGAGAGCCTCTTCCGGCCAGCCGAGCGCGATCAGCGCGCGGCGTTTGGTGAGCGCGAAAGTGTTGCAATCGCCATAGCCGTCCTTGGCGTACTCCCAAGCATGGGTCGGCTGCTCGCGCGGCTTGACCTGCCAATTGACATCCGCCTGCACGCGATCGAGCTCGGCGCGGCGCTCCGCAGTCAATTCGACGACGGCGGGATTGGCGGCCGAGACGAGACACTCATCGCTGTGCTTGATGCAGAAGCCGATGAAACCCGCCGGCGGGATGACGGCGTCACCCGTGGCGATCATGGTTCCGGCGCGGGCAGGAGAAACGAGTGCGAGACCGATCGCACCGATCAGAAGCAATCCTGCGCAGAACCTTGATTTCATTGCGGCCTCCTACCGAACGCTATTTTCGGAGCGGCCGCTTAAGAGGAAATGAATGATAAAATTCGCGCGAAATGCGCAACGTTGGATTTGCGCCGGTTTTTGCGCGGTTCGCGCCTGTGCCACAAAAAGAACACGGGGCGCCGTGCGCGGAAAAGGCCGGCGCGCTGATTCGATTTTCCTAAAATTTGAGGAAATTTTTGCCGGGTTCCGCGCGAAAATGTCGCGCCGCGCGCGAGCATCCTTCGCAGCGCGCTAAGGCATTCTCTCGGCGGTGACGGCGGTAATGAGCCCTGATGTTCCATGGAATGCGCGGTCCCGACAAACTTGCCGTATCGAGTTTTTCAACTCATACGAAAGCTTGCTCGCGAAGACGCGCGTCATTTTTGTGGCCGCCGGCGATTGTGACTTTTTCGGGGCGGGAAGCCGCGCCCTCACTGAGGCGAGCCGACCGTGCGGCTTGATCCGTGCTCGATGCGGCGGGTGACGAGAAAGCCGTTGGGGGCCAAAAACATCGGCACGATGAGGCGGACGATGCCGAGCGGTCCGTGCCACAGCGGCTCCTCGATAAGCCAGCCATAGCTTTCATTGATGCTGTGCTAGCAGACAATCGAAACAGTCAGGCCGATACGCGAATAATCGCATCCGGAGCTTCTATTGCCGGTCGCGGCTATCGCGCAGCCGGCGTGCCAATTGCGCTAGCTGGCTATGTCCGGCGTCGCCCTTGGCTGCAGACACGGTTGCTCTGCTCCGCTCTGTCAATTGACCGAAGGCCCGCCTCGCCATGTGGGTAACGAAGCGGCATGACCCGGACGATCGCGACACATTCACGCGCGGCAGTGGCAATCAGAAGGCGGCCGTAGGCAAGCCGCTAGATTAGCTCTTCGGACCCGATGACCTTGCTAACGCAACGCACCGGTCAATGAGGCTAGGCGCCGTTCGAGCCAGGCCCAGATAGATGCTGGCACTCGCCCAATCTTCCACGCAAAGCTTCGCCACCGGTAGCACGGCCTATTCCACATGCGAGTTCACACGTAGGGAATAGGCCAGTGGTATGCGACCGGGGCCAGACATGGACGCAAACTAGTGGCAGGCGGGCAACGGCGTGACCGTCGATCCGGTGACTCCTAAGCCTCGACATTCCAGAATTTACGATGATCGTGCCGCGATCGACGACGAGCGGAGTCCGAATCCCTTCCGTATAAGCCGACGCGCCGGTGCTTCAATAAAGGTCATTGACAATAGAGACGCGCCAATCACGCACGCGAGATAGATTAGGAAGAAAAGCCGCGGACTGTATGTTTGGAAATTTGCCAAATGTCCATCAATGTGAAGCAACCAATTCCAGATGGGTATGTGCAATAAATAAAGCGAATAGCTTGCATCTCCCAACCGGACAAATAACGGGTGGTTGAACACACGCGATTTCGAATACGCCAGCCCAAATAGTACCAGACCCAAAAAGGGCATCAGGAGGCCGTTGTTGATAAACTCACCCGGTATGAGCGGAGAGATTTCTATAAATCCAATGCCGAACCCAATGCACCCGGCCAGCCAGGTTACTTGTCGCCAGACGGCGGGCAAAGGCGGCACTCGCGTGAACAATAGGCCGAGCGCCAATCCAAACATAAATTCGGGCAGCCTGAATATCGGCAAATACATAAAAAACGAGCTTTGCTCGTTGGGGCTAGGCTGAGCGAATCCAAGAACCTCATTGATCAATTCGGCGAGCGCCGGACCGAACCGCCAGCCGACGAAGGCGCCTATTTGCGATAAAAGATAAGCGCCAAAACAACATAAAATCAAATTCCTGCTAGACAAACGTCGGGCGTTCAAAAATAAAAAAGGAAATAGCACATAAAAAAATGCCTCGACAGACAATGACCAGGCGGGGAAATTCCACTGAAGAGCAGCAGCCGGAACCCAAGCCTGAGTCAACGTCACCTGCAAGATCGCTGTAACCAGAGCCAGGCCTACGCGACCCGAGTGCGCGATCGAATACATCGCTAACGGCAAGAAAACCGCGAAAGCGAGCAAATAAGCGGGATAAATTCTCGCGAACCTCGCCTGCCAAAATTCAAAATAATCGGTCTGGTCTCGAAGCCGGTCCAGATATGAGTAAGAAAGAATGAAACCAGATAAAACGAAAAAGAAGCTCACGCCGATATTTCCATTCGCAATCACCGGCATGATCGCCGCGGGCCAAAGGTTTATGCCAGCAGCTGCGAAAAACGGAATCGCGTGGAACATAACCACAAGCAGGGAGAACAGGAATCTGACGCTGGTAAGGGGCTTTAATTGCATGTGGAAGGCACTCCCGGGTTCCGGCTCAAACGCGGCGGCTCCAACCTGCCGACCTTTCGGCCGTCATGTTTGGACCGCGCATCCGGTGCGGGCTCATTTTCAATCATGGGCCGCAACGTACCAGAAAATGTCAAAGGCTCTTCGGGGAAATGTAGATTTGCAACTATGATTGGCAGCGGCGTGGATGATTGTGCTCCGAATTCGGAAACTTACCGCAAATCCGCTGAAATTCGGTTACGAAACGCTTGGCGGAAAATGTGTCGGCCTGCGTGTGGAGTTTCGCGCGAATTTTTGGTCCGCTCAGGCAATGACAGGGGCACGTTTCTAGTGTTTTAATAAAGACTTGATTTTGAGAACGTCTGCGTCGATGGCGGCGAGGAGAAATCCGCAGCCCACTCGCGAATAAATGATATATAGATGGTACAGGTGTTATAATAGAAATAGCCCGTTCTACGGTAATTTTCGCTGGAGTCCAAACGAGTTGAGAGATGGACGCGTTACCTGATAGCTCGGGCCCGAAAAAAATTGTTCCGCTTGTCATCGACCTCGACGGTACGCTGGTCGAGACCGACTTGCTTTATGAAAGCTATTTTGGCACTGCCACGTTGGGATTGCGACATCATTGGTCGGTCCTCGCCGCTTTGCTTTGTGGCAAGGCGCGGCTAAAGGCATTTCTAGCCGAGTTCAGCTCCATCGACTATGGGGTCCTCCCTTATAGCGAGGGGGTGCTGGCCCTGATCCACGAAGCACGTGCCGAAGGACGGCCGGTATATCTCGCGACAGCCAGTGATCGTCGGCATGCTGAAGGAGTCGCGGCGCATCTCCGTCTATTCGACGGCATATTTGCATCTGATGGCATCACGAATCTCTCCGGCCAGAACAAATCAGAAAGATTGGTCGAAGCCTTTGGCGCAGGCGGTTTCGACTATGTCGGCAATGGTCCCGCGGATTTAGCAGTCTGGTCGAGAGCGCGCAGCGCTCTTTTGGTTGGCGGGGGGGCTGCTCTCGCGCGCAAGATCGACCAGCTCGGCATTCCAGTTAAACATCTAAAGAAAAAATCAGCATCGCTCCGCGCGTGGTTGAAAGCCATTCGGGTGCATCAATACGCGAAGAATGCGCTGGTCTTCGTACCGCTGCTCACAGCACATGCCTATTCGCTTTCATCGCTTCTTAAGGCGAGTGTGGCGTTCGTCGCTTTTTCGCTCTGTGCCTCAGCGGTGTACATTCTGAACGATCTGATCGATCTCGATGCCGACCGACAACATCCGACCAAACGACGCCGACCTTTCGCCAGCGGCACGATCCCCATCGCGCACGGCGTCGTCGCAATACCGATGCTGCTTTTATTGGCCTACGCCAGCGCGCTCTATGCACCGCCGCTCTTCACTAAGGTGCTTACCGCCTATTTTGCACTTACGGTGGCCTATTCGCTCAGCTTTAAGCGCAAGCTTCTCGTCGACGTGGTCGTGTTGGCGATGCTCTATACGACGCGGGTGATCGGCGGTGCTGCGGCGCTTCCTGTCACGCTCTCTGAGTGGCTGCTGGCGTTTTCGATGTTCATCTTCATTTGTCTTGCACTGATGAAGCGGCAGGTCGAGTTATCGCTTCGCGTCGACAATGGCCTTCCTGACCCGTCGAACCGCAACTACCGTCTGGCTGACCTGCCGATCATTACCGCACTCGCGGCGGCAAGCGGGTTCAATGCCGTCACGATTTTTGCGCTCTATATTTCCTCGCCGCCCGTGAAGGATCTCTACCGCCATCCGGAATTCTTATGGCTGATTTGCCCAATCCTCCTTTATTGGATCGGCCGGGCGTTGGTCCTCGCGCATCGACGCATTATCGATGATGACCCGATCCTGTTTGCGGTCAAAGATCAAATCAGCTATTTGGCTGGCGCGTTGACGATTGCCATCGTCGTCCTTGCGACGTGAGCGGCGGAGCGCGAGGAGCGGTCGTATCGGGACATCTCCTCGATTTCCATCGGGGGCTATGCTTGGCCCTTCATTCCATCGTGGCGGCGCATCCTGCGCGCTTTTTCCAAATCTTCCACATTTCATCTTCGTAGATGAGCGTGAAGGCGCTTGCCAAATGCGGTTCCACGGCTTCGATCAGTGGCGGGGAATATTTCCCGTTGGCGATCGGATGCTTTGGCTCCGTGACGATACACGCGTCTCCAATAATTTCCTGCCAAGTGGGCTTGTATCCTTTCGGCACGTCGTTGCCGAGATCCCAGTAAGAGGAGGTGCCTTTCGGATCCGGAGTCCGAAACAGCGCGGGGAAAGGATCCACGAAATCCAAATTCGCGATAACCTCGCGGTTTGCGTCCAAGCGCTCAATCGCCTCAATCGCACGGTTCAAAGAAAGAACGACGCCAGTATCGTAGGAATCGGTCGTGAATATCTTGAGCGCGATCCCGTCGTTCGCCGTCACCGTGATGGGTTTGATGTTTCCCGCAAAGACTGAGTGATCGAGCCTTATCGCTCGAAAAGTTGCTAATGCCTCGGGCGCCAAGACCAATCCCAACACGAAAAGCGGAATGATTTGTCGCGCCGTAACTTCATGCAGTCTTCGCGGATAAAATCTGTTCCACAAATCGTTCCAGAAGACCAAGGCGCCTGGCGTATCCGTCCAGGTCACGACAGCGACTGCAGCCGCAGGGGCGAGGAATAAAAGGTCAGGCGAGAGCGTCGCGTTGCTCATGTTAAGCACGACTTGACACACCCAAAAAACTAAGATGACGACGAAACTTTGCCAGCAACCTGTACGATTTTGGCCGCTTGGTCGCGAGACGGCATAAAGCGAGATCAACGCGGCCGTCGACAATATGGGCCACTGCAAGGCAAATCGCAGACCGTCGCGAACGGAATAAGCGCCTGTTCTCGCTTTTGCGGCGAGTTGATATTCATGGATGACAGCGGAAAGATCGGTTCCCGTGGCGACGAAATCGAGCGCAAGCATCGCAACGAGGAGCAGCGCAATCAGAAAAATGTCGGCTGCGCCGCGCGCAAAGCGGCCACGAACGAAAAATCCCGCACCTACAATCAAGAGCCCTACGACAAGCCCCGATATCTTGATCAAGAACAGTATATTTAAGAGCAGAGCCGCCACGAATAAGGCAAGATAATCGGGCGCTCGTCGCGAATTCGAGTCACCGGCAAAGCTCTGCACGAACAGGACAGCCAAGGCTGACATGATGAGACGGTCATAGGAAATCGCCATACCGTAATCGTGCGGCAAGCCATAGATCGACGGCCCTGTTGCTTCGAACGCAACGGTAATACAAAAGAGCGCGGCGAGTCCTGCCGCGCGGCGCATTCGCCGAAGGGCGACGACACAGCCGCAAAAAACTATGACGAGCGCGAATAAATCAGCTGAAGCGCGCAGTACCTCATAGTGCGGGCCAATGAGCCGCCAGAGCACGGACGCCACGTAAAAGAAGCCGAAACCGCGCGGGTCGTGAAAGTCGGTTCCGAAGTGGCTTCCTTGGATCAGGCGCCAAACCGGATCGATGAGCGCGAAATCATCCTCATACCAGAGCGTGATCGGGGTTACCGCCCCGATCGCGAAGTTGCCGGCGACAATGATCGCGGGAAGAAACAGCGTTAACGCCAGGAAGGGCGCAAAACCTACCTGGCAATCACCATTTTGCGAAACAGGTGCGATGGAGTCCGAAAATGTCGGTCGTAATTTGATGGTCATTGGAAATTTCAAACTAAGGGTCTCGTTTCGCGCCGCGCTGCTGCATATCTGCAAACGCATCGCAAATCTGACGAAATTCGGTTACGAAGCGCTCGGCGGAAAAGGTGTCGGCCTGCGTGTGGAGTTTCGCGCGGATATCGTCGAGCACGCTCGGCTGACTGAGCACGGTGCATATCTTGTCAACTGCGTCCTCGCTCGTCGAATAGAGCAGGCGTGTATCGCCGCCAAGAATTTCGGCCGGCCCGCCGTCGTCGGGCGCGAAGACGACGCAACCCAGCTTGATCATTTCTGCAATCGCGATGCCGAAATGCTCGGCGGCCATGCCGTGAAGTCCGAAGCGGCAATGTGCGACTCTGTCGAGCAAGTATTCACGTGGCGCATCGAGGGCGACCGACACCCAGCTGCCTTGCGCAGCGGCCGCCGCTTTCACCTGGGTAACGTAGGTGTCCGTGTCCGGGTGGCCGAGGATTTCGAGCGACACCCGATAGCCGCGGCGGCGTATTTCCGCCACGATGTCGATCATTTCGAGAATACGCTTCTCGGGTGAAATGCGGCCAATACAGATAAAGGCGTCGGCGCGCTCGGCCCAGGGCAGCCCTTTGCGTTCTATTGGTACCGGCGGATATACGACGCGCACCGACGCGTGGTACCATTTCTCGAAGAGTCGACCCGTCCATGCCGAATTGACCAAGGTGATATTGCGAGCGACGCGCTCGTTCGAGCGTTCGCGGCTGCGTTTCGAGAATCCACGATAGAGGTCAAAGAGCGGCCAGATTTGATACCACCGCCGTGCGCTTGAGAGCTGGGAGTGATACCGCCAAGGAAAGTGGACATATTGGATGACCTGCTGCCCAGCGTCGATCTCATCGCCCGTGGCGACGATTAGATCGAAACGCTCGCGATGCAACAGCGTGCGCACGCGATTTTCGAGAATGGCCTTGCGCACGAGAGCCAGCGGGAGCGGTGCGCGCTCGATCCCCCAGCGTTGCCAGGCCGGAACCAGCTTTAGCCGAATATCGGCGGTGATGAGCGACGTACCCGAGTAGGCATTGACCAGATCGATATCCGGCTTATCCCAGCAGAACAGAGTGATGTCATAGGCGTCGTAAAGCGCCTGAAGCGCCCAGGCCGCAACGCAATTTGCACCACCCGCCTGGCGAAATGAGGGGTGAATGACGAGCGCACGCCTCTTTCGGAGTTTCACGGACGCCGTCTCGGGTGAGAGCGCGGGATCATGAAAGTCCATTAGAGCACCGTGCTCCCAAATAGCCATATTCCGCCGCCGCGTACCGCGATCCGTGCTATCTCGCGCAAAAGCGGGTAGAGCCCGCTGCCGATAATTCGCGAGCCTTTCCATTGATGGGGCGTGGGTAAACTCGGGAAACGCTGGCGCACTAATCGCTCCGTCGCAATGAGTTCCTTGAAATAAGGCGCGTAGAGAAGGCGCCTTACGTCGCGGGTGAGCGGTGAGCGCCAATGCAGATGGTTCGTGTTCCAAAGAAACAATGAAACCCGACGCATGGCGCTGAAATGAAAGAAGATCACGGGCCGGCCATCGATCAGGGGCTGATTGTTTGGCCCCGCGGAAAGAACGTATCGGTCGATATTCCAAGGCGCCAGGTTGATGCCGGGATGCTCGACGATTTTGACGCGCGCGAATCGCTTAGGAAATTGATCGAGGTATTTTTGCTCGAGCCAGCGGTCTTCCTCCAGAATGTCGTAGCACCACTCGATGCAGCACCGGCGCCACCATTGCAGGCAGGCAAGGCCGTCCGCGTCGCGGCGGAACGCGATCCACCCGACATTGTAGATGCCGCCGAGCGGTACCGCAAAAGAGTTCCGCTGCGAGAAATTGTGCGGAACGATCATCGTCGAAAAATTCTTGAATTCGTCGAACACGACATCGGGGCTGTCGAAAAAGAACAGATCGCCATCGGCGTATGTCAGCATGTCGATTTCGGGGTGGTTTTCGAGCAACCAGGCCATCAACGCGGCACGGCAGGTGAGAAAATATTCGATCTCCGATCGCGTGCCCTTGGCTTGAAGCAATTCGGCGTCATGCAACTCCAGCTGAGGCAGACGAAGGAGGACGACGTCCGGAAGCGCGAGAGAATTCAAGATCGAAAAGCATTCTTCATTGAAGCACAGAGTCCACATGCAATATGGCCGGCAATGGCGTTGCATTGAGACGTAAAGCGCCAACCAACGAGATACATACCGGTGGTCGAGGCAGCTGCAGTAATGTGTGACCGGTTTCACGGCGTGTTCTCGATTCCTAACCTGATCATTCATATGGCGAGCGACCTGGGCCGTTTCGCATGACGGCCATAATGGAGCGATTCCCGTGGGCCGGGAGAAAGGGGCTTCACAATGTTTATACCAATCTTAGCCCAGGTATCTAAATGCCCGCTTAAGCCTGCTCGTGATGCCTCGCCCCATCGCAACAGGCCGTTGCGAGCGATCGCCAAACCTCGACCCGGCCCGGATCGATTGTGATGCAGATTGCCGCTCCGCTTAGAGCAGCTCAACGCACGAAGCGCGCGGCCAGCCGGCGCTCGAACTCCCGGCCGTCCCAATCCATCACATGTATCCGTGGCAGCTGAAAGCGATCCGCGCCAGGATGCACCGTGTCTTCGCGGGTCGTGCACGCGCAATCGAAGCCAGCTCGATGAACGGCCGCGATGCTCGCTATGTCGTGATCGCCGTAAGGATAGGCAAAAGAGGTGACGGCGCGCCCGAGCCATTCTTCGAGAATCAGTTTCGACTGGCGCACTTCGCGCTCGACCATTGGTGCCGATTGGGCGGGCAAGGTCGCATGGGTGATGCTGTGCGCGCCGATCTCGACGAGCGACCCCGCGGCGAGCTCAGCGAGCTCTTTTCCGGTCAAGGTCCGCCGCTCGGCGCGTATTGCAGTCGGAATGCCCGCCCACGCGCGCAATCGCGCAAGCACCTCTTGCCGCGGCTCCTCTTGCATCGGCTGTAGTAGGCGCCACAATTCAAGAAATAAGCCTTGCCGCTCGCTCGGCAATCTGTGCCACGCGCGCCAACCGCGATGGGCCGCAGCATCTTCCTCCCTGTAGGTGGCGGCTCCGTTGAGCTCCCACCGGCGAGAAATTCCATCGATATCGAGCTGAAGACTTGGCGGGAGTCGGCCTGGCTGCAGGAAGATGCGATCAAGCTCGTCCCAATAGAATTCGGTCTGACGGTCGATCGCGCCGGTCGCGACGAAGACGGTTGCGGGCGCCTCGTAACGTTCGAGCAGCGGCTTGGCGAGAAGGAGATTGTCGGCATAGCCATCATCGAACGTGATCGCCGCGCTCGGTGTGCCCAGCTCGCCCTGCTCCAGTTCAGCGACGAGCTGCCGCAATGAAATGATGCGACGGTGCCGACGCAAGGTCGCCAGTTGTTCCTCGAAATGCTTCTGCCTAACCGTGATCGCCCAAGGATCGAAGCCGACCTCGCAGATGCGGTGATACATGAGGATCATCGGGAAACGCCCGCGTCGCGCGCGGCGCACGGCGCGCTTGATGGGGCGGATAAAGCGCTGACCTCTCACCTCACCGTTCCTTGCGCAGCCCTATCTTGTGGAGCAGGCGTTTGGCGAGGCTTTTGCCGAGCCACACGGGAGAATGCAAGAGTAAGAACGTCATCCCCGCGATTCCGCCCGGGAAATTTTTTGGCTGACGGAGCCGATCGAGAGATTGCTGTAGGACCTGAGGAGCATAGACCATGTGCCAGTGACGCATGCCGGCATGGTAGGCCATCTGCCGCATTTGATCGCCTTTAAGGAAGGGGCGCTGGCGCTTCATCACATTGAATGCGCCCGATAACATGTGCCTCGTCTCGCGGCTGGTGTTGCTGCCATGATGACGATAATACGCCATCAGCTCCTGAAACTTACCCACCGGATATTGACGCGCAATCTTAAGATAGACGTCGCAATCCTCGCAGGTACGCAGCGAGGGATCGAATCCGCCCACCTGCTCGAGTACGTCGCGCCGGTAAAGCACTGTTGCGTGCATGGCTATGTAGTTCCAGCGTAGCAGCTCGATATATGGCTCGTTGCTGATCTTTCGGTAGAACGGCTTGCCTTTCGGCTTCCCCTCGCTATCGGTTTCGCAATACGCGCCCGAGACAAAGCCGAATTCGGGATGGCCCTCGAATGCTTGGACGGCGGATTCGATCGCGCGGGGCGTCAGAAAATCGTCGGAGTCAAGAAAGAGGACGTAACGGCCATGGCTCGCGCGCAAGCCGGTATTGCGGGCAACGGAAACACCTTGGTTCGTCTGTCTTATGCTGAAAATTTGTGGGTAGCGCGCAATGACCTTGGGCGTGTCGTCGGTTGATCCGTCATCCACGATGATGATTTCAACTCGCGGCCAAGTTTGCTTCAGCACGCTGTCGATCGCCTCGGCAATGTATTTGCCGTGGTTGTAGCTGGTGATCACCACCGTCACCAAAGGCTCGCCACTTGCTGAGGCCTCGCGGCTGGATTCCGAGCAAATCACGGCGGGGCGCACAGTCATTTACGCGAAATCCCCGACAGGTAAGATCTTTCCGAGCCGTATCGTGGCGTCCGCCCCTTCATAATCATTGCTCAAGTCGCACCAACTCAGGTGTCGGAGAACGATGACGATCGACGCGTTATGGCAAGACAGGAAAAACATTCGCGGGCCGCCGATCAGACCCTCGAAAAGTGCGATCGTCCGGGCCGATGCGCGACAATCCATTTGCCCATCGAGGCCGGCAGCAATCGTATGAACTTGCGGATGGCACGCTTGAGAAGCAATTTGCATTTGCGGCACAATGCCCACCAAGCCCATAGCGGGTGGCGGATCAGGATAATGATTGCGGCCAGTCCGTCTTTGCGGGTCTGCTTTTGACGGAGCTGCCGAAATGATTGGGTAAAGACGCGACCGAAGTAAAATGAGCTGTAGATGCGGACGCCCTTTCTATATGCCGCTTTCCGACGGACATCACTGTCAAAATATGGGCGTTGCCGCTCCAATACCTCGAGCGCGCCGAAAAAAAACCGCTTCATATTGCGAGTCGCGCTGTCGCCATGTTTGCGATAGTAGGCCATCAGTTCGTGAACGTACCCGGCCGGAAATTGCCGCGCAATTTTAAGATACAAATCATAATCCTCGCAGGTGCGCACTCTTAGGTCGAAGCCGCCGACTTGCTCGAGTATGTCGCGCCGGTAAAGGACGGTTGCAGGCATCATAATGTAGCAACCGCGCAACAAGGCGAGATATGGCTCGTCGACGCCCTCAATGGAAACGGGATTCCCTTCGGGAACCCCCTTCTCGTCGGTCTTGCAGTACTCACCGGAGACAAACGCATATTCCGGGTGCGCCGTGAGTGCGCGCATACCCAGCTCGATTGCTTCGGGCACCAGAAAGTCATCGGAATCGAGAAACAGGATGTAGCGGCCGCGGCTCGCGCGCAGCCCCGCATTGCGCGCCGCGGCAACGCCCTGATTTGCTTGTCGCAGGTTTACGACATCGGGATAGCGCGCGATCACCGCTGGCGTATCGTCGGTCGATCCGTCGTCGACGACGACGACTTCGAGCGGACGCCAAGTTTGTGCCAACGCGCTGTTAATGGCCTGGGCGAGAAAGTGACCTTGGTTGAAGCACGCGATGACGATGGAGACGAGGGGGCTCTCACCCGCTATGTCCGAGTCGCCAGCGCGCATCGCCGCAATTTTGTGATTCTCGTCCATTTGCGCAAAAATCTGGCCGCTCTTACCGCGCTCTCCGCGGACTGTGCGAGATTTCTAAATTACGCTTTTCAATGGGATATAGGCTACCATAGCGCGGCCAATCTCCGGAAGTGACAAGGTGGCTGCCGGGCCTTGCGGTAGCGATCAAGAACGCGCGACTTGCCATTTTTCTTGGCATTGGCAACACAGGTATTCTCTCAATAATAAAGCGCACGAAGGTCGAAGGTAATACTCTAGCGGCGGTGTTATTAACGGCCCGTCAATCGTGAGCGGCGTTTCTCTCACGTCATGCTGGGCGAACGCCGGCCTGGGAGCTTGGATAAAATGCTCTTGAGGATTTCCCGTTCCGCTTCACCGGCGCCGAAGGCCAGGAAAAAAACGCTATAGATCGTGAGTCCCGCTGCGGCAGTCAAGCCGACCGGAAAGAGCCCTTTGACCGGCATGAACCATTGTACGGCGTACAGCGCCGTCATCATGGGCAAGAGCGGCAGCATCGTTGGCAGGAACACGTGTTTCACCACCTCGCGCCATTTGACGCCGATCGTCCTTACCATATATGGCCACATGAAGCCGACGCTCAAACCGACCGCCGGCAACATGGTGCCGAAGGAAACGCCAATCAGGCCGTAAGGCCGCACGAGCAACAGCGATAAGACAAGACTCGCGATGGCGGCACAGCTGGCGGCGATCGCGAGGGTGTGATGACGTGCCAGGCCGAGCAGCACCGAGCCACCGGTCCAGTGGCTGAATTCCGCGACATTAGCCAAGGTGACGATCACAACGATCGGTGCGTATTGCGCGTATTGCGGGCCGACCCAAAGCGCCAACAGCGGACCGGCGAGCGCGATAAACGTGCCGGAAAGCGGCAAGAAGAGTGCGAGGTTGACCCGGCTTCCGACCAAGTAAAGGGAGCGAATCCCGTCCATGCTGCCCTGCGCGTTGAGATGCGACGCGGCGGGCAGAAACGCGCCCTGAAGCGGCTCGACCAGGCTTTGTGCCAGCATCCCGAGACGGCGCGCGATTGCGTAAGGTGTGACGGCGCTGACGGGGAGAAAGGCTCCGATAACCAATTCCGAAGTCTTCGTGTGGAGGCTGTAGGCGGCGTCCATCGCGAATAGTGCAAGACTGAACGACATCAGCACCTTGACGAATTCGCGTTTTACGTCGCGCCAGTGAAATCTCATTTCGGGCGCATACCGCCTTACATACCAAGCATTGATTGCCCGGCTCACCAGCATGACCGGAATCTGTACCGCGACGACCGCCACGACGTCGCCGCCGGTCAGCAATGCCGCCACCGTGGCGGCAGCGCCGAGCAGGCTGGTGAAGACCGAAATGCCATTCGCGATCCCGTAAATGTGTAGGCCGCGCAGCACCGAGTTTGGCGTTGCCGCCGGGATCGATAGGCCGAGATTGAGGGCCATCAGGAAGATGACCTCGACCGACGTCATCCGTTCCGACGCCGGGACGTTGAAGATATAGGGTGAGAGCCAAGCGATGACGGCGCCGGCAATGATCACCACAAGACCGAGCACGCAATAAAGGGCGAAGGCCGTCGCAGCCAAACTGCGCGCACGGTCATAGTCCTTCTGTGCGTGGTACTCGGCCACATATCGGGTAATCGCCGGCCCGATCCCGAGATCGAGCAGCGAGCCCTGGGCGATGATCGAGCCCGCCAGCGCCATCAGGCCGAACTGAGTCTCACCGATGTAGTGGAGCGTGAACGGCGTGAGAAAAAAGCGGACCGCGAAGCCCGTCAAGGTACCGGCCCAGCCGGTCAGCGCTGCGAGCATCACTCGCCAACGAACGAGGGAAATCGTCACGAACTACTCCAGGCCATTACGGCGCGGCTCGGTATAACTGCGATATCTCTCAATTCGTGCCCAAATCGAACGGCCAAATGCGCAATTCATAGGCGCAACGAGCGCTTTCGAGCCAGTCTCGCGCCTTCTAATAGACCATCGATGCTAAACGACATGTGAACTCACTTCTCTGCAGCTCTTGGGCCTGGCCGGCAAATACTCCAAAGAGCAGCATATCGAGCAATATTCGAGCCGGAGTCATCACCGACGATGCGAATGGTTAACCACGCCTTGTCGCGCGCGATTCGGTTCCACTCAATATCGCCACGGTCAATCCGCCCGACGCTTTCTTTCCGACAGCGCTCTTAGGTGTAGCATCGGAGGTGCCGAATAGACAACGCGATCATGGGCCAAGAGTCGCAGTCACTGTCACGACCACGCCCAAGAGGATTGGCGTCCCGCGCAGCCGGCGCTTCGATGGTCGTCGAAGGCTCTGTGATTCTTAAGGATCTCGGATTATAGTTTTTACCGCTGTTTGGACCATGAGCGACTTGCGGGCCACCGTCGTCATAACAACCAAGGATCGCAAGGACGATCTCCGGCGGGCGCTGGCTTCGTGCGTGAAGCAGGCGGGGGCGCCGGAAATCCTGGTGATCGACGACGGGTCTTCGCATGACGTCGGCGATATGGTCCGCCGCGAATTCCCGACGGTTCGACTGGTACGGGACGAAATTTCGAAGGGATGCGTTGTCCAACGCAACCGGGCGGCTCCGCTTGCATCGGGCGACGTGATCGTTTCCATCGATGACGATGCCGAGTTTCCATCGCCGGACACGGTGGCTCACACCTTGCGGGAATTCAGCGACCCGCGCGTGGGCGCCGTTGCGATCCCTTTCGTCAATGTCAACTATAGTGACGAGGTTTTGCAGCGCGCGCCTCATGGCGATGACATCTCGGTGACGAGCAGCTATATAGGCACTGCGCATGCGGTCCGGCGCGACCTATTCCTGAAATTGGGCGGATATCGCGAATTCCTCTTTCATCAAGGAGAAGAGGAAGATTTTTGCATCCGCCTGTTGAACGAGGGCTATGTCGTACGGCTCGGAGGTGCCAATCCGATCTACCACTATGAATCGCCCAATCGCGACCGCAGGCGCATGGACGTCTATGGCGCGCGCAACAAGGTTCTTTTCGTGTGGTACAATGTCCCGGTGCCTTACGTAATGGTGCATCTTCCTGCGGCAGTTCTAAATCGCTTCGTTTTTGGGGTCCGAACGGGTCGTCTCTGGCGCTCTACCCTCGGTATCTTGAAGGGGTTTGCCGGATGCGTTCACGAAGCACGCCGGCGACGGCCCGTGCGGCCGGAAACCTATCGTGTCTTCCGCCACCTGCGCCGCAACGAGGGGCTCTCGTTGGGCGAGGTCCAGCTGGGGCTGCTCGGCAAGAGCGAGGCATAATGGCTCGTTGAGCCAAAGCTATCTTGCACGACCTACCGGGCGATGTCCGCGCGGCGGAAGAGAAAGTCGGCTTGAATGGTGCGCCCGTTCTCGCCTTCGCGGAGATTATGCACGCCAGCAAGCACGAATCGATGCTGATCAAGGTAGCGGATCACCTCGTCGCACAAGGCTTGGCCGCGATAGAGCTCGATAAAGGACAGCTCGATGAGAATGTAGTGAAACTCGTCGAGCATGTCCTCGCAGCCGCTTAGGACTTCGAGTTCGGCGCCTTGCACGTCGATCTTCAGCAGTGCCGGCGGGACGATCTTGTCCACGCTCACGCAGCTCGAAAGCCGCGCGATTTGAATGTCGATGACGCCGACCTCCTCGGTCCCGGGAAAAATATCCGTCATGGTCGCCGAAATCGGGAGGAGGGACGAACTGTCGTGTTGGCGCGAGACATGGAGTTGCGCCTGCCCGCCGCGCGAGCCGACGGCCGATTGGAATAGGATTGTGCGCTCGTCCCCCACGAACAGCTTGGCAAAACTGCGGGCGGCGTCCGCTTGCGGCTCGAACGCGTAGATCGTAGCCGAGGGGTAAAGCGACCGCGCCAAAAGCGAGAACTGCCCGACATTGGCGCCGATGTCGACGACGGTGCGGATCGGCAGCGAGGAGAGCGCGCGCTGATGCTCGATCGCGGCGCCGACGCCGTGCGCGAGCGCGCGCCGGAAAAGCGGATCCTGAAGTAATCTGATGGATTTCTTGAGTTTCCGGAATGTGTCGGAAAGCAAGAACAGGGAATTATTCACAACGGCCTCATCGTGACGGGCGCAGTTTCATCGATAAATCTTTAATATGACTTAACCTTTGTACGAGTTTCTTTAAGCACCGGAGCGGCTGCGTCGCACTTTCCTTATTTTGCGAAGACGTCGCCATAGTTAGCTTATAGCCAGCGTTAAAGAAATGTTGAGAGTAAATCAAGATAATGCCCGCTCCGGCCCTTGGCGGGCTGCGATATTATGTTGCGTCAGGCTGTGTTATGTTGTGAACGCGCAACAGTAAGAATACATCCGCGCGCTCAACGATTGCAGAGAAGTCACGACTGATGAGCGAGATGGGGCACGGCGCAAGATTTGGCCCGTACGCGGCTTTGAAGTGGTGGGGCTCGCGCATGTCGGCAACAGGGATCGCAAACTGGTGATCGAGAAATGATTGGCGTGACACTCGCATTCCAGACGACGCTCTGGCTGGCGTTGGGATACTTGTTCCTCCGTACCCGTAATGCCTCGGTGTTCCACCCATTCGGCTACTATTGGTTATTTCACGGAATAGTTTTCGTATTTTGGCCGGTCATAGCCTATGCGTTCGATTTCGAAACCCCGTATTTTGTTATGTGGTTTTACCCGACCGAGAGCCAAAGTCTCGCGGCATTATGGCTCTCTTCCATAGGGCTTTTTGTATTTGCAATATTTTCCTGGGTTCTTGACCCATCGATACCGCAATTTGATCGGCCCCTACCCAACGCCTTCGGTGCGAACGAGTGGAAGGCGTTTTTCATAACAGCGGCGCTCCTTGCGCCCGTTGGAATCTATTCTGCCTACTTCAACCTTAGTCGACAAGCTGCCGGATTTGCCGGCGACGTAGTCGCAGATGTGATGGAGCGCGATCCGACCACCGGTATCGTTGGCTTCACCAACACCACGGGCTATTTTTACGAAGCGCAAGAAGCGCTGATTCCGCTATGTCTTATGATGATTTGGGGAACGCGCTTTAGATTCTATTCCTTTATCCCGTTGGCGATTTTTATCGCCGACCGCCTTTTCGTCGGATGGGGACGTTGGACGATCATTCTGACGTTAATGATTGTCGCGTTGTTGTTCCTTGTCCGGCGCCGTGCGCGCTGGGTTCCGATGTGGATCATCATTGTGGCGATCCCCTTTTTCATTGCGTTCAAGACGCTCGGCGAAAATCGCGATAGTTTCAAAGCTGTGTTCACCGGTGAGGTGCCCGTCGCTGATGTAGTCGCAACCGACCAGCCTTGGATTGAGCGCTTCGATCAACTTGATTTCGCCAACTTCGCGTATCTGACCTATGTAATGGACGTTGTGCCCGAAAAGGCCGGAAGCTATTCCTATTTTACCCAATATCTCCAACTGTTCACTGAGCCAATCCCGCGAATTCTGTGGCCAGGAAAGCCCTTCGGTCCGCCGATCGATTGGGTCAATTTGAACTCTTACGGCAACTTCGTCGGCCTTACGACGTCGTTGGTCGGCGACGGCTGGATCAGTGCCGGTTGGTTGGGCGTCGTAATCACGATGGCCGTCGTCGCGTATATTCTCTCGCGCACGCATCGTTGGTATTGGCGCGGGGAGGCGACGCATGAGAAGATATTGACATATTGTACATTACTTCCTTTGACGCTGCAGTGGTTCCGAGACGGCGGCATCTCCATATCAAAATTCGTGTTATTCACATTGGGACCCATTTTTCTCTGGCACATCATTAGGCGGAGCCTAAAATCTTTTGATGCCACGAGCGCAGCTCGGAGTACCCTCCGCGAGGGTGGGCCCGCAATGCCTGTCGGCCGGCAAATTGGTCCGCCCGTCAATCGCGCGTGAGCTAAGGGTTCCGGTGACTGCGTGAAGCCGGCGGTCGTCTTCATTTGGTCAAACTTTGGGCCTTACCATGTCGATCGCCTAGAGGCAGCCGCGGTGGCGTTGGCTGGCACGCATAGGGTGATCGGAATCGAGATTGCCGCTGAGATCACGACATATCCCTGGCAAACGCAGGACAAAATCAGCGGCGTTGAGAGGGTGACTTTATTTTCGATCCTTCCAACTGGGTTGGTAGGAAAGTTTCACTTGTTGCGGGCGATGTTTCGCGCTTGCCGCCGAGCCGGCAGTAAGGATTTTTTTCTATGTCACTATGAGCAGCTGGAAATATTGTTGCTCGCGTGTCTTTTGCGAATTCTCCGATGCCGCACCTATACAATGAATGAGTCGAAATTCGACGACAAGCCGCGCGCTCTTTGGCGCGAGGTTTTCAAGACGTTGTTCTTTCTGCCTTATAACCGAGGCATGGTAGGTGGTGAGCGCAGCAGGGAGTATCTGCGGTTTTACGGACTCTCACCGCGGCGGGTCGATCTGGGATACGACACCGTGTCGATCGATCGTATTCGCCGGCTTGCCGATGCGCCGCCGGCACCGGATGGCATGCCCTTCGGCGAAAGATATTTCACGATCGTCGCCCGGCTCGTGCCGAAGAAAAATATCGCGATGGCGCTCGACGCTTATGCGCGGTATCGCGTGCTGGCCGGCGCGTCGGCGCGCGCGCTGCATATTTGCGGCTCCGGCGAGCTCGAGAATTCCTTGCGCGAAAAGGTCCGCGAGCTCGGACTCTCGGGCGTCGTCTTCCATGGCTTCGTGCAATCGCCCGATGTTGCCCGCACGCTTGCTTCGACCTTGGCGCTGATTTTGCCGAGCACCGAAGAGCAATGGGGTCTTGTGGTCAACGAGGCTGTGGCGATGGGCGTTCCCGTTCTCTGCGCCATTAACGTCGGCGCCCGCGATTCGCTGGTGAAGACGGACGTCAACGGCTTCATCTTCGAGCCCGACAATCCGGAGGGGCTTGCGCATCTCATGTGCCATATCGCGCAGAACGAGGCGGAGTGGCGACGACTGGCAGAAGGCTCGCGGGCTCTGGCGCCGATTGCCGACACCAGAAGATTCGGCGAAGCCGTCGCGCGCCTGATCGCCGAGCATTGAACGATCGCGGATGATGACGTCGCGATCCAAGCTGCGTCCGGCCGTCCTGGTCATGGGGCCGGTGCCGCCGCCAGTCACGGGCTACGCCATGGTGACCGCGCTGATGACCGAGCGGCTGCGCATGGCGGCCGAGGTCGCATCGATCGACATCTCGCCCGGAAGCCTGGTTCGCGATTGGCGCTATCACGCGCGGCGAATCCGTCGGGTGAGTTTGGCTCTCGGCAAGCTCGTGTGGTTTGCGACGAAAAATTTTCGCACGGTGTATTTCGGCATCGGCGGCGGGGCGGGCGTGATCTACGACACGCTTCTTGCGCTGGTCGCACGCCTCTGCGGCTACCGGATTTTCGTCCACCATCACGCCTTCAGCTACATCAACCAGAAGAGTCGTTGGACGGGCGCTCTCGTGGCGGTCGCGGGGCCGAAAGCCACGCATATCTGCCTGTGCTCGACCATGGCGCAAGGCCTCAAAAAGCAATATCCGCGCATCCGGCGGACAACGATCCTTTCCAATGCCGTGTTCTTTGCGCCCTCCGAACCGCGCGCGGCATGGCCGGCGGCGGATCCCGTCCGCATCGGGTTCTTGAGCAACCTTATCCCGGACAAGGGCCTCGATACCGTGATCGAGGTTTTCAGGCGCGTTCACCGCGCCTGCGGTCGCGTTTCCCTGGTGATCGCCGGTCCGGCTTTCGATCCTGACATCACGGCTCTTCTTCGCGACGCCGCGGCCGAATTCGGCGACGCGTTCGACTACCGCGGGGCGGTGTTTGGCGACGAGAAAGCCCGCTTCTTTCGCGATATCGACGTTTTTCTCTTTCCGACGCGCTATGCGAACGAGGCGCAGCCCCTGGTTCTGTTCGAAGCGCTTGCGGCAGGTGTGCCCGTGATCGCGACCGACCGGGGCTGCATCTCTTGCGATGTTACAAAAGGCGGCCGCGTGTTCCCGGATCGGGCGTATCTCGGGGAAGCGGTCGACACGCTGTCGCGCTGGGTGAACGAGCGGGCCGCGCTGCAAGAAGCGTCCGCCGCGGCGTCGGAACACGCAAAGGCTCTTTACGGCACGGCTTCGGCCGAGCTCGAGGGTTTAATCGCGCTGATTTTACAGCCGCAATGAGCGCGGCCGGGCAGGTGGCTCAAACCGGAGACGATGCCCTGTATACGCGTATTTAAAAGATATGTTCTATTCGATGCCGCGCAGGCGCCCGTGTAAAATATCGACGATCTACTTACGACCCGAGTGAATTCAAAAGGAAGCGTCCGATACCCAACACGGCCGCCCAGGAAACGACGATTGCCGTAAGGCAGATCCCCAGCTTTGCATAACTAATTGAACCGGATGATTCGACCTGCTCGCAGGAACTGATCAAGTCCGGTAGCGAAGCGTTCTCCATGGTGTTTCCCCTTATCGAAGCGCCTGTGTCGTCCTACGCCAGCACAGGTTAGGTTAAATTTCTGTTAACTATAACAGGGTTGTTGTAGGGGAGCTACTAGGCCGGCTCCAGCTTTTTTTTCGCTTTATGCTGGCCGGTCCGAGGTCCGCGCCTCCGGCTGCCGGTCGATCAACGCCAATAGCCGGCCTTCCGCTTGCGCGAAAATACCCTCCGCCTCGAGGCCTTCGCGGGCACGTTGCAGGGCTGCGGCACCGAGGGCGCGGCGCCGCTCGGGGGCGTTGGCCAGTTCCAGGATTGCCGAAGCGAGCGCGCCCGCATCTTCCGGCGGCACCACCACGCCGGCGCCGAGCAAGGTCAGCGCCACCTGAGACTCCGCCGGCACGGTCGCGATCACGGGTTTGCCGGCAGCAAGCATGGCGCCCAGCTTCGACGGCATGACCAGATCGGCGGCGTCGCGCCGCTGCGGCAGAACGTGAATATCGCCCATGTTGAGGAATTCATTGAACCGTTCGTCGGGTTGCAGCGGCAGAAACCGCACATTCGGCAAGTCCTTGGTCTGTTCCTCCAGTTCCGCCTTCACGGGACCGGCGCCGGCGAGGACGAATAACGGCGACCGCTCCAAGGACGTCTCGGCGAGCTGGCGCGCCGCGGCGATCACATATTCCAACCCTTGTTTGCGCCCCATGCTGCCGGAATAGAGGACGATGCAAGCGTCATCGGGCAGGCCGAGCTCGCGGCGCAACGCCGACGAAGAGGGGAGCGGAAAAATACGGCCGGTGTCGACCCAGTTCGGGAACAGCATCAAACGGTCGCGCGCAACGCCTTTGCGGCCGATCGCTTCGACCATCTTCGGCGAGATCGCCGAGACAAGATCGAAACGGCTCACCAGCCGCCGCTCGAGCGAGAGCGCCAAATCCAAGGCGCGGCGATTGCGGATCACGCCGACGCCGCCGGCGGCATCGATTTCCAGATCCTGCACATGCATCCAGGCCTTGGCGGAGGAGAGGCGCGCCACGGCGAGAGCGAGCGGCGCCGACAGCAAGGTCGGCACGATGGCCGCGACCAGGTCGATCTTGCCGGACATCATGCGCAACGCCGCCGCCGGAATGCTCGACACGGCAAAAGAGCCGAGATGCAGCACCCGCCGCAGCGCGCCGGTGCGCGTCGGCACGTAAAGCGGGCAACGAACGACACGGCAGCCGCGCCATTTTTCGCGTTCCCAGGTCCAGCCTTGCAGGCCGGGCGGTTTATGCCATTGCGGGTAATAGGGGCGGGTGGTGATCACCGAAACGTCATGGCCGCGCGCGGCAAGCCAAGCAGCCATTTCACCGGTGTATTTGCCGACGCCGGTCATCTCCGGCGCAAAGTTCAATCCGATGATCAGAATGCGCATGGGATTTTGCCGAGGCGGACTCGGGCTCGGCGGTTCGGAATCAATCGGATTCAATACGCGTTTTGCCGCAACAACGCGACGCGGACCGTCATGAAGAGAATCTTGATGTCGAGCCAGAGCGACCAATTGTCGATGTAATAAAGATCGTAAGCCACGCGGCGGCGTGCCGCGGCAAGCAAATCGATCTCGCCGCGCGAATTGTTCACCTGGGCCCATCCGGTCAGGCCCGGCTGCACATGGTGGCGCAGAAAATAATTGTCGACCGCCTCGTGATAGAGCCGTTCGCCGGCCTTCATCGCGGGCACATGCGGTCGCGGGCCGACCAGCGACATGTCCCCGCGGAACACATTGATCAGCTGCGGCAGCTCATCCAGGCTGAAGCTGCGAAGAATCCGCCCAACCCGGGTGACGCGCGAATCGTTCGGCACAGTCCGGTTTGCGCCCGACAGATCGCAACTTTCGACGCGCATCGTGCGGAACTTCAGAACGCGGATAAGCTTGTTGTTGAAGCCAAATCGGTCCTGAATGAATAGCACGGGACCGGCGCTTTCAAGCCGGATCGCCAAGGCAATCACGGCGAGCAGCGGCGCGAAAATAATCAGCAGGATCGCCGACAAGAACCGATCCTCGCACCATTTGATGACGCGGCTCCAGTTCTTCAGCGGGCGGTCCAGGATTTCGATGGTTCGGGCCGATGCCAAATCCCCGATACCGCGCATCGGGAAGCTGTTGATCGGATCGATGCTGAGACGCAGATCGACCGGCAGCGAGCGAAGCTTTGCGACCAGGTCGCCGATGCGCTGTTCGGCGCGCAAAGGCAAGGCGATGATGATCTCGTCGATCAAGGTATTGCGCGCGAAAGAGATGAGATCATCGGTGGTGCCGAGAATCCGGCAGCCGCAAATCTCGGCCGGCAAGCGGGTGCGGCGGTCATCGAAGACCCCGGCCACGATGATTTCGTTTTCGCCGGCGAGGCGCAGCTTCGCGAGCAGCTGCTCGCCGACCTGATCGCCGCCGACGACGGCGACGGTGCGGGCCAACAGACCTTGTTGCGACCAGCGCCGGATGACGACGAACGCCCCGACGCGAATCAGCAACAGCAGATTGACGGTAAACGCAACCCACAACACCGCCCATCCGCGCGAATAGAATTCGGCGACTTTGCTGATGAACGCGACCAGCGACAGGACGGACATCGCGACAACGCAGACCAGGGTTACGCGTCGGATTTGCCATCCGAGTTGCGATAGACGTTTGAATTCGTAGCTGCCGGATTTGTAGAGCGTGAACGAAAGGAAGATGGCGGCGAGAATAATCGGATAGGCATATTGATCGATCGCCGCGCCGGTGCCCGTGACCACGTCGAAATAGAGGAAGATCGCGGCAAGGCCGCCGACGAGGCATGCGCAAAAGTCCAGGATCTGAATGGAGTTGCAAACGACTTCGCGCGATACGGCAACGCGTTCGCCGCGTTTTGCCGCCGAGCGCGGCTCAATCCTAATTTGAGTGGCTCGATCGCCACGCGGAATGTCAGCCACTACTCGTCCCATCGCCTGACCGGCATAACCCATTGCACCCGAAATTCTTTCGGATGTGCGGGTCGCCGGTTATGCCGTGTTCACCGAGACCGCGCTCCGGTTTTTCGAAGATCATGCGGCCTCTCAATTGCGGTCCACGATATAGGAAAATTCTGTGCCATTGCAACGACGCGGCCGCGCAATCGGCGCGCCGGCGCAATTGAGTTAACCACTGTTGCATTTCTGTCTGGTTAATCAGCCGACCATAAAGAGGGGAAGCGGATCGATCGGAGTAGCGCCGTCGGATGGGTCGGTTTCCCCATCGCGGCGCGCCGCCTGTGCCGGCGAGCTGCCGCGGCACCGCTCAGGTCATGAGAAAGGCGCGGCTGGTATCTTCGAGCACGAGGCAGGTCAGGCGGCCGCTCGCGAAGGCGCCGGTATCGATGCCGATCCGGTTGCGCCGCGTCGTCGGTACTTCGGTAATACTGTGCCCGTGGACGACAATCTTTCCGAAGTCCACGTCCGAGCGCAGAAATTCGTCGCGGATCCACAGGAGATCCTCGGGCACTTGGCGGTCGAACGCGACGCCCGGCCGTACGCCGGCATGAACGAACGCGTAATCGCCTTCGAAATGCGCGAGCCGCAAACCTTCGAAAAACTCCACATGGTCGCGCGGCAGCCTTTGCGCGAAATCCTCGCGAATGCGCTGCAGTTCCGCCGTGTCGCTTTGCGGCAAGGGCGGACGAACGCCGTAGCTGTAAAGCGTCGCGTCGCCGCCATAGGCCACCCATTGCGGGCCGTACAGCCCGTTGGCGAGAAAACGACACAGGCTATCTTCGTGATTTCCCTTGAGATAGACGTGCTCGAACCCCGTCAGGGGCTCGGCCAGCAGCAAGTCGATCACGCCGCATGAATCCGGGCCGCGGTCGACGTAATCGCCGAGATAGACCACGACGTTCTCCGCCGGAGGTTGCTTGGCCGCATGCTCCTGGATCAAGGCGTGGAGCTTGTGCAACGGCTCGAGGCAGCCGTGAATGTCGCCGATCGCGTAAACCCGGCGCCCCGCCGGAACTCGGGCGGGCTGCGCGTCAGGCCGGGAGGCTCGCGTAAAGAAGCGCGCGATCATGTCAGAACTATGGAGCCTAAATGTGATAGCAATACAACCCCGGCTCCATCAGATTTGCGTGCGCCCTAACCCTCGGGTAATCCACATCATATCGTCGTGATAATTAATATTTAACAAGAGGTCGAGAAATTCTCGCTAAATGATCTGGCGGAACCTAATAGTTGCCAAAATATCGCACATCTATGGTTAATGCGTTTTCGTCAAAAAATCTTTATATATCAATAGCCTGACCCATGTCATTCCGCTTGCTTTTATAACTTCTTTAGGCTATTTCCAAGATACGACGATTGGACGATTGCCCGAGGAGGCATATCATGAAAACGTTCTCGAGTTTGACGGTCGCGGCACTTGTGGGCTTAGGCGTTGCCGCCTTTGGTGCGCAGACCGGAATGGCGGCCGAAGAAGTGGCGGCGGCCAGTGCGCCGGCTTGCGACGATGTGGCCGCGGTTGCGGCGGCGATCACGGCGGCGGTGGCCGTTAATCCGTCGCAGGCGGCCAGTATCGCCGGCAAAGAAACTGCGCGTTGCCCGGCCGATGCGGCCGCGATTGCGACGGCGGCTGTCAATGCCGACCCGAATGGCGCCGAAGACATTGTCGACGCAGTGCTCGCGGCTCTGCCCGATGATTTGAAGGGCAATGACGTGCTCACGGGCGCGATCACCGAACTCGCCGGCGCTGCGGGTCCGAATCCGCCCGACCGACATGATCTTGGCGCGCCGTTGCTCATCAACTGGACCGACCCTCATCAGGCAAGTCCCCGCTAAGCTTGGGTGGGGTTGTCGAGAGGGGATTCGCTGCTGCTGAGGTGAGCATCTAAGCTATCGTGCCTGTGTTGTATAATTGAGGGGGACAAACAATAAGATGAAAGTCTTCCAACTCATTTGCGTGGGAGTTGGTGCGTGCGTGCTCGGTGCCGGTGCTGCGTTGGCGCAGTCGGCGAACACGCCCGTACCGGCATTTCCGGGTAATGCTTTGGGGCCTTCGGCAGTCGGTCCCGAAGGGACAACGGTCCTCAACCGGCCGCGGCCGGATTATGATCGGCTTGGCATGAGGCTCGGTTCGTTCCTGCTTTATCCGGTGCTCGGGGTCAGTGAGACCTACGACAGCAACGTGTTCGCGACGCAGTCGGGAGCAAAGAGCGATTTCTACACCACCGCGAACCCTTCGGTGTCGCTTCAGTCTGACTGGGGGCGCCACGCGGTCGGTGTTAACGCCTACGGCGAATTTAAATGGTATGCAGATCATAGCAGCGAAGATGTGAACAATGGCGGCATCAGCGTGAATGGCCGCTATGACATTGAAAACGGAAGCTTCCTTCGGGGCGAGGCTGGCTATACCGTCAATCACGAGGATCGATCGTCGCCGGATTCAGTCGCCAATATCAAGTCGCCGACCCAATATGCGACGACGGGTGCCTACCTTGGTTATGTCCGTCAGGAAGGGCGGATAGGCCTTAACGCGGACACGACAATCACATCCTATTCGTATAATAATAACTCGACCTCTACCGGGATTATCGTTCCCGAGGTCGACCGCAGCCGTATCGAGTATGTCGGCGCGTTGCGCGCCTCTTACGAGATTTTGCCGCAGCTTCCCTATCAGGCTTTCGTGCGCGTGCTCGGAAATGAGCGCCGGTACAATTCCGTCGATCTCGCGGAGCAAGCGGCGACCGGCGTGAGCGCGCGACGCAATTCCCATGGTTGGGAAGCGGATGTCGGTGCGTCGATGGAGATCACGCGTCTCGTGACGGCCGAGGTCTATGCCGGCTATTTGGAACAGGATTACGATGCAAGCGCGGTATTCGCGACAAATACGGGGCCTGCTTTCGGGGGGAACGTGTTATGGAACGTGACGCCGCTGACTTCGATCAGGGGGTCGTTCTCTCAGTCGGTGGCGGAGACGACGCTGGTTAGTGCATCGAGCTCGAGCGAGAGCAATGTCCAGCTTGGTGTAGAGCAGGAGCTGCTCCGTAATGTCTTGTTGCTCGGCTCTGTCGGCTATGTGCGCGATGATTATGTCGGCCTTCCCGGCACAAGCCGCACCGACAATACGTATCAAGCAAGTGTCGGGGCTCGGTACTTGTTGTCCCGGATGTGGCGGGTGATAGGCAACGTAACCTTTAGCGATCGCACGTCGACCGCTCCGGGCGGTGCCTATACGCGCCTCGTTGGCACCGTCGGCGTCCAGGCTGGCTTCTAGCCGCATGCCATCGCACGACTTGCAGGAACATACATAGATTGCGTACCGGATGGCTGAGTCGCGTACTGTTTTGCGTGGTGCTCGGGCTGGCTTTTTTGCACCCCGTCAACGGTCGTGCGGCCAACTCGGCGCTTGCGTATAAGCTAGGGAGCGGCGACAAGATCCGGGTTACCGTTTTTGGCGAAAAAGATCTATCTGGCGATTTTGATGTGAACGATCAGGGGGTGGTAGCGCTACCCCTGATTGGGCCGATGGTCATTGGCGGTAGAACGATCAGCGAAGCTGAAGCGCTTATTACCGAACGTTATGGCAAGGATTATTTGGTTAATCCTCGAGTTAATGTCGAGGTTCTGAATTATCGACCTTTTTATATTCTGGGCGAAGTGCAGAGGCCAGGAAGTTATCCCTATGTCGGCGGTATGACCGTGATCAATGCGGTCGCGCTGGGCGGGGGATATACTCCTCGTGCAAATAAGGACCATATTGTCATCAAACGCGCCGCGAATCCCAATGCGGGCGAGCAGGAAATTCGCGAAGACGGGGTGGTATTGCCGGGCGACGTAATTCGCGTGCCGGAGCGGTTTTTTTAACGATTTAAGTGCTTAACTGCGTTTGTGCATGTCCCCGGATTGGGGGGCGATTGAAACCACATGCGTTAACCGAGCCGAGTGAACCCCCATGGCAGATCTTGTCACCTTTTCCGGCGCCCGCAGTCTGACCGACAACTCGTCGGCACGCGAGAAGCAGGTGGCGCAACCCGCGCAGGGAGGCTTCCAATGGTCGGCTCCCGATGGCTTGGATCTGCGGCAGGTCTTCAACGTCCTGAAGCGGCGACGCGCAGTGATCCTCGGCGCGACGGCCCTCATGACCTTGGTGGCCGCGATCATCGTCTTCCAGTTGACGCCGATGTATACGGCGGAAGCGATCGTCATGCTTGATACCCGGAAGACTCAGGTTGTCGACATCCAGGCCGTGATGTCTGGGCTGCAATCGGACGAGGCCGTGGTTCGCAGTGAAGTCGAAGTGCTGAAATCGCCGGCGCTCGCCGCCCGGGTCGTGTCGAAGCTCAATCTGACGACCAACAAGCTGCTCAATCCCTATCTCACGCCGCCGACCTTCTGGCAGCGGTACAACCCGGTGACCTTGGTCAGCAATCTCTTTTCAGGCGCCGATAGCCAGCAGGTCGAAACACCGGAAGAGCGGCAACGTGATGAGCGCGATGCGGTGATCGGGAACGTCATGGGACACGTTTCTGTCTTCAATGACGGCCGCTCCTACATCATCAAGATTCGATATGAATCCTCGGATCCCGCGCTTGCCGCGTCGATCGCCAACACCTTCGCCAATCAATATCTGCTGACGCAGCTCGAAGCAAAATTCGAGGCGACCCAGCGCGCGACCGATTGGCTCAACGAGCACCTGACCGACCTGCGCGACAAAGCGCGCGACAGCGACCAGGCCGTGCAGATGTATCGAACCGAACACAAATTGGTCACAGCGAAGGACGCGACGGTCACCACCCAGCAGCTCTCGGAACTCAATTCGCAGCTCATCATCGCGACGGCCGACCGCACCCAGAAGGACGCAACCCTCCGCCAAGTCCAAGCGATGGTCAGCTCGTCGAGCGGCGGCTCGGCGACACAAGTTTTGGCCTCGCCGATCATCGTGCAACTCAAGGGTCAAGAAGCCAGCCTGCTGCAAAAACAGGCTGAGATGGCGACGCGCTATCGGCCTGAGCATCCGGAAATGATCAACATTCAGGCCCAGATTACCGACGTGAAGAGAAAGATCCAGGAAGAGGTCACCAATATCATTCACGGCATGCAGAACGACGTTCTGGCCGCGCGTTCACGCGAGTTGGCGCTCACGTCTAGTATCCAAGCCCTGCAGCAATCGGCCGCGGTCCAGGACGAAGCGGGCGTTCAGCTGCGCGAGCTCGAGCGCGAAGCTGATGCCAACCGCACGCTCTATGAGAATTTCCTGAACCGCTTCAAGCAGACATCGGCGCAGGAAGACATTCAGCAAGCCGATGCGCGACTGGTGTCGGCCGCCGATACGCCTGGGTCACCGACGTTCCCCAAGAAGGTGACCTTCATCGAAATCGCGCTTGGGCTGTCGCTGATCGTGGGCGTGGTTGCTGCGTTCATCATCGAGCATCTCGACAATGGCTTCCGCACGGCCGACCAGATCGAGAAGATGGCGGGCGTGCCGTTCCTTGGCCATGTCCCGGCGGTCGCAACCGGCAAGATCCCGCATCATCTCATCGTGCAGCAGCCCGTCTCGGCCTATGCCGAAGCGATACGTTCGGTGAGGACGGCGTTGCGGTTCTCGAACGTCGATAATCCGCCGAAGGTCGTTCTGGTCAGTTCTGCGCTGCCGAATGAGGGCAAGACGACTTTCGCGGCGTCGCTCGCGCAGAGCGTGGCGCGCTCCGGCGGCCGCGCGCTGCTGATCGATTGCGACCTGCGGCATCCCAGCGTCAACCGCCTGTTCAAGGTAGCCGAGGGGCCGGGCCTCCTCAGCCTCTTCAAGGACGGCGCGGATCTCTCGCAGATGATCCAGGTCGACGGCACGTCGCGCCTGCAATTCATCCCCGTTCAGGCGGGCACGTCCAATCCGCAGGACTTGCTAGGCTCGCAGCATATGAAGGATTTCCTGAAGCGGCTCCGCGACCAGTACGATCTGGTCGTGCTCGACGCGCCTCCTGTGCTCGCGGTCACCGATGCGCTCGTGCTCTCGCATATCGTCGACGCGACGCTCTTCGTGATTCAGTGGGAGCTGACGCCGCGCCAGATCGCACTGGGTGCATTGAAGCTGATGCAGACCCAGGGTGCCAACTTGGCCGGCGTCGTCTTATCGCGGGTCAATGTGCGCAAGCACGCCAAATACGGCTACGGCGACTCGGGCTACTATTACGGCCGTTACGGCACGTATTACAACAAAGAGGCCTGAGCGCGGCCTGCGAAGCGCTCGCCGCACCCATTCCTGAGGGGGCGAGCGCCCGCATCGATCGACCCGAGCTCACGGCCGGCCAAGGCGATTGCTGATGGATTCTGCTTCCGCCACAACGGACGCTGCACGGGTCGCCAAGGCGCCGGCGGGCTCGCCGCTCTCTCGCCGACGACGAATACCGCCACTCGCCGCCATGGCGCTCGGGCTTGTCCTGGGCGCGATTGGCGTTGCGCAGACGGTCGGCGGGCTCTTCGAGGCCAGCGCGAAGCGTTCTCTCGATTCGATCGATTGGATGGATCCGGACACGCCCGTCAATGCCGCGCAAGTGCAAGCCGCAATCGAGGATTTCAAACGCGCCGACGCGTGGTGGCCAAATCCGGGCAATCCCTACGGCATCGGCTTTGCCGAAACGCGATTGGCGGAACGGACCGGCGACAAATCCAATCAACGCGCCGCGCTCGACGACGCGGTGCGCGAACTTAGAGAGAGCATCGCCCGTGCGCCGGCCAACGGCACGGGGTGGGCTTGGCTGGCCTACGCACTCTTTCAGGAGAACGGCCCCACTCCGGACGTGGTCGATGCGTTTTCAACGTCGCTCGAATTCGCCCGCTACGAGCCTTCGCTTTTGGCGCTGCGGTGCCAACTCGGCCTGACCATCTATCCGTTGCTCGATACGGATCGTAAGGCCGATCTCGCGCAACAGATCCGATGGCTTGGGCAATCCTCGCCGAATGACTTGATCAGGATTGCGCGCTCGACGCGTCAGCTCAACATCGTCATCCAGGCGCTGCTTGCCGGTGATAACAAGGTCGCGCTGCACTTCCTTGTGATGCTCCGCTATATCAAGTAGCGTACTTGCTGGTCTCGGAACGCTCGTGAGTTGATGCGGATTGCGCGACGCCGGCGCCGAGCAGCATTAGAAACAAGATCGCGACCGCCGGGATCTGCATACTGAAATCGACGAGGGAATGGCTCGCGATCAATGCGGTAGCGCCGGAGGCGATCGTAGGGATGATCGCATCGCGCCGCCGCCGGAACGCGCCCCAGATGCAACGTGTTGCCACGAGAGTGGCTGCCGCGAAGAGCAGAAGCGCTGCAGGGATGCCAAGTTCGAGCATGTTCTCGAGATAATCGTCATGCGCCAGATCGACGAGAAACGGAAGATCGTCGGTTCGGTAGAGGGCAAAGATCGATTTAAAGGTCGCCAAACCGGTTCCGATCAACGGGTTGTTGGCGATCGCATCCAAGGTGAGCTGATAAATCTGGCGGCGGCCTTCCACGTCCCAGGAAGTGCTGGCGAGTCGGGTCAGCGTTTCGGTTCCGCTGACGACCAGGGCGCCGAGCGCGATAACGCCAAGGGCCAAAGCAAACCATTTGCGCCAAGGCCCGCGCGAGCTGGGCGCCATGGCAGTAATCGCGAACAGAATAAGAATGCCAAATCCGGTGGCTGCGGCGCCGGCGCGCGAATGAGTTAAAAGCAGCACCGTCGCAGTGATCAAAATGCCAGCCAATAACCAGACCGAATGAGTCGTCAGCGTTTCGGTCAGCGCACGGACGATGCCGCGCCGGGTCTGCTCGGCATTGATCTTCTTTAGAATCTGTTCCAGGAGCAACCCAATCAGGGCGATCAGCGACAGGCCGGTAAAGGCGGCGAATGAATTACGGTTCACGAAGGTGCTTGTGAGATCTGGGAAATAGGCCCATTTCTTGAACCATAATATGGTGCCGTTTCCGGTCCAATAGACCGCCAGGCCCCAGATACCGTAAACGACGCCGATCGCCGCCACGCAGATTACGAGAAGATGAGCCCTTGCCGCGCGCTGCGTGCCGCGGAACGAAAGCCAAAAAATCGCGGCATAGGTGACGAGATGCCCGATCGCCGCAAGCGAAGAGGCCGCGTCGATACTAATGCTCGGCGTGATCGCCTGGGTCGGCAGATGCTTGCTGGCTTCGCTCCAGATCGGGTTCTGCCAGGAAGCGGGAATCCACGGAATGCACTGAAAAGCCGCCCAAAAGATCGCAAAGCTGAAAAGTACGAACGGCAACCTCAGAACTTTGAAGGTTCTCCCTGATTCAGCGCTGGATATCAAATCATTCGCCGCCGCCAGCACCACCAGAACGCCGGTGGCCGCCGTAATGACCCCCCAGGCCCACGGACGCGCGCTGCCGAATGGCAAAGGCGCCCACGCCGCGATGGCGATCAGACCCCAGTAGCAAGCTAAGCCGATAACCTCCCTCGCGGACTGGGAGGAAAACGAGAGAAGGTCTGGCGGGCTCCTGGATTCTGGCGCGACGGACATAAGGGACTAGGACCTCGATTACTGCTCGTTTTGCGGCACGACATCACCTAGATGTCCGGCGGAAGGTAAGCCGAATGAAGATCTTGTCCCTTACGCAATGCAGGTCAAGTCAAATGCACTAGAATTTATTGAGTTCGCATGGCGCGCCAAACATCTCTTAATCAAATGAAGATACCTCGGCGCGGCCTCTAGCGATTTTTTCGGCAGAAAAGCGCTTGCCGAAGGCTTATCCCTGTGAACCAGGGACCTACTAGGCATTGGGGGTGCGGCCGTGGTAGAAAGGGGGCCGTTTCCCGCTCTTCCTTGGTTCTTCCATGCCTCGCAAGCGGCCGCTCTCGCTGGCCCAGTTTCAAAAGCTGTTCTTCGATGACGCCAGGTGCGCGAAGTTCCTGATCGACCGGCGGTGGCCGGAGGGGTTCATCTGCCCGAGATGCGGCGGCGGCCGCGCCGTTCTGCTGAGGAGCCGGGCCTGGACCTACGAGTGCTTGGATTGCGGCCGCCAGACCTCGGTCACCGCTGGCACCATTCTGCACCGAACGAAGCTGCCGCTGTCGCTCTGGTTCTGGGCGGCGCACCTGATGGCGACCCACTCCAACGGCATCTCGGCCCTGCAGCTCAAGGCGCAGCTCGGCGTCACCTACAAGACCGCGTGGCTGCTCGAGCACAAGCTGCGCCGCTCCATGGTGGATCCGGGCCGAACCAAGCTCGACGGCATCGTGGAGGTTGACCAGGCGGAGATGCCGTTGCGCACCACGCCGCGCTTCCAAGGCGATCCGAACGCGATGACGAAGATCATCGTCATCGGTGCGATCGAGGTCCGTGACTACGATCCGCGCCTGGCCGCTCCCGGGCCCGGCGAAAAGCCCCGAAAGCGCCAGTGGCGCTACGGGGGCGACCTCTCGGGACGATGCCGCCTGGCTCGGATCTCGGCGAACACCGGGGCGGAGATCAAAGCCTTCATGCTAGCGAACATCGCGCCCGGCGCAAAGGTGCTGACCGACGGCCACCCGAGCTTCGCCTGGATCGACGGCAACGCGATGGCGGAGATCAAGCGGACCGGGAAGGCGGTGAAGCCGGTCTTCAATCACAATCCCCGCGTGGTCAAAAACAAGCTCGCGCATGTGGACCTGCCTTGGGTCCATCGCGTCTTCTCGCTCATGAAGCGCTGGTCTCTCGGAACGTATCACGGCCTACGCCGTCAGCACGTCGATGCCTATCTCAACGAGTTCGCGTTCCGCTACAACCGAAGGCGCCTGCGCAGCATCTCTTTCGAGGCGATCCTTGGTCTCGCCGCGGATCGCCCGCCGACGACCTACTGGGACATCACCGGCATTCCGAAGCATGCGCGCAAGAAACCCGTGGTGCGCAAGCGCCCGCAGCGGCGGCGCGCCTTCAGCGGCATGCGGGAACCGCGAAAGCGGACCCCGAAATTAGCTGCGGCCAAATCGCGTGGATAAAGGTGAATGCGATCCCTATCTAACTATTTGTACCAATTGAATATTTCATTTGTGTGCAGCGGCGCGGCGCTATAAGATTTCTTAATCCAGATCGGGGAAAATGAAGGTGATTTTGGACGGATTGACCCCATATTCTGTGGGTCGCCCGGATTGCTTGCGAGATGACTCCGACAATCGATCGGAGGTATCATCGAAATCAAGAGGGAAAAGGATCGAGGCAAATGTCAGGCAAGGATCTCGAACGTGTGGGAAGGGTGGGCGCTCCCCAAGCTCACTCGACGACGGGTGCAAAGGTCACTCACGACGAAGAGCGATTGGCCGGCATCCGTGAAGCCATGGCTCAGGTCCGCGCCGGCGCCGCGATCCCGGCGGAGGACGTCGAAGCCTGGGTCGAGTCCTGGGATACCCCGAACGAGCTTCCGAAGCCGGTTCCGCGCCGTCGCTGACGAGCGCTCATGCCGCGCAAGTTGGACTACGCGCCAAGGGCGCTGGACGACCTTGAGCGGATGCGGCGTTGGCAGCATCAGCCAGGCGCCGGGGCGCGTGGCAAGAATAGAGCCAGACGTGTGCTGGCCGCGGCGAAGGAACTTAAAGCCGATCCAATCTTATGGCCGGTGGGTGCCGTTCCCGGGACGCGCGAGCGCAAGATCGATGGGTACACCATCGTCTACGAGGTCGTCCCCGACACGAATGATCGACGCATCGCTGGTGACGTGCGCATTTTGCGCGTCTACGGCCCCGGTCAAGAACGGCCGTAGCTTATCCTCCAAAGAAGCCAGCTAAACGGGACCGTCGGGTTCGGCCGGCGCCGGGTGCACTTTGCCCAAACAAGATGTTGTGGTCCCTGGTTCACAGGGATAAGCCTTGCTTGCCGTATCGCCAGCAAGTCTACGTCACTAGACATTAAATTCTGTCTTAGAGCCGATCCAGAAAGTTGTTGAGTTGGATGAATTGGATGTGATTCATTGTTGGGCACCCGAATTTTTGCCGAGGGGTGCCCGATGTGGAAGCCTGAGCACCGCCGCGCCGCCGATCGGCGCGGCTTGCGTTACCCAAGCGATCTGAGCGATGCCGAGTGGGCGCTGGTCGAGGCGGCGATCCCGCCGGCCAAGCGCGGCGGCCGGCGGCGCGAAGTGAATGTGCGCGAAGTCTTGAATGCGATCTTCTACGTGCTCTCGACCGGCTGCCAATGGCAGGCCTTGCCGAAGGATCTGCCGCCCAAGAGCACGGCGCATGCCTACTTCATGCTGTGGGAGTGGGACGGCACGCTGGAGCGGATCCATCACGCACTCTATGTCGCGACGCGCGAGCGCGAAGGCAGAGAAGCGAGCCCCTCGGCGGCAATCATCGACAGCCAGAGCGCCAAGGCGGCTCAAAAGGGGGCTCCGCGCTCGACCCGCAAGGCTTCGATGCGGGCAAGAAGGTCACGGGCCGCAAACGGCATATTCTCGTCGATACGCTCGGCCTCTTGCTGAACGTCGTCGTCCATCCAGCCAACGTGCAGGACCGCGACGGGGCGCGGCTCGTTCTCGATCAACGCACGCGCCGCCTCTTCCCCTTCATCGAGCGCATCTTCGCCGATGCCGGCTACCAGGGCGCGAAAGCCGCCGACGCTCTGGCCAAGAGCGGCACCTGGAAGCTGGAGATCGTCAAGCGAAACGAACTTCACCGCTTCGTCGTCTTGCCCAAACGCTGGATCGTCGAACGAACCCTCGCCTGGATCAGCCACAATCGCCGCCTCGCGCGCGACTTCGAGCGCTACGCGCGAACCGCCGCGGCCTTCGTGCGTCTCGCCATGATCCGCATCATGCTCCGACGCTTGACCAGACCAGCTCATTGCTCCTGAATCCTAACTTCCTGGATCGGCTCTTATAAGTCGAGAAGCCGAGACCCTAATTGTCGGCACCGACGAGGCAGGAGAAAAACGATTTCAAATTGGCTTCGTAATCCGGTAGCTGATAGCTCAGCGCTCGCTCTCTTGCTGCTGTACCCATTCGCCGCAGTACATCACGATTACCTTCCAATTCATGAATTGCTTCGGTGAATCGTTCCACTTCGTCATAATTATAAACAAAACCTTCAATTCCATGTCTTACCGACGAACCGCTGTTCGGCGTTGTTATGATTGGTAAACCGCTTGCCATCGCTTCCAGTACAGCTCCAGCTGAGCCTTCGCAGGTCGTCGGAAAGAAAAAAACATCAAACCGCTCAAGCCATCCGTTAATTGCCGAGTGTGCGACATGGCCAACGAATTCGACTTGGTCTCGATAGGCCTGCAATTTGTCGCGATTGAGGTTGATCGCCCCCACCATGACGAACCTCACGCGCCGAGAATCAAATCTTTTCGCGACTTCGAGAAAGTAAGGTGCCCCCTTTCTGAGGCCGACCGCGCCGACGAACCCGACGATCAAAGGCCCTTGCCGTCGTTCCCCTCTTGCCAGCGCGATATTGTCGCTCAGCCAAGGATAAGGGATCACCGTGATGCGCTCGCGCGCCATCCCGACGGAAACGAGACTGTCGCGGACATAATCCGACGCGCAGGTGATCCTGTCGAGAAATTCCCACGTATCGCGCTCCCAACGCAGATATTCCGCGTGGATCGGCCGATTCTCAACCAGGCCCCATCCGGGCCAGCATTTCGTCTGTCTTTCGTACTCGGCGAATTCCACTTCCAGAGGCGCGATCATCTGATCGCCGGCCGTGCGCAAACCCAGTCGCCGCGCCGTCCGGTAAAATTCCGGAGCGGCGTTTCGGATGAAGCCGTAGGCTGCATTCGCGTTGCCATAGCCGGCTCGCGCGACCCATTTTGCGGATTGGCGGCCCGCCCAAATGTAGGCATCCTCGACGTCCTTGAAGCGCTTCATGTTCACACGAAGCCAAAGCGCCAAACGCGCGTTGCGCACAACGGAATTCATGTCCAGTTCGTCGCACCGACGCTCGCCCATCCGTTGAGCGACGCCCGGCCGCAGCCTGCGGGTGAGCCGGGCAATGAGTTCTTCAACGGAACCGGGCCGGACAAGCCAATCGATATAAGCGCGTTCCAAAATACCCGCGTGCTGGAGCGCCAATGGCACCAAATATCTTAATCGTGCTCCATCCTGAAGCATTGCTACACGGGGTTTCTTGAAATCCATTCGGCGCGCCAGCTTGCTCGAACATTCTCGGTCCCAACCCGTCGATAGAGTCGGGATCATTTATGATATCTATTCTACCGTCCCTCGATCTTTGCAGACAAGATTGCATTGCCCGCCCGCCGGCTCGTTCGCCTCAGATCGCCAGTCGGACGAGGCATCGCTAAAAAGGCTTCGGAGTGACCGCCTTCTTGCAACGGTCACTCCTTGGCCAAGGAACAGAAGATTGAAAGTCTAGATCGGGCACACCATCGTAAGGGTTCACGTCGTGCCGAGGCGATCGCCTCTATGAAACATGTCGCGGTCTAGGGACGAGATTCTCCTGATATTGCCTTTCTCATTGGATCGGACAGGCCATTACCTTGCCAATGGTAGCGCTGGTTTCGGTCAGGGTGACGCCCTTGCCAGTTGCCAATGAACTGGTCGCACTGTTCGACACGCTAAGCACGGAATTCGTGATCGTAACCGAACCTGACGTCACGTTCAGAACCGTGTCGGGGTAGGTTCCCGAGATGAGCGTCGAGTTCGATATTGTCACGTTGCTGGTGGCAGTAGCACTCACGACGCTCCCGCTGGGATTGGTCATGCAGGCGGTGAAGTTGCTCATTGTCAGGTTCTTTGCTGCGCCGCCGGCCATCACGGCGCTGCTGTCGACATTGTTGCCAACCCAGCTTCCACCATTGATGACAAGCCCGCTTGCGGCCCACGCGTCGATGTGCCCGATGTTCCGGAAGGTCGAATTGTTGAAGACCATCGGGCCGCAAGGAGCGCCATCGCATTGCACCCAAGAAGCGATAGCACCCATTTCATCTCCGGTAATAGCATTCTCGACGAGATTGTTGAACGTGACGCCTGGGCCGGTCGTCGGCGTATAGACGTTGACCTCGATGCCGGAGCCATATTGTGGAAGATTTGCATTGAGGCCGAGTAGCGTCAGATTGTTGGCCGTCGTCCCGGGTTGCAGCATCGCGTTATAAAGAACGCCGTCGAGTGACGTCACGTCGCTAATCGTGCCACCGGTTCCGAGCTGGGTCACGATACCGCCATTGAAGTAGGCGCCGCGCTGGAGGACGACAGGGCCGTTGACGACGGGGTTATCGCCGATGAACAGCATCGGGGAGCACTGGTCGGCATACCAGTAGGTCTTTCCGTTTGTCGCCGGGTTCGAATTGTCGAAGGTCCTCACATAGATCGTGCCGGAGCCGCCGACGTTGCCGTTGTGATTGTCGGACCAATAGTAATAGCCGGGGTTTGAATCGACATCGGCGACGCTTAAGGAATCGTCTTGGTAGAAGTGATCGCCCATCTTCACGAGGCCGTATTGATCATAGGTTGCCGGCGCTCCATCTGGGGCGCCGTCCCACAGGTTGACCCAAACATTTCCGTTGAAAATGGGATGCTTCGCGCCTTGGCAAGCCGTTGTGATGTTGGCCTGATAGACGTTGGTGCGTCCTGGCGTTTTCGTCCAGGCGCCAGACGGGATAGGTTTCGAGCCGTCGATTACGGGCGCGGCGCCGGTTCCATAGACGCCCACCACCGAATTGTTGATGTGCCAAGTGTCGATACCGATGAAGAGCGAATCATCGTTGAAAACGGAATTTGCCGCGAGGCCGACGCTTTCCCCAAGGACGCAGGGATTCGTGTTTGTCGCCGCGCAATCGTTCGTGATCAGCGCCGAAACATGCGCGAGCGTTTTGCATGGCGCGCTGGAAGATTTGCAATTGTTCGCGTCGTTGCCGTTCACGCTGTCTGCGTAATAGGTGAAGCTGCCAGCGCCTGCGGAAACGGTTCCCCCTGAGGATGAAGTGCTGCCGGAGGATGTAGAGGTGCTTCCCGACGACGTCGACGTGCTGCCCGAAGTCGACGTGCTGCCCGACGTCGTCGTCGTGCTTCCCGACGTCGACGTGCTTCCCGACGACGTCGATGTGCTGCCCGAAGTCGTCGTGCTGCCCGACGTCGATGTGCTGCCGGACGTCGTCGTCGAGCTGCTTGAGGTCGAGGACCAACGGTGATGATAGGCGAAGGCGGGTGATGTCGATGCCGTGACTGCCAAGAATGCCGGCAAGGCGATAACAGCGCCCTCGATGATACGAAGACGGATCTTGTGAGAGAAGAAAGCTGGGAGATTCATGGATACGCGCTCGCTCTGAAATTGTTTTTCGACAGAAATCGATGACGCAAATCTGAGCGCACGCCGTTAAGTCGATATGAATCGCGGTTATCAGGGAGTTAGAGGGGAGGAAGGAAGACGACGGATATAACCGTCAAATTTTTCAATGAGTTGTCGGACGCACGCGCACATCTTGCGAAGCCGAACGATGGCAAGAACGGCGTGACTTTTCGGTGATTTCCGACACGGCACGGAACTAAAACGTGAAAGCTTGCACGCATGTCTGGCGAAGCAAGTTTCGAGCATCCGTAAAAATACGTATCAGCGAATTTCAGAAGCGCGCGAAGCGAAGGAAGCAGTTATTTCGGCGGCGACTCGCGACACCATTCGAGCGCCATGATCGCGCCTTATTTTTGCCATGCTTGTTTTCAAGCGACGAAACGACGTCGCTGCAATTTCGTCGCATCGCTCTCGGCGGGTGGCGCTCCTGCGGCGTCGCGTCGCACGCGCGACGTTGCTCTTTGGAGCGCGGTGTTCGCGATTCCGACACCGCGCGCGATGAACACGCGGCGATGCCCGCGATGATGCGTCGCGACGCGATTCTTCCTCCGCGCTGGCGCGATTTTTGTTACAGCTGTGCGACGGCTCGGATATTGTCGAGCGAAACGCGGCGGTCGAAATCGCGCGCGGCGCGGGAGGAACCTCATGATCATCGACATCTACAATCACTTCTTGCCGAAGCCGTTTTTCGATCGGCTTGGCGATCTCATTCCCGGTCATGCGGTGCTGAAGGCCTTTCCGCGTCTGCCCACATTGTGGGACATCGACGCGCGGTTGAAGCTGCTCGATCGCTTTGGCGACTACCAGCAGGTACTGTCGCTTGCCAATCCGCCGATCGAGCATTTGGCCGGGCCGGAACGTACGCCCGAGCTCGCGCGCATGGCGAATGACGGCCTGGCGGAGCTTTGTCGCCGTTATCCCGATCGCTTTCCCGCTTTCATCGCTTCGATGCCGATGAACGATCCAGCCGCGTGCGTCACGGAGATCGACCGCGTGATCGGCACGCTAGGCGCGCGCGGCATCCAGGTCTTCACCAATGTATTAGGCAAACCGCTCAGCGCGCCGGAATTCCGGCCGATCTTCCAACGCATGGCGAAACACGACCTGCCGGTTTGGATTCATCCAATCCGCGGCCCGCAATTTGCGGATTACGCCACGGAAACCGCGTCGGAGGCGGAGATCTGGTTTACCTTCGGCTGGCCCTATGAAACCACGGCGGCGGTCACGAGACTGATCTATTCCGGGATCTACGACGAGCTGCCGGGACTTAAGCTCGTCACTCATCATATGGGCGGGATGGTGCCTTACTATGCCGGCAAGATCGATTTGGGCTTCAGCCAAATTTTCTTCGGCGCGACCGACCGCAACCCGGCGGCCGAACAGGCGGGGCTGAAGCGCAAGCCGGTCGAGTATTACAAGATGCTTTATGCCGATACCGCGCTGAACGGCAATATCGCGGCGACGCGTTGCGGACACGCGTTCTTTGCCACGGACCACTGCCTCTTTGCGACCGACGCGCCTTTTGATGCCGAGCAAGGAAGCGCGCTGATCGGCGGCACCGTTACTGCCGTCGCCGCTCTGGAAGTCGGCGCGGAGGAACTGCGCCGCGTGCGCGCCGAAAATGCGCGCAAGCTGCTGCGATTGCCGTAATTCGACGCCGGATTGCGAACGAGCCGCGCCGACCACGCCTACACGCGGCGGTAGGTCCTGTCAGGCGCTTTGCCCGCGTGGCGCTTGAAAGGGAACGCAAAACTCCTTTGACGGAAAACCCGCGGATTGCGCTATGATCGCCCGCCAATGCGCGGCCGCTGTCCGAGCGACCGAAGTAACCACATGAGGCAGGGGGATCGAACGCCATGAGTGATGCGCCAAGCGTCAATGTAACGTCCGTTATCAATGAATCGCGTATCAGCGTCTATCAATGGCTCGTGCTGGCGCTCTGTCTTTTGATCGCGATGTTCGACGGCTACGACACTCAGGGCATCGCTTATGTCGCGCCGGTGATTGCCCAGGACCTCGGCATGAACGTCGCGTCGCTCGGCCCCATTTTTGGTGCGGGATTGGTTGGGCTTATGATCGGCGCGATCTTCTTCGGCATGCTGGCCGACAAGATTGGCCGCAAAAAAGTGATCATCATCTCGGTGCTGGCGTTCGGCATTTTCTCGATTCTGACCCCGATCGGACACAGCTTTCAAAGTCTGATCTTTCTGCGCTTCCTCGCGGGTATCGGCCTCGGTGGCGCTTTGCCGAACATCATCGCCTATATTCTCGAATATTCGCCTTTGCGGATGCGTGGCTTGCTGGTCAACAGCCCCAACGCCTTCTTCGCGCTCGGTTCGGTCGCCGGCGGCTTTCTGGCGACCAAGCTGATCCCGACCTTCGGCTGGCAGTCGACCTTCTATGTCGGCGGCGCAGTTCCGCTGCTCTTCCTATTGGTAATAGTCCCGTGGCTTCCGGAATCTGCTCGATTCCTTTTGGTGCGCGGGCAGTCTCAGGAACGTGTGGCAAAGATCATGAGCAGGATCTTACCCGACTACCAATTCTCGCCCGCGACGCGCTTCACGCTCGAGCCGCAAGTCACCGGCATCACGGTCAAGCACCTCTTCGCCGAAGGGCGCTCTTATGCAACCGTTTTGTTGTGGGTCGCGTTTTTCATGAATCTGTTTGTCATGCTTTACATCATCAACTGGATGCCGACCTTGCTGCGCCAAGCAGGTCAGCCGCTCGAGACCGCGATCCTGGTGACGGTGTGGTACAATATCGGCGGCTTCCTCGGCGGTCTCGCCATGGGTTGGATTGCCGATCGCTTTGGTTCGCCTCACACGGTTCTGGCGGTCGCCTATGGCGGTGCCGCCGTCTTCATCATCACCGCGGCCTTCTCGATCCACAACACGATGATTCTGCTGCCGGCGATGTTCCTTGCCGGGGTCAGCATCAACGGCGGCCAGGCCTCGCTTAACACCATTGCGGCGACCTACTACCCGACCGCGATCCGCGCGACTGGCATCGGCTGGGCGCTGGGCGTCGGACGTATCGGTTCGATCCTCGGTCCGATCCTGGGCGGGATATTCGTCGGCGCGCAATGGAGCGTGCCGGCTGTGATCCTGGTGAACACGGTGCCTGCGGTCATTGCCGGCGTATCGATCTTGATGCTGCGCCGCCATCGCGCCGCCGAAATGGCGGCCCTGACGCCGAATCCGGCGCCAACCTGATCGAGCCTTTGCCGGCGCAAATATCGCTCCTCTGCGCGATCCGCTAAGATCGCGCTCATGAATCGTCCGCGTGCCTTGGTGGTCGGGGGATCGGTCGGCGGCTTGTTTGCGGCGCATCTGCTGCGCGCCGCCGGCTGGGACGCCACCGTGTTCGAGCGCAGCCTGGGCGATCTCGCCGATCGTGGCGCGAGCATCGGCACGCGCGCCGAGCTGTTCGACGTTCTGCGCCGCATCGGTATCGCCCTCGATCCGTCGGCCGGTGTCGCTGTCCATTCGCGCATTTGCCTCGACCGCGGCGGGCGGATCGTGCACGAGCGGCCGATGGCATCGGTCAACAGCGCTTGGGACCGGATCTATCGCCCGCTGAAGGATGCGTTTCCCGCCACATGCTATCGCGCCGGCATGCGTCTCGAAGCCTTCGAGCAGACTGCCGATCATGTCGCGGCGATTTTCGCCGATGGCAGCCGCGCGAGCGGCGAGCTGTTGGTGGCGGCGGACGGCATCCATTCGCTACGTCGGGGGCAACTTCTGCCGGCGGTCAAGCCGCGTTACGCCGGCTATGTCGCCTGGCGCGGCGTGATCGAGGAGAGCGAGATGTCGGCCGAAGAGCACGCGCGGCTGTTCGGGCGTATGAGCTTCGGCCTGCCCGAGGGCGAGCTGTTTCTGGCCATGGGCATGCCCGGGCGCGACGCCGACACGCGGCAAGGCCATCGCCGTTATTACTGGATCTGGTTTCGTCCCGCCGATTTCGACCATGCCTTGCCGCTTTTGTGCACCGACGCTTCCGGCCATTGCCACGGCAATTCGATCCCGCCGCATCTCGTTCGCGCCGAGGTCAGGCAAGAGCTTCGCGACGCCGCCGAAGCGGGGCTGGCGCCGCCTCTCGCCGCCATCGTCAAGCGAACCGAGCAACCATTCCCCCACGGCATTTTCGACGTTGAATCCCCGCGCCTGGCGTTCGGCCGGGTCGTCTTGCTGGGCGATGCGGCTTTCGTCGCGCGGCCTCATGTCGGCGCCGGCATCACCAAGGCGGCGCTCGATGCGCAATGTCTTGCCGATCAACTCGCATCTTGTATCGATCTGCCGACCGCGCTGAACCGTTACGATCGTGAACGCGGCGAATTCGGCCGCCAGCTGGTCGCGCGCGCGCGCTATCTCGGCGCCTATCTCGAAGCCTATGCACAGCAGCCCGGTGTGACGATCGAGCGGCGGCCCGAGATCGTGCTGGCCGAATATGGCGCAGCCGGAAGCTAGAGCGGCTTGGCGACGGAGCGCAAAAAACTGTTGCGGGTCGCGGGATTGCCCGCGGTCGCCGCGCTCTTCGCCACCGCGCCCGAGCGGGTCGATAGATTGTTCTTCGACGAGCGCATGAAGCCGCTGACCGGTGCGTTCTGCGCCGCGCTCGCACGCGCCCGCAAACCCTATCGGCTCGTTCCGGGCGACGAGTTGGAGCGCGTCGCGGGCAGTGTCATGCATGGCGGGATCGTCGCTTTGGCGCAGCCCGCGGCGGTGCAGCCCTTCACCCCCCGCGCGGCGCAAGGCTGGGCGCGCGACCGGCAACCGCTTATTCTTCTCGACGGGGTCGGCAATCCGCAAAACCTCGGTGCGATCGCGCGCACCGCCGCGTTTTTCGGCCTACCGCGTCTCGTGCTGTCGGATCACCCAAGTCAGGCCGGCCCGTCCGACGCGGCCTATCGCATCGCCGAAGGCGGCCTGGACTATGTCGCGCTCTATCGCGCCACGCGCTTTGCCGCATCGCTCAAGGAATTGCGCCGCTTCTATCACGTCGTGGGCACCGGGCTTGGCGCGGGAATGCCGCTCGCCGAACTCGGCGATTCGGATCGCCCTTTGGCGATCGTGCTCGGCAATGAGGAACACGGCCTGCCGCCAGCCACGCTCAAGGCGTGCGAGACGATCGTCACGATCCAAGGCGCTGGAAGCATACAATCGCTCAACGTCGCGGCCAGCGCGGCGATCTTCATCTATGCGGCGCTTGGTCGGCAACAGTTAGGCCATCGCCAACCGGCCATGCCGAAAGGCGAGGTCTGACATGAATCACGCTGATTGCGGCCTTTCCCGATGGCCGCCATAATTCGCGTGTCATGAGCCCCACCGAGATCGAAAGCATCGAAGCCATCGAGCCGGCGGCAGTTGCCGCGGCCGCGCTTCCCTTGCGCGCTGCCGAAGGCGTTGCCTTTGCGATTCTCGGCGCGCTCAGCTTTTGTCATCTGCTCAACGACATGATCGCCTCGCTCGTGCCGGCGATCTATCCGATCTTCCGCGATGTCTTCGGCCTCAATTACGCGCAGATCGGGCTCATCAGCCTGACCTATCAATGCACCGCTTCGATCTTTCAGCCGCTGGTTGGGCTTTACACCGATCATCGGCCGAAGCCCTATTCGCTCGCCGCCGGAATGAGCTTCACCTTGATTGGGCTTGTGCTGCTCGCGCGCGCCACGAGCTTTCCCGCGCTGCTCGTCGCGGCAGCGCTGATCGGCGTCGGCTCGGCCGTGTTCCATCCGGAATCCTCGCGGGTGGCGCGCATGGCGTCGGGCGGACAGCACGGACTGGCGCAATCCTTGTTTCAGGTTGGCGGCAATGTCGGCTCGTCATTGGGGCCGCTGCTCGCGGCGTTCATCGTCGTTCCCTTGGGCCAAGGGAGCATCGCCTGGTTCACCTTGGCGGCTTTGGTGGCGATTGTGTTGCTGGCGCGGATCGGCGGCTGGTACCGGGAACGGCGCGGTGCGACCCAGGGAAAGAGCCACGCGACGCATGCCGCGCAAGGCATTCCGCTGCCGTCGCGCCGGATGGCGCTCTCCCTGGCAATTCTGCTCGCGCTTATCTTCTCGAAATTCTTCTACACGGCGGGGCTGACGAATTATTACACCTTTTATCTCATCGACCGCTTCGGCCTCTCGGTGCAAAGCGCGCAGATCTATCTCTTCGTGTTCCTGGCCGCGGTCGCGCTCGGTACCCTCATTGGCGGCCCGGTCGGCGACCGGCTGGGGCGGAAATTCGTGATGTGGTTTTCGATCCTCGGTGCGCTGCCTTTCACCTTGGCGCTGCCTTACGCCAATCTGTTCTGGACCAGCGTTCTGAGTGTGGTGATCGGTATCGTCACGGCCTCGGCTTTTGCGGCGATTCTGGTCTATGCGCAGGAGCTGATTCCCGGCCGCATCGGCATGATCTCGGGCCTGTTCTTCGGCCTCGCCTTCGGCATGGCCGGCATCGGTGCCGCGGCGCTGGGGCATCTCGCGGATATGACGAGCATCGCCTACGTCTATCGCTTGTGCTCGTTCCTGCCGCTAATCGGCCTGCTGACGGCTTTTCTGCCTAATCTCGAAAGACCGCGCGCCGCGCGCTGAGTTATCGCTGTCCGCGGTTCAGTGCCCCGTGGCAATCGCGGCGATTTCGCGCGGATCCTCGGGCGGCGCATTGCCGCGCCATACGATGTGCATGTCGGGGCGCAGCAACAGCAGATCATAGCCATAGACCGCGCGCGCCCTCTCGTCGTCGAGCGCGATCACTGTGCTGGGCGCGCCGAAGCCACGCAATGCAAGATCGAGCGCGCCGATATCGGCATTGCTGCGGCCAAGCTTCAGGATCGTATAGCCGTCGGGAATACGGTCCTGAATCGCGCTGCCGTCGGCGAGCCAGACATGCGGCAGCCGTGCGCCCGGCCAAGTCGTCGGCTCGTAAGTCCGGAACAGATGCTCCGGTCCGCCGGGAATGTCGCAGATCACGGGCAAATCGACATAGCGATAGCCCAGCTCGGCGCCGATCATCTCGTTGCTTTTGCGCTGCTCGATATCGGTTAGGCGCGAAATCTCGGCGCGCAACGCAGCGCCTTCCGGCGTGTTGTCGCGAATGAAAGGCTTCCACAAAGCGCGCCATTTCCGGCGCCCCAAGGTCGCATAGCGCGAGGCGCCGACATTGCGATCGCCGACTTGCCGCCGTTCGATCTCGTAAGAGCGCAAGAGGTTAGGACCGCCCCAGCCTTGCAAGGTCGCCGCGAGCTTCCAGGATAGGTCGATCGCGTCGCCCACCCCGCCATTCATGCCGAGCCCACCGGTCGGAATGACCAGATGCACGGAATCGCCGGCAAGAAAGACGCGATCCTCGTGAAAGCGCTCGGCGAGTAAGAGATTTTGTCGCCACGGGTTGCAGGTCAGCATCTCGTATTTGACCTTCACGCCGACCACGCGCTCGAACAGCTCTTTCATGTCCTCGTCGCGCTCGACCACCGCGTGCAAGGTCCAATGCTTGGTCGAGTCTTGCATGATGAGGAAAGAGCCGTTCTTGTCGGCGACGTGATAGTGCCGCCCATGGCCCGGTCCGTTGCCGATCGGCATCAAGTCGAACAGCTCGTCGCAACGGTAAAGCGCCTGGCGCAATTCCAACAGGTTCGCTTCGCCGCGCAGCTTGATGCCGAGCTGCCTTCGGACCGTGCTGGCCCCGCCGTCGCAGCCGGCAAGATAGGCCGCGCGGATATGCTCGGTGCCGGCACCGCTTTTGATGGTCGCGGTGACGCCGGCCGCATCCTGTGTGAAGGAAATCAGCTCGCAACCAAAGCGCACCGTGACATTGGGCGTCGCCTCGGCGACCGATTTCAGCAGCGGCTCGAGCGTGTATTGCGAGATGAGCTGATAAGGCTCGAGCGGCATCGCGCCGTCGGTGCTCGCGGCAATCTCGGCGCGTGCCTCGTCCACCGAGGGATAGTGGAGATGCAGCAAAGGCGGCTCGACCAGCGACAGAACGATGAAGACGTCCATCGGAATGTCGCCGCGCAGCCCCGCTTGCCGAACTTTCCCGGCGATGCCGAGACGGCGGTAAATCTCCATAGTGCGGGCGTTGCACCGCTCCATCTTGGGCAGGAAGGCGGGCGCGCTTTTCTGCTCGATGAGCAAGGTCTTGACGCCGCGCCGGCCGAGATCGATCGCCAAGGTCAGCCCGACCGGGCCGCCGCCGACCACCAGAACCTGAGTTTCGCTCCTTTTCTCGGTGATGTCGGAACGCTCCTCTCTTACTTGCCTGACCGCACCGCCAAGACTTCCGCGCGGAATGCCGCCAAGACGTCGGCCCCATTGGGCGTGGCCTTTACCCAATCCTCGGTCACCGGCGCAACCGCTTCTTTCCAACGCGCTTCTTCGGCCGGATCGAGCTGGGCGATGGTCTGGCCCGGCATCGCCTTGGTCGCGTCGCGCCCGGTCGCTTCCATCGTGTCGTCGGCGGCGATCAGCCGCAGCACGTAGGACTCGCCCGAAAACTTGTCGACTGCCTCGCGGCCTTTCGCGGGCAGCTTGGCATAGGCGTCCTTGTTCATGAACACATAGCCGGTGTTGAAGCCGAGTGGCGCTTCGAGATGGAAATTCGTCACCTCGTTGAGATGAAAGGTCGGCACGCTCGGCCAGCCCTGCGGCACCGCCTCGACCAGCCCGTGCTGAAGACTTGCGTAAAGCTCGCCCGGCTGGAGCGAAATGGGCGCCGCGCCCAATCGCGGCATCATCGTGCTCAGAACGCGACCCTCGACACTGATCTTCAACCCCTTCATGTCGGCGAGGTTGTGGATCGGCTTTTTCGAGTGAATGACGAGTCCGGGGAAAGCGATGAAGGCCAGGGGCTTCACTTTCGAGAATTCGTCGGTGATGACGCCCTTTTCGTATAGGTGCCACAGCGCCAACGCATCCTCGCGATGGTTCTTTGCTTCGAAGGGCAGGGTTCCGACATTGGTTTTCGGGAACACCGACGACAAGGGGCCGAACACGGCGAGGCCGATATCGGCCACGCCGCCGGTGAGGCGGTCATACATATTGCTGTTGTCGGCGAGCACGCCGCCGGAAAAGATTTTCACCTCGATCGCGCCGTCCGCCGCCTTGTTCACGTCGTCGGCCCAGCCTTGTGCGCCTTGCGCGAACAGTGCGTTGTTGGGCGCGGAGGGGTAAGCGAATTTGACTTGCACCGGATCGGCGAAAGCCGACGAAGCGGCCAGGAGCGTTGCGGCAATCGCCGCCGCGAAAAAGCGCGTCATTTGGTGTCCCCCCAATGGAATGATTTCACGATGATGATCTGGCGTCGCGGACCGCGCGCCAAATTTTTTCCGGCGTTAGAGGCATCTCGATATGCCGAATGCCAAGCGGCGAGAGCGCATCGAGCGCGGCGTTCATCACCGCCGGCAAGGCGCCCACCGTTCCGGCCTCGCCGGCGCCTTTCGCGCCCAAAGGATTGCTCTTGGTCGGCACCGCATGATCGTCGACTTCGATGGCGCAGATGTCGTCGGCACGCGGCATGCCGTAATCCATGAAGGAACCGGAGACGAGCTGGCCGGATTTCGGGTCGTAGACAATGCGTTCGGTAATCGCCTGGCCGACGCCTTGTACGATGCCGCCATGCACCTGACCGTGCAAGGTGAGCGCGTTGATCACGGTGCCGACATCGTCGACCGCGACATAGCGGACAATCTCGATCCGGCCGCTTTCCTCGTCGATCTCGAGCTCGCAGACATGCGTGCCGTAGGGAAAGGTCTGCACGGTCGGGTCGAACACGCCGGTTTCGAACAGGCCCGGGTCCATGCCCTTGGGCAGTCTGCCCGGCTGGAAGGCGGCGCGCGCCACGTCCTTGAGACTCATCGTCCGGTCCGTGCCCGCGACCGCGAAGCTGCCTTGGGCGAATTCGATGTCGGCTTCGGCCGCCTCGAATATATGCGCCGCGATCTTGCGGCCTTTGGTGATGATCTTCTCGGCCGCGCGCACCGCCGCCGAGCCGCCGATCACCGCGGCACGCGAGCCGAAAGTGCCGGTGCCCCAAACGACCTTGTCGGTGTCGCCTTGGAGGATGGCGATGTCGTCGGCATCGAGGCCAAGCTTGTCGCAGAGGATGATCTTGTACATCGTCTCGTGGCTCTGGCCTTGCGCCGTGGTACCGACAACGAGCGTCACCGTGCCGGTCGCATCGAAACGGATCTCGGCCGTCTCGGCGCCCGGAGGTGCCGCCGCGCGCTCGATCGGATTGACGACGCCGATGCCGCGGAGCTTGCCGCGCTTTTTCGCTTCGGCGCGGCGCTGCTCGAAGCCGGTATAGACGGCGCGTTCGAGCGCCTTGTCCATGCAGCGTTCGAACTCGCCGCAATCATAGGTATAGACGAGGCCGGTCTTGAATGGCATCGCTTCGGGAGGGATCATGTTACGGCGTCGCAACGCCACGCGATCGATGCCGAGCTCGCGTGCCGCGCGATCGATGATCCCTTCGATCACATAGCAGGCTTCCGGGCGCCCGGCGCCGCGATAAGGCGCGGTGGCCGTGGTGTTGGTGAAAACGCCCAGCACGCTGACATGGATGGCGGGGGTCTTATAGACGCCGGCCAAAGTGCCGAGATTCGAGAAGGTTGGCAGCAAATTGGTGTCGGCGCTCAAATAGGCGCCGAGATTGCATAGGGTCTTCACCCGCAGCGCCAGGAAATTGCCGTCCTGGTCGAGCGCCAGTTCGGCGTCCGTGACGTTGTCGCGGCAATGATCGTCGGACAGGAAGCACTCGCTGCGTTCGGCGATCCATTTCACCGGCCGGCCAAGCTTGCGGGCGGCGTAAAGCGCCAAGGTGTTTTCGGGCGCGGTGTTGCCTTTCGAGCCGAAGGCGCCGCCGATATCGCCGCTGACCACACGGAAGCGGTTTTCCGGAATCTTGAAGATGTCCTCGGCAAAGGCGCGGCGCACGGAATGGACCGAGCCGATGCAGCCATTGAGCGTGAAGCGGCCGAGGCGCTGGTCGAATTCCGCGACGATCCCGCGCGGCTCGATCGCATTGTGCATGATGCGCGTGATGACGAAACGCTGGCGCGTCACGTGATGCGCCTTGGCAAAGGCCGCGTCGACGGCGGCCTTGTCGCCCAGCTCGAAAATATTGGAGATATTGTCGGGGCATTCGGCCCACACGGCGGGCGCGCCTTCCTTCACCGCGTCGCCGGTCAGCACCACGGAAGGAAGCGGCTCATAGTCCACCGCGATCTTCTCGGCGGCGTCCTTGGCCTCGGCCAAGCTTTCGGCCACGACATAGGCGACCGGATCGCCGACATAATGCGTCGCGCCGCGGGCGAGGCCCGGATGCGGGCTTTGAAACAGCGGCGCCCCATCGGGGCGTTTCCTCGGCATGCGGACTTTCAAGGTGCCGATGCCGTCGGCCTTTAGGTCCTCCGAAGTGAAGACGCCCAATACGCCGGGCATCTGCGCCGCGCCGCGCGTGTCCAGCGAGGCAATGCGGGCATGGGCGTGCGGCGACCGCAGCACATAGCCAAAAGCCATGCGCGGCCGCGTCACATCGGCGATGAATTCGCCTTGCCCGCGCAGCAGACGAGGATCCTCCTCGCGCGGCACCGACTGTCCCATTCCGAACTGACCCATTTCCTACTCCCTGCTACGACGAGAGATTACGACGCCGGATGACCGGGCGCGCGGCGCAGCCCCGCCTGCTCCAAACGCGGCATCACGTCCTTTTGCCACCGGCGCAACCCGTCCCAATAGTCGACCCAACGAATCAGCACGCCATCGATGCCGATCGCGGTGAGCTTCTCCAAGGCGGCGACGATGTCGTCGGCCGTGCCGGTCAGCGGATAGCCGCCCCAGCCGAGCTTGGCGCCGAAGCGCATCCGCTCTTGCCGTTCCGGCATCATCTTGTGCATTTCGATATTCTGGATGCGCAGCAGATTATCGCAAGCCTCGTCGTCGCCCTTTTCGACGACGTAGTAGTGAACATAGTCTTCGGCTTCCTTGCGCGTATCGCGCTGCGTCACCGGCGCGCCGATCCATATCTGCAGCTCGCGGCCATACTCCTCGCGCGCCAGGCGGCGATAGGCTTCGACATGCGCGCGGGTTTTCTCGAGATCGCTCGGATCGATGTGGATGAAGGCCATGTCGGCATATTTGGCGGCAAAATGCTGGCCTTTGCCCGAAGCGCCGGCATTCATCAAGGGCGGAAACGGCTTCTGGATCGGCTTCGGCATGGAGAAGCCTTTGTTGACGCGCAAGAACTTTCCCTCGTAATCGAATTCGTCGTCCCGCGTCCAGAGCAGCTTGACGATCTCGACCCATTCCGCCGCGTATTCATAACGCATATCGTGTTCCATCAGCGGCGCGCCGAACATTTCGAGCTCGGGCCGGAACCATCCGCACACGACGTTGAGCGCGAAGCGGCCATTGCTGATGTGATCGACCGTCGCCGCCTGCTTGGCGGCCATCACCGGATGGACGGTCGGCACATGCGACGTGGTCAGCACACCGACCCGCTTGGTGGCCTGCGCAAGGCCGGCGGCCCAGGTATAGGTCTCGAAATTCGTGCCGTTGAAATTGGACGGACCGCCAAAGCCTTTCCAGCGCGCCACGGGCACCAGCGCCTCGTAGCCGTGGCGGTCGGCGAGCTCGGCAATGCTCAACGTGTTGGGCCAGTTGAGGACATAGGCTTCTTCGGCGGTCGTGATGGCGCAGCCGCCGCTGACATTGGTGGCGAAGATGCCGAGCTTCAGCTTGTTGTCACTGAAGAGCGGGTTGGTCCCGCGGCGCGGATCGGCTTTCGGTGTCGTGCTCATGCGCTCCCTCTGGATCCTGGGCGCTATCAGCCTAGCGGCCACGCGCGAAAATCAATTTCCCATGGTCGAAACCAACCATAGGCAGATGCCCGGGAACAGCACGAGCAGGACCAGCTTCACCAGATCGGCGATGACGAAAGGAAAGACTCCCTTGTAGACGGTCCAGATCGGCACGTCCGGCTGGATGCTCTTCAAGACGAAAACGTTGAGGCCAAGCGGCGGATGAATCAATCCGGTTTCGACGACGCAGAGATTGATGATCCCCCACCACAGAATGTCATAGCCGAGATGGAGCACGAGCGGCGTCACGATCGGCACGGTGATGACCATCACCGCGAAGGATTCCATCACCGAGCCGAGCAGCAAATAGACCACGAGAATGACCGCGATGATGCTGATCGGCGCCCAGTCGAGATGCGACATGAAGGCAGTGGCGCTTTCGGTCAGCGCGCTGACGCCGACGAAGAACGAAAAGATCTGCGCGCCGAAAATCAGCCCGTAGATCATCGCCGTGGTCGCCGTGGTGCCGGCCATCACGTGCCAGAACACCTTGCCCTTGAGCTTGCCGCGGAAGAGCGCGCAGAGGAAGGATTCGAACGCGCCGACCGCCGCCGCCTCGGTGGCAGTGAACACGCCGAGATAAATGCCGCCGAGCACGCTGCCGAACAGTAACAGCGCGGGCCCGCAACGCGACAGCGCCGCCAAAAGCCGGCCTGGCTCGGAGTCGAGCGAGACCGGTGCCGATGACGGCGAGACCCGCACATAGATCGCGATGGTGATCAGATAGAGCAGGGTCGCGAGAAGTCCCGGCAGGACCGCCGCGACGAAAAGCTGCCCGACCGAAGCTTCCGATAGGAGCGCGAAGAGAATGAGCGGCCCCGAAGCCGGCGGCAGAAGCGCGCCCAAGGTGCCGCCCGCGGCGCAGACGCCGGTCGAGAATGCCGGCGAATAGCCGCGCGCGCGCATTTCCGGCAAAGCGACCTTGCCAATCGTGACGGTGGTCGAGATCGAATGGCCGGTGAGCGCGCCGAAGCCGGCGCAGCCGGCGATGGTCGTCAGCGCCAAGCCGCCGCGCAGACGGCCCAGCACGACATGCGCGAGCCGGTACACGTCTTCGGAAATATCCGCGACCGCGGCGAAGCTTCCCATCATCAGGAAGAGCGGCAAGGTCGCGAGCTGGGTATTGCCGAGAAAGCCAGTTACCTCGGTCGATGCCGCGCCCAGCGACGGCATCAGACCGATGAACATGGTCGAGCTGATCACGCCGACAATGCCCATGATCGCGGCGATGGGGATCAAGATCAGGGTCAAGAGCCACATCACGACGAACACGATGGTGACGGCAAGGCCGATATGCGCTTGCGACCAGGAAGAGATCGCGGCGCCGTTGTGAATCCAGAACCAGCACCCGGCGCCGATCGCCAAAGCCGCGAACATGGCGCCCAAGGTTCCGCCCGCGCCGAACGCCGCCGCGCGGCGGGTCTCGTTGATAATGATGACGGCCTGCACCAAGGCGCCGAAGCCAAGCAGAAGCGCGACCGAATACATGAAGGGCGCCTGGGGCAGCCCGAGGATGACCGTCGTGCGTCCTTCCTGGGCCAAGGTTGCGGCGTAATAGAAAATTCGCCAGGCGAGCACCGCATAGAAGAGCCACAGGAAGGCGCTGCCGAGAACTTCGAGCCACGCTTTCAGGCGCGGGCTGAAATAGCGTGCGACCAGGTCGATCTTGAGATTGACGCGTTGGACCATGCCGGCCGGAATGCAGGCCGAGATCGCGACCGAGAAGGTCATCTGAATGATTTCGTTGATCGCCGCGATCGGCTCGTTCGCGAACCAGCGCATCAGCACGTCGAGCATGGTGACAGCGGCGACGAACAGCATGCCGCAGGTGCAGGCGATGGCGACGAAGCGCGAGAGGTCGCCGAGCCAGGCTTCGAGCCGGTCGAAAAACGACTGGTCGGCAAGGTCCAGCTCGGCAGGTTCGATTTGCGTGGCGGTCACTGTTGGTCCTCCCTGTGCTCCGCACCTTGTTATTGTGCCGCGCGCCGCACTTTTTCAGCCCTGCGGCCGGCGGTTGACAGGCTTTGGAAGCCACGGGAATTTAAACCAGAACGGATAGGCCGTCGATCATCTTCGGTGCTATGGTCGCGCGCGGCTTAACGCCGGGTCGGTATTAGGGGGGAACATGAATCGCGCTGGCTGGATGGCGGGGATCGTCGTCTCTTGGCTTGCCGTCGGGTCGAGCACAGGGATCGCGGACGAATTAACCCTGACCTTCGCCACGCTGACGCCGCCGGAATATAGCTCGAACACCAAGGTCTATACGCCTTGGGCCGAACGCGTGAACGCGGCCGGCAAGGGCGTGCTCCATATCGACGTGCGCAACGGCATGAGCCTGGCGAATTTCGCCAATGTCTATGACCGCGTGAACGACGACGTGGTGCAAATCGCGGTCGGAATTCCGGGCCTTGTCGGCGGCAAGTTTCCGCTCACCGACGTGGTCGGTCTGCCTTTCGTCGCCAAGGATGCCGAGAAGGCCTCGGTGGCGTATTGGCGCCTTTATAAGACCGGGCTGCTCGACGCCGAGTACAAGGACATCGTCCCGCTCGCCCTTTCAATGTATTTGCCGCAAGGCGTTCACCTGTCCAAACCGCCGGCTTCGCTCGACGATCTGAAGGGGCTGCGGCTTCGGGTCGTCAGCAAGATATCGAGCGACGTGGTGACGCATTTGAACGGCACGCCGATGGCGCTCGAGCCCGCGGATATCTATGGCTCGATCCAGCGCGGCATGATCGACGGCGTGATCATGTCCTGGGCCGGGCTCGGCCAGCTCAACCTGCTTGAGGTCACCTCCTATCACGTCGAAACGCCGCTCGGCACCGGTGCGACCATGGTATTCATGGCGCGCAAGAAATATGACGCGCTCCCGCCATCGGTGCGCAAGCTGCTGGACGACAATTCAGGCGAGAGTTTCAGCCGTGCTTCCGGCGCGAATTTCGATCAGGAAGCGCGCGAGCAAAGGGGGCCGATCGTTGCTTCGGGCAAGCACCAGATCGTCGGGCTGACCCCGGCACAGGATGCACACTGGCGGCAGAGCATCGAGCCCGTGGTCGATTCCTGGACCGCGAGCCATCCCGGCGGGGCCAAGCTGCTCGACAGCTACCGCGCGCTCCTCGCCGCGGTCGATGCCGGCCACTAGACCGAGAAAGGATTTCGCAATGACTGAATTTGCCAAGCAACAGGGTGTGTCCGAGGCCGATGAATGGGCGTGGCGCCGCAAGCTCGCCATCATGTGCCGGATCGTCGGAATACAAGGATCGATCGGTCTATTCGGCCATATCTCGATCCGTATTCCCGGGACCGATGTGGTTCTGATCACGCCGGGCGCGGGTTCCGAGAAGACGGCAGTGCGGACCGACGAGATCTTCGTCTTCGGCCTCGACGGCAAGATTCACTACCATCCCGGCGGCGATCGGCCGATGCAGATCCCCGCCGAATGGCGCATCCACACCCAAATCCACCGCGATCGCCCCGCGCTTGGCTCGGTGGCGCATCTTCACGCCCATGCCTCGACCTTGCTCGGTATCGCGCGGCGACCGATCGTGCCGGTGTTCGCGCAAGGCGCCTTGCTCAAGGACGGTGTGCCGGTGTGGGACAATCCGCGTTTGGTCGTGACCGACGCCATGGCGTCGTCGCTGTCACAAGCTCTGGGCGACAAGCTCGCCTGCCAGATGCGCGGTCACGGCTCGGTCGTGGTCGGCGAGACCGCGGAGAAATGTCTCGTCGCTTGCACCTTCATCGAAGAGAACGCGCTTTATCAAATCGAAGGCGAAGCTTTGGGCGGCGCTCTTCCTCTGTCGCCCGAAGAAGTGGCGGACTGCTCGAAAGGCAGCGTCGGCGGCGGGCTCGAACGCAGGCTTTGGGATTATTGGGAACGGCGGGTCGTGGTGGCGGGCTTGCCGCTCTGATCCGCGCGCCAGACAGCAGAAGAAGGACCAACCATGGCGATCGAGTTCGGCGTTTTCGACCACCTCGATGCGGGTGATTTCGCGCTCAAGGATCTTTACGCGAATCGCTTGCGGATCGTGGAAGCCTATGAGCGTTGCGGCTTTTATGCCTATCACCTCGCCGAGCATCACGCGACGAGCCTCGGCATGGCGCCGTCACCCGGGATTTTTCTTTCCGCCGTTGCCCAGCGCACCGAAAGGCTGCGCCTCGGGCCGATGGTTTACGTGCTGCCGCTGCACGATCCGCTCCGGCTGATCGAAGAAATCTGCATGCTCGATCAGCTGAGCAACGGCAGATTGGAGCTCGGCATGGGGCGCGGCTCTTCGCCTTACGAACTCGGCTATTTCTCGGTCGGGCATTTGGAGGCGCGCAAACGCTTCGCCGAGGCGCGCGAGATCATTCTCGCGGGGCTTGCGGGCAAGGTGCTCAATTTCGAAGGCCGCTATTACCAATATATCGACGTGCCGATGGTGTTGCGTCCGGTCCAACAGCCGCATCCGCCGCTGTGGTATGGTCTGACCAGTCCCGACGGCGCGGTCTGGCCTGCCAAGAACCGGGTCAATGTCGTGGTGAACGGCCCCGCCGCTCGCGCCCGTCCGCTGGTCGAACGCTATCGCGCCGAGTATCGCGCCGCCTTCGGCGATGCCGGTCGCCTGCCTTGGATGGCCTTGAGCCGCCATGTTTACGTCGCCGCAAGCGAAGCGGCCGCACAAGAGACCGGACGCCGCGCCTATGAGCGCTGGTACCGCAGCAATGCCGAGCTCTGGCGCGCCTTCGGCGCCGAGCCGCTTTATTTTCCACGCAGCTATGACGAAGCCGTCGCGTTGGGCGCGCTGGTGGTAGGCACGCCGGCGCAGGTGCGCGCGCGGCTGGAACAGGATGTCGCGACGGTCGGCGCCAACTATCTGATGGTGCGCATGGCCTTTGGCGATTTGTCGCTCGAGCAAGTCTTGGCGAGCGTCGAGCTCTTTGCCGCCGAGGTCATGCGGCCATTGCGCGCTTAGATCAGGTCGATTGACCTGTGCGCCCGGCCGGGATCGGCCCGCGTGCTTTGGGCAGGCGAGGCCGCGCTTCGCTCAAATCCTTGACCAATTGGCCGCGAAACCGCTCCAAACGCGGCGGCAGCGGCTCTTCGCGGCGCAGAAGCTGGACCGAAACGGGATGCGGCGGGTTGATCGCGAGGGCGCATAGCGTCCCGCGCGCGATCTCGCGCTCGGCGATGATGCGCGGCACGAGCGCGGCGCCGCCCTCCGATGCCACCATGTACTTCAAGGATTCGAGATCGTCGCAATCCGCCACGATGTCGGGCGCGAGATCGTGCTCGGCAAACAAGGCCAATATCGCTTGCCCATAGCCGATACGGGGTTCATTGACGATCAGCGGCAGGCGGCGCAGCTCCGCGAGTTCCAAAGGCTCGCGCCGCTTGGCCAAAGGATGCGACGGCGGCACCAGCGCGACGACCTCCGAGGCCGCGACGTGATCCCAGAGCAGCTTGTCGGACGATGTCGCAATTTCGCTTTCCAGCACAAGACCGACGTCGACGCGCTGCTGGTGAACCAGACGACGGATGCGCCGCGTCGTGCCGGTGACGATATCAGGCCGGATTTTCGCGTTGCCGCGTGCCAGGACGCGCACGATGGCCGGCACCATGGTTTGCGCGAGGCCGGAATTGAGGCCGATCCGGACCGTCGCCCCGGGCTTGCCGCGCAATTCGCGGGCGAAATCCTTGAGGGCGGACAGCCCGTTGACAATGTTCTCGGCCGATTCGAGAAATGCCTGGCCGTTGACGCTCGCATCGACACCCCGGCTGTTGCGGTAAAACAGGCTGAAGCCGAGCTCCTCTTCCAAAAGCCTGATTTGTCCGCTCAAGGTCGGCTGCGAGACGCCCATTTTCACTGCCGCGCGGCTGAAGCTGCGCTCATGCCAGACCGCATGCGCATAACGCAATTGCCGATCGTTCATCGTCGTCCCGGCCCGGTTGAGGTGATCGGTCTATAGGATTTTCCTATAGCGTCATCCCCAAATAATCGTAGATTTGATACTGCGGCGCAACATAATCAGCTATGCGCTTTCTGGGCCGGTGGGTTCCGGTTGGCGGCGCGCGACGGGGAAAGACCAGCTCATGTCCGATTACGAACTCAACCGTGCCATTCACCATATCTACACCGACCGCGAACTGACCGCGGCGTTCCGGCGTGGAGATTTCGCCGTGCTCGACGGCTTTGCCTTGGCAGGGGAAGAGCGCCAGGCGCTCGAAGCGCGCGATTTCCCGAAGCTCTGGGCGCTGCATGTGCATCCGGTGCTTTTGTTTCACCTGTCGGCGGTGCTCAATCCGCGCGAATGGTATCTCGAAAACGTCGTGCCAAAGATTAAGGGCGTGCCGAATTGCTTTTACGATTATTACCACCCGCGCGGCGAAGGGGACGCCGCCAAGCAGGTTTGAGGTTCGTGGCATTGCCCCGGGATCAGCTCCATCCGGTCGCGCAGCGCCGGCCGCGGCTCGGTCCGCGCCTGTCCCAGGTCAATATCAATGTCTGGCGGGCTCTCGTCTTCGTGTTGTTGGTCGCGGCGTGGTGGCTGCTTGCGATCCTCGCCGGACAGAACTTCGTGCCGACGCCGTGGCAGACGGTCGTAGCAGGGGTTCAAGTGATCGGCGACGGCAGCGTGCCGCGCGCGACGATCGACAGTCTCACCGTGTTTCTGGTCGGGTTCCTCGCGGCCGCGATCTTCGCTATACCCTTCGGTCTGCTGATGGGCGGATTTCGCGTCTTCGGCGCCGCCATCGAAGGGTATGTCAACGCGCTGTCGGCGATGCCGCGCGTGTCTTTCATCCCGATCATCATCGTGTTCCTCGGCCTCGGCTACGAGGCGAAGATTTTCATCGTGTTTCTCGGCGCCGTGATGCCGATCCTCATCAATACCTATGCCGGCGTGCTCAATTGCGACGGCGAGCTCGTCGAAATGGCGCGCTCGGCCGGGGCGAGCGACATGCAGATATTCCGCAAGATCATGCTGCCGGGCGCGCTTCCCTACATTACCGCGGGCCTGCGCGTCGGCGCGTCGCTGGCGCTCATCAACACGGTCGTCGCCGAACTCTACACGGCGGTCAAAGGTCTTGGCGGGCTGTTGTCGGTCTATGGCAACAGCTTTCGCATGGCGCCCTATTTCGTCGTTGTCTGCGTTCTTGCCGTGATCGGCGTCCTCGTTATGCAATCCCTGAAGCTCGTGGAGCGCCGCATGGACCGCTGGCGCTATCGCGGCGAACGCTCGTGAATTCAAGCGGAGAGAGTCCCCATGGCTAAAATCGTATCGGTGATCGCTTCGACGCATAATCCGCGCATCTTCTGGAATCGCGACCAGGCGGATCCCAAGGAACTGGCGGGGCTTTACGACACGTTCGGCGAAGTGCGCAAAATGCTCGCGGCGACCAAGCCGGATCTGATCGTCGGCGTCGCCAATGACCATCTCGATAATTTTTTCTTCGACAATCTCCCGACCTTCGCGGTCGGCGCCGGCCCGATCGCGGAAGGGCCGTTCTGGTACGAGACGGATGTGATGAACCTGCCGCGCTACCGTGCCGCCGTGCATCAGGATTTCGCCCAGTATCTGCTGCGCAACGGGGTGGAAGAAGGCATCCAATTCTCGCAAGTCCACGAATTCAAGATCGACCACGCCTTCACCGTGCCGCTTTCCTTCGTCCGGCCGGAGGAAGACCTGCCGGTGGTTCCGATCATGACCAATGCGTTCGGCTATCCGATCCCGCCGAACCGCCGGTGGTACGAGCTCGGCCAGTTCCTGCGCCGTGCGATCACGGCTTGGCCCGGCCCCGAACGGGTTGCGGTCGTGGGTTCCTTCAACCTCACCGTCGAGGTCGGCGGCCCCAAAATGGGCAATTACAATTTCGATCTCCAGCGCTGGATCCTCGAACAGATGCGGCTCGGCAATCGCGACGAGATTCTGAAGACCTTGACCGTGCCGCGTCTCATCGAGGAGGGGAACTCGACCGCCGAGTTTTTGAATTACGTCACCATTCTGGGCGTCGTGGAAAACACGCCGCCGACCTTCATTCAGCATAAGCCGGTCAAGGGCGTCGGTACCTGCCCGGTCGTGTTTTGGAACCTGACCTGAGGTGGCGCGCGTGACACGGACATTCGAGAGGATTGCGGCGGCTTGTGCGGTCATTCTGACGCTCGCGGCGGCGATGTCCGCCCGGGCCGATAGTTTCAAGCTCATCGTCACCGAGACTCAAACGCCGCTGGTGCCGAATTCGGTTTCGGATCTTGCAATCAGGCTCGGCTATTACAAAAAAGCCGGCGTCGATGTCGAACTCGTCCGCGTGCAGCAAACCCCTTCGGCGGTTGCCGCGTTGCGCTCGGGCGAAGGCGATATGGCCAATATCAGCATCGACACGGCGCTGCAGCTCATCGGCCGCGACCAAATGAAGCTCAAAGGCGTGATCTCGCCGGACAAAGCGCTGCCTTTTCTCATCGCCGCGAAGAAAACGATCGCATCGCCCCAGGATCTGGTGGGGAAAGTATTCGGCGTCGCCCGCGTCGGCAGCGCCGATTACACGCTGAGCCGCGCCGCGCTCGCCAAGCTGGGCGTCCCAGTCGATCGGCTGCAATATCTCTCGGTCGGCCAGCCGCCGGTTCGCGCGCAGTCGCTGATCGCCGGGCAGATCGACGCGACGGCGGTGTCGATCGGCGTCTGGACGACCTTGCCCGACAAAAGCGGACTTGCCGTTCTGGTCGACCAATTGAATTTCTATCACTTGGCGCCTTTCGTCAGTAAGCTCAACGTCGTCACCGAAGACACGGCAAAGAAGAAGGCGAGCCAGGTGGCCGCGGTCGTCCGCGGGATCATCATGGCCTCGCGCGACTTCGCCAAGGATCCGAAGATCTGGGTGGATGCCATGGTCGAGGCGCGGCCCGACGTGAAGCGCGCCGATCTCGAATCCCTTGCGGCGGCCTACCGCTCCAGCTGGAGCGTCAATGGCGGCCTCAATCTCGACGAGGTCAAGTTCACCACCGACACGCAATATTCGAGTCCCGACTTTAAGGATGTGCGTCCTGTCGCGCCTTCCGAATGGATCGATACGAGTTTCATCGACGGGGTGTTGAAGGATGTCGGCACCGCGCCCGATCTCGACGGGACAGGTCGATGAAGGCTGATCTCGCGGCGCCGAATTTGGCGTCTTCCGCGGCGGCGGACGCGGCCGGCGACGGCGCCGGCATCGCCGTTCGCGGCGTCTCCAAGGCGTTCAAGCGCGCGCATGAAGAGACCGGCATTCAGGCGCTCCAGAACGTGTCGCTCGACATCAAATCGAATACCTTCGTCACCCTGGTCGGTCCCTCGGGCTGCGGTAAGACCACGTTGTTGCGCATGCTGAATGGGCTCATTCAGGCCGATGCGGGCGAGATTCTGATTGGGGGTCTTCCGCCGCGGCCGGGGCCGCATATGGGCTTCGTGTTTCAGTCCTTCCGCCTCATGCCCTGGCGCACGATCCGCGACAATGTCTCGTTTCCGGTGGAGCTCGACGGAATGAGCGCGCAGGAGCGGGCCGAACGCGCAGATCATTACCTCGATATGGTCGGCTTGCGGCGCTTCGCCGATTCTTATCCGAGCGAATTGTCGGGCGGCATGAAGCAGCGCGCCGCGCTCGCGCGCGCCTTGATCGCCGAGCCGCATTATCTGCTGATGGACGAACCTTTCGCCAGCCTCGACGCGCAGACGCGCGAATTCATGCAGCTCGAATTGATGAAGATCTGGCAGCACCATAAAAGCGTGGTGGTCTTCGTCACCCACAGCGTGGACGAGGCGGTGTTGCTGTCGGATCGGATCGTGCTGTTGCGGCCGCGCCCCGGCGAAGTCGCCGAAATTCTTGATGTCAATTTGCCCCATCCGCGCTGGGAATACGATGTGCGCGAGCGCCACGAATTCGTCGAGCTGCGCCACTATCTCTGGGAGCGGATCAAGGCCATGGTGGCGGCTGACCCGCAATCCGAATTCTATATGCGCGCGACGAAACCCGGCTCGATGCGGGGCGCGCAGGATTGAAAGCCCAGACCGTTCACGGCAAGCACGGCATCGTCGCCACCGGTCACGGCTTGGCGAGCGAGGCTGCGCTCGAGGTCTTGCGCGGCGGCGGCAACGCGGTCGACGCGGCGGCGGCGGCCGCGCTGGTTCTCTCCGTCGTCGCTCCCTATGCCTGCACCTTGGGCGGCGACCTCTATGCCTTGATCCACGATCCGAAATCCGGAGCGACGATCGGGCTCAACGGCACGGGGCAATCTCCGCTGGGTGCAACGAGCGAGCGGTTTGCGGCGGGCATGCCGGCCAATGGCGTGCTGTCGGCGACCGTTCCGGGATTGCTGCGCGGGGTCGCCGATCTTCTGGCGCGGTTCGGCACGCGCGATCTTGCGGCGTTGATGCGGCCCGCGATCCGTCTCGCCGATGAAGGTTTCCCGGTGCATCGCCAGCTTGCCGCCAACACGGAAGAGCGTGCGACGCTTCTGGCCAAAGACAAAGGCGCCGCCGCGATTTTTCTACCGGGCGGAAAGCCTTTGGCGGAAGGCGCGCGCTTCGTCCAACCCGAGCTGGCACAAGTGCTGCGTACGGTCGCCGATGACGGCGTCGATTCGTTCTATCGCGGCTCGGTTGCGGCACGCCTGGTTGCTTCCAGCGCCGCGCTCGGCGGAATCTTCGCCGCCGAGGATTTTGCCGCGCATACATCGCTCTGGCAGGCCCCGATTGCGGCGCCGTTTTACGGTCACGACGTCCTGACCATGCCGCCCAATTCTTACGGCGCGACCTTGCTGTTCCAGTTGCTCGAGCTCGAAGCGGGAAACATCGGGACGATCGACCTGAATAGCGTCGATTTCATTCTCCGCGGCTATGAGGCGCGCCGCAGCGCCTATCGGCTGGGGGCTCGCTTGATCGCCGATCCGCGCCTGGTCGAGGGCGAGCTGCGGCATCTCTTGGGTACTGCCGTCGCAAAGCGGCCGAGCGCCGCTGCCAGTGGGAATCCGATGCCGCGCGAGGCACGCGATCGCTGCACCACTTGCGCGACGGTGATCGATCGCGACGGGATGGCGGTCTCGCTGATCGAAAGCATCTCGGCGCCTTATGGTGCCGGCGTGGTGCTCGAAGGCACGGGCATCCTGCTCAACAACCGCACGGCCGGCTTCAGCAGCGACGCGGCGAGCATCAATTGCATCGCGCCGCGCAAGCGTCCGGCGAACACGCTGGCGCCTTGTCTTGTGATGAAGGAAGGGCAGCTGGTGATGAGCGTCGGAACGCCGGGCACGGTGGGCCAGACCTGCACCTTGGCGCAGTTTCTCGCCCGCGTGCTCGCCTGCGGCCAGGATCCGGCCGCCGCCGCCGCCGCGCCGCGCTGGTCAGTCGATTTCCAGGGCAAGCTCGTCGTCGAGGATGAAATGGACGAGGCGCTGCGTGCCGCAATCATCGCCCGCAATCCGGAGACACGGGTCATGCGCACAGGCTGGATCAGCTTCGGCTCCATCAAGCTCGCCATGGCTGCGGGCGACACGTTGACCGGCATTGCCGATCAACGGCGTGCCGCGACCGCGATGGGCTGGTAAGGGCGGGATGATGAATCGCGCCGACCTTATCAGCCAAGCTGATGCCGCTATCTGGAATTCCTTTTTGCCTCGCTGCTGCTTGCTCTTTAGCATCGACGGCGCGATGCGAAACATGTCACCCATGGGAGATTTTGATGCGTAACGGTTATCGGGTCATCGACGTGGACAGCCACGTCACGCCTTCGCTCGAAGTGTTGCATCGCTATGCCAGCGCGGCGGCAAAAGACCGCTGGGACGCGCTCACGCCCTATATTCGCGAGATGAAGTCGCCGCAAGGGCGCGGCCATCCGAAAGAGCCGTGGCACACGATCAAGGTCAATCCGATCCCTTACAACCGCATCGCCGGCCGGAAGCCGGGCGCCGAGAAGATCGAGAAGGGCGGCGCCGGCGCGGTGGAAGGCCGCGTTGCCAACATCTCCACATCGATCTGTCACGAGCGCATCCAGCACGACAATTCGACCGGCCGGCTCGAGGACATGACCTTGGAAGGCGTCGACGTCAATGTGCTAATCCCGGGCACTTGGGCGCCGGCGTCGAGCGCGCTCGATCCGGCGGTCACGACCGGGCTTTACGACGCCTATCACAATTACATGCGCGAATTTTGCAGCGCCGATACCAACCGCCTCAAGGGCCTGTTCCTTGCGCCCGGCAAGAACATTCCTTGGGCGGTGGAGCAGTTGAACAAACTGGGCAAGGAAAGCTGGCTTTCCTGCGTGTGGCCGTCTCTGCCGGAAGGAATGCCGATCGACGATCCCGATCTCGATCCGCTGTGGGAGGTGATGAACGATCTTCACTTGCCGATCATGCATCACAGCTTCTTCTACGAGCCGCCCTACTTCCCCGGCTACCGCGACATCTGGGGCAATTCCGCGATCGCGCGCACCGCGGCGCATCCTTGGGGCGCGCAGCGATCGCTCGCCTATGTCATCTGCGGCGGCATCCTCGACCGCTATCCCAACATCAAGGTCGGCTATTCCGAAACCGGCCATGGCTGGCTGCCCAATTGGCTGCTGCGGCTCGACAGCCAGGTGCATTATGTGAAAGGCGTGGTCCCGCCCTTGAAATATCTGCCCAGCGAATATGCCAAGCAGGGCCGGATCTGCGTCTGCATCGAGGCGCATGAAGGCCCGCTGATGACCAAGGCCGTGTTCGACATTCTGGGCGACAAATGCCTGATGTACGCCTCGGATTTTCCCCATCCCGAAAGCGACTGGCCGCACTCGGTCGACAACGTCCTCAAATGGGGTAACATTATCGAGCCGTCGGCGATGAAGAATCTGCTGGGCGGCAATGCGGATCGTTACTTGCGGATGAGCTGAGCGGCGGAAGGCGGGGCCAATGGATTTCGCGAAGGCGATGAAGTTTCTCGAGACCGCCAAATCCATCGGCGCCGCCAAGGGCGTGGAGGTCTCGGTCGCCATTCTCGACGCCGCCGGTCATCCGGTGCTGGTGGCGCGCGGCAAGAAAGAGGCTTGGCACGGGCCCTATATGGCCATGGGCAAGGCGCGGCTCGCGGCGGCGTTCCGCAAATCGACCGCCAAGCTCATGGAGCAATGGGCCGATCGGCCGCTTTACCCGATGAGCCTCACCGAAATCATCCCCGGCGGCGTCACGCTCAACAAGGGCGGCGTGCCGATCTATGAGAACGGCGAATGCATCGGCGCCATCGGCGTCGGCGGCTCCTCGCCCGATTCCGATCACGAGGTCGCTCGCGCGACGGTCGAGGCGCTGGGCGCGGCCAAGCCCGGCACGGGAAAGAACAAGGAATGAAAAAGCAGGCGATCCGCACCGACAAGGCGCCGACGCCGAGCGGCCCGTTCAACCAGGCGATCCGGATCGGCAATCTGGTCTTCACCTCGGGTCAGGCCGGGCGCAACCGCGAAACCGGCAAGATGGGCGACATCCACGATCAGGCGCGGCGTTGCATCGGCAATATCGCGAACATCCTGGAAGCGGCGGGCAGCTCGCTGGCCGATGTCGTGAAGGTGACGGTGTTTCTGCGCAACGCCGAGGACTGGAAAGGCTTCAACGAGGAATATGTGAAGCTCATGCCCGAGCCGCTGCCGGCGCGCAGCTCGGCGATCGTCCAGCTCAAAAGCGCGGACATGCTGTGCGAGATGGAAGTCATCGCGGTGATCCCGGAATGAGCGGGGTCGAGAACATCGTCAGCTTCGCCATGCGCCGCCGCGGCGTCGAGACGCGCGAGGCGGTGATCCTGCGCCATGCCGTGATCGCCGGCTGGACCGGGCGCGACGTGGCCGCGCTCGAAAAGCATATCAAGGAGCTCGAAGAGCTCGGCGTGGCGCGCCCCGCCACGACGCCGATCTTCTATCGCGTCGGGACAAGCCGGATCACCACCGCCGCGCAGATCGAAGTAGCCGGCGAGGAATCGAGTGGCGAGGTCGAGTTCGTTCTCGTGCAGCATGCCGGGCAGCTTTATGTCGGCGTCGGCTCCGACCATACCGACCGCAAGGTCGAGGCTTACAATGTCACGGTCTCGAAGCAGATGTGCGAGAAGCCGATGGCCGCGGCGCTATGGGCCTATGACGACGTCAAGCCGCATTGGGACAAGCTGATGCTGCGTTCCTGGGCCTGCCACGGCGAGGAGAAGCGACTTTATCAGGAAGGGCCCGTTGCCGCGATGCGCCCGCCGCAGGAATTGATCGAGCGCTACACCGGCGCCAGCGCGCTGGCCGACGGCACGGTGATGTTTTGCGGCACCTTGGCGGCCAAAGGCGGGATCAAGCCGGCGCCACGTTTCGAATTCGAGCTCGAAGACCCGGTGCGCGGTTTGCACATAAGGCACGGCTACGATATTGCGAGCCTGCCGGTGCTCGGCTGAAAGGAAGAATCCATGGCGGTGAACAAGAAACATCACGAATTCCACACGCTCGATCTGACGAGCGGCTGGGAAACCCTCGAAGGCTATCCGCCCGGCATTCAGCAGAAGATCATCGCGGGCGGGCTCGACGAGGCGAACCGGCGCGGCAGCCGCACGCGGCTGTTGAAATTCGAGCCCGGCATCTACACCACCGCGCCTTTCGTCCACGAATATTGGGAAGAGGTTTTCCTCGTCACCGGCGATCTCACCGTCGGCAATGACGCGCAAGGCAAGGGCGGAAAATCATTTCCCGCCTGGACTTATGCGGTGCGTCCGCCCGGCGCGGCGCATGGGCCGTTCCGCTCGGACAAAGGCTGCATCCTCTTGGAGATGCATTACTACGACCCGGCGTGACGCAGGATTGTGCGGAGGCGCACTGGCGCGCGGAAGGCGAGCGTTCACCTATCTCGCCCCCGCCTCGGCCGACAGGCGATATGGAAAGAGCGGTGAGGGAAAGATAGGAACCTATCCCGCCTTCTTCGCCGCGCCCACCGCGATTGTCAGATTGCCGAAGGCATCGACGGTAAGCTTGTCGCCGGGCAGCACGACGGTGGTCGAGGCGTGTTCTTCGACCAAGGCCGGGCCGGCGATCTCGTTGCCGGCGAGGAGTTGCAGCCGCGCAAAGGTCGGCGTCGCAACGAAGCCGGTATTCTCGGCGAAATAGGCCGGGCGCGTGCCGCGGAATGCGTCCTTGGGCGGCTCGGCCGCGCCGGTTGCGATCTTCTCCTGCGGCGGCTTGCGCATGATGCCGGTGATGGTCGAGCGCAAGCTCACGATCTCGGCCCGTTCCTGCGGTGCGTTGGTGCCGTAACGCACCAGATGCATCTCGTCGAAAGCGCGTTTGATGCCGTCGCGGTCGCCGGCTGCGAAGAGAGCGATCGGCAGATCGACGCTGACCGCGTGTTCCTGGCCCACATAACGCATATCGGCGGCACGCGCGATCACGACCTGCTGCGGCGTGACCGATGCCGCCGCGATCGCCGCGCGGCCTTGGCTTTCGAGCTCGTCGTAAATTTGGCCGATCTCGTCGAAGGACGCGCTTTCGAGCCGCGTGAACCAGCTGCGGACATAGTCATAGCGTAGATCGGAGAACAGCATGCCGAAGGCCGAAAACACACCGGGCGCGCGCGGAATGATGACACGCCGAATGCCGAGCTCGCGCGCAATCGCGGTCGCATGGAGCGGGCCGGCGCCGCCATAAGCGACGAGCGCGAAATCGCCGATATCGAGCCCGCGCTCGGTGGTGACCGCCTTCACGGCATAGGACATGGCGGTCGTGGCGATGCGCAGCACGCCGTTGGCGGCCGTGGTCGGCTCCATATCGAGGCCCGCGGCGACATGGGTTTGGAGCGCGCGCTCGGCCGCCGCGACGTCGAGCTTCATCTCGCCGCCGAGGAACCGGTCCGCGCCCAAACGCCCGAGCAAAAGATTGGCGTCGGTGACGGTCGGCTCGGTGCCGCCAAGCCCGTAGCAAGCCGGACCCGGCGATGCGCCGGCGCTTTGCGGGCCGACGCGCAGCATGCCGTCCTCGACCCGCGCGATCGAGCCGCCGCCGGTGCCGACCTCGAAAATATCCATCATCGCGATCTGGATCGGCAGCGCCGTGTTGTAGCCGCCGAGCAGCGCTGCGCCGGTGGTGAGCGCCTCGCCTTTATAGATGACGCCCGCTTTCGCGGTGGTGCCGCCCATGTCGAAGGCGATTGCGTTTTCGAGGCCGATCGCGTGACAGAGCGCGCGCGTGCCGATGACGCCTGCGGCCGGGCCCGATTCCATCATGCGCACGCAGTGATGGCGCGCTTGCTCGGCCTCGTAAAGACCGCCGGTCGATTGCACCACCAGAAACGAGCCGCGGCAGCCTTCCGCGCGCATATGGCTTTCGATGCCGCCCAAATATTCGCGCACGCGCGGCCCGACATAGGCATTGGCGGCGACGGTCGAGCAGCGCTCGAATTCGCGGTATTCCTGCGACAGCTCGTGACTGGCCGAGACGAACAGGCCGGGATGCTCGCGCAGCAATATCTCTTTGACGCGCGCCTCGTGTGCCGGGTTGCGATAGGAGTGTAGCAGCAGGATCGCAACCGCTTCGATGCCGAGCTTTTCAAAGCGCTGGCCGAGCGCGATCACCTCGTCGTCGTTAAGCGCCACGCGGATCGAGCCGTCGGCGACGATGCGCTCGTTCACCTCGAAGCGCAACGCGCGTTCGATCAGCGGCTTGTGCTTCTGGAAAAAGAGATTGTAGGAATCGGGCCGGTTGACCCGCCCGATCTCGTAAATGTCGCGGAAGCCCTTGGTGGTGATCAGCGCCGTCTTCGCGCCGGTGCGCTCGAGCAGCGTATTGATCGCGATGGTTGAGCCGTGGAGAAAAAGCCCGGCTTTTTCATAGCTCGCTTCGGCCTTGGCGACGCCGGCATTGATGCCGTCGACGAGCCGCGCCGGCGTGGTCAGGCTTTTGCCGAGCAACAGCCGGCCGCTGTCTTCATCGAACGCCGCCACATCGGTGAAGGTGCCGCCAATGTCGGTCCCGAGCCGCAACATGCCGGTCGGGCGCGCTTGATCTGCCATGGAACGACGTTCCTCCGCGGGCGAAGAATTGGCGCGGACCTTAGCCAGCGTCGCCGAAAAGCGCAATTCGACGCGTCGGAATTTGACATCTTTTCGTGCAAGGCCGCATAGTGCGACGCACGGAAAACCGCCGGAGGCGCAAGCGATGCCCGATACTGTTGGACCGCGCAACAAGCGCGCCGATCCCGTCATCACCGAGATCGTGCGCTCCGGCGTTCTCGCCGTCACCGGCGAGATGAAAACCAATCTCATGCGCACGGCCTACAATCTCATCATTTACGAGGCGCTCGATTTCACCTGCGGGCTTTTCACGGCGGACGGGCGCACCGTGTCGATCGGCCTCGGCCTGCCGATGTTCATTCGCGGCATGGGCGAGACCATCAAGGCGAAGCTGCAGCATTTCGGCGCGAACATTCAGCCGGGCGATATTCTCATCACCAACGACGCCTATATCACCGGCAGCCATCTCAACCACGTCACCTTGTCGCTGCCGATCTTTCACGGCGGCAAGCTGGTCGGTTTCTCGTGCTGCATGGCGCATTGGCTCGACATCGGCGGCGTGCTCGCGGGCGTCACCACCGACATCTATTCCGAAGGGCTGCAGATTCCGATCGTGAAGCTGCACAGCGCCGGGGTGGTCAATCAGGACGTGATGGACTTCATCCGCATGAATGTGCGGGTGCCCGAGCGCGCCATGGGCGATTTGCGCGCGCAGGTGACGGCGGTGAAGACCGGCGAGAAACGCTTTCTCGAGCTGGTGGAGCGCTACGGCACCGACGAGGTTCTCGCCGCGATCGACGAGATCATGGACCGCTCGGAAGAAGGCGCGCGCGCCCGCACCGTGACCATTCCTGACGGCGTCTACGAAGCCGAATCCTATATGGACGATGACGGGGTGGATCTCGGCAAGCGCGTGCCGATCAAGGTGAAGGTGACGGTCGCGGGCGACGGGATGACGATCGACCTGTCCGAGGTCAGCGCCCAAGTGCGCGGTTTTTATAATTCCGGCTACAGCACGGCCTTTGCTTGCGCGCAGGTCGCTTATAAATGCCTGACCTCGCCGACGGATTATCCGATCAACGATGGCAGCTTCCGCTCGCTGACCGTGATTGCGCCGCCGGGCCGCGTGATCAGCGCGGTGAAGCCGGCCGCGATGCGCCGCTGGATGACCTTTCCGATGACCGTGGTCGATACCGTGTTCAAAGCCGTGGCGCCGGCAATTCCGGATCGCGTCGCCGCCGGGCACCATGCCGATCTCATCATCGCGCAGCTCATCGGCGTCACGCAGAAGCAGCTCATCCTCGCCGGCTTGAGCCATGCCGGCGGCGGCTGGGGTGCGAAGAAAACCGAAGACGGCGTCAGCGCGACCATCGCCATGAATGACGGCGACACGCATAACAGTCCGATCGAGCTCTTGGAGGTGAAATACCCGCTGCTCGCCGAGCGCTATGAGCTGGTGCAGGATTCAGGCGGTGCCGGCCGGTATCGCGGCGGGCTCGGCGTCGACCGCGCGGTCCAGCCGCTCACCGATCTGCGGCTCACCAGCCATATCGAGCGCTCGCAATGCAAGCCTTGGGGTCTCTTCGGCGGGCATGACGCCATGCCCAATGCGCTGTTCATCCGCAAGGACGGCAGGGACCTCGGCGATCTCCCGAATGCGAAAGCCTTCACCATGCCGCTGAAGGAGGGCGATGCGGTCACGATCCGCGGCGGCGGCGGTGGCGGCTATGGCGATCCGTTGGAGCGCGAGCCCGAAAAGGTGCGCGAGGACGTCTATCAAGGCTATGTGTCGGTCGGCGCGGCGCGGGCGCTTTATGGCGTGGTGGTCGATCCCGAAAGCTTCGCGCTCAACGCGGCGGCAACCGCGGCTTTGCGCGCAGAAATGCGGAAGAGCGTCGCCGCGTCCTGACGGCGCCTGGAGCCTGATCGTCTCAAGCCCAATCGGCTTGAGACGTGAATCAGGCTCTACATCATTGAATGAGAGCAAGATTCACGGGTCAGCATGATTCATGCTGACCCGATCTTGCTCTAGGGCGCTTGCCGAATCGCGCGCCAGATTCGTTCCGGCGTTGCCGGCATCTCGATGTGCTTGACGCCGAATTCCTGCAACGCGTCGACGATCGCATTGATCACCGCCGAGGTCGCGGGCGTGACGCCGGCCTCGCCGGCGCCCTTCACGCCGAGCGGATTGCTCTGTGCCGGAATGCCGTTCTGCGCGACGGCGAAGCTCGGCAAATCCTCGGCATGGGGCACCGCATAATCGAGGAAAGAGCCGGTGAGCAACTGGCCCGAATCCTTGTCGAAGACGATCTGCTCCATTACCGCCTGGCCGATGCCTTGCGCCGCGCCGCCATGAATTTGGCCTTCGACGATCATCGGATTGATCACCCGGCCGACATCGTCGACCGTTGCATAGCGAACGACCCGAACCGTGCCGAGCTCGGGATCGATCTCGACTTCGCAGGCGGCGACCCCGTTGGGATAGGCGTGCAGACGCGTGTTGACGATCGAGGTGGCGCTCAAAGCGCCGCGCAGATCTTCCGGCATGCCTGGATCCTCGCCGATCGCGGCGACCTCATAAAGGCCCAAGGAGCGATCGGTTCCGGCCACGGTGAACCGGCCGTCGGCAAAAACGATGTCGCTCTCGGCGGTTTCAAGCCGTTGCGCGGTCAGCTTCTTGCCGCGCTCGATGATTGCCTCCGAAGCGCGCACCAGAATCGTGCCGCCCAGGCGCATCGACCGGTCGGAATGGGTACCGGCGCCGGAAACCGCCACCGCGGTGTCGCCGAAAAGAATCGAAACCTGCTCCAAGGGGATTTGCAGCTTCTCGGCAACCACTTGCGCGAAGCTCGTCTCGTGGCCCTGGCCGGTTGCCTGCGTGCCGATGACGGCATCGACATGGCCCTGGGGCAACACGCGAATATCGGTACGCTCGTCGACGAAGCCGGTCGGGGTTTCGAGATAGTTCGCGATGCCGATACCGCGCAGCATGCCGCATTTCGCGGCCGCATCGCGCCGCGCGGCGAAACCGCTCCAATCGGCCATGCGCAGCGCCGTTTCCATATTCTCGGCAAATTCGCCCGTGTCGTAGCGGTGGCCGAGCGGCGATTGATAAGGCAGGGCGGTGCCGGGGATGACGTTGCGCCGGCGCAGCTCGGCGCGCTCGATGCCCAGCTCCGACGCCGCAAGATCGACCAGCCGCTCCATCGCGAAATTCGATTCGGGCCTTCCCGCGCCGCGATAAACCGACATCGGCACGGTGTTGGTCGCGACGCCGCGCACCGCGACATGAATCGCCGGAATGTCGTAAACGCCCGCCGCCATGCGCGTGACGTTGTTGAGCACGGCGTAGGACACCGGATAGGCGCCGAGATTGCCGATATAGTCGAGCGTCAGGCCGAGAAATTTTCCCTCCCGGTCGAGGGCGAGCGCGCCCTCGACCAACACGTCGCGCGCCTGGAAATCGGCAAGGAAGGCTTCGGAGCGGCTTGAGTTCCATTTAACCGGCCGCCCGACCCGCCGCGCCGCCCAGGCGAGCACGGCATATTCCGGATAGGCGGATGAGCGCACGCCGAAGCCGCCTCCGACATCGCCGGTGACGACGCGGATGCGATCGGGCGCAATACCGAGACAGCCGCTCACCGCGAATTTGATCCGGTGCACGCCCTGGCTCACGGAATGGATCGTGTAAGCCTCGGCTGCGGGATCGTATTCGGCGATGGCAACGCGCGGCTCCAGTGGCGCGCCGCTGACCCGCTGATTGAGGCATTCGAGCTTGACCACCCGATCGGCGCGCGCAAACGCGGTCTCGGCGGCGGCGCGGTCGCCATTCTCCGAACGGACCAGCAGATTGCCGCCACGGTCGTCCCACAGGCGCGGCGCATCCGTCGCCATCGCCGCGCGCGGATCCATCACCGCGTCGAGCGGCGCATAAGCTACATCGATCAGGTCGGCGGCATCGCGCGCTATCTCGAGCGAGGACGCAATCACAATCGCGATCGCTTCGCCGACGAAACGGACGCGGTCGAGCGCCAGCGGCGGCTGCAAAGGCGGCGGCCCGTTCGGCATCGCCTCGGGACCGAAAGCGGGCTTCGTGATGTCGAAATGGTCGGCGCCGCTCGGGCTGTGCTGGAGCGGCTTCAACCCGTCGCCGGCATAGTCGCGTCCGGTGAGAATGGCGAGCACGCCCGGCAGCTGCGCGGCGCGTTCGACGTTCATCGCGACGATGCGCGCATGGGCATGCGGCGAGCGCAGAAACACGGCATGGCTTTGGTTCGCAATGTTGAGATCGTCGGTGAAACGGCCTTTGCCGGTCAAAAGCCGCTCATCTTCCTTGCGCAGGATTGGCTGGCCGATCAGCCCGGTCATTCTGGTTTCCTCCTTGAGGCGAGTCTTACATCGGCATGCCGAGCAGACGCGGCAGCCATAGCGAGATCGCCGGTATCAGGGCCAGAATGGCGAGCTTCACGAAATCCGACAAGAAGAACGGCGTGATGCCCGCGAAGATCGTTTTCAAGGGAATCTCCGGCGCGATACCGTGAAGGATATAGGGGATGATGCCGATCGGCGGGGTCAGCTGGCCGTGCTCGATCACCATGATGTTGATGATGCCCCACCAAATCGGGTCGAACCCCAGCCCCACCACCAAGGGAAAGACCACGGGCAAGGTGATGATCATGGCCGCGACCAATTCGAAGACGCAGCCCGAGATCAGATAGAGCAGGATCAGCATGAAGATCACCATGGCAGGCGGCAGATGCGCCGCTTCGATCTGCGCCACGAGGAAATCGGGCAGCTTCGTCAAGGTGATGAACGCATTGAAGATGTTGGCGCCGAAGAGGATCACGAAGATCAGCGCCGTGGTCTGGGCCGGCGGCGCCAGCACGTCGCGCAAATTCCGCATGTTGAGCTTGCCGGCGGCAAAAGCGAAACCGCACGCCAAGACGCAACCGACGGCGCCGGCCTCGATGACCGTGAAGATGCCGCCATAAATGCCGCCGGTGACCAGCAAGGCGAGCAGAATGGCGCGCCAGCATTTGATCGTGAGCTCGGCGCGCTCGCGCCACGAAATGCGCGGCCCGACTGGCCCGGCTTCGGGGCGGAAGCGGACGTAAAGCGCGACGACGATGATATAGATCGCGATCGCCAGCAGCGCGGGGAACAGCGCCGCGACGAAGAGCGTGACCACGAATTGTCCGGTCAGCACGCAATAGAGCAGCATCAGATTGGAGGGCGGGATCAGAATGCCCAGCGTACCGCCCGCCGCGATGGAACCGACCGCGAAAGACGGCTTGTAGCCGCGCGCGAGCATTTCCGGCAAGGCGATGCGCGTAAATGTCGCCGCGGTCGCGATCGAGGAGTGACACACCGATCCGAAGGCGCCGCAGCCGGCGATGGTCGCCGCGGCAAGGCCGCCGCGCCGATGGCCGACAAAGCCTTGAAAGAGGCGATAGAGGTCAGCGCCAAGACCGGCCACGGTGGCAAAACTGCCCATGACGAGCAGCATCGGGATCGCCGCGAGGTTCGGATTGGTCATCGCGTCGCTTGGCACCGATGCGACCATATGCAGGGCAGGGCCGATGCCGATCAGCGCCCAAATGCCGACGAATCCCGTCAGCCCCATGGCGATGCCGATCGGAACATGCAGCGCGATCAGCGCGAACATGGCGACAAAGCCGATGAGACCGATGTAAATGGGATCCATCGGACTCAATTCAGCGGGGAATGATGTCTTGCGGCGGCGGCGCGCAGGCCGCGGGCGACGACGACGAACTGAAACGCGACACAGGCGGCAAGGATCGCCGTCACCGCCCACCACCAGGGCGCCTGATCGATCTGCAGCACCGTGGTGCCGAGCCCGGTTTCGGTCATGTCGCGCGAAAAGATCACAAAGCGCCAAGCAAGCATTGCAACGAAGATCAATGTCGCGACATCGCCGAAACATTCGAGCCAGCGTGTCGCCGCAAGGCCTAAGCCGCGGCCCAGGAACCGGATCGTCACCAGATGCCGCCCGACCAGCCCCGCCGGCAGGCAGCAGGCGATCGCGACCGCAACATTGAGTCCGATCAGATCGTCGACCGCGAGGATGGGCGAATTGAACAGCCAGCGCGCCAGCACGTCGACGACGATGGCGCCCGAAACGATCATGACCCCGCACGCGCCCAAAACTGCGAGCCATCGCGCCAGCCGGTCGACCGCAGCGTCGCTTTGGCCCGGCAGCTCGCTCGCGCTGTCCTCTGCCATGAGCGGTCTAATGATCCTTGCGGTAGTCGGCGAGAGCCTGGCGCAGGAAGGCCAGCTTCTTGGCACCGTCGGGCGTATCCGCAACCCATTTGTCGAGCAAGGGCTGGTAGATTCCCGCCAAACGCTGCTGATCTTCCGGCGAAAGCTTGACGATCGTGCCTTTGGCTTGCGCCTCGGCGCGATCCTGCTGCCCGTCTTGTTCCATCGCAGCGCCAGCACGCAAACTCAGCGCGAGCCCGCTATTCTTCGCGATGGCTTCCTTCGCTTGCGGCGCGAGGCCGTTGAAAACATCCTTGTTGATGCCGAGCACGAATTGCCGCACGCCGAGCGAGATGTCGACATGGCTCTTCAAGACCGGGCTGATGCGGTAAAGCCGGTTCGCGGTCCAGCCGTTGAGCGAGCCTTCGTACAGGCCGCGGCTCAAGGATTCGGCGGTGTCGGTGATGTTCATCCCGACCGGCGCCGCGCCGAGGGCTTGGACGATCTGCGCCTCGGCCGGACCCGAAACGCAAATCTTCAATCCTTTGAGGTCGCCAAGCGACGTCACGACCTTGGCGAGATGGATGCCGCCGGGATCGTTTGAAAACGTCGCCGCGACATAGAGCTTGTCCATGCCGCGCAGCAGCCCGGCCTCGTTCATCTTCCACCCGCCATAGGCGGCTTCGACCGCGCTGTGCACGACGTCGGGCAAGGCGAAGATCGCGGAATCGGGCAGAACCTGCTCGAAAAAGGCCGGCACCATCACGTCGACATCGACGACGCCATTCTGAAAGGACTGCCATTCGGTCTTGGGGTTCTGGATCAGCTGTCCCGACCAGAATTGCTGGAATTTGACCGTACCGCCGCTATCGGCCTCGATCGCCTGCATCCAGGGGATCAGGACATCCTTGGCGACGGTCGAGAAGGTTGGCAATTGGGCGGCGAATTTGAGGGTGGTGGTCTGCGCGTCGGCGGGTCGCGCAAGGCTCGCCGCAAGCGCGGCGACGATAAAGATGGTAGCCAGCGCCACGCGCCACATGAATGCCTCCCCCTAAACCTGCGACGTCGGCCGCAGTCGCTCTCACGTGCGTTCTACTTTGCCGCGACTTGTTCCTTGATTTTGACGAACGCGTTGACCTCGTCCTCGAGCGACTTGCCCTCCGGCAAGATGAAGCGGCCAGAGCGCACGCGATAGCTTGCCGGGTCGAGACCTGGCGGCGTGGCGCCCGCTTCGACCTCCTTCAGCGTCTCCAGCAAGAGGCGGCGAATCTTGATGATGGTCGTGTCGCTGACGCCGAGATGCTCGATGCTGCGATCGGCGATCGGGCCCATCGATTCCTGAATGCCGCAATCCTGAATGCCGAGGCCGAAAATTCCGGTGTAGGATTCGCCGCTCTTTTGCAGCGCGCGATCGACTTTGTAGTCGTTATCCTTGTTCAAGATGCCGCGATCGCTACCCGGCAACAGCAGCGGATGGATAAAGCCGCCGTTTTTGGAATCTTCCAGCTCTTGTTCGTCGAGCGGACGGTCCGGCCAATATTCGACGCTGTAATTCATCGTGTTCTCGTCGTCGATCGGGACCCAGACATGCGCGCCGAAAGGCGAGGTCGAGATCAGCTTGTGAAATGGCATCAGCATGACATTAGCGGCAAGCATGCTGCCTTGCGGCGTGTCGCGGCCGGTCACTGAAATCAGCCCATAATCGGCCGGCACGACTTCGTATCGCGTCGGCACGGGAAGCGGGCGGCCATCGGGCCCGTCGGCGGTGCCGCGATGGAGAAAGCTCAGATGGCTGACATCGAAGCCGCCTTCGAGGGCTTGCAGCCAATTGCATTCCTGGATGTGGCGCGTGACATAGCGATGGGAGGTTGGCACCAAGGCCCATTCGAGCTCGGGGAATTCGGGCTTCAGCTCGGGCGGTCCCATATAGGCCCAGACCAACCCGCCGCGCTCGATGCAAGGATAAGCGGTGATCTTGATCTTGCGCTTGAAATCCTTGTCCCAAGGCTCGCTCGGCAGATCGACGCAATGGCCTTCGACGTCGAATTTCCAGCCATGATAGACGCAGCGCAACCCGCATTCCTCGTTTCGGCCGAAGAAGAGGGACGCGGTACGGTGCGGGCAGCGCTCGTCGAGCAGCCCGACCCTTCCTTCCGTGTCGCGAAACGCGACCAGCTTCTCGCTCAACAGTTTCACCCGGACCGGGGCGCAATCCGGCTCGGGCAGCTGATCGGAGAAGAGGGCGGGGATCCAATAGCGCCGCATGAGATTGCCCATCGGCGTGCCCGGTCCCGTCCGGGTCAATAATTCATTGTCCTCGCGCGATAGCATCGTTCCCCCCGGCGCCGATTGATTAGGCGTTCGCGGCAAAAATGCTACCGGGGCGGCGAGGTGTCAACGGGACTCGCCGCCGGCGCCGCTTTTGCGAAACTCCACCAGGCGTTGCTGCAGGAAGGCCATCTTCTTCGCGCCGTCGGGCGTGTCGGCAATCCATTTGTCGATGACGGGCTTGAAGATGCCGTCGAGCTTTGCCTTGTCGGCGTCCGAAAGCGCAACCATCGCACCTTTTTCGCGCGCCTCTGCCCGCTCTTTGATGCCTTCCGCGTCGAGCGCTTTTCCCAGCCGCAAGCTCAAATCGAGTCCGCTATTCTTGTCGACGGCCCGTTTTGCCTTGTCGGGCAGTGCGTCATAAGCGCTTCGGCTGATCACCAGCAGGAATTGGCGCACGCCCAGCGACAAATCGAAATGGCTCTTCAGCACGGGCGTGATGCGATAAGAGCTGTTGGCGCCCCAGCCATTGAGCGTTCCATCGTAAAGCCCGCGGCTTAAGCCCTCGGCGGCTTCCATGACGTTCATGCCCACCGGCGCGCCGCCCAGCGCCTGAACCAGCGCGGCTTCCGCCGGTCCCGAAACGCGGATTTTGAGGCCCTTCATTTGATCGAGCGAGGTCTGTTTCTTGGCGAAGTGAATGGCGCCGGGGTCGTTCGAATAGACGGCCGCGACATAGAGCTTGTCCATGCCGCGCAACAGCCCCGCCTCGTGCATTTTCCAACCGCCATCGGCGGCTTCCACCGCGCTTTGCACAACGCTAGGCAGCGCGAAAATCGAAGAATCGGGGAACACTTGTTGGGTAAAGGGCGTCACCAGGATCGTGGCGTCGGTGATCCCGTTGATGACGGCGTCATATTCCTTCGCCGGATTCTGGATAAGCTGCCCACCGTAGAATTCCTTGAATTTGACGGTGCCGCCGCTGTCGCCTTCGATCGCGCGCATCCAAGGAACCACGATGTCGGTCATGCCGGCCCCAAAAAGCGGCAAGGTCGAGCCGAAAGTCAGGCTGGTTTGGGCCGCCGCGCCGCTCGGCCACGCGACCAAAGCGCAATAGGCGGCCAGGACGAAAGCAATAGGCTTCATCGACGATCCTCCCCGTTTCGGCTTCGCGGTTGACCCGCGACGCGCCGTAATCTAATCGTCGCCGCCTATGCCGCCAGGGCGGGCCTTGCCCGCGCCAGCAAAAAACCGGCGACGAGAAGCAAGGCCAAAGCGCTGAGCGCGAGCGACCAATGCACGCCGACGAAACTGCCGCCGATTCCGATCGTCACGCCGCTGAAGGCGCGCAATCCCTGGGCGCACATATTGTAAAGCCCGATCACCCGGCCGCGAATCTGCGGCGGTGCGTTGAGCTGCACCAAGGTTTGATTCATCGAATCATAGGCAAGGCCGAAAAATCCCGCGATTAGCATGAGCGCGACCGCCAAGGGATAATAGGTCGTCATGCAGAAGAGGATGAGCGCGCCACACCAGAACATGAGCAAGACGTAAGGCGTGAGCGGGCGCGGCTGGAGCCATCCGCCGGCTTCGAGCGCGAAGCCAGCCGTCAAGGCGCCGAGTGCATTGGCGCCCAGCAGCAGGCTGTAGAAGAAACCGGCCTCGCCATGACCGAGATCCTGCGCGAAGCTCGGCATTTGCGGTTGATAACCGCTGGCGACCAATGCGGACGAGCAAGAAGCCAGCAAGATCATCGACGCGATCACACGGTTGCCGCGGACATTGTCGATCGCGGCAAGGATTTCGGAATAGCCGCGAATGCGTCGCGGCGCCGGAGGCTCCTTGCGGAATCGCGGTCCGTAAGGCGCTTTCCAGAGAAACCAGACGAGCGGCAGAAACGACAAAACGTTGAGCAAGATGCCATGCGCGGGTCCAAAGATGATCAGGATTGCGCCGCCGACCGCCGGGCCGCCCAACAAGCCGAGATAGCGCGAGGTCGAATTCAACCGCACCGCGCTGGGTAGAAGCTCCATGCCCACCATGTCGTGCAGCAGAACCTGACTGGGCGTTCCCCAAAAGACGCCGGCGAGCCCATGGACGGTGAGGATCACCATCGCGTGCCATTGCTGCAACGTGTCGGTGACGAACAAATAGCCCCAAGCAAGCGAGCACAGCATGAAGAGCGTCATGCCGAACTGGATCAGCCGGCGCGGGTCGTAGCGATCGGCGAGCGCCCCGGACAGCACGCCGAAAAACAGAAACGGCAACCAGTGCGACAGGATGGCAAAGCCGCCCAAGGCCGGCGAATGAAATTTCTGGAAGATCATCCAATAGCTGATGACGTGCTCGATGCTGTCGCCCATCATGGCAAGCGCCGAGGTCACGAAGTAACGCCGATAGCCGGAATTGTGCAGCGCCGCGAAAGATTGCGGCGCGGGCCGTGCATCCGCGCTTGTCGCTGGTCTGTCGGTCATGTTGCCTCAGTCGGCGCTTTCAACCTGCACGGCGGCGGGCCGAATCTTCAGGAACAACAGCACGGTGACCGTGAACAACAAGCTCACCGCGAGCAACAGCGAGTGGTGGATGCCGATTGCGCTGCCGACGATGCCCACGCTGATCCCGGCAAAGGTCCTGAGACCCATCTGCGCCATGCCGTAAAGGCCAAGCACGCGGCCGCGAATCGCCACGGGCGCATGCAGTTGCACGAGCGCCTGATTCATCGAATTGAAGGAAAGCTCAACGAAGCCCGCGGTGAACATCAACACCACGGCAAGCGGATAAGAGGTCGTCAACGCAAAGCTGCCGAGCGCGCCGCACCAGATCATCACCAGGACAAAGGGCGTCACGAGACGCGGCTGGAGCCAACCGCTGCCTTCCAAGACGAGGCCCGCTGTCAGGGCGCCAGCGGCGTCCGCGCCCAACAGCATGCTGTAGAGAACGCCGGCGTCGCCATGGCCGAGATCATGGGCAAAGCCCGGCATCTGCGCCTGATATCCGTTGGCGACGAAGAACGACGCACTGCCGACGAGGAGGATCATCGAGCCGAGGATACGATTGCCGCGAATCGCTTCGATCGTCATGAGCACGTCCGAGAAGCCGCGGACCGGGCGCGGCGGCGGGCGGTTCTTTTGAAAGCGCGGTCCGTAAGGCGCTTTCCACAACCAAAGGATCAGCGGCAGATAGAAGACGACATTCAAAAGAATGCCGTAAATGGGGCCGATCACGACCAGAATGACTCCGCCCACCGCCGGACCCGCGAGCAGGCCGAGATAACGCGACGTCGCATTGAGGCGCACGGCGCTGGGCAATTGCTCGCGGCCGACGATGTCATGCAGCAGCACCTGGCCGGGCGTGCCCCAAAACACGGCGGCGAAGCCGTGGACGGTGAGGATCACGACGGCGTGCCAAGCCTGCAGCCATCCCGTGATGAACAGCACGCCCCAGCCGAGCGAGCACAGCATGAATAGCGCCATGCCGATCTGTATGAGGCGTCGTGAATCATAGCGGTCGGCCAATGCGCCGGCGAAAACCCCGAAGAGGAGCGACGGCAGCCAATGCGATATAACCGCGAAACCGCCCAAGGCCGGCGAATGGAATTTTTGAAAGACCATCCAGTAGCTGATGACGTGCTCGATACTGTCGGCCATCATCGACAAGGCCGAATAGAAGAAATAGGCGCGAAAACCGGGATCGCGGAGAGCGGCGAAAGATTGGCGCGAAGGCGCGCCGGCTCTTTCCGGGGATGGGGTGTTGGTCAAACTCGGTCTTTCAATAAGCTGCGGCGCGGCAATTTCTTCAAAGCGGAAAGAGGCGAAACCCCACAATTTGGGACATTACCACTTTCGCAACGGGCCTGTGGCGCAAACTCACCGACGCGGCAATGCGCGTTCGGCATGGCAGGGCGGGGCGGGTTTTTCTCGAAGCCTGCCGGTCGGGTCAGTGAGGCCGATTCTCGTTGTTTGGCTTGTGGTCGCCCTTGAGCCAGCGCGCCAGCTCGGACCGCGCATCGGCGCGGCGTTGCGCATTGATCGCGTCGACATGGGGCGGATCGACCGTGAATTCCACGCGCAGCCCGTCGGGGCTGGTGAGATAAAGCGACAGGCAGTAGCCGTGATCGGTGACGCGGTGGGGGAGGTCGTGCGCCATCACGCGGCGCGTCAGCTCGTCGAAGCCGGCCTTGGTGACCTTGAGCGCGATGTGCCACATGCCGCCGCCTTCCGGCAGGATCGCTTTCATCTTCTCGTAAACCGCGTCATCGGCGAATTGGAAAAACGCCAAGGCGCCGCCATCGGCCAAGCCGTAGAACGTGTGGCAATAATCGACGTCGCGCCCGAAATCTTTGTTGAAAACCCGTTCGCACCAGGTCGCAACTAGCGGCATACCCAATATGTCTTCGAAGAAGTGGCGGTTGACCTCTTGATCCTTCACGGTGAAGGCGTGGTGATGCAGCCGCAACGGCAATTCCGCGAGCTGCGTCGGCTGCCGGCGTGTTTCGGGCTGATCGAGCATGGGTTCCTCCCATTCCGCGACCGGAAGGATGGCAATGAAGTGTCCCATCCGCAAGGCCGGCCTGCGCCATGATATAACGCTGTAGGGCCAAGGAAAATGGGAGGAATAAGGCGATGCGCTACGAACTCTATTACTGGCCGTCGACGCCGGGGCGCGGCGAATTCGTGCGTCTGGCGCTCGAAGAAGGGCGCGCCGACTATGTCGACGTCGCACGGCGCAAAGGCGGCATGGCGCGAATGATGCGTCTGCTCGATGGCGCGAAATCCGCGAGGGCGCCTTTTGCGCCGCCTTTCCTGAAGGCCGGGGAGACCGTGATCGGGCAGACCGCGAATATTCTCCTGTTCCTCGGTGGGCGGCTCGGGCTTGCACCCAATAGCGAAGTGGGCGAGCTTTGGACTCATCAATTGCAGCTGACCATCGCCGATTTCGTCGTCGAGATTCACGACACGCACCATCCGATCGCGTCGAGCCTCTATTACGAGGATCAGAAGCCCGAAGCGCGGCGCCGCGCCGAGGATTTTCGCAAGAACCGGTTGCCCAAGTTCTTCCGCTATTTCGAGCAGGTTTTGGCGCGCAATCCGCAGGGCCCGGGCTATCTGGTTGGCGCGCGCACGAGCTATGCCGATCTCTCGCTGTTCGAGATGATCGAGGGAACGACATACGCTTTTCCGCGCGCGGTCGCGCGTCTTCGCCGCCGCTATCCCAACCTCATGGCGTTACGCGACCGCATCGCGGCGCGCTCGCGCATCGCCGCCTATCTCGCTTCGCCGCGCCGGCTTCCCTATGATCAGGTGGGCATCTTCCGCCACTATCCCGAGCTTGACGGTTGAGAGGCGGCCGGGACGCCAGAGCCTGCAGCGATTTTTGACGCGCGGGACGCTCGCGTACTACCTTTGCAGCGGGAGGATCGACCATGGGCGTACTCATTGACGGCGTATGGCGCGACGAAGAGCTGCCGCAGGAAGTCGCGGCCAGCGGCGAATTTCGGCGCGTCGACAGCCGCTTCCGCGACCGCATCACGGCGGACGGCTCCTCGGGTTTCAAGGCCGAAGCCGGCCGCTATCATCTTTATGTCGCCTATGGCTGCCCCTGGGCGCATCGCACGCTGATCTTTCGCGCGCTGAAAAAACTCGACAGCGCGATTTCGGTCGCTTACGCGGTGCCGGGCCTCAAAGCGCAGGGCTGGACTTATGAAGCCAATCCGGCTTTTCCCGAATGTTTGCCGGATACAGTGAACGGCTTTCGCTATTTGCACGAAGCCTACACCGCGTCGGATCCCCGCTATACCGGCAAGGTCACGGTTCCGACCCTGTGGGACAAGAAGACCAAGCGGGTCGTCAACAACGAATCCTCCGAAATCATCCGCATGCTCAATAGCGAGTTCGCCGGCATTGCGGGCGACGATACCGATTATTACCCGCCGCCTTTGCGCGCCGACATCGACCGCCTCAACGACGTGATCTACCGGACGGTCAATAATGGCGTCTATCGTTGCGGGTTCGCGCGTTCGCAGGAGGCCTACGAAACCGCTTATGACGCGCTGTTCGCCACCCTCGACGAGCTCGAGGCGCGTCTCGGACGCCAACGCTACCTCGTCGGAAGGCAGCTCACCGAGGCGGATTGGCGGCTCTTTCCGACCTTGGTTCGCTTCGATGTCGCCTATAACTCGCTGTTCAAATGCAATCGGCAACGCATCGCCGACTATCCCAATTTGCTGAACTATATGCGCGAGCTCTACCAGGTGCCGGGCATCGCGGCCACTGTGAAGCCGCGCCATTACGTGATCAATTACTGGTCGATCGCACGCCTCAACCCCACCGGCATCATTCCGAAGGGCACGCCGGTCGATTACACCGCGCCGCACGACCGCGCCCGGCTCGCGGCGTGAAGCGGTTCAGCGTCGCGGCTGGATTCATGCCCAAGGCCGGAAGGGGACGGCGCCTTGCCCGATCGCTCGTGGTCCTATTCGGTCTGCCTTTGTTGGTGAGCGCGTGCATGTTCGGGCGCGATAGCGGCGTTCCCTGGTACGAGGCGCGGCGCGATGCCTCGGGGCTTGCGCCCGATCCCTTGACGACGAGCGAGGCGGTCATCCAGGTCTATGCCGCGCGCGCCGTGTCATGGCGCGGCGTCTTTGCCGTTCATACCTGGATCGCGGTGAAGCCCGCCGGTGCCGATCGCTTTACGCGTTATGAGGTCATGGGCTTTGGCGTTTCAAACAGCACGCCGGCCGTGCGCATCGATCGGACGGGGCCGGACAATTACTGGTTCGGCGCGGAACCGCGGATCGTGCTCGATCGCCGCGGGAAGGATGCCGAGGCGCTGATCGAGGAAATTCGCGCCGCGGTCGCGAGCTATCCCTATCCGAACGAGTACCGCGCTTGGCCCGGGCCCAACAGCAACACTTTTACCGCCTATGTCGCGCGTCAAGTGCCCGAACTCGGGTTGGAGCTGCCCTCCAACGCCATCGGCAAGGATTATTTGCCGGGCGGCGCGGTGTTCGCGCCGGCGCCGAGCGCAAGCGGCTATCAGGTCTCTTTTCTTGGCATGCTCGGGTTGCTCGTGGCGCGCGACGAAGGTATCGAGGTTAATCTGCTCGGGTTGGATCTCGGCATAGGGTTCAAGCCGCTCGCGCTGAAGCTTCCGGGGGTCGGCAGCGTCAGCAAGGGCGGCGCCGGCTAATCTTGCATCAGCCATAACGAGGGGAAAGTCGATGGAGTTTGGCATTCAGTTTTTTCCGGATGTCGGTCCGGAAGAGAAATCGGCGCAGAAATACTGGAACGAAAGCCTCTATCTCGCCGAACTCGGCGACAAGATCGGGTACGGTCATGTCCGCACGGTCGAGCACTATTTCCATCCCTATGGCGGCTACAGCACCAATCCGATCGTCTTTCTCTCGGCCGCGTCGCAACGGACGAAGAAGATGCGGCTGATCACCGGCGCGGTGTTGCCGATCTTCAATCATCCGCTGAAGCTCGCCGGCGAAATCGGGATGCTGGACGCGATCAGCAACGGGAGACTCGAAGTCGGCTTCGCACGCGCCTTCATGGCGCATGAATTCAAACGCTTCGGCCGCAGCATGGACGAGAGCCGCGCGCGCTTCAATGAAGGCGTCGAACAGATCCGCCGTCTGCTCGAAGAAGAGAATGTCACTTGCCAGGGCCAGTTCCACAGCTTCGAGAACGTAACCTCTCTGCCGCGGCCGACGCAGAAGCCGCGGCCGCCTTTCTGGATCGCCACCACCGCCAGCGCCGAATCGCAGCTCGCCGCGGCCAAAGGGGGGCATTCGATCATGACCGTGCCGATCGGCGGACCGGAGCAAGCTCGAAAAGTGATCGAGGTCTATCGCGAAGCGTGGGCCAAGGAAGGCCATGCCGGACGCGGACGCGTGATGCTGGGGTTGCACATGTATTGCGCCCCGACCCAGAAAGAGGCCGAGGATCGCGCCCGGCCGCGGGTCGAGAATTATTTCAAGACATTGCTCGACGCGCATCTCTCCTATGTCGCGCCGCCATCGAAGGACTACCCCTCGAACGACAAGATGGTCGAGAGCATGCGCCGGGCCACTTTCGAAGACCGCATGAAGGCCGGCGTGGTCTGGGTCGGCAGCCCCGCGCGTTTGCGCGAACAGATCGAATCCTTCGATCATATTTGCGGCGGGCTCGATAAGATCAGCTTGCAGGTCAATTTTCACGACATGCCGGTCGATGAAGCGGAGGCCTCGATGCGTTTGTTCGCCGAAGAAGTGATGCCCTATTTCACCAAAGCACCGGTTGCGTGATCGAAGTCGGGAGGAAACCATGGATGATGTAAGACATACCGAACTCTTGAGTGCCGCTCTGCGCCAAGAGCTCGACAAGCTGGCCAAAGGCGCGCGGATTCTCGAGCTCAACGGACATGGCGACCGGATATTCGGCCATGTCGCCCTGCGCGATGCCGATGGCCGCGGCTTTTGGATGAAACGGCATCAAATCTCGCTCGGCGAAGTCTTCGATGCGCGCGATTTCCTGCTGTTGGATTTCGACGGCAAGGTGCTTTCCGGCGCTGGCCAGCGTCACAGCGAATGGCCGATCCACGCGGAAATTTTTCGCGCGCGTCCCGACCTCAACGTCACCGGCCATACGCATCCCTTCCACGCGGTGATCTATTCCGCCGTGAAAAAGCCGCTCGGATCCGTATCGGGCCCGGGCAAGGCGCCGCCGCGCTTCGACAGCACGTCGGAATTCATCGACACGCCCGAGCTGGGCCGGGCGCTGGCCGCCGCGCTCGGGCAGGACGCCAAGATGGTGATCATGCGCCATCACGGCGTCGTCTTCGCCGGCCGAAGCATCGAAGAGGCGGTGCTGGCGGGGATCGAGCTCGAACATCGTTGCCATCAGATGCTGACGGTCGCGAGTGCCGATTTGCCCTTCGAATGGCCCGATCAGGACGAGATCACGCGGAAATTCGGCTCGACCACGATGAGGGTCGGCGGTCCGCGCGGCCTTTGGGACTATTACCGCCGCGTCTTGGCGCGCGCCGAGGCGCAAGGCGACCCGCGGCTCTCGGAGCGATGCCTGCTTTAAGCGCCGCAGTGCAAAACGACAAACGGGGGAGGAAAAGATGAGCGACGCCTTCAAATTGGCGACGGTATCGAGCGCGGGCAGCCCGAGCTTCGTTGCGATCGTTCTGGACGACCGGGCAGTTTCCTTGCCTGCGATCCTGGCGCATGTCGCCGCCGCGCAAAAAAGCGACGCCGCGCTCGGCCTCAGCATGCTCGCGCTGCTCCAGGATTGGGAGCGCGGTTTCGATCTCGCGAGCGAGGCTGTGTCGCTGATCCGTCGCGGCGGCTTCGACGATCCGCGCTGGCATGGTGCCACGACGCGGCTCGCCGATCTTCACATCCATGCGCCGATCCCGCGCCCGCCCAAAATGTTCTATGCCGCGATCAACTATCCGCGCCCGGGCGACGAGAACAAGAAGCGCGACGACGGCATCGTGCGGCGGCCCTATATGTTCGAGAAGACGGCGAGCTGCGTCGCTGGTCCTTATGACGACGTGATCAAGCCGGAAGGCTATGACGACATCGACGGCGAGGTGGAGCTGGCGCTGGTCATCGGCCGATCGGGCAAGCGCGTCGCGCCCGACCATGCGATGGAGCATGTCGCTGGCTATGTCGTCGCCAATGATCTGACAGTGCGCGGCTTCCGCAAACAGGGCGAATTACCGGTGCCCGGGCCGGATTGGTTCGGCAGCAAATGCCATGACACATTCGCGCCTCTGGGGCCGTTCCTTGTGCCGCGCCCCTTCGTGCCGAATTGCCGCAATCTGCGCTTGACGCTCAAGGTCAATGGCGAGATTCGCCAAGACGGCAATACGCGCGATATGATTCATTCACCCGAGGCGCAGCTGGCGCATATCTCCAATCAGGTGACGCTCGAGCCCGGCGACATTATTTCCACCGGCACGCCCAACGGGATCGGCCTCATCACCGGGAAATATATCGCGCTCGGCGATGTGATCGAGGCCGAGATCGAGCTCCTGGGCGCGCAGCGCAATCGGTTGGTCGCGAGCGCCGGTTAGCGCCCGCGACCCGCCTGCTCAGTTTGGCTTTTGAAACTTCACTTTGGCTTTTGAAACTTCACGACGAAGATATCGATCGGAATTTTCGGATTGAAGATGATGAAGTCATGCGTGTCGTTGGGATTGCGGAGGAAATTGCCCTCATCGACAAGCTTGAAGCCAGCCGCCTCGACTTCGCTCTTCAAGGTATCTTCCTCGATGCGATGGAAGGTCTTGCCGACCGACGTCCCAGCGCCTTTGGCCGCGGCGTAATCGGCAATTACCAGATATCCGCCGGGCTTCAGCGCATTGAACAGCGCCTTGTCCATCTTCGCGCGATCGACCGGCAGATAGGTCGTGTCGTGATAGCCGAAGAAGAAAGTCACGAGGTCGAGGTCGTTCACGTTCGCGGGCATCGGATCGTCGAAAGGCCGCGTCTCAAGGACGACGTTCTTCATCGCCGGATGCTGCATCCGCGCCGTCCACCCGTCCTTGGCGCGGGCCGGCAGGTCGGCAGGGTTCTGCGCGTAGACCGTGCCGTTGGGGGCCGCGCCGCGGGCCATGATCTCGGTGCTGTAACCCGCGCCCGCAGCCATATCGAGAACCTTCCAGCCGGCGCGGACGCCGGTAAAGGCCAAAAGCTTCACCGGCTCGCGGCGGTCGTCGTTCTTGCGGTCGGCATCGGTGCGATCGGGCGCGGCGATGATCGCGGCATAGTCGGGCGGGGGCGGGGCGGTCGCACAGCTGGCGGCGAGTGCGGCAAGCGCAAGAGCGCCCAAAAAGGCACGAGCGGTTCCTCTCATCGGATGTTCCTTATTCTTGGCTTGATGACGGACTGGCGGCCGCGATCTTGCCCGCGGCTGCTCCGTGTCGCAACCGGTTTCGGCTACACGATTGCGTGTTGAACCAGGCTCACGGGAGCCAGTAGACGAAGCCCATCGCGTTACCGGTTCCGGCAAGCGAGCGGTAGCAGGGAACATAGTCGACGATGCTGAGTTTGAGGCCGAGCGCCGCCATGGCGCCGGCGACCGGGATCCAGTTCTTCACTTCCGACGTGCCGGACTGGAAGATCGCTTCGCCCAGCGCGGCAACCTTGTCGATGTTGCGATGGCGCATCGCGTCGAGGAAGGTGGCATCCACGTCTTCGTCGATGACGAAATGGCTCAATCCGCCCGACCCGATCAGCGCCACGCGGGCGTCGCTGTCCCAGGCTTCGATCGCGCGCGCCAGCGCCTTGCCGAATTCATAACAGCGCCGCACCGTCGGCTGATTGGGCGGATAATAGGTGTTGATCGCCACTGGAACGCTCGGCAAGGCGCGGTCGCGCATGATCTGCCGGTAGACGAATCCGTAGGCGTGAGGCGTCTCGTCGCGCGGCATTGTTTTCATCGCGGCGACGTCGAAGCCCTGCGCCGTGATCGACGCGAGGAGATGCCGGCCCAGCGCCGGCACGCCGGGGTAGCGCGCGCCGCCGGGCGGAATATGGCCCGGCACCGCGATCGCGACACCGGGCGCGAGCCCGGCCAGCCGCTCTGCGGAGAAAGGCGTGTTGACGAGGGTATCTCCCCAAAACACGCTGAAGGCAGGGACGGTCGACGGGTCGAACATTTCCATGTGGTCGTTGCCGACAATCACGACGATCTCGGGCCTCGCCGCATCGAAGACGTCGGCAAGCTTGGTCAGCGCGTTGCGGCAAGCGGCGTGGCGATTGCGCCAAATCTCGGCGGTGATCTCGCGGTCGAAATGCCGGCCCTTCCGTGCTTCGACCAGATCATCGAAGTTCCAGGTCCGGCCTTTGTAATGGTGGGTTACTTGGCGATCGAACAGCGCCCGTTGGCCCCATTCTTCCGGCGGGGTCGACAACATCGGCCCGTGGGAAGTCCCGATGCCGAGCACGATCTTTGCCATGGCGTATCTTCCTTCCGGTGCGATAATACCTTAGAGCCGGCTTCGCGCCGAGGTCTTGTTCCCGGTATCTAAGGTATTTAGAACAATATTATAAGGAGGTTCGCTTTGAGATTTCGCCGGCGAGGATTGCGGCGATGACCGCGACGCAGAAAGTGCTTGCGGCCGTAGCCGTGAAGCCCAAACAGACCGAGCTGCACGAGTTCGATCTCCCGGCCATTGCGCCGGATGCCGGCTTGCTGCGCATCGAGGCCACCGGGATTTGCGGCAGCGATTGGCCGATGTACCTTTCCGACAAGCCGGGCCCGCGCATTCTTGGGCACGAGATGGTGGGCACGATCGCAAAGCTCGGGCCGGTCGCGCGCGAACGCTGGGGTGTCGCCGAGGGCGATGTCGTGGCGCTCGAGGAGTATCTTCCCTGCGGTCATTGCGAGTATTGCCGCACGGGCGAATATCGCTCCTGCCTCGAAACCGATACACGCGTGGCCGGCAGCATCCGCTACGGCTCGACGCCGCTCACCGTGATGCCCGCGCTTTGGGGCGGGTACAGCCAATATCTCTATATGCATCCGCGCACCGTGCTGCACCGCGTCCCCGCCGGGGTCAGGCCGCATATCGCGGCAATGGCGCTGCCGATCGGCAATGGCTTCCAATGGGCGTTTCTCGATGGCGGCGCCGGTCCGGGGAAAACCGTGGTCGTTCAGGGGCCGGGCCAGCAGGGTTTGGGTTGCGTCATCGCTTCGAAAGCCGCGGGCGCCGCAACCATTATCGTCTCGGGTCTCGCGCGCGACGCGCATCGCCTTGCCGTGGCGCGCGAGCTCGGAGCGCAGCACTGCATTGCTGTCGATCAGGACGATCTATGCGATGCGGTCAAACGGATCACCGGCGGCCGGATGGCCGATATCGTCATCGATGCCAGCGGGGCGGGGGCCGAGATTGTCAATCCCTCGCTCGCGCTTTTGCGCAAACGCGGCACCTTGCTGGTGGCTTCGCGCAAGGGAAGCGTCCCAGGCTTCGATATCGATCAAGTGGTCAACAAGCAGATCAACCTACGCGGCACCCGCGGTCACAGCTTTGAAGCGGTCGAGCTGGCCTTGCAGACCATGGCAGCCGGTATTTTCCCTCTCGAGCGCATGTCGAGCCATGTCGTCGGACTGAAAGACATCGACCTGGGCTTGAAGATGGTTGGCGGCGAGAGCCAAGAGCGTTCGATCCATATCACCGTTGATCCCTGGAAAGACTGAGGTCGGCCTATGTTGAAACCTGAAGACAATGAACGCCTGTGCCGCGTCGGTCCGGGCACGCCCGGCGGCACCTTGATGCGCCGCTACTGGCAACCGGCTGCGCTCTCGTCCGAACTGCCCGAAAAAGACGGCGCGCCCTTGCGCGTGCGGCTTCTGGGCGAGGATTTGTTGGCATTCCGCGACACCGAAGGTCGGGTCGGGTTGGTCGAGGCATATTGTCCGCATCGCCGCGCGCCGCTCTTTTACGGACGCAACGAGGAATGCGGTCTGCGTTGCGTCTATCACGGCTGGAAATTCGACGTGGCGGGAAATTGCGTCGACCTGCCGTCCGAGCCCGCCGAATCGTCGATGAAGGCCGGCATCAAGCTCACCGCCTATCCCACGGTCGAGCGCGGCGGCGTGGTCTGGGCCTATCTCGGGCCGAAGGACGACATGCCGGCGCCGCTCGATTACGAATGGGTCCGCGCGCCCGACACACATCGCGGCGTGTCGAAGACTTTCGAAGATTGCAATTGGGTCCAAGCGCTCGAAGGCGGCCTGGATACGGCGCATGGCTCTTTCCTGCACAACAACCGTCTCGGCGACAATCGCTTGCTGCGGCAACGCGACGGCGCGCCGAAGATCGACGTCGAAAAGACCGCTTACGGCTATTACTACGTCTCCACCCGCAAGGTCGGCGAGGACGAGCGCTATGTGCGCGTCTACCAATACCTCATGCCGGCACAGCAGATGCGCGCCAACCTCTTGGCGCGCGAAGGCGGCCGTGCCGCCGTCCCCAAGCTCGACGGCCATGTCTGGGTACCGGTCGATGACGAGCATACTTGCGTTTACAACTGGTCTTATGGCTATGACCGGTCGGCAGTCATGACGGAAAAATATTACGCGCAGATCGAGGAAGATTACGGCCGCGGGAAAGACGATTTCCTTCCTGGCGGTTTTCATTTAAAGCGCAACAAGTCGAACGACTATCTGATCGATCGCGGCGAGCAAAAGACCCGGACCTTCACCGGGATCAAAGGCGTCAATACGCAGGATTTCGCCTTGCAGGAAGGCATGGCGCCGATCGTCGATCGCTCCAAGGAGCATCTCGGCACCTCGGATCGCGCGATCGTGACCATGCGCCGGCTGCTGCTCGAAGCGATCCAGGCGGTCGAGCGCGGCGAAGCCGCGCCGGGCGCCGACCCCGCTTCCCACGGCAATATCCGGCCGCATGAGGGCATCATCGGCGCTGAGCAGGATTGGCGTCAGGCCTTCGGCGCCGAATTAACGGCAAAATGGTAAAGGGCGCCACGGCGCGGCGGATTGTTTAGTTTCGCCAAACAGGCCATGTTGCACTGCACCAATTATCCGCCCTGACCATGGTCCCCATGTTTCACCCGTGAGGCGGCCAATCTCGGTTGCTTCCGGGAAACAAAGGAACAGACCATGCGTATCGCTTCTCTTCTTCGCGCCGGAACCCTCGCCCTCGTCCTGACCGCGACCCTTGGCTCGGTCGGCACGGCGTTCGCCGGCAGCGAAAACCTCGCCGCTCAGCCGCAAACGCAGCAGAGCGCCAATACCGGCGTCTATGACGGCGCCGATTTCCAAGCGGCGAAGAACGCCCAGTTCTGAAGGCTTGGAACTCCGCAATGTCGATTTCGGGACGGATGGGCCGGCGCTCTTGCAGCGCTGGTTCACCGCTCGAGATCGAGCAACGCTGTGAAGGAGCGCATCATGGCGCACCGACACGTAATCCTGAGACATCATCTCATGGCTGTGGCGATCGCCTTGGCCTTGGGCGCTTTTCCGGTGCTGACAGCAGCACCGCGGCTCTACGCCGAAGAGCCGAGCCCCGGCGCCTTGCATCAGACGCCGCTCGAAATCGCCAGAATGCTGAAGGAGCTGACGGCGGGCGGGCCGCACGATCCTGGTCCAGCGCAGGTGCCGGTGTGGCAAGGCACTGCCGCGCGCCCGACTTCCACAATTTTCGTCGATCCTTATTCCGGCCGGCTGCAGTAGCGCAGCGGCTCAGCGGCCATCGCCATTCTCGTCGCGGCCCAGCGTCAGATCGTGATGCCCTTCCAGGAATGGCTGGGCTCGGAGATGTCGAATACGATGCCGAAGGGATCGCGGTATTTGATTTCGAGATTCATGCCGGCGCGCGCCTCGAAATGGAACTTGCCGCCATTGTCCTTGATGGTCTGATCCATCGCCGCGAATTCCTTGGGGTCGTCGACCACGAAGCCGATGTGGTGAAGGCCAACGAAATCCTTGCCGCGCTCGTCGCCGGCGTCCGCGTCGGACTTGAATTTGAGAAGGGTGACGTTCATCACGCCGTCCGACAGGCTGACCGCGACGTCGTTCTCGCTGTGCTTGGTGAAGCCGAAAACCTTCTCGTAGAATTCCGCTTCGCGCTTGAGGTCGCTCACCGTGATCGCGATGTGTCTAAGCTTGGCCATTTTCCACCTTCGACGTTTCCAGGATGCCCGTTTCCTGGCGTAATCCTAGCAGAGGCCAGGGCGCAGCCGGAAGCTCATCTTCGCCGCGCCAAGGGCGGATGAGCGCGGAGGGCTTCCTCGTTAATCTCGGCGCCCCAGCCAGGCCTTGTCGGCACGATCAGCTCGCCTTTTTCCACCACCGGCGGATGAGAGAGGAAATCGCTCTTCCACGGCACGTCGTCGACCTCGAATTCCATGATCCGATAATTGGCAATCGCGGCACAGAGATGCGCGCTCATCAAGGTCGCGAGATCGCCGCAGAAATTGTGCGGCGCGACATTGACCTCATAGGCATCGGCAAGGGTCGCGATCCGCACGGATTCGAGCAGCCCGTTCCAGGCGGGATCGACGATCGCGACATCGACCGCGTATTGCTCGAAGAACGGGCGATAGGCGCGCAAGCCGTGAATGCCTTCGAGCGAGGCGATCGGCGTCGATGACGACCGGCGTACCAGCGCCAAGCCCTCCGCATCATGCATGTCGATCTCGAGCCAGGTGAGGTCGAATTCCTCGACGGATTTGGCGACGCGGCGGAAGCCTTCGATGCGCTCGCTGAAATTGAGGTCGATCATCAATCCGGCTTGCGTGCCGATCCCTTGGCGAAAGGCGGACAGAACGTCTTTCACCGCGGCGATAAAATGGCCGTCGATGTTGCGGTCGAGCAGCCGAGGCCCCAGCGCGAAGCCGCCGTCGAACATGCGCGGCTCGGGCCCATCGAAGAACAACGGATTGGTTTTGATCGCGCCAAACCCGCGCTCGACCGCTTCCCGGCCAAGCTTGGTCAGATCGTCGAGCGTCCGAACGCGCTTCTTGCCCAAATGTTTTTCGAAGAATTCGCCGTGGCGCACGCGAAAGCTGCCGCAATGCGACCAATAGAGCTTGATGCGGTCGCGCGTCGGCCCGCCGAACAGCGCATAAACCGGCACGCCGAGCGCTTTGGCTTTGACGTCGAGGCAGGCATTCTCGATGGCGGCGATCGCCTGATTGCTGAGGCCGCCGGTCGCGAGCCGCGTGATGCCGTGGAGCGACGCGCTGATGCGCGCGACTTCGCGCGGATCCATCCCGACGACGACATCGGCAAAGCGCGGAATCAGCTGCGTCACGCCGCCGACGCCGAAATTGTCGATATATTCCGACCAGCCGACCAGCCCCTCGTCGGTCGTGAGCTTCAGGAACGAGAAATTGCGCCAGCCGGCATTGGCCTGCAGGGTTTCGAGCTGGGCAATGCGCATCGGCGTCTCCCTATCTTTTCGCTAGAGCATGACGACAAAGGCGAGCGGTTCGCCCGCGAGCCGCCGCGCGACATTGTCGCCCACGATCTTCGCAAGCCGCTTTCCCATGACGGCGCCCGAAGCACCCGCCATATGCGGCGAGATGATGAGATTGGGCGCATCCCACAAAGGATGGTCTTCGGGCAAAGGCTCGGGCTCGGTCACGTCGAGCCCGGCGCCGGCGATGAGTTCGCTCTTCAGCGCCTGCGCCAGCGCGAGGCAATCGACGACATAGCCGCGCGCGATATTCACCAGCACCGCGTTGCGCTTCATCAACGCGAATTCCTTGGCGGCGATGAGATGGCGCGATTCCGGGCTGGCGGCGAGCGCGATCACCACCGCGTCGGCGCGCGGCAAAATCGCGTGCAGCGCGGAAACGGGCGCCGCTTCGTCGGCATCGGGATGCGGCTGGCCACGTCGGGTCACCGCGATGATCCGCGCGCCGAAAGCCTTCAACAGCCGGCCGATCTCGCTGCCGATATGGCCAAAGCCGATCACGGCAACTGTGCTGTCGAATGGGATCGCGCAGCGCGGACCAGCGCTCCTGTCCCAAGCATGGCGCTTCTGATTGGCCAGCAAGGCCGGGAATTGACGTTGCGCGCCGAGCAGAAGTGCGACGGCCTGGGTCGCGATCGGCGGGGCATAGGCGTCACCTGCATTGGTCAGGATCGTGCCTGGCGGTATGCCATGGCTTGCCACCGCGTCATAGCCCGCCGAGAGAAGTTGGATCCAAAGTAGATTTTTAGCGCGTTGGCGCAGCATCTCCGCCACGGCGGCGGAATAGAGCGAATCGGGAATCAGCAGGACCTCGGCCGAGGGAATGGCGGCGGCAAGCTCGGCGTCGCTGTTGACGACGGCGACCGCGTCGCCGAGCAGCTCCTTCAACCGTGCGGCGATCGGAACCGCGCCGAAATTCGCGCGAAGTACGGCATGCATGCGCGCATCGTATCAGAGAAAACGCGTTCTCGGCAAAGCTCCGATCGAGCCCTTCGGAACCGTCAACGCGCGGCCGAGCGTGCCCGCCCGCTTAGGGTTTCGAGCCCGTCCCGCGCCGCTTTTTCGCGGCTGTCGCGGACGAGACGCGAAAGCATGTCATGCAAGCGCTGTTCTTCCTCGCTAGACAGCGCCGCAAAGAAATCCGCCTCGAAACGGTCGACGGCTTTCTCGCATTTCGCCAAAAGCGCGCGTCCTTTGACGGTCAGACGCAAACGCAGGACGCGGCGGGGTCCCGCGTCTTCGACCCGGCGGATCAGTTCCCGACTTTCGAGGCTGGCGACAATTTCGTTGCTCGATTGCGGCGCCACGCCCAAGCGCCGCGCCAGTGCCGCCGAGAAAAGTCCATCTTGATGGTCGCTGACAACCCACAGCACGATATATTGCGACGGGGTCAGACCGAAATCGCGTAACACATTATCGAGCCGCTGGTAATTCGCCAGCTGCAGCTGCTTCAGCAGATAGCTTATGCGCGGAGCCTTTTGCATCATCCCTGTCCAGTCGCGCGGCGGTGTTGACACTCTATCAGGCTCCCTGATAGGAGTCCTGTCTCTTTAAGCGATCGTCGGGCGGCGGCCTTTCATCGAAAGGGGTGGAAGTCGCGGCCGGCGGGGCCTAGCATCGCCGCCCATCGACGATTGCATGCTTGGTATTCATTGATCCTGGGGAGGAGTGACCATGCCTGCCGATCCATTGCCGGGTGGCAAAAACGTCAAAGTCGAAATCGGAGAGGGAATTGCCTGGGTGACGCTCAATCGCCCGGAAAAGCGCAATTGCATGAGTCCGGCCTTGAACGACGAGATGGTCGAGGTGCTCGACGCGCTGGAGATCAACGACGACTGCAAAGTGTTGGTGCTGACCGGTGCCGGCGAAGCGTTTTCAGCGGGTATGGATCTGCGCGAGTTTTTCCGCGCGACCGACGGGCTTCCCTATGTGCAGCAGATGCGCGTGCGCCGCTCCTCGGCGATCTGGCAGTGGCACCAACTGGCGCATTTCATGAAGCCCACCATCGCCATGGTGAATGGCTGGTGCTTTGGCGGCGCGTTCACGCCTCTGATCTCCTGCGATCTCGCGATCGCCGCCGAAGAGGCGCAATTCGGCGTGTCGGAAATCAATTGGGGAATCATTCCGGGCGGCCAGGTGACGCGCTCCTTGGTCTTCGCGATGACCTTCCGCAACGCGATGTATTACACGCTGACCGGCGAAACCTTTGACGGCAAGCAGGCCGCGCAGATGGGCATCGTCAATGAAGCAGTGCCGAAGGCGAAGCTGCGCGAGCGCACCACGGCGTTGGCAAAGACGCTGGTCGGCAAGAACCCGCACGCCTTGCGCGCCTGCAAGGAGGCGATCCGTGCCACCGTTGGCATGCCGTTCGAAGTCTCGGGCGATTACCTTGCCGCCAAGAGCTCGCAGCTGCGGCTGGTCGATGACGAAAGCGGCCGCACCCAGGGCCTGACCCAATTCCTCGACGAGAAATCCTATCGCCCGGGCCTCGGCCCGATGCGGCGGGACAAGAAATAGTTCGCGCGCGACCGGGTCCGGCCATGGCAGGCATCGACATCGCACGGCTGATGCGGCCGCGCTCGGTCGCGATCGTCGGCATCTCGCCCGAGCAAAGCTCGGCAGGGTTTCTGATGCTGCGCAATCTCGAGCAATATGCCTATCCTGGCACGATCCATCTGGTCAGCCGCAATCGTAGCGAGATCGGCGGCCGCGTCTGCGTTAAAGCGATCGACGATCTGCCCGAAGGCGTCGACGCGGCGATGTTGCTCATTCCGCGGGTCGCGATCGAGGACGCCGTCAAAGCCTGTGCGCGGCGCAAGATCGGCGCGATCATCATCTTCGCCGCCGGCTTCGGCGAGGCAGGCGGCGAATGGAAAGCGGCGCAAGACCGCATCGCCAAGCTGTGCGAAGAGGCCGGCATTGCACTCTGCGGCCCCAACTGCCTCGGCGTCGTCGATTTCGTCCATCGCATACCCTTGACCTTCTCGGCGCAGCTGGGCGACCCACTCGACGTCAAGGCCGGCGTCGTCGTGGTCGCGCAAAGCGGCGGGCTTGCCGGCGTGGTGCGCGTCGCCTTGAGGGCCAAGGGCATTCCGGTCACCTGCTGGGTTTCGACTGGCAACGAAGCCGTGCTGGGGCTTGAAGACTATGTCGCCCATCTGATCGAGGATTCGACCACGCAGGTGGTCGCGGCCTTTGCCGAGCAGATCCGCAATCCGCAGCGGTTTCTCAGCGTCGCCGCGCGCGCCCGCGACTTGGGCAAGCCGATCGTGCTGCTGCATGCCGGACGCAGCGCCGCGGCGCAGGAATTCAGCGCGCTCCCATACCGGCGCGATGGTCGGCGATTACGCCGTGATCGAAACGATCCTCGCGCACAGTGCCGTCATCCATGTCGACAGCCTGGAAGAGCTGATCGACGTGTCCGAGCTGATGATGCGCTTTCCGGCGCCACCGACCAAAGGCTGCGCCATGGTGACCGATTCGGGCGCCGTCAAAGGCATGGCGCTCGATTTCTGCGAGGCGGCCGGGCTCGACCTGCCGCAACTGCCCGAGGCGCTAGCTGCACGGCTTCAAGCCGAGCTTCCTGAATTCGTCGGCGCGACCAACCCGCTCGATTTGACGGCGCAGGCGATCACGCATCTCGAGATGTATGAGCGCACCATCGGGCCGCTGCTCGCGGAAGACTGCTATGGCAGCCTCATTCTGACGGCGATCGTTTCCTCGGCCAGCGATTACGCGCTGGTGAAAGGCCGCGCCTCGTTGAAACCGCTCATCGGCGCAAAGAAGCCGGTGATCTACGCGATGCTCGGCGACGAGGCGGAGGTGCCGGCTGCGCTCATCGCCGAGGCGCGGGCCGGCAACGTGCCGTTCTTCCGCTCGCCCGAGCGCGCTTTACGCGCGCTGGCGCGGATCACCGAATATGGCCGCGCCTTGGAGCGCGCGCGCCAACGTGCGCAGCCTGCCGCGGTCGCGGCGCCGCCATTGCCGGGGCGCGGCACTTTGACCGAGGCGGCGAGCAAGGCCTATCTCGCGGCTTTGGGCCTTGCGATCCCGAAAGGGCGCCTCGCGCGCTCTCTTGCCGAGGCGCGCGCGGCGGCGCAGGCGATCGGCTTTCCGGTGGCGATGAAGCTGCAGGCGAGCGCGCTGTCGCATAAAAGCGATGCCGGTGCCGTGCTTCTCCATATCGGCGACGAAGCCTTGCTCGACGAGGCTTGGGGCAAGCTCGATCGGATCGCCCGCGAAAGGAAGCTTGCGATCGATGGCGTGCTGGTCGAGGAAATGGCCAAGCGCGGGATCGAGACCATCGTCGGCGCGCGTCGCGACAAACAATGGGGCCCGGTGGTGGTGGTCGGCTTGGGTGGCATCTGGGCCGAAGCCTTGAGCGATGTGCGGATTCTTCCCGTGGGGCTCGCCGAGGACGAGATCGCCGAGGAAATCAGCTTGCTGCGCGGCGCGAAGCTTCTCTCGGGCATGCGCGGCACAGAGCCGGCGGATGTGGCGGCCTTGGCCCGCGCCGTGGCGCTCGTGGGCGCCGTCATGACGGCGCGGCCCGAGATCGCCGAGATCGACATCAACCCGTTCACGGTTTACGAGGCGGGCCAAGGCGCCCTTGCGCTCGATGCGCTGATTGTGACCGCGTAGCACAGGCGCGGCCCAATCCGAGGGCCGTGCCGTCGTGCGAAGCAACATCAAAAGGCTCGTCGCGAAGCCGGCACCGAAACGCCGCTTCAATTCCAATTCAAGACGAGGCTAAACCCGGGCGCGTCGTTACGGCGCCGTCGGCACCTACGACAAAGTCGGTCGTAAGTATTTGCCGCTATACGTCGTCGAGTTCCAATTCGCTACAACAACCGCGAAAACCCGGACATCTTCGGCGAAGCGATCAAGGGATGCTGATTTCACGGTCATAAATCGTTTGGCCACGTCTCGTTATGACAAGGTGTTGCGTATTTGCGCCGGCATTGATGACTAAGGTTTCGTTTGCGGGTCCATTCGCGGCGTTCAATTCAATTCCATAGTCAGCGCGCGTAACCAGGATTCCAGTCCCGCGTCGGTCATGCGCGGGCACGACCAACCATTGTGCGCAGCCATACTTCTTGTAGCCTTCCTGCCCCGCAGCCACTCCGGGAGGCATCGCGCACATTCCCGCATCAGGGAGCGGGATGTCTCCATCATTAAATGCCGATAAGGACAGCGCTCCACTTGGGATATGGACGGCTTTGACTAGCAGATAGTTGTCGCCACCGGTTAGTTCGGCAAGCAACTCTTGTCGATCCTTTTTCGCTGCGTACCAAGCACCAGTACCCAAAATTAAAAACGCGATTGTGAACGCAACCTTAGTTGGTGCGCGATGTTGGATGTTATATGTCCAGGACACCGCGATCCCCAGCAGGATGAGCGCAAGCTGAAGCGCTGCGGCGCCGTCCCCCCACGAGAACATCAGTATCGCCCTCTGTCCGCAATAGATAGGGGAGTATAGACTTGGGCCTCTACCACTCAAGCTATGCATAATCGCCAAGCGATTTCGCGATGCGCAGCGGCAATTCCGCCGTCTAAAGCTCGGCGAACAGATCCGGCGGGTCGGCGCGCTGTCCCGGCACGAGATCATGTGCGGTGACGCCGATCAGCCGAAACGCCGTGCCGTCGAGCACGCGCCGCAAGGTCGGCGCGACGGTGTCGAAGATCGTCTCGGCACGCTTGGTCGGATTGTGCAGCCGACAGGCATGGGTGCTGGTCTTCCGGTCGTAGCGCCGCAGCTTCAAGGTCAGCGAGCCGGCGGCAAGATCGGCGCGCGCCAGCCGTTCGGCGACCCGAGTGCAGAGCGCGCGCAGCTCTTCGGCGATCTCGTCGTAGCGTTTGAGATCGCGTGCGAAGGTGCGCTCGGCGCCGACGCTTACCGAGCGGGCGCGGCCCGCGCCGACCTTGCGCGCATCCTCGCCATGCGCGTAGCGAAGAAGGCGATGACCCCAGCGGCCGAAGCGATGCGCGAGCTCGTCTTCTTTCGCGTTGCGCAGCTCGGCGATGGTTTGGAAGCCAAGCGAGGCAAGCTTTGTCGCCATGACGGGGCCGACGCCGGGCAATGCCGATACCTTCATCGGCCCCAACACGGCGAGGGCGTCGCTCGCCCCGATAATGCGAAAGCCGCGCGGCTTGCCGAGATCGCTGGCGAGCTTGGCCAGCATCTTGTTGGGGGCAAGTCCGATCGAGATCGTGACGCCGATGCGTTTTTCCACGAGCAGCGCAAGCCGTGCGAGCGCACGGGCCGGAGGCTCCTCTCTCGTGTCGTCGCTAAGATCGAGATAGGCCTCGTCGATCGAAACGCTTTCGACCGTTGGCGTCACGGTCAGCATCGCTTCGCGGATACGGCGTGATTCGCGGCGATATTTCTCCATGTCGGGGCGGATGATGGTCGCGTCCGGGCACAGGCGCGTGGCCTGTGCCATCGGCATGGCCGAACGCACGCCGAAGCGCCGCGCGATATAGCAGCAGGTAAGCACCACGCCGCGCGCGCCGCCGCCCACGATCACCGGAAGCTCGGCGACCTCCGGCCGATCGCGTTTCTCGATCGAGGCGTAGAACGCGTCGCAATCGACATGGGCGATCGCCAGTGCGGCGAGCTCCGGGTGCGTGACCAGCCGCTCCGAGCCGCAATGGGCGCAGGCTTGGGGCGCTGTCGTCCCGACATGATCGAGGCGGCCGCAATCGCGGCAGAGGCAGTTCACCTCCTGGTCGGCGGGCCGGAGCATGGTCGCTATCATACCGGCTCGTCCCTCGGGCGAGGAGGCGATTGCCTTCATTCGCGCGTTTGCCCACTCTCCGGCGGCCTTGACGGGATGTCGTTAACGGGGCGATCGGTCCCTTGCCGGCGCGTTGCGTTAAACGGCGCGCGCTGATAGGATTTTGTCAATTCCGGCGGTTTCGGACAACAACGCGAGCAAAGGGGCGGCCTGCGGGCCGAGAAGCGCCATGGCAATCGATCTGCATTTCCATTGGGGTCCTAAGGGTTTCGCCGACGTTCTCCGCCAGCGAACCAGCAAGCCGATGATTCGGCGCGGCGACGATGGCGCCGAATATTTCGATTCGAATTTCTCGTCGAACAAGCTGCCGCCCGATTTCGACGATGTGAAGGCGCGTTTGGCCGATATGGACAAGAACGGCGTGCAACGTGCCGCCTTGTCGATCAGCCCGGTTACGGGGATCGAAGCGCTGCCGCTGCAGGATTCGCTGCCGCTGGCGCGCGCCTATAACGATGCAGCGTCGGCGACCTGCGCCGCCTATCCCGACCGGTTCTACGCCTTCGCGATCCTGCCGGTCGGCAATATGAGCGCCACGGTCACCGAGTTCGAGCGCGCGATGGACCTGCCGGGCGTGATCGGCGCGGTGCTGCCGGGCGACGGGTTCCTGTCGAAGAAGCGCGCGGAAAGGTTCGCGCCGCTGTTCGAAGCCGCCAACCGGCGCAACGCGATCTTCCTCGTCCATTATGGCAAGCTGCCGGACGATCCCGATTCGCCGAAGATCGATGCCTCCGACAATGCCCGCGACCGTTACGGCACGCTCGACATGCAGTCGCGGCTCAGCTCGAACATGCTCACCTTCTGCATGACCGATTTCCTGAAGCCTTATCCCAATGTCACGGTGATGAGCCACAATCTCGGCGGCAATATCCCGTTCGAGATCGACCGCATGGATCATCGCACCCTATGCGATCGGCCGGGTGCCGAACTGCCCTCGAAGCTCATCAAGGCGGCGTCGATCATGGTCGATTGCAATTCCTTGAGCGGCCGCGCGATCGAGCTTGCGGTTCAGGTCTATGGCGCCGACAAGATCGTGTTCGGGTCAGACGGCACCGATTTCGGCATGGACTGGACGCAAAAGGCGATCGCCGAAGCGCGCATCACCGATGCCGAGAAACGCGCGATCCTCGAAGACAATGCCAAGCGGATCTTGTCGCGAGTGAACAGCCCGGTCGCCGCCGCGGCCGAATAAGGTTTTCTATTCGCCGAGCAGTCGCGGCGCGATCGCGGCCAGCTCGGCGAAGCTTCGCGCGATAGCCGCGGCGCCCACTGCCATTGCCTGGGCGCCATAGCCCCAAGAAGCGAAAATAGACGGCAAGCCTGCGCCTTTGGCCGCGGCGACGTCATTGGCGTGATCGCCGGCCATGACCGCGCGCTCGGCCGATCCGCCGGCGGCCGCAATGGTGGCCAAAAGATGCGCGGGATCGGGCTTGCGGACGGGAAAGGAATCGCCGCCGCCGACGGCTGCAAACCAAGGGGCTATGCCGAGCGCGGCGAGCAACGCCCGGCTTGCCGCTTCGGGCTTGTTGGTGCAGATCGCGAAGCGCCAAGCGCGTGAGTTGAGCGCAGCCAGGGTCTCTTCGACACCGGGATAAAGACGGCTCGCGACCGATGAATGCGCGGTGTAATCCGCGATGAAGCTGGCAAGGTCCTCCGGCGTGCCGGGGGCGCCACGCGCGGCGCAGGCCCGCGCGACCAGGATCGCGGTCCCGTCTCCGACCATCGGCGCCACCTCGGCGGGAACGAAGCCCGGCAAGCCGCGCCGCGCCATCAGCCGACTAAGCGCGGACGTCAGATCGGGCAGGGAATCGACGAGCGTGCCGTCGAGATCCAAGACCAGAAGCGGGAAGGGTGCGGCCTGTTTTGACATCGGATACGCAAAGGAGGAAAAGCGTTGTAACACGATCCCGGCGGCAAGGCATGACCTCGATCCGGTTGCTGCTCACGGTGCTGGTTTTTCTGCTCATCCCGGGGTCGCTGGGCGCGGCGCCGACACCGCCCGATGCCGCGCCGGCGCAAGATTCTCTTGCCGGTCAGCTCCTCGTCGCCGCGCCCGATATGGGCGATCCCCGTTTCGATCACGCGGTCATTCTGATCGTTCATCACGATCGGGGCGGCGCCTTCGGCATCATCGTCAACCGGCCGATCGAAGAGCAGAAACTATCGGATATTCTTGCCGATCTCGGTCAGGACAATACGGGCGTTGCCGGCAGCATCGAGATCTATGCCGGCGGTCCGGTCGAGCCGCGCCAAGGCTTCGTGCTCCACAGCGCCGACTACAAACGTCCCGAGACCTTCCCGATCGACGGCCGCATCGCGGTGACCTCGAGCCCCTCGGTGTTGCGCGATATCGCCGAGCACCGAGGACCGCAAAAATTCATCCTCGCTTTCGGCTATGCGGGATGGGGCCCGGCTCAGCTCGAAGCCGAGCTCGCCCAACAAGCTTGGTTCACCGCGCCTTACGACCCGAAGCTGCTTTTCGACGCGGACCGCGCGACGCTTTGGCGGGATGCGCTCGCCCGGCGCTCGCGCGCGCTTTGAGACGCGTCACGGTTGCGGCTTGCGTCCGGCCCGCCGGTTTGGCGGCGCGTTTACGGCCCGTGCCGTAAAGCTCTTTGGTTGCGATCCGCGCACCAGCGACCAAGGCCTCGAGCTTTGCCCACATGATCGAGGGGTGAACCCGCTGCATGAACGGACCTTGGGCAAAGCCGCAATCGGTGCCGCCGATCACGTTCTCGCGGCCGACGACCTTGGCATAGCGCACGAGGCGCTGCGCCACGAGCTCGGGGTGCTCGACGACATTGGTGGCGTGGCTGATGACGCCGGGGATGAGAATTCGCCCCTTCGGCATCTTGACCTTTTGCCACACTTCCCATTCGTGCTCGTGGCGCGGATTGGCGCCCTCGATTACATAGGCGCCGGCCTTGACGCGCAGAATGAGATCGACGATGTCCTTCAGCGGGACATCGGTGGTGTGCGGTCCTGGCCAGCTGCCCCAACACACATGGTAGCGAATGCGGTCTTCCGGGATGCCTTCGAGCGCGTGGTTGAGCGCGTCCATGTGCATCGCGACCCAGGCGCGATATTCCTTGAACGTCTTGGGCGGCACCTGCCGGTCATAGGTCACGGCAGCACGCGCATCGTCGACTTGGACGAGCAGCCCGTTATCGACGATGGTGCGATACTCCGTGCGCATCGCCTCGGCGATGGCATGCACCATGTCTTCCTCGGTCTTGTAATACTCGTTCTTGCGGTCGGGAATGGCGCTGGCCGGCGCTGCCACCGGCAGGAAGCCTTCCTCGACTTTCACCGCGCCGAGCGCCGCCTTGAAATTGTCGATGTCGCGTTGCAGCTCGCGCTGACCGGTATAGGTGATCGGCCCGACGCAGACGGCATCGCCGCCGCGCGCCCCGCCGTCGCGCGCATCGAGCTCGGCATAGAATTCCTTGAAGCGCGTGCGGTCGGCGCCATAGGCATAGGGATCGCGGCCTTCCGTGCTGGGGCGCGATTCGAATCCGCTCAAGCGCTCCAAGACATATTGCGACCAGCTGATCGACTTGCCGAACTCGCCGTCGCTCACGACGTCGATGCCGGTCTCCGCCTGCTGGCGGACGATGGCGGCGACGCTGTCGGTGAGGCAGCGCGCATAAGCTGCCTCGTCATAGGCGGCGTGATTGCGCTTGGCGCGCAGGAAAGCCACAAGCTCCGGCGGCCGGATCAGGCTGCCGACATGGGTGGTCAACATACGACGGTCACTACGCTTCACGCGTTCACTCCCTCATTGTCATCCGCTATCGCTTCAGGCGCAGAGTCGAGCGCGCCGCGGCGCGATTCAACCATAAACCTGCCCACCCTGGAAATGGGCATCAGAGTCGGGCGCGCAAAACCGCGCCCGCGTCGGCCGGCCGGCCGCGCTATTTATGCTGGTCGCCGATATGGAGATCGTGCCACGGCTCCTTGACCGCCTCGAAGGTCCGGATCGCGACATTGCCGAGCTTGCCGCCAGCGACCTTCTCGACGCGGCGGATATAGATGTTCTGCGTCAATTCGCGCGTCGCCGGATCGACCGTGACCGGGCCGCGCGGGCTCTTCCAGGAATAGCCCTTGGCCGCTTCCATCATCTTGTCGCCATCGCGCGCGCCGCCGGTCGCGCGCAACATCCGGAACAGGATTTCCATGCCGTCCCAGGCCTGGACATGGACGAAGCTCGGCAATCCGCCCGCCATCGCATCGCCATATTTCGCGACCATGGCCTGAACGAAGGCTTTGTTCTCGGGATTGTCGAGGTACGGCCCGTAATGCAGCGCCGTCACGGTACCGAGTGCGGCATCCCCGATCGCCGCCAGATCGTATTCGGGCGTCTCGCCCGTGCCCATGAGCTGGATACCTTTCGCCGCGAAATTGCGCTCGGCGAATCCTTTGATGGTTCCGGCCGACATCGGGCCGCCGGGCATGAAAGAGACCAGGCAATTCGGCGCGTTGTCATTGACCTTTTGAAAATAGCTCGAGAAATCCGCGGTGTTCATCGGCACCCGGATCGGGTCGAGCATCTTGCCGCCGCCATCGGTGAACCCCTTGGTGAAGGCGTCGATTGCGTCCTGCCCCGGCGCGTAATCCGCGATGAACATTTCGCAGGTCTTGAATTTTTGCTCGAGCGCCCATTTCGAGGCGGGATAAAGCGCCTGCCATTGGGTGAAGCTCGCCCGGACGAAATAGGGCGATTTGTCGGTGACCGACGAGGTCGCCGAATTGAAGATCACGAACGGGATCTTGGCCTCGTTGATGAGGTCGGGCATCGCCAGCACGGTGGTCGTGAATTCAAGCCCGCCCAGCGCCGCGACGCCGTCGCGGACGATCATCTCTTGCGCCAATTGCCGCGCGCGCGGCGGATTGTCGCCCCCGACATCGCGATAAACGACTTCAACCGTCGGGTTCCCGTCCTTGCCGTTGTGCTGATCGAGATAGAGATCGACCGATTGCTGATAGCTCTTTCCCCAATTCGCATAGGGTCCGGTGGTGGTCACCAGAATGCCAAGCTTGATCGGATCGGCCGCCTCGGCGTGGGAAGTTATGCCCACCGAGAAAGCGAAACCGAGCGCAAATAAGACCGAGTGGGAAACCCGACGCATGTTCTTCCTCCCCGCGATGCCACGATGATTTTTGGTTGCCGCATCTTCGGCCAACCTATATCAGGGTGCGACGCTTTGCAATTTCGCCGAGTCGCGCAAACAACGGCGAATGAGGCGAAACAGGGAGGGCAAGCGAGATGCTGAAGCTGGCGGCAACGTTTATCGCGTTGCTCGTGGACGGCGTCGCCTACGGTATGATTCTTTTTCTCATGTCGGTCGGTCTCACCATTACCTTGGGGGTGATGCGGATCGCCAATCTCGCGCATTGCGCCTTCGCGATGGCGGGAGGCTATATGGCGATTGCTTTGGTGCGCTCGGGGCATTTCAGTCTCTTCACGGCCCTGCCGATCGCGGCCGCCTTGACCATGGTGTTGGGCGCCGTGCTGGAACGCAGCGTCTATCGCTGGGTCTATGCGACCGGTCAGCTCGGTCAAATCCTCATGACGATCGGCCTGGTCTTCGTCATGGTGGCCACCGCCAATCTGTTCTTTGGCTCGAACCTCAATGCGCTGCCGCTGCCGCCTTGGCTGTCGCAGAGCTGGAGCTATGGCGCGGTTGCGATCTCTTCTTATCGCGCCTTCATCATCGCCGTAAGCGTTGCGATCGCCGCGATACTTTGGGCGATTCTCGAATTCACCGATTTCGGCGCGCGGTTGCGCGCCGCGGTCGACAATCCGCGCATGGCGCGTTGCGTCGGCATCGACGTGCCCCTGGTATTCTCGGTCACCTTTGCCGTGGGATGCGGCCTCGCTGCCACCGCCGGCATCTTGGGAACGCAAATATTGCCGCTCGAGCCATGGTACGCGCTCGAATACCTCGTGCCGGTTCTGATGGTCGTCGCGGTCGGCGGGCTCGGCAGTCTCAAAGGCTCGTTCTATTCGGCCTTGATGCTCGGCCTTATCGACACATTCGGGCGCTATTACGTGCCGGCCGCCGGCGCCTTCATCATCTATCTTGCGGTTCTCGCTCTTCTGCTGTGGCGCCCGCAAGGCGTTTTCGCGAGGGCCTGAGATGGCGATGCCGGGAGCCGACGCGGCCAAAACGGTGCGTGAGGGTTTCACTCGACACCGCTGGTCCTGGATCGATGCCGTGCCGTTTCTGGTCGCGGCGGTGATGTATTTCGCTGCCAATCGTTATCTGCCGCTCGGCACGCAGGTGATGATCCAGATCGCCTTCGCCTTGTCGCTCGACTTGGCGCTCGGATATGGCGGGATCGACTCGCTCGGCCATGTCGCCTTCTTCGGCATGGGCGCCTATGCGGCGGGGCTCTTCGCCATGCATGTTTCGAGCGAACCGATCACCGGGCTTTTCTTCGCGGCGGCGATCGGCGCGCTCACGGGCGCGCTCACCGGCCCTCTGGTGCTGCGCACGCGCGGCCTGACCCTGGTCATGATGACCTTGGCGGTGGCGACGATGCTGCACGAGCTGGCCAACGCCAATGTGATGAAGCCGGTGACCGGCGGCGCCGATGGCTTGTTCGGCTTCAAAATCGCCCCGGTTTTCGGCGTTTTCCCGTTCGATCTCGCCGGACGCACCGCTTATTGGTATTCGCTCGGGGTGGTCGCGTTCGTGTTTTTCACTTGCAAGGCGATCGTGAATTCGCCCTTCGGCTTGGCGATCCGCGGCATTCGCGACAACCCGGTGCGCATGCGCATGCTCGGGGTGAAAGTGACAGCGCGTCTGGTCACGCTTTACAGCATCTCCGGTGCCTTGGCGGCGATTGCAGGCGGCTTGTCGGCGCAAGTCACGAAGCTTGTCGGTCTCGACAGCCTCGCGTTTCTCTTATCGGGGAACGGGCTGGTGATGTTGATCCTGGGCGGTACGGGGAATCTTTACGGCGCGATCATCGGCGCCACACTGTTCGTCGTACTGTCCGACCGGGCGGCCGCGATCGACCCCTTCAATTGGCTGTTCGCGATCGGCTTTCTGTTGATCCTTGCCGTCCGCTTCGCGCCGCAAGGTATCGTCGGCCTCGTGACGGATGGCGCGCGCCGCTTCGAAGCGAGACGGAGCGCCCGATGAGCGCGCTCGCTCTGGCGGTCGAAGGCGTTTCCAAGAATTTCGGCGGCTTGCGCGTGGCACGCGACATCTCGCTGACCTTGCCGGTCGGCGCGCGCCATGCGCTCATCGGCCCGAACGGAGCGGGAAAAACCACGCTGGTTCACATGGTGACGGGGTTGCTCCAGCCTTCGGCCGGAAAGATTCTGCTGGCCGGAACCAATATTACGCGATTGCCGCCCGAGCGCCGCGTCGCGCTTGGACTCGCGCGCACCTTCCAGATCAGCTCTCTCTTTCCCAGCCTCACCGTGGCCGAAAACGTCGGTTTGGCCTTCGCCGCGCGCTTCGGTCGCGACCACGTGCTCTGGGGAGGCGTGCGGTCGCGCGCGGAAATTGTCGACGGAACCGCGGCATTGCTGCAAAGCCTCGGTCTCATCCAACTCGCCGGCGAGCGGGTCGCGGATTTGCCTTATGGCCAACGGCGCTTGGTCGAGATTGCGCTGGTCTTGGCGCTCGATCCCAAGACCCTGGTGCTCGACGAGCCGGCGGCCGGGCTCGCGGCCGCGGATCGCGGCGTGCTGCTGGAGCTGTTGCTGCGGCTTCCCGCGGGGCTCAGCATTTTGATCATCGAGCACGATATGGATCTGGTCTTTCGCCTCGCGGAACGCATCACGGTTCTCGTCGAAGGTAGCGTTCTGACCGAAGGTAGCGTCGCCGAGATCAGGGCCGATCCGCGCGTGCGCGACGTTTATCTCGGGACAAGGCCTCATGACTGAGTTGCTGCGGCTTGACGCGCTAACGGCCGGGTATCGCGACACGGTGGTGCTGGAGGGGATTTCGGCCGCGGTCGCCGCGAAGGATGCGTGCGCGGTGCTGGGGCGCAATGGCGTCGGCAAGACCACGCTGCTGATGACCATCATGGGGCTTACGGTTTTGCGCGGTGGCGGCATGGTGTTTGACGGGCAGGATCTAACAACGCTCGATACGCATCGGCGCGCCCAGGCCGGCATCGGCTATGTTCCCCAAGAGCGCGAGATCTTTCCATCGCTCACGGTCGACGAGAATCTTCGCGTCGCGTCGCGGCAAGGCGATTGGACGCGCGCGCGTGTCTATGATCTTTTTCCCCGGCTGGCCGAGCGGCGGCGAAACTATGGCAATCAGCTCTCCGGGGGCGAGCAGCAAATGCTCGCTGTCGGGCGCGCGCTGGTCGGCAATCCCAAGCTGCTTTTGCTCGACGAGCCTTTCGAGGGGCTTGCGCCGGTTATCATCGATGGTTTGGTAACGGCGCTGATGCGCTTGCGGCGCGAGAGTGCCATTGCAACCATTCTCGTCGAGCAGCAGGTCGAGATCGCGCTGGAGATGACGGAGCGCGCGCTGGTGCTCGATCGCGGCCAGATCGTGTGGAGCGGCGAGAGCGCAGCCCTGGCTGCCGACCGGCCAAGGCTTGCAAGCTTAGTCGGCCTGCAGGAAGCCGCGCCCGACTAACTCGCTGCCGAGCCGTCCGGCCGTGCGACGCGCTTGAACCCCGAAAGCGCATCCGAGATGGCGAAATCGTCTTCCATTTTGAAGCCCATGGCGTCCTCATAAGCGCGCTTCACGGCATCGGGCTGCCCTTGCTGAAAGACGAAGCGCCGCGGCGTGATGTTGTCGTAGACGCTGGTGTTCGCGAGCTGCTCGCGCGTCAAGCCTTCGCGGAAGAGCTTCAGTCCGACGATCGGCAAAGGCAGGTTTTTGTTGCTCGAGGCATCGCGGATCACCGCTTTGGGATCGCCGCCTTTGGCGATGGTTTCTAGGTCTTCGAGAAAGCGGTTGCGGATCATGACGATGCCGCGGTCGCTCCGGCCGAGATGTTCCTGGGTGCGGTCGGCGATGGGGCCTTGCCCGACCCAGGCGGCGAAGTCCTGGTTCATCACCGCGCCGGTCAGCCATTCTCCGGTCTTCTCGTCGGTGACCGGCCCATACCAGTAAGGGATCGAGTTCTGAATATAGGGTTCGCGGTCTTTGGGCACGCGATTGAAGAACCAGCCCACGCTCAGCGTGTTCTCGTCGTCGATCGGTACGCGCCATTCGAAATGGCCGCCGGTGAAAAGGCAATTGGGCCACAGGCAGACGCGTCCAGTGGTCCATAGCGGGTTGTTCTCGTCGGTATCCTCGCGCACCCGCTTGTAGACGAAGCCGTATTCGAATTCCTCGAAGCCGAGCTTCACATGCTTGGCGCCGTATGGTCCGTTCTTGCCTTTCAGACGCTGCGCCCAGTTCGCGTGCATCCATTCGAAATGCACCGGGTCGATCGAGTTCTCCTGGCACTGGAACCAATTGCACGGGATCGTCGAGAACACGATCTGGACGAAGCCGTTGGTCCAGTTGAACGGCTCCCAATCGGGCAAGAGCGGCGCCGGCTTGGGGCCGAGATAGGCCCAGAGCAGCCCGGCTTTCGCCTCGACCGGATAGGCCTTGATCGGCGTCTTGTCCTTGTAGCGTGAATTGGCATCGACGGTGTCGTCGAAAGGCTGCTCCAAGCAGCGCCCTTCTTCGTTAAAGAGCCAGCCATGGTAATGGCAGCGAAAGCCGCACTCCTCGGGATAACCGAAAGACATATCGGCGCGGCGATGCGGGCAGTGGCGGTCGATCAGCCCATACTGGCCGCCGAGATCCTTGTAGAGAACGAGGTCCTCGCCCAGAAGCCGCACGCGCTTCACCGGCTTTTCCTCGAGCTCGCCGACCGCGGCGATGGGATACCAGTAGCGGCGCAACAGCTCGCCCATCGGGGTCGCCGCGCCGGTCTGGGTTAACATCCTGTTGTTGGCTTCGCTCAGCATCGAAAACCTCGTCTGATGGTATCTACGTCCGATAGGCCTATAGGTCTTCCCAATACCAGTGGCTTTAAACTGGCATCCCAAGTTTTTGCCGCCTAGTCTAGCAGCATCGGCATCCGGAAGGGGAATGCGACAAAATGAAGTTCGGCCTGTTCGACCATGTGGACCAAAACGACCGCCCTCTCGCTCGGCAATTCGACGAGCGGCTCCAATTCATCGCCGCGGCCGACGCGGCCGGATTTTACAGCTATCAGGTGGCCGAGCATCACGGCACGCCGCTCAACATGGTGCCCAATCCCGGCGTGTTTCTCGCGGCGGCCGCGCGCGCGACGACGCGGCTTCGCCTCGGCGCGCTGGTCTTCCTGCTGCCGCTCTACTCGCCGCTGCGGTTGATCGAGGAAATCGCGATGCTCGATCATTTGAGCCATGGCAGGCTCGATTTCGGGGTCGGGCGCGGCGTCTCGCCCTTCGAGCTCAATTTCCACAAGGTCAATTCGGATCAGTCGCGCGACATCTTCCTCGATGCCTATGACTGCATCCTCTACGGGCTTACCCATGACGAGCTCGATCACGCCGGTCCGTTCTTTAGCTACACCAAGGTGCCGATGCAGCTGAAGCCGTTGCAGAAGCCTTACCCGCCGGTTTGGTACGCGTCCTCGGCGGAATTCGGCTCGCGTTGGGCCGGCGAGCGCGGCCTCCATTTCGGCACCTTGGGCTCGATCGAAACCGCCAAGAAAAACATCGACGCCTACAAGGACGCCTATGCGAAACGCGGCACGCCGGCGCATCCGAAGCCGGAAATTTCCGGCGGCGTGGTCATGGCCGTCAATCGCCAGCTCGTGGTCGCCGATACGGTCGAAGAGGCGCGCCGCATTGCCAAGCCGGCACATGAGCAGCATCACGAGAAGATCATGTGGCTGCTGAAACGCAATGTGACCAGCATCAACTACGCCCACAACATCGTCGGCGGGTTCGACGCGGCGATCGAGGCCGGCACGGTCATCGTCGGCACGCCCGACACGGTGCGCGCGGAGATCGAGCGGCAAGTGAAGCTGATCGGCGTCAACCACATGAATTTCGCCATGTTCTTCGGCAACATGAAGCTCGAAGACGCGTTGCGTTCGCAAAATTTGTTCGCCAAAGAGGTGATGCCGAAATTGGCCGCGCTCTAAGCGAAGCGTGCGACGGTGATCGCGTACCGCGCGCCATGAATGTTCGGCGAGAACAACGGTGAGCTTTCTCCTGATGCCGGGACGGATCGGCCTGGTCGAGATCAAGAACCGGGTCGTGATGCCGCCGATGACCACGCGCACGGCGGATGCGGAAGGTTTCGTCACCGACGACACCGTCGCCTACTACATGGCGCGGGTGCGGGGCGGCACCGGCCTTATTACGGTCGAAATGGCATCGCCCGAAAAGGCCGGGCGCCATCGCCGCCACGAGCTGGGCATTTACGACGACCGCTTTCTTGTCGGGCTGCAGCGCCTCGTCGCCGAGATTCACACGGGCAGCGCCAAGGCCTCGATCCAACTCGGCCATGGCGGCGGCCATACCCGCCGCGATATCTGCGGCGAGACGCCCGTGGCGCCGTCGGCGATTCCGCATTCGGTTTTCGAGACCACCTTCGAGACGATCGTGCCGGAGGCCATGACGAAAGCGCGCATCGATGCCTGCGTTGCGGCTTTCGCCGCGGCGGCGCAACGCGCTTGGCATGCCGGATTCGATTGCGTCGAGATTCACGCGGCCCATGGCTATTTGATCTCGCAATTCCTGACGCCCTTCGAGAATCGCCGCAGCGACGAATATGGCGGATCGCTCGAAAATCGCGCGCGTTTCGGGCTCGAGGTGCTGCGCGCGGTGAAGGCCGCGATCCCGGGCATGGCGGTGATCTATCGGCTTTCGGTCGAAGATTATTTTCCCGAGGGCATGCCCTGGCACGAGGGCAAGCAGGTTGCGATCTGGGCGGCGGAGGCGGGGGCCGACGCACTTCACATCGCCGCCGGCCACTACCGTTCCCTGCCGTCGGCGGCGCGGCAGATCCCGCCCATGGCCTATCCGGACGCGACCTTTCTCGACTATGCGGCCGGCGTGAAGGAAGCGGTCAAGGTCCCGGTGATCGCCGTCGGAAGGCTCGGCGATCCCGCGATTGCCGAGGCGGCGCTCGCAAGCCGCAAGGCGGATTTCATCGCGCTCGGCCGAACCCTGATCGCCGAGCCGGAATGGGTCGAGAAGCTTCGCCGCGGTGAGCCGGCGCGGCGTTGCCTCGCCTGCAATACTTGCGTCGACGAAATGCGTAGCGGCGCGCGCCTCGGCTGCCTCGTCAACGGCAGGGCGGGCAAGGAGCGCGTCTACGCCGTGGCGCAACCTCCGCAAGGCGAGCGCATCGCCATCATCGGCGCTGGCCCCGCCGGGCTTACCTATGCTTCGCTCGTGGCCGAAGGCAATATGGTTACGCTCTTCGAGCGCGCGGCGCGCGCGGGCGGCGCATTTCGCTACGCTGCCAAAGCGCCGCTTTTTCAAGAGCATCAAGCCAGCGAGCGCTCTTTCGCACGCTATATCGATCAGCTCGTGTTGGCCTGCAGCGAGAAAGGCGTGCGTTTCCGCTATGGCACCGACGTGACCCGCGCGCCCGATTTGCTTCAACCTTTCGATCGCATCGTGATCGCATCCGGCGCGCGCTACCGGTTCGGCATGGGACGCGTTGCCACGGCGCTGCTCGATATCGGCGCGGGGCATTGGCCGGGTTTGCGCCAGCTTTTCTCGCGTCCGGGTTTTCGCGACTGGTTCTATTACCGCGCGAGGCGCGGCACGGCGGAGCGGTTCAAAGCCTTGGTCAGGCCTGGCCAGAAGCTGGTCGCGATCGGCGATGCGGTTGCCCCCGGCAAGAGCAAAGCCGCGATCACCTCGGCCTTCGAAGCGGCGCTCCTTGGCGCGGGCTCGTGCGCTGAGCCTGCTCAGACTTCTTTGCCGGAATCGTAGCCCGGTCCGGAGGCGGCGAGCATCGGCTGCTCCGCCAAGGCATCGTTCTTCGTTACGTCATGGGCAAAGAGCCAGTCGCGGCTAGCGCGCGGCTTCGGCGGCACGGCCTGATTGAGATCGAATTGCTCGCGCGCTTGAAGCTGGGTGCGCGCCGTATAGGCGCGGCGCTCTTCTTCGTATGCCAAGAGCGCCGTGATCGGATCATCCGACTGGCGGCTCAGATGGCGCGCCAAGGCGAAACCGTCTTCGATCGCCATTGCCGCACCTTGCGCCAGCGTGGGAAGCATCGGGTGCGCCGCATCGCCCAAAAGCGTGATCCGGCCGATCGTCCAGCGCGACAGCGGATCGCGGTCGAACACGCCCCATTTGAACCATTGCTGCGGATCGACCTCATGGAACATCGCGATCAGCGTCTCGTGATAGCCGTCATAGGCTTCGAGCACCTCGCCAAGGCTGCTCGGCACGGTCCAGGATTCATCGGCCCAGCGGCCGCCGACATGGCCGCAAAAGATGTTGAACACCTTCCCGGCCGAAATCGGATAGCACACGACCCGGCCGACGGGGCCCAGCCAGTTGATGGCGTCGTTGCTGCTGAATTCTTCGCCGGTGCCAAAGGCGCGCTTGGTTAGTTTCTCGACCGGCAAGGTCGCGCGCCAACATTCCATCCCGGTTTGGCGCGGCGCTCCGCCGCCGAAGAGAGTCTCGCGCACTTTCGAGCGAATGCCGTCCGCGCCGATGACGATATCGGCTTCGATCTCGCTGCCATCGGCAAAGCGCGCCGTCGCGCTCTGCCTCGTCCCGGCTACCCCAACGCAACGCTTGCCCAAATGGATCGACGATGGCGGCACGGCATTGGCGACCAGGCGCAGCATGTCGCCGCGATGGACCGTGTAATAAGGCGCGCCGAATTGCGCTTCCATGCCGCCTCGCATCCGGCCGCGCGACAAGGGCATCCCGTCGCTCCAATGGAGCGATAGCGCGTTGACCGGCTCGCCCGCGATCGCGCGCAGTTCCGCCTCGAGGCCGAGCGCGCGATAGACTTTGACGGCGTTGGGTCCGACCTGCAGCCCGGCGCCCACTTCCATCAGTGCTGACGCTTGCTCGTAGAGCGCGACCTCGAAGCCGTGGCGGCGCAAGGCGATCGCGGCGGTGAGGCCGCCGATACCGGCGCCGATCAAAGCGACCCGTTGCGTGCGTGCCATCGTGCGATGATTTATTTCGCCGGCGCCGGAATTTTCTCTTCGGCGCGCTGCGGGGTCCGGTCGCGGAAATAGGGCAGGACTTCCTGGGCAATCGCTTCCATGTTCGCGCGCGTCATGTCGCGCGGCAAAGTGCCGAACTGGGTCTTTGTCAGGCTGGTGCCGAAACCGGCGAGGTCCTGATATTCGGCGAGCTTCTCGCGTACCGTGTTGGGCGAGCCGGCGATCACGACGCCCATGCGGACCAAATCCTCGGCGGTTTGGATCTTGCCATGGGCTTGAACCTTGGCGGCGGCGACCCGTTTCATCGAATCGATGCTCGAATAGCCCGGGGGCAGCAGCATCTCGATCGGCATGCCGAGGAAACGATTGGCCAGTGCTTCAAGATGGGGCTTCGCCTCCTTCATCGCCTTGGCGTCGGTCTCGGCGACATAGATCGAGTTCGACCAGGCGAGCTGATCGGCGGTGGCGACGTACCCCTCTTTTTCGGCGGCGTCGCGATAGGCTTGGAAGAAGCGCGCGACGACGGCGATCGGCGACAGGGTCTGGCAATAGGTGTAACGCATCTTCGCCGCCCATTGGATCGTGCTGCTCGATCCCTGCGACGGAATCCAGATCGGCGGGTGCGGATTCTGATAAGGCCGCGGCCAGGGATTAACGTAGTTGATCTCGAAATGCCGTCCGGCATAGCGGAACGGTCCGGGCTCGGTCCACGCGCGGATGATCAGCTCATGCGCTTCGTTGAAACGCGCCTGGGAGTCGACGGGGTTGATACCCATCGAGTGGTACTCGGCGCCGATGCCGCGCACGAAGCCGGCGATGAACCGTCCGCGCATCAGATTGTCGAGCAGCGCATATTCCTCGGCCACGGCAAGCGGGTTTTGCAAGAGTGGTAGCGCGCGGCCGAGGATCGCAAGCTTGGCGCGTTTGAGCGAGCGCGCGAGAGCGCCTGCCAACACGCCCGGCGTCGGCATCAATCCATAGGCGTTCTGGTGATGCTCGTTGAGCACGACGCCGTCGAAGCCGAGCTTGTCGGCATATTCGAGCTCGTCGAGATAGCGGTGATAAAGCTCCGCGCCTTTTTTCGGATCGAAATGGCTGTTCGAAAAGGTGACCCAGGCCGTGCCGTTGCGGCCGATCGCGTCGAGGTCGACATCGGCATAAGGCATGAGATGGAAATTGAAGATCTTCATGGGCGTTTCCTCCTCGAACCGGCTTTTGGCGGCGGCCTCAATTATAGCGTGGCGATTTATGGAGATAGAATTTCGCCATTTCGGGCCGGTATTTTGCCATATCGTCGCGGTTGAGGTCGAGATCGGGCTTGGCGTCGGCCGGCAGCAGCGGGAAATAAGGTGTTTCCTTGGTCGTTTGCTCCCACTCGTCATGCGCCGCTTTCAACGCGTCGGGCGACGTCATGAGGTCGAGGATCGAGGCCGCCAAGACCTTGGCGCCCGCAACCTCACCCTTATGCGCGATCGAGCTCGTGGGCGTCACGCCCGCGATCCAGTTGTGATAGGTGATTCCGGGAACGCTTGCCGGGAAGGTATAAACCACCGCCGGCACGACCCAGGAAATGTCGCCGCTGTCATTGGAGGCGGTCGATTGCGGGCGGCTTCCCGCCGGGGGAACGCCAGTTGCGAGGCCGACGACTTTCTTTCCCTCCGCGGCCTGAAAATCGCGCGCGAATTTCTGTTCGTCGTCGCTCCATTTCGGCAGGCCGACCGCGTCGATGTTCTTTTGCAAAACCTCCGCCAGCGCCTTGATCGACAACGCCGGCCAGGCCGAGGCCTCGTACTGCACGTCTTGCGTCGTGCCAGTCATCTGCGCCGCGCCCTGCGCGATGTTCAGCAGCTTGTCATAGGTTTCCTTGGCGGCTGGCATGCTCGCATCGCGCACCCAATACCAGATTTGCGCCGTCTCGGGGATGATATTGGGCTGAATGCCGCCATTCGTAATAGTGCGCTGAATGCGATAGGTCGGGAAGAGTTGCTGACGCAGGAACGATGCGCCCGTGTCCATCAGCTCGACCGCGTCGAGCGCGTCCTTGCCGTCCCACGGATCGACCGCCGCATGCGCGGTCTTGCCGTGAAAGGTGAATTTGCTGCTGATGGCCGCGTAATTCTGCAAGCCCCAACCGGTCGTGAAATTATCGCCGATATGAAGATAGATCGCGGCGTCGACGTCCTTGAAATAGCCGGCGCGCACGATGAAGGGCCGGCTTGCGATCTCTTCTTCCGCCGGCCCGAAATTGACCGCGACCGTACCGGGCAAATGATAGCGCTCCAAGACCTGCTTCACGGCAAAGGCGGCGGCGGTTGCGACGCCGCCATGGGTATTGTGCCCTTCCATATGGCCGGGCGCGCCTGCTACCAGCGGCTTGTGCGTGAACTCGCCGGGCGTTTGCGAGCCGCCGGGCAGCGCGTCGATTTCGGTCTCGATTACGATATAGGGCTTGCCCGCGCCCCATTTCGCCCAAAGATTGGTCGGCAAGCCGGCGCCGCCCAGCTCCACCTGGAAGCCTGCCGCCGTGAGCGTGTCCTTCAAGAGCTTGGTGCTCTCGAACTCCTGCATGCCCAACTCGGCGAAATAGTAGAGCGAGTCGCTGATATCCCAAATCGCCTGCGCGTTCTTGTCGACCGCGTCATAAGCGAGCTTTTTTTGCTCATCGCTTGCCGCTCGCGCGGTCGAAGGCAAAAGGACCAGCAGCGCTGCGGCTGCGGCGAAAAAACGAAAATGAACGGGTTGCATTGCGACGATGAGCTCCTTGCTTAATGACTCGTTGCGGTGTTCGGCGTCGCTCCCTGGCCCGATATTGCGCTATCGGGGAATTCTTCTCTGAGGCGCGGATAGACGTTGCGGGCAAAGCTTCTGATCCCGGCGACGGTCTCGTCATGGTCGAGGAAGCCTGCTTGGCCCATGAGCAGCAGATTACCGAAGCCGCCGACATGGTGATAGAAGGCCTTGATCTGCTGATACACTTTGTCCGGCGTGCCAAAGAACATGGTGCCATTGGCGGCTGCGGCATCGACCGAGGCGTTGGTGCCGAAATTTCCGAAGCCGCCGCCGGCCGCATCGCCCAGCATCATTTGGACATTCGCCGCCACCGGGCTGTAGCCCGGCGGATTGCGGAACCAGGGCGAGACCTTGTTGGCGGTGACGTACCACAGCAGCTTCTCGGCGCCGGCGCGCGCCTTCGCCTCGCTGTCGGCGACATAGACCATGGCGGCATAGGCAAGACGGTTGACCGGCACCTCGCCGGTGCGCCCGGCGTCGCGCCAACCCTTGCGATAGGCGTCGAAGATCGCGGGCGTTCCTTTGAACCCGGTGAGGAAGGTCGCCTGGATGAACCCGTGAGCGCCAACCTGGGCCGCGCCGCCGGCGCTGGTCGTGCTGACCCAGACCGGCGGATGCGGGCTCTGATAGGGGCGCGGCCAGATATTGATGTTGCGGTGATGGAAGAAGCGGCCTTCGAAGCTGGTCGGCCCGTCATTGCTTGTCCAGGCCTGAATGATGAGATCGAGCGCCTCCCAATGACGCTCGTTCATGCGCACGGGATTGCTGTTCGCCGGCAGAATCTCGGTCGGCACGCCGCGCACGAAACCGGCTTCGAGCCGGCCTTTCGATAGCACGTCGATCAGCGCCATCTCTTCGGCGACGCGTACCGGCTGGCGCCGGTTGGCGATCGGATTGCCAAGGATGAGCAGCCGCGCCTTGCTGGTGAGACGGGCAAGCGCGGCCAGCACCAAGGGCGCAGCCGGGTCGACGCAGGTTGCCGTCTGGTGATGCTCGTTGAGCATGATATTGAGGCCCTCTTCCTCGGCGATCTGCCATTCGCGCAGGAAGCGGTCGTAAAGCTCGGCACCCTTCTTCGGATCGTAGAGCCGGTTGGGCAGGGTCACACGAATCAAATCGTACTCGTCCGCGGGCGGCAGGAAGGGGTAAGCATTCTCGCTGAAATGCCAGGCTCGCATGGCGCTCAGACTCCTTGCTCGAAAAACGCTGCAACCTTCGTAACAAAGGTTTCCGGCTGCTCCACTTGCGGCGAATGACCCGCTGCCGCGATCGTCTCGATCCGCGCATGGGGAACGAGCTTGGCGTATTTGGCAAGGTATTCCGCCGAAACGAGTCCATCGCTTTCGCCGCGCATGAAGAGAACCGGCATGTCGACCCGATGCAGCCGATGCTTGAGCTTCGGATTGTGCATATAGGGTTCCCAGACGAGCAGGGCCAAGGTTTCGCGATTGCGCGCGACGATGGTCAGCTGCTCCGGAGAAAGCTTCGAGAAATCGATCCGCGCCTTCGCCGGATCGTGGAACATGATTTTGGTCAGTTGTTCTTGCGACAAGCCGAAGATATCCGGAATGTCGAGCTTGTCGCGGCTGCCGACCTTGATCCCTTCGGTGCCGACGAGAACCAGCTTTTCGATCCGTTCGGGCGATTTGGTCGCGAGCTCCGCCGCGATCCAGCCGCCGATCGAACAGCCGATCATCTTGGCGCGCGGCAAATCGAGCCGATCCATCAGCTCGAGATAGATGTGCGCGATGTCGTCGACGCTGTCGATCCAGTCGGGCAGGCTCGATTTTCCAAAGCCCGGATGCGAGGGCGCGATCACGCGGTAACGCTTGGCCAGCATGCCGACGAAAGGCTGGTCGGGCACGAAGCCCTGGCCGCCGTGCAAGAAGAGCAGGGGCGGGCCGTCACCGGTCTCGTGCAATTCGAGATCGATGTCGCCGAGCCTCATGATTTCTCTTTTCAAGGCTTTGCTCCCTTCTGGTCTCGGCGTTGCCCAGGAAACGCCGCGCGATGATCGACTATTTCATTGAAGCGCGGGCGAGGCAAGGCCGCCTCAACTGCGTGAGTGTGGAACGGTCGCGGCGATTTCGGTGACGAGTTTATTAAGGACCGCGTCCGCGAAATTGTCATAGCTGTCGGCCGCGATGACGAAAGCGCCCGGTCCGCCGATCACATTGTCGCGGTAATAAAGATCGAGGCCCGGCTCGATCCAGGTGATCGGCAGGCCGTTGATCACAATCCCGGCCTGAATGGCCGCGTCGCGCGCCAGCGCTGCTGGCCTGCCGGCATTGTTCGAGCCATCGCCCGATATGTCGATCACCCGCCGCGCGCCGCGCCACGGGCTCGCCGCCAGCATGGTCATGGCATAGTCGATCGCGCCGCTCAAAGACGTGCCGCCGCCAAAAAGACGGCGCGGCGCGGCCTCGATCGCATCGGCCAGCGCGTTTGCCGATTTGGCATCCGACACCCGCGTCCAATCGACGACGAGAACGTGCAAGGACGGTCCGGTCCACTGCACCACGGCGACCGCAATCGCATGGCGGCTGCCAGCGGCGATCGCTTGCTGCACCTGCGGGTTACGGAACGCGGCGGCATAGCCCTGCCGTTGCAGCTCGAATCTCGTTTGATTGACGCTGCCCGATGCGTCCACCGCGAGCACCAGCTGCAAATCGACTTGTGCTGGCGCAGCCGGTGTTTCCGCCCTGGCCGCGCCAAAGACGGCCAGGAGGAGCGCTGCCGCCAGGCTCGAAACCCGGATCATGCGCCGAGGCTTTTCGTCACCATCTCGTATGTGTTCTTGCTGAGGCCCGGCAAGGCAAGGACGCGTTCGAGCGCGGTTTTCATCAAGGCTTGGCGCTTTGCATCCTGCCGGCGCCATTGGCAGAGCGGCTGGATCAGGCGCGACGCCATCAACGGGTTGAGCGTATCGAGCGTGATCACCTGGTCGGCGAGAAAGCCATAGCCTGCGCCGCTCGCATCGTGAAAGCGCAGCTGATTGGCTTGGGTGAAGGCGCCGACCAGGGCGCGCATGCGATTGGGATTCTTGATCGTGAAGGCCGGGTGATGCGCCAGTTCCTTTACGCGCGCCAACGTGCCGGGAAGCGACGACATCGCCTGAAGGCTGAACCATTTATCGATGACAAGCTCGTCCTCCTTCCAGCGCTCATAATAGGCGCCGAGTGCGTCATTTCGTGCCGAATGATCGAACTCGCACAACACGCCCAGCGCGGCGAGCACATCGGTCATGTTCGCGCCGAGATCGAATTGTGCCTTGGCGCGGAGAATGCCCACCTCGCCGCCCGACAAGGCGAGATAAGCGAGGGCAGCGTTGCGCAAGGCGCGGCGCCCAATCGCGGCACCGTCACTGCGATAGGCGCCGCTCTCGGTGAGCCGGTCGTAAGTCTCGGTCAACGCGGCAGCAAGCGACGTACCGATTTGCCGTCGCGCGAAAGCGCGCGCCGCATGAATGGCATCGACATCAACGACATCCATTTGGTCGGCGAGAAAGGCTTCCGAGGGGAGCGCCACGGCTTCGGCGGCAAAGGCCGGGTCGGCGGAACCTTCGGCAAGGGCGCGCTTCATTTGCGCGACAAGCTCAGGATCGAGCGTAAGCGCATCGCCGCGTTGCTGCGCGGCAACAAGGCCAAGAAGAATCTCGCTTGCCACTTGCTGACCGGCTTCCCAGCGCGCGAAGGGGTCGGTGTCGTGAAGCGCCAGGAATTTCTGGCGTTGCAACGACACGCCTTTCAACTTGACCGGCGCCGAGAATCCCCGCAGCAACGAGGGCACGGGCGACGCCGCGACCTCGACAAAGCGAAATGTTTGCTGCGCTTCTTTCAAGACCAATACGCGTGTGCCGCACTGCGCTTCGCTCTCGCCGTCGAGGCGTAGCCGCATTTCCTTTCCGTCCGGTCCGATCAATCCCATTGCCACGGGGATGACCAGCGGGCCCTTGTCGGGGTGACCCGGCGTCGGCGCGGTCTTTTGCGTGAGCGTGAGCTCATAGCGTCGGTTCGCTGCGTCGTAACGGTCGTCGACCGTGAGCTCGGGCGTGCCGGCTTGCTTGTACCAGCGCAGGAAATCGCTGAAATCGGCGCCGTTCGCATCCGCCATCGCGGCGACGAAATCCTCGATCGTCACGGCTTTTCCGTCATGGCGCTCGAAATAGAGGTCCATGCCTTTGCGAAATCCCGGCTTGCCGAGCAGGGTTTCGATCATGCGCACGACTTCGGCGCCTTTGTTGTAGACCGTGGCGGTATAGAAATTGTCGATTTCGAGATATTGCGCCGGTTGCACCGGATGGGCGAGCGGCCCTGCATCCTCGGGGAATTGCGCCGCACGCAGGCGGCGCACATCGCCGATGCGGCGCACGGCGCGGCTGCTCTGGTCGCCGGAAAATTCCTGGTCGCGATAGACCGTGAGGCCTTCCTTGAGCGAGAGCTGGAACCAGTCGCGGCAGGTGACGCGATCGCCCGTCCAGTTGTGGAAGTATTCGTGCCCGATCACCGATTCGATCCCTTGGAAATCGCCGTCGGTCGCGGTCTCGGGCTTGGCCAACACATATTTGGTGTTGAAGATGTTGAGGCCTTTGTTCTCCATCGCGCCCATGTTGAAATCGCTGACCGCGACGATGTTGAACACGTCGAGATCATAAGCGAGGCCGAATTTTTCTTCGTCCCAGGTCATCGCGTGTTTGAGCGAGGCCATGGCATGCGCGCATTTGTCCTCGTCGCCGCGCCTGACCCAGATCGCCAAGGGCACGGTCTTGCCCGCGCTGGTGACGAAACTGTCGCGGACGGCAACCAGATCGCCGGCGACGAGCGCGAAGAGATAGGAGGGTTTGGGAAACGGGTCTTCCCACTTTGCCCAATGCTTGCCGGCGGCACCGTCGCCCCGGTCGACGGGGTTGCCGTTCGACAGCAGCACGGGATAGCGCGCCTTGTCGGCGAGGATCGTGGTGGTGAAGCGCGCCATCACATCGGGCCGGTCGATGAAATAGGTGATGCGGCGGAAGCCTTCCGGTTCGCATTGGGTGCAGAAATTGCCGCCGGATTTGTAAAGGCCGGACAGCACCGTATTGTTCTGCGGCTCGATCCTGGTCTCGATATCGAGCACGAATTCATCCGGCGGCGCATGCAGCACCAGTGATTCGCCGTCGAGCTGGAAACTGTTCCGGCCCAAGGTCTCGCCATTGAGCGCCAGCGACACCAGCTCGATTTCCTTGCCGTCGAGCTTGAGCGGTGCGTCGTGCTCGGCCGAGGCCGGGTTGCGGCGCAAAGCGATTCGCGCCTTGACCGCGGTTTTCTCCTCGCCCAGCTCGAACACGAGATCGACCGTGTCGATGAGGAAGGCCGGAACTCTATACGCGTCGAGCCGGATGGGCTGGTGAGGAGTCATATCGCGGGAGGCGTCTTGCATGGGATTCACCGCTACAAATGTGGGCAAATTGCAGTCTAGTCCGCGTCGCCCATGAGTTGAAGGCGGTTCACCCAAGGCGCATACTTGCGCCTCGACACGAATGGTCCGACGGGAAGGAAGCCATGGACGCCAGCGATTCGCCTCAACGCGCTTACAACATCGATTTCGACCGCTTCCGCCTGCGGAACTTCCTGAACGAGCTGGCCGCCGCCGGCGAGGTCGAAGTCCTGAACCGGCCGGTCGATCTGGCGGATGTCGCCAAGATTCTCGCGGGAAACCCCAAGGCGGTTTGGTTCAAGCAGGTCGGGTCGGAGCAGGCCGAGTTGGTCGGCAATGTCGATGCGTCGCGCTTCCGGCTCGCGCGCGCTTTCGGCGTTGCACCCGAGAAGCTCGTGCAGGAGCTGACGCGCCGGGTCGAAACCAAGTCGGAGATCATCGAGGTTTCGCGGACGGCCGCGCCGGTGCAGCAAGTGGTCATCACCGGCGACGAGATCGATTTGACCGCGCTGCCGGTTCATCTCCAGCACGGCCAGGACGGCGCGCCTTATATCTCGGCGTCGGTCGATTTCGCCATCGATGCGCGAACCGGCTGGACCAATTCCGGACTGCGGCGGCTGATGCTGCGCGGCAAGCGCGAAACCGGTGTCGATTTGAACGCGCCAAGCGATTTGCGGGCGATCTATATGGCGGCACAGGCACGCGGCGAGAAACTGCCGGTCAGCTTCGTCATCGGCTCGCATCCGGTCGATCACGTCGCGGCAACGATGCGGGTCGCCGGCGACGAGCTGGATCTGGTGGCGCGGCTGCGCGCGGCGCCGCTGCCGGTCGTTAAATGCGTGACCAACGACATCAGGGTTCCGGCCGATGCGGAATGGGTGATCGAGGGCTATCTCGACGAGCGCGGCCATGTCGAGGAAGAAGGGCCTTACGGCGAATATCTCGGCTATTACGGTGGGGTGAAGCGCAATCCGGTGTTTCACGTCACCGCGATCACCCGGCGCCACGACGCCTTGTTCCAGACGCTTACCATCAGCGGTAGGCGTCTCGATCTGACCGAAACCTCGCAGCTCGAAACCTTGCGTACTGAGTTCAATGTCTGGCAAGCGCTCAAGACTGTGGTGCGCGAGCCGGTCGCGGTCTATGCGCCGGTCGCGGCCGGCGGCCAACCTCATGTCCGCGTCGCGTTGCGCCAGCGCGTGCCCGGCGAAGCGCGCAGCGCGATCCACACCGTGCTGGGCAGCACCAGCGTCAAGCACATGTTCGTGGTCGATCCCGATATCGACATCTTCTCGGACGCGCAGATGGAATGGGCGTTGGGCACGCGCTTCCAAGGCGACCGCAATCTCGTGGTGATGAGTGGGATGCGCGCGAGTCCGCTCGATCCGTCGCTGAATGGCGCGGCGACCGGCGCCAAGCTCGGCTTCGACCTTACCTGGCCCTTCGGCAAAAGCACGATGGAGCACGCGGTGCCAGAGCCCCCGGCCTATGAGGGCGCACGCTTTCCGAGTTTGCAGTCGGCGCTGGAGCACGGACCGAAAAGCTTTGAAGAGCTGATGGCGGCGATTGGCAGTCGCGACGGGCGCGAGATCGTGCGCGCGCTCGAGAAGCTTCGCGCCGAGGCCGGATTGGCGCGCGACAAGGACGGGCGCTATTCGCTGCCCGCCAAGCAAGGATAAACGCGATGAAGTTCAATTTCTTCCACCTCATGCCCTGGACCGACTATCCGCGCGAGCCCGAGGAATGGCCGGTCAGCAACAAGGAATTCGATCCCGAGCGCGGGCGTCAGCTTTACGCCGACTACATCGATTGCATGGCCTATGCCGAGCAATGTGGATTTGATTCCGTCGGCTGCAACGAACATCATTTCAGTCCCTATGGGCTGATGTCGAATCCCAATCTGATCGGCGCGGCGCTGGTTCACCGCACCAAGCGGGTGAAGCTCGCCCTTTTGGGCAATCTCGTGCCGCTGCTCAATCCGATCCGGGTCGCCGAGGAATACGCGATGCTCGACGTGATGAGCGGCGGGCGCGTGCTTGCGGGAATGATGCGCGGTATTCCGCATGAGTACATCGCCTATAATGTGCCGCCGAACAAATCGCGCGAGCGGCTGCGCGAGGCGGTGGCGTTGATCATCAAGGCCTGGACCGAGCCGGAGCCGTTCGGCTGGGAAGGCCAGTTCTATCAATTTCCCTCGGTTTCGATCTGGCCGCGGCCTTATCAAAAACCCTATCCGCGCTTGCTCATGTCGGGCACCAACGAGGAATCCGCCGAGTTCGTCGCGCAGCACGGCGCCAAGCTCGGGATCGTGCTGATTGCCGATCTCAATGTCGCGCGCGCCAACATCGATTTCTACCGCAAGGTGGCGCACTCTTGCGGCTGGGAGCCCGCGCAGGACGACGTGCTGATCGGCCATCACACCTGCATCGCCGACACCGATGAGGAAGCGCGCGAGCATCTGCGCAAGGCGTTGGATTACTTCCACCGTATCTTGATGCGGCCGCAGCGCAGCGCGCAGCAGCTCGTCATCCAAAAGACGCGCTATTACCAGCAGGAAGGCTCGAGCGAGAAATTCGAGGCGCGGCTGGCGAGCTTGCGCGGCCGTTCGCTCGAAGACCAGATCGAATCCGGTTCGGTCTATTGCGGCAGTCCCGAAACGGTGGTCGAGCAGATCAAGCGCGTGCACTGGGTTCTGGGCCACGGTATTGAGCAGTTCACGATGAAAGTCGGCAACATGCCCGACAAAATCGTGCGCCGGGGGATGGAGCTGTTCCGCGACCGGGTCGAACCGGCGCTGCGTGATCTCTAGAACAGGCGGGCAATCATGTTTCAACGCAAGGAAGTGAAGCTCGCCGCCGCAACCGTCAGCTATTTCAGCGCCGGCAGCGGCCGGCCTTTGCTTTATCTTCACCCGGCGGGCGGGTTTACGCCCTCGAAGCCCTTGGAGGCGTTGGCCGAGCATTGGCAGGTTTTCGCGCCGATCACTCCCGGCTTCGACGGGACTTCGGCCGAGCCCGGGATCGCCTCGATGCCCCAGCTTGCCGATCTTGCCGCGTCGTTCATCGATAAGGTAATTGGCAAGCCATGCGACGTGCTCGGCGCGTCCTTCGGCGGGTGGGAAGCGCTGTGGCTTGCGGTGCGGCACGGCGCCAAAGTCGATCACCTCGTGCTCGAAGCGCCGGCCGGCGTTCCGGCAGGCGGCAAAGGCGGGTTGCCGGCGGACCCCGCCGAGATGCGGCGCAAGCTCTTCGCCTATCCCGATCGCGCGCCGCCGGTGACGAAACCCATGGAGCAGCTTCAGGGTAATCGCCGCATGCTGGAGCATTACCGCGCCGCTTCCCTGTCGGATCCCGAGCTTCCCGGCAGAATTGCCGAGATCAAGGCGCCGACGCTTATTCTCATGGGCACGAAGGACGAGATCATCCCGCGCGAGACCGGCCAATTCTTGAAGGTGCAGATCGCTGGCTCGCATCTGGCTTATATCTATGACGCCGCCCATGTGATCGATTCCGATCAGCCGGAACGGTTCACGCGCATCGTCGCCTCGTTTCTCGAACGTGGCGAGGCCTATATCGTCAATTGGGGCTCGAGCGCGGCGTCGGCCATCCCCGGCGGGGTTCGCTAGGCGGCAGCAAGACGCGGTTCTCGACCCGCGACGCCGGTTCGGGTAAGAGCGCGCCGGCGCTGTCGTATTTCCGTAACGATTCCGTGGCATCGACACGCGACGCTTGGCTGGGATAGCGAACGAGACGGGAAGGCGTGTTGACGATGCGGGGGGTGGCGCTCGGCGCAAAGGCCGCGGGGGCGGTTTTGGTTTGGCTGGCGATCGCGGTTGCCGCACAGGCCGATGAAGCAGGCGATTCGCTTTTCGGCCTCTCGCCTGAGGATTGGAGCCTTCACGCCCAGACGACCTTCATCGAACAAGGCAATCTGCGCTTTCATTCGCCCTATCGCGGGCCCAACAGCCTCGATCCGGCGCCGCGCGGCCGCGAATCCTGGACCGGCACCTTGTTTCTCGGACGGCGCCTGCCCTGGCAAGGCGGCGAGCTTTACTTCGATCCGGAGTTCAATCAGGGCTTCGGTCTGAGCCGCACCGAAGGCGTCGCCGGCTTTCCCAATGGCGAGGCGCAAAAGGGCGGCTTCGACAACCCGAAGCTCAACGTGGCGCGGCTCTATGTCCGGCAAACATTCGGCTTTGGCGGCGATCAGGAGTCGATCGCAAACGGTCTCAATCAGCTCGCCGCCAAAGCGGACATCTCGCGGCTGACGGTCAGCGCCGGCAAGCTCTCGCCGACCGATTTCCTCGACACCAATGACTATGCCGGCGATCCGCGCAACGACTTCCTCAACGGCAGCCTATGGGCCGCGGGCGCGTGGGATTATCCGGCCGATTCCAAAGCCTATAGCGACGGCGCGGTCGCGGAATGGAATTGGGCGCATGGCACGTTGCGTTGGGGCGATTTTCTCGAGCCCAAGATCGCCAATCAGCGCGATCTCGATCCGCGCTTCTGGCACAGCTTTGGCACCGCGCTCGAGCTCGAGACGCGTTATGCCTTGGGCGCGCGCGCGGGCACCTTCAAAACCCTGGTCTTCGCCAATCGCGCGCCCATGGGCAGCAACGATCAAGCGGCATCCTTGGGTGGCAACATCCTCGCGACCAGGCGCATGCGCTGGAAGCCGGGCTTCGTCCTCAACCTGCAGCAGGAGATCACCAGCGACCTCGCCCTGTTCGGGCGCTTCAGCATGAGCAACGGTCACACCGAAAGTTGGGCTTTCGAGGACATCGACCGCAGCACTTCGGGGGGCTTGAGTCTCAAAGGCGCCGCGTGGAGCCGCGCGGATGACACGGTAGGGCTGGGCCTGGCGCAGAATGAGCTGACCGAACAGCATCGCAATTATTTTGCTGCCGGCGGCACCGGCATCCTGGTCGGCGACGGCAAGCTCTCCTATGCGCCCGAGCGGATCGTCGAAACCTATTACCGCGCGCAGATCGCCGCGCCGCTATCCGTGTCGCTCGATTATCAGTTCGTGCTCGATCCCGCCTACAACAAGGCGCGCGGGCCGGTTTCGATCTTCGGCGCGCGCATCCATCTCGAATATTGACGGCTCGGCAAGATCAAATCGCGCGGTAGCCGAAGCGGCGGACCTTGTCGAGATTCGTGCCCTCGATGCGCAACAGCTTGGTCGGCGCGTCGCGTCGCGGCGAATGCAGATCGCCTTCATTGTAGAGATGCGCCATGCCCGGCTGCAGCGCATAAGAGCGCACGAAGCGCACCTTGCCGAGCTTGCCTTCGCCGGCGGGCTCGACCAGCGCCCAATCGCTCATCACGGTTTCGCCTTCCGCCTGGCCGTAGATCGCCCAGCTTGAGCCGTGATCATGGGGTTGGCTTTCGCGCGCGTCGCGATAGACATGCGCGCAGATGCAGAAGCCCAAATCCGGATCCTCATAGAGGATGTCGCGCTGGCTGACGCCCGCGCCGAAATGCTCGGCGACGAAGGCGCGGTCCTTGCACGCTTCCTCGACCAGTGCGCAAAGCTGCTTGCGGCCTTTGATCCCGGGATCGGCGGCCAGCACGCGATGGCATTCCGCGGCGAATTGATCGAGCGTCATGGTCATGATGGCGGTCTCCGGCCTCAATTGCGGTGATAGGGGTAGCAGCGCTCGCGCGGCAGCGCGATGCCGAAATGGTCGCCGAGCGCCTTGATCGCTTCGCCGTCGGCGGGATAGGGATCGGCATTGCCCGGCCCGACGATGATGATGCGGAAGGACGGATCGTCCTTGCCGCCAGGCGGCAGCATCGCCGTGACATGGGCCTTGCCGTCGTCGTCGCGAAGGGTAAGAAAAAGCGGCATTTCGCGCTGAATATGCGCGTTCAAACCGATTTCCTGCTCGAAAAAAGTTTTCGAAACCGGCTGATAAGTTTGCGCGGCTTTTTCGCGCTCGAGGCAGAAATGCTTTTCGACGGCGTGGCGCATCAGCGCGGATTCGCCCGCGGCTTCGAGCTCGGTTTCGAGCCGAAACCAGGTCTTGCCATCGGGTGCGTCGACAACATAACGCATGTGTCGTGATCCCTCCGTGGTCGGTTCGGGACGGAACGATTTTACCCCGGACCGCCTTGCCATGGGAAGCAGCGGCGTGTTGACCGGCGCTGCCCCCTCATTCTATAGCGGCCTTCGGCCGAGCCGAATGAAATGAGTGTAATCTCCCCGCCGAACCGGAACTTCGCCGCGCCCGACACGGACGTGCTGGTGGTGCACAGCTCCGACGTTCATGTCAGCGAAGGCTTCACCGAGCCCATTCATGACGGCGACGGCACCGCCGGCCTGCGCGTTGTCCTGGCGGCGGCGCGGGCGCTTCAGGCGCAAGTCACGATTCTGGCCGGCGACACTTTCGAGCATAACCGGCTCTCGCCCGCTTTGCTCGACCGCGTGGTGCGGCTGCTGGCCGAAGCGCCGAGCGAGATCGTGATCCTGCCCGGCAATCACGACCCGGCAATTCCGGATTCGGTATTTCATCGCAGCGGCCTCGCGGACCTTCCCAATGTTCACGTCTTGGGGATCACGCATGACCAGGCCGTGCTCTTCCCCGCGCTCGGCCTTCAGATATGGGGCAACGCGCATCGCGACTATGGCGATATGGACCCGCTGATGAGCGCCGTGCCGCGCCGCAGCTTCTGGCAGATCGCCCTGGCGCATGGGCATTACGAGCCCAGCCCCAACCGCGCGACCAATCTGCGCCCGTCCTGGCTGATCGGCGCCGACGAGATCGAAGCGACCCAGGCCGACTATGTGGCGCTCGGCCATTGGAATCGCCACGCCCGGGTGGGGAATGGCTCGGTCGCCGCTTATTATTCCGGTTCGCCCGATCATGCCGGCACCGTCAATCTGGTTCGCCTCTCGGCCAAAAGCGGAGTCTCGGTCACGCGCGAAGCGGTCGACTGGCGCACGCGCTAGATCCGAAAGCCGCCGCGCTTGCGGCCTTCCGACACATCGATGAAAAGCTCGTCGAGCGGCATCAGCCGCTGCGTCAATCCTTGCTCGTGCGAATAGCGCGCCAGGGTTTCGAGCGTCACGCGATTGCGCGCGGTCAGCCCGTTTTCCCACGGGTCGGGGCCGAGTATCTCCTGCTGCTCTTCCCAAGCCTCGCGATACCAGGCCAGCGGCGTGATGCGTGGATTTTCCATGCGCTTCATCGCGATCGCCTTTGATTGCTCGAAGGCGCGATAGAGGTTGACCGAAACCCAGGGATGTTTTTCGACGATGTCCTCGCGGATCGCAACGACATGCATGATCGGGAAAATCCCGGTCTTGCGGAAATAGGCCTGCTCCTCGGCCTTGTGGTCGGGGAAAAGCCGCGCCACGCGCGGATCCTTTTTGATCAGCGGCTCGATCAGATCGGAATGCAGCACCGCGTCGAGCTCGCCTGCGACCAGCATCGCCTCGACCGATTTGGTATGCGGCAGGCGCGTGAGCTTCAGCCCCGGCGGCGGCGTGAACTCGACATCCTCGTCGAGCTCGGCGAACCATTCGATCGAGCGGTGCGGCACGCCATATTCGCTCTCGAGTATGCCGCGCATCCAATGCACCGCGGTCACTTGGAAGGATTTGACCCCGATCTTGCGGCCGACGAGATCGGCGGGTTTCGTGATGCCTTTGCCGGTATTGATGAAGATGAAGCCGTGGCGGAAACGGCGATGGGGAAAAACCGGCAAGGCACGAAACGGCAAGCCGCGATCGCGCGCGACGATATAGGACGAGCACGAACATTCGGCGACGTCGAATTCGCGGCCGCGCAGAAAGCGCCAATGCCGGGTCGAGGAATCCATCTCGGTCAGCACGGTGAGGTCGATGCCGTCCGGCCGCACCGTCCCTTCCTTCAAGGCGCGATGGATCTCATAATCGCCGCAAGCGAGGGTTAGCTCGATCCGCATCTTTATTGCGATCCTTCCGGTCACGAAAAGGCGTCGAGGACGCGATCGATCATCGCGCCGGCGACGCCCAGGTAATTGGCGGGATCGATCAGCTTCGCCAGCGCCGTGCGATCGAGATGTGGCGAGATTTCCGCGTCGGCCGCCAGCAGGTCGAGGAACGATGCGCCGGTGGTGATCGCCTTGCGGCAAATATCGTAGACCAGATCATGCGCGCGCTGGCGCCCGAGATAAGGCCCGAGCCCCATCATCACCGCCTCGGACACGATCATGCCGCGCGTCAAATCCAGGTTCGCGCGCATCCGTACGGGATCGACTTCGAGCCCTTCCAAGAGAAACCGCGCTTGGTTGAGCGCGCCCGCGGCTAGCAGGAAAATCTCGGGGACGGCAATCCACTCGATCTCCCAGGGGCCAGTGGAGCGCTCGTGATCCTCGACCATCGCGTCGAGCAAGGCGGCCACGTTTTGGCGCACCATCGAGGTGCAGGCGATGATGTAGTTGCACGAGATCGGGTTGCGCTTTTGCGGCATGGTGCTGGACGAGCCGCGCCCTTCGGCGAAAGGCTCGAACACTTCCTCGACCTCGGTCTGCATCATCAGCTTCACGTCGGTCGCGATCTTGCCCAAGGTGCCGGTGACCAGGCCGAGGAAACAGCCGGTTTCGGCGATGCTGTCGCGCATGGTGTGCCAGGCAATGGCGGGCTGGCCCAAACCCAGCTCCTTCATCAGCTCGGTTTGAACCGCAAGCCCGTCCTTGCCGAGTGACGCCAGGGTACCGGCGGCGCCGCCGAACTCGCCCACCAGCACGCGCGGGCGTAATTCTTTCAATCGCGCGCGGTGGCGCTCGATGCCCGCCAGCAAAGTCGCCGCCTTGAAGCCGAAGGTGATCGGCACCGCTTGTTGCAGATTGCTGCGCCCCGCCATCGGCGTGTCGCGATAACGCCGCGCGAGGCCCGCCAGCGCCTTGGCGATCGCGGCGAGATCGCCTTCGACCAGTTCGAGCGCCGCGCGGATCTGCAGCACGGTTGCGGTGTCGGTGATGTCTTGGGTGGTGGCGCCCCAATGGCACCATTCGCCCAGCCCGTCTTTGCATTTCTTCACGAGCTGCTGCACCACCGGCAGCACCGGATAGCCGATGCGCTCGGTCTGCTGTTTCAACAGCGCGAAATCATAGCTCTCGGCCTGGCAATGGCGTTGGATTTCGGCGGCGGCTTCCTTGGGAATGATGCCGAGCCGTGCTTGCGCGCGCGCCAGCGCCGCTTCGATGTCGAGATAGCATTGCACGCGGCTCTCGTCGGAAAAGACCAGGCGCATGGCTGCGGTGCTGAAGATGTCGCGGAAGATCGCTGAATCGAGCGCGGTGGCGGCCATGGCGTTTCCTATTCGCGGATTCTGTTGCGCTTAGACGAGACCGGTCATGTCGCGCAAGCTCGGGATCAAATTGCCGATCAGGGATTGCGGCCAGGGCAGCGCGAAGACCCGGTCGAAAAGCAGATAGATGACGATGGTGGCTAATCCCGAGGCGACCAAGGCGCCCGGCCAGCGCTCGGCGAATTCCACACGCATCAGCAGGAACACAAGCAACGCCAACGCTGGCAACAGCCCGACCCCGGCGCCGAGCACGAGAAAGCCGATGATCCAGCCGAAAACGCGCAAAGCGCGCCACAGGATCGCGGACGATTGCGGCGGCGTGGGCGCCGTGCTTCCGGGCAGAGACGGCGCTTCGGCCGGGCCGGTCAGCACCAGCTTCTTGTCGCCGAACAATTCGGTGGCAAGGTTGAGCACGGCAAAGAACAACGCGGCCACGGATGAAGCGGTCGGCACCAGCCGTGCGGCCGGCGGCCAGTCGCGCGAAAACCACATGCCGATGACGACCGCGGCGATCAACGCCACGCTGAAAGCCGCCTGGCTGCCGAAGCGCACGGCGCCGAATTGGAAACGGCGGAAGGTCGCGACCGTGCCGGCGAGATGCGTTTTCATCGGCGGCAGCACGACCCACAACGCGCCGGCAAAGACCAGCATCACCACCGGGCGCAACGCCCAGGCCGCACCATAGATCTGGGTCGAGATGAAGAAATAGCGCTCGAAAATGCCGCCCAGCACGAAGCCCAAAATCAAGGGTGGGCGCGGCCAGCCGAGATGCTTCATCACCCAGCCGAGCGCGCCGAACAGCACCAGCGAATAAAGATCGCCCCAGCTTTGCGAGCCTTCGAAGGCGCCGATGAAGATCACCATCAGCACCAGCGGCACGAGAATGCCGGCGCGCACCATCGCAAGCCGCGCGAACAGCCCGCTGGCCGCGATGCAGATCACCGCGCCGATCACATGCGACAAGGTCAGCGTCCAGATGATCGAATAGGTGACGTCCAAGTGCTTGGTCAGCATCTCGGGTCCCGGCACCAGCCCGTGCATCAGGAAGGCGCTCAACAACAGCGCCATCGACGCGCCCGCCGGCACGCCAAAGGCAATCGTCGGCACCAGATGCCCGCCTTCCTTGGCGTTGTCCGAGCTGATCGCCGCGATCACGCCGCGTATGTCGCCGCGCCCGAAATTCTCGGTATTCTTCTCGGTGCGCACCGCATGGCCATAGGCGATCCAGTCGATCACCGCCGCGCCCAATCCCGGCACCGCGCCGAGAAACGCGCCCAAGGTCGAGCAGCGCAAAATCAGCCACCAATTCTCCAAGGCGTCGCGCCAGCCTTGCCATTGGCCTTTCAGGTCGATCGCGGCGCGGTTTTCGTTTTGTGCGATGGTGGTACGCGCGGCCGCCATGTCTACGAGCTCGGGGATCGCGAAAATCCCCAAGGTGAACGGCACCAGCGGCAGCTTGTCCCAGAGATAAAGCGTGCCGAAGGTCCAACGCAAAGTCCCGGTCTGCGCGTCGCCGCCGATCATCGCCAGCATCAGGCCGAGGCCGGCGGCGGTCAGGCCTTTCAACGGCGCCTTGCCGCTGAGGACGGCCACCATCGACAAGCCGAAAATGCAGAAGGACAACAACTCGGGCGAGGCGAGATACAGCACCATCGGCCGCAGCACCGGAATCGCCAAGGCCAACAGCACCGCGCCGAAAATCCCGCCGATCAGCGAGGCGCCATATCCGGCCCCGAAAGCGCGCGCCGCCTGGCCCATCTTCGCCAGCGGATGGCCGTCCAACACCGTGGCCGCCGCGCCGACCGTGCCGGGCACGCCGAAGAGCACAGCAGGAATGAGGTCCGAGATCGTCGTCACCGACGCCATGCCCAAAAGCAACGCGAAGGCCGAAAACGCGTCGAGGTGATAGGTGAAGGGTATGAGGATCGCGAGGCCGACCACGCCGCCGAGGCCGGGAATGACGCCCAAAGACAGGCCCAGCACCACGCCCGCTGTCATGATCAGCAGGCGGGTCGGCTCCAAAATGAGCATCAGCGCGTGGAATCCCGCCTCGAACATGGCTTGCCGCCTTCTTCCTCCCTGGAACGCTAATAAGCCTCCGATTTCCGCCCCGGTCAACGCGGCGGCGGCGGCGCGAAAGCTGCTTTGCCCGAAAGCCCACCGAATCAGTCTCCGTCATTCACCCCCTCCCTCGCTTCGCTACGCGAAGCTCTACCCTCCCCCCTCGAGGGGGAGGGTAGAGAGGGTGGCTCTTCCGCCGAGCGAGATTGGCTTTCGACCTCTGATTCGGCGAAGGAAATTGGCTTTGTTTCGGTGTTTTTATTTTCGCCCCCTTCTTCTAAGCGGATCGCCGCGTCGCGGCGCCGTGCCTGACGGCGCTCCAGCATTTCGCTGGCCCGGCGCAAGGCGCGGTCGAGCGCCGCCTCGTAACGCGACAGGGTTCCCATCTCGCTCGACGCGCGGCCGAAGACCGTGCCCATGACGGTGCCGTGGGTGTAAGAGCCTTTGGCGTACCAAGCGTTGATGAGCTCGGCCTCGGCGCGGGGCAAACGCCGCAGGCGCCAGGCGCAGATGGCGATGCGCTCGACCAGCTGCTCCTCGATCGCGTCCTGGGGCGCGAACAAGGCGCGCTGCGCCTCGTAAAAAGCGAAGAAATCGGCGGCGTTCTCGTCGTGCGAGACGACGTGCTTTGCGTTCAGCCCGTGGCGCATGGCGTTCCGGGCGGTTTTCGCCTTGCCGGCGTCGCTTTTGGGCCCGGTGCTTTTTTGCGCGTTGCGCCGGTTCGCCGCGATCTGTGCCTCGCTCGCCATCCCAATCTCCCACCCGCTTTCGACCCTATTTCCACCCCAAAATCGCACGCTTTTAGCGTACACTTAACGTATGTAAGTGCTGGTTTCCGTATGGTCAAGGGTAGGTCGGAGGGAGGTGGCGGCGAGGATTTATGGCGCTACGGCGGAATGAGGGTCAGGCCACTTGGCTGGCGGCGATCTCGTCGGTGATCACCTTGAAGCTCAGCAGCGTGGCCATGCCGAAGGTATGGCTGATCGCGACATCGGCCGCGTCGCGGCCGCGCGCGATCAGCACCCGGCCGATCCGCGGCACGTTGTTGCGCGGGTCGAAAATGTGCCACTTGCCGGCGAGATAGACCTCCATCCAGGCGGCGAAATCCATCGGCCCGTAAGGCGGCGGCGCGCCGATATCGCCGAGATAGCCGGTGCAATAACGCGCCGGGATGTTCATGCAACGGCAGAACGCGATGGCGAGATGGGTGAAGTCGCGGCAGACGCCGCGGCGCTCGTCGAACACATCCAGAGCGGTCATGGTGGGGCGCGCGCGTTCGTAATCGAAGGCGATGTGGTGGTTGACGAAATCGCAGATCGCCTGAACCCGGCTCCAGCCCAGCGGCGTGCGGCCGAACAAATCCCAGGCCGTCTGCGACAGACGATCGGTCTCGCAATAGCGGCTGCCGAGAAGAAAGATCAGGGTTTCGTCCGGCAGCTCCTGGACCAGGTGCTGGTGCGCCGACGCGACAGTGGGGTTGGGGATGCCGCTGTCTCTCACCACCGCGCTGGTCGAAAGCCGGATGCGGCCTTTCGGCGCCACCAGCCGCGTGCACCAATTGCCGAAGCTGTCGCGATAGGCGGCCAGCGGCACCGCCGGGTCGCTCGTCACATGGTCGGGAAAGACGATGTCGGAGGCGCGCGTGTAATGAATGTTCAAGGTCAGGATCATGGGAGTCGGCTGAGGACACTCATAGATCAACTCGTAACCGACCCGGATCTGCATGCGGAGCCTCCTCTTTAAGCCAGATGCAATTCTTCGCTGACGGTCACGTCAACCTCCATGCCGATGAAGGCGGAGGCGTAGCCGACGAAGCTGCCCCAAAGCGGCAAAGCCTGCGCCGGGTCCCAGGCCATGGCGACGCGAATGAGATTGCGGTTGCCGATGATGCGATTGGTCGGATCGAAATCGACCCAGCCGGCGCCGGGCAAATAGACCTGCAGCCAGGCATGGGTTGCGCCGCCGCCGAGCACGCGCGCGGGCTCGATCTCCGGCACAAAGATGTAGCCGCTGACGAAGCGCGCGGCGAAACCGAGGGAGCGCACCGCCTCGATCATCAGCAAAGCGAAGTCGCGACACGAGCCGCTACCACGTTGCAAGGTTTCGCCCGCCGTCTGCACGCCGCGCTCGATGCGGCGCCGATAGGTCAGCTGCTCGCGGATGCCGACCGTGATCGCGCGCAGCAGCGCGATGGTTTCGATCTTGCCGGAACGCGGCAGGAAACGCTTCGCCCAACGGTCGATCTCGGGGTCGGGGGTCTGCCGGCGCAGCGCCAGCGCAAGGTCGGGCAGGTCGTCATGCGCATAGGTGAAGGGGAAGGTCGCCGCCTCGGGCTCGAGGGTATAGTGGGGCAGCTCGCTTTCGATATGCTCGAGCGCGACCATGCTGTCGAAACAGAGCTCGGTGGTGCGCCCCGAGAACGTAGCGATCGCGACCGAGTTGTCGAAGACGTCATGCACCCAGCGCAGCTGCGCCGGTTTCGGCTCGATCTCGAGACGCGTCGTGATCAGGCGCAGATCATGGCTCTCGCGCGGCCGAAACATCATGCGATGCTCGCCCAACGCGACGGGCTCCTTATAGCGGTAGGTGGTGACGTGCCGCACGGTGAGGAAACTCATGCCGAGCCCATTTCGGCACGCGGCTCGGCTGCTAGAGAAAGCCAGTAAGATCGCACGACGATTCCCCTCTCAAGGCCGTCACGAAGATCGAAATAGGATACGAGGCGACGGCGTTGCGACGATAGACTCGGAAACTACCCAGCGGCGATTCCGGTTCCCGCTCTCACGGCCTAATGAACGATCAGCACCGGCAGCGCGGCGTCGTCGAGCGCGGATTGGGTGCAGCTGCCGAAAATCATTTCATGGGTTCGGCTGTGGCTGTGGCTGCCCATGACGACCAGATCCGCGCCCAATTCTTGGGCCGCGGCGAAAAGCTGATGCGCCGTCGCGCGGCGATCGCTTTCGATCAACTTCGTCTCGGCGGTCACGCCGTGCCACACCATTTTGCGCGCGATGTCCTGCAAGGCATCGGCGGCATTCGCATCCTTCTCGTCGACCGACAGGAAAACGACGCGCTTGGCCCGCGTGAGAAAAGGCATGGAAGCCGTCAGCGCGCGCGCCGCTTGCGGCGTTTCCTGCCAACAGACGACCACGGTTCGGTTTCCGTCGGAGCGGGCCTCGCGCGGCGCGATCAAGATCGGGCGGCCGCAGCCGAGCAGCAGACGGCCGAGAAGATTGCGCGGCAAGCCGTTCGGGCGCGCGCCGCGTCCCATCACCACGAGATCGTAATGCCGCGACCGGCTCATCAGCCGTTCGAGCGCGTTGTGCGATTCCTCGCACCAGCTCGCCGACAGATGATCGGGCGGCGAAACCTCGTCCAAGACGAGATGCTGGTCGGCGCAAAATTCGGCGACATGGCGCCGCGCGTTCGATGCGCGATTTTCCGATTCCTTTGTCAGCCGTTCGAGAACGTGAAGGCTGCCGGCGCCTTGCGCGAAATCGGCATGGGGCGTGTATGCCACGGCTTCGGCGGCGCCGATCCGGACATGGAAAAATGCGAGATGCGCGGCAAAGAGCTTCGCCGTCGCGAGTGCGGTTGCGAAGGTGCTTGCATCCGTCGCGCTGCCGCCGACGGGAACGAGGATCGTTTTAATCATCGATCGCTCTCTTGCGTACGATAATAAGAAAGTCTCCGCCGCGGCGAGAGTTTGCGCCTTGATCTAGCTCAAGCGGGCGGCGCTTGTGGATGCCGCGCTGGCAGCCGCCGTCGGCCGCCGGGACATCTTCCATCCGATCGCTGCATGATTACATCGCGCGCCTAACGCGCTAGCCTCCTTGCCGAGGAGATTCATCATGCCGACATCCCATCCGGCGCTGATCCGCGCGGAAACATTCTGCACGACCTATCATTTGCGCGTTCCGATTTTGCTGGCACCGATGGCGGGCGCATGCCCGACCTCGCTTTCCATCGAAGTGGCGAATGCCGGCGGGCTCGGCGCGTGCGGCGCGTTGTTGATGCAGCCGGAAGCGATCAAAAGCTGGGCAGCGGAGCTGCGCGCCGCCAGCAATGGCGGGTTCCAGCTCAATCTCTGGATTCCCGATCCCGCGCCGTCGCGCGATCCCGTGGCGGAAAACGCGATGCGCGACTTCCTGCGCCGTTGGGGACCCGAAGTCGCGCAAGACGCCGGCGACGCCAAGCCGCCGGATTTTGCGGCGCAATGCGCGGCGATGATCGCGGCCGGGCCCGCGATCATCTCGTCGATCATGGGGCTTTATCCGCCGAGCTTTGTCGCGACGATGAAAGCGCGCGGCATCAAATGGTTCGCGACCGCGACCACCATTGCCGAAGCCAAGGCAGCCGCGGCGGCCGGCGCCGATGCGATCGTCGCGCAAGGCATGGAAGCGGGCGGGCATCGCGGCGCGTTCGACGCGGCGAAGGCCGAGGCGGGCATGGTCGGCTTGTTCGCGCTGCTTCCGGCGGTGGTCGATGCGGTCGAGGTACCGGTGATCGCGACCGGCGGCATCGCCGATGCACGCGGCGTGGCGGCGGCTTTGCTGCTCGGCGCGTCGGCGGTTCAGATCGGCACTGGATTTCTGCGCTGTCCCGAAGCGAAGCTGCCGTCTTCTTGGGCCGATGCGATCGGGCGGAGTCTCCCTGAGGAAACCACGGTCACGCGCGCTTTCTCCGGCCGTTCCGGGCGCAGCATCGCAACCGCTTATACCCGCGCCGCCGCGGCACCGGATGCGCCGCTGCCGGCGCCTTACCCGGTGCAACGCGGGCTGACCCAGGCAATGCGCGAAACTGCCGCGAAAGGCAACGACATCGATCGTATGCAGGCTTGGGCGGGGCAATCGGCGGGGCTCGCACGCGCGCAACCGGCTGACGATCTCGTGCGCGCGCTGTGGGACGAGGCGCAGGCGCTTCTGCGTTAACGCAACGCTCAAGCAACCTTGATCCAAATCAATGGTTTCTGGGCGTCAGTTACTATTATGACAACGATAGAGGCGGTTGAGCCGTTCATTTTTGGGGAAAACGCGGAGCGTGACACCCATCCTACCCAAACAGCCTCAGACTCGCTTCGCCCGTCTTGCCGATGCCCCCGGCTGGCAAGTCGGCGCGGCCGTCATCCTGATCGCCGCGGTCATCATTGGGTTCTTCGCCTACGACCAATGGCAGCGATATAACGACGCGCTCGCGCTTGCCGACCGCGAAACGCGCAACGCCTCGCTGCTCGTGGCGGAGCACACCGCTCAAACCTTGGAGAACATCTCGGCGGTGTTGAACGCGGCCGCCGGGCTCGCCGCCGACGTTGCCGCCGGCCGCTACCGGAATCCGGCCACGATCCACAGTTTGCTGCGGGCGATTCATGGCGGCTCGCCGGTTCTGCGCACGGTGAGCTGGACCGACGCCGACGGCAACCGGATCGCGACATCGCAGTTTGCCGATCCGCCGCCGCTCAACGTTTCCGACGAAGAGCATTTCGTCGTCCAGCGCCTGGGCAGTGGCGAGACCATGCACATCGCGGCGGCCGAGCGCTCCAAGATCAGCGGCGATTGGGTAATCAATGTCTCGCGCCGGCTGCAATCGCCCGATGGACAATTTGCCGGGGTGGTTACGGCGGTCGTCGACCCGCAATATTTCGCGGCGGTCTATCGCTCGCTCGAGCTCGGACCCAGCCGCGTCGCCGTCCTTTTGCGGGGCGACGGCACTATTCTTGTGCGCGAGCCGCAAGACGTGCAGAGACTGGGCCGATCCGTCGCCGGCGGCCCGCTGTTCCGCGAACACCTGGCCTTCGCGTCGGCCGGAACGTTTCACGAGCGCGTCGATCTCGATGGCCAGAATCGCATCGTCAGCTATGCGCGCGTGCCGGAAAGCACGGCGGTGGTTGCGGTCAGCGTCTCGCGCGCGGACGCGCTGGCGGCATTCGATAGCGATCTCGTCCGCGGTGGGGTGCGGCTGGCGCTGACCCTGCTGGTGCTTTTCGTTGGCGCCGAGATCCTCATTCTGCAATTGCAGCGCCGCCGCCGCGCGGACGATCAGTTCCGCGACCTGCTGGAGTCGGCGCCCGACGCCATGCTGATCGTCGATCAGAAAGGCCTCATCACGCTGGTCAATCATCAATTCGAGACGCTCTTCGGCTACGCGCGGGCGGAGATTTTGGGGCACGAGGTCGAAGAGCTGATCCCCAAGCCTTATCGCGAACACCATCCGCTCTATCGCAAAAGCTTCATGCAGCAACCGCAGGCGCGGCCGATGGGCTCGGGGCTCGAGTTGTCCGGCATCCGCAAGGACGGCACGAGCTTCCCGATCGAGGTCAGCATCAGCCCGCTGCAAACCCCGGGCGGTCTCCTGGTTTCCAGCGCGATCCGCGACGTCACCGCGCGCAAGCAAGCCGATGCCGAGTTGATCGAGGCCAAGCAAAGCGCGGAGCAAGCCAACCGCGCGAAATCCGATTTCCTGTCGAGCATGAGTTACGAATTGCGGACGCCGCTCAACGCGGTGATCGGCTTCGCGCAGATGCTCGATCTCGACCCGGCTGGCAGGCTGACGGCGAAGCAGCAGGAATATTGCGGCTACATCAAATCCGGCGGCGAGCACCTGCTCGAACTGGTGAACGAGGTGCTGGATCTTTCCGGCATCGAGGCCGGGAGGCTCAATCTATCGATCGAACCGGTCAACGTTCAAGCGACGCTCGATGAAATCAACACCTCGATGTGGCCGCTCGCGGAAAAAGCCGGTTTGACCTTCGACATGGCGATTGTCCCCGCTTCCATGGCGGTGCGCGCCGATCAGTTCCGCCTGCGCCAGATTTTGATCAACCTCGTCTCCAACGCGATCAAATATAACCGGCGCGGCGGAGGCGTGACCCTCTCCGCGTTGCCGTCGCCCGGCGGACGCGTGCGGCTCGTCGTCAGCGATACCGGCATCGGAATCGCGCAGGAGCGTCAGAGCGAGCTCTTCGAGCCGTTTCATCGGCTCGGCGCCGAGTACACCGAAGTCGCGGGAACCGGCATCGGCCTTGCGCTTTCACGCAAGCTGGTCGCCGCGATGGGCGGAACGATCGATTTCTTCAGCCGGCCGGGCCAGGGCAGTACGTTCTGGATCGAGCTGCCGGTCGCCGTCGCGATCGCGCCGCGCGATATTTCGGCGGCCACGGTCGCGGCGACGAATTCGCGTGCGAGAGCCGGCGGATATACCTTGCTCTACATCGAGGACAATCCCGCCAATCTGCACCTCATGGAGCATCTCATCGCGACGATCCCGGATGTTGCCATGCTGTCATCGGCGGCGCCGGCACTCGGCCTCGATATGGCGGTCGCCCACCAGCCGCATGTGATCGTGCTCGATCTCAACCTGCCGGGAATGAACGGCTTTGAAGTCCTCGATCGGCTGAAGGCGATGCCGGAGACGCGCGACATTCCGGTTCTGGCGCTCACCGCCGCTGCCTTTCCGCGTGACATCAGGGCCGGACTGGCCGCGGGCTTCTTCCGCTATCTCACCAAGCCCCTCGATGTGAATGCCTTTCTCGCCGCCATCGACGAAGCGTTCGCGCGCGGCAAGGAAGGCAAGTCCGCATCGGCCTGAGCGCAAGATCGGTTGGCGGCGGCGCGGCGCCGGTCTTGATTTTTGCCGCGAATCCCCGGCTAATCGGCGGAACCACGAAACATGAAGGGCTGCACGAATGACCGCCGGATTTCCCGACAAGAAAACCATGGCCGAGCTGACGGCGAAGATGCTCTTGGAGGTCGAAGCGGTGCGCTTCATGACCGACAAGCCCTTCATCTTCACCTCGGGCTGGGCAAGCCCGGTCTATACCGATTGCCGGCGGCTCATCTCGTTTCCGCGCGTGCGCCAGACTTTGATGGATTTCGGCACCGCCACGATCATGCGCGAAGCGGGTTTCGAATGTTTCGATGCCGTGGCCGGGGGCGAGACCGCGGGCATTCCCTTCGCCGCCTGGATGGCCGATCGGCTGTCGCTGCCGATGCTCTATGTGCGCAAGAAGGCCAAAGGCTTCGGCCGCAACGCGCAGATCGAAGGCGAGGTCAAGGAAGGCCAGCGCGTGCTGCTGGTCGAGGACATGACCACCGACGGGCGCAGCAAGGTCAATTTCTGCAACGCGCTGCGCCAGGCCGGCGCGTCGGTCGAGCATTGCTTCGTCGTGTTCTTCTACGACATCTTCCCGGAAGGGCGGAAAATCCTGAAAGAGCTCGGGGTCGAGCTGCATGCGCTCGCGACCTGGTGGGACGTGCTTGCCGCCGCCAAGGAAAGCGGCAAGTTCGAGCGCTCGCTGCTGGGCGACATCGAAGCCTTCATGAAAGATCCGCCCGCCTGGTCGAAGGCGCATGGCGGCGCCGGCGAAGCGGCGGATTAAAGCAAGATCGAAACCAGGCGAACCGAGCGTCGTCGCCCCTGCGAAAGCAGGGGCCTAGGGGCAACCACGCGTCATTCGCCCTGGATTCCTGCTTTCGCGGGAATGACGGTTTGATTTAGCGCCCGAGTCCTAATGCATCACCTGGCCGCCATCGACGACGAGGCATTGGCCGGTGATGAAGTCGCTGTCGGGCGAGGCGAAGAATACGCAGGCGCCGGCCAGGTCCTCGGGCGTTTCCTCGCGCGCCAGCGCACGGGTCTTCGCCATGTGCTGCAAGGTGTCGCCGATATCGTTGCGGCTTTTGAGGAATTCGGTCGAGGTGAGGCCCGGCCCGATCGCGTTGATGCGGATGCCGTCCTTGCCGAGCTCGTTCGCCATCGAGCGCGTCATGGCGAGGACCGCGCCCTTGGTCGAGACGTAATGCAGCATCATCGGCACGCCCTTGAAGATCGTGCCCGAGACGATGTTGATGATCTTGCCGTAACCTTGGCGCCGCATCGCCGGCAGCACGGCTTTGACGCATTGGAACGGCCCGCGCACATTGACGGCAAAGGCGCGGTCCCAATCGGCGTTGCTGATCTCGTCGAGCTTCACCGAGACGAAACGCGCATAGATCGCCGCGTTGTTGACGAGGATATGCACACCGCCGAAAGCTTCCTCGGTTGCGCGCACCAGCCGCGTCACCGCATCGGCATCGGACACGTCGCAAATCTGGCTGATGGCTTCGCCGCCGGCGTCGCGAATGGCGCGCAGCACCGCATCGGCGGGCTCGACATCGGCGATCGCGATCTTGGCGCCTTCGGCCGCCAGCGCCTTGGCATAGGCCGGGCCGATGCCGGACGCCGCGCCGGTGACGATGGCAACCTTGCCGTTGAGCTTGCCCATCACATCCTCCCTTTGTTGTAACTCGCCACAACGTTATCGATGCGCATCGTTCCCCCTCACCCCGGCCCTTCGGGCCGCCCCTCTCCCGCGCTGGGGCGAGGGGCTTAGACGCTGCTTCAACGAGCCCTCTCCCCTTGAGGGAGAGGGCGCGAGCGCAGCGAGCTGGTGAGGGGTACCTTAACTTTTGGCTACACCACCACACCGTCGCGCATCAGCGCGTCGATCTCCTCGTTGGTCAAGCCGGCCTCGGTGAGAACCGCGCGCGAATGCTCGCCGATCTTGGGCGGTTGCAAACGCAGATCGCAGCGCTCGCCGTCGAGCTCGATCGGCAGTTTCGGAAGCTTGGTCTTCACGCCGTTGAGCAAGGTGGTGTCGACCAGCCCGCCCTGATTGAGATGCGGGTCGGTGTAGAGATCCTCGACCTTGCCGACCGGCGCGAAGGGAATGCCGACCCGTTCGCAACGCCGCTCGATCTCGGCGCGGCTGAGCTTGCCCAAGGTTTCCGCCACCGCCGGGATAAGCCATTCCTTGGCGCGCACCCGCTCGGCATTGGTGGCCAGGCGTTTGTCGGATGCCAGATCGGGCCGCTCGAACACCTCGCAAAAACGCAGCCAAAGACTATCGCTGGTCGCGGCGATGAAGAGCTCGGCGCCGTCGGCGCTTTTGAAGACCTGATAGACGCCCCAGCCGCCGCGGCGCTCGGGCATCGGCATCACCGGGTTCTCGCCGTTGAAGGCGCCGCCCGCCATATGCGTGCCCATGAGATAGACGGTCAATTCGAAGAGCGCGCTTTTCACCATCTCGCCTTTGCCGGTGCGGTCGCGTTCGCGCAAGGCGGCCAGGATCGCGACCGCGGCGAAAGTCCCGCCCATGATGTCGATGACCGAGGCGCCGGCGCGCAACGGCCGTCCCAGCGGTCCCGTCATGTAGGCAAGCCCGGCCTGGAACTGCGCCACTTCGTCGAGCGCGGCGCGGCGTTCGTAAGGGCCGGAGAGATAGCCTTTCATCGCGCAATAGATGAGGCGCGGATTGATCGCCGACAGCGCCTCATAGCCGATGCCGAGCCGGTCCATGGTCCCGACCGCGTAATTTTCCAGAACGATATCGGCTTGCGCGGCGAGGCGGTGAACCAGCTTCTTGCCCGCCTCGGTCTTCACGTCGATGGCAAGGCTGCGCTTGTTGCGGTTGAGGTAGGAGAAAAACCCGCTGGCGAAGCCGCCAAGGCCGCGGGTGACGTCGCCGGCGGGCGCCGGCTCGATCTTCACCACATCGGCGCCGAGATCGGCGAGCACCAGCCCGCCGCTCGGCCCCATCACGTTCTGGGTGAATTCGAGGACGCGCAATCCGGCAAGCGGAAGAGTGGGCGAGTGGGCGGTGTGCGGCATGGTGTCTCGAAGCCTGTTGCGACAATGGTACCGGACTTTACAATGATCTCGCCCGAAAAGGCATGGGAAGGGAGGCCTTATGGCCCGTATCGCCGCCGCGTTCGCTTCCTCGCACAGCGTGATGCTGACCTGCGAGCTCGAGGATTGGATCGCGAAATTCCGCGACCGCGACGACCGGCTGCCGTTTTACGACAAGCTCGGCAAGCGGCTCTCCTATCAGCAGGTGATCGACGAAGCGCCGAAAAACGCGGCCGCTTTGGTGACGCCCGAGGCGATCACCCAGCGCTTTCACGACACGCAACGCGCCATGGACCGGATGCGCGACGAGGTGCGCGGCGCCAATCTCGACGTGCTGATCGTTTGCGGCGACGACCAGTACGAGCTGTTCCACGACGATCACATGCCGTCGATCGCGATCTATTACGGCGAGACGGTGGTCAACGCCGCGCGTCCGACGACGCCGGTCGAAGATTGGTACAAACGCGCGCAGCTGCGCCGCGCCGAGGAGGGCGCGCCGGTCGCCTATCCCTGTCACGCGCCGCTGGCGCTCCATCTGATCGAAGGGCTGGTCGAAAAAGGCTTCGACATCTCGTCGGTCAAATCGATCCCGGCGACCGAGCATGAAGGCCACGCTTATTCCTTCATCCATTACCGTTATCTCCACGGCACGTCGGTGCCGATCATTCCGATCTTCCTGAATACCTACAACCCGCCCAACCAGCCGACGCCGCAACGCTGCGTCGCCTTCGGCAAGGCGTTGAAGGATCTGGTCGCGACCTTCCCGGATAATCTCCGGGTCGGCATCATGGCGTCGGGCGGGATGAGCCATTTCCGGGTCGAGGAGGATCTCGATCTCTCGATCTTCGAGGCGATCAAGCGCAAGGATTTGGAATTCCTCGGCGCGCTGAAGCCTTATCGCTTGCTGGCCGGCAGCTCGGAGATTCGCAACTGGATCGTCGCGGCGGCGGCGGCGACCCATCTCGACGTGACCTGGTCGGCTTATATCCCCGCTTATCGCACTTTGGCTTTGTCCGGCACCGGGCTCGGCTTCGCGCGCTGGTCATAAGCGATCGCTCATGCCGTCTTGGTTAACGCTTTTTCCGGTTGCGGCCCCGGTTTTGTCACAGCCGCGCCCGCCCTTTGGTAACGCTTGGTTTGCGTCAACCAATCAAGATCGCTCGCGGGAATGGGGCAAACGGAGATGGGCAAGATGGAAATGCCGGAGCGATATCTGGCGCGCGCGGACGAGACCGAAAAGCTCGCGCGCCGCACCACGAGCGTGAAGCTGCGCGAGACCTTGCTGCTGATGGCGCAGCATTATCGCGACTTCGCGAAAGACGAGGAAGCGCGCTCGGACGCCAAGCAGCGCGAAGTTTTTCTCGCGAGCTGATCGCGGCGGTGCTCGCCCTGGCGCGGCTCCGGCGCTGGCGGCTATGATGGAAAGCGGATTCAACCGCTTTTCATCAGCACGAGGAGGAGAAATCATGGCCGAAGAACGGCGCCAGAAAAGCATCGAGGTCGAAGGGCTGGGCCATGGCGCGCCCATTCCGATGGGCTGCCGGGTCGGGCCGATCCTCATGACCTCGGGCGTCGGCGGGCGCGACGCCAAAACCGGCAAGACACCCGAGGATGCCGACGGCCAGGCACGCAATGCCTTTGCCAATCTCAAATCCGTGCTCGCCAATGGCGGGCTCGGCCTCGGCGATGTCGTCAAGATCACGGTTTATGTCATCGACGACAAATACCGCACCGAGATCAACAAATATTGGGAAGAATGCTATCCCGATCCGCATAAGCGCCCGGCGCGGCACACCTTGGTGATGCCGTTGCGCGGCGTGCTGCTGCAGCTCGAAGCCTTCGCGGTGGCGAAGGAAGCTTAAGGCCAGCGCTAGCGGATCAAGTTAAAGCGTCGTTGCCGCGAAAGCGGGCTTGGAATGGCGAGATGCCCCCCACCCTAACCCTCCCCCTCGAGGGGGGAGGGAAGGGAGGGGGTGAAGTCATTTCCGCTTCTGAGCTTGCCCAAGGACGCAGGAATGACGATCATGCATGTCGACTTGATCCGATCACGCTCTAAAGCCCTTTCAACGCCGGCATGACCTCGCGGCGGAAGAGCTCGATCGAATTCAGCATCTCGGCTTCGCTGAGATCGCCAAAGGAGAATTGCCCGACCAGATAATTGACGGTCGAGATCTCGGCCTGCTCGCGTAGCATCGTCGCGACCGTTTGCGGCGAGCCGCACACGCCGCGCACCCCGCCGAAGGTCACGTCGAAATCGACGGTCTTCTCGGCGCGCTCATGGACCAGCCCGTGCTTGCGGTGGAGATGATCGTAAGCCGCGTGCCACACCGGATAAGCGCGCTGCGCGATACGCCGTGCCTCGGCGTCGGTGTCGGCGACCAGAATGAAGCGCAGCAGCCCGATCTTCGGCAAAGGCTTCTCGCCCCACGCCTCGCGCCAAGCCGCGCGGAAACTGTCGGCGTAAGGCCGCATCGCTTCGGCCGTGTCTTGCGTCACGTAATTGCCGCCATAGCGCGCGGCGCGCGCGGCGCTGTCGAGCGAATGGCCGCCGAACCACAAAGGCGGATGCGGCTTTTGCAACGGCGCCAGCTCGATCGGCACGGATTTGTAGCGATAGAACTCGCCTTCATGGTCGAGCACATTGTGGGTCATGCCCTTGAGGATGACCTCGAGCGCCTCGGCGTAAACCTTTTGCGAAATCCGGTGGTCGGAATTGAACTGCGCGGCTTCCAAGGGCGAGGTGCCGCGGCCGACGCCGAGATCGAGCCGCCCGCCGCTCATCTGGTCGAGCATCGCGATCTCGTCGATGAGGCGCAGCGGATTGTAGAGCGGCAGGATATAGACCAAAGGCCCAAGCCGGATACGCTTGGTGCGTTGCGCCAAAGCAGCCAGGAAAATCCCCGGCGACGGCGCCATGCCCAAAGGCGTGCCGTGATGCTCGGCGACGTGATAGGCGTAAAATCCGCCGCGGTCGAACGCTTCGGCGAGCTTCAAACGGGTTTCGTAGAAATCGCGCAGGGGCAGTCCGCTGCGGTCGATATGGTCGAAAACGCCGAATTCCATTTTTCGCTCTCCACGAAGCCCAACGCCCCATCCCTCGCTTGACAGGCCGGTGATTGTCAACAAGCATTCGGGCGGGGGAGAGAAATGCATTTCATTCGCATTGCCGCGGCGCTGGCCGCTTTCGTGGGATTGACGGTTGCGGCGTCGGCGCAGACGCCCACGCACATCATGTTGGGCGTGGTGCCGAGCGTGCCGGCCGGCGCCACTTATATCGCCGTCGAGAAAGGCTATTTCCGCGAGGCCGGGATCGAGGTCGAGCTGCAGAACATCGAATCCTCGGCCACGGCGATGGCGTTGCTCGCCGGCAATCGCATGCAAGTGGTCGAAGGCGGCGTCGCGCCCAATTACTGGAACGCGCTGGGCTCGGGGCTGCCGGTGGTCATGGCGTTGGAGCGCGCCTCATCGCCGCTTTATCACGACGTCCTGATCCGCAAGGATCTCGTCGGCAAGATCAAGACGCCGGCCGATTTGAAAGGCCGACCGATCGCCGAAGTGGCGCCCGGCTCCTCGGCGCTTTACGAGGTCGGCCAGGTACTCGCCTCGGCGGGGCTGACCTTGAAAGATGTCGACATCAAATACATCCCGTTCCAGCAGATGGGCCTGGCGCTCGCCAATGGCGCGGTCGACGCGGCCTTCGAAGTGCCGCCTTTCGGCTCGATGGTGATCGCGCAAGGCCAAGGCGTGAAATGGCTCAACCCCGAGGATTACATCAAGGTTCTGCCCTCGAGCTTCGTCGCCTATTTCGCCAACACCGATTGGATCAAGGCCAATCCCGATCTCGCCAAGAAATTCTTTTTGGCGCTGGTGAAAGGCGGACGCGATTTCTGCCAGGCCTATCATCATGGGCCGAACCGCCAGGAAGTCGTCGACATCATGTTCAAATACAAGGTCGCCGCCAGCGCCGAGCAGCTCGATCAGATGTCATGGCAGGCGCGCAACCCGAATGGGCGCTTCAACGTCGCCAGCCTGCTCGATCTCCAGGACTGGTTCTTCAAGGAAGGGATCATCAAGGAGAAATTCCCGGCCGAGCGGCTGGTCGATACCGACTATGCCGCTTATGCCGAGAAGACCTTGCCGCCTTTCGAGCTCGTCAACAAGGCAAGCCCGCTTAAAGGGTGTCGGTAGCGCAAGAGGCGGGGCGAGAGCACGGTCATATCAGTTCGGCACATCTGAGCGTCACCCCCCCACCCTAACCCTCCCCCTCGAGGGGGGAGGGAAGGGAGGGGGTGAATCCATCCGCGCTCCTGAGCCTGTCGAAGGGCGCGGGGGTGACGAAATCAATTGAAGCCGAGAACGGCTTTCGCGCTCAACCCCAAGGGCCGAGGAAGGGCTCGCCGTTGAAGGTATCGCTCAACGCCTGGACGGTTTCCGGCCAATTGTTGTTGTCGATTTTGCGGCGCAGATTTTGCGGCTTCGGCTTTCCGTCCCAGCCGATCTGCTCCATGTAGTAATAGAGCTGCACCAGATGCCCGTCGGGATCGACCGCGAAAGCGGTGTAATCCATGCCGGGGAAAAGCTCGGGCGGCAGGTGAATGATCTTCACGCCGTTCTTCTCCAGGAACTTCACCGCGTCGCGCAGCTGTTGATAATCGTAAAGCTTCACGCCGAAGGAGAAGCAGGTGGTCTTGTGCGGCAGCTCCAATTCCTTGCCGAGCGCCAGCGGATAGATCGACACGCAATGATGGTCGGTGTTGCAACGCAGGAAGAGACAGCGATGCCCCTGCCAGGTCACTTCCTCGGTCAGCTCGAAGCCGAGCATGGAGCGATAGAATTCGGCGACCTTGTCGACATTCTCGGCCAGCAACCGCACCGGGCCGATATTGACGATCTTGAACGGCCGGCCGAGCTTGACGCCGCCGACCACGTAATCGGGCGGCATTTTCTGCTCATGGCGGACGCCGGCGAGAATATCGACCCCCGCGGCAACCGCGTCGTCGACCTCTTTCCATTCCGGAATCTGCGGCAGATCGGCGACCTTGGTGAAGCGGCGATTATGCATCGGCAGCGGCTTGCTGCGACCGATCCAGCCGATCTGCTCCATGCCGTAATAAAGCTCATTGCGGCTGCCTTCCGGGTCGCGCATGTAGGTGTGCCAGTTGGAGCCGGGCATGTCGCGGCCCGCGCGATCGATATCGACCTCGCGGCTTTCCATCCAGGCGCAGGCATCGACCACTTGCTTCAAGCTGCCGACCTGCCAGGTGATCTGGTTCACCGCATGCTGCGGCTGAAGGTTCGCCATCACCTCGAAGGCGCGGCGCGGAAACAGCACGAAGGAGTGATGGTCGCCGTTGAAACGGGTGAAATAACCGACGGTCTCGAACTTGCCCTTGTGCTCCGGCGGCACGCGGTGGCCGAAATCGAGCGGGTCGGACATGTCGAAGCCCAGCAGGTCGGTATAGAAATGCAGCGACTCTTTCATATGGCTGGTGAAATAGCCGAAATGGCCGAGCCGGCTGATGCGGAAAGGCCGGTCGAGCATGACGCCGCCGACATCGAATTGCCGATTTGCTGAAGCTTCCATCGCTCCACCCTTTGCTGTCCTGGCGCGCCGGCCTTTCCGGCGGCAAAGGCCAGTTTAGCAGGGTTCGGCGAGGCGCGCGAGGAGGGGCGTGCCGCCTGCCCACGCGCTGCGCTAGGATGGAAACGGCCATGACCACCCACGGTTTCACCTTGTTCGACACGCCGCTCGGGCGCTGCGGCATTGCTTGGGGGCCGCGCGGCGTGATCGGCGTGCAGTTGCCCGAGGCGCGCGAGACGGCCACGAGGGCGCGTTTCATCGAGCGCTTCCCCGAAGCGAGCGAGGCCGCGCCGCCGCCGGCGATCGCGCGCGCCATCGATGCCATCATCGCATCGCTCAAAGGCGAGGCGAGCGATCTTGCCGCGCTCCCACTCGATATGACCGGCGTGCCGGAATTCCGTCGCCGCGCCTATGAGGTGGTGCGCGCGATCCCGCCCGGCGAAACGCTTTCCTATGGCGAAGTCGCGGCGCGTTGCTTCTCGCCGGGCGCGGCGCGGGCGGTGGGCCAGGCGCTGCGGCACAATCCCTTCGCGATTATCGTGCCCTGCCATCGCGTGCTGGCGGCGGGCGGCAAGCTCGGCGGGTTTTCGGCCGAAGGCGGGATCGGCACGAAGCTCCGATTGCTCTCGCTCGAACGCGGCGCGGCAAACGGCAACGCGGCCCTCTTCGAAGGCGACGGCGCTTTCGGCTTCGATCCGGTCTTTGCCTTGGAACAGCTGCGCGCTGCCGATCCGACTCTGGCTTCGCTCATCGCCGAGATCGGCCCGTTCCGCATGCGCTTGAAGCGTACGCCCAGCCTCTTTCTCGCTTTGGCCGAGGCGATCGTTTATCAGCAGCTTCACGGCAAGGCGGCCGCCGCGATTTTCGCCCGGCTGTGTGCGCTTTTCCCGCACACGCAGGAAGGCCCGACCGCCGCGCAAATCCTGCGCGCCTCCGATGCGAAGCTGCGCGGCGCCGGGCTGTCGCGCGGAAAACTGCTCGCTTTGCAGGATCTCGCGCGCAAAACGGAAGAGGGTGCGATTCCAACTCTTGCCGAAGCGCATCGCCTCGAAGACGAAGCGCTGATCGAGCGCCTCACCCAAGTACGCGGCATCGGCCGTTGGACGGTCGAGATGCTGCTGATGCACCGGCTCGGCAGGCCGGACATATTGCCGGTCGACGATTACGGCATCCGCAAAGGCTTCGCGCAGGCGTTCAAGAAACGCGCCATGCCGGCGCCCAAGGCGCTCGCCAAATACGGCGCGCGCTGGATGCCTTACCGCACCGTGGCGAGCTGGTATTTGTGGCGCGCCGCCGAACGGGCGAGCCAATAGGGTTCGGTCAACGCAGGAGCCGCCGGGCGCCGCGCGCATTCCACAGCCCCAGCAGCAGCGCGAGGCTTAATGCCAGCACCTGCGCGCTCATGGCAATGCCAAGTGCATAGCCATGAGCGGTGGCGCTCGACCCGTCGGCCAGCACCGCGAAGAACAAGCTGCCGATCGCGGCGACGCTCACCGCCGAGCCGATTTGCAAGGTCGAATTCATGATGCCGGCGGCGAGGCCGGTATGCTCTTGCGGTACGTCGGCGAGGATCGCGTTGATCATCTCGGGCATGGCGGTGCCTTGGCCGAAACCGCCGACGAAAAGCGCGCCGACGAGGAGCGCGCCGCCGGTCACCGTCGCGGCGCAGAGCGCGACCCCGCCATAACCCAGAATCTCGAGCGCCATGCCGACGCCGAAAAGATAACGGCGCAAGCCCGAAGGCGCGCGGGTTGCCAGCATCGGCGCAATGAAATTCGCGATGCCGTAAGGCAACACGGCAAGCCCCGCCGCAAGCGGGCTCTCGCCCAGCCCGGCCTGAAGATAAAGCGAGAAGAAGAGATAAAAAGGCGTCGTGAAAAAGAACAGCAACGTGACCAGCAGGCCGCGCCGGAAGCTGCGCACCTTCAACAAGGCGACGTCGAGGATCGGCATGCCGTTGCGCGCGGTAAGCCAGCGCTCGAATGAGAAAAAAGCGAGCACCAATGAAGGCGACGCGGCCAGCGTGATGATGATCCAAGGCGCCCAATGCTGCTCGCGCGCCATCGAAAGCGGCACGACGAAAGCGGCCAGCGCCGCTGAGAGCAGCACGACGCCGCCGAGATCGAGCCGGGGCTTTTCGCGCCGCGGGCTTTTCGGCACCAGGAACGGCGCCACGCACAGCGCGACGATCCCAATCGGAACATTGAAGAGAAACGCCGTGCGCCAGCCGAGCCCGCCGATATCGGCGGCCATCAGCACGCCGCCAAGGAGCTGGCCGCCGGCCACGGCGATTCCGATGCCGGTGCCGTAAATATTGAGCGCCCAGGAAACTTCGTGCGGGGCAAAGAGCGTGCGCACCGAAGCCAGGACGGCTGGCGCCATCAGCGCGGCGGTCACGCCTTGCAAGACGCGCCACGTCACCAGCCATTCGGCGCTGGGTGCGAGGCCGGAGAGCAGCGAGGTCAATGTGAATCCCGCCATGCCGGCAAGAAACATCCGCCTTCGGCCGAAGAGATCGCCCAGCCTTCCACCGGTGACCAGGCAGACCGCGAAGGCCGAGGAATAGCCCGAGATGATAAGGCTGGTTTGCGACGCGCTCGCCTGCAAGGCCTCGCGAATCGAGGGCAGCGCAATCGTTGCGACGAACATGTTGAGCGAGGGCATCAGCATGCCCAGCAACAACACATAGAATGCCAGCCGGCGGCGCGCGGGCGAAAGTCGGGTCAACAGCACCGTATCGGTCATATTTCGCTCGGATCGGGGGCACTGTACGAGAAAACTTGCATCGCGGCGTCGGGCGCCGGATCATAGCTGCAAGGGAACGGGGCGTGTTGCCCCAAAATGCCACAGGGGGAACGCCATGTGCAGCCCAAGGTTAATCGTCGCCAGCGCGGCCGCACTGATGTTCACGTTCATCGCGGGCGCGCAGGCGGACCCGGTCAAAATCCGCGTGGGGTGGATCGCGATGCCCGGCTCGCGCGCCGGCTACCTGACCGAGAAGCCCGAGCTGCTTCACCATATCAATCAATCCTACGCGTTCGAGGGGATTTATTTCAGCAGCACGCCGGCGCAGCTGACCGCGCTCGCCACGGGCGAGCTCGACATCGCGCAGCTCGCTTTTTCTAGCTTCGGTGCCGCGGTGGAGAACGCGCATATGGACGATCTGCGGCTGATCTCCGACGAGCTCGAAGACGGCGTGCCCGGCTGGTCGACCACGCATTTCACCGTGTTGAAGGACAGCCCGATCAAGACGATCGACGATTTGAAGGGCAAGGTGGTCGCGACCAATGGCGTCGGCAGCGGACTCGACATCGCGCTGCGTTATATTTTGCGCCGGCATCACATGGAAGATAAGCGCGACTATAACGACGTCGAAGTGAATTTCCCGAACATGCGGGCCGCCTTGGCCGAGCACAAGGTCGATCTAATCTCGGCGGTGCTGCCTTTCATGTACGATCCGGAACTGGTCAAGATCGGCCGCGTTCTGTTCGAACAAGGTGCCGAGATCGGCCCATCCGAGCTGCTGATGTGGGCGGCGCGCGCGCCTTATATCGAAAAGAACCACGCGGCCTTGGTCGATTTCATGGAGGACGTGCTGCGCGTGCAGCACTGGTATTTCGATCCCGCCAATCATCAGGAAGTGGTCACGATCGTGGCGAAGCTGACCAAGCAACCGCCCGAAGCGCTCGATTGGGTTTTCACCACGCGCGATTTCTATCGCAATCCGAACGGGCGGCCCGACTTGAAGGCGGTCGCCAGCAATCTCAAGATGGAAAAAGAACTCGGCTATTTGAAGACCGATATCGATGTGGCGAAGCACGCGGATCTCAGCATCGTCGACGAGGCGTCGAAGCGCTTGGCGAAGTGATCGCGGCGTCCGGGCGCGCTGGCGCGAGGATTGATCTGATCAATATTGGATCGTCATTCCCGCGAAAGCGGGAATCCAGGGCAGATGCACGTCACTTGCCCTGGACCCCCGCATGCGCGGGGGTGACGATGAAATATTTCAACTTGAATCGATCCCGCCCTAGCCGAGCGTCAGCAACACCTTGCCGATATGGACGCCCGCTTCCATGCGCTCATGCGCCTTGCCGGCTTCGGCGAGCCGGAAGGTCGAATCGATCACCGGCTTGAAGCGGCCATCGGCGATGAGCGGCCAGATGGCCTTCTTCACCGCCGCGACCAGCCGGCCTTTTTCGGCGATCGGTCGCGGGCGCAGACGCGAGCCGGTAAGGTGCCCGTCCTTTTCGGTGAGCGCCGTGTAATCGAACTCGATCTTGCTGCCCTTCTTGGCGGCGATCATCACGATGCGGCCGCCTTGCGCCAAAAGCTTCACGTCGCGCATCACGTAATCGCCGCCGACCATGTCGAGGATCACGTCGATCCCGGCGCCGCCCAAACGCCGCTCCAACACGGAGACGAAATCTTCCTGCTTGTAGTCGATCGCGAGGCTCGCGCCCAATTCGACGCAACGCCGGCATTTCTCGGCCGAGCCCGCCGTGGCATAGGCGGTCGAGCCGAGGGCGCGCGCGATCTGGATCGCGGTGGTGCCGATGCCACTCGATCCGCCATGCACCAGCAAAAGCTCGCCCGGCTTCAAGCTGCCAAGCTCGAAGACGTTGAGCCAGACGGTGATCACGCATTCGGGCAAAGCCGCCGCTTCGATCAGCGACAAAGTCTCGGGCGCGGGCAGGCATTGCACGGCGGGCGCCGCGACATATTGCGCGTACCCGCCGCCGACCAGCAGCGCGCACACCTTGTCGCCGAGTTTCCATTGCGACACGCCCGCACCCAGAGCGACGATCTCGCCGGAAGCTTCGAGGCCGAGAATATCGGTGGCGCCCGGCGGCATGCGGTAGCGGCCTTTGCGTTGGCTGAGATCGGCGCCGTTGATCCCGGCGGCCGCGACCTTGATCAGAACCTGGCCATGCGCCGGCACGGGCGTCGGCCGCTCGATCAAACGCAACGCGCCCAACTCGGGATCGGCGATCACCGCTTGCATGGTGGAAGGAAGGACAGTCTCAGCCATCGCACCGTCCTTTTTCGCAATCGCCCCCCACCCTAACCCTCCCCCTCGAGGGGGGAGGGAAGGGAGGGGGTGAGGACCGGATGGTCGCTCGTTTCGTCGGATGCTTCTCTTACCGGCTCAACACGACGTTGAGGATCGAGGTCGTGCCGCTTTGGATCGAGGCGAGAGCGGATTTGAGCGCGCCCACCAGCTCGCTCGACTTCTCGACCCGCTGGCCGTGGAAGCCGAAAGGCTTGCCGAGTTCGGAATATTCCGGCCCGTTGATGTGCACGCCATGCCACACATCGTGCTGCACCGCCGCGCCCTTCGGATAGTAATCCGCATGGTTGCGCTGCATCGCCGAGTATTTCTGATTGTTGCACACGATAATCAGAATCGGGAGATTGTGCTGTCGCGACGCGCCGAGCGCCTGGGTGATCGGGTTGTAAAGGAAGGCGCCGTCGCCGATGAACAACACCACCGGCCGCGTCGGCGCCGCCAGCTTCACGCCCAAGGCGATGCCGGTGCCTTGGCCGAGCCCGCCGCCGACGGTGAAGAAGCCTTGCGGCTCGTTCCACGGCAGATGCTCTTTCAAGATGCCGCTATGCATGATCGTCTCTTCCAAGAAGATCGTGTCCTTCGGCATTACTTCGCGGATGGCGCCGACAAGCCACAGCGGATCGATCGGCGTCTTGTCCTTGGCCTTTTGCTCGGCGCCGAGGATGCGCTCGACCCATTTTTTGTGCTCGGCGGTGACGCGCTCGCGCCGCTCGGCGTATTTCGCCGGGGTTGCGCCGCCGGCCTTCAAGGCCTCGGTCAACAGCGAAAGCGAGGTCGCGACATCGCCCTCGAGGTAGAGATCCGCTTGAAGGTTCTGATAGGGGTACTGACCCTTCAGCGGATTTTCCGAAATCGCGACCACGGTCGCGTTTTGCGGCCGGTCTTTCGGCGGATACCAAGGCGCGCGCGCCTTCACCAACAGCGCGAAGTCGGTTTCCTTGGCCAGCTTCGTGCTCTCCATGCCGAGATACATCGGATGGTCTTTGGGGAAATTGGCATAAGCGGTGATGCGGCCTTCGGCCACCGGGATCGCCATCAGATCGGCGAGCGCCACCAGCGCGCGGAACGCTTCGGGCTCGCGGCCGACGGAGTCCGTGATGATGAGCGGGTTCTTCGCCTTGGCAAGCAGGGCCGCGACCTTCGCGATGTCGCTGCCCATCGCCTGGAGCTTCGGCACCGGCGGAACGGTGCGCAGATTGGGCGGCGGCGTCCATTCCGTCAGCATGTGCTCCAAGGGCACGTTCATATAGGTGGGCGCCTGCGGAATATGCTGCGCCATTTCGCCGGCGCGCACGGTCTGCTCATAAAGCGTGTGAACGCTCGAAGCCTGGGTCGCCCATTTGGTGACCGGCTCGACGATGCGTTGCGGGCCGCCGACAATGCCGAGGCTGCCATACCATTGCGCGCCCGGCTCGACATTCGGGTCTTCGCCATAGGTGACGGATTCGCCCGACATCACCACCATCGGAATTTCGAAATTGCGCGCGGTGTGGATGCCGATTTCGCCCTGCATCAGGCCGACGCCGGCGTGCAGCAGCACGGCCTGCATCTTTCCGGTGTATTGCGTGTAGCCCATCGCCATGTTGACGGCGAGAGTCTCGTGCCAGCACTCGATGAAATCGGGTCCCTTCTGATTGCCGGTCTTCTGGCGCGCGAGCGCTTCCCATACCGGCGACCATTCCGAGCCCGGCGATGACATGATGTGATCGACGCCGAGGCTGCGGAACGCCTCCAAAATTGCTTCGCCGCCGTCGTAATTTGTTGCCACGAGAATCCTCCCAATTGATCGTCGGCGCGGGCCTCGCCCGCAGCCGGCGCCATTATTCGGGTTTCCCCGATTTCCCACAATAGGCAAGTCGGCCCTGCTGGCCCGATCCCGGGGATTTGCCCTGGGGATTTTGCATAGCCGCCGGTTGCGTCATCCGCTACATTCCCGGCCAAGAATCCGGGAGGAGATGGAAGATGGATGCGAGGACACCGGCTTCGCGCGGTGCGGTCGATTTCGAGAAATTCCGCCTGCGTTCCTTCGTTAAGAAGTTGATCGAGATCGGCGAAGTCGAAACCCATGACGAGCCAGTGGCGCTCGCCGAGATGAGCGCGATCATCGAGCAGACGGCCAAAGCCGTGCTCTTTAAAAAGGCAGGCGCCGAGCAATACGAGGTGATCGCCGCGGTTGCGGGCAGCCGCCAACGGGTGGCCGCCGCGTTCGGCGTGGCGACCAACCAAATCGCGGAAGAGATGAATCGGCGGCTCGGCAAGCCGCAGCCGATCGTCGAGATTCCTTCGTCGGAAGCGCCGGTGCATGACATCATCCGCACCGGCGATCAGATCGATCTCACGACCTTGCCGTTTCACCCGCAGCACGAATATGACGGCGGGACCTATATTTCCTCGGCCATCGATTATTCGGTCGATCCCGCCACGGGCAAGACCAATGTCGGCTGCCGCCGGCTGATGCTGCGCAGCAAGAACACGCTGCGCTCCAACCTTACCTCGCCCTCCGATCTCAAAGCCGCTTATCTCGCTTGCGTGAAACGCGGCGAGCGTTTGCCCGCGAGCTTCGCCATCGGCTCGCACCCGCTCGATTTCCTCGCCGCGACCGCGCGCATGCCGGTCGACGAATTCGGCCTCGTGGGCACGCTCCGTGGCGAGCCCGTGCCGATGGTGCGCGGAATAACCAACGGCGTGCTCGCGCCCGCCGATGCCGAGATCATCATCGAAGGCTATTTCCACGAGCACGGCTATACCGAGCTCGAAGGTCCTTACGGCGAGTTCTGGGGCTTTTACGGGCCGGTGCATATCGATCCGGTGTTCCATGTCACGGCCATCACCCAGCGCAAGGACGCGATCTATCAATCGGTGCTGCACAGCGGCCGTGAATCGGGTCGCACCGATTCCACCAACCTCGCCGCCGTTCATGCCGAGGCGCAGGCGCTGCGGCTGTTGCGCATGGCGCGGATCGAGCCGGTCGCGATCAATCCCGTGGGCGCGGCGGGCGGCCGCGTCCATATGCGCGTGGCGCTGCGCAATCCGCTGCCAGGTCAGGCGCGCGCCGCGATCTCGGCTCTCGCCACTTTGGCGGGCATTCGCAACATCATCGTCGTCGACGACGACATCGACGTGTTCGACGATCACGAGGTGGAATGGGCGATGTCGACGCGGATGCGCGCCGACCGCGATGTCATGATCCTCACCGGTTATCCCGGCTATTACACCGATCCAACCGCGGCGAAGGACAGCACCGTGGCCAAGATCGGCTTCGACGCCACCATGTTGCCGGAACAGCGCGAGGATTTCGAATTCCGCCGCGCCTATGGCTTCAAAGTGTCGAGCGCGCCGGCGCGTTATCAGACCGTGCGCCAGGCGCTCGAAGCCGGGCCGCTGTTCTTCTCGCAGCTGATGGCGGCGGTCGGCAGCAAGGACGGGCGCGAAGTGGCGCTGGCGCTCGACGGCTTGCGTGAAGAAGGCATCCTTACCCGGCTCAAAAACGGCGAATGGACGCTGAAAGAATCCGAGAAGAAGTAAAGCCGTTCGGCAACGATCGGCGATTTGTCACACATCAGGAGAAAGCATGAGCAACGAAATCCTTACCCAGCAAGACGGTCCGGTTCTGCGCATCACCATCAACCGGCCCGATCAGGGCAATGGCATGACCGATGCCATGGTCGTCGAGCTGACCGGCATCATTCGCGAGGCGCCGAAGACCTCGCAGATCATCGTGCTGCGCGGCGCGGGCAAGGAATTCTGCATCGGCCGCGCCGGCATGGGCGGCCCGCCGCCCGCGTCATTGCCCGAGGCCTATACGCGCCGCAACGAAAGCGACATCGTGTTCGACGCCTATGGCATCATGCGGCAAGTGTCGATTCCGGTGGTCGCGATCGTGCAAGGCAAGGCGCTGGGCTTCGGCTGCGCCATCGCCGCCGCCTGCGACGTGACCTTGGCGAGCGACGCGGCCACTTTCCAAGTGCCCGAGATGGGACACAACATTCTGCCCGGCATGGTGATGTCGTCCTTCATCGACCGAGTCACGCGCAAGGCGATGTCCTATCTCGTCTGGTCGCAAAATGTCGTCAGCGCCGAGCGCGCGCTCAGCTATGGCATCGTCAGCGACGTGTTCCCGGCGGCCAAGCTCGATCAGGTCGCCGACGAATTCGTTGCCTCGGTGCTGAAGGCGCCGCCGATCGCCGTGCGCGGGGTGAAAGAGTTCACGCGCGTCGCCTATGACATGCCGATCGCGGGCGCGGTCGATTACGCGCGCAACCTCCACTCGCTGCTCAACACCGCGAGCGAGATGCGGCGCAAGAATCACTGAGAGGCGAGTCGAAATATTTGATCGTCATTCCCGCGAAAGCGGGAAGATGGAGTCACATTCGAAGTGCAACACTTTCAAGAAGACCTCGGCGGGGGTCTGGAAGTCGAGGCATTTTCGTGGGGTGTGGTTGTAGAGACGCGCGAGGTAACGGATCTGAGACGATGTAAGGGTCGTGAGGTCGGTTTTTCTCGGTAGGAGGCGGCGGAGGCGGCCGATCGCGTTTTCGACGCCTCCTTTTTGCCACGGGGCATGAGGATCGCAGAAGAAGGTCTGGATCCCGAGGTTTTGCCGTAGCGTCTCGTGGCGTGCGAACTCGGTTCCGTTATCGAAGGTGATGGTCTGGCGCAGGTTGCTTGGCAGGGCAGCCAGGAGCGCTTCGATGGCGGCGGCCATGGGCGCTGCCTCTTTACTGTGCTGGCGGACGATGGCGAGCGCGCGAGACGAGCGCTCGTGGAGAGCCAGGACGGCTTGGCCGTAGGTTCGGAAGAGCATGAGGTCGGCTTCCCAATGGCCGGGGTTGGCACGATCGGTCGCGGCGGCGGGTCGCAAGGCAATGGGGACGCGGTTTTTGATGTGCTCAACTGAGCTACCACCTTTGCGACCGCGGAAGCCCCGCTTGCTCTTGCCGCGCGGCAGGTAGAGCCGCCAGGCATAGTTCTTGGTGCGGGCGATCTGCGCGGCGATGAAGCGATAGATGGTCTCGTGGCTAACGACAACGCGAGCGTGCTCGCGGGCGAGCCGGCCGGCGACCTGTTGCGGCGACCAGCCGCGGCGCAAGCGCTCGAGGACGAGGGCTTGCAGCTCGGCGTTGCGGAGCAGCTTGGACCCGCGCCAGCGACGGGCTTTGGCCTGGTCATGGGCATAACTCGGCTTGTAGCCGACCTTGGTTCCGCTGTTGCGCTTCAACTCCCGAGAGATGCTCGATGGCGTGCGATCCAAAGCCGCCGCAATTTGCCGGATCGACCCCCCGGCTGCGCGCCGCTGGGCAATCTCGCACCGTTCTTCCAAGCTGAAGTGCTTGTACGCCTGTCCCATCGCAACACCCCCGAGAGAAGGTGTTGCACTTCGTTTGTGAAGTCAGGGGGTCCAGAGCAACTGTTTGTCACTCTCCCTGGGTTCCCGCTTTCGCGGGAACGACGGATCATTTTGATTCGAGACAAGGCTAACGCCGCAGCGCTTGCTCCGCCGCATTCTCGATCGCGTCCGCGTCGATGCCGTAAACCCGATAAAGATCGGGGATGTCGCCGGATTGCCCGAACTGGGTGATGCCCAGCGGTGCGATCCGGTGGCCGCGCACGCCGCCGAGCCATGAGAGCGCGGCCGGGTGGCCGTCCGTCACGGTGACGAGTCTCGCATCGCGCGCGAGTTGGCCGAGCAGCTTGTCGATCAAGGAATTGCCCGGCGCCTCGATCCAGCCGCGATAAAGCCGATCCGCCGAGGTCACGTTCAACAACCCGATCTGGGCATGGCGCGCGCCCAGCCGCGCGACCGCTTCGATCGCTTCCGGCATCACCGTGCCGCAAGCGACGATGGCGAGCGCCGCCTTGCCCGCCGGCTCGCGCAACCAATAAGCGCCTTGCGCCGCCAAAGCGGGATCGAGCTTGCGCCGCGGCTGCTCCAGCGCGCGGGTCGAGAGGCGCAAATAGACCGAGCCGCCATCTTCCTGCTGCATGTGGTCGAAAGCCCAGCCCATCACCGCGCGCAGCTCGTCGAAGAAGGCCGGCTCGAAGCTGGTCAGACCGGGCTGACCCAAGCCGATCAGCGGTGTCACGATGGATTGATGCGCGCCGCCCTCCGGCGCCAGCGAAATGCCCGAAGGCGTCGCCACCAGCAGAAAGCGCGCATCCTGATAACAGGCATAGTTGAGCGCATCGAGCCCGCGCTCGATGAAAGGATCATAGACCGTGCCGACCGGCAACAACCTGGCGCCGAAGACCGGCTCGGCCAATCCCAAAGCGGCGAGCAACAGGAACAGATTGTTTTCGGCAATACCGAGCTCGATATGCCTTCCTTGCGGCGCGTGAATCCACTTCTGAAGCGAGGGCAGCTTGCGGTCGCGAAACACGTCGCTTTGCGGCGCGCGCGCGAAGAGCCCGACCTGATTGACCCAGCCGCCGAGATTGGTCGAGACCGTGACGTCGGGCGAGGTCGTGACGATCCGCTCGGCGAGTGGGCCGCCGGATTTCGCCAGCTCGAACATGAGGCGGCCGAAGCCTTCCTGGGTCGAGAGACGCTCCGCCGGCGCGAGAACGAGATCGGGCATGGGCATCGCCGCCGCTTTCGCGCGGCCGCGTGGCAGTCCAAGGTGGCGCGGCAGGTCCGTGACGAAGCTTTCGAGCCGCGAAGCTGCTTTGGGATCGAGCCCGGAAAATTTCTCCCACTCGTCGCCGGCGGCAATGCCGTGCTGGCTTTGGAACGAAGCGAGCTGCGCTTCGGTCATCAGCCCGGCGTGATTGTCCTTGTGCCCGGCCAGCGGCAGGCCCCAACCTTTGATCGTATAGGCGACGAAGCAAGTGGGTGTTTCGTCTTGTGCGGCCGCGTCGAAGGCTTCGACGATCGTCGCCATGTCGTGGCCGCCAAGATTGGTCATCAGAAGGTGAAGCAGCGCATCGTCATGCGCCTCAAGCAGCCGGACGATCTCGCGGTCATGGCCGAGCGCGGCTTCGAGCTCGCGGCGGAATCCGGCGCCGCCTTGAAAAGTCAGCGCCGAGTAGAGATCGTTCGGGCAATTGTCGATCCAATCCTTGAGCGCGGCGCCGCCCGGCATGGCAAAGGCCGCTTCGAGGCGCTTGCCGTATTTCAAGGTGACGACGTTCCAGCCCACGGTCGCGAAGAAGGATTGAATCTTCTGGAACAAGCGATCGGAGACGACGCCGTCGAGGCTGTGGCGGTTGTAATCGATCACCCACCACAGATTCCGCACATCGTGCTTCCAGCCTTCGAGCAGGGCCTCGAACACATTGCCTTCGTCGAGCTCGGCATCGCCCATCAGCGCGATCATGCGGCCGGGCGCGCCCGGGATCAGGCCGCGTGCCGCGAGATAATCTTGCGCCAGACTCGCGAACAAGGTCATGCCGACCCCGAGCCCGACCGAGCCGGTGGAGAAATCCACCGGGATCTTGTCCTTGGTGCGCGAAGGATAGGATTGCGCGCCGCCCAAAGCGCGAAAGCGTTCCAGCGCTTCGCGGCTTTGCAGCCCCATCAGATACATCAGCGCGTGCAGCACCGGCGCTGCGTGCGGCTTCACCGCGATGCGGTCTTCGGCGCGCAGCGCGTGGCCGTAAAGCGCGGCCAGCAAAGTCACGGACGAGGCGCAGCTGGCCTGGTGCCCGCCGACCTTCAGCCCGTCGCGGCTGTCGCGCAGGTGATTGGCGTGGTGGATCGTCCAGGTCGACAGCCACAGTGCGCGGCGTGCCAGATCTTCGAGCGTCGCGAGCCGTGTGCTCGTCTCGGCGGTCGAGGCTTCGATCGTGGCCGGGGCCGGAGCAAGGGCGCGCATCGCCTTACTATAGGCTTGAACCCGCGCGGCGCGATTGCGAAGATGGCCGAAATTTGGCCGATTCTTGGGAGAATATTGCGTGGTCGATCAGAAATTACACGAGGAATTGCGCCAAGAGCCGCTTGACGCAATCGACCGCAAGATCCTGGCGCGGCTCCAGGACAATGCGCGGATCGCCAATGTCGAGCTGAGCGAAGCCGTGGGCTTGAGCCCGGCGCCGTGTCTGCGGCGGGTGCGCGCCTTGGAGGAAAGCGGGGTCATCCGCAAGCACGTCACCTTGCTCGATCCCGGCGCGGTCGGCCTTTCGGTCAGCGTCTTCGTCAATGTCTCGCTCGAACGCCAGATCGAAAAGGCGCTGAAGCGCTTCGAAAGCGCGATCCTCACCCGCCCCGAAGTGATGGAATGCTATCTGATGACCGGCGACGCGGATTATCTCTTGCGCGTGGTCTGCGCCGATCTCGCCGCTTATGAGCGTTTTCTGCTCGACCATCTGACGCAAATTCCGGGCGTGGCGGCGATCCGCTCCTCTTTCGCCTTGAAGCAGGTGAAATATTCGACCGCCTTGCCGCTTCTGAAAGAAGCCGCTTCTCAACGCCAATCGTCGAGCGCGAAAACCTCGGGCCGGTCATAGGCTTCGATATAGGGCCGGTGCATGGCGATGCCCTGCATCACCGCGCGGAAGCCGAGCTCCATCATCAGGCGATAAGCGTTGATGCGCGCGACATTGACCCCGGCGGCGAGCTGCTTCATGTCGCGGTCTTGCGCCAAGGCGTTGCAGGCATCGATCAGACGCGCGAAGCGTTGCGGCGCCTGCGGGCCCGAACCCACGGCGGCGAATTTCATATAAAGCGTGTCCGCCCCGGCCTCGCTGCCGGCGCCGATATGGCAAAGCGCAAGTCCCGTCACTTGCGAGCCTTCGGTCAGCAGGACGGTGTCGCCGAGGCGATGCGCCGCCGCCATATCGATTTCGCGGCTGAGATCGAGCCCGTCGAAAAGCGAGCCGGTCAGCGCCGCGCCTTGCGCGATCAAAGCGGCGCGTTCGGAGGCGTGTTCGCTCAAACGCAGCGCGTCGGGCGGCGCGTTCGCCTCCTCGACCGGGCGCCGCATGATCGCGGTCAGCGAGCGCGGCCAGAAGCCGACCGACTGATAAAGCCGCAAATGAGTTGGCCGCTCCGGAAAGGTGAAGAGGCCGCTCATCCGGCAGCCCCAGCGGTCGAAAACCGGCAAGGTGATGTCGAGGAGCTGGCGCGCGACGCCGCGCCGCCAATAGGCGGGATCGACCGCGATCGGCCCGAAGACGCCGAGGCCGCCCCAATGATTGGCCATCGCCACGCCGACCATCGCACCGTCTTCCTCGGCGACGAACCCGCCATCGGGATAGGTTCGGCACCGCGCCGGCAGCAAGCCGATATCGAGGCGAAAATTGGCCGGGTCGGGTACGCCGAACAAGGTCCCGAAGGCCAGCCGACGCACGCGCTCGGCGGCTTCGCTATCGCTTGGGACAAAAGGGCGCAGCGCGATGGCCATGACCTGCTCATAACATTCCGGCCCGGTCCCGTGCTAGGGTTTTGCCATGGACGAAAAACACCCGTTGCAGGGGCGGCGTATCGTCGTCCCCGAAAGCCGCGAGCTCGATCTCTTTGCCGGCATGCTCGAAGCGCAAGGCGCCGAAACCTTGCGCTGTCCGATGGTGACGATTCTCGACGCGGCGGATCCGGCGCCGGTGGCGGAATGGCTCGACCGCATGGCGGCGGGAAGCTTCGACGATCTCATTCTTCTCACCGGCGAAGGCTTGCGCCGTCTGCTGGCCTTGGCGCGCCGCACCGGCAAGGAAGCCGACATCGTTGCCGCGCTCAAACGCCTGCGCACCATCACGCGCGGGCCGAAGCCCGCGCGCGTCTTGCGCGAGCTGGGCCTTGCGCCGGGCATCGCAGCCGCGGAGCCTACGACGGCCGGCGTGATCGCCAGCCTCTCGGCCGAGAAACTCGCCGGCCGCAAGATCGGGGTGCAGCTTTATCCCGGCAATCCCAATGATGCGCTGTTGGATTTTCTGCGCGGCGCCGGTGCCTTGCCCGATCCCGTGCTGCCTTACCGCTATGCCTCGGATGCCGAAACCGATCGGGTGGAAGCGATCATCCGCGCCCTGGACGAGGGCAAGGTCGATGCCATCGCCTTCACCAGCTCGCCGCAAGTCGAGCGCTTGAAGCAAGTCGCCGCCGACCGCGGCTTGGCGAAGGAGCTCGGCAGCGGCCTTGGGCGCACGCAAATCGCGGCCGTCGGGCCGGTGGTCGCCGCTGCGATCGAAGCTTTGGGCGGAAAGGTCGCCGCCATGCCGCAAGCGAGCTTTCACATGAAGCCGCTGGTGAACGCGATCATCGCCGCGCTGAATGATGGCAAGGCGAGCGCTGCGCGCGTTTGATACGCAAATTTAATGTGCGAATTTAAGTGTGCGCAGGGTCGTGGACTAATTTCTGTCACAAAGCTTCTATAGCCTCCGCATCCTCTCATCGTGGAATGCGAAGGATCTTTCGTCTCGCGGCTTAACCGTTGCTCGAGAAAGAGGAGGCTTATCCATGACATCCAAGACACGACGGACTGATAGCGGCATCGAGACTGCCGAGGCGACCGTCAATGCGATCGGTTCGGAGAGCGTTGCGGTCGAAGGGGCTGTGACACAAATCCTGTGCGGCCCGGTCGATGCCTGGCTGCGTTGCCAAGCCAGCATGTTGAAAGCGATCGAACCCGCGGCGGCGAATTGGATCGAGCGGCGGCGCGACGCCGCCAATGCGACGCTCGATGCCTGGGAAAAACTTGCGAGCTGCAACGATCTCAACGAACTCGCCGCGATCCAGCGCGGCTGGCTCGACGGCGCCATGAAACGCTTCGACGCCGATTTGCATGCGTTGGCCGACCATGCCGCGGCCTTGTCGCATGAAGCGATGTCGGCCACGCGGCACGCGGCGCAAACCTCGTCCGAAGTGGTCGGCATGATCGCGGCACCAATTCTCCGGCAGCAAGAAACGGTCGAGCAAGCTGCCTAATCGCAGCCGCGATATTTATTCGAGCGTCACGCGAACCCCGCCAGACCGCAGTTTGGCGGGGTTCATTTCGGGTGGCTGTCAAAGCTCACCGCCCAGTCACGCGACCGGGCTTTGCGTTTGGCGCTGTCTAGCAATGATTCGGTGGAGTCATGCTTCTTAGGCACCCTCCAGCTAAGTTGCACCATTAGATCACGTAAGCGCGGAACCGGCGCTTTCAAGCAATCCGACTTGAAACGATATTGCGTTTTTTCAGCCGGACTGCTCGATCCGGAAGATCGCCTTGCCGTTGACCCGGCGGTCGCGCAGCTCATTGGCGACGCGCACGAAATCGAGCCAGCTCTGCTCCACGATCTGAGGCTTCAACGCGCCTTCGGCGATCAGCCCGGCGAGCAGCGCCAAATCCGGCGCAAAGGATTCCTCCGGGCCCGAGGCGAAAGAGTGAAAGCTTTGGATACGCGAATTATTGGCGCCGCCGAAATCGCGGAAGCTCAGGGTGGTTTCCTCGCCCGATGAATTGCCGAACACGACCACCGTGCCGCGCGGCTCGAGCAGACCAAGCGCGGTTTTGAGCGAGGCGCCGCCGGCCGATTCGAGAATGTGCCAGTATTTGCCCTGGGCCTTGGCGATGTCGTCGACGATGTCATGCGCGCCGAGCTGGGTCAGGGCTGTGCCGCGCTCCGCGCGTCCGACCACGGCGGTGACATGCGCGCCCGAACGCGCGGCCAGCTGAACCGCGATATTGCCGACGCCGCCGGCGGCGCCGGTGATCAACACCCGCCTGCCCAAAAGCGGCGCGCCGTGGCGCAGGGTGCGCAACGCCGTCAGCCCCGCCACGGGAAGTGCGGCGGCTTCGCCGAAGCCGACCTTGTCGGGAAGCGCCGCCATGCGATGCGTCGAAACCGCGGCGCGTTCGGCCCAGCCATGCCAATCCATGATCGCCACCACCCGCGTGCCCGTTTTGGGGCCGCTGCCGTCGACCGCTTGCTTCAGCACCACGCCGCTCACATCCTGGCCCGGCCGCCAGCCTTCGGGGCGGATACGCATCAAGGTCAGCTCGCCGCGATTGAGCGAAAACGCATGGACGGCGATCAGCGCTTCGTTGGGCGCAGGCGTCGGCTCGGGCAGATCACGCAGTTCGACCGGCGTCTGACCTTTCGGCGTATTGACGAGACCTTTCATCGCATTCCTCCTTAATTCATGGCCGAAACTTGGCAAGGTTTCAGCATAATGCTGCCATAATGCCCCGTGAACCTCACGCCACCATGACAGATTTTCACCCTCGGCGCTTGCGTCGCTCGCTGGTCTTCGTTTTGGCTCTTGCGTCTTCGCTCGGAGGATTGGCGGCGATTTCGCGCGCCCAGGATCAAACGCCGCCGGACGAGCAGTGGCGCACGACAATTCTGGAAGAGAACAACTCGCTCTATTTCTACAGCGACAAGCATTACACCCAGGGCTTGCGCTTCTCTTTCTTGAGTCCGACCTTGCGGCAGCAAAGCTGGGCCGATTGGTTCTTCGACGTTGCCGGAATCGTGCCGACGGTTTTCGCCGACAGCAAGGACAGCACGCGCCGCACGTCGCTGTTCATCGGCCAAAGCATCTTCACGCCCAAGAATCTCGACATCAAGCCGCCCGATTCGCATGACCGGCCCTATGGCGGCTGGCTTTACGGCGGCGCCAGTTTGCTGCAGGAGCACGCCACGCAGCTCGAGAATCTCGAACTCGATCTCGGCGTGGTCGGGCCGGGCGCGCTCGGCAAACAGGTGCAGAACGATTTCCATCAATTCATCGGCATCCATCAGGCGCAAGGCTGGAGCAGCCAGATCCAGAACGAGCCCGGCTTCGTGCTGTCTTACGAAAGACTGTGGCGCGTGCCCGTGCCTTACATCAGCGATGTCGACGATGAAGTCGAGAACGGCGTCGATCTCGTGCCGCAAGGCGGGCTCAGCGGCGGCAATGTCTTCACCTATGCCGAGGCAGGCGGCTTGCTCCGCATCGGCCGCCATCTCGAAGCCGATTACGGTCCGGCGCGTATTCGTCCCGCGCTGTCGGGCACGGATTATTTCAACCCGACCCATCTCGGCGACGATATCGGCTTTTACGTCTTTGCCGGCGCGCAAGGCCGTGCCGTCGCGCATAACATCTTTCTCGACGGCAACACCTTCCGCCAAAGCCCCAATGTGCGGCGCAAGATTTGGATCGCCGATTTGCAAGGTGGCGTATCGGCGTACTGGTCGAGCCGGTTGCGGGCCGATTTCAGTGTCGTGCGCCGTACCGACGAATTCGCGGGCCAGCGCTCGCCCGACGTGATCGGCACCGCCGCGCTCGGATTCTCCTGGTAGGCACGGGCCGCTAGATCGGCTTGTGCCCCGTCGCGTGACCGGCCGGCGCTTGCCGGTCTTCATCGACGCTTGAGAATGGCGCTGCAACGGCTTCGAGCGGCCGCCGCTCCGCCGCCACGCCGAGCACGGCTTCGACGATCGCGGCGACGAGCATCAGCAGCGCGCCGAAAAGATACCCTCCTGTCAACGCGGCGCGCGAGCCGCTGCCGATAAGCGCGCCGAAAAGCACCGGGCCGGCGATCCCGCCGATGGCGGTGCCCGACGCATAGAAGAAGGCGATGATGATGGCGCGCGCTTCCAAGGGAAAGCTTTCGCCGACGGTGAGATAGGCCGAGCTTGCCGCCGCCGAGGCGACGAAGAAGATCGCGGTCCAGCAGGCGGTCTGCTCGGTCGCGTCGAGCAGACCGCGCAAAGAGCAAGGCGGTCGCCGCCATCAGTAAGCCGGCAAGCCCATAGGTCAAAGCGATCATCCGCTTGCGGCCGAAACTGTCGAAAAAATGGCCGAGCAAAAGCGGCCCCAGAAAATTGCCGATCGCGAAGGGAAAGATATAGAGACCGATTTTTTCCGCCGGCACGCCATAAAAGCGGCCGAGCACCAGCGCATAGGTGAAGAAGATCGCGTTGTAGAAAAACGCTTGCGCGGCCATCAGCACCAACCCCACCACGACGCGGCGCGGGTAACGTTCGGCGATATGGACGATGATCGCCAGCATTCCGGCCGGCTCGCCCGCGCTCAAGCGGATCGACGGCAAATTCCGGTCCGGCGCCGGCATGCCGACGCGATCTTCGATCTCCGCGAGCACGATCTTGGCCTCGGCCAGCCTTCCATGGGTCATCAGCCAACGCGGGCTCTCCGGCACATGGCGGCGCAACAGCATGATGAGAAAGCCCAGAATGCCGCCGGTCGCGAAGGCCGCGCGCCAGCCGATGGCAGGCGGCACGAGATGCAGATCGAGCACGACGAGCGAGCCGGCCGCGCCCAACGCCGCGCCGATCCAGAAGCTGCCATTGATGGCGAGATCGGCCCAGCCGCGATGCCGCGCCGGAATCAGCTCGTCGATCGCCGAATTGATCGCGGCATATTCGCCGCCGATGCCGAGTCCGGTGGCGAAACGGAAGAAGGCGAAGGATGCGAAATTCCATGAACCGGCGGTGGCGAAGGTGGCCACGGCGTAAACCAGCACGGTCGCGAAGAACAGCCGCTTGCGGCCAAGCCGGTCGGTCAGATAGCCGAAGCCGAGCGCGCCGGCGATCGCGCCGGCGAGGTAGAAGCTTGCCGCCACGCCGATCTGCGCATCGCCGATGCCGAGCTTGGCATCGGCGGTGATCGCAGCCGATAGCGAGCCGACCAAGGTGACTTCGAGCCCGTCGAGAATCCAGGTGATGCCGAGCGCGACGACGATCAGCCAGTGGAATCGCCGCCAAGGGAGGCGATCAAGCCGGTGCGGAATGTCGGTCTCGAAAGACAAGGGCGCCCTTTCGCGTCTTTCATCGTCAACGCGCGCGGCGGCGAAGGGTTCAATCCGGCGCGAATGCCGGTTAATGCAGCGGCCAGGCGAGCATAATTAGCGGCACGCCGCACAGCAGCACGAGGAACGATAGCGGCAAACCCAAGCGCCAATAATCGCCGAAACGGTAACCGCCCGGGCCCATCACCAGCGTGTTGCATTGATGGCCGATGGGCGAGAGAAAATCGCACGACGCGCCGACCGTCACCGCCATCAGAAACGGGTCGATGGCGCATCCCAGATGCTGCGCGATCGCGGCCGAAACCGGCCCCATCACCAGAACCGCGGCGGCATGATGGACGAGCGGGGTCAGCAGCATCGTGATCGCCAAGAGCATCCCGAGCACGCCCCAAACCGGCAGGTTGTTGGCGGCCGAAGAGAGCAATCCGGCGATGAGGTCGGTGGTTCCGGTGCTGCGCACGGCTTCGCCCACCGGGATCAGCGCGCCGAGCATGATAAGAATCGGCCAGTCGATCGCCTCGTAGACCTCGCGCAAGGTCAAGATGCCGAAGACGGCGATCAACACCGCGCCGCCGGTGAAGGCGATCTCGGGCGGGACCAGCTCGGTCGCCGACGCGATCACGCAAGCCAGCAAGATCAAACCGGTGGCGACGATCTTGCGCGGCCTTCCGAGCTGCAGATTGCGCTCGGCCAAGGGCAGGCAGCCCAGCCGCGACAGCGCATCGGCCATACCCGCGGCCGGTCCGTGGAGCGCGATCACATCGCCTTCGCGAAAGACGATCTTGCCGAGCCGTGCCGTGCTGCGTCTGCCGCCGCGGCTGATCGCCAGAAGATTGACACCGTAATGGTCGCGCAGCTGCAAGCTGGTGCTCGACGAGCCGATCATCGGCGATTCCGGCGTCACCACCGCTTCGGTCACGGCGAGCTCGCCGGATTCCTTCTCGTCGCTGTCCAGTTGGCGCTGGCCGACCAGTTCGAGATGAGCGGCCTGGATCAGGGATTGCAGCTCCTGCGGATCGCCTTCGAGCACGAGCACGTCGTCGGCAAAGAGTTGCCATCGCCCCGAGGGCGTATAGCGTCGCTTGTTCTCGCGAATGATCGCCGCGACCGTCACATTGCCGTCGCTCACCTCTTCCAGCTCGGCGACGCTCCTGCCGACAAAGGACGAGGATTTAGGCAACCGCGCTTCGCTGACATAGTCCTCGACGCGAAACGGCGTGTCGGCGCTGTCCTGGCCGGCCTTGGCCGGCAGCAGCCGCCAGCCGACGGCGAGGAAGGCGACCGCCAGAATCGTGACGCCAAAGCCGACCGGAAAGAAGTCGAACATGCGATAGGGCGCCCCGAGCAATTCCTGGCGCACGCTCGACGCGATGAGGTTGGGCGAGGTGCCGATCAAGGTCATCATGCCGCCGACCAGCGAGCCGAAGGACATCGGCATCAGAAACTGGCTGACCGGCCGCTGATTGCGCCGCGCCACCTGCATGGCGACCGGCAAAAAGATCGCGAGCGCGCCGATATTCTTCACGATCGCCGACAGCGCTGCGACCGAAGCGGCGAGCGCCCCGACCTGCAAGCTGGGATGACGGAGGATAGGCCGCAAGATGCGCACGACTTCGTCGATCGCGCCCGATTTTCCGACCGCGCTGCTAACGACCAAGGCCGAGGCGATCAACGGCAAAAGCGGGTTGCCGAAGCCGCTGAAGACCTTGCTTGCGGGAAGGACGCCGCAGGCGAAGGCCGCGAGCAACGCCAGAAGCGCGACGACGTCGAAGCGCAGGCGATCCCACAGAAAGAGGATCAGCAAGCCGCCGAGGATGGACAGCGACAGCGCTTGGTGGAGGGTCATCCCAAGGAGTCTCCAGGGCGGTTACGGCAAGGGCGTGGCGAGGGCGGCGCTTCGGTCACGAATTCGCCCGAGTTTACCCTGCTCTTTCCCCAATGGCGCCCCAATGAGCCGATAAAAGGCGCATGATCGGGCGACGCATGAACATGCACCTCTTTGGACGACACCTCCCGCGAATTTTGGCTTGCGCCGCAGCGGCCGCGCTGTTGCAAAGCTGCGTCGTGCCGCCGGTCGAGTGCGCCATCAACGGCGTGCCGCGCGAGCCCCAAATCGTGGTCGGTCCGCACGGGCCGCTTTCGCCCGCGCAAAGCAAGGCGATTCTCGACCATCTGGCGCAGCAGGACAATGGCGCGGATCTGCTCGCGCGCCATCTCGCGATCGAGCAAGCGGTCGCGGATGCGCCCTTGGTCACCGGCAATCGAACCGCCCTGCTGCGCAACGGTCCGGCGACGTTTCGGGCCATGTTCGATGCAATCCGCGCGGCCAAGCGGCAAGTCTATCTCGAATATTACATCTTCGAGGACGTCGAGAGCGATGGCGAGCATCTGGTCGATCTCCTGCTGCAAAAGCGGCAGGAAGGCGTCGCGATCGATGTCATCTATGACAGCTACGGCTCGGTCGACACGCCGGCCGACGTGTTCGACCGCCTCAAGGCGGCGGGCGTCCAGCTGGTCGAATTTCATCCGATCAATCCGCTCAAGGCGCAAAACGGCTACTCCCTCAACGATCGCGATCACCGCAAGATCCTGGTCGCCGACGGGACCACCGCGATCATCGGCGGCGTCAATCTCTACACCGTCTATCAAGCCCATCCGCATGCCAGGCTGGTCGCGTCGGACGGCGCAAACCCGGAGACCTGGCACGACACGGATTTGCAGATCGAAGGTCCGGCCGTGCAACAATTGCAGCAGGTCTTTCTCGATCACTGGTCGGCGGCCGGGGGCCCGCCCGTGCCGGCGTTGGCCGACCCGCCCGCCGCCGCGCCCGCCGGCAGCGAAGTGCTGCGGATCATCGGCAGCAATCACGAGGATACGGTTCCGCGCTACTACGCGACCGTGCTTTCCGCGATCCGCAGCGCCGAGAAGACGATCTGGATCACGACCGCCTATTTCGTGCCGACGGAAGAAGAAAAGCACGCTCTCGAAGACGCCGCGCGAAACGGCGTCGATGTGCGCCTGATGCTTCCGGCCAAAAGCGATTCCGACCTCGCCATGGCGGTCGGCCATGCCGCTTATAGCGACCTCCTCGAGGCCGGCGTGAAGATTTTCGAGCTGCAGGACGGAATGCTGCATTCGAAAACCGTGGTCATCGACGGCGTCTGGTCGGTGCTCGGCTCGTCGAATTTCGATCACCGCAGCATCCTCTTCAATGACGAGGTCGACGCCGTGGTGCTGGGGCGCGATACCGCGCAGCAATTGAGCGGCATGTTCGAAAAGGACCAGGCCTCGGCGCGGCCGATCACCTTCTCCGAATGGGAAGATCGGCCGTTCACCGAAAAAATCCGCGAGTTTTATTCGCGCATCCTCGAAGCTTTGCTTTAGGGTCAAAACTCAATCAACCCATTGAACTTTTTATACGGACGTGATTCAAGCTCTGAACCTATGGAGTTCGGATCATGGCTGGAGAATTTTGGCTGAGTGACGATCAGTGGCGCGTGATCGCCCCGCTGCTGCCCTACAACCAACCAGGTGCTCGGCGGGTCGATGATCGGCGGGTGCTGAGCGGGATCATTCACGTCCTGAAAGTCGGCTGTCGTTGGCAGGATTGTCCTCCGGTCTACGGCCCTTACACGACGATCTATAATCGCTTTCATCGCTGGTCTCGCCGCGGCGTTTGGCAGCGCCTATTCGCGGCGCTGACGAACATCAGCGAAGGCGGTATGCAGATCATCGACAGCACCACAGCGAAGGCGCATCGCTCGGCGGGCGGCGGAAAAGGGGGGCCTCAGCGCAGGCGATTGGTCGCTCGCGCGGCGGTCGCACGACCAAAATCCATGCCGTCGTCGACGGCTGCGGGCGGATCATCGCGTTCGAGATAACACCCGGCCAGCTTGGTGACGTGCGCGCCGCCCTCGGCCTGCTCGGCCCTTTGCCGCCAGCTCAGATCTGTGCCGCTGATACAGCCTACGACAGCAACGGACTACGCCAGTTCCTCCTGGCGCGCGGCACCCTTCCGGTGATCCCGAACAACCCGACACGCAAACGCTTCCACCCCTTCGATGCAGAAGCCTACAAACGCCGCAATATCATTGAGCGTGCCCTCTGCAGGCTGAAGGACTGGCGCCGCATCGCCACACGATACGACAAGCTCGCCATCAACTTCGCAGCAGCCGTCGCCATCGCGGCCGCTATCATCTGGTGGACCTGATTGAGTCTCGACCCTAGAGCGCGCAGATCCGATATCGAGCAGTCGCCCGGTTGGCGTTGAAGGTCGAGTAATGGCGGCGAGATGCCCCCCACCCTAACCCTCCCCCTCGAGGGGGGAGGGAAGGGAGGGGGTGAATTCGTTCCGGTGTTTGCGGAACTTGATTCGGTGCCGTTTTATTCTCTTACGACGCGGTTTGCGGCCGGTGGCGCTTCACCGCTTCGGGGTTGGTGGAATCGACGCCCATATAGATGCCGCGCTCCCATTTCCGCTTCAGCGGATCGCGCACCTTCACCATCATCTTGCCGACGCCCTGAACCTCGATCTCGCAGGTCTCGCCGTCCTGCATGAAGCCCAGGCCTTCATGATTGGTGCCGCAAGCGATGACGTCGCCCGAATAGAGCGTCATCACGGTGGTCGCCCATTCGATCAGCTCCGGCACGCGATGCTCCATGTCGTCGGTGTTGTAATTGTGGCGGAGCTGCCCGTCGTTCCAGAAGCGGACGACGACGTCGTTGGGATCGGGGATCTCGTCGGCGGTGGTGATGCACGGGCCGATCGGCGCGAACGTGTCGAAGGACTTCCCGGTCCATGCCGCGGGCGGACCCGACGGCCAGGTGTGGCGGCCATCGCCGCGCGCCGACACGTCGATGATGCCGGTATAGCCGAAAACCGCGCTGCGCCAATTCTCGGCCTTGACCATTTTGGCCGGGCCTTTGATGACGATGGCCAGCTCGGCCTCGTGCATGAAGGCGTAAGGCTCGGTGAATTCCGGCAGGACGACCGTGTCGCCCGGGCCGATGACCGCATCGGGGTTCTTCAAGAACATGCTGAGCTTGCGCGGCGCGCGCTGGGCGTGCTCCCAGTAATTGGCGATGCAGGCGAGGATCTTGCCGGGACGCGGCAGCGGCGCGCGCAGCTGGACCGATGCCAAAGGCCGCGCTTCGCCGGTTGCGGCGGCGCGCTCGAGCGCGGGGCGCAGCTTGTCGAAATCGTCGATGATGCCGTTCATCGTCAGCTGTGGCGTGTAGCTCTTCTTGACGATGTCGGCGATGCTGACGACGCCGCGCTCGGTCAGAAGGCCGGGGAGCGTCTCGCCCGTGCCGCCGACCTGAAAGAGAACCAATTTCATGCGAACTCCCCTCCCTTTAGGGTTTTTATCCGCCGCGGCGTTGCGCCTCGACGCTCTCGATAAAGCCCATGACAACCCGATTGTAAAGCGCCGGCTCTTCGAGATTGACGGCGTGGCCGCATTGCGGCACCAGCTCGAGACGCGCGCCTTTCAGGGTTTCATGAACGAAATGGCTCGGCTTGCCGCAGGGCTCGTCCTCTTCGCCCAGCACCACCAGCGCCGGCATCGTCAGCGCCGCGATCCGCTCGCGATGGACGTAAAGCGGCTTGCGGCGTTCCTGCACGCCGCGCATCGTGTTAGTGATGCCGAGCGGCGAGCCCGCCGCCAATTGCTCGATGAAATGATGGTATTCGGCCGGGTTCTTGGCTTTGAGGCGATGACGCGTGGGCGATGCGCCGTAATGCTCGGCCAGCGCCCGCATACCGCTTTTCAAGGTCAACGCGGCCAGCACTTCCATGCTCGCGGCGAATTCGCCCGGCGCCACGTCCGAGCCGCTGCCGATGCTGGTCAAGGTGATCGAGCGCGCGCGGTCCGGATGGGCAAGCGCGAATTGCAGAACCGAGGCCGAGCCCATCGACACGCCGACAAGATGCGCATTGGCAAGCTTCAGGCCGTCGAGCACCGCGCCGATATCGCTCGCCGCGATGTCCTGGGAATAGGCATCGATCGAAGCCGGAATCTCGGAAGGCGGATAGCCGCGCGCGTTGAAGGCGACGCATTGCCAAGCGCCGCGCCATTCCTTCACCTGCAGATCGAAAGAGCGGCATGAGCCGGCCAGCTCATGCACGAACACGATCGGGACGCCGCTGCCCTGGCTTTCACTGTAAAGCGCGACGCCGTCCTGCGCGGTGATCATCGCCATGGCCGCCCTCAATGATGCTCGTTGCGGTAAATCCTGCCGCCATCCGCCGTGATGACCGAGCCGGAGATGTAACCGGCAAGGTCCGAAGCGAGAAAGGCGATCAACGCGCCGGCCTGATCCGGGGCTTGCGGGCGGCCGAACGGCATATGCGCGTAACGTTCCTGCCAGCGACTTTCATCGCCGTGGCGGCGCAGTGCGCTGCGTTTCGATTGCGCGATGGTGCGCTCGGTCGCGACCGCGCCCGGGTTGATGCCGAGCACGCGGACATTGTGATCGGGGCTGACCCCGCCCAAGGCTTGGGTCAGCGCGATCAGCCCGGCATTCGCCACCGACCCGGCGGCGTAGTTGGCATCCGGCCGCTCGCCGGCGGCGCCGATCACGTTGATGATGACGCCGCTGCGCTTTTCCTTCATGCGCGTGAAATAGGCGCGGGTGAGGTCGATGAAGCCGAACATCTTCAGCTCCCAAGATTTCGCGCCACGTCTTGTCGTCGATTTCCTCGATCGTGCCGCTCGGGATGTTGCCGGCGTTGTTGACCAGGATGTCGATCGCGCCGCATGAACCGATCAAATGCGCGCGCTGCGCCGGATCGGAGAGATCGAGAGCGTGGGTGCGGATCTCGACGGGTCCCAACCGACGCAGCTCGGCTTCGGCCTTGGCAAGCTGATCGGGTGCGCGTGCGGCAAGGTGAAGATGCACGCCTTCGGCGGCCAAGCGGCTCGCGGCGGCAAAGCCGATGCCGCGCGATCCGCCCGTGATCAAAGCCCGCCGCCCGGCAAGATTCAAATCCATGAACAAGCGCCTCCCACCATCGCCTGTGGCGTATGTTGTCGCCTAATTGCGGGCGAGAATGCAATGGCGGCGAGAATCGCGCGTCCCACTCGCCCATGCGTTGACCTTGGGCGTGGCGCCGCCTTAGATAGCGCCAGCAAACCAAGAGGGGGCTCTCGATGAGCGCGAAGAAAACCATCGCGGCGGAAACCGTTGCCGAAGCCTATCTCTCGCTTATGGCCGAGCGCGGGATCGAATATCTCTTCGCCAATGGCGGCACCGATTTCGCGCCGGTGATCGAGGCGCTGGCGGCGATCAACGAAAAGGGCTCCAACCCGCGCCTCAAAGTGATCTCGGTCGGGCACGAGAACGTCGCGACCTCGATGGCGATGAGCTACTACCTCCACACCGGAAGGCCGCAGCTCGTCATGTTCCACGTCAATGTCGGCACGGCCAACGGCATCAACGCCCTGATCGACGCCGCGCGCGATCGCGTGCCGATCATCTTCACCGCCGGCCGCACGCCGCTCACCGAAACCGGTTTCAAAGGCTCGCGCGACACGGGCATCCATTGGAGCCAGGAGATGTTCGACCAGGCCGGCATGGTGCGCGAATTCTGCAAATGGGATTACGAGCTGCGCAATGCCGAGCAGCTCGAAGCCGTGGTCGATCGCGCGATCGAAATCGCGACCACCGAGCCTTGCGGCCCGGTCTATCTCACTTTGCCGCGCGAAGTGATGGCGCAGGCGATCAACGGCTTCACCTTCACGGACAAGCCGCGCCGCGGCTTTGGCACCATGCCCGGTCCGACCGAGGATCAGATTGCGCGCGCGGCCGAAATCCTTGCCAAGGCCGAGCGCCCGCTGATCATCGCGCAAGGTGCTGCGCGGCTGGCGGCGAGCGCGCCGGCCATCGCCGATTTCGCGCAGCGTTTCGCCATACCGATCGTCGAGTTCCGCACCAATGTCAACGTGGTCTCGACCGAGCATCCGATGCTCGTGGGATTCGTGCCCGGGCCGCATCTGCGCGATGCCGATGCGGTGCTGTGCCTCGAAACCGACACGCCCTGGATCCCGACCCAGCACGGCAATCCGCCCGACGATTGCAAGGTGATCCAGCTCGGCGTCGATCCGATGTATCAGCGCATTCCGATCCGCAGCTTCCCCTGCGACGTGCCGGTCATCGGTACGCCGGCGCTGACCTTGCCGTTGATCGCCAAGGCGATGGAAGGCAAGGTGAAGCGCGAAATCGTCGAGGCGCGGCGCGCACGCATCGTCGCCGCCAAGGAAGGCGGCCGCGCCGAGCTGCGCGCCAATGTCGAAAAGGCGTCGAAGGACACGCCGATCAATCCGGTCTGGGCCGCGCATTGCATCAGCGAGGCCAAAGGCGACGACGCGATCGTCATCAACGAGTACTCGCTGATTCTGCGCTATGTGCAGTTCAAGGAAGCGCGCAGCTGCTTCGGCCCGCCCGGTGCCGGCGGGCTCGGGGTCGGCGTCGGCAGCGCGATCGGCGCCAAGCTCGCCAATCCCGACAAGACAATCATCGCCGTGCTGGGCGACGGCTCCTACATGTTCGGCAATCCGACCGCCGGGCATTACACGCTCAGCGCGCTCAATTTGCCGGTGCTGTTCATCATCTTCAACAACGGCATGTGGGAAGAGGTCGAAGGCTCGGCCTTGCGCGTCTTCCCCGACGGCCATGCCGCGCGCGCCAATCGCGTGCCGGTGGCGCAGCTCGGCCCCCATCCCCATTACGAGCATTTGATGGCGGTCTATGGCGGCTATGGCGAAAGGGTCGATCGCCCCGAACAATTGCCGGGCGCGCTGCAACGTGCGCTTCACGCGGTGCGGGTCGAAAAGCGTCAGGCGCTCATCAATTTGATCGTCGGCCGCCGCGGCGCCGCGCCGTAAATCGGCTTCCGCGCGAGACCTCGCCCTATCGCCACCGATCTGCCGCGCCCGGCACGGCGCGCGAAATCGCGCTTGGCCTGGCGATTTACTGATTCGATGTAGATCGAGCGGATTGCATTGGAAAGGCCAAAGAAAGTAAGGTCGTTTGCATAGAGAGGCCTCTTCAAGGAGCCGACCATGACAATCATGAGGGTGGAATCGCTCGTTTACGGCGTCGAAGACGTTACCGCCGGCATGCGCTATTACGACGATTGGGGTTTGGCGCGCGCCGATCAGGCGCGTTCGGGCGCCGATTACCTGTTGCCTTCGGGCCAGACCATCAAGCTGAGAAGCGCGTCTGACCCGACCTTGCCGGCGGCGGTCGAAGGCGGTTCGACCGTGCGCGAGATCGTCTGGGGCGTCGATAACGCCGCGTCGCTCGACCGCCTCGGCGCGAGCCTGAGCCGCGACCAGAAGGTCGAGCATCGCGACGAAGGCGGCATCAGCGTGCGCGATCCCTGGGGCATGGTGCTGACTTTCCGGGTCGCGAAACCGGTCGCGGTAAAACCGCATCCGGTCGATAAAGGTCTCAATCATCCCTTCTGGCCGGTCGATCGCGTGCGGCCGATGCGTATCGGCCATGCCGTGTTCTTCGTGCCGTCCTCGAAGCTCGCGCAGACGACGGCGTTCTATACCGATCTTCTCGGCTTCCGCCTCACGGAAAGCGTCAAATCCTTCGGCGACTTCATGCGCTGCGGCGGCTCGCCCGATCACCACAATCTCTTTCTCATTTCGGTGGGCGAGAAGGCCGGTTTCAACCATGTCGCTTACGAGCTCGGCAATTTCGACGAGATTATGGTCGGCGGCAAATTCATGGAAACCCATGGCTGGAAGGCATCGACCAAGCCGGGCCGCCACATCATGGGCTCGAACCTGTTCTGGTATTTCCAGAATCCGTCGGGCGGCAATACCGAGTATTTCTCGGACATGGATGTGTTCGACGACAATTGGAAGCCGCGTATCCACGACAAGAATCCCGGTTACGCGCATTGGATGATGAGCTGAGCCTGGTTGGAAATTGCTGATGAATAGCGCGCAACGTATGACCACCGCCGAGGCGGTGGTGCGTATGCTCATCGCCAACGGCATCGATACGGTCTACGGCTTGCCGGGCGTCCAGAACGATCCGCTCTTTGCCGCGTTCCACGACGCGCAAGATCGCTTGAAGGTCATCCATACGCGTCACGAGCAGGGTGCTGCCTATATGGCCTTGGGCGCGGCGATGGCCACCGGCAAGCCGCAAGCCTATGCGGTGGTGCCGGGGCCGGGCTTTCTCAACAGCACCGGCGCGCTGTGCACGGCTTACGCGTGCAACGCGCCGGTGCTCGCCATCACCGGGCAGATTCCGCAAGCGCTGATCGGCCGCAATCTCGGCATGCTGCACGAGCTGCCGGACCAGCTCGGCGTGATGCAGCGTCTTGCCAAATGGGCCGAGCGTATCCGCGCGCCGCATGAAGCGCCGCATATCATGGACGAAGCCTTTCGCCAGATGATCTCGGGACGGCCGCGTCCGGTGGCGATCGAATGTCCGCTCGATGTCTGGGGACGCCAAGCGGCGCTGACCTTGCCGCCGCCGACCGAGCCGCACCAAGCGCCGATCGACAGCGACGCGATCGAAGCGGCGGCGAAGCTGCTGGGCGCGGCGGAACGGCCGCTGATCGTCATCGGCGGCGGCGCGATGGGTGCCGGCGGCGAGCTTGGCACTTTGGCCGAGGCGCTACAGGCGCCGGTCGCCTATCACCGCTCGGGCCTCGGCGCCTTGGACACGCGGCATCCCTTTGCCGTGTCGGTCATACCGGCGATGAAGCTGTGGGCCGAGGCCGATGTCGTGCTGGCGGTCGGCACGCGGCTACAAATGCAGCTGATGCAATGGGGCATCGATCCCGGCTTGAAGGTCATCCGGGTCGATGCCGATCCCGAAGAGCCGAACCGCATCAGGCGGCCGGAAATCGGCATCGTCGGCGATGCGGTGCCGGTGCTGCGCGCGCTGGCCGATTCTTTGCCGCGCCACAACAAACGCCGCGCGTCGCGCCGCGATGAGATCGCGGGCCTGAAAGCTTCATGCCTTGCCGAAGCGAGCGAAAAATTCGCGCCCCAGGCAGGTTTCATCGCCGCCTTGCGCGCCGAGCTGCCGGAGAACGGCATCCTGGTCGACGAGGTCACGCAGATCGGGCATGTCATCCGCATGTTCTGGCAAACCGCGTTGCCGCGGACTTTCCTCACACCCGCCTATCAAGGGACTTTGGGCTGGGGCGTCGCGACGGCGCTGGGTGCCAAGGCCGCCCGGCCCGATCTGCCGGTCGTGTGCATCGCCGGCGATGGCGGCTTCATGTTCAACGTGCAGGAGCTGGCCTCGGCGGTGCAGCACCGTCTCGCCGTGACCTTCGTGCTCTTCAACGACAATGCCTTCGGCAATGTGCGCCGTATGCAGGTACAGGATTACGGCAATCGGGTGATCGCCAGCGATCTGCGCAATCCCGATTTCATGAAGCTCGCCGACAGCTTCGGCATGATGGGGTTGCGCGTGACGACGCCCGAGGCGTTGCGCGGCGCCTTGCGCAAGGCGATCGCCTCGAACGAGCCGGCCTTGATCGAAGTGCCGGTCGGCGAAATGCCGAGTCCGTGGGGCATGCTGCGTTTCCAGAACCCGGTCCGGCCGAAGCGGGCGAATTGAGCGCGGTGTCTAGCTCATTTCTTCGTCATTGCCGGGCTTGACCCGGCAATCCATGTTCTAAGTCATGGATGCCCGGAACAAGTCCGGGCATGACGACGAAAAGAAGTCGCTCGCCCATCGGCTGACAACTCACCCTCGCGGCGGGAGCTTGACCCAGGCGCTGCCTTGATCGGATGAAGCGATGATCGCCTGCATGATCGCGACATTGTGCAGCGCCTCGGCCGGGCGCACCGGAAACTTCGTGTGGTTGGCGCAGGCTTCGGCGAAAGCGCGCAGCTCTTGCTGCACCGTATCGTCGATCTCCCAACGCTGGCGCGAGGCCGGCTCCTTGGGATCGACCGGGGTGACGATCAATTCCTTGAAATTGTCGCTCGCCTCGATGTTCGCGCGCGTGCCGTAAAGTTTGAGCGTTGCGTTCATCGCTGAAGCAAAGACGCAGCCCAGCGTGCCAGTGATGCCGCTTTCGAGCTCGAACAAGGTGGCGCTGGTGTCGTCGAGCTCGACCTTCACCGCCTGGCGCTTGCAGATGCTGGAGAGCCGCGTCACCGGCCCCAAAATCCAGGTCAAGGTGTCGACGACGTGCAGCGCCATCGGCGCAATGCCGCCGCCGGGGCATTCCTCGCGTTTGGCGCGCCACATGCCGGGTACGTAACGCATGCCGCCGGCGCTCGAGTAATTCGCCTCGACATGGAGAATTTTTCCGCACGCGCCGCTTTCGACCATCTCTTTCATCTTGCGCGCCACAGTCGAATAGCGCCGGTTGTGGCCGATGCCGAGCGCGACATGGGCGTCCTCGGTAGCCTTCACCGCCTGGGCGCCGGTTTCGACCGTCAGCGCCAGCGGCTTTTCGACGAACACGTTCTTCTTCGCCTTGGCGGCGGCGATGATCTGCTGCCAATGAGTTCGAATGCGGCGTCGCCAACAGCACCGCATCGATTTTCGGGTCGGCGAGCGCCTCCTCGTAGCTCGCAAAGACCTTGCCGCCAAAGGCGTTGTGGAAGGCGGTGGTTTCTTTCTCCGACAGCGAGAAACAGCCCGCGATCTCGATGATCTCGTTCAGCGGCACAGAGTTCTTCGCGAGTTCCATACCCCACCAGCCGGTGCCGATATAAGCAAAGCGCAACATCTTCCCTCCCTGGCCGCTGCAGCGCGGCGGATGTGTCGCGCATGCGATTGCGGCATGGGCGAATGAGCGAAGATGATAGGTGGAAGGCCGCAAAAGCGTCAATCGGCCGGCGCGTCGTCGGCCTTGTGCCGGCGGAAACAATCTCGATAAGATGCACCGCTTATCGTAGGGATGGACGCCACATGGATCTCGGAATCAAGGGCCGCAAGGCCCTGCTCTGTGCTTCTTCCAAAGGTCTCGGCAAGGCTTGCGCCATGGCCTTGGCGCGCGAAGGCGTTGCGGTCTGGATCAATGGCAGGAACGAAGGGCCGCTCGAAGAGGCCGCGGCGGAAATCCGCGCCAAGACTGGCGGCACGGTCACGACCGTGAAGGCCGACATCAACACCGATGCAGGGCGCAAGGCGCTGCTCGCCGCTTGTCCCGAGCCGGACATCCTCGTCAACAACAATGAAGGCCCGCCGCCCGGCAAGCTGGTCGATTGGGATCACGACCAATGGATCGCGGCGCTCGAAGCGAACATGCTGCCGGCCGTGCTGCTAATCCGCGCGCTGTTGCCCGGCATGCAGGCGCGCAAGTTCGGCCGCATCGTCAACATCACCTCGGCGATGGTGAAATCGCCGCGCCCGCATATGGGGCTTTCGACCGCCGCGCGCGCCGCGCTCACCGCCTTCTGCAAGTCGCAAGTCTCGGTGGTCGCGCCCGACAATGTCACCCTCAACAATCTGTTGCCGGAGCGCATCGATACCGGGCGCCAGCAATTCATGGCGGAGCGCATGATGAAGGCCGAGAACATCACGCGCGAGGAAGCACGCCGGCGCATCGCCTCGACCGTCGCCGCCAAACGCTTCGGCACGCCCGAGGAATTCGGCGATGCTTGCGCCTATCTCTGCAGCGCCCAGGCCGGTTTCATCTCGGGCCAGAATTTGCAGCTCGATGGCGGCTCCTATGAGGGGCTGATCTAGTGCGCGGTTGGCCCCCCTCCCTTTCCCTCCCCCTCAAGGGGGGAGGGAATCAAAATAAATCACCCTCCCCCTCGAAGGGGGAGGCTCGACGCCTGCCAAGCGTCCACCGGACGCTTGGCCTGAACATGCCAGTGGCATGTTCTGCGGCATCGAGGGGTGGGGGTGACTTGCGCTTCAACGAGACGCGTCGTTAGATCGCATGCCCGTCGCGAAAGTCACCGACATCGCCTTTGGCCGGCTGCAATCGCCCGATCTCGATCAGGCGGAGGAGTTTCTGCTGGATTTCGGCATGGTGCGCGCGGCGCGGACCAAGGACACGCTTTATATGCGCGGCACCGATCCGGCGGCGTATCTTCATGTCACGCATTTGGGCGAGCCCAAATTCATCGGCTTCGCCTATTACGCGCGCAACGCGGAAGATCTCGACCGGCTGAGCCGGGTCGAAGGCGCTTCGAAGGTGGAAAGCCTGGATGCGCCCGGCGGCGGCAAGCGTGTGCGTTTGCGCGACCCGCATGGTTTCCAGATCGAAGCCGTGCACGGCATCGCGCCGGCCGCGCCTTTGCCGGTGCGCCGCAACGTCGTCAATGTCGGCCCGGAGAAGTTTCGTAGGGTCGGCGAGGTGACGCGCCTGCCGGCGGGGCCGTCGCAGGTCAAGCGTATGGGACATGGCGTCATCGCCACCACTGATCTGGCGAAGACGCTCGCCTGGTATCGCGAGACCTTCGGGCTTCTGTGCTCGGACGATGTCTGGGCCGGCGACAAAAGCAATCTGGTTTCGTCCTTCAATCGTTGCGATTGCGGCGACGACTATGTCGATCATCACGTCTTCTTCACGATGAAGGCGCCGCAAGCCGGCCTCAATCATTTCTCTTACGAGGTGCGCGACTTCGACGACGTGATGATGGGGCACGAGCATCTGAAGAACAAAGCCAAGTACCGGCACATGTGGGGCATCGGGCGGCACCGGCTCGGCAGCCAGATCTATGATTACTGGTGCGATCCCTGGGGACGCGTCCACGAGCATTGGACCGACAGCGACGTGCTCAATGCGCGTGTCCCGCCGGGCCTGATCGAAGCGGGCGTGGGCACCTATGCGCAATGGGGCGAATCCATGCCGGCGCGTTTCCAAACCTACGCCGTCCCTTAAGCCAAGCACGGGCGTCCGCCCTCATCGCCGTCGAAGCTGACGCGTGGAATGACAGGTCCCGTGCCCGTTTGCCGGGAGCCCGTTGCATTGGTCTAATGTATACTTTAAAAATACACGCTGCGGAGGATCGAAACGGGCATGGCACAAATCATCAGCGTGGAACCCGATCGGGTGATCGGCGGCGCGCGGCATCTGGAGAAAAGGCCGGCGCGCGCGGGGCGCACCGGCAGCCAGATCGTTTATGACGCGCTGCGCTATGCGATCATCTCGCTCACGATCGAGCCGGGTTCCGTGATTGAGGAAACCAGTCTCTGCCGCCAATACAAAGTTTCGCGCACGCCGGTCCGCGAGGCGCTCATCCGCCTTTCATCCGAAGGCCTTGTGGAGTTGCAGCCGAACCGCGGCGCGCGGGTTGCCACGCTGCAATTCATCGATGTCGTCGATCACTACGAAGCGATGGAAGTCTTTCAGCCGATCACTTGTCATTTCGCGGCCGTGCGCAGCTCGCCCGCCGATGTCAAAGATATCAAAGCCAAGTTCGCGAAATTCTGCGCCGCGGTCGAACGCCGGGATTATGAAGGGATTATCCGTTTCAACTACGATCTGCATTCGGCGATCGCCGCGGCCAGCCACAACCGCTGTATCGAGCGCGGCTATCGCCAGATGCTCGCGGACAAGTTGCGCCTCGCCCAACACGGTCTGCCCGGCTCGTCGCGCAACCGGGCGGCCGCGCTGGCGGATCGTTTCGCGGGCACGGTGCGGATATCGCGCCGGCTGGTCGAGGCGATCGCGCACGGAGATGGGGCGCTTGCCGAAAGCGTCGCGCGCGACCTCAACGAATATGTCCGTGCGCAGGTCGTCGCGCATTTCGCCGAGCGCTCGGCGAGCCAAGTTCAATTGCCGATTCCGCGGCGGCGCGAAGATGCGCCGGACGTGCGGGATCGGGGCAAAGTCGTGAAGCTCTATTCAAAGACAAGACAACGGAGTGGCGGCGCATCATGAAATGTCTTCCAGGGGTTGGCCGATGAGCGACCAAACGCAATTGCGGCTTGCCGCCGATATCGGCGGCACCTTCACCGACGTCGCCGTGTTCGACGAGGCGAGCGGCAAGCTCACTTTCGGCAAGGCGCTGTCGACGCCGCATCGGCTGGTCGAGGGCATCAATAACGGCGTTGCCAAGGCGAACACCGATTATCGCAATGTCGGCCTGTTCCTGCACGGCTCGACCATCGCGATCAACACGATCCTCGAGCGCAAAGGCGCCAAGACCGCGCTCGTGATCACCAAAGGTTTCCGCGACATTTACGAGATCGGCCGCATCAACCGGCCGGATTCATACAATCTGTTCTTCCAGAAGCACGAGCCGCTGGTCGAGCGCGCTTTGTGCTTCGAGATCAACGAGCGCGTGCTGGCGGATGGCGAGGTCGAGAAGCCGCTCGACGACGCCGAGGTCGCGGCTTTGGGCGACAAGCTCGCCGCGATCGGCATCGAGGCGGTCGCGATTCTCTTTCTCCACTGCTACCGCAATGCCGATCACGAAAAGCGCGCCAAGGCGATCCTCGAAAAACGGCATCCCGAGTTCTTCGTTTCGGCGAGCCACGAGCTGTCGCAGGAATATCGCGAGTTCGAACGCTGCTCGACCGTGGTCGCGAACGCCTATATCGGCCCCAAGGTCGACACCTATATCGGCGAGATCGAAAACCATCTGCGCGAATCGGGCTTCAAAGGCTCGTTCCTCATCGTGCAATCGACCGGCGGACTCTACGAGGCCTCGCAAGCCCAGCAATATTGCATCCGCATGCTGGAATCGGGCCCGGCCGCCGGCGTCATCGGCACGCGGACCCTGTGCCACACCCTTGGCCTCAAGAACGCCATCGCCTTCGACATGGGCGGCACCACGGCCAAGGCCGGCGTCATCCATGACGGCGAGCCGCTAACCACCGGCTCCGCGCTCTTGGGCGGCTATGAAAAGGCGCTGCCGGTGCAGATCGCGATGATGGACATCTTCGAGGTCGGCACGGGCGGCGGCTCGATCGCGCGGGTCGAAGACGGCATGCTGCGCGTCGGCCCGCAAAGCGCCGGCGCGGCGCCCGGCCCGGCTTGCTACGGGCTTGGCGGCAAGGAGCCCACCGTCACCGACGCCAATCTCGCGCTCGGCCGTCTCGATGCTGACCGCTTCCTCGGCGGCGAGATGAAGCTCGATCTCGCCGCGGCGAAACGCGCGCTGGCGACCCATGTCGGCGATCCGCTCGGCATGGATGCAACGGCCGCGGCCGACGGCATCTTGCGCATTGCCGTCACCGCCATGTCCTATGCGGTGAAGGGCGTTACCACCGAGCGCGGGCTCGATGTCGGCGATTACGTGCTGGTCGCCTATGGCGGCGCCGGGCCGCTGCACGCGGTCGAAGTGGCGCGCGAGCTCGGCATGCGCCGCGTGATCATCCCCTCTGCGCCGGGCGTGTTCTCGGCCTATGGCATGCTGTTTTCGGATCTGCGCTATGACTTCGTGCGCACCTGGTTCACAAGGCTCGACGACGCCTCTTTCGACGAGATCGAAGCGGTCTACAAACAGCTTGAGGACGACGGACGGCGCAATATCGCCGCGACCAGTGTGAAGCCCGAGGAAATCGCGATCCGTCGCGCGGTCGATATGCGCTATGTCGGCCAGGAGCATGCGGTGACGGTCGATCTGCCGATGGAGGTTTTCGCGACCAAGGATCGCGCGGCAATCAAGAAGCATTTCGATGCCCAGCACGAACAGCGCTACGGCACGAACGCGCCTCAAGAGAGAGCCGAGATCGTCAGCCTGCGCACGGCCGTCTCCGGCGTCATGCGCAAGCCGCCGCAGGAAAAGATCGCGTCGGGCGGCGCCGAGCCGCTGAAAGCCGCCTTCACCGGCAAGCGCAAGGTCTATTACGAAGGCGTCGGCTTCGTCGATACGGCGACTTATGCGCGCGATGCGCTGCTCGCCGGCAACAAGATCGCAGGCCCGGCGCTGATCGAGGAGCATGCCTCGACCACCGTGCTCAGCCCCGGCGACCAGCTCACGGTCAACGCCTACGGCCATCTCGAGATCGCCGTCGCGGGGAGGAAGTAATGGCAACCGCGACCAACCGCAAAGCCGATCCCGTCGTCACCGAGATCATCCGCAATGGCGTCATTGCGGTGACCGAGGAGATGAAAACCAATCTGATGCGGACGGCCTACAACACGATCATCTACGAAGCGCTCGACTTCACCACGGGGCTTTTCACCGCCAAGGGCGAGACGGTCTCGATCGGCATCGGCCTGCCGATGTTCATCCGCGGCATGTCCGAGACGGTGAAGGCCAAGATCAAGCATTTCGGCTATGACGGGTTGCAGCCGGGCGACATTCTGATCACCAATGATTCCTACACGACCGGCAGCCATCTCAATCACGTCACTCTCACCATGCCGATCTTCCATGACGGCGTGCTGGCGGCTTTCGCCTGCTGCATGGCGCATTGGATCGATATCGGCGGCGTGTTGGGCGGCGTCACCACCGACATCTATTCCGAAGGGCTGCAGATTCCGTTTCTGAAGCTGCACAAGGCTGGGGTGGTCAATCAGGATCTGGTCGATTTCATCCGCATGAATGTGCGCATTCCGACCCGCGCCTTGGGCGACTTGAGGGCGCAGGTGACCGCGGTGAAGACCGGCGAGCGCCGCTTCGTGCAATTGCTGCAGCGTTACGGCCGCGAGCCGGTGCTGGCCGCGATCGACGCGATCATGGATCACTCCGAATCCGCGGCGCGCGCGCGCACTTTGACGATCCCGGACGGAGTCTACGAAGCCGAATCCTTCATGGACGATGACGGCATCTCGATCGGCAAGAAGATTCCGATTCGGGTGAAGGTCACGGTGTCGGGCGAAGAGATGACGGTCGATCTGACCGATGTCTCGAGCCAGGTGCAGGGCTTTTACAATTCCGGCATCACCACCGGTTTTGCCTGTGCCCAAGTGGCATATAAGTGCCTGACCTCGCCGACGGATTATCCCATCAATGACGGCTCGTTCCGCAGCCTCAAGACTATCGTCCCGCCCGGCCGCGTGGTGAGCGCGGTGCGGCCGGCGCCGATGCGTTGGTGGATGACCTTTCCGATGACCATCGTCGACACGGTCTTCAAGGCACTGTCGAAGGCGATCCCTGATCGCGTCATCGCCGGGCATCATGCCGACCTCATCGCCGCGGGTTTCCACGGCGTCGATCCGCGCACCAAGGAGTTCTATTTCGGCAATTTCGGTCCCTTGGGCGGCGGCTGGGGCGCCAAGCGCGGCGAGGACGGCGTCTCCGCCACGGTCTGCATCAATGACGGCGACACGCATAACAGCGCCTGCGAAATGGCCGAGGTGAAGACGCCCTGCGTGGTCGAGACCTTGCGGCTGCGGCCCGATTCCGGCGGCGCCGGCGAGCATCGCGGCGGCTTGGGGGTGGAGCGCGTCGTGCGTGCGCGCGCGCCTTGCGTGTTCTCGAGCCAGATCGAGCGCGCGCATTGCAAGCCTTGGGGGCTCGAAGGCGGGCTCGAAGCGGCCGGCAATTCGATCGCCTTGCGGGTCGACGGCAAATGGCGGGAAGACTTCCCCAACGCCAAGATGGTGATGGCCAATCTCAAGCCGGGCGATGCCTATGTGCTGCGCTCGGGCGGCGGCGGTGGCTACGGGCTGGCTTGGGAAAGGCCGGTCGAGAAAGTGGCCGAAGACGTGCGCCAAGGCTATGTCACGGCAAAAGCCGCAGCCGAGCTTTACGGGGTCGTGATCGACGGCGAGAGCTTTGCCGTCGATCGCGCGGCGACCGAAAAGCGGCGGGCGGAGATGAAGAAGTCGGCGGCCGCGGGCTAGGTTCGATTTTCGGTTTTTTCGTCATGCGCGGGCTCGACCTGCGCATCCATGTCTTGGGCGATCAACGCATGGATGGCCGGATCAAGTCCGGCCATGGCGGCCTTCAAGGTCTTGGCTTGGCCTGAGCCTCAGTCCTTCAGCTTGATGCTGAGCGACAGCCCGCCCGCGCCGCAGCACGGGCATTGCATCGCCACTAGGATCTGCTGCTTCTGCTCTTCGCTGAGGTCGGAATTGGCGAGCATTTCCGCGATCTGCTGGCGCATGACGTCATGCATCGACTGGTCGCTGGTGAAGACCTGAATCTGGCTGTCGGCGGGGTCTTTGTCGGTGTCGGCCATCGCATCGCCCGGGGTTGCTCGGTATTTAATATGGTGCCGGGCAGGGACCGCCGCAAGCGCGGCGGTCCGCCGCGGCCATCCAAGCGCGGCGGTCCGCCGCTCCACGGCCTCAGAGCTTCAGCTTGCGCAAGCGCGGGAAGAGCTTCAACGCGTTCTCGCGGTCGATCTGCGCATGGATCGCGCGCGGCAGATCGACCTTGCTCATCTTCTTCGCCGCCAGGGTCGCCGGCAGGAAGGGGTAATCGCTGCCGAACATGACATGGGTCGAGGAGACGATGTTCAATAGCGCCGCCATGGCGCCATCATTCCAAGCGCTTGCCGTGTCGTAATAGAATTTTCTCAGCTCGGCGCGCATGCCGGCGGGAAAATTCTTGCCGATCGGGCGATGGCCGAGCTCTTCGATGCGGCCGATCAGCATCGGCGTGGCACCGCCATTATGCGCGAAGATCCAACGCAGATTGCGCAGCTGCGTGGTCGTGCCGCTGGTGATGAGGCTGACGATGGTGCGCGTGGTCTCGAACGGAAATTCCAGGGTCTGCATCGATAGGCCCGGCACGGTGTTGGTGCAGCAGGGCGTGAAGGTGGGATGGACGTAAATAATCGCCTTGCGCCGGTCGAGCTCTTCGAGGACGGGCGCGAAGGCGGGATCGCCCAGCCATTTGCCTTCGTAATTGGCCAAAAGCCCGATGCCGTCGGCTTTCAGCGTGTCGAGCGCGTATTCGATCTCGCGCAAACTGCCTTCGGTGTCGGGCAGCGGGATTGGCGCGAACAGCCCGAAGCGCGTGGGGTATTGGCGAATCACCTCGGCCGCGGACTCGCTCCATTCGCGCGCCAGGCGCCGGCCGAGCGCCACATCGCCATACCACACGCCTGGTGTCGAGGTCGAGGCGAAGGCAAAGGCAATGCCTGCCTTGTCCATTTCGGCGAGCGACTGCTCCGGCGTCCAGCTCAGCATGTTGGTGTTGCCATGCGTGACGCTCGTACGCGACTGCTCTTCGGCCATGTAACGCTGCGGCAGGAAATGGTGGTGCAGATCGATACGGCCCGGCGCGGGCTTGGCGCGCGTTGCGTTCTTCGCGCTCTTGGTTTTGCCGCGTGTCTTTCGTGCCGCCATTTTTCTTTCTCCGGTTTGAATGGAACGAAGCTGCTCAGGCCGAGATTTTCGCGATGCGCGGCAGCAGCCGCACCGCGTTGTCGTGCTCCACCGCCCGCCGCAGCTTGGGCGAGGGCTTCATCGCCTCGAACGCCTCGACCGCGTGCTTCACCATCACGTCGGTCGGCGGCGGCCCGGCGAGCGGGTAGTCGCTGCCCAAGAGGATCTGCGAGGCCGGAACCATCTTGAGCAACGCCGGCAAGGTCACCTCTGGGCTCAGGCTCGCCGTGTCGTAATAAAGCTTTTTGAGCTCCTCATGCATGCCGCCCGGGAATTTGCCTTTGAAGACCGGCAGATTGCCCATCTCTTCGACCCGGCCGTAAATGCCGGTGATGGCGCCGCCGCCATGCGAGAAGATGAAGCGGATATCGGGAAAGCGCGTCGTCGTGCCGCTCGTCACGAGGCTGACGATGGTGCGCGCGGTATCGAAGGGAAATTCGAGACTCGGCGCGTTCAGCCCCGACACCATATTGGCCATGCAGCAGGGCGAGAAGGTCGGATGAACGTAAACGATTGCCTTGCGGCGATTCAATTCTTCCATCACCGGCGCGAAGCTCGGATCGCCGAGCCATTTACCTTCGTAATTGGAGAGAAAGTTGATGCCATCGGCTTTGAGCGTGCCAATTGCATAGTCGATCTCTTTGAGGGCGCCGTCGGTATCGGGCAGCGGCACCGGTGCGAAGAAGCCGAACCGCGTCGGGAAGGCATGCATCGTCTTGGCCGCCTCCTCGTTCCATTCGCGCGCGAGGCTGCGGCTCAGCTCGACATTGCCGGGGATCCAGATACCGGGCGTCGAGATCGAGCCGACGGCGAAATCGACGCCGGCCTTGTCGAGCGCGGCGACATCGCCTTCCGCCGTCCAGGAGAACATCGCCGAATTGCCATGCTCGTTATGCGAGCGCTCCGCCTCCGCCTTCATATAGTGTTGCGGCAGAAAATGGTGATGCATGTCGATGCGGTGCAGCTTGTCCTGCGCCAGCGCCGTGCCGCCAAGCCCCGGCAGCAAAGCGGCGCCTCCCGCGGCGGCAAGGCCGGTAATGAATTGGCGGCGCGACGCGGTGCCGAATCCGAGATCGAGATCCTTCATGGGTTTCTCCCCGAAAGCCCGCCTCGATTGCGTGCCGAGGCGCGGCGGATTGCTTTAGGCGGCGGGCATGGCGCCCAGTTGCTGCTTCAACATTCGCCAGATGTCGTTGCGGTACTGAATGAATTTGGCGCTCGTCTTGATCGCCTCGTCGTCGGTCCAGCGCGGCCGCGGCAAGTCGATGGGCAGGTCGGCGATGATGCGTCCCGGCGCAGTGCCGAACATGATGACCCGATCCGACAGGAACACCGCTTCGTCGACGCTGTGCGTGACGAATATCACGGTCTTGCGGTCGCTGTCCCACAGTTTCATCAGCTCGAGCTGCATCATTTCGCGAATTTGCGGATCGAGCGCGCCGAAAGGCTCGTCCATGAAAAGATAAGAGGGGCCTATGCCCAAAGCGCGGGCAAGCCCGACGCGCTGCTTCATACCGCCGGACAGTTGATGCGGATAGAATTCGCCGAAGCGTTCGAGCCCGACCTGCGCCAGCGCGCGGCTTGCAACTTGCGTGCGCTCGGACCGGCTCACCCCTTGCATCTCAAGCGGGAACTCGACATTGCCGCGCGCTGTGCGCCAGGGCAGCAGATTGAACTCCTGGAACACCATGGCACGGTCGGGCGCCGGACCGGTGACGCGCTTGCCGTCGATCAGCACCTCGCCCTCGCTCGGCTTAACCAGCCCGTTGACGATGCGCAGCAAGGTGGTCTTGCCGCAACCCGACGGCCCGAGGAAGGAGACGAAGGTTCCCGCTTCGATCCGCAGCGAGACATTGGCGAGCGCGTGAAACACGTAAACGCCGTCGGAGCCGGTATAGCCGTGCGATATGTCGCGAATCTCGATCATCAATCGGCCATGATGTTGCTTCACGCCTATTCGACTTGCACGTGCTGCCAAGGCGCCAGGCGCTTTTCGAGCCAGCGCAGGAACGCGTTGAGCAGCATGCCCGCGCCCGCCAGGATCACCACGCCGACGAAGACCTGGGCCGTGTCGTACATGCCGCCCGCCTGGAAGATGAGATAGCCGAGGCCTTTGGTGGCGGCGTAAATCTCGGCCACGACCACCATCACGAGAGTGCGGCCGATACCGAGTCTCATGCCGGCGATGATATAAGGCAGCGCCGAAGGCAGCACGACCTTCAGCAGCACCTGGCGCTCATTCGCCATGAAGGAGCGCGCGGTTTCGGTGAGGCGGCGGTCGACCTGCACGACCCCGGCCTCGGTGTTGACGACCATGATGATGAAGGAGCCGAGGAAGACGAGCGCCACTTTCGAGGCGATGCCGATGCCGAGCCAGATGATGAGCAGGGGCAGGAAAGCCACTTGCGGCGAGGCGTTGAGAGCGGTGGTGAAGGGCTCGAGCGTCGCGCGGATCGTCTTCGAGCGGCCCATGGCGAGGCCCATGGGCACGCCGACGAGGATCGACAGGCCGAAGCCCAAAGCGGCGATGTTCGCGCTCGCCACGACATGCGGCCAGATGCTGCCATCGGCGATCATCTCGTAAAGCTTTTCGACGATCAGCGACGGGCTCGAGGCAAAAAGCGGATCGAGCACGCCGGCGCGCGATGCGATCTCCCAGGCGGCGATGAAAATGGTCATGCCGCTGAAGCGCAGCACCGTGACGAGCCCCGCACGTCGCCACCAGCGCACAAGGCCGCGGCCCCGCGCCCGCGCGAGGCCTTTCATCGACACGGAGGCGGCGGCGCGATCGCTCATGGGTTGGGCTTCCAGCCCTTGCTCGCAAGATCGGCGTTGACACGTTGCGCGAAGCTGAAATCGAACACGCCCGCGCGCGTCGGCAGCTTATCCTTGGGCAGGTCCATCATCGTGCCGCGCAGCGAGATTTCGTTGTTCTGCACATCGGCATCGATCGTGCCGTCGATCGCCATGAGCGTGCGCAAGAGATCATATTCGCCGGCCACCTCTTCGGGCTTTGCCTTCATATAGCCGGCGAAACGCTCGATCGATTCCTGGCGGTTGTTGCGGGTGTAGATCATGCCTTTGCGCGTGGCGCGCACGAAACGCTCGACGATGTCGGGATGGTTCTTGATCAGATCATCCGAGGTCGCAAGCCCGTTGAAGGTCGAGCGCACTTCCTGGCGCAAATCGGCGATCATCTTGCCGTTGCCCAGTCCGCCGCCATTGCGCAGAATCTCGACGTCGCCCGGATGCAGTACCGCGGCCGGCAGCGCGCCGCTCTTGACCATCGCCATACGCGTGCCGAGCGAAGAGCCCATCGGCGTGAAGGCGACGAAATCCGCGGGCAGGCCGTGCTTGATGAGCATGTAGCGAATGCCGATCTCGCCGGTGTCGCCGCGGCTCACCACGCCGATCTGCTGGCCTTTCAGATCGTCGAAGGTCTTGATCTCCGGTCGGGTCGACCAGATCTGCCAATCAGGCCGGTCCTCGCCGACGAGCAGAACCTTGAGCTTCGCGCCCCTGAGAATCGCGCTGATCGCCGACGAGCCCGAGGTGCTGAACTGGATGTCGCCCGACACCAAGGCCGCCGTCGCCGGCCCGCCGCCGGTTTCGAGCACTTCGAGATCGAAGCCTTCGTCCTTGTAATAGCCCTTGTCGATTGCGGTGAAGAAATAGATGTAGGAGCCGTTGAGGTTCGGATAGGTGACCTTGATGTGCTCGGCACGGGCCGGCGCGATGGCGGGCAGCGCGATCAGCGCCGCGAGCGCGGCAAGGCGAAAGAGCGATTTCATATTGCACCCTCGATGAATTTCCGGAGCCTGGTTTCGAACGCCGCCTGCTGTTCCCATTGCACCCAATGGCCGGCATCGCGAACGATGTCGCAATAAGCGGCGGGCTGAATCCCGCGCAAAACGGAGAATTTCTGCTCGATATAGGGAACGCAGGTGGAGTCTTTCTCGCCCCAGATCGCGCCGAGCCGCGCCGTGGCGCGCGGCAAAGTGTGAATGAGCGTGTCGGTAAAGGCGATCGGCCGGCTGTCGAGGCGCGAGTGCCGCGTATTCTCGTTTTGCAGATAGACCGAAAGCGCATCGATGCGGTCGGCATTGCCGAACATCAGCTTGGCGAGATTGCCGCGCTGAATCGCGGCGATCTCGGCGGCGCTCATGCCGGACGCCACGCGTTCCAAAGCGGTGAGGGGCGGACGCGGCAGGCCGAGCCCGGCCGCGCCGATCATAAGGAAGCAGGCGACCCGCTTGCCCATCTGCGCGGCGACATGCCCACCCATCACCGAGCCGAAGGAAAAGCCCGCCACGGCAAGCGGCGTAGGCGGCGCGACGATGGCATCGAGGCCGCGGCAGATGATCGCCGCAAGCGCCTCGGCGGTGTGCGGTTGCGGCGGTGTCGCCGAATCGCCGAGCCCCGGCAGATCGGGCGCGATCACGGTATAGTGTTCGGCCAGCGTGCCGACATTGCGCAGCCAATGGGTCCAGGAACCATAACCGCCATGCAACAAGAGAAGCGGTTGGCCGGTTCCCCAGACGCGCCACACCATGCTGCCGTCGCCGCACGGCGTCTCGATGCGGCGGGCCAAGCGCTCGATGCGCGCAACCGTCGCGGCCGGCAAGTCTTCGCTGCTTTGGCGCAAGGCTTGATCGGGCGTCATTGGCCGGTTTTTATCCTCCCCGTCGCGCCAGAGCCTGGGCGACGAACCTATATGAAGCGGTGCGCTGCAATACTGTCAACCGGCGGCGCGGTGCGGGTTTTACCCCACTTGCCAAATCAGGGCTTGGCGTCCTGAGATTTCCCCTGCAGGTTTCAGGACGTCGCGCGCGGGCGCCGTTGCTGCCCGATCACACCCGGGTCGAAAGCCAGATCGCGAGCTTCGAGCCCGCTTTGATCGCGGCGCTCATCAGCGGCGGGGCGATGTCGCCGCCCTGATCGAGCGCGGTATCGCGATGCTCGATTTCATGGGCGCGGAATTCCTCGAGCGCGGCCTTCAATTCGGGTTCGGCCTCGCCCAACGCCTCGATCTGCCTGGCGTAGTGCTCATCGATCACTTCCTCGATCGCGACGGTGCAGGCCATCGCCGCGCGCTTGCCCAAAAGCGCGGTGGCGGCGCCGAGCGCGAAGCCCGCCACGTGCCAAAGCGGCGCCAACGCGGTCGGACGCACGCGCCGCTCGCGCACCAGCTTGTCGAAAGCCGCGAGGTGGCGCTCTTCCTGGTCGGCCATACGGCGAATTTCGGCCGCGGCGGGCGCGCGGCCGAGCACGGCGAGCTGTCCTTCGTAGATACGCTTGGCGCCGTATTCGCCGGCGTGATCGACCCGAATCATGCGCGCGATTTGCGTCTCTTGCGTTGCGTCGCCCGGCAGGCGTCGCATGCGCGTCATCGCCGCCCCCGGCCGCCGGCACGGCGAAAGCTGCGCAGCGAGAATGCCATGAGCGCCAGCGACACGATGAGGTTGAGGCCCGCCAGCGACAGACCGTGAAACGACCATTGCACGATGTCGCAAAGAACCGGCTGGCGGCCTTGCAGCGCCTGGAGCAAGGCGTCGGGCGAAGAGGCTTGGCCGAGATCGCCGGTGCAGGCCGTGGGGCCTTCGATCCAATGCTGCTCGACGCCGACATGATAGGCGCCGAGCGCGCTGCTCGCGAGAAAGATCAACGCCGCCAAAGCGAGCACGATCCTGACGAAACGCCGCTCGCTGCTCAGCGCCGCCAGCGCGGTCAAGGGGATGACCGTGTAATAAGGCCATCTTTCATAAAGGCACAGCTCGCAAGGCTGCAAGCCGCCGACATATTGCGACAACAGCGCGGTGCCGACCACCGCGATGCTGGCCATCATGATGATCAGCGGGGCGAGCCTTGTCGGCTGCAGGGTACGAGCGTAGTTCATTCCTTGGCCGAGATGCGATGTTTCCAATGGCGGCGAAGATACCAAATGATACCGATCACCATGATGACGATGATCGCCCCGTCGAAGCGATGCATAATGTCGCGGAGCGCGGGATCGCTTTGCCAGCGCTCGCCGAGCTTCATCCCGACATAGGCCAGCGCGAAGCACCACGGCCAGGAGCCGATAAAGGTATAGACCTGAAATTTGACCTGCGGCATATGGGCGATGCCGGCCGGCAATGCGATAAAAGTACGCACCACCGGCAGAAGCCGGCTGACGAAAACCGTGATGCCGCCATAGCGCGCGAAGAATCGGTCGACCATTTCCAGATCGCGCCGGCTCATCAGCACATAGAAGCCCCATTTTTCGACCAGCGGCCGCCCGCCGTAATGCCCGATCGCATAGGCGATGGACGAGCCGAGATTGCAGCCGAGCGCGCCCGCCGTCGCCACGAGCACGAGGTCGAACCTGCCGATCGAGACGAGATAACCCGAGAACGGCATGATGATCTCGGACGGCAAGGGGATGCAGGCCGATTCGATCGCCATCAGGATGACGATGCCGCCATAGCCGATCGACGAGATCGTCGCGATGATGAACGCGGCGAGGGGCGCGATCAGGTTTTCGAGCAAGGCGGGGCTCCGGGTTCGGCAGGCGAGGGGTGTTTAGCTTGCGTCCGCCGTTGCGCGCAAGCGCTCGGCTGGGCGCCTGCCGAACAGCGCCAAAGTGCGCATGGTCAGGACCACCTCGCCGCGCTGATTCGTTAATTCGCAATCATGGTGCACCAGGCCGCGATCGGGCTTGCTGCGCGACGGGACGGCATCGACCACCGTGATGCGTCCGCTCAGGACATCGCCGGGGCGAACCGGCTTCAGCCAGCGGATTTGGTCGACCCCGGGCGAGGCGAGCGCGCTCGATTCCTTCAAAAACCCGTCGACGAAAAGCCGCATGAAGATCGCGCAAGAATGCCATCCGCTCGCCACCAGCCCGCCGAAGGTCGAGCGTTTCGCGGCTTCCTTGTCGATATGGAAGGCTTGCGGGTCGTAGTCGCGCGCAAAAGCCAGGATTTCCGCCTCGCTGACCGGCTTTTGGCCGAGCGCGACGGTGTCGCCGGGCCGGAAATCCTCGAAATAATGGAACGCCATGGCGGTGGTTTAGAGGTCGTGCCCCGTGCCCGCAAGCCTTCCCGCCGCAACGGGAACATTGAGCCTGCGGGCGGATTTGGCTAAGACAAGGTCCGTGCCCCTGTGGCGGAACTGGTAGACGCACGGGACTCAAAATCCCGCGATCGCAAGATCATGTCGGTTCGATTCCGACCGGGGGCACCAGCCTTACAATTAGTCGAGAGCGATCCCCGGGCAGCGATGCGGGTCGGATGCCATGCTGCGTCCCTGCCTCCACGCCCGCGCGCGCCCTGACATCGACCGCGATGAAGCCGGCGATAAGGAGTACACTCGCCCTGGGACGAAACGATGAAATACGAGTCGTACCGGCTGTCGCTCCGCGCGCGTCTCATCTTGCTCGTGATCGCGAGCGTCGTGCCGCTGCTCGCTTTCAGCCTGGGTCTGCAATACGTGCAATACCGCGCCACCTTGGCGAATGCGGGCGAGCAGGTCTTGGCGCTTTCGCGCAGCATGTCCTTGGCGGTCGAACAGGAGATCGCGATTCGCATCAACGCGCTGCAGGTGCTGGCAACCTCCGACGCGCTTCGGGCGGGCGATCTCGGTGTGCATGCTGAGCAAGCCCTATCGCAAAGACGATCTGGCGCGCGTCCTCAGAGAGTTGCTGGACAATCCCAACTCTTAGTGCGACCAAGAGTCTCGGCTCGGTCTATTCCGTCTTGCCGCAAGCCTCGCTCGCGAGATGTTGCTTGAGCGCGCTGCACAGGGCGCTTTCCATCGAAGCTGCCTGCTCGGCGGTGAAAGCATTGGGGAAAGCGTGGCCTATCTGCACCAGCGCCGCCACTTGGCGATAGATCGGATCGCTGTGCACTTTCTTCTGGCCCCAGAACGCTTGCGTCGCGACCAGCAAATGCCGCGGCGGCGCGCCGTGTCCAAGATCCCCTGAAAACGCGATATAGGTCTTCATCGCCGCGCCGGTCATCAGGCTGGTGAAGGCAACGCTGTCATGGGCGCAAGCGCTATCCGCGCAATTGGCTTTGCTGGTGACGAACGTGTCGCTGTAGAGCAGCGGTTCCGGTTTCGTGCCCCAGGGAACCGGGATGAGCGTGAGCTTGCCCAGCCCGGTCCGCGACAGCGCGATATAAAAGGACAGTTCCGAGAAGCCGACATCGCTGCTGCTGCCGCCGGCGGCGAAATTGCGCTCGAGCGTTCCGGTCGGATAGGCGCGATAGGCGCCGTCGACGCAGTTGTTTGCGGCATCGAACTGGCATGTGCCGGCGACCGACGCAATGTCGGCGATGACCGCCGGGTCGGGCGGCATCGCCATGGCGTTGGGCAAATCCGCATAGCCATGGGTCTGCGCATAGGCGTTGATATAGATCGACGGCAGCCACCACAGCCCCGAGAATGAGCCCGTCAATTCCGGACGCTCCGGCGGCATCTTGGCGAGGAAGGCGAGCAAGTCCTGCCGGCTGTGCACCGATCCAAGCTCGGGCGCGAAGGAATAGAGAAAATCCATGCACAGCCAGCTCGGCACGCCGTAAAGCGTGCCGTCATAGGTCGACCCGGCCAAGGCGGCGGGCCAAGGCGCGTCGCCCGCGATCGCCGCCGGCGTGATCAGCCCCGACGAGGCGAGAAAGCCGAGAAACAGCGTATCGAGCTCGATGACGTCGTAGCCACCCGACCCCAACAGTTTCGGCAATTCCGTGAAGCTGTACGTGTTCACGGCCTCGGTCATCACCGCGTTCAGCAGGACATCGGGATTGGCCGCCTGATAGCGCTCGATGACATGGGCAAGCAGATTGGCGAAATTGCCGTTGGGGTCGCTGGGGATATAGGGATAGAGCGCGGCGTTGAGCACGCGCTTTTGCCGCCCGTTGATTTCGACGAGGCCGTCTTGCCCGTCCGGCGTGATATGCATCATGCGCGTCTGGAGGCCCTGGCACTCGACCCACTCGATGATGCGCAAGCTGCGCTTGTAACTGGGCGCGAGGCGAACCTCGCTGCGCGGCTCGACCGCGATATCCTGGGTCACCGGCCAGCCCGTCTCCTTGGTATAGCCGTCTGCGTGACAGGTGATCGGGGCGGGCGAGGTATTGTGGATGACCAATTCACCGGCGCCGGCCGACATCGGCAGGAGCAGGGCGAAGGCGCAGGCCCCGAGCCGGGTCCAAAATCCGCTGTCCTGGGTCGATCGCCGAGCCGATAGGCTATCGTCGGCAGCAGACAAAGCTTGCTGCACTTGCAAGTTGAATCTCATCGTGATGATTTTCGCGAGGTTTTTTATATTCTCTTACAGCGGCCAATTCTTGGCCAGAGAATCTTCAAGAAAATCGCAAGGCCGGCGCGATCCGAGATGGATAAAGGACCCGAGCAGATTTTCGCCGAAGCGGTCGCGCTCCATCGTGCCGGGCGCTTGGCCGAGGCCGAGCAGCGCTACCGGGCGGTTCTCGCCCGCCAGCCGAAACACGCGGACACGATCGGGCTGCTCGGCACGCTTTATGCGCAAATGGAGAATTTCCCGGAAGCGGAAAGATTGATCGGCCTGTCCTTGGAGCTCAACCCGACCCAGCCGGCGGCGCTCAACAATCGCGGGATACTTCTTTCGCTGTTGAAGCGCCCGGATGAAGCCCTGGCGAGTTTCGATAAGGCGATCGCGTTGAAACCCGATTTCGCCGAGGCGCATTACAATCGCGGCAACGCGTTGCAAGAGCTCGGCCGTTACGCGGAAGCGGTCGCCAGCTTCGAGCGCGCCGTGGCGCTTCAGCCGCGTTACGCCGATGCTTGGGTCAATCGCGGCAATGTATTGCAGCAGCTCAGACGCTTCGACGATGCGATCGCGAGCTACGACCGGGCGCTGGCGCTCGGCCCCGATGCGGATGCGTTTTACAATCGCGGCAATGCCCTGCAAGAGCTCAAGCGCTTTGGCGAGGCGTTGGCGAGCTATGACCAGGCCTTGGCGCTCGATCCGTAAACCGCCTATGCCAACGGCGCGCGGCTGCACACGCAGATGATGCTGTGCGATTGGCATGATTACGACACGCGGCTCGGCGCGCTGCTGGCGATGGTGCGGGCGGGTGGAAAAGCGAGCGTGCCGTTTCCTTTGCTCGCTTTGCCTGCGAGCCCCGCTATAAGGCGGGCCGCTGCGGAAATCTATGCCGCCGCCAAGCACCCGCCGTCGCCGCACCCGCTTTGGCACGGCGAGCGCTACGCCCATGACCGTATCTGCATCGGCTATTTCTCGGCCGATTTGCGCAACCACCCGGTCGCCTTGCTGACGGCGGAGATGTTCGAGCGGCACGACCGGTCGCGCTTCGAGGTGACGGCCTTCTCGCTCGGGCCGAAGGTCGAGGACGCAATGGGAACGCGGCTGCGCAAGGCGTTCGAGCATTTTCTCGATCTCGGCGGCGAAAGCGACCGCGCCATCGCGCAAGAGGCGCGGCGCCGCGAAATCGACATCGCGATCGATCTTCAAGGCTTCACCCGCGACAACCGCACGAATATTTTCGCGCAACGTTGCGCGCCAATTCAGGTCAATTATTTGGGTTTTCCGGGCACCATGGGCGCGCCCTATATGGATTACATCCTTGCCGACGCGGTTGTGATCCCGGCCGGGCAAGAGACGGCCTATGCCGAGAAGATCGTCCGGTTGCCGCATAGCTACCTGCCCCATGACAGCATGCGGCCGATTGCGCCCACGGTTCCGAGCCGCGCGGAAGCAGCGCTTCCGCCGGACGGGTTCGTGTTTTGCTGCTTCAACAACAGCTACAAGATCACGCCCGATTTGTTTGCGATCTGGATGCGGCTACTCGGTAAGGTGTCGGGCAGCGTGTTGTGGCTGCGCGAAGACGACAACGCGGTTCGCCGCAATCTTTTGCGCGCGGCGCAGGGGCATGGCATCGCGCCCGACCGTCTCGTCTTCGCGCCCCGCGTGCCGGAACTCGCCGATCATCTCGCACGCTATCTTCGTGCCGACCTCTTTCTCGACACGCTCTATTACAACGCCCATACCACGGCGAGCGATGCGCTCTGGGCAGGGCTGCCGGTGCTCACCTGTCTCGGCGACAGCTTTGCCGGCAGGGTGGCCGCAAGCCTGTTGCTTGCGGTGGGTCTGCCCGAACTCGTCACGCGTTCCGCAGCGGAATACGAGGCGGCAGCGCTGCGACTGGCCGCCGATCCTGCCGCTTTGTCCGTGCTGAAGGCGAAGCTCGTGGGCCATCGCGCCACCGCCCCGCTGTTCGATTGCGCTTTGTACACGCGCCATATCGAAGCCGCCTATCGCACGATGTGGGAGCGCTTCCGACGTGGCGAAAAACCCGATCACATCGCCGTCGCGATTCCTTGATTTGGTCGCATTTTCTGCGGCGAAAAGCGGCACACTTTGCCGGAAAATACTTCAGCCGAATGTTGCGCGCGCAAGGCCGCCATGCCATCGTGGCGGAAAGGATAGGGAGGAAGAACGCCAATGACGTTGCGCTCGATATGCGCGCTCGCGGGCGCGCTGATGACGGCTTCGCTGCCGCAAGCGCAGGCACAAGACGCGGTCGCGCAATTCTACAAAGGCAAGGAGCTGAAGCTCTATATCGGCTCGACGGCGGGCGGCGGCTATGACAGCTATGGCCGTCTGGTCGCGCGCTATATGGGTAAATACCTGCCCGGCAATCCGACCATCGTGCCGGTGAACATGGCCGGCGCCGGAAGCAACCGGCTCGCGGCTTATATCTATGGGGTTGCGCCGAAAGACGGCACCGAATTCGGCATCATCTTTCCCGGCGCGGTGCTCGATCCGCTCATCGGCACGCAGCAGGTTCAGGACGATCCGAGCAAGCTGATCTATCTCGGCAGCGCCAATGTCGAGGTGTTCAATTGCTTCGTGCGCTCCGACACGCCGATCAAGACCTATCAGGATGCGATGAAGACCCAGGTGTTGGTGGCCGCGAGCGCGGCGGGTGGCTCGACCCGCGACATGCCGGCGCTCGAAAACCATCTGCTCGGGACGAAGTTTCGCGTGGTAAGCGGCTATCCCGGCTCGCGCGAGATCAATTTGGCGATCGAGCAGGGCGAGGTCCAAGGCGCGTGCGGCATCGGGTGGTCGAGCATCGAGACGCAAAATCCCGATTGGGTGACGAGCGGCAAGATCCGCGTGCTGGCGCAAGAAACCACCAAAGGCCATCCCGAGCTCGATGCCAAGGGCGTGCCGCTGACCTACAGCATGGCGAAGAACGACGAGGATCGCGCGATCATGGAGCTGGCCTATAGCCAGGAAGTGTTCGGCCGGCCTTTTGTCGCGCCGCCGGGCGTGCCTGCGGATCGGGTGGCGGCGTTGCGCAAGGCGTTCCTCGCGGCGCTCGCCGACAAGGACGCGCAGGAAGATGCGAAAACCATGCGCCTCGACGTAGCTCCCATCTCGGGCGAAGAAGTGCAGGCCTTGGTTGCCAAGGTCTACGCCATGCCGGCGAACATCGTCGCGCGCGCCAAGGACGCGCTGATCTATCAGGATCCGTGACGGCGGCGCTTCAGTAAGGCTCGTAATCGCGCAGGCGCGGAATCACGTCGCTGCCGAAAAGACGGATGGAGCGTAAGAGATCGGCTTCGGCCAGATTGCCGAAATTGAACTCGCCGAAGAACGTATTGAACGAACCTTCCTCGGCATAAGCGCGCAGCTTTTCCGCCACGGTCTTGGGCGAGCCGACCAGAATGCGGTCGTTCTTGTATAGCCAGTCGGCGTCGAGGATGTTGCGCATGCCTTCGGCCGCGCCGGGCTCGCCGCGCTGGTCGAAGAATTCGGCGTGCTCTTTCTGGATCTTCTTCAGCTGTTCCTCGCTCTCGGCCTTCGGAAAGAAGCCGCGATAAGCCTTGCCGACTTCGCTCAAGGCTTTCTCCGCGGCTTTCTCGTCGGTCTCGTCGACATAGACCAAGGTGCAATAGGCGATGTTGGGCTTGCGCTGCCATCCCGCGTCGCGCCATTGCGCGAGGTAGTCGCGATAGCGAGGGGCCGCGTCTTCGCGCGGATAGATCAGGAAATAGCCGGCATTGATGCCTTCCTTGGCGCAGAAGGCGAGGGTCGCGGGATCGCGCGTCTCGATCCAAAGCGGCGGATGCGGGCGCTGCAGCGGATTGACCGCAAGCTTCACGTCCTTGAAATGGTGATACTTGCCGTCGAAGCTGAAGCTCGGCGCGTCGGTATAAGCCGCGCGCAGGAAGGATACGAATTCCAGGGTCACCTCACGCCGGCTTTGGAAATCGACCTTGAACGGCTCGAAATAGCGTTGCGAGATTCCCGGCACCAGCCCGACTTCGAGCCTGCCTTCGAGCATCTGATCGGCGACCGCGATCTCTTCCGCCAGGCGCAGCGGCTGATGCAGCGGCACGATATGCCCCATGCCGCCGAGGCGGATGCGCTTGGTGCGCGCGCCCGCGGCCACGGCGTAAAGACCGGGCGCGGACATCCAGCTTTCATCGGGGCGGAAATGATGCTCGACGCAGAAGCCGTAATCGAAGTCGAGCTCGTCGCAGATTTGCAGCTCGCGCCAGAGCTGGCGGTAACGCTCGGCGGGGGTCAGCCCGGGCTTGCCCCAGACATGGGCGAAATGCGCGAATTTCATGATCGGACCTCGAATACGAGAAGGGGGGCGAGCGCGGCCATGTGGCGCGGTGCTAGGGCACCATGACGATCTTGCCGAAATGCGAATTGGTGCGCATATGCGCTTGCGCTGCCTCGGCCTCGTCGAGCTTGAAGACTTTGTCGATCGGCAGGTGCAGCGTTCCCGACGTCACCGCTTTCCACAAATCCTCGCGCATCCGCCGCACTTCGTCGCGCAGCTCATCGATCGAGCGCGTGCGATGGGTGACGCCGATATAGGCGATGCGCTTTTGCGCGTGCAGATCGTAATCGAACTCGCCGCGTCCGCCGCCCAAGCGGCCGACATTGATGATGCGCCCGAGCACGGCGGCCGCCTTCATGTTCTGATTGGCGACGCTGGCCGACACCATGTCGATGATGAGATCGACACCTTTGCCGCCGGTCGCTTGCACGACCTCGTCGGCCCAGTCGGGTTTGCGCGTGTCGATCGCAAGGTCGGCGCCGAATTCCTTCAACCGCGCGCGGCGCGCATCATTGGTCGAGCTGCCGATGACCAGGCGGGCGCCTTTGAACTTCGCGATCTGCATGCCCATCAGCCCGACGCCGGAGCTGGCGCCTTGGATCAACACGGTCTCGCCATGCTTGAGCCGGCCATTGGTCACGATCGCGTCATGCATCGTGCCCAAGGAGGTGGGCAAGGTCGCCGCCTGTTCCCAGCTCATGTTGTTGGCGGGAATCGGCGTGGTGCGGCCCCAATCGGAGACCGCGTATTCGGCATAACCGCCCTGGCCGGTGCACATCACCCGGTCGCCCGGCTTGAAGCCGCGCGCCTCGCTGCCGCACGCCACCACTTCGCCCGCCCACTCGATCCCCGGGATCATTCCGGGATTGCGGTGATGCGCGCCGGCGCCGTAAATCCCCGGCAGCTCGGCGCGATTGAGGCCGATGGCCCGCACCTGCACCAGAACCTCGTTGGGTTTTGGCTGGGGCTTCGGCACCTCGCGGATTTCGAGGGTGGTTTCGGTGACGACGGCCGCCTTCATGCTGTCCTCCCTTGCCGTGGCGTCATGGCTAGCATAATCGGCGGACTCGCGATAGCCGGGCGGATAGGAGTAAATTGGTGACGATGACCGATTATTGGCTGAGCAAGCTGTTCTTCGACCTGCAGAGTCCCGCGGCGGCGGCGGAATACCGCGCCAATCGCGAGGCGGTGCTGCAGCGTTATCCGCTGACCCAAGACGTCCAAGACGCGGTCCGCGCCGACGACGTGACCTTTCTTGCGCGCCGGGTCAATCCTTATCTGCTGCGCTATTATTTCGGTGCCGCCGGCATGACGGACGAGGTGTTCCGCCGCAAGCTGCGCGAAGGTGAAAAGGGGTCGCTGCATGGCTGAACTCGTCGGTTCTTTCGCGGCCAGCCATGCGCCGCTGATCGCGCGCGACTGGCATCTCCTCTCCGAGACCCGGCACAACGAGATCACCACGGCGTTTCGCGAGCTTGGCCGCCGCGTTGCCGCCGCGCGTCCCGACGTCATCATCGAATTGTCGCCCGACCATTGGGTGAATTTCTTTCTCGATAACCTGCCGAGCATCTGCATCGGCGTGGGCGAAGCGCATGACCCGCCACCCGAGCCTTTCATGAAGGCGTTTCCTTATCATCCGGTGCTCGGCCATCCGGAGCTCGGCCGGCACATCGCCGAGACCGCGCTCGCGCATGATTTCGAGCCTTCGATCTCGCATCATTTGAAGCTCGATCACGGCTTTTGCATTCCGCTGTGGCGGATGGAGCTGGCGAGTCTGCCGCGTATCGTGCCGATCGTGGTCAATGATCTGGAGCCGCCGATGCTCAGCGTGCGGCGTTGCCTGGCCTGGGGCAAGCTGTTGGCGCAGGCGATCGCATCCTATCCCGATCGGAATCTCCGCGTCGCCATTCTCGCCACCGGCGGCTTGAGCCATTCGATCGGCGAGCCCAATATGGGCGCGATCGATGAAGGCTTCGACCATGAGTGTCTGCGCGTCTTCGCCAAGGGCGACGAGGCGAGCTTGGTCGATTTCCTCGAAGCGCGCATGGCGGCGGCCGGCAACGGCACGCATGAAGTGCGCAATTGGGTAATCGCTCACGCCGCCATGGGCGGTCGCGGCTTCGATCTTATCGATTATCGCGCGATACCCGAGGTCTATGTCGGCTGCGGCTTCGCTTCCTGGCAAAGGTAAAGGCGGTGGACGCCGGGCTCTTCACGCCGCTCGGTCTCGGTCACGTCGTGCTTTTTGTCCGCGACCAGGCCGCGTCGCAGAAATTTTACATGGACCTGCTCGGCTGCACGCTCGACGCTATCAACGAGAAAGCGGCGATCGTCCATCTCCGCTTCGGCGAGCAGCAGATCGATCTCGTGCCGGGAAACGGGCCGGCGGATGAAGCGACGCGCCAAGGCATCGACCATGTCTGCCTTTCGATCCGCTGCGCGGATTTGGCGGCGCTCGCCGCGAGCTTGCGCGCGCAGGGCGTCGTCGTCGATGACGTGGTGACAAGGCTCGGCGCCTATGGCGTCGGCCCGTCGCTCTATTTGCGCGATCCCGACGGCTATCGGCTGGAACTGAAGCCGCGCTGATCAGGGCGACAATTCTTCGAGCGAGCGTCCTTTGGTTTCGATCGCGAAGAACCACGCGAGCACGCTGCCGAGCAACGCCAAGCCGCCGAAATAGACGAACAGCGAGCCGACGCCGTAAGGCAACAGGAAGGCGATCACGTTCGGCCCGAGCGCCGCGGCGATCCGTTGCCAAGCGCCGCCGACCGCGCCGCCGAAGGCGCGGATGCGGGTGGGGTATAGCTCCGAGGTGTAGAGGTTGATCGCCAAGGACAGCGATGACATGAAGAACCAGCCGAAGGTGACGAAGACCAGGATCGTCTGGGCCGAATTGGGTCCGACATACCACAGCGCGAGCAAGGTCACGCCGCCGATGAAAAACGCGCCGGTGAACCACAGCCTGCGTCCGACATAGTCGATGAAGAAGGCGCAGCACACGGCGCTGACGATGCCGACAAGGCTGGTGATCATGCCGTATTTCAGCGAGTCGGATACCGAAAGGTGGAACACGGTGCGATACAGCGTCGGCAGCCAGGTCAAAAGCCCGTAGCCAGTCGAGAAGCAGCAAAACCAGAAGGCCCAGTCGCTCAAGGTGCGGCGCAGATAGATGCCTTCGAAAATCTCGGTCCAGCGGGTGGGTTTGGGGGATGCGATCAGCGCGAGATCGATGCGCGGCGGCGGCAAAATCTTTCCCGAAACCGTGATGGAGCGCTCAATGTCGGCGACGATCCGGTCGGCCTCCTCCAGGCGGCCTTTGACGACCAGCCAGCGCGGCGATTCTGGCAACAAGCGCCGGAGAAAGAACACCAGGATCGCGGGCGCCGCGCCGAGATAGAACATGAACTGCCAGCCAAGCGTCGGCACGATGAAGAAGCCCAGCACCGCGGCGCAAACGAGGCCGATGCCGAACACCATCTGGAACAGAAGATAGAAACGCCCGCGCACTTCGGCGCGCGCGATCTCGTTGACATAGGTGTTGGCGATCGGCACTTCGCCGCCGAGCCCGATCCCCTGAATGAAGCGAAAGGCGATCAGCGAGGCCGGGTTCCAGGCAAAGGCGCAGGCGAGGCTCATCACGCTGAAGATGCCGATGGTGATCGTCGTGACATAGAGCCGGCCGTAACGCTCCGCCGCCCAGCCGGCGATGATCGCGCCGATCAGCTGCCCGACAAAGGCGGCCGACAGCACGAGGCCGATCTGTTGCGGGTTCATCTTCCAGGAATCGACGAAGGCGGGCAGGGCATAGGTGATCGCCATCAGGTCGATGGCGTCGAAGAAGGTTCCGATGCCGACGATGATGCGCGCGCGGATATGCCACCACGAAACCGGTAGTCGCTCCATGCGCGCAAGGATTTGGGCGCCGCTCGCCGCGTCGATCGCATAAGCCATTGTCTTCCTCCCCCAAGGCCGTTTGTTACGACGCCCAATTCGGCGGGCGTGTCGGGCTCAATCCCTTCGGCAATGATAATCCCGCGAGGAGGATGAGGAGTACGAAGAATCCGGCGACGAAATAGACATTCCGGATGGCGTCGCCCACGGCGATCGTGACCGGCCCGATCTCCGCGGCGGTAAGCCTGTCGCGCAAGGAGGGGTCGAGGATGCGGTTGACCGCGTCGCCGCCCAAAAGGCCGCCCAGGGTGAAATTGACGACGCCGCCATAGACGGCGGTGCCGACGGTTTGGCCGAGCATGCGGCTAAAGGAAATCAGCGAGGTCGCGGTGCCGCGCTGACTCCAATCGACGCAGCTTTGCGCCGCCACCGTGTAAGTGTTTTGGGTGAGCCCCATGCCGATGCCGACGAGCGAGGTTCCGGTCGCCGCCCAAAGCGGCCCGCGTTCGGGGTCGAGCGCGATCAGCATCAACACGCCGCTGACGAGAAACACGCCGCCGATCATGGTCGTCACGCGATAAGAGCTTCGCAACATGATACGTCCGCCGCAGGCCGAGCCCGCGATCCAGGTAACCGAGCTGATCGCCAGCGCATAGCCGGCGACGATCGGGCTGCGGCCCATCACGCCCTGGATATAGGCCGGGAGGAAGCTGGTACTGGCCATGACGACGCAGCCGACGCCGAAGCAGCCGACATTGCCGCAAGCCAGCACGCGATGCCGCCACAGATTCAACGGCAGGATCGGCTCAGCGCTGCGCCGCTCGTGAAGAACGAACAAAACCAAGGTCGCCGCGGTCGCGGCCACGAGCAGCAGGAAATTCCCGAGGCCCAATTGGCGCGCCTGAATGAAGGCATACATCAGCAGGAAAATGCCCAGCGACATCAGCGCCGCGCCGAGATAATCGATCTGATGCGCGCGCGTCGCGATGCGCTCATGCAGCGCGAAACCCAGGATCAGCGTGGCGGCGATGCCGATCGGGACCGTGATCCAGAAGATCCAGTACCAGCCCGCCGCGGCGATCACGTAAGCCCCCAGCACCGGGCCGACAATCGCGGCGATGCCCCAGATGCCGGAAAAGAAACCGGCCATGCGCGCGCGCTGCGCCGGCGGATAGAGATCGCCGATCAGAGTCTGGTTGATCGGCTGCACCGCGCCCGCGCCGATCCCTTGAATCACGCGGAAGATCACCAGCACGAGCATATTGGGCGCGAAGCCGCACAAGATCGTGCCGACGAGGAACAGCGCCAGGCCGAAGAACAGCACGCGCTTGCGGCCGAAGAGATCGGCCAGCCTGCCATAGATCGGAATCGTGACGCCCTGGCTGAGGAAATAGGCGCTGAAAACCCAGCTGAAGAGATCGAAGCCGCCGAGCTTACTGACGATGGTCGGCATCGCCGTGGCGACGACCGTCCCCTCGATGCCGGTCATGAAGATCAGGACAACGATCGCCGTGAGAACCCACGCCCGGCTCGATCGCGCTGCGATGATCGGGTCTTGCGCGAGAGCGGCCTCGTCGCTTGCCGGGGCGCGGTCGCTCACACTCAGCTCAGAAGTTCTCGACCCAGGGGCGAAGCTCGATCTCGGCGCTCCAGGCGCTTCGCTGCTGACGATGCAAGTGAAGATAATTCGCCGCGATCGCGTCGGGCTCGAGCAGCCCGTCGGGGCCGCGCTCATTGGCGCGCGCGTCGTTCTGCTGGCGAATGCCGCCGTCGATGACGACATGCGCGACATGGATATTCTGCGGGCCCAATTCGCGCGCCATGCTTTGCGCGAGCCCGCGCAAGCCGAACTTTCCCATGGCGAAGGGGGCCGAGCGCGCATAGCCCTTAATGCTCGCCGAGGCGCCGGTGAAGAGGATCGTGCCATGACCTTGCTTGAGCATGGCGCGCGCCGCGAGCTGCCCGACCAGGAATCCGCCATAGCAGGTGATGGTGAGAGTTTTCAGCACTTCATCGGGATCGAGCTCGACGATCGGTCCGCGCGTGCGATAGCTCGGATTGTAGACGACCAGATCGGGCGCCGCGATCTCGCGCGTCACCGCGGCGAACAACGCATCGACATCCGCGCGCTGGGCCACATCGCAGGCATAGGCACACGCGCCAGTTTCGGCGCACAGAGCCGCGAGCTTGTCGCTGCGCCGCGCGGCAAGCGCCACTTTCATGCCCTCTCGGTGAAACAACCGCGCGAGCGCGGCGCTCAACCCGCTGCCGGCGCCGACGATCAGAGCGGTCTCGCTCATGTGAGACGTCCTTCTAGCGCACGCGGCGCGGGCGAAGCAGAATCTCGGCTTCGGCGCGCGCGGTGCTGCGGCGCTTGTGCTCGCGTTTTAGCTCGACGACCACCGGCTTGGCGTGGCGATCGCGCACCATGCCGCCGGTTACGGGCAAGGCCGGGGTTGCGTTGGCAAGCTGCAAAGCGCTGATCTTCAATGTCTCGCCCGCGCCTTTGAGCATCGCCTCGATTTCCTGTCCCTTGAAAAGACGCGTGATGCCGAAACGCGCCAAACTCGCCGCATCGACCGGGACATCATGGCTCAAGCCGGCAAGGCGCAGCGCGCCCTGTCCGGTGCGGCTGTCGAACCACTGCACCAGGCCGCGCACCATGCCATTCGATAGCGCGGCAAAGAGCGGCGCCGGCGCGCTGGGCGCGGCGGTGATGGAAGCGGCGCGGCGCAGCAGCACGGGCTGCGGCGGCTTGGTTTCCGGCGCTTGCATCGCTGCGACCGGCGATGGCGATACGTCGCGCAGGACCGGCGCGGTCTTTGCGCGCGCGCGGGGACGGGGCACCGGCGGCGTGTCGACAGCAGGAAGCGTCGCGGTGAGCGTGGCGACAGGCGATCCTAAATTCGATAATGCGCGCTGAACATTCTCGATCAGCTTCGGGACCTCGTCGAGCGACGTAGCGCGGCTGGCGAGAAGCTTTGCGATCAAGCGTGCGGCGTCGGCTTTTCCTGACATGTTTATACGTTGTTTATTGTGCCCGATGGAAATCTCATAACACGTTCTCGCTCTTTGGCAAGGGCGTCACGATTGACCGTTAACGACACCGGCGATAGGTTTCGGCGTGGCGAAGAGGCAGATCACGCGCTCATCCCTCGGCGCCGCGGCGATCGCGGCGTTCATGTTCGTTCTCTGGTTGATATTGAGCGACGCGTTAAGCTTGGCAAGTATCGTGGCGGGCGCGGCCGTGGCGGCCTCGGTTGGCTGTTGGGCATTGCTCGCGGATTTTTGACCGGTCATTGGGGAGGCAAAAGTGAATTCTTCATCGGGGCGCATGCAAGGCGTGGTGGCGGCGATCGTCGGCGTTCTCATGAGCGCGTCGGCAAGCGCGCAAGACAAGGCGCTCGATCCTCTGGCGATCAATTATACGCTGCCCAACGCGATCTGGTGGAACATCGACGTCGCCATCGACAAAGGCTTGCTCAAGGACGAGGGCTTCGCGCCCGAAGCCATTCCGTTCCAGAACTCGCCGCAAGCCGTGCAGCTGCTGGTCTCCAAATCAGTGCAAGTTGCCGTGGTGCAGCCCGAAGCCTTGCTGGATGCGAATCTTCATGGCGCCGAGCTCGGCGCCGTCGCGCAAACCGAATCGCGGCCCGATTGGGTCTTGGTGGTCGCGCCCGACGTTAAGGATTGGAACGACATCAAGGGCAAGAATGTCGGCTTCAGCTCGCTCAAGGTCAACGAAGTTTGGCTGACCGAGAAGCTGCTTGCCGCGCATAGGCTCGGCAAGGCCGATTGGACGGGATTGCAGGTCGGCATCACGCCCTTGAAGGTTGCGGCCTTGACCAAGGGTTCGATCGCCGCCGCGCCGTTGTTCCAGCCGGGCGCGCAGCAGGCGGTGCAGGGTGGGCTGAAGGCGATCGCGCGCTATGACGAATTGGGCGATTACCCGCCGAGCCTCATCGTCGTCAGCCGCGCCTGGGCGGCGGAGAACCAACACGGCATCCGCTTGAGCCGCGCGATCAAACGCGCGCATCAATGGCTTTATGATCCGGCCAATCGCGCCGAGGCGGAAGGCATTCTCGCGAAATACACCAAGGTCAGCCCGGACGTCGCGCATCAGGTCTACGAGATATTGTTCCTGACCGACAAGATCTACAGCCGCGATGGTGCCAACGATCTGAAGGGGTTGAAGAACGCTCTCCAACTTGTGGCCGATGCCGGACAGATCCAAGCCGACAAGTTGCCGAGCGCGGATTCCCTGGTGCTTCCTGCCGAGCTGGGCGGACTGCGTCACTGATCGCGCGGGCGGCTCCCGCAAAACGCATGGCTGCCAGCGGTCGTCCGAATTGACAGCCATGTTGCAACGGTGTTACCACCGGCAGCCCTTGCGTGGAGCCGGCAGAAACCATGCCGCGTGTGTCCATCGGCGATTGCCAAATCTATTACGAACGGCACGGTGCCGGCTTCCCGGTTCTATTCGTGACCGGACTCTCGGGCTATGCCAGTTTTTGGCGCGACCAGATACCGGCTTTCTCCCGCAGTTTCGAAACCATCGTCTACGACCATCGCGGGGTCGGCCAAAGCGATCACAAAGGCGCTGATTCGATCATCGAGCGGCTGGCCGGCGACGCGCTCGGTCTGATGGACGCGCTCGGCATCGCCAAAGCGCACATCGTCGGCCACTCCGCCGGCTCGGCGGTCGCGCAAATCCTCGCCATCGAGCATCCCGAACGCTTGGCGAGCATCGTGATCGCCGCCGGCTGGACCAAGCCCGACGCCTATTTCCGGCGCTTCTTCGGCTTGCGCAAGGAACTATTGTCGCGCCTCGGGCCGTCTTCCTATATCCAGGCCAACACGCTCTTTCTCTATCCGGCGCATTACATCGCCGCCAATAACGAGCTGCTGCGTCAAGTCGAGGCGCAATGGCTCGCCAATTTTCCCGCGCCCGAGATGATGGCCGGCCGCATCGACGCGATCCTCGCTTTCGACCGGACCGCCGAACTCAGTCGCATCCGCACGCCGACCCTGGTGGTCGCGGCGCAGGACGACCTCATCACGCCGGCCTATTTCTCGGAAGAGCTGGCGCGGCGCATCCCGGGCGCCGAGGCGAAATTCTTTCCGCATGGCGGACATGATTTCACCCGCGTCGTGCCGCGCGAATTTAACCAAGCGGTGCTGCCGTTTTTGCAGGCACATACCCCGGCGGATTAGCGTTAACTCGTTGTTACTTAATCCTTCTGAAAGCCTTGGCTGCCTAAATTCCAACATCGCGACCCGTCGTTGTTGGATGTTCAGGCAGAATGGTTGAGTTTCCAAAGGCTTCCCAATCCCCAATCGGCGCGCCGCCGGCAAGACATGACGATGGCGCTGCTAAATCAGCGTTAGCGGCACTCGCCGCCGCGGGCGACGTTGCCTATGCCTGGGACATCGAAAACGATGTGTTGAGCTGGCATGGCGCGCTGCAAAACCTCGGCTTCGGCGCCGCCAGTGCGCCCGCCTCGGGCCATGCCTTCGCCTCGCGCATCAATCCCGACGATCTGTTGCTGCGCCAACAAATGTTGGAGACGCATTATCTAAGCCGTGCGCCCTTCGACTGCGAATACCGGGTGCGGCTCGACAATGGCGAGTTCGCCTGGCTGCATGATCGCGGCGCGGCGGAGTTCGACGGCAGCGGCAAGCCGCGGCGCTTCCTCGGCGTGCTGCGGCTCGTCACCGCGCGCAAGGCGCAAGAGCAGCAGCTCGAACATCTCGCGAATTACGACGAGCTCACCGGCCATTTCAACAAGAAGCGGCTGCGCGAGGTGCTCGATCACCAGCTTGCCGCTTCGCTGCGCGCCAACAGCCCCGGCGCCTATCTCGCCGTCGGCATCGACAAGCTCGCCACCATCAACGACGCCTTCGGCTACAAGGCCGGCGATCAGGTGCTGATCGAGATCGGCCGCCGCCTCGACCAAAACCTGCGCGTGAGCGACGTGATCGGCCGCTCCGGCGGCGACCGTTTCGGCATCGTCTTGGGGCAATGCGCCGAGACGCATATCTCCGCCGCGGCGGAAAAAATCCTGGCCGCTGTCAGCCGCGTGCCGATCGAAACCCCGGCCGGGCCGGTCTATGCCACCGTCTCGATCGGCAGCGTCGCCTTTCCCGATCAGGCCAAGACCGCTTTCGATGTGATGGCGCACGCGGAATCGGCGCTCGCCGAAGCCAAGCGCGCCGGCCGCGATTGCTTCGTGCCCTATCGCCTCACCGAAGAGCAACGCAGCCGTCACCGTATCGGCATGGCGCTGGGCGAACGCGTGCAGCGCGCCTTGAAGGAAAACCGCCTGACCCTGGCCTATCAACCGGTGGTGTCGGCCGTGACGACTGAGGTTGATTATTACGAATGCCTGCTGCGGATGATCGGCGAGGACGGCCGCATCATCGTCGCCGGCGCCTTCGTTCCGGCGATCGAGCAGCTGGGCTTCATCCGGCTTATCGACCGCTTCGTGCTCGAGACCGCGGTCGCCGAAGTGTCGGCTCATCCTGACATGTGCTTCGGCATCAACATCTCCGGCCTCACCGCCACCGACCGGCCGTGGCTGCGCACCATCACCAATCTGCTGCGCGACAAGCCGGAGATCGCGCGCCGTATCCTGGTCGAGATCACCGAGACCGAGGCGCTGCACGACATCGAGGAATCGGCGCGTTTCGTCGGCACCTTGCGCGATCTCGGCTGCCGCGTGGCGCTCGACGATTTCGGCGCGGGCTTCACCTCGCTGCGCCATTTGCAGGCGCTTGCCGTCGACACGGTGAAGATCGACGGCTCCTTCGTGCACAATCTGACGCACAGCCCGGCCAACCAGGTGTTCCTGCGCCATCTGCTTGGCCTCGCCAAAGGGCTGGGCCTGCAGACCGTGGCCGAATGCGTCGAAACCGCCGAAGAAGCGGCGATCCTGCGCCGCGAGGGTGTGGGCTTCCTGCAAGGCTATTATTACGGCGCGCCGTCGATCGAAAAGCCTTGGCTGGTCAAGCCGGTTCCGCGCAAGCGCATCAGCGGCGCCGCGGTCTAGTCACCGGCAGGTGGCAGATTTACGCCGCGCGGCGCGCCGAAGCGCGACGCGTCAGCCTTCGCCTTTATCCTCGGCTTTGTCTTTCTTGGCGTATTTGTCGACCTGCTGTTGCAGGCTGTTGATGCGCTCGCGCAGCTCGCCGAGCGAGGCTTCGCTCTCGCCTTCGCCAGGCTTAGCTTTTTCGGCAGGCTTGGTCGCGCCCGGCACCGGAAAGGGCGAGAACATCTTCATCGTCTGCTCGAACAGCGCCAGATTCTGCTTGCCCATCTGCTCGAGCGAGCCGAAGGGGAAGAGCCCGCCGAACGCGTCTTGCAGGCTCTTGCGCATCTGCTCTTGATTGCTCGCGAAAGACGACATGGCGTGGTCGAGATAGCGCGGCACCAGCCATTGCATACTGTCGCCGTAAAGTCCGATGAGCTGGCGCAGGAAGCTGATCGGCAACAGGTTCTGCCCGACCTTCTGCTCTTCCTCGACGATGATCTGGGTCAGCACGGCACGGGTGATGTCTTCGCCGGTCTTGGCGTCGTAGACGACGAAATCCGTGCGGCCCTTCACCATGTGCGAAAGATCGTCGAGCGTGACGTAAGAGCTGGTCGATGTGTTGTAGAGCCTGCGGTTAGCGTATTTCTTGATCACCACCGGCGGGGTTTCGGTCGTCGTACTGCTCGCAGCACTCGTGTCGCTCATTCGATTGATTCCTCTCGGTCGCGTGCGGATCGCAGGCGGCGACCAGTTATTACCATACCAGCATTGGGGCCAAAGGCTCCAGATTCATCGCAAACCCGCATCGGCGCTGCGATGCGGACGGACGGATCTTATCTGGCAGTATCGCGCCGAAGCCTCAAAACCCGGTAAATCCGCGGCATGGAGGCCGAAACGGCCCTGGCGCGGCGAAGGCCACGGGCGGTATGATCGCCTTCATGGCGGAACCGCCGGATCTCGCTTCCCTTGCCAAGCGCTATGTGGATTTGTGGCAGGATCAATTAATCGCGATGGCGGCCGACCCCGCCCTGGCCGAGAGCACCGCGCGGCTGCTGGCGGCCCTGGTGCCGGCCGGCTGGCCGCCCCAGCCGGGCCCGCCGGGCGGCGCCCCGCCAGGTAGAGCCCATGACCCCTCACCCTATCCCTTCGGCTTTGCGCCAAGGCCCCCGGCCGCTGGCGCTGCATTTGACCAGCGCGATGGGGGCATGGCTGAGCTCGCGCAGCGCCTTGCCGCTCTTGAAAAGCGGCTTGCTGCCTTGGAGGCCGGAATTCGCGGTGCAAGGAGCGGCGCTAAGCCTCGCCCTCGGCGGCGCAAAAAATGAGGCCCTGCTGGCAGCGCTCGATGATGAGCTGCTCGCCCGCGCCGAGAAATTCCTCGCCGGCATCGAGCTTTATCGCCACCACCCTTATCGCCGCAGCCTTGCCGAACCGCCGCTGATCTGGCGCGAAGGCACGACGCGGCTCTTGGATTACGGCCCGCCCGACGGGCTGCCGCTGCTGGTCGTGCCCTCGCTGATCAACCGCGCCTATATTCTCGATCTCGCCGCGGGGCAAAGCCTGTTGCGCTATCTTTGTACCCAGGGCGTGCGGCCGTTGCTGGTCGATTGGGGCGCGCCTGCCGAAGAGGAGCGCGATTTCGACGTCGGCGATTACATCAGCCGGCGGCTCGAGCCCGCCGCTGCTGCCGCGCGCGAGGAGGCCGGTGCCGTGCCGCTTGTGCTCGGCTATTGCATGGGCGGGCTGCTGGCCCTGGCGCTGGCGGCGCGCGCGCCGGAGCTGGTGCGCGGCTTGGCGCTGCTGGCGACGCCTTGGTCGTTCCATGCCGAGCGCGCCTCCCATGCGAAGCTGCTGGGGCTTTTGGCCGAGCCGATCGCGCGCGCCTATGCGCCCTTGGGCGAGGTTCCGGTCGACGTGCTTCAAGCCCTGTTCGCAGCGCAGGATCCGCTGACGGCGTTGCGCAAATTCTCGCGCTTTGCCGAATTGGCGCAGGACACGGCCCAGGCGCGCGGCTTCGTCGCGCTCGAGGATTGGCTTAATGACGGGGTGCCGCTCGCCTTGCCGGCGGCGCGCGAATGCCTCGGCGGCTGGTACGGCGAGGACTTGCCCGGGCGCGGGCTGTGGCAGGTTAGCGGCACCAAGATTTTACCGGCCGAGATCGCGGCGCCGAGCCTCGTGGTCGTTCCGGCGCACGACCGCATCGTGCCGCCGGCGACGGCGGCCGCGCTTGCCGACCAGCTCCCCCGGGCCGAGCGCATGACCCCGCATCTCGGCCATATCGGCATGATCGTCGCGCGCGAGGCGCCGCATGCGATGTGGGCGCCGCTGGCGGCGTGGCTGCGGAACCTCGCGCAAGCGTGACGCGGTCCGCGCGCGCTAGAGCGTTTCAAGGCTTGACTGAATCGAAAGGGATTCCGTTCGGTCTCGGTTTGTGATTTAAGATGCTGGCTGGATTGGAGGCCAGCATCCGATGACCCGAGCTTTGTCGATGGATCTTCGTGAGCGGGCGGTTGCGGCGGTTTTGGCTGGAGAGACCTGCCGGTCTGTTGCGGTACGGTTCAGTGTTGCCGTCTCGTCGATTGTGAAGTGGTCGCAGCGGTATCGTAAGACCGGCTCGGTTGCGCCGGGCAAGATGGGCGGGCATCGCAAGCGGGTGCTGGAGCCGCATCGGGCGTTCATTCTGGAGCGGATCGCTCAGACGCCGCACCTGACGCTGCACCGGCTGAAGGACGAGCTGGCGGCACGCGGCGTGAGCGTCTCGCACAATACGATATGGATGTTCGTTCGGCGCGAAGGGCTGCGGTTCAAAAAAAACCCTGTTCGCCCTTGAGCAGGCCCGCGCCGACGTCGCGCGCCGGCGTCAGCGCTGGCGATCCTGGCAGGCTGGGCTCGACCCGCAGCGGCTGGTCTTCATCGACGAGACCTGGATCAAGACCAACATGGCACCGCTACGCGGATGGGGGCCGAAGGGCAAGCGCCTGCGCAGCTTCGCCCCGCACGCTCACTGGCGCACGCTGACCTTCCTCGGCGCGCTGCGCTGCGACCGGCTCACAGCGCCTTGTGTCTTCGACGGACCGATCAACGGCGAATGCTTCCGCGCCTATGTCGAGCAGCAGCTCGTGCCGGTGCTCAAGCCCGGCGACATCGTCGTCATGGACAATCTCGGCTCCCACAAAGCGGCGGCCGTCCGACGGATGATCCGGGCCGCCGGCGCCAGGCTCTGGTACCTGCCGCCCTACTCTCCCGATCTCAATCCGATCGAGCAGACCTTCGCCAAGATCAAGCACTGGATGCGCCTCGCCCAGAGGCGAACCATCGAGGACACTTGGCGCCACATCGGACACCTCGTCCCGACAATCCAGCCTGCCGAATGCGCCAACTACTTCGCAAACGCAGGATACGCTTCCGCCAAAATATGAAACGCTCTAGGGTCGAGACTCAATCAGGTCCACCAGATGATAGCGGCCGCGATGGCGACGGCTGCTGCGAAGTTGATGGCGAGCTTGTCGTATCGTGTGGCGATGCGGCGCCAGTCCTTCAGCCTGCAGAGGGCACGCTCAATGATATTGCGGCGTTTGTAGGCTTCTGCATCGAAGGGGTGGAAGCGTTTGCGTGTCGGGTTGTTCGGGATCACCGGAAGGGTGCCGCGCGCCAGGAGGAACTGGCGTAGTCCGTTGCTGTCGTAGGCTGTATCAGCGGCACAGATCTGAGCTGGCGGCAAAGGGCCGAGCAGGCCGAGGGCGGCGCGCACGTCACCAAGCTGGCCGGGTGTTATCTCGAACGCGATGATCCGCCCGCAGCCGTCGACGACGGCATGGATTTTGGTCGTGCGACCGCCGCGCGAGCGACCAATCGCCTGCGCTGAGGCCCCCCTTTTCCGCCGCCCGCCGAGCGATGCGCCTTCGCTGTGGTGCTGTCGATGATCTGCATACCGCCTTCGCTGATGTTCGTCAGCGCCGCGAATAGGCGCTGCCAAACGCCGCGGCGAGACCAGCGATGAAAGCGATTATAGATCGTCGTGTAAGGGCCGTAGACCGGAGGACAATCCTGCCAACGACAGCCGACTTTCAGGACGTGAATGATCCCGCTCAGCACCCGCCGATCATCGACCCGCCGAGCACCTGGTTGGTTGTAGGGCAGCAGCGGGGCGATCACGCGCCACTGATCGTCACTCAGCCAAAATTCTCCAGCCATGATCCGAACTCCATAGGTTCAGAGCTTAAATCACGTCCGTATAAAAAGTTCAATGGGTTGATTGAGTTTTGACCCTAGAGCGTGCGGCTGTCCTGCTGCGCGATGTGGTCGCTGCTGATGGCGATGAATTGCGGCTTGCGCGGGTCAACGGCTTCGTCGAACTGAAGGCGATAACACCAGCGGGTGAAGTGCGGGGCCGTCTCGGCGCATGCGTCTTCGTAATCGACCCGGCCCCAGATGAAGATACGCTCCTCGCCATGCCAAGCGCGCGTGGCGGTGTCGGGCGGGATGACGATCGGGGTGCTCCATTCGGTCGCTTCGGGACCGAGCGACATTTCCACGCGAAAGCGGTCGTCGTATTCGTCCTTGGCGCCATGCGGGAGCGAGTCGCTCGGCAAGCTCGTCCAATTGACCGAGACGACCATATTCTTCGCCGCGCCCGATCCGTTGTTGCGCCACAACAGCCTGATGACGAAGCGCGTGAATCGGACCTCGGCTCCGCGTTGCAGGCTGATGTCGGGATAAAAATTGTCGAGAAAGACATAGGCTCTTTCGGCCTTGGCCGGCGGCTGCCGTGCGACTTTTGGTCGGCGGTTCGCCGCGCCCATGAGAACAATGAATATCCCGAACACCGCCGCGACGGTGGCGATGATGGCGCCGTGATGGGCTTCGAAAAACGGGGCAAGCCGTTGAATCTGGTCCATCACGTCACGCGCTCGCCTGCGCCCGGTTTCGTGCGGCGAAGCGCGCGGGCATAGTCCAGGTTCGTGATCGGCGATCGCCGGCGCGGCGTTCTTTTGCCCTGGTCACGCTGCTATTTTCCCGGTTCGCTGTATTGGTCGAGATTGATCATTCCACCCGAATCGGGAAGGATAACGCTCAAGGCAAGCTGGCCGTCGATCACGCTCAAGCGCTTTTGCGCCGCCGCTGGAATCGCAATGCGGCGCGATATGCAGAATAAAATGAGTGCCGCCGCAAGCTTTTCTCCCCCGACGATCACGCGCTCGCGAAAACCCTTGTTGCTGACAACGTCGCAATCGAAGTGACCGCCGCCTTCCGCCCGGACAGTGATGTTCTCGACCGTGCCGTCCGGGAACGCCTGGTTTGCCCGCTGGTGCAGTTGCCGAATGGCCGCCAGAACCTTGTCATTCCTGAAGATAATTTCGCGCTTCTCCGATGGCATGCGCCCTTCCTTTTGCGTGCGAGTCCACCTGTGGGTGAGCTGGGCTGGGAAAGACACGCGCGGCCTAGCGTCGGGGTAAGACCCGCGTCGCTATGTGCCGGAGACAGAATACAATGGTTCTAAAGCGGTTGCCACACGCATGCCGCGGCCGGTCGACCGGGCGGTCGGCCGGTGTCTCAAAAGTGACTTCTACGCAGTCTCGTTCGGGCCGCGCCCCAACTCTTGCGCCATCAGATCGTCGATGCGTTGCTGGAGCTTTTCTTCGTCGCTCATCTCGGCGCGATTTTCCCGATCGACGAAGGACTCGGCAGCCGCCGTGGCGCTCTCCGCCATGCGGTCCTTGTCCTCGCGTGCCTTGCGCCGCGCCGCATCCTTGTCCGCGATCCGGGTTTTTCCAGTGGTGCCTGTCATGCTCGCCTCCTCATGAGGGCGCTCCAGGCCGCGATGGCGATGGCACCGGAACGCGCTCGACTGTCGCGCGCGGACGGTCCCGGCGGCTTGATCCAGATCAAAGAGCTCGCAGGGCGACGATGCGATAGGCATGATCGGCGGGTTGGGTTATACGCGTCGCGTCGGTTCGCGGGCGGGCCGCTGTCGGCGCAACGTCGCACGCAGAATATCGCAAGGGGAGTGCAGAAGATTATGAAGCTTATCCATGCTCTTGTCGGCATTGCCGCCATGGCCGGCGCCGCCATCGCCATCCCCGGCGGCGCGGCGCGCGCTCAAGCCGACCACACCGTGCTGACAATTCCGGCCGTCAGTCTCCTCTTCCTGGCCGAATATGTCGCCGAGGATTCCCATCTCTGGGAGAAGCAGGGGCTTCAGGTTAAGGTCCTCAACATCAACGGGATCGGCTCGATCAACGCGGTGATCGCCAATTCGGCCGATTTCTCGATGTCGTCGGGACCGTCGATCACGCGCGCTTATGCCCGCGGGCAGAAGTTGGTCGCGCTTGCCACCGCGCTCAACCAATCGGGACAAGATGTCGTTGTGCGCAAGGACCTTGCCGACGCCGCGCATTTCGATCCGAACGCGCCGCTCGCGACCCGCGCGCAGGTTCTGAAAGGCCGCACGATCGCGATCAGCGCCGTCGGCGCGATCCCGGATTTGGTTCTACGGGTCGTGGCGAAGTCCGCGGGCATAACACCGGACCAGATGACCATCACGCCGATGCAGCCGCCCGAATTCCTGGCGGCCTTCGCGCGCAAGGCGATCGACGGGTTCTCGAACACGCCGCCCTTCATCCAGCAAGTCGTGTTGGACGGGACCGGCGTGGTCGTTTCGGATTCCGCCAAGGGCGAGCCGACCGAATTCTCGCCGGTCTCGGCGGCGCTATTGCTAACCCGCGCCGGCTTCTGCACGACACAACGCCCGGTCTGCGACAAGATGGTGCACGGCATCGTCGAAGCGACCAACATCATCCGCACCCAGCCGGCGGACACGCTCGCGATCTTGAAAGCCCGGTTCGGCACCTATGACGAAAAGGTGCTGAACGCCGCTTACGAGATGGTGAAGGCGATGACGCCCAATCCGCCCATGACCACGGCGAAGGAGCTGGAGAACGGCGATCTGATGAACATCGCCGCCGGTTTCATGAAGCCCGAAGAGAAACTCGCCAATTACAACGACCTCGTCGACAACGACTTCGTCAAGTGATGGGGCGTTTCGCCTGACGGCGGCAAGCGCTTCCGCGTTGGCGATGCGCGTGCATTTGCCGAAAGCGCGCGGCGGACGACGCCGAAGCCGGTCGTCAACTCACGGTGAACGCGCTTTTTACCACGCTTTAAGGGTCCGACGATAATCTGAGGTTGTATTTCCCACGCGGAAACAACCTATGAGTTTCCTTGCCGAAATGGGTTGCCAAGGCCCGCTGGTCTTTCCGCGCCAAGGTGGCGGCGCGCTTGTCGAAAATGCGACCGCATGGATTTCGCAGACAAGCAGGCCGCCGATCGTCTCCACGCCCGAAGTCAGAGGCCATCGGGAAGATCGGTTATGACCGAGACGAGAGACAAACACGCTTTCCCGCCCATGACGTCGAGCGCCGCGAGATGAACAGAATGTTGGACCGGTTCGGCATCACCCGCCAAATCGCCTTGGTCGCGTTGCTGGGCGTGATCGGCCTTGCAATCGTCGGGATCGTCGATTCCGTCGGCAGTGGGCAGCAGACTGCCGCCCAACGGCGCCTCGAACGCGCAACCCAGAGCCTCGACACGCTTTATGCGGTCAAGATCGACCTCCTCGAAGCGCGCCGGTCGGAAAAGGATTTCCTGCTGCGGCGGCAGGACGAATACGTGCAAAAGCACGCCACGGCCGTCGCTGCCGCGGTGCGCGATCTTGCCGCGCTACGCGACCTTGTTGGCAGCCAAGAGCAAACGACGATCGACAGGGTCGCCGCGCAAGTTCAGCGCTATGACAGCCAGTTCGCCGCCGTGTCGAAAATCGCGCACGCCATCGGACTCGATGAAAACAGCGGCTTGCAAGGGACCTTGCGCGCCTCGGTCCATGGCATCGAGGGTCTGCTCGGCGGCAACAGCACCTCGCTCGCCGGCGACGCCAATGCGCGGCTCGACGCCGCGATGCTGATGATGCGCCGCCATGAAAAAGATTTCTTTGCGCGTCTGAGCACCGCCTATCTTGGCGAGATGAAGAAGGCCGCGAACGACTTCCAGCAAGTGCTCGCTCAGTCGGCGCTGCCGGCGGATCGTAAAGCCGAGATTGCGCAAAAGCTCGCGGACTATCAGCGCGATTTTTCGGCGGCGGCGGATGGAAGCCTCGCGCAGGTTGATGCAGTCACGCAGCTTTCGACGATCTATGCCGACGCTCAGCCTCTGCTCGACACGATGGAAAAGCAGGTCCGCGACACCTCCGCGGCATCCAAGGACGAGAGCGCGCAGGCGATGGCGCGTACCTCGCAGATGATCTTCTGGAGCATCGTTATCGTCGTGTTGATCGTGGCCGCGCTCGCCTGGATCGTCAGCCGCGGGATCGCCCAAACGCTGAACTTCATGTCTGCGCTGATGGAACGGCTTGCTAAAGGCGATCTCGATATCACGATTTTCGGAACAACCCGAAAGGACGCGATCGGCAGTCTCGCGCGGTCGCTCGAGGTTTTTCGCGCGAACGCGGTGACGGCGCGCCGGCTGGAGCGGGAGCAGCGCGACGAGCAGGCGAGGAAAGAGCAGCACCAGCGCGCGGTCGAAGGATTCATTGGCGGTTTCGAGCGCTCGGTCGAAGACATGCTGCGCGCCTTGACCGCATCCTCGGCCGAACTGCAGGCAACCTCCGAGAGCATGTCGTCGATCGCCGAGGAAACCAGCCGCCAAGCCGATGTCGTCGCCAGCGGCTCCGAGGAGGCGTCGGCCAATGTCCAATCCGTTGCCTCGGCGGCGGAAGAGCTGACGAGCACGGTCGCGGAAATCACGCGGCAGGTGGCGGTGTCCGCGGATATCGCGCGCAAGGCGGTCGACGAAGCGGGCCGCACGAACGCGACCGTGCAAGGCCTGGCCGATGCGGCGCAGAAGATCGGCGATGTGATACACCTCATTCAAGACGTCGCATCGCAGACCAACCTCTTGGCGCTCAACGCGACCATCGAAGCCGCCCGCGCGGGCGAAGCGGGCAAGGGGTTTGCGGTTGTGGCGTCGGAGGTGAAAGCGCTGGCAACCCAGACCGGCAAGGCGACCGAGGACATCTCGGAACAGATCGCCGCCATCCAGGCCGTCACCGGCGAGGCCGCCGCCGCCATTCGCGCGATCAGCGGAACGATCGCCCAAGTCAGCGAGATTGCCACGGCGATCGCCGGTGCCGTCGAACAGCAAGGCACGGCGACCAAAGAAATTTCGCGCAACACCGCGGAGGCGGCAAAAGGTACGGAACAGGTTTCGGCGAATATCGCCGGCGTCGATCAAGCCGCGAACGAGACCGGCCACGCCGCAACGCAGGTTCGCACCGCCGCCGACGATCTTAGCCGCCAGGCCGAGAGGCTGAGCGGCGAAGTCCACCGCTTTCTCGACAATATCCGCGCGGCTTAGACGGCGAGGGGCGAGCGCCCGTTATCGCCCAGCCGCTTTCCTTCGTGAGAGCGTCGGCTAGCGATATACCGAGGCGTGCTTGCGGCTCTGGCGATAAGCGAGCCGGTGGTCTTCCCAGATCTCGAAGGAGTCGATGAGACCGGTCGCGAAGATCACGCGCGCTTTGGCGATTGCCGCCGCGTCGTCGGCGGCTTCCATCTTCTCGCCGCCGCAGACATGGCCGCGTGCGTTGAGGAATTTGCACCAATAGCTCGTCATGCGCGCAATGTGCGCGCGCTCGAGCCTCGCGGGCTTGACCTAAGTCAACTCTGCGTGCGCGGCGCCTACGTACGTAATCGTGTTAACCCTGGCGTTGCGCTGGCGCTTTGCGATCGATCGGGGCTTCGATCTAGACGGGATAGGCCCAGGCAAGCAGGACCGGCTCGGTCGCGATCGAGGCCGCGAGCATGGCGCTGACCAATAGACCGGACAGGCTCACGGCAAGGACCAGCAAGAAGTCATGACGCACAGCGATGGATTTGCGCGGCGCGCGCCTGCGATCGTCGAGACTGGACATTGGCCCCCCGCCGTGCGGTCCCCCGGCGCGCGCTTTACTCCCATAACCTGTGATGCCGATGCCATCGAAATGCGCGGTCGGCACAGCTTTGTCACAACCCGCTGCTTAGCCGAGCGGCGAGGCGGCGCGCCGCCCGGCGGCGGCCGTCAATAATTTCTCGGCAGCTTGCTCACGCTCAGCTCTTGCGCCCCGAGCGTGCCGCATCGCGTGCAGCGTAGCCTGCCGCCGAGATCGACCAGCTTCGTGAACGGCGATCGCCCGCGTTTCAGCTTGGCATGCAGTATTTCGCTGCGATGGCCGCATTTCCAGCACTTCGCTTCGATGCAATGCCATTGCTGCAAATCGTCCAGCCGCAGATAAAGACCACCTTCGATTTTGCGCTCATCGCCGCTCGGTGGGCCGCCCATAGCCTTGTCCTTGTCATTGTTCCCGTTTTGTTCTAGAGTAGATTACGGCGTGAGGAGGGTTCAAGAGGAAGTGACGGTGCTTCCCATGTCGCCTTCGGATTCTCCGCGCCTCGAGCCGGGAAATGCCGAGACGCTCACCCATCTCAGCGTCGCCGCTATCGCGGATTGGCTGCAGCGTTAGGCGCGCCGCGGGCTGCAAAAAAGGGGTTAATTTAACGCCGCATTAAGAGTCGTTGCGCGAAGCTTGCCGCGTTCAAGGAGAGGTTTCATGCATCAGGTACAAAAACTCGGCGACAATGCGAGCCGCTTCAACGCTCAAGCCTTGATCGGGCTCGAACAAGCCGCGGCCATTCTCCTGATCGTCAGCCTCATTCTCGGCGGCATCGCGCTGCCTTATCTCTGAGCAGCGCCCACCAAAGACGAAAAAATCGCCTCGTTTTTTGCCGGCGTGCGCCAAGTCGTCCCAGCGCACAAGGCTTCTTTAACGCCCCCTAATAAAGAATAGCAGCCGAGGGGTTCGCCTTTCGGCCGCGCGGCGTTGCGCCGCCTGGCCGGAATTTCCTGACGAAAGGATTCCCCGTGCAGAATGTCATTTCCGTCCTGGCCGATGCGCCGGCGCCGGTACGTGAAAAGCGTCTTGTGCTGCGTGTGCTCGAAGCGTGGCGTCTGGCTTGTACCGGCGACCTTCCGCCCAAGGCCGGCGAGTTCGGCGCCGCCGAGCTGGGCGAGGATGCCGCCCATGTCTTCACCATCGATTTGTCCCATCCCGCCGGGCCGCGTTTCACATCGATCGGCGCCGCGCTGCTCGTGCCCGGCCTGCCGGAAACCGCCGCGGAGCTGTCGGTCGCCGATTGCCCCAAGGATTCGGTTCTCGGCATAACCGCGCGCTGCTGGTACGAAATCGTCGCCCGCGGCGTGCCGGTGACGCGGGGCGGCGTCGGCCGCAATGCCGGCGTGCCGGTGCTCTATCGTGCGATCATGGCGCCGCTGGCGAATGAATTGGGCGAAATCGCCGCCATCATCGGCGCGGCCAATTGGCGCGCGGTCGAGGGACAGGATGGGCACGCCTAGCGACCAACACGCGGCCGGATCAGCCGCGCCGGCGCCCGTCCGCACCTACGAGATTCAACGCCTCGTCGGCGATCGTTGGGTGCTCGACAGCGTCGCCGACGCCAAGAACATTGCCATCAAGATCGCGAAAGGCCTGCTCGAAAGCGGTCGCGCGCCCCTGGGCGTGCAAGTTACTTCGGTCTATCTCACCGCCGACGGGCAGTTCAGAGAAGTTCGCATCTACGCCGCGACGCCCGAGTTCCACAAAGAGGCGGTCGCCGCGGCACATGAAGCGGAAATCGAGGCCAAGCGCAAAGCGGCGCAAAAGGCCGCCGCAGATCCAGGCCAGCCCGCGCGTCATGCCCACCGCCAACCTGCTGCACCGGCGAAGAAAAAAGGCGATCCGCTGGGCGCGGCGCTGTGGCGGCAACTCGCCTTCCGCAGGGCCAATCGCCTAACCTGGGTTGCGATCGGTCTCGCCGTGGTGTGGAGCTCGATCTTCCTGTTGTGGCGCCAGCCGCAAAGCCCATGGGCCTTCGATACGCCCGCCGCGCAACAGCCGATGAAGCAACGGCCGACCTTGCCCTGAGCGGGCGCCTTCCGTTCCGGTTTCCAAACCGGGTCGCAAGCGCTATCTAGAGAGACAGAGCTTCTCTCACCCGCAGGAGGCCTGCCATGACCGAGATCGTAATCGCTGGCGCGGCGCGCACGCCGATCGGCGCTTTCAACGGCGCCTTGAGCGCGCTGCCCGCTCACGAGCTGGGCCAGCTCGCCATCGCCGAAGCGCTGAAACGCGCGCGGGTCGCACCCGGCGACGTCAGCGACGTCATGCTCGGCCAGATCCTGCAAGCCGGCGAAGGCCAGAATCCGGCACGCCAGGCCGCGGTCGCTGCCGGTATTCCCTATGAGGCGACGGCGATCACCATCAACCAGGTCTGCGGCTCCGGGCTGCGCGCGGTCGCGCTCGGCTCACAGGCGTTGCGGCTCGGCGACGCGCAGATCATCGTCGCCGGCGGCCAGGAAAGCATGAGCCGCTCGCCGCACGCGATTCATCTGCGCAACGGCGTCAAGATGGGCGACGCGCAGATGGTCGACACCATGATCAAGGACGGGCTCTGGGACGCCTTTAACGGCTATCACATGGGCACCACCGCCGAGAACGTAGCGCAGCGTTGGCAGATCACGCGCGAGCAGCAAGATGCCTTCGCGGCGCTATCGCAGCAGCGCGCCGAGGCCGCGCAAAAATCCGGCAAATTCACCGAGGAAATCATCCCGGTGACGATCAAGACGCGCAAGGGCGACACGGTCGTCGCCGCCGACGAATATCCGCGTGCCGGCACCACGATCGAAACCTTGGCGAAGCTCAAGCCCGCTTTCGACAAGAACGGCACGGTGACGGCCGGCAACGCCTCGGGCATCAATGATGGCGCCGCGGCGCTGGTGCTGATGACCGATGCCGAAGCGGCAAAGCGCGACGTGAAGCCTTTGGCGCGCATCGTCGCCTGGGCGACGGCGGGCGTCGATCCGGCGGTCATGGGCACGGGCCCGATTCCGGCGACGAGGCTCGCCTTGAAGCGCGCCGGCTGGAAGGTGGAGGATCTCGACCTGATCGAGGCCAACGAGGCCTTCGCCGCGCAAGCTTGTGCCGTGTCGAAGGAGCTCAATTTCGACCCTGCCAAGGTAAATGTGAATGGCGGTGCGATCGCCTTGGGCCACCCGATCGGCGCCTCGGGCGCGCGCATCCTCGTGACTTTGCTGTACGAGATGCAGAAGCGGAACGCGAAGAAAGGCCTCGCGACCTTGTGCATCGGCGGCGGCATGGGCATTGCTTTGTGCGTGGAACGGTGACCGCGCAGCAAAGGCCGCGGAGCATCGCGGTCGTCTTGCGAAGCGAAGAGGACGCGTAGCAAAGGCCCCGAACCAAATCTTCGGGCTCGTGGCCGTCTTGCGATAGAAACAGGAGGGAAAGCCATGAGTTGGGTTGCCATCGTCACGGGCGGGACGCGCGGCATCGGCCGGGCGATTTCCGAAACGCTTCACGCGGCGGATTACAAGGTCGCCGCCACTTACGCGAGCGATGCCGCGGCGGCGGCGCGATGCACCGCCGAAACCGGGATCCGCAGCTATTGCTTCGATGTCTCGAACTTCGCCGCGTGTCAGGACGCGGTGAAGCAGATCAGCGATGAGCTCGGTCCGGTCGACGTTCTGGTCAACAATGCCGGGATCACGCGCGACGCGGTGCTCCATCGCATGACGCCCGAGCAATGGGGCCAAGTGATCGCGACCAATCTGACCTCGTGCTTCAACATGTGCCGGCTCGTGATCGAAGGCATGCGCGAACGCGGCTTCGGCCGTATCGTCAATATCGGCTCGATCAACGGCCAGGCCGGGCAATACGGCCAGGTCAACTACGCCGCGGCGAAATCCGGGATTCACGGCTTCACCAAGGCGCTGGCGCAGGAAGGCGCCGGCAAAGGGGTCACCGTCAATGCGATCGCGCCCGGCTATATCGACACCGAGATGGTGCGCGCCGTGCCGGCCAATGTGCTGGAAAAGATCGTGGCGCGGATTCCGGTCGGGCGGCTCGGCCATGCGTCCGAAATCGCGCGCGGCGTGTTGTTCCTCGTCTCCGACGAGGCGGGCTTCATCACCGGCTCGACTCTGTCGATCAATGGCGGCCAGCACATGTATTAGCCGGCTGCGGCAAGGTCAGCCGCCTTCCTTCGGCACGGTCGCCCGCATCGAGGGGCGCGCGGCGAAATCCGCGTACCAGAGGGCGAGGCGCTCGTGGCGCTCGCGCCAAGCCTCGTCCGGATAGCGGAAATCGAGATAGCCCAAGGCGCAGCCCACGGTGATCGGTCCGATGGAGGGCGTGTCGGTCGCGGCGAACCGGGCGAGGGTGCCTTCCGCGCATTCCGCCTCGAGCGCCGAAAGCGCGCCGCGCAGCTTGCGCAGCTGAGCGTCGAACCATTCCGTCCAGTGGAACTCTTTCGGCCGCAAGCTCTCATAGCGGCCGAGCAGCGCGGCATCGAGGAGGCCGTCGCCCAGCGCTTGTTGTCGCAACGCGATCCAACGCGCTGCGCCGGCGGCGGGAAAAAGCTTCGGGCCCGCATGCAAGCCGTCGAGATATTCGCAGATCACCCGCGAATCATAGATCACCGTTCCATCGTCGGTGATCAGCGCCGGAATCTTCCCGAGCGGATTGATCCGCGCCATCTCGTCATTGCGCTTGGTCGGCGCGACAACGGTGGGGATGCGCTCGATACGCGGATCGAGGCCGGTCTCGAAAGCAGCGACCGTCACCTTGCGCACGAAAGGCGATGTCGGCGAATAACGCAGCCTCATCGTACGGGTCAGAAATTGTCTTTGCGGCGGCGGATCGCGGCGAAGGTCGCGACCGGATCTCCCTTGGTGCCTTCCGCTTCTTGCAGCGCGGGCAGATCGGCGCGCAGGAACGGATTGGTCGCCAGCTCTTCGGCGAGCGACGCGGGCACGGTCGACTTGCCTGCGGCGCGCAGCGCGTTGATCCGCTCGACCCGCGCCGCCAGCGCTTGATTGCGCGGCTCGACCGTCACGGCAAAGCGCGCATTGGCCTGGGTATATTCATGCGCGCAAAAGACCCGCGTTTCGGGCGGCAGGGCTTTGAGCTTGCCGAGCGATGTCCACATCTGCTCGGGCGTTCCCTCAAACAACCTTCCGCAGCCCATCAGGAACAACGTGTCGCCGCAAAAGAGCGCGCGCGAGCCGCCGAACCAATAGGCGATGTGGCCGCGCGTATGGCCCGGCACGTCGAAGACGCGCGCTTCCTCGCTTCCCAAGGCATAGGTATCGCCGTCGCCGACCGCGATATCGATGCCGGGAATGCGATCGCGATCGGCGCGCGGCCCGACGATGACGCAGCCGCTTGCCGCCTTCAGCTCTTTGTTGCCGCCGGTATGGTCGTTGTGGTGATGAGTGTTGAGAATATGGGTGAGGCGCCAGCCTTCGCGGGCCAGCGCCTCGGCAACCGGCCCGGCCACCGATGGGTCGACCGCCGCTGTCGCCTTGGTTTCGGGCTCGTGCAGCAGATAGACATAGTTGTCCTTGAGCACCGGGATCTGGCGGATGATCAGCTCGGCCATGGCGGCTCGGTCCTTTTGCTGGGCGTCGTGCCCAGTCTAATTCGTCAACCGGTCCCATGCTACACTGGCGCCCATGTTTGCCGACGTCGCCGATTTGCGGGAATTCTATGCCACGCGCCTGGGCCAGGCCGCGCGCCGCATGATCGCGCGCCGCATCCGCATGGCGTGGCCCGATCTGTCGGGCTCGCGGCTTTTGGGGCTCGGTTATGCCACGCCCTATCTGCGCCCTTTTCTCGGCGAGGCCGAGCGGGTGATGGCGCTGATGCCGGCGGCGCAGGGCGTGCTGCATTGGCCCGAGGAAGGTCCCAACCGGGTGGTGCTCGGCGATGAAGGCGATTTGCCGTTGCCGGATTTTTCGATCGACCGCGTGCTGCTGGTGCATGGGCTCGAATTCAGCGAGCAGGTCCGGCCGCTCTTGAAAGAAGTATGGCGCGTGCTCGCTGGCGGCGGGCGCGTTCTCGTGGTGGTGCCGAACCGGCGCGGCATCTGGGCGCGCATCGATTTCACGCCTTTCGGCCAAGGCCATCCCTACACGAACGGCCAATTGTCGCGTCTGCTGCGCGACGAAAACTTCACGCCCGAGCGCAGCGGCGGCGCGCTCTACTTGCCGCCGACCCGCTCGCGCATGCTGCTGCGTTCGGCGGCCGCGATCGAAACTTTGGGCCAGCGTTGGTTCACCACTTTTGCGGGCGTGGTGATGGTCGAAGCGACCAAGGAGATCTATGCGCGGCCGGTCGCGGTGCAGAAAATCAGGAAGCGCACGGTCTATCTGCCGCTGCCCGGGACGCCGAGCCCGGTCGGACGCTAGCAACCGGCGCGCGGCAAACCGATCGCGCAATTCGTAGGCAGCGGCTACAATCGCGCCGGCGGCGAAAACGCCGCGCTCGAAAACGGCGACAAGGGGAGGGAAAGCATGGGGAACGGTTTCACGGGTTCGCGCGCGCGGCGCTGGAGCCTTGCAAGTTTAAGTATGGCGTCGGTGGCGCTGTGGCTTTCGTCGCTGCCGGCCTCCGCGGAAACCGCGCTCAAAGTCGGGAAATCCGTGCCGCAAGCCTTCGGCTTCGTGCCGCTCGATATCGGCGTGCGCTACGGCATCTTCAAGAAAGACGGGATCGACGTCGAGATTTTGAATTTCGGCGGTGCGCCGGCCTTGAATCAGGCGCTGGCCGCGGGCAGCGCCGATCTCGGCCTCAATAGCGGCGCCGACATGGCGCTGATCGTGCGCGGTCTGCCGACCAAGGCGGTTGCTGCGATGGCCGGGCCGCCTTATGAAATCACTCTCGTCGTCGCCGCCGACAGTCCGATCAAGACGCTCGCCGATTTGAAGGGCAAAGGCGTCGCGGTGTCGTCCTTGACCTCGCTCACCGGCTGGCTCGTCGCCGAGCTTTCGCGCCAGCAGGGTTGGGGACCCGACGGCATCAACCGGGTCGCGATCGGTCAGGTCAGCGGCTATTTCACCGCACTGCTCACCCATCAGGTCGATGGCATCACCATCGATGTGTCCTCGGCCTTGAACGCCGAGCGTCAAGGCAAAGGACATCTCCTGATCAAATTCGGCGACTACGTCACCGATTTCCATCAATACGTGATTTCGGCGACCGACAAGATCATTGCCGAAAATCCCGAGGCGGTGCGCAGCTTCTTGAAGGGCTGGTTCGAAACCATCGCCTTCATGCGCGCCAACAAGGACAAATCGGTGGCGGTCGCGGCCGAGATCCAGCATGTCGATCCCGACATTGCCGCGCAAAGCTATGACGTGATGATGCGCACCTTGTCGAGCGACGGGCGCTTCAACGCCAAGGCGCTGGCGACCATGGCGCGGTCCTATGTCGAGCTCGGCACCTTGGATCAGGCGCCCGACATGACGACGCTTTACACCGAGAAATTCCTGCCCAAGCCCTAGGCTGGTCCGGGCCGGAAGAGGGAGGCGGCATGAAATTCGGCATCGGTCAGCCGGTGCGGCGCGCCGAGGATCGCCGCTTCCTGCTCGGGCGCGGGCGCTACGTCGACGACATTACCTTGCCGCGCCAGGCCTATGGCGCGGTGCTGATGTCGCCCTATCCGCACGCGCTGATCCGCGGTATCGACACCAAGCAAGCACGCGCCGCGCCGGGAGTGCTGTGCGTCCTCACCGGCGCCGATCTTGCGGCCGACGGGATCGGCGCGCTGCCGCCCGCGCTCATGCCCGAGGATTTGGGTTTGGGCAAAGGCTATCGCACCTTGCGCCCGCTGCTCGCGGTCGAGCGCGTGCGTCATGTCGGCGAGCGTGTGGCTTTTGTCGTCGCCGAAACCGCGGCCCAGGCGCGCGACGCGGCCGAGCTGATCGCGGTCGATTACGAAGCCTTGCCCGCGGTGGTCGATCTCGACGGCGCGGTGGCGCAAGACGCGCCGCTGCTATGGCCGGATTGCCCGACCGGCAATGTCGCCTTCACCTTGTCCTTCGGCGACAAATCCGCGACCGATGCAGCTTTCGCCAAAGCCGCGCATATCGTCGCGCTGCGCCTGCGCAACAACCGGCTTGCGGCGAGCCCGATCGAGCCGCGCTGCGCGATCGGCGATTACAGCCAGGCCGATGACAGCTACACGCTCTACAACGCGTCACAGAACCCGCATGGCAATCGCGCGTTGCTGGCGCGCGCGGTGTTCGGGATTCCGGAAACCCGTATCCGGGTGATCTCGCCCGATGTCGGCGGCGGCTTCGGCCTGAAAGGCAATCTTCATCCCGAGGAAGGGCTGGTGTTGTGGGCATCGAAGCGTTGCCTGTGCCCGGTGAGATGGACCGCCACCCGGAGCGAAAGCCTGCTCGGCGACCATCACGGCCGCGATCAGATCGTCACCGGGGAAATGGCGCTCGACGCGGAGGGCAAGATTCTGGCGGTGCGCGCGCAAGCGCTGCACGCCGTGGGATCCTATGTTGCCGCGACCGCGGTCATACCACCGCTTTTCTCGCTGCGCTTCATTCCCAATGTCTATGACATCAAGGCGGTGCATCTCGAAAGCCGCGCCGTGTTCCTCAACACCACAACGCTCACGTCCTATCGCGGCGCGGGACGGCCGGAAGCGACTTATCTCATCGAGCGTTTGATCGAGCGCGCGGCGCACGCCACGGGTCTCGATCCGCGCGAGCTGCGGCGGCGCAATTTCATCCGCCCCGAGGCGATGCCCTATACGACGGCCACGCGGTATGTCTATGACAGCGGCGAATTCGCGCGCGTGATGGACCGCTGTCTCGCGCTTTCGGATTGGGAAGGTTTCGCGGGCCGGCGCGCGGCATCGGAAAAAGCCGGCCGGCTGCGCGGCCGCGCACTCAGCTACTACATCGAGCAAGGCGGCAATTTCAACGACCGCATGGAGATCCGCTTCGATCCCGGCGGCACCGCGACCATCGTCGCCGGCACGCATTCGCACGGCCAGGGCCACGCGACGACTTACGCGCAGCTGCTGCATGAATGGCTCGGCGTGCCGTTCGAATCGATCCGTTTCGTCCAAGGCGATACCGATGCCGTGCCCTTCGGCCGCGGCACCTTTGCCGCGCGCAGCTCGATGGTGGGCGGCGCCGCGCTCAAGGCCGCGTCGGCGGCGATCATCGCCAAGGCCAAGACCATGGCGGCCGCGTTGCTCGAGGCTGCCGAAGCCGATCTCGATTTTGCCGCCGGCGCGTTCACCGTCATCGGCACCGATCGCCGCATCGCGCTCACTGAAGTGGCCAAGGCGTTCTATCGCGCGGGCGGCATCACCGATCAGCTCGGCGTCGGCCTCGAAGCGAGCGGGACTTATGGCTCCGATCCGCCCAACCATCCGAATGGCTGCCACGTCTGCGAAGTCGAGATCGATCCCGAAACCGGCGTCGCGACAGTCGCGCGCTATGTGGTGGTCGACGATGCCGGAACCTTGATCAATCCGCTGATCTGCGAAGGCCAGGTGCATGGCGGCTTGGCCCAAGGCATCGGCCAAGCGCTGCGCGAAGAGATCGTCTATGACCGCCAGTCGGGACAGCTTCTTTCCGGCAGCTTCATGGATTACGGCATGCCGCGCGCCGAGGATTTTCCCAGCTTCGAGGTCGCCTTCGAGCCGGTGCCGTGCCGCACCAACCCGCTCGGGGTCAAAGGCATCGGCGAGGCCGGCGCTGTCGGCAGCCCGCCGACCATCATCAACGCCGTGCTCGATGCGCTGCGTCCTTTGGGCGTGACCGAGCTCGACATGCCCGCGACGCCGTTCGCCCTATGGCAAGCGATCACGCGTGCGAGGGCGGCCGCCGCTCTCAAGAACAGTTAGAGCGCGCCTCCGCCGCCCGACGGGGTGCAGTCGGTGGTCGGCGGCGTCGCCTGACCGACGGCGGTGGTCAATGAAGGCGCGTTGGTGAAGTCGAACATGTCTTCGAGGTCGCGGGCGAATTCATCGCGCGCGGTGAGGTGTTGGCGCGCGCTGCCGCGCGACTTGAGGAAGCGCTTCTCGATCATCGCCAGCATCGAGGTGTGGTCGCCGACTGCGTGCGAGACGTAATGCGGCTTGGCGAAGGGCGAGACCGCAATGAGCGGAATGCGCACGCCGAGCTGATCGAAAGTGGCGCAGTTCGCGGGATAAGGGCCGGTGGGATTGAGCGCGAGCGCCGGGCACAGCGCTTCCGCGTCGGCGAGCGTGGTATCGGTCGTGCTGGTGAAATTCGACGAACACTCGGCGCCGCCGCCTGGGGCTTGGCTCCCCGGCGAGGCGGACAAATCTTCGCATTGCCCGGGCGCGATCCCGTCCGGCGTCAGCGCGCCGCCCTGCGGCGCCTTGGGCGGCTTCGCATGGTCGTAGAAGCCGCCATGCTCGTCATAGGTGATGAACAGGATCGAATCCTTCCAGAACGGACCGTTGCGCAGCGCGTTCACCACTTGCGAGACAAAGGCTTGGCCGCGCTGGATGTCGGTCGGCGGATGCTCGTCATTCTCGGTGGCGGAGCCGCTGGTTCCGAAATTGGGGTCGATGAAGGACACGGCGGGCAAACCGCCGTCGGCGCCGGCCGCTTGGGCGAGGAAAACCGCGAGGGGCAAAGTGTGCTGCGCGGTCGGGGTGATGAAGTCCGCCGCTTGCGGCACGTCCTGGAAGTAATCCACCCAGCTGACGCCCGCGGCACTGAGCAGGTCGAAGATCGTCCCGGTGATCGGCTTGTAGCCGCCGGGTGGCGGCACCGCGTCGGCGGTGGTGAGATGGCCGAAGGAGGTCGCCGCCATCAGATAAAACCGGTTCGGGATGGTCGGCCCTAGCACCGAGGCGAAATGCCGGTCGCTGATGGCGAAATTCTCGGCGAGGCCGTAATAGAACGGCAGGTCGTCTTGGTTGTAGTAACCGATCGTCTGATCCTCGGTCGCGCCCTCGACGCCGTTATCGACCTGCTCGGTCGCGTCGTTCACGCGGACGAAGCCGTCGTTTCGCTTCTGCATGAGGGTCATGTTCGGTTTGACGAAATTGACCTCCTCATGAGTCCCGAGCCAGCTGTGATCGAGATCGGGGGCGACGCAGCGCGACGGCTCGTGGAATGCGGTCACGGTGCTGTTGTTGTCGTCGAGGTTCTGGTTGGTGCAGCTGAGGGTGCTGTCTGGCTGAACGACGCAGTTCAAGCCGTCGAGGCAGAGATGATCCGTGCCGGAGCAGGTGCCGCCATTGGCGCTGTGATAGGGGCTGTTGAGCGCATAGGCGAGAACGCCGAAATAATTGTCGAAGGAATGATTCTCTTGGGTGAGAACGATGATGTGATTGACCTTGTTGAGATTGCCGTCGGCGCGCGCCGCGCCGGGCAAAAGAAAAGAGACGAGTGCCATCAGCAGGGCGACAAGACATCCGCGCAACATGATCGATCCCCCTCCAAAAAAATCATGGCCGAATTTCAAAGTTCGATAAGAGCACGGCGGCGTTACAACCGCGTGTCATCGCCGTGCCAACCGACCGCGAAGAATCACAGTTGCGTGAACCGGCTGTGAAAACGGCACCGGGTCCTTGGCTGAGTGCCTGCTTCGACGGCCCCGGCTCATCCTCTGCTATGCTGGCGCATCAGAATTGAAGCGGAGGGAGATATCGCCATGCCGGTGCTGAAGCGCGACGACGCCGAGATCTATTTCGAAGAATACGGCGAAGGCTATCCCGTGCTGCTTTTCGCGCCGGGCGGCATGCGCTCGCGTATCGAGATGTGGCATGCGCAAGCGGGCGGGCCGCCGCGCGCCTGGAACGACTGGACCGACGTGCTAGCACGGCATTATCGCGTCGTTGCGATGGACCAGCGCAACGCCGGCAACTCGCGCGGCGCGGTCGCGGCGAGTCACGGCTGGCGAACCTATGCCGAGGATCAGCTCACCTTGATGGATCGTCTCGGCATCGCACGCTGCCATGTCCTGGGCGGTTGCATCGGTTCGAGCTTCTGTCTCACCCTCGGCGCGCTCGCGCCCGAGCGGATCAGCGCGGCTGTGTTGCAGAATCCGATCGGCCTCAATCCGGAACATCCGACCTATTTTCCCGACGGTTTCGCCGAGTGGGCGGTCGAACTGCGCGCGGCGCGTCCGGAGCTCGATGCGGCGGCGCTCGCGGCCTTCGGCAAGAATATGTGGGGCGGCGATTTCGTCTTTTGCCTGACGCGTGAGGCGGTCCGGCAGCTAACGATGCCGGCGCTGGTGCTGCCGGGCGACGACAAGCCGCATCCGACCGTGACCGGCTTCGAACTGGCCGAGCTCTTGCCCATGGCGGAAACGCTGCGCCACTGGAAAGGCCCCGTTCATCTCGGCGAACAACGAAGCCGCGTGCTCGATTTTCTCGCGCGCCACACGCCGCAAGATCAGCGGCGTTAATTTTTGCTCAAGTTGCAACCTCCGCGCGCGTATCCGACGCAGCCGGCCGGTCCTTTGGCGTCGCCGCGATATGTTTCGCGGAATACGCCGCGGGCGACCTCGTGTTACAGAAATATGTCAATTGGCGCGCGGAAATCGCGTGGAAGCGAAAGCGAGCCGCGCCGCATACACGAAAAATTAAGCGCGATCGGATGGAATTGGCGTCTCTGCACTCTAGCGATGATAGCCGGTGCAATGTCGCCGACCGAGAGCCGTGCCTGTCTGCCGACGCCGTCGCTGGGCCCCAGGGGAGCGATCGGCGCACCCCACCGTTTGGAAGATCGCGCGGTCCAGGCAAGCTTGCTCGATCCCGTCGCTGGCCGGGCCGTCCTCTTCGCCCATTGCGCCTTCGTGCTTCTCCTCATCGTGAATGCAGTACGCGTTTTTCGTCACGCCCTTTATGACGATGAAGTTCAAGCCTGGTTGATTGCCCGGGTCAGCGCCACGCCTGTGGCACTCTTCCACAATCTTCGCTACGAAGGCCATCCCGGTCTATGGCATTTGCTGCTGTGGGTGATCACCCGCTTCACCGCCGATCTCACGGCGATGCAGGCTTTGCAACTCGCGATCGGCGCCGCGACCTGGTATCTCGTCTATCGCTGCTCGCCGTTCTCGCTGGCGGAAAAATTTCTGCTGCTGTTCAGCTATTTCCTCTTTTGGGAATATTTCGTGATGAGCCGGAGCTACGGCTTGATGGCCTTGCTCGGGTTCGGCTTCGTCGCCCTTCGCGCCCGTTGGCCGGAACGCGTGGTGCTGCCCTGGCTTTTGCTCGGGCTCCTCGCCAACACGGTCGTGTTCGGGGCGATCTGGTCGATGGCGCTGGCGATGTTTCTCGGGCTTGCTCAAATCTTGCCGACGCGCTCGCTGTCGCGCGGAACGGCCTGTGGTGGCGCGATCTACCTCGCTTGCCTCGCTCTCGCGATCGCCACCATGGCGCCGGCGCCCGATGGAAATTTCAAGACGCCGATCGCACAGCTCGATCCGGCGCGGCTCGCCGTCGTCGTCGATCATTTCGTGAGCCGCGCGTTTGTGCCGATCAGCGCAGAATTGCTGAGGCATCCGGCCACGGCGTTTTCCGGCGCTTGGCGCGACTTCTGGAACCCGGGTCTCGACCTCATCACGGGGTTGCCGGGCATCATCGTCGTGTGGATGGCCCTCATCGTCGCCGCTCGCGCTGCTGGCAGCGTGATGAATCGCGATCGGACGCTCGCGGTCATCGAGCCGATCGGCGCAGTGATCGTTACCTTCATCGGCGCGCTTATTTTTTCCTATGTCTGGCAAATCGGAAATTCGCGTCACAGCGGCGTTCTCTTCCTGGCGGTGGTCGGCGCGGCGTGGCTGCTGCGGGCCCGGCAGAATGGCAGGGCACCGCGCTGGTGGATCACGCTTCTCGTCGTCAATGCGTTGGGCGGACTTATCACCTTGCAATCCGAGCTGCGGCCTTTTTCCGAAGCCCGCGCTACGGCGCAGTGGCTCGCTCAAAACGGCCTCGATCGCGCCTTTCTCATGGCGGCCGACGATCCGCAGGTTTCGATTGCCGGTTATCTCGACCGGCCGATCTATGATCTCGGTTGCCAATGCTCGCGCCGCTTCATCGAATGGACCGCGCAGCGACAGGCGGATCTGACCCCCGCGACCATCGAGCAGCGGATTATTCGTGCCCTCGATCGTTCCAGCGACGCCGGCGATAACATCCTCATTCTGACGACGCCGTTCGCGCCGAGCGCCGCCGCGCCCTTCACCGCGCCTTTGCTGCAGGCTTTTACCGGCGCCGCGCTCGATCATGAGACGTTTTACGTCTATCGCGTAACCGGAGACAGCGATCCCGCGCGCGTCTCCGGAGCCGTCGGCGCAAACTCTCGGCCCGCAACGGGCCAGTAATCGACGACATCATCACCGTCGGCGGCCAGCCCACGGGCCTCGCGCGCCGCACGCCACAAGATCAGCGGCGCTAGCTCTTCCCTGCGAGCAAAAACAGACCTTGCGCCGCTAAAAGATTGGCGAGCCGGCCGCGCGGATTGAGGCGGTAGGCGCGGCCCTGCTCGTCCAAGGTCACGCTGCGCTCCACCTTGATCTGCTCCTCGTCGCAGAGATCGAGGAAATCGAGGATGGTGCAGAGATGGATGTTGGGCGTGTCGTACCAGTGATGCGGCAAGGCCGGTGTGCGCGGCATGCGCCCTTCCGCCAAAAGCCGCAGGCGCATGCGCCAATGGCCGAAATTTGGAATCGACACGATCGCGTGGCGGCCGATGCGCACGAGATGGCGCAGCACCTCGAGCGGGTTGCGGGTCGCCTGCAAGGTCTGGCTCAGCACGATGTAGTCGAAGGCGTGGGACGGGTAGTCGTGCAGATCGTTGTCGGCGTCGCCCTGGATGACCGATAACCCGTGGCGCACGCAGGAATTGACGCCGTTCTGGCTTAGCTCCATGCCGCGCCCGTCGACTTCCTTGTTGTGAACGAGATAGGACAGCAGCTCGCCCTCGCCGCAGCCGACATCGAGAACGCGCGAGCCGGGGTCGATCATGCTGGCGACGAGGCGCAGATCCTCGCGCAGCTCCAAGGGAAGCGGCGTCAGCAGCGGGGCATCGGGACTCATTTTCGCGTCAGTCCGCGATGCTCGGCGCAGCCTTCGATGAAGCCGCGCAAGGTCGCGTGGAATTCCGGCTCGTCGAGCAGAAAGGCGTCGTGGCCCTTGTCGGTCGCGACTTCGACGAAGCTGACATTGGCGCCGGCGGCGTTGAGCGCGTGCACGATCTGGCGGTTTTCCGAGGTCGGATAGAGCCAGTCGCTGGTGAAAGAGATCGAGCAGAACCGCGTTTTGGTGCCGGCGAAGGCGTTGGCCAGCACGCCGCCATGCTCGGCCGCGAGATCGAAATAATCGCAGGCGCGAGTGATATAGAGATAGGAATTGGCGTCGAAGCGCTCGACGAAACTGATGCCCTGGTGGCGCAAATAGTTCTCCACCTGGAAATCGGCATCGAAGCCGAAGGTGATCGCCGCCCGGTTTTGTAGATTGCGGCCGAATTTGCGGTGCAGCGCCTGCTCCGAGAGATAAGTGATATGCGCCGCCATGCGCGCCACGGCGAGGCCGCGCGCGGGCTGGACGCCGCGTTCGATGTAGTTTCCATCGCACCAATTGGCGTCGGCCATGATCGCCTGGCGTCCGACCTCGTGAAAGGCGATGTTCTGCGCCGAATGCCGCGCCGCGGTTGCGATCGGCACGGCGGCAAAAACGCGCTCGGGATAGGATGCCGCCCATTGCAGCACCTGCATCCCGCCCATCGAGCCGCCGATGACGCAGAACAGCTGCGCGATGCCGAGATGGTCGATGAGCTGTTTCTGCGCGCGCACCATGTCGGCGATGGTGATCACCGGAAAGGTGAGATCCCAGGGCTTGCCGGTGGCGGGATTGATCTCGGACGGGCCGCTCGACCCCATGCAGCCGCCCAGCACATTGGCGCAGATGAGGAAATAGCGCTCGGTGTCGAGCAGCTTGCCGGGCCCGGCGAGAATGTCCCACCAGCCTGGCTTGCCGGTGATCGGATGCGGCTCCGCGACATATTGGTCGCCGGTCAAGGCGTGGCAGATGAGGATCGCGTTGGAACGCTCGGCATTGAGCTTGCCATAGGTCTGATAGGCGATTGCGTAAGGTGCTAAGCTCACCCCGGCATCGAGCGCCAAAGGCTCCGCCACGGTCAGGCGATAGCCGGGCCGGTCGCCATCGGGTGCCGGATTGGCGGCTCCCGAAATCGTCGAGGCGGGTGCAAAAACGGTCATTGCCTTCTAGGCCAAAGGCTTGCGAACGCGGCGGATAGCTAGGAAGCGGGGCCTAGCCTGTCAACGTTTTCTTTGCTTTAAGGGAGCCAGGGAAGTACCCGTATCGCCCGCCATTTTCGGTGCTTTTAACCATGTCCAGCGTTCTGCCGTCGCTCGATGATTTGCGCCGCCGCATCGACCAGATCGATGACGAGCTGCAAGATTTGCTGATCCGCCGCTCCGATGTGGTGGGGATGATCGCGCGGCTGAAGAAGGCGGACGATACGCCGCCGCTGCGGCCGGGACGCGAGGCGCGGATTCTGCGCCGGCTGGTGGCGCGCCATCGCGGCTCGTTTTCGCGCGCGATTTTGGTGCGGCTTTGGCGCGAGCTCCTGTCGGGCACGACCGCGATGCAGGCGGATATCCAGGTTGCCGTGTTCGCGCCCGGCAATAGCGCGGGGCTTTGGGATCTGGCGCGCGACCATTACGGCAGCCAGACGCCGATGACCGGTTATCGCACGATCGGCGAGGTGATCGGCGCGGTAAGTGGCGGGCGCGCCATGCTGGGCGTGCTGCCTTTCCCGCAACAGGACGAACCCGGCGCCTGGTGGCGCCTGCTTATGCCGGCCGAGCTGCCGAAGCCGCGGGTCATTGCGCGGCTGCCTTTTGGCGCGCGCGGCAATGCGCGGGCGGAAGGCGGCGACGCGCTCGTCATCGGCCGCATCGCGCCCGAGCCGTCGGGCGACGATCGCAGCCTCTATACGATCGAGACCGGCGCCGATGTCAGCCGCGGCCGGCTTGTCTCGGTGCTCACCGCCGCCGGTTTGCCGGCGAGCTTGCTGGCGGCAAGCGCCATTCCCGGCGCGGGCACCGCGCAGCTGATCGAGTTCGCCGGCTGGCTCGAGCCGGATGACGCAAGGCTGAAAGAGGCGGTGACATCGCTCGGCGACAAGATCACGCGCGTCGCCGTGCTCGGCTTTTATGCGCAGCCCTTATCGGCTGAGGCCTTGGCCGGGGCCACCGAAACCAAGACCGAGCGCGCTTAATGGCGGCGTCCGCGCCCACGCCGCGTCCCGGCATTCTCGACATCGCGGCCTATGTTGGCGGCGAGGCGCGGATTCCGGGCGTCGAGAAGCCGATCCGGCTGGCGTCGAACGAAAGCGCGCTCGGGCCGAGCCCCAAGGCGCTCGCCGCCTATCATGCGGCCGCCGACGAGATGTTCCGCTATCCCGACGGGCACTCGACCGCGCTGCGCCGCGCCCTCGGCCGTCATCACGGCATCGATCCCGATCGCATCGTCTGCGGCGCGGGCTCGGACGACGTGCTTCATCTTTTGGCCGAGGCCTACGCCGGGCCGGGCGATGAAATCATCTTCAGCCGCCACGGCTTTTCGATCTATCGCATCATCGCCTTGACCGTGGGCGCTGCGCCGATCGAAGCGCCGGAAAAGAATCTCACCTTCGATGTCGACGCGGTGTTGGCGCTGGTGACGCCGAAGACCAAGCTGGTCTTCATCGCCAATCCCAACAATCCGACCGGCACCTTCATCCCGCGCGACGAGCTGAAACGGCTTCACGCCGGGCTGCCGAAATCGGTCATCCTCGTGATCGATGCCGCCTATAGCGAGTTCGTGACGCGCAACGATTACGATTCGGGTCTGGAATTGGCGACGCGCGAGCCCAATGTCGCGATGACGCGAACCTTCTCGAAGATCTATGCGATGGGCGGGCTGCGACTCGGCTGGTGCTACAGCAGCGCCGCGGTCGCCGACGTGCTCAACCGGATTCGCGGACCGTTCACGGTCAGCTCGGCGGCGCAGGCGGCGGGCATCGCCGCGCTCGAGGACGTGGCCTCGACCGATCGCGCGCGCGAGCACAACGACATCTGGCGCCCTTGGCTCGAGCGCGCGCTGGCGGCGCTGGGCCTCGAAGTGGCGCCGTGCGTGGCCAATTTCGTGCTGGTGCGTTTCCCGGCGCCGCCCAAGGATGCGAGCGCCGCGTGGGACTTTCTGCGCGCGCGCGGCATCCTGGTGCGCAAAGTCGCGGTCTATCATCTGCCGGAGCATCTGCGCATCAGCGTGGGTACCGAACCCGAAATGCGCGCGGTGGTCGCGGCGCTGAGCGATTTCCTGAGGACATGATGAGCGGTCTTTTTTTCGAGCGGGTTGCCTTCATCGGCATCGGCCATATCGGTTCGTCCCTGGCGCGGCTGATGCAGCGCGAAAAGCTCGCGGGCTCCATCGTCGCTTGCGCGCGGCGCCAGGAAACCCTCGACGCGGTGCTGCGCCTGAAGCTCGCCGATGAGGTCACCGACGATCCGGGCGCGGCGGTGAAGGACGCCGATCTCGTCGTCATCGCGACGCCCTTATCGACTTATGTCGAGATCGGCAAGGCGATCGCGCCCGCGCTGAAGCCCGGCGCGATCGTCACCGATGTCGGCTCGGTGAAGGGCTTGGTGCTGAAGGATCTGAAGCCTCTGCTGCCGTCGGGCGTCCATCTCGTGCCCGGCCATCCGGTTGCCGGCACCGAGAATTCCGGACCGGAATCGGGCTTTGCCGAAGTGTTCCGCAACCGTTGGTGCATTCTCACGCCGGTGCCGGGCGGCGACGCCGCCGCGCTCGACAAGATCACGCGGCTTTGGCAATCGGGCGAGATGCAGGTCGTCACCATGGAGGCCGAGCATCACGACATGGTGCTCGCCATTACCTCGCATCTGCCGCACCTCATCGCCTACACCATCGTCGGCACCGCGACCGATCTCGAAGACACGCTCAAATCCGAGGTGATCAAATTCTCGGCCAGCGGCTTTCGCGACTTCACGCGTATCGCCGCTTCCGACCCGGTGATGTGGCGCGACATCTTTTTGAACAACCGCGAGGCGGTGCTGGCGGTGCTGCAACGCTTCAATGAGGATCTGACCGCTCTGCAACGCGCCATCCGCTGGGGCGAAGGCGACAAGCTCCAGGAGCTCTTCACCCGCACCCGCGCCATCCGCCGCTCGATCATCGAGGCGAAGCAGGCGTAAGCCGTGTTGCGCTTTCAAGCGCGAAAAGGGATTTACCACGGAGCCACGGAGGGCAAGGAGAGCGGCGGATGAGCTTGGTTCACGACAGCGCCCTCTCCGAACGAGTGATCGGTTTGGCGATCGATGTCCATCGCCAGCTCGGGCCGGGACTGCTCGAATCGGCTTACGAGGAGTGCCTATCCTTCGAATTCAAGCAAAACGGAATCTCTTATGCGCGGCAGGTGCCGCTGCCGGTGGTTTACAAGGCCGTGCAGCTTGATTGCGGCTATCGCATGGATATGGTTGTCGAGCGGCAGCTTGTCATCGAAATTAAGGCTGTCGAGCGTCTTATGCCGATCCACGAAACGCAGATGCTGACTTATCTTCGATTGAGTGGGCATAAGATCGGCCTCCTCATGAACTTCAACAGCGTTATGCTAAAAGACGGTCTGCGTCGGCTTGTCTTGGGATAAGACCTCTTCTCCGTGTCTCCGTGGTCACAGGAGTCTTCCATGTTTGCCGTGATCTTCGAGGTTGAGCCCAAGGAAGGACGCGAGCAGGACTATCTCGACGCGGCGGCCAGCGTGAAGCCTGCGCTCGAGGAGATCGAAGGCTTCATCTCGGTCGAACGTTTCCGCAGCCTTGCGGCGCCGGGCAAGCTGGTGACGATTTCCTATTGGGCCGACGCGGAAGCCGTGAAGCGCTGGCGCGAGCATAACCGCCATCATCTGGCGCAACTCTCGGCCGGCGCGCCGATTTTCACCGGCTACCGCATCACCGTCGCCGAGGTCGAACGCCAATACGGTACGATCGAGCGCGCCGAGACGCCGCCGAAAATCGCTTAAGGATTCTTGATTAGCGCGCGCCTTACTCCCACTGGATGGGCGCGAATTGCGCGATCGCCGCGGGTCCGAGGAAAAGCCGGTCCTGCTGCAAGGTCAGCGGCACTGTGATCGCCTTCTGACCGTCGGCCGCGGGCTTGGCCAGAAGATCCAGCACCGCCTTGGCGATGGTCGCGTCGGAAGCTTGCAAGGTGCCGGTCGATACGGCGAGGTCGACCGCCGCGTCCTGGCCGGTGATGACGGCGGAGAGCGCGCCTTCGGGTTGCAGCGCCTGGTCGAGGGCGAGCGTGCCGCTGGCATCGATCAGCAAGGCGCCCCAGCGCAAGCGGAAGGAGCCGAGCTCGATCGTACCGCCCTGGTCGCGCCATTGCGCCAGCGCGTGAACGAAGGGGCCTTGCGGCAAACCGCCCTTCAGCTGCGCCGAGAAAGCGAGCTCGTTGACCGAATCGCCGAACCCCGGAACCGGGCCGGGCAAAGTGATGCCGCTAAGCTGCAGCGCCAGGTCGAAGGCGGTATCGAGATGCGTGGCGGGCGCGCGCGCGGGCAATTCGATATGAGCGGTGGCGCCCGCCACATGCGTGCCGGCGACAAGCCCCGCGCCGGTAAGGTCGAACGCGCTGACGTCGAGCACGCCGCCGCCTTGATTGCCCAGCTCGACGCTGCCGTCGAGCCGGCCGAGATCGACGCTGGCGGCGCCCAGCGCATCCGAAAGCTTGGCGCCGCTTTCGCTGGTAAAACGCCAATGATGCAGGTTCCACGGCTCGGCCCAGGCGACCAGAACCGGCAGGTCGAGCGCGACCGGCAACGGCCGCTCGGCGCCGAAGCTCGCCTTGGTGAAGCGAAAGCGGAAGCTGCCCGGGAACCCGCCGATCTCGACTTCGTCCCAGCTTGCCTTATAGCCTTGCGCCTGCTGCGCGCTTGCCCAGGGCGCCAACCCGTCGCGCAGCTCCTCGGCGATGCGATGCCAATAATAGCCGTAGAAGGCAAAGGCGATCGCGCCGAGGGCGGCAAGCGACAAGAACCAACGGCGCAAGGATTTGGCATTCATGGGGCGAGTTTAGAATGTGCGCGGAGTCTCGTCGATGCGGCCGGCGATGACATGTCCGCGATGGGCTTGAAGCCGGCGCCCCCCGACCCAAGGATCAAGGCGACCGACAATCAGCATCACGGGAGACGACATGGACAAGATCAAGCCACTTTTCACCGCAACCGCCACGGCCACGGGCGGGCGCAACGGGCATAGCGCGACCGATGACGGTATCGTGACGGTCGATCTCTCCGTCCCGAAGGCGATGGGCGGGCCGGGCAAGCCCAACACCGCGACGCCCGAGCATCTGTTTGCCGCCGGCTATGCGGCGTGTTTCGGCGGCGCGCTCGATTTCGTCGGCAAGCAGCACAAGCAGGATGCCAGCAAGGCCAAGGTCACTTGCGCGGTGTCGATCGGGCCGCGCGAGGGCGGCGGCTTCGGCATTGCCGTCGCGATGCGCATCGAGGATAAAAGCCTGGCCCAAGCCGAGCTCGCGGCGCTGGTGAAGGAAGCGCACGAGAAAATCTGCCCCTATTCCCACGCCACTCGCGGCAATGTCGAGGTGCTGTTCGAGACCGTGGGCGGCTAAGGGCGCGCGAAGCTGCCTGGCCTTTATCGTCTTGCCCGGACCTGATCCGCGCATTCATGACTTCGAAGGATGGACCAGCGGGTAAAGCCCGGGGTAAAGCGCAGAAGCACGTCTTTTTTGACTTGGAGAGAATGATGAAATTGTTTCTTGTGGCGGCCGCGCTGTTCTTTGCGGCCCTCGGCCCGGCGCGGGCGGATGACATCGGCTGTATCAGCACGACGTTCAATCTGCTGTCGCCCAACGACAAAGTCTGCGTGAGCGACTTCGAAGATCCCGCGGTTCCCGGGGTCGCGTGCCACATCTCGCAAGCGCGCAAAGGCGGATGGGGTCAGCCCTTCGGCCTCAACGAAGATCCGTCCAATTTCTCGGTGGCATGCCGGCAAATCGCGCCGATCAGCGTCGATCTCGGCAAGCTGGGCGCGAATGAAGAGGTGTTCAGCGAGAAGACCAGCATCTTCTTCAAGGCGACGCGCATCTATCGCATGGTCGACAAGAAGCACAACACGCTGGTTTATCTCGCCATCAGCTCGAAGATCATCAACGGCTCGCCCGAGAACGCGATCAGCACGGTTCCGATCATGCCTTGGGGCGGCAAGTGAGAACATGGCCGATTTTGTCGGACGCGCCGCTTTTCTGCTTAGCCTAGGTCGTCACCCTCGGGCTTGACCCGAGGGTCTATGGATTGCCGGGGCAAGCCCGGCAATGACGAAACAGTTTCTCGTCGAAGTTCGTAATCTTCGCTCACCCGCATTTCGAATAGTCGCAATTGGTGCACTGGTCGCAGCCCTCGATATGCATGAGCGCGGCCTGGCCGCATTTGGGGCATTGCGCCATGCGCGGCTGATCGTTGCTGTTGAGATTGACCACCTGACGCTCGGCCGCTTCGCTGCGGCGATCGCGTTGCGGCGCGATGAAGCCGATATTGATCATATGGCGCTCGATCACGTCGCCGATCGCGGCCAAGAGCGAGGGCACGTAATGCCCTTCCATCCAGGCGCCGCCGCGCGGATCGAACACGGCTTTCAGCTCCTCGACCACGAAGCTGACGTCGCCGCCGCGGCGGAACACGGCGCTGATCATACGCGTGAGCGCCACGGTCCAGGCGTAATGCTCCATGTTCTTCGAGTTGATGAATATCTCGAAGGGCCGGCGCCGCCCGTCCTGCACGATGTCGTTGATGGTGATGTAAAGCGCGTGCTCGCTTTGCGGCCAGGCGATCTTGTAGGTGTTGCCTTCCAACGCCTCGGGCCGGTCCAAAGGCTGCGTCATATAGACGACGCCGCCCGCCTCGTAGACGTCGCGCGCCTTGGGCCTGGGCGCCGGCAGCGGCAGCTCCGCCTGCTGCCCAGCACCTTCCTTGGCCGGCCGGCTGGTTTCGAGCACCGCGCCCGTCACCTCGTTGGGCCGATAAGTGGTGCAACCTTTGCAGCCGAGCTCATAGGCTTGGAGATAGACGTCCTTGAACTGCTCGAAGGGGAAATCGACCGGCACGTTGATGGTCTTCGAGATCGAGCTGTCGACGTATTTTTGCACCGCCGCCTGCATCACCACGTGATCGGCGGGGGCGAGGGATTGCGCGTCGGTGAAATAATCCGGCAACGCGGCCTCTTCGCCTTTGAGGCGGTGATAAAGCCGCCAGGCATAGTCGGAGACTTCTTCTTCCTTGCGGCTGCCGTCGGGCATCAGCACGTTGCGCGTGTAGCGGAAACTGAAGACCGGCTCCAAGCCCGAGGAGACATTGTCGGCGAAGATCGAAATCGTGCCGGTGGGCGCAACCGAGGTAAGAAGCGCGTTGCGGATGCCATATTTTCCAATCGCGTCGCGCAGATCTTCGTCGAGCGCGGCGACGGTTTCGCCGGCGAGATAGGCCTCGCGGTCGAACAGCGGAAACGGGCCTTTCTCGGCTGCGAGATCGACCGAAGCGAAATAAGCGGCGCGCTGGATCGCCTTCATCCAGCTTTCGGTCAAGGCCACCGCCCGCGCCGAGCCGTAACGCACGCCGCACAGGATCAGCGCGTCGGCGAGGCCGGTGACGCCCAAGCCGATGCGGCGCTTGGCGCGCGCCTCCTGGTGCTGCTGCTCCAAGGGAAAGCGCGACACGTCGATCGCATTGTCGAGCATGCGCACGGCCAAGGGCACGATGCGTTTTAGTTCATCGAGGTCGAGCTGCGCGCTTTCGGTGAAAGGCTCGTGCACCAAAGCGGCGAGATTGATCGAACCCAGCAGGCAGGCGCCGTAGGGCGGCAAAGGCTGCTCGCCGCAGGGATTGGTCGCGCAGATGGTTTCGCAGTAATGGAGATTGTTGCGCCGGTTGATGCGGTCGATGAAGATCACGCCCGGCTCGGCATAGGCATAGGTCGCGCGCATGATCTTGTCCCACAGCTCGCGCGCGCGCACGACCTTGAAGGTGGTGCCGTTGAAGCTCAGCTCCCACGGCCCGTCCTGCTTCACCGCCGCCATGAAGGCGTCGGTGACCAGGACCGAGAGGTTGAACATGCGCAAGCGGCCGGGCTCGCGCTTGGCCTCGATGAAGGCCTCGATGTCGGGATGGTCGCAGCGCATGGTTGCCATCATCGCGCCGCGGCGATAGCCGGCGCTCATGATGGTGCGGCACATCGCGTCCCACACATCCATGAAGGAAAGCGGCCCCGAAGCATCGGCGCCGACGCCTTTCACCGGCGCGCCTTTGGGGCGCAAGGTCGAGAAGTCATAGCCGATGCCGCCGCCTTGCTGCATGGTCAGCGCGGCCTCGCGCAGATGCGCGAAGATGCCCGACATGTCGTCGGGGATCGTGCCCATGACGAAACAGTTGAAAAGCGTCACGGTGCGGCCGGTGCCGGCGCCGGCGACGATCCTTCCCGCGGGCAGGAACTTGAAATCGGCCAGGGCGGTGGCAAATCGCTGCGCCCATTCGCCGGTATCGCGCTCCGGCGCGGCCAAGGCGCCGGCGACCCGGTTCCAGGTCTCCTCGATGGTTTTATCCACAACGGCGCCATCCGGCCCCTTGAGCCGGTATTTCATGTCCCAGATCTGTTGCGAGATCGAGGCGACGCTGACCATGCGGAGATTCCTCACGGACGACCGGCCGGCCCGAATCCGGGAACGGCCTTCAAATTCAGCAGAACTCTTTGATACGTAAGTGATTTTGGTATTAGGCGCGGCAAAATCAAGAAGGGCTGGACGTTCCCTCTTTGTTTCCAACCCATACCACCAATCGCGTAAGAAATACAGTCGCTTGTCGATCGAGCGGCCGCGATTCTATCCCCGTGTTCCACCGCTGCGGACGGCCACACTTTCCACAGCTTTATCCTCATGGCGCGTTTGGCCTGTCGCTTCGATCAGCCGCGCGGTCGCGGCTTCGATGCGCGCCTCGAGCTCGGCCAGAACGGCACGGCGCTCGCCGCCAGGCGGGATGGCGGGCAGAATCTCGACCGTGATCCGGCCCGGCCGGCGCAAAAAATCGCGCCTGCCCCAGAACAAGCCGGAATTGACCGCCACCGGTACGAGTGGGACGTCAAGCTGGCGGTAAAGCGCGGCGACGCCGGGCTGATAAGGCGCATGCGTGCCGACCGCGCTGCGCGTGCCTTCGGGAAAGATGAAAACCGGCCGCCCTTGCGCCAAGGCGCGCTCGCTCGTGGCGATCATACGCTTCAAGGCGCGCGCGCCACCGGAACGGTCGATCGGGATCATGCCGGCCTTCACCGCGTACCAGCCATAGATCGGAATCCAGCCGAGCTCGCGCTTGATCACCATGGCCGGGTTGGGAAACATCACCGGCGCCGCGAAAGTGTCCCAGGCCGATTGATGCTTCATCGCGATCAGCACCGGGCCGGGCGGAAGATTCTCGCGGCCGCGGATCTCGTGATCGAGCCCGACGCAACAGCGCAGCAGGAACAGGGTTCCGCGCGACCAGAAAGTGCCGAAGCGCATCATCCACAGTGGCGGCGCCAGCAGCAGCGGCAGGCCGGGGAGCGAGAGCGCCGCGGTCCAGAGATAAAAGGCGAGATGAAACAGGAGCGAGCGCAGCCAGATCACTCGACCGCTCCTTGCGGCACCATGACGGTCGGCAGAAACGGCCGAAGCTGCGCGCCGAGGAATTTATCGTATTCGCCGGCGATCACGCTGGCGCGCGCGCGCGAGCTCCACCACGGATGGTCGCGCAGGAATTCGGGAAAGACCGGGTTGGGCACGATCTCGATATCGGGCATGGCGCGCGCGAATTCGAGCAAGCTGCGCGGCATGTGATAGGCCGCGGTGACGAGGCGCAGGGAATGGAACTGCTCCGCGTTCATCCATTCCGCGGTCTCGCGCGCATTGCCGGCGGTGTCGGCGGCGTTGTGTCCCAGCGCGACGCAGCAGGCGACGGCGTCGGGCGATTGCCGCGACACGCGCAACAGCTCGGTCACGTCGACGCCGCGATAGACGCCCGAGATGAAAAGCTTCTTCGCCTTGCCTGCGGCCAGAAGCTGCAACCCGCTTTCGACCCGCAAGCTGCCGCCGGTCAAGACGACGATCGCGTCGGTCGCGCGGTCGGGGTCCGAAACCTCGGTCGGCAGCGACGCGGCAAAGCGCCACAGCCCGAACAACCACAGCAGGGCGAGCGCCGCAAACAGCGCGCCGGCGCGGGCGAGCCAGCGCCACGCAAACCCGGCGCTCATGGCATCCGGGCGAGGGCGCGCATCACGGTGAGCCGCGCGGTCAGCATGGCCGCCAGCCCCGCCGCGACCGGCAGCAAGGCCAGCGCGCTCCATTGCCACAGCACCAGCCCCAGATCGGGAAGAAGCCGGGCTTCCTCGCCGAAGACGGCGGTCGCGGCGGCCGCGTGCTGCAAGCCCCACAAGGTCACGGCGGCGAGCGCCACGCCGACCACGCCGCCGCCGAAGCCAAGGCGCATCGCCTCGTGCTCGAACTGGCGAGCGATATAAAGGTCGCGCGCGCCGATGAGATGCAGCAGCTCGATCACGTCGTGATGGACCGCAAGACCGGCATGGGTGGTGAACACCACGGTCAGCACGCAGGCCGCGCCGACCATCGCGACGATCGCGAGCCCGGTGGCTTCGACCGAGAGCGCCAGCCCGTAAAGCCGGTCGAGCCAGACGCGGTGATCGTCGAGCGTCGCGCCGGGCGAGGCCGCCGCCAGCCGCGCGCGCAGAGCGTCCAGGTCGAGCGTCGCGCCGCTGGCGATGCGCAGATCGATCAGGCGCGGCAGTTGCAGCTCGTCGGGTGTGATCGCCGTGCCGAGCCAGGGCTCGAGCAGCTTGCCCTCGGCGGCCCGGTCGATCGTCTGCGCGCTGGTGACGCCTGGCGTCGCGCGCAGCACGCTCAAGGCTTTGGCGAGGCTGGTATCGGCGCTGGCATCTTGCGGCGGCGGCGGCAGCTCGACGGTCATGGTTCCGGCGAGGCCGCGGTCCCAGCCCTGCAGCACGCCGTGCAGCGCCAGCATGCCGGCGAGCGATAGCGCCGCGAGATAGACCATCGGCGCGATCAGCCACGGCAGCAGCCGCGCCGTGCCTTCGCGCCGCAAGGGAACGTCGTTGCCGACTCGCCCGATCATGCGCGTTCCTCGGCTTCCACCACCAGCTCGCCATTCATCAGGTGGATGCGGCCTGCTTTGCGTTGCGCCAGCAGCTTCTCGTTATGCGTGGCAAGGACAAGGGTGGTGCCGAAACGGTTGAGCTCTTCGAACAGGCGCAGCAACCGGCTCGCCATCACGTCGTCGACATTGCCGGTCGGCTCGTCGGCGAGCAGGAGCTGCGGCCGCGCGATCACCGCGCGCGCGATCGCGACGCGTTGCTGCTGGCCGCCCGACAAGGTCATCGGCCGCGCATTGAGCTTCTCCGCGAGTCCGACCCATTCAAGCAGCTCGGTGACGTTCTTCTTGACCCGCGCCTCGGCGATGCCGGCAACTCGCAGCGGCAACGCGACATTGTCGAAGGCCGAAAGATGGCCGAGCAGGCGGAAATCCTGAAACACGACGCCGATTTTGCGCCGCAGATCGGCGAGATCGCGGCGATTGAGGCGCGATATGTCCTCGCCGAACAGCGAGATCAATCCGCGCGTCGGCCGGTCGGCCAGATACATGAGACGCAGCAGCGTGGTCTTGCCCGCGCCGCTCGGCCCGGTGAGGAAGTGGAAGGAACCCGCCGGCAGCTCGAAACGGACGTCGCGCAGCACCTCGGGGCCGGTGCCATAGCGCATGCCGACATTCTCGAACCGTACCACGTCTCGGCTTTCTCCTGTGCCGTGCCCGCCGCCAAGCGGCGCCGTTTCCACCTTGCCGGGCAAGATGGCACGCGTAGCGCGCAGGGTAAAGCGGGCGGGTAAAGCCGCGCATGGCAATTCCTTGCCTCGGGCCCGGCTGGCGCCCTATAAACCAAGGGAGGGGAACGCCGATGACTCGCCTGGGCGATGATCGTTACCTGTACTAGCTGTTCGAAACGCTATCTCGTCGATCCGCGGGCATTGGGTGCGTCAGGACGCACCGTGCGCTGCGCGAGTTGCGGCCACACTTGGTTTCAGCAGCCGCCTCGCGATGCGCCGCCGGCGATCGACTTTGCGCCGCCCGAGCCCGAGCCCGAGCCGCGCGTCGGCGTCGATGTCGAGCGGCGCGAGCGCCGGGTGCAGCTTCCGGCGGTGCCGCGCGCGCGCGCCAGCGGCGCGCTGATCGGTTGGGGCGTCGCGGCGCTGGTGGCGATCGCGCTGATCTGGGGCGTGATCGCCGAGCGCGCGCTGGTGATGGTGGCGTGGCCGCCGGCCGCGCGGCTTTATACGATGATCGGCTATGGCCCGACCGTGGCGGGCTCCGGCCTCGAGCTGCGCAAGGTGACGCCGTCGCGGGGCATGGATAACGGCGTGCCGACGCTCGCCGTCGATGGCGAGGTGGTGAATGTGTCGACCGTGACGCGCGAGGTGCCGAAGCTCAAAGTCGCGTTGCGCGACGGCAACGACAAAGAGCTTCAGGCTTGGACCGTCTCGGTGACCGAGCAGCGCCTCTTGCCGGGCGCGAGCGTGCCGTTCCACACCACGATCACGCAACCTTCCGAGGCCGCGACCGGCGTGGTCGTCAGTTTCACCGGCCCCGGCAGCTAAGGATTATCCGATGGCACGGATCCTTGTGGCGGAAGACGAGGCAGCGGTCAGCGCCTTCGTCGTCCGCGCGCTTGCCACGCAAGGCCATGACGTGAAGGCGGTGACGGACGGGATCGCTGCGGTCGGCGCGCTCGCGACCGAAAAATTCGATCTGCTGCTGACCGACATCGTCATGCCGCAACTCGACGGCATCGCGCTGGCCTTGAAGGCCGGCAAGGATTATCCCGAGATGAAGATCCTGCTGATGACCGGCTATTCCGCCGAGCGCCAGCGCGCCCATAATCTTGCGGCGCTGGTCAATCGCGTCGTCACCAAGCCCTTCACCCTCGACGAGATTTGCGCCGCGGTTGCCGAAGAGCTGAAGGCCTAAAGCATTTTCCGGCGAAGTGTGTGGCGGTTCGCCGTCGAAAATGCGACCAAATCAACGAAGCAAGAGCATGATCCAATTCTAGCGCAACGGATCATGCCCTAGCGCCTAGAATTCCTTGAGCAGCCGGTCGATATAGTCGCGTTCGAGCTCGGGGCGCGAGCGCTCGCCGGCGCGGCGGCGCAGCTCGTCGAGAATCTGCTTCGCCTTTTCGAGCGCGTAGTCATTGGCGGACTTGCCCATGCGCATCTGCCCGCCATCGTCATAGCCGCCATTGCCTTGCTGGCTGTCGAGCAGGCGGCCGAACGGATCGCGCTGCGCCTGATGCAGCCCGGGCTCGTCCTGCGGCTCGCCGCCAGGCCCGTCGCCGTTATTGTTCCCTATCATCTGATTGGCCATGGCGCGCGCCGCTTCTTGCAGCGCGTCGAGCGCGTCGGTCTGCGGGCCGACGGCCTGTCCGGGCTGGCCGCGTTGCAAGGCCTCGCCGGCGCCGCGCATCGCGCGCTCGGCGCGGCTCAAGGCGTTGGGCATCTGGCCGCCTTGCTGCTGCAGCTGCTGCATCATCTGATTCAGCATCTGGCGCAACGCTTCCTGCTGTTGCGCGTCGCCTTGCATGTTCTGGCCTTGCTGGCCTTGACGCGACTGGCTGAAGGACCGGTCGAGCAGTTGCTGCTGCTGGCGCATCATCTGCTGCATCTGGCCCATCATCTGGTTCTGGCCGTTTTGTCCCGGCATCGGCCGGGCGAGGCGCAGATTTTCCAGCATCTGTTGCAGCTGCGACAAAAGCTGGCGCGCCTGGTCGCGCGCGCCGGTTTGCGCCAGGTCGCGGGCGCGGTCGAGCATTTTCTGCAGATCGCGCATCGACATCATCTTCGAGGGATCGACCGGCGGCAGGGTCTTCGGATCGACGTTTTGCATCTGCTGCGCCAACGCCTGGAGATAACGGTTCATCGCCTCCTGCACCTGGCGCATCAGCTGCTCGATCTCCGGGTCGGGCGCGTTGCGCGCCAGCGCGTCCTGCAAGGCCTGCATCGCGTTGCGCAGATCCTGCTGATTGGCCGGCGCGCGCCCGTCCTCGATGCGCAGCGCCGTCTGCCACAGCAAATCCTGCACCGGGGCGATCGACGTGCCGTCGCGGTCGAGCACCAGCCGCGCCTGCGCCGTGCGCAAGGCGAGGAAGGCGACAACGTCGTCGTTGAAGCGATCCGGCCGCTCCGACAAATCCGACAAGGTCTCGGCGACCACGTCCTTGTCGCCGGGAGCGAGGGTGAGCTGCTTGCGCTGATCGACGATCGCCTTGGCGACCGGATTGTGGAACACGCGCTCGGGCAGCACAGTCTGCACGATCTCGCTCGTGCCGGTCTGGCCGAGCGCGTCGCTCGCCTGAAGCTGAATCTCGACCGGCAGCCCGGCCCAAAGATTCGCGGTGAGATCGTAATAGCTCGCGCTCTGCGCATCCTTCAGGTGCTGGCCCGGCAGCGGCACGTCGAGGGTCAGCGGTTGGCCCGTCGGATCGTTGGTGCGGCGAATGATCGCCTTCACGCTCTCGACGCCGTAATCGTCGCTCGCCTTGTAGTCGAGCCGCAACGCCATGCGATTGGTGCGCGATGGCGGTTTGGCGAAAGCGATGCTCGGCGGGTTGTCGGGCACGACCTTGATCGGCCAGGTGCCGAGCGTGCGCCCGTCCTGTTCGACGGCGAGCCGCTTGCCGGTGGCGATGGTCGCGCTGCTTTTGAAATTATGCTCGTCGATGCGCGCGAACTCGGCAACGTGCTCGTCGAGCTTCAAGCGCGGCGGATTGCGGCCGCCATGGACTTGCGCCAGCACCGAGCTGCCGACCGGCACGGCAACCGCCATCGTCTGGGCGCTGGCGGGCAGGAATTGCGGCGGCAGGCCGGTATAGTCCGGCGGAGTCACCCAGATATCGAGGCTGGTCGCGGCGGCCGCGCCGGGCGCGGCCATGCCGGGATTGACCGCGCGCAGCAGCCGCATCGACCAGTCCGGCCCAGCATCGATCACCGCGAGCAGCAACACCAGCGCCAGCGCCACCCGCAGCGCATAGGGGTCGCGCTGCGCCAGACCAGCCGCCGGCACGCCGATCTTTAAACGGCGCGCTTCCTCGGCCATGCGCGCCTGATGCGCTTGCCACAGCGCCGCGCTCGCTGGATCGCCGCTGCCGCTCGCGAGCTTGTCTTCAAGCGCCGCCAAAGGCCGGTGGCTGAGGCCGCTCGCGGTTTCGATCCGGCGCCGCGCGGCCGCGCGGTCGGGCAGGCGGAACCGCGACACGCCGTCGAACAAGGCCGCCGTCAGAAGCACAACCGCAACAGCGAGGAGCAGCCAATGCAGCCCGCGCGGCAGGCTTGCCGGCACATCGAACAAAGCAAGCGCCGCGAAACCGCCGATCACGGCGGCGGCGGGCCACAGGGCCGGCCACAGCCGCTCCCAGAACAACGCAAGGGTCGCAGCGCCGAGCCGGCGCTTCAGCGCGGCTTGCGGCGATGGGGTCACGGTGTTGACCATTAATTAACGGCCTCTTGCCGATCAACTCTCGGTGAGCCAGGGCGGAATGCGATCCTCGCTCAACACGGAATCATAGCTCGGCCGGGGCCGGATGGCGGCGAATTCCGCGCCGCGCACGAGTACTTCCGGCGCCGGCAAGCGCGTATTGTACCCCGAACTCATCGAAGCGCCATAGGCGCCCGCGGACATCAACGCCACCAAATCGCCCGGTTCGAGCGGCGGAATCTTGCGCTGAACGGCGAAGCTGTCGCCGGTTTCGCACACCGGGCCGACAACATCGGCTTCCTTGAAGCCGCGGCGCAGTGCCGGGCCTTTCACCGGCAAGATCTCGTGCCAGGCATCGTACAAGGCCGGGCGCATCAAATCGTTCATCGCCGCGTCGAGGATGACGAAGCGCCGGGTGACGCCTTTTTTCACGTAGATGACGCGCGCGACCAGCACGCCGGCATTGCCGACGAGCCAGCGTCCCGGCTCGAAGGACAATGTCGCGCCGAGATTGCCGGCAATGCGTTTCACCGCGTCGGCGTAATCCTCGATCGCCGGCGGCGTCTCGTCGCGATAGCGGATGCCGAGCCCGCCGCCAAGATCGAGCCGTTCGAGCTTGACGCCTTGGGCGCGCAAGGCGCGGTAAAGCTCGGCAACCCGGCGGAAGGCCTGCTCGAAAGGCCGCAGCTTGGTGAGCTGCGAGCCGATATGGACGGCGATGCCGATCGGCGCGATGCCGGGCAGGCTGCGCGCATGGCGATAGGCGGCGGCGGCATGCGGCAGATCGATGCCGAATTTGTTTTCCTTCTTGCCGGTGGTGATCTTGGCATGGGTGCGCGCATCGACATCCGGATTGATGCGGATCGCGACTGGCGCCACCCGGCCCATGCGGGTTGCCGCCGCGGAAAGCGTGTCGAGCTCCGGCAGGGATTCGACGTTGATCTGGTGGACGTCATGCGCGAGCGCGAATTCGAGCTCGGCAGCGGTCTTGCCGACGCCCGAGAAGACGATGCGCCGGCCGGAAATCCCCGCCGCCAAAGCGCGGCGGAACTCGCCTTCCGACACGACATCGGCGCCGGCGCCGAGCCGGGCCAAGGTCGCGATCACGGCGAGGTTCGGGTTGGCTTTCACCGAGTAGCAGATCTGCGTCGGCGTGCCGAGAAAGGCGCCGGCGAACTGGCGGAAGCGGCGTTCGATCTGCGCGCTCGAATAGGCATAAAAGGGCGTGCCGGTGTCGGCGGCGATGCGCGCCAAGGGCACGTCTTCAACCGCGAGCGCGCCGTCGCGGTACCCGAATTCGGGCGCCCAGGGACTTGGTTCCGCCACTGCTGGACTCACTGTTTTGGATAGTTTTGCGGATAGGTGTTGGGCTCACCCGGGGGCGGCTGCGGCGGGCCTTTCTTGCCGCACGCCGCCAAAGCGAGCGCAATCAAGGCGATGGCGAGGACGCGCGAGAGCCCGGTCATTTCCGCTCCTTGGCGAGAAAGCGCTTTTTCGCCGCCGTCGCCGCGCGCGCGACATTGGCCGGCGCGGTGCCGCCGAACGCCTTGCGGCTCGCGACCGAACGCTCCACCGTCAAAACGCGATAGACGCCGCGTGTGATGCGCTTTTCGACTTGTTGCATCTCGGCCAGCGGCAGATCGGCCAAGGCGCAGCCCAGCGCCTCGGCGCGCGCCACCAAGACGCCGGTGACGTGATGGGCTTGGCGAAAGGGCAGCTTCAGCTCGCGCACCAGCCAATCGGCCAGATCGGTCGCGGTGGAAAAACCGCTCGCGGCGATTTTGCGCATCGCTTCCTTGTCGGGCTTCATGTCTTGCACCATGCCGGCGGTCGCGGCGAGACACAGCGCGAAGCTGTCGGCGGCATCGAACACCGGCGCCTTGTCTTCTTGCATGTCCTTGGCATAGGCCAGCGGCAAGCCTTTCATCACCGCCAAGAGGCCGGTCAGCGCGCCGATCTGCCGGCCGGCCTTCGCCCGCACCAGCTCGGCAGCATCGGGATTGCGCTTTTGCGGCATCATCGACGAGCCGGTGGTGAAGGCGTCGCTGAGCTTGACGAAGCGGAAGGGCTCGCTCACCCACAGGATGATCTCTTCGGCAAAGCGCGACAAATGCACGCCGCCGATCGCCAGGGCGGCGAGGAATTCGAGCGCAAAGTCGCGATCCGAGACCGCGTCGAGCGAATTGGCGGCGGGCCGGTCGAAACCCAGCGCCTTGGCCGTCATCGCCCGGTCGATCGGGAACGACGTGCCGGCGAGCGCGCCCGACCCCAAAGGCAACTCGTTGAGCCGGCGGCGGCAATCCATAAGCCTTCCGCGATCCCGCCCCAGCATCTCGACATAGGCCAAAAGGTGATGGCCGAAGGTGACCGGCTGGCCGACCTGCAAATGGGTGAAGCCCGGCATGATCGTATCGGCATGGCGCTCGGCCTGGGCGATCAGCGCCGCTTGCAACACCGCGATCTGGCGGTCGAGCCGGTCGATCGCGTCGCGCACCCAGAGGCGAAAATCGGTCGCGACCTGATCGTTGCGCGAGCGCGCGGTGTGGAGCCTTCCGGCGGCGGGACCGATCAGCTCGGCCAGCCGCGCCTCGACATTGAGATGGATGTCCTCGTGCTCGATGCGAAAGCGGAACTTGCCCGCTTCGATCTCGGCGCGGATTTTCGCCAGGCCGCGGGCGATGGCGTTTCCGTCGCTGCGCGATATGATCCGCCGCTTGACCAGCATCGCGCAATGCGCCAGCGAGCCGGCGATGTCCTGGGCATAAAGCGCCTTGTCGACATCGAGCGAGGCGTTGATACGCTGCATGATCTCGGCCGGGCCGGACGCGAAGCGGCCGCCCCAGGCGAGGTTGGTCGAGGCCTTGCGCTTGACAACCGTCATGCGCGCCAACCGGGCAGGGAAAAAGTGTCGCAGAGAGTTCTGATACGCGCGCTCACGGTGCTTCTCGTCCTGTGCGGGGCGGCACTCGCGGTGCTCGTCCTGCGGCAAGGCCGGAACCAACCGGTCGTGCCGCAACCAACGGCCGACACCGCGCCCGCCTCATCGCTGGGGCAGTTTATCGCGCAGGAGGCGAAGCTGCCAGCGCCCGACCTCACATTCACCACGCGTTCGGGCGAGGCTAAGAGCCTTGCCGATTTCCGCGGCCATCTCGTGCTCGTCAATTTATGGGCGACCTGGTGCGTGCCTTGCGTCGAGGAGATGCCCGCGCTCGACTGGCTGCAAGGGAAGATCGGTTCGGATCTCACGGTTCTCGCCATTTCCGAGGATCGCCGCGGCGCCGAGGTGGTCGACCCATTCCTCGCCAAGACCGGCATCGCGCATCTCGGCGTGTTTCTCGATCCCAAATCCGCCGCCACCAACGCTTTCGGTGCGCAAGGCCTGCCGAGCAGCTTCCTCATCGGCGGCGACGGCATGATCCTGGGGAAGCTCGAAGGCGCCGCCAAATGGGACGAGCAGCCGATGCTGGCGCTGATCGAGCGCTACGCGGCAGCGAAGTGAAACGCCGCGCCGCTCAACCCGCGAACGCCGCGCGCAGGAAGGCGCCGCCGCGCGCGAGGCCTTCGCCGTCGATGCCGTGGCCGAGGCCGGGGCGCAGCATCTGCTCCACCGGCACCTGCGCCTTTTGCAAGGCGGCATAGGCTTCGGGCAAGGCGTCGGGCGGCACCACCTCGTCTTCCTCGCCATGAATCAGCAGGATTTTGGGCCGCGCGCGCAGCTCGGTCGCCAGATTCTCGGCCGCAAAGAGTCGGCCAGAATAAGCGACCACCGCGGCAGCGGGCTTGGCGCGGCGCAAGCTCACGAACAACGACATCATCGCGCCTTGGCTGAAGCCGACCAAAGCGAGCTTCGATTCGTCGAGCTGGCGTTCTGCCAGAAGCTCGGTGAGATATTGGTCGAGGATCCCGGCGGCAATCCGCACGCCGTCCAACACTTGCTCGCGGGTGCGGCCTTGAAAGCCGAACCACTGCCGGCCGAAAGGCATCGCCTCGCACGGGAAAGGCGCGTGCGGCGAAACGAACTCCGCCTCGGGCAGAAGCGGTGCCCATTGCGGTGCCAAACCGATCAGGTCGTTGCCGTCGGCGCCGTAGCCGTGGAGCAGCACCACGAGCTGCTTCGGCTTGCCGCCGGCGGCGGGTAATTCGCTGGGTCCGTCGAGTGTCTTAGCCATGACGTCTTGGATAGACGAAGGCGGCCGCTTTGTCACGGGTGGGGCTTCATTGCTACGCTCGCGCCATGATCGTCACCCGTTTCGCGCCGAGCCCCACCGGGCTTTTGCATTTGGGCCATGCCTATTCGGCGCTCATCGGCTGGCGCCCGGCCCGGCAGGCGGGCGGGCGGTTTCTTTTGCGCATCGAAGATATCGATCGCGCGCGTTGCCGCGAGGAATTCGTCGCCGCGATCGTCGAAGACCTCGCCTGGCTCGGGCTCGATTGGGACGGCGATGTGCGCAGGCAATCCGAACACCTTGACGATTATCGCGCCGCACTCGATCGGCTCGATACTGCCGGGTTTATCTATCCATGCTTTTGCACCCGCGCCGCGATCAAGGCGGAAATCGCGCGCGCCGAAGCCGCGCCTCATGGTGAAGAGGGGGCGCTTTATCCCGGCACGTGCCGCGCGCTGAGCGAAAGCGAGCGCGCTCGGCGCATCGCGCAGGGCGAAAGCTATGCGCTGCGTCTTGACGTGGTGCGTGCCGCCGCGCGCGTCGGCGCCCTTGAATGGGAAGAAGAGGGCAAAGGCCGCATGGCGGCGCGGCCCGACTTGCTCGGCGATGTCGTGCTCGCGCGCAAGGATATACCGACCAGCTATCACCTCGCGGTGACGGTGGACGATGCGCTTCAAGGCGTGACCCTGGTGACCCGCGGCGAGGATCTGTTTGCCGCTACGCACATCCATCGCCTGCTGCAAGCCTTGCTGGATTTGCCGGTGCCGCGCTATCGCCACCACAAGCTTTTGACCGATGCGAGCGGCAAACGCTTTGCCAAACGCGACCAGCCGCTGACCCTCAGAGCCTTGCGCGAATCCGGCCGCAAGTCCGAGGAGATCCGCGCGCTGGTCGAGGCGGCCTAGCGCGAGGCGTCTAGGCCTCGTGTCGTCGCTCTTGTGCTGCCGCCTACCGCGATGACGCGAACGTCTCCGCCGGGGCGAGGTCAGGAAAGCGGGATGACGCCTTTCGGCGCCTGCAGCGTAATGCCGGCCATACGCGGATCGTCGCGCCTGATCTTAAATGCGTCGCGCGTCACGCCCATCGGACCCTTTAGTTCTTTCGTCACGACCATCTCGTCGTCCCCGACGGGACCGACATCAACGTCTCGATCCGGCAGAATCACGATAACGCGCTTGCCGATCTTGACGACGACCTGCCCCCGACTCGGCGCGGCGTTGCGCGCCCACTCTTTGAGCTTCGCGTAATAGGGTTCTTTTTTCCAAGCATGAGGGCGGTCGGGATCGACCTGCACGAAGACGGCTTTGTTGCCCGGCTCCACGCAGACAATGAGCTTGGCGATCGACGGGCGCCATAGCTCGTTCAGGCTGGGTATCTTCAAGAAGCCGCAATAGAAGCCGCGGCATTCGTCTGGCCGCGCATCATAGGCAAGGCATCCGCGCCCCGCGCTGCAACGCGGACACCATTCCCCACGCGGCTTGTCGAGCTCCGTGATCTCGAGCACTTTGCAGCAGAGCGTGCAGTTTCCGCATTGTCGGCCCGGCACCGCCGGCGCAGTTGAATAGTCAATCATTCAAGGGCTCATCGGGGGCGGAAGCGGCGACCGTCCTATATTCTATATTTCCATAATTATAGAATCATAGGTCAAGTGGCCACAAATTTCTGGAATTATCGAAGGATGGCGCGGCCGTGCGCTGCCCGAGAAGCCATGGACCGGTCCCGGTCCGCTGTCACAATTCCAGAGATATGGTAGAGGTAGGGTTGGCGATTGCCGCCCGGCTATAGATCGAGATCGATGAAGACAAAGCAGGTTATCTCCGCGCTCGGAGCCTTGGCGCAGGAAACGCGCCTCGCCCTGTTTCGGCTCTTGGTTCAGAAGGGACCGGAGGGCATGCCCGCGGGCGAAATCGGCGACGCGCTCGGCGTTCCCGCCTCGTCCTTATCCTTCCATTTGACCCAGCTGCAACATGCCGGTCTTATCACCCAGCGTCGCCGGAGCCGATCGCTGATCTATTCGGCCGATTACGACGCGACAAATTTGCTCATGCAATTCCTTACGGAAAATTGCTGCGGCACGAAGGATGAGTGCGCCCCCGTCTGCGCGCCTGGCTCGGCACCGGCAAGGGCGAATGGCGGCAGCCAAGCCGCTCGCCGCCGGTCGGCGCGCATCAAAGCATAGGCTGGCGGTAGCAGGGGAGGCGTAGATGGATTTTCCGTCGGGCGAGGCCTTCAGCAAAGGCCTGAAAGCGGTCGGCTATCACGACCTTCTCGGCAAGCCGGGCTTCAAGCTCGCACTCCATAAGAAAGGCGAGCGCTGGTATCTCTACTCGCCTGCTTTGTGGGAGTCGGGCTTGCACATCTTGGAAGTCACCGACCCGACGCGGCCGCGCCATGTGCGCTTTCTCCAAGGCCCGGCCAATACCTGGACCTTGCAGGTGCAAATCGCTGGCACGCGCATGATCACCTCGCTCGAGCGCATCGCGCCGGGCTGGGGCGACGTGCCGGGCGCGCCTTACGATGAAGGCTTCGTGATCTGGGATTTGGCCGACCCGGAAAATCCCGAACGCTTGGGCCAGTTCAAGACCGGCGGCGGCGGCACCCATCGCAATTATTTCGATGGCGGGCGTTACGTTTACGCGACCGGCCTGCCCGACGGCTATGAAGGCCATATCCTCCAGATCGTCGATATCGACGATCCCGCGAACCCGCGCGAAATTTCGCGCTGGTGGTGCAAAGGCCAGTGGAAAGCGGGTGGCGAGACCGGCGCGCCGCACGCAACCCAGCTTCATGGCGGCGCGCATGTGCGCGGCGAGCGCGCTTATCTGCCTTATGGCGGCGGCGGCTTCGTCATTCTCGACATCAGCGACAAGGCCAAGCCGCGTCTCGTCGGCGATCTGCCGTTCTCGCCGCCTTTCCAATCCTTCATCGCCGTCCACACCGCGCTGCCGTTGTCGAAACGCGAGCTGGTGATCTGCAATTCCGAGGCGATCGCCGAGAATTGCAACGAGCCTTTGGGCTATGCCGGCATCGTCGATATCAAGGATGAGACCAAGCCGCGCCTATGCTCGTTGTTTCCCTTGCCGCGCCCGCCCGAAGGCGCGCCGTACCGCAATTTCTGCGAAAAGGGCGGCCGCTTCGGCCCGCACAATCAGCACCAATGGCAATATCAGGACATTCTCTTTCACGACGAGAATCTGTGCTTTCTGACTTATTTCAACGCGGGGCTGCGCGTCTTCGACATTTCCGACGAAAGGCTGGTGAAGGAGATCGCCTATTTCGTACCGCCCGATCCGCTTGAGCGCCGCGGCATGCTCCCCAAAAGCAAGCTTGTCGGGCAAAGCGAGGACGTGCTGGTCGATGCGCGCGGCTTCATCTACGTCACCGACAAAAACCACGGCATCTATGTGCTGCGGTTGGAAACCGCGACCGCGTAGCACAGGCGGGCCGCGAATCCAGCGGCACGCTGTCGTGCGAAGCAAAAGAGTGAGCTGCACAGGCGAGCCGCGAATTCAGCGGCACGCCGTCGTGCGAAGCAAAAGAGTGAGCTGCGCAGGCGAGCCGCGAATCCAGCGACACGCCGTCGTGCGAAGCAAAGGGGCTAATCGAGCTTGCGGCGCAGGCCGGTGACGAGTTCGAGATATTCGGGATCGTCGGGCGTCACGATCCCGTGGCGCAGCGCGAAATCGATCAGCACGAGATTGACGTTGAATTTGAAATCGTCGCCTTGGCGCGCGCGCTCCACCACCTCGGCCGCGTCTTCCAAGGTGAAAGCGACCAGCTCGCCGTCATTGTTTTTGGGCGTGAAGTCGCGCGGCACCTCGAGGTCGTAGCAGAACAGCACGTCGTCTCTGAGCCCGTGGGTGACTTCCATGCGATAGGAGACGGCGCCCACCGGAATCGCGCGCGAGGCCAAGCCCTCGGGCAAGGCCGCCTCTTCCTCGCATTCCTTGATCAAGGTTTCGACCAGCCCGTGCTTATAGTCGATGCCGCCGGCGACGAGATTGTCGAGCTTGTCCGGCGCCACGGCTTTGGTCGGCGAACGCCGCCCGACCCAAAGCTTGAGCTTGCCGTGGTCGCGCAGATAGCCGTTCAAATGCACGCCGTAAGCGCGGATGCCGAAAAACGGCACGGCGCCGCGGTCGATCTTGAAATGCGGCTTGGCGCCCCAACGCGGCGCGGCGGCGAAATGCTCGTAGCGCCATTTGGCGACCAGGCCTTCGGCGACGAGATGCTCGGTGGTCTCCTCGATCAGCGCGCTCAAGCCGTCGAAATCGCTTTCGACCAGAAGCCGCACGCCGTCATCCTCGACAGCAAAGGCGTTGGGGAACTTTCGCAAGGCCTGCGCGTTTTGTTTACGGATCAGGCCCAGCCTGTCGCCGCCATGCCAGAACGGCACGAAATGATCGGGCCGGTATTGGTTGCAGAGTTGTATGTGGCGCAATAGGCCCATCGTCTCGCTTTCGGCGGAAAACCGCGGCTTCACATGCCGCCTGAGAATCATCATATCCCAAATAGCGGGGAATGGAGGATGGTATGACGCGATCGAGCGAACGAATTCTTGCGCTTTTAACGGCCCTCGCCCTCGCGGGTTGCGCGGGTGGGGGCTCAGATCTGCATGTCGCGCAGAGCCGCGCGATTGATCAAGACATCGAGGCGACGCATGTGGTCGGTCCGACCACGACCTCGCCCGCTTTCACCGAACGCGATCCGTCGCCCACCGTGGCGCCCTGGCGGGACGAGGAGATCATGGATCATATCAAAGTGCTGCGCGGCGAAACGCGGCCGCCGGGATGAAGGGCTTAACGCGCTTCGAGCTCGGTATCCCAATAGAGGAAGTCGCGCCAGCTGTGATGCAGATAGTTGGGCGGAAAGGCGCGGCCATTGTCGCGCAACATTTGCGTCGTCGGCTGCACCGGCTGATGCTTCGGGAACATCTTCGCCTCGGCGGGCAGTTGGCTGCCTTTCAGGAGATTGCAGCTCGAACAGGCGGTGACGACGTTTTCCCAGGTGGTCCAGCCGCCGCGCGAGCGCGGCACCAAATGGTCGAAGGTCAAGTCATGCGCCGCGAAAGCATCGTCGCAATACTGGCAGATGAAGCGGTCGCGCAGGAACACGTTGAACCGGGTGAAGGCCGGGCGGCGCGACAGCGCGATGTAAGATTTCAGTGAGATGACACTGGGCAGCCGCATCTCGAAGCTGGGGCTGCGCACGACCCGGTCGTAATGCGAGACGATGCGCACGCGGTCGAGGCACACGGCTTTGACCGCTTCCTGCCAAGACCAAACCGACAAAGGAAAATAACTCAACGGGCGAAAATCGGCATTGAGCACGAGCGCCGGACAACTATCGAGAGCAGGCGACAAACCAACACCTCATCGCTGCCATCCCCGTTGGCGTTATCGTCCTAGCATGCAAGGCGCGGCGGGACAAGCGCCGGCGCAGCGACGCGCCCGGCGGTCTTTCGGCGGTCTTAAGGTTCCGTTGGGATGCCGGTCGCGGGCCGAGAAAAAGCCCGGAAAACCCCGGGAATCAGCGGGTGGGTACCGGCGTTTCGCCGCGATAATCGTAAAAGCCGCGGCCGGATTTGCGCCCGAGCCAGCCGGCTTCGACATATTTCACCAGCAGCGGGCAGGGCCGGTACTTCGAGTCGGCCAAGCCTTCATAAAGCACCTGCATCACCGAAAGGCAGGTGTCGAGGCCGATGAAATCGGCCAGGGTCAGCGGCCCCATCGGGTGGTTGGCGCCGAGATGCATGGCTGTGTCGATCGCCTCGACCGAGCCCACGCCTTCGTGCAGCGTATAAACCGCCTCGTTGATCATGGGCAGCAGGATGCGGTTGACGATGAAGGCCGGGAAGTCCTCGGCCGCGACCGGGGTCTTGCCGAGCTTTACCGAGAGATCGCGCACCGTCTCGAAGGTCGCTGCGTCGGTGGCGATGCCGCGGATCACCTCGACCAAGGTCATCACCGGCACCGGATTCATGAAATGCATGCCGATGAAATGCTCGGGCCGGTCGGTCACGGCGGCAAGCCGCGTGATCGAGATCGACGAGGTGTTGGAGGCGATGATCGCCGATGCCTTCAGATGCGGGATCAGCTTCTTGAAGATGTCGCGCTTGATTTCCTCGCGCTCGGTCGCCGCTTCGATGACGAAATCGCATTGTTCGAAAATGTTGTATTCCGTCGCGGTGGCGATGCGCTTCATCGCCGCCTGCTTGTCTTCTTCCTTGACCCGGCCGCGCGCGACCTGGCGCGCGATGTTGTGGTCGACGTTGCTCAGCGCCTTTTGCAGCGCGTCGGGACTGATGTCGGACATCTTGACGTCGTAGCCGGCCAGGGCACAGACATGCGCGATGCCGCTGCCCATTTGTCCGGCGCCGATCACGCCGATCGAGCGGATAGAGTTCGAGATTGCAGTTGCCATGACTTGCCTACCTTGCGTTAGCGGCGTTGCGTGCCGTCAGCGATTGGCGAGTTTTTTTGCCAGTTCCGCTTCGAGCGCCGGCACGATCTGGAACAGATCGCCGACGATGCCGTAATCGGCGACCTGGAAGATCGGCGCTTCCTCGTCCTTGTTGACGGCGACGATGACCTTGGAATCCTTCATCCCCGCCAAATGCTGAATCGCGCCGGAAATTCCGACCGCGATGTAAAGTTCGGGCGCGACGATCTTGCCGGTCTGCCCGACCTGATAGTCGTTCGGAACGAAGCCCGAATCGACCGCGGCGCGCGACGCGCCCACCGCGGCGCCGAGCCGGTCGGCGAGCTTTTCCAGAATCTTGAAATTCTCGCCCGACTGCATGCCGCGCCCACCCGAGACGATGATGCGCGCGGCGGTGAGTTCGGGCCGTTCCGAGCGCGCGATCTCGGCACCGACGAAACGCGATTGCGCCGCGGCTGGCGGCACGGCGACGCTGTCGATCGGCGCCGTCGTGTTGCCGGGTTTCGCCGCGGCAAAGGCCGTGCCGCGCACGGTGATGATTTTGATCGGATCGCGCGATTGCACCCGGGCGATCGCATTGCCGGCATAGATCGGCCGCTCGAAAATGTCCGGCGCGATCACCGCCGAAATGTCGGAAATCTGCGCCACGTCGAGCAAGGCGGCAACCCGCGGCAGGAAGTTTTTCCCGAAGGTGGTGGCGGGCGCGAGAATGTGGCTGTAGCTCTTGGCGAGGCTCAGCACCAAAGCCGCCAGATCTTCGGCCGAGGCGTGCTCGAGCGCTGCGTCTTCGGCGAGCAGCACCTTGGCGACGCCGGGAAGCTTTGCTGCTTCTTCGGCCACCGCGCGGCATTGCGCGCCCGCGACCAGAAGGTGAATCTCGCCGCCGATGGCGGCAGCGGCCGACAGAGTGTGGCCGGTTGCGCCTTTCAGCGCCTTGTTGTCGTGCTCGGCGATGACGAGGCTGGTCATCAGATCACTTGCGCTTCGGTCATGAGTTTCTCGACCAATTCCTCGACCGAGGCGAGCTTCCTGCCGCCTTGGCGCTTGGCGGGTTCGGCCACCTGCATGGTCACGAGATGCGGGCTGACATCGACGCCCAACGCTTCGGGCGTGGTCTGGTCGATGGTCTTCTTCTTCGCCTTCATGATGTTGGGCAGCGAGGCATAACGCGGCTCGTTGAGGCGCAGATCGGTCGTCATCACCGCCGGCAGCTTCACCTCGATGGTTTCGAGCCCGCCATCGACTTCGCGAGTCACCATCGCCTTGTCGGGGCTCAATTGCAGCTTTGAGGCGAAGGTCGCCTGCGGCCAGCCCAAGAGTGCCGCGAGCATCTGGCCGGTCTGGTTGCAGTCATCGTCGATTGCCTGCTTGCCGAGAATGACCAGTTGCGGCGCTTCCTTGGCGACGACCGCTTTCAACAGCTTGGCGACCGCCAGCGGCTCGAGCGGCTGATCCGTCACAACATGCAAGCCGCGATCGGCGCCCATCGCGAGCGCGGTGCGGATGGTTTCCTGGCATTGCTGCGGGCCCAGGGACACGGCCAGGATTTCGCTGACCTTGCCGGCTTCTTTCAAACGGATCGCCTCTTCCACGGCGATCTCGTCGAACGGGTTCATCGACATCTTGACGTTGGCGGTCTCGACCCCCGTCCTGTCCGCTTTCACCCGGATTTTAACGTTGTAGTCGATCACCCGCTTGACGGCGACGAGAAGCTTCATGCGGCCCGTTTATTAAAAAGTTGCAAGGCGGGCGAAATGTTGCACCTGCACAAAGCGATGGCAAGGACTTCCTGGGCCGCGCATAGGCCTGCGGCGCTTGGGTAAAGCTTAACCTTTGCCGTTAAGGCGCCAGGGAACAAGCGGCAAAAGCGATCTTCTTTCGCGGGCAGGGACGGCGCCACGTGCGCCGCGGGGCAGCATCAGCGGTTGATGCCTGGCTGCCACAGAATATCGCCCGCTTCGCGGTTGGCCGCCCGGGAGAGGACGAAGAGGTGATCCGACAAGCGGTTGAGATATTTAAGCGCGTCGGGATTGACCGTCTCGGCCTCGGCCAGCGCGGCGACCAGACGCTCGGCGCGGCGGGTGATCGTGCGCGCCAGGTGCAAGGCGGCCGCCAAGGGCGTGCCGCCGGGCAGGATAAAGGAATCGAGCGGCTTCAAATCGGCGTTCATCGCGTCGATCTCATGCTCCAGCCTTTCGGTCTGGGCCGGCACGATGCGCAGCTCCGCTTCGGCGGGCGCGTCGCTTTGGGGCGTGCAGAGATCGGCCCCGAGATCGAAGAGGTCGTGTTGAATACGCGCCAGCATGTCGAGCGCTTCGCCTGCGGCGTGAAGCCGCGCCAGCCCGATCGCGGCATTGGCCTCGTCCACCGTGCCGAAAGCCTCGACCCGCAAGGATTGCTTTTTTACCCTGGTGCCGTCGCCGAGCGAGGTTTCGCCCAAATCGCCGCCGCGCGTATAGATGCGGGTGAGGCGGACCATGCCTCGCGCCTCAGCGCCGGTAGACGAGCATGAAGATGACGAACAGCAGCAGCGCCGCGCCTTGCAGCAGCACGCGCGACCGCATCAGCTTGTTCGAAAGCTGCGGGTTGCCGCCTTTCGCCATCGAAATGATGCCGAGCAGCAAAGTGCCGAGAGTCGCCACCATGGCGATCACGACCATGATCGGAAGCGCGTATTCCATGACGCTCTATATATAGCGCGAAGCCGCGGCGCCGCACAGGGCGGCGGCGCGGGCGGGTTGACGGGGCGGTCTTGCCCGGCTCAGGATGACGGCAAAGCCCGCCGATAGGCGGCAAGCCGATGGGAGAGTTCGATGCCGCCGCGCTTTGATCGCGCCGCCGAGGATTTCGGCAATATCGTCAAGCTCGAACACGTCAATGTCCGCGTGCCGGATCAGCGCCTCGCGACCTTGTTCTATGTCGCCGGTCTGGGCTTCACGCGCGACCCCTTCATCATGGTTTCGACCAACAATATGTGGATCAATATGGGCGTGAGCCAATTCCACTTGCCGACCGGCGGGCCGGATGTGTTGCGCGGCGTCGCCGGGCTGGTGGTGCCGAGCCGCGAGCAGCTTCTGGCGCGGCTCGCCAAGGTGAAAGGCGAGCTCGCCGGCACGAAGTTTTCCTATGCCGAGCGCAACGGCTATGTCGAAGCGACGTGTCCTTGGGGCAACCGCTTCCGCCTGCACGAGCCCGATCCGGCGCTGTTCGGCCCGCTCGTGCTCGGCCTGCCTTATATCGCCTTCGACGTGCCGATGGGCACGGCCGCCGGTATCGCGCGGTTTTATCGCGACGTGCTGGGCGCCGCCGCCGCGGTCGGCGATGACGGCGAAGGCCACAAGGCCTGGGTTCAAGTGGGCGCGAAGCAGCATCTTATCTTCCGCGAGACCGATCAGCCGTTACCGGCTTACGACCAGCACCACATCCAGATCTACATCGCGGATTTTTCCAAGCCTTATCGCCGCCTCGGCGAGCTCGGCCTGATATCGGTCGACACGCTCGAGCATGAATATCGCTTTACCGACATCGTCGATCTCGAGACGCGCAAGGTGTTGTTCACGGTCGAGCACGAAGTGCGCAGCCTGCGCCACCCGCTTTACGGCAGGCCGCTGATCAACCGCAATCCAGCGCAAACCAATACCGATTACCACCCCGGGCTGGACGCGCTCGGCCACGGCATGGGCTGGGCGTAAGCGCGCGTTTCTCTTTTAGCGCAGCGGGGTCAGCTCGACGCGCAAGCAATCGGCGCGGCCTTGCAGCACACAATCTTCGAGCTTGCCTTGCGCCGCCAGCTCTTCGGTGACGTAAAGCCCGATCCAGATCAGGAACAGCGCCACGGCCAGCCCCGCAAGGCTGTTGGTGAAGCGCCGGTCGTCATCCTCGCTGTCGCGCTCGCGGCGTCGCTCGACGTTCATGCCTCATCATCGCACTTTTTGCGGTGAGCGGCGACCATAGACCGCAGCGAAAAAGGGCAAAAATGCGACAAATTGCCCGGTTCGGGCCGCGTCGCAAGCGAAGCCCGTCACCGCCGCGGCAGGAATTCCTCCGTGTAAAGCTTTGAAATGTCCGGCTCGCTGTCGAGAATGCCGAGATCGACCACGGCGCGGCGCATGGTTTCCATCGCTTTCGGGTCGAATTTCCCGTCGGTCGACTCGGTCGGCATCAGCTTGGCGTAAACCTGATCGACCGTTTCCGGCTTCAGATTCAGCACTGGCGTCATGATGGCAACGGTTTGCTGCCGGTTCGCCCTGGCCCAGGCGACCGTTTCGAACCACGCGTTCAAGAAGCCGCGCACGAGATCCGGGCGGTTCTTGATCAGCGCATTGGTCGCATAGGCGGCGCTGTTCATGAAAGGCGGCACAACATCGCCGAGCGAGAGAAGAATCCGGCCCTCATGCGCGTCTTGCAGCTCGATCGAGCTGCCGACATCGCCGATCCAGCCATCGACCTGCTTGGTCTTCAGCAAGGCCATCGACGCCGGCTGCGATCCCGTGGCGATGATCGCCATGCCGTCCGGTCCCCAGCCTTCATGCTTCGAGAGCTCGATCGCGAGCCAGGCGGGGTAGCCGCGGATGTTGGAGACGGCGATCTTCTTGCCTTTCAAATCGGCGACCGTCTTGATCGGCGAGTCATAGCCGACAAGCATCACGCTCTCGGCCGGCTTGTTGGTGATGGCGGCCACCGTCATCGCCGGCAGGCCTTTGGCGATGAAGCCGAGATCCTGCCCGGTGCTGATCCCGATATCGAGATCGTTCGAGGTCAGCGCCTGCTGCACGCGTGCCGCGCCGCTGAAGGTGACCGGCTCGATGTCGAGATGGTTCTGCTTGAAGATGCCGCTGCCGATGCCGACATCGAGCAGCGCGAAGGCGAAGGAATTCTGGATCGCCTTGCCGACGCGCAGCTTGTCGTCGGCCTGCGCGCCGGTGCTGATGACGAGTGCAAGAAACAGGACGAGCGCTACCCGTTTCATCGCGCTTGGCCCGCTTCGGTGCGCTTCATCATCGCGACGAAATAGCCGGCCATTTCGGGATTCTTCGGCTCCCAATTCTCCATCGCGCCGAGATCGACATCGAGATCCTTCTCCCAGATGATGTGCAGCTCGGATTTCGGGATCAGCCGCGCCGCGGTCTTGCCGGTCTCGGTGCCATGGGTCTTATCGTTGCCGGGAATCACCACGGTCGGGACCTTGATCGATTTGAGATCGGCTTCGCTCGCGCCGATGATCGGCAGATCGACGCTTTCGGTGAAGGATTTGCGCCAGCGCGACATCACGTCGATGAAGCGCTTGGGGTCCATGCGCATCAAGTAGTCGCGGTTGGAGGGCTTGGCTTCGCAGCGCTCCTTGAAGTGATCGAGCGCGCACACCGCTTTCATGCCGCCGCTTTTGGCCGCGTCGATATATTGCTGATAGTAGTTGGCGGCAAGCCGTTCGCAGGCAAAGCGTCCGCCGGTCACGCGCCACAACAGCAGGCCTTTGGTGGCCTCGGGATGGCGCAAGGCGAACAGCACCGAGAGCCGGCAGCCCGACGAGGAGCCGCCGATATAGGCGGGCAGCGCGTTTTGCTGGTGCAGCAGCTCGTAAAGATCGTCGGCCCAGATTTCGTATTCCGAGTCGTCGCCGTCGATCACCACCTCGGACAAGCCGCAATTGCGCCGGTCGTGCAGCAGCACGCGATAGCCTTGATCGGCAATGCAGCGCGCAAGGCCCATCACGGCGCCGTAGTCGCGCCTTCCGCCGGGTGACAACGCGACCCAAGGGCCCTTGCTGCCGACGATTTCGTAATTGAGGTTGACGCCGCGTATCTTCGCGAATGGCATTCTCTGCTCCCTTGGTTTTGTGCGTTTTGGCTGTCGAAATCTTCCCGATTTACGTCGCTTCCATCGCTGCCTTCACGTGCGCGGCCAGATCGCGCGCGCGGTTTCGACCAGCAGCCGAAGCTTGCGCCATTGCAGCGCTTCGGATTCGGCGCTGCTGCGTCCGACGCTGGTCGCGAAGCCGCATTGCGGACAGAGCGCCAGCCGCTCGAGCGGCACGTAGCGGCTCGCTTCCTCGACCCGGCGCTTCAACGCGTCGGCGGTTTCCATCCGCGCATTGCGCGACGAGATAAGTCCCAACACCACCGCCTTGTCCGGTGGCACGAGCTTCAGCGGATCGAAATTGCCGGCGCGCGGATTGTCGTATTCGAGCAGATAGGTACCGATCTTGAGCCGATTGAACATCGCCTCGGCGATCGGGTCGTAGCCGGTATCGGCCTGCCAGCTCGGGTCTTGGCTGCGGCACATATGGATGGCGATGCGCAAATCCGGCGGCGCATCCGCCACCACCGCGTTGATCGCGTCGATATAGAGGCGCAGCAGATCGGCCCAATCGTCGCCGCGCGCCTTCAGCAAGTCGCGCACGCGCGGATCGCCGAGTTTCACCAGCGCGGTTTCGTCGATCTGGAGATAACGGCACCCGGCATCGTAAAGCGAGCGGATCTCCGCCCGATAGGCGCGCGTGATGTCGGACCAGAATTCATCGAGGCTCGGATAAGCCTCGCGGCTGATATGCTCGCGGCCGGTGCGATAATGGATGAAGGCCGGACCGGGCAGGGTGATCTTGGGCGTGCCTGTCGCGCACGCTTTGAGCACCGCGAAGTCTCTGGCATTTTGCGGGCCGCGCCACTCGATCCGGCCGATCACCGCGGGGATACGTCGCGCCATGCGGTGGCCATGGGTTTCGGATTGGCTCCAGCCGGCATCCTCGGTGAAAACCACTTTGACGCCAGTGATGCCCGCGACCGTGAAGGAGTCGGAATAGGTTTCGCGGCGGAACTCGCCGTCGGTGACGACCATGAGGCCGATCTCTTCCTGCATGGCGACCGCGGCGCGAATGGCGGCGTCCTCGGCCGCGCGCAAACCGGCGGCATCGATCTTCTGGGCCGCGAAATCGGCGCGCGCCTGAAGCAAGCTGGCGGGGCGGACCAGGCTTCCGACTTGATCGGCGCGGAAAGGCGGGTTGCGATTCGGGTCAAGGGCCGGCATTGGCAAGCTTCCTGAAATCGAGATCGGATTGCGCGGCGAGATAAGTCATCGCGGCCCAGGCGGCGATGTTCTGGTCGAGTTCCTGCTTGTCGATCTTGTCGAGCGTGTCGTCGGCGGTGTGGTGAATGTCGAAATAGTCGAGGCCGTTCTGGCGCAGCGCGATCACCGGCACGCCGGCCGCGCGCAAAGGCGCGATGTCGTCGCCCGAATTGAGCGCCGGCTCGCGGCCGAGGAAAATGCCGAGCGGGGTCAGCGTATCGGCAAGGCTGCGGATGAAAGGTGTCTTCGCGGCGCCCGGCGGCGCGAGGAATGCATAGATCTTGCGCGCGCCGAAATCGGATTCGGCGGCAAGCATGATATGCGCGGCCTCGTCTCCATGCGCCTTGGCATAGGCCGGGCCGGCGTAATTCATTTCCTCGGCGCCGAATAGCACGACCCGGATCGTGCGTTTGGGGTGCGGCTTCAGCGCGGCGATAAGCTTGGCCGCGCCGACCACGATCGCGTCGCCCGCGCCATCATCGATCGCGCCCGTGCCGAGATCCCAGGAATCGAGATGCGCGCCGATCAGCACAATCTCGTCGGGATGCTCGCTGCCGGTGATCTCGCCCGAGACGGTCCAGGATTGCGCGTTCTCCTGGCTGGTCGGGGTGAGGAGAAGATGCAGCTTCACCTTGCCGCGCGCGGCCAGGCGTTCGAGCTGATCGGCATCGGGGTTCGACAAGGCCGCCGCGGGGATGCGCGGTGCGTCGTCTTCGTAATTCGTCGCGCCGGTATGGGCGATGCGGTGATTGTCGGTGCCGAGCGAGCGATGGAGATAGGCGACGGCGCCGCGCTTGGCCGCCTCGGACGGCCCCAGCCGCCGGATCGGATTGGCCGCGCCGTAAGAGCTGCCATCCATCACCCGCGGCATGCGTTCGGTGACCACCGCGATCTTGCCGGCGAGCGAGCCCGGCGGCGCGTTCAGCAGATCGGAGTAAAGCCGGAACAGCACGATCTCGGCGTCGATCCCGTTGGGGGGTGTTGCTACCGATCCGCCCAGCGCCGTGACGACCAGGCGTTGCGGCGAAGGCGATATCACCGCGGCTTCCTCGCGGCCGCGTTGCCATTGCGTCATCGGCACGCTTTCGCGATGCACCTGGTCGAAGCCCAGCTTCTTGAACTCGCTTTCGGCCCAGAGCGAGGCGCGGGTCTCGGCTTCGGTGGCGGCCAAGCGCTGCCCGATCGTCGTGGTCAAGGTTTCGAGGAAGCGGTAGCCGAAATCGTCCTTCAGTGCCTGATCGCGTAAATGGCGCGCCGTCGCGGCGTCGCTGTCCTGCGCGCGCGCCATCGGGGGCGCGGCAAGGGCGCAGAGCGCGAAAAATCCCGCCGCCGCAAGGCGCGTCCGCATGGTTCCGGTCATCCATCCTCCCGTCAGGCGCGGTTGTTGCGCCCGATCTTATGGGGCCGCGCCCGCTTCGTCACCCGTTTCGGCGGGCAATGGTGCGGTGATGCGCGGAGCGGGTAGACCTACGGCTCGTAGCGCGTCACGCCGGCGAGAGTTCTCGTTGCCGCCGCGGAGCTCGATGACGTTGCGGTCGGGATCGCGCACGAAGACCGAAATCCCGCCATCCTCGCCGAAGGAGACCGGGCCTTGCGTGATCGCGATCGCATGGGCTTTCAGCGCTGCGATCGTGTCGGCGACCGACGCCACCCGCAGCGCGACATGGGTATAGCCGGCGTGTTTTTCGGGCACGTCCATGAGGATATTGGGCTCGTCGCGCGCCGCATTGAGGATCAGATTGATTTCGACGCCGTGCTCATTGGTGATGATCGCCACCGCGTCGAACTCAACCCGATGGCGCAGCTCGAAGCCGAGCACCCGGTAAAATTCCAGCGCCCGGTCGAGGTCGCGCACCCTGATGCCGATATGGTCGACCTTTTCGATCGCGATTTTGATGGCGTGGTTCATGGGCTTGTCACCGCGGCAGCTTAATCTGGCGGCCCTTGGGAATAATATACATAAAAATTATGTTATACATATCAAATTAACATTGAACTTCCGAAAGCGTGATGTATAACACACACCTTACACTGGAATACCGGGGCACCACCTTTATGGAACGGAAGGTTCAAGAGGTTCTGGCGCTTATGCGCGAGGCCGCTGAGGACTATTCACCCGCCGTCCTGGCTTCGAGCCTGGGCGCCGAAGATATGGTGCTGCTCGAGCTAATCGCGCGCGAAAACCTTGCGATCGGCGTTTTCACCCTCGATACCGGCCGTCTGCCGCAAGAGACCTATGATCTCCTCCAGCTGGCGCGGGCGCGTTACCGGGTGCCGATTACGGTGTTCGCACCCGACAGCGCGGATATCGAGCGTTACGTCGCGGCGCACGGGCCGAACGGATTTTACGACAGTATCGAGCTGCGCCAGGAATGCTGCCGCTTGCGCAAAGTGAAGCCCTTGAAGCGGGCGCTTGCCGGCAAAGGCGCCTGGATCACCGGCTTGCGCCGCGCGCAATCGAACGGCCGCGCGGCCGTCGCGGTGAAGGATTGGGACTCCGACAACAAGCTGCAGAAATTCAATCCGCTGGCGGATTGGTCCGACGACGAGGTGTGGGATTTCATCCGCGCCCGCGACGTTCCGGTCAACGCGCTGCACGCCCAGGGTTACCCCAGCATCGGCTGCGCGCCTTGCACCCGCGCGGTCGCGCCCGGCGAAGACAGCCGCGCCGGCCGCTGGTGGTGGGAGAATCCCGAACTCAATGAATGCGGATTGCATCCGCGCCAACACAAGCTCGGGCAGAAGGTTCATGGATAGCGCGGACATTCTCGAACGGCCAGCCGCTGCACTCGCGGCGCCACGCCATCTCGATTTCCTCGAAAGCGAGGCGATTCACATTCTGCGCGAGACGGCGGCGGAGTTCTCCAACCCGGTGCTGTTGTTCTCGGGCGGCAAGGATTCCACGATCCTGCTGCGGCTTGCCGAGAAGGCGTTCCGGCCGGGAAAATTTCCCTTTCCGCTGCTGCACGTCGATACCGGCCATAATTTTCCCGAAGTCATCGAGTTCCGCGACCGTATCGCCGCGGCGCTTGGCGAACGCCTCATCGTCCGCACGGTGCAGGATTCGATCGATCGCGGCCGCATCCGGTTGAAAAGCGCCAATCAAAGCCGCAATGCGCTGCAAAGCGTGACCTTGCTCGACGCGATTGCGGAGTTCGAGTTCGATGCCTGCATCGGTGGGGCGCGGCGCGACGAGGAAAAGGCGCGCGCGAAAGAGCGCATCTTTTCCTTCCGCAATTCCTTCGGCCAGTGGGACCCGCGCCATCAGCGGCCCGAGCTTTGGAGTCTCTACAACGGCCGGCTCGACAAGGGCGAGCATATGCGGGTGTTTCCGCTGAGCAATTGGACCGAGCTCGACGTTTGGCACTACATCGCGCGCGAAAACCTGGCGCTGCCGCCGCTTTATTACGCGCATGAGCGTCCCGTCGCGGTGCGCGGCGACATGCTGCTGCCGATCTCGGACACGGTGCCGTTGCGCGAGGATGATGCGATCGAGACGCGCATGGTGCGCTTCCGCACCGTCGGCGACATCTCCTGCACCTCGCCGGTCGAATCCTCCGCGGCAACGGTCGAGGCGATCATCGCCGAGACGCTCATTGCGACGCTGAGCGAGCGCGGCGCGACCCGGCTCGACGATCAGGCTTCCGACGCGGCGATGGAAGAGCGCAAGCGCGCGGGGTATTTCTGATGGCGCCCGATAGCATCAAAACCTTGGGCCGCGACGACGATCTCGGCTTGCTGCGTTTCAGCACCGCGGGCAGCGTCGATGACGGCAAAAGCTCGCTGATCGGGCGCATGCTCTACGACGCCCAGGCCGTGCCGCGCGATCAACTCGACGTCTTGCAACGTTTGGCGCGGCGCAAAGGCGAAAGCGAGATCGATCTGTCGCTGCTGATGGACGGGCTGATCGCCGAGCGCGAGCAGGGCATCACCATCGACGTCGCCTACAGCTATTTCGCCACCGCGCAGCGCAAATTCATCATCGCCGATACGCCCGGCCACGAGCAGTACACGCGCAACATGGTGACGGGCGCGAGCACCGCCGATGCCGCCGTGATCCTGGTCGATGCGCGCCGCGGCATGAGCCTGCAGACGCGGCGGCATCTTTATTTGAGCCATCTTCTCGGCGTGCCGCATCTCGTGGTTGCGGTCAACAAGATGGATCTGGTCGGATACGAGCAATCCGTCTTCGCGTCGGTTGCCGGCTCGATCGCGGAATTCGCTTCCGGCATCGGCGCGCCGCATCTCTATATCGTGCCGATCTCGGCCAAGCTCGGCGACAATGTCGTGCATGGCAGCGCGCATATGCCCTGGTACGAGGGCAAGCCGCTGCTGGCCTTGCTCGAAACCTTGCCGCCGGCGATCCGCATGCATCACGCGCCCTTCCGCTTTCCCGTCCAGCTCGTGCGCCGGGTGCCGGCGGCGGATGGCGGGCAGGTGCGGCGTTATCTCGGCCGGATCGAATCCGGGCGGGCAAGGGTCGGCGACGAGATCGCGGTCATGCCCGATGGCAAGGTCACGCGTATTCGGGGCTTGTGGACCTTCGAGGGGCCGCTCGAACACGCCGAAGCCGGCAAGTCGCTCGCGATCGAGGTGCAGGACGATATCGACATCGCGCGCGGCGAGATGTTGGCCGCGCCGCTTCTGCCGCCGCGCGTCGCCGATGAGTTCGTTGCGACCTTGTGCTGGTTCAGCGACGAGCCTTTCACCGGGCAGGGACGATATTTGATCAAATGCGGCACGCGTTTGGTCGAAGGCCGGATCGCCGAGCTAATCCACCGCCTCGACCTGGCGAGCTTGGCCACCGAACCCAACCCCGACCGGCTCCGCTGCAACGACATCGCGCGGGCCCGCTTTGCTCTGGCGGCGCCCTTGGCCTTCGACGCTTACGACGACAATCGCGTCACCGGCGCGTTCATCGTCATCGACGAGGACACCAACGCGACCGTCGCCGCGGGCATGATCGCCCATCCTGACAGCGATAGCGCGGCTTCCCCGGCCGACGGGTTCGACGCCGGGCTCTAAGCTCTTCTGTTATCCGTCTGAGGCGGCGCGAACCGGTCTAGTAGTGCGGGTTCGCGATATAGGGCGGGCCGCACGCATCCGACACGCCGTTGGCCACGACCTGACCCCCGTTTCCCTTCGACTGGTCTTTGAACGGAACGACGGCCGACGCGACGGCGCCAGGAAGCATGGTCGGCACCGCCCCGAGGCAGAGCGGCACCTTGAAGGCGATGAGAAGCGGCGTTTCGACGACGCTGAGCGCCGTCGACACGGCGCTCGAGCCGCTTGTGGCGGTGCCATCCGACTTGCTTGCGCACGCCCAAAGCGGGAGCGTCAGCAGGATCGCCAATAGGCGCAATTTCATCAATTTTCTCCTCCGGTTTGGGCGCAAGCGCCGCGACATTGGCCCTAGCTTGGCATATTCCTCGCCGCTGCGCATCATAGCTCTCGTCGAGTTGGCTCGCCGGCGCGAAGCCGCTTAACCATGCCGCGGCAATGGCCGCTCTGAGGTTCCATCTCCGAGCTGTCCCGTTCGCTATGCGCGCCCGGAACGCTGACTTGACTCGCCCGGATCAAGGCGGGAGACTTGCCTTAACAAAGGTAAAAGCGGCGACCGCCCAATGGATCGCCGCGCCATCCGAAGGGAGAAACGCATGTCGAAGCGCCGCGTGTCGGGAATCGCTCGCCGTCATTTCCTCAAGGGAGCCACCATCGCCGGCGCGGCCGCCATCGCGCCGCAGGTTCCGGCTCAGGCCGTGCCGGTTGCGCCGCTGGCTCAGGCGCGCGCCGTGCCCTTGCCCGATCTCGTCGCCGAGACCATGCCGCCGGGCGCCGATCCGATCCAGCAATCCTCGAGCGGCGGCGATTTCATGGTCGACGTGCTGAAGACGCTCAATTTCGACTACGTCACCATGACACCGGCCTCGAGCTATCGCGGCATTCACGAGGCGCTGGTGAATTACGGCAAGAACACCAAGCCCGAGATGATCACCTGCGTCCACGAAGAGATCGCGGTGGCGATGGCGCATGGCTACGCCAAGATCGAAGGCACGCCGCTGCCGGTTCTGGTGCACGGCACGGTCGGGCTGCAGCACGCTTCGATGGCGCTCTACAACGCGTTCTGCGATCGCGCGCCGGTCTATATGATGATCGGCAACATCATCGACGCCGACAAGCGCGCGCCGGGGGTCGAATGGGCGCATGCCGCGATCGATCCCGGCGCCATCGTGCGCGATTTCGTCAAATGGGACGACCAGCCGGCCTCGCTGCAGCATTTCGCCGAATCCGCCGTGCGCGCTTACAAGATCGCGGTGACGCCGCCGATGGCGCCGGTGCTGATCTCGCTCGACGGCGAGCTGCAGGAAAACCCCATCCCCGACCGCGAGGGCTTGCGCATCCCGAAGCTCGCGCCGGTCGCGATGCCGCAAGGCGATTCCGGCGCCGTCGCCGAAACCGCGCAGCAACTCGTCAAGGCCGAAAGCCCGGTCATCATCGTCGATCGCATGGCACGCACCCCGCAAGGCATGGCGCGGCTGACCGAGCTCGCCGAAGCGCTGCAATGCCCGGTGGTCGATCTCGGCGGGCGCATGAATTTCCCGAGCCGGCATCCGCTGTGCCATACCTTCCGGCGCGGTGCGGTGATCGCGCAGGCCGATGTGATCTTGGGCATCGAGCTCAATGATTATTTCGGCGCGGTGCATGCTTTCAGCGACCGGATCGTCCGGCGCACGCGCCCCATCACCAAGACCAATGCGCGCACCATCAGCCTCGGCGTGCGCGATCTTTACACCAAGGCCAATTACCAGGAATTCCAACGTTACGAGGATGTCGATCTCGCCATCGCCGCCGATGGCGAAGAAACCTTGCCGGCGCTGACCGAAGCGGTGAAGCGTCTGGTCGATGCCGACCGCAAATCCGCCTATGAAGGGCGCGGCAAGAAGCTGGCGGCGGCTTACGCGACGATGATCGAGCAAGCCAAATCCGATGCCACGATCGGCTGGGATGCCAGCCCGATCACGCTCGGGCGGCTCTGCGCCGAGCTTTACGATCAGATCAAGGGCGAGGATTGGTCGCTCGTCGGCAACGGCATCAACGTGAACTGGCCGCGCCGTTTGTGGAACTTCGACAAGCCCTATCGCTGGAACGGCGGCTCGGGTGGCGCCGGGATCGGCTACAACGCGCCGGCCTCGCTCGGCGCGGCGCTTGCCAACAAGAAACATGGCCGGCTCACCGTCGCGATCCAGGGCGACGGCGATCTGATGTTCTGTCCCGGCACGCTTTGGACTGCGGCGCATCACCAGATCCCGATTCTCTATGTGATGCACAACAATCGCGCCTGGCATCAGGAATATATGTATCTCCAGGCGATGGCGAACCGGCACGGCCGTGGCGTCGAGAACGCGCATATCGGCACCACCATCACCGATCCCAACATCGATTACGCGATGGTGGCGAAGGGCATGGGTGTCTATGCCGAAGGGCCGATCACCGATCCCAAGGACATCGCGCCGGCCTTGAAGCGCGCCATCGCCGTGGTGAAGAAGGGCCAACCGGCGCTGGTCGACACCATTGTCGAGCCGCGGTAAGGAGAGGGCGATGTCGCGCATCAACACGCTCTCCGTCTTGGAATTTGCTGTGCTGCTCGGCCTGGTGGCGCAACCGGCCGTCGCGCAAGACGCGGCCAAAGGCGATGCCGCGAATGGCAAGAAGGTCTATCTCGCCGATGGCTGCTATGAATGCCATGGCAGGGTCGGCGAAGGTGGCGCGATGAACGGGCCGGCGCCGGTGGTCGCGCAGACCAAGCTGCCTTTCGACGCCTTCAAGAGCCAGCTGCGCAATCCCGTCAACGACATGCCGCCTTATCCCGACACCATCCTGTCGGACAAGGATCTCGGCGATATCTTCGCCTATATCCGTTCGTTGCCGGGGCCGCGCGCGACGAAAGATGTTCCGATCATCAACGACTGACACCAAGAGCGAATAAGGGAGCACTCACTGACATGAAAATCGTCGTCTTCGGTCCGAACCAGCGGACGGGCGCCTTGCATGACGGCAATGTCGTCGATTTGTCCTATGCCTGCGCCAAATATCTGCGCGAGCGCCAGAACGAGCCCAGCCCGGTCGAGATGGCCGAGGCGCTGGTGCCGTCCGATCTCGCGCGTCTCATCGAAGGCGGCACGCGCGCCATCAACTCAGCGCAAAAGGCGCTCGATTATCTCTTCGGCCAGGCGCAGAACAAGCTCGGCCCGCGCGGCGAGATGCTCGTTCAACCCGCGGCGCAAGTCACGCTGCACGCGCCGCGTCCCAACAATGCGCGCATCGCCTGTGCCGGCGGCAATTTCGCCGATCACGCCGCGGCCATGGCGGTGAAGATGCGCGGCAAGCCTTATGAAGGCGACGCCGCCCAGGAAATCCGCAAAGGCGGCTTCTGGGGCTTTTGGAAATTGGGGCGCGAGATTGTCGGCCCCGATGGCGAGCTGGTCTATCCCGCGCGTTGCAACCGGCTCGACTATGAAGGCGAGATCGCGGTGGTGCTCGGCAAACGCGGCGTCGATCTGAAGCCGTCGCAGCTCAAGGATTATGTTTGGGGCGTGACGATCCTCGCCGATTGGAGCATCCGCGCACCCCGCGAGGCCTCGGGCGGCTCGCTCAATTTCGCCTTCCCGAAGAATTTCGACAGCTCGACCTCGATGGGACCGTGTATCGCCGTCGGCGAAACCGATCCGACCAACACCGACATCGAGACCCTGGTCAATGGCGAGCGCCGTCAGCGTTTCAACACGCGCGACATGGTGTTCAGCTTCGGCGAATATCTCGAATATCTGTCGCGCGACTTCTCGCTTTACCCCGGCGACATCATCAGCGGCGGCACGGCGGCAGGAACGGCGGCGGATTCGAGCGAATTGCTGGCCGACAAAACCTCGGCGCCCGAGCGCTTCTTGAAACCCGGCGATGTGGTCGAGATGAAATCGCCCGCGATCGGCAGCTTGCGCACGCGCGTGGTGGCAAAGAAAAAATAACGCGGCGCTGCTCGCGGTGGCCGCGTGCCGATCAATATCGGCGCGCGGCCGGGCGCGAATCCTGTTGTCATTCGGTGCGCTCTTCGGTCTAAGATAAAACGCGGCGGCCGGGGCATAGCATCTCGGCGGCGATATCAATGATCGGCGCAAAAAAACACGCGCCAGCGGAATACGGGAGGAAGCCATGACGACGAAGACGCATGCGTCTCACTGGTCGCGTCGGGAAATTGTTGTCGGTTTGGGTGGGCTTGCGGTCTACGCGGCTACGGGATCGACCTTGGCGCGCGCGCAAGCGGGAGCGCCGATCAAGATCGGCCAAACCTTGTCGCTCACCGGTCCTTTCGCGCAGACCGGCCTCGTCCACAAGATCGTCAGCGAATATTACGTCGAGCGTCTCAACAAGAGCGGCGGCTTGCTGGGCCGGCCGGTCGAGTATGTGCTGCTCGACGATCAGTCGAAGCCCGATGTCGCGCGCACGCTTTACGAAAGGCTGATCACCTCCGACAAGGTCGATCTCATTCTCGGACCTTACAGCACCGCGCCGATCCTGGCGGCGATGGGCGTCGCACAGCGCTATCACAAAGTGTTCGTGCAGAACACGATGGGCGTGCCCGCGCTCGCGACCTATGAATGGCAGTTCTCGGCCCTCGTCGCCGGCTCTTCGCCGCAAGAAACCTTGCCGGCCAAGGTGCTCGACGCTTACGCCAGCGCCGGCACGGCGCCCAAGACGCTTGCCATCGTCACCAGCAAGTTTCCCTCCGCCGAGGACATGGCCAAGGGCATGTCGAACGTCGCCAAGACCCGCGGCGTACAGGAACTCGCCTTCCTCGAATACGACGTCGGCAATCGCGATTACGGTCCGATCGCGGCGCGCATCAAGGATGCCGATCCGGATTTTATGTTCGTCGCGTGTCTTGGCGTCGAAGGCAATCAGCTGCTCGAGGCGTTGAGCCAAGTGGGCTACACGCCCAAGCGCCATTTCTATCTCTATCCTTCGGGGCTGCTCGCCGCTTATCCGCCGGCGGAACGCGCGATGTCGCTGACGAGCTTCGAGGATGTGGCGCCTTTCACCGCGCCGCCCGAAAGCGCGGAATTCGCCAAGGCTTTCGATGCCAAGGCGAAAGAGGCGGGGCTGCCTTATCCCTATGTCGATTCCCAAGCGGGCAATGAATATGCCGGCTGGCAAATCCTGATGGCGGCGGTGAACGCGACCAAGAGCCTCGACGACAAGACTCTGGCCGATTGGCTCGACAAGAACACGGTCGACACCATCGTCGGAAAGCGCAATTTCAAAGGCAAATTCCACACCACCGAAACCGACCAGCAGGCGCTGCGCCAGGTGCAGAACGGACGCTGGGTCGGCGTCTGGCCGAGCGCGGCGCAAACGCCCGGCACCAAATTGCTCGCGCCCTGATCCGCGCACAAGCCGGCGGAAGGAGCTCAGCCCCGTGCCGCATCTGTCGCTGATCGAGCAATCGATCATCACCGGCGTACTCACGGGTGGGCTGTACGGGTTGCTGGCCTTGGGCCTCAGCATGAGCTGGGGCTTGCTGCGCCTCGTCAATCTCGGTCATTTCGCGATCGCGTTGCTGGGCGCCTATCTCACCTGGTATCTCGGCACGGCATTCGGGATCGCGCCGTGGTGGTCGGGACTCTTCATCGTCGCCGCGTTCTTTCTTTACGGCGTCGGGCTGCATTGGGTGTTCATGCGTTTTCGCGTCACCGAAATGCAGTCGATGCTGATCACCTTCGCCTTCGCCGTGCTGGTCGAATCGGTGATCCAGTCGATCTGGACCGCGGATTTTCGCCGCTTCGAAACCGCCTATGGGCGCCAATCCTGGATCGTCGGCTCGCTTTATCTGCCGAAGCTCAACCTCTTCGCCTTCATTGCCGCGGCGTTGCTCGCGGGCGGCACCTGGGCTTGGCTGCGCTACACCTATGTCGGCCGCGCCTTGCGCGCCTGCGCCGAGGACGCGCCGATCGCCACCGCCTTCGGCATCAATCGCCGCGGCTTGTCCTTTCTCTTGTCGGGCCTGTGCGCCGCTTATGCCGGCGTTGCCGGCGTCTTCATCGCTTTGGTCGCGACCCTGTCGCCGTCGCAAATCTGGGCCTGGGTCGGCGTCGTGTTCGCGGTGGTGATCATCGGCAAGCTCGGCAATCCCGTGGGCGCGCTGGCCGGCGGCGTGCTGATCGGGGTGTGCGAGGCCGTGACCATGGCCGTGGTCAATCCGTCCTGGGCGCCGCTCGTGTCCTTCTCGGCGCTGATCGCTCTTTTGCTGTTCAAGCCAAGATGGATCTGAGCCGCTATCGCGTTCTCGGCATTGCCGGCCTTTTCGTGCTGCTGGTTCTGCTTGGCTGCGTGCCCGCGAGCGGCATCCAGCCCTATTACGTCGCCTTTCTCTATCTGGTGTTTTTCTGGGTTTCGATGGCGACGAGCTGGACCATCCTCAGCGGCTTTGCCGGCTATTGGAGCTTCGGCCAGGCGGCGTTTTTCGGCACCGGCGTCTACACCGCGGGCACTTTGGCGGTGAAGCTCGGCGTGCCGTTTCTGCTCACCCTTCCGGCCGCGGCGCTGACGGCCGCCGCGCTCGGCACCGGCATCGGCTGGATCGTGTTCCGCTTGAAGCGCTTGCGCGGCGAGCTTTTCGCGCTGATGACGATCTCGGTCACCTTCGTCGTCGCCACCATCATCTCGAACACGCCGATCGATGGCGGCTCGGGCATCTATCTCATCAGCGTGCCCGTGCCCGAGCTGTTCGGCTCGCAGAACGGCACGATCTATGTCCTCGGCCTGTTCTTCGCGGCTTTGGCGATCGGTATCGCCTATTGGGTCTATCACTCGCGCATGGGCCTCGGTCTCTTCGCGATCCATGACGACGAGGACGTGGCCGAGGTCAAAGGCGTGCCGACCTTCCGCTACAAGCTCGGCGCGATCGCCTTGTCGTCGGGCATCGCCGGCGCCGTCGGCGGCGTCTATTCCATCTATGTCAGCTACGTCACGGTCGGCGAGACCTTCGAGGTCACGGTGATCATGTATCCGGTGGTGATGAGCATTTTCGGCGGCTCGCGCCATTGGCTCGGGCCCGCATTGGGCGCGGCCCTCGTCACCGTCGCGCTTTACGGGTTTCCCGCCGGGCCGCAAGCCGCTTTGGCGCGCGGCGGCGTGGCGCTCGGCCTCATCCTGATCGTGCTGCTGCTGCCCGACGGCGTGCTGCCGTCGCTCGCCAGGCTGTGGCGGCTTCTCGCGCCGGGTCTGGTGCCGAAACGCGCGCTGCCCGAACCGCTCAAGCCGGCGCCGCGCGCGGTCGGGCAGGCGGCGATGCGCAGCCTCGCGCCGGTCCTCGAATGCCGCGACGTTTGGAAGACGTTCGGCGGCTTGCAGGCTTTGAAAGGCGTGACAATCGACGTGCGCCAAGGCGAAATTCTCGGCCTGGTCGGGCCGAACGGCTCGGGAAAATCGACCCTGATCAACGTCATCACCGGGCATTTTGCGCTCGATCGCGGCAGCGTGACCCTCGACGGTGCGCCGCTCAACGCGTTGCCGGCGCATCGCGTGGCGCGGCTCGGCGTGGCGCGCTCCTATCAGATCCCGCGGCCCTTCAACCGGCTGAGCGTGCTCGACAACGTCGCCTTGGCTTCGGTCTTCGGCGGCGGCGTGGCCGAGCAGGAAGCCAAGCGCCTGGCGGCCTATTGGCTCGGCTATACCGGGCTTGCGCGCAAAGCCTTCGACCTGCCGCAGCAGCTCAATCTGCATGAGCGCAAATTCCTCGAATTGGCGCGCGCCTTGGCGGCGCGGCCGCGCGTGCTGCTGCTCGACGAGGTGCTGTCGGGCCTCAACAACACCGAGATCGACGAAGCGCTCGGCCTGATGCGCGACATTCGCGCCGGCGGCACGACGATCATCTTCGTCGAGCATCTGATGCGCGCGGTGGTCGCGCTGTCGGATCGGGTGGCCGTGCTCAACAACGGCGCGCTGATCGCGGTCGGCACGCCCGAGGAAACCATGCGCGATGCAGAAGTCGTCAATGTCTATCTCGGCAAAGCTCATGCTTCTTGAAGCGCGCAAGCTTTCGGTCGGCTATGGCGGCGCGCCGGCGATCGTCGACATCGACCTCGACGTCGCCGAAGGCGAGATCGTCTCGGTGATCGGGCCGAACGGCGCGGGCAAAAGCACCTTGATCAACGCCATCGCCGGGCTGCTGCGCTGGGAGCAAGGCTCCTTGTTGTTCGCCGGCGTCGATCTCAAGCAGGTGGCGCCGCATCAGGTCTGCAGCCAGGGCATCGCGCTGGTGCCCGAAGGCCGGCGGCTTTTTCCCGGACTCACGGTCGAGGAAAATCTCGATATCGGCTGCTATCGGCCGGGTGCGCGCAAAGAGCGCCAGCGTGGCTTCGACCGCGCCTATACGCTCTTTCCCGTCCTGCGCGAAAGACGGCATCAGCTCGCCGGCACCCTGTCGGGCGGGCAGCAGCAGATGGTCGCGATCGCGCGCGCGCTGATGGCGCAGCCGCGGCTTTTGCTGCTCGACGAGCCTTCGCTCGGCCTGGCGCCCGCGATTGTCGGCGAGATGTTCCGCATCATCCGCATGATCCAACAGGAAGGCGTGGCGATTCTGCTGGTCGAGCAGAATGTCGGCCAGGCGATGGAGATCGCGGGCCGCGCCTATGTGCTCGAGGAAGGGCGCATCGTGGCATCGGGCTTGCCGCAGGTTTTGCTCGCGCAATCGCGTATCCAGGAAGCCTATCTCGGTCTGTGACGTTTCCGCGCGAAGGAGGCCGTTATGGTCGATGTCAATGTCCAACCCTTCGAGATCGAGCTGAAGACGCGGCGCGGCATCACCTTGCGCGCCGATGTCTATCTTCCGGCCGGCGGCAAAGGTCCGTTTCCGGTGCTGTTTGCGGCCTCGCCCTATCAGAAATCGCTGCGCCACCTGCCGGCGGTGTGGAGCTTCGCTTTCGTCGAATACGGGCCGATGCAGCTTTATCTCGATCGCGGCTATGCTTATGTCGTGCTCGACACGCCGGGCAGCGGCCGCTCCGAGGGCAAGTTCGATCTCGTCTCGCGCGAGGAAGGCGAGGCGATTCACGATGCGATCGAGTTCGTCGCGGCGCAATCGTGGTCGACCGGCAAGATCGGCATGATCGGCCAATCCTATTTCTGCTGGAGCCAGTGGAACGCGGCGCGCACGCGGCCGCCGCATCTCACCACCATCGTCGCCTATGACGGCGCCTGCGACATGTATCGCGACTGGATGTATCAGGGCGGCATTCCGGTGGTGGGCTTCCTCGGCGCCTGGCTCATCAGCTCGGTGATGCTGCAGCACGCGGCCGAAGGGCATGGAATCCGCGGCGGCGAGCGCCATCTCGCCATCCCCGATATTCTCGATCATCCCTTCGACGATGAATGGCAGCGGCGGCGCTCGCCTTTCTGGGAACTCGACCAGGTCGATATTCCGGTGTTCTCGATCGGCGTCTGGGGCAAGGCGACCCTGCATCTGCGCGGCAATGTGCTGGGCTATGAGCGGGTCAAAGGCCCGAAGCAGCTGCTTATTAGTCATCCGCCGACCTGGAACGGCGCGCAAGCGCTGTTTGCGGCGCGCGATTTTCACGAACGCGAAATCCTGCCCTGGTACGAGCATCATCTGAAAGGCGTTGCCAATGACGTGATGAAGCGCCCGCAAGTGCGCTTCTTCGTCAATGGCGAGGATCGTTACCGCGACGCCGAATCCTGGCCGCCGCCAGATGCGAAGCCGGCCGCGTTTTATCTATCGAGTAGGAAAAGCGGCGCGGTGACGTCGCTCAATGACGGCTCGCTGAGCGAGACAAAGCCCGGCGCCGCGTCGGACGCGACCTCCTGGTCCTATCCCGACCCGCTTTGGATCGCCGGGGTCACCACCTTCGATCAGAGCGGCGTGCCCGATCACGTCGCGCGGGTGACCACCTTCACCACCGCGCCGTTCGAGCGCGACCGTGAATTCACCGGCCACGGCGCGCTGGTGCTGCATGCCAGCTCGGATCAAACCGATTTCGACGTGATGGCGAAGCTGCAGATTCTGTCGTTTGGCCCGCTCGGCTTGCGCGCGCGCAAGGTGACGCAAGGCTGGCTGCGCGCCTCGCACCGCGCGGAAGACCCGGCGCTCACCCAGGAGATGCGGCCGTTCCATCTGCATCGTGCGGCCGATCCGGTCGAGCCCGGGAAGATCTATGAGCTCAGAGTCGAGTTCTTGCCGATGTCGTTCCTGGTGAAGCGCGGCGAGCGGCTGCGCCTCGAGATCAGCAACAATGATTCCCAGGTGATCGACCAGCCGATGACGCATTGGTACGGGCAAAAAGTCGGCACCGATACCTATCACCACGATTCGGCGCACCCGTCGCTGGTGCTGCTGCCGGAACGGAAGCGCTAATCGCTGGCGGTGCTGATGGCGGCGACAGGGCTCGCGTCCGGCTGCACCGGCTGCGCCGCTTTCGGAAATGCGTAAGGCCCAAGCCGCGCGATCAGCATCGCAGCGATCACCAGCAGCACGGCAAAGCCCAAAAGCGCCAAGGTGTAGGAGTGGAGGTGGTCGAAATCGAGCCCCATGAGATAGGGGCCGAGGCCAACGCCGATCGCGAAGCCGGGAAACATATAGCCGTAGATTTCGCCAAAGGTTCGGATGCCGAAATAGCGGCTGACGAAAAATCCCATCATGTCGATTTCGACGCCCAGACCCGCGCCGCACAGCATCACCGCAATGATCGGCACCGGCCCGGCGAGACCCGCGGCCAGCAACGCGCAGCCCAGCGCCGGCAAAAGAAAAACCACGGCGCCGACGAAGGGCGCGAAGAATTTGTCGAGCAGATAGCCGCCGACGAGACGGCCAGCGATGATGGCGAGGCCCGAGCTCGACAAGGTGGCGGCGGCAACATCCGCCGGCACGCCGCGATCGGTCAGCAATGCGGCGACATGCGCCAAGGTGCCGTTGATGGTGACGCCGCCGATGGCGAAGATCGCGGTCAGCGACCAGAAGCGCGCCGAGCGCAAGGCCTCGCGCCCGGGAATGCCGGGTGGCGCATTGGCGGGAAGCGCCGCGCGCGCCGGCTGAATGTGGCCGGGTGGGTCGCGGATCACGAGCGCGAAGGCCGTGAAGGCGATGATGAAATTGGTGATGCCGAGGCCGAGATAGGCGTCGCGCCAACCGTAGTGATCGATCAGGAACTGCGCCTCGAGCGGCATCAGAATGGCGCCGATGCCCGAGCCCGTGGTGGCGAGCCCCAAGGCAAAGCCGCGCTCTTTGTCGAACCAGGAAGCGACCGCCTTGGAATAGGTCATCGGTCCTTGCGCCGGGCCGCCCACCGCCGCCACCGCGAAGATGAGATAGAGCACGATCAGCGACGGGCCGGTCAGCGAGAGGCTCGCGATGGCGAGCGACAGCACTACCACCAGCGGCAGCACCGCACGCCTGATGCCGTAGCGGTCGAGCATGCGGCCGAAGATCGGCGTGAAGATCACCGAGCAGCCGCCGGTCACCAGCAAGGTCGCGGAAAAGGCGCCGCGGCTCCAGCCCAGCTCCTGCGTCACCGGCTTCAGGAAGACGCCGAAGGCGAGGATCAGGATCGAGCCGGTCCCGACCGTCAGCCCGGCCGCGCAGGCAAAGACGATCCACCAGCGGTTTTGCAGAAATCTCGGCACGTCCGGCGCGCTCGCTCCTTAGAGAGTGCCTTTGGGATAATTGTATTTTCCGAGCGGCAGGAACAGCAGCGCCGCGAGCACGAGCAGACCGAGGTAGACCCACAGCACCGGGTCATAGGAGTGGAAGCGGTCGAAACCCGCGCCGAGGATGGCCGGCCCGATGCCGATGCCCATCGCGAAGACCGCGAAGATCAGACCGTACAACGTCCCGAAGGAGCGGCGGCCGAAATAACGGCTGACGAAGAAGCCGAGCATGTCGACCTCGGCGCCGATCGCAAGCCCGATGCAGATCGCGGCGAAGAACGGCGCGGGGACGCCGCTATGGCTGAGCAAAAGCCCGACCCCGACAACCGGCAGAAGCATGACGCCAGCCGAGAACACCGGCCCGCGCACATAATCGAGGCAGAAGCCGACGATGATGCGCGCGACCAACGCGGCGAGCCCCGACGAGCCCAAAAGCGCGGCCGCTGCCGGCGCGGTATAGCCGCGATCGAGCAGCATGGGCACGAAATGACCGCTCAATATGCCGTTATTCGCCGTGCCTTCGAGCAAGAAGATCGCGAACAGCAGCCAGAATTGCCGCGTGACAATCGCCGCCCGCACCGAAATGCCATATGGCTGCGGTCCGCCTACGGCCGCGTTGGCACGCGCCGCCCGCATACGCTCGAAATAACCGGGCGGCTCGCGCACGAAGATCGCGATCATCGCGAAAGCGAGCAGCCAGGTGGTCACGCCGACCGCGACATAGCCGGTGCGCCAGCCGAAGGTGCCGATGAAGAACTGCGCCAATTGCGGCACGAGGAAAGTTCCGAGCCCGACCCCCGAAGTGGCGATGCCGAGCGCCAAGCCGCGCTCTTTGTCGAACCAAGCGGTGATCGCCTTGGAGTAGACGATCGGCCCGACACAGGCGCCAAAGCCCGAGGCGCAGGCGAACATTGCATAAAGCTGCCAGACGGCGTCGGCGCGCAAAAAGGCGAAGCTGGCGAGCGAGAGCCCGTAAAGCGTGGCGGCCGGCAAGGCGATGCGGTGGATGCCGAAGCGATCCATCAAGCGGCCGAAGAGCGGCGTCATGATGGGCGATGCAACCGCGCTCGCCAGCAGGCCCGAGGAAAACAATCCGCGCGACCAGCCGAGCTCGGTCGTGACCGGCACCATGAAGACGTTGACGGTGAAGATGACCGCTGTGCCCGGCCCGACGACCATGCCGATCAGCGATGCGGCGACGACCCACCAGCGACTCTGAAAGGCGCTGCGAGTTTCGAATGCTTCGATGCTTGCCATGCTCTTCTCCCTGTCCCTGTTCGTTTATTCGCCGCCGCGGCTTGGCGCCGCGTGCGGATCTTCCGTCGCTCTAGACGACAACTCGCATTGGCCATTCGCCCGATTTGGCTTGAGCCGAGGCGGCAAGCTCGGCGGCGCGCGAACCCCACATGCAGGCATTGTAGGAATTGAGCGAGAATTGGCGCGGCCGGTGAGTCGCTTCCTCTTCGGGCATGATGTGCTTCACGCCGCAGGAATATTCGTACGTCACCCTGTCGGGGCCTTCGAAATAGACCATCACCGCGGTCGAAATCGGGTGGCGTCCCGGCCCGTGCACGATGCGCACGTTCTTTTCCTTGAGGAAGTAATAGGACTTCATCACGTCGTCGAGATCTTCGACCTGATGGTTGATGTGATGGATGCCGGTGCGGTTCGACGGGAACAGCACGATCGAGTGATGCGTCGTGGCGATGCGCAGAAACGGCAAATCGCCGAGCCAATCGGAAATCCGCGCATTGCACAGCTCGGTCCAGAACTTGGTGTCGCGCTTGGCATCGGTGGTGAAGAGGCCGATATGGCTGAAATGCGTGATGCCGGCGTCGCGCGCCGGGAAATAGCGCACGCCGCTATGGTAAGGCCGCGCCAGAATCTCGATCTTGTTGCCGCTCGGATCGGTCGAAGCGATGAAGGCTTTGGTGCGGCGGCTGTCGCATTCCTCGCGCGTGCCGACATGCACCGGCCGTCCGGCTTTTTCGAGCGCGGCGCCGACCGCATCGAGATCGTCGGGATCGAGTAGGTCGAGGCCGATGGTCTGATCCGCGGGGTCGCCGTCGAACAGCACCAGACTATGATCGCGCGTATCGCCGCGGACCGCGACCTTGTCGCTGCGGAAATAGGCCGATTTGCCTTCGCGCGCGACGAGCTGCAGCCCGATGATCTCGGTCGCATAGCGGATTGCGTCGTCGAGATCGGCCGTGCCGAGCCGCACATAGCGGATATCGTGGAGATTGATCATCGCGCTTCCTCACCTCCGGCCGCCTCCCCGCTCGTCCGGCGCGGGGCTTGCCCAGACTGGGTCCGGGTGGTCATGTTGCCGCGTCCGGCGCCGATTGGCTATAGGCAACTGACCCCGGGCGGGCGGGTATGGTTAAGGGGCTTGTCGCGGCGACGACCGAGCGCCGGCGGCATGCTCATTGAAAATCCGCGAGAAGCCGCTGGCGCTCGTTTTCGCGGATTTGATCGAGATCGAGCACGCACAAATTATAGTCGTGCGTGCCCGGCTTGAAGCCCCAACGCGAGCAATAGGTATCGCTTTCGTCGGCGAGCTGATCCATGCGCTCGTGCAGCTGCGCGGCATAGAGCTGGCGATAATTGACGACGAGCAAAACCGCGTAAAACACCCAGACGGCAAGAAAGGCCCAAAGGAAGTAATGGGCGATCTGGTAAAGACGTCGGATAAGCTTCACCGTGTCGTTCCGGTGTCGTTCGCGCAGCGGCGAAAACTGCGATGGGGCTCACCCCAATTCCGGGAATGGCTTCTTCCCGTCTGCCGTCGCCGCGAAGCCACGGTATCGTTTTCCAATGGCGGGTTCAAACATTTCGGCCGCGTCCGCCGTTACTCCTTGGCCGAGACGGCGCGCGCAAACGCCGCCGCCGCGTCTCATTCGATCGGCAGACCGACATAGGCTTCGGCGAGCGCGGTTGCCGCCGCGCGCGAGGTCACGGCGTAATCGAGGTCGGCCAGATGAATGCGCCGCTCGAACGCGGTTTCGGCGTCGTTGCGGTGAAGCATGGTCGTCATGTACCAAGAGAAACGCTCGGCCTTCCAAATGCGCGCGAGACAGGTTTCGCTGTAGCGCGCGAGGCCGGCCTTGTCGTTCTTCTTGTACCAGGCTTCGAGGGCGCGCGACAAAAACAGCACATCGGCGGCGGCGAGATTGAGCCCCTTGGCGCCGGTCGGCGGCACGATATGTGCCGCGTCGCCGGCGAGAAACAACCTGCCATGCTGCATCGTCTCGCACACGAAGCTGCGCAAGGGCACGATGTTCTTTTGAAAGATGCGGCCTTCCGACAGAGTCCAGCCGGGAAAAGCGAAGCGCGCCTGCATCTCGCGCCAGATGCGATCGTCGGGCCATGCCTCGATCGCATCGTCGGGATTGCATTGGATATAGATGCGCTGCACCTCGGGCGAGCGCGTGCTGAGCAAGGCAAAGCCGCGCTCGTGATTGGAATAGATCAGCTCGTGCCAGGAACGCGGCGCTTGCGCCAAGATGCCGAGCCAGCCCCAGGGATAGTCGATCGCCAGCTCGCGGCGCACGCTGCGCGGAATCGCCTGGCGGCTCGGCCCGTGAAACCCGTCGCAGCCGGCGATGAAATCGCAACGCAGCTCCTGCGCCTCGCCCTTGGCGTCGCGATAGGCGATCGCCGGCGTCTCGCCATCGATGCCGTGCAGCGTCACGTTCGACACCGAAAACTCGATCGCGCCGCCGGAGGCAAGCCGCGGCGCGACCAGATCCTTGATCACTTCGTGCTGCGCATAGACCATGATCTGCTTGCCGGTCAGCTCGACGAAGTCGAGATGATGGCGGCGATCGAGAAACTGAAAGGTGACGCCGGTATCGGGACGACCTTCGCGCATCATGCGCTCGCCCAAGCCGAGCTCGTTGATCAGCCCGACCACCCAATGCTCGATCACGCCGGCGCGGATCGTGCCTTCGATGTCGGCGCGGCTGCGATTTTCGAGAATCACCGATTCGATTCCGGCGCGGCGCAGCAAATGCGCCAGGAAGAGGCCGGCCGGGCCGGCGCCGATAATGCCGATCTGGGTGCGCATTCTGTTTCTCCTCCCAAGCGACAGACGCGGTCTCGCCCTCATCGAGCGTGGACGACCCCCAGCTAAGCCCTGTTTGCGTGCCGGCACAAGTTTGTTGGGGAGCAAAACATTGTCGGGCCGCCGCCCGGCGCTTATGATCGGGGCGAAAAACACGGCACATGGGGGAAGCGACATGGCGGAGATGAATTGGGTCGGCGCCTGGACCAATGGTCTGGTGACGGTCGACAATAGCGCGTTCAACAATCAGACCATGCGGCTGATCGCGCGCGTGACGCTCGGCGGCAAGAAGCTGCGCATCCGGCTCTTCAACGCCTATGGCAATCAGAAGCTCGTCATCGGCGCGGCGCATGTCGGTTTGCGCGACGGCGCGAGCGAGCGCATCGTGCCGGGCTTCGATCGCAAAATCACTTTCGGCGGCGAATCCGCAGTCACCATCGCCGTGGGCGCGCTCGCCGTCAGCGATCCGGTCGAGCTCGACGTGCCGGCTTTGGCCGATCTCGCCGTCAGCCTCTATATCCCCGGCGACGTGCCGGAGAGCTTTCCGATCACCGGCCACGGCAATGGCCACCAGACCAACTATCTCTCGCCGCCGGGCGATTTCACCGCCGCGACCGCGATGCCGGTAAAGGAGATCACCGAGAATTGGTATTTCCTCGGCGCGATCGAAATGCTGGCGCCGGCCGATGCCGGCGGCATCGTGTGCTTCGGCGACTCGCTGACCGAAGGCAATCTGTCGAGCCTCGATTCAAACAGCCGCTGGCCCGACCAGCTGGCGCGACGGCTCGCCGCGCGGCGCGGACGGCCTTACGGCGTGATGAATCAAGGCATCGGCGGCAATCGCATCCTGCACGACATGCGCGGCGAAAGCGGGCTGCGGCGCTTCGATCGCGATGTGCTGGTACAGCCGGGCGTCAGCCATGTGATCGTCTATATCGGCACCAACGATCTGCGCAATCAGCGCGGCAATCCCGCCGAGGTGGTGACCGCGCCGCAGATGATCGCCGGCTTGAAGCAATTCGCTGTGCGCGCCCGCGCGCGCGGCCTCGCGGTTTACGGCGCGACCATGCTGCCTTACGAGAACGAAACCTATTTCCCTGGCGCGTGGACGCCGGCCGGCGAAGAAAAGCGCCTGGCGATCAACGAGTGGATTCGCAGCGGTAACGGCTTCGACGCGGTGATCGATTTCGACAAGGCGTTGCGCAATCCCGCTCATCCGGCGAGCATGCTGCCGGATTACGATTGCGGCGATCACCTTCATCCGAGCGACAATGGTTATCGCCAGATGGGCGACACCATCGACTTGGCTCTGTTCGACTAGAGCATTTTCCGGCGAAGGGTGCAGCGGTTCGCCGCAGAAAATGCGACCGAATCAAAGACGCGCCCGGCGCTATTGCGCCGGGCTGGCCGAATGCGCTTCGGCCGGAGACAGGGTCTCGAGCACTTGCGCGCGGGTTTCGATCGCGAAGAAGAAGGCGACCAACGCCCCCATCAGCGCGAAGAGGCCGAACACGACAAACACCGCGTTGATGCCCCAATGCGGCAGCACCCAGCCGACCACGATCGGTCCGGCCATCGAGGCGGCGCGTTGCCACGCGCTGGCGACGCCGCCGCCCAGCGCGCGCAGCTGCGTCGGGTAGATCTCGGCGGTGTAGGTCGCAAGGCCCAAGGCGAGGAAGCTGCAGAAGAAGAACGCGCCGGACACGACGAGCAGCGTGCCGAGCGCCGAAAGCTGGCCGAGGAAGGCGAAGGAGAGAAGCGGCACGCAGCAAACGCCTAGGCCGATGATAAACATCGGCCGCCGCCCGATAGCCTCGATCAAATACCAGGTGAGCAGCGCGCCGCCCAGCCCGATGCCGCTCAGGATCAAGCCGTAAGTGAGCGAGAGCTGCACCGGCAGGTGATAGACGATGTTGAAGAGCGAAGGCGCCCAGGCGGTCAGGCCGTAGGTGACGAAATAAGCGCCGATCCAGATGAACCAGACCGAGATCGTGCGCTTCAGGTAGATCCCCTTGAAGAGATCGGCGAGGCGCGGCTTGGCCTCGCTCACCACCGGCAAGTCGCGCGGCAAAGGCGGCAGCGCCATGCCTTCGCGCACGGCGATGTTCTCGAGGCGCTTCAAGGCGCGGTCGGCTTCGCCGAACCGCCCGCGGCTGGCGAGCCAGCGCGGCGATTCCGGCAGGAGAACGCGCAGCGGAATGGCGACCAAAGCCGGCACGGCGCCGATGATGAACATCCACTGCCAACCGAAATTCGGCACGACATAGACACCCGCCAACGCGCATACCGGCAAGCCGATCGAGAACAGCACTTGAATCGAAAGCGAGAAGCGTCCACGTCCCGGCGCCTTGGCGAATTCGTTGACGTAAGCGGCCATCAGCGGAACTTCGCCGCCGAGGCCGATGCCTTGGATGAAGCGGAACCACCACATCTCGTCATAGCTGGTGGCGAAAGCGCAGGCCAAGCCCATCAAGGTGAAGATCAGCAAGGTCACGAGCATGGAGTTGAGGCGGCCCCAACGCTCGGCGATCCAGCCGAAGCCGACCGCGCCGACGAGCTGTCCGGCAAAGCCGACGCCGATCAGCGAGCCGATCTGTTGCGGGTTGAGGCGCCACATGCCGATCAGCGGCGGCAGGACGTAAGCGATGGTGATGGAATCGAAGGCGTCGAAAAACCACGCGGTGCAGATGATCAGCCGCATGTTGCGATGCCAGGAGGAATAGGGCAACCGCTCGAGCCGCGCCGCGATATGGCGCATATCGTTGATTTCGCCGGAAGCCGTCGTCGCGACCATGTCGTTCCCCCCTAAAGTGACCACCGCGCGCCTTGGTTTTTGCGGCGCGTTCCTTGCCCCCGGCGACCGCGCCGGCAGGCAGCAAAACCATATCTCATGACGGCTGCGGCGGCTACAGGACAAAATCGTGTTGAGCGCGACAGCGCGGTCTTTGCACCGAGAAGGGGCGTTCGGGACCGATGCGGCAAGCCTTTGGCGCATTTGACCGTGCCAAAGCCTTTCGATACCGTGTCCGTCACAGGGTGGAACGCAGCTGACGAGAGGCTTGGCCATGGCGGACGCATCATCGGCGCAAACGCAGACTCCGACTTTTGCTTACCTCGGCTCGATGCATGAGGGCATTCCCATCAGCAATGAGAATCTCGATGCCTGCGTCAAATTCTATACCGAGGTGCTCGGGCTGAAGCTTTTGAAGCGGCCGAAGGCGCTCGACGATATCGGCCGCGGCGCCTGGCTCGGCGATGCCGATGACCGCGTCCAATTCCACCTGATCTGCACCGAGCGCGACTACAAGCCCGGCCCCGGCACGAAATATTCACCCACCGGGCGACACACGGCTTGGCTGGTGAACGACATCGAAGCCTTCCGCGCGCGGATGGTGGCCTTGGGCATCGATTATGGCGAGGCCAAGAACCTGCTCGGCGCCGGCAGCGCGCAGCTCTTCGTGGTCGATCCCGAAGGCCATACCTGGGAATTCCAGGAGCCGTTTCCCCGCCGCTAAATGTTGACGCCGGCGATGGTCGCGCGACGTCAGTCGAACTTGTCGAGCCAAGCAAGCAAGGACGGCGCGTAAAGCGCAATACGTTTGTAAGCTTGCATCGTCGGCGGCATCGAACGAATCGCGGCGGCAAGCTCGCGCGCCGTTGCGGGGGACCGGATCGCCGCATCGAGCCGCGTTATATAAGTGCGAATGGTGAAAACCACCGTGCCGGTTTCGCTTAGCCGGCGCAAGGTTTGGCGCTCGACGCGCAGCCACGTTCTTGTGCCGGCATTGTCCGGCGTGATCGCGGCAAGGGTCGCGGGCGCCGCCGGCTGAAATGGCGCCGGATCGTCGGCAATGCCCCAGTTGAAGCGGCCGACCAGAAGCTCCGGCTTCAGGCCGCTGAAGAAATAATCGACCGGACGCGCCAGGGTCTCGCCATAGGAAGGTACCGGCCCATGGATCGCATCCAAGGTTTGGCCGATCTTCTCGGCGAGGCGCCAGCGCGCAGGCGCGCATAAGGACGCGCCGACAAGACGATAGCGCTCGCCATCCGAGCGCATCAGGCAAAGATCTTCCGGCACCAGCCGTCCCGCGACATCGAGCGGATGGAGCGTCGGAGCCGCGATGTTCCAGGATTCGCCGGTCGCGCGATTGACCAGGTGATCGCCCGCCATCCGGTAAGTGTCGGCGTGATGGCGCGGCAAATGCGTCGCAAGCACGCGCAGCAAGGCCGCGGCGCCGGCTTCGGCTTCGGGCAAGGCGGCAAAGACCTCTTGATGGCGCCTGTCGAGCAACGCGCGTTTGGCGGCAAGGTCCGACGCCACCGAGTCGCCCAACTCGAACCAGGCTTCGTCCGGCAGCGGGCTCAATCCCATCGCCAAACGGAAGCGGCCGGCTTGGAAGGGCAAATAATTCGGCGTTATTTGCTCGGATCCCATAGGCGGGGGTTTAGCATGGCGATGAAACTCGATATAGCTTGAGAAGCAAGCGCCGTCATGGTGCTATTGGAAACGGATGATGCGCGTCGATCGCGGCGTCATGAATTTTTTTATCGGGGTGGATTGGACGAATGAAGAATGCGCCGCTCGATTGTCGCCACTGCGCCTTGTGCTGCAAGATGGCCGGCTATGTCGAGGTCAGCAAATACGATATCAGCCGCCTGGCGCGGCATCTGCGCCTGACCGTGAAGGCCTTCGAGGAAAAGCACATCGTCTATGTGACGCGGTCAGGCAAGAAGCGCATCAAGGACGGCTACGATACCTGCCAGTTCCTCGGCAAGGATCACGCCTGCACCGTCTATGAGGCGCGGCCGACGAATTGCCGCGAATATGTCTGTTGGGACCAGCACGATAAAGAGGTTTACGATTTCGCGCGCTTCCTCCAAATCCCCGCCGCGGAGTTGCGGAAGAAGGAAGCGGAAGAGGCCGCGGCGGAAAAGCAGAAGAAAGCACGCCGGCGCCGCTCGTGAATTTCCGGTGCGCCCGGCTTCGCGCGAAGCCATGCGCAACTCGGGCCGGTCGGGTGGGTTAACCCGCGGGAAACCTCTGGGAAACCTATCGGAAACCTAACGGACGTACCGAATACGCCCCGACAAGCGCGGGTTGCCGTGCTATGCTCCGGATGATTGCGGTCGCCCCTTCGGGGCTCGAACATGGGTCATGCGCATGCCCGCACCGTCTTCCGAGCAAACGAACCTGGCCTCGCTTCAGGCCCGTGCGACGCATCTATTGGCGTTGGCGCGCGATCCTTCCGACGCGTCGCGCACGGCATTGGTCTCCGGCCTCTATGATCTTTCGCATGCGAGCGCGGATCTGCCCGAGATCGACCGCGCGCTTGCCATCGACCTCGTGCTCGAGACCATGAAGCGCTCGCCCGCGACCGTGCGCGGCCAATTTGCCGAGCAGATCGCGCGCGATCCCTCAGCGCCGAGAGCCGTGGTTCATGCGCTCGCGCGCGACGAGATCGCGGTCGCCTTTCCGATCCTGATCGAGAGCGCGGCGCTCGATGATGCCGAGCTCATCGAGATTCTGAAAAGCTGCCCACCCGAGCACCGCCTCGGCACTTTGCAGCGCGAAAACGTCAGCGCCTCGGTCGCGTCGGCGGTGGTCGATACACGCGACCCGCAAGTGATGCGTTGGCTGGTCGAAAATCCGCGCGCGACCATTCCGCCTGCCGCGATGGAAGTGCTGGTCGAGGCATCGCGCGCCGAACCGGCGCTGCAAAAGCCGCTTACCCTTCGCTCCGACCTACCCGCGGATTTGGCGACGAAAATGTGCGCCTTCGTTCCCGAAGAGCTGCGCGAGCGCATTGTCGAGCGCCATCACGTCGTGCCGGCGCTGCTCGATCAAAACCGAGCCGGCGCGGCAGTTGGCGCGCCGGCTGGCGAGGCCGATGACAAGGCGCTGGCGACCGGGCTCAAGCTACGCGCTTCGGGGGCGCTCAATGCCGCGCTGCTGGTGAAGACCATTCGCGCCGGCAAGATGACCGAGTTCGAAGCTTTGTTCGCCCGGTTCAGCCGGATCTCGATCGCGGCGGCCCGGCAAGTCCTGTCGTCGCCGACGGGCGAAGGGCTGGCCATCGCCTTGAAGGCGCAAGGCGTCGACAAGAGCACCTTTGCGACCATCCTGATCCTCAGCCACAAGGCGCGCGATCCGGGCCTCGACCTGTCGGCCACCCTGGTCCGAGCCTTGGAGGCCTTCGACCGGTTGAACCCGAATACCGCGGCAGAGCGGCTCGCCGCGCTCCAAGCGGCCTATCCCGAAGCCGCCGCCTGATCGTCTCGCGGCTCAGATCACCTTCAGCTTGCGTAGCTTTGCCAGCTCGGCTTCGTCATAGCCGATCGCGCTGAGAACGGACTCGGTATGCTCGCCGAGCAAGGGCGGCACGAGCTGGCCCGGTTCGCGTGCGCCGTTGATGCGCGCCGCGCGCCGCATCATCGTCATGCTGCCATAGCCGGGACGCTCCACTTGCTCGAACAAGCCGAGATGGCGCACCTCTTGATCGTCGAGCGCCTCGGGCACGGTGTTGACTTCGGCGCTCGCGACATCGTGCTCCGCCAGGACTTGCAGCCATTCGGCGCGGTTGCGCCGCAGGAAGATCGGACGCAAGGCGTCGATCAGCGCGTCGTAATGCGCGATGCGGCTTCGCCGCTGCTTGAACACCGGATGAGCGGCGATGTCGGCATCGTCCAAGGCCGCCACCAACGCCGCCCATAACCGGTCCGGCCCGCCGACATGCACGGCGAGCAGCTTCTCGTCGGCGCAGCGCAGCACGAAGGCATGGGAATAGGAGGTGCGGGTTTCGGATTCCATCGCGATGCCGGATTCGGTATAGGCGGTAAAAGCGTCCGGCATGAAATGGATCGCGGCTTCGAGCATGCTGATGTCGATGCGCGCGCCGGCGCCGCCTTGGGCGCGCGCGAAAAGCGCCGCGAGAATCGCGTTGGCGGCCTGGAGCGCCGTCGCCTGATCGGCGATGGTCGGGCCGCGCATGCGCGGATCCCCCGGATCGGTGAACAGGTGCAGCATCCCCGACAGAGCCTGGCCGACCGTATCGAAGGACGGGCGGCTGCGATAAGGCCCGTCCTCGGAAAAGCCCGAGATCGAGCAATAGATGAGCGCCGGATTGAGCTGCTTCAGCGTGTCGTAGCCGATTCCCAGCCGGTCGAGCACGCCGGCGCGAAAATTCTCGACGACGACGTCGGCGCCGGCAGCGAGCTGCTTGAAGGCCTCGCGTCCCTCGGCCTGCTGCAAATCGAGCGCGACGCTGAGCTTGTTGCGGTTGAAGGCAAGGAAGTTATGGCCATAACCGTCGATCCGCGGCTCGGTCACATAAAGCCGGAACGGATCGCCGATGCCGGGCCGCTCGATCTTCACGACCCGCGCGCCGAGATCCGCCAGTTGCTGCCCGGCATAAGGGCCGGCGATGAACTGGCCGAGCTCCAGGACGGTGATCCCGGCCAAGGGATTTTCCGGCGTTGCTTTGCTCTTGTCTTGGACTGTCATAAATCGCTTTCTCACATTTTCCGCAATGATGGCAGAATCTCGCCGGCGAAGAGCGCGAGGCTCCGCATCGCCTGCGCGTGGCCGAGATTGCCGAAGGCGAGCTGGATCAGCGGATAGGTGACGCTCGATTCCGCGACGTGACGCGTCAGCTCGGCGCGTACCGTCTCGGGCGATCCGGCGATGACGCTGCCGATACGCCGCCGCGCGACCTCGTAACCCGCCGGGATGAAGATCGCCGAAAAGCCGAAACTGTGCGCCTGATGCTCGAGATTGGCATACCAGCGCTCATAAGCGGGCTGCGCCAGCTTTTCGGCCTCTTCGTCGCTGTCGGCGATGACGACCATGCGCACCGAGCCGATCGTCGCCTCGGCCGCACGTTGCGCGCGCAAAGGCAAATCCTTGGTGCGCTCCCACGCCACGCGATAAAGCTCGGCGGATTGCTTGATGCGCGCACTCGGCGCCCAGCCGGCATTCATCGCCGCGCCGAGGCCCGCGATATAGTTGCGCGTCGCGTCCGAGGACGAGCCGTACCACAGAGGCGGGAACGGCTTTTGCAGTGGCTTGATCTCGACCGGCACGTCGTAATAGCGCCAGCGCGCACCGCGATGCGTGACGCTGTCGGCGGTGAAATATTGGATCATGATCTCCATCGCCTCGCGAAAGAGATCGCGCGTCTCGTTCATGGTGATGCCGAACATCGACAATTCCCAAGGCGAGATGCCGCGGCCGATGCCGAGCTCCAACCTTCCGCCCGAAAGCTGGTCGAGCATCGCGATTTCCTCGGCGAGGATCAGCGGATTGTGGAAAGCGAGCGCATAGGCGAGCGGCCCGAGCCGGATGCGCTTGGTGCGTGCGGCCGCCGCGCCGAGAAACACCCCCGGCAGCGGTGCCATGCCCACGGGATTCCAATGATGCTCGGCGAGGTGATAGCTATCGATGCCGAGGCGGTCGGCCGCCTCGATCAGCTGCAGCCGCTCTTCGTAGTGTTGCGTCAGCGGCGCCTCACCGCGGTCGAGATGATCGAACAGTCCCACTTTCATGGCGACGCCCCCACGCGCTTTCCTCCGGACGGCCTGTCCCATACCGTCGCGCGCCCACCATAGTCAGGGGCGGGAGCGCGGGCAACGCGCCGCGCCCGCGTCATTTAGGCGGAGGCGGTCGCTTCGGCGCGATAGAGATGGCACTCGACCAAAGTGTCGCCGTGCCGCGTGGCCTCGGGGCGCAGCCGGGCGCAGTCCGGCATTTCCTTGGGACAGCGCGGATGAAAGGTGCAGCCCGTAGGCGGGTCGAGCGGATTGGGGAATCCCGGGCCCAAGGCGAATTCCGGCAGCCCGCGTTGCGGCTCAGGCGTCAGCACGGATTCGAGCAAGGTGCTGGTATAGGGATGCCGCGGGTTCGCGAAAATTTCCGCGGTCGGGCCGGTCTCGATCACGCGCCCGAGATACATCACCGCGACCCGGTCGGCCATGTGCTCGACCACGGCAAGGTTGTGGCTCACGATCACGAAAGTGAGGTTGAGCTCGCGGCGCAAATCCTGCAGCAGGTTGAGGATTTGCGCCTGCACCGACACGTCGAGCGCCGAGGTCGGCTCGTCGCAGATGACGATTTCGGGATTCATCGCCAAGGCGCGCGCGATCGCGACGCGTTGGCGCTGGCCGCCGGAAAGCTGGCTCGGATAAACATAGAGCAGCCGCCGCGGCAGGCCGACCAGCTCCATCAGCTCCTCGACCCGTTGCCGCCGCTCTGCCGCCGTGCCGATGCCGTGCACGTCGAGCGGCAAAGCGATGATCGAGGCCAGCGGCTTCCTAGGGTTGAGCGAGGAATAGGGATCCTGGAAGACCGGCTGCACACGCCGCGCGACCTCGGCGCGGTCGATCGTCGCGATCGGTTTGCCGGCGAGACGGATCTCGCCGCTCGTCGGCGTCAGCAGGCCGAGCAGCATGCGCGACAAGGTCGTCTTGCCGCATCCCAATTCGCCGACCAGCGCGACCACCTCGCCGCGCTGGATCGCGAGATCGACGCCGTCGACCGCACGCAGCATGCGCTTGGGCGTGAACATGCCGGCGCCCAAGGCGAAGACGCGCCCGACGCCGCGGCATTCGAGCAGCGCCTCGCCGCTATCGCCGCGCGGATTCATGGCGCCGCTCCGACCGGAAGCTGGGGCCGCGGCGTGACCGCCGCTGCCGGCTCGAGCAGACACCGGTAGGCGCGGCCCGGCCCTTGCGTGCGCAAGGTGACGGGCGCCGCGCCGCAAGCGGCGAAGGCGAAAGCGCAGCGATTGCGGAACTGACAGCCATCGAGCGGCCCGATCAAGGACGGCACGATGCCCGGGATCGAGCCGAGCTTGGCGCCGCGCAGAGTCTTGCCCGGGATCGGGATGCAGTCGAGCAGGCCGCGCGTATAGGGATGCAGCGGCGCGGCAAAGACTTGCTCGGCCGTGCCGGTCTCCACCACCTGGCCGGCATACATCACGATCACCCGATCGGCCATGCGCGCCACGACGCCGAGGTCGTGCGTGATCAGCACCAGCGCCATCCGGTATTCCTCCTGCAAATCCGCCAGCAGATGGAGGATTTGCGCCTGGATGGTGACGTCGAGCGCCGTGGTCGGTTCGTCGGCGATGATCAAGGCCGGCTCGCACATCAAGGTCATCGCGATCATCACGCGCTGGCGCAAGCCGCCCGAAAGCTGATGCGGATATTGCGCGAGCCGCGCGCGCGGCGCGGTGATGCCGACCTTGTGCAGCAGATGCTCGGCGCGCGCCCGCGCCGCTTTGCGGTCGCCTTTGCCGTGACGGAGGAAAATCTCTTCCATCTGGTTGCCGACCGTGTAGACCGGATTGAGCGAGGTCATTGGGTCTTGAAAGATCATGCCCATCCGGTCGCCGCGCAACGCGCCGAGCTCGGCCCGGCCCATGGCGAGCAGATCGCGCCCTTCGAGCGCCAAACGCTGGGCCTTCACCCGCGCGCGGCGCGGCAACAGCCCCATGATGCCGAGCGCGGTCATGGTCTTGCCGCAACCCGATTCGCCGACGATGCACAAGGTTTCGCCGCGCCCGACATGAAGATCGACATCGCTGACCGCGTGCAAGGTTCCGGCCGGCACGTCGATGTCGATGGTCAGCTTCTCGACCGCGAGAACCGTTTCCGCGCCGCCGCGCGAAGGCGATCGCACTCGCTCGATCAATTGCGGCCTTCCGGCGCGGTGATGTCGCGCAACCCGTCGCCCAGCATGTTGATGGCGATCACCAGGACGAAGATCGCCGTGCCGGGAATCGCGACAAGATAAGGCTGGAAGAACATGAAATTCCGGCCTTCGGAAATCATCAGCCCCCAGGACGGCGTCGGCGGCCTGATGCCGAGGCCGAGAAAGGACAAGGCCGCCTCGACCAGGATCGCGCTCGCCATTTCGAGCGAGGCGATGACGATGATGTGGTTCATCACATTGGGCAGGATCTCGCCCAGGATGATGCGCGCATGCGAGGCGCCGACCGCTTGGGCGGCGGTCACGTAATCGCAGACGCGAATTTGCTGCGTCACGCTGCGCGTCACCACGGCGAAGCGGTCCCAGAACAGGAAGCCCAGAACCGTCACGACCACCGCGACCGAGCCGCCGAATACTGCGATCAGCGACAGCGCCACCAGAACGCCCGGCATGGCGAGCTTCACGTTGACGAGATACATCACCGCCGAATCGATGAGCCCGCCGAAATACCCGCCGATCAGCCCGAGGCTGGTGCCGATCAGGCCGGCGATCGCCACCGCGCCGAAACCGACCGTCAGCGAGATGCGCGCGCCATAAATCAGCCGCGTCAGGTAATCGCGCCCAAGCCCGTCCGTGCCGAGCACATGCGCCCAGCTCCCTTTGTCGCTCCACACCGGCGGGATGAGGCGTTGCGTTAGATCCTGCCCGAACGGATCGTAGCTCGTCAGCAAGGGCGCGCAGATGGCGACGAAGATCGTTGCGAGCATGATCGCGCTGCCAAAGAGAAAGCCCGGATGGGTCAAGGCGCGGCGGCGCATCACCGCGCGCGGCGAGGGCGCTTCGAACTCGATGCTCGATGTTGTGCGGGGAAGGGGCAGGGCGGCGCGGTCGCGTTCGATCGAGGTCATCGCCGCCGCCTCACCCGAGCCTGATGCGCGGATCGAGATAGGCGTTGATCAAATCCGACAGCAAGGTCAGGAAAATATAGGCGAAGGAGACGAAGACGATGATCGACTGCACCACCGGAAAATCGGTCCGCAGGATCGATTGGAAGGCGAGGAAGCCGATGCCGTTGAGCGCAAACACCAATTCGACGATGACCGAGCCGCCGAGGAGAAAGCCGAGCGACACCGCGCTCAGCGATACCACGGGCAGAATCGCGTTGCGCAGCGCGTGCTTGAAGAGGATCGCGCCGCTGGCGAGACCCTTGGCGCGCGCCGTGCGGATATAATCGGAATCGAGCGCATCGAGCATGCCGGTGCGCGTCAGGCGCATGATCGCCGGCATCACCGAGGTTCCGAGGGTGATCGTCGGCAGCACGAAATTCGAGAAATGCTCCGAGCCCGAAATCGGCAGCCAGCGCAAGGTCACGCCGAAAACGATGATGAGGATCAGGCCGAACCAGAAATTGGGCATGGCCTGGCCGAAGACCGACAGGCTCAGCGCGGCACGATCGAGCCAGCTATTGGGTTTCGTGGCCGCGACCACGCCGAGCGGGATCGCGATTGCGAGCGCGAAGACCAGCGATAGGAACGACAACTCGGCGGTCACGCCGATCCGCTCGGCGATCAGCGCGGTGACCGGCTTGCTGTCGAAGAGCGAGCGGCCGAGATCGCCGTGAAGCGCCTTGCCGGCCCAATCGAGATATTGAATGTAGAGCGGACGATCGAGACCGTAGAGATGCGCGACCTGAGCGATCTGCTCCGGCTTGGCGGTGTCGCCCGCGAGCGCCGAGGCGAGATCGCCGGAAAGGCGCAGCAGCCCGAATCCGATGATCGACACCGTCAACGAGACGAGTACGGCAATTGTCGCCCGATGGATCAGGAAACGGATCATCGCAACCCTTCCCGACTTGGCCGACGGCCGTGCCGCTTATGCGGGCATCAGCCGTCGAATGTCTCCCTGTCGCGGTCCAGCGGCCTCCCGAAGCCCGAGCATGGGCGGCGCGCTTGGTTTTCCCGCGTCTTGGCGAGAGCCTAGCATCGCGCCCGGCGCTTTGAAACCGGCATCTGCGCCGCTGCTTTCCCACGCCGCGCCCATGCGTTCGCGAAACCCGGCGATCGATGGGGGCGAGGTGGGCATGGCGCGCTGCGGCGCCAGCGATCTTGTCCCGATCGCGCTTGCGGTCCCCGCGGTTCTGGCCGAAACTTGTCCGATAAATAAGAAAGACGATTGGGGAGGCGACAATGTCCAAGCTGTTGGCGGGGATTCTCGGAATCATTGCGGCTTGCGCGATGGCGGTGCCGCCGGCTTCGGCCAACAAAGCCGATGACACGCTGCGCATCGCGGTCACCGATTGGTGGAGCACGCTCGATCCCTATCAGTTCCCGTTGGACGAGGCCGCCGTCTTCTACAAGACGGTCTACGAGACCTTGATCGGCTATGACGAGCGCGCGCATAAATTCGTGCCGCGGCTCGCCAAGTCCTGGAAGATGGTCGACGACCACACGATCGAGTTCCAGCTGCGCGACGACGTGAAATTTCACAACGGCGACAAGTTCGACGCCGACGACGTCATCGGCACGATCAGCTACATCACCGATCCGAACGTGACGATCCGCTTCAAGGATCTCTATACCGTCGTCGATCACGTCGAAAAGCTCGGGCCCTACACCCTGCGCATCGTGATGAAAAAGCCCTTTGCGACTGAGCTCGAAACCTTCGCCTACCGGTTTTACATTCTCGACGCAAAGGTATTGGCCAAGCTCGACAACAAGGCCGATTACGGAAGGCAGGGCGCGGTCGCGACCGGACCCTACAAGGTCGTGTCGCTCGATCAGCAGAAGATGGTGTTGGAGCGCTTCGACGATTACTACGACAAGACCGGCCCGTACCAGGCGCATATGAAGCGGGTCGTCGTCACGCCGATGCCGGATCGCCAGACGCAGATCGCGCAGTTCATCACCGGCAATATCGATCTCATCCGCAGCCCCACCGCCGATACGGCGCGCGAGCTGGCGAAGATGCCCGACACGCGCGTGACCAACATGCATAACGGCTTGCTGAGCTATATCACGCTCGACGCGATGGGCCGGTCCGACAACAAGGTGATGACCGATCAGCGCGTGCGCAAAGCCTTCATGGAGGCGATCGACCGCAAGGAGCTGGCGAAGACCGTGATCCCCGGCGGCGAGATCGCCGAGATTCTCGACGGGATTTGCATCCCGGCCAATGTCGCTTGCGCCTCCTCGACCAGCCCCGTGGCTTATAACCCCGAGGACGCCAAGAAGCTTTTGGCCGAAGCCGGCTATCCGAACGGCTTCGATCTCGAATTCGACGTGCACGAGCCGATCAAGGAGATCGGCGAGGCGATCGCCGGCATGGTGCGCAAGGTCGGCATCCGCGCGAGCGTGCGGCCTTTGCCGCTGGCGCTCTATGTGCGGATGCGCGGCGAAGGCAAGTTCACGGCGTTCCTGGGCTTCTATCCGACCAATGCGCAGCCCGACATGGACAATCTCTTCGACTTTTTCTTCGACGGCAATCGCGACTATTGGAACGACCCGGTCATTCAGGCTCAGCAAAAGGCCGGCGCTCTCGAATTCGACGAGGCGAAACGCGCCGAAATCTACAAAAAGGGTGTCGATCAGGTGAACAAGATGAACTACATCCTGCCGGTCGCCGATCTGCCGGGCGTGTTCGTCCACACCAAGGATGTGCGCGTCGGCGAAAACCATCTAAGCCCGATCGACACGCAAGTCTGCGATTACTACTGGGCGAATTGAGGCGGCGCGCTATGAAGACGGCGGCACGCCAATGCCGGCTCGAAAGGCTCTTCCTCCTCGCGGCCCTTATCTTCGCCGCGGCGCCGGCCTGGGCGGGCAAGGCCGACGACACGCTGCGGATCGCGGTCACGGATTGGTGGAGCACGCTCGATCCCTATCAGTTTCCGCTCGACGAAGCGGCGGTGTTCTACCAGACGGTTTACGAAACCCTGGCAAGCTATGACGAGCGTGCGCAGAAATACGTGCCGCGTCTCGCCAAATCCTGGACGCGTATCGACGACCGCACGCTCGAATTCGTTTTGCGCGGCGACGTGAAATTCCACAACGGCGACAAATTCGACGCCGACGACGTGGTCGCGACGGTCAACTACGCGATCGATCCCGCCATTCCGATGCGCCACAAGGAAATGTATGACTGGGTGGAGAAGGCCGAGAAGACCGGGCCTTACACCGTGCGCATCACCGCCAAGCATCCCAACCCGGTCGATCTCCAGACCATCGCCTATCAATTCTACATTCTCGATGCGAAGGTATTGGCCAAGCTCGACAACAAGGCCGATTACGGAAGGGTCAGCCGGGTCGCGACCGGGCCCTACAAGGTCGTGTCGCTCGACCAGGAAAAGATGGTGCTCGAACGCTTCGACGATTACTGGGGCGATTTGAACGGCCCGTTCGGCGCGCATATGAAGCGGATCGTCGGCATGCCGATCCCCGATCGGCAGACGCAGATCGCGCAATTCCTCACCGGTAATATCGACGTCATCCGCAATGCCAGCGCCGATACGGCGCGCGAGTTGGCGAAGGTGCCCGGCACCGAGGTCACGCCGATGCATGACGGGCAGCTCATGTACATCACGCTCGATGCTTTGGGGCGATCCGACAACAAGGTGATGACGGATCAGCGCGTGCGCAAAGCCTTCATGATGGCGATCGACCGCAAGGCGCTGACGAAAAGCGTCATCCCGGGCGGCGACATCGCCGACATTCTCGACGGGATTTGCGTCGCGGGCGTCGTCGGCTGCGCGTCATCGACCAAGCCGCCGGATTTCGACCCCGACGGCGCCAAGAAGCTGCTGGCGGAGGCCGGTTATGCCGGTGGCTTCGATCTCGAGCTCGACGTGCACGAGCCGATCAAGGAGATCGGCGAGGCGATTGCCGGCATGGTGCGCAAGGTCGGGATCCGCGCCAGCCTGCGCTCCTTGCCGTCCTCGCTTTATGTGCGGCTGCGCGGCGAGGGCAAGTTTACCGCCTTTATCGGCTATCGGCCGACCAATGCCAGGCCTGACATGGACGATCTCTTCGACTTCTTCTTCAACGGCAACCGCGACTATTGGAACGACCCGGTGCTGAAGGAAGTTCAGAAAGCAGGCGCCGCGGAGTTCGATGCCGAGAAACGGGTCGAAATTTATCGCCGCGGCATCGACCAGGTGAACAAGATGAATGACATCCTCCCGCTCACGGATCTGCCGATGGTGTTCGTTCATACCAAGGACGTCCGCATCACCGCCGACCCGTTGAGCCCGATCGACAACCACATCCGCGATTTCTATTGGAGCAAGCAATGATCCGCAGCACCGATCGCATTCTTACCACCCATGCCGGCGCCTTGCCGCGACCCGCCGATCTGCGCGAGATGGTGCTGGCGAAATCGCGCGGCCAGCCCGTCGATGCGGCGGCGCTCGAAGCGCGTCTCAAAACCGCCGTGGCCGAGATCGTGAAGCGCCAGGTCGCCTGCGGCCTCGACAGCATCAATGACGGCGAGCTGTCGAAATCGAACTTCACCGATTATGTCCGCGCGCGCATTGCCGGCTATGAGGACCGGCCGGCCGATGCGCGGCGGCGGCTCGAGATCACCGCGCGCGACCGCACCAAATTTCCCGATTATTTCGAGGCGACATCCAATCCGCGTGCGCGGCTGCAAAGCACCAGCTCCACGCGCCCGGTCTGCGTCGAAAAGCTGCGCTATATCGGCGCCGCCGATTTGAAGCGCGATGTCGAGAACTTCAAGGCGGCGCTCACCGGCGTCACGGTTGCCGAATCTTACCTGCCTGCCAACACGCCGGGCACGATCGAGCATTGGATGGCCAACGAGCATTACAAGAACGAAGAGGAATTCGTCTTCGCCATCGCCGACGCGATGCATGAGGAATACCAGGGCATCGTCGATGCCGGCTTCCAGCTCCAGATCGACGATCCGGATTTGCCGGATGGCTGGAACTGCCTGCCCAACATGAATGTCGCCGATTATCGCCGTTACGCCATGCTTCGCGTCGAGGCGCTCAACCACGCGCTGCGCGGCATCCCGAAGGAGAAGGTCCGGCTGCATGTCTGCTGGGGCAGCTTCCACGGGCCGCATCACGACGACATTCCCTTGAAGGACATCGCCGACATCATCTTCCGCGTCAATGCCAGCTCCTATTCGATCGAGGCCTCGAATCCCTGCCACGAGCATGAATGGCGCGTGTTCGAGACGGTGAAGCTGCCGGAAGGCGCGACTCTGGTGCCGGGCGTGATCGGCCATTACTCGGATTTCATCGAGCATCCCGATCTCGTGGCCGAACGGCTGGTGCGTTACGCCAAGCTCGTCGGCCGCGAGAACGTGCTTGCCGGCACGGATTGCGGCATCGGCACGCGGGTCGGCCATCCCTCGATATGCTGGGCAAAGTTCGAAGCGATGGTCGAAGGCGCGCGGCGGGCCACCAAGATTCTGTGGGGCCGCGCCTAAACAAAAGGAGATCGCCATGACTCTGCAAGAAAACACCGTGAAAACCTCGATCGCCGCGGGGGCCGCGCGGCTCACGGTCAAGGCTTTGACCCCCGTGATCGGCGCGGAAGTGCAAGGCGTCGATCTGCGCGCGCCGCTTTCCGCCGCGACCGTGGCGGCCCTGCGCCAAGCCTGGCACGACCACGCGGTCATTCTGCTGCGCGATCAGGTCTTGAGCGACGAGGACCAGATCCGCTTCGGCGAATGCTTCGGCGAGCTCGGCCGCGTCTTCAGCCATCGCGAAGGCCGCCATCCCGCGATTCTCCTGGTCTCGAACATCCGCGAGAACGGCAAGCCGATCGGCGCGCTGCCCGATGGCGAGATGCAGTTTCATTCCGACCAATGCTATGTCGAGCATCCGCCGGCCGGGACGATGCTTTACAGCATCGAGGTTCCCTCGCAAGGCGGTGATACCATGTTCGCCAGCATGTATGCGGCTTACGACACGCTGCCCGAGGCGATGAAGGCGAAGCTCGCCAATCTGCGCGGCGTCAACTACTACGATCCGACCAGCGATTACGTGGTGCGCAAAGGCCCGCCTTCGCCGCAGGCGCTGACCTGGACGCATCCCGTGGTGATGGTGCATCAAGCGACCGGGCGCAAAGCGCTTTACGTCAATCGGCTGATGACCTTCGCGATCGAAGGGATGCCCACGGCCGAAAGCGATCCTTTGCTGAATTATCTATTCGACCATCAGGAGCAGCGTCAGTTCATCTATCAACATGTCTGGCGGCCGGGCGACGTCATCCTGTGGGACAATCGCTGCACCTTGCATGCGCGCACCGATTTCAGCCCGAATGAAAGGCGGCTGCTGCGGCGGATCACGATCCAGCGCGAAAGCGCCTGACGCATCAGCGCGCGTTCTTCGCCACGATCCGCGCGCGCAGACTGCCGACGCTCGGCGACTTTATCTCGACCAGATCGCCGGGCTTCAGGAACAGATCGGGCGGCTGGGTGCCGTCGGCCAGAACCGGGCTGGCATCGGCGGCGGTGCCTTCGCCCGTACCGCTGCAGATCATGTCGCCCGGGTAAAGCGTCAAATCGCGCGACAGATATTCGAGATAGTCGGCAAAGGAAAAGGTCATGTCGCGCGTATTGTGCGCCTGGCGGCGCTGCCCGTTGACCAGGGTTTCGATGTCGACATCGGCCGGATCGACCTCGTTCACGGCGATGCAGGGACCGAGCGAATAAGAGGTGTCGAAGTTCTTGGGCGCGGCAAAATTCATCGGGCCCAAAGGCTCGCGCGGGCTGCGGATGCTCCAATCGCAGAACAAGGTGACGCCCCAGACGTAATCCTTGAGGTCGGCCGGCTTCAGATCCTTGCCGCGCTTGCCGAGGATGATGGCGAGCTCGCCCTCGTAATCGAGCCGGTCGCAACGCGCCGGATAAATGATCTCGCCCTCGGGCCCGACCGGGTCATTGGCGATCTTCCAAAAGCCCCAGATGAAGGGCGCGCGCACGTCGCGCCCCGAGCGGCGCGTCATGCGCTCGCGATGCGTCGTGAAATTCGAGCCGGCGCAGGCCATGCGGGTTCCGTTGGGGCGCGGTGCATGGATGCGTGTCGCGGCTGCGGCATGAATCAGCGTCTCGCCGCGCGGATCGTTCTTGTCCTGCGCTTGGCTCGACAGATAGTCGAGCGCCTTCGCCGCATTGTCGAGCGCCGGCTGCCCGCCTTCGATCAGCCGCACAAGGTCCGACGGCACCAGCGCCTCGGCGAGCTCGATCGGGCGCGCCGCGTTTTGCCGCTCGCGCAGATATTTGGCATAGGCGTAAGAGAGATCGACAATGTCGCCGCCTTGCAGCGCGCCGGTCCGTTTGTCCGGACCGAAGACAACGATCTTCATGATTTCCTCCCGTGTTTTTTGCGACGCTTTCGGCCGCTCAGGCGAATTCTATGCGCCCGCCCGTGGGGGCGCAATCGGCACGCCGCTGCCAGCCTTGACGCGCTCTCCGAAATGTCTGCTATGGTTTGAAAAAATCATCGTCGGGAGGAAGCCATGGCAACGGATGCGACATCCTATCAGCACGACAGCCTGCTCGAACGCGCACGGCATTTGGTCCCCGCGCTGCGCGACCGTGCCGCCGCGGCGAACGAAGCGCGGCGAATACCGGCCGAAACCATCGCGGCGCTCTGGGACGCCGAGCTTTTCGCGCTGCTGAAGCCGAAGAAATTCGGCGGTCCCGAGGTTCGCGTCGATACCGCCTTTTCCGTTGCCGGCGAGTTGGCGCGGGGCGACGGCTCGGCGGCCTGGGTGTGGACGGTGATGGGCGTGCACGATCTCTTCCTCGCGCTCTTTCCCGAGGAGGCGCAGCATGAATATTGGGCGAAGCCTCGGACCTTGAGCGCGTCGAGTTTCGCGCCGTCCGGCAAGCTCGCGCCGGCGAAAGGCGGCGCCACCCTGTCCGGCAAATGGTCGTTCTGCAGCGGCGTCGACAATGCGGATTGGATGCTGCTCGGCGCGATCGCCGGCATGATCAGCACCGATCCGCCGATCCCCGATATCCGCTACCTGCTTTTGCCGCGCAGCGATTGCCGGATCGTCGACGATTGGAACGTGCTCGGGCTGCGCGGCACCGGCAGCAAGAGCCTCGTCGTCGAAGGCGTCTTCGTGCCCGAACACCGCATGGTGAAGAACGAGGATCTGGTGAACGGCACCGCGCCCGGAAGCCGGATTCACGACAGCCCGCTTTATCGCGCGCCGGTCTGGGCGGTGTTCCCGTTCTGCATCTCCTCGCCCGCCAACGGCATCGCGCGCGGCGCGTTCGACTGTTACGTCGAGGAGATGAAGGCGCGGACCAGCGCGTTCGATCATTCGCCCCTTGCCAAGAAGCCGACGATCCAACTGCAACTCGCCGAGGCGGGGGCGCTGATCGATGCCGGCGACCTGCTCTATCGGCGTTCGTTGGTCGAGACCATCGACAAGATCATGGCGGGCGAAACCCTCTCGCTCGAGCACCGCATTCGCAGCCGGCGCGATCAGGGCTATTCGATCCAGATGGCACGGCGCGCGACCGAGCTGCTGCTCGCCGCCGAAGGCGGCAAGGGACTTTACGAAGGCAACCACGTGCAGCGCGCCTTTCGCGATCTCCAGGCGCTGTCGGCGCATATCGTCGGCGGCTGGGACATGCCGGCGCTCAATTACGGCCAGGTGATTCTCGGCGGGCCGCCGACCGATCCGTTCTTCTGAAGCGTCGCGCAGCATTGCCGACGCGCTCGCGCGCAACCGCGCCGGGGCGCCGGGAAAGATCGTGGTTTTTCTGTGGCTCGTGCCGCGCGTTAACTCCCAATTAACGCTCGCGTTCCATCTTAAATCCTGTGCCGATCGGCTTGCATAGATCGCGGCTGGCTGGGCGATCGCCAAGACGCTTCGCACGAGCGCAACACGGATCGTGTCAAAGTTGTGGCGCTCCTGTGACTCGTTCCTAAACGTTTAAAATGCCGTGCAAAATTGGTTGTGTGCCTCATTTGGGCCAAATTTATATGGCAGTGATGTCACCAAGCGGTCACGGCGGAATTTTGCTCTTGCCGCGCCCTAAAACGAACGGTTCGCGCCGCGACGTGCGGGAAAGAAATTTTTGGTGTTGTTGTCAGGAGGTCTCCATGGCGATCGCGCGCGCAAGCGCGGCTTGAGCCGGAGTTGCGCTTTTTGGTCGAATTAGGGGCAAGGGTTGGCGAGGCTCGGCATCTCATCGGTCTGCTCGCCGTGATGTTGATCGCGGGTTGCACGAATGCGACGCCGCCCGCCGAGCTGCGCACCAGCAGCCCGCTTGAGAACACGACACCGGCGGCGCCGGCGCCGGACGTCGCTGCGCATCCCGCGCCGCCCGCGCGCAAGCCAGGGCCGCCCGTCGGTGCCGAGACCCAGGGCGTGGATCGATTGATCGGTCTCGACGAGAACGAGATCGAAACCGCGCTCGGCCCGCCGATGCTGGAAGAGGACACGGCGCCGACCAAGCTGTGGGTGTTTCACGACCGTAATTGCACGATCAACGTCACGCTTTATCCGGACGTGGAGACGCGCCAATTCCACGCCCTTTCTTACGAGGTAATCAGCGATGTCCACACTGCTGAACGAACGCGACAATGCGTCACCGAGTTCTCCTCCCGATTTTCGCAAAGATAGGGAAGAGGGCGAGCACGGCGACCGGGTTCGCGCCATTCTGGTCGACGACGACGACGATTATCGCGAAGCGGCGACCGCCGAGCTCGAGCATTTCGGCTTCGAGGTCGTTGCGCTGCCCAGCGGCGAGGCGATGCTCGACTATCTCGAGAAGGATCGAAGCGCCGACGTCATCATTCTCGACTGGAAGCTTCAAGCCGGACTCGGCATCGATTTCCTGCCGCCGCTCCACGAGCGCGGCGTCAACCTGCCGGTCGTCTTCCTCACCGGCGTGCCGACGACGGCCTATGAAAACGCCGCGCTCGATCACGGCGCGGTCGATTTCGTCGATAAGGCGCGCGGCATCCCGATCCTGGCCAAGCGCCTCCGGCTCATCGTTCAGCTTTATCGCGGCTCCGCCGCGCCGGCGAGCACCGAAACCCTGCAATGCGGCAAGCTGCTGCTGCGGCCCGACATCAACCGCGCCTATTGGGGCGGCGCCGATGCCGATCTCACCGTCACCGAATTCAAGATCATCTATCTGCTGGTGTCGCGCGCCGGCGAGTATGTTACCTATCGCTCGATTTACGATTGCGTCCATCACGCCGGCTTCGTCGCGGGGAGCGGCGAGGAAGGTTTCCGCACGAATGTTCGCTCATCGATAAAGCGTATCCGCAATAAATTCCGAGGGCTCGACAGTGAGTTTTCTGAAATCGAGAACTATCCAGCATTTGGATATCGCTGGCTTACCTCACCTGCCGAGGCTCGCTGAAGCGTTACGCACGACGCAAAAGGTCGGCGGATCGCTGACGGCGAAGCTGGTGGTGCTGGTCGGGGTGTTTATCGCCCTGCCGATTCTCGTCTACGGCCAGTTCGAGCAGGCCGATTCGAAATTGCGCGAGCTGGTGACGCGCAGCATTCAGCACCGCAATTGGCTGATCGCCCAGGCGCTGAAGCCGGTACTCGACACGCCCGGCCGCATGCCCAACGGACAGCTCAGCGCCGAGCTGGCCAAATACGGCGATGACGGCACGAATCTGCAGCTGATGGTGCGGCCTTCGGCGCCGGGCAGCCGCAGCCGCTTCTATTTCGTTGCCGCCGTGCCGCCCGTGACTCCGGATCAGGTGAATACCGAGCTCGACGGGCTGGCCGGCCACGGCATTCTCGATCGTCTCGCCAAGACCTGCAGCGACGACACGCCGATCGACGTCCAATATGCCGGCGCCGACGGGCGCGACCAGATCCTCACCTCGCTGGTGCCGATCCAGACGCGTTGGGGCTGTTGGGCGCTGGTGTCCTCGCACACCACCTCGGAATTTCTCTATACCTCGATCGCGCGGCCGTTCTGGAAGACGCCCGAGGTGCGCATCGCGGCGTCGATCTATGTTCTGCTTGCCTTGCTCGCGGCTTTGATCGCGACCAGCGTTTGGCGCAACGTGCTGCATTTCCGCCATGTCGCGCGCGAGATCCGCGAAGGGCGCGGCCGCAACTCCTCGTTCGCCACGCGCAACGTGATGCCCGAGCTGGCGAGCGTCGCGGCGGATTTCGACGGGCTCATGCTCGATCTGCGCAACGTCGCGCGCGACATCAGGCAGACGGCCGAGGACAATTGGCATTCCTTCAAAGGCCCGGTCGCGACCATCGAAGCCTCGCTCGAAACCGCCAAGCGCGGCGTCGCCGTGGGCGACGAGCGCGCCAATCGCGCCATCGTGCTGATCCAATCTTCGGTCGGGCGCTTGAAGGCTTTGATCTCGGCGGCTCAACGCCTCGACAACATGACCGCCGATCTGATCGAGGCGCCGCGTCCGCGCATCGATCTCGCCGCGGTGCTGGGCAATGTGCTGTTGCGCTATCGCGAAGTGATGGCCGGGCGCGGCGTCACGGTCGTGCGCAACGTCCACGACAAAGCTTTCGTCCAGGCCGGGCAGGGGATTCTCGAAGAGGTGGTCGAGAACATCCTCGACAACGCGATCAGCTTCTCGCCCACCAATGGCGTGATCACCGTCACCTTGACCAAGCCGTCCGGCTCGATCGATCTGCGCATCGAGGATCAGGGGCCCGGCATCGATCCGAAAAAGATCGACCGCATCTTCGACCGCTATTTCTCGCTGCGCCCCAATCCCGAAATGGATCCGGCCAAGAACCACACCGGCCTGGTTTTGCCGCATGCCGGGCTCGGCCTTTGGATCGTGCGCCGCAATATCGAAGGCGTGGGCGGCACGGTCACCGCCACCAACCGCGTGGGCGGCGGGCTCAGCGTCCGGGTCATGCTGCCTTCCTGTTGAGTGGGCAGCCGGCCCGGCGGGATTGGTAGCTTGCCGCGGAACGGTTATGCTGACGGCGACAGCGAGGGAGCGTCGCCATGGCAGTCCAAATCCAGGACGTCAAGATTCGGGATGTGACGATCAAGCTGCGCCGCGCCGGCGCGGGCGAGACCGTGCTGTTTCTCCACGGCGCGGGCGGCTTCACCCAATGGCTGCCATTCTTCGACGCGCTCGCCGACGGCTATGAGCTGCTCGTGCCCGAGCATCCCGGCTTCGGCGGTTCGGATGATCCGGCCTTCATCCGCAGCGTCCCCGACATGGCGATGTTCTATCTCGATTTCCTCGAGAGCTTGGGGCTGGAGCGCGTCCATCTCATCGGCCATTCGCTCGGCGGCTGGATCGCCGCCGAAATCCTGATCCGCGACCGCGCGCGCTGCCAAAGCCTGAGCTTGCTCGCGCCGGCGGGCATCCGCGTTCCGGGTGTCCCGTCGGGCGACACCTTTATCTGGGGTCAGGAAGAGGCGGTGCGCAACCTCTTCCACAACCAGCTTTTCGCCGAGCGGCTGCTGGCTTTGCAGCCGACCGAGGAGCAGATGGACACGATGCTCAAAAACCGTTTCACCGCGACCAAGCTCGGTTGGCAGCCGCGCTGGTTCAATCCCGATCTCGAGAAATGGCTGCATCGCATCGCGTTGCCTGCCTTGGTGGTGTGGGGCGACGCCGACAAGGTGATGCCGCCGGCCTATGCCGCGTTGTGGCGCGAGCGTCTGCCGGATGCGCGGCTGTCGATGGTCGAGCAATGCGGCCACCTGCCGCATATCGAAAAGGCCGAGCTGGTCGGCCGGCAAGTACGCGAATTTCTTAAAGGAGCGGCACGATGAAACTCGTCTCCTTTCATTTGATGCCCTATCGCCCGCTCGATTTCGCGGAAGCCGGCAAGCACCGCTCGGCCTGGGTGGTGCTGCCCAACAGCCTTTACGATCCCGTCAAAGGCGCCGAGGAATACGCCGCCTATATCGACTTCCTGGTCGATTGCGAAAGGCTCGGCTTCGACGGCATCGGCGTCAACGAGCATCACCAGAACGCCTATGGCATGATGCCGGCGCCCAACCTCATCGCCAGCGCGCTCATCCAGCGCACCAAGAATATCAAGATCGCGATTCTCGGCCGTGCCCTGCCGATCGTGAACAATCCGATCTTCATCGCCGAAGAATACGCGATGCTCGACAACCTCTCGAAAGGCCGGATCGTCTGCGGCTTCGTGCGCGGCATCGGCGCCGAATATCATTCGACCGGCATCAATCCCTATTTCTCGCATGAGCGCTTCCACGAAGCGCATGATCTGATCGTGAAAGCCTGGACCCAGCCGGGGCCGTTCCCCTTCGAAGGCCAGCATTTCAACATCCGCTACGTCAATCTCTGGCCGCGCCCTTATCAGACGCCGCATCCGCCGATTTGGATTCCCTCGCAAGGCTCGAGCGAGACGGTGACCTGGGCGGCGCATCCCGACCGCAAATATCCCTTCCTCGTCACCTTCTCCTCGACCGAGCTGGTGACGCGTTATCTCAATTCCTATCGCGATCAGGCGCGCAAATACGGCTACGAGCCGGCGGAGGGCCAATTCGGCTGGGCCTGCCCGCTCTACGTCGCCGACACGGACGAGCGCGCGCGCGCCGAGGCGGGCAAGGCGATCGAGAGCCTGTTCAACAATTACCTGCGCATGCCGATGGAGATGCTGGTCCCGCCCGGCTACACCTCGCGAAGCTCGACGAAGAATTTCTTCAAGATGCGCACTGCGGTGGGCGGCCGGCTCACTACCGCGGATTATCTCATCGACAGCGGCACCGCGCTGATCGGCAGCCCCAAGACGGTACGCGCCAAGATCGAAGAGATGCGCGACAAGACCGGGCTCGGCATTCTTCTGCCGATGTTCCAGTTCGGTGTCTTGAGCGACGAGCTGGCGCGCCGCAACATCGAGATGTTCGCGGCCGAGGTGATGCCGCATCTGAAGAAGTAACCACGTCCGCGGCACTCGTGGGTGCGATCCCGGACCGGCTGGAAAACCGGGCCGATTCTGCGCTAGGCTTCGGCCAAAGCAAAGACGATCTAGGGAGAACACCGTGCCGGCCGAGCCTTCCCCATCCACCGACAGCGAAACCTTGCCGCCGCGCGGTGCCGCTTCCACGAGAAGCGAGCCGCTCAACCGCGCCATCATGCTGTCGCACGGCACCATCACCTGCCGCAATCTCGAAGCCTCGCGCCGCTTCTACGAGGAATTTCTTGGCCTCGACTGCGTGCGCCATACCGAGCGCGGCATTCTGCTGCGCAAAGGCGGCTATTGCGTGATCGTCTGTCTCGAAGTCGGCGACCATGTGAAGCCAGTCGACCGCCAGCATCATTGGGGCATCGACCTCGCCTCGCGCGAGGAGGTGGATCGCGCGCTCGCCCTCGCCCACGAGCTCAAGGACAAATACGGCATCCACCAGATCTCGCGCATCACCGACCATCACGGCGGCTACTCGTTTTATTTCCGCGATCTCGACGACAATTATTGGGAGTTCCAATATGTCGGCGGCGGCCAGGACAGCGGCGACGGCCGTTACGACCAATTCTTCCAACGCGGCGACATCGTCCCGGAATGATTGCCAGCGGCGGCGCCCAATGCCCGGCCGGTATCGTCATGCACGTCCTTTCCCGTCACGCGAGGTCGAATGAGCCGTAACGATGTGTCGGCGCCGGTTTTGATCGTCGGCGGCAGCTTGGGCGCCGGATCGGCGACCGTGATCCTGATGAAACATACCGCGGCGCTGTTCGCCGAGCGCGGCATGAAATACGAGATGCTGGCGGACGATGCGCTCGACCTGCCGCTTTATCATCCCGATCTGCACGAAAAGGACGCGCCCGAAGCCGCGCATCTCATCGCCGCTTTCCGGCGCGCGCGTGCTTTCGTCTGGTGCACGCCGGCCTACCACTACAGCATCAGCGGCCGGCTTAAAAACGCGTTCGATTTTCTCGAGTTGATGCAGGATGACGACCCGCCTTATCTCGGCGGGCGGCTCGTGGGCCTGGTCGCGGCCTCGAGCGGGCCGATCGCCTCCGTGCAAGCGATCAACGCGATGGAGCAGATCGTCCACGCGCTGCGCGGCTATGTCGTGCCGGCGACCGCGCCCATCGGCCCGATCGAGCGCGCGGTCGACCGCGCCGCCGGCAAGGTGATCGACGAGCGCACCAAGCTGAAGCTGCGCCAGATGGTCGACGAGATGCGCGATGCGTTGGCGCCGCCGCGCTGAAGCCCTCGCGCGCTCGCGCCTTGCCGCCGGCTTGCTCGCCGCGCTGATCGCGATTTGCTTGGCCGCGCCGGGCCACGCCGCCGACAAAATCCGCTTTTCCTATGTCGTGCCGACGATCGATTACACGCCTTTGCTGGTCGCCATCGACCGCGGCTATTTCGCCGAGGAAGGCGTCGAGGTCGAGCTGGTTCAGGCCCAAGGCGGCATCGCCACGCCCGCGCTCATTTCCGGCGATCTCGATTTCAGCGGCTCCTCCTCGGCGGCGATCAGCGCGATCTTGAAAGGCGCGCATCTGAAAGTGCTCTTCGTCGGCGAGGATCACTCGGCCTATCAGCTTTGGGTCCGGCCCGACATCAAGTCGCTCGCCGATTTGAAAGGCAAGGCGGTGGGCGTCATCAGCCGCGGCGATACCACCGAGATCAGCCTGCGCTATGTCTTGGCGCAACGCAGCCTGCCCGATGATTACGTCTCCTTCACGCCGCTGGGTGCGACCGCTGCGCGCATCGCCGCGGTCAGCTCCGGGACCTATCCCGCCGCCGTCATCGATGCCGGCAAGAGCACCGACATCGACGCGCTGGTGAAAGCGGGTCAGCTCCACATGCTGATCGACATGCACAAGGAAGTGCGCATGGTTTTGAGCGGCTTTGCCACTTCCGATGCGTTGATCGCGGCGAAGCCCGATCTCGTGCGCCGCACCATGCGCGCGATCTTCAAAGGCCTCTCGACCGTCAAGGCAATGCGCGAAGCGGCGGTGGAAAGCATGGTGAAGCACGGGCTCGAACGCGCCGCGGCGGAATTCTCCGCCGCCACTTTCGTGCCCGGCATGTCCGCGACCGGCGTCGTGTCGCATGAGCAGCAGCAAGAAGAGCTGCTGTTGCGCGGCGCGATGCTGGGCGTGGCGAAGGAAAAGATTCTCGCGCCCGCGCAAGTGTTCGATTTCGGCTTTATCGAAAAGGCCGCCGCCGAGCTCAAAGAACAAGGATGGAAGCCGCCTCGCTACGCGGCGACGATTGCCCTCGATCAATTGTTGCTTGACCGATTTCGCACAACGGCGCAGGGTATTGCCAGGGAGAAACGCGGCCGGGGGTGAACCTCGGCCAATATGAAACGCCGCAGCAAACATTCTGCGTTCAGCAGAAGCAGGGAGGCGTCGCATGGCTATTAGCACACCGTTTGAAACTGCTGCCGTCGCTCCGGCCACCGACCGGTGGACGCTGTACAGCGTGACCGTGCTGGGGATCTGCATTCTCGCCTGGGCCTTCGATGTCTACGAGATGACGATCATGCAGCTCGTCACGCCGCTGCTGATCAAGGAATGGGGCATCACCCCGGCGACGATGGGCAACATCACCACCGCGTCGCGTTGGGTCGGCCTCATCGGCACTTTCGTGTTTCCCGCGCTCGCGGATCTTTACGGACGCAGGCCGATATTGATCCTGTCGATTCTGGGCTTTTCGCTTTTCACCGGCATCACCGGCTTTGCGCAAGGCCCGATGCAGCTTTTGATTTTCTCCTCGCTCACGCGCATCGCGCTTGCCGGCGAAACGCCGGTCGGGATGGTGATGGTGTCGGAAACCGCGCCGACACGCTGGCGCGCGACGGCTTTGGGCGGTCTCGTCGGCGGCTATCCCTTTGGCTACATGCTGTGCTCCTTGGCGGCGCTCGCCGTCGTGCCGCTTTGGGGATGGCGCGCGCTCTACTGGCTCGGCATCCTGCCGGCGCTGATGGTGTTTTGGGTCGCGTTGAGCGTCAAGGAAAGCCCGCGCTTCCAGCATGTCACCGCCGCGATGGTGAAAGAGGGTTTGCGCAAGCAGCTCGACATCTGGTCGCCGGTGCGCGAATACCCGCGCGAGATGCTGGTCGCGACCGCGGTCTATACCTTCTATCTCTTTACCTGGGTCGGCTGGTCGGCCTGGATGCCGCAATTCCTCGCCAATGAAAAGCATCTCGGCTTCCAGACGACGGCGGGATATCTCTCGGTCTGGATGTTCGTCGCGATCATCGCCTATTGGATTTGCGGCGCCTTGTGCGACCGCTTCGGGCGGCGTTACGTGATCCCGGCCTTCGCGTTGCCGGCTTCGATCCTGCTGCTCGTGCTGGCGCATCTCGACAGCCCGGGCAGCCTGTTCTGGGTCGGGCTGGCGACCAACTTCCTTATCACCGGCAGCTTCGGCACGGGTCTCGGCTACACCACCGAGATTTTCCCGACCCAGATTCGCGGCACGGCGGTGGGCGCGTCCTTCGCCTTCGGCACCGCGCTGGGCTCGACCGCACCGGCGATCATCGGCTGGATCGCGACCTCGCATTCGATCGCGGCGGGCATGCCGCTCTTGGCGCTGTCGTTCTTTCTGCTGTGCCCGCTCTTCCTGTGGTTCGCGCGCGAAACCACGCGGCGCGAGCTGACGGATTTCGTCGGCCAGAAAGCGTAGAGGCCCGTTACAGCATCGAACTGAAATAACTAATCGTCACCCCCGCGCAGGCGGGGGGCCAGAGCGGGTAACGCGCGATCGCCTGGACCCCCGGGTCAAGCCCGGGGGTGACGATCCGATATCTCGACTTGATACGATCATCCCCTAGACTAGGCCTCCACCTTTGAGGCGGCCCGCTCTTGTTCCTCGCCATACCGCTTTACGACGACACGCCGCTCTACGTTGCCGAGTCCGCTTGCCGGTACGGTAATCGCGAAAACGAGAATGTTTTCGGGGAAGCGATTAGGGAATGCTGACGAGCAGAAAAGGCCCGGCGACTGCCTTAGCCGTCTTGATATTTCTAGCAGCGTATGGGACATGGCTAAGTGTCTCATCGCCAGCACCCCAAGCACCAAGTCAATACCAGACCCCATCCGGTACCGATAAGGAACGCAACGCCTACAGCAATAAAAGTTCCATCTGGAAGCCCAACGACGCCGTTTCTCTCTATACCCTTGTCCTCGCCGCGTTTAGCGGGCTCCTCGTGGTCGTTTCTTTCATTGAAATTGACTTGTTGAGACGCGCCGATAAAACGGCTCGGAAACTTACCAAAATCACTCGACAGCAGGTCAAAATACAGGGCGCCCAAGTTGACATCCTGCTGAAGCAGAAAGAAATTGCTCGTCAGCAATTCATCGCTGAATATCGTCCAAGATTGAGAGTCCGCAAGATACGGATGTACCCCCTGCAAGATAACCAACCAATAAAACTCAATTATGAGATTGTGAATGTCGGTGGGACACGCGCGAGGATCGTACGTAACGAAATCACCATCCGTATAGAGGACCCGAAGCCAAATTTGGATTCGATTAGTGATGCAAAAGAAGTAGCCATTGGCCGCGAAATATCTGGAGGAGAGGCACTTCTTGTCGCCGCAGAATTTGAGACGAGATACGATCATATTTGGTGTCTCAGTGGACCACGAAAAGTCGCCCCCGAACGGATGTCTGTTTTCGGCATGATTCAATATCTGGACGACAATGGGATTCAGCGCCGGACTGGTTTTGCTCAAAAGTTCGTCGGCACCAATGGCCGCTTTCGCCGGTTGGATCCAGTAGATGCCGATTACGAATACGAGGATTAGAAGAACGCCGGCCTGTCGGAGCCAGGAGTAATTATTTTTGGGCCTTTCGTCAGGCGGGGAATAATCGCCATTAGGTTTAATTAATCCGATACCGTACTACACTAGGCCTCCACCCTTGAGGCGGCCCGCTCTTGTTCCTCGCCATACCGCTTTACGACGACACGCCGCGGCTGCGCCTGCCCGTGGCCACGATCGCGCTGATCGCGGTCTGCGCGCTGGTCTTCCTGTGGCAGTTGGGCTTGGACGACGCGGCATCCGTCGATGTCTCCTACAGTTTGGGGATGGTGCCGTCGGTTCTCTTCGGCAGCCACCGCTTGTCGCCCGAGCTTCGCATCGTGCCGGCTTGGGCGACGATCTTCACCAGCATGTTCATGCATGGCGGCTGGCTCCACATACTCGGCAATATGCTTTATCTCTGGATCTTCGGCCGAGGCGTCGAATCGGCGCTCGGCGCGCCGCGTTATCTGCTGCTTTATTTCGCCGGCGGCGTGGTCGCGGCCTTCACCCAGGCCGGCGTCGATCCAAGCTCCAGCGTGCCGATGATCGGCGCGAGCGGCGCCATCGCCGGCGTTCTCGGCGCCTATCTATTGCTCTATCCGCGCAGCAATGTCGTCGTCTTCTTCTGGATCATCATCATCGTGCGCCTTATCAGCGTGCCCGCCGTAATCCTGCTCGGCCTGTGGTTTTTGATGCAAGTAATCAGCGCTGCTTCGGCCTCGCCGGGCGAGCCGGGCGTGGCGGTTTGGGCCCATGTCGGCGGCTTCCTCGCCGGCATGGTGCTGGTGCTGGTTTTGCGTCACCCCAGCACCACCATGTTCCAACCTTCGCGCAGCGCATCCTTCATGACCGCGCATCCGCGCGAGGCGCGGTCCGGCTTCGGCCGCGGCTCGGTGCCTTCCGCCGGCCAGCGCCGCGAGGATCGCGGGCCTTGGGGCTGAGCCCGGCCACACGTCACAAATCCTTCGGCCGATGCGCGACCAGAAACGCCGTCACCGCGGCGATAGCGCGTCGGAGATGCGCCGGCCCTTTCCAATCGCGCAACAAGCTGGCGTTGGGCGCGAGGCGCGCGATTTCCTCGCCGATCGCGGTCGGATGGGGCGGGTCGTCGCCCGGCATCACCAGCAGCGGCGTCCGGCACGCGCCCACGAAATCGCGCGTCACGGAAAAGACGAAGCCGGCGCCGTAAAGCCGTTTGCCGAAGGCGTCGAGCGTCGCCTGATCGGCTTCGGGATATTTCGCGCGATACTCCGCGGTCCAGCGTTGAAACTCCTGCGGGAAGACCCAGGCGTTTTCTGCCACCAGCCCGATCGGATTTTGTAGGACGGCGGCCGTGATGCGATCGGGCGCCAGCTCGCAGAGCTTCAAGCTAAAGGACGAGCCGATACAGCCGCCCATCACATGACAGCGCTCGATCTTCAAATGATCGAGCAGCGCCAGATGATCGTCGGCAAAGCTTGTCCAATCGTCCTCGGCACGAATCCGTGCGCGGGATTTTCCCACCGGGCTGGAGCGCTGATCCATCGCGATGACGCGGAATTGGCCGGCCAGCTCGGCGGTTGGGTCCATCCAGGTCGGCGGCGTCTCCGGGTTGATCCTTTGCCGGCGCCAGAACTCGATCTGCGAGCGCAGCCCGCCCGGCGCGAAAATCATTACCGGATACCCCGCGCCATATTCCTCGAAATAGATGCTCGCGTCTTGGCGTTCCAAATACGGCATTGTCCCATCTCCCGCTTTGCCGCCCTGCGCCTATGCGCGGCTTGGCGTTGTCATTGATCGGCGCAGCCATATAGAGTACCTCATCGCGCAGCGCTCGCTGCAGAGCAAGCAAAAGCAGGGCCGCCCGCAAGGCCCGACGAGGAGGACAATGCCGATGCGCCGTTCAACCTTTCCCGTTTTCGCCGCAATGGCGCTCGCGATTCTGCTCTTGGCCGGCGGGCAAGCGCGCGCCCAGTCCGCCAGCCCCTTCGATCGGGTCAAGCCGCTGGCCGACAAGGTCACCATCCGCATCGCCCTCAACCCCGGCAACGTCTACTCGCTGGCGGCGGTCGACGCGCTCGAGAAAGGCTATTTCGCGCGCGCCAATCTCGACGTCCAGATCACCAAATTCACCCAATCCTCGGTGACCTTGGCGCCGATGCTGGCGCGCGGCGATCTCGACATCGCGCCGCAGACGCCGTCGCCGTCTTTCTTTAACCTCATCGATCAAGGCTTCGGCGCCAAAGCGGTGAGCGTGTTCTCGATCGGCAAGGAGGGCAGGGCGCAAGAGGCCTGGCTCATGCTGACCAGCGACAAGGCCGGCGAGATCAAGGATTTCGCCGATCTCAAAGGCAAGATCGTCGAAACCGGCCCGATCGGCTCCACGGTCTATTTCCTGGCGTTGTCCGCGATCCAGCGCGCCGAACTCACCCCCGGCCAGGACGTCACCATGCTCACGCGCATTCGCGGCATCGGCGATTTCCTCGCGCTCGCCAAAACCCGCTCGCAGGACGTGATCTCGGTGATCGAGCCGCTGGCCTCGCAAGTCGAGCGCGAAGGCTATGGCAAGCGCTGGAAGACCTTGAGCGATCTGGCGCCTTGGGCGCAGACCGTGATCATGGTCGCCTCGCAGCAATTCCTCGACAAGAACGGCCCGGCCTTGCGCAAGTTTCTCGAGGTCTATTTGCTGACGAGCCGCGAGATCAACGCCGCGAACGGCGTGTGGAACGACGATCTGATGGCGACGGCGACCAAATGGACCGGGCTTTCCGATCAGATCATCCGCGACATGGGCGGCGTGATCTATTTCGATCCCAATGGCGAGGTTTCCACCAATTCGCTCGCGCGCTTCCAGGACATCTGGACCAATGTCGGCGAGCTGAAGCACAAGACGAGCCTCGACGTGGCGGTCGACAAGCAGCCGGTCGCCGACGCGCTCGGCGTCATCGGCCGCGCGCGATGAGGCCGCGGCTTTCGAGGCGCGGCGCCGGATGAATAGTACGGCCGCGGTCGAGATCGCTCATCTCACGAAAGTCTTTCAGGCACGGCGCGGCGCGATCGAGGCGTTGCGCGACGTCAATATGACGATCGGCGACGGCGAATTCGTCTGCGTGGTCGGTCCGAGCGGCTGCGGCAAGACCACGCTGTTGAACATCGTCGGCGGGCTCGACGCGCCCAGCGGCGGCACGATCGCTTTCAACTTCGCGCGCAACGACAAGCCCGACCGCTCGATCGTGTTTCAGGAACAGGGCGTCTTTCCCTGGATGACCGTGCTCGACAACGCCGCGTTCGGCCTGCGCGCCCGTGGCATCGGCAAGGCGGAACGCCACGCGATCGCGCACCGGGTGCTGAGCGCCGTCGGCCTCGGCGGATTCGAGCTGGCCTATCCGCGCGAGCTGTCGGGCGGGATGCGGCAGCGGGTCAATCTCGCGCGCGCCTTCGCCAATGATCCACAGATGCTGCTGATGGACGAGCCTTTCGCCAATCTCGACGAGCAGACCAAGCTCATCCTGCAAAACGATCTGCTGCAAGTCTGGGAAGCCAATCGCAAGACCGTGATGTTCATCACCCACAGCGTCGACGAGGCGATCCGCTTGGCCGACCGCATCGTGGTGATGACCGCGCGACCGGGCTGGATCAAGGCCGAGATTCCGGTGGCGATCGCGCGCCCGCGCCCGCTTTTCGATCTCGATTCCCACCAGGAGTTCACGCGTATCCGCGCGCTGGTGTGGGAAGCGCTCAAGGAAGAAGTGCTGGGCGCGCGCGAGCGACAAGGACAACGCGTCCATGGCTGAGCGGCCGCCGGCCCGTCGCTTCGCGCCGTCGCGCGAGCAGATTTTCGCGGCGGTCTCGCCGCTGACCTTGTTGGCATTGTGGGAGATCGCCGCGCGCACCGGCCTGCTCGATCCGCGGATTTTTTCCTCGCCCAGCCTGGTCGTGGTGATTGCCTGGGACATGATTCGGGACGGCACGCTGTGGTTCCATCTCGGCGCGACGCTCGGGCGCTTTGCCGCCGGCACCGTGCTCGGCGTGGTGCCGGGCGTCTTCCTCGGCTTGACCATGGGGCTCTTCCGCTGGCCGCGCGCGGTGCTCAATCCGCTCGTGGCGGCGATCTATCCCTTGCCGCGTATCGCGCTCTTTCCGCTGGTGCTGCTCGTCATCGGGCTCAACGAGGAATCGAACGTCATCATGATTGCGCTGCAGCCGTTCTTCTACATGCTGATCGGCACCATGGCGGCGGTGATGAATGTCGAGCCGATCTATCTGCGGGTCGCGCGCAGCTTCAAGGTCAACACGCGCGATCTCTACATGCTGGTGATGTTTCCCGCGGCCTTGCCGATCATTTTGAGCTCGCTGCGGCTTTCCTTGGGCGGTGCGCTCTTGGTGACGGTCACGGTCGAATCCTTGGTCGCGCAATCGGGCATCGGCTTTCTCATCTGGCATTCCTGGCAGATTCTGTCGCTCGGCCAGGCCATGGTCGGGCTGGTGGTTGCCGGCATTCTGGGTTTCGCGATGCTGCAAAGCCTCGAATATCTGGAAAAGCGCCTGGTGCCCTGGTCCGGCCACGCCCACGCCGCGGAAAGCTGAGCCGGCGGAAATTCCCGCTTGCGCCGCCGCCCGGTCGGCCCGCTATCATGCGCCGCATGTCAGCGGGCCAAGAATTGGCGGGGCTTCTCGCCGATGCGCAACGCGCCGTGGTCTTCACCGGCGCGGGCATTTCGACCGAATCGGGCATTCCCGATTTTCGCAGCCCCGGCGGCATTTGGAGCCGGATGAAGCCGATCTATTTCGACGAATTCGTCGCCAGCGAGGCGATGCGGCGCGAGGCCTGGAGCCGCACCTTTTCGGGCGCGATGCGCTGGGTCGGCGCCAAGCCCAATGCCGGCCATTTCGCGGTCGCGCGGCTGGTCGGGCGCGGCAAGGTCAGCGCGGTCATCACGCAGAACGTCGACAATCTCCATCAGGAATCGGGCGTTCCCGCCGCGCGCGTGATCGAGCTGCACGGCAATGCCAGCTATGCCACCTGCCTCGATTGCGGGTTGCGCCACGAGCTCGAGGTGCTGAAGCAAAGCTTCCTCGGGTGTGGCGAGATCCCGTCATGCCGCGATTGCGGCGGGCTGGTGAAGACCGCGACCGTGTCCTTCGGCCAGGCCATGCCGCCGGAGAAGATGCAGCGCGCGACCGAGGAAACCCTCGCCTGCGACCTTTTCATCGTGCTCGGCTCGTCGCTGGTGGTCTATCCCGCCGCGGGTTTCCCGCTGCTCGCCAAGGAGAACGGCGCCAAGCTCGTCATCGTCAATCGCGAGAAGACCGAGCAGGATGCCTATGCCGATCTCGTCATCCACGACCAGATCGGCCCGGTCATGACCGCCGCCGCGCCGCTCGACTAAAAGCATTTTCCGGCGAAGTGTGCAGCGGTTCGCCGCAGAAAATGCGACAATCTTATTAAGGAACGCCCGATCGTGCTCGCCGCCCGATTGTAAAACCCCTCCGCCGGGCGCAGAATCGCCGCCCTTAACTTCTGGCGCGCAACCGGCGAGGTATTCCTTGGCACAGCGATCCGACCGGACGACACCCAAAGCCTATTTCAACCAGCGGTTTCTCGAAAGTCGCGACGCGCGCGGCCTGCGCATTCTGGCCGAATATGTCGAGCCGCTGTCGCGCTTCGAGCGCCTGCGGGTGGATGACACGATCGTCTTCATGGGCTCGGCGCGGCTCAAATCGCGCGAGGACGCGACCGAAGCCTTGCTCCAAGCCGAGAAGACCGGCGAAGGCGTCGCGGCGGCGCGCACCGCCTTGGAGCTTTCCGCTTATTACGAGGATGCGCGCGAGCTCGCCCATCGCTTGACCGTCTGGTCGAAGGGCTTGCAGGACGAGGAGCATCGCTTCGTCGTCTGCACCGGCGGCGGGCCGGGCATCATGGAAGCAGCCAATCGCGGCGCGTCGGAAGCGAAGGGGTTGAATGTCGGGCTGACGATCTCGATCCCGCTCGACGAGTTCGACAATCGCTATGTCAGCCGCGAGCTGCATTTTCACTTCCATTATTTCTTCATGCGGAAATTCTGGTTCGTCTATCTCGCCAAAGCCGTGGTGCTGTTTCCCGGCGGCTTCGGCACGCTCGACGAGATGTTCGAGATCTTGACCCTGGTCCAGACCGGCAAGATGCGCAAACGCCTGCCGATCGTGCTGTTCGGCGCGAAATTCTGGGACGAGGTGATCAATTTTGACGCGCTGGTGCGCCATGGCGTGATCAGCCCCGAGGATCTCAATTTGTTTTATCGCACCAATTCCGTCGACGAGGCTTACGAGCTGATCACGCGCAGCCTCGCGAGCGACGCGCTCGCCAATCCCGGCGCCGTGCTTTAGGAGACGGCGCGATGCCCCGCCCCGATTACCGTCCCTTTCTTCCGCTTCCCGGCCAATCGAAGATCGCCGGTCCGACCGCGCGCGCCCATGCGGATGCGAGAAAGCAAACGCCGCGCGCGCGCGAATTCTTCGCCTCTTGGGACAAGCTTCTGGCCGAGCCCTTCAAAGGCATCACGAGCGACGGGAGCGTCATCCCCGGGCTGTTTTCGCTGGCGCCCAACGGCGCGCCGAGCGACGCGATGATCGAGGCCGTGAATGCGTTGTTGGGTTTGCTGACGCCGGAGCAGCGCACGGCAATGCGCTTTCCGGTCACGTCGTCGCAATGGCGACGCTGGCAGAACACCGAGCTCTATCTCGAGGATTACGGGCTGCGGCTCGATGAGGTGCCCGAGCGGCTGCGCGAGGCGGTGCTGGCGGTGCTGCGCGCGAGCCTCAGCGCCAAGGGCTACGAGATGTCGCGCAACGTGATGCGGCTCAACCGCTTTCTCGGCGATCTGGTCGGCGGGCCGCCTGTGCTCGGCGAATGGAGCTACACCTTCTGTCTCTTCGGCACGCCGTCGGCGAGCGAGCCTTGGGGCTGGCAGCTCTTCGGCCATCATCTCAGCCTCAATTGTCTCGTTTTGGGGCAACAGATGGTGCTGTCGCCGACCTTCATGGGGGCGGAGCCGTCTTATGCCGATACCGGGCCTTTCGCCGGCATCAGCCTCTTCGAGGACGAGGAGCGCGTGGGGCTGGAGCTGATGCGCGCTTTGTCGCCGGAACAGCGGCGCCGGGTGATCGTCGCGCATTCCATGATGGGCGGCGATCTGCCGCCGGGCCGCCGCCATTTCGCCGACAATCTGCATCTCGGCGGGGCGCATCAGGACAATCGCGTCATTCCCTATGAAGGCCTGGTCGCGGCGGATTTGTCGCCCGAGCAACGACGCTGCCTGCTCGATCTTGTCGCGTGCTATATCGCGCCGCTGCCTTCCGTTCCGGAACGAGTCCGAATGGAAGAGATCGAGCGTCATCTCGCCGCGACGCATTTTTGCTGGATCGGCGGTTTTGCCGAAGACAGTACCTTCTATTACCGGATCCAAAGCCCGGTGGTGATGATCGAGTTCGATCATCATACCGGCGTCTTCCTCACCAATGCCGAGCCGGCGAAGTTCCATGTGCACACGATCGTGCGCACGCCCAACGGCAATGATTACGGGCTAGATCTGCTGCGGTTGCATTATCGGGAAGCGCCGCATCACCGGCACTCCCCGGAGCAGCGTTAGGGGATTAGCGCTGGACCGCCGTCTTGTTCGACGGACGGGTCTAGATCAGCGGCAAGGTCAATCCGAGCATCAGCACGCTGGCGACCAACACGCTGCTGCCCCAATTGTTCAATTGCTTGCGATAGGCGGGCAACACGTCGGAAAACGCCGCGGCGAAAGTGCCCGTGCAAATTCCGGTAACGCCGGCGACACATACAATAGTGAGCATGGTCTGCCCCCATGGGGAAAGAGGATCGGACCTAAATGCGCCCGCAGGGTAAAGATTTGGTTAAGCAAAACGCGAATGCGCGGGACACCGGCGGCGGGGGAGGTTAGAGACGGCTTGCCACTTTCGCCGCCACGGCTTTCGCGGCATTGAGATTGGCGCCGCCTCGGCTTTGCACCGTGATGACGACATAGCGTCCGTTCTTCAACAGATGCACCTGCACGAAGCCGGCTTGCGAGACGAAGGCAAAGGCCGCGTCGCCGATGCCCGAAAGCGCCACCGTGTTGGAGGTCCTGGCCTTGGCGTTCTCGAAACCGGCTTGTCCGGTTTCGACCGGCTGAATGCTGATGCCGTCCGTGCCGGTGCCGCGCCATTGGCAGATGCCGAAAGGCTGGCCTTGGGGCGGTTGCACCCGCTCACCGAGCGCTTGCTGCGCCTCGTCGCCGGTGATCAAGGCGCAGGTGTCGGCTTGAGCCCATGCCGGGCCGATCGCCGCGAGGAAGCAGAAGACAATCGCTACGCCGAGTCTCATCGCTCTTCTCCCTTTCGTTGCTCCGCTCCTGCGCGATCGTAACCGATCATTTACCGGTTTCTAAGACATCACCGGGACAATCGCCGGCAATCCGTTCGATCGTCTCGCGCCGCCGGCGCCCGGCCTTCGATGGGAAGGTCGAACGCGGTTTTCGAGGAGAGGGCGTCTTGATGCGAGGTCATTTGCTGCGCCGTGGCGGAGTCATCCGCGCGTCCGGCTTTCTGTTCGGTGTCGCCTTGGTTTCGTCGCTCTTTTGCGGCAACGCGTTTGCCGCTTCCGCGACCGATCCCGCCGCCGTGGTCAATGACCTGGTTTCCAACGCGCTCGGCATGCTCGCCGACAAGAATCTTGCGGCGAAGGATCGCGAGATCAAGTTTCAAGCGCTGTTCGACCAGGATTTCGACGTGCCGCGGATCGCGCGCTTCGTGGTCGGCCCGTATTGGAACAATGCGAGCGAGGAAGACCGGCAGAGCTTCGGCCAACTCTTCGAGCAATGGGTCGTCCATATCTATGCCGGCGGGCTCGGCAATTATAACGGCGAAAAGGTCGAGGTGACCGGGTCGCGGCCGATGGGCGAAACCACCATGGTGGTTTCGAGCCGCGTGGTTCATCCCGACAGCGCGACGTCGGAAAAGGTGGATTGGGTGCTGCGCCGGGGAAACGAAGGCTACAAGGTGATCGACGTCAACGTCGAAGGCATGAGCCTGGTCATGACCGCGCGCGAGGAGATCACCTCCGCGATCGACCACAATGGCGGCACGGTCGCGGGTGCCAATAATGCGTTGCGGCTGAAGCTCGCCAAGGCCGACTAAGCATCCCTGCCGGCGCCGGTGGATCCTGGTGACGTTGGCCACGAAGCCGGGAAAACGGCGGCGCGCGGCGACCTCCGCCTGCGAAATCGTTACCGCTGCGTTATCCCGGCGCCGCGAAACGCTTGCCGGAAAGGATTGAGCAGCTTTTGCGGCCTATATTTCTCCTCATGGTTAACCGGAAGTATTCCTTCCGAGGAGGATGACCATGTGGTTGAGCGGACCCGTCCTGCATCGCGACCGTCACCGCCGTCTACTTCCGCGCGCCCATTCGCACCGTCCCACGGTTTTTGGCGGGCTGCTGGTTGCCACGTTTCTGTGCGTGGTCGCACCGGTCCATCTGTCCGTGACCAACGCGTCGGTGAGCGCGTCTTCGGTCTCGACCGGCGCCTTTCATAGACTGCAGCGTAATGTCGAGCCGGCGATCGTCATCGGCGGCATTCTCTTGGAGCGTTCCCGTCACACCATTGCCGGCGCGGCGATGGGCTGTGTGTCCGGCGCCGCCATGGGCGCCATGACGGCGTTGGGCGCCGGGGCGGTCAGCGGCGGGGTCGCGATCGTCGGCCTGCCGGTTGCGGCCGCGTTGGGCTGCGGTATCGGCGGCGCGATCGGGATGTCCATGGGCTCGCCGCTCGACCAATACGAGTCCTCTCTCTAACTAATCAAAGCGGTTACCAGCGTCATCGGCGTCGCACGGGGCGGAAAATGGCGCTCTGTGTGCACAATCTCTGGTCACCTTTCTGTTCAACGGTCACGGTGACAAGCCTTCGGGTCTCGCTTCTTTCGCTCCCCATCGCCCCGCTCCCGAGCGCCCCCTGAGCGGACGAATGCTGGGCCATGTTCATCAAGGCGCATCCCGACCTCGACAATCCGCTCAACAAAGGAGCGTGGGAGGCAAGCCTGCCGTATTTTCCCAAGAATCCGGTGGCACTCGACAAGGCGCGTTACCAAGCCTTCGCCGATTATCTGGTGAAGAATAACGTGGTGCGCCCCATGCCCGCGCTCGACAGCTACGCTGTCGATCTCGAATAGTCGGCCACGCATCCGCACCGCCATGTTATGATTCGCGGCATGACGTATGGCGCTTTGAACGGACAGGCGTGAACCGGTGCTGACCACCAAGCGCGGCCGGCGCGGCATCGTCACGGCACCCCATCATCTCGCGAGCGAAACTGGGGTCGACATTCTGCGCCAAGGCGGCACCGCGATCGAGGCGGCGGTCGGTATGGCGGCGACGTTGGCGGTCGTCTATCCGCAGATGAACAGTGTCGGCGGCGACGGCTTCTGGTTGGTCGCCGAGCCGGGCAAGGAGCCGCTGGCGATCGATGCCTGCGGTGCCGCAGCCATGGCGGCGGATGTCGCCTATTACCGCGCCGCGGGTTGCGATACGATCCCGTGGCGCGGACCCTTGGCCGCGAACACGGTGGCGGGCACGATCTCGGGTTGGCATGCGGCGCTCGACATCAACCAAGCTTGGGGTGGAAGTCTTCCCTTGCTGCGCCTGCTGCGCGATGCAATCGACTACGCACGCGATGGTGTGGCCGTCGCCGACGGCACGGCGCAGACGCTCGCGAAGAAATATCGCGAATTAGCGGGCTTTGCCGATTTCGCCTCGGTGTTTCTCGCCGCCGACGGCTCGCCGCCGCTTCCGGGTCAGCTTCTGAAACAGCCGGCGCTTGCCGCCGCCTTGGGCCGTCTGGCTGCCGACGGGCTCGACAGTTTCTATCGCGGCGATCTTGCCCGATCGATTGCCGCAGATCTGCACCGCTTCGGCACGCCGCTCACGCTCGACGATCTCGCGCGGCATCGCGCGCAGCTGCGCACGCCGCTTCACGCCAATCTGCGTATCGGCCGCCTTTTTAATTTTCCGCCGCCGACCCAGGGTTTGGCGTCGCTGCTGATCTTGGCTTTGTTTGAGCGTCTTGGCGTCACGGCGGCCGAGTCCTTCGCACACATCAACGGCCTTCTGGAGGCGACCAAGCGCGCCTTCGCGGTGCGCGATCGCGAGGTCGGCGATCCCGCCTATATGACTCTCGACCCGCAATCCCTGCTGGACGATAGCGCGACGCTCACGCGCTGGGCGGCGGAGATCGCCGGTGCCAAGGCCGCGCGCCCGTGGTCGCCGGAGCCGTCGGGTGGCGACACGGTCTGGTTCGGCGCGATCGATCGCGAAGGCCGCGCCGTCAGCGTCATTCAAAGCACCTATTTCGAATTCGGCAGCGGGCTGGTTCTGCCTGAGACCGGCATCACCTGGCAAAACCGCGGATCGAGTTTTCGTCTGGCGGAAGAGGGGTGGAACGCGCTGCGCCCCGGGCGCAAGCCGTTCCACACGCTCAATCCTGCCATGGCGTCGTTTCGCGACGGCAGGCTAATGGTCTATGGCACGATGGGCGGCGAGGGTCAGCCCCAAACCCAGGCGGCGGTGTTCTCGCGCTATGCCTTCTTCGGCCAAGAGCTGCAACAAGCGGTGACGGCGCCGCGCTGGCTTCTCGGGAGAACCTGGGGCGAGGAAAGTACCAGCCTCAAGCTCGAAGACCGCTTCTCTTCCGACGTCGTCGAGGGTTTGCGCGAGGCCGGCCATAAGATCGAGATCGTGCCGGCTTTCACCGACCTGATGGGCCATGCGGGCGCGCTGGTGCGGCATCGCGACGGCGCGCTCGAAGGCGCCACCGACCCGCGCGGCGACGGCGCCGTCGGCGCGTGGTGAGGGGCGTAGCGTCGCAACGGGAGAGGCAAAACGCCGGCGGAACTGCCACGCGTCATAGTGACGCTAAACCTGTTCTTAGCTGCTTCGCGCTATAGTCGGGTCAATCGTGGCCGCGGTCGTCTTCGTTGAGGGTAACGTATTTTCGCGGCGTTGGAGTGGGGGTTGCACATGCCGGCGGAGAAACGACAAGTCATCTTTGCAAATGACGAGGTGCTCGCAGCCGTCCGGCAATTATATCTACGGGCTAACCAATCCTTCCCCAATGGCGCGATCGAAGATGTAACGATTGGCGAAGAAGGCGGCTGCCGCTTCGCGTGCAACGTCGTAACGAACAACAGCTTTCGCGAACGCGTCACGGTTGGCGAAGAAAAGCTGGCCGCGGCGCTCATTCTTTATTGTAAGTCGCGACATATCCCCATCCCGACAGCCGCGCAAAAAAGCTTGATCGTCGTGGATGGCGAACTCGCCTTGAACATCACGCTTCCCGCGTCGCATCGCGTCGTCGCATCGAACAAGGTCGCGGCACAGAGAAGGTAGCAACGCGCTCGGCACTACCGAACTCGCCGCTACGGCGTCGCGAGGGACAGACGCTCTTCGTCGACCTGATCGTTTCGGCTCGCCCATCGAATGTTGGCAAGTGCTAGATCATACCGGACGAGGTTGGCTGGGGGACTAGGATTCGAACCTAGACTGGCGGAGTCAGAGTCCGCTGTCCTACCGTTAGACGATCCCCCAACGCGGGAAGAGTCTCTATTTAAGTCTAACTATGGTAACCAAGTCCTTAAATAGCACAGGGAGGAGGGCTTGGGTAGGGGACCGGCCCGTCCAACTGGTTCTGGGGCACGCGCTTTCCGCGGCGCTTACATGACCCGGCCGATCGCCGAGCGCTTTTTGGTGTCGCGCATCAGCACATAGACCACGAGCGAGGTCGCGATACAGCCGGTGAGATAATAGTAGAACCAGGTCTCGTGCCCAATGGATTTGAACCACAACGCGACCGAATCCACCGTGCCGCCGAAGATCGAAACCGTGAGCGCATAGGACAGGCCCACGCCTGTGGCGCGCACGATGGTCGGGAAAAGCTCGGCCTTCACCACCGCGTTGATCGACGTGTAGCCCGAGACGATCATCCACGCTCCCGCGATCAGCACGAAGCACAACAAGGCGCTCTGCGCAGCCATCAAGGTGGTCAACAGCGGAATGGTGAAGATCGTGCCCGCCACGCCGAAGCCGATCAGCAGCCATTTGCGCCCGATCACGTCGGAGATCGCGCCATAAATCGGCTGCAGGCACATGGCGAAGATCAGCGACGCGCCGGTGACCAGGGTGGTCTGGTTGTCGCTCAAATGAACCGTGAGCTTGAGGAATTTCTGCATATAGGTGGTGTAGGTATAGAAGGCCGTGGTGCCGCCCAGGGTCTGCCCCACGACCAACAGCACTTCGCTTCGATGAGGTTGCCGACCGAGCCGATGAAGATGGCCTTGAGCCGCCGCCGCATATCGGCGAAATCCAGCCCGCCCGGCGCGCCGTGTCCGGCCAATTCCTGCATTGCCATCATGCATCCTCCCCGAACGATTGCACTCTTTCCCCAAGCATAGAGGATCGCGGGCGGCGGGGCGACGGGCCTTATCAATCCCGCCTGCCTGGGCTAGCATGCCGCACCCCAAATCGAGCGTGTTCGAGCCTCGTGCAGAAGCCTCAAACAACCCATGCCACCAGCGCCTATCGCGGCCGGTCCGACACTGGCGGCAGCGGGCCGACCTATGCCGCGCTCGATCTCGGCACCAATAATTGCCGGCTGCTCGTCGCCAAAAGCGCGGCGCGTTCCGGCGAGGGCAGCTTCGTCGTCATCGATGCGTTTTCGCGCATCGTCCGGCTGGGCGAGGGCCTCGCCGCGACTGGCGCTCTGTGCGAGGCAGCGATGGCCCGCACCATCGAGGCGCTCAAGATCTGCGCCATCAAAGTGGCCTCGCATCGGGTCGCGGGCGCGCGCTATATCGCGACCGAAGCGTGCCGGCGCGCGGCCAACTGCGCCGATTTCATGCTCCGGGTGCGCAGCGAAACCGGCATCGCGCTGGAAATCATTTCGACCGAGGAAGAAGCGCGGCTCGTGGTCACGGGCTGCGCGCCGCTGCTCGATCCGAACCTGCCCTATGCGCTGGTCTTCGATATCGGCGGCGGCTCGACCGAGCTGGCCTGGCTGAGCTTGCGCGACGGCGTTGCCAAGCCCGAGATCATCAACTCCCTGTCGCTGCCGCATGGCGTCGTCACCTTGAGCGATCGTTATGGCGGGCGCGAGGTTTCCGAATCCGCCTATGCCGCCATGGTCGAGGAAATCTATGGCGCGATCGTCGGTATCGAGGCGCGTCACGCGATCCGGCGTCGCATCGAGCAAGGCGAGGTCCAAATGCTCGGCAGCTCGGGCACGGTCACGACCTTGGCGGCCGTGCATCTCGGCTTGCCGCGCTACAGCCGCAACCGGATCGACGGCACGTTCATCAGCTTCGACGCGCTGCGCGCTGCCTCGCGGCTTCTGGCCCGGCAAAGCCATGACGAACGCGCGGCCAATCCGTGCATCGGGCCGGAGCGCGCCGATCTCGTTCTGGCCGGCTGCGCCATTCTCGAAGCGATCTGCCTTCTCTGGCCGGTCGGGCAGCTGCGCGTCGCCGATCGCGGCATTCGCGAAGGCATCCTCCTCGGCCTCGTGCGACGCTGAGATGCGGTCAAAATCGCCTTCCGGCTCGCGGCGCAATATGGCGGTCCGCGTCAAGACGGCAAGACAGCGCTCGCCTTCTTCGAGCGCCTGGCTAGCGCGCCAGCTCAACGATCCCTATGTCGCCGAGGCCAAACGCCTCGGTTACCGCTCGCGCGCCGCGTTCAAGCTGATCGAGCTCGACGACCGCTTTCACTTTCTGAAGCGCGGCAGCCGCGTGGTCGATCTCGGCGCGGCGCCCGGCGGCTGGTCGCAGATCGCCGCCGAGCGGATCAGCGCCGCTTCCGGCAAAGGCCGGATCGTGGCGCTCGACATCTTGGCGATGGAACCGGTACCGGGCGTCACCATCCTCCATCTCGATTTTCTCGCGCCCGAAGCGCCTTCGGCAATCAAGGCAGCGTTGAGCGGGCCGGCCGACGTCGTGCTGACCGACATGGCCCAGCCCGCCACCGGCCATGCCGCGACCGACCATGTGCGGATCGTCGCTTTGGCCGAGGCGGCTTACGACTTCGCCAAGGAAGTGCTGGCCCCGGGCGGCACCTTTATCGCCAAGGTGTTCCAGGGTGGGGCCGAGGGTGAGTTGCTGACGGCACTGAAACGGGATTTCGCCAGTCTGCGCCACGCCAAGCCGCCCGCCAGCCGCGCCGAATCGGCCGAGGTCTATGTCGTCGCCCAGGGCTTCAGGGGCTAGGGTTTCAAAGACCCGATTCGCAAGGCAGATAAGCGCCTGCGACGGGCGGGCTGACTTGCGAATCAGTCGTCGCGGTGTATAGTGCCTCGCCAACCTTCACGGGAGGCAGCATGGAAATCCGCCAGGCGCTCACTTTCGACGACGTCTTGCTGGTGCCTGCCGCCTCGACGGTGCTCCCCAACGAAACCGATACCCGGACCCGCCTCACGCGCGAGGTGAGCCTCGGCATTCCGCTGCTTTCGGCGGCGATGGATACGGTCACCGAAAGCGCGCTTGCCATTGCCATGGCGGAGGCGGGCGGCATCGGGGTCATCCACCGCAATCTCGGCATTTCCGAGCAGGCCAACGAAGTCCGCAAGGTCAAGAAATTCGAGGCCGGGATGGTGGTGAACCCGGTCACCATCCATCCCGACGAGACTCTGGCCGATGCGCTGCGCCTGATGGCCGAGCATCGCATCTCGGGCATTCCGGTGGTCGAGCGCGGCTCGCACAAGCTCGTCGGCATCGTCACCAACCGCGACGTGCGCTTTGCCAGCAATCCGAAGCAGCCGATCGCCGAGCTGATGACCAGGGAACAGCTCGTCACGGTGCGCGAGACCGTGAGCCGCGACGATGCCAAGAAGCTGCTGCATCAGCACCGCATCGAAAAGCTGATTGTGGTCGACGAAACCTATCGTTGCGTCGGTCTCATCACGGTGAAGGACATCGAGAAATCGCAACGCTTCCCGAATGCCTGCAAGGACGCGGCGGGGCGTTTGCGGGTGGCTGCCGCCACCGGCACCGGCGAGGATGGGATTCGCCGCGCCGAGGCGCTGTTCGATGCCGGGGTCGACGTGCTGGTGGTCGACACGGCGCATGGCCATTCCTCGCGCGTGCTCGACACGGTCAACCGCATCCGGCGCCTTTCGAACTACACGCAGCTCATTGCCGGCAATATCGCGACGGCGGAAGGTGCCGAGGCGTTGATGGATGCCGGCGCCGACGCGATCAAGGTCGGCATCGGCCCGGGCTCGATCTGCACCACGCGCATGGTTGCGGGGGTGGGCGTGCCGCAGCTGACCGCACTGCTCGACACGGTCGAGGCATGCCGCAAACGCGACACGCCGGTGATCTCCGATGGCGGCATCAAATTCTCGGGCGATCTTGCCAAGGCGATCGCGGCCGGCGCCGATTGCGCCATGCTGGGTTCGCTCTTCGCCGGCACGGATGAAAGCCCGGGCGAGGTGTTCCTCTATCAAGGCCGGACCTACAAATCCTATCGCGGCATGGGCTCGGTCGGCGCGATGGCGCGCGGCTCGGCCGATCGCTATTTCCAGGCCGAAGTGCAGAACGAATTGAAGCTCGTGCCCGAAGGCGTCGAAGGCCGGGTCCCGCATAAAGGTCCGGTCGGCGCGGTCATTCATCAGCTCATCGGCGGCTTGCGCGCGGCGATGGGCTATACCGGCAACCGCACCATCGCCGAGATGCAGAAGAACTGCAAATTCGTGCGCATCACCTCGGCCGGCTTGCGCGAAAGCCATGTCCACGACATCGCCATCACCCGCGAGGCGCCGAATTACCGGCAGGATCTGTGACGCCGGGCGCAAGGGTCGAGGCCGCGATTTCTCTGCTGGACGCGATCGGTAACGAGCGCGCGCCGGCCGACGATCTCGTCGCCGATTATTTTCGCCGCCATCGCTTTGCCGGGGTCAAGGATCGCGCCGCGATCGCGCGCCATATCTATGGCGTGTTGCGGCGGCGCGGCCAGATCGATTGGTGGCTGGAGCAATGCGGCGAGGCGCCGGATGCGCGCCACCGTTTGCTGGCCGAGCTGGCGCTTTACGAAGAATGGGAGCCGACCGCGATCGCGCGTGCTTGCGACGGCGATCGGTTCCGGCCGCGCACGCTCGACGAGGGCGAGAAGCGATTGGTCGAAAAGCTCGCCGCATCGAAACCGGTTCATCGCGACATGCCTTTGCCGGCGCGCGGGAATTTCCCCGTCTGGCTTGCGCCGCATCTCGAGAACGCGCTGGGCTCGTCCTTGATGCGCGAAATGGCGGCGATGCAGGAAGAGGCCGCGCTCGATCTGCGGGTCAATGCGCTGATGACCGACCGCGAAACCGCGTTGAAGAATCTGAAACAGGAAGGTGTCGAGGCGGTGCGCACGCCGCTCTCGCCTTTGGGCTTGCGCGTGTTCGGACGCGTGCCGCTCGGCCAGCTCGAGATTTTCAAGCGCGGCGAGATCGAGGTGCAAGACGAAGGCTCGCAGCTCGCCGCCTTGCTGGCCGATGCGCGGCCGGGCATGCGCGTCGTCGATTTCTGCGCCGGCGCCGGCGGCAAAACCTTGGCGCTCGCGGCGGCGATGAAGAATCGCGGCCATCTTGTCGCGTGCGACATCGCGACCAAAAGGCTGGAGCGCGCCACGCAACGCCTGCGCCGCGCCGGCGCCAGCATCGTGCAGCGCGTGCCGCTGGTCAGCGCGCGCGACAAATGGGTGAAGAAGCACGCGGCGAGCTTCGACCGCGTTTTCGTCGACGCGCCGTGCACCGGCACCGGCACCTGGCGGCGCAACCCCGACGCCAAATGGCGGCTGAAGCCCGCGGATCTGACCGAGCTCACGGCGTTGCAGGCGGAAATTCTCGACAGCGCGCAGCGTCTGGTGAAGCCGGGCGGGCGGCTGCTTTATGCGACCTGCTCGGTTTTGAAGGAAGAGAACGAGGACCAGATCGCGAGCTTCCTTGCCGGCCATGACGAGTTCAGCCTGGTGCCGATCGCCTCGATCTGGGCCGAGGCGGTGGGCGGGGATTGCCCGGGGCGCAACGAGACCTTGCGCCTGTCGCCGGCACGCAACGGCACGGATGGTTTTTTCGTCGCCGTGATGCAGCGCCGCGCCCTTGCGAAGAAACCCGCCGCCACGGATGATGCGTCATGACCACGCCAGCCCAAGACCGCGTCTTGATCGTCGATTTCGGCAGCCAGGTGACGCAGCTCATCGCGCGGCGCCTGCGCGAAAGCGGCGTCTATTGCGAGATCCTGCCGTTCAACGCCGGCGAAGAGCGCATGTTGGCCTTCGGCCCGAAGGCGGTGATCCTCTCGGGCGGCCCGGCCTCGGTCACCGAACAGGCGAGCCCGCGCGCGCCCGACAAGCTCTTCACGCTCGGCGTGCCGGTGCTCGGCATCTGCTATGGCGAGCAGACCATGTGCGCGCAGCTTGGCGGGCGCGTGGCCGGCTCCGATCACCGCGAATTCGGCCGCGCCTTCATCGAAGTGACCGATGATTGCGCGCTCTTTGCCGGGCTTTGGCCCAAGGGCAGCCGCGAGCAGGTTTGGATGAGCCATGGCGACCGGGTCGAGGCGTTGCCGCCGGGCTTTCGCGTGGTCGCGGTGAGCGAGGGCGCGCCTTTCGCCGCCGTGGCCGACGACGCGCGCCGCTTTTACGGCGTGCAATTCCATCCCGAAGTGGTGCACACGCCGCAGGGCGCGGCGCTGTTGAAGAACTTCACCCACAAGGTCGCGGGGCTCAGCGGCGATTGGTCGATGGCGGCCTTCCGCGCCGAAAGCGTCGCGCGCATCCGCGCCCAGGTCGGCAAGGGTAAGGTGATTTGCGGCCTCTCGGGCGGCGTCGATTCGTCGGTCGCCGCGGCCTTGCTGCACGAAGCCTTGGGCGAGCAGCTCACTTGCATCTTTGTCGATACCGGCCTCTTGCGCGCGGGCGAAGCCGACGAGGTGGTGACGCTCTTCCGCGACCATTACAACATTCCGCTCGTCCATCGCGACGCGGGCGCGCTGTTCCTCGACAAGCTCGCGGGAATCACCGATCCGGAGCAAAAGCGCAAGATCATCGGCGCTTCCTTCATCGACGTGTTCGACGAAGAGGCGCATAAGATCGGCGGCGCCGAATTCCTGGCGCAAGGCACGCTTTATCCCGACGTGATCGAATCGGTGAGCTTCACCGGCGGGCCCAGCGCCACGATCAAATCGCATCACAATGTCGGCGGCCTGCCCGAACGGATGAAGCTGAAGCTGGTCGAGCCGCTGCGCGAGCTCTTCAAGGACGAGGTGCGTGCCTTGGGCCGCGAGCTGGGCTTGCCTGACCGGCTGGTCAACCGCCATCCATTTCCGGGCCCGGGCCTCGCCATCCGTATCCCCGGCGCGATCACCGCGGAAAAGCTTTCGATCCTGCGCAAGGCCGATACGGTCTATCTCGAAGAGATTCGCAATGCCGGGCTTTACAACGCGATCTGGCAGGCCTTTGCCGTGCTGCTGCCGGTGCGCACCGTCGGCGTGATGGGCGACGGGCGGACTTATGATCATGTCTGCGCGCTGCGCGCCGTCACCTCGACCGACGGGATGACGGCCGAGTCATATCCCTTTCCGCACGAGTTCCTCGCGCGTGTGGCGACCCGCATCATCAACGAAGTGCGCGGCATCAACCGCGTGGTCTATGACGTGACCTCGAAACCGCCGGGCACGATCGAGTGGGAATGAGGGGAGTGGTTGCTCTGAAAATTCTCTATATAATTCAATAGTTTAGAGTGATGTTCTGATGATCGGCGATGCATCGTTAGTCACGCGACCAGATCTCATAACCGATTGAACGACAAAGGGAATAAGTAATAAATCGAGCAGGTTTGAGTTATCGATAGCCACATAAGTTGACGGTATTTCTGACGGTCTTTTTTGAAACGCACGCCAGCCGAAACCATAAGACCGTCAGATTGAGCGCATAGCGCTGACGGTCTTTTCCGTAAGGCGGCTTGTTCTGGAAAATGCGTTGGAAGGGGTAATTCATAGCCTGTTCGGCACGCTTTTCACGACCGCTGGGGTGACCGCTGGGCCTGTTTTTCGGAGACGGAATAGTTGACAAATATGCGTCAGAATGGCTATTAATTGCCCATTCTGACGCAGAACTATGGACTCTCCATGCAGCCTCGCCAGCACAAGACCGCCAGCTTCCTGTCGGCTCATCCGGTCTTCACCCGGGCTGAGTTTGCGGCGGCCTTCGGCCATCCAGCGGGCGCAGCCAATGTCACCAGCCTGCTCCGACACCATCTCCGCGCCGGCAACATCAAGCGTGTCAGCCGCGAGGTGTTCGCCGCCGTACCGGCCCATCTGGCGGCGGAGCGGATGGTGATCGACCGCTTCGCCGCGGCGAGCAAGCTTCGCTCCGACGGCGTGCTCGGGTTTCACTCCGCGCTCGAGCTGCATGGCATAGCTTATTCCGAGTTCAACGAGGTCCAGCTCATCAGCGCCGGACGCACAGAACTGGTGGACTTGCCCTTCGGCGGCTGCCGCTTCGTCACCCCGCCGAAGGCGTTGGTGACGGCCGGCAAGGCTGACTACCTGACCATGACCATGGATCGGCAGGGGGTGGAGGTCCGTGTGACTACGGTCGAACGCACCGTCGTCGACATCCTGCACCGCCCGGAACTCGCGGGCGGCGCCGAGGAAGTCCTCAAATCGCTGGATCTGGTGCGCTATCTCGACCCGGCGAAGGTCGCCGACTATGTCGAGCTTCTGGACAACCGGTCGATCGCCTCCGTTTCCGGCTGGTGGCTCGAAAAGCGGCGCAGCGCGCTTGGCATCACCGATGACGTTCTGGCACGCCTGCGAGCGCGGCTCCCCCGCTCGAAGCATTATGCGTTGGGCGCCGAACCCGGTCGTGCCGTGCTTGTTGAGCCGTGGCGCGTGCTTCTGCCGCCGCAGGCTATCGACGCCGCTTTTGAGGGCGCCTGATGGTCGCTTCGCGAGAAACGCTTCAGGACCTAGCGGCCGAGCGGCAGCTTCAACCTGCGACGCTGGAGCGCGTGATCCGGCTGATCGACATACTCGACGCGTTCGGCGCCGACACGCTGATCGGGCCGCGGATCGCCTTGAAGGGTGGTACGGCGCTCAACGTTTTCCATTCCGATCTGGATCGCCTCTCGGTCGATATCGACGTCAACTATGTCGGCGCGATCGAGAAGGAGCGGATGGATGCGGACCGCCCAAGCCTGGAGGACCGGATCGCGCGGCTGATGGAATCGAAAGGCTACGCCGCGCGGCGCGAGCCGTCGGAACATGCGGGGGGCAAATGGATCTATCGCTATGCCTCCACGCTCGGCGGCGCGGGAACCATCGAGATCGACATCAACTATCTCTACCGCGGTCCCCTTTACGGCGTAGATCGCATGCCGTCGGCAGCAATCGGATCGTACCGAGCCATGAACGTGCCGGTTCTCGACATCCACGAGATCGTCGCCGGTAAGATGGTCGCGCTGGTCACGCGGCGCGCCGCACGCGATCTGTTCGATGCGCACCGGATCATCGCCATGCCGTCTCTCGACTGGGCGAAGATCAAGGTGGCCACCCTGATGATCGGCGCGAGCGCCAAGAGCTTCGACTGGCGGACAGCATCGCCGGACGACATCGGGTGCGAGGTCGGCGACATCACCGGGAAGCTGACCATGTGCTTGCATGATCGGTATTTCGATGCTTTCGGTGGCCCGGCAGCCTGGATCGAACGCGTCACGGCCGAATGCCGGGAGAAGCTGGCACAGCTGTTTCAGTTGACGGCGGGGGAGAGGGCATTTCTGGATGCCGTGCTGGAGCGGGGTGAAATCGATGCGTCCTCGCTGGCTGTTCCGGAATCCGTGCGCGCCGGAATAGAGGCCTCTCCTGCGTTGCGATGGAAAGCGCAGAACGTCAAAGCTTGGAAATCCGGCGACAAGTCGCTGGCGCCACGCGCAAGACGAGGACGGCGACGCGACAGGCAGCCGCCGTAATCGGCGCTCCGGTGTCTCATCAAGTGTGCCTTTCCAATCTTCACCTGTCCCCAGGACCGTCCCTGACGCAGCCGACCGATATAAAGCTCATTGCGCAGCGGCAAGCCTCGGTCCGGCAACTGGTGAAAAGTGCATCACTTCGTTTAAGCCTGATGCTCCAACCTGTGAGCTCACCTCCGTGCCGGCGCTTAACAGTCCTCGACGCGCATGAGCTCCGGCTCGACCCACAATGCCTCGCGACGGTGGAGGTTTTGCAATAGTCTGCCCGCACGCTGGGATCCGCGATCTTGGTTCGCTGACAGAGGGACGGGCCGGGCCGGCTCTTTTAACCGCCGCAGGATTAACAACTGAATCAAGAGTAAGAGCAGCCGTGTGATGGAATAAAACCTCGCGCATGCGGCGCGGCTACTTCCCACCGGCATGGGGTCGGCGCCGTGAACGATGTAATTCCTGAATATGCGACCAAGCTCCGCTGCTGCCGCTGCACCCGACAGAGCATATTTTTTGTCGATGTCTTGAATGCTTGAAGCTATCGTCGGCAGCCGCATGCAAATTTCGCGGGCAACCCTGTACGAGACGTCGAAGACCTCGACGCCAGCGGAGAGTTCGGGCTCGGCCTGGAAGAGGCGCCGCGCCCGCACAGGCACTTTATCCTTGGGGTAAACTCCGTTGGCGGATGTCTCGATCGCCGCCTCATAGGCGGTCCATGCGAAGTTAAAGATAATAAGGGCCGCGGCATATTTGGATGCGGCTTCCCGATCTTCTTCGTCGCTCTCCCACGCGGGTCGACACCAGAATGCTGCCTCGCTGTCGTCGACGTAGGAAGGGTCGGCAAAGACGTCTTCCAGACTTGCGGCCATTTGCAGCGCATAGATCACACCCGGCCAGGGATCTTCCGACCGGTTGAATGCCTCGAATTGCTCTTCGAGTCCGCAGACAACGATCGCGCGAAACAACGCGACCATATGCTCGCGCAGCGGCGTGAGTTGATGGGTCCAACAGTCCGCCTTGCCGCAGCTACATTGGACATAACGGTCAGCGGGATCGATGGCGCGGTATTTGAGCGTGGGCTTACCGGTCTCGGAGTATGCGATTCGTCCGAAACCGCGTAGAAGCTTGAGTTCCTCGATATCCATAGAAGGCAACCTACAGGCATTCGGCGGGGAGCGCGATAATTGGTGCGGACCGGCGCGTGCCCTCTCGTGGGTTTCGCGCGTGACCGCGTCTTGGACGCGGCTGCATCCGTTTCATCTTCATCGCTCGCACTCGCAAAGCGAAGAACGCCTCGGCGCGGAACGATAGACGCCGGCAGGGGCGACACGGGCAGCGCCTTCGCCCCATTCGAGCGCTTTCGTATCGCCGGGTTTCGGCGATCGCACCATCCTTCGATCCGAGGCGTCGATCCTCGCCGCCGTAAACAGAAGAGACCGCCGCGCCGCCTCCGACGGATCGCGTGGGCTGCTGATGCATCAACCGACTGCCCGATGAGGAGTCCCCAGGGCTCCAGATGCACCGGCGGAAACGCGCGCGTGAGCCCGTAGCGGGCTGCGAGAAATGGAACATTCGGGCAGCATTCCGGCGCAATGTGATGCTATCATGCCACTGTCGACACAAGTGGTGGTGCAAGGACGAGGATGGCCCTCCTTACGAGCGCCGGATAGAGTGTGTCGGGGGGGCGAATGTCGGCATCCGGGGCGAGTCGTTGGGTTAGGTTCCTTCGGAACTACGGTCCGATTCCGACCAACGACAACATGTACGACGAATCGATCCAGCGGGCGTTGCGGCGCCACCGGATCGAACCCCTTGTGTTGCCAGCACAATTTGTGGACCAGCTCCTCGAAAACCTGCGTTCGGACGCACCGCGCTCAGAAATCCTGACCGGCACGGCGGGCGACGGGAAAACCTATCACTGCCGGGAGGCCTGGGTCCGGCTGGGGGGCTCGGAGACCGCCTGGAATACCGGAGACAAGGTCCAGCGGCTCCAGCTCGGTTCCCGCGAACTGGTCGTCGTCAAGGATTTGAGCGAGCTGCGCGCGGAAGAGAGCGCGGCTCTGCTGTCGGACATGGCCCGTGACGTCGCATGTCCGGTCCCGCAGCGCATTTATCTGATCGCGGCCAACCACGGACAGCTTCTGGAGAAGCTCAAAGCTGCCCCGCAGATGGCGGAACTCCAGGCGATGGTACGCGCGATCGAGGAACTCCTCGTCACGGGCGAGAATCCGGATCCCGCGGTCCGGCTCAATCTACGCGATTTGAGTCAGGCGCCGGCGTCGCAGATGATCCGCACGATCATCGCGGCGATGACGGGGCATCCAGGCTGGGACCAATGCGAGGCCTGTCCCATTCGGAACGCTCAAACCTGCCCGATCTGGGAGAATCGCGCCCGCTTGCAGGGCGAGGCGGATTTAGGGCTTCTCCAGCGGCGCCTGACGGCGCTGGTCGAGCTGAGCGAACAGAATGGCGTCCACTTCCCCGTGCGCCAGCTATTGGCGCTCGTGGCGAACATCCTCTTGGGACACCCCGGCGCGCCGGACGGTTTGATGTCGTGTTGGGATGTCCCGGAAATTTTGGGGGGCGGATCGCTCGACCAGGCGAGCGTCTATCGCAACATTTTTGGCGAGAACCTGAAGCCGCGTCGCGCCGAAAAATCAGATCTTTTTCGCAAGCTTAATGCCTTTGGCATCGGCGGCGAGACGAGCAACCGCGTGGACAACCTGTTGGTCTACGGGGCGGACGATCCGACGCTCGAAGGCCCTTATCGCGATCTCGTCCTCAATGACCCGGTCTATGGTGGCACGGTCGCCTACACGCGCGCACAACGCTCCTATCTCGAGGCAAGCGATCCCGGTGCGCGTGAGGAGTTTCTGCCGCGCCTGCGCGCGCAGCGCCAGCGGATGTTCTTCGTGCTTCCCGAACAGCGGGAGAGCGAATTCGACCTCTGGGATTTGACGGTCTTCCGCTATGGCGGATTGTACCTCGATGTCGCGACCCGTCTGCAGAACCGTATGGCGCTCCCGCGTCGGGTCATGCCGATGATCATGCGCGGCCTCAATCGCGTGTTCACCGGCATGCTTGTACAGAACCAGGACGAACTGGTTCTTGCCACTTCCGGCAGCCATTCCCAATCGAAGACCAGTCCGTTGCTCGACGAGCTGATCTCGGTTCCACGCCAGGGGGGCGAGGAAGCCGTGTTGGCGCCGAGCGCGCGGGGCGGCATTGCTCTGAGTGTCCGACTGTCGCGCGGCGATGACCCGGGTCCGATCGGATTGACGTTGACGCCGACGCGGTTCGAGTTCTTGGGGCGGGTTGCCGAAGGTGCTCTGCCAAGCAGCTTTTCGCTCGAATGCCACGAAGATCTCCTGGCGTTCAAGGCCAAACTTTTGAGTGCGACGGAGCGGCGCCGCGTGCTCGACGAAGACGAGCGCCCTTCTGCCGGAGAACTGGTCTTGCGGTTCATCGAGGTTGGAAGTGATGGCCGCGCGTCGCCGCGGCGCGTTACGGTGAGGACCTGACCGCGATGGAGGTCCTGGCTAAGCCATTCGGCTATGAAGATCGAACTGGTCCGGAGATGTGGATCGACGAGGCGATTTGGGGCCATCGTCTCCACGATGAGCAATCACCCTGGCTGACCCTGCTCGAATTCCTGTGCGTTCTTCATGCAGAGGATGGCCAGACACGCGCACTGACCGAGGCGCGCCTGAACGAACTGTCCTACAAGCCGCAAACCCAACTTCGCTTGCGCAATCTTCTCTTCAACAACCCGCACATGACAACAGTGCTTTCTTCGGACCAGTCCGACGAGGCGTTGTGGGCGACCTGGCTGCCATTGATGACGGAAAACGCAGGTGGATTGGACAGGCCAGATTTTTCCTATCTGCGGGATCGCTTTGAAACCTTCCAAGACTTTGCCTCGGTGGTCTCTTTCCTACAGAGTTCCGCGATCGAAGGCGGCAGCAATAAGCGCTGGAGTTCCAAGTTCGTCTTCCCGTTCGGGACGAGCGCGCTCTACGAGGACGTCAGCGTCACGGCGACCGGGGTCGCCACGGACCGGCGGTTCTTCGCGCGCACCGGTGAGATTCTCTATCTCATGCTTTGCAGGAGCCGGAGAGCGGCCGAGCTTCGCGAACGCCTGGAAAGACGGATACTGAAGGTTGATGCGCCTTACGACGGGCTGATCAGAGCGCTGCAAGGCGACGTCCAGTTCGCGCGGCAGGAACGGGCAGGCGCTTATTTGCCGTGCGCTTCCCATCCCACTTTCGATCGGTTGGCCGAGGATTGGATCGCGATCTTGGATCTACAAATCCCAGCCTACGACGCTATTCCGCATATCGTCACGATGACGGGACTTCACCTCATTCTGTATCAGCTCCAACGCTCGGCTGAGGTCCTGGCGCAAGCGTATCCCATCTCCATGGTCTGCGAGATTGTCTCGCCGAAACGCTCGGTGGTGCGTGACCTCTCGGCGGACTCCTTCCAGGGTAACAATGCCTTGCCGCAACAGGCGCTCGAACGGTTCATTCGAGAGATCGCCGCGACGCCGGAATGGCGCACGGCGTCGCAGTCCGATGAGCCGGGACCGAACGCAGCGGAGCTCCTGTCCAAGACCTTCGATTGGCCGGACCTCGACGACCCCGACGAAGCGCAAGGCCAGCCCGAAGAATTGCTCGAAGAACTCGTCCGGCGCGCCGTGGTTCGGCACAAGCAACATGTCGGCAAGGTCCACGCGACCTGGGCGCGCCTTATCGGGTTGTCGTCGCGACGGGCAAGCCGGCGGGTGCGCTACGCTCCAACCGATCGGCTCCTGAAGACGCTAGTCGTATGCTGCGTCGAGCGGCGATTGGAGTTCAAGGATTTCCTTATTCTCCTCTACAACCGCTACGGATTGGTGATCGGTGACCAGCAGGCGCGGGGATTTATTGATGCGGGCGCTGCCGACCAGGAGGATTTTTCGGACAACGCGCGGCGCCTGGAAGAGCGGCTGGCGAGCCTTGGCTTGCTAAAGAGGCTGTCGGATTCCTGCGCCTACGTCGAGAACCCGTTCCAGAGGAGTGCGCAGCCTTGAACGCCTCGGAACTATTGGGGGCCGTGGGCGCAGCGTCATTGCGCGAGCGTCTGGCAAATGCCTCAGAAGGCGACGGGCTAGCGCGTTTCATGCTGGATCGGCTGACCGGGCAGCAGGTAGCAGCCGTGGTGCTGGCGCTCCTGCTCGACAGCGAGACCGCGCAAAAAATCAAAATCGCGGTACCACGCGACCTGGTGGCGGCCTTCGACCTGCCTCCGGCAGTGATTACTGACGAACGCACGGTCGCGCTGCGCCATGCGGAGTGCGATCGTCCAGCCCTGCTGCTCGCTAATAGCGACGACGATCAGGGGGCTTCTCTGCAGGACGTGACACTGCTGGGCGCCAAGCAGCTCACTGAGGAGCCGCGGCTGTGGGTCGAGGCTGCTGCCGCAGGGCTTGGTCTGCCCGAAAGCCAACTCGAGATTTGGCAAGCGGCGCTTCGCGGCCTTGCCGCGGCCGAAGACTGGACGCTGCATCAGGTCTCAAACTACGTCGAGCTCACTCGTCGATCGATCGCGGAGGAATCGAAGCCGCTGCTCGAGGCGCTGGGTTGGGCGCTGCCAGCGCTGCAATTGCCCCGCGATTTGGGGTATTTCCTGGCCATCCGCGCAAAAGACCAGGCGCTAGCGGCACGTTGGAAAAAACTGTTCGACAAGCTCGTCACCGATCGCCGTCCACTATTGCTCAAGCAGAGACCGCCGCGACAGGTGATCGAAGCGGAGGAGTTGCGCACCCAATTCGAGGCGGTGCGCGACGATATTCCGCCTGCCGCGCACGCCACCATCGAGGCTTTCATCAACGCCCCGCCAAGTTGGCGGGACGAAGCGGCCGCGCTCGCCGAGCTCGAATGGGAATCCGACGGGGTTCTTCAGGTCTTCTCCGGTCTGCGGCAGAAGAAGACGAGCTTGGCCGAAGAGACGATCCAATTCTTCGAGTTCGAGCTGCCTGACCGTCTCGGCAACGTCGACAAGGAATATCTGAGGCAGCTCAAGGAATCGAAATCCCACAAGGAGCCCCGGGACGACGATCGCGACTTTTTCGAGGCCCACCGTGAGGAGCTAGGGCGGGACCGGGGGCTTCGGGCGAAGTGGGAGCGTTTCATTTTCGGCCGTCCGATCGAGTGCACGGACCTTCTTGAGGGCCTGTTGCGCGCGCTCGAACGGCTCTATGGCCAAGCCGGCGCCCTTGGCGCCGTTCGATCGCTTGAGATTAGGACCACACGGCGGACCAAGGCCCAATGGCTCGAACTGAATGCCGATGTTGCGACGGCGTTCGCGGTGCGTTACCGCGGACTGCCCGCGCTGATGGGCGGCGCGGTCAAGTGGGACACGTCGCATCTTTTCGAATACGAGGCGCTGCTCGAGGCTGCGTCGCGTCGCAAGAAGTACAAACGCAACGTCTCGGTGTCTCGCACCAGTCTTCAGATCAAGCTCGACATCACTTTGAGGGTCGGCGATGGCGCGTTGGCTGACCGGACGACCGTGCAGCTCATCTGGATGGGACGGCCGGACGGGATCGGCCTGGAGCTTCGCGACGATCTCGACCGCCTCATCAAGCGTCCGCTGACGCGGTCGAGCGTCGCGCGCCAGCCAGTTAGCCGAAAGGGCTCGCTCCAGTCCGTGTCCTTGAGCGATGTGGCGACGCTGCAGCCCGCCTATCGACAGGATTCCGGGTCGCTGATTCCTAAATCGGACCCCACTTACGATGTCGGACGTCAATTTCCGAAGGCGCTCAAGGCGGCGGCCAATGGCCGTTTGAGCGCGGAAGCGGCGGCTGCCGTTGGTGCCGCTTGGGGTGGTTTTGCGGCGGCGTATGCGGCCGCGATCGAGGGATGGCGACAGAACGGCCTTGTCGACGCCGCCCTCTTGAATCAGGCCGAGCATTATGGCGCGCTCCTGCGGGCGCTTGCGCTGCACGCGCCCGGCGACCTCAACCGGCAGGAGCTCTGGGAGCCCGTCCTGTCGCTCGGATGTGTCGCGATCACCGGCGGCGCGCCGTCGGCGATCATCGCGCCCTGGCACCCCTTGCGATTGGCCGCGAGCGCTGTGAAGGCGCGGAGTGTCGCCGGCCTGGCCGCGCACTTGCTCACCGCCGAACAAATTAACTTTGGAGATTCTCGCCTGTTCTTTGCGGATTTGCGCGCGGAGCTGGCCCATCCATTCTATCCTGAGATTGCAGTGGGTTATCACGGCGCCGAGCCGGTCTTGCTGGCGGAGACGAGCACCGTCAACGACTACAGCCTGATGGAACGCCCGGTGCGCGATCCCGCCGAAGCGGCTACGGACGTGGATCCCCGGGAGGCGGCAGGCCAGATTCGCGTGCTGTTGGAGCGTTACCTCGATTTGCAGCCGCACGAGCGCTCCAACCTCAGCATCATGCTCTACAATTGCGACGCGGCGGGCTTGCCCTTCGCCACCGTCAACGCGCTCGGGTCGGTCCACGATGAGGACGAGATGCACTGCAACGTGCTCGTCCGGCACCGCGACCGCCCCAAGCTCAATCGCATCTACAAGGAGTTGCTCGAAGGCTCCGAGGCCGACCCCGACGCGCTCGTCGTCAGCGAGACCTCGCGCAATTTCATGTCGAAGCTGCGTATCGGTGTGATGCTCGACGGGGGCGCGCCGCCCGCGGTCGATCACCGCAGCGTCGACGTCGCCTTCCTGCACGATGTAGTCTCGCGCCAGGCCAAGGAGGCGTGGTTCTCGGCTCCCGCGTCCGCGACGATGCCGAGCCTGCTCGATCACGTCCCGGCGCGGTGGTCCTATCGTCGCGTGACGGCGGAAGATGAACTGAAGGCGACCAATTACCTCGCCTGTCCCAGGCAGCCGGACGCGGGGTGGGCGTATCTCGACGCCGTGGCGGACGTAGTTCGGCGGCAGTCGCACAGCCCAAGCGAGCATGTGCTTCCGGCGCGCCAGATTTCCTTTCAGGACCAGGGCCTGAAGGCGATGTTTGACGAGGTGCATGGGCTGGCAGAATGGGTCGCGACCTATGACGACCTACTCGACAAGCGCCAGCTCGCCGCGCAAGGCATCAATGTGATCCGTTATCGGCGCCAGCGGACGCACGGTCGCAACATGATTGTCTCGTCGACATCGGAGCTGCGCATCCTGCAAGTCCTAGTGCGGCGGCGGCTTGCCGAATTGAGCTTGGGGCTCGCTGACGACCGGCTCTCGGCGCTGGCGCAACGCATGATCGACGATGCGTGCAACATTTCCGGCGACATCGTACTGCGCGCGGCCAAGCGCGGTGTGTCGGCGGGCGAACTCATCGGACTGGTGTTGAGTCGGGCGTTGGTCGCCGAGGAACTTGGTGCACAGGCCACGGTCGCCTGGTTCCTACTGGACGATTACGCCGAATGGCTCGGCCAACGCGAGCAGGGGATTGCCGACATCCTGGCGCTGAGTGTCGGCCGCGATGCCGACGGGCATACGACATTGCGCGCGGTCGTGACCGAAGCCAAGTATGTCGCGCTCGATGGCGCTGCCGAGGCGCGGAGGACCTCCAAACAGCAACTTCGACATACTGTTCAGCGCATCGAGGAAGCCTTGTTCGGCGATCCGGGACGATTGGATCGGGATTTGTGGCTATCGCGGATCGCGGACCTGCTGCTTGACGGGACCACCGCACTGGGTCAGTCGGACGCGCTGGAGGCGGTGCGAGACGGGATCCGCCAAGGCGTCACCACGATCGATCTGCGCGGCTACTCGCACATTTTCGTTTCAGGGTTGGCCGAGCCGGCCGCTTCGGGCGAGCAGGAGCCGATCGCAGACGTGCCGCACGGATTGCAGGAAGTCTTTACCCGCGACGACGTGCGCAATCTTCTCAAAGCCTACGAGGCGCGCACGGCTCTGACGGGCGTGCGGCGTGGACTAGGCGAGCAGCATCCTTGGGAGGACACCGAGTTCCGCAGTCCCGCGCCCCGGGTGAACTGGACCAGCCAGCCCGACGCCGAGGTCACATCTGCCGCCGCAGCAGCAACGAAGCAAAAGGCGGCTCCGCGGAGCACGCCGAAGCAGGCGCCGACCGTCGTGGAGGTTGAGTCCATCGAGGTCCAGCCTGCTTCAGGCGAGCGGCCGCGACCGATCGTGCAAGCCGCCGATACGCGTGGGCCGGAGCAGGACACAGATATCACCGCGTTGATCGAGGCGCGGACACGGCAACGGTCCTCGGTCTCCGAGGCCGAGGAGACTTGGCTCGACGGCACTGCGCAGAAGCTGCGGACGGCTTTGTTGGGTTACGGATTGCAGGCGAAGATCCTAGGCACGCGTCTGACTCCCAATGCGGCGCTCATCCGCTTCATGGGCTCCGACAGGCTTCGGGTGGAGGACATCGAAGGCAAGCAGTCGGCCCTCCTGACGACCCATGGCCTTCGCCTGGTCGCGATCTCGCCCTTGCCAGGTGAAATCGTTGTTGCGGTGGCGCGGCCGCAGCGCCAAACGGTGTCCTTGTGGGATGTGTGGGCGCAGCGCGAATTAAATCGCAACGCTGCGGGTTTGAACACGTCGTTCGTGGTCGGCTTGCGCGAACTCGACGGAGAGATTCTGTATCTCAATCTCGGTTCGGCTTTCGGGGGCGCGCAGCAGCACGAACCGCACACCCTGGTCGCAGGCGCGACGGGAAGCGGCAAGTCGGTGCTGATCCAAGGCCTCATCCTCGATATTGCGGCCACCAACTCGAGTGCCTTGGCGCAAATTATCCTGATCGACCCCAAAATGGGAGTGGACTACGTCGCGGTCGAACGGTTGCCTCACATCCCGGGCGGCATCGTTGTCGATCAAACACGGGCGAAGGAGGAACTGGAGCGTCTCGTCGGGGAAATGGAACGCCGTTATGAGCTCTTCCGCGCGAGCGGCGTGCGCGATCTGCGAGCCTTCAATGTCGCGGCGGCGCCGGGTCAGCGCTTGCCCATGCTGTTTCTGGTGCATGACGAATTCGCGGAATGGATGCTGACGGAGGACTACAAGGAGGCCGTAGCGGCCAATGTGCAGCGATTGGGCGTGAAGGCCCGTGCGGCGGGCATTCACCTCATCTTCGCCGCGCAACGCCCCGACGTGAACGTCATGCCGATGCAGTTGCGCGACAATCTGGGGAACCGCTTGATCCTGAAGGTCGCCAGTGTCGGCACCTCGGAGATCGCGCTTGGAGTGAAAGGCGCGGAGTCGCTGTTAGGGCTTGGTCACTTGGCGGCTCGGCTCAATGGAGAGCCCGGCATCGTTTTCGCGCAGGCCCCGTTTCTGTCGGATGAGGACATTGAGCGGGCCGTCCAGGCCATCATCTACGGCGACGAGAATGCTGCCCGGGAAGCGGAGGAGCGCGAGCCTGCGCCGGCCGCGTAGTGTCGCGTTGAACGCCTGTGCTGCGGCCGGCAGCGCCTAGCGGTGAGCGGCGTAAAAGACGCCAAGCACGGAGACCACAGCAGCCGCCCAGAGCAGGACCTGAACCGTGACGATTGTTGACGGCAGACAAGAGGGCTTGATCGAGACCTTCATGTCACCGTCCATCTGGTTGAGATTGTCGATGTATGAATTGAACGCCACGCGAAAGCGCTGCATCACATTGACGAAACACACGCTCGCAATCGCCGCGAATGCGAAAACGGCGCAGGAAATCCACTTGTCCTTTTCGAGATTGAGGACGGCGAAATACCAAAGCCCACCCAGAATGGCAGTGAACAACGGGGGAATCTTGTAGAGGATGTCATTCATCGAGCGGAAATGGGCGTATTGCTCCTTGTAAATATCCGCTCGGGTGATCTCGGTCATGGCGCGCCTCGGCAGAGTCTTATTATTTGTGACAAATCAGGCAGCCGCCCCCATCGTCTTCGAACAGCACTTCATCGACGAGTTCGGCTGGCCTTAGCGCATTGGGGCGCCGGCGCGCTTTCAAGCGATCAATCCGTGCCTGGTGCTCGCGCTCGATCTGTTCGACGCGCGTTGGGTCTGCCAGCTCATCGAGGGATTCCCGATCGCTCCACGTGAACTGGGAGCCGTGCTCGAGGGCGGTCTTTTCATAGCGCTTGGCTTCCTCGAACGCCTGCGGATGTTCCCGCATCAGGTTCACCCATTCGATCTTCTGCTGGAAGAAGCAGAACGTGCAGCCGCTGCGGGAGCGCCAACGGTAGTAGTCCGGCAGTCCAACGCCGGCCGCGTCTAGCAGGTCGATGACGCCCTTCTTGTCGACGCCACGCTCGCGCAATGGCAGCACGACGCGCAGGTTCGGATGCGTTGCGGTGAGGCCCTCGCGATGCGGCTCGTCCGAGCGGATTGCGACATAGCTGAAGATCGTCGTTCCCGCGTCGAGGTCGGGGCGAATCCACCGCTCGAACGGCCGCAATTTAAGCTGACGCGTACACCAACGCGTGCGCGGCGAGGGGAGAAAATTGTTGTACTCCCGCAGCCAGAAGTCGAAATCGCGGTCGGGATTGAGGCGCTGAATCGGTGCGCCAAGGAATCCTTCCAATCGCCCGAGGAAATCGTAGACCTCCGGCAGCTCTTTGCCGGTGTCGGTGAAGAAATATTCGAGTGCCAGGTCAGGCCGGGTTTGCCGCATCAGCACGGCGAGCGCGGCGCTATCCCGCCCGCCCGAGATTCCCAGGACGTGCCGCTCCATTAGTCAGCCCACCTTCTTCAGACGTGCGTCGCGGGGCGCCAACGTGTCGAGGCCGGTCTCGGCCAAGGCCGCCAAGGTGATATTGCGATCCGCGCCGGATTGGGCGAGCACCTTGTGAAGCGCCTGCGCAAGGGCTGTCACTTTCGGTCGATCCCGTTCGGCAATCTCAAATTCCTCGACGATCTCCCGCCCGGCTTCGCCGGTGCCGATTATGAGCGCCATCGCCTCGCGCGTCGGCCGGCGACCCTTGACGCGCGCCAGTGTCTCGGCGCGGCGAAATTTGAGAGCGAAGTCGGCGAGCGCCAGCGCGGCCTGATCGGGGTCGCGGTCTGTCCAGTCGCGCGGCGGCCGATTGATCGCGAGGCTGGCGATTGCCTCGATTTCCGGAATCTCGCCGCGATAGGTCGCAAGCCGCCCGGCGAATGCGTCGACGCGCAGATCGCCAGTGAGGTCGGCGACCACGCGGGCGCGCTCGTGAAGCTCGGCGAAATCGTCCTGTGCCTGGCCCATCGCGCTCAGCATTTTCTGCGAAAGCTCGGCCATCATCTTGGGATAGGCGCCGCTCAATTCGCGCAGGGCGGTCTCGATGCCGGCCGCGGTCGCTGGGGCGTCGCCGTCGCCGAATATCGTGGGGATGTCGACGAAGAGCGCCTTGTGCGGATCGTCCGCCCGCAGCAGGACGTGGCGCACTTCGGTCGTCGATGCCGACAGGCTGAGCGTCTTTTGGCTCCAAGGGGGGAGATCGCGTGCAAAGCGCACCAAGCGGCGGGCCACCTCCAACGGATCGGGTGGGCAGGCATGGCCCGTCGCCTTCTTGACCGCGCGCGCCACGCCTTCAAGGACCGCGCCGCGGAAAGCGTCCACGTCCACCCGGCGAAGCGCAACAAGATCTTCGTTCTGCAACAGGATGTCGACGAGATAGTCATCGATCTCCGCCTGGAACTTGCCTTCGCCGTAAAGCGCAAGACGATGGCGATTTGCCATGACGAAGGCGAGGGCCAAAAGAGGCATCAGCCCGCGGCGGATTCCGAACGGCGGCGCCCCCCAAAGGCGGTACAAATGCCCGAGCGGGACCGAGCTCTGTTCCCGGGCGAACAGCGCCTCGGCTGCTTCCCAGGCAGGCTTGTACGTCTGGCCAATGCGGCTGTTGGTGGGCTTGCTGAAGCAGTAGGAATCGCCGGATTTGTGGTGCAGTCCGGCGGCAGCGAGCACCGTGGCGTACAGCCCGCGCTCAACCGGGAAGCCTTCAATTCCGAGGGCCGGCTTGTCGGCGGCCGAAATCATCGCGTGCATCAGCGCGCGAACACCGGCTTGCGTATTGCTGGACGGTCTCTCACGATTGACCAGCTCGCTATGGACGCGCGGCGCCTGGCTGAACCGGCGATCGGCAAGGTCGGACGCGAGCCGGGAGAGACTAGCGCCCGCCGGCAGCTCGATGCGCTCGCCGGCGACATGCCAGTCGGCGTTGGCGAAACCCGCACGCAACTCTTCGTCGAGCTCGGCGGACACCGCCGCGATCCGCGCAGCGATCTCCCGCCGGGCAACACTGTCGCCGTCGAGCTCGGGGCGACTCGCGCGCACCGCTTCGAGTGCGATGAGTTCGCTTCCCAGGTCGCGGAGCCGCCAAGCATTGCGCGGCATGCCAACGGCGATCAGTTGATCGCTCGCCCTTTCCGACGCCGTGCGGCAATCCGCCAAGGCCGTCTTTCGCTGCGCCTCGGTGGCGGGAATGGCCAAAATGAAATGACCTGCCGCATCGCCGGCCCGATCGGCGATCTGGCCAAGGTCCGTCAAATGGACAAGCTCGGTTTGAAACCACCGCAGACTGCCCGTCTCGTGGTAATGGCGTTTGGCAAGGACGGGTTGCAGCCCGACCAGGCGCGCCAGGCGTCCTAGGTCGAGGCCGGAGGCTTGCGCGGCCGCCGCGGCCGCCGCGCCGTCGATATCGAAGTCGCTGCCGGCATAGATCGCCCAGGCGTCCAAATGCTTCCGGAATACGGCAACCGACCATCGCTCCAATTCGGCTAGTGCGGCATCGATGGCATGCGGATCGGCATCGGGAGTGCAGGCCGTGAGCGTCGCGCGATCAGCCGCTAGGCCGGAGCCGTTTCGGAACATGTCGATCAGCGCAATGGCTTTGGCTAGCCTGACATGAAGCGCGGTCCCTCGCGCTTCGCAGCGCTCGATCGCGTCCGCGCCCTGTGCCCAACGATGGCTGTCGTTCGACGCTAAGATCGCAGGCTCCAGATTGATGCGCAGATAGTCCCAAAACCGGTCGGGGCCGAAAAGTTCGCGTGCCGTGGCCGGCATCTCGCGTAGAAAATCCCGAAAGCCGCCGGGCTCAGCGGAGGCCAGAAAGCCAAACACGCTGCGCTCGTTTTGGCCGAACCGTCGGCGGGACATCGGACCGAGTACGACGGCCGTGACCGGGTGCAGCGGCCAGCATTTGTCCAGACGGGCCGCCAGATCCGCCGGTGTGCCTGGGCGGCGCGAACGGATCGATTGCGCGATGGCCTCAGCAGAACAGGCGGTATCGGGGTGGCGCCGTTCGGACACGATGGCGCGGCCCAACAGATCGACGACTTCGTCGACACCCGCGATCAGCGGCACGTCCGCAAAGCGTCCTTGAATCTTCGCCCATTCGTCGCGCGCGTCCCGGCCGAGGCGGCTCGCATATTGCTCGAAGGCCTGGTGCAAGATGCCGACGACGACGAGACGGCCGCGCGCGCGCGATGCTGCCTCGGCGAGTTCCTGGAAAAAATAGATGTCGGCACCATCCCCCGCGGCACCTTCGAGGAACTTCCCCATCTCGTCGATGATGAGCAGCACGCCGTCACGCGGTCGGGCGTCGGCTTCTTGCACAAGCCTGTCGATGAGCTCGCGCGCGCTCTTCACCTCGTTTCGCGGCCGCCCGCGCGTCGCGCCATCCCGCCGGCGAGCTTGCTCCAGGGCGGAGGCGATGTCGCCAACCGGATCGGCACGGCGGCCGACGACAGGCACGACGAGCCATCCGTCCCGGCTCGGCTGGTAGGCGTCTAGCAGACCTTGCACGACGGACGCTCCGAGCGCCGCCGATGCTGCTGTTCGTATCGCGCCTTTGGGGCCGAGCAGGCCGGCAAGGCTCACTGCCAAACTCGACTTGCCGCCGCCATAGGGGCCAGTCCAGGTGAAGGCCCGTTGGGCGGTCTGTGCGATCTGGCTTGCCATACCCAGAAGCCCGTCGGCGGCGGAGCGCTGACAGACAAATCCCTGCAGCGCGTCGACGCGCGCGAGGTCGCTGTCGAGCCGGATCGATCGTTGGAAGCGGCGGGCAATCGCGACGTGGTCTGCGAGTGTCATGCGGCCCGCCGCTTGTCGTTCTCGACCCTATACGCACAGGCCAGGAGCCCGAGCGGATCGGAGATCGGTTTGACGCGGAGGACTTGGCGCACGCCTGCGGAGTCCGACCAGACGACGCGACCGCGCGTCACATCTTCCATCGCGGTAAGTCGCTCCACAACGGAGTTCTCGTCGAGTTTGAAGACGCGACCGGGCGAACCCGGTTCGTAGGCGATGGCCTCCACGGACAAAGTGGCCGCGTTTGGAGCGTGCCGGTTCCAAAACGCGTTTAGCGCGTAGGCGAAAACCCCATCGGGGAGACTCGGCTTGGGGCCTCGCCGGAACTCGTAGAGGCGGCCCGCAACCGGCCGGATGAGACCGAGCTCGGCCAACACGGGCTCCAATGCATCTTCACCGGCCGTCTTGTCGACACGCGGGACGTAACTCCGGATGAAGCATTCGACATCCCGCGTCACGGTTTTCTCGGCGATGCGCGACCATTGGCGTGCGCGCGCATATTGCAGAATTGATGTGCTCAGGGCGTCATGATCGAAGGTCTGTGCCGCCAAATGGTTGAAGGCCCAATACCACGTGGTGGTCATTTTCGGATCGCCCGCGACCTGCCACTGCGCGAGCCAAGCGGTTGCCGGCCGTTCCATGTAGGGGTCCCACGGGCGCTCGCTGCCGAACAGGCTTTGGCCGAGCTCGGTCGCTCCGACTCGCGTTCCGTTCTCCTCGATGATGCCGCAGGCAAGCGCCCAATGACGAATTGCAAGAGCCATGTTTTTCCCGACGCCAAACGTGACGATGGAGTTGGGACTGCTGAAGATGGTTCGGGATGCACCGGATTCGACAGCGTCGAAGGCCTTGCGAAGCCAAAGATGTCTCAGCGGGAAGGTCTCGTGTCCAGAGAACTGCCCCTTGAAGTCGCTGTCAGTGATCGGCCCGCGTAACATGAAACTATGCTACTGGACGGATCGTCCAGGAGCAAGGCGGAATTGAAGCGGACACGCCTTTCGGTCTATCGCATTCGGCTACGCCGCCGCGGTTTCTAACGCTTCATCCTCGCGGATACGCCGCACCGCCTCCGCGAGGCGTTCGGCTGCTATCTCGATTTCGGCGCGGGTGTTGAACCGGCCGAAGCCGACGCGCAGCGTGCTTGCGGCGTCGGACTCGCTCAAGCCCATAGCCAACAGGACGTGCGAGGGCTGCAAGACGCCGGCGCTGCACGCGGCGTTCGTCGAGAGGGCAATGTCCGGCTGCAAGGCCCCGACGATCCGATCGGCATCGCATCCCGGAAACGTCATGCTGAGATTGCCGGGAAGGCGTCGATGCCGATCACCATTCACGCGGACATCAGGACAGCGCGCTAGAACAAGCTCGAGGAAGGCGTTGCTGAGCATCCCGGCGGCTTGCGCGTCCTGCTTGAGTTCATCACGCGCGATGGCGCAAGCCGTGCCGAAGGCAACGCACAAGGACGGAGAAATGGTTCCGGACCGAAAGCCACGCTCTTGGCCGCCGCCCCAGAATAGCGGTTCCGGAATGACCGGGCTTTCCTCGGAGACATAAAGCGCCCCGACACCGATGGGGGCGTAGATCTTGTGGCCGGACAAGCTCATCAGGTCGACGCGGCTCGCACTGACGTCGACAGCTACCTTTCCCGCCGCTTGCGCCGCGTCGGTATGGAATACGATGGCGCGTGACCGGCAGAGCGTGGCGATGTCCTCGATCGGTTGCAGCACGCCGATCTCGTTGTTCGCCGTCATGATCGACACAAGACAGGTCTCTTCCGTGATCGCCGCTTCGAGCGTTGCGATATCGAGGAGGCCATTAGGACCGACGGGCAAGATGTCCACCCGGAAGCCGTTGCGCGCCAAATAGTCCGCGGTCTCCAGGACGCATTTGTGTTCCGTCGCGCAGGTGACGATGTGATTGCCGCGGCGACGGGACGATCGCGCCACGCCCTGAAGAGCGAGATTGTTCGCCTCGGTCGCTCCGGAAGTGAAGACGATCTCCTGCGGGCGCGCACCGATCAGCGCCGCGACCTTGGCGCGGGCGTCGTCAACTGCCGTTGCGGCGCGCCGTCCAACGAAATGCTCTGAATGCGGATTGCCAACGAAGCTCGTTTCGAGGAACGGCAACATGGCGTCACGCACCCGCGGATCGGTGGGCGTCGTGGCTTGATTATCGAGGTAAATCGAATCGGGCATCGCACCCCCCTCATGGTTTCCGCAATTGATGGCCGCCCGACGCGATGTAGGCAAGTGTTCTTTTTTCGTTCTCACGTATTGGCCATAGTTTTCTATGCGCTTTCACCTAGGCCCCTTGAAATGGCCGGATATTGGCCGTACAATCTCACAGGAGAAGCGCAATGGCAAAGCCTGTTTTGAAATCCCCACGTGGTCGCACCCGCGCCCAGCGCCTTGAGGCCCGGGTGACGGCGGAGCAGAAAACGCTCATCGAACATGCCGCTGCCCTTCAGGGGCGGACGGTCACGGATTTCGTGCTGACCAGCGTCCAGGAGGCCGCGCGGCGCGCGATCGAAGAGCATCAGCAGCTCGAACTATCGGTTCGCGACAGCCAGGCGTTTGTCCATGCGCTACTGAATCCGAAACCCGTCAACGACCGTCTGCGCGACACGGTGCGCCGCTATCGCGATGCTACCGGCGTATAGCCGGTGCCGGGTGCTCCTGGCGAATCGCCTCGCGTTGAGCCGCTCGGTTCGCATCATGATCGAGCCTCGTTCGCCAGCGGCGTCGAACCGCTCGACCGGTATCTGCGAAGCCAGGCTAGCCAGGACGCTCGAAAGAATATGGCGGCCCCGTTCGTGCTCGTGCTCGCGGACGGAGCTATCGGTGGCTATTACACACTCTCGGCGACGGCCGTGAAGCTGGCCGATCTCCCGGATCAGGCCGCTCGTCGGCTTCCACGCTATCCTCTCGTCCCGGCGACTTTTCTGGGCCGGCTGGCTGTTGATCGGCGGTTTCAGGGTAAAGGTTATGGCCGATTTCTGCTGGCCGACGCACTCTACCGTGTCGCACGCAATGAGATTGCTTCGTTTGCGGTGATTGTGGACGCCAAGGATGGGGCTGCGCGCCGCTTTTACGAGCGAGAGAGCTTCTTGCCGTTTGCCGATCAACCGATGAAGTTGTTCAGGCCGGTGGCGGATATCAAGCGGCTCTTTACATAGTTCACCGGGGGATATCGGTTGGTTTTTCGGGTCAATGCAAGGACGGTACTGGAGCTAGGCTCCGAGCTCATCAGCTCGGACATCATTGCGTTCTACGAGCTCGTCAAGAATGCCTTCGACGCCGGCTCGCGCACTGGCGCAGACATTCGTTTCCAGATCGCCATGCGGCGGAACGACTATTTGCGCATCCGCGACATGGCGCAGTCTCTTGGCAAGGAGAAAGCCTCCAAGTCAGAGCGGGCGGGGCAGCTAGCGGATCTGATCAGACAAGTTGCCACAAAGCTCGATCCGTCGGCCGGCAGCGAAGCGGTGGCGAAATTCAACGCGGGAGTCGAAGAGTCCGAAGATCTGAGCGACTTCGTGAAACGTCTCGATGCCTGCTACGACGACCACAATTCCATCGAGATTTCCGATACCGGCAGCGGCATGTCTCTTGCCGAAATCAGCACAAATTACCTCACAATCGGGACGCCCGCGCGCAAACGGGAAGTCGACCGGATCCTGATTCAGGGGGGATCGAAGACGCCTCTGGGAGAAAAGGGAATTGGCCGGCTGTCCGCGATGAGGCTCGGCGAGCGGTTGAGAATGGAGACGGCGCGCGCGGAAGATGCACGCCTGAACATTCTAGAAATCGATTGGCGCATGTTCGAGAACCTTGACGCGATGATCGAGGACGTCGCTATCGAGCCGACCAGGGGCCTCCGCAAGGAGAAGGATGGATGGCACGGCACGAAGCTCACGATCGGCGGGCTGCTTGAGGACTGGACCGAGAAACGATTGCGAAAGTTTGCAGATTATGATTTTGCGCGACTGACCGACCCTTTCCTTGATCCGAAAGCAAGGCCGCGCGTTGCGCTGCATTGGAATGGCGAGCGCATTGCTATTCCTTGGCTCGACCCGACCCTCGTCGAGATCGCGCATGCGAGCTTAACCGGAACCTATTCTGTTAAGAGCGGCGAACCCAAGCTCGAATTGAAAATGGTCGCGACCAAGCTAGGAAGCTTTGAGCATCCGCGCGAGATTGACGCGTTGACGCTAACGCGGCCGGAACTGGAAGGATTGCTTAGCGGAACCGACAACCAGCTGCCCGAAAGCGCGCTAACCACCGTCGGCGACTTCGATTTCGAGATTTACTGGTTCAACCGCCGATATCTGACCAAGATTGAGGCGATCGGAAACCAAGAGGCTGTACGGGGGCTTGTGAAGAAGTGGTCGAGCATCATGCTCTTCCGCGATGGCTTCAGGGTTTTTCCATACGGGGACCAAGACGACGATTGGCTCGGCTTGGATGCGGTCGGTCTTGGCCGAACTGGATACGTGCTGAACAAGAACCAGTTCATCGGTCACGTCCGCATTTCGCGGGCTAAGAATCCGGAATTGGTTGACCAAACAAATCGCGAAGGTTTGCGGGAAACGCCGGAGTCCAAGGTCTTCAGGGAAGTGCTGCAAGACGCCATCACCTATAGGCTATGGAGCTTCTTCAAAGATGTTGATCTCCGTTACCGCAAGCGGGCGGAGGACCTGGGCGATGTCGGAAAGGAGATCGTTGGTCTCGAAAGCCGGGCGAAGGCAGCGTTAGGCAAACTTCGCAAATTCGTTCCGCGCGAAGGCTTGGGGGTATTCACCGACCTGGAGCATTCGCTTCGCGAGTTCCACGACCTCTCGACGAGGGCGCAACAGCGCATCGAGGAGGTAGAAGCCGACAGCAGGCAGATGATGCAGATGGCTGGCGTCGGGCTCTTGGTCGAGATGGTGGCGCACGAACTTGCGCGGTCGACGGAGAGCGCTCTCGCGTCTCTTGAAGGACTGCGGGGGAAAGATCTGCCGCTGGAGGTGAAGGCGCGGCTCGACACGCTACGCGCCGAGATTAAGAGCGTATCAAAGCGTCTGCGTGTGCTTGACGAGGCCAGCGTCTCTGGTCGGCAGCGGGCCGAGACCTTTGACCTCATACGGCTCGTGGAGGATCTGAAGGAGGGCCACGGCCCGCAGTTTGCGCGCCACAGTATCGACATGAGAATAAGGGCGCCGAAGGGACCTCTCCGGGTGAAGCTCGTGAAGGGCATGATTGTCCAGATACTCGAAAATCTGCTCTCGAATTCGGTCTACTGGATGAAGCTCCGGGCGGACCGCGAAGCAGGTTACCGACCGGCAATCGACATTCGTATCGAAACGGACCCTTTGACAATTCGGTTCTCGGACAACGGCCGCGGTATCGCCCCGGATCACCGTGAGAGGGTTTTTCGCGCCTATTGGTCGCTCAAAGAAAAGTCGAAGCGTCGGGGGCTGGGCCTTTTTATCGCGGCATCGAACGCTGCTGATCTCAAGGGGCGGCTAACATTGTCCGACAAGGCCGACAAGCAGACGGGTCGGCTCCACGAGTTCGTGCTCGAACTTCCCGACGCCGCGGTGGTCCGATGAGCGCCGTGTCCGATATTCTGAAGAGCACGGGCTTCGGATCGGCGCTTATCGTTGACGACGCTTTCGACGACGTTCCCATCGCTGCCGACTTGGCGATGGACGAGGGAGCGTGGGCGATCTTCATGGACGATATCAACACAGATATCGACCTCGTTGAAGAAGCTTTCCCCGAATACAGAGAAAAGGATGCCAACGAGCTTCGAGGTTCAGATGACTTCGTAAAGGCGATGTATGAGTTGAAGGAAAAGCTACGCCCGGAGCTGTGGAACACCTTGTTTGAGGGATATGAGCGCGATCGAACAGCGGACCGGGATTTCCTGGATAAACTCGGGGAGCGGCTATCCGCCGCGGGCCTGCAGGTGAAAACGGCCGGCCGAAATCTCCCGGATGACGTGCACGAGTGCAGCATCATCTTTGCGGACCTCTTCCTCGGGGCCGCCCAGCAGGATTTCGACGTCGACAAGTCAATTCGCAGACTAGGTGAACTCATGGCGGGCCGCGAGAGCGCACCTCCCGCTGTGGTGTTGATGTCGCGGAGTCCCCGTCTGCAGGACAAGAAGGAGCGGTTTCGCGATGACGCGAAGATGGTCGGAGCACTGTTCCGCGTTTACCGCAAACAGGATTTGCTCGAAGGATCAACGGTTGAGACGGTCCTCGAGCGTCTCGCGACGCACCACGCCGACGCGGTTCGGGTCGCGGCTTTTCTTGCCGCGTGGGAATTGGGCCTCGGGGGCGCTGCAAAGGAGTTCATGAAGCTGATGCGGCGGCTTGACCTGTCCGACTACTGCAAGATCCGAGAGGTTCTGCTCGATGTAGAGGGGCAACCTCTCGGTAGCTATATGCTGGATGTGTTCGATCGTGTTCTCCAACACGAGATCGAAGGCCATGTGCCCACCATCAGCGCGGCGCAGGAGCTCAACGCGATCGATCCTGCGAAATACCCCGCGCCCTACATCGCCGGGTCTTCCGATCTGCAAGATCTTGTCGCTCGGTCGTTATGGCAGAATGTTGAGCGGCTCAAAGTCACGGGTAACACGGCTGGGATGCCCGTCAGCTTCGGCGACATGCTTGTCCGTCGTTCGAGGCTCGACCCCGCGGCGCCTGCCGCAGCGCCGGTGGATCAGCCGGATGTCTTGGTTGTTCTTACACCCGCCTGCGACCTAGTGCGAAACCCCGACAAGCGGCGTGTGCTCCTCGTCGGCGGCGCGTTGAAGGCGCTCGACAACAAGACCTGGAGGTACAAGACCAAGGGTGTGACTACGCCGATTGTGCAGTTTGCGAAGCAGCCCCGTATGTCCGTTGAATGGGACCTCGACGACCAGCGGATGCTAAATCGCGACGAACTGGCCAATCTGATCCGTCCGGAAGGCGCTTATTCGATTGGCCAGCGGCTGAGGGAAAGCAACGTACTCGAGCTTCAGCAGCGCTTGCTCTCCGACATGGGACGCGTCGGACTCCTGAGCAAGATGCCCTTCACTTTTCCTGTGGAGGTTCGCATGTTCACGACCGATGGCGAAGGAAAGCCCAAGGCGCTCGAACTACCCATCACGACGCGCGACGGGGGCGTCTGTATCACCGGACGCGACGGTGACGGCAACGATGTCACGCGACTCGCTCTCACAGAACCTTCGGTCGACGAAATTCTCAGCGTCATTCCGAAGATAGAGGAGGCGCAGGTCCACGCGCGAACCAAGGACGCGCTCAAGAGACTTCAGGCCTCAACGTCGTTTCGGTCAATGCTTCAACGCGGCCTCAAGGCGCCGGCGGCAACCGCGAAGGGGACTCTTGCTCAGTTGAAGGCGCCAGCCGAAAAGAAGGACGGTGAGCAGAAGCAGACCGAGGAGGTTGTCGGACTTATCGCGCGAAATCCCGAAGAACCGTTGGTTCTTTCAACCAACGATCAGAAGAGCGGCGCGCTAATCATCCTCCTTAACGATCTCGAACCGCACGCGGTCATAGTCGGAGAGGTCGCTTCTGCGGACGAGCCAGTCGGCGCGGAAGCAGCTGGAGACGTAGCATCTTGAACATGACAGAGCGGACCGGCTGGTCTATAAAGGCTGTGACGGTCTTTTCTCGAGCCGTGTAGCCAAACGGTTTTCGGCTGAGCATTCGGAAAAATCGACCGATCGTGGTCGATAGTCGTCGAAACCGCGAAAAATCCGAATCGCACAAATTTTCCTTTGAAATCAAAAGCGAAAAAATTTGACGGATTGACGGTCGGGTTTAGACCGTCAGCAGAAAACTTTTGCGCATAGAAATCAGCGCGTTACGATGCGTGGAAACGATCGAGTGGGAGTGAGGGGAATGGACTATTCTGGAGTGCGCTGGAGGGAATTAGCGTAAGAAAGATAGAGGGTTACAGGAGATCTCATTGATCATTCGCCTTCCATCGTCTCTCCGTGCCGTTGTTTGTCCAAATCATTGATTCAACGAGGGTCGACATTCGCGGCGGACGGACCAAGCCAACTCATTTGACGGTTTTTCCGACGGTTTGATCAGAAGTCGCAAGACGCGACGGAGAAAAGACCGTCAGGAATTGTGGTCGATCTGACGGTATTTTTCTGAGGCCGGCTGCCCGAAGCGAGCAGCGCCGCCCTTCACGGAATCTTTGAGAAAGTGCGAGTTATCGTAGCTTGGCTACGATTCACGAACCAAATCCAAATTCGGCACTGGCTCAGGAAAACGCGCAAGATAGCGGAGGCGGCTTTGACCAGACAAAGCCGTCCTTGAGTTGCTCGCGTAGCGTCATGCGGGTGCTGCCCCAGACCGGACCCTTGCTGATACCGGTCGCGCGAGTGCGGGCCTTGCGCTAGGCCGGTGCAACTACGAAGCCGGCGCGTGGAAAATGCACACTGACCTCGCCGATGGCGGAATCGCTGCGTCGGATGACGATCTCATGGACGCCCGAGGCGACCAATTCGCCGATGACCGGGTCGCGTCCGGTATCATCCGGCGTGACGGTGACGGTCTGGCCGGGCTTCCGGCCGACGGGGTCTCGCGGATCGGGGGTTGCGCTGGCGATTGACGTGGCGGCGCGGGCTACATCGAGCGCCTGCTCAGAGGTCATTGGGCTCCGCCGGCCGTGGCCGATTGCGGCAACCCGCTCGGCCCAGCTCAGCAGCCTTGGAAAGCCATCGAGTGGTGCCGCCAGTGGTCCGAAATTTTGCTGCAAGAACCAAACCGGATGGTAGGCGGCGAGATCGGCAAGGCTAGCGGCAGAGCCCTGCAAGAATGAGCGCTCGTCGGTCAGCATCTGGTTCAGCCAATCGAAATGCGCGCGCAACTGATCGAGCGAGTTCGGTACTGCCGCCTTCATCGCGGCGGGATCGATATTTCGGCCAGAGAATTTGGCCCGGTCTTCGAGAAATCCCTTGGGCAACGCATCGAGTCTCTTCGCGAACGCGATGCTCACAGCCGGGCTGAACGTGGTCTTCTCGGCCCACCAGGCAAGCGCGTCGGCCGCGCCGTGGCCGGCCGGATAAAAGCTCGGGCTGGGGTGCGCGCGCTCGAGTTCGCGCATGATCAGCTGGCTATCGCAATAAATATCTGCGCCGATCTGCAACACTGGCGTCTTGCGATAGCCTCCTGTCAGCGCCGTCAGGTCGGGTTTTGGCATGATGACGGGGATCTCAACCGATCCCCATGCCAGACCCTTGAGACCAAGACCGAGCCGAACTTTCTCCGAATAGGGAGAAGTGTCGTAATGGTGCAAGATGATGTCGGTCATGGGAGGGACCCTTACATTCGAGGTTTGCCGCGGTCGAGGCGGAGAAAACCTGAAAATGGCAATCGGCGCTGTCAGGATCTTTAGCAACTTGCCGCCGATTGTGGGAGAAGCTCAGCGAATGCGAGCGGAACGCTGAAACGCCGATGGTGTCTGACCATAGGCTCGTTTGAACGCGGCGCTGAAGTGACTATGGCTGGAAAAACCGAGATCAAGCGCCAAGCTGGTCAAGCCAGCATTGTCGCCAAGCAGGTCAAGTGCTCGGGCCAGCCGTAGTTGTAGCTGGTAGCGATAGAGCGGAAGCCCTTCTACCTGTTGGAACACCTGCGTGAGATAGACCGGCGAGACGCCGACGTCGGCGGCGACCGCCGCCAACGTCCAACGGCGGCCCAAATCGGACGCGAGCACGAGTTTCGCGCGGTCAACCAATTTCCGACGTCCAATGCTGCCGGCCGCGGCTCGCGAGTTGCACCCGCTCAACGCTCGACGCAACAGCTCGAGGGCCAAACTCTCGGCTTCGAGTGTCTCGATCACGCCACGAGAGAGGCGATGACGGACCAGTGTCGTAAGCACCTGAACGTGGGCGTCAAGACGCAGGTGTGTTCGATTGAACGCCGGACGGCCCTTGACTTGGAGATAATCCGCCGACACCAGCTCAAGCAGCGTCGGCGTGTCGAGCCGGATCGATAAGCTTGCATCGCCGCCTTCGACCGGATGGCTGACCCGGTAAGCCTCGTCTTCGTTGATGAAGACGATCTGGTTCGGCTCCGCGACCGCCTCTGCACGGCCGATGTGTTGTACGTACACGCCGCGATAGGGGAACACTAGATGCGTCGCCGCGACGCATTCCTCAGTGCTCTTGTGCCTGCATATGCCCTCACAGACCACGTCCCATACCGCCACCGTATCGGTCGTCAGGAGGGGGCGAGCGTGGAAGTCGGTCATGCTGATGCATCGCGTTCATCAAGACGTTCGATCGCCACATCTTAGAGCCGATCCAGAAAGTTGTTGAGTCGGATGAATCGGATGTGATTCATTGTTGGGCACCCGAATTTTTGCCGAGGGGTGCCCGATGTGGAAGCCTGAGCACCGCCGCGCCGCCGATCGGCGCGGCTTGCGTTACCCAAGCGATCTGAGCGATGCCGAGTGGGCGCTGGTCGAGGCGGCGATCCCGCCGGCCAAGCGCGGCGGCCGGCGGCGCGAAGTGAATGTGCGCGAAGTCTTGAATGCGATCTTCTACGTGCTCTCGACCGGCTGCCAATGGCAGGCCTTGCCGAAGGATCTGCCGCCCAAGAGCACGGCGCATGCCTACTTCATGCTGTGGGAGTGGGACGGCACGCTGGAGCGGATCCATCACGCACTCTATGTCGCGACGCGCGAGCGCGAAGGCAGAGAAGCGAGCCCCTCGGCGGCAATCATCGACAGCCAGAGCGCCAAGGCGGCTCAAAAGGGGGCTCCGCGCTCGACCCGCAAGGCTTCGATGCGGGCAAGAAGGTCACGGGCCGCAAACGGCATATTCTCGTCGATACGCTCGGCCTCTTGCTGAACGTCGTCGTCCATCCAGCCAACGTGCAGGACCGCGACGGGGCGCGGCTCGTTCTCGATCAACGCACGCGCCGCCTCTTCCCCTTCATCGAGCGCATCTTCGCCGATGCCGGCTACCAGGGCGCGAAAGCCGCCGACGCTCTGGCCAAGAGCGGCACCTGGAAGCTGGAGATCGTCAAGCGAAACGAACTTCACCGCTTCGTCGTCTTGCCCAAACGCTGGATCGTCGAACGAACCCTCGCCTGGATCAGCCACAATCGCCGCCTCGCGCGCGACTTCGAGCGCTACGCGCGAACCGCCGCGGCCTTCGTGCGTCTCGCCATGATCCGCATCATGCTCCGACGCTTGACCAGACCAGCTCATTGCTCCTGAATCCTAACTTCCTGGATCGGCTCTTAGGCATTCTTCCGCAGAGAACAATCGGGCGCACCGCACTTCTGACCCTCAAGGCGGAGAGGTTCAAAGCGCCTCTATTAGGCCGCACCATACCGATGGGCGACTGTCGGAGTTGTTCGCTTTCGCGTGGTCTGGTGACCGCCTGCTATCGGCGCTGAGCGGGCCTCCGGTTTGCTTTACCGTGGCGGCGGCCTAGTACCAGATAGCGGGCATCGGCCAGGCGTCGCTCGACTAGTTCGATGTCTGTGTCGCGACGGGCTCTTGTGATACGTGGCCTCGTGACGGTCTTTTTTGAGAAGCGCGATGCCGCTTGGTCGGTCGGCCGGCAGGAAAAATCGACCGATAGACGCCGATAGTTACTGAAACCGAGCGAACCGCAGATCGCCGAAAATCCCGTTTGAAATCAAGAGCGCAGATTTTTGACGGATCGGCGAGACGGTTCTTCTGCATGTACGAAAAATATTTGCGCTGCAAGTTCAGTGCGTTACGATCACTTAGAACAATCGAGTGGGAGTGAGGTTGGGTTTCGATCTGCACGCAAGTATGTTTTAGGGGCAGCTTCTAACCTAGACGTCGAGTGCAAAATGATTGCCAACGTTCCCACCAGTGAGAACATGAATAAACTGGCACTCCGGCTGCATTTCGGCGCGTGGTCGGACCTCCTTGCCATGGAGTTTCAGTTCGACGAAGTCTTCGATCCGGATAGTGAGTTTGATTGGTCGCAGGAACGAGCGGAGTATTTCATATATTGCCAACCAGAGCTCCAGACGATCTGTACGGCAATTCAGCAGTCAAATGAACTCGCCCTCAAAGCCCGCGTTTGTGAGGTTAGCCCTTATTTGCTGCTTCTGAACTCAGATCCCTCGCTGAGCACCACACCCAAAGACATCGATTTCGCCATGCTTCGCACACTGGACGCGGTCGATCTGCCCGCAGCGGTGAATTCGCTTTGTCCAAAAAAGATAAGCGGCAAGTTCATTCAGACCTACAATCAGATCCGCTCCTATCGGAACCAAATCGCCCACCTCGGTGCGACTAATAAGGAGTTTCGCCCCAGAGAGTTGCTCCATCTGCTTGTTGCGCAATATTTGGAACTATGGCCAGAGCGCGCATGGCTTAAGAATCGTGTCGAGTTTGCCGCACAAACCCGCACCGCATTCTTCCATGATGGCAAATACGCGACTGCCCATTCCGTAGCGATGGGTGAGGTCGGGCAGACTTTTGACGTATTGACGGGGGCCGAATTCAAAGCGCTTTTCGGTCGAAGCAAAACCACGCGGCGATACAGATGTCATGAATGCATGGAGGAGGCGAGCACCAAATGGTTTGATGCTCGCAATGACGGTTACAAGACCGCGTTCGTTGAGCCGGACGGCAATGCGCTCTATTGCATTATGTGCGGCAAGACCATTCCGGTGGTTCGTATAAAATGTACGGTCGGTGATTGCAGAGGCAACGTGGTGTCCGAGGAAGGAGAATATGCTGGAGTGTGTCATTCCTGCGGAAAGGCTGCCGGGGATGGCCAACAGTCCGCAACCGGTTAAAAGGTAGCTATTCTTCTTTCGGACAACTCGGAAGAATTTGGCGGACGAGGGTCCCCACAGGGTGGGTCCCCACAGGGTGGGTCCCCACAGGGTCAGAGTAGGTTTATCCACGCATCGGATCAGCTAGGTGAGGAGCGATGGGGCTAACGACTAAGACTCAGAAGCTTATCTGGGGGCTATTTGCGGGTCGTTGTGCCATTTGCAAGGAAATGCTCATCGAGAATGATGATAGCACCGGTCGCTCTTTGGTCGGCGAGGTTGCGCACAATACGAGCGAGCGTCCTGGTGCCGCTCGGTATAACTCGTCTATGACAGATGAAGAGCGCAATGACCCTGAAAATTTGATGCTGCTTTGCAGAAAGCATCACAAGATCACCGATGACAATGAGCAGATCTACACACGGGAAGTGCTTTCAACTATACGGGCCGACTATTTATCGTGGCTCGCTCAGAGCCGATCCAGGAAGTTAGGATTCAGGAGCAATGAGCTGGTCTGGTCAAGCGTCGGAGCATGATGCGGATCATGGCGAGACGCACGAAGGCCGCGGCGGTTCGCGCGTAGCGCTCGAAGTCGCGCGCGAGGCGGCGATTGTGGCTGATCCAGGCGAGGGTTCGTTCGACGATCCAGCGTTTGGGCAAGACGACGAAGCGGTGAAGTTCGTTTCGCTTGACGATCTCCAGCTTCCAGGTGCCGCTCTTGGCCAGAGCGTCGGCGGCTTTCGCGCCCTGGTAGCCGGCATCGGCGAAGATGCGCTCGATGAAGGGGAAGAGGCGGCGCGTGCGTTGATCGAGAACGAGCCGCGCCCCGTCGCGGTCCTGCACGTTGGCTGGATGGACGACGACGTTCAGCAAGAGGCCGAGCGTATCGACGAGAATATGCCGTTTGCGGCCCGTGACCTTCTTGCCCGCATCGAAGCCTTGCGGGTCGAGCGCGGAGCCCCCTTTTGAGCCGCCTTGGCGCTCTGGCTGTCGATGATTGCCGCCGAGGGGCTCGCTTCTCTGCCTTCGCGCTCGCGCGTCGCGACATAGAGTGCGTGATGGATCCGCTCCAGCGTGCCGTCCCACTCCCACAGCATGAAGTAGGCATGCGCCGTGCTCTTGGGCGGCAGATCCTTCGGCAAGGCCTGCCATTGGCAGCCGGTCGAGAGCACGTAGAAGATCGCATTCAAGACTTCGCGCACATTCACTTCGCGCCGCCGGCCGCCGCGCTTGGCCGGCGGGATCGCCGCCTCGACCAGCGCCCACTCGGCATCGCTCAGATCGCTTGGGTAACGCAAGCCGCGCCGATCGGCGGCGCGGCGGTGCTCAGGCTTCCACATCGGGCACCCCTCGGCAAAAATTCGGGTGCCCAACAATGAATCACATCCGATTCATCCAACTCAACAACTTTCTGGATCGGCTCTCAGCAATTAGGAACTGTTGCGCCCTGGAAGCTCAAGGTTAGTGCGTTCGTCTATCTGAATGTACCTCGCCTAGTTGAATACGCTACCATGCTTGGGTACCGGATTCAGGCGCCGATTCTAGGGCCGAATACGAATCTCCACGACTTGGGCTTTGAGCTTGGTCGAATGATGGAAGATTTCAGGCGGCCACTTGAGAGTATGGTCATAGGTAGTATTAGCGCGGATCGAATTGTCTTCGCTCACGAAGGTTACATTGGTCAAATCATCAATTTTGACCGGCTGCGGTTTCGTACGAAGAATTTGCCCGCTGGTATTCCTCGACCTGGAAAGGTGACGTCATTTACGGGTGATCTCGCAACGGACCCTCACGTTTATCACCGTTTTCGGAAGTGGACCCTCGTACTCAATATCGATCCGCGCTGGATCACTACCGCAACTGCCTTCACTTTATTTCGTCCTCAAAGTGGCTCAAGTGTCTTCACCGGATTCGTACGCATTCACTCGGTTGACTTCGAGAAGATGCACATGGTTGCAACAGCGTTGGCGATCGGGATTCCCCAATCTGAATTTGACCTGATTATGAGGAATCCCTCGGCTCGACATCTGGATGTTTCGGGCGATAGTGCGTCCGATGTGGTGGACTTCAAGAGTTTGGAGGATGAGGTCACTTCCTCCAGAGGGGGGCTCTGGTACAGCGAACTGTCAAATTGCGATTTTTGTGGCCGGCCGTTTGCAGGTGAAGAGTATATGGTGGATGGACCAATAATTCCGAACGGTCCGTGGGGATGCATGTGCGCGGCCTGTTATTCTAAGTCACGTCTTCCGCTTGGAATCAGTAACGGGCAGCTCTACCGCTGGTGTCGGAAAGAATGGCGTATGGTAGGAGGCTACCCTGTGCCTCTTGGCGATGACGAAGAATAGTTGGAGCTAGCGGACACTTTTGTGGCGGAAGGCTCTGGGGACGGTACTCCGACGGTGTTCTCAAACGAATTTGCGCGCGCGCCCCTTGTCCCTTAACTGTCAAAATAGACTTGCCGGCCGATGTCGGCCTCCCCCAACCCCGTTCGTCGTTCCGATGTCAGGCCGATGCGGCCGGTTCAAACACGGAGGCAGACGATGCGAGTGATGGTGCTGGTGAAGGCCACCGACGACAGCGAAAAGGGCATTCTCCCCACGACCGAGATGTTCGAGGCGATGGGCCGATTTAATGACGCGTTGCGCGAGGCCGGCATTCTGCGTGCCGCCGACGGCCTCAAGCCCTCCTCGCAGGGCAAGCGTATCGCGTTCGATGGTCTCGGCCGTAGGGTCATCGACGGGCCTTTCGCCGCGACCCGCGAGCAGGTCGCTGGCTTCTGGATATGGGAGGTCAAGGACATGGACGAGGCGGTCGCCTGGGTGAAACGCCGCCCCAATCCCATGCCAGGACCGAGCGAGATCGAAATCCGTCCCTTCTACGAGATGGCGGATTTGCGACGAGAATTTGACGCGGAATGTCACGCGAATTCTGGTTGCGCGGCATCAACCGCGTCGTCTACAGGACACGATCCGACCAGGGTCGCTCCAACCTCTTCCAGCCAGCACGGACCTCATGATTCGTCTCGATAACATCAGCAAGCAAAACGGCCATCAGATCCTGTTCATCGACGCTTCGATGGGCATCCAGAAAGGGGAGAAGGTGGGACTTGTCGGGCCGAATGGCGCCGGCAAGACGACGCTTTTCCGGATGATCGCCGGCGAGGACCGGCCCGACGATGGCCTGGTGTCGATCGATCCCGGCATGACGATCGGCTATTTCAGCCAGGATGTCGGCGAGATGTCGGGCCAGAGCGCGGTCGCGGCGGTGATGGATGGAGTCGGGCCGGTGAGCGCGCTGGCCGCCGAAATGGCCGAGCTCGAAGCCGCGATGGTCGATCCGGACCAGGAAGGCGACATGGACGCCATCGTCGAGCGCTATGGCGAGGTGCAAGGGCGGTTCGACGAGCTGGATGGCTATGCGCTGGAGGCGCGGGCGCGCGAGGTGCTCGCGGGCTTGAGCTTCAGCCAGGAACGAATGGACGGCGATGTCGGCCTGCTCTCCGGCGGCTGGAAGATGCGCGTGGCGCTTGCCCGCATCCTGCTGATGCGGCCCGATGGCATGTTGCTGGACGAGCCGAGCAACCATCTTGACCTCGAAAGCCTGATCTGGCTGGAGGATTTCCTCAAGAGCTATGACGGCGCGTTGCTGATGACGTCGCATGACCGCGCGTTCATGAACCGCATCATCGGCAAGGTCGTGGAGATCGACGGTGGCTCGCTCACGACCTATTCGGGCAATTACGATTTCTACGAGCAGCAGCGTGCGCTGAACGAGGCGCAGCGCCAGGCGCAATTCGAACGCCAGCAGGCGATGCTCGCGAAGGAAATCAAGTTCATCGAGCGCTTCAAGGCGCGTGCCTCTCACGCCGCGCAGGTCCAGAGCCGCGTGAAGAAGCTGGACAAGATCGAACGGGTGGAACCGCCCCGGCGTCGCCAGTCCGTCCAGTTTGAATTCCGCACCCCGCCGCGCTCGGGCGATGACGTGGCGAGCTTCAGGAAGGTTCACAAAGGCTATGGCAGCCAGCCGATCTATGCGGGGCTCGATTTCCAGGTTCGTCGCAAGGAACGCTGGTGCGTCCTGGGCGCCAACGGCGCGGGGAAATCCACGCTGCTGAAGCTGGTGGCCGGCGAGATCGAGCCCGACCAGGGCAGGGTGACCGTCGGCAGCAATGTGAGGATGGGCTATTTCGCCCAGCACGCCATGGACCTGCTCGACGGCGACGATACGGTTTTCGAGTCGCTGGACCAGTCATTCCCGCAGGCCGGGCAGGGGGCGCTGCGCTCGCTCGCCGGTTGCTTCGGCTTCTCGGGCGACGATATCGAGAAGCCCTGTCGTGTGCTGTCGGGCGGCGAGAGGGCGCGTCTGGTCATGGCCAAGATGCTGTTCGACCCGCCGAACTTCCTGGTTCTCGACGAACCGACGAACCATCTCGACATGGCGACGAAGGCGATGCTGGTCGCGGCGCTGTCGGAATTCGAGGGCACCATGCTGTTCGTTTCGCATGACCGCCACTTCCTGGCCGCGCTCTCGAACCGGGTGCTGGAGCTGACGCCCGACGGCGTTCACCAGTTCAGCGGCGGCTACACCGAATATGTGGCGCGGACGGGCCAAGAGGCGCCGGGTCTTCACCCAGGCAATTAGCCGGGCTCAGCGAAAAAGAAATCATACTCTCACGTCGATTTATGTAAGCCCCGAGAAGGACGAAAGCCGAGCCTTATCGTCGGCGACTCTAAACCGGATAGTTCTGCATGCGCCTAGAAGGTGATTTCGATTACATCGTCGTCGGCGCGGGAACCGCCGGGTGCATCGTCGCCAACCGTTTGTCGGCGGATTCGCGAAACCGGGTGCTCCTCCTGGAAGCCGGCGGGATGGACAATTGGATCTGGTATCACATCCCGGTCGGCTATCTGTTCGCGATCGGCAATCCGCGTTCCGATTGGATGTTCAAGACCGAACCGGAATCGGGCCTCAATGGCCGCGCGCTCGCTTATCCGCGCGGCAAGGTGATCGGCGGGTCGTCGGCGATCAACGCCATGATCGCCATGCGCGGACAAGCGGCCGACTACGATCACTGGCGCCGGCTTGGCCTCGAAGGGTGGGGATGGGACGATGTGTTGCCCGCCTTCCGATCCCTGGAAGATCACTTCCTGGGCGCGAGCACCCATCACGGCACCGGCGGCGGATGGCGCATCGAGGCGCCGCGTCTCTCTTGGAAGGTTTTGGATGCGGTCGCGCAGGCCGCCGCGCAAATGGGCATTCCTGCGACCGGCGATTTCAATACCGGCAATAATGAAGGCGTCGGCTACTTCCACGTCAACCAAAGGCGCGGGCGGCGCTGGTCCGCGGCGCGCGGCTTCCTGAAGCCGGTGCTCGCTCGGGAAAATCTCCGCCTCGAAACCAAGGTGCTCGTCGACAAGCTTATCGTCGCGAACAACAAAGCCATCGGCGTGCGCTTTATGCGAGGCGGGCAAAGCGTTGAGGCGCGAGCCAAGGGTGACGTCGTCCTGTGCGCCGGCTCGATCGGATCGACCCAGATTCTCCATCGCTCGGGCATCGGGCCGCATGACTGGCTGGCGCCGCTCGGGATCGATACCGTGCTCGACCGGCAAGGTGTGGGAAAGAACCTGCAAGATCACCTGCAGCAACGCGCCATCTATAAAGTCGAAGGCATCGCGACCCTGAACGAGGCTTATCATTCCCTGATCGGCCGTGCCCTGATGGGGCTCGACTACGCCCTGCGGCGGCGCGGACCGCTGACCATGGCGCCGTCGCAACTCGGCATTTTCATGCGCTCTTCTGCCGGGCACGACCGCGCAAACATTCAGTTCCATGTCCAGCCCTTGTCGCTCGACAGGTTCGGCGAGCCGCTGCACCGGTTCCCCGCCATCACCGTCGCCGCCTGCAATTTGCGCCCCACTTCCCGCGGCACGGTGCGCATCGTTTCCGCCGCACCCGATGGGGCGCCCCGGATCGCGCCCAATTATCTGACAACCGACGAGGACAAAACCGTCGCCGCCGACGCCATCCGCGCGACGCGCCGGCTGACGGGCCAATCGGCCTTGGCGCCATACCGTCCCCAGGAGTTTCTGCCGGGCCCCGAAATCGGCGATGACGAATCATCGCTCATACGCGCCGCGGGCGCCATCGGCACCACGATCTTTCATCCGGTGGGCACGGCAAAGATGGGGCTCGCCAGCGATCCCACCGCCGTGACCGACGGACGCCTGCGCGTCCACGGCATGGCGGGACTGCGCGTGATCGACGCCTCGGTCATGCCGACGATCACGTCCGGGAATACCAATATGCCGACAGCCATGATCGCCGAGAAAGGTGCGGCCATGATGTTGAAAGACGCCTCAGCCCGGTAGCGCCGCGACGCATCGCGGGTATGTGGGAGTGAGGCGCGGCCTCTCATGCGCAAAAACCGAGCAGCTCACTCACTCGCCATCGGCAAAATTAGACGAGGCGCGAATTTGAACGCACGGACGTACGTCGTTCTTGACAAGAACAAAACAAGAACATATAATCGGCGACATTCCGAGCTGTTGCGTGGGCGCATGATACGAACCTTCCGACTAACGAATGAGCCCGGCGGAATGGGCCTGAGTTGTACGCGCGCCGGATTGTCGCTCGCCGGCGTGCCGTTGCTTCAAAAAACGGAAACGGGCTTTGTGCCACGATCCGCGCCAGAGATAGCGTCGCTGATCAAAGCAGCGTACGGCGCAAACGATGAGCCGACGCGACTGCATTCAAGTCTTGGCGTGATCGCCGAGGCGCTCAACCGCGGCGATCTCGTACGCGCATCGATTGCTGCAGTCCTGACGCGAACGCCGGAGTTGAGCTGGGAGGCGGCTGCCCGGCTCGCAAATGTGGACCTTATGCTGTCCAAATATGACCCGAGCGAGCCGAGGGACTGGCATGGTCGCTGGACCTCGGACGACGATGCCGCTCCGGCAAGCGCAGCGACGCCGGCCGACGATGGTGCGGCCGATCAAGAGGTCAAACCAGTCGCTCCACGGGCCTCCAATCCTGGGCAGCGCGGAGACAACCGCGATCCATTGTTGATGCCGACGGCCTTCGACGTGTCGGATGGCGCGGCGGGTGACGATGAGGCTCGTGATGATTTACCCGATCCAACATCCCCCACTTATGAATTCGAGCAAAAATACGACGACCTCGGGCCCGTCGAATTTGCGAAGCAGGTCATCGAGTTTGGCGACGGGTTAGGACGGAACGGAGGAAATCTTTCTGCTGCCGACAAAGTGCACGCGCTTGCGGAATATTCCTTCCTTCAGGATCGCCTCTCTTTCTGGCTCGGCTACGACTACACGCCGCTGGAGGCGCAGCTCAACCTGCATTCCGCCGCGCTGACACTTTACCAAGGTGCTGTCAATGGTGGGCTGGTCGGGCCCAGCGATATGCCTCCTTCGATGGTGGACGTGGCCGGCGCGGCTTGGGGGGCCGACAACGGTCCGCCGAATGTCCGGCCCGCGACCGCGAAGCCAAAGTTCAATGACGAGCCGTTTGGGCACGCGCCGGCGGAAAGCGGACCAGCCAAAAATGCGCCGGCCGAAGGGGAAGCACCCGCGGCAGCTGTCGAAGCGCCGATCAAGGAGATCGAGGGGCTTGGCGGCGTCGCCGGCAACAGCGAGAGCAAAATCGCTTGGGGAAAAGGCATCCAGGATCAGGACGGTGGATGGGCGCCCTATATCGCTCAGCAGGATCCCGATGCCAGATTGCTGACAAAGGGGAGCACGGGATTCGACCTCGTCAACGACGGTACAGGTGAGGCGATAAGCGCGAAGACGCTCGATACGCTAACCGTGAGTCGCATCAAAAGACCACAGCAGCTCTTAAGCAAACTGAAGGCCTACATTCACGCAGCAGAGGACTACCGGCCCCGGCGCGACGGCGACCTCGATCCGGGGAAGATGCGGTCCAAGACAATTCAGCTTGCAATCCCCCAATACACTTCTCCAAGGCAGTGGCGCTATCTGAACCTCGCCACAGGCTATGCGAGAGAGCACGGCATTTCGCTTGTGATCACGAGGATAAGAGGATGACTTCAGAGAAACTGGCGCCACCCCGTTTAAGGTTCGAAAAAACGGCAACAATTCATAAGTCGGAAAAGTACATTTGCATTGAGACACTGTCCGGAACAGTTGGACTCACATATCGCGAAGATGAGCCTCACAGGATTTATCTTGAGCCGGAAGCGACCGATGAAGTCTTAGGTGAGGCGCTCCTCTCAGCGCTCGACCGGAGCCAATATATGGAGGATCGAGAATTCTTTAACCCAGATCGAGCGACGCGCGTGTACGCGGATTGGCAGAAGGAGTTCACGCGCCGCAACGGCCATAAATCAAGGCGCGAAGCCTTCAAGAACGTGGATTGGTGCATGACCAGGATCCGCGAGGGAAAGATTGTCATCGAACCACACGGTCGCGACAAGCCGAATGCTTGGGCGACTCTTCCGCCGGATAAGACCGTCGCCATTCCGTTGACGCGAGATGCTGCTGCGGTCGGCGCCGCGCTGCGACTGGCATTGGAGCGGTGCGAGTAGGGTGCGCCGACGATGCGGAGCGTCCGGATGGAGCGATGCAATGTGGCGACGTACTCGTCACTTCTTTGCTGCTATCCAATCGCGTGATCTGGTCGGCGATGTAAGCGCCATGATGCTCTGGAGCCCGACGCGCTCGCCGGGGCTGTGAGGCAACCCAAAAGACGGGGCACCACCGAGCCTTGCAAAAAATTCGCGCAAGGCCACCGCTTCGAAGACGAGCGCGCATTCTGACGCGATCTCGAATTCGCCATCGGCACGCTCGCAGCCGGCATCATTGCCGACACTGACGGTATTCTCCCGGCCATGCGAGGCCCCAGCGTGCTCGATGAGTGCGAGAAAATCGACCGATCGGTGCCGATAGTCGCTGAAACCGAACATGTCGCGGATCGTCGAAATTCGTGTTTGAAATCAAGAGCGCAAATTTCTGGCGGATCGAGGAGACGGTTCTTCGCCGTGCACGGGAAAAATTTACGCTGAAAAATCAGCGCGTTACCATGGCTTGAAATGATCGAGTGGGAATAGGGGAGCGCCAATTTTTCAGGCGGGACATGAAATGCATTTCCAGCACGCGTATGTGCGTGAGCCGGAAATGCATTTCATGTCCTGCGATTCCAATCTCTTCTAGTCGGGCAAATTGGCGGCGATTTGCTCGAGAAGATATGCCGTGCCTTGGCGGCGCGATTCGTTGCCGTCCTGGCCGTCGATAAAGACCGCCTGCTCGGTGATCCGTAGCGCCGTCTTCCCGCCTTGGGGTATCAATTCGATGGTCGCGAGGGAGACCGACATGAAGATGCCATTGACGTGCATGTCGTAGACGTAGACTAGGCGCTCGTTGGGCACAATCTTGTGATAGCGAGCCACGAACCGAGTTTCGGGACCGTTCGGGAATTTGCCGTGCGCGACCTCCTGGCCGCCTACACGGAAATCTAACTCGCGCTTGATCTCTTGCCATCCCCCCGGCCCGACGAACCAGCGTGCCTTGGATTTGGCGTCGGCGAAGGCCTTGAACACGCGGGCCGGCGACGCGTCGTAGACGCGGTCGATGGTGAACGATCCGTGGATGGCTTTGGTCAAGGCTTTCTCCGTTTGCGCTTTTTGGATTTGATAGCGTCCTCGGCGAGCATCTCGCCCAACCGGTCGAATTGGTTTTCCCAGAAGGTGCGGCGGTCGGTGAGCCAGGTCTCGGCGCGCGCGAGCACGTCAGGATCAATCGTGCAGATCCGCACCCGGCCTTGCTTTTCCGTATGCAGGAGGCGGCTCTCCTCCAACACCTGCAGATGTTGCATCACCGCGGCCAGCGACATCGCCATCGGCGCGGCCAGCTCGCTGACCGAAGCGGGACCGCGGGTCAGGCGCTCTAGGATCGCGCGGCGCGTCGGATCCGCGAGCGCGTGAAACACCAGGTCGAGCGCGGCTTGATTGTTAAGCATATGCTTATGTATTTCGGCAACCAGGTATAGTCAAGCACTTACTTTAGTGTTCGCGCCTCGAATCCGTCGACGGCGACTGCCGGTTAAGTCGTCAACCGCTCTGTTTGCCCGTTCAGCCGGCGGCCAACGTAGCCCTGAACCTGCACCGGTGCCGCGTCCGGGACCAAGAGGCGCGCATCAGCCGTTCGAGCCGAAGACGGTGTCGATCAAGTCGCGAACGCGCTCCTGGGGAAATGGTGTGTTCGTCATCAAGCGACAAAAGAAGATGGCGCCGAGCAGCGCGAAAGCGGCGATCTCCGGATCGATGCGAGACGGGAAGTCTCCCGTGGCAATGCCGCTGGCGATCAACGCGACAGTCGGTTTGCGCGCCTCGGCCTGAAAATGGTGATGAAACCGCCGCACGGCACGATCCCGCTCCGCTCCCTCGATGAGAGCGGGAAGACAAGACGAGAAGGGCGAATCGGCGACGACATCGGCGACGTGGCGAAGAATGCGCTCAAGTTTCTCACGTGGTGAGCCGGTAACAAGCTCCGGGTCCCGCTGTTGCTGAAGCAGCTTGAACGCGTCGGCGATCAGCGCGATCTTGTTTGGCCAATGGCGGTAGATCGTCGCTTTGCCGACGCCGGCCCGGCGAGCGGCGGATTCGATGGTGAGCGCGCCATAACCCAATTCGCTCAGCTCTTCGAGCACCGCCTGTAGAATCACCTGTCGCGAGCGCGTGATTCTCGGGTCAATAGCAGGCTTCGCCCGCACGCGCCCATTTTTTGCCTTGGATGATGGCGAGCGCGACGCTGCCTGCTGCTCAAGCACTGCCGGCTTTCGAACTCGAACCCGGCGCGCGATAGGCCGCCGTGTTGGCCTGAAACAGCTCGACGAGATTGCCCGACGGGTCTTCCAGCAAGATCTGCTTGCCGCCCGTGCCTTGAATCACATCACTGCGGAAGCGACAGCCTGCCGATCTGAGCGCGGCAATCGTTCCGTCTAAGTCTTCGACGATGACGTGGATGCGGTTCCAGCCCCCGGGCTTTTGCTGTTCTCCTGAAAGCATGGCCATGCCGCCGCCGGCACTCCGGGTCGACGGCTGTGTGAGATAGAGATGCATGTCCCCACGAGAGATTTCGGCGAATGCCGGAGCAGGATGCATCTCGACCTTGAAACCGAGATGCCCGGTGTAGAAGTCGATCGCGGCATCGACGTCGTTCACGATATAGCGGAAGCACGCGGCCATGGTTCCGTCCTTTCCTTGCTCGGTCTCGCCCGTTGATCTGGAACGTGCCCGTTTCGTAGCGATACGTCAACGTTTCGTAAGTCGGGGCGGCTCGATCCCGCACCTTGCAGCGACCTCCGCCGTAAAAAATCCTCCTCGCATGTCACATTTTGGCGGCGCCACTCGTCATGTCTGTGCAAACCCCAAAGGAGATGACGATGAGCGAAAGACTGAATCCCTTCACCGCCGCCCCCGCGGCCATGAAGCCCTGGATCGGGCTTGGAAAAACGATACCAAACGATGGTCTGGAGCCTTTGCTGAAAGAACTGGTGATGACGCGGGCCTCGCAGATCAACGGCTGCGCCTTCTGCCTCCATCATCACACATCGGACGCCCGCAAGTATGGCGAGACCTGATCCTTTCGGATTGAGTGAAAACCTTGCACGCCGTGTAAGAAAACCAGGATCAGGACATAGCTCCGCCTTTGACAGAAATCACCGCCTTGGCCCTGTTACTGCCGCGTGTGCATAGTTCTCCTGCCGTGGGAAACGCCACGTCGCCGCCAGCCGTGCCAGCCACTAGACAATGGACCTACGCCTAGAGCACTACAACTAAGACGAAGCAGGAACAGCGCAAGATCATTGCGAAGGGGAGGGTGGTTTTCTGCGGGTTTTTAGTTGCCGGGCGCGGCGAGGACTACAAATTTTTACCGGAAAAAATTTTTATATTTCGAGTTAGATCATATCATCGAACTGTGGCAGGCCCGGCCCCTGTCCGAAATATGTACACAGATTTCGGACGATCGAGCTTGACCAAACCTGCATCATCTGATTCTCATGGTTGATGAAAATCATCATCGCCCTTTTCATCCCCGTCGCACTAATCAGCTGCACGGACCCCGCGCGGGAGGCAACGGCTTACGGTGCTCCACCACAGATCGTGGCCAAGTGCAAATTCAAAGCTGAAACGGGAGGAGATGGCGTGGCTTGGCCATGGTTGATCAAAGACTGTCTCAGGGGTGAAGGTTACCCCTGATGATCGCCATCGCCCGATAGCGCAGCTCATCCTTCCAATCTTCCCAAAAAAATTCTACGCTACCCTCTAAGCCACAAGTGTGAGGTTCGTATAGAGTGGGACCCCCTCCTGTTGGATGCGCTTGATCCCCAGCCCGCTCGCGATCTCGCACATGATTTGCCCGAACTGTAGCGATGAAACACGCCGCGCACCCTGATCCCCGATGCAATAGTTCGAGTACGCGACTCGAAGATCTGTCTCGGAGATGTGGGGAGAAATCTTCGTGCCGTTCGGAGCGGTCACCTGTCCAATTCGGACCCTCCCACTCCGCAGGATAAAAAAACGGACGCTGTCGTTCTTCACCGCCATTTCCTGAACCGTCTCAACGTGGCTGGCCGGTTCGGTGTAATGGGGATACGCGCGTAGCCTCTCGATCCCGCGCACCGCCCAGGCGACGATCTGTTCCCGCTCGTTTGCAACAAGGTCATTCCCGAGATCGCGGATGACCTCTTCCTTCTTGATCGGGTTCTTGAACTTCAGGAATAGCCAGCGCCGATTGAAACCGTCGGATATGTCATCGGTCGTCGGCAAATAGTTCGTCGCGAACCATTGGGCAGCGATCGGCTTGAAGTCGAACGCCTGCTGGTTTTTGAACTGGCCGTTCATCGGGTCACCCGACACGATCTTCTTGAATTTGTCGCCAGCGATCTTGTGCTTCTCGGGCAGTTCGCCGGCAATGTTGAGCAGTTTGCCAGCCATCATCGCTGGCATAAACGTGTCGCCCCACTGATCCGGCGCCACCATCGACTGAGCTTCTTCGGGAACCAGAGCCCGGATCACGTCCAGAAGCTGAGACTTTCCCGTCTGCGCAAAACCGAAAAGGCAAATCGCCTTCTGGTAAGTCGGGGCGACACCAACCTGCGTCGAGTTCAAGACGCTGCCGCCGTCTTCGATCCGCTACGCCCACGTCTTGTCCGCGTTGCCTATCGAATGCTTGGCTCGGTTGCCGACGCGGAGGACGTGGTGCAAGAGGCCTTCATCCGCTGGATGGAAACCGATCGTGACCGCGTGCGGGAGCCGGAAGCCTTCCTGCGCCGTACCGTCACGCGCCTGTGTCTCGACGTGCTCAAATCCGCGCGACGCACGCGTGAGGCCTATGTGGGGCCTTGGCTTCCCGATCCGGTTGTCGAGGAGGAGGAAGCCGATGACGACGTAACCTTGCCGCTGCTGCTCGCGCTGGAGAGACTTTCCCCGCTCGAACGGGCCGCCTTTCTGTTGCACGACGTGTTCGGGCTCGGTTTCGAAGAAGTAGCGGCGACGGTCGGGCGGGACGCCGCCGCCTGCCGCCAGCTCGCAAGCCGAGCCCGCGTGCATGTCCGCGAAGCGCGCCCGCGCTTTCGCGTGGAGAAGGAGCGAGCACTTGAACTGGCGGGAGCTTTCTTCGCCGCTTCCCGCAGCGGCGATATGACTGCGCTGGGCGCGATGCTCGCGGACGATGTCAGCGTCTATACCGACGGCGGCGGCAAGCGGCGCGCAGCCAAGCGGCCGCTCCACGGCCTCGACGATGTGATGAGACTGCATACGGCTCTCGCAAGGCTTTATGCGCGCCATGGCTCGGCACTCGTCCAGACCGGCCTCGTCAACGGATTGCCGGGGTTCATCACGCGGGAGGCGGACGGCGAGTTCCAGTCCACCGCGCTCGAAATTGAAGATGGCAAGATCGCGACGATCTATATCGTCCGCAATCCCGAGAAGCTCCGGCATTTGCATTAGTCAGGATGCTTGCGGGTGCCGACGATGGCTTGCGTGATCGGGAGAAGAGAATGACCGTATCCGAAACCCTCCGCGCGCGCGTTTCGATCCGGGCCTGCACGGATAAATGCCCGTCCGAGGCGATGGTGCGGAAGATTCTCGACATTGCGCGTTGGTCGCCGTCCGGCAGCAATATGCAACCCTGGAAGGTGATCGCGGTGGCCGGACAGGCGCGCGACGAGGTTTGCGGCCTCGCTCGCCGCGCCTTGGCGGCCAATCCTGCCGGCGAGGAAGGCGCCTATCCGGTCTGCCCAGCCAAATTGCCGTCGCCATTCCGCGAGCGGCGCAGTCTCGTTGCGTGGCAACGCTATGCCGCCATGGGAGTTGAGCGGGACGACGAAGCTGCCCGCGCGGCTGCCGTGGCGCGAAATTACGACTTCTGGGGCGCTCCAGTCGGCCTGTTCTTCGTCACCGACCGCAATCTTGAGCACAGCCAATGGGCCCATCTTGGTATGTTCATCCAATCTGTCGTCCTCGTCTCGGAGGAAATGGGCCTGGGGAGTTGCGTGCAGGAAGCCTGGGCCAAGGTGCGCGAAACGTTGCGCCGACATTTCGGGCTGCCGTGGCACGATGTCATTTACTGCGGCATGGCGCTCGGATACGCGGACAGGATGCAGCCAATAAATGCAGTGCGATCGACGCGCGAACCCGTGACGAGCTTCGCCAGGTTTCTTTGCTTTACGGAATGAGGCGCTGCCGGAAGGCGCGATATGCTGGCTAAACTCTTGTCAGGTTGGAAGCCCACGGTATCACCGCTCAAAACGATCGAGCGGGCGTAGCGGCGCGGCGGGTTCGGCGAGCCTGCGACATTGTGGCGCGGAAAGATTCCGCCACAATATCCGAGCCTTCAGACAGCGTTGCCCAAGCGGCCGCCGCCTTTCATTTAGTCTTAGCACTCTTCGGCGAGCATGGTGCCCTCGCCGACGCGGCGAAGCGTCGGAGCGCGCGATGAGCAAGCGGACGAAACAGCAGCATCAATCGTTGAAGATGGGCGGCGAGGTTTTGCGCGACGCCCATGAGAAGGCGCGGGTCGAACGCCGCTGGCACATTGTCGGCGACGGGCATCCGCCGCCGCCGCCGCGCGAGAAATACGACTATGTCGACGAGCTCGCCCGGCTGCAATTCGAGCTCCTGAAGCTGCAGGAATGGGTGCGGCTCGAAGGTCTCAAAGTGGTGGTGCTCTTCGAAGGGCGCGACGCGGCGGGCAAAGGCGGCGTCATCAAGCGCATCGCCGAGAGCCTCAATCCCCGCTCTTGTCGCATCGTCGCCCTGGCGACGCCGACCGAGCGTGAGCGCGGCCAATGGTATTTCCAGCGCTATGTCGAGCAGCTGCCGGCGCGCGGCGAGATCGTGCTGTTCGATCGCAGCTGGTACAACCGCGCCGGGGTCGAGCACGTCATGGGCTTTTGCACCGACGGCGAATATCGCGAATTCCTGCGCGCCTGCCCGCTCTTCGAGGAGATGCTGGTGCGCTCGGGCATCACCCTCATCAAATACTGGTTCTCTGTGAATGACGAGGAGCAGGAGCGCCGCTTCCGCGAGCGCATGAAAAACCCGATCAAGCGCTGGAAGCTTAGTCCGATGGACATCGAATTGCGCGAACGCTGGGTCGCCTATTCGCGCGCCAAGGACCGAATGCTGAAGCACACCGACCGCAAGACCGCGCCTTGGTACATCGTCGATGCCGACAATAAGAAGAAGGCGCGACTCAACTGTATCGCCCATCTGCTGCGCCAGATTCCCTACAAGGATCTGGCTCCCGTGCAGCTCGAACTACCGCCACGCCAGCCCGATGACGGCTATGCGCGGCCGAAGAAATCCGGCCAGCGCTGGGTGCCCGATCACTATTGATGTCGGCCGGCGCATTTCCCGGCAAGTTGCTGCCGGCCTTTGCGCGCTCTGTCGCCCTCTTCGGTCTTCACTTTCCGCGTGCTCGCGCCGCGGCAGCCATAGACCTCGGGCGGCAGAGTTGGCGCCCGCAATGTCTCGCGGGATTTTAAAGTTCTCGATTTGTTCCATCAAGCGTTCAGATGTGCTATCGGTCACATCGGAACCTCGCATCAAACCGGTGAGATGATGGCAGCAAAATCGGTCACGATCTACGGCATCAAGGCGTGCGACACGATGAAGAAGGCGCGCGCGTGGCTCGAAGCGCACGGCGTCGCTTACGCGTTCTACGACTATAAGGTTCGGGGCATCGATCGCGGCGTGCTGCAAGGATGGGCGCGCAAGGCGGGCTGGGAGACACTGCTCAACCGCGCCGGCACGACGTTCCGCAAGCTGCCGGACGCGGACAAAACCGGCATCAACGAATTGAAGGCGATCGCGTTGATGCTCGCCCAGCCTTCCATGATCAAACGTCCGGTGCTGGACGTCGACGGCGCGTTGATCGTCGGCTTTAAGCCCGAGACCTATGCAAAGGTGTTTCGCTAGCGCTATGCCGGAGCAGCTCTGCTTTGCGGGGTTCGGTGTCGCGCCACCGCCACGCGATGGAGTGTTCTTCGCGATTTTCCCGGCGGCCGTCGCCGCAGCGCAAACCGCGCGGCTCGCGCAGCGTTTGCATGACGGCCGTACGTTGAAAGGCAAACCGCTTTCGGCGGAACGCCTGCATATCTCGTTGCATAATCTCGGCGGATATAGGGAGCTGCCGCATGGTGTCATCGCCGCGGCAAGCGAAGCCGCGGCCTGTGTCGCGGTGCCGCCGTTCCAGGTCCAATTCGACCGCGTGTTGAGTTTCCGCGGCAAACCCAGCGCACGGGCGCTCGTCCTATGCGGCGGCGACGGCGTCGCTGCGCTGATAAATTTTCAACAAGCGCTTGGCGTTGCGATGGCGAAAGCGAGGCTCGGGCGTCTGGTGCAATCGGATTTCACGCCGCATGTGACGCTTCTGTACGGCGACCAGAGCGTCGACGAGCAGATGGTCGTGCCGATCGGCTGGACCGTGCGCGAGTTCGTTCTCGTGCACAGTTTGCGCGGCCGGACCCGTTACATTCCGCTGGCGCGGTGGGCCTTGCGCGGCTGAAGCAAGGCGAAGGCAGGAATCATTGGGATTTCCAAACGGCCTCTCAGCCCGCGGCCGCGTCTTTCAGCGCTTGCACATCGATCTTCGTCATCGTCATCATCGCGGCCATGACGCGCCCGGCCTTCTGCGGATCGCCGGTCATCAGCGCGGACAGTCCGGCATAGTTGATCTGCCAGGAAAGCCCGAACCGGTCCTTCAGCCAGCCGCACACATTGTACGAGCCGCCGTCACCCAGCGCGGTCCAGAGCCGGTCGATGTCGGCTTGTTCGGTGCAATCGACCAGAAGGGAAAAGGCTTCGCTCAGCTTGTAGGCCGGGCCGCCATTGAGCGCGGTGAAGCGTTGGCCTTCGAGCTCGAAGCCGACCACCATTACGCTGCCCTTCGGGCCGGGCCCGGCATCGCCATAACGCGCGACATGGGTGATGCGGGAATTGCCGAAGATCGAGACATAGAAATTGGCAGCTTCCTCAGCTTGGGACTCGTACCACAGGAACGGGGTGATTTTCTGAATCGCCATGGGTCAGGCTTTCTCCGGTTTGCAGGATTTATCTCGCTTCATGTCGGTCTGTCCCAAGGACGCTGCAACGGGACGGGATCCGACACGGGCCGGCGATTTATTTGCAAGAATTTCGCCACGGCGACAGGTCGGCCGAGGAGACGCGCGATTAGGGCTTCTCCGGGCTCGCCGCGACAATATCTTGCGCCACGATGTCGTCGCGCTCGGCGGCGAGGAATTTGAGCCGCGAGAGCGCTTCGAGCCGCCATGGCTCCGGTCCGCGGGTCAAAAGCCACACCGCATTGACGAGTTCGCGCGCTTCGTCGTCCTTGATGTTGGCTGCATCGGGGTCGGTTGGCACTTCGCTGTGTGCGACCACGCGCAGCTGGATCGGCGGCACGGTTTGTCCCGATGAGGCGATGGTTAGTTGATAGATTCCGGCCGCGAATTTTTGCGCATCGATGCGGGCCGTGCGTTCGGCGATGCCGCTGATGGTCACCGGCGCGCCGCCCGAAGCAGGAAGCAGCGCGACGGCGAAAGGCGGCGCCCCGCCTTCCCAGCGCAGGTAAAGCGGGTTGCCTACGTCGATCAATTGCTCCTCGGCGTCGGCCACGCCAAGGAGGAAAAACGGAGGGCGCAAGGAGCGCGTGGCGGCGATCTTCGCCGTCGCCACTTCGCGCGCTTGCGATCCATCATCGCCAGCGACCGAGCGCAAGACGCCAAGGATCTCCGTGAAATAGCCGCCGGGCTTGACCGACGGCACGGGCAAGGGTGCATCGAAAGTCGCGGTCGCAACCTGATGATTGGGCAGCATCACCGTTGCCTTGGTTCCCGGCCCGACCCGGACGATGTCGCCTTCGCGCACGAAACAGCCGCTGGCGACCGGGTGGGTTTGGCCCGCGCGTTCGACATAGGCCGTGGCGGCCACGCCCGGATCGCTGGTGACGTCGCCGATGCGGCCTTGGAGACCGGGAACCAAGCCGCAAATGTCATCGCCGGGCCCGGTCGAGGCCAAGGCTGGCGAGCAGGTGGCAGAAACGATCCACAAGGCGGCGAGTGCGCCGGCCAAGCGAAAATTTCCGCAGCGAATAACCATCCAATGTGCCGGCTTCATCATCTTGCTCCCGCCGCGAAATAATGCCGCCCGATCGGTCTACTCGCCATGCAAGTGGCGCGAGAACAGCCGCGCCAGCTCTGTAAAGGTTCTATGCACGAGATCCTTGATCTGTCCCAACACCGTGCTCAACCCTTCGAAGGCCACCGCCATCGCCGGGGTCAAGGTTCCGATCGCCGTGCCCGAGCTGCCGAGATCGTCGATTGCCCATTTTACCGCGATGACGAACACCGCGGATACGGTCACGATGATCCCGGCGCAGCTGACGATGATTTCGGTGAGATCGCCGGCAACCGGCGGGAAATGCCGGCGGATCAGCGCGCCAAAAAGCTGGAACAAGGCGCCGATCAGTGCCGCGACCACGATCAACAGCGCTTTGAGCGGCCAGCTTTTTTGCTCGGCGACCAACCCGCTGACGGCAAAGGCGCGGATCGCATTGGCATGGATCATCGCGCCGGGCATGCCCGCACCCAAAGGCGTGGCGTAGAGATCGTCGGAAGCGAGATAGGAGCCGCCGATCACCACGATGGCGTGGCTCAGCAAATCCGCCCGGGTTTGGATCTGGGTGGTGAAATCCTTGGCCGACACGGTCTCGATGACCGACGGCGCGTAACCGAAATCCGACGCCGCGGTCGCGCCGGCGGCGGTATAGGGGATCGAGAACACGATGCGCTCTTTATCCGACGTGCTTTGGTTCGAATTGAAGCCGCGGCCCGCGAGGGTAAGCGGGGTGCCGGCGCAGGATGGCGGCGCGGCTTCTCCGCGCGGGAAAAAGCAATTGAGCTGCGCGAGCGGCACCGGCTCTTGCAGCAGGGCGGCACCGAGAAAGGCGACGCCGCCGAGCCGGCCGCCAAAGTCGCTTGGACTGTTGATCGTGTCCCAGGCATGGACCGAGCGCACGACGCCATCGGAATCGGCCTCGATCAACGGTGATGCCAGCCAGAGATTATTGCGTACCGGGCCGCCGGGCATGCCGATGCTGCTGCAAGGCGTCCCTGCCGTGAAAGCAGCGTCGAGGATCGACGGAAATCCTTCGATGAAGGCGCCGGCCGGATCGGGCCGGACGACCACCGGGCGCAAAGCGATCACCGGCGTGGTCTGTGCGATGTGGGCGGCAGCTAGGCACAGCCGGTCCGCGATCGTATCGTCCTGGTCCTGATGTGCGAGTGGCGACAGCTCGACATCGATGACGAGGAGCCGCGGCGTCGTTTGCGCCTTGCCGCTGGCGGCCGCGATCGCTTCCAGCATATCGGCGAGCTCGTCGCGCGGCGTTGACCAGGTCTTGGTGCAGGATGTGCCGGTGGCCGCGGCCCATTCCTCGCAACTTTGCTCGTCGATATCGAGGAAGACGACGCGCGGCGCTTTCGGATCGGGCGCGATCAGGCGTTCTTCGGCAAGCTCGCGCATCAGTAGATCGGAGACGGTGCGATCGAAACGGCGCAGGAAATCGAAATGCAGCAGCGGCGTCATCGCCAGCGCGACGAGAATGCCGAGCACGCAGAGCAGACCGAATTCCGTCGCGAAGCCGCCGAGCAGCGAAGGCGGTTTCCTATCCGCGTCCATGGCTCAAGCTTCGACCCGCGGGAACAACCGCTTGAGAAAATCCATGCGAAAAATAAAAATAAGGATCGGCGGAAACGCGGTTGCGCAATCCGCTATTGGACCACGGAGGCGCGGCTCAAAAGCTGCACGACCGCAGGCCGGTTCATGGCCCATCCCGCGGCATCGCGGCCGGTATAGTCACGCACCGTTGGGTCGGCGTGGTTTTGCAGAAGGAGGCGGACGGCGCCGACATTGCCATTTTGCGCGGCGAGCATCAGCGGCGTGACCCCTTGTTGATCCTGGACGTTGACCAAGGCTGCGGCGGCCAGCAATAGGCGCATCACCTCGATGCTGCCGCGCTCGGCGGCCCAATGAAGCGCGGTGTAGCCGAAATTGTCGCGCAAATTGATCTTGGCGCCGTGGCTGAGCAAGGTTTGCGCGACCCCGACATAGTTCGAGATCGCGGCATAAATCAGTCCGGTGCGTCCTTGCTTGTCGGCATCGTCGGGGCTGTTGCCGTTGGCGACCAGCATGGTTACGTCGTCGGGCTTGTTGGTCGCCGAAGCGATCGCCACCCGGCTCGCGTCGGCTGGGAACGGATCGCCGCCGATCACCGGCAAAGTGTGCGGGACCGTCGGCAGCTTCGTTAAAGGCGTAGGCGGGCTTGCTTGCGCGTGTGCTTGCTGCAGCCCAGCGCAGACAAAAAATACCAGCAACACCGCCCCGAATCGTAGGCGAAACATTGCTATGGCCTCTCCAAGACGCCTCAAAATTGGCACAATTTGACGGCATGTGGCAAGAGAGCAGTTGCGGCCTGCGGCATCTTGTACGAAGCAGTTAATGCCGGGAGCGGCTCTTCAGATAGCGTTCCAGCCGGGCTCGATCGACGAAAACATGACCGTCGAAGCCGATTTGTCGTGCCGCTGCCACGTTTTCCGGCCGGTCGTCGACGAACAAGAACCGGCTTGCATCGATGCCCGCACGGGAAACCACCGTCCGGAAGGACGCGAGCGAAGGCTTAATCTGACCGATCTCGAAGCTCAGATAGGTCTCCAACTCAGCGATCGCGCTATGTGTCAGTTTCATGACGCAATCCCAGTGTTCGCGGTTGGTGTTCGAGAACAGCAAGACCCGGTTTGCCTTGGCCAGATCCTGGATCAGCGCGAGCATCTCGGCGTCGAGGGCGAGGTGGCTGCTCCAAGCGGCGAGAAAGCCGTTCCAATCCTCGGCATAACTCAGCTCGGCAACGAGCGCTTGGTGAAGCATCGCAATGCTCGTCTCACCCGTGCCGATGTGCGGGTCGAGAGCTTTTTCCCGGATGCGGTCCAGCGCGTTCGGCGCGGTGCAACGGCCGGCGAGGCGCTGGTAGAGCACTTCATTGTCGTGCGGGATGAAGACGCCGCCGACATCGAAGACCAACGCGTCGAAAGGCAAGCGATCAGCCACGGCGATGCCATAGACTGTTATGCGCGAGCAGTTCGCTAAGGATTAAGGTACGCGCTTGCAACCCGCCACGGGCGGGCCTTTGTAGTCGCTGCCGCCGGGGCGATTCTGGTGCATCGCGTCGGCGCATTGCACCGCACCGGCACGATGGGGCGCGGAAGCGGTGCGTTTCGACTTCTTGGATTTGTGCGCGGCGCTCGCCACGCGCTTGTCGGCTGCGGCCGAGCGTTTGGCGTAATAATTCACATGGCCCAGCTCGGTGACGCATTCCTGGTCCGACTTGGCTTTCTTTGCAGCGTCGAGATGCTGTTGCGCCGCCTTGGTGTTGGGGCCGGGCTTCAACCCGTCGACGAAGTGCTGGGCGGCGGGGATTTGTGAGCAAGCGATCTGGCCCGCCGCCAAAGCAGGCGTGGCGAGACAAAGAGTAGCAAGGGCCGCAAGCATCGCGCGCATCAAGATTCTCCTTAATGATTTGTTCCTTGGCCGCGAGAGCGGCGGGTTGCTCGCCGGATTTCAGAAGAGGATTGCGGCAAAAATTCGGCGAAAAGCGTTGCATGCGAGCAGGAGGGCGTCTTCGCGTGGTCAATAAGAGCGCGGCAGGCCGAGCACATGCTCGGCAAGATAGGCGAGAATGAGATTGGTCGAGATCGGCGCGATCTGGAACAGCCGGGTCTCGCGCCATTTGCGCTCGACATCATATTCACGCGCCAGGCCGAAGCCGCCATGGGTCTGCATACAGGCTTCGCCCGCGTGCCAGGACGCATCCGCGGCGAGAAGCTTCGCCATATTGGCTTCCTTCCCGCACGTCTCGCCCGCGTCGAACAAGACGGCCGCCTTGCGGATCATGAGCGCGGCCGCCTCGGTCTCGGCATAAGCCCGCGCCAAAGGAAATTGTATGCCTTGGTTCTGCCCGATCGGACGGCCGAAGACGATCCGGTCGCTGGCGTATTCGCTGGCGACGCGCAAGAACCAGCGCGCATCGCCCAAGGCTTCCGCCGCGATCAGGATGCGTTCGGCATTGAGCCCGTCGAGAATATAGCGAAAGCCGCTTCCTTCCTCGCCGATCAGATTCACGGCCGGCACGCGCAGACCATCGAAGAACAGCTCGGTGGTGTTGTGATTGATCATCGCCGGCAGAGGCCTTATGTCCAATCCCTTGCCGATGCTCGCGCGCAGATCGACCAGCAACACTGACAGACCGTCGCCGCGGCGTTCGACCTGCTCGATCGGCGTGGTGCGTGCCAGCAACAACAACAGATCCGAATGCAGCGCGCGCGAAGTCCAGACTTTCTGGCCATGCACGATGTAGTGGTCGCCCTGGCGCTCGGCGCGGGTTTTGATCTGCGTTGTATCCGTGCCCGTGCTCGGCTCGGTGACGCCGAAGGCTTGCAAACGCAGCGTACCCGAAGCGATCTCGGGCAAATAGCGCCGCTTCTGCTCCGCGCTGCCATGGCGCAGCAAGGTGCCCATGATGTAGAGCTGTGCGTGACAGGCGGCGGCGTTGCAGCCGGCGGCGTGAATCTCCTCGAGGATGACGCTCGCCGCGCGCAAGGGCAGGCCGGCGCCGCCATAGTCCTCGGGGATCAGCGCGGCGAGATAACCGGCCTCGGTCAGCGCCGCAACGAACGCGCGAGGATAGTCCTGGCACGCATCGAGCTCGCGCCAATAGAGGCCGGGGAAGGCCGCGCAAATCTTGCGCACACCCTCGCGAATCTCGCCGTAATCTTCATCGAGCGGAATGGCGAGCGCCATCGCTCAACGGCCTTTGAATTGCGGCTTGCGCTTTTCGTTGAAGGCGGCAATGCCTTCGCGGCGGTCTTCGCTCCGCACCAGCCGGTTGTAGCATTCGATCTCGAAGCGCATCGCCGCATCGAGATCGAGATGCTGCCCGCCATGGATCGAGCGGCGCGCTTCGCGCACCGCCAGAGGTGCATTGGCGGCGATCTGCGCCGCGGTGGCGAGCGCGGCCGGCATCAGCGCATCCGGTTCGTAAAGTGCGTTGACGATGCCCCAATCGAGCGCCTCGGCCGCGCCGAAAGGTTTGCCGGTCAGGACGATTTCTTTTGCGCGCCTTTCGCCCGCGGCGCGGGCGAGAGTTTGTGTGCCGCCCGCGCCCGGCATGATGCCCAATGTCACCTCGGTCAGCGCGAAACGCGCGGTCTTCACCGCATAGGCGAAATCGCAAGCGAGCATCAACTCGAGCCCGCCGGCAAAGGCATGGCCATTGATGGCGGCGATGACCGGCATGGGCGCGTGGATCAAGGCGGCATATTGGCGCTCGATGATCGCGTGCTGCGCCTGCCATTGCGCGTCGCTCATGCCGTTACGCTCTTTCAGATCGGCGCCGGCACAAAAGGCGCGTTCGCCGGCGCCGGTCAGCACGATGCAGCGCGGCGCGTCGGCTCGCGCGGCCAATCCGCTCCAAAGCTCGAGCAGCTCGCGCATCATCGTCGTGTTGAAAGCGTTGGCGAGCGCGGGCCGGTTCAAGGTGACGCGTAGCACGCCTTCCTGGGGAAAATCGGTGAGGAGCGTCTCGTAGCGCGACGTCACGCGGAACCCCCGGCTTTTTTTACGGCGCGACCACGCTATTACGCAGCTTGGATGGCGTCAACGCCGCGACCGCCGGGGTCAGAAATGCGAGGTCTTCACCTCGGCCAGCATCGCCAGAACCCGGGTCCAAATGCCGTGCGCGAGCGCGTCGCCGATGGCATTGGCGCGCGCGGCACGGGCGGTCGCAAAGGCAACCGCGTCGCGCCCGTATTTCGCTGCGAGTTCCTCGGCGATGCGCAAGACTTCGCTCTCGTCGCATAGCGTGGCGACGGGGGCGATGCCGGGACCGTTATTGGTCATGTGTGCCAGCATAGGTCAGGCCGCGAACGGACGATCGAGGATCAGGCGGTCGGTATCTTGGTGGCGGCGCCATTCGGCCATTTCGGACTCGGTCGGCATGCGTGTCTCGAAGCGGCGCGGGGCGGCGAGGACGCCGAGGATATTGCGCTCTTCGGCGAGCTCGAGCGCGATCGTGATCGCGTCGCGCGGGGTGGAGGCGCGAACCAAGGCGGCGGGACGGCTATCGCAGGTGACGGTGAAGATGCGCATGACGCGTTCTCATTCGATCAAACCCGATCAATATTTAAGTCTTTGGCAATAAAAATCAATAGAGATCGCAGCATTTACTATATAAATCCGGATTCTTCGCCAGATTTCATCGTTAATACGTTCGCGTTTGTTAATTCGATTTCTAAAATTTTAGGAAATTTGCAGCTGTTCTTAATATTGGCCCCGCGCAATCCATGGCTTATTCCGCGCGATAGAGCTCAATCGCGGCCGCAGCTTCGCGGCGCCACTCCGCCGCCGGCTTGAAACCGGGCAGGGTGCGGCACAACGCCTCGGTCCGGCGCCGCAGCTCCGCTTCGGGCAGATCGAAATCCATTTCCTCGCGGATCGGCTGATGGACGTACCAGGGCGTGTCGGTATAGACCTCGATCCGGTTGCCTTCGGGGTCGCGGAAATAGACTGACCAAGCATGGCCGTGGCAGATCGCATGAAGGTCGCTGGCCTGACCCTCCGACCGGATACGGCGATAGAAATTCTGTACATCGGCCAGCGAGGCGACGCGGAAGGAAAGCTGGTTGATGACCTTGTCGGGCAGGCCCGGCGGTCTTCCAGCCACCAGCACGACCTGATGATGCTCGGCCGGATTGCGGCTGAAGAAAACCATCTCGGCACCGTGCAGCGGCCCGCGGTCGGTGATCGGGAAACCCAGCACGCGATGATAGAAATCCACCATGGTCGCGAGGTCGGTGACGTAGATGCCGACATGGCTGAACTGCAGATCGATGGCAGGCGGCATGGGCAGGCGCTCCCGCTGGTGCGAATGCGGCGACGGTAGCGTGGCGGAAGAGCGACCGGAAGAGCATCGACCTTGCGCGCTGGTATTGCGTGCGTCGATCAGACAGACTAGGACGAATTCGGCGCGGGCACTTGCCGGCGCCAAAATCGGGTCAACCGATGGGAAAAGCGGCGCGGCGCGCCGGCGGGGAGGTCGATCGGGTTATGGTTTCGGGCCTGTTGCTCAATGCAATCGCGTCGGGAGTTTTGCTCGGCGGCTTTTATGCCGCCGTAACCGTCGGCCTCGCGATTTCCTTCGGCATGCTGGATGTGGGCAACCTCGCCCATCCCGCTTTCGTCATCCTCGGCTCCTTCAGCGCCTATATCTTCAATCAGCGCTGGGGCGTCGATCCGATCCTTGCCGCGCTGTTGATGACGCCGGCTTTCTTCGTGCTCGGCGCCGCGATCTATCAGATCTATTACCTCTCCTTCGAGCGGCGCGGCGAGGAAGGCTTGCGCGGCCTGGCCTTTTTCTTCGGCATTCTCTTCATCACCGAGGTCGCACTGATCCTTGGGTTCGGCGTCGATTACCGTTTCGTCGAAGCTTCCTATATCGGTCCAACCCTTCATATCGGCCCGGTCGATCTGGCGTTGCGCACGCTTGTGCCCTTCTTGATCTCGCTGGTGATGGTGGGCGCGCTGCAGGTGTTTCTCTCGAAGACCTATATCGGTCGCGCGATCCTCGCCGTGTCGCAAGACAGTCTCGCGCTGCGCTTGATGTCGGTCCGGCCTTATCGGGTCAAGCTCATCGCCTTCGGCATCTCGATCGCGACCGCGGCGGTCGCCGGCGCCTTTCTCATCATCATTCAGCCGGTCGAGCCGTCGATCGGTCGCGATTATATCGGCCGCGTCTTCGCGATCGTCGTGCTCGGTGGCATGGGCAGTTTCCCGGGCATGATGTTGGCGGCGATTCTGCTGGGTGTCGCCGAAAGCCTGACGGCGACATTTTACGGGCCGTCCTGGTCGCCGGCGGTCGCTTTCGGGTTGCTGTTGTTGACGCTCGCTTTCCGCCCAGCTGGCATTCTGGGGCGGCGCGCGTGAAGCATATTGGTTTCTGCCTCATCACCGCGCTTGCCGTCGTCGCCATCTTCGTGGCCTCGCGCTTGGTCACCAACGACTATTTCTTCTTTGCCGGCTATGTCGTGCTGCAATACATCGTGCTGGCGACGGCCTGGAACATTTTGGGCGGCTATACCGGCTACATCAATTTCGGCACCTCAGGCTTCTTCGCGATCGGCGCTTATTCCTCGGTCGTGCTGCACAAGCTGTGGGGACCGCCGATTCCATTGTTGATCGTGGTCGGCGGCGTCCTGGCCGGCGCGGTCGGCTTGGCCATGGGCTGCCTGACCTTGCGCTTGAAAGGCGTGTTCTTCGCGATCGGCACTTTGGCCTTGGCGATCGTGGTGCAGACTTTCATCACCAATTGGGATTTTGTCGGTGGCTCGCGTGGTGTCTACATCATCCGCCCATCGAGCATGCCGCTGCTCGGCACCTATATCCATTACCTGTTCCTCGTGATGCTGGTCTTGGCGGGCTTCGCGGTCGCAGTCGCGCGCAGCATCGAGCGTTCGACGCTCGGCTATGGGCTTGCCGCCGTGCGCGACGACGAACAGGCGGCCGAGGCCGCGGGCGTGCCGACGCTTAAGCTAAAACTTGTCTCGACCACAATCTCGGGTGCGCTGATGGGCATGGCCGGCGCGCCTTTGCCCTATTACGTGACCTATCTCGATCCATCCTCGGGCTTCAACCTGACCTACGCCGTCAATGCGATCGCCATGCCTTTGATCGGCGGCACCACCAGCTGGATCGGCCCGGTGCTAGGCGCGATCTTCCTCGGCACCATCCAGCAAGCGGCGACGGTGACGATCTCGTCGTCGCTGAACCTGCTCTTCGTCGGCGTGTTGCTCGTGCTGTTCGTGGTGATCGCGCCCAATGGCTTGATGGGCTGGTTCCGGCCGCGCCGGCGCGGTGGAGCGGCGTGATGGCGGAGAATCTGCTGCAGGTCGAAGGGCTCGGCAAGCGTTTCGGCGGCTTCGTCGCGCTCGACAGCATCGAGCTGGCGGTGCGGCCAGGCGAGCGGGTCGGACTGATCGGTCCCAACGGCTCGGGCAAAAGTACTTTCGTCAATTGCCTCTCCGGCATTCTTCGCAACGAGGCCGGCACGGTGCGCTTTGACGGCACCATGCTCGACGGCTTGCGCGCGCATGAGCGCACGCGTCTCGGCCTGGCGCGCAGTTTTCAGCTGCCCAAGCCGTTCCGCAGCCTCACCGTCGCCGAGAACATGCGCATTCCGCTGCTCTTCACCGTCAACGGCAGGGGCGGCGTGCATCTCGGCGAAGCGCAGATCGCCGCGCGCTGCGAGGAGCTGTTGCACATGGTCGCGCTCGACGGCAAGGCCAAGGCGCGGCCCGGCGATCTGACGCAGATCGAGATGCGCAAGCTCGAACTCGCGCGCGCCATGGCTGCGGCCCCGAAGCTCTTGATTGCGGACGAGGCGATGGCCGGCCTCTCGCATTCCGAGGTCGACGACATTCTGGGGCTGCTCTTCAAGCTCAACCAAAGCGGCATCGCCGTCATCCTGATCGAGCACATCATGCGCGCGGTGATGAGCTTTTCCGAGCGCCTGGTCGTTCTGGTTGCCGGCCACAAGATCGCCGACGGCGCGCCGCAAGAGGTGGTGCGCAATCCCGAGGTCGAGAGGGCTTATCTTGGCGAGTAGCGGCCATAGCAGCAGCCTTACGATCAGCGGCATTCACGCCGCCTATGGCGCGGTGCGCGTGCTCGAAGACGTGTCGATCTCCGTCGGCGCGGGCCAGACCGTCGCGCTTCTCGGCACCAACGGCAACGGCAAAAGCACCTTGATGAAATGCATCATGGGCCTGCTGCGGCCGAGCGCCGGCGCCATCACGGCCGAGATCGAAGGCGAAAGCCACGACCTCACGCGCATGAGCACCGAGGAGATCGTTGAGCTCGGCATCGCCATGGTGCCCGAAGGACGCCGGCTTTTCGCGCGGCTGACGGTGGAGGAAAACCTCCATCTCGGCGCCTTCCGCAAGCTCGCGCGCGCCAGTTTGCGGCGCAACCTCGAGCACAGTTTCGAAGCCTTTCCCGTGCTCCAGGAACGGCGCCGGCAACTGGCGGGAAGCTTGAGCGGCGGCGAGCAGCAGATGCTGGCGATCGCCCGCGCGCTGATGTCCGCGCCGCGCGTGCTGCTGATCGACGAGCCCTCGGTCGGCTTGGCGCCGTTGCTGGTGCGCCGGGTGATCGACAAGATCAAGGAGCTGCAGCGCGACTATCAGCTCACCGTGCTGATGGCCGAGCAAAATTTCACCCAGGCGATCCGCATCGCCGATTGCGGCTATGTCATCGTTCACGGCAAGATTGCCTTTGCCGGGAAATCGGCCGACGAGCTCAACAACAACGATCTGATCCGGAAATTCTATTTGGGGCTGTGAGCCATGGGAGCTTTGCCGCCGGTTGCTGTCGTGGGTCTCGGCATCATGGGCGGCGCCATCGCGCGCAACCTCATGACCGACGGGATCGAGGTGCGCGGTTACGACGTCGATGCCGGAAAGCTCGGGGCGCTTGCCCCAAAGCTCGTCGCGGCTTCGTCGGCCGGCGAGGCGGCTTCCGGCGTGGATTTGGTTCTGACCAGCCTGCCGAGCATCGCGGCGCTCCATCAAACCGTTGCCAGCATCCTGGCTTCACCACCCGGCGCCAAGATCGTCGCCGAGCTCAGTACCTTGCCGATCGCGGCCAAAGAAGCGGCGCGGGCGCTTCTGGCCGAGCGCGGCATTGTCTTGCTCGATTGCCCTTTGAGCGGCACCGGCGCGCAAGCGGTGACGCGCGATCTCGCGGTCTATGCCAGCGGCGAGCGCGCGGCCTATGACAAGGCCGAGCCGGTCTTCCAGCATTTCGCGCGGACGAGCCACTATCTCGGCGCCTTCGGCAATGGCAGCAAGATGAAGTTCGTCGCCAATCTTCTGGTTGCGATCCACAATGTCGCCAGCGCCGAGGCGATGGTGCTCGGCATGAAGGCCGGGCTCGATCCCGATACCATCGTCAAGGTGATCGCATCGGGCGCCGGCACTTCGCGCGTCTTCGAGCTGCGCGCGCCGCTGATGGCGCGCGGCGATTATGCGCCGACGATGAAGATCGACATCTGGCAAAAGGACATGGCGATCATAGCGGCCTTCGCCAAAAGCCTCGGTGTCGAGACCCCGACTTTCGCGGCAAGCGCGCCGCTTTACAACGCGGCCCAGGAAGACGGCTTCGGCGGCGAAGACACGGCGGCCGTGGCAAAGGTGCTTGCCAAACGCGCCGGCCTCGCGGGGTAGCGTTCCTCAGCCTTTGAGAAACGAATCCATTACCGCGATCGGCCCGTCCTTGGATGGTTGTTCGAAATCCGCGGCGATCTGAGCATAAAGCTTCGCGGCACCGGCAAGCATCTGGCTCGCGCCCGGATCGGCCGCAAGGAATTTCGAAATCTCTTCCATCTCGGCGACCCAGCGATAGGCCTTCGGGTACATGCGCGGCATCATGCGCGAGACGTAGCCGTAGACCTCGCTGACGCTGTCGGCGAGCGCATCTTTGACCGCGGGCGAGACGCCGTTGCGCATCGTGCCCAGCATCATTGCCGCGCCGATCGCCTGCGTGCCTTTGGTAAGACAGGCATAACCCATCTTCACCGCGGATGCCTCGCCGACACCGCCTTCGACGATCCGGATATCGAGACCGAAATCCTTGAGGTCGAGGAACCGCCGCGCGCCGTCGCCGGAGACGTAGAAGCGCGGACTGGCATCGCCTTCCTTGGGCGGCGGCCCACCAAGAATGCCGACATCGGCGAAGGCGCAACCGGTCGGCGCGATCACGGCCGCAACCTCGCGCACACTTGCCGGTGCCACCGCGTTGCAATCGATGAAGACCGGCTTCTTCGCGGCTTTCGCCAGCGCTGGCGCCAGGCGCTCCGCGAGGTTCCGCGCTTCGCCGGGCGGCACGATCGAGAGAACGAAATCGGCGCCCGCGACCAGCTTCGCGTCGTCGTCGATCGCGATGAGGCCGGCATCCTTGGCGCGTGCGGCGCTCGCCGCGCTGCGGCCGCGCAAGGAGGTCCGCACCACGGCGCCGCGCCGGCGCAGGCGCTGCCCGACCCCGGCACCCATCTCGCCTACCGCAATCACCACGATGATCGGTTCCATTCGCGCCTCGCTTTCCGCTGCTTCCCCAAGCCTAGCAGCCTGTTACAATAAGATCATCCCAGCGTCAGGAGACCCGCCCATGTGGTCGCTCATGTCCCGCAAGAAACTCGAATTGCCGAGCCGCGATGAAGCCTTGCCGGGCCGACCGCAGAAAATGCCGGTCGCGAAAGCGCATTTCGTCAACGGGCATCCGTTGCAGCCACCTTTCCCGGCCGGGCTTGCCGAAATGGTCGTGGCGATGGGCTGTTTCTGGGGCGCGGAGCGTTGCTTCTGGCAATTGCCCGGCGTCTACACGACGGCGGTCGGCTATGCCGGCGGCTACACGCCCAACCCGAGCTATGAAGAAGTCTGCTCCGGCCGCACCGGCCACACCGAAGTCGTGCTCGTGGTCTACGACCCGAAACTGGTGAGCTTCGAAAACTTGCTGAAGACTTTCTGGGAAAGCCACGACCCGACCCAGGGAATGCGCCAAGGCAACGATGTCGGCACGCAATACCGCTCGGCGATCTATTGCTCGACCCCGGAACAGAAAAAGGCTGCCGAAGCGTCGGCGAAAGCTTACGAGGCCGCGCTCAAAGTCAAAGGCCTTGGGACCGTCACGACCGAGATCGCCGACGCACCGCCTTTCTATTACGCCGAGGATTATCACCAGCAATATCTCGCCAAGAATCCCGGCGGCTATTGCGGCCTCGGCGGCACCGGCGTCACTTGCCCGGGAAGCTGAGGGCTACGCGACCACCTTTTTCGTGCGGAGAGCGTCGATCGCGGCTTCGTCATAGCCGAGGCTTTTCAGGATCTCGTCCGTGTGTTGGCCGCGCTCGGGCGTGGCGGTGCGGATCGAGGATGGCGTGCGCGAGAGAAACATCGGCTGGCCGATGAGCTCGATATGGCCCAAGGTCGGATGGTCGACGCCTTGCGCCATGTGCAAATGCTGCACCTGCGGATCGGCGAAGACCTCGTTCATTTTATAGATCGGTCCGCACGGCACGCCCGCTTCGTTCAAGAGCGCGACCCATTCGGCCGAGGTCTTGCGTTGCGTCAGCTCGTCGATGATCGCGTTGAGCGCGTCGCGATTCTGGCGCCGCACTTTGAAATTCACGAACTTCGGATCGGTGGCGAGTTGTGGCGCGCCCAGCGCCTGGCACAGCTTGGCGTAGATCGGATTCGACGAGGCGGCGATGTTGATGTGGCCGTCCTTGGTGCGATAGACCGCGGCCGGAATGTTGGTCGGATGGTTGTTGCCTTCCTGGCCCGGCACTTCATGCGACATGGTCCAGCGCGCGCCTTGGAAATCGAGCATCGCGATCTGCGCCGTGAGCAGCGAGGATTGCACCCATTGGCCTTCGCCCAATTCCTCGCGCTCCAAAAGCGCGATGAAGATGCCTTGCGCGGCGAAGATGCCGGCGCAGAGATCGGCGATCGGGATGCCGGCGCGCACCGGCCCCTGGCCCGGCAGGCCGGTCACCGACATCAGCCCGCCCATGCCTTGCGCGATCGGATCGAAGCCGGGACGGTCGCGATAGGGCCCGTCCTGGCCGAAGCCCGAGATGCTGGCATAGACGAGGCGCCGGTTGAGCGGCTTCAAGGTCTCGTAATCGATACCGAGCCGGAACTTCACGTCCGGGCGGTAATTCTCGACCAGCACATCGGCGTCCTTGACCAGCGCCTTGAGGATGGCGACGCCTTCCGGCTGCTTCAGGTCGATGGCGATGCTGCGTTTGTTGCGATGAAGATTCTGGAAGTCGGCGCCGTGGCGTTCGGCGCCGAAGCCTTCATCGCCGGTCGCCTCGACCTTGACGCAGTCGGCGCCCCAATCGGCAAGCTGGCGCACGCAAGTCGGTCCGGCGCGCACCCGCGTGAGATCGATCACCTTGAAACGCGAAAGAGGCAGCTTGCTCATGTCGCATGCTCCGTTTTGGGCACCGTGAGGCAGAGGAGATTGCCGAGCAGCACCGAGGCGGCGAAAAGATAGAACACGGCGATCAGCCCGTAGCGATCGGCCAACAGCCCGCCGATCAGCGGCGCCGCGCCCGACATCACGGCCTGCACCATGAACATCGCACCGGTCATCGAGGCGAGCAGCTCGGGCGGCGAGCGATCCATTTGCCAGGACTGGATTACCGGGCGGGTCGCGTACATGAAGAAGCCCAGCACCGAAACGCAGACGACATAGATGACGGGATCGCGCACCAGGGTCAGCGCCAGCACCACGACGGTCGTGCTGCCCATCCCGGCAAGCACGACCGGCCGGCGCCCGATCCGGTCCGAGAGGACACCGGCAAAGGGTGTCGCGATCATGCCGCCGAGTTGCAGCACCATCATGGCGAGGCCCATCGCGAAGGGGCTCAGGCCGAGATCATGCGAAAGGTAGAGCGGGAGGAAGGTCAGCAGCCCGGTTTGCGTCAGGGTTCGGCAGCCGGCCATCAGGAAAAAGCTCCATTGCGCCCGCGAGCGCATCAGCCCGGCGAGCCCCGCCCAATATTGCCGCGCATTCGGGCGTCGCGGCATGGCCGCGCTGCGGTCGCTGCGCCCGAGAAAGGCCGCGAGCGCCACGGCGCATATGATGCAGGTGAGCGCGTTGATCTCGGCGGTGTGCTGCCAAGAAAAGCTTAGCAACATCCAGCCTGCCGCCACCGGCCCCGCTGCGTCGCCGAGATTGGCAAAGAGCGAATGCACCGCCATGGAGTAGCCGCGATTTTTGGGAAGCTGGATCGAGAGCCAGGAGATCGCCGCCGGATGCCACATCACATTGGCGATGCCGAGCAGGCCGAGGCAAAGGCATAGCGCCGCGAAGCCCGTGACCAGGCCGAGCGCGGCAAGCGAAATCGTGCAAAGCAGCAGAGACGCGATCTGGAACGCGATGCGGCGCCCGGTCAGGTCGACCAGCATCCCGCTCGGCAGATTGGCGATCACGGACCCGATAAAGAGCGATGTGACCAGGAAGCCAGTCTCGGTGTAGTTGAGGCCAAGCCCGCGGCTAAGCGATGGAAGCAGCAGATAGAAGGTCGCGACTGCCCAGTGGGTCGAGCCATGGGCGGCGCTGACCAGCATAATCGGCAATTGGGTTTTCAGCGAACGGAGCGCGACAGCGCCTTCCGCGGCGGCTTCGACGGTCATGCATCGAGCATAAACGAGCCGCATTGGACCCCCAAGTGTTGCATCTTGTTGCGCTGCAGCGCGTCGCGACGCGCTTTCGGCAGCAGGAAACGAAGGCCGCGCATCGAACGGCACCGCTATCGTCGCCGTGCTTTGCGCAGCCGCGAAGCCGGAGTCGCGGACTGGCGTGACGTCGCGGTCATTTCCAGCTAAGATTAAAAAAAATACACCTAAGACGGCGGTAGCAGGGGGGTAATCTTTTCCCAGTAATTTTACGGATTGACCGGTCCCGTGCCGGTTCCCCAATCTGTGCTCGCCTTCATGGGTGGTTCAGCATAGGATTGATCGCCCTAAGGGGCGGGAGAGACGCGCTTTAATGGACTTCCATCGGTTCATTCTCGAACACGGCACGTTGTCGTATTTGGTGACGTTCGCGTGGACGTTTTTCGAGGGCGAAACCTTCGTGATCTTTGCTGGCTTCGCGGCGGCGCAGGGTCTCCTCGCTTGGCCCTTGGTGCTGATCGCGGCATGGCTCGGCAGCTTCGCCGGCGATCAAACTTATTTCTGGATCGGACGGCATTTCGGCGTGCGCCTTTTGGCGCGCCAGCCGCTGTGGCAAAAACGTGTCGATCGCGCGCTCGGCTGGCTCGACCGTTACGACGCCGGCTTCATCCTGAGTTTCCGATTCATTTACGGCATCCGCAATTTCTCGTCCTTCGCGCTCGGCGTCAGCCGCGTGCGTTGGCAGCGCTTCCTGACTCTAAATTTCATCGCGGCCGGCATCTGGGCGGTGGTCTTCATCGCGGCCGGCTATCTCTGCGGCCACACGCTGGGCCGGATGCTGGGCGAAATCGCCGAAAGGTTTAGCGAATCCCTACTCATTATATTTGCGCTTGTGCTCATCGTAGGGCACTTTGTCCACCGGGTGCATCGCCGCCGGCGCCGCAAGGTTGCGGCCGTGGTGGCTCCACGGGTGTGAGACGAGGCGCATGAAGAAGTCAGGGATTGTTGCCATCATCATGTTGGGCAGCATCGCAACCGCGAATGCGGCGCCGCAATGCTACAAGGCCAGCGAGATCGAAGCCGAGCAGGCCGTACGCTATCAAGCGAAGCTGATGGTGCTGAGCGATAGCTGCCGCAGCAGCTCCTACAGCGAGTTTGTCCAACGCAACGCCCAGACTCTGTCGGCTTATCAGCATCAGCTGATCGGCTTTTTCCGCCGCGCCGATTCCCATAAGCCGGAGGACGCCTTCGACCGCTTTCTCACCCGCCTCGCGAATCAGTTCGCGCTCAGCTCGGGTCAGGAGCCGCTCGCCTCGCTGTGCGTCAAGTCGGCGGACTTCCTTGCCCAAGCGGTCAGTTTCGGCAAAGAGGAATTCCAGCACTTCGTGGCTCAACAAGCCGTTGCGGAGCGCAAATCCTATCCCAGCTGCGCGGATTGAGCGCGGCCTAACGCCGTTTCCGTCCTGACATATCTGTGACTGAGGGTCGCCGGCGCATGTGCCGGCGACGTGCGGCGCTTTTCGCCGCGGCGATACGGCTCAATCGAGGCGGCTAGAGCGGCGCCACGCGCCAACGTTCCGCGCGCGGCATCGCCGCTAGCAGGCGGCGGGCGAGGTTTTCCGGCGTCAGCGCCCGCAGCCCGAAAGCGAATTGCGGCGTGATGCTCGCGGCGACGAGCGCAAGCTTTCCGGTATCGGCGGCGATCAGAACCGAACCGATATGCCGCACCGTGTCGAAACCCGTGGCGATCATGCGCCGCGTGCCAAGACGCTCCGCGGCGCCGGCGAGATGCGATGCTTGCGTGCTGTCTGTCTCAGCGGACATCACCAGCATGCCTTGCGCGCCGGCGGCTTCTGCGAACTCGTGAATACGCTTCGCGCAGGCAGGGTCGGTCGGCGAGCCGCATGATGCGTCAATGATGACCTTGCGTCCATTCGCGGCGGCGACGGTCTTGCTGAGAGTCGCGGCATCCGAGACATGCACCAAGGGTAAGCCCAGCACCTCGAGATGCTCCTCGAGCTGGGTCGGTTCCGCGCCGATGCGCGCAGTCGTATCGATGACCAGAACCTCGTGTTCGTCGAATCGCGCGGCGAGCTTTGCCACCAGGGTGCTGGCGCCCGCGCCTTGCATGCCATAAAGCAGGATCGGGGTTTGGAACGCCGCGTCGAGCGGGAGAAAATGGAAATGCGACGCCAAGGCGACCGCCAGCCGATCGACCAGACGCGAGGCGTGGGGCGGTGCTGCGCCGAGTCCGGCGAGCCGCTCGATCAACGCATCGGGAAGCATGTGACCGCGCAACACCTCGTCGATCGAGGTGGCGTCCTCGCTCGCTCGCGGCGGCGCCACGCTCGCTTGCGGCGCGTGCTGATAGGCGGCTGGGTGAGGGACGACGCCGTGCGCCTGTTGCGGGCCGGCCGGGATGTGCGATTGTTCGGCGAGTTGCGACGACGGGCGACGAAACGCCATGCGAAATGATCCCCTGAACAAGACACTGAGTTTCGCGGGAAAGCGTTAACAATTGATGGCCGAACTGTGTCCTTCGCGGTATCGTTACCGCAAAATGCACGGCGTCGCGCCGCGGTGCTGTGTGTGCAGGCCGATTTTGCAGGGAGGGGCAAGCATGGTGACGCTCACGTGGCGTAGAGTCGCAGCTTTGACAATTGGTGTTGCCGCGTCGTTGCTGGCGCGTGATGCGGGCGCGGCGGATCCGATCAAGCTCGGTTTCAGCATGTCGCTGACCGGTGCCGTCGCAAACACGGGCCGTGTCGCATTGGCCGCGCAAAAGCTGTGGGAGAGCGACATCAACGCCAAGGGCGGGCTGCTCGGCCGGCCGGTGCAACTGGTCTATTACGACGACCAAAGTAGCCCGGCGAATGTGCCCGGCATCTACACCAAGCTTTTGGATATCGACAAGGTCGACTTGGTCGTCGGGCCTTATTCGACGGTGCAAACGGCGCCCGCCATGGCGACGGTGATGGAGCATGGCAAGGTCATGGTCGGCCTCTCGGCCATCAACATCAACAGCCAGTTCCATTACCCGAAATATTTTTCCATGACGAATGCCGGGCCGCGTCCGAACGAAGTCTTTTCCGAAGGCTTCCTCGCGGTCGCGCTGCGCCAGAATCCGAAGCCTCAAACCATCGCGCTTTTGGGCGCCGACAACGAGTTCTCGCAGAACGTGCTCGACGCGGCGCGCAAAAACGCCACGAAAGCGGGGCTGAAGATCGTCTACGACAAATCCTATCCACCCTCGACCGTCGATTATTCGCCGATCGTCCGCGCCGTGCAGGCGGCCGATCCCGATATCGTCTATCTCGCTTCCTATCCGCAAGATTCGGTCGGCCTGCTGCGCGCGGTCAATGAGATCGGCTATGAGCCGAAAATGCTCGGCGGGGCGACGGTCGGGCTGAACAATGTCTCGAACAAGATGCAGCTGGGCCCGCTGCTGAATGGCGTCGTCGGTTACGAGAACTGGATCCCGGTGCCGACCCTGATGTTCCCCGGCGTGAAGGATGTGCTCGACCGCTACCAGGCCGAGGCCAAGACCGAAGGGCTCGATCCGCTGGGTTACGGCATGGTGCCGACCGCCTATGCCGAGGTGCAGCTTCTCGGCGAAGCGGTTGCCGCGACCGGCAGCCTCGATCCCGACAAGATCGCCGCCTATCTGCACGGCAACACCGTCCACACCGTTTGGGGCGATATCTCCTTCGGGTCGGACGGCGAATGGAACGAAGGCCGCGTGCTCGTGGTTCAGTATCACGGGATCACCGGCAAGACCATCGACCAGTTCACTGATCCGGCTAAGATGACCGTGCTCGACCCGGCGAAGTTCAAATCGGGCGAGCTTATCTATCCCTATGCGAACGCGCTGCAATGACGGTCGCGCGAGAAAGGAAATAATCATGGTCACGCTGGCGGAGGTCACCGCGAAATCAATCGGCAAGGCGGCGGCGCCGGTCATCCGCCCGATCGGGTTGACGCGCGGCACGCTGGTGACGCGCGACCTCGCGACGACGAAGCGCTTTCTCGAAGAGCTTCTGGGGATGGAGTGCGTCGCCTTGGCACCCGGCCGCATGTTGGCGCGGCATCGCCGCGATCGCTGCGGCGCCCGCTATTGGGTGTTGGACATAAGGGAGGTCGACGAGGTCGCGCATCCGCAACGGATGGTCAATCATTGGGGCTTCATGGCGACCAGCAACGAGGAGGTCGACCGCGCCCATGCGGCGGCGTCGGCCAACAAGGAGAAATACGGCTTGAAGCGGGTGCATCCGCCTAAGGGCAATCACGGCTCCTATAGTTTCTATTTCGAGGACGTGGACAGCAATTGGTGGGAGATCGAGTGCCGCGCGGAGGAGATCTCCTACGCCGCGTCCGTCGCCGCGGGCGATCCGGCCCCTCAACCGGCGGGAGCCGAAGCATGAGCGCCGCGCCACCGGTCGAGATCACCAGCTTTTCGCATGGAACCTTGGGCCTGCGCGATGCCGAGCGCACGCAGCGCTTCTATAAGGAGTTCCTCGGGCTTCACAGCGTCCGCAAAGCCAATGGGACGCAATATGTCTGGCTCGGCGGCGAATGGATCATCGCCTGCCTGCCCACGGGCAAGGCGCCGCGGCAGTTGCAGGGGACGGAGAATCGCTGGGCCTTGCAAGTCGCCACATCGGCCGAGGTCGATGCGGCGCGCGAGGCGGCCTTGGCGCAACAGCGTCAATGGGACATCCAGCAGGTCGGCCCGATCGAGCTTGATGGCGATACGCGTTCATTCAGCCTGCAGGATCTCGACGGCAATTGGTGGGAGATCTTTCACCGTCCCGGCCATCTCTACGACGATGTGTTCGAGGGCGGCCAGGTTTCCGCCTGACGAGAGCACCTCAATACGTGAGTAAGATGCTACGGGTTCGATGATGCATTTTGGCGCGGATCTCGGCGCCTTTGGTGCATTCTTATCCGTGGTCGTGATCGACGTCGTGCTCGCCGGCGACAACGCCATCGTGGTCGGCATGGCAGCGGCGGGCTTTCCAGCGCGGCAGCGGCGGCGGGTCATCTTGTGGGGTATCGTCGCTGCGACCGTGCTGCGCATCGCGCTCGCGGGCGTCGTGACCGAGCTGCTCGCGATCATCGGCCTGACCTTCGCGGGCGGGCTTTTGCTGCTCTGGGTGGCGTGGAAATTCTACCGCGAACTGGCCGCGCCGCATGCCGGGCGCTCGAAGGCGGGCCAATCGCCCAAGAGCTTCAGCGCGGCGCTGCTGCAAATCGTGCTCGCCGATCTGTCGATGTCGCTCGACAATGTGCTCGCCGTGGCCGGCACGGCGCGCGGGCATTTCTGGGTTCTGGTCAGCGGCCTCGTTCTGTCGGTGACGCTGATGGGCGCGGCGTCGGAGCTGATGGCCCGGCTGATCGCGCGCCATGCCTGGATCGCCTGGATCGGTCTCGGGATTGTGACCGTCGTCGCGCTTCGGATGATCTATGACGGCTGGGCCGAGGTGGCGGCCGTGCTGTCGCTCGCCCGAGGACTGTCGACAAACTGGGTGTTGTAAAGCTCGGTGAATATCCCGCCCTTGCGCATCAGTTCGTTGAAACTGCCGCTTTCGGCAATCGTGCCGTTGCGCAGCACCAAAATGAGGTCGGCGTTGCGCACGGTTGACAGCCGGTGCGCGATGATGAAAGTGGTGCGGCCGGCGGTAAGCCGCGCGATCCCTTCCATCACCATGGCTTCGGTTTCGACGTCGAGCGCCGAGGTCGGCTCGTCGAGAATCAGGATCGGCGCGTTGCGCAAGATCGCGCGCGCGATGGTCAGGCGCTGCTTTTCGCCTTCTGAGAGCGTGGCCGTGTCGCCCAGCACCGTGTCGTAGCCCTGCGGCAGAGATTTCACGAGCGTGTCGATACGCGCCAGCCGCGCGGCGTCCTCGATTTCGGCATCGGTCGCGTCGGGCCGGCCATAGGCGATGTTGTCGCGTACCGACATCGGAAACACCAAAGGCGGCTGAAGCACCATCGCGATCTGCTGGCGCAGCGATTTGAGCCGATACGAGCGGACATCGAGGTTGTCGATCAGAACGGTGCCCGTGCTCGGATCGAAAAATCGTGGCAGCAACCCCATCATGGTCGATTTGCCGGCGCCGGTGGCGCCGACCAGGGCCACCTTCATGCCGGCCGAGACGTCGAGATTGATCTCGTTCAGCACCGGCATTTCTTCGCGGTAGCGGAAGCTGACATGATGCCATTCGATCGCGCCCGAAGCACCTTCGGGCGGAAAATCGTGCCAGCCGTCCTTGAGATCAGGCTCGGTGTCGAGCACTTCGAAGCAACGCCGCGCGCCAACTCGCGCACCGGCAATGAGGCCCCAGCTCTGGGTGATCTGATTCACCGGCGTGTAAAGCTGCGCAAGGTAGGAGATGAACACGATGAGCTGGCCGACTGAAAGGCTGCCGCCGAGCACCGAGCGCGCGCCGACATAGACCACCAAAGCGGTGCCGCAAGCGATCAGCGCATTGACCATGCCGGAATAGAGCGTCTGCCAGCTGTAAAGCCGCAGCGTGGCCTTGAGGCTCGCGCGGCTTGCGCCCATGAAACGGCGATATTCCTCTTCCTCCTTGGTGAAGGCCTGCACCACCTTGATCGAGCTCATAGCCCATTGGACGAGGGTATAGACATGGCTTTCGCGGTCGCGCACTTCGGTCGCGACTTCGGTGATCTTGCGGTTGAAGAGCGCGATCAGCGCGAACAGCAGCGGTACGATGGTGAGCGAGACCAAGGTTAAGGTCGCATCGAGCGGGATCAGCACCGCGAGCATGCCGCCGAGCAGCACCAGCGCCGACACGATCGGCAGCAGCCCATTCATGATCACGGTTTGCACGGCGAAGCTGTCGGCGGTGATGCGGTACATCAGATCGCCGACTTTCTGCCGGCTATGGAAGGCGAGCGAGAGCCGCTGCAAATGCGCGTAGAGCGCGCCGCGCAGGTCGTTGACCATGCTTTGGCCGACGCCGATGGTGGTGACGTTGTGCAAGAGCGCCAACAGTCCAGAGCCGATATTGACGACGACCATGCCGAGGCAGGCGGCGATCAGCAGTGTCGCAGGCGAAAGGGTTTCGAGCATCGGCCAAGTCGATGCTTTCCCGGCCAGCACGTCGTCGATCACGAGCTGCAAGGGCCAAGGCTTCAGCAACTCGAAGCCGGACATCAGGAAGATCTGGGCAAGCGCCCAGGCGATGCGCCATTTATAGGGGCCGAGATAGGGCAGAAGCTTCCAGGCCAAGCCGCGCATGTTCCGCGCCTCAGCCCGGTTTGACCGGCGCGAGGTTCTGGCGTTTGGCCACGGTTTCGACGATGCGGTGCATGAGACGGCCGAATTCGACCGTGCGATAGGCGATCAGCGCGCCTTGAGCGATTCCCATCAGCCCGACTACCGTGGCCCAGCCGGGCGCGTCGAGAATGAGCGCGCCGGCGGTGCCGATCGCGTAGGCGCGCAGCACGAAGGCCGAGAAGCGCGACAGACGCATGGTGCAGCGCACGCGCAGCAGGCGCTTCTCGCCGCCGTGATTCTCGGTACAGACGAGCAAATAGGCTCGGCTCCAAAGACCGCGCGCGATCTTCAAATCCCAATCGTTCCAGCCCTGGTCCATCTGGATGAAGTATTTCTGCGGCGTCAGGAAACGCATGAGCTCGCCGAGCAGAACTTCCTTCTCGTCGCTCTTTTCGCTCCAATACGAGAGATAGAAGGTGCGGTCGCGCCAATCGACGCGCGCTTCCTGCATGGTCTGAGCGAGCCCGCCGGTCGAATCCGCGGTCTTCATCTCGCGCCAACGCCATTTGAGCCGTTCCCAGCCGCGCAGGATCGGGCCGAGATAGATGAGGAGCGCGACCAGCGCCCGCGCCTTGATGCTGCGGAAGCGCTTGTCGATCGGCGCGCGCAGCGCCCCCTCGATGCACATGACCCAGGTGACCGCGAGCGGCACGACAAAGAGCAGCATCCAGCCGCCGGCGACGATGCCGATCAAGGCCAGGATAATGGCCACGATGTTCCACTCGAAGGTGAGCGGGAGGAAAGCGGCGAGCGAGGAAGGCGGCTCGTAAAGCGTCTGGAACAGGCCGCGGCCGAAAACACCGGAATAGATCACCGGCCGGCGCGACAGCAGCAGCGCGGCGGACAGATCGCCGTAAATGCGGCCGAGCCATTTCGCTTGGCCGAAGAGATTGAAGCGGATGGGATGCTTCGAATAGACCAGCGCCTCGGCTTTGCCGTAGCCGCGTTGCTGCCCGAGATAGGCTTTCACCGTGTTGCGGCGGAAATGCCAGACCACGGCCGCCGGGCTGAAGCCGATGGTGTAGCCCGCATCCTGAAAGCGCCAGCAGATATCGACGTCGTCGCCGGCGGCGCGGTAGACCGGATCGAACCCGCCCAGGCGCAGCAGCACGTCGCGCCGGAACGCCATGTTGCAGCCGGCAATGTGCTCGGCGACATCATCGGCGAGCAGCACATGAGTCGGCCCGCCGGGCGACACCGCAACCGCGGCGGGCACCAAACTATCCTCGGGCGGCGGGAAATTCGGACCGCCGCAAGCGACGAGTTCCGACGCTTCCATGCGCGCGACGAGATAGCTGAGCCAATCGGGATCAGCGACGCAGTCGCTGTCGGTATAAGCGACGATCTCGCCCGTGGATGCCTCCGCGCCGACATTGCGCGCAACGCTCAGACCCTTATTGGGCTGCGAAATGATGCGGCAATAGCCGTAGCGCTCGGCGATGGCGAGGCTGCCATCGGTCGAGCCGTCATTGACGACAATCACCTCGTAATCGGGATAGTTGAGCTTGGCCAGCAATTCGAGACACGGTGCCAAGGTCCGCTCGGCGTTGTAGGTGCACACCACCACCGAGACGCGCGGCGTGCGCGGCAGGCTCGGCGGGATCGGCCCGTGATAGCGCGCCTGCACCGCAGCGAAGGCCGGCTTGGGCTCGCGGTTGCGATCGACCAGTCCGAAGGCCCAATCCTCGATCAAATGTCCACCGGTGAACCATTCGTCGGTCCAGGCGAAGACGAAAGCGCCGGCGACGCCCATCTCGAACGCTGTGCGCAGCTGCCAGGACAGGATTCGCGCCTGCTCCTCGGTGCCTTCGCGCATCGAATCGATGCCGAATTCGGTCAGCACGAGCGGGCGATCGACCGCCAGGTTGTGCAGCCGCGAGACGTAGCGGCGGAACGCGCCCTCTTGATGGAGATAGACGTTGAAGCAAAGGAAATCGGTGAAATCGACCGTGAGATATTCGGTCGACGGGAAATTGGCGTAGCTCACCAGCCGGTCGGGATCGAAATCCTTGATCAGGCCGACGAGGCGTTTCAAGAAAGCGCGCACCCGGTCCGGGCTGTGCCAGCGCACCATGTCAGGCGGGATCTCATTGCCGACGAGATAGGCGAAGATCGCCGGATGACGGTTCATGCTTTTGACCGTCTCGACGATCACGCGCTCGACGTCGCGTTCGATCTCCACGCTATCGAGGAAGGTGACGTGCTGCGACCAAGGAATGCCGACCAGCACCTTGAGGCCGTGGTCGTCGGCCAGATCGAGCAGCCATAGCGGCGGCACCGTGAAAACGCGAAGCGTATTGACGCCGGCTTCGCTCATCAGCGTGAAGTCGCGCCGCGCGACCTCCTGCTCGGGGAATTGGGTCCCGTGCGAGCCGACCGGGAAGGGACCGTAAGTCACGCCTTTGATGAAGAACTTTTCCTCGCCGGAAAAGAAGAACTTGCCGCGGACGCGAATCGGCCCTCGTGCCGCGGTGCGTGCGCCCGCGCCGGGAACGACGGTCGAGTCCGGCGCCATCAGCCGCGCGCTCCAGGAGCCGTCGCAGGCGCAAAGCGGCGCTGATGCCACGCCCAGGCGGTCTCGATGATGCGATCGAGCGAGGCGAGCGCCGGTGTCCAGCCGAGAAGCTGGCGCGCGCGCGCCGGATCGGCGACGAGGATGGGGGGATCGCCCGGCCGGCGCGTGGTGTCGCGGCTCGGGATCGGGCAGCCGGTGACGCGCTTGGCCGCATCGATGGTCGCGCGGACCGAATGGCCTTCGCCGGTACCGAGATTGAGCGCGGTGCTCTCGCCGCCGTTTTCGAGATAGCGCAGCGCGAGGACATGGGCTTCGGCCAGGTCCTGAACATGGATGTAGTCGCGGATCGCGGTTCCGTCCGGCGTGGGGTAGTCAGTGCCGAACACGTCGATCTGTGCGCGGCGCTTCAACGCCACGTCGAGGATCAAGGGGATGAGATGCGTCTCGGGGCTATGGGCCTCGCCGATCTCGCCCTCGGGATCGGCGCCGGCCGCGTTGAAATAGCGCAGCGCGATGTGCCTGATGCCATGGGCGAGCCCGTGCCAGTAGAGCGCGCGCTCGATCATCAGCTTGGTCTCGCCGTAAGGGTTCACCGGCCGTTGCGGCGTCTCCTCGCGGATCGGCATGGTCTCGGGCAGGCCATAGGTCGCGCAGGTCGAGGAGAAGACGATGGTCTTCACCCCGGTCGCGAGCATGGTTTCCATTAGGCCCAGACTGTTAACCACATTGTTGTGGAAATATTTCTCGGGCTTCTCGACCAATTCGCCGACATAGGCATAGGCGGCGAAATGCATGATCGCGGCAATTTTGTGGCGGCGCAGGGTTTCGGCCAACAGCGTGCGGTCCGCCAGATCGCCCTCGATCAGCGGTCCCCAGCGCACGGCCTCGCGATGGCCATAGACCAGATTGTCATAGGCGACCGGCTCATAGCCCGCTTTGGCCAAGGCCTTGCACGCATGGGCGCCGATATAGCCCGCGCCGCCGGTAACCAAGATGGTCTTGCTCATCGTTCCTCTGGGATAGGGGGCGTTCCGTTCGAGCCACAACGGGCCGCGGGTGCGATTGCTTCCCGGGAGTTTCTCTTAAGGCCAACCCCCGGCGCGGGCAAGGGGGCGCGGCCGGCGGCAAGACGGCGCAAGCCGGCTTAACGACGCTTCCGGCGTTTCGGTGGCGGGGCTTCTTGCGGCACGCCGGCCGCCGTGAGCGCCTTCTTCTGGCGCTTTTCGAGTTCGACCGAGTCGAAGTCCTCGATCAATTCGTGGAACATCCGGTGCCAGTTGAGATCGGCTTTCAGATGCGTGAAGACCGAGCCGAGGCCCAAGGCCGCGCGATCCATGAACACGAATTCGCGCGGCGGCCGGACGCCGCCAAGCCGGCGCAGCTCGCGATGCACGCCTTCGGCCAGTTCGCGGCCATAGACGCCTTCTTCTTCCTCTTCCTGGATGCGGCGCTTGCGATCCTCGAGCAGCGGCGCATAGATGAACCGCGCCCAGCGATTGAGCACGTCGATGATCTCGGGCGTCAAATGGCCGAAGCCCCAGGCTTGGTAGGCCGACACCGCGAGGTCGCGGTCGTTGCGGTCGAGCGCGTGATAAAGATCGATCACGCCCTTCACGAATTTCGGCGCGAACACGCGGATGCAGCCGAAATCCAAGAGATTGATGCCGTCATCGTCGCGCACCGTGTAATTGCCGAGATGCGGATCGCCATGGATGACGCCGTAGTAATAGAACGGGATGTACCAGGCGCGGAACATGTTGCGCGCGATCGCGTTGCGCGATGCCAGCGGGCGCTTGGCGGCATCGAGGATCGGCGTACCCTCGACCCAGGTCATGGTCAACAGCCGCGCGGTCGAAAGCTCCGGGAGTGGTTCGGGGATCGTGACGCCGCTCTCGCCGGCGAGCATCAGCCGATAGAGCAGCATCTGTGCGGCTTCGCGCTGATAGTCGAGCTCCTCGCGCAAGCGCTCGCCGATCTCGGCGTGGATTTCCTCGGTCGAGATCGCGCGATCATAGCGCTCGTAAAGCGCCAGGATAAATTTGAGTTGGCTGAGATCGGCTTCGACCGCCGATGCCATATCGGGATATTGCAGCTTGCACGCCAGCTTGCGTCCGTCCTTGGCGATGGCGCGATGCACTTGGCCGAGCGAGGCCGCGCGCGCCGCCTCGTGCTCGAAGGATTTGAAGCGCTGTTCCCAGCTCTCGCCCAGCTCGCTCGCCATCCGGCGCTTGACGAACGGCCATCCCATCGGCGGCGCGTTCGACTGCAAGGTCGCCAGCTCGCGCGCATATTCCGCCGGCAAGGCGTTGGGGATGGTGGCCAAGAGCTGCGCCACCTTCATCAGCGGCCCTTTGATGCCGCCCAGCGCTTTCGTCAGATCGGCCGCATGATGCGAGCGGTCGATCTCGATGCCGAGATAGCGCTCGCCGGCAAGGCGCGCGGCAAGCCCGCCCATTGCCGTCGAGACGCGCGCGTAACGCCGCACGCGTCCCGGCAGGCTGTTGTTGTCATCGGCCATTTGCGCGGTCCCTGTTAGCCCAGCGCTTCGAGCTGGTCGATGAATCCCGATATCACAGACAAGCCCTTGCCCCAGAACTTCGGATCGGACGCGTCGAGACCGAAAGGCGCCAGCAGCTCCTTGTGACGCCGCGTGCCGCCGGCGCGCAACATGTCGAGATACTTCTCGGCGAAGCCGGATTGCGCACCTTGATAGACCGCGTAGAGCGAATTCACCAGGCAATCGCCAAAGGCATAGGCGTAAACATAGAACGGCGTATGGATGAAGTGCGGAATATACGTCCAATAATGGCGGTATTCATCCTCGAAGCGGATCGCCGGGCCGAGACTTTCGCCTTGCACCGACATCCAGATTTCGCCGATCCGGTCGGCAGTCAGCTCGCCCGCGCGGCGCTCGTCATGAAGGCGCCGCTCGAACTCGACGAACGCGACCTGCCGTACCACCGTGTTGATCATGTCCTCGACCTTCGCGGCGAGCATTGCCTTGCGCCGCTTGGGGTCGCTTTCGGCCTTGAGCATCGCCTGGAAGGTGAGCATCTCGCCGAAGACCGACGCGGTTTCGGCCAAGGTCAAAGGCGTGTCCGACATCAACGCGCCTTGCGGGCCGGCCAGAACCTGATGCACCCCATGGCCCAGCTCATGGGCAAGGGTCATCACGTCGCGCACCTTGCCCTGGTAATTCAACAGCAAATAGGGATGAACGCTCGGCACCGTCGGATGGGCGAAGGCGCCGGGCGCCTTGCTCGGCTTCAGCGGGGCATCGATCCAGCGATGATCGAAGAAGCGCTTGCCGACCGCGGCCATGTCGGGTGAAAACGCGGCATAGGCGGCGAGCACGGTGCGCTGCGCCTCGTTCCAGGTGAAGCTGCGTTGGTCCTCGTCGGGCAGTGGCGCGTTGCGGTCCCAGTAAGGCATCACGTCGACGCCGAACCATTTTGCCTTCAGCCGGTAATAACGGTGCGAGAGCGCGGGAAAGGCTTCGCGCACGGCGGCGATCAGCGCGTCGACCACCTCGTCCTCGACGAAGTTGGACAGATTGCGCGACGAGATCGGGCGCTTGAAGCCGCGCCAGCGATCTTCGATCTCCTTGTCCTTGGCGAGTGTGTTGGTGATCAGCGCGAAGATCCGCGTATTCGCGCCGAACACCTTGCCGATCGATTGCGCGGCTTCCTTGCGCAACGCCGCATCGGGCTCCGATAAAAGATGCAGCGCTTCGGCACTCGACAATTCCTTGCCCGCCACTGGAAAGCGCAGGCTTGCGACGGTCTCGTCGAACAGGCGCGTCCAGGCGGCGCGACCCGCGACATATTTCTCGTGCAACAGCTTTTCGATCTCGTCGCTCAGCTGATGCGGGCGAAAGGCGCGGGTATCGCGCAGCCAAGGCCCGTAATGCGCCAGCTCCGGATCCTTCTGCTTTGCTGCGAGATCGGCATCCTCGATCCGGTTGAGCTCGAGCGTGAAGAACAGCAGAACCGTCGAAATCGCGTTGACCGTCTCCTGCATGTTCTGGAAAAAGCGCCCGGTCTCCGCATCGGTCATATCGGTGCAATAATCGAGATAGGCATAGCTCATGACTCGCCCGAGCTTTTCCTGCGTGCGTTCATAGGCCTGGATCGCCTGCGCCAGCTCGCGGCCCGACAGCGTCGCGAGCTTGCCCTCGTAACGCGTGCGGAACGAGGCGGCCTCGGCCTCGGCTTCGGCCAAGGCCCGTTTCAGCTCCGCGCTGTCGCGGCCGGGATAGAGGTCGCTCAAATCCCATTGCGGCAAGGGTCCAAGCTCGGTCGTCTCGTTGGTCGCCATGCTGCATGCTCCCGCGTTGCCACCAGCATATAGAGCTTCGGCAAATTGACGCCAAGCCCATCGCCCTGTATCCCGCTGCAATGGCGCGCTGGTGCGGCCAGGGGAGGCGGAACCGCGTGGACGATCGGAATTGGCCCAATCTTGCCGCGATGTTTTTCGCGCAGGTCGAGCGTTATGGCGACCGCCCGTTCCTTTGGGCAAAACAGCGCGGAACCTATCAGGCGCTGAGCTGGCGCGATGCGGCGACGCAGGTACGCGATTTGGCACGCGGCTTGCGCGCGCTCGGCGTCAAAAGCGGCGATCGGGTCGAGCTGGTGGCGGAAAACCGGCCGGCATGGGTGATCGCCGATCTCGCCATCATCAGCGCGGGCGGCGTCACCGTGCCGGCCTATGTCACGCACACGGTCGAGGATCATCGCTATTTGCTGGCGAATAGCGGCGCGCGTGCCGCCATCGTCTCAACCCCCGCGCTGGCGCAACGCGTGCTGCCGGCGGCCGATCAGGTGGACGGTGTCGCACACGTCATCGTGATGGATGCGCCGGCGAGCGGCCAGGTGTCGGCGACTGAAGTTCTTTTGCTGGACGAGGTTGTGGCGCGTGGACGCAGCGCCGGCGGCGATGTCGCAGCGTGGATCAGTGCGTTGCAGCTGGACGATCTGGCGTGCCTCATTTACACCTCGGGCACGGGTGGCTTGCCCAAAGGCGTGATGACGACGCACCGCAACATCCTTGCCAATTGCCGCGGCGCGCGCGTGTTGCTCGAAAGGCTTGATCTCGGCGACGAGGTCTTTCTCTGCTTCCTACCCTTGTCGCATTCCTACGAGCACACGGCGGGGCTGATGTTTCCGATCTCGCTTGGCGCCGAGATTTATTTCGCCGAGGGGGCCGACACGCTGCCGACCAATCTGGTCGAGGCGCGGCCGACCATCATGACGGCCGTCCCGCGACTCTATGAGACGATGCATCAACGCATGCTGCGCGGCATCGAGCGCGACGGCGGATTGCGCGCAAAGCTGTTTCACCTCGCCTTGCAGCTCGGCAAGAAGCGCTATGTCGATCCGGCAAGCCTAACCATCGGCGAAAGATTGTTGGACAGAATTGTCGACCGGCTGGTGCGCGACAAGGTGCGGGCGCGTTTCGGCGGGCGGCTCAAAGCGATGATCTCGGGCGGAGCGCCGCTCAATCCCGAAATCGGAAAATTCTTTCTCGCCTTGGGCGTGCGTTTGCTCCAAGGCTACGGCCAGACCGAAGCCGCGCCGGCGGTCAGCGTCAATCCGCCCGAGCGTATCAAGATTTACACGGTCGGGCCGCCGCTCGATGGGGTCGAGGTCAAGATCGCCGCGGATGGCGAGGTCTTGATTCGCGGCGATCTGGTGATGAAGGGCTATTGGAACGATCCGCAAGCGACCGAGCAGACGCTCGAAGGTGGCTGGCTTCACACCGGCGATGTCGGCGAGATCGATCCCGACGGATATATCATCATCACCGACCGCAAACGCGACTTCATCAAAACCTCGGGCGGCGACATGATTGCGCCGGCGCGGGTCGAGGGGTATCTCACCCTCGAGCCGGAGATCGCGCAGGCCATGGTCTATGGCGACCGGCGACCCAATCTGGTTGCGGTCATCGTGCCGGCGAAAGAGCTGCTCGACCGTTCGAAGGGGAGCGGCGATCCCGCGCTCGGCAAGGCGCTCGGCGCCGCGATCGCGCGGGTCAATGCCGGGCTTACCACGATCGAAAGGGTGCGGCGCTTCATTGTCGCGACCGAGCCTTTCACGACCGCCAACGGCCAGATGACGCCGACGCTGAAGATCCGCCGCCACGCGATCCGCCAAGTCTACGGCGCCGCGCTCGAAGCGCTCTACGAGACGAAGTCGGGCTAAAGCTTGTGATAGGCGCGATACCAGGCGACGAAGCGGGGCAAACCGTCTTCGATCGCGGTCTTGGGCGCGAAGCCGAAATCGCGCTTGGTCGCTTCGATATCGGCATAGGTCGCCGCGACGTCGCCGGGCTGCATCGGCATCAGCTCGACCACGGCTTTACGGCCGATCGCCTGCTCCAGCAGCTCGACGAAGCGCGATAGCTCCTCGCTGCGATTGTTGCCGATATTGTAGAGGCGATAGGGCGGAGCCTGGCCGGGCGCGGGCGGCTTATCAAGACAAGCGAGGACGCCCGCGGTGACGTCGTCGATATAGGTGAAGTCGCGCCGCATCTTGCCGTGGTTGAAAAGCTTGATCGGCTTGCCGTGGAGGATCGCCTCGGTGAACAGCCAAGCCGCCATGTCGGGGCGCCCCCACGGCCCGTAGACGGTGAAGAAACGCAGCCCCGTGGCCGGCACGCGATAGAGATGCGCATAGACATAGCTCATCAGCTCGTCGGCCTTCTTGGTCGCGGCATAAAGCGATTGCGGCGTGTCCGCCGGATCTTCGACCGCGAAGGGCAGCTTGGCATTGGCGCCATAGACCGAGGAGGAGCTTGCGAAGACGAGGTGGCGCAGCTTCGGCAGCGCGCGGCAGGCTTCCAGAAGCTCGACCTGTGCGACGAGATTGGCGCTGACATAGGCGCGCGGATTCTCGAGCGAATAACGCACGCCGGCCTGCGCCGCGAGATGCACGATCCGGTCGATATCGGGATATTGCCACACCAGCTTGGCGGCGCCCTCGCGCTCGGCGAGGTCGAAGCGGTGGAAAGCAAAACCCTGCTGGCTCGTCAGGGTGGCGAGCCGCGCTTCTTTCAGCGCGACCGGGTAATAGGGATTCATGTCGTCGACGCCGACGACCCGTTCGCCGCGCTTTAACAGCGCGGTCGCGACATGCATGCCGATGAAGCCGGCAACGCCGGTGACCAGGACCGCCATCGCCTCTCTATAACCCGAGAGGCGGGGGAAATCACCCTTTCGGGGAGGGCATCCCGGCGCGCGTATGGGCGTCGCGCAGAATGCTCGCGCTCAATTGGCGCGCGAGGCAGTCATAGCCCGCATCGGTCATGTGCAGATGGTCGGGGCCGACCATCACCGACATCTTCATGTTGCCGTGCTCGGCCCAATCGCGCATCAGCGCGAAGCGCCGGAACAGCGGCACGCCGGTGGTCCGGGCGGTGGCCCACAACGCGTGCTCCATCTCGTGATAGCGCGCATGCATCAACACGGCGGGCGCGTACTGCATATCCATCAGGATCACGTCGGCGCCGGCGCGCTTGATCTGGGCGATCCCCGCCCGCACCGCTTTCATCGGCGCGTCGGGATCGAGATCGAACAGCACGTCGTTGGTGCCGACCTGCCAGATGACGAGATCCGGCTTTTCCGGCAGCACGTCATGCGCGATCCGCTCGGCCGTGCCGACGCCCAATTCGCCGCCGACGCCACGATTGATCACGCGGATATCCGTGTCGGGGAACCGCGCTTGCAGCAGTGCCGCGAGCCGGCTCGGATAGGTATATTCCGGTTTGGTCGCGCCCGTGCCGTAAGTCGAGGACGACCCCAGGGCAACGATGGTCAGACTCTTGCCTTCCGCCAGGCGCTTGGCGGTATGCGGCAGCGGCGATGCCAGCGACGTCACGTCGTCTGGCGCGCTGCAGCGGTCGATGCCGGCGATGGCCGGCCGCGCGCCGGGCGCGAACAACGCGAATCCAGTGACGGCGACGCCCAGCATCACCAAGGCGGCGAGTGCTGCCCGGCGCGCGCGCGCCTCCATCGGGCTCGATAAGACGGTTTCGTTTTCGGTCATTTCAACGTGCGGCGAAATCGATCGCCTCCGCCAACCTTTCTCCCAGGCATTCGTAAAACTCCCTCGCCAGCGTCGCTCTTTTTCTCTCGGCACATTGAGGAAGTCGAAGACGCCGGCCTCACTCCAGTGCTTCATGATGTCGAAACGCTGAAACATATACACGTTCTGTAGCGTCGCGGTTTGATGTAGCGCATCCAGATACGGCTGGAAGTTTATAACCGAAACGGTGCTCGGATTATATTGCATATCCATTAACATCACTTCGGATTTGTGCTCTTGAATTGCTGCAACGCCGTTGGTTATTGCATCTGCGAAGGCGTTGACACCCTCGCCGCGGACGGCGTCCACCGTACCGGTTTCCCAAATCACCAATGTCGGCTGATTGGCGTACACGTCCTTAGGGAAGCGTGCTTCCATTTGTTCGCTTGTTTGGCCCGCGACGCCGCGATTGACGATGTCGATCGCGGTGCCGGGATGCCGTCGGCGTAACGCCGCTTCGAGGAAATGCGGATAGGAATTGTCGGGCGCCGTCCCGGCCGTGGAAGCGCCGCCGATGACAACGATCTTCACCGGGCTATGCGCGGCGAAGTGCCGCGCGAGATCGGGTAGCTGTGGCTCGTCCTCGATCAATTCGCGCGGCGCGCCGCAATCGACGGCCGGCTCGGCGGCGACGGCCGGACTTCGCGATAGCAGCGCCGCTGCGAGCAGCAAGGCGAGGAAGGCAAGACAGCGCATCGCTGGTTACTCCGAAGGTGTCGCCGGAATGGAGGAGGAGTGGGCGGGGCGCGGCCGGCGCGAAGCCGCTTTGAACCATTCGAACAATGCTGCCATACCGACCATCGCACCCATGCCGACAAGGTTGACCGCTGCCTGGGCCAGGAACCCGCCGGAGAATTCCGCGAGCAAGAAATGGCCGAGCACCGAAAGAAGAATCCCGAGACAAAAGATGTAAAGCGATTGCTGGCCGCAAATAATCACAGGCCGTGCCCAGCGCGAACGCAAGAAGGCGCTGTCGGGCCGCACCACGTGTACGGTCGCGATGGCAAGGACGAGGAAGTTCAGCAATCGCAGCGGGGAGAGGTTGGTTTTGTCGAGCGAGTAGGTCCATAGGGCTTTCGCCAAGAGCGGCGGGAACGGGTCGTACACCCAGTGCAAGGTCCAGCTCAGATTGATCGCGGCGAAGAACAAGGTGAGCGCCATGGCGACGCGGCCGACCCACAGGCTGGTCGGGAAAGGCGGGCGGCCGCTGATCTGGTCGTGGCCGACGGTCGCACCGATGACGAACAGGAATTGCCACGCCAAGGGGTTGAAGAACCAGACATCGTGCGAAGGCCGCGTGTGAAACGCCCAGCCATGATGCAAGGTAAGGCCATAGACGATGGCCGATAGGATCAGCGGCAGGTAACGCTGCCGCTCGAGCAGCATCAGCACGACCGGAAAGCTCGCCAGCAGCACGATATAGAGCGGCAGGATGTCGAGGAAGGTTGGCTGAAACGCCAAGGTCAGGGCGCGGATAATGGCGAGATGCGGCTCCTGCAGGAAGTCGGCGACGCCCAGCTCCTCCGTGTACATCGGGTTCTGCAGCATCACGAGGGTGTAGCTGACCTCGGCCGTGAAGATGACGAAGAGGAAGATGTGGGCGACATAGAGCTGCCAGACGCGGCGATAGATTTGCGCGGCGGCGAAGAGCGCGCCTTTCTCGCGTAGGCTCTGGCCGTAGACCAGCACGGCGGTATAGCCTGAGATGAAGATGAACACTTCCGCCGCGTCGTTGAAGGCGAGCGAGCGCAAGGTGAAATAGGCGAGCACGTTTTCCGGAATGTGGTCGATGAAGATGAAGAACAGCGACAAGCCGCGGAAGAAATCGAGCCGCAGATCGCGCGGCAGGCGGGGTGCTGGGTTGGCCATGATCCGGGCGAGTGGTTCTGCCTGTCAGCGCGCGACGCGCACCAGCATCTTGCCGCGATTGGCGCCGCTCAGAAGCCCGATGAAGGCGCGCGGCGCGGCTTCGATGCCGTCGACGATGTCTTCGCGATAGCGGATGCGGCCGTTCTTCAGCCAGTCGATCATCGCGGCGCGGAATTGGGGCCAGCGCCCGCGGTGGTCGCCGACGAGGAAACCCTGCATCAAGGCGCGCTTCACCAGCAGCTGCCGGTTCCAGCGCGGGCCGATATCGGGCTGGCCCAAGCGGTCATAGGCGGAGATCGCGCCGCAAATGATGATGCGCGCGTGGAGCGCCAGATTCATGATCGCCGCGTCATGGGTGACGCCGCCGACATTATCGAAGAAGACGTCGATCCCTTGCGGTGCGTGGGTTGCGAGTTCGGCCGCGAGCACGGTCGCATCCTTGCCCTTGTAATCGACGCCGGCATCGAAACCGAGCTCTCCGGTCGCATAGGCGAGCTTATCGGCAGTGCCGGCGCAGGCGATGACCTTGGCACCTTTGAGCTTGGCGATCTGCCCCGCCACTTGGCCGACCGCGCCGCCCGCCGCCGAGATCAGCACGGTCTCGCCGGGTAGCGGCTTGCCGATCGTGTCGAGGGCGAAATAAGCGGTGGCGCCAGGCATGCCGAGCACGCCCAGCAGATAGGAGAGCGGCAGATCGCCGAGCGCTCCGCGGTCGATGCGCTCGACCGCTTTGGCGGGAAGGACGGCAAATTCCTGCCAGCCGGCATGGGCGAGCACGATGTTGCCGGCGCGAAGCTCCGGTGCGCGCGACTCGATGATCTCGCCCACGACCTCGCCGGTCATCACGGCGCCCAGCTCCACCGGCGGCGCGTAGGAGCGCGCGGCGCTCATGCGGCCGCGCATATAAGGGTCGAGCGATAGAAATAGCGTGCGCAGCAGAACCTGATTCTCGCCCAACGCGGGAAGTGGCGCGCGCTCGAGGCGAAAATCGCTTTCCCGGACGGCACGGCCTTCCGGGCGTTCGGCGAGGAGGAAACGCTTGTTATCGGTGGCGGTCATCGGCGTCCCGATCTTGCTCAGGGACGCCGATCATAGCAGACGGAGGGTCAGATCGCGTCGAGCTGGTAGGCGATATCGTTCGAGATATTCCAGAGATAGCCGATATCCGCCGCGCCGACGAGCGCATAGGCGTGCCCGTGATGCCGCCAATAGAGCACGTTGAGATTGTCGCGCCGATCGAAGGTCGGGGCGAGATCAGGCTTGCTTGAGGCTGCAACCACGACCGTCAACGGCCCGAGCGCCTTGTTGTCGGTCGTGTAGAAAAGCTGCGTGCCCGGTTGTCCCTCGATAAAGACATAGCGCGCGCCCTGAAACTGCAAACCCCAGGGCTGCAGATTGGGCAGGTGGAAATCCGACGGCAGCTTCTGCACCGCCTTGCGCGCTGCGTTGTCGTCATTCGCCGGCACGTCGACCAGCGCCATATCGTCGGCGCCGGCATTGACGAAAAGCCTGTGATAGCCGGCAATGTTGTCGAGCCAGTTCGACGAGGCAAGCGCAGCGGCCTGTTGATTGTTCGCGCCCGGGCCGGCGAAGAAATAGCCGATGCCGCCGCCGATCAGCAGACCGGCCACCCCGGCCGCGGCCGCCCATTGCGCCCAGGGCCGGTTGGCCAGGGGCCGCGCTTCGCGCTTCCGGCGCTCGGCCGCCAGATCGACCACCGCGGCAGCGGATTGGCCGCGCGCCGCTTCCAGCAGCCTGTCCGGAATCGGTTCGTGCAGCACAGGGTCGAAGGCCGCGCGCAGCAGCCTTGCACTTTCGGCAAGTCCGGCCACGCGGTCGCGCATCGCGGCGTCGTCGGCAAGCCAGGTCTCGACCTCGGCGCGCGCTCCTGCATCGAGTTCGCCATCGAGATAGGCAACGAGGATTTCGTCACTCGGCTTCTGCATCGTTCGTGCTCCTTCGCGCATGCGCCCCGGCCTCGAGTTTGGCCTGAAGGGCGATCCGCGCTCGTGCCAGCCGGCTCATGATCGTGCCGACCGGTACCTCGGCGACATCCGCCGCCTCCTTGTAACTCAGCCCATCCACCGTCACGAGCAACAGGGCCGCGCGCTGCTCGGCTGGCAATTGGCCCAGCGCGGCGCGGACTTCCTGCAATTCGAGGCGGGCTTCGACACGGCGGACCGATTCGTCGGTCCCGACATGCATGCCCTCGTCCTCGCTCGTTTCTTTGCGGACGTTGCGCGATCGCAGCTGATCGATCCAAATCGTCTGCGCGATCCTGAACATCCAACTGTCAAACCGTGTCCCCTCCTGAAACTGATGCGTGCGGTTGAGCGCCCGCTCGCACGCAGCCTGCACCAGATCGTCCGCCTCGGCGGCCGAGCCGGTCAGGCCACGCGTGAAGCGCCGTAAACGCGGAAGGACGGCAATGAGCTGGTCGTTGAACGACGGGCTCATCGGCCTGTCCCCCAGAGAAACGGGGGCCTCCGAAGCGGCCTGACAGGATTAGAACGGGGCGTGATCAGATTTATTCCCTGTAATGATACCGCCATGTCCGCGAAAGCTTCGGCTTGGCCGGCTGATCGCTGCGGGCAAGGCGGCGCGAGCGGCGGCGCGCCAAAGGTTTACCGCATCTTAACATGACCGCCAGGCCTGAGAAGGGTGCCACGGGGCATGCTGCGGCGCAGCGCAACCGAGTACTTGGCCTTGGGCTCTTCACAAAGTCTTTGATGCAGGTCATTGTGGCTGCGTTCTCGCCTAGGGGATTATCCGCGACATGAGAATCGCAATACCAAGGGAACGACGCCCGGAAGAATGCCGGGTCGCGGCGTCGCCCGATACCGTCAAGCGCCTTATCGGCATGGGACATGAGGTGGTGGTCGAGACCGCCGCCGGCGTCGCAGCGGCCTACGTCGATGCGGCCTATACCGCCGCCGGCGCGCAGATCGCGGCGACCGAACGCGACGCCTTGGGGGCGGCGGATATCGTCTTGAAGGTGCAGCGGCCGGAACCCGACGAAGTCGCGGCGATGAAGCGCGGCGCCGTGCTCATCGGCATGCTCGCGCCCTTACAGAACCCCGCCGAGGTCAAAGCCTATGCCGCGGCCGGGCTTACCGCTTTTGCCATGGAACTGGTGCCGCGCATCACCCGCGCGCAGGCGATGGACGTGTTGTCCTCGCAAGCCAATCTCGCCGGCTATCGCGCCGTGCTCGAAGCCGCGGTCGCTTTCGGCCGCGCTTTCCCGATGATGATGACGGCGGCCGGCACGGTGGCGCCGGCGCGCGTCCTGGTCATGGGGGCGGGCGTCGCCGGCTTGCAGGCGATTGCGACTGCGCGCCGCCTGGGCGCCGTGGTATCGGCGACCGATGTGCGCCTCGCGGCGAAGGAACAGGTCGAAAGCCTCGGCGCCAGCTTTCTCGCCGTCGATCTCGAGGCGATGAAGCAGATGGAAACCGCCGGCGGCTATGCCAAGGAGATGGGCGAGGATTTCGCCCGCCGGCAGCGCGATCACATCACCGAAGCGCTGAAGAAGATCGACATCGTAATCTGCACCGCGCTGATCCCCGGCCGCAAGGCGCCGATCCTCATCACCAAAGAGATGGTCGCGGTGATGCGGCCCGGCTCGGTGGTGGTCGATCTTGCGGTCGAGCAGGGCGGCAATGTCGAGGGCAGCGCGCCCGGCCAAGACGTGACCACGGCGAACGGGGTCACCATCCTGGGACGCTTGAACCTGCCGTCTCATATCGCGGTCGATGCGAGCGCGCTTTACGCCCGGAACCTGTTCGCCTTCCTCGGCCTCATCATCGACAAGGACAAGACGCTGAAGATCGACACCGCGGACGAGATCGTGAAAGCCTCGCTGCTGACCAAGGATGGCGCTGTCGTCCATCCGCAATTGACGGGGAGCTGATGATGGAAGCCGGCCAGCCGCATGTTTTCGTCTTCTTCCTGACGGTGTTCGTGCTCGCCGTCTTCGTCGGGTATTACGTGGTCTGGCGCGTCACGCCCGCCCTGCACTCGCCGTTGATGAGCGTGACCAACGCGGTGTCGAGCGTGATCATCGTCGGCGCGCTGATCGCCGCCGGCCCCGGCGGGGCCAGCTTTTCCAAAGTGATGGGCTTCGTCGCCGTGACCCTTGCCTCGGTCAATATCTTCGGCGGCTTCATCGTGACGCAGCGCATGCTGCAAATGTTCAAAAAGAAACAAAAATAACGGAGACTGCCTTTGAGCGCCGATCTCTCCGCACTGCTCTATCTCGTCGCCTCGATCTGCTTCATCATGGCGTTGAGGGGGCTGAGCTCGCCCGATACATCGCGCGGCGGCAATCTTTACGGCATCATCGGCATGGTGGTCGCCATCGGCACGACGCTCGCCTCGCCGAATGTCGTCAGCTACGGCTTCATCCTGGCCGGCATTGTCATCGGCGGCGCGATCGGCACCTTCATCGCGCTGCGCATCCAGATGACCGCCTTGCCGCAGCTCGTTGCCGCCTTCCACAGCCTCGTGGGCCTTGCCGCAGTATGCGTCGCGACCGCGGCTTTCTTCGCGCCGGCGGCCTATGGGATCGGCACGGAAGGCGCCATCGAGCAGGGCAGCCTGGTCGAAATGGGGCTCGGCACCGCAATCGGCGCGATCACCTTTACCGGCTCGATCATCGCCTTCGGCAAGCTGCAAGGCCTCATCACCGGCTCGCCCTTGGTGTTCCCGGGGCAGCATCCGCTGAACGCGTTCCTCGGCGTCCTGCTGGTGGCGGCGTTCGTGTGGTTCGTGGTCGCGCAGCCGCCGGCGGCGTTCTGGGCGATCGTCGGGCTGTCGCTGCTGTTGGGCTTCCTCATCATCGTTCCGATCGGCGGCGCCGACATGCCGGTCGTGATTTCGATGCTCAATTCCTATTCGGGCTGGGCCGCTTGCGGCATCGGCTTCACCTTGGCGAACAGTCTGCTGATCATCACCGGCGCCTTGGTCGGTTCGTCGGGCGCGATCCTCAGCTACATCATGTGCAAGGGGATGAACCGCTCGATCTTCAACGTCATCCTCGGCGGCTTCGGCACCGAGGGCGGCACGGGGGTGGCGGCCACGCGCGGTGACAAGGCGGTCAAATCCGGCAGCGCCGAGGATGCCGCGTTCATCATGCGCAATGCGAGCTCGGTCATCATCGTGCCTGGCTACGGCATGGCGGTGGCGCAGGCGCAGCACGCGCTGCGCGAGATGGCCGATCTGCTGAAGAAGGAAGGCGCCACGGTGCGCTATGCGATCCATCCGGTTGCCGGCCGCATGCCCGGCCATATGAACGTGCTGCTGGCCGAGGCCAACGTGCCCTATGACGAGGTGATGGAGCTCGACGAGATCAATCGCGACTTCGCCTCGAGCGATGTCGCCTTCGTCATCGGCGCCAATGACGTGACCAACCCGGCGGCGAAAACCGATCCGCAATCGCCGATCTACGGCATGCCGATTCTCGACGTCGAAAAAGCCAAGACCGTGCTGTTCGTGAAACGCTCGATGGCGTCGGGCTATGCCGGCGTCGACAACGAGCTGTTCTTCCGCGACAACACCATGATGCTGTTCGGCGACGCCAAGAAAATGTGCGAGGAAATCGTCAAGGCGCTGGGCTGAGCGGCGTCACAAGCCGACCAATTTCTCAAGCGCGTCGAGCAGCGCGATCTGCCCTCTGTTGATCTTTCGCCGCGCCACGTCGAGCGCGAACCAAGCCGCACGGTCCACTTCGGGAAAGCTTTGGCGCTTGCCCGAGCGCGGCGGCCATTCCATCGCGAATTCGTTGCTGCGGATCGCGGCCGGGTCGATCTCGCCCGCGATTGTCCAGGCGAGCACGGTCTTGCCCCCGGCTTGCCGGATCGGCGGCAAGGGGCGGAAATCGCCTGCCAGCGTGGTACCGGTTTCTTCCGCGAATTCGCGGATCGCCGCTTGCAGCGGCTCTTCGTTCGCCTCGATCTCGCCTTTGGGAATGGTCCAGGCGCCATCGTCCTTCTTGGCCCAGAAGGGGCCGCCGGGATGGACGAGGAAGACCTCGATGCCGCGTGTGGTCGCGCGGTAAAGCAGCAATCCGGCGCTGCGCTTTTTGGCCAAGGCGGCTCCCTCGCAACAAAACAAAAGCCGCCGCGGCAGGGCCGGGCGGCTTATCTGTTTTCGCTTCGCACGACGTCTCGGCGCTCGAGATTCGCGCCTCGCCTGTGCTGCGCTGTCAATATCCCTCGCGCTCCAAGCGCTTGCGCAACAGCTTGCGATAGCGTCGCACGGCCTCGGCCTTTTCGCGCGCGCGGCGCTCGGACGGCTTCTCGTAATTGCGGCGCAGCTTCATCTCCCGGAACAGACCTTCACGCTGCATCTTCTTTTTCAGGGCGCGCAGCGCCTGGTCGACATTATTGTCACGGACGAGAACCTGCACGAGCAGCCAACTCCTTCAGCAGAGGTCAAGACAAAGCGGGCCACAAGAGGCAGCCCGCCACGCTATTAAATACCACGATTTGGGCGGTTTTGCCAAGGCCCGGCGCTTTACCGGCCCCGGTGCCAAGCTCATATTAATGTCATGGCCATCTTGAAGATCGCCCGCATGGGCCACCCTGTGCTGCGCTACAAAGCCGATCCGGTGGCCGACCCGACCGCTCCCGAAATCCGTGGTCTGATCGCCGACATGGTCGAGACCCTGGCCGATATCGGCGGGGCCGGCCTCGCTGCGCCGCAGGTTCATGTTCCGTTAAGGGTGGTGATCTTCCAAGTGCCGCAGCACCGTCTGACCGGACGGCCCGACGATGAAGCGCTCGATCTGGCCGCGCTCATCAATCCCGTGATCGAGCCCCAAGGCGACGAGATGGAATTGGGCTGGGAGGGCTGCCTGTCGGTGCCCGGGCTCAAAGGCGCCGTGCCGCGCTATCGCCGCATCCGCTATAGCGGCGTGACCCCGGAGGGCGCGCCCGTCGACCGCACCGTGGAAGGCTTCCACGCGCGCGTCGTGCAGCACGAATGCGACCATCTCGACGGCGTGCTTTATCCGCAGCGTATGACCGATATGCGCCTTCTCGCTTTCGTCGAGGAAGGCGCGCGCTATCCGATCGATCTGACGACGGTGTGACCATGGACGAGACCGAGAGCAAGGATGCATTGCTTCTGGCGCTGTTGCCGGAAGTTCCGTTCGACGGCTGGACCCGCGCGGCCATACGCGCCGCGGCGGTCCGCGCCGGGCTCGATGCCGGGGAAGCGAGCGCGCTGTTCCCAAAAGGCCCGCGCGACGCGGTCGCGTGGTTCAGCAACTGGGCGGACCGCCAGACCCTGGCGGCGCTGCGCGCGCAGAAATCGCGCTTGCGCCTCAGCGAGCGCATCGCCTTCGGCGTCACCACGCGGCTCCAGATCCTGTTGCCGCATCGCGAGGCGTTGCGCCGCGGCCTGACCCTGCTGGCATTGCCGCAGAACATGCCCGTGGCGGCGAAGCTGCTCTATGACACGGTCGATACGCTCTGGCACGGCGCGGGCGACAAATCGACCGACTTCAACTTCTATACCAAGCGCGCGCTGCTCGCCGGGGTCTATGCCGCGACCACGCTCTACTGGCTCGACGATCGCTCCGACGGCGCCGAAGCCACCGCAGCGTTTCTCGACCGGCGTCTGCACGATGTGCTGGCGATTACGCGGTTGAGGGAAAAGCTTCCGCGCGTGCCCAACCCGCTGAGTGCCCTGCGCGCGGCGCGCACGCGCTTCAGTGGCGCGGGATCAGCTTCGTGACGTGACCCATCTTGCGGCCGGGCGCTGCCTTGTCCTTGCCGTAGAGGTGGATTTTCTGTAGCGGGTCGCTGATCGCGTCGCGCCATTTGGCGACATCCGCGCCGATCAGGTTCTTCATCACCGCGTCGGAATGCGAATCGGGCGAGCCGAGCGGCAGGCCGCAAATCGCGCGCACCAATTGCTCGAACTGGCTCGTATAGCAGGCGTCGATGGTCCAATGGCCCGAATTATGCGGCCGCGGCGCGAGCTCGTTGACCAGCACCTCGCCTTGATGCGTGACGAACATTTCGACCGCGAGCAGGCCGATCAGGTCGAGTTTTTCGGCGACATGGCGGGCGATGGCCTCGGCGCGCATCGCCACGTCGGGCGCGATCCGCGCCGGCGCGATGGTGGTGTCGAGAATCCCGCGCACATGCTGGTTTTCGACCGGCGCATAGGTCGCCCATTTGCCGCCCTCGCTGCGCGCGACGATTACCGAAATCTCGCAGGCGAATTCGACGAAGCCTTCGAGGATGCAGTCGCTCGTGCCGGCGCCGCGCCAGACGGCGCCGAGATCGGTTTCGAGACGGATCGGGGTTTGACCCTTGCCGTCATAGCCCAGGCGCACGGTTTTCAGGATCGCGCGCGGGCCGATCGCCTCGACGGCGCTGCGCAGCTCCGCCTCGCTCGCCACCTCGCGATAAGGCGCCGTCGCCGCGCCGATCGAGCGGAGGAAATTCTTCTCTTTGAGGCGGTCTTGCGCGATGCGCAGGGCATTGGGTCCCGGTCGCACCGGCTTGCGTTCGGCCAGGAACTCGGCCGTATCGGCGGGTATGTTCTCGAATTCGAAGGTGACGATGTCGACGGCCTTGGCAAAACGGTCGAGCGCGAATTTGTCGTCATAGGCTGCGGTGGTGGCGTAGGGCGTTGCCTGCTTTCCCGGGCTGTCCTTGATCGGGCAATAGACGTGACAGCGATAGCCTAGCGCGATCGCCGCAAGCGCCGTCATGCGCCCAAGCTGTCCGCCGCCCAGAATGCCGATCGTCTTGCCTGGCTCGATCATGATTGCGCCGGGCGCTTGGCCACGGCTTTGGTCTGGGCCTTGCGCCACGCGTCGAGCCGCTTGGCGACGCGTTTGTCGCTCAGCGCCAGGATCGAAGCCGCCAGCAAAGCGGCGTTGATTGCGCCCGCCTTGCCGATGGCGAGGGTTCCCACCGGCACGCCGCCTGGCATCTGCACGATCGAGAGGAAGCTGTCGACGCCCTTTAAGGCCGCGCTCTCCACCGGCACGCCAAGGATCGGCAGCGGCGTCATCGCGGCGGTCATGCCCGGCAGATGCGCGGCCCCGCCGGCACCGGCGATGATGACTTTGAGCCCGCGGCTGCGCGCTTTGCGCGCGTAAGCGTAAAGCCGATTGGGCGTGCGATGGGCGGAAACGATCCGCGACTCAAAAGCGATGCCGAGCAGATCGAGCGTCTCTGCCGCATGGCGCATCGTGTTCCAGTCGGACTGGCTGCCCATGATGATTCCGACAGCGGGCTTTGCGCCGCGCTTGGCCGCCATGGCCTCCCCCGACCAAAAAGGAAGCGCGCATTATAGGAATGGCGCGCCTCGGGGCAAGCATTGAAGCGCGCGGCCATCCCATGCCCGAGATGTCGCCAAAGCGTCACGATCAAGCCCGCTGCAGTGCCTCCTTTCGCATTGTGCGCATAGCCGCTTCTGGCGTAATTTTGTCGCACGGCAGATGAACTGCCGTGAATCCAGCCATGGTCAGGGTGGGAATGGGCAGCGGCGAGCGCGAAGCGCTGGGCAACGCGGCGGTAACCGAGCCGGAGGAGCAGGGCGAGGACATCGGCGCGCCTCGCGTGCACGGCAAAGCGCGCCGCGCGACGCGGGACGAGGCTTTGCCGCTCGACGGAATCGATGAAGCAGTGCTGCCTTCCAAGCTGCGGCAAAGCTTGCAGGCGCTTGTCGCGGAAGCGGACGAGCTGCGCCGGCAACTCCATGATGCGCGGTCGCGCATCAGCAGCTTGGAAAAGCTGGTCGACGAGGATCCGCTTATCCCGGTGTTCAACCGCCGCGCCTTTATGCGCGAGCTGACGCGCATGATGGCCTTCGCCGGCCGCTACGGCGTGCCGGGAAGCTTGGTCTATTTCGACGTCAATAATTTGAAACAGATCAACGACACCCACGGCCACGTCGCGGGCGACGCGGCCTTGGCGCAAGTGGTGCGGATTCTGGTCGAAAGCGTGCGGACGACCGATATCGTCGGCCGGCTGGGCGGCGATGAAATCGGCGTTCTTCTGGTCCAGACCGACACCAGCCTGGCCGAGCGCAAGGCCGAAGAGCTTGCGGCCTCGATCGAAAGACAGCCTGTTGCGTGGCAAGGGCGGGAGCTGCCGGTGAGCGTCGCGTTCGGCGTTCATGCCTTTCTCGGCGGCGAAAACGCCGTCGACGTCATCGATGCCGCCGACCGCGCGATGTATCGCCGCAAGCTCGGGCGCGATTCGGCCGGTTAAACCGGCTGCTTCAAGCGATGATATCGGGGAGCAGCGAATTCTCGAGCTTGGCGATGAGATCTTTGAGCGCCAATTTGCGCTTCTTCAGCCGCTGCAGGTTCAGATTGTTGGCCGGCACCTGCTCGGTGAGGCGCGCAATCGCCTGATCGAGATCGCTGTGCTCAGCTTTCAGCGCTGCGATACGCAGCTTGACCGCTTCAATGTCGAGATCCATGAGGCAAATATTATAGCAAATTCTGTCGAGGATCGGAGCGATGTCTGACGCGGCGGCGGAATTCTGGCGCTTTTCCCTGACGATTTATGCCGAGCCGGATGTGCCGGCCGCCTGCCTCGTCCTGCAGGACGAATTCGGCCGCGACGTCAATCTGGCGCTTTATTGCTGTTGGCTCGGGGCGAGTGGTCGTGGCATGTTGTCGCGCGCCGAGCTCGATGCCGCGGACCGCGATGTCGCGCCGTGGCGACGAAGCGTGATCGAGCCGCTTCGCAGTGCGCGGCGCGCAATCAAAGCCGCCATTCCCAGGAACGAGGTGCTGTATGCCAAGGCCAAATCGGCCGAGCTGGAAGCCGAGCGCGCATTGCAAGGCCAGCTCGCCGCGCGCGCGCCAGTGGCCGATTCCACCGTGCCGAGGGAAGAACGAGTTGGCACGGCGATCGCCAATCTCGCGCTTTATATCGGCGATGCCCCGGCGGCGGCGCCGATCCGTGCTGCTTTGCGGGCGATGATTTAGGCCGTTTCTTCGTCGCTGCGGGCGCGGCGTTAGCTCATTTTGCCGTCTTCTTCGCCCCAGCGTTTCACCTTGCCGGTATCGAGCCCGAACAGGTCGAGGACGCGGCCGAGATTATGGTCGATCACGTCCTCGAGCGATTTCGGCCGGTTGTAGAAGGCCGGCACGGGCGGCGCGACGATGGCGCCCATCTCCGTGAGTGCCGACAGGTTGCGCAAATGGCCGAGATGCAGCGGCGTCTCGCGCACCATCAGCACCAGCCGGCGGCGCTCCTTGAGCATCACATCGGCGGCACGCGTCAAAAGCGAGGTGGTGACGCCCGAGGCGATCTCGGCGACGCTGCGCACCGAGCACGGCGCAACGATCATGCCGAGCGTCTTGAACGAACCGGAAGACAGCGGCGCCGCCATGTCGCCGATCGTGTGGCAATGATCGGCCAGGGCCCGTACCTGCGCGACCTTGATGTCGGTTTCATAGGCCAAGGTCACCTCGGCCGATTTGCTCATCACCAAGTGGGTTTCGACGGGCATCTCGCGCAGAATTTGCAGCAGCCGGACGCCATAGATCACGCCCGAAGCCCCGCTGATTCCAACCACTAATCGTTGTGTTTCTGTCATTTTATTTTCTATATTTAAGTGTTAATTCTGTGACCGCTGCTGGCGCAGCATATCCTGCTTGGAGCGCCGCTCCAATCGGCGTTAGCATGGCGATGTTCGTGCCCTCATCTGCTTGCCACAGGAGGTGCCATGTCGTTGCAAGATCGTATCGAAGCGCTCCGGGCCCAACATCGTTCCCTGGAGCATAGCCTAGGTCAGGAAGTCTCCCGGCCTTCGCCGAACTTAGAAACCATCACAGATCTGAAACGCCAGAAGCTCCGAATAAAAGACGAAATCGTTCAACTCGAGCATACCCAGCCCGAGCATACCCACCACTGACCGGCTGAGCGCGGGCTCGCTGCCCACGCTCATATCGATCCCGCGCTTATCCGGCCGGACCTGCCGCCGGTCCGGGAAAGTACTTATTTGCCCGCACCCAGCGGTTGAATGATAATTCGCCGACAATAACGAGCCGGAAGTCGCGGCAAGGGGAGGGCGTGCCATGACCATTCGCCAAGTCGAGGAACATCGCCGCTCGCTCGCCGATCCCGAGGGATTCTGGGGCGAGGCCGCGGCGGCCATCGATTGGGAGCGGCGTTGGGATCGCGTGCTCGACGACGGAAGCAAGCCGCTCTATCGCTGGTTTCGCGGCGGCAGGCTCAACACGTGTTGGAATGCGCTCGACCGCCATGTCGAACGCGGCCGCGCCGAGCAGTTGGCGCTGATTTACGACAGCCCGGTCACGGGTCAGATCAAACGCTTCACCTATCGCCAACTGCGTGACGAGGTCGCGAAGCTGGCCGGCGCTCTTCGCGAGGTTGGGGTCGAGTGTGGCGATCGGGTCATCATCTATATGCCGCTGGTGCCGGAAGCGGTGATGGCGATGCTCGCCTGCGCACGCATTGGCGCGGTCCATTCCGTGGTGTTCGGCGGCTTTGCCGCGCCCGAGCTGGCGACCCGCATCGACGACGCCACGCCGAAAGCGGTGTTGTCGGCCTCTTGCGGCGTCGAGCCAGGCCGGATCGTCGCCTATAAGCCGCTGCTCGACCGCGCGATCGAGCTGGCCAAGCATAAGCCGCAAGCGACGCTGCTGTTGCAGCGGCCGATGCAGCAAGGCACGCTCGTCGCCGGGCGCGACCATGATTGGGAAACCACTGTCGCTGCGGCGCAGCCCGCGCCCTGCGTGACGGTCGAAGCGACCGACCCGCTTTATATCCTTTATACCTCCGGCACGACCGGACAGCCGAAAGGGATTGTGCGCGATCACGGCGGTCACGCCGTGGCGCTTCATTGGTCGATGGCCAATGTCTACGGCATGAAGCCGGGCGAGGTGTTCTTTGCCGCCTCCGATATCGGGTGGGTGGTCGGCCATTCCTACATCGTCTATGCGCCGTTGCTTTATGGCTGCACCACCGTGCTCTACGAGGGCAAGCCGGTCGGCACGCCCGATGCCGGCGCCTATTGGCGCCTCATTGCCGAGCACGGGGTCCATGCCATGTTCACGGCGCCGACCGCCTTCCGCGCGATCAGACGCGACGATCCCGATGGCAGCTTCATCCGCCGCTACGATCTCACGAAGTTCCGCACGCTGTTTCTCGCCGGCGAGCGCGCCGATCCCGCGACCGTGCAATGGGCGGAACAACACCTGAAGCGTCCGGTGATCGATCATTGGTGGCAGACCGAAACCGGCTGGGCCATCAGCGCGAATTGCGTCGGGCTGGGGCTGCAACCGGTCAAGCACGGCTCGGCGACGCGGGCGGTGCCCGGCTACGATCTGCGCGTGCTCGATCCCGCGGGCGAAAGCATGAAGCCGGGTCAGATCGGCGCGCTGTGCGTGAAGCTGCCGCTGCCGCCGGGCTCTTCGCCGACGCTGTGGCAGGCCGAAGAACGCTTCGTCAAAGCCTATCTCGCCGATTATCCGGGCTATTACCACACGGCCGATGCCGGCTACATCGACGAGGACGGCTATGTCTTCGTCATGACCCGGACCGACGACATCATCAATGTCGCCGGCCATCGCCTGTCGACCGGCGCGATCGAAGAGGTGTTGTCATCGCATCCGGACGTGGCGGAGTGCGCAGTGATCGGGATTGCCGATGGACTCAAGGGCCAGGTGCCGCTGGGCTTGGTCGTGTTGAAGGCCGGCGCGGCGCGCGATCGTGCTGCCATCGTCGACGAGACGGTGCGGCTGGTGCGCGAGCGCATCGGGCCGGTGGCGAGCTTCAAGACGGTCGTGGTGGTCGAGCGCCTACCCAAGACGCGCTCGGGCAAGATCCTGCGCGGCACGATGCGCGCGATTGCCGATGGCGAGGATTACAAAATGCCGGCGACGATCGACGATCCCGCGATCTTGGGCGAGATCAATGAGAGCCTCAAAGACGCGGGTTTCGCCACGCCGCGACGGGACGTCCCTTAGGGCGCGGCTTCCTGGCTGCCGGCCACGTCTTCGAGGGTCGGCGGCTTGACCAACGGGCCGTCGCCTTCGGCGCGTTTCTTGCCGCGGTTGGCGCGGGTGACGGCGGCTTCGAGCATTTCCATCGAGCACAGGCCGAGCGCCACGGGATGGCGCGGCTTGATATTGGGCGAGTTCCAATGGCTGCGGTCGCGCACTGCTTGGATCGTCGGCTTGGTGGTGCCCACCAGCTTCGAGATCTGGCCGTCGCTCAGCTCGGGATGATTCTTCAGCAGCCAGGCAATGGCGTCGGGCTTGTCCTGGCGCTTGGCGATCGGCGTGTAGCGCGGGCCGGTACGCTTCACCAGTTCGACCGGATGCGCTTCCTTGGCGATCTGGAGGCGCGAATTGACGTCTTTCTGGCAGCGCTCGATCTCGTCGATCGTCAGCTGGCCGTTGGCAATCGGATCGAGCCCTTGCATCTGCACCGCGACCTCGCCATCGGCGATCGCCTGGACCTCGAGAGCGTGCAGGCCGCAGAATTCCCCGATCTGGTCGAAGGTCAGCGAAGTGTGCTCCACCAACCAAACGGCGGTGGCTTTGGGCATCAATGGCAGCGTCATCATTCCTCCTCGATCGCGAGGTCTTTCGCAGGGCAGGTCATCATGTGGGAGATAGCCGGTATATAGCCCTTGGGACCGGATCAGGGAAGAGGGGGGCAGGAAAAGGCCGGTTTTCAGACCGAAAGCATGATCTTGCCGATATGGGCCGAGCCTTCGAGCAGGCGGTGCGCCTCGGCAGCCTGATCCAGCGGGAAAGTGCGGTAGATGACCGGCTTCACCTTGCCGGAATCGAGCAGCGGCCATACTTGTCGCTGCAAGGATGCCGCCATGGCGCCCTTTTCCGCGACGCTGCGCGGGCGCAGCCCGGAGCCGGTGAGGGTGAGCCGCTTGCCCATAATCGTGACGAAATTGACTTCGGCGACCACGCCATGCTGGGTGGCGATGGAGACGTGGCGGCCTTCGACGGCGAGAACGCTGAGGTTCTTCTGGATGTAATCGCCGCCGATCATGTCGAGGATGACATCGACGCCGCGATTGGCGGTCGCTTCCTTGATCACCTGGACGAAATCCTGGTGCTTGTAGTCGATGGCGCGGGTCGCACCCAGCTTCTCGCAAGCGTGACATTTCTCGAGGCTGCCGGCGGTGGCAAAGATCGCGCCGGCGTTGAAGGCCTTGGCCAGCTGGATCGCCACCGTGCCGATGCCGCTCGAGCCGCCATGGATCAGGATCAATTCGCCGGGCTTGAGCTGGCCGCGCTCGAACACATTGTGCCACACGGTGAAAAAGGTTTCCGGCATGGCGGCGGCCTCGACCATGCTGAAGCTTTTGGGCACAGGCAGACATTGCAGCTCGGGAGCGACGCAATAATTCGCATAGCCGCCGCCGGTGAGCAGGGCGCAGACCTCGTCGCCGATCGCCAGATGACGGACCCCAAGCCCGATCGCGACCACTTTGCCCGCCACTTCGAGGCCGGGAATATCGGAAGCGCCGGGCGGCGCCGGATATTGCCCCTTGCGCTGCATGATGTCCGGACGATTGATCCCGGCCGCCGCCACCGCGATTAGCACCTCGCCGGCACCCGGGGCCGGCATCGGCCGCGTCGCCGGCCGGAGTACTTCGGGTCCGCCCGCGTCGGCGATTTCGATGACGGTCATGGTGCTGGGAAGCGTGGTCATCAACCCCAATCCTCGCGTTTCGTCTCGATTGAACCTCTAGCCCGATCGCGCCACACTGGCAACAGTCTGAGGGAGCCGATTCCATGGATGACGAAGACCTGGAACCGCGCCGCAAAGCGCCGAAATTGCGCGATCTTACGCCGCTTTCGATCGCCGAGCTGGAAACCTATATCCAAGAGCTCGAGGGCGAGATCCTGCGCGTCCGCGACGCGATCGGCGCCAAGCGCCAGCAACGCGGCGGCGCGGAAGGCCTCTTCAAGCGATGAGGCGGTGGGCTTGAGCGGCGCAACGGCGATTTTAACCTTTGCTGCCAGGTCCCGGATGGGCCGGGCGCCATGAGCGCTCGCGACGACGCACGCGTCGTCCGGCGCATGGATTACAAACATTTCCTTGCGATCCCGACGCGTTGGATGGACAACGACATCTACGGCCACGTCAACAACGTGGTCTATTATTCCTATTTCGATACGGTGGTGAACGAGTACTTGATCGCGAGCGGCGCACTCGACATCCATTCAGGCGGGGTCATCGGCCTCGTGGTGGAAACCATGTGCCGCTATTTCGAGCCGCTGGCCTTTCCCGAAACGGTCGATGCCGGCCTACGCGTCGCGCATTTGGGCCGCAGCAGCGTGCGCTACGAGATCGCGATCTTCCGTCGCGATGCCGAGACACCGGCGGCGCTCGGTCACTTCGTCCATGTCTATGTCGATCGTCAAACCCGCCGGCCGGTGCCATTGGCAGCACCGCTGCGCCAAGCCTTGGAGCTAATCAGTGCTGCGAGTTGACGTACCTTCAGCGACGAGCGAGTCGTCGACCATTCGCATCGAGGTGCCCAGAGGCGAGCGATCTTCGGCCTTGCGCTCGTCGAGCCGCTTCCTCTCCGGCACGATTTTCAGCGTCGTCTGGATCGCCGTCTGCGGCACCTACATCAGCTTCTTCGTCGGTTGGGGCGTGCTCCAATCGCTGTTGCCGCACGAGCTGGCCCTTATCGCGCTGGTCATCGCGCTGCCGGTGCTCGCGGTCCTGACCATCGGCGCGGCGCATGAGCGTGCCGCGCGCCTTGAGCTCGTATCGACCCGGCTGGCCGAGCAAGTGGCGCAATTGCAAGCCGCGCCCGAGCGTTTCGACGAGCATGCGCGCACGGTGCTGGTGTCGATCCGTCAGCAATTGGTCGAGCTCGACGCCGCCGGCGACGCCGCGGCTACCCGCCTCAAGCAGGCGACCGAGGGTCTTGGCGCCATCGTCAGCACCACCGTGTCGAGCGTCAACAGCGCGGTGGAACGCGCCGAATATGCGCGCAGCGATCTCGCCGCTGCGGTCGAGCCGCTGACGAAATTGACCGAGACTCTTGCTGCCGAATGCGCCTCGATCCAGCACGCCGTGACGGGCGATCTCGACATGGCGGCCGATCGGCTACGCGTCCATGTCGCCGCCGTCCAACAAGCGGTCGACCGTGCCGTGGAAGCAGCGGGATCGCGCGTCATCGAGCGCGCCGAGCTGCTGAGCCGGACGATGAACGAGGCCTTGGCCAAGGGGGCGAGCCATGCAGCCGAGCAATTCAATGGCGCAGGCGAGCTGGTCGAACGTGAAATCGCCGTCGCGGTCGATCGCATCGCCGGGCAAACCGGCTCGCTGGCTGCGGTCATCCTTCAGGCCAGCGATGGCGCGGCCGAACGGCTCGCCGGCCACCGGGCCGGCTTGGAGCGTCTGCTCGCCGATGCCGCGGCGCGTTTCGATCAGGTGGCGCGCGAAACCCTCGCCGCGTCCGAGCGCAGCAGCGCGGCACTGCGCGGCGAGGCGCAGGCACTGGTCGCCGCCGTTGCCGAAAGCGCGTTGCGTGCCGAGCAGGCGGGTGACCGGCTGCGCGACAGCGGCGCCACGCTGGTGGCGCAATCCGAGCAGACAACCCGCCAGGCGGAGGCCGCGAATGTGGCCCTTGTCGGCCAGGCGCAAGCCCTCGCCCAGGTTGCCGGGGAAGCCTTGGCGCGATTGCGCGAATTCAGTATCGGCTTTGCTAGCCAGGCGGAAGCGCTGATCACGGCGGCGCGCCAAGGCGGCGCCCATGTCGACAAGGCCGGCGAGCAGCTGCGCGCGCAAATCGGCATGATCGCCGCAGCCGGCGAGCAAGCGGCGGCGGCGGCCGACGGCACCGCGACCAAGCTGCGCGAGGCGATCGACGCTTTGGAAGCGAGCGCGTCCGCTTCGATGGAAACCTTGGCGGAGCGCGGCGCCGATGTCGCGGCGGCCGCGGAAGCGAATATCACGCGCTTGCGCGCGGCGTTGGATGGGCTCGATGCGAGCGCGGTGCAAGCCGCCGAAAGCGGCGTCGAGGGCATCCGCGCCGCCATCGGCGCGTTGGATGAAAGCGCTTCGCAAATGGCGGCTGCCTTGGCGCGGCGCGGCGAGGACATGGCGGATACCGTCGAGGCGACGATTTCCCGGGCACGCGCCGCTATCGGCGGGCTCGAGCAAGGCGTCAGCGCCGCCGCCGACACCAGTGTGCAGCGCGTGCGCGGCGCCATGGAGGCCTTTGCCGCTGCTGGCCTGCAGCTTGAGACGGTAAGTGAAGGGACGACGGCGCGCGTGACCCAACTCGGCGCAGCGACCACACAAGCCGCGGAGGAGGTCCGCCGCGCCGGCGATGGCATTGGCGTGCAGATTGGCGAGCTGGCCGGCGTTGCCGGCGCGGCTCGCACGCAGGTCGAGGGTGTGGCGCAGATCCTTGCCCGCGAGGTTGCCGCCATGGGCGAGGCTGGCGGGGAGGTCGCGCTTCACATCGAGCAGCTGCACGACGCTTTCGCGCAAGAAGTGACGCATTTCAACACGGCGCGCGGCACGATGACGGCGCAGGTCGGCGAGGTTCGTTCCTTGCTGCAGCAACAATCGGAATTCTTGGCGCGCGTGTCGGCGGAAGCCGCGCAGTCCGCGGCCGCGACCAATGGCGCGCTCGACGATCATCTCCGGCGGCTGAACGACGCCACCTCCCTGGTCGCCAGCCAGAGCGACATGGTCGGCTCGCTGTTGCAGCGCCAGCTCGGCGATCTGGCGAGCGCGTCCAACATGCTTGCCACCATCGGGGCGAACATCGACAAGACCTTACAGTTTGGCGCGGCGACGATGAGCGAAGTGGCCGAACGCTCCGCTTCGCGCGCCGACGAGATCGGACGCCTCTTGGTCGATCACAGCCGAATCGCCGACGCGGCGAGCGAAGCGGTGGCGCAACGCGTTCTCGAGCGCGGCAACGTCATTCAAGAGCGCGCCGCGCTGCTCGACCATACGGTCGAGAAAGCCAGCGCCACGCTCGCGCAGGTCGCCAAGCAATTCGACGAGGCGGGGTTGGGCGTGGCCGCTGCCGGCGACGCGGCCAGCACGACCTTGCGCGATGTTGGGGCGCAGTTCCGCCAACAGGTTCAGGATCTTGCCGGAGCAGTCGAACAGACGGTCGGCCGCATGCAGGGCGCGCGCGGCATCCTCGACCAGCATTTCGCCGCGATGAACGACGCCACCAACGGGGTCTCGAACCGGCTTGCCGCGCTGGGCGACGCCGCGCGGCAGGAGATGGCGCGGTTTGCGGTGGCCAGCGACGCGCTGGCGCAGCACCGCGACGAGGGGACCGCGCAAGTGCATCGTCAGATTCTTGAAATCAACGGGATGCTCGAGCAGGCCAATTCGCGGCTCGAATCGGCGCGCGGCGTGTTGCGCGAACAGGCCGGAGCGCTCAACGCGGCGACCGACATGGCGGTCGAACGCCTGCGCGAGATCAGCGACATCTATCACGGCCAGTCCAGCGCCTTGCTCGGCGCGGCCGACCAAGCGGGAGGGCGGGCAAAGGAGGCGAGCGAGGTGTTTCGCTCCCAGACCCAGACCTTCCTCAAGGCGGCCAACGACGCCGCCGAGCTCGCCCAGCGGATGCGCGACCAAGCGCAAAGCAATCAGCAGGACACGTTTCTCAAGACCGCGACCTTCATCATCGAAACGCTGCAATCCATGTCGGTCGATCTTGCCCGCATTCTCGAGCAGCCGGTGCCGGATGCGATCTGGAAGCGCTTCCATGGCGGCGAGCGCGGGGTCTTTGCGCGCTACATCCTGCAGCTGCAAGAGCGTCAGACCAGCGCGGTCATCAAAGAGAAGTTCGAGCTGGATTCGGCTTTCCGCGAACAGGCCATGCGCTACATGGACCAGTTCGAGCAGCTTCTGCTTCAGGCGCGCTCGGTCGACCGCACCGACGTCATGGGCGCGACCTTCGTGACCGCCGATGTCGGCAAGCTTTATCTCGTGCTCGCCAACGCGCTCGGCCGGCAGCTGCACTAGACTTAGTAACCATAACGAAAACGGGCGGTCGAAGGGCCGCCCGTTCTGCGTGATACTCGGCCGCTCAGGCCGCTTTCTGCTCGATCACCTTGGCGCCGCCACTGGCGATCTCGATCTTGCGCGGCTTCAGCGCTTCGGGAACCTCGCGCACGAGGTCGACATGAAGCAGCCCGTTATCGAGGCTCGCGCCCGCGACCCGGATATGGTCGGCAAGCTGGAAATGGCGCTGGAACGCGCGCCGCGCGATGCCGCGGTGCAGATAGCGGGCATTGTCCTCGTCCTTCTGGGCCTTGCCAGAGACGAGAAGCACGCCTTCCTTCGCCGTGATATCGAGGTCTTCGGCGGTAAAGCCGGCCACCGCCATCGTCAGGCGGTAGGCGTTTTCCCCGGTCGCCTCGATGTTATAGGGCGGATAGGCAAGCGCGCCGTTGTCGACCTGGGTCGCCGCGTCGATCAGACGCGTCAACCGGTCGAAGCCGATGCTGGAGCGGAACAGGGGGGATAAATCGAAACCATTCATGACCACATCCTCCGTTGAGCAATATGGAACCCGAACGAACCCGCCGCATGGGCCGGGCGCGTCTACCGTGCGGTCCGGACCCGCGCGGCGGCGTCCGGACACTCAGAGGAGATAGTCAAGGGATGGCGGCGTTCAAGGGGCCGGCATGGCTCCCGAGTCGCCGGGAAAACGCCTATTTCTTGAGGCCGATGCCCTGGAAACGCTTGTTGAAGCGGGCGAGCTGGCCGCCGCTTTCATTGAGCCGCTGCTGGCCGCCGGTCCAGGCCGGATGCGACTTGGAATCGACTTCGAGATGCAGCGTTTCGCCCGGCTTGCCATAGGTCGAGCGCGTTTTGTAGCTCGTGCCGTCGGTCATCACGACGGTAATCTCGTGATAATCGGGATGAATGCCGTCCTTCATAGCGCTCTCCAAAAAAGCGGCGCAGTTATAGCGAAGCGGCAGCAAAGGCGCAACTTGTGTCGACAATACCCCGTGCGGCGATGGCGCAGTCGCGGAAATGCGCAATTCCGTTCGACTTTCTCGCGCACCTCTCATATAAAATTTCGTGTAACAAAATTTGGTTGAGGGGGTCAGCAATGATTGACGGCTCAGACGACAGCAACGGCCCGTCCTACCCGCCCATTCCGCCTATCCCGCCGGCTCCGCCTGCTTACGAACCGGCTGAACCGGCACCGGCGGCACCGCGGAAGAAGGCTGCGGCCAAGGCGAAGCCCAAGGCGAAGGCAAAAGCGAAGCCGAAGATGAAGGCCAAGAAAGCCAAGAAGGCCAAGGCAGCGCCGTCGCGGAGCGCAGCAAAGCGCGGCAAGGCCAAAGCCAAGAAGGGTAAGGCCAAGAAGAAGGCGGCCAAGAAAGCCAAGAAGAAAGGCCGTCGTTAACAATATCGGCCGCCCTTTGCGGGCGGCTGCCGAGTTCGGGGGAATTTGGCGAGGGAACCGCAGCAGCCGCTGGGCGCTGCGGTTTTTCTTTGCTGTCAGCGCTCGGTCAGCTTCAGCTCGATGCGTCGGTTCTTGCGGTAGGCGTCCTCGGTATTGCCCGGGTCGATCGGCTGATATTCGCTGAAGCCGGCCGCGACCAGATGGTCCGCCGGTATGCCCTGCGACATCAGGTAATTCACCACCGAAATCGCGCGCGCCGATGACAGCTCCCAATTCGAGGGGAATTGCGCGGTACTGATCGGCCGCTTGTCGGTATGGCCGTCGACCCGTAGCACCCAGGGAATGTCGGCCGGGATCTGGGTCGAAATGTCCTTGAGGGCGTTGGCCACGATGGTGAGCTGTTGCTTTGCCGAATCGCTGAGCTCGGCACGGGCCGGGTCGAACAGTACTTCGGACTGGAAGATAAACCGGTCGCCGACGACTTGAATGTCCGGCCGATTGCCCAAGGCCTCGCGCAGCCGGCCGAAGAATTCCGAACGATAGCGTGCCAGCTCCTCGACCTTGCTCAACAGCGCCTGGTTGAGACGCGCGCCGAGATCGGCGATCTGGGCTTCCTGGTCCTTGTTCTTGTTTTCGGCAAGGTCGAGCGCCGCCGCGATCTGTGCCAGCTGCGCTTGCAAGGCAGCGACTTGCTGGCTGAGCGTATCGATCGTGGTTTGCGCCTGGCTCGCTTTTTCGTCTGATGCCTGGAGCTGGGTCTGAAGCTGCCCGCTGCGGTCGCGCTCGGCGGCCAGGGCCTGGGTGCTTTGATCGCGTTCTTGGGTCGCCGCCTTGAGCTGCTGCGTCAGCGCGAGCAGCTGGGATTGAAGATCGCTGTTGCTGCTGCGCGCCATCGACAGCAGATCGGCGAGCTGGTTGATCTGTTGGCTCAGCTTCTGCAGCGCGGCGTCGCGGCCCGACAGCGCGTCAGTGAGATAGAATTGCCCCGCCGTGAACACCAGCAAGACGAAGACGATCACCATCACGAGCTGCGACAAGGCGTCGACGAAGCCTGGCCAGATATCGATGCCGAGGCGTCTGGGGCGGCGGGAGGAAAGCGGCATGGCGCAACCGGTGCCGGAAACTCAACCCGGCGAGGGTTCTTTGGTGCGCGCAGCCATGGTGCGCGCGAGGAGGCGGATCTCGCTGCGGATTTCCTGCACTGAATCGCCGCGTCCTTGGGCGAGCTCTTCGGTAAGCCGGACCAGATGGACCTCGATGTTACGCAAATGCGAGCGCGCTTCGTCGTCGAAAGCCGGTGCTGATCCGACGTCGGCGAGGCGCTGCAACACCGGCTTCAATTCCAATTGCTGTTCGCTCAGCTTGATGAGCAAGGTCTGCTCGGTCCGAATCTGGTCGCTGAGCTGCGCCAGCCGCTCGGTCAAGGTGATGAGATTGCTGTTGGCGGCGATGCGGCTTTCCTCGCCGCGCCCCAAAATGCGCTGCAAATTCTCGAGCCCGTCGGCGGTCTGTTCGAGCAGCGCCTGGACATAGGCCGGCGCCGCGAGGTCGCCGCCATCGCCGACAGGCCCCGCGGCCGACAGGCGCGTCCAGCCCGACAGCCATTCCTCGAGGTCGTTGTAGAAGCGGTTGAGGGCGAGCCCGGCCTGCAGATCGAGGAAGCCTAGAATGAGCGAGCCGGCAAGGCCGAACAGAGAGGCGCTGAATGCCGTGCTCATGCCGCCCAAGGGTGTCTGCAGGCGCGCCTGAAGATCGCTGAAGGCGCGCGCCACGTCGCCCGTCCCGGTCGACAAACCGCCGATCACGCCTTTGACCGATTGCACGGTTTCGAGCAGGCCGTAGAACGTGCCGAGGAGGCCGAGGAAAACCAGCAGGCCGATAAGATAGCGCGAGGTCTCGCGGGTTTCGTCGAGCCTGGTCGCGATGCCGTCCAAAAGCATGCGCATCGTGGTCGCCGAGAGGCTCACCTTGCCGCCGCGCTGGTCGCCGAGCATGGTCGCCATCGGCGAGAGCAGACGCGGCGATGCCGCTGCGTTTGGCGCGTCGGGGCTCAAGCGGAACTTTTCGATCCAGGTCACTTCGGGATTGAGCCGCATGACTTGGTGGAAGATATAGACGATACCGGCCAGCAGGATACCGACGATGATGCCGTTGACGGCCGGATTGCCGAGGAAATATTGGATCAGCGCCGGCGATAGCAGCGCCGCGCCCGCGGCAACGGCGATCAGGAAGACCGTCATGCGGAAAAGATATTTGCGCGGGCGTGTCACGATCTGAGGCCCTTATGCTGCGAGCCGTGACCCGTGGTCACTGGCTGACGATCAGAAGATCGACTTGGTCAGTGGCCGGACCGTCATCCGACCGGTTGCCAAGCGCGCGCACATCCATGCGGAGGCTGCGAACGCCCTTGTCGATAAGATAGGCCCTGACCGCGATGGCGCGGGCAAGCGACACGCGTCGCGCTTCCATCGCCTGATCGTCGCCGCCGGTGGCATGCGCGATCAATTGCACGCGCAACGCATCGTTGGCGAGAAGCTTGGTTGCCACCGGGTCGAGGACCGCTGCGGAATTGGCCGGCAGATCGGTCGAGCCGGCCGAGAACTTGATCGTGTTCATCGCGTTGCCGGCCGCGGCGGTGGTGGCGACTTGAACCGATGCCGGTTGCGACGCGGCGGAGGCGACCTTGACGGGCGCTGGCGGTGGTGACGGAGCCGCGGCCACCGGCGGCGGCGCGGCCGGGGCGGGGGCGGGTGGCGAAGCTGGCGTTGCGGCCGGCACGGGTGGCGGCGCGGCGGCGAGCGATGCCGGCGCTGCGCTGGCGGTTTGATCGGAAGGCAGATGCGCCGGGGGGGTGGGCGCTTCCTCATGCGCCGGTGTCGGCGGCAGGGCGGGCGGGGGCGGCGCCGGCGCGGCTTGCGGCAAAGGCGGCATCGGTGTTTCGGGCGGCGGCGAAATTCCCGCGGCGGGCCGCACCGACTTCGTCACGATGTTCTGGTCCGATGCGACTTGCGGCACGGCGGCGGGTGCCGCGCCCGGCGGAACCAGGTGGATCGCAGAGCCAGCCTTCGACGCCACCGGGCTAGGCGTTTTGGCGCGGGCCGTGCTGCTATTCTTTTCAGGCGCAGCGCGGCGCGCAACCCGGTGGGTGGTTCGATGCTTTGCCGACGTCGTTTTGGCGCGCGGCCGCGATGACGAGGCCGATTCCTTCGCCGTTGGCCGGCTCGCCGTTGTCTCGGGCGGCGCCACATAGCTGCCGCTCGCCGGCGCGGCGCCGAAGAGCTGAGGCAGAGTCTGAGGCGGGCCGAGCCGGTCCAGCACGCTTTGATCGACGGTCACGCTGGGCGGCCGATTGCCGCCGATTTGGACCTGCGCTTGGCTGCTCGTGGCCGCCACAATGCTCAGCGCGGCGAACAGCCACGCGCATCGCGTGCCGCCACGGCGCCGGGCAGTTCCAAAATGCTTGCGGCGTGGCGCGAGGAGGGTCATTGGGTGAGTTTCCGTCCGAGTTCCGCTCGCAGCAAACTAGCCTACCCCAAGGCGACGCGCACCGCCACTACCCCGAAATTACAGCGGGATGGGGGGCCTGCTTGAGCAATCGCGCGAGCGGCAGATGGAGATGGTCGTTGGCCGCGAGCACGTCGCCCGAGGCCAGCATCGCGTGGCCGCCGGCGATATCGGTGACATAGCCTCCGGCCTCGCGCACCAGCAGAATGCCGGCGGCGATATCCCATTGCTGCAGCCCGTATTCCCAGAAACCGTCAAACCGTCCTGCCGCGACGTAGGCGAGGTCGAGCGCGGCCGAACCCTGGCGGCGGACCCCGCTGGTCGCGGCCATCACCGCGGCAAGGCCTCGGAGATAGGCGCCATGCTCGCCGCGCTCGCGGAACGGAATGCCGGTGCCGATGACCGCATCGGCGAGCTGGCGGCGGGCCGAAACCCGCAGCCGGCGGTCGTTGATGTAGGAGCCGGTGCCTTTCTCGCCCCAGAACAGCTCGTCCCGCAGCGGCTCGTAGACCAGGCCGGCGACGATCTCGCCGTCGCGTTCGAGCGCGATCGAAATTGACCAATGCGGGATGCCGTGCAGGAAATTCGTGGTGCCGTCGAGCGGATCGACGATCCAGCGATGATGCTTGTCGCTGCCTTCGGCGCTGCCGCTTTCCTCCATCAGGAAACCATAGCCGGGCCGCGCCTTGGTCAGTTCCGCCTTGAGAATTTTCTCCGCCTTCAGATCGGCAGAGGAAACGAACTCGCCGGGTCCTTTGATCGAAACCTGAAGCTGCTCGACTTCGCCGAAATCGCGGATCAGCCCGCGCGCCGCCTTCAGGGCGGCGGCGGCCATGACGTTGATGAGCGCCGAGCGAACCGCCATTACCGCTGCATCAATCCTTGGCGCGCTCGACGTAGCTGCCGTCGGCGGTATTGACGACGATGCGCGTGCCCGCCCCGATATGCGGCGGGAGCATCACGCGCCGCCCGTTCTCGAGCTTGCCCGGCTTATAGGACGAGGACGCGGTCTGGCCCTTCACCACCGGATCGGCCTCGGTCACTTCCATGATGACGGTTTGCGGCAAGGTGACCGATAGCGGCGCGCCTTCATGGAGCTGAATGGTGCAGATCATGCCTTCGCGCAGGAAATCCGCCGGCTCGCCGATCATCTCGCGATCGACCGAGAGCTGCTCATAAGTCTCGTTGTCCATGAAGGTCGCGTGCTCGCCGTCGAGGTAAAGGAACTGCATTTCTTTTTCATCGAGTTGCGCGCGCTCGACGGTTTCCTGCGTGCGATAGCGCTCGCTGGTCTTGGTGCCGGTCTTTAGGTCGCGCATTTCGACTTGGGCGAAGGCGCCACCTTTGCCCGGCTGTACCAGCTCGCGCTTCAGCACGAGCCACAACTTGCCCTGGGCTTCGAGGACGTAGCCTGGCTTGATGTCGATGGCATTAATCTTCATGGGCGCTTCCTTTTGGCGCGACAGTTGCAGCGGGCATGGGATTTGGCGCAGGTTCCTAGCAGTTTGGACGCGCCAAAGAAAGGGGCTGCGACGATGAGCAAGGCCGCGTGGTGGACGCCGGAGGGCCTTAACCGGCGCCGCCCTTACCTCGAGGCGCGCGGCCGCGTCCTCCATGCGATGCGCGGCGTCTTCGCGGCGCGCGGCTTCGTCGAGGTGGACACGCCGGCGTTGCAGCGCAGCCCCGGGCTCGAACCGCATCTGAAGGCCTTTGCGACGACGATCGAGGCGCCGGGCGAAGCGCCGATGCCGATCTTCCTTCATACCTCGCCCGAATTCGCGATGAAGAAGCTTCTCGTCGCGGGCATGCCGCGCATCTTTCAGCTCGCCCATTGCTTTCGCAACGGCGAGCGCGGCGCGACCCATTCGCCGGAATTTTCCATGCTCGAATGGTATCGCGCCGGCGCGTCCTATCTCGATCTGGTGGCAGATTGCGAAGCGCTGCTGCGTGCGGCGTGCGACGCGCTCTTCACTTGGAACGGGCGCGTCTGCGATCCACGCGCGCATTGGGAGCGATTGAGCGTCGCCGAGGCCTTCGGCCGCTTTTGCGGCATCGACATTCTGGCGACCGCCGAAGATGTCGCGGCGCTGGCCGAAGCCGCGAGGTCACTCGGCATCACGCCGCATGATGGCGACAGCTGGGAGGATTTGTTTTTTCGTATCTTCCTTGCCGAGATCGAGCCGAAGCTGGGCATCGGCGCGCCGACCGTGCTCTATGATTATCCGATCGCGATGGCGGCGCTGGCGCGCGCCAAGCCGGGCGCACCGCGCCTGTGCGAGCGTTTCGAGCTTTACGTTTGCGGACTCGAACTCGCCAACGCCTTCGGCGAGCTGACCGATCCCGCCGAGCAAGGCCGGCGCTTTGCCGCCGATCAAGCCAAGAAACGCACGCTTTACGGCGAGACCTATCCGGTGGACGAGGATTTCCTCGCCGCGCTGGAAAGCGGCATGCCCGAAAGCGCGGGCATCGCCTTGGGCTTCGACCGGCTGGTCATGCTTGCTTCCGGCGCCGCGCGCATCGATGACGTGCTGTGGGCGCCGGTCACCCCGTGAAGCGGCCGCTCGGTCAGATCTTCATGATGCCGGGGAAGAACAGGTAACAGGCCACCCCGATCACCAACAGGTAAGCGAGCAAGACCAGGGTCCAGCCGAAATTATGGCGGATGACCGCGCCTTCGTTGCGGACGAAGCGCGTGGTCGAGACGCCGACGCTCGCGGTTTGCGGCGCCACCGGCTTGCCGATCTCGGACCCGATCGAGTTCAAGGTCGGGAGGAGAAGCGGCGGGAAACCGAGGATCTGGCCGACCAAGGCTTGGAACTTGCCAAACATCGCGTTGGTCGAAGTGTTGCTGCCGGAGAGTGCCACGCCGATGAAGCCGAGGATCGGCGCCACGACGATGAAATACGCGCCGAGCTTGGAGAACGCGCTCGCGAGCGATCCCGCCATGCCCGAGAAGTTGAACACATAGGCGAGGCCGAAAATGAACACGCCAACCAGGCACGCACCCCACATTTGCGACCAGGTCTTGCGCCAGATCTCGCCCAGCTGTTGGCCGTTCACGCGCAGGACCAGCGCGGCAATGATCCACGACACCAGGATCGCCGAACCGCCGACTCCCGGCTTGAAGTCGAACACGGCAGTGAGGGTCGCGCCGGCCACGATCGAGGAGGCGGCGGAGACAACAAGATGCAGCCAAACGATTCCGGGCAGGATCGACCACGGGCCGGTCCAAGCGACGACCACCGCCACCAGAATCGCGATCGGCAGCCAAGCCTCGGCGATTTCGCCGCCGGAAAGCCCATGCGCCGCTGCCTGGGAGCCGCCCGCGACGGGCGTGCCGCCATAGGCCAAGGTCCGCGCCGGCTGCCAGACCTTGAGCAGCAGGAGCAAGCAGGTGAAACAGACGATGGCGCCAACGACATCCGGCAGATACGGACCGAGAAAGACGCCGGTCGGCAACTGGCCGGCGATGTAGCCGAGAGAGCCGACGATGGCGAGAGGCCATGCTTCCCACATGCCCTGCTTGCCGGAAACGAGGTAGAGCAGGATCCAGGGCGGCAGAAGCGCGAGGATCGCGACCAGCATGCTGACCGAGCCGGACAGCGCCAACAGCGGATACCCGGTGACCGCCGCCAAAGCGATGATCGGCGCGCCGAGCGCGCCATAGGAAACCGGCGCGTTGTTGGCGATCGCCGCGACGCGGATGGCGTCGAGATCGGGAATGCCGAGCGCAATCAAGATCGGCGCGACGAACGCCCAGGGATAGCCGAAGCCGACCAGACCTTCCAACAGGGCGCCAAACGCCCAGGCGAACAGAATGGTCTGGACGCGGACATCCTGGGTCCCTTGCGAGATCAGCCAGCGGCGGAGCTTGTCGAACGCGCCGGTCGTGACGAGCGTATTGAACAGCATCACGCCCCAGAAGGTGATCCAGTCCACATTCCAGATGCCGGTCGCCGAGCCGTAGAGATAGGCGCGGGTGCCGTCACCCAGCGGCATGCCCCAGACCAACCAGCCGAGCACGAAGGTGATGATCGAGCCCAGCGCCGTCGCGATCCACGCCGACCAGCGCAACCCTGCCAGCATGTAAAGCAGCGCTGCGACCGGAACCAGTGCAATCAGCCCGGTGACGTAAATATTTCCAACAGGATCAATGACTTGTGTAAACATCAACGTTCCCCCAGTTGTGGCGCGCCATGATCCACCGAACCGGACGCCTTGTTTGCTTAACGACTCTATTACCACGTCACCGCAACCGCTCATAGAAACTTGCGGTGAAGCCGTGCAGCTGCGCGGTTTAGCGCTCGGGCGTTGCGGCGGCGATCGCCTGGTTGAAAGCTTTGACTGCCGCGGCAGGGCCTTCGGGGTGGTCCCAGACCGCGGCGATGACGGCGAGGAAATCCGCGCCCGCCGAAACCAAGATGCCGCAATTCTCGGGCGTGATGCCGCCGATGGCGCAGCACGGCACGGTCATGGTCTCGCTCCACCAGCGCAGAATCTCGGGATCGTTGCCGGCGATGCGGCGCGTGTCCTTGGTGGAGGAGGGGAAGAAGCCGCCGAAAGCGACGTAGTCGGCACCGGCATCGGCGGCTTCGATGGCAAGGTGGCGGCTGTTGTAGCAGGTGACGCCGACGATGCGGCCGACGCCGAGAATCGTCCGCGCCGCTTCATAGGACGCGTCTTCCTGGCCGACATGGACGCCGTCGCATCCGGTTTGGAGCGCGAGGTCGGGCCGGTCATTCATGATGAAAGCGACGCCGCGCTCCTGCGCGATCGGCCGCAACATATCGGCAGCGCGCCGGATCGAATCGTCATCGACATCTTTCAGGCGAAGCTGCACGCAGGCGACATCGCCGGCATCGAGCGCCTCGGCGAGACGGGGCGCGAAGCTCGCCGGTTCGCAAGCCGGCGGCGTGATCAGGTAGAGCCGGGCGCTCACGCCTCGCCGCGATAGATACGGATGATATGGTCGAGCATCTTCAGCGCCTCGTCGCGCGGACGCTGGAAGGTGTTGCGGCCGATGATGGATCCATTGCCGCCGCCATCGCGCACCGCGCGCGCCTCGTTGTAGACGCCGTCGAGATCCTTGGCCTCGCCGCCCGAGAACACGACGATGCGTTTGCCGTTAAAGCAGGCCTGAACCACATGCGCGATGCGCTTGGCCGCGCTCGAGACGTCGATCTTCTGCTGCTCATAGACTTTCTTGGCCGCGTCGAGCTCGAGGAAATCGGTCGGCGGCTTCACCTTGATGATATGCGCGCCCAAGAGCGCGGCCATATGCGCGGCGTAGGCGCAGATATCCATCGCGGTCTCGCCGTTCTTCGAGAGATTGCCGCCGCGCGGATAGGACCAGATCACCACGGCAAGCCCGTAGGATTTCGCCTCGCGCGCCATCTCGGCGATCTCTTCCATCATCTCATATGCGGCGTCCGAGCCGGGATAGATGGTGAAGCCGATGGCCGCGCAACCGAGACGCAACGCATCCTGTACGCTCCCGGTGACCGCTTGCGACGGCGCTTCCTTGGCGCGCGCGAGGCTGTTCGCGGAATTGACCTTGAGGATGGTGGGGATCGCGCCGGCAAAGCTGGCGGCGCCCGCCTCGATGAAGCCCAAGGGCGCGGCATAGGCCGACAACCCGGCATCGACGGCAAGCTGGAAATGATAATGCGGATCGTAGCCCGCGGGGTTTGGGGCAAAGCTGCGCGCCGGCCCGTGCTCGAATCCCTGGTCGACCGGCAGGATCACCACCTTGCCGGTGCCGCCGAGCTTGCCCTGCATCATGATGCGGGCGAGGTTGGCCTTGGTTCCGGGATTGTCGCTCTCGTAATGAGAGAGGATCGTCTTGACCCTTTCGCTGACCTGCATGGCGCGTTTCCTTGAATGAGAGAAGGCCGATATAGCAGATGCGGGAGCGGCGAGAAAGAGCGCCCGCTGGTTAACGCCGCTCGAGAAATGCGCGGCAGGCCGCATCCGGTTCCTTAACGCCGAGCAGATCGAGACGAGCGGCGGCGGCCTCCGGCATGAAGATCGCGCCCATCGCGGCGAGCTTGGCGCGCACCGCTTCCGATCCCGAAAAGCGCAGATGGCGCAGGCCGATGCGCAACGCGGCCATGACCGCGCCCGCTTCGTCGCCGCAATCGAGAATCGCGGTGACCGCGACGTCGGGTCGGCTTGCCCTCGCCTGATCGATCATCGCCTTGAACCAGGCGGGGCCGGCTTGCGATCCGGCGCCGCGCGCGCTCGCCAGCGTCACGGGCCGGTTGAGCGCGGCAGCGGCGGCAAGCGCCGCCTTCGCGTGGTCGAGCGAATGAATGACGATTTCGGGCGGCGGCGCGGCCGCGATCAACCCAGCTTGCCTACCAGCGAAGCGGCTTCGACCATGCGGTTCGAGAAGCCCCACTCATTGTCGTACCACGACATGACGCGGCAGAAGCGGCGGTCGATCACGTTGGTCTGAGTGAGATCGAAGGTCGAGCTGTATGCATCGTGATTGAAATCGCTCGACACCACTTCGTCCTTGGTGACGGCGAGAATGCCGCGGAAGCGGTTCGATTTCGCGGCCTTCTCCATCAGCTCGTTGACCTCTTCCTTGGTCGTGTCGCGCGCTGCGGTGAACTTGAAATCGATCAGCGAGACATTGGGCGTCGGCACGCGAATTGCGCAGCCATCGAGCTTGCCCTTGAGCGCGGGGATGACGAGCCCCAGCGCCTTGGCCGCGCCGGTCGAGGTCGGGATCATGTTGACCGCCGCGGCGCGGGCGCGCCGCATATCCTTGTGCAAGGTGTCGACGGTGTTCTGGTCGCCGGTATAGGAGTGGACCGTGGTCATGAAGCCGTGAACGATGCCGACGCCTTCGTTCAGCACATAGGCCACGGGCGCGAGGCAATTCGTGGTGCAGGAGCCGTTCGACAACACGCGATGCGTGGCGTTGACCTGCTCGCTGTTGACGCCCAGCACCATGGTGATGTCGACGCCGTCGGCCGGAGCGGAAACGATCACGCGCTGCGCGCCGGCTTCGAGATGCTTGGCCGCGGTCTCCCGCTTGGTGAAAAGCCCGGTGCATTCGAGCGCGACGTCGATCTTCAGATCCTTCCATGGCAGCTTTGCCGGATCGCGTTCGGCGAGCACGCTCATCTTTCCGCGCCCGATATCCATCCAATTATCGCCGGTCGCGATCTCGCCGTCGAAGCGTCCGTGAACGCTGTCGTATTTCAACAGATGCGCGTTCGCCGCGACCGTGCCGAGATCGTTAATTGCCATGACTTGGAGATCATCGCGGTTCTGTTCGTGCAGTGCGCGCAGCACAAGCCTGCCAATGCGCCCGAATCCGTTAATCGCAACGCGAATCGTCATAGATACTTCCCCTTAGAAGCCCGTCGGTCCGTTAGATCACTGCCAGGGTAGCCTCGGCTACCGCCTCGACGGTAATGCCGAAATGTTTATAAAGTGCGCCGGCCGGCGCCGATGCGCCAAATCCGCGCATGCCGATGAACTTGCCGCCCATGCCGATATAGCGCTCCCAGCCCATGGGCGAGGCCGCTTCGATGGCGATGCGTGGCACGCTGCCGAGCACGGTGTTGCGGTAAGCCTCGTCCTGCTGGTCGAACAGTTCCCAGCATGGCAGCGAGACGACGGCGACGGCAACGCCTTTGGCCTTCAAATGGTCGCGTGCGGCGAGCGCTAGCGACACTTCCGATCCGGTGGCGAGCAAGGTTGCTTTGCGCGTGCCCTCGGCCTCGGCCAGGACATAACCGCCGCGTGCCGAACGGTTTTCGCCGCTGTCGCGTCGCAGTGCCGGCACGCTTTGCCGCGTGAGCGCCAAAACCGACGGCGCGTCTGGCGCGGCGAGCGCGAGCTCCCAGCACTCCGCGGTTTCGACCGCGTCGGCGGGACGAAACACGCGCAGTTTCGGAATCGCGCGCAGCGACGCAAGATGCTCGATCGGCTGATGCGTCGGACCGTCTTCGCCCAAGCCGATCGAGTCATGCGTCATCACATAGATGACGCGCAGCCCCATCAGCGCCGACAGGCGGATCGAGGGGCGGCAATAATCGGAGAACACCAGAAAGGTGCCGCCATAGGGAATGACGCCGCCATGCGCCGCCATGCCGTTCATGGCAGCCGCCATGCCGTGCTCGCGAATGCCGTAATGAATGTAGCTGCCGGCGAACTCGCCGGGCTTCACTAGCTTCTGGCTTTTCGCCTTGGTGTTGTTGGACCCGGTGAGATCGGCCGAGCCGCCGATCAGCTCGGGGCAGGCGGGCGCCAGCGCGTCGAGCACGAAGCCCGAAGCTTGCCGCGTTGCGGTCTTCGGCGCTTCGGCGGCGAATTTCGCGCGGATCGAAGCGAGCGCATCGCGCGTCTCCTGCGACAAGGTGCCGGCGGTGACGCGTTCGAACTCGCTCCGGATTGCGGGCTTGGCTGCTTTCAACCGCTCGCGCCACGCGGCCGAAGCGGGCCGGCCGCGTTCGCCGACCTTGTGCCAAGACTCGGCCATGTCGGCGGGCACCACGAAAGGCGGCGCCGTCCAGCCCAGGCGCTCGCGCGTTGCCGCGACTTCTTCCTTGCCGAGCGGCGAGCCATGCGCGGCGGCCGTGCCGGCCTTGGTCGGCGCGCCGAATGCGATAATGGTGCGGCACGCGATCAGCGAAGGACGCTCGCTTTGCTGTGCGCGCAAAATCGCCGCCGCGATCGCGTCGGTGTCATGGCCGTCGATGCGTTCGGTGCACCAGCCGCAGGCGTCAAAGCGCTCGAGCTCGTCCTCGGAACGCGCAAGCTCGGTGGCGCCGTCGATCGAGATGTGATTGTCGTCCCACAGCACGATCAGCTTCGCGAGGCGCAAATGCCCGGCGAGCGAGATCGCCTCTTGGCTGATGCCTTCCATCAGGCAGCCATCGCCGGCGATGACATAGGTGTAGTGATCGACCAGATCCTTGCCGAAGCGCTCGGCCAGCAGCCGCTCGGCTAGCGCCAAGCCGACCGAGTTGCCGATGCCTTGTCCCAGCGGTCCGGTGGTGACTTCGATTCCGGCGGCGTGGCCGCGTTCGGGGTGGCCGGCGCAACGGCTGCCGAGTTGGCGGAAGCGTTTGATCTCGGCCATCGTCATGTCGGCATAGCCGGTCAGATGCAGCAACGCGTAAAGCAGCATCGAGCCGTGTCCGGCCGACAGCACGAAACGGTCGCGGTCGGGCCAATGCGGATCGGCGGGATCGAATTTGAGAAACCGGCTCCACAAGACGGTCGCCACATCGGCCATGCCCATCGGCATGCCGGGATGGCCAATATTGGCGGCCTCGACCGCATCCATCGTCAAGGCGCGGATGGTATCGGCCATGCGACGCAAATGCGGGTCGCGCGGTTGCGGCAGCGCCGGGGCCTTAACGGCAGTTGCTTCGGAAGCGCTCATCGACCAGCCAATAGGGTGAAACCCGGGAATGGCGCGCACCTTGGCGAGGGGACGCGCTTACGTCAACCCGGATGTCGCGGCGAGGTTCCCTTGATTTCGAATGGCTGGCTTCGCGCCCGCGCGGTTCTGCCGCGCCAAGGCCTTAGGTTCACGCGCCTCTGAAGTGGCCGGACTTTGCGTTTGCGCGGCTTTGCGTTTAAGGTCGCCGCATTCCCACCGGTGGGGCGTAGCCAAGCGGTAAGGCAGCGGATTTTGATTCCGCCATACGGAGGTTCGAATCCTCCCGCCCCAGCCATTGGGTCGCCGGTCCGACGAAAGTATCTCATGCCGCGGCGCCCCCACGTCACCGTGCGATCGGCCGGACCTTTCGATTTGGCGCTTTCGCTGGCGGCGGCCGCGAGCTTTGCGCCGGTGGTGCCGGAATCGCCAAGCGTGCTCTCCGCGGTGTTGCGCATCGGCGCGACATCGGCGTTGGTCGAATGCCGGCAAATCTCGCTCCGGCCGCCGATCGTCGCGGTCTTGGCCGACGGGCCGCTTGATCGCGCCGGGTTGAAGAACGCCGCGGCGTGGTTGCTCGCGGCCGAGCTCGATCTCCGCCCGTTCTATCGCCTGGTCGCGGATCATCCGGTCTTTGGGACGCTGACGAAATCGTTGCGCGGCTTGAAGCCGTTGCGGCCGAGCTCGCTTTTCGAGATGGCCGTCATCGCCATTACCGAGCAGCAGATTTCCTTGGCCGCCGCCTATCGCATCAGGCAACGCCTGATCGAGCGCTTCGGCACGCCAAAGGGCAAGCTGTGGATATTCCCCTCGCCCGAAGCCTTGGCCAAGGCGTCGAAGCGCGCGCTGCTGGCTTGCGGCTTGTCGCATCGCAAAGCGGAATATATCGGCGATCTCGCGCGCGATGTTGCGGCCGGGAAACTTGATCTCGACTCGCTGCGCGCCATGTCCGACGACGAGGCGCGCGCTTTCATCTGCGCGCAAAGGGGATTCGGCGCCTGGTCGGCGGACTACATCCTGGTGCGCGGCTTGGGGCGCCTCGACTGCATCCCGATCGACGATCTCGGCGTGCGCGATGCGGTCGGAAAATATCTCGGCCGCGGCAAGCGGGTTTCGCCGCGCAGTGTCGAACGCCTGTTGCGGCCTTTCGCGCCTTATCGCGGTCTCGCGATCTTCTATCTGCTGGCCGATGATCGCCTGAACCGCCGGATACGCGCGGCGTGATGTCTATTTGCCGTCGATGCGGTGCTTGGCTTCGTCGACCAGCGAAAGATCGACATAGCGCGGCGAGGCGGTAATGCCCTTTTTGATGATCCCCAGCGAGAGATCATTGTCGATCGCGCGCTGGGTCGCGGCAAGGTCGGGGTGCGCATCGGGCGAGCGGTAGGAATCGGCCGCGGTGAAGATGTAGTCGATGTCCTCGCGATGCGCCTTGGTCACGGTTTGCGCAATCGCGACCGCTTCCTCGTGATGCGCCGGATCGAGGAACCAGCGCAAGGCGCGGATATGGTCTTCGAAGAAATCGACCAGAGCCGGCCGGTGATCCTTGATGAAATCGGCGCGCATCGCCCAGACCTGCGCCTGCGATATGCCTTGCGCATCGTGTCCCGTGAAGAGCAGGCGGAACTTGCCGTTGGTCAGGTAGTAGATGAATTGCGGCACGAGATTGATGAGATCGACCTTCTGCTCGTCGAGCATCGCCGGCATATTGCCGAAATTCACCTCGATCGTGGTCACGTCCTTGTCGGTGATGCCGTGTTTGTGCAGCATCACGCGCATGGTCGAATCGCCGAAGGAGCCGAGCGCGTTCGAGGCGATGCGGTGGCCTTTCAAATCCTCGACCGTCTTGATCGGCCCGTCGGCGCGCACGACGTAGCGCACGCTGGCATAGCCGGGCACGCCGTCCTGGAACACGTCGCCGACGATACGCATGTCGAGCTGCGCATTGTTCACGGCGAGCGCGACCGCCGACGGGCCGAAGGCCGCAATCTCGAGCTCGTTGATGGCGAGCGCCTGGATCTGCGGCGTGCTGCCGTTGAAGCGCATGCCTTGGGCGAGATAGCTTTTGCCGAAATGGTGGAAAACGTCGGGATGCCGCTTTTGCAGCTCGTCGACCAGCGGCTGAACATGGGTCGGCGTGGTGGCCCAGCCGACCCGGATTTGCAGCGGATCGGCGTTGGCCGAAGAGGCGGCGAGCGCGGCGCAGACGAGAATGCCCGCACCAATCGTCTTGGCGACGGCGTCCATGATCCCTTCCTGCCGGTCTGGTGCCGGTAATTGTCGTTAACCGCACTTTAGGTGACTCGGCCTATGGCGGCAACGCAAAGCCGCTTGCCGTTTGCGCACTTGCGGAAGAAGGAGGCTAGGGCTTAAGTGGCGCCCATGCGAAGAAACGCCAAGCGGAGTCGGGGATGAGCGAACGCAGCGAGACGACCGGCGGCATCGGCAAATTTGTGCAGCGCAAAGAAGACCTCCGGCTTCTCACCGGCAAGGGGTATTACGTCACGGATGTGCGCTTGCCCGGAACGGCCTATGCCGCGCTGGTGCGCTCGCCCCATGCCCATGCGCGCATCGCCAAGATCGACACCAGAGCCGCCGCCAAAGCGCCCGGCGTCATCGCGGTGCTGACCGGCGCCGATTTTCTCGCCGACGGGCTGAAGCTGATGGATCACAAGCCGTCGCTGGTGGGCACGCCCGACGTCACCGTGACGGTGCGGCCGGGCTTTACGACTTTTACGCATCCGCAGCCGATGCTGCCCGCCGATAAGGTGCGCTATGTCGGCGAGCCGGTCGCGGTCGTCATCGCCGAAAGCACCGATCTGGCGAAGGACGGCGCGGAGCTGGTCGAGGTCGATTACGATGTCCTGCCCGCCGTCACCATGGCGAAGGACGCGTTGAAAAGCGGCGCGCCGATCGTCTGGGAAGAGGCCAAGTCCAATCTCTGCGTCGATGTCGATGTCGGCGACAAGGCCGCAACCGACGCGGCTTTCGCGCGCGCCGCGCATGTCGTGCGCTTCGAGACCTGGGTCAATCGCGTCACCGGCACCCCGATGGAGCCGCGCAACGCGGTGGGCGATTACGACAAGGCCACCGCACGCTACACGCTTTATGCCGGCACGGGCAGCGGTGTCGCGCGCGAAAAGGGCGATCTGGCGAGCGTGCTCGACGTGCCGCCCGAATCCTGTCGCGCCGTGTGCGGCGACATGGGCGGCAATTTCGGCACGCGCAATTTCTTCTTTCCCGAATACGCAATCCTGCCCTGGGCGGCCAAGCGCGTCGGGCGGCCGGTGAAATGGCAGGGCGATCGCACCGAGTCCTTCCTCAGCGATTATCAAGGCCGCGATCTGACCAGCGAAGCGGAGTTGGCGCTCGACAAGGACGGAAATTTTCTCGCGGTGCGTGGCACGAATTACAGCAATGTCGGCGCGCATACGATCGTCTTCGTGCCCTTGCGCAAAGGCCTCGGGCAAATGTCCGGGGTCTACAAGATCCCGGCGACGCATTTCCGCGGCTGCGCCGTGCTGACCAACACGGTGCCGACCACGCCCTATCGCAGCGCCGGCCGGCCCGAGGCGGTCTATATCATCGAGCGCTTGATCGATCTTGCCGCCGACGAGCTGGGTCTCGATCCGGTCGCGCTGCGGCGGCGCAATTTCATCGCGCCCGAAGCGATGCCCTACACCAATTCGGTCGGCCAGACCTACGACAATGGCGAATACGAAAAGGGCATGGATGCGGCGCTTTCCCTGGCCGATTGGAAAGGCTTTCCCGCCCGCCGCGCCGAGGCTAAGGCGCGCGGCAAGCTGCGCGGGATCGGCATCGGCAATTACATCGAGATTGCGGGCGGCTTTCCGCGCGAGCGCGCCGAGGTGACCGTGAAGCCCGAAGGGCGGGTCGAGCTCGTTTGCGGCACGATGAACAGCGGCCAAGGCCACGAGACCAGTTTCGCGCAGCTTTTGAACGAATGGCTGGGCGTGCCCTTCGAAAGCGTCGATTACGTCGCGCATGACACCGAGCGCGTGAAAGCGGGCGGCGGCTCGCATTCTGGGCGCTCGATGCGGCTGGCGAGCCTCGTCATCGGCAAGGCCTCCGACGAGATCATCGAGAAGGGCAAGAAGATCGCGGCCCAAGTGTTCGAGGCCGACACGGCCGATATCGAATTCGTCGCCGGGCAATTCGTGATCAAGGGCACCGACCGGCGCCTCGGCATCTTCGATGCGGCCAAGGCGGCGGCGACGCGCACCGACCTGCCGGAAGAGCTGCGCGGCAAGCTCGACGCCACCGCCGATCAGGTTGTGACGGTTGGCGCCTGGCCCTCGGGCACGCATATCTGCGAGGTCGAGATCGATCCCGATACCGGCGTGGTGGAGATCGTGAAATGGAGCGGCGTCGACGATGTCGGCCGCGCGATCAATCCGATGATCCTGCACGGCCAAACTCACGGCGCCGCCGCGCAAGGCATCGGCCAGGCGCTCTTGGAACTGTGCTATTACGATCGCGAAAGCGGCCAGAATCTTTCAGGCTCGTTCATGGACTACGCCGTGCCGCGCGCCGATTTCCTGCCGTCGTTCGATACCGCGCTGATCGAGCTGCCAGCGACAAGCCACCGTTACGGCATCCGGCCGGGCGGCGAGGGCGGCACGACGCCAGCGTTGGCGGCGACCATCAACGCGGTGGTCGATGCCTTGTCGGAATTCGGCGTGCGCCATGTCGAGATGCCGGCGACGCCCGAACGCGTCTGGCAAGCGATTCAAACGGCGAAGGCGGCGCAGTAGAGCGCACTCCGCGAAAACCAAACCCTCTCTGCCCTTAGGGCGGAGAGGGGCGAGCGGGTGAGGTGGGCGCATAGCGAATGCCACCTCACCCTCCCATCGCTAAAGCGATGGGTCCCTCCCTCTCCCCCGCAAGCGGCGGAGAGGGTTATTCGGCAAGTTGTTTGTCCTGCCTACCGCGCGTCGTTGATCGCGCGCCAGACCTTTTCCGGCGTGGCGGGGATTTCGATCTCGGGCGCGCCGATCTGATGAAGCGCGTCGTTGACCGCGTTCATCATCGCCGGAATCGCGCCGATCGTGCCCGCTTCGCCGACGCCTTTGACGCCCAAGGGATTGCGCGGCGTCGGCGAGCTGTTGCTGCCGAGATCGAAGTCGCAGAAATCGTCGGCGCGCGGCATGCAGTAATCCATGAACGAGCCGGTCAGAAGCTGGCCGCTTTTGGTGTCGTAAATCAGGTCCTCGCACAGCGCCTGGCCGATGCCTTGGACGATGCCGCCCTGGATTTGGCCTTCGCAGATGAGCGGGTTGAGCACGCGGCCCACATCATCGACCGCGGAATAGCGCGTGATCGCGACCTTGCCGGTTTCGCGGTCGAGTTCCACCTCGCAGATATGCGCGCCGCTCGGGAAGGTGGCGGAGTTCTGCGGCCCGTAATTCGCACGTTCGGCAAAGCCTGGCTCGATGTCGTTGGGCAAATGGCCCCATTCATGCGAATGCTTGCCGACCTCGCGGATGGTGACCGATTTATCGGTGCCGGCGATGGCGAATTTTCCGTCCTCGAAGACGATGTCGTTCACCGCCGCTTCCATCATATGCGCGGCGATCTTCTTGCCCTTCTCGATCAGCTTCTCGGCCGCGACCGTGACCGCGCCGCCCGCGAGAATGGCCGAGCGCGAGCCGAACGTGCCGACGCCCATATAGACGAGGTCGCTGTCGCCATATTGATAGCGGATGAGATCGGCGTCGATGCCGAGCTTGTCCGACAGCACCTGCTTGAAGACGGTGCCGTGGCCTTGGCCGTGATCCATGCTGCCGGTGATCAAGGTCACGGTGCCGGACGGGTCGAAGCGCACTTCGGCGAATTCGAAATCGCGCCCGCCCGTGCCGGCCACGGCGGTGGCGACGCCGAAGCCGAGGATCTTGCCGCGCTTGGCCGCGTCGGCGCGGCGCTCGGCAAGCTTCGCGTGATCGGCGAGGCTCAGCGCGTCCTCGAGATTCTTGTCAAAGTCGCCCGAATCGTAAACCTGCTTCATCGCGGTCATGTAAGGCATCGACTTTGCCGGCACGGTGTTGCGGCGGCGCAGCTCCGCCGCGTCGATGCCGAGCTGATGCGCCGCTTTGTCGATGATCGTCTCGGTGACATAGATCGGCTCGGGCCTTCCGCCGCCGCGATAGGGCGCGATCGTCATGGTGTTGGTCAGCACCGCCTTCACGGTCGCGTGAATCGCCGGGAAGGTATAGGTGTTGACGAGGCAGCCCAGCGCGACGGTAAGCGGAATGGTCGGCCGCTCCGACGAGAAATAGGCGCCGATCGAGGCGGTGTTGCGTGCGCGCAAGGCCAGGAACTTGCCGTCCTTGTCGAGCGCCAATTCGGTGTCGACGATGCTGCCGCGGCTTTGCTCGTCGCTGAGGAGCCCTTCGCTGCGGTCCGAGGTCCAACGCACCGGCCGGCCGATGACTTCGGCTGCAAACAGCGAGACGGCGTATTCCGGGTAGCATCCACCTTTCATACCGAAGCCGCCGCCCATATTGTCGCAGATCACGCGGAACTTGTTGTGCGGCTGTTTGAAGATCTGGCCGGCAAGCGCGGCGCGCGTGCCATGCGCCGACTGAACCGTGCAGCGTATGGTATAGTGGTCGCCCTCGCGGTCGTATTCGGCGAGACAGCCGCGCGGCTCCATCGTGTTCGCGGTGATGCGGTTGATGACGATCTTGTGGCGCACGACATGCGCCGCCGCAGCGAAGCCGGCATCGACCGCGGCCTTATCGCCGGCCTCGTGGAAGAACGCCTCGTTGCCGGGATTCTCGTCATGGACGGGCTGCGCGCCCGGCGCCAGCGCGGCTTCGGCGGTGACGACGGCAGGCAGGACCTCGTAATCGATGTCGATCAGCTCGGCCGCGTCCTTGGCCTGGTTCACAGTTTCGGCGACGATGAAGGCGACCGGATCGCCGACATAACGCACCCGGTCGCGCACCAGGAGCGGCTGTGGGCAGATAAAGGCGGGCGCGCCATTGCTGCGCTTGCGCGGCGCGAAAGGCCGCAACGTGCCGAGCCCGCGCTTGGCAATGTCCGCACCGGCCAGCACGGCCAGCACGCCCGGCGCTTTCGCCGCGCGTTGCGTGTCGATCGCGCGGATCCGCGCATGGGCGTGGGGCGAGCGCAGCACATAGGCCTGGGCCTCGCCAGCGGCGCGAATATCCGAGACATAACGGCCTTTGCCCCGGAGCAGCCGGAAATCCTCTTCGCGCTCGACATGCTGGCCGATCTTCTGGACGCTCATCGTCCTCCCCTTTTACCCGTGGCCCCGTGCTTGCGGCGGAGCAATTTATCGCGTTTTCGGCTAAGGTGGAACGGCTGCTACGGCAGTAAAGGGAGGATTCCGGTGGAACGCAAGAAATCGCCACCTTTCGACCGCAATTATCGCAAACCCAAGCTCAAGTTGCCGCCGGGCGCGTGCGACACGCATTTCCATTTCATCGGCCCGCAAGCGCAGTTTCCCTTGGTGCCGGGTCATGTCTTCAGCCATCTCGATTTCGCGGACGCGACCGCCGACGATTGGCTCGTCATGCAAGAGGCGATGGGGCTGTCGCGCGGGCTGCTGACGCAATCGATGATGTACGGCCATAATTACGAGATCGCGCTTTACGGGCTTTCGCGCTTTCCCGACCGGTTGCGCGCGGTGGTCGCGCCCTGGTCGGGCATCACCGATCGCGAGGTCGAACTCCTCACCAAGGCCGGCGTGGTTGGCGCGCGCTTTGCGTGGCGCTTCGGCCCGAGCCTCGACGAGCGCATGGTGCGCCGCGTGCACGAGCATGGCTGGGCGGCGAATTACCTGATCCATGATGCGAGCTGGAACCGGCAGATTCTGGCGTCGCCCGGCCGCTTCGTGCTGGAGCATGTGGGCTATGTGAAGACCGAGAAAGGCGTCGACAGCGACGAGATGAAATTCCTGCTGCAATGCCTCGATACCGGGCGTTGCTGGATCAAGATCAATCCGCGCTTTTCATCGGACGAGAAATTCCCCTTTGCCGATACGGTGCCGATCATCCGCAAGCTGGTCGCGCACGCGCCCAACCGTCTCGTCTGGGGATCGGATTGGCCGCATCCGCAATATTTCAAGCCGATGCCGAACGACGCCGATCTGCTCGACATCATGCTCGATTGGGTGCCGGATGAAGCGACGCGCAACCGCATCTTCGTCGACAATCCGGCCGAGCTGTGCGGCTTTCCGCCGCTGAGGCAAAGCTGATGCGCGGCGCGGCAGGTTTTTTATCGCAAGGAGGTTCTCGCTATGGCTGAGATCGTGCTCGGAATCGGGACCTCGCATGGGCCGATGCTGTCGACGCCGCCCGATCAATGGGGCCAACGCGTCGAGGCGGATCGGCGCAATCCCGAGCATTGGTTCAAAGGCAAGGCCTACAGCTTCGACGAGTTGCGCGCCTTGCGTGCGCCCGAGCAGCTCGAGCGGCAGATCGTGCAGCCCATCTGGAACACGCGTTACGCCGCTTGCCGCCGCGCGATCGCCAAGCTTGCCGAGGTCTTTGCCGAGACCAAGCCCGATGTCGCGGTCATCGTCGGCAACGATCAGAAAGAGATGTTCAAGGACGTGCTGATCCCGGCCATGAGCGTCTATCGCGGCGAGGTCATCCCCAACGCGTTTCCCAGCAACGACGACATTGCGAAAATGCCGCCCGGCATTCCGATCGCGATCCCGGGCCATATTCCGCCGCAAGGTGCGACCTATCCGGGCTTGCCGGAGCTTGCCACGCATATCATCGAGCGGGCGATGACCGACGAGTTCGACCTTGCCTCGCTCGCGTCGCTGCCGAACGGCTATGACCACATCCCGCATGCGTTCGGCTTCGTCTATCGCCAGATCATGAACGATCGGGCGGTGCCGTCCGTGCCGGTGGTGCTTAACACTTTTTATCCGCCGAATCAGCCGACCGTGCGCCGCTGCTATGAATTCGGCGGCTCGCTGCTGCGCGCGATCCAATCCTGGAAAAGCGACGCGCGGGTTGCGCTTATCGCCTCGGGGGGCTTGAGCCATTTCGTCATCGATGAAGAGGTCGACGAGGCCGTGCTCGACGCGCTGCGTCATCGCAGCATCGAGCAGGTGGCGGCTTTGGGCGAGCCGATCTTTCAGGCCGGCACCTCGGAGGTGAAGAACTGGATCCCGGTCGCCGGCGCCATGGCCACGCTCGGCTTCGCGCTGAACGTGGTCGACTACGTGCCGTGCTACCGCTCCGAAGCCGGAACCGGCAACGCGATGGGCTTCGTCTACTGGCGCGGTTAGGTCGAGAGAGAAGTAGATTGAATCAAATTCCCCTCACTCATTTTCGATGAGCATTGCCCCCCTCCCTAACCTCCCCCCTTGAGGGGGGTGAGGGTTCGCAGCTTAGCGAGACGGGGGCTTCTACTTCTTGATGTAATACTCGCCGTCGCTGTTGCGGTCGAGCGCGCCTTCGTCGCGCAGCTTCTCGATCTCGAGCACGATCTCGCGCCCGTCGCGGCTGCCCAGCATCGACATCAGCTTGGCGAAATGCATGGGTCCGGTTTCGAGCGCCTGGCGCACGGTCTGGAACCGCGCCGGGCCGCCGATTTTGGGGGCTTCCGGCACCCGCGCGGTGACCGCCTTGGGCCGCGGGAAGGTCCAAGTGAGATCGAAGCCGGCTTTGGCGCTGTTGCCCTTCTGGTCGGTCGAGGGGTCCATCGGCATGAAGCGCATATTGCTCATCACGACGATGTCCTTGTCGGCCTGGAACCGGCTCGCCATCGCCCATTCCATTTCCTCGTCGGAGCGGATATTGACGTCGTCATCGGTGACATAGACATGCTTGGTCGTACGCATCGCGCCGAGCACGACCGCGATCGCGTCGCGGGAATCGCCGTCGGTGCGCTTGCGGATCGACACGCGCATATGCGAGCCCACGCCCGGACCCGGCGGCACGAAAGTGTCGATCACGTCGATGCCGGCATGCTTCAGCGCCTGCCACACGCGCGCCTCGGATTGCAGCGCGCCCATCGGCGCACCGTCGCACCAGCCGAGCTTCTTGCCGATGCCGTGCTTGACGGTTTGGTGCAGCACGTCGCGCCGGCGGGTGATGGCGGTGACGTGGAACACCGGATCGCCATGCATCGGCCCGTAATAGCCCATGTATTCGCCGTAAGGGCCTTCATTGTCGATATAGCCGCGCTCGTCGATATAGCCTTCGAGCACGATCTCGGCATCGGCGGGAACATAGAGATCGTTGGTCAGGCATTTGACCAGCGGCAGCGGCTCGCCGCGGAAGGTCGCAAGCGCGTTGATCTCGTCGGTTCCCGGCATGCCTCGATTGGCCGCCGCCATGGTGTCGAGCGGATGGGCGCCGATGGTGAAGCTCGCTTGCAAACGTTCGCCGCGCGCGACGCAGCCGAGATAGATCTGCTTTAGATCGGATGGCGCGGTGAGATTGAAGCCGCATTTGTCTTTGCCGCGCAGCATCAAGCGCCGGCAGCCGACATTGCTGCGCTTCGACACCGGGTCGATGGTGAAATCGATCCCCGACGAGATATAGGGCGCGCCGTCATATTCGTGCTGCACATGGAAAGGCAGCTTGGTGAGATCGATCTGATCGGTCTGGACGATCTCGTGAACCGGCGCTTCGTTGGACGGCACGACGAAAGGCTTCTGCGGATTGGCCATGCGCCGCAAATATTCCTCGCGCATCTTGTCTTCGCCGACGCCGAAAGCAGCGGCGAGGCGGCGGCGCGACGCGCTGACCGCGCCCGCAACTTCGTGCTGCTCGGGGCCGGCCTTGCGGAACAGCACCGCTTTCTGCGTCGCCTCGATGATCGGGCTCATCTCGGACAGCGCGACCGGCTCGTCATGGATCTCCACTTCGCCCATGTCGACAAGGCGCTCCACCAAGCGGCGCAGGCGGAACTTGTCCGGGTTCCAGGTCGCTTGGCCTTTTGGGGTGACTTGATCCATCGTCTCGCTCCCTTGAATCCTACCAACGATTTGCGCTCTGGCCGGGAAGATAGCGGTGTTCACCGCCGTTCCGCAATCGCTCCGCGCGTGTCAAACCGCGACCATAGCGCGCGGTGCAGCCGCAAGTTGTCCCGCAAAACGGGCCGGCTCAGGCCTCGCTCGCGCCCAGCAAGACGCCGTCGATATCGGCGAGATGATGCTGGCACATCGGGCAGCTGCGTTGGAACAAGGCAAGCCGCGCCTTGGCCTCGGGGCCGTAATCGATCGGGAAAGGCGCGAGATAGGGATTGCGCGCCTTCAGCTTTTCGACATCCGCTTTGAACTTCTCCAGGCTTTCGGTCTTGAAGCCGATATGGTCGAGCGACGGCGGCATGATGCCGGTGGCGTCGTAATCGCCGATCCGCCACGGCATGATGACCATCGTCATGTGCCCGTCGCTCAGATAGTGATTGGGATCGCCTTCGCGTTTGTTGCGCGGCTCGAGCTCGAACACTTTGCGATAGAAATCGCCCATCATGTCGGGGCGCATGGTGCGCAGCGCGAAATGCGAGATATGGCGCGGATGAATCGCGCCGCTGCCTTGCTCGACATAAACGTCCGTGCGGTTCTCCATCTCCTCTTGCGAGATGTCGAAGACATTGCCGTCGGGGTCATGCGCCGAAATGCCGGCATAGGGGCGGTTCGACGGGCGCTTCAACCATTGTACCTCGGGATAGTCGCGCAGGCGCTTGAAGGCGGTTTCGACATCCTTCACTTCGAAGCCGAAATGTTCGAGCCGTCCGCCGCGACCGGGAACCCGCGGATTGACGTTCATGCCGACATAACCATCGCCGATCACGGCGGCGCCCTCCGCGCGGGCACCGCTCGCCGTCTTCATGCCGAACAGCGCCTCGTAAAAGCGGGCGCTCAGCGCGAATTTCTCGCTGACGATGGCAAGGTGATTGAGCTTGGCGAACATAAGCGGCCTCCCGTGACGCGATATTGTATGAGTGAATTATCCGTCCGGCCGCGCTGCGGGGCAAACGAATTTGCAGCAGGGGCGGCCCGAAGCGCGCTCGGGACTAGACCCCCAGATAGGTGTGCTTGATTTCCTCGTCGTTCGCGAGATCGCGGGGCAAGCCGGCAAAGACGATACGGCCCTTGTCCATGACGTAAACCTCGTCGGCAAGGGCGAGCGCGAAATCGAGATTCTGCTCGACCAGCAGAATCGCCATGCCGCCCGCGCGCAGGCGTTGGATCAGCTCTTTCAGCTCGGCGACGATCTGCGGCGAAAGCCCTTCGGTCGGCTCGTCCATCAACAGAAAACGCGGATTGCCGACCAAGGCGCGCGCCACGGCCAGCATTTGCTGCTCGCCGCCCGACAAGGTTCCGGCGCCGTTGCGCCAACGCTCGCGCAAAGGCGGAAACAATTCCAACACGCGATCGAGGCCCCAAGCTTGTGTCGAAGCGTCATTTTGCGGCACCGCGCGGCGGGCGATGTCGAGATTCTCGCGCACGCTCAAGGAAGGAAAGATACGCCGTCCTTGCGGCACCAAACCAATGCCCGACTGCGCGATGCGATAGGAGGGCCAGCGCGTGATGTCTTTTCCTTCGAACAGCACCTTGCCGCGCCGCGCCGGGGTGAACGCGATGACGCTGCGGATGAGCGTCGTCTTGCCGACGCCGTTGCGCCCGAGCACCGCCGCAATCCGCCCGCGTTGGACCGCCAGCGAGACGCCTTGCAGCACATAGCTGTCGCCGTAATAGGTGTGCAGATCCTCGGCCGCCAGCATCGCCTGCGCCGTCATCGCTCGCGCTCCTGCACGCGGGCCGCGCCGCCGGCGGCATAGATTTTTTGCAAGCTCGCTTCCTGCCGGATTTCGTCGGGTGTGCCTTCGGCGACGATCCGCCCCTGATCCATCGCGGTGATCCGGTCGGCGATGCGAAAGGCGGTGGCAAGATCGTGCTCGATCAGCAGCACGGTGATGGCGCGATCGAGATTGAGGATGATGTCGGTCGCAAGATGCGTCTCGGCCGCCGACAGTCCGGCCATCGGCTCGTCAAGCAGCAGAAGTCTCGGCTCGCCCGCGAGCGCCACCACGATTTCGAGTTGGCGCTGCGTGCCGTAGGAGAGGTTTTGCACCTTCTCGTCGCGCATCGCGGCCAGCCGCCATTTCTCGAGGAGCGCATCGGCGCGTTGTCCGATCTCGCGGTAATGCGCGGCGCGGCGCCAGAACACGAAATGGCACGGCGCCAAAGCCTGCACCGCAATCAGCATGTTCTCGCGCACGGTCAGATTGCGGAACAGGCTGGTGATCTGGAAGGTGCGGGCAAGGCCCAGCGCCGCGCGCCGATGCAACGGCCAGCCCGAGACCTCCTGGCCGAACAGGCGGATCTCGCCCGCGCTCGACGGAATCTGGCCGTTGATGAGGTTGAAGAGCGTGGTCTTGCCGGCGCCGTTGGTGCCGATGATCGCGCGCCGCTCGCCCGGCACGAGCTCTAGCGACACGTTGTCGAGCGCGCGCACGCCGCCGAAATTGCGCGACAGGCCGCGCACGGCAAGCGGACTCGTCTCGGCGGCGACGGTCATGCGTTTGTGCTGCGGCGCCGCGGCGCCAAACGCGCCGTCAGCAAGGTAAGCGCGCCTTGCGGCGCGAACAACGCGACGCCGACATAGATAAGCCCGATCACGAACAGCCAGCGGTCGGTATAGGTGCTAAGCACATATTGCAGCACGACGAAAATCCCGGCGCCGAGCACTGGGCCGAACAAGGTTCCGGCGGCGCCGACCAGCAGCATCATCAGGACCTGCGCCGAAACCGTGACGCTGAGGCTCGACGGGCTGACGAAACTGTTGAGATACATATAAAGCTCGCCGGCGAGCCCGGCGAACAGCGCCGCGACCAGCGAGACTACGTATTTATAAGCCCAGACATTGTAGCCGAGCGCGCGCATGCGCAGCTCGTTCTCCCGGATACCTTTTAAGGCGTAGCCGAAAGGCGAGGTGACGAAAACATAAAGCGCGAGCGCGGCGAATGCGAAGACGAGGAGGACGAAATAATAGTAACCGGTGGTCGAGCCGAGCGGCCAAGGAAACCACGCGCCGAGATCGGGGCGTTTGACGCCGGGCAGGCCATTGTCGCCGCCGGTCACGTCGGTCCAGCTGACCGCGAGGCTCCACAGCACTTGCGAGAAGGCGAGGGTGATCATCAGGTAATAGGATTTCGCGGTTCTGAGCGCCAAAAGATGAAACGCGCCCGCGGCGATGACGGACGCGACAAGCCCGGCCGGTGCTGCCCAGGCGAATGGCCAAGCGAGGCGCAAGGAGAGGATCGCGGTGACATAGGCCGAGAGGCCGAAATAGGCGGCATGGCCGAGCGAAGGCATGCCGGTATAGCCGAGCAGCAGATCGAGACTCATGGCGAAGATGCCGTAGATCAGCATCTGCGTGACGAGCCCTGCGTCGTAGCTCGGCAGAAGCCCACCGAGCAAAGCGGCCGCCAGCACGCAAGCGGTGGCGAGAGCGATGACGCGCTTTTCAGACACGGCCGAGCAAACCGGTCGGGCGCAGCGCAAGGACGATCACCATGGGCACGAAGATCGTGAACAGCGAGAGCTGCGGGAACCACACATTGCCGAAATTGTCGACGAGGCCGACCAGCAGGCTGCCGAGGAACGCGCCGCGAATGCTGCCGAGCCCGCCCACGGTCACGACCACGAAAGCAAGCAGCGCGACCTCGAAATCGGCGCCGGGAAACATGCCGAGCAGCGGTCCGCCCAGCACGCCGCCAAGCGCCGCCAAGGCAGCGCCCAAAGCGAAGATACCGGTGAAGACCAGCGGCATGTTGATGCCGAGGCCGCGCACCATTTCCTCGTCGTCCATGCCGGCGCGCACCACGGCGCCGATCTTGGTGCGTTCGAGAAACGCCCAAAGCAGGAACGCTACGGCGAGGCCCCAGGCGATGAGGAACAGGCGATAAAGCGGATAGACCACGCCGGCAAAGCGCACCGCGCCTTCGAGCCAATGCGGCTGCGGCACGAGCAGCGGGTCGCCGCCCCAGGTGAAAAACGCGATGTCGGCGATGATGAAGAGCAAGCCCAGAGTCAGTAGCGCTTGCGGCAATTCCTGTTTGTAAAGCCGCGCCAGGCACAAACGCTGAATCGCGACGCCGAGGATGGTGATCGCGATCACGGCGATCAGCGCGCCGCTGCCGAAATCGCCGGTGATCCGGATCGCGGTGATCGCGATGTAGCCGCCGAGCAGATAGAACGAGCCATGCGCCATGTTGATGATGTGCATAAGCCCGAAGATGAGGGTGAGGCCCGCCGCGAGGAGAAAAAGGATCATCGCCAAGGACAGGCCGTTCAGCGTATTGACGATCCAAAAATTCAACGTCTTCCCCTTTGCGCCAGCCGCGGTCTTCTTCTCGCGTGCGGAACGTGAACGCGATCCGCTTGCCCGGCCGAGACGCTAACCCGTTTTTCGCTGTCGCTTCAGAGCGCGAAGACCCGCTTGGCGTTGAGGTGATAGATCTTCGCTTTGTCGGCCTCGGAAAGCGGCATCGCATCCATAGCGTCGACCGCGTCCCGCGCCACTTCGAAAGGCCAATCGGCGGCGAACAGCACATTGTCCGCGCCCAAAAGCTCGACCGTCATCATCAGCGGCAGGCGGTAATTCATGCCGCTCGTGGTCACGACGATGTTGTCGCGGAAATATTCGCTCGGCAGCCGCTTGATGGCGCGCTGGAAGCCGCCGATCTCGAGTTCCCAGAGATAACGGTTGTCGATGCGGTCGAGCGTAAAGGGGATACCTTCGCCCATATGGCCGATGACGACTTTAAGGCGCGGGAACTGGTCGAAGACGCCGCCCGCGATCAGCCGCATGACATGTGTGCCGGTCTCGACGCCATATCCCCAGGCGACGCGATAGCCGGGCATGTCGAGCGGCCGCGCCATGGCCGGGCTCGGTTCGCGCGGATGGAGATAGATCGGCACGTTCAATGTCTGCGCGGCTTCGAAGATCGGCCAGAATTTCCGGTCGTCGAGATATTCGCCATGCGTGTGCGAGTTGATGATGGCGCCTTTGAGCCCGAGCGATGTCACGGCTCGCTCGATCTCGTGCGCAGCGCCTGTTGGATTTTGCGGCGCCACCGCGGCAAGGCCGGCCAACCGCGTCGGATGGGTCCTGCAGGCGCTGGACAGCCGGTCATTGACCAGTTGCGAAAGCTCTTGCCCTTGCACCGGATCAAAAACCTGCACGCCGGGCGAGCCGATTACCAGCACCTGCATCGTGATGCCGTCGGCGTCCATCGCGCGAATCCGCCGTTCGTCGAGATCGACCAGATCCTGGAACATGGCGCGCCGCGCCGCCGTCACCGGCGGGGCCGCGCCCGCCTTTTCGGCCAGGGCGCGTGAAGCCGCCGCGACCTCGGGAATCATGAAGCCTTCTTCGACGGCGATCCGTTCGCGGCTCGCCGGCGGGGCGTGTGGCTCCGACATCAATGCGCTCCCGCTCCCGGCGCCGGCACACCCATGGCATGGGCGCCCGCCATGACATAGCTCGTGTCGATGCCCCAGGCGACGTGATTGCCGGCGGCGTGGACGTCGCGCCAGAAGCGCTGGATCGGATTGCCTTCCATGATGCCGCGCGCGCCGGAGACTTCGAACAGCCGGTCGACCGCACGCACCGCCATGCGCGAGGCGAGGGTGAAGTTCCGTCGGATGCCGATGATGTCGGCCTCGCTCAGCGGCAGGCGATGCATCAGCTTCTCGTCATTGTCCTTGGCCAGCAGATAGGCGGCGTCCATCTCCGCCGCCGCCTCGCCGATCGCACGCTGCGTGTTGTAGAGCTGCAAGACCGGGTCGCGTACCGCACTCGCCGCGCGGGTGCGCGCGAAATCCGTGAAGCAATCGAGCGCGCCGCGCGCGATCGCCATCAGCGGGCAGAAGATGCCGAACGGAAAGGCGACATAGCCGGGTTCGCGGAACATCACGCCGCTATTCACCTTGGCGCCGGGCGTGTTGCCCGAGGCGAAATCCGCCGCGCGCAGCGTGTTCTCTTCGCGCACGAAGACATCGTTGACGATGACGTTGTTGCTGCCCGAGCCCTTGAGGCCTACCGCATTCCAGGTGTCGCGGACCTTGAACTCGCCCGGGCCGAAGAGAAAGAAGCGGATATCGGGCGGCCCCGACCCGTCCAGCGGCGGCACCGGCGCGCCGAGAATTGCCCAATCGCTATGGTCGATGCCCGATGAGAAGCTCCACTCGCCGCTGACGCGGAAGCCGCCCGGCGCGCGCGCAACCTTGCCAACCGGCATGAAGGAGGTACCGATCTTCGCGCGCGGATCGGCTTTGTAAACCGCGTCCTGCGCCTCGCCCGGAAACATGCCGAACACCCAGTGATGCTGGATCAGCAGATCGAAGCACCAGCCGCTCGCACCGCAGACGCGCCCGACCTCGCCGACGACATCGGCGACCATCATCCAACTGTCGACGCCGTAGCCGCCGCGATCCTTCGGGATGATGAGCCCGACGAGGTCGGACTCCATCATCGCTTTCACATTCTCTTGCGGCAAATGGCGCAGCTTTTCGGTTGCGGTCGCATTGGCGGCTGCGACCTCGGCGACCTTCTTGGCGCGGGCGAGAGCTTCGGCGTGCGTGATTGTCGGCATGGCGCGTCTGTCTAGCTTTCCACCGGGGTTGATCGAATTTTTCTTTTTGGTTGCTGGTTCCTATCACAAACTCGACCGCTTGATCCACCGGCGCGATGCTTGCTCCGGAAAAAAGGTCGCCGCCCCGGCTGCGCGACGGTTAAAATGCGGGGTAAGGAATAAAGCAATAAAGGAGGAAAACATGGCCGAAGCGATACCGGAGAAGGTGCATCTCGTCGGCAGCATCGCGCTCGACAACGTCGATGACGTGTTCCGTACCACCGGCCGGCTGCTCGGCCGCCGCTTGAGACGCGTGCCGGATGGCGAGCCGGGCGGAAGGCGGTTGTGGATCAGCTGGCAATACCCATTGTTGCGGGCGAATGCCTATCTTCGCGCCGATCCCGAGCTGGGTTCCGGCGGCATATTCCCGAAGCTGCGTTTGGCCGAAGGCGTGAAGCCGGAGGAAATCTGTTTCGGCGAGCTTGGTTATGCGCGCGAGGCGCGTGCTTCTTATCAAGACTTTCTCGCCGCCAAAGAGCGCGGCGATTTGCCGGCGCGCTTGCGCTTCCAGGTAAGCCTGCCGACGCCGATGGCGGTGATCGCGCCGTTTTGTGTGGCGTCGGATCTAGCGGCGATCGAGCCTGCTTACGAGAAGGCGATGCTCGCCGAAGTCGCCGCGCTCTGCCGTGCCATTCCGCATCGCGATCTCGCGCTGCAATGGGATGTCTGCATCGAAATGGTGATTTGGGACGGGCAGCTCGCCGGCCGCTATCCGCCTGCGGTCAATTCCAAGCCGGCGATCCTCGCCCGCTTGCAGCGCCTCGCGGCCGCCGTGCCGGCGGATGTCGAGCTGGGCTTTCATCTTTGTTACGGCGATCTCGATGCCAAACATTTCGTCGAGCCGGTCGATGCCGCAAAGATGGTCGAGCTCGCCAACGCCTTGGCTGCCAATGTCGCGCACCCGATCGCTTTCCTGCACATGCCGGTGCCGCTCGCGCGCGACGACGACGCCTATTTCCGTCCTTTGCGCGATCTGAAGCTGTCGCCCGAGACCGAGCTTTATCTCGGTTTGGTTCACCCGCAGGACGGCGTCGAGGGCGTGCGCCGACGCGCCGCTACGGCGGGCAAGTATGTCGCCGGTTTCGGCATCGCCACCGAATGCGGCATCGCGCGGCAGAGGACGCCCGATTTGGTGCAGAGGATTCTCGAAATCCACGCCGCCGGCTCGCGCGAGCCTGCGGCCTAAGCGCCGCGCTCAGATCGCAACCGTCAGCGCGTTGTAGCCATAGATCCAGTCGTAAAGCGCCTGGGTGGTGGTGGCGCTGAATTTCGTGTCGACATGCTGCTTGGCGGTTTCGGGATTCTTCAGGGAATCGCCGTGCAGCCGGTCTTTCTGATCGACCGCCGCAAGCACGATCCGCTTGGTGCGCTCGAGCCGCGCGGTCTCGTAGCGTTTGAGCGCCGTCTCGACATCGTCGACTTCATCGAGACAACGCGCCAGCACGTAGCCGTCCTCGATCGACATCGAGGCGCCTTGCGCCAAAAAGGGCAAGGTCGAATGACAGGCATCGCCGAGCAAGGTGGCGCGTCCGACGCTCCAACGCGGCAGCGGCCAGCGCACCATCAAAGCCCATTTGAATGGCTCGTTGACGGCGGCGATCATCGCTTGCGCATCCCTGTGCCAGCCGGGGAAGTCGGCGAGCCATTCTTCGTGTGTTCCGCGATCGGTCCAGGATTCGTGCTGCCAGTCGCTGCGTTCGACCACGGCGATGACGTTGAGCAGCTCGCGGTTGCGCACCGGATAGTGAAAGATATGCGAGGTCGGCGCGATCCATCCGCCATGGCGTATCAGCTCGGGCGCCAGCTTCGCAGCAGGGCAGAGGCCGCGCCAGGCCATGAAGCCGGTGAACTCCGCACGATCCTCGCCGAACAAAGTTTGGCGCACCGCGGAATGAATCCCGTCGGCGCCGATGATCGCATCGCCGACGATCCGCGCGCCATTGGCCAGCGCGAGGCTCACGCCCTTGGCCGATTGCGTAAAGCCCACGCAACGCGCGTCGAGATGCAAGGTGACCGTGGGCTCGCGCAGCACGGCGGCCCTCAAGGCTTCCTGCAAATCGGCGCGGTGAATGGTGTAATGCGGCGAGCCGTAGCGTTCGAGCGTCTTCGCCCCATGCTCCATCATCTTCCAGCGCTCGCCGGTGTTCCACAGGCGCAGATCGATGATGTTGGCCTCGATCCCGATACGTTTCAGCGCGTCGCCCAAGCCGAGCTCACGCAGCACGCGCGAGCTGTTCGGCGCGATCTGGATGCCGGCGCCGAGCTCGCGCAATTCGCCGACCTGCTCGAAAATGTCGACGGCGAAGCCGCGCCGCGCCAGGGCGAGAGCAGCGGTAAGGCCGCCGATGCCGGCGCCGACGATGAGAATATGCGGCTTCGCGGTCATGCTCACTTCTCGAGAATGGCGACCGCGCGGGTCCAACCCGCGGAAGCGCCGCGGATCTTCACCGGGAAGCAGGCAATGCTGAAGCCCTGCGCCGGCAAGACCTCGAGATTGTGCAGCTTTTCGAGATGGCAATAGCCGATCTCGCGCCCCGCCTTGTGACCTTCCCAGATCAGCCCGGCATCGCCGCTCTCGGCGTATTTGTCCTTGGTGTGGACGAAAGGCGCGTCCCAGCTCCAGGCATCGGTGCCGGTCAGGCGCACGCCGCGTTCCAGCAGATAAAGCGTCGCCGCGCGTCCCATGCCGCAACCGGAAGCGACGTAATCCGGCTTGCCATAGGCGCTGCCGGCGCGCGTGTTGACGACGACGATTTCGAGCGGCGCGAGCGTATGGCCGATGCGCTTCAGCTCGCGTTCGACATCCGCGTCGGTTGCGACATAGCCGTCAGGGAAATGGCGGAAATCGAGTTTGACCGCAGGCTGCAGGCACCAATCGAGCGGTACTTCATCGATCGCGATCGCGCGCTCGCCGCGATTCATCGTCGAATGGAAATGATAGGGCGCGTCGAGATGCGTGCCGTTGTGAGTCATCAGGCGAATCCATTCGATCGCCCAGCCTTCGCCGTCCGGCAAATCTTCTTTCTTCAGCCCCGGAAAAAACTGCGTTACCTCGCCGGCAGTCTGCTTATGCGTCAGATACTCGATCTTCGGGCCATAGCCGGGCGGATCCGACGGCACGTCATTTTCGAGATACATCGAGATGTCGATGAGCTGGCGCGTCATGACGGCATTCCTTCCCTCGGATCATCATATTAGACTGCGCCGGGGGAAAAAAGGGGACGCCATGATCTACCGGTCTGAGCAGGGCGATATCAGCATGGTGCTGGCAGGCGACGCCATGCCGGCGCGCGGCCTCAAAGCCTATGACGAGCCGCATTATCGCGCGCTGCTCGATCTCTGCCGCGGCGCCGATCTTTCCTTCGCCAATCTCGAAACCACGGTGCGCGAGCTGGACGAGGGCGCGGCCAATCCGACTCCCGGCACGCCGATGACGACGCCGCCCGCGCTTATCGACGATCTGCGCTGGATGGGCATCGGCCTCGTCTCTTGCGCCAATAATCACGCCACCGATTACGGCGTTGCCGGGCTGACGGCCATGCTGACGCATTTGCGGCGCGCGAACATGCCGAATGCCGGCGCCGGCGCCAATCTCGCAGAGGCACGCCGGCCCGCCTATCTCGACACGCCGAAAGGCAGGGTCGCGCTGGTTGCGGCGACGACCTTCTATCCGCATTGGACGCGCGCCGCCGAACAGCGGGCGGACGCGCCGGGCCGTCCCGGAATCAACCCGCTCGACTTCGCAACTCTTTATACGGTCGATCAAACGGCATTCCGCGCGCTCGCCGCCATCAGCGATCGGCTCGGCCTGACGCAGCAACGCGCGCGCCAACGCGCGATGTTCTTCAGCGCGCAGGAAGCGCCCGAGGACAGCGAAGATGCGTTGAGCTTTCTGGGGCAGCGTTTCCGGCGCGGTGACGGCTTTGCGCTCGCGACCAAGGTCAAAGCGGCCGATGCAGAAGCCAATCTGCGCGCGATCCGCGAAGCAAAGCGGCAAGCCGACTGGGTGATCTTCTCGCTGCACAATCACGAATTCGGCCCGGCCGGTGCCCGCGCCGCGGCAACCAATGTCGCGATGGAAGAGCCGGCGCGCTTCGTCGTCGATTTCGCCCATGCCGCGATCGATGCCGGCGCGGATGTCGTGGCCGGGCACGGGCCGCATCTGACCTTGGGCGTCGAGGTCTACAAGGACAGGCCGATTCTCTACAGCCTTGGCAATTTCATTTTCCAGAACGACAATGTTCCGGTGTTCCCCGCCAAATCCTATGCGCGGTTCGGGCTGGGCGAGGCGGCGACGCCGACCGATTTTCTCGACGCCCGCACCGGCAACGAGACGCGCGGTTTTCCCTCGGCACCGGAATATTGGCAAGGCATCGCCGCGCAATGCATCTTTACCGGCAAGCGGCTTTCAGCGCTTCGTCTTCATCCGCTCGATCTCGGCCACGGCTTGAGCCGGGCGCAACGCGGCCGGCCGGTTCTGGCGCAGGGAAGGGTTGCGCAAGCGGCGCTTGAGCGCGTGCGTCGTCTGTCACAAGGTTTCGGCACCGAGATCGCCATCGAAAGCGACACCGCATCGGTGCGGTTGGGCTAATTTCACTTTCCGGGTCGGGGAACGCAATTTCATGCAATTCGGTATTTTCGATCACGTCGATCGCGCGGATCGGCCTTTGTCGCGCCAGCTCGACGAGCGGATTCAATATGTCGCGAATGCCGAAGAGCTCGGCTTCTATGCCTATCACGTGGCCGAGCATCACGCGGCGCCGATCAACATGGTGCCGGTGCCGGGCTTGTTCCTGGCGGCGGCGGCACGCGCGACCAAGCGTATCCGGCTCGGGCCGCTGGTCTACTTGCTGCCGCTCTACTCGCCGCTGCGGCTGATCGAGGAGATCGCGATCCTGGATCATCTAAGCCATGGCCGGTTCGAAATCGGTGTCGGCCGTGGCGTCTCGCCCTTCGAGTTGAACTTCCACAATGTCAGCTACGAACAATCGCGCGATATCTTCCTTGATGCCTACGCCGCGGTGCTCGAAGGGCTGACGCATGACAAGCTCAACCACGCAGGCCGGTATTTCACCTATACCGATGTGCCGATGGAGCTGCGGCCCATGCAGCTGCCGCATCCGCCGTTCTGGTATGCGGCATCGAACGCCGCCAGCGCGCAATGGGCCGGCGAGCAAGGCTGCCATTTCGTGACGCTGGGGCCGCCCAAAGCGGCGCGGGCGACGATCGACGGCTTCAAGGCCGGGCTCGCCAAGCGCGGCGGCCCGCGCAGCCCGAAAGCGGAATTCAGCCAAGGCACGGCGATCGGCGTCCATCGCCAGATGTTCATTGCCGAAACCGATGCCGAGGCGATGAAGCGCGGCCAGCCCTTCCACGACCAGCATTACTGGAGCCTCACCAAGCTGCGGCGCGAGAACCGCGAATATCCCGGCTTCACCCGCTCGACGCCCGATTCCTTCGCGGAAGCGGTGCAGCAGCGGACGATCATTTACGGATCGCCCGCTACCGTGCGCGCCGAGATCGCGCGCCAGATCGAAGAGCTCGGGATCAATTACCTGATCGGGTCGTTCTTCTTCGGCAATATGAGCGCCGAAGACGCCCAGCGCTCGCTGAAGCTCTTCGCCACCGAGGTGATGCCGGCTTTCGCCGGCATCTGACCTAGGACCGAGAAGCCTGCCGCAGGGAAGCGGCAGCCAGGTTCGAGCGGTGATCGAGCCGCAAGGTCAGGCAGAAGGCCGAGCCGCCGCTGCGCTGGAATGCGCCCAGCGGCGTCGTGTGTAAGCGGTAGCCGGCTTCCTCAAGCCGCCGGCGCAAGGGCGCGCTCGCGCTCGACATCACGATGTCGTTGCCGATCTTCACCGCATTGGCGGCAAAGGCGCCGGCATCGGCTTCGCCCAACTCGATGCGCTTTTCCGCCGGCACGCGGTCATGGATCTGGCGCAGCCCCTCGGCGGTAAACGCTGAAGGCACATACATCATCTCGCCGCGCGGCAGCGGGCTCAGCGCCGTATCCATGTGATAAAAGCGCGGATCGACCAGCTCGAGCGCCAAGGTTTCGATGCCGAAGGTCTCCTGCACGATTTCGGCGGCGGTGCGGTCCGAGCGCGGGCCATATCCCATCCAGAAGATTCGACGCGCCTGGTCCCAGACGCAATCGCCGGCGCCTTCGAGGATCATCCCCTCCGGCGGGTGGCGCACGGCTGCAATCGTGCCGCGCGCCCACAGCTCGCGAAAGCCGCGCTCGAAATGAGCCTCTTCGCCTTGGCGCTCGGGGTGGCGGAAATGCGCCAGCAACGCCACGCCGTCCATGACGATGGCGGCATTGGCGGTGAACACGAGATCGGGCAACTCCGCCAGAGGCGGCACCAGCTCGATCGCCGCGCCGAGCTTTTTGAGCTTACGGTGAAGGCCGCGCCACTCGCGCCTCGCCTGTCCGGCGAGCGTGGCTTCCTGCTTCGCCCAAAGCGCCGGGTCCATCCAGGGATTGATCGAGTAGCTGACCGAGAAGTGATCGGGCGCGCACATCATGATATGCGCGCCCTCGTCTCGATCGATGGGGTTTTCTCCAGTGTCCATGGTCAGGGCCCTCCATCTGCGATGCGCCCGTAGGCGCGGCTGACGATGCGAAACGATGCGTTCTCACGACCGCATTGGCGGGAAGAACGAACGACGCCGGCAAACATTCCCCGACACGGCGCCCGAATTTCACGCGGCGGGCAAAATCATGCTCTCACAAGCGGCGCGCCCGGCCAAGCGCAACTCGGCAGCGATGCTCGTGAAAACGGTGCCGGGCGAGCGAGCCGCGAATACGCGGTGATAGCTGTGCCCCATGCCCCGGGTTTTCAAGAGCAACAAGCCGATCATCGAGCTGATAAATTATAATTACTAAGATTGTCCGAATCCCCGCGTCGCCGGTCGGCCTGCCGCGCGCGGCGAAGGCTCAGCTCTTCACTTGGTCGAGCAGCGTTTCGAGGCAGGACGCGAAATCGAGCGCCTTGATCTGGCGAGCGAGCGCGTCGGTCGGAATCGCCTGCGGCAAATAGCGCGACATGGTGCGGAGCTTCCCGGCGATCGCGTCCCATCCGAGCGGGTTTTCCGGATCGCCGCGCGGATGGAGCACCTCGCGCTCGACGGTTTTGCCACCGGCCTCGACCCTGACCGCGCCGCCCCATTGGCGCGGATAAAGCTGGGTCAGGCGCTCCGCCGCGACGACCTCGATCCGGTCGAGAATGTGGAGGATGTCCGGCTCGGCAGCGCGGATGGAGGCGCGCTCGATATCGCAAAGCTCGTCTGGGTGAAGCGCCGCGATCGCGAGCTGGTAATGAATCCCGCGCGATTCCGACTTGGTCTTGGGGCGCTTGGTGCGGTCGATCATGGCGCGATAGTGCTGCGGCACGGTGACGGTGATTTTGTCGATCGCGCGCGGATCGATCTTTTCCTCGCGCATCGCCAGGATGAAGGCTTCGGTCGCAGAAAGCCCCTGGCGCGAGGTGCAATAAGGTTTGAAGCCGACGCGGTTCACCAGCAAGGGCGCGCCAGGCCCGGCGGAATCGGGAAGCCGCACGGTTTCCGGATTCCACACCGGCGAGACCTTGCCGAGGATCGCTTCGTCGCCATGCATGCCGCGCTCGGCCGCCGCGGCCGCGAGCCAACCGCTTTGGACGGCAGCCGCAAGCGCCAGCCAGCGCGGCGCAGGCTCCTCTTCGATGCGGCCGGTGACGCCGGTGGCGCTCGCGGCCGCGATCGCCATCGCGTCGCGGATTTGCCGCTCCGACAGGCCCATCGCCTTGGCGGCGATCGCCGCCGTCGCGATGCCGCCCGTGAGAAAAGTCGGCCATACGCCGCGATAGACGATCTCGGCGCCGTTGGCGGCAAGGCCGAGGCCGATCATGGTCTGATACCCGGCGAGCACGGCTTCGAGCACCGCCTCTTGCGATGCCTTGGTGACGTAGCCGGCGACCAAGGCCACCGGAAACACGACCGAGCTCGGCGTCGTGCAGGAGCCGATATGGATGTCGTCGCATTCGGTCAGGCGGCAGGAAGTGACGAGCAAGGCGGCCGCGCAACCGGGATGGTCGAGAATGCTTTTGGGCGGCGAGAGAAAAGCCGCGCGCAACAGCGCATCCCTTGTGACCGCGATCTCGGACACGGAAGCGCCCGCACAGGCGCAGCTGAGCGCGTCGAAGCCGTGCAGCTTTGCCGCCTCGACGCTCGCCGCATCGACATCGCGCGCTTTGAGCGCCGCGATCTGGGCGGCGAGATCGGGCAGCAGCCTTTTGTCAGGAGCCACGTTGTGCTCGCATTTCCTGCCTGACCGCGGTGGTGGCTTCCGGATCGAGCCGGATCGCGTCGAGCCCTTCGCCGCCGCCTGTGTGGGCGACCACGCCATATTCCTCGCGCGCCGCTTCGAGCGAGATATAGCCGTCGCGGATATCGTCGATCACCCGCGCGGGATCGCGGTCGAGCGGATCGCCCCAGCCGCCGCCGCCGGCGCTGCGGATGATGGCGCGCGTGTCGGGCGGAACCTGATACCAATTGGCATTGACCGGCTTCCAATCGTTTTCGCCGGGTTGGCGGACGAGGCGCTCGGGTTTGCCGCCGGGCTTGCCGCCCCACAAGCCCCAAGGCGGCACGCGGTGGCGTCCGGTCTGGGTCAGGTTCCAACGGCCGGTGACGAGATTGCGCACCTGCACGTCGAGGCCGAGTCCGCCGCGGAACTTGCCGGCGCCGCCCGAATCCGTGCGCAGCGCGCGTCGCTCGACGATGATCGGAAAGCGCTGCTCCAGGGATTCGATCGGGCCGTTGCGCACATCGCCTTGGCAGATCGTGCACGAGGCCGACGGCCCGTCTTCCATCGGCCTTCCGCCCCAGCCGCCGCCTTCGGTGCTTTGCACGACGAAGCGCTTGCCGGTGCGCGGATCGTTGCCGAAAAAGGTGAGCGCGTCGCCCATCGCGCCCTTATGCGCGGCGGGGGTGAGCGACTTCCGCGCCGGCGCCATCGCGGCAAGGATTGCGTCGATCACGCTCGGCAGCGCGGTGCTCCACCCGGCCATGGGGGCGGGGAACTTCGCCATCATGAAATTGCCTTCCGGCAGGATCACCTTCAGCGCCTTGAACGAGCCTTCATTGACCGGGTCGATCGGCGAGGTCAGCGCCTTATAAGCGATATAGGGCGCGGCCAGGGTGCGCGAATTGATCGCGCTGTTGCGCTGCTTCGAACAGCCGGACAGATCGATGGTCATGTCGCTGCCGGCCACCGTGACCTTAGCATGGATGCGGATCGGCCCGTCGGTCGCGCTCGCGCTGTCGTCGAACTCGGTTTCGAACTCGTAGGTTCCATCCTCGAATTCCTCGATCACCTGGCGGCAATGCGCCTCGCTTTCGGCAAAGATGCGCGCGATGCACTCGACCACGGTCTCCTTGCCGTATTTGGCGAACAGCTCTTCCAGCCGCTTCAGCCCGAGATTGCACGCCGTGGTCTGGGCTTCGAGATCGCCCATCGAGGATTCAGGATAGCGGATATTGTCCGAGATCATCGCCAGCAAAGTCTCGTTGGGCTTGCCCGCGTCGTAGATCTTGAGCTGGTTGAATTGCAGCCCTTCGAGCCAGGGATCGGCCGCCGACATGCCGGCGCCGAAACCGGTGCTGTAGCCGCCGACATCGATCCAATGCGCGCGGATAATGGTGAAGCCGAACAGATCGCCCTGCCAGAAGAACGGCGTGTAGACGCACATATTGTTGAGATGCTGGCCGCACACGGCCTGATGATTCATCAGAATGACGTCGCCGGGCGCGAATTTCTTGATTCGCTTCACGCCGTCGCGGATGACGACGCCCATATCGGCGAGGAAGTGGCTGACGCCGCCGCCATTCTGCGCCAGCAGATTGCCTTCCTTGTCGAGGATCGCGCAGCTGTAATCGCCCACCTCGTAGATCATCATGTTGTAGGAGGTACGCTTCAGCACATAGGACATCTCGTCGGCGATGGCCGGCAACGCGCTGCGCAACACCTCGACGGTGATCGGATCGGCGGCCATGTCAGTTGCCTCCTATGGAAATAAGAATTTCGCCGGTCGGACAGATCACGGCCTCGTCGGTTTCCTGCAAGAGCGTCGTGCTCGCGCTTTCCTCGATGATGGCGGGACCCTTGATCCGCTGGCCGGGCGCCAGGGAGGCGCGGTCATGGATCGCGCACAGGGTCGGCTTGCGTGCCTCGCTCAGATAGACCTCGCGCTGGCGCGGCGGCGCCTCCTTGGTTCGGGCGGCGGGCGGACGGAATTCCATCTTGGCGCGGCTGCCGATCGCGTTGGCGCGCACATTGACGATTTCGACCGGCCGGTTCGCGGCGTGCTGGCCGTAATGGCGCTGATGCAGCTCGTCGAAATGGCGGCGGATGAAGTCGCGGTCCTCGCGCACCAGCTCGTCCTGGGTGACGGGCACGTTGAGATAGAATTCCTGCCCGACATATCGGATGTCGAAAGAAAGCTGGATCTGCTGCTGCGCCGGCTGAATGCCTTCGGAGGCTAGCAGCGCCTTTCCTTCCTTGGTGAACGCGTCGCAAATCTGCCGGATCGCGGCGAAATCGGCATCGGCCATGCTGCGCGCATGGGTCTGCACGTAATCGTGCCGGATATCGGTCATCAGCATGCCGACCGCCGAGAAATGCGCCGGCAGGATCGGCAGGATGACGCGCGGGATCGACAATTCGCGCGCGATCAGCGGCGCGTGCAGCCCGCCATTGCCGCCCGAGGCGACCATGACGAAATCGCGCGGATCATAGCCGCGCTCGATCGACACGCCGCGCACGGCCAAGGTCATATGCGCGACCGCGATGCGCAGCATGCCGAGCGCCGCTTCCTCGACGGTGAGGCCGAGCTTGTCGGCAAGTTTCGATTGCAGCGCGGCGCGCGACGCTGCCTTGTCGAGCTTCATGTCGCCGCCCAGGAAATTATCGCCGTCGAGGCGCCCGAGGACGAGGTTGGCGTCCGTAATGGTCGGCTCGGTGCCGCCGGTGCGATAGCACACCGGGCCGGGGCTGGCGCCCGCGCTTTTGGGGCCCACTTTCAGCGCGCCGACGCTGTCGATCCAGCCGATGCTGCCGCCGCCGGCGCCGACTTCGACCACGTCGACCACCGGCAACATCACCGGATGTCCCGAGGCATAGCCGCCGACGTAATAGCCTTCGGCGATCGCTGGCTGGCCGTCGCGCACCACGCTCGCTTTCGCCGTGGTCCCGCCCATGTCGAAGGCGATGACCTGGGGGAAGCCCAAACGCCGGCCGATCTCGGCCGAGGCGTTGATGCCGCCGACCGGTCCCGATTCCATCAGCGCCACCGGCGCGCGGCTTGCCGCCCCCACCGAGGTCACGCCGCCATTCGATTGCATGATCAGCAAGGTGCCGGGGAAGCGCTGATCGTCGAGGCGCTTTTCGAGCGCGTGCAGATAGGTGCTGACGCGCGGCCCGATATAGGAATTCACCACCGTGGTCGAGGTACGTTCGTATTCGCGGTATTGGCGCAGGATTTCGTGGCTCAGCGAGATATAGGCGTCGGGAAAAGCGCGGCGCAGCGCGCGCCCCATCAGCTGCTCATGCGTCGGATCGACATAGGAGTGCAGGAAGCACACCGCGATCGCTTCGGGCTTGAAGCCGGCGACCTGCTTGCACACGGCAGCGATTTCGGCCTCGCTCAGCGGCAGGATCTGCTCGCCGGCGGAACTCATGCGCTCATTGGTCTCGACGATCATGCCGCGGCGCACGAGCGGCGTCGCGCGGCGGAAGAACACGTTATAGGCCTCGGGCCGATTGCCGCGTCCGATCAGATAGGCGTCGCGCGCGCCGGCGGTGGTCACGAGAACCGTGCGCGCCCCGGTCTGCTCGATCAGCGTGTTGATGGCGATGGTCGCGCCATGGACGAAAGTTTCGCACTCGCAGAGATTGATCCCGCTCTTGGCGATGCAATTTTGAATACCGAGGGTGAAGTCTTCGGGCGTGGTCGAGCTCTTGGCGTGGCGCAGCTCGCCGGTTTTGTCGTCGAAGTAAACCAGATCGGTGAACGTGCCGCCGATATCGAGCGCAACATGTGCTCCCATGCGTCCTACCCCAATTCCTTAATGATGTTGTCGCTCGATTGGCGATCGTGAGGGCGCAAATCCTGTTCCGCGCTCGCCGGCTTGTCAACAAGCCTTGCCCCTTCCGGCGACGCCAAAGTATGCTCCGCCCCGCGAAGCGCGCGAGCGCAATAAAAATGGCGAGGAGTCGGGCCCATGGACATATCCGGACGGCGGCAAGCGGCATTGCGGCTGATGGAGCAGGAAGGCGTCGACGTGATGTTGGTCGCGCCCAACGAGTTGGCGCGCATCGACACCGTCTTCCACCTCACCGGTTATCGCCCGGTCGGCGAAAGCCTGTGCGCTTTGTCGCGGAACGGCGAGGCGACCTTGGTCGTCACACCGGAATGGGAAGTCGAGCGTGCGCGCGCGCGCGCCACGGGCTGGACCGTGCGCGCGGCGGAAGATTTGCCGCAAGCGGTGGCCGCTCTCTTCCCGCGCGGCTTGCCCGCCGGCAAGACCGCAACCGTCGGTCTTGGCAAGCTCCCGGCGGCGATCGGCAAGCCGATCGCGGAATTCGCCGGTAAGGACGCGAAGAAGCTCGATGCGCAGCTCGAAGCCGCGCTGATGCCGAAAACGACCGATGAGATCGAGAATGCGCGCCGCGCCACCGCGATCGGCGAGCGTGGCTTCGAGAAGCTGCTCGAGATCGCACATGAAGGCATGCCGGAATGCGATCTGGCGGTGCAGCTAAAACTCTATATGGAAGAGCTCGGCGCCGACGATAATTTCTTCTTGCTGACCGCCTCGCCGCACAACCGCGCGGTGCAACCTTCGAGCGGCAGGAAGTTGACGAAAGGCGACGTGATCCTCGCCGAGATGACGCCGACCTATCGCGGCCAACTGTCGCAGATCTGCCGCACGGCGGTCGTCGGACCGGCGAGCGCCGTCCTCGAAGAGAAATACGCGCTGGTGGTGCGCGCGATGGAGGCGGGCATCCGCACCATCCGGCCCGGCATCCGCATGAGCGAGGTCGCCAAGGCGATCGACGACGTGTTGAGCGCGCAAGGCTATGCCGAATATTGCCGCCCGCCGCATATCCGCCGCCGCGGCCACGGGCTCGGCCACGGCTCGAACGCGCCCGGCGACGTGGCGCCCGAGAATGACGTGATCCTCGGCGAGGACATGGTCTTCGTCGTGCATCCCAATCAGTATTTGCCCGAAACCGGCTATCTCCTCTGCGGCGAGCCGGTGCGCGTCACCGCGACCGGCGTCGAGCAATTGAGCAAGCGCACCGCCTGGCTCGCCAGCGTGCCGGCCTAAATCAGCGAGGATCATGGACATGCGTGTTGCGCAGCCGGCGGTTTTGGTCGGACCCTATGATTGGGATGAGACGCTTATTCCGCGCGCCGAATTCGCTGCGCGGATGAAAGAAGTCTGGAGCAAGCTCGCAGGTAACAGCCTCGCCGGGCTCATTGTCTACGGCAACAAGATCGACAATGCGGCGCTCGCCTATCTCACGAATTTCACGCCGAAGCTCGATGCCGCTTATGCGCTGGTGACGCCGGATGGCGCGGTGCGTCTGCACAGCGCCGGCAGCCCGCATATGATGGTGAACGCGCAGCGCCTGACCTGGGTCGACAGCGTGAAGCCGCTGCGCGACGTCGGCAAGAACATCGCCGAATGGGCGGAAGGCTTGGCGCCCGGTCCGCTCGGCCTGTGGGCGACCGCGATGATGCCCGGCGATATCTTGCCGCGTATCATGGCGGCGATGCCGGCGCGGGCGATCGAAGATGTCGGCGCCACCCTCGATCCTTTGCTGCGGCTGAAATCGCCGGTCGCGCGCCGCCTGCTGCGCGAGGCTGCGGGGATTCTCGCAACGGCGAGCACGGCGTTGCGCCAAGCTTTCGCACGCGGCGCCACCGCGCGCGAAGCGGCGCTTGCGGCGGAGAAGGCGGCGTCGGCCGCCGGCGCATCGGATGTCCGCGTGCTCGCAAGTCTCAGCCGCGGCGGCACGCCCACCGCGATCGATTACCCGCAAAGCGGCAAGCTTGATCCGTTGCTGGTCTATATCGCCGTGCGCCATGCCGGCTATTGGGCCGAAGGATCGCTGACCTTGTCGACCGCGCCCAACGAGACGCTGAAGCAGACCGAAGCGGCGCTCCAGGCGATGCTCGGCAAAGCCCGCGCCGGCGTCGCGGTTTCGGCGCTCGCGCAAGCGGCGCAGGAAAAGCTCGGCGCACTCGCCCTTCACCCGGTCGCGCGCAAGCCGGTCAGCGGCATCGGCCTGTCGCTGGAAGAAGCCGAATCCGGCGGCGTTGCGACACTCGAAGCGGGGCGGGTCTACGCGTTGCGTGCGGGTGCGCGCAAAGCCGAGGACGACAACGCGTTGTTGTCGGCGATGATCGAGGTGAATACCGGCGGCGCCGAGATTCTCTGGTCCGCGCTGGCCTAGATGGCCGCGCCATCCGCCGATGTCGTCATTGTCGGCGGCGGTCTCGCCGGTTTTGCCGCGGCCTTGCGGGCGGCGGAGCACGGCTTGCATCCGGTCGTTCTCGAGCAAGGCGGCGACGAGAAATATCTCTGCAATTCGCGCATCACCATGGGCGTGTTCCAGGTCGCGCTGCACGACATGCTGGGCGGCGCGGAATCCTTGAGCACGGCGATCGACGAAGCGACGCATGGTTATGTCGATGGGCGCTTGCGCGACAAATACGCCGCCGAGGCAGGGCCCGCGCTGCGCTGGCTGAGAGAGCTCGGCATCCGCACCATCAATGCCGGAGCGGCCACAAGGAGCCTCGCGACCTTGGCGCCGCCCGTGCTGCGCCGTCCCGGGCTCGATTGGAACGGCCGCGCCGGCGACGTGATGCTGCGCCAGCTTTTGGCGAAGCTGGAAGAGCGCGGCGGAAAGCTGCTGCGCAACATGCGCGCGCGCGAGCTGCTGATGGAAGGCGGGCGCTGCGCCGGGGTGACGGCCACGAGCGACGGCGCCTTGCATCGCGTCGAAGCGCGTGCGGTCGTGCTCGCCGATGGCGGCTTTCAGGCCAATCAGGATTTGCTCAAACGTTTCATCAGCACGCGGCCCGAACGGCTGCTGCAGCGCAACGCCAAATCCGGCCGCGGCGACGCCTTGATGATGGCCGAGGCGGTGGGCGCCAAACTCTCCGACATGGAATGTTTCTACGGCCATGTCCAAGCGCGCGACGCCCTGCACAATCCGCAGCTTTGGCCTTATCCGACGATGGATTTCCCGATCGCCGCCGGGATCGCGGTCGATGAGCATGGGCGCCGCTTCACCGATGAAGGCCTGGCCGGTGTCGCCATCGCCAACGCGATCGCGCGGCTTTCGGACCCGCTCGGCACGGTCGCGATTTTCGACGAAGCGATCTGGCAGGAAAGCGCCAAGATCTATGTCATGTCGGCCAATCCGTTCCTGGTCGAAACCGGCGCGACCTTCCATCGCGCTGATACGCTCGACGCGTTGGCGGCGCTCGCGGGTTTGCCGCAAGCCGCGCTCGCGGAAACGGTGAGCCGCTACAACGACGCGGTGGAGACGGACAAGCTCGACCAGCTCGATCCGCCGCGCACCAAGGATATCGGCCATCCCTGGGGCTCGAAGGCGATGACGATCCGCCAGCCGCCTTTTTATGCAGTGCCGCTTTGCGCGGGGATCACCTATACGATGGGCGGGCTCGCAATCGATCCCGATGCGCGGGTGCTGCATGCGAGCGGAACTCCGATCGAGGGGCTGTACGCGGCGGGCGGCACGATCGGCGGGCTCGAAGGCGGCCCGTTCACCGGCTATTCCGGCGGCCTCGCCAAGGCGTTGACCTTCGGCCGGATCGCGGGCGACAGCATCGGCCGCGCTTTGAAAGGTAATTGAGTCTTGGCTACGCCGCGCCGCATCGACGTTCATCATCACGTCACGCCGCCGAGCTACAGCAAAGCGGCGGCGAAGATCACCTATGGCAATCCGCCGCGCATGGACTGGTCGCTGGCGCGCTCGCTCGAGGATATGGACAAGGGCGGCGTCGCGACCGCGATCATCTCGCTGCCGCATCCGGTCACGATCTGGCCGCAGCCCAAGGACGAGCAACGCCGCCTCGCGCGCGACTGGAACGAATTCGTCGCCAAGATTGCGTCGGATCATCCCGGGCGCTTCGGGCTGTTCGCGTCATTGCCCATGCTCGACATCGAGGGCAGCTTGCGCGAGATCGAATACGCGCTCGATACGCTCAAGGCCGACGGCATCAATCTGATGACCAATATCGGCGACAAGTGGCTGGGCGATCCTTATTACGATCCGGTGTTCGACGAACTCAACCGGCGCAAGGCCGTGGTCTACACCCATCCGATCGCGCCGACCTGTCTCCATGACTGCCTGCCGGGCGTCAATGATTCGATCGTCGAGTTCGGTTCAGACACGACGCGCGCGATCGCGCGTCTGTTGTTCTCGGGCGCGGCCGCGCGTTTTGCGGACATACGTTTCATCTTCTCCCATGCCGGCGGCACCATGCCGTTTCTGGTGGAGCGCTTCGAGCGCGCGCCCGGCCGCTGGGCGCCGCCGGTCGAAGGCGGCGCGCTGCATCATTTGAAGCGCTTTCATTACGACACGGCTCAGGCCGCGCATCCCTGGGCGCTGATGGGCCTTACCCGCCTGGTGGCGAACACGCAGATTTTGTTCGGCACGGATTTTCCCTATCGCAGCGCGGCGGAAACCGCGCAAGGGATCATCGATTTCGGCTTTACGCCGAGCGAGCTTCAAGCCATTGACCGCGGCAACGCCGAACGCCTTATGCCGCGCTGGCGAGGTTAGAACATGATCCGTTTCGGTAGAATCGGATCATGTTCTCGATTCCTTGATTTGGTCGCATTTTCTGCGGCGAACCGCTGCACACTTCGCCGGAAAATGCTCTAAGCCTCAGCGCACATCTTCGAGCGCGAAGCCCGCGACGCGCTTATATTGGTCGCTGAGCGCCCGCAGCTCGGATTGGGTGATGATCTTATCGAGATTGTCGTAAGGCCGATCGCCGACCAACTCCTCGACCCGGATATTGATGAAATCGGGCGGATGCTCGCGGTTGGTGCGCACGACCTTGGCCGTCGCCTCGAGCCGCTTGCTCTCGTAATCCTTGATCGCCGTCGCCGGATCGGTGTGGCGTTCCAAGAGATCGGCGAGGCTGCGCGCGTCGATCAAGGCTTGGGCGGCGCCGTTCGAGCCGCGCGGATACATCGGATGCGCGGCGTCGCCCGCGAGCGTGATCCGCCCGAAGGTCCAGCGCGGAATCGGGTCTTTGTCGACCATCGGATATTCGAGGATCGTCTCGGCGTTGCGGATGAGTTCGCCGACATCGAGCCAGTCGAATTTCCAGTTCTGATAGATCGGCAGGAAATCTTCGAGCTTGCCCGGTTTGTTCCAATCATTCTTGTCGAGATTGGCGGTTTGGATCTCGGCCATCCAATTGATGAGCTGGTTTCCCTTTCCGTCGACATCGTCGATGATCGGATAGACCACGATCTTGCCGGTGCGGATCGAGCCGATACGCATATAAGAGCGCCCGGTGAGGATCGGCTTGCGCCTGGTCACGCCGCGCCAGGTATTGATGCCGGCAAATGCGAGCTGCTCGTCGGGATAGAATTGCCGCCGCACGGCCGAATTGACGCCGTCGCAACCGATGGCGACATCGGCCCGCACCGGCTCGAGCATTTTGCCGGTGGCGGTTTCGCGCAGCCGCAAGGTCACGCCGCTGTCGTCCTGCTCGATCCCGACGCATTGCCGGTTGGTGACGATGCGGTCCGGCCCGAGCGCCGCCAGCGCGGCTTTATAGAGCACCATGTGCAGGCGGCCGCGATGGATGCCCAGCTCGGGAAAACGGTAGCCGGCAAATTTTCCGCGCGGCTCCTTGTAGAGAAGCTGGCCGAACCGGTTGAAGAAGCAGCTTTCCTGATTCTCGATGCCGAGGGATTTAAGCTCGTCGAGCAGACCCAGCTCGCTCAGCTCGCGGGTGGCGTGGGGCAAGAGCGTGATGCCGACGCCGAGCTCTTTGATCTCGGGCGCGCTTTCGAAGACGCGGCACGAAACACCGCGCCGGTTCAGGTTCAGCGCAAGCGCGAGGCCCGCGACGCCGCCGCCGACGATGGCAACCGATTTCGTTTCACTCATCCTTGCGCCTCGCTCCTCCCTTGCGCCGTCACTTGGGCGGGTTCAACTCTTTCCACGGGTCCTTGACGTTCGGGATCGTGTCGAACTCGACATTGGCAAGCTTGCCGCTCTTCATCTCGGTCTTGCGGATATAGACGTTCTGGACGATGTCGCGCGTCGCCGGATCGATCGAGATCGGTCCGCGCGGGCTGTTGTCGGTCTTCCAATGCGACAGGAACGCGATCGCCTCGTCGCCGGTGAACTTGCCGTTGGTTGCCTTGATGAGATCGAAGACAGCGTTCATGCCGTCCCAGCCATCGGCCGAGAGGAAGTCCGGCGAGGTCTTGTCGCCATAGGTCTTCGCCCAGGCGGCAACGAACGCCTTGTTCGCGGGCCGGTCCGCGGCCGCCGAATAATTGCCGGCGGTAATCACACCCTCGGCGACGGCGCCCATATTGGGCAGCTCCTCGTCGGGAACCAGGTCTTGCGTCGAGACGATGTTGATCCCCGCCTCGCGCACGCCGAGATCCTTGATCGCTTTCATCATCGAGGTAGCCTGCGTGCCGGCCGGAACCCAGACGAAGGCTACGTCGGGCTTCGCGTCCCTGATGCGTTGGACGACCGGCGGAAAGTCGGGGCTTGCCGGCGAAAAAGCGATCGAGCCGACGATTTGGCCGCCGGCATCGGTAAAGCCCTTCTTGAACGCGTCATCGGCGTCGTGGCCGGGGATGAAGTCGCTGACGGCGGTGAACGCCTTTTTCCAGCCCTGCTTCACCGCCCATTGCCCCATGGGCAGAGCGGTGTGCCATTGCGTGAACGAGACGCGCACGACATAGGGCGAAATCCGGGTGATCGCCGTGCCTGCGGCGTTGGTGATAATCAGCGGCACCTTGGCCTCCGCGGTCAGCGGCGCGATCGCCGCGGCGACCGGCGACGCGACCACGCCGAAGAGAAGCTGCACATGGTCGCGCGTGATGAGCTCTTGCGCCACGCGCTTGCCGGTCTCGGGCGTCGAGGTGTCGTCGCGCTTGATGACCTCGATCGTGACGCCGGCAGGCAAATCCTTCTCGTGTTCCTTTACGTAAAGCGCGACGCCCTTGTCCATCTGGTCGCCCGGTTGGGCGAGGAAGCCCGAATAGCTGTTCACGAAGCCGATCTTGATATGCGTCTGAGCCGAAGCTGGCGCAGCCAAACCAAGAAGCGCGAAAGCCGCTACAGCGAGCGTCACGGTCCAGTTCTTTGTCATGGCGTTCCCCCTGAAAGTTCTATTTTACGAATTCGTTGGTCGCGAGCGCGTCGTAGGAAGAGAGCTTTTCCTCCGGCTTCATCAGCCCCGCATCGATATTGAAGACCTCGGCGTTCTCCATGCCCTTTTTGTCGACCAGCGGCGGATTGGGGCTGATCTTGCGCACCGATTCGAATGCCGCGGCGAGCGCCTTCGGGTCAAGCTTGGAAAAGCGCTTTTGCAAGAGCGCGAGCGCCTCGACGGGATGGTCGTGAAGATAAGCCTCGGCCTCGACGAAAGACGCGCCCATGCCTTCGCACAAGGGGCGGCGCTTCTGGCAGGTCTCGGGTCGGGTCACGACGACGTTGTTGGCGAAAGGCTCGAGGTCCGCGGGCTCGCCGTCGGGGCCGCTCGCAAGCATCACGGCGCTGCCCGCCACCACCGGGATCAGCGGCCAAGGCGGTGACATGGCGTAACCGTCGATCTGCTTGCTCTCGAAGGCCGCGACCATGTTCGGCGGCTGCATGAAGGGGATCTGGACGTCGTCGATGCTGATCCCCGCGCGTTTGACCATCAGCAGCACGTAAGCGTGGATCAACGAGCCGGTGGCGTCGACGGCGATGGTGTGGCCGCGCAGCAGCGCCGCGCGTTTTTCGAACGGCGCTTTGGGATCGAAGCCGGCGGCCTCGGCGATTTCCTTGCGCAGCGCGACCTGGATGATGGGCTTGTTCGAGGTCTCGGCGATCGCCAACAGGCTCTGGCCCTTGGCTGCCGCACGGGTCAGCGACAGCGAGGAAGGCTGCGCGAAATCGGCGCTGCCCGAGATCACGGCGTTGATCGCGCCGACGCCGGGAATTTCGATTTGCTTCACGTTGAGGCCGTGCTTGGCGAAGATCCCGAGATCCTCGGCGAGATAGGCGGCGCTGAAGGACAGGCTGAAGGCCGGATTGGCCAGCACGACATCTTGAAGCTTGGCGTCGTCGGCGCGCGCGGGCGCGGCGATCGTGCCGGCCAGCATAAGGACCAATCCGGTCGCGGCCATCAACGGCGTCGCGGCACTGCGTTGCATAGAGCCTCCCTTTGATAGACGGATGGTAAGCGCGCTTAGACGCGCGGCTTGATCACGCGGACCGGCTTGCCGTCGAGGAAAGCGCGGATGTTCTCGACGGCGCTGCCGTAATTGATGCGCAGGTTTTCCTCGATCACATAGCCGAGATGCGGGGTCAGGACGACATTGTCGAGCTCGAGAAACGGGTGATCCTTCGGCACCGGCTCGCGGTCGTAAACGTCGATCGCGGCGCCGGCGATGCGGCGTCCTTTCAAGGCGGCGAGCAAAGCCGCTTCGTCGACGATCGGTCCGCGCGACGTATTGACGAGATAGGCGGTCGGCTTCATGCGCGCGAGTTCGGCCGCGCCGACAAGGCCGCGGCTCGACTCGCTGAGCCCGACATGAATCGTGACGATGTCGGCGCGCTCGAACAGCTCGTTCTTATCGACGCGTTTGACGCCGGCCTCGGCCGCGCGCGCATCGGTGAGGCTGCGGCTCCACGCGATCAACTCGAGGCCGAAGGCTTTGCCATAGTTCGCAACCATGGTGCCGAGCCGCCCAAGGCCGATAATGCCGAGCGTTTTGCCCTTGGCGCCAAAACCCATGGTCGTCTGCCACCGCCCTTGGCGTATGGCGCGATCCTCGCGCGGGATGTTGCGCAGCAGCGCCAGGATCAAGCCCCAGGTCAGCTCTGCCGTGGAATGGCCGAGCCCGTCCGTGCCGCAAAACACGATGCCGCGCTCGGCCAAGGCGGCAGCGTCGATCGACGCGTTGTGCATGCCGGTGGTGATGACGAGCTTCAGGTTCGGCAGCTTCTCGATCAGCGGCCGGCGCAGAGGTGTGCGCTCGCGCATCAGGACCAGACACTCGAAGGTATGGAGGCGCTTCGCCAACGTGTCGGGATCGGCGATGTGCTCGGGAAACGCCTCGATCTGGACCTCGGGGTGAAGGCTTTTCCAATCGGCCAGGCGCAGCGCGACGCCTTGATAATCGTCGAGAATGGCCACGCGCGTCATCTTGAGCCGCCTCCCTCTTAAACCGCTTGCGCGCATTGTGGCGCCGGCTTTCGGCGCGCGCAAGACGAGCGCCGGCTTTCGGCGCGCCGGCCGATCGCCTATCCTCGCCGCGCCATTCGCAAGAGGCACGTCATGAGCGCAGCGCTCGAAGGCATCCTGGTCGTGGCGTTGGAACAGGCTGTGGCGGCGCCGCTGGCGAGCTGCCGCTTGGCCGATGCCGGCGCGCGCGTCATCAAGATCGAGCGGCCGGAAGGCGACTTCGCGCGGTATTACGACAAGGCCGCACGCGGCCAAAGCAGCTACTTCGTATGGCTCAATCGCGGCAAGGAATCGTTGGTGCTCGACATCAAGGACGAAGCCGATCGCGCTTTGCTGTCGCGCATCCTCGCCCGCGCCGATGTCTTCGTGCAGAATCTCGCACCCGGCGCCGCTGCGCGCGCCGGTTTCGATCCGGCCGCGTTGCGCCGCCAATGGCCACGGCTGATCGCTTGTTCGATTGCGGGCTATGGCGAGGCCGGGCCTTACCGCGACATGAAGGCCTATGATCTGCTGATTCAAGGCGAGACCGGCCTTGCCGAAGTCACCGGCTCGCCCGAAGCGCCCGGCCGTGTCGGCGTGTCGGTCTCCGATATCGCTGCCGGGCTCAACGCCTATGCCGCGATTCTCGAAGCGCTTTATCGCCGCGCGCGCACGGGCGAGGGCGCGCTTATCCAGATTTCGCTGTTCGATGCGACCGCCGAATGGATGGCGGTGCCGTTCATGCACCACGCATATGGCGGCACGGCGCCCGCGCGCGTCGGCGTGCGCCATCCCTCGATCGCGCCTTACGGCGCCTTCGCGACCGGCGACGGCAAAGCGATCATCCTCGGCATCCAGAACGAACGCGAATGGGTGCGATTCTGCGACAAGGTGCTGGGCCAGCCCGAACTCGCCGCGGATGGGCGCTTTGCCGACAATGTCCGGCGCGTCGCGAATCGCGCGGCGCTCGAAGCGATCATCGCGTCCGCCTTTGCGGGGCTGACCCGTGTCGCCGTCGCCGAAAGCTTGGCGAAGGCCGGGATCGCTTATGGCAATCTCAACAGCGTCGCGGATTTCGCGCGCCATCCCCAGCTGCGCTTGATGGAAACCCCGACCGCTTGCGGGCCGGTCGCGCTGCCGGCGCCGCCGACATGGGGTGGGGCCGGGGCCGCACGGCCCGTCCCCGAGCTCGGTCAGCACAATGTTGCCATCCGCCGCGAATTTGCGGATAGCTGATCTGCGACATCGCGCCGCAGCACAAATTGTGCATTGCACCATAATGACTTAGAATGCCGCCAAAACGGGGCATAAACCTGTGCATAAATAAAATTATTGCAGGCGCGATTTTGGCGTTGATTTGGCAGGGCTACTGCACCATATTGTGCATTGCGGCATTGGTCGTCGCCCGATGACCTGCCGTACGTCTTCTAGGCGTTTCCTCCCTAAACTTGGGCCGTGCCTTCGGGCACGGCCCTTTTCTTTGTGCGCTGTCAGCGCGGCGTAGTGGTCGAACCGGGCCCAAGCGCACGCTGCATGATGACGCTATCGACCCAGCGCCCCAGCTTGAAACCGACATCGCTGAGCACGCCGGCCCGCCGGAAGCCGGCTGCCTCGTGCAAGCCGATCGACGCCGCATTGGCGCTGTCGCCGATCATCGCGACCATTTGGCGAAAGCCCTCCGCGGCACAGCGTTCGATCAGCCGCGTCAACAGCGCACGGCCGATGCCGCGCCGTGTCACCTCGGCGGCGACATAGATCGAATCCTCGACCGTGTAGCGGTAAGCCGGGCGGAGCCGGAACGGGGCGGCATAGGCAAACCCCAACACGGCGCTGTTTGCGTCCGTGGCGACGAGAAACGGCAACCGGGCCGCCGCCAGGTCGGCGCGGCGTTGCGCGATCTCCGCCGCCGTCGGGGCGACCTCGTCGAAAGTTGCCAGCGAGGTGCGCACATAATGCCCATAGATAGCCGCGATCCGCCCGATGTCCGCTTCGCCGCAATCGCGCAGGATGACCGGTGCGGCAACCGGTGCCGCCGCGGTCACGCGGCCCTCAACGAAGCGGGATCGATCGCGGCCAGTGCGCTGACCAGATCGCGCATGTCGGCAGCAAGACGCCCAAAGAACGGCTTGCGCCGATAGCTGCGCTCGTCCATGTAAAGGCTGCGGCCGATCTCGATTTGCAGGCAATGGCCGCCTTCGCCGGGTTTCCCGTAATGGGTCGTGGTGAAGCCGCCGGCATAGGGCGCGTTGCGCACCACGGAATATCCTTTGTCGGCCAGAAGGCGCTGCGCCGTATCCGCGACCACCGGGTCGCAGGAGGTTCCATGGCAATCGCCAAGCACGATGTCGACTCGGCCGCGCTGGCTCAACCGGCTTGTCGGCAAGGTGGTCGACGGCATGGAATGGCAATCGAGCAGCACGTAGCAGCCGAAACGGTTCCGCGTCCCTTCCAGCACATGGCCGAGCATCCGGTGATAGGGGCGGTAAAGATGTTCGATGCGCTGCAGAGCTTCGGCAAAACGCAGCTTGCCGGCATAGATCTCTTCGCCCGAGGCCACGATCCGCGCGATCGTGCCGAGGCCGACGCGCACGCGCGGCGACTGGGAATTAACGAAATCGGGCAGGGGATCCTCGAACATCCCGGGGTCGAGCTCGAACGGCTCCCGATTCGGGTCGAGATAGGCCCGGGCGAAGCGCGCCTTGATCAAAGGTGCGCCCAGGACGGGTGCGGCTCCGAAAATCTCGTCGACATAGCTGTCTTCGGAGCGCCGCAGGCTGATCGGGTCGAGCCGGGACGCGGCAAGAAATTCGGGCGGATAGGTCGTGCCGCTATGCGGCGACGCCAGAACCAGCGGAAGGGTCTGGCTGTCGGGCGCGATAACCTCGACCGGCGGCTCGGTCGCCGCGACGGATGCAACAAGCCCCTCCATGGGGCAAAGTTACAGGTATTCCGGGCGTTCTGTCATCCCCCGCAGGGGAAGGTGCAGACCGGCGCCTGCGTCAACACTTCCTTTATTCAGCATCGTTAAATTTCCGGGTAAGTTTCGGGAAGGAAACCAGCGGATCCCTCATGGCCCGAATTGTCCTCGCCGAGGATGACGACAATCTACGCTTCTTCTTGGCGCGCGCCTTGCGCCGCGCCGGGCATGAAGTGAACGACTATCCGGACGGCGACGCCGCGCTCACCTGGATGGGCGAGCATGCGGTCGACCTGCTGCTCGCCGACGTGGTCATGCCCGGCCTTGATGGGATCGAGCTGGCGCGGCGCGCCTGCGACATGTGGCCTCATCTGCGCGTCATCTTCATTACCGGCTTCGCCGCCGTCGCCTTGCGCGAGGCGCGGCAGATGGCGACCGAGGCGACGGTGCTCGAAAAGCCGTTCCATCTGCGCCAGCTCGTCACCGAAATCGATCGCGTCCTGGCCGCCTGAAACGGGGCGGTCCGGGCGACCTTGTGTTGCGCGGTGAATTGGGTTACACCGCCGAACTTCTTGAGGGCGCTTAGCTCAGCGGGAGAGCACTACCTTGACATGGTAGGGGTCAGAGGTTCAATCCCTCTAGCGCCCACCATCTTTCCGTCGCGACTCGCGGGGTCTTGCGCGCGGCGCGGGCCGCATTCGATCCGCGCATATTCGCCGCGCGCCGGGTCCTCGAACGCCATCACCGCGGCGACCGTCCGGCACATGCTTTGGCTCGCACGGGTGACGAAGCTGGTCGGTTCGGCCATGCCGCCGGTTCGGAACCGCACGGCCATGCGGCCCATCCGGTCTCCCGGCACCGGGATAAAGGGCAAGGCGAGGCCCAAAACGACCAGGAACGATAGAACGCCGTCGCGATAGCCGAAGCCTTTTCGGGACGCGCTGTGCGCCATCATGGCCCCCATCAGCCGATTCGCTTGTCAGGTCCTAGGGGCGCTCGCGCCGGTCCATCCCCATCCCTGGCCGGACCGGCCCAGACCAAAATCTTGGCCATGATTACGCCTAGTTGCCGCGCTAATATGGCTTCCTCTCGCCTCACGGCGCGTCACGCTTTACACTAGCGTCTTCACTGTCGTCCGATGGCTGCCATGCACGAAGAAGAATTCTACCGCATCAAGAGACTGCCCCCTTACGTCTTCGCCGAAGTCAACGCGCTAAAGGCGAAGGCGCGCGCGGCGGGGCACGACGTCATCGATCTCGGCATGGGCAACCCGGACGGGGCGACGCCGGACCATATCGTCAAGAAGCTGATCGAAACGGTGCAGAACCCGCGCGCGCATGGCTATTCGGCATCGCGCGGCATTGCTGGTCTGCGCCGCGCCCAGGCGGCCTATTACGCGCGCCGCTTCGGCGTCGATCTCGATCCCGAGCGCGAGGTCATCGTCACGCTCGGCTCGAAAGAAGGGCTCGCCAATCTGGCGCAGGCGATCACCGCGCCGGGCGACATCATCCTCGCGCCGAATCCGACCTATCCGATCCATTCCTTCGGCTTCATCATCGCCGGCGCGTCGGTGCGCCATGTGCCGATCGGGCCGGGCGTCGATTTCATGTCCGAGCTCAAAAAGGCCGCCGCGTCGAGCATTCCGGCGCCGCTGGCGCTGGTCATCAACTTCCCGGCCAATCCCACCGCCCAAGTCGTCGACCTCGATTTCTATGCCGAGCTGGTCGATTTCTGCCGTCGCAGCAAGATCTGGCTGCTGTCCGATCTCGCTTATGCCGAAATCTATTTCGACGGCAACCCGCCGCCCTCGGTGCTGCAAGTGCCCGGCGCGAAGGACATCGCGGTCGAATTCACCTCGACCAGCAAGACTTATTCGATGGCGGGCTGGCGCATCGGTTTCGCGGTCGGCAATCAGCGTCTCATCGGCGCGCTCGGGCGCGTGAAATCCTATCTCGATTACGGCGCCTTCACGCCGATCCAGGTGGCCGCCACGGCGGCGCTCAACGGTCCGCAGGCGTGCATCGGCGAAATTCGCGAGCGCTATCAGGCGCGGCGCGATGTGCTGGTCGAAGGGCTGCACCAGGCCGGCTGGGACATTCCCAGTCCGCCCGCCACCATGTTTGCCTGGGCGCCGGTGCCGCCGGCGTTTCAGCATCTCGGCAGCCTCGCTTTTTCCAAGCTGCTGCTCGAGCAAGCGAATGTCGCGGTGTCGCCCGGCGTCGGCTTCGGCGAATATGGCGAGAATTACGTGCGCATCGCGCTGGTCGAGAATCGGCAACGTTTGCGTCAGGCGACGCGCAACATCAAACAGTTTCTCAGCGGACGCAATGCGAGGTCGGGCGGTTCGCCTCGGCCGGCGAAGAAAGTCGTTGCCGAAGCGCCCGGGGAGTGAGCAAGACGCGGCGGCAAGTCGCGCGGAACGGTCTAGGCGAGCTTTGCCGGCGGCGGGGTCGAATGCGACGTGGCGGGGCGTAAGGGGGAGATGGCGGACGGTGCGATTTCGGAACAGCCCGCCCGGAGGAAGTTGCCTTTGTTGACGCGGCTTCGCAATCTCATGAGTCGAAGCGCAGCGGCGCCGCGTGCCGACCAGACACTGGCGGCCAATTTGGCTGTCCGCGCGGCTGTGCCGCGGCCGGTCGGACCGCCGCCCGATGCCTTGACGATTCGCCAATGGCTTTACGGTCCGGGCTTCATCATCCCCGGCGACGCCGAATACGTGCTAGAGCTCGTCAAGCCGTTCAACCTCAGCCCGGCCATGACTATGCTCGATCTCGGGTCTGGGCTTGGCGGACCGGCGCGAACCATCGCCGAAGCGTTCAAGACCTACATCACCGGCTTTGAACGCGACCCCGAGCTGGCGCAGCGCGCGAATGACGATGTCGCGGCAAGGGGGTTCGGCCGCCACGTCCAAATCAGCGCCTACGATCCCGAAAGCTTCGAGCTGCGCGCCGGTTTCTATGACCATGCGCTGGCGCGCGAGGCCACCTATAATGTCGCGCAGAAAGAGCGTTTTCTGCGCGTGCTGAACCAGGCGATGAAGCCGTTCGGACAGCTCATTCTGACCGATTTCGTGCGCGACCGCGCCGCCGGCGATCCGCCGGAGCTGGCCGCTTGGGAGGCGATGCAGAGTCACAAGCCGCAGCTTTGGACGGCGGCACAATACTCCGATTGCCTCAAAAGCCTCGGCTTCGACCTCCGTATCGCCACCGACACCACCGCCGATTACCGCCGGATGATCCTCTTGGCGTGGAAAAACCTGCTCGAACGCGGCGAGCTGCGCCATTTGCGCTCGAGCCACGCCATGCCCGTGATCGACGAGGTCGAGCGCGCCATGCGAACCGTCGCGGCGCTCGAAAGCGGCGCATTGAAATTCTATTATTTCGTGGCGCTGGGCGGCCGGCGGCGCAGTCCGGTCGCAAGTTGACAGGGCGCGGGTCTCTCCCTATGTTCGGCGCCCTGTTTCCAGGATATTTGTGATGAAGATCGCCAACTCCTTGAAGACGCTGAAGAAGCGCGACAAGAACTGCAAGATCGTGCGACGCAAGGGACGCGTCTACGTCATCAATAAGGTCAATCCGCGTTTCAAGGCCCGCCAGGGCTAAGGCCGCCGGGCGGCGCGGCCGCCACGCAGCGGGCCGGAGGTGACGCATGCGCATGCCGACGCCGGATGCCGCGATCATCGCCCGACGGGATGACATCGCTGCCGGGCTTCGCCGCTTCGTCGCCGCGGATGCCGTCATTCTCCCCGAAGATGAACGCCGCGCCTATGAAACCGACGGGCTGACCGCCTATCGCGAGCTTCCCCTGCTGGTCGTGCTGCCTTCGACGACAGCAGAAGTCGCCGCGGTGCTGCGCTATTGCCGGGATAACGGCGTCAAGGTCGTGCCGCGCGGCGCGGGGACCTCGCTCTCAGGCGGTGCCCTGCCTTTGGCCGACGGCATCGTCCTCGGCATGGGCAAGTTCAACCGGGTGCTCGACATCGATTACGCCAACCGCTGCGCCGTGGTGCAGCCGGGCGTCACCAATCTCGGCATTTCCCAGGCGGTCGCCGCCCAAGGCTTCTATTACGCGCCCGACCCGTCGAGCCAGATCGCCTGCACCATCGGCGGCAATGTCGCGGAGAATTCGGGCGGCGTGCATTGCCTGAAATACGGGCTCACCACCAACAACGTGCTCGGCATCGAAATGGTGCTGATAAGCGGCGAGGTGTTGCGCCTCGGCGGCAAGCATCTCGACGCCGAAGGCTATGATTTGCTCGGGCTGATGATCGGCTCGGAAGGATTGCTCGGGGTCGTCACCGAGGTGACGGTGCGCATCCTGCCGAAGCCGACCACTGCGCGCGCCGTGCTGATCGGCTTTCCCTCGAACGAAAGCGCGGGCGCTTGCGTCGCCGCGATCATCGCCGCCGGCATCATTCCGGGCGGCATGGAGATGATGGACAAGCCGGCGATCCACGCGGTCGAGGCTTTCGTCCATGCCGGTTATCCGCTCGATGTCGAGGCGCTGCTGATCGTCGAGCTCGACGGGCCACCGGCCGAGGTCGATCACTTGATCGAGCGGGTCGACGCGATCGGGCGCGCCAACAGCGCGGTCTCGTGCCGGGTCTCGACCAGCGAAGCCGAACGGCTGGTCTTCTGGGCCGGGCGCAAAGCCGCGTTTCCCGCGGTCGGACGTATCTCGCCCGATTATTACTGCGTCGATCCGACAATTCCGCGCAAACGCCTGCCCGATGTGCTGCGGCGGATGAGCGAGCTCGGCGCCAAGCACGGGTTGCGGGTTGCCAATGTCTTCCATGCCGGCGACGGCAATCTGCATCCTTTGATTCTCTACGACGCCAACAAGCCCGGCGAGCTCGCGGCCGCCGAGGAATGCGGCGCCGACATTCTGCGCTATTGCGTCGAGGTCGGCGGCGTGCTGACCGGCGAGCACGGCGTCGGCGTCGAAAAGCGCGATCTCATGGGCACCATGTTCAACGAGGCCGATCTCAATCAGCAGCTGCGCGTCAAATGCGCTTTCGATCCCGAAGGGCTACTCAATCCCGGAAAGCAGTTTCCCGAGCTGCATCGTTGCGCCGAACTCGGCCGTCTGCACGTTCATCACGGCAAGGTTCCGTTCCCGGACCTGCCGCGTCTTTAGGTCGCCGCCATGACGCGTTTCCGGCCTGCCGACGAAAACGAGCTTGTGCACATTGTCGGCGATGTGGTGGCGAAGGACGAGCCGCTCGAGCTTCTGGGCGGCGGCAGCAAACGCGGCCTCGGCCGGCCTTTGCAATTGCCGCACACGCTCGAATTGGGCGCGTTCTCCGGTGTTCAGGTCTACGAGCCGGCCGAATTGGTTTTGACGGCTGGCGCGGCGACGCCGCTCGCCGAGATCGAGACGACGCTGGCATCCGCGCACCAAATGCTCGCTTTCGAGCCCGCCGATTGGCGCGCCTTGCTGGGCACGAGCGACGCGCAACCGACCTTGGCCGGCATTCTCGCCTGCAATCTCGCCGGGCCGCGGCGCATTCGCCAAGGTGCGGCGCGCGATCATTTCCTCGGCTTCAAAGGCGTGAGCGGGCGCGGCGAAGCCTTCAAGGCCGGCGGAAGCGTGGTGAAGAACGTCACCGGCTATGATCTGTGCAAACTGATGGCGGGCTCTTTCGGCACGCTCGTGGCGCTTACCGAAGTGACGGTGAAAGTCCTGCCGCGCCCCGAAGCGACGCGCACGGTCTTGTTCGAAGGTCTCGACGATGGCGGCGCTTTGCGCGCCATGACGCAAGCGCTCAATTCCTCGCATGAGCTGGGCGGCGCGGCGCATTTGCCGGCTGCGGTCTCGAGCGGTGGCAAGGCGCTGACAATGGTGCGGGTCGAAGGTCCGGTGCCGTCGGTCGAAGCGCGCGCGGCGGCGCTGCGCCGCGAATTGGCCGAATTCGGCAGCGGCGAGATCCTGGGCGATGAGGCGTCGCTCGCGCTGTGGCGCGGCTTGCGCGATGTCAGCGCGCTGGTCTCGCCCGCCGACACCATTGTCTGGCGCATCTCGGTCGCGCCCAGCGCAGCACCCGGCTTCCTGGCCGCGCTGCGACGCACGCTCGATTTTCGCTATCTGCTCGATTGGGGCGGCGGCCTGGTTTGGCTTGCGATGACTGGCGCCGCGGATGGCGGCGCGCACGCGATCCGTGCCGCGCTGCCAAGCGGCCACGCGACCTTGATCCGCGCGCCGAGTACGCTGCGTGCGTCGGTTCCGGTGTTCCAGCCGCAAGCGCCGGACGTTGCCGCGCTCACCGCCCGCGTCAAGGACAGCTTCGATCCCAGGCGCATCTTCAACCGCGGCCGCATGTACGCGGATCTCTGAGGCGCGATGCAAACCCATTTCACCCTCGCGCAGCTTGCCGATTCGGACACGAAGGAAGCCAACGCGATCCTGCGCACCTGCGTCCATTGCGGGTTTTGCAACGCGACTTGTCCGACCTATGCGTTGTTGGGCGACGAGCTCGACGGGCCGCGCGGGCGCATCTATCTCATCAAGGACATGCTCGAAAACGATCGCGCGCCGACCGAGCGGGTGGTGCGCCATGTCGATCGTTGTCTTTCCTGTCTTGCTTGCATGACGACCTGTCCGTCGGGCGTCAATTACATGCATCTGATCGATCAGGCGCGTCACCGTATTGACCGGCACTATCGCCGGCCCTGGTCCGAGCGTCTTCTGCGTGGCTTGCTCGCTCTGGTTCTGCCGCGCCCGGCCTTGTTCCGCTTGGCTCTTGCCGGCGCCTCGCTGGTGCGGCCGGTGAAGGCGCTGCTTCCCGGACGGTTGAAGAATTTGGTCGATCTCGCGCCGAGCCGCCTGCACGCGCCGTCGCCGGTGCATCGCGCGCAAATTTTCCCGGCGCAAGTCCCGCGCAAGCAACGCGTCGCGCTGCTGACCGTATGCGCGCAGCAAGTCCTGGCGCCGCAGATCGACGAAGCGACTTTGCGTTTGCTGACCCGCCACGGCTGCGAGGTGGTGGTGGCCAAAGGCGCCGCGTGCTGCGGCTCGCTCACTCATCACATGGGTGTCGATTCGCGCGCCATGATGAAGGCGAATATCGACGCCTGGACGCGCGAGATCGAAACCGGCGGGCTCGATGCGATCGTGATCAACGTCTCGGGCTGCGGCACGACGGTGAAGGATTACGGCTACACCTTCCGCGACGATCCCGCCTATGCGGCAAAGGCCGCGCGGATTTCGGCGCTCGCGCGCGATCTGTGCGAATTCCTCGCCGGCCTTGGTCTTGCCGAGCCGGTGACGAAGACCGGGTTGCGGATTGCCTATCATTCGGCGTGCTCGCTGCAGCATGGTCAGCGCATCCTGGCCGAGCCCAAAGCGCTGCTGATGAAGGCGGGCTTCACCGTGCTCGATGTGCCCGAAGGGCATCTGTGCTGCGGCTCGGCCGGCACCTACAACATGCTGCAACCGAAACTCGCCGAGGCGTTGCGGCTCCGCAAAACCCGCAACATTGCCGGCCTCGCGCCCGAGGCGGTTGCCGCGGGGAATATCGGTTGCATCCAACAGATCGCTGCCGGCATCGACGTGCCGGTGCTGCACACGGCCGAATTGCTCGATTGGGCGACGGGCGGACCCAAACCAGCAGCGCTCGTCGCCGCCAAAATTATTTAGCTGTTCTTTGCTGCGTTGCGCCGTTGGTGCATCCGCGGCAGCAGAATGGAAAGACCGAGCGCGACCGCGCCGAGCACGATCGGCACCAGCCAATTCTTGCCGCCTTCCGCCATGCGCTCGCCCGCCGCGCCGAAGCTGACATAGGCGACGGTCATCGGCAGCTGCCCCAGCAGCGAGCCGAGCGCATAGCCGCCGAGCGAAAGCCTGGTGAGGCCGAGGGCATAATTGCTGAAGCTGTGCGGGATGACCGGGATCAGGCGCAGCATGGTCACGGCGCGCCAGCCGCCGGCCTCGGCGCGCAGCAGGATCGGCCCGATCTTCGGCAGGCTTTCCAGGTCGATCAGGCCGCTATTGACGTAGCGTGCGATGAGAAACCCCGCGACCGCGCCGATGACGCTGCCGAGCGCCGCCCAAAGAATCCCCCACCACAGGCCGAAGACGAGACCGGCGACGAGGCCCAGTATGGTGCGCGGCACGAAGAGCAGGCTCGCGATCAGATGCGCGGCGAGAAAGACCAAGGGTGCTGCGGGATAACGCGCGATCGTCGCTGTGATCGCGGCCGGGTCGAGCGAGGCGCGATTGATCCACACCGCGATCAGCCCGGCCATGAGCAGCGCCAGCACGAGCACGCGACCCGCCAGGCGCAGGCGCGCGAAGGTCGCGGGATCGCGCTCGCAGGACAAGGTCACGAGCGGACGCCGGCGGCGCTGCGGCGTTGGCGTATCGCGTCCGATGCTTCCTCGGCGATGATCTCCGGATTCTTGGCGCGATACTGCAGCCACATCACGCCGAAGAGATCGACGATCCCGACCCAAAGCCGGTCGAGCAAACCGTAATTGGACACGCCGCGTTGGCGCGGACGGTGATTGACTGAAACCGATTGCACCTTGCCGCCTTGGCGCAACACGAGCGCGGGCAGAAAGCGGTGGTTGTGATCGAAGAAGGGCAGCGAGAGGTAGAGATCGCGCCGCAGCAGCTTCAAGCCGCAACCCGTGTCGGGAGTCGAATCCTTGAGCATGCGGCTGCGCACCGCGTTGGCGATGCGCGAGGAAAGCCGCTTCACCATCGTGTCGCGGCGCTTTTGGCGAAACCCGGCAACCAAGAGCTTCTCCTCGCTGCGCGCGGCGCGCGCGATCTCCCACAAGCGCGGAATATCGGCCGGGTCGTTCTGGCCGTCGGCATCGAGTGTCGCGATCCAGGTGCCGCCGGCGGAAGCGACGCCGGTATGGACGGCCGTGCTTTGGCCGCAGCTTTGGCGATGGCGGACAAGCCGCAGGCGCGGCAAATCCGGCATCAAGGCGCGCACCGCGTCGGCCGTGCCGTCACTGCTGCCGTCATCGACATAGACGATCTCAAAATCGACGCGGTCGTCGAGCGCGGCGCGAATCTCGGCGACCAGAGGCGCGATGTTGGGCGCTTCGTTGCGCGCGGGAATGACGACGGACAGATCCATAAATCCGGCAAAGCTAGGGACGGGGGCGGTTTAGCACGTTTCGCGTGCGCCGACAAAACACGGATGAGCGGCGAATAAATCGCAACGCATCGCAACGCGGCGCGGATGAAGGCGGACCCTAGCAACAATTCCCTCCCTTTGGTACCCTTTCCCGGCCGCGGAAAAGTCAAGAACAGGCGGCACGGCAACGGGAGATGCCTCATGTTTCTACGCAATTGCTGGTATGTGGCCGCTTACGATTGCGAGATCGGCGAAGCGCCGCTCGCGCGCCATTTGCTGGGCGAGCAGGTCTTGCTTTATCGCACCGAAGGCGGCAAGGCGGTCGCGCTCGAGGATCGCTGCTGTCATCGCAATTTGCCTTTGTCGCAAGGCAAGCGCGAAGGCGATGCCATACGCTGCGGCTATCACGGGCTGAAATTCGACACCAACGGAAATTGCATCGAGATTCCCGGGCAAAAGGAAATCCCGCCCGGCGCGAAGGTCAAAACCTATCCGTTGATCGAGAAATGGAATTTCGCTTGGATTTGGCTCGGCGATCCGGCCAAGGCCGATCCCGCGTTGTTGCCGAGCTGGCAATGCCTCGAGGATGATCGGCTCACCCGCACCCTCGGCAATGACGGCAAGCCGCTGCCGATGAAATGCCATTGGGAGCTCAACAACGACAATCTGCTCGATCTCATTCACGTCGTTTACGTCCATACCTCGACGCTCGGCGGCAGCGGCCTCGACCGCAATCCGGTGACGACCGAGCGCCTGCCGCGTGCCGTGCGGATGATGCGTTGGAGTCCTAACGTGATGCCGCCGCCGCTTTTGGCGCAGCTCGCGAAATACAACGCCGAGACTTGTGACCGCTGGCAGGCGACCTTGTGCGAGCTGCCGAGCCATTGCACCATCGATGCCGGCTTCACGCCGGTGGGCACGGTCGGACGCGACGGCGATTGGGATCGCGGCGTGCGCTTGCGCGCCTTGATCACGGCGACGCCCGAAACCGAAACGACCTCCTTCATGTTCTATCAGCAATGCCGCAACTTCGCGGTCGGCGACGAAGAGATCAGCCGCCGCTTCATCAAGAACATCCGCGACGTGTTCATGGAAGACATCGCGGTGATGGAAGGCCAGCAGCGGATCAATTCGGCGATGCCGGACGCGCCGCGGATCGAGATCCGCGCCGACACGCCGGTGATCGCGATGCGCCGGCTGGTCGAGCAATTCATGGCGCAAGAGGCTTCACGCGCCTGAATCGGCCTTAGGGATGCGGCAAGAGCGGCCCGCCTATCATGGGTGAGGACCGCACATATGGCCGAGTGCCCATGGTTGCCGCCGCATTAACAAAAGCCGTGATTGCCGCCAGCCGTTTCGGCTACGCGCCGCGCGCCGGCGAGCTCGATGTGATCGCGCGCGATCCCGAAGCTTGGGTGCTGCGTCAGCTCGACCAGCGTCCCGTGCCGCTCTCGGGCAGCTTGCCGGCATCGGGGCCGATGGTTGCCGCCGTGCTTCAAGCGCGCCAGGACAAAAGCGAGGACGGCAAGAAGCGCGAAAATCAGCAGCTTCATGCGCTTTACCTCGACGAGATCGCCGCGCGCGTGAACGCCGCCGCTGCGAGCGAGACGCCGCTCCTGGAAAGGCTCACCCGGTTCTGGAGCAATCATTTCACGGTTTCCTGCATCCGGCCGGTCATCCGCGGCTTTGCCGGCGCGTTCGAGCGCGAGGCGATCCGCCCGCACGTCACCGGCCGCTTCGTCGACATGCTGCTCGCGGCCGAGCGCCATCCGGCGATGCTGTTCTATCTCGATCAGGTGATGTCCTTCGGCCCCAATTCCCTGGTCGGCCAGCGCCAACGCAAAGGCCTCAACGAGAATCTCGGCCGCGAGATGCTCGAGCTGCACACGCTCGGCGTCGATGGCGGCTACAACCAGGACGATGTCGAGGCGCTCGCGCGCATCCTCACCGGCTGGTCGATTTCGCGGTTGCGCGATCCCGATGCCGGAAATTTTCACTTCTATCCGCAAATCCACGAGCCGGGCCCCAAGGTTCTGCTCGGCAAAACCTATCGCGAGAACGGTTATGCCGAAGGCGAGGCCGCTCTGCGCGATCTCGCCGCGCATCCCGCGACCGCGCAGCACATCGCGACCAAGCTCGCGCGCCATTTCATCGCCGATCATCCGCCGCAAGATGCCGTGCGCCGCATTGCCGCCGTGTTTCGCGACACGGGCGGCGATCTGAAACGCGTAACCGCCGCATTGGTGCGCGAAGAAGCCGTGTGGAAGACGCCCTTCGCCAAAGTGCGCACGCCCGACGATCTGCTGGTTGCGGCGATCCGGGTCGGCGGCTTCACGCCGCAACCGCCAATGCTTGTGAACAGTCTACACGTGCTCGATCAACAGCCTTTCTTTGCGCCTTCGCCGGCAGGATGGCCGGATGAGTCGAGCGATTGGGTCGGGCCCGAAGCGGTCATGCATCGGGTCGAATGGTGCCAGACTTTCGCTGGCCGGATACCTGATCCGCCCGATCCGGCAAGCCTTGCCGATGCGGTGTTCGGCGAAATGCTGCCGGACGAAACCGGCCAGGCGATCCGGCGCGCGGCGTCGCGGCGCGAAGGGCTGGCGCTGCTTCTGGCGTCGCCGGAATTCCAAAGACGGTGAGCGACATGACGACACGCCGCGACTTTCTCGCCATGAGCGCCGGCCTCTTCGCCATTGCGGGGCTGCCCGGCGCGGTCTTCGCCGCCATGCCGGGCGATCGACGGCTTGTGCTCGTGCTGTTGCGCGGCGCGCTCGACGGTCTTGCCGCCGTGCCGCCTTTGGGCGATCGGCGCTACGCCGAAAAGCGCGGCGCGCTCGCGCTCAACCCGGCCAGCTGCGTCGCGCTCGATCACGGCTTCGCGCTCAATCCCGGCTTGAAGGCGCTCGAGCCCTATTACCGCAATGGCCAGCTCGTCATCGTTCCCGCTTCGGGCAATGGCTATCGCACGCGCTCGCATTTCGACGCGCAGGATCTGATGGAATGCGGCCTCTCCGCGAAAAGCCGCGAAACCGATGGCTGGCTCAACCGCGCCTTGGCGCTGGTGCAGAAAGGCGACAAGCGCTTGGGCCTTGCCGTTGGCGGCGCGGTGCCGCTCGTCTTGCGCGGTGCCGTCCCGGTGGCAAGCTGGGAGCCGCAGAGCTTCCAACCGGCCGATTCCGATTTCATGGCGGCGCTGAACAACCTCTATGCGCGCGACCCGCTCTTCGGTCCGGCCTTGAAGCTCGGCATGAAGACGCAAAGCTTTTCCGACGCGGTGCTGGGCGACGATCAGCCGAAAGGACCGGGTGGCTTCGGACCCAAGGCGTTTCAGCCTTTGGCCGAAGCGGCCGGCAAGATGCTCGCCGCCGCCGACGGGCCGCGCATCGCCGCGCTCGACATGTATGGTTGGGACACGCATGTCGGTCAGGGCACGGAGAGCGGCCGGCTTTACGAAAATCTCGCGGGCCTTGCTGCCGGGCTCGACGCGATGGCGCAGGCGCTCGGACCGGCCTGGAAGGAAACCGCGATCATCGCCGTCACCGAATTCGGCCGCACGGTCGCCGTCAACGGCACCAACGGCACCGATCACGGCACGGCGTCGGTGATGTTCGTGATAGGGGGCGCGGTGAAAGGCGGGCGGCTTTACGGCGATTGGCCCGGCCTCGACCGGCTCGAGGAAGATCGCGATCTTCGCGTCGCCACGGATTCGCGCAGCGTGATCAAAGGCGTGTTGCGCGACCATCTCGGGATCGACGCGGCGAGCCTTGCCGCCAAAGTGTTTCCGGATTTGCCGGACTTGAAGCCCGCCGACGGTATCGTGCAGGCTTAGACGCGCCGACGGAATGAGAGCGGTATCAAATCAAATTGGCTCGTCATTCCCGCGAAAGCGGGAATCCAGGGCAACGGCACGTCACCGGCCCCTGGACCCCCGCCTGCGCGGGGGTGACGGTCAAGCGTTGGGAGTTGACTAGATCGCGCTACCCTTCGATCCAGGCGATACGCAGCACGTTGGTGGCGCCGGGCGTGCCGAAGGGAATACCGGCGGTAATCACCACGCGTTGGCCTTTGTCGGCGAAGCCTTCGCGCTGCGCCGCGCGCGTGGCGTGCTGCACCATCTCGTTGAAGTTGCGGACGTCATGCGTGTGCACGCAATGCAGGCCCCAAGCCATGGCCAGCCTGCGCGCGGTGCGCAGATTCGAGGTGAGCGCCAGGATCGGCACGTCGGGCCGCTCGCGCGCCATGCGCAGCGCGGTCGCGCCCGAGGTGGTGTAGGAAAGGATCGCCGCCGCGCCGATGCTGTGCGCGATCTGGCTGGCCGCGGCGCTGATCGCGTCGGACTCGCTCTCTTCCGAGGCCGCGAGCGCTGCCGCGCGCAAGCCCGGGAAATAGATCGGATCGGCTTGCACGCGGCGGATGATGCGGTCCATCATGGTGACGGCTTCGACCGGATAGGCGCCGGCCGCGGTTTCTGCCGACAGCATCACCGCATCCGCGCCTTCATAGACGGCGGTTGCCACATCCGAGGCTTCGGCGCGGGTCGGCACCGGATTGCGCACCATCGATTCGAGCATCTGCGTGGCAACGACCACCGGTTTGCCGGTCATGCGGCAGACATGGATGATTTGGCGTTGCACCGGCGGCACGTCTTCGGGCGGCATCTCGACGCCGAGATCGCCGCGCGCCACCATCACCGCCTCGCTCAGCTCGACGATCTCGTTGAGGCGCGTGATCGCCGCCGGCTTTTCGAGCTTCACCAGCACGCCCGCGCGCCCGGCGATAAGCTTCCGCGCTTCGGCCACGTCCTCGGGCCGCTGCACGAAGGACAGCGCGATCCAATCGACGCCCATATCGAGCGCGAAGGTGAGATCGGAGCGATCCTTGGCGGTCAGCGGCGACAGCGGCAGCACCGCGTTGGGCACGTTGACGCCTTTGCGGTCCGACAGCTCGCCGCCCACGATCACCTTGGTTTCGGCGAAATCCTTGCCGCAACGCTCGACCTTCAAGCGGATATTGCCATCGTCGAGCAGCAAATCGGTGCCCGGCTGGAGCGCCGCGAAAACCTCGGGATGCGGCAGCGAGGCGCGCGTTGTGTCGCCTTGCGCCTTGTCGAGATCGAGGCGGAAATTCGTGCCCGCGACGAGCTTTGCTTTCTTCTCGGCGAAAGTGCCGACCCGCAGCTTCGGTCCCTGCAAATCGGCCATGACGCTGATCGGCCGGCCGATGCTCTTTTCGAGCGCGCGGATCGCATCGCACACGGCGCGGTGGTCTTCCTGCTTGCCATGGCTGAAATTGAGCCGGAAAACGTCCACCCCGGCGCGGAACAAGGCTTCGATCTTTTCAGGCGTATTGCTGGCCGGGCCGATCGTGGCAACGATTTTCGCGCTGCGTTGGCGTCGCATTTCTTCCTCTCAACTCGTACCAACGACAAGTATCGCACGAAAATCATTCACATTGGTGAAGGTCGGGCCGGTCATGAGCAGGTCGCCGAGCGCCTGAAACGCGCTCCAGGCGTCGTTATCGGCGAGGTGCGCGGCAAGGTCGAGCCCCAGCGTCTTGGCCCGTGACAGCGTCTCAGGCCCGATCAGCGCCCCGGCATTGTCCTCGGTGCCGTCGACGCCGTCGGTATCGGCGGCGAGCGCATGGATCGCGGGCGCGCCGTCGAGCGCCAGGGCCAGAGCCAGCAGAAACTCGGTGTTGCGCCCGCCGCGCCCTTTGCCCTTTACCGTCACCGTGGTCTCGCCGCCCGACAGCAACACCGCAGGCAAGGGCAGGGGCCCATTGCCCACCAGAAGCCGGCCGGCTTGCGCTTGGCGCGCCATCGCCGCCTGGGTCAGCGCCACGTCGCGCGCCTCGCCTTCGATCGCGTCGCCGATGACCAAGGGCGCGACGCCGTTATTGCGCGCCAGGGTTGCGGCGGCTTCGAGCGCGGCGCGCGGCGTTGCCACAAGCCGATAGGTCGCGTGGGTAAGACGCGGATCGCCCGGCTTCGGCGTCTCGTCATTGCCGGCGTCGAGGCGGCGGGCGATGGCAGCCGGCGGGTCGATGCGATACTTCGCCAAGACTTGGCGCGCTTCGGCAAAGCTCGATGGATCGGCCACGGTCGGGCCGGAGCCGATCACCGCCGGATCGTCGCCCGGCACGTCGGAGATCGCAAAGCTGACGATCCGCGCGGGATAGGAGGCGGCCGCGAGCCGGCCGCCTTTGATGGCGGAGAGATGTTTGCGCACCGCGTTGATCTCGGCAATCGTCGCGCCGCAACGCAAAAGCTCGCGCGTGACGGCCTGCTTGTCCTCAAGCGAGATGCCGGGCGCCGGCAAGGCCAGCAGCGACGAGGCGCCGCCCGAGATAAGACAGATGACCAGATCGTCTGCGCTCAAGCCGCGGATCAAATCGAGCATGCGCTGCGCCGCCGCCTGGCCGGCTTGATCGGGCACGGGATGCGCGGCTTCGACCACTTCGATGCGCCGGCACGGCACAGCGTGCCCGTAACGCGTGACGACGAGACCTGCGAGTGGCCCCGGCCAATGATCCTCGACCGCTTTTGCCATTTTTGCCGCGGCTTTGCCCGCGCCGATGACGATGGTTCGGCCTTTGGGCGGCGGCGGGAGATAAGGCGGCAATACCTTGGCCGGGTCCGCGGCGTCGAGCGCGGCATCCAGAAGGCGGCGTAGAAATTCCGGCGGCGGTGCGGTAAATGCCACGATCTTTCGTCACCTTGTCGTCTGGCGGCAGGATAGGATGGCGCTTCGTGCATTCACAATAACCGGTCGCAATGGATAGTTTTGCTCTCTTGGCCGAAACCGACCCGGTGCCGGTCGAGTTTTGTTGCGAACGCGGAGCGCTGTCGGCCTTGCTTACTTGCGATCATGCCAGCCTCGCCATGCCGCAGGCGCTGGCGAAGCTCGGTCTCGACGATGCCGCGATCGCGCAGCATATCGGCTGGGATATCGGCGCCGCCGAGGTCACGCGCCGTCTGGCGTCGATGCTCGATGCGCCGGCGGTGCTCGGCGGCTATTCGCGCCTGGTGATCGACTGCAACCGCGATCCCGCCGATCCGAGCTCGATCCCCACCATCAGCGACGGCGTCATGATTCCCGGCAACGTCGATCTCTCGCAATCGGCGCGCATCGCCCGCCGCCGCGCGATTTTCGATCCCTTTCACGCGGCGATCGCCGCGCGCATCGCCGCGCACGAGAAGCGCGGCATCGCACCGGCGCTGATCTCGATCCACAGCTTCACGCCCGAGATGTCTGGGAAGAAGCGCCCCTGGCATGTCGGCGTGTTGTGGGACGAGGATGGCCGCATCGCGCGGCCGCTGCTTGACGGCTTGCGCGCCGAGCCGGGTCTGATCGTCGGCGACAATGAGCCCTATACCGCGCGCGATCCGGTCGGCTACACCCAATACCATCACGGCGTGGGGCGCGGCCTGCCCCATGTCGCGATCGAGCTGCGCCAGGATCTCGTGGCCGACGGCAAGGGCGCGGCGCGTTGGGCGGAAATTCTGGCGCGCGTGTTGCGGCCGATTTTGGCGGAAGCCGGCCTCTATGTGGCAATCGCACCGCCGACACCCCATTCTTAGGCATGAGCCGCTTGGATAGAATCGGACCATGCTCCCGATTCCGTGATTTGGTCGCATTTTCTGCGGCGAACCGCTGCACACTTCGCCGGAAAATGCTCTAGGAAGAACCTCCACCACAGGAGAGCGATGATGGAAATGGACGCCAAAACCCGCACCGAGCTCGAAGCCGCCGCTTTTCGCAAGCTCGTGCAGCATTTGCGCGAGCGCACCGACGTGCAAAATATCGACTTGATGAATCTCGCGGGTTTTTGCCGCAATTGCCTGTCGCGCTGGTATCGCGAATTGGCCGAGGAGCGCGGCTTGAAGCTGCCCGATCCGCAGGCGCGCGAGATCGTCTACGGCATGCCTTACGAGGAATGGAAGCAAAAATACCAGAAAGAACCGACCAAGCCGCATCCCGAGTCGCATAAGCATTGAGCTGTGGATGAGTTGGGCGCGCGTCTTGCACCGCCGATGACGCTCCGATAGGGTCGCTGCCTGCCATCGAAGAACAAGGAGAGGCGCATGGCGAAAGCTGGCGGCGTCGCCGGGGAGCGCTTGAAATCGTTTATCGAGCGCATCGAGCGTTTGGAAGAAGAGAAGAAGGCCCTGGCCGACGACATTCGCGACGTCTATTCGCAGGCGAAGGCCGACGGCTTCGAAGTCAAAGTGATGCGCCAGATCGTCAAGATCCGCAAAATGGACAAGGACGATCTCGACGAACAAGAGGCGTTGCTCGAAACCTATATGAACGCGCTCGGCATGCGCGGCGGCCGCGCGGCGGCAGAATAGACGCGCTCTTTCCTCCCTGGCGCGCAATCGTGTCGCGTCGAAATAACGGACCGCCAGCCCCCACCCTAACCCTCCCCCTCGAGGCTTGACGCCTGTCAAGCGTCCTCCGGACGCTTGACCCAAACATGCCAGTGGCATGTTTGGCGGCGGTCAAGGGGAAAGCTTCGCGAAGCGAAGCGCGGGAGGGGGTGAGTTTGTTCTCGCTTCTGAGCGTGACGAAGCGCGCAGGAACGACGATTGAATTTAATCCAATACCGCTCTACCGCCCGACGACCTTTCCGAGAATGGCGCGCGCATCGCCGGCGAGACGATCGCCGGTCCAGACCACATAGTGATCGGGGCGCACCAAGGTCAGACGCGCTTCATAGGCGTCGCGCCCGCTCTCGAAAGTATCGCGGATCACATTCAACGGGATTTGCAGCGACCTTGCGGCCTCTTCGAAGGCCGAGACGTCTTGGTCGTCCGCGCCGAAGGCGAGCAAGGCGAAGCCGCGACCGAGCTCGGCGAAGAGATCGCGGTTGGCGCTAAGCTTTTGCGGCGCGAGGTGATGGCCGGCGCGCGCTTTGAACATATGGGTGCCATGGGCGCTGCTTTTGCCGCCTTGCGGACCCCAGACGACCGGCGAGGCTTCGTAATTCGGCTCATAGGTCATCAAGCGGCTTTCGAGCCCGCTTTGGCGTTGCTTCCAAGCCTGCTCGAATTCTTCGCGATTGCGCTCCGGGCTGTAGCGGTCGAGGAATGCCTTGTCCCAGGCGATACGCCCGGCGATGAAATCCTCGCCGGTCTCCTTGAAGATCGGGTGGCGCTCTTCGCTGTAGGACGAAAGCAGCGCGTCGCTGCCCCAGCCCTGCAGCTTGGCCGCCAATTTCCAACCGAGATTGGTCACGTCTTCGAGCCCGTTATTGAGCCCGAAGCCGCCATAGGGCGGATGGCTGTGCGCGGCGTCGCCGGCGATGAAGACGCGCCCGACCTGATATTGCTCGGCCACGGCCACGCGCAAATCCCAAAAGCCGACATGATCGAATTCGGCGGCGAAGGAAAATCCCGCGATGCGCTGAATAAGGCCTTTGAAATCGTAATCGTCGGTCGTGCCGGGGGGCACGGGCGCATGGAAGAACCAGCCTTCGCCGACATCGATCCGGCCGAAGAACTGCCAATAGCCTTTCAGCTCGGGGACGAGGACGTTGTAGGTCGAGCGCCCAGGAAAGCGCTTCAGCCTTTCATGCAGCTCGCGCGAGCGAAACACGGCCAGCACCATCAACTGGTCGAAATCGGCGCCGCTGCGCTGAATGCCGATCTGCTCGCGGATGTTGGAGCGCGCGCCGTCGCAGCCCACGACGTAATCGGCCTCCAGGATCTCGCGCCCGCTGCTGCCCGGCTCGACGATGGTCACCCGCGCGCCTTGCGCGTCCTGTTCCACGCTTTGCGCCGACCAGCCGAAGCGGCTGTCGACCGCGCGCAAGGTTTTCATCTTCGCGCGCAGGACTTTTTCGGTCAGGTATTGCGGCAGACGCTCGATACCCTGGAAGTAATAGGTTTGCGTGATCTCGCGTTGCGGCGGCGCGAACCAGTAATCGCTCGTCAGGCTGCCATAGGCGATGATGCCGCTGATCGGATAGCCTGGCGGCAACAGGCGCTCGGCGCGCAATTCGTCGACGATGCCCCAGCGCGCGAAATGCTCGAGGGTGCGCGGCGAAAGGTTTTGCCCTTTCGGGATTTGCTGCGGCTCGAGCCGCCGCTCCACCAGGACGCAGGAAATGTCGCGCAGCCCGAGCTCGACGGCGAGCGCCACGCCCACCGGTCCGCCGCCGACGATGATGACCTGATACCGCTTTCCCATGATCGCTCAATGTCCGAAATCGTGCCGCAGGATCGCCGGCAAGGCGGTGTAGCGTCTCCGATGCCGGCCGCGCAACTGTCCCGCGAGCCGCGCATCATGGACAGGTGCTTCGGCAGTTCGTTAGCTTAGGCAATGGGCATCGTGGGATTTTGCGGAATCGAGCCATGGCCGATGTGAGCGCGCTGCAAACCGACATTACCAGCCTCGCGGTCGACGCGATCGTCAATGCCGCGAATTCTTCGCTGTTGGGCGGCGGCGTCGACGGCGCGATCCATCGCGCGGCGGGGCCGGAATTGCGCGCGGAATGCCGTTTGATCGGCGGCTGTCCAACCGGCGAGGCCCGCATCACCAAAGCCTATCGCCTGAAGGCCAAGCACGTCATTCATACGGTCGGGCGGGTATGGCGCGGCGGCAACGCGGGCGAGGAGGAGCTGCTAGCGCGCTGTTACCGCGCCAGCTTCGCACTGGCGCGCGCGCATGGTTTGGCGTCGATCGCCTTTCCCGCGATCGCGACCGGTATCTATGGCTTTCCCGCGCCGCGCGCCGCCGCCATCGCGGTCGCCGAGACGCGCCGCTTCATCGCTTCCGGTGCGCCGATCGAGCGGGTGATTTTTGCCTGCTTCGACGCCGCGACCTTGGCGCTCTATCGAAGCGAGCTTGGTCTCGTCTAACGGTCAATCGAGCTTCTTGTCGTCGAGCGACTTCTCGGCCTTAGTCGTTTCGCTTTGGGTTTTGGCGCGTTCCGTCTTGTCGCGGCCGAAGCGGGTGCGGTTCTCCGCCGCGCGCTGTTCCTTGGCGTCGCGCTCGCGTGCCTTGCGGAAGCGATTGAGGTTGATGATCTCAGCCATCCGAACGCTCCGTGTTCAGCTCTCCCTTGCGATAGCACTCAAGCACGAAGAGACGCAAGGCGCTCGACAAATTGCCCTGCCGCGTTGCATCGACCGTGGCGACCAAGGCGTTGAGCGACAGGCCGCGCCGTTGCGCCACCAGCCGCAAATCCGCCCAGAACTCTTCTTCGAGCGAGAGGCTGGTGGCGTGACCGGCGATCACGACCGAACGCTTGCGCAGCTTCGCCGCCGTCACGGATGCCGGCTCATGACGGGCCCAGCATGGTCTTGGGATCGACCCAGCGGTCGAATTCCTCCGGCTTCACATAACCCAAAGCCGCCGCGGCCTCTTTGAGTGTCGTGCCGGTGGCGAGCGCGCGTTTGGCGATCTCGGCGGCCTTGTCGTAGCCGATATGCGGCGCCAGCGCCGTCACCAGCATCAGCGAGCGCTGCATCAGCTCGGCGATGCGCGCGCGGTCGGGCTCGATGCCGGCGATGCAATGCTCGGCGAAGCTCGCAGCGGCATCGGCGATCAGCGCGATCGATTGCAGCAGATTATAGGCGATGACTGGCTTGAAGACGTTGAGCTCGAAATGGCCTTGGCTGCCGGCCACGGTGATGGTGACGTGATTGCCCATCACTTGCGCCGCCACCATGGTCACGGCCTCGGCCTGAGTCGGGTTGACCTTGCCCGGCATGATCGACGAGCCCGGCTCGTTCTCGGGCAGATGCAGCTCGCCGATACCGCTGCGCGGACCCGAGCCCATCAGGCGAATGTCGTTGGCGATCTTCATCAGCGACGCAGCCAGCACGTTGAGCGCGCCCGACAGCTCGACCAGCGCGTCATGCGCGGCAAGCGCCTCGAACTTGTCTTGCGCCGAGGCGAAGGGCAGGGAGGTGAGCTGGCGCGCGGTCGCGGCGAAACGCTCGGCAAAGCCCGGCGCCGCATTCAAGCCCGTGCCGACCGCGGTTCCGCCTTGCGCCAGATCGTAGAGCCGCGGCAGCGCCGCCTTGATGCGCGCCATGCCGAGCTCGATCTGACGCGCATAGGCGCCGAACTCCGAACCCAGGCGCAAGGGCGTCGCGTCCTGCAAATGGGTGCGGCCGATCTTGATGATGTCGGCGAAGGCGGCGGATTTCTCCGCCAAGGCGGCGTGCAAGCGCTGCAGCGCGGGCAAAAGCCGGTGCTCGATCTCGAGCGCAGCCGCGATATGCATCGCGGTCGGGAAACTGTCATTCGAGGATTGGCTGAGATTCACATGGTCGTTGGGATGCACCGGGCTTTTCGCCCCGCGCTGGCCGCCCATGAGCTCGTTCGCGCGATTGGCCAGAACCTCGTTCATGTTCATGTTGGTCTGGGTGCCCGATCCGGTCTGCCACACCACCAGCGGAAACTCGTCGTCGCGTGTGCCCTCGATCACCTCGTCGGCGGCGGCGGCGATCGCCGCGCCGATCTTCGCATCGAGCGTGCCCATTTCGACATTGACCAGCGCCGCCGTTTTCTTCTGCAGCGCCAAGGCGCGGATGAGCGGACGCGGCATGCGCTCGCCGCCGATGCGGAAATTCTCCAAGGAGCGCTGGGTTTGCGCACCCCAATAGCGTTCCGCCGGCACCTCGATCGCGCCCATGCTGTCGCGCTCGGTGCGGGTGGCACTGGTTTGGGACATGGGAACCTCTCGCTGGCCTGCAACAGATATGGGCATGCGTTCGCGTCGCCGAAGCGTCGCATTGCGCACAACGAGGAGCAACGATTTGTTAGCGGGCGGGCGGCCGCCGTTACGGCGCGATGATCTGGAACAGCCGGCGCGTCGGCTCGTCCTTCGCCTCGGTGACGAAAGCGGCCAATTTGGTGCGCTGTTCGGGCGAAAGCGTCTTCATGAAGGCGAGGAACGCCGTGGTCGCTTCCTTTTGGAAGGTTTCCCGATTGCCATTGACCTCGGCGCTGAGCCGGGCGACCTGCTCGTCATCGGGCGCGGGCTTCGCCATTTCGGTCCAGATCTTCGCCAGCAAAGGCTGGTTGGTTTCGCGCATATAACGCCCGCGCAGACGGATCACGCGGAGAAATTGCTCGAAGGCGAGGTTCTGATCGTTGTTGAGGTCCAGCGAATGGCTCAGCACGCGGAGCCGTTCGATTGGCGGCGGCGGGCCGCCGGCCATTTTCACCCAGGCAAGACCGCCGACGAAAAACACGTTGAGGGCAAGCGACAGAGCGAGGGCGATCCAAATCAGCCGCCCGCGCCAGCCGGTCCGCTGGCCGGATTCAGCGATGCTGGTCATGTGCCGCTATCGTCGCTCAGATAGGAATCGAGGCTGGTGGCGCCGTCGATTGTGTCGATCGAGGCGGCTTCCGTCGTCTGGCTGCCGGAGAGGCTGCGATAGGCGTCGCTGCCCATGGCAAAGCCGACCAGGCTCACGGCGACAAGGCTCGCTGCGACGCTGCTCCAGGCGAGCGCGTTGCGCCAGTTTCCCGCGGGGCGCAGCTTGACGATTTTCGGGTCATCGTCGCCCGCGACCAGCGCGCAGGCCTTGGCGATCATGGCCTCATCGGCGGCGGCGAGTGGTTGCTGCGCCACGCCGCGCGCGGCTGCGATCTCGGCCAATCGCTCGGGGCGGGCGGCGAGCCAATCCTCGACGCTTTCGGCTTCGGCCTCGCTCAGCCTTCCTTCGGCATAGCGGGCGAGAGCAAGCGCGTCCGGGGCCGCAGCCGGCGGCTCGGCATTGCCAAGCGCGCGCCAACGGCGCCACAGCTCGCGTCCTTCCTCTGCTTCCCCCAACCCATTCATCGGCAATCTCCCGTTCTCGTTTTAGGCACCGTATTCCGTTCCTATCCCCAAGTCTCAATACCTTGATTTATCTAGCGTTTTTCTGGTTTATCCTCGACCGCGAAATGGCTGCGCAGCTTCAGCATCGCCTTGTGGTGGGTGCTGCGCACGGTTTGCGGGTCGATCTTGAGCGCGGCGGCGACCTCGGGCACTTCCATGTCGCGGTCATAAAGCAAGGTCAGAATCAGCTTCTGGCGCGGCGACAGCAGCCCGTCCGGCAAGCGGATCTTCTCGCGCGGCTCGTCGCTCACCGCCAACAGGATTTCCGGCACGTTGTCGATCGGCGTGACGCCGATTTGGCGCCGGCGCTGAATGTCGCGCGCGGTGCTGCGGGCGACGATGGTGAGCCAGGTCGACAAGCCGGCGCGCGTCGCGTCATAGGTTTTGAGCAGGCGGTAATTGTCCTTGCACAACCTGGTGAAGACTTCTTGCACCAGATCTTCGATCTCGGCGCCGGGGCGTGCGGCGCCGCGCACGGCCGAGTTGATCAGCCCGGCATAGCGGCGGACGAACCTGTCCCACGGCGCTTTCTCGCCCCGGATCAGGGCGTCAAGATCGACGGGATCGGCCACGCGAGCTCTTGCTGTTGGATGATCGTCGCTTCTTGGCTTCGGCCTTGCGCGCCGCCGCGGCGAAAGCGCGCTCGGCCCAAAGGCCAAGCTGCTCGTTTTCGTCGAGCAGATCGGGCGGCACTTCGTGATAGCCCAAGGCCACCTCTTTGCCGTTGCGGCGATAGGAGAAGGGCGCCATGCCGGCCGCCTCGAAATCGCCACGATTGCTCGCGTCGGTGCGGAAATACAGCGTCTCGGCGTGAATCAGCGCGAACATCGTGCCGCCGAGAAAAATGCCGTGCCCCCCGAACATGCGACGCACCTCGACCGGAGCCCAGCGGTTCAGCTGGTCGTGGATATAACGGATGAATTGCGGCTGCGCATCCCTCGCCGGGGCGGCGCGCCGGCCGGCCCGGTCGCTCCGCTTGGCGCCGCGCCGCATGGCGGTCAGCCGAGCTGGGCGAAGAAATCGTTGCCTTTGTCGTCGATGACGATGAATGCCGGGAAGTCGACGACCTCGATACGCCAGATCGCTTCCATGCCGAGCTCGGGATATTCGATGACCTCGACCTTCTTGATGCAGTCTTGCGCCAGCCGCGCCGCCGGGCCGCCGATCGAGCCGAGATAGAAGCCGCCATGCTTCTTGCAGGCGTCGCGCACTTCGCCGCCGCGATTGCCTTTGGCCAAGGTGACGAAGCTGCCGCCCGCCGCCATGAACTGGTCGACATAGGAATCCATGCGGCCCGCCGTGGTCGGCCCGAAGGAGCCCGAAGCAAAGCCCTTCGGCGTCTTGGCCGGGCCGGCGTAATAGATCGCGTGGTCCTTGACGTATTGCGGCAGACCTTCGCCGCGGTCGAGACGTTCCTTCAGCTTCGCATGCGCGATATCGCGCGCGACGATCAGCGGCCCGGTCAGCGCGAGGCGCGTCTTGATCGGATAACGCGACAACGCGGCGCGGATTTCGCTCATCGGTTGGTTGAGGTCGATGCGCACCACTTCGCCGGCGAGCTTGCTCTCGTCGATCTCGGGCAGATATTGCGCCGGATTGGTTTCGAGCTGTTCGAGGAACACGCCTTTCTCGTTGATCTTGCCGAGGATCTGGCGGTCCGCCGCGCAAGAGACGCCGATGCCGATCGGCACGCTGGCGCCGTGGCGCGGCAAACGCACCACGCGCACATCGTGACAGAAATACTTGCCGCCGAATTGCGCGCCGATGCCGGTGGCGCGGGTAAGGCCCAGCACCTTCTCCTCGAAAGCGCGGTCGCGGAACGCCTGGCCCGCCTTGTTGCCTTCGCTCGGCAAGGTGTCGAGATAGCGGCAGCTGGCGAGCTTCACGGTTTTGAGATTCATCTCGGCCGAGGTGCCGCCGACCACGATGGAGAGGTGATAGGGCGGGCAGGCCGAAGTGCCGAGGGTGCGGATTTTCTCGTCGACGAATTTCAACAGCGACGCTTCGTTGAGCACCGCCGGGGTCTGCTGAAACAGAAACGTCTTGTTGGCCGAGCCGCCGCCTTTGGCGATGAAAAGGAATTTGTATTGATCGCCTTCATCGGCATAAAGGTCGATCTGCGCCGGCAGATTGTCGCCGGTATTGACCTCGTTGAACATGCTCAGCGGCGCCTGCTGGCTGTAGCGCAGATTGGTCTCGGTATAGGTGCGGCGGATGCCGGCCGAGAGCGCGGCCGCGTCGTTGGCGCCGGTCCAAACCTGCTGGCCTTTCTTGCCCATGACGATCGCCGTGCCGGTGTCCTGACACATGGGCAGCACCTTGCCGGCGGCGATGTTCGCGTTCTTCATCAGATCGAAGGCGACGAAGCGATCGTTGGGCGAGGCTTCGGGATCGTCGAGAATCTTCCTCAGCTGCAGCAAATGGCCGGGGCGCAAAAGATGCGCGCAATCGACGAAGGCCTGCTGCGCCAACAGGGTCAGCGCTTCCGGCGCGATGGTGACGACCTTGGCGCCGTTGAGGCTGGTCGTGCCGACATGATCGGCTGTCAGTTGGCGATAGGGCGTCGCATCCGCGCCCAGCGGAAAAATTTCCTGGAAGACGGATTCGCTCATGTCGCCTCTTGCGGCCCTGTTACTTTTTGCGGAAGGAGTCCAAGGCCACGACCTCGCCGGTCTTGGCGCTCTTGCCCGTATCGGGCTTTTTCTTGTCTTCGGTCTTGGGCGCGGGCTCCGGCGCGGCGGGCGGCACCATGCCGTCGCCGGCCTGGAATTGCAGCCCGAATTTCACCGACGGGTCCGAGAAATTCGTCACCGCCTCGAAGGGCACGACCAGACGCTCGGGCTTGCCTTGGAAGCTCAAGGTCACGGCGAAATGATCCTCATGCACTTCGAGATCCCAGAATTGATGCTCGAGCACGACGGTCATCTCCTCGGGATATTGCGCGACGAGCCCTTCGGAAATGTTCAGGCCGGGGAAATGCGTCTTGAAGGTGAGATAGAAATGATGCGCGCCGGGCAGGCCGTTGGCAGCGGTGCGGGCCAAGGCTTCGCGCACCACCCCGCGCAAGGCCGACTCGACCATCTTGTCGTATCGCAGAAGGTCTTTCACGGACGCGCGGGCTCCCCTCTCAGGCAAATCAGTGGGGGGCTTCTGTTGCCCGGTGCCCCCCGGACCGCGAGTTACTTTAGGCTTTCATTCCCGTGAGGGAATTAGGCCGCGAGTACCTCTGATGCGACGTTGTCGTTCGCATTTAGTATGTGACCCGATAACGGCGGTATCATGCCGGGCGACAGCAAACATCTTTACCACGCGCGTCGATCCTGATTCGCCCCCGCAAACCCGGCCACGACAACGGCCGGAAGAAAGTGGTGGAGGCGCCGGGTACTGCCCCCGGGTCCGCTGCGCTTATTCCATGCGCCGTGTATCGCCATAGTCGGTTGCCCGACAGGCTCAATATAGGCATTTTCGGTTAAGAGACAACGACCATCCCGAGTTGCGCTTGGAGGTGGCGAGCGTGACGGTTAAGCTGCGCTCACCATGACCTTGAAACCCGAAGAACAAGCCGAAATCGCCGCTGCGCGCGACCAATCCGCGCCGACTCGCCGTGCCACCGTACCCGCGCTGGAAGAGATTCTCTTCAACCCCATCCCGGTTTTGGATCACGGCTTCGTCCGCGTGGTCGATTACATGGGCGACGATGCGGCGGTGGTGCAGGCGGCGCGCGTCTCCTACGGCAAGGGCACCAAGCGCGTGAACGAGGATCGCGGCCTGATCCAATATTTGATGCGCCACCGGCACACCACGCCCTTCGAGATGTGCGAGATCAAATACCATGTGAAGCTGCCGATCTTCGTCGCTAGACAGTGGATCCGGCACCGCACCGCCAACGTCAACGAATATTCCGCGCGCTATTCGATCCTCGACAACGAGTTTTATTTGCCGGCGCCCGAGCATTTGGCGGTGCAGTCGGCGACCAACCGCCAGGGCAGGGGCTCATCGCTGCCGTCGGATGAGGCGCGGCGCGTGCTCGATCTGCTGCGCGACGACGCGGCGCGGAGCTATCGCGACTATGCCTTCATGCTCAACGAGGACGAAACCGGCAAGGCGGTCGACGAAACCCGCTCGGGCTTGGCGCGCGAACTGGCGCGCATGAATCTCTCGCTCAATTTTTATACGCAATGGTATTGGAAGACCGATCTGCATAATCTCCTCAACTTCCTCTCGCTGCGGGCCGATGCGCATGCGCAATACGAGATCCGCGTTTATGCCGAGGCGATGATCGGCACGATGGAGCGTTGGGTGCCGCTTGTGGCCGAGGCCTTCCGGCAATACCGCATCGGCGGCGCGCAGCTTTCGGCGAACGCGCTCGCCGTGGTCAAGAAGATGATCGCGGGCGAGACGATCGACCAGCCGGCAAGCGGAATGTCGAAGCGCGAATGGTCCGAGCTGATGCAGGTGTTGGGGAGAGGCGATTAAGTGAGCGCGTCAATCGCGAAAATGGCGCATCGAGCAACGATGGAATGAGCGCGGCCTATTTCGATCGAGCCTGTCAATCGACTTCCTGCAGAATCGCAATCATCCGGTCGATAGCCTCGTCCGCCGTTGATCCCGGCGGAAAAGTCTCGCTGTTCTCCTTGTCCTCCTCCCAACCGCCTTTATCGATCTTCTTGTGCACGATGATGCGAAAGACGCCGCCGTCTTCTTCGATTCCCCAATAGGATGCGTCACGTGCGAAGGCGCTCCAAGTCTTGACGCCCGCATATTTCAAGGTCACCGGTGGCGGCCACTGCGCGCGTGGCAAATGCGGCACCGGTGGATTGCCACGCGCAATCGTGTCGCGAAGAGCCTGACGTAAAGCGTCTGTGTTTGATAGCGGCACGACTGCAACAGGCTCGATGCCGCGATAGAACCCTTTATCGACCTTGCCGAAAGTGGGGAGATAGACGATTCCCCTTCTCAGATAAAAATGGCAAAGCATGATGCACTCCTAGAACGGCGCGATCAGCAACGTAACGCCTTCTGATCTCGCGTAATCGGTTGCAGCGTCGATGGCCGCCTGTTGAACTTGTGTCACCTTCATTTTGGGAGCCGCGATATGGAGCTTCCGTCCAATAATTTCGGAGTCCTTAATCACAGGGAATTCCAGGGACACAAAACCGAATTCGCTTAATTAGATAATTATGTATTATGTTCCAGGAGCTATGACTTGGCTCTCGTACTCAACTATTTTGACTGGCAGCGCGCCGCACCCACACTGATTGTAATGAGCGTCGGGGTCTCATGTCGATTGTCTCGAAGCTCATTTTAGCAATCAGAGGCGGAGGAGGACCCAAGTCCGCTGTTGCCCCTGCTGAGGCCATGGAACCGGCCTACACCATTCCGACCGTGAAGTTCGATCCCAAACGCGTGACCGAGGCGGTCAAAGCTGATCTTAAAGACAACATCAAACAGATAAAGGAGTTCAACGAATCCAATTTCGACAAAATCTACGGCGCGGCTCTGCGAGCAATTTCCGGGGGGCGGGACCTAGCAATCCTATTTAATGCTGTCATGGAATTGAATTTGCCCCACATGACGAAGCAGAGGGCTCGCGAGATTTCGCTCAGTCTGAATAACAAGGCCACGGCACTGATGAATCGCGATCAGCAGGTGTCGATAGGAGTTAAATATGCAATTTGGGTTTACAGTGGGCGCCATGCCAAATGAACCCAAAAAAACCGTCGGCCGAAGATATTCGCCAGGACGCGGCCCATAAGGCGGCCGACGGCAAACGATACGAAGTCGTCAAGGGAATGCTTATGGATGGCCGATTGACAATGCCGGGACGGGACGAAGGCTGCAAATGCATTTCGCGGTCTGTCATTCCAGGGTTTGATCGGTGACAAGCCCCGGCGCCTTACCAATTTTCCTTCGTTCCCTCAGGTCGGTCTGTCGGGTTTCAGGACGGAATTCGGGGGACACAATACTTAATTCGGGATGCGAATTCGGGGGACACAATACTTAATTCGCGATCATCCGGCCGCTCCTACTCGCTTCCTCTTCCGTGACCAGTATGTGCGTCACCTCGCGGGACCGAAGCACCTGTATCACGCCGCGTGGGGGCGGACCTGTCGGAGAATATCCTTGCCGGACTCCGCTGCGGCGGTTTTGAGATCGTAATTCGCCTGCAGATTCATCCAGAACTGGGCGCTGGTTCCGAAAAACCGTGCAAGGCGCAGCGCGGTCTCGGCGGTCACGCTGCGGCGCCCAGCGAGAATTTCGGTGACGCGGTTGGTCGGCACTTTGATCTTCGCGGCGAAGGCATTCGCTGAAAGCTCCAGCGCCGCCAGTTCCTCGCGCAAGATTTCGCCGGGATGCGTGGGCGGCAAGCCGTCGGTCGCGGCGTGATCAATGGTAATCGCAGATTTCGACACGTTCGGCTCCTTCCTTGCCCCAGCGGAAACAAATCCGCCACTGGTCATTAATTCGAATGCTGTGCTGCCCGGCTCGGTCGCCTTTGAGCGCTTCCAGGCGGTTGGACGGGAGGCCCGCCAAATCCTCAAGCCTTGTCGCGGCGGCAAGGATCGCCAGACGACGCCGCGCCTGATCGGCGAAACCGGCAAATTCCTTAACCCGCCGCCCCGCCAGGAATTGTGATGTTCGCTTATCCTGACAGCTCTTGATCACAAGCGTGAAATCTAGATATCTATCCGTTATACGTCAAGCGTAAAACTGGAGATCATTTTCCGGCGCGTTTTCGGCAAAGCCGCATTGCCGCGATCGCCGTTTGTGACCGATCTGTTGACACAGCCTTAAGATTGCCGAGCTGGCTAAGTGTCCGGATGCTCCGTTTGCGCCGCCTCTTTGGCGTCCAGTACGTCCCAAACGAAACACATCATCTCGGCTGCGTTTCCGCCTCGCCCCTCGGCCTCCTTTAGATGCGCGCCGAAACTTCGTCGCCCTTCCTCCGGGAAGTCGTATTCGGAAGCCAAGCGCGTGAAGTCAGCCAACGCCACGTCGGCTGTTTGGGTTACGCGTTCGGCCCAATGTAGTTCTTTTGAAACTGACTTATAGGTGTCCACCTGCACCCAATAGCACTCGCAGGTTCCGCCATCGGGAAGGCGGAATTGGAGCTGGCCTCCAATGTTGACCAATCCGGCTCGGCGAGCGGCTTCGATCACCTTAGGGATGTCGGCGATCCGCCAAGCGTATTCCCTACCGCGGACCGACGCGCATTCGAGGAGCTCCTTCGGCAAATGGCGCTCGGGCGAGTTCATTTTTCTCCCTCATCGAGTAACGCGTCTGTTGTCGGTGTATTGGATCACCGATTCAATTTCCGCTCCCGCCTGCCCATTGCGGAAACCCATCCCCCATCTTCCCCACCCCAACATCTGATATATAGTGCCACATCCGGCCCTTCTTAAAACAACGGCCGGCGCGGGGAGGAAGAAGAATGTCGGGCAATATCGAATTTCAGAATTTTTGCGCGCGCTTGCTGCTCTCGGCGGCGTTCGCTTTGGGCGCGGCGTTTCCGGCCTTGGGGGCCGCGACGCCTTACGACCTTCACGTCATCATCCCTTTGACCGGCGGCGGCGCGTTTCTCGGCAAGGCCGAGCAGGACGCGATCAAAGTTGCCGAACAGGTGATCAACAAGGATGGCGGGATTCACGGGCATCCCTTGAACGTCATCTTTCACGACGATCAATCGAGCCCGCAAGTCGCGGTGCAGGTCGCCACCGAGGTGATCGCGCTGCACCCCGCCGTGATCCTGGGCTCGACCGTCTCGGCCTTGTGCAACGCGATGGCGCCGCTCGTGGCGAGCGGGCCGGTGATGTATTGCTTCTCGCCCAGCATCCGCACCACGCCGGGCGGCTATGTCTTCACCTCGCAGATCGATTCGCACGATCAGCAGCGCGCGCTGATGACTTATTTCCGCGAAAAGGGCTGGCTGCGGGTGGCGCTGATCACCACTACCGACGCCTCGGGCCAGGACGCGGAGAAAAGCATCACCGATCTTTTGAAAGAGCCCGACTTCGCCAAGATGACTCTCGTGGCCGACACGCATTTCGCGCCCGGCGACGTGACGGTCGCGGCGCAGATCGCGACCATGCAGGCGGGCAATCCCCAGGCGATCGTCAGCTGGGCCACGACCGCGGCGGGCGGCACGGTGTTGCGCGGCTTGAAGCAGGCGGGCATCGACCTCCCCACCGCCGCCTCGGGCAGCAACATGACCTTGCAGCAGATGACCGATTACGCGCCTTTCCTGCCGAGCCAGGTGTTCTTCGGCGTCGGCGAATGGGCGGCCAATGGCGATCCGCGCTTGAGTGTTTCGCCCGAGGTGGTCGCGCAGCAGAAACTTTTCTTTAGCAGCATGAAGACCATCAACGCCTATCCCGATGCCGGGATCGAGCTCGGCTGGGAGCCGATCCGGGTGGTCGCCGACGCGCTCAACCAGCTTCCCGACGGCGCCGATGCCAAGCAACTCCATGATTTCCTGGTCGCCTGGCAGAAGCATATCGGCGCCGAAGGCCAATATGACTTCGTCAAAACGCCGCAACGCGGCCTCAACATCGACAATGCCGTGGTCGTGCGCTGGGATGCGGCGAAAAAGGAGTGGCACCTGGTCAGCAATCTGCGCGGCACGCCGCTCGAATAGCGCGGGCGGCGGCCCCACACCCCGGCCAGCCGGGTCTTGTGATTTTGGCGTCTTGCCGCCATATTACGCCGATCAGTTTCTGCTTCGGCACTTGCCGACCCGCCCGCTGGGGCGATCTACAAGATTCCATGAGGCTGACACTGCATCGCTCCGCGTGAGTCCACGAGGGGCGTCTCAATATGTTTACGGAGGCCTACATGGCTACTGGTACTGTCAAATGGTTCAACGCCCAAAAAGGCTACGGCTTCATTCAGCCGAGCTCGGGTGGCAAGGATGTCTTCGTGCACATCTCGGCCGTCGAACGCGCGGGTCTCGGGACCCTCGCCGAAGGTCAGAAGGTGAGCTACGACATCGCACGTGATCGCGGCAAGGAAGCCGCCGCGAATCTCGCTTTGGCCGATTGACGGAAAGTGACGGTGCCGGCCGGGCTTGCGCCCGGCCGGTGTCGGTCCAAGTTTTCGGTCTAGGTTTCAAGCTTTCTTACTTCAGAGAATTTTCATGCAAGTCTTCGTACGCGACAATGACGTGAATGGCGCGCTCCGCATCCTCAAGAAGAAGATGCAGCGCGAGGGCACGTTTCGCGAGATGAAGCGACGCAACGCTTACGAAAAACCCTCCGAGCGCCGTGTGCGCGAAAAGGCCGAGGCGGTGCGCCGCCAACGCAAGGCCTTGCGCAAGCGGATGGAGCGCGAAGGGTACTGAGCCAGTCGAGGGCCGCCGCTCGCGCGCTTCGGCGCGCCGCGCCGGATCGCCACCGAAGTTTTACGGGAGGCTCGGGGTCATGGCCTACAAGTTCCGGCCCGGTCAAAGGGTTTCGCTCGCGCGCAGCAAGTTTGCCGGCGAGCATCAAGGTGCGTTCGAGATCGTGCGCGTGATGCCCGAAGAGCACGGCATCAATCAATACCGCATCAAATCGACGGTCGACGGCCATGAACGCGTCGCGACCGAGGCCGAGCTCAGCAAGTACGAGTGAGCATTACGGCGTTTCGCGCGGCATAGAGATGCCCCCCCTCCCTAACCCTCCCCCTCGAGGGGGGAGGGAAGGGTGGGGGTGAGTTCTTTCCAGAAAAACTAAATCGTCATTCCCGCGAAAGCGGGAAGATGGAGTCACATTCGAAGTGCAACACTTTCAAGAAGACCTCGGCGGGGGTCTGGAAGTCGAGGCATTTTCGTGGGGTGTGGTTGTAGAGACGCGCGAGGTAACGGATCTGAGACGATGTAAGGGTCGTGAGGTCGGTTTTTCTCGGTAGGAGGCGGCGGAGGCGGCCGATCGCGTTTTCGACGCCTCCTTTTTGCCACGGGGCATGAGGATCGCAGAAGAAGGTCTGGATCCCGAGGTTTTGCCGTAGCGTCTCGTGGCGTGCGAACTCGGTTCCGTTATCGAAGGTGATGGTCTGGCGCAGGTTGCTTGGCAGGGCAGCCAGGAGCGCTTCGATGGCGGCGGCCATGGGCGCTGCCTCTTTACTGTGCTGGCGGACGATGGCGAGCGCGCGAGACGAGCGCTCGTGGAGAGCCAGGACGGCTTGGCCGTAGGTTCGGAAGAGCATGAGGTCGGCTTCCCAATGGCCGGGGTTGGCACGATCGGTCGCGGCGGCGGGTCGCAAGGCAATGGGGACGCGGTTTTTGATGTGCTCAACTGAGCTACCACCTTTGCGACCGCGGAAGCCCCGCTTGCTCTTGCCGCGCGGCAGGTAGAGCCGCCAGGCATAGTTCTTGGTGCGGGCGATCTGCGCGGCGATGAAGCGATAGATGGTCTCGTGGCTAACGACAACGCGAGCGTGCTCGCGGGCGAGCCGGCCGGCGACCTGTTGCGGCGACCAGCCGCGGCGCAAGCGCTCGAGGACGAGGGCTTGCAGCTCGGCGTTGCGGAGCAGCTTGGACCCGCGCCAGCGACGGGCTTTGGCCTGGTCATGGGCATAACTCGGCTTGTAGCCGACCTTGGTTCCGCTGTTGCGCTTCAACTCCCGAGAGATGCTCGATGGCGTGCGATCCAAAGCCGCCGCAATTTGCCGGATCGACCCCCCGGCTGCGCGCCGCTGGGCAATCTCGCACCGTTCTTCCAAGCTGAAGTGCTTGTACGCCTGTCCCATCGCAACACCCCCGAGAGAAGGTGTTGCACTTCGTTTGTGAAGTCAGGGAATCCAGGGAAAGTGATGTGCTGTTGCCCCCTTGATCGCCGCCGAACATGCCGGTGGCATGTTCGGCAGCGCCACGGGTGGGGGGCATTTCATCGTCGTCGATCGACGATGACCGCCAACGAGAAACGCTCTACTCCGCCGCGTCGTAAAGCCGCGTCACTTTCTCGAATTCCGCCTTCGGGAGCACGTCTTCGAAAGCCGGGATCGCGATCTCGCGATTGGCCGCTTCATCGCGCACCACGCCTTTCGGGTCGCGCCCGGCGGCTACTTCCGCCATCGCATCGCGCAGCATCTTGCGCACGATGACGACGCCGCCATCCGACGGCGTCAGATGCTCGCGCTCGCGATCGGCGATCGCGCCCATGCTGTCCTGGATGGTCGCGTCTTGCGCGCTGACCATTTTCGGCCAGTCATAACCGAGCGTGACGTTGTTTTCGAGACGCCGGTATTCGCGGTAAGGCTCGACCGGATCGGGAATCCAATCCGGCGTCTGCAAAGGCAGCTCGGAATATTCCGCTTTGCTGCCTTCGGGCTTCCACACCAGCCGGATCAGCATCGTATGCGTGTCGTCGAGCGGCACGTTGTAGCGCGCGCCGCGCGGCAACAGCGCGTGGTCGAGCTGCAGCGACGCGAAATCGTTCGAGGTCATGCGGCCATAGCCTTCGGAGGCCAAGGTGACGCCGGGCATCAGCCAATGCTGCTCGCGATAGGCGTAATGCTCGCGTTTGTCGATCGGCCGGCCGGAGCGATAGATCAGCCCCCATTCGGTTTCGTCGAAGCTCATATGCACCGGCGCCGAAGCGACCCCGCCCCAGCTCATCGCATGCGCAAACGTAACGTGCAGCGGGTCGCAGCCGTTTTCGGCAAGCTGCAGCCAATTGGAATTCGAGAAGCCGATCACTCTTGCCAGGCGCAAGCCGGGCCGCACCAGGAAATCGAAACGCGGCAACAGCGGCGCCGGCAGCGGCCCGAGATAAGCGAACAGCAAGCCGCCCAGCTCTTCGACTTGATAAGCGCGCTGGCGCACGGTGTCTTTCAAATCGCTGCCTGGCGGCGTGCCGGGCGCGTCGAGAATTTTTCCCTGCGCGTCGTAGAGCCAGCCGTGATAGCGGCAGCGCAGCCCTTCGAGCCCGACCGTGCCGAGGCAGAGATTGGCGCGGCGATGGGCGCAGCGCGCTTCGATCAAGCCGAGGCGGCCGCGCCGGTCGCGAAACAAAACCAGGTCTTCCCCAAGCAGGCGGATGAAGGTGGGTTTTTCCTTCAAATCCTCGGCGATCGCGATCGGCCACCAATAGCGGCGCAAAACCTCGCCCATCTGGGTGCCGGCGCCGGTCGACGTGAGCACCCGGTTTTCCTCGACCGACACGATACCTGGGTCGGACCTAGCGTCGGACGTCATTAAACCCCCCTTGGACCTTGTGCGGACCATAGGCCGACCATAGTTCCACCAGACGCAAGCCGCGTCCACGGACCAGCGGTTGCGCGGTGCTATTCGACGACGATTTTGGGGGCTTGGCGTTTCCGGCCGCCGAGCTTTTCCCAGATGCGCTCGGCGATCTGGCGATAGACCAAGGCGTGCTCGCTTTGCGGTTGCGACAACACGATCGGGGTGCCCGCGTCCGAGGTCTCGCGGATCGCCATGTCGAGCGGGATCTCGCCCAGGAAATCGACGCCCAGCTTCTCGGCCTCGGTCTTGGCGCCGCCATGGCTGAAGATGTCGCTGCGCTCGCCGCAATGCGGGCATTTGAAATAGCTCATGTTTTCGATGAAGCCCAAAACCGGCACATCGACTTTGCGGAACATGTTGAGGCCTTTGCGCGCATCCAAGAGGGCGATGTCCTGCGGCGTCGAGACGATCACCGCGCCGGCCAGCGGCACTTGCTGCGCCATGGTCAGCTGCGCGTCGCCGGTGCCGGGCGGCATGTCCACCACCATCACGTCGAGCTCGCCCCAATTGACGTCGCGCAGCATCTGCTGCAAGGCGCTCATCACCATCGGCCCGCGCCAGATCATCGGCGTGTCCTCGGCGACCAGGAAGCCCATCGACATGCACTTGATTCCATGAGCTATTTTCGGCTCGAGCACTTTGCCGTCTTGCGACACGGGCTTGCCGGAAATGCCGAGCATGCGCGGGATCGACGGCCCGTAAATATCGGCGTCGAGCAGGCCGATCTTGAGGCCGAGCTGCGCCAAGGCGAAGGCGAGATTGACGGCGGTGGTCGATTTTCCGACGCCGCCTTTGCCCGATGCCACGGCGATGATGGCGTGCACCCCAGGCGCCAGCGGCTTGGCGGGAGCTTGCGCGCTGCGCGGCGCCGGCTGCGGCTGGGCTTGCGCTTGGCCTTGCGGCTTTTCGGCGGTTAGAACCGCCGTGACCGACAGAACGCCGGGCAAGGCTTCGACGGCTTTTTCGGCCGCCTTGCGCAAAGGCTCGAGCTTCGGTCCGCGCGCGCGCTCGACCTCGATGGCGAAAGCGACATGGCCTTCGCGCATCTGTATCCCCGACACCATGCCGAGGCTGACGATATCCTTGCCTTTGTCGGGATCGACGACTTTGCCGAGCGCCGCGAGCACGTCTTTCTCAGAAATCCCGGCCATCGCGCCCGCCCCTCGTCCTTGACAAGACTTGTCGGCGCCGATATCGGGGTGCCGTTCCCGAGCTGTCCGCCGCGCCTGATGGCAGACATATAAGAGATACTGACGGCTTGGCAAAGCGGACACGAAAAGGATCGATCGATGTCGTGGAACCAGGGAGGCGGCGGCGGCCCGTGGGGCGGTGGCGGAGGCCCCGGCCCGTGGGGAAGCGGGGGCGGCGGCTTCCAACCGCCCAATTTCGAAGACGCCTTGCGCAAATTGCAGAATCTGCTGCGCGGCGTGCTGCCGAGCGGCGGCGCCGGCGGGCCGAGGATTTGGGCGCTCGGCTGCGTGATCATCGTCCTGCTGTGGGGGATTAGCGGCTTTTACCGCGTCGATCCCGATCAGGAAGGCATCGTGCTGCGCTTCGGCGCCTTTTCCACGCGGACGAATCCCGGCCTCAACTGGCACTGGCCCTGGCCGGTCGAGGAGGCGCTGACCCCGACCGTGACACGCGTCAACCGGATCGAGATCGGCTATCGCACCGCCTTCGTGCCCGGCCGCAGCACCGGAACCACGGAAGTACCAGAAGAATCGCTGATGCTGACCGGCGACGAAAACATCGTGGATATCAATTTCACCGTGTTTTGGCTGGTGAATGACGCGCAGGCCTATCTCTTCAACATCCGCAATCCCGAGCTGACGGTAAAATCGGCCGCGGAAAGCGCCATGCGCGAGGTTATCGGCCACACCGAAATCGCCAACGCCTTCGCCGAAGGCCGCGGCAAGATCGAAACCGACACGCAGAAATTGCTGCAGGACATTCTCGATTCCTACGGCGCCGGCATCGACGTTACCCAGGTTCAGCTTCTGAAAGTCGACCCGCCCGACCCGGTGATCGATGCGTTCCGCGACGTGCAAAGCGCCAAGATCGACTTGCAGCGCCTCGTCAATGAAGCCGAGTCCTATCGCAACGATGTGGTCCCGCGCGCCCATGGCGACGCCTCGCGCATCGACCAGGAGGCGCAAGCCTATCGGGCGCAGGTCGTGCTGCAGGCGCAAGGCGACGCGGCCCGCTTCGGCTCGGTCTATGATTCCTACAAGGCGTCGCAGGACGTTACCGCGCGCCGCCTTTATATCGAGACGATCGAGAGCATCCTGAAAAATACCAGCAAGATTCTCATCGACCGCACCGCGTCCGGCTCCGGTGTCGTGCCTTATCTGCCGCTTCCCGGCCTGAGCGTGCCGGCTCCACCGCCCGCGCCGGCCTCTGGCGCGCGGACCAGCGCGACGCCAAGCCTCACCCCCAGCCCGAACCCGGGAGCGACGCGATGAGCAGTCGGACTCTTGGCCTCGTCGGCGGCGTCGCAGTCGTCATCTTGATCCTGATCTACACCATGTTCTTCACGGTGCGGCAGACCGAGATCGCGCTGGTTCTCCAATTCGGCAAGCCGGTCAACGTGATCGATCACCCCGGCTTGCAGTTCAAATTGCCCTATCAAAATGTCGTGATCTATGACCGACGTATCCTCGATCTCGAGCCGCCGCCCGAAGAGGTGATCGCGTCCGACCAGAAGCGGCTGGTGGTCGATACCTATGCTCGTTTCAAGATTACCGACCCGCTGCAATTCTATCAAAGCGTGGGTACCGAGATTGTCGCCGATACGCGTCTCGCGGCAACGATCAGCGCGTCACTGCGTCGTGTCATCGGCAATGTCGAGCTGCAGGCGGTGATCTCGGCGCAGCGCGCCAACATCATGCGGCAGATCCGCGACGACGTGAACGGGCAAGCCAAAAGCTTCGGCATCGACGTCATCGACGTTCGGCTGCGGCGTGCCGATTTGCCCGAAGGGAACGGTCAGGCGGTCTATGAGCGCATGAAGGCCGAACGGCAACGCGAAGCAGCGCAATACCGCGCCCAAGGCGCTCAACAGGCGCAGCAAATCCGTGCCGATGCCGACCGTCAGCGGATCGAGATCCTGGCCGACGCGCAGAAACAGGCGCAAATCCTGCGCGGCCAGGGCGATGCCGACAGCATCAAGATTTACGCCGATGCCTATGGCAAGGACGTTAACTTCTTCTCGTTCTATCGCTCGCTGCAAGCCTATCGCGACGGCTTGACCGGGCCGGGGACGACGTTGGTTCTCGCGCCCGATAGTGAATTCTTCAAATATCTCGAAAGCGGCCCTGCCGGCCTGGCCGGCGGCACGGGAGCGGGAGGCGCACCGCGGCGATGAAGGATTTCGCTACCGCGTTCGCCCTCGCCGTGGTGATCGAGGGCTTGCTCTATTCGGTCCTGCCTACAGCGATGCAGCGTCTCAATGCCCAGGTCGCCGTCTTGCCGGTTTCGGCCTTGCGGCTTGCCGGTCTGGCTGCGGCCTGTCTCGGTGTCGCCGCAGTGTGGTTCATACGTAGCTAGGGTGAGCACAAGACGGTCGCCGCCGCCATCTCACCGGGTACTGGCTTGGCGTGCTATAGTTTCCTAAAATGCCGCTTCCGCGTGCATTTGTTGTCCGAGGAGATTCGCTCGTGAATCGGGCCAAGTTTAGCCTGCTCATGCGTTCTTGCGCCCGTTCCGGCCTGCGCGCGGGCCTTGCTGTTGCCTTTCTCGCTGCGACCCTTTTTCCCGTCGCGGCTTCTGCCAATCCCGGTCCCGACGGCTTTGCCGATCTCGCCGCCAAGCTTCTGCCCGCGGTGGTTAACATCTCCAGCACCCAGACCATCAAGCCCGACAAGGGTGGTGGCAGCGGGAGCGGCGGAAGCGGAGACGGCGGCGGCAACCAGCCCGGCCCCGATATTCCGCAATTCCCGCCGGGTTCGCCCTTCGAGGAGTTCTTCAAGGATTTTCTCAACCGCAATCAACGCCAGGGACAGGGCCAGCAACAGGCGCTGCCGCGGCAGCAAACCTCGCTCGGCTCAGGCTTCATCATCGATCCGTCCGGCCTCGTGGTGACGAACAATCACGTGATCGACGACGCCGACGACATCACCGTCACCTTGCAGGACGACACCAATTTCAAGGCCGAGGTCGTCGGCCGCGATACCAAGACCGATCTGGCCTTGTTGCGCATCAAATCGTCGAAGCCGCTGCCTTCGGTCAAGTTCGGCGACAGCGATCAAACCCGCGTCGGCGATTGGGTACTGGCGATCGGCAATCCCTTTGGCCTTGGCGGTTCGGTAACGGCCGGGATTCTCTCGGCCCGCGCGCGCGAGATCAATGCCGGGCCGTACGACGATTTCCTTCAGACCGATGCCTCGATCAACCGCGGCAATTCGGGCGGTCCCATGTTCAACATGAACGGCGAGGTGATCGGCATCAATACGGCGATCTATTCGCCGTCCGGGGGCTCGATCGGCATCGGCTTTGCGATCCCGGCCAATCTCGCCAAACCGGTGATCGACCAGATCAAGCAATTCGGCCATCCGCGCCGCGGCTGGCTCGGGGTCAACATTCAAAGTGTCAGTGACGAGATTGCCGAAAGCCTCGGCCTCGACAAGCCGCGCGGCGCGTTGATCGCCAGTGTCCATGATGGCGGGCCGGCGCAAGTTGCCGGCATTCAGCCCGGCGACGTCGTGCTGACCTTCGACGGCAAGGAAGTCGCCGATATGCGCCACTTGCCGCGCATCGTCGCCGAAACCGCGATCGACAAGTCCGTCAAAGTCACGGTCTGGCGCAAGCGCAAGGAAGTGACGCTCGACGTCAAGGTCGGCGAGCTTCAGGAAGACAACCAACAGGCCGCGGCATCGCCGAAGGAAAAGCCGCCGGCGCCGCCGGTCGATGTCGTGAAGGCGCTCGGGCTATCGCTCGCGAATCTGACGCCCGAGCTGCGCGACCGTTACGGCTTGGCCGACGACGTTTCCGGCGTCGTGATCACCGATATCGATGCGGGCGGTCCGGCGGCGGATAAGGGCGTGCGCGCCGGCGACGTCGTCGTCGAGGTTGCCCAGGACAGCGTCAAGACGACCGCGCAAATTCTCTCGAAGGTCGACGAGGCGAAAAAGGCCGGGCGGAAATCGGTGCTGCTCCTGGTCGATCGCCAGGGCGATCTGCGCTTCGTCGCGGTCAAGCTCGACAACAGCTAAGCGCGTCCGCGCCCGCCCGCCGCAACGAGGCGAAGCGTCTAGCGCGAAACGATCTCGTCTTGGCGATAGCCTTGCGCATAGAGCAGCGCCGTCAGATCGGCATGGTCGACCCGCAACCGCGCCTGCGCCGCGACCGACGGCTTCGCGTGATAGGCGATGCCCATTCCCGCCGCCTGAATCATCGGCAGATCATTGGCGCCGTCGCCGACGGCAAGCGTGGCCGCAAGAGAAAGGCCGCGTTCGGCGGCGAGTGTGGTGAGGGTCGCCAGCTTGGCTTCGCGCGCGAGGATCGGCTGGCGCACCGTGCCGGCGAGCTTGCCATCCGCGATCACGAGATCATTGGCGACGGCGCGATCGAATCCCAGCGCGTCGCGCACTTGATAGGCGAAAACGCGAAAACCGCCCGAAACCAGCGCGGCGAACGCGCCATGCGCGCGCATGGTCGCGACCAGCGCTTTGGCGCCCGGATTGATGCGAATGCCTTTGGCGGTCTCCGCCAAGGCGCTTTCCGGCAGGTCTTTCAACAGGGCCACGCGCTCGGTGAGGGCTGCGGCGAAATCGAGCTCGCCATTCATCGCCCGTGCCGTGATCGCCGAAATCTGCGCGCGAAGACCGCGCAGCTCGGCGAGGTCGTCGAGCATCTCGTTGGCGATGATGGTCGCTTCCATGTCGGCGACCAGCAGCGCTTTCCGGCGGCTGGCGAGCGGCTGCGCCACGACGTCGATGGCGCTCGGCCCGTTGGTCCGCGCGAGCGCGGACCGGCAAGCCGCATCGGCTTGATCGGGGGCGAGGCCGTCAAAAACAATGTCGCACGCGACGTTCTCGGCCAGCCAGTCGCGCGCCTCGATCGCTGCGCCGAGTTGGCTCAGCGCTTGCGCCGCGGTGTCGGCCGCGCCAGCGAGCGCCTGCGACGCCTCCGGCGCAGCGATGAGGGTGAGGACATGTTCCGCCATGCGCGGGCTTTATCGGGGACGCCAAGGCGAAAGGCAAGCGAGCGGCGCCCGCCGTGGTAAAACCCGGACATGGCAGACTCCACCGCAGCTTCGACCATTATCGTCGCGGGTCCGACGGCCAGCGGCAAATCGTCGCTCGCCGCAGCGCTCGCCGGGCATTTTGACGGTGTCGTCATCAATGGCGACAGCCAACAAGTCTATCGCGGTTTGGCAATTCTGACGGCCTGTCCTGGTCCCGACGTGACCGCGCTTGTGCCGCACCGGCTTTACGGCGTGATCGATCCGAGCGAGAGTTGTTCTGCGGGACGGTGGCTCAAGCTTGCCTTGGCCGAGATCGCGTCGGCCCGGGAAACCGGTCGGTTGCCGATCATCGCCGGCGGTACCGGTCTTTATATCGAGGCGCTGCTGAAGGGCCTGACCGAGCTGCCGCCGATCGCGAAGGAAGCGCGCGAGGAAGCGCGGTCCCTGCGTGCAAAGCTAGGGCCCGAAGGATTCCGTGCGGCGCTGGCTGAACTCGATCCCGAAGCTGCGGCCCGGCTGCCGACAAGCGACACGCAACGTCTGATCCGCGCTTACGAGGTCGCGCGTGCGACCGGCCTGCCGCTCTCCGAGTGGCACCGCCGCCAAGAGCCGCCGCCGGCGGGGCGTAACGCCGCGGTCGTGCTGTTGCCGCCGCGCGATGAGCTTTATGCGGCATGCGACGCGCGGGTATCGCGGATGATCGAGGATGGCGCCGAAGCCGAGGTGAAGGCTCTGCTCGCACGCCATCTCGCGCCCGATCTTCCCGCGATGAAAGCCTTGGGCTTGCGCGAGCTCGCTGCCTGGCTCGAAGGCCGGCAATCGCGCGCGGAAGCGATTGTTGCAATGCAACAGGCGACCCGCAATTATGCGAAACGGCAATATACTTGGTTTCGGCGCCGGCTTGCCGCGAGCAACCTATCGAAAACTCTCGTCCTAAATGCGCAATTTTCGGAAAGGATGCTGCCAGAAATTTTTGCATTTATTCGTCAGTTTTTGTTGACCGAGTCGGTCTAGCTGTCTAGGGTGCGGAGCTTTGCGGCGGAAATCCTTGCCCGTTGCAGGACTTGGGAGCATGTCATGAGTGCGGAACAGATGAATGGGGCCGAAATGGTCATCAAGGCGCTGGGCGACCAGGGCGTTGATGTCGTATTCGGCTACCCGGGCGGCGCGGTGCTGCCGATCTATGACGCGCTCTTCATGCAGAACCGGCTGCGTCACATCCTGGTTCGGCATGAGCAAGGCGCGGTGCATGCGGCGGAAGGTTATGCGCGCTCGACCGGCAAGGTCGGGGTCGTGCTGGTCACCAGCGGGCCGGGCGCCACCAACGCGGTCACCGGCCTCACCGATGCGCTGATGGATTCCGTGCCCGTGGTCTGTCTGACCGGCCAAGTGCCGACCCATCTCATCGGCAATGACGCGTTTCAGGAAGCCGATACCACCGGCATCACGCGGCCCTGCACCAAGCACAATTACCTGGTCAAGGACGTGAACGACCTCGCGCGCACCTTGCATGAGGCGTTTTATGTCGCGCGCACCGGCCGGCCCGGCCCGGTGGTCGTCGATCTGCCGAAGGACGTGCTGTTTGCGATCGGCACTTATCGCGCGCCGGAGACGGTGGAGCAGCGCAAATCCTATCGGCCGCAGACCGAGCCCGATGCGGCGCGTATCGCCGAAGCAGTCGAGCTCATCGCTCACGCCAAGAAGCCGCTCTTCTATGGCGGCGGCGGCATCATCAATTCGGGCGAGCGTGCCTGCAAGCTGTTCGCCGAGCTGATCGAGATGACAGGCTATCCCTGCACCTTGACCTTGATGGGGTTGGGTGCCTTTCCCGCGTCCGACAAGCGGTTCCTCGGTCTCGTCGGCATGCACGGCACCTACGAATCCAATCTCGCGATGCATGGTTGCGACGTGATGATCAATGTCGGCGCGCGTTTCGACGACCGCGTTACTGGCAAGATCGCCGCGTTTTCGCCCCACTCGAAGAAGATCCACATCGACATCGATCCGTCCTCGATCAACAAGAATGTGCGTATCGACGTGCCGGTCATCGGCGACGCGACCAAAGTACTCGAGGCGCTGATCGCCGGGTTGAAGGCGCGCCGCTTCGCGCCGGATAATGCCGCGTTGGGCAAGTGGTGGAAGCAGATCGAGGAATGGCGCAAGCGCGATTCCCTGCACTACGATAAATCCGACAAGATCATCAAGCCGCAATATGCCATCGAGCGACTTTACGAGCTGACCAAAGGTCGCGAGACTTTCATCACGACCGAAGTCGGCCAGCACCAGATGTGGGCGGCGCAACTCTTCAAGTTCGAGCGGCCTTGCCATTGGATGACCTCGGGCGGGCTCGGCACGATGGGCTACGGCCTGCCCGCGGCGATCGGGGTGCAGGTCGCGCATCCCGACGCGCTCGTCGTCGATATCGCGGGCGAGGCGTCGATTCTGATGAACATTCAGGAGATGTCCACCGCCTGCCAGTATCGGTTGCCGGTGAAGATCTTCATCATCAACAACCAGTACATGGGCATGGTGCGCCAGTGGCAGGAATTGATGCATGGCGGCCGTTATTCCGAAAGCTACTCGGCGTCGCTGCCGGATTTCGTCAAGCTGGCTGATGCCTTCGGCGCGAAGGGGCTGCGCGCGAGCAAGCCGGAGGAGGTCGACGCCGTGATCAAGGAGATGATCGCGATCCAGGGTCCGGTCATCGTCGACGTCGCCGTCGATCCCGCGGAAAATTGCTTCCCCATGATCCCGTCAGGCGCCGCGCATAACGAGATGATCCTCGGGCCGGCGGACAGGAAAGTCGGCGGACCGGTTTCGGAAGAGGGAATGGTCCTCGTCTGAGGCCGCCTTCTCCCCGTGTTGGAGAGGGCAAGCCAGAATGGATCGCAAGATGAAGATGAGCGAAGTCGAAAGGCATACGATTGCCGTGTTGGTGGACAACGAGCCGGGCGTGCTGGCGCGCGTCATCGGGCTGTTTTCGGGCCGCGGCTACAATATCGAAAGCCTCACCGTTGCCGAGGTCGATGCGGCGAACAATCTCTCGCGCATCACGGTCGTGACCTCCGGCACGCCGATGATCATCGAGCAGATCAAGGCGCAGCTTTCGCGCCTCGTGCCGGTGCGCGTCGTCCACGATTTGACCGAGGAAGGGCCCTCGGTCGAGCGCGAGCTGGTGCTGATCAAGATGGCGGGCACCGGCGAGAAGCGGATCGAATCGCTGCGTCTTGCCGATATCTTCCGCGCCCGGGTCGTCGATTCGACGATCGAGAGCTTCGTCTTCGAGATCACCGGCTCGGCGGAGAAGCTCAACGCCTTCATCAATCTGATGCGGCCTCTGGGCCTGGTCGAGGTTTCACGCACCGGCGTCGTCGCGATCTCGCGCGGCGTCGGACAATTCTGATCGCGAAATTCTGAGAGAGGGAAAGCTGCGATGCGCGTCTATTACGATCGTGATGCCGATGTCAATCTGATCAAGAGCAAGAAGGTGCTGGTCGTCGGCTATGGCAGCCAAGGTCACGCTCACGCCATGAACCTGCGCGACAGCGGCGTGAAGGATGTCCGCGTCGCGCTGCGGCCCGGCTCGGCGTCGGCGCAAAAGGCCGAAGGCGCCAACTTCAAGGTCATGGCGCCGGCCGAAGGCGCGAAATGGGCCGATGTGGTGATGGTGCTGACGCCCGACGAGCTACAGGCGAAGCTTTACGCCGACGATTTGAAGCCGAATATGCGTCCGGATACGGCGCTCGCCTTCGCGCACGGCTTCAACATCCATTTCAAATTGGTTGAGCCGCGGCCCGACATGGATGTGTTCATGATCGCGCCCAAAGGGCCTGGCCATACCGTGCGTTCGGAATATCTGAAAGGCGGCGGCGTGCCGTGTCTCGTCGCGGTCGAGCAGAACCCGTCGGCCAATGCGCTCGAGATCGCGCTGTCCTACGCGTCGGCGATCGGCGGCGGCCGCGCCGGCGTGATCGAAACCACGTTCAAAGAGGAATGCGAAACCGACCTGTTCGGCGAACAGGCCGTGCTGTGCGGCGGTCTCTCGTCGCTGATCATGGCGGGATACGAAACCCTGACCGAAGCCGGCTATGCGCCGGAAATGGCGTATTTCGAATGCCTGCACGAGGTGAAGCTGATCGTCGACCTTATGTATGAGGGCGGCATCGCCAACATGCGCTACTCGATTTCGAATACAGCGGAATATGGCGACTACACACGCGGGCCGCGTGTCATCAGCCCGGCAGTCAAGGAAGAGATGAAGCGGGTCCTCGACGACATTCAGTCCGGGCGCTTTGCCCGCGATTGGGTGCTTGAAAACGCGGCCGGCCAGGCCAGCTTTAAGGCGATGCGCCGCCGCGGGGCCGAGCATCCGGTCGAGCAGATCGGTGCCAAGCTGCGGGCCATGATGCCGTGGATTAGCCAAAACCGGCTTGTGGATAAGAGCAAGAATTGACGGGGTGACAAAGGTTAACGGCCGGGTCCTAAATGCCCGGTTCGCGAGAGAAACCTTGCAGTGCTTGGCGTAAACGGATTAGACATAATCGTCATGGTAAATTTCACGTCGGTAGAGGTTCGTAAGGAATAGCAAGGTCTTGCGAACCCAAAGTAAGAATTTTCCTTACCTGACGTTGATCGTGGGCGCGGGAGTTGGTTTGATGGTCGCAAGGACGGCACGGTGCAGCGGAAATCGGGCGCAATCGCGCCAGATTGTGGCTGCGCGCGCCGTTACGAGCGAGGACCAAGGGCGCAGCCTGCGGTGGGGCAATAGCAGGACGCTGCGACTTACCAGCCCCTGAGTGTGGGGACGCGAGGCCTACTCGCGCTCGGGGGTTATCGCCACGGCCGGTTCGTTGCTTCCAGACCAGAGGATTTGCGCCATGAGCGCCGCCAAGACCAGCGCTGGCCCGACCAGCGCGACGGAGACCAAGCCGAGGACGCCTGCGTCTTCGCGCGTCATCATTTTCGACACCACCTTGCGCGATGGCGAGCAATCGCCGGGCGCGTCCATGAATCTCGAGGAAAAGATCAAGATCGCCCTCCTGCTCGAGGAGATGGGCGTCGACGTCATCGAGGCCGGCTTTCCGATCGCCTCGAACGGGGATTTCGAGGCCGTGCGCGAGATCGCCAAGCGGGTCACGAATGCGAGCGTCTGCGGCCTGTCGCGGGCCGGGCGCGGCGACATTGACCGGTGCTGGGAAGCGGTTCAACACGCCAAGCGGCCGCGCATCCATACCTTCATCTCCACCTCGCCGTTGCACATGAAGTTCAAGTTGCAGATGGCGCCGGACCAGGTGCATCAAGCGGTGATCGACAGCGTCAGCCATGCGCGCAACCTCTGTCCGGATGTCGAGTGGTCGTGCGAGGATGGCTCGCGCACCGAGCATGATTTCCTCTGCCGCACGGTCGAAAGCGCCATCAAGGCCGGTGCGCGCACCGTCAACATTCCCGACACGGTCGGCTACGCCGTGCCCGAGGAATTCGCGGCGCTGATCCGCATGTTGTTCAACCGCGTGCCCAATATCGATCAGGCGGTGATCTCGGTGCATTGCCACAACGATCTCGGCTTGGCCGTCGCCAATTCCCTGGCGGCCGTGGGCGCGGGAGCACGTCAGGTCGAATGCACGGTCAATGGCTTGGGCGAACGCGCCGGCAACGCCGCGATGGAAGAAATCGTCATGGCGCTCAAGACGCGCCACGACCTCATTCCCTACACGACCGGCGTCAAATCGGAATACATCACCCGCGCCTCGCGTCTTGTCTCGGCAATCACCGGCTTCGTCGTCCAGCCGAACAAGGCGATCGTCGGCGCCAACGCCTTCGCGCATGAAAGCGGCATCCATCAGGACGGGATGCTGAAGCACGCCGGCACTTACGAGATCATGACGCCGGAATCGGTGGGCCTCGGCAAATCGACCCTGGTCATGGGCAAGCATTCCGGCCGCCACGCCTTCAAGATGAAGCTGAAGGAACTCGGTTTCGACGTCGGCGACAACGCGCTGAATGAAGCCTTCCGGCGCTTCAAGGATTTGGCCGACCGCAAAAAGGAAGTCTATGACGAGGATCTCGTCGCCTTGATCGACGACGAGATCCAGCACGGCACCGAGCGCATCAAATTCGTCTCGCTGCAAGTGATCGCCGGCTCCAAAGGGCCGCAATCGGCCGAGCTCGAGCTCGAGATCGACGGCGTCAGCCGTTCCGCCAAGACCACCGGGAACGGGCCGGTCGATGCGACCTTCAACGCCATCAAAGCGATGGTGCCGCATGAGGCGAAGCTGCAGCTTTATCAGGTGAGTGCCGTCACGCAAGGCACCGACGCGCAGGCCGAAGTGACCGTGCGCCTCGAGGAAGACGGCAAGAGTGTCAATGGGCAGGGCGCGGATCCGGATACGCTCGTCGCTTCGGCGCGGGCCTATATCCACGCCTTGAACAAGTTGATGACCAAACGGGCGAAGACTGCGCCCGCCGCAATGTCGGCTTGATGCGGCAAGCACGTGGCAGCGGTCCCGCCGGTCCGCTGCTACGTTTTCCACTCGGCGGACTGTGATAGGGACTACTTATGTTCGGAAATCTTCTAGGAGTCCTCTCCGCCGATATGGCGATCGATCTCGGGACGGCGAACACGCTCGTCTACGTGAAGGGGCGGGGGATCGTGCTCAATGAGCCGTCGGTCGTCGCCATTGCCAACGTCAAAGGCCGCAAGCAAGTGCTCGCGGTCGGCGACGAAGCCAAGATGATGCTCGGCCGCACGCCGGGTAACATCATGGCGATCCGGCCCTTGCGCGACGGCGTCATCGCCGATTTCGAAGTCGCCGAGGAAATGATCAAGCACTTCATTCGCAAAGTGCACAACCGGCGCAGCTTCGCCAACCCGCAGATCATCGTCTGCGTGCCGTCCGGATCGACCGCGGTGGAACGCCGCGCGATCCAGGAATCGGCCGAAAGCGCCGGCGCGCGCCGCGTGTTCCTGATCGAGGAACCGATGGCCGCGGCGATCGGTGCCGGCCTGCCGGTGACCGAGCCGACCGGCTCGATGGTGGTCGATATCGGCGGCGGCACGACCGAGGTCGCGGTGCTGTCCTTGGGCGGTATCGTCTATTCGCGCTCGGTGCGCGTGGGCGGCGACAAGATGGATGAGGCGATCATCGCCTATATCCGCCGCAATCATAACCTTCTCGTCGGAGAATCCTCGGCCGAGCGCATCAAGAAGGAAATCGGTTCCGCCTGCATGCCCGAAGAGGGCGAAGGCCGCGTGATGGAGATCAAGGGCCGCGATCTTATGAATGGTGTGCCGAAGGAAATCGTCATCAGCGAGCGTCAGATCGCCGAGAGCCTGGCCGAACCCGTGGGCGCGATCGTTGAGGCCGTGAAAGTGGCTTTGGAGCACACCGCTCCCGAACTCGCGGCGGATATCGTCGACAAGGGTATCGTTCTGACGGGGGGCGGCGCGTTGCTGGGCAATCTCGATTATGTCCTGCGTCACGCCACCGGCCTGCCGGTCTCGATCGCCGACGATCCGTTGTCTTGCGTCGCGCTCGGCACCGGCCGTGCGCTCGAGGAGATGAAAACGTTGAAGAGTGTCCTGATCAGCATGTATTGAGGCTTGGCTTGGTCCGGCCGAGGGAACGGACCGGCTGAGGATGGAGTCCTAGGAGGCGGGCGGGCTATTTGATGCGGATTTCGGCCCCAGTGAAAGCGGCGGCACAGCGGCTTACGCTTCCTTTCCTCATTTTCGTTTCGGCGATGCTGATCGTGCTCGGCAAGACCGACATGCTGCTCTATGACGGGTTGCGTGTCGCACTGGCCGACCGGATTGCACCGGTGCTGCAAGCGGTCAGCCAGCCTTTCGCCACGGTCGCCGGCGGTTTCGAGGCGGTTTCAAACGCTCTCAACGTCTATCGCGAGAACGCGGAGCTGCGCGAGGAGAATACCCGCCTGCTGCAATGGCAAGGCGCCGCCCGCAAGCTTGCCGCGGAAAACGCCGAGCTGCGCGATCTGGCGAAGTTGGTGCCCGAGAACGCCGTGAACTCGATTGCAGCGCGGGTCATCGCCGATTCCGGCGGCGCCTTCGCGCGCAACGTTCTTGTCAATGTCGGCCGCAATGATGCCGTTCAACGCGGCCAGGCAGCGATGACCGGCGAGGGTCTGGTTGGCCGGGTCGCCGAAGTTGGCGCCAGCACGGCCCGCGTTCTGCTTTTGACGGATCTCAATTCGCATATCCCGGTCGAGCTCGAGGAGACCCATGAGCGGGCGGTGCTCGACGGCGACAATTCGGAAGAGCCGCGCCTCGTCTATTTGCCGCCGAAGACCGAAGTGCAGGTTGGCCAACGCATTGTCACCGGCGGCGCCGGCGGGGTCTTTCCGCCCGGTCTTCCGGTCGGAATCGTGTCCTCGATATCGGGCGACGTGATCCGCGTCGAGCCCTACGCCGAACTAGCGCGGCTCGAACTCGTACGGATCGTCGATTTCGGACTCTCCGGCGTCTTGCCGCAAAGCGCCGTGCCCGCGCCCAGGGCGACGGGTAGGGCCGGCAGGTCGGCCGACACGGCGCGGTGACGGCGATGCCGCTCGCCCTGTCCCGCGACGACGGTTATCCCGCGCGGTTCCTGCCGTTTCTGATGACGCTGCTGTTCGCGCTCATCTCGGTCGTTCCGCTCAATCTCCCGGGTTTCGCCGTGGTGACCCCGGCCTTTGCATTGATGGCGGTGTTTCATTGGACGGTCTACCGTCCCGATCTGATGCCGCTCGGCGCGATCTTCTTGATCGGGCTGCTCCTCGATCTCCTCAACGGGACACCTTATGTCGGGCTGTCCGCACTAATGCTTCTTCTGGTGCGGACGGGCGTCATGAGTCAGCGCCGGTTTTTCGTCAACCGCACCTTTCCCGTGCTGTGGCTCGGATTCCTGGCGGTTGCCAGCGGCACCTTCGCCTTTCTCTGGGTGCTGGTCAGCGCGCTTCATGGCGGCCCGTTGGGTTTGCGCCCTTTCGTGTTTCAAGCCGTCTTGACGGTCGCGTGCTATCCCGTCGGCAGCTACATTCTCGCTTGGGCGCATCGCGCCTTTTTGACGCGGGCCTAAGCGATGGCGAAGGAAAACAATCGCAGCAAATTGCTTGCGCGGCGCGCCGTTCTTCTGGCGGGCGGCCAGCTTGGGCTTTTGGGTTTGCTGGCGGGCCGTCTCTATTACCTCCAGGTCGTTCAGGCGGATCGCTATGCGATGCAATCGGACGAGAACCGGATCAACATCCGCCTTTTGGCGCCGCCGCGCGGCCGCCTCACCGATCGCTTCGGCGTCGCTCTCGCCACCAATCGCCAGACCTATCGCGTGGTGATGGTTGCCGAGCAGACCGGCGACATCCCCGGTACGCTCGACGCCGTCGGTACGTTGATTCCGCTCAGCGATGCGGATCGCCGCCGCGTGATGCGCGATATCCGCAACAAGCTCAGCTTCGTTCCGGTCGCCATTCACGAGAATCTGAGCTGGGAGGAAATGGCGCGGATCGAGGTGAATACGCTCGAATTGCCGGGCGTTTCGATCGAGCAGGCCCTGACGCGTTACTACCCGTTCAGCGACACCGTCTCGCATCTCGTCGGCTATGTTGCGGCCGTTTCGGAAAAGGATTTGAGCGGCGACGATCCGCTCCTGGAACTGCCCGATTTTCGCATCGGGAAGAGCGGTATCGAGAAGACCTATGATCTCGATCTGCGCGGCACCGCCGGAACCAGTCAGGTCGAGGTGAACGCCTTCGGTCGCGTCGTCCGCGAGCTCGCGCGCGAAGAAGGGATGCCGGGGCAGGACATCGCGCTCACGATCGACATGGAATTGCAGGATCTCGCGGCAAAGCGTTGCGCCGCGCAAGGTAGCGCCTCTTGCGTGCTCATCGATTCCTGGACCGGCGAAGTTCTCGTGCTCGTTTCGACGCCGAGCTTCGATCCGGGTGCCTTTGCTGCCGGTCTGACGCCTGCCGCCTGGCAGAAGCTCGTCAGCGACCCGCTCAACCCGCTCAGCAACAAGGCGATCAGCGGCACCTATGCGCCCGGTTCGACCTTCAAGCCGCTGGTCGCGACCGCCGCGCTCGAGGCCGGCGCGATCACGCCCGATACCGAATTCTTCTGTCCCGGCACGTTCCAGCTCGGCAACTCGGTATGGCATTGCTGGAAAAAGGGCGGCCATGGCAGCATCTCGCTGCGCCGCGCCATCCGCGAATCCTGCGACGTGTTCTTCTATCATTGCGCCGATTTGCTGGGCATCGACCGTATCGCCCAGCTTGCCAATCATTTCGGGCTCGGCGTCGATCTCAGTATCGATATACCTGGCGAGAAAACCGGGCTCATCCCGACGCGCGCCTGGAAGATGGCGACCACGGGCGTTCCTTGGCAACGCGGCGAGACCATCAGCTGCGGCATCGGTCAGAGTTTCGTCTCGGTGACGCCGCTGCAGCTCGCGATCTATGCCGCGCGGCTGGTCACGTCGCGGGCCGTCATGCCGAAGCTCGCGCGCAAGCAAGGCGTGATGACGCCCGCGAGCGCGGTCGCCACAGCTGTCGATCCCGATTTCGCGCCGCTCAACGTGCAGCAAGCGCATCTCAATGCCGTGCTCGATGGTATGTTTGCCGTCGTCAACGAGCCGCATGGCACCGCTTACAGCGCCCGCATCGCCGATCCAGCCATGACAATGGGCGGCAAGACCGGCACCGCTCAAGTCCATCATTACAGCGAGGCCGAGCGCGAGCACGGCCACCTCACCGGCGCGAGCGTGCCATGGAAGGATCGCGACCACGCGCTCTTCATCGGTTTCGCACCGGTCTCCGCGCCGCGTTATGTCTGCGCCGTGGTCGTCGAGCATGGCGGCGCGAGCGGCGGCGAAGGCGGTGCTGTCGCGGCGCCGATCGCCCGCGAGGTTCTGCTCGAAGCGCAAAAGCGCGATCCGGTGCGCCGCGTTCCCGATCAGCCTTTCGCCGCGCCCACCACCCTGGCCGAAGGCTGACGGACGATGTACTCGACACTCGACAGCAGCGGTCCACGCCAAAGCTTCGCCCTCAAGCTGCTCAGTATCAATTGGGGCCTGCTGTTTCTCCTCAGCTGCATCGCAGGCATCGGCTTCGCCATGCTTTATTCGGCGGCGAACGGCCATTGGGATCCTTGGGCCAGCAAGCAGATCCTACGCTATGCCTTCGCGGTCGTGATCATGGTGGCCATCGCGCTGGTCGATCTCCGCTTCTGGCTGCGCTCGGCCTATGCATTCTACGGGCTTGCGTTCCTCTTGCTCGTGGCGGTCGAGATTCGCGGCGCCGTCGGCATGGGCGCGCAGCGTTGGATCGATCTAGGCGTCATCCAGATCCAACCCTCGGAATTGATGAAGATCGCCGTCGTGCTCGCGCTCGCGCGTTACTTCAGCGCGCTGACGCCCGAGGAGATCGGCCGCCCGACACGGCTTTTCATGCCGGCCATGCTCGTCCTCATTCCGGCGGGGCTGGTGCTGAAGCAGCCGGACCTTGGCACCGCCATGATGCTGGTGCTGGGCGGCGGCGCCATCTTCTTCCTGGTCGGCGTGCGCTGGTGGAAATTCGCGCTCGTGCTTGCGGCGGGTGGCGGCGTCGTTCCGCTCGCCTGGCGCTTCCTCAAGGACTATCAGAAGAACCGCATCTACACCTTTCTCGATCCCGAGAACGATCCGCTTGGCGCGGGCTATCACAGCCTGCAATCGAAGATCGCAATCGGCTCGGGCGGCTTCTTTGGCAAAGGTTTCATGATGGGCAGCCAAGCCCATCTGAGCTTCCTGCCGGAACGCCAGACCGATTTCATCTTCACCATGCTCGCGGAAGAATTCGGGCTGGTCGGCGGGCTCGTGCTGTTGGGACTTTATACCCTGGTCTTCATCTACGGTTTCGCGATCGCGTTTCGCAGCCGCAGCCATTTTGGCCGACTGCTGGCACTCGGCATCACCGTCAATTTTTTCCTCTATGTCTTCATCAACACGGCGATGGTGATGGGCCTCATACCCGTGGTCGGCGTGCCTCTCCCGCTGATCTCTTACGGCGGCACCGCGATGCTGACCGTGATGTTCGGTTTCGGCTTGATGATGGGCGTCTATGTTCATCGCGACGCGCGGCTTGGCCGCGGCGGCGACGAATGAGACGCGCTCGACAAGAAGCCGATAGGTTGTTATAAGCCCCCGCCTTGTTGGCCTCGCTTGCGCGCGGGGCCACGCATCGGGCGGGTGCATAGCTCAGTTGGTAGAGCAGCTGACTCTTAATCAGCGGGTCGCAGGTTCGAGTCCTGCTGCACCCACCATCCTGCTTCGCGCGACGCGCTTCGCAGGATTGTCTCGATACTAAATGCGAAGCAGGATGCCCTCCGAAGCCGTGGCGAAGGAGGGCTGCCCACGTGCGCTACGTTTATCTTTTGCAAAGCGGATCAGTTATTGGCCGGCGCTACGTTGGCGTTACGTCCAATCTGAAGCAGCGGCTCGCAGAGCACAATGCGGGAAAGTCTCCACACACGGCCAAATACCTTCCCTGGCGATTGGTGACTTACATAGCGTTTTCAGACGACCAAAAAGCCGAGATTTCGAGCACTATCTGAAATCCGGGTCGGGACACGCCTTCGCCAGAAAACGGCTGTGGTAGAGCACGAACCATATCTCGCACAAAATGGGGCGCTGCGATGTCCGGGCGTGATCAATCCGATTTTCTCTTTACCAGCATGCTTTGTCCGCGCCGCCGGTCTGGTTCACCGCGCGGACATTATTTTTGCGGCGGTGGGCCGCCGGGCTTCGGCAAGCCGGCAAAGACGCTGCCGGGCAACACCGTCATCACGAACACGCTCGGCGTCTCGCTCGGACCGAACGGGCCGGCGACCGCGTGATTGACCGGGGGAAGACTTTTCAGATACGCGGCGATCGCCCGCGCGTCGGACTTGGTCAAATGCGCGAAGTCTTTATACGGCATGATCGGCGCCAGAATGCGCCCATCGGGGCGCACGCCGGTCGTGATCGCCGTGACGATCTGCTCGGTCGTCCAACTCCCCAAGCCGGTTTCCTTGTCGGGCGTCAGGTTGCGGCCGACGAAAACGCCCAGGCCCGGAATCGCAAAGCCGACATCGGAACCGCCGAGAAATTTCGCCATGTCGGGATGGCCGAGAAAATTCCCCGGCGTATGGCAATCGCTGCACCCGCCGACCGTGACGAGGTATTTGCCGCGCTCGGTCTTCGCATCGGCCGATGCCGTGTGGAGCGTGGCGCTCCAGAGGCTGGCCACGGCAATGGCCGCAACGATGAATTGACCATGGCTATTACGCATCGTTCTTTCCCCCCGTGAAGGTTCTTGCCCTGCGCACGAGATTGTCCGCGTTTTGCGGCTGATGCAAGCGCAACCTGATCGTTGCGTCCAATCCTCTGCGCCAACGATCGCCTGTATTCGGCCGAGCCAAGGGGCCCGTGAGCGCGCGTGCGTCGGCCGTAACGACGCTGGGCCGGCATTTAGCCTCGCTGCCTTTGTCGGCGAAAATAGGTGTCAGGGAGCGCCCGCTTGGCTTGGCTCGCTTCGCGATGGAAGCGCTATCCTTCCCGGGCTGTGCTTGCGGAAAAGGCCTTGGCACGGCTTGAAGCGGCGATGGCATGTTTGGATGACCACGCGCGCATATTCTGGATGTCGTCTCGACGCATCGCCGCCAGTGGCACTGTTTGTTGAGCGACGGCACGGAAATCTTCGATGGCGAGATCCGTCTGGCTGGTGCTCGCGCTACGCTCGTGCCTGTCGAAGGCGCGCACCAACGCTTCGTTCACCCACGCCGCAATCTCCGCGCCTGTCAAAGCCAGATCTTTACCGAGAAAGTCGGGGCCGGACATGCGGGTAAGTTCCGCGAGGTCGAAGTGCCGTGGGTCGCGGTTGACGCGCCGCATATGGATTTCGAGGATTTCACGGCGTTCGACATCGGTCGGCAGGTCGATGAAGAAAATCTCGTCGAAGCGTCCTTTGCGGAGGGTTTCAGGCGGCAATTGGTCGATCTGGTTCGCCGTCGCGAACACGAAGACGGGTGCCGTCTTCTCCTGCAGCCATGTCAGAAAGCTGCCCAACACGCGCAACGAAACGCCGCTGTCGCCGACATAGCCGCCGATATGCGGCAATCCTTTCTCGATCTCGTCGATCCAGAGGATGCAAGGTGCCACGGATTCGGTAATCCGAATCGCGTCGCGCATGTGTTCTTCCGAGGAGCCGACGAGGGAAGAATAGACCTTTCCCATATCGAGTCTGATGAGAGGCAGATGCCAGGACGCGGCGACGCATTTCGCCGACCATGACTTTCCGCAACCGGGGATGCCGGTCAACAAAACGCCTTTGGGCGGATCGATGCCGAAAGCCCGTCCCTTCGGAGAGAAGGTCGCGGCGCGGATGCGGAGCCATTCCTTGAAGACGTCGAGACCGCCGATCTCCGCAAGGGTGAGGCCACGCGTATCGATATATTCGAGAATGCCGCTCTTGCGGATGATCTGCTGCTTCTGGCGAAAGATTTTTTCGACCGCGCTTGTCGTCAGAGCAAGGTTCTCGACCAGCGCCTTGGCCAGCGCGGCTTCGACCTCGGTCAAGGTGAGACCGAGCGAAGCATCGACAAGCTTTTCAATGAGGCCTGGGTCCTGCTGTATCTTTACCGATTTGTTTCCCGCCAGTCGCTTAACGAAGGTGGTGATGTAGTTGGATATCTCGTCGCGGCTCGGCATCGGGAAATCGACGACCGTGATTTCCTTTTCCAGTTCGTAAGGCGCGGCCAGGCTGGGCGAGATGATCACGCAGTTGGCATGGTAGCCATTCGTGCGGATGTTGATGGCGAGATCGCGCAAGCGTCGCCGATAGATCGGATTGGCGGCACGATCGCTGAGATAGGGGTAGGGATCGAGAAGGACGAAGATATAACCGCCGGGGTGGCGGTCACGGGCGGTCGCCAATTCCTCGAAAAGCTCGACCGCCGCCGTCAGGTCGGCGAGGCGATGACGAGCGCCGTCTGGGTCATTTGGCGGCTCGACCGCTGTGACACCGCGGCTCGTGCTCCATACCAGCATGTGCTGGTCGAGGTGTTTGGCGACTGCCTGGATGACGTTGAGGCAGCGATCTTCCTCGAATGTGTTGATGTGGATGAGCGGATACCGAGCGCGAACGAGGTTTTGAAGCTCGGTTCGGAAGCCGTGCACAGTGGTGGCGTCGAAAGGCGCAGAAGGCATTCGTATAGCCCCGGTTCGGCCTCAGTCGCGTTTGCTTCGTCTCCGGCGATCATCATGGGGCTACATAATTAACAGGTCGTAACGTGCGGCAATTTCGCGCATTCAACGCGTCGTACCTCGTTGAAATCCGCCATTTTTCGCCTAGGCGTCCGGCGTGCCAACGAATGGCCGGCGGCGCTCCCGGAACCATGGATCACATCGCGGTGAGCGTCGCTTCCGAAACGCGTTGGATGCTTGCACCGTGGGTTGCTGCAAGCTATCGGCCGGAAAGCTGACGCGACAAGAAACGGAGCGACACCATGGATCAAGTGCAAACGGAGCCGAAACTCTTCTTGCCGAGTCTCGCGCCGCTTTATCGGCAAGTGGTGCCGCTGTCCTGGCTGGTGATTCGCGGCGCTGCCGGGGTGATCCTCTTTGTCCATGGCTGGCAAAAGATCGGCCATGTCGACAGCGTCGCCGCCAGCATGGTGAAGAACGGGATCTGGCCGCCCTTGGCGGTCGCCTATCTCGTTACCATTGTCGAAACGCTCGGCGCGCTGTGCGTGGCGTTCGGCCTGTTCACGCGTTTCTTCGCCGCTGCGTGCGCGATCGATTTGGCCGTCATCACGTTTCACGTCTTTTGGCCGAAAGGCTTCGGCTGGTCGCATGGCGGCTACGAATACCTGTTGATGTGGGGTCTCATCATGTTCGCGATCGCGTTGCGCGGCGGCGGACCCTATTCCCTCGATCGCTGGTTGGGCCACGAATTGTGATGCGCGGCGCCCGGTCGAAACCGCGTTTTGCCGGGCTTCGGTGGTGCAAATCGCCGAGGCAACGCCTATTTTATTGTCATGAGCAAGATTGGGATTTGCGTTGCAGCATTGTTATCCGCATCGGCGATGGCCGTTGCGGTTTCCGCTTGGAAGGCGTTGGCCGACGTCCAGATGAGCTCGAGCGGCTATATCGCCATGATTCTCGGCGCCGTGGCCGCGATCGTCGTTGGGGCGGGGCTTATGGGGCTGCTATTTTGGAGCAATCGCAAGGGCTTCGACGACCGGGCTGGCGCCCCCCTCCGTGTCCAGCGCCGCGAACCCTCCGACCGCGCGTAAGGACGTTTTTCCGCACTTTGGCGTGGCATGGGGCTTGGCAGCTCCACTGAATCCATGTAAAAGAGTGGGCAATGATCAATTGATCAATAGAAGGGGGTAGGTGGGAATGACCGAGGTCGATACGCATAGCAAGCCAGAGGCTCGGATGTCCGCCCGCCGTCGCCGTACCATTCGCGAGCACGGGCCGGACCCGGTCGACGTTCATGTCGGTCGCCGGCTACGTCAGGCTCGGTTTCTTGCCGGTATGAGCCAGGAAGAACTCGGCGCGGGTATCGGCGTCTCTTTCCAAGCCGTCCAGAAGTACGAGCATGGCGAAAATCGCTTGAGCGCGAGCCGTTTGTTCAAGGCGGCGCGTTTGCTCGATCGCCCGGTTTCGTTCTTCTTCGAAGAGCTCGGCGCCGAAACGGCGGCCACCACAGGCAATGGTTTCAGCCGCGAAGAGATCGAGCTGGTGCGTCATTTTCGTCAGATCCCCAGCGACGAAGTGCGTGAACATCTGTTGCAGATGACCAAGCGCATCGGCAGTTTCGAGAGCGCGGACGGCGCCGCGAAGCCCGTTCCGGCAGTCAGCCGGCAAAGCGCTTAATACGCCGCGCCAAGGCGCGGCACCCGCTTCTCGTCTCTTCTCGCCCAGCCATCTCGCGTCGCGAGCGCGCCTCCGCACTTTGCTGTCGCGGCGACGGCGGCGCTTGCGCTAGAAACAGGCCTCGGCTGGTGCTTGAGACGGTGGAGGGGTGAAGCATGGCGAGGCGGGTTGCGGCAGCGCTCATCGGGGCTGGCGCGGCGCTTGCGCTGATCGCCGCATCGCCACGCGCCAAGGCACTGGATCAAGTGACCTTCGGCACGGATTGGCGCGCCGAGGCCGAGCATGGCGGCTATTACCAGGCGATTGCCACCGGCATCTATGCGAAATACGGCCTCGCGGTGACGCTGCGTCAGGGTGGGCCGCAGGTCAACCACACGCAGCTCCTCGCCGCCGGAAGGCTCGATTTCGACGAGGCGCCCAATTCCTTCATCGGCCTCAATTTCGTCAAAGAGGCCATTCCGATGGTTGCGGTCGCGGGGTTCTTCCAGAAAGACCCTTCGGTGCTGATCGCCCATCCCGGTGTCGGCAACGACAATCTCGCGGCCCTCAAGGGCAAGCCGATCATGATCGGCGCGGATACCCGCGTCGGCTACTGGCTCTTTTTAAAGGCGAAGTTCGGCTATAGCGACGATCAGATTCGGCCGTACAATTTCAATGCCGCGCCCTTCCTCGCCGACAAGAACGCGGTGCAGCAGGGCTATCTCACCAGCGAGCCGTTTCTGATCGAAAAGCAAGGCGTCGCGCCGGTCGTGTTGCTGCTCGCCGATTCCGGCTATACCAGCTACGGCTCGCTGATCGAGACCTCGCAAAAACTGATCGACGCGAAGCCCGATCTCGTCCAGCGCTTCGTCAATGCCAGCGCCGAAGGCTGGTACAGCTATCTCTATGGCGATCCTTCGCCCGGCAATGCGCTTATCAAGCGCGACAATCCCGAGCAAACCGATGATCTGCTCGCCTATGCGTTTGCGCAGATCAAGGCCAATGGCGTCGTCGATAGCGGCGATTCGGTGAAAGACGGCATCGGCGCGATGAGCGACGCGCGCTGGCAGAGCTTTTTCACGGTGATGGCGCAGCAAGGCCTCTATCCCAAGGATATGGATTGGAAGAAGGCTTACACCTTGCGCTTCGTCAATCAGCGCGTGGGCATGGCGTCGAAGCCCTGATGGTGCGGAGCGTCGTGCGATGAGCGAGAGCGCCGCGGCAATGCCGCTTGTCTCGGTCACGCATCTCGCGAAAATTTTCCGCAACGGCGTCACCGCGCTCGAGAACATCGATCTCGCTATTCTGCCGGGTGCGTTCCTGTCGATCCTTGGGCCATCGGGCTGCGGCAAGAGCACTTTGCTGCGGATTATCGCCGGGTTGTCGCGACCTTCCTCCGGCGAGATCGCGTGGCGCGGCGGCGGGACCGGGCGTATCGGCTTCGTCTTTCAGGAGCCAACCTTGATGCCGTGGGCGACGGTGCGCCAGAACGTCTATCTGCCGCTGCGTCTGGCGGGCGTCGCGCCGGAAGCGGCCGCCGCGCGCATCGACGCGACCTTGAGCGCGGTCGGGCTCGACGGTTTCGCCGCAGTCTATCCGCGCGAGCTCTCGGGCGGCATGAAGATGCGGGTTTCGATCGCGCGCGCCCTCGTCACCGAGCCGCAATTGCTGCTGCTCGACGAGCCCTTTGCCGCGCTCGACGAGATTACGCGCTTCCGCTTGAACGAGGATCTGCTGCGTCTCTGGCAGCGCCATAATTGGACGGTCGTTTTCGTCACGCACAGCGTCTTTGAATCCGTATTCCTGTCGAACAGGGTCATCGTCATGACCAAGCGTCCGGGGCGCATCGTTGCCGACGTGCCGATTGGGCTGCCTTATCCGCGCGAGGCGAGCCTGCGCACCGCGCCGGCTTATTCCGAGGAATGCCGCAATCTGTCGCAGCTTCTGGCGGAGGCCTCGCGATGAGCGAGCGCGCGGCGAAGATCGTGGCGCCGCTCGCGGTCGGCATCTTGATGCTGGCCGCTTGGGAAGCAGTGGTACGCATCAACGCGATCCCGCCCTATATCCTGCCAGGTCCGCTGCTGGTCGCCGAGACCTTGCTGCGCGACGGGCCGAGCCTTCTGGGCTCTCTCTGGGTCACGCTGCGCATCACGGCGGTTGCGCTGCTGGCGGCGGTGGTGCTGGGTGGCGCGATCGCGGTGCTGTTCGCGCAATCGCGTTTGCTGGAGCTGAGCTTTTTTCCCTATGCGGTGATTCTGCAAGTGACGCCGATCGTTTCGATCGCGCCGCTCATCATCATCTGGGTCAACGATACGTTTCTGTCCTTGCTGATTTGCGCCTGGATCGTGGCGTTCTTTCCCGTCGTCGCCAACACGACCTTGGGTCTCAACAGCGCCGACCGCAATCTCGTCGCGTTGTTCCGGCTCTACGGCGCGTCGCCGTGGCAGATGCTGCGCTTTCTGCGATTGCCTTCGGCGTTGCCGTATTTCCTTGCCGGGGTGAGGATCAGTGGCGGACTCGCGCTGATCGGCGCGGTGGTGGCCGAATTCGTCGCCGGCACCAGCGGCACCGAGACCGGGCTCGCCTCGCGCATTCTGGAAGCCGGCTACCGGCTCGAAATTCCGCGGCTCTTCGCGGCGCTGTTGCTGCTATCGCTCGCCGGCATTTTGATTTTCGCCGCTTTATCCTGGCTGTCGAACGCGCTGTTGGCGCATTGGCACGAAAGCGCGCTGCCGGAGGAAGAATGAGCGGCGCGTGCGCCATCCGGTCCAGGCTGAGCAATGCCCGGGCTCAGGCTTCGCCGCCGATGTCTTGTTCCAGCTCCTTTGCCCGCCTTTCGCATTGCTCGGCGAGGGCCGGGAAAATCCGCTGACGCTCTGCTTCGCGCGTCCGTTCCGCGCATTCGCGCAAGCGTGCCGCTTGTTCGCGCCAGATTTTTGGGTCGAGTCCTTGCCGCTTTGCGTTCGCCACCGATCCCTCCCATTCGCCTTCGGTGATTTGTGACGCTCGCTCTTATCGGCTGCGATGCCGCATCCGGGCGTTCTTCCCGGCTCCCTAGGCGTCGAGTTTCTCGCTTACATCGCGCTGCCAGAAGCACGCGAGCGGATCGCAGTGTTGGCGCCGCCGGCGTCGCGCATCCGCCATCAGCGCGCGGACTTCTCGCGGCGCGATGCCGTCGCGCTTCATCAGGAGATCGGCGATCGGATCGTTCAGCAACTCGTCGATGCTCGGTTCAGCGTTGCCGCAATAGAGAGCGAAAGCCGTCATGCTTTCCTCCGTCCGAAACAACCCCCGGCGAAATCCCTTTTGCCCCTCTTTAGGAGGTTAGCCCTGCTTGATTGCAGTTTGATGATGGCATTGGGGCAGGATCGAGGCGCGGCCTTTACGCGCCGCGCACGATGTCGATGAGGGCCAACGTATCCTCGGGGACGGTGTCGGCGCGCCAGGCGACATGCCCATCGGGCCGCACCAGAACGAGGCGACGTTCGTAAAGCGCGGCAATCTCGGGGGCGGCGAGGTCAATCACGTGTAGCGGCACTTCGCGCTTCGCCGCGGCGTCAGTCAACGCCGAAACCGAAACCGGTGTTGTACCCAATCGCAACAGCACGAAACCCTTTCCGAAAAGATCGAGGGTCGAGCGGCCTTCGCCGATCCAGGCGTGAGGCGCGCGCGTGCCGGGCCGCGCTACGGGAACGAAATGCGGTGTCTCGAAGGGAACGGGTTTGCTGCCATCCGGCACGCAAATCGGCGAAGGCTCGTAGCAATAGCCGAGACGCAGATTCTCGGTGAAGATCTTGCTGCGGCCATAACCGGTGCGCGCAAAAGCCTCGACGAAATCGCGGCGCAGCGTTTCGCCTTGCGGCGACTCCTCGTCGATCGCAGGGCCGGTCGGCAACTCGACCATGATCTTGAACTCGTCGGTCGAAACCCGGACATTGTTGAGCGCGACCGGTTTGCGCTCCGCCTCGTAGGCAGCGAGCAGTCTCTCGCCGCCCCAACCTTGCAACACGGCGGCAAGCTTCCAGCCGAGATCGACCGCGTCGGCAAGGCCGGTATGGAGACCCAAGCCGCCCGTCGGCGAGTTCTGATGTGCGGCGTCGCCGGCGATGAAGACGCGCCGGTCGCGATAATGCTGCGCCACACGCTCGCGCCGCTCCCATTCCATCACCGACAGGATTTCGTAAGCGAAATCGCGGCCGGCCAGTCGCCGCATATAGGCCGGCGTGTCAAAGCCAGGCACGGCATGAAGCACGGAGAGGCGCCATGTCTCCTTGCCGTCGATGCCGATAATCTCGCCCCAGCTTCCGCCGGCATCGGTGAAGCGGAAAAACCGCGCCCACCCCTTGTCATGGATTTTCATCAGCTCGGCCGAGCGGAAATAGATGTTCACGCTATTAGAGACGATGCCCAAACCTTCATAACCGAAGCCAAGCGATGTGACGACCGTGCCGTCCGCCCCGTCGCAACCGACGAGGTAGCGCGCGCGAATGGTTTCGCTGTGCCCGGTCTTGCGGTTGGTCACGGTGGCGCTCACGCCACTCTCGTCCTGCGTGAAGGAATCGAGGCTCGTCATGTGACGCAAGGTCACCAGCGGCAGCGCGCGCGCCTTTTCCAGCAGGATCGGGTCGTAGAAAATCTGCGCACAGCCCGCCCCCGGCTCGGGCGTGAAAGGTAGTTTGGTGTCGGCATAGGACGGCACCTTGAAACGGGTAAGCTCGTGGCCGGTTACGCTAGTGCAATAGACGAAATCGTTGGGGTGGGTTTGCGGCCAGCCGGTGCGTTTCACTTTCTCGGCGATGCCCCAGCGCCGGTTGAATTCCATGCTGCGGATCGACAGGCCGCTCATCTTCGGGACCGAAAGCGAGCCGTCGCGGCGCTCGATCAAGGTGCAGGCAATGCCTGCCATGCCGAGTTCGACGGCGAGGGCCAGCCCCACCGGGCCGCCGCCTGCGATCAAGACCGGAACGGGTGCCGCGTTCATTGCTGTCTCTCAGCCCGGAATAAGGATCGAAATCTGCTCGGCGATGCAGGCGGGCTTGGCCGCGCCTTCAAGCTCGACGACCGCAGCGGTGGTCAGGCGCACGCCTTGCGGCACGTCTTCGACCGATTGCGCGGTAAAGCGCGCGCGAATGCGCTTGCCGCTCGGCACGGGCGCGGTGAAGCGCACCTTGTTGCAGCCGTAATTGAGCCGCGCGGCAAGCTTCTCGACGCGATAGGTTTCTTGGCTCAAACGTGCCAACAGGGACAGGGTCAGAAATCCATGCGCGATGGTGCCACCGAAAGGCGAGGCTTTGGCGCGCGCGACGTCGACATGGATCCATTGATGGTCGCCGGTCGCTTCGGCGAAACGGTCGATCATCGCCTGGTCCACGGTGATCCAATCGCTCACGCCCAGCTCTTGCCCCGCGGCGCGTTTCAGCGCCTCGACATCGGCAAATACCCGCATTCCACTTTCCTCCCGCGGCGGCGCCGGGCCGCCTTTAATACCGCATTTTCGACTGTGCGGAAGCCGCCGTCCAGCGCCGGTTTCACTGTGCTATGACGGGGCGATGGCGACGAAGCTGCCCACCCTGCCGGATCTCCTGGCCCCCGGCCTCGACATTGTCTTCATCGGCATCAATCCGTCCCTCTTCTCGGCGGCGCAGGGGCATTATTTCGCGCGGAGCGGCAATCGCTTCTGGCCGAGCTTTTCGCGCTCGGTCTTGAGCCTCGGGGCGCGGCGCGGCTTGGCGGTCGCGTCGCTCGAGCCGGCGCACGACCGCTCGCTCCTTTCCTACGGCTTCGGCTTCACCGATCTTGCCAAGCGGCCGAGCGCCCGGGCGGCCGAGATTCCGCAGGACGAATTCGCCGCCGGCGTGGCGCAATTGAAGGCGAAGATCGTGCGCGCCGCGCCGCGCATCGCCTGCTTCCACGGCCTGACCGCCTATCGCCCGTTTCAGAGAGCTTTGCCGCCTGTCGCTGGCGAGCCGGTTCTCGGCTTGCAGCCTCTGCCCATCGGTAAGACGCGGCTCTTCGTCGTGCCCAATCCCAGCGCCGCGAACGCGCATTTCACGCCAGCCGATCAAACCCGCTGGTATGACCGCCTTGCCGAATGTCTGGCGGAGTTGGGCGACCGGCGGTGAACCGTGACAGCCGCGTTTAAGCGCTGCGCTGTTGCCCCGGATGGACGCCGGCTTTTTGCGGGAAGAGCACGATGCACGCGATGATGAAGACGGCAATGATCGCCGAAGCGATCGGCCGACTCAGCGCGAGTCCGCCATCGCTGATCGGTTTATCGAGAAAGTCGCCGACCGTGGCCCCGAGCGGACGGGTGAGAATAAAAGCTGCCCAAAACAGCAAAACGCGCGAGGTTTTCGTCCGGAAATAGGCGGCGGCAACCGCCGCCAAACCGGCGGCAAACAGCAAGGCGCCGCCTTCATAGCCCAGGCCGGATGTGTCGGCGATCCAATCACCGAGCGCGGTTCCGAGCGTTTGCGAAAAGGTGATGGTGGCCCAGTAGAACGCTTCCGCCCGTGGCGTGGTGATTGTCGTGACGGATACAGTCCCTTCTGATCTGTACCACAGCCCAAGAGCGGTTATCACGCAGACGAAGAGGACGAGCGAGCCTCCGGTATAGCCAATTCCCAAAGAGCGATCGGCGAAATCGGCCATGGTCGTGCCGGCGGTCGTCGAGGCCACGATCGTCGCCCAATAGAGAAAGGGATAAAACTTCTTCGCGCGGATTTGAAAGCCCGCGAGTGTCAGCAGAGCGAAAATGAAGATGATCGACCCGGTCAGATAGCCCAAATTCATCGTCATGGTCACCGTATCGCCACCGGTTTCTCCGACCGTCGTCGCGGCGATCTTGATGATCCAGAAAGCCAGCGTGACTTCGGGGACCTTGCTCGATCTGGCTTCGGACAATGGCATCATGCCGCCCGTTCCTCGTTCCGCGATGGGGCCACGATGGTTCGTCTTTAGCGATGGTAACCGTGGTGGCCGTTAGCAATCATTAACTCGACTCGGCCTGTGCCGAGGCATAGCATCGATCCGTCGGCGGCCCCGAACCGGGGCGTAAGTCGATCGAGAGGGATCGCGAGCCGTATTGGGCGCGCACTCTCGCCTCCTAGAATAGAAGGAGGGCGCTATGTCGCAAGTGGCCGCATTGCGCGAGCAGTCGCGCGAGTTTCGTGAGAAGGCCGATCAGGAAACCACGCCGAGGCTCAAACAGCTTTTGGCGAGTCACGCCCAAGCGCTGACCCAGCTCGCGGAAAAGATCGAGCGCGAGAGCGCGACCTGACCGCATCGATTTAGCATACTGGTTTCGCGCGGAACGCGGCCGCATTCTCGGCGAGTGCCGGCCGCATGTTGCGACGCCTAGGCGCCGCTTGGCCCGGGCAATTCCGCTTCCTCGCCGATCGTTATGGCAGCTTCACGGCGTGGCGCAAGCGAAGGCGAGAGATGTTCCAACACCTTGCCGCAAGTCTCGATCGCGAAGAACAAGCATGTAATCCCGCCGAGCACTGCGACGCAGCCAAAGGCCAAGAATACCGCTTTGAGCCCGGCCACCGGCAGGATCGCGCCGATGAAAGCCGGCCCGGCGATCGAGCCGATGCGCAGCCAGGCATTGCCGAAGCCGCCTCCCAGCGCGCGCAGCTCGGTCGGATAAAGCTCGGCGGTATAAGTGCTGAGCGCCAAGGCCAGCATGCCGACGAAGAATTGCGCGGCGCCGAGCAGCGCCATCACGGTAAAGGGTGCGAGATCCGGGTTCATGGCGAGGAACAGCAGCGGGGCCGCGCCCAGGAATAAGCCGAAGATAAACAGGCGCCGCCGCCCGACCAGATCGACCAAGAGAATCGTGACGAGAAAGCCGGGCGCGACGATAAGGCTCAGGAGCGAGGTATAGGTCAGCGCTTGTTGCACCGAGAGCTGATAAACCGTGCGCCACAAGGTCGGTGCCCAGGTGAGAACGCCGAAAGTGATGACATAGGTGCAAAACCACAGCGTCCAGACGGTGAGCGTGCGTTTCAAGTAAATGCCGCGGAAAAGATCGCCGAAGCGCGTCTCTGCGGGCGCAGTGGCGGGCGCGTTGCTTGCGATCGGCGGCAAAGGCTGCGTGCCGTTTTTCGAGATGATCGCCTCGATTCGGCTCAGCACGCGGTCGGCCTCGGCGGCGCGGCCATGGCTGGCAAGCCAACGCGGCGATTCCGGCAGGATCCGGCCGAACGCCAGCACCAGCAAGGCCGGCACCGCGCCGATGATGAACATCCATTGCCAGCCGAAACTCGGTACGATCCACGCGCCGATGAAAGCGGTGATCGGCAGGCCGATGGCGAAGGTCGATTGATAGCTGATGGCGAAACGGCCGCGCCGCTTGGCGGCGGCCAGCTCGTTGACATAGGTGGCGAGCACGGGAATCTCGCCGCCAAGGCCCAAGCCCTGGATGAAGCGCATCGCGGCCATCGACGGAAGGTTCCAGGCGAAGGCGCAGGCGAGGCTCATCACCGAGAAGATCAGCAGCGCGTAAATGGCGCAGGGAACGCGCCCGATCTTTTCCGCAAGCCAACCGAAGAACACCGAGCCGATGAGCTGGCCGGCGAAGCCGACCGAGATGACAAAGCCGATCTGACTTGGCGCGAGATGCCATTGCCCAACCAGGACGGGCAGCGCATAGGCGATGGCCATCGCATCGAAAGCGTCGAAAAAGAACCCCGTGCCGATGACAAGGCCGATGCGCCAATGCCAGGACGACAAGGGCAAACGCTCGATCCGTGCGACGATCCGATATTCCGAGGCTGAATTGGCGCCCGACATTGCATCCTCCCTGAAGTTCGGTCCGTCCGGTCGACCCGTTTCGGGTCTCGCCGCACGGCTTCTCGAAACTGTGTTGGTTGATCGAGGCTACCATAGGCAAAAGCGGCGCTCCACGCTTTCGACGCGGCGCAATCGGGCACATGCCGATGGCTTTGAGTGACGCCCGCACGGGTCCGAAGATGCCGCGTGCGGTGACTTGCGCGGAAAATTCTGCCTGCCGACACGCAAAATTTTCTCCGTCGCGGCAAAAACTTTTAGTTAAGATTGCTTAAGCATAAAATTCGTCGCGAATTTCCGGGCTTTTGTGTTGGCCCGGCTCTTGCTCCTTCTGCCTTGAGTTCGGCGATGACGGCGCATAGCGCGCCGCCAAACGATGAGCTGTGAATCCTCGGGAGTGTGGCAATGAGCGGTATCGGTGGTATCGGCAATGGCGGCTACAATCCGTATGCAAGCCAAACCCAACAGCTGCAAGACCTCTTCAATCTCTTCGGTATGGGCAGCGCCGGCGGCAGTAGCGCGAGTCAGTCGAGCGATCCGCTCGCGGGTCTTTTCGGCGGCACGTCGTCAAGCGATAGCAGCGGCAATTCGGCTGCCGGACAATTCTTCTCGGGCTCGCTCTTCAGCGATCAAATGAGCGCGATGCTGGTTGCGGCGCAAGCGCAGCAATCGGCCGGGGCGACCGGCAGCACGGCGGCCAGCACCGATCCGGCGAGCCAGTTCGCGCAAAACCTCTTTTCGCAGATCGACACGAATGGCGATGGCTCGATCTCGAAATCCGAACTCGAGAACGCAGTGACGGCGGCCGGCGGTACCACCCAGGCCGCCGACGCGCTCTATGGCAAGCTTGATCCCAACAACACCGGCAGCGTTTCCGAGCAGAGCTTTGCCCAGGCGCTGGGACAACTCGCTGGTCATCATCATCACCATCATCACATGGATGCCGATGGCGGCAATGGCGCGAGCGACGGCAGCAGCCCGCAAGATGCGCTGGCCGCCTTGTTCGCCGGCTCGGGCACTTCCGGGCAGAGCGCGCAAAGCCTGTTTTCGCAGATCGACGCGAATGGCGACGGCTCGATTACCCAAAGCGAGCTCGAGAATGCGGTCACCGGCGCCGGCGGCACGACGCAGGCGGCCGACGCACTTTATGCGCAGCTCGATCCCAACCAGACGGGCAGCGTCAGCGAGCAGACTTTCGCGAATTACCTGCAGCCGCCTTCGCCGACCGGCAATACGGCGCAGGATGCGGTCCTCGCGCTCCTGAGCCAGGATTCGCAAAGTTCGTCTTCGTCGACGACGGCCGGCACGACCGCCAACACCGCAACGGGCAATTCAGCACAGGACGCGTGGTGGGCGTTGCTCAATGGCGATAACGCCGGAACCAGCGCCGGCGCCGCGCCGAGCACGGCCGATGTCAACTCGGCCTTGTCGCTTTCGGCAATGCTGACCCAATCCTACCAAACCAATCAGCAGCTCTATGCCAGCCTGTTCGCGAATGGCGGCCTGAACTTCTGATCGGTTGCTCCGCCCGCGCGATCGGGTGCGACACAAATATCGCGCTCCAGCTTCTTGACATCCGCGCTTCTTGCGCGCAGGGTGAAAGCCGTCGTGGTGATTTGAAGCCGACCGGCTTGCGGCCACGTTAAAACAACCGCTAAAAGGTCGGAGGCTTCGTCGAAGCCCTGACCCTTGCGGGACAGGGCTTTTTTGTTTTGCGCAGCCGGTCATCGAGGAAGGAGAGAGGATCATGCCGCTGATTTCGCCCGAGCATTCACCGAGCTGGCGTCCGCGCACCGTGCTGACCCATAGCGGCCAGCTGCGCTCGCAATTCGACGAGACTTGCGAGGCGATCTACATGACCTCGGGCTATGTCTACGGCACGGCGGAAGAAGCCGAAGAAGCTTTCAAGGGCGACGGCATCCGCTACGTCTATTCGCGCTATGCCAATCCCACCATCACCATGTTCGAGGAGCGCCTGCGCGTCCTGGAAGGCGCCGAGGCTTGCCGCGCCACGGCCTCTGGCATGGCGGCCGTGTTCGCGGCTTTCGCGTGTTTCCTGAAGGCCGGCGACAAAGTGGTCGCCTCGCGTGCGCTGTTCGGCTCGTGCCTCTTCATCCTGCAGAATATTCTGCCGAAATACGGCGTCGAAACCGTGCTCGTCGATGGCCGCGATCTCGATCAATGGAAGAACGCGATGAAGGGCGAAGTCGCCGCCACTTTCTGCGAGAGCCCGTCCAATCCGGGGCTCGAGCTGGTCGATCTCAAGGCGGTTGCCGAGCTGACCCATGCGGCGGGCGGCATCTTCATTATCGACAACGTCTTCGCCTCGCCGCTGCTGCAAAAGCCGCTCACCTTGGGCGCCGACGTCGTGGTTTATTCGGCGACCAAGCATATCGACGGGCAGGGCAGGAGTCTTGGCGGCGCCGTGCTCGGCGCGAAGAAGTTCATCTCCGAATCCTTGGTCCCCTTCCTGCGCCACACCGGGCCGGCGCTCTCGCCGTTCAATGCCTGGCTCTTGGTGAAAGGGCTCGAAACCTTGGATTTGCGTGTGACGCAGCAAGGCGACAGCGCCCTGAAGATCGCCCAATTCCTCGAAGGCCACAAACGTATCACGAGCGTGCGTTACCCCGGCCTCGAAAGCCATCCGCAATACGCCTTGGCGCAACGCCAGATGAAGGGAGCCGGCACGATCGTCGTTTTCGAGGTGGGACGCGACAAGGCGGAGACCTATCGCTTCCTCAACGCGCTGAAACTCGCGCGGATCTCGAACAATCTCGGCGACAGCAAGAGCCTCGTCACCCATCCGGCGACGACGACGCATCAGCGGCTGAGCCCGCCGGAGCGTCAGGCGGTCGGGATCTCCGATGCGCTGGTGCGGCTCTCGGTCGGTCTCGAGGACCCGCAGGATCTGATCGAGGATCTCGATCAGGCCTTGGCGAAGATCTGACGCCGCCGCGAAGGCGACGAAGGTCGGATCAAGCCAACCGCGGCAACAGCCTCAGCGCGTTGCCGCGCTCGATGGCGGCCAGTTCCGACGCGTCGAAGCCGCAAGCGGCAAGCGCGCTGACGTGGCCGGCGCAACCGATCCCGTAAGGGTAATCGGTACCGAATAGGATTTGCGCGGTCGGGACGAGCTTCCTAAACGCGGCGATCGGCACCGGGTTCGCGGTTTGCGCGATGTCGTAATAAAAGCGCTGCAACTCGTGCACCACGCCGTTGGGGACGTGCTTCGCGCTGTGGGGCCGCTTTGCCTCGTTCAAAAAGCGCTCGATGAGATAGGGCATGGTTCCGCCGGCGTGGCAGAAGATCCAGCTTATATTGGGAAAGCGAACCGCCGCGCCGCTGAAGAGCAGACTCGCGATGGTGCGAGTCGTGTCGGTGCCGTATTCGATCACGGCCTCGTTGAATTCGGGCTGCAGCCCGCAGCAGCAGGGCGCGGCGATCGGGTGCACGAAGGCGATCGCTTTGCGCCGGTCGAGCTCGGCGAGGATCGGCGCGAAAACCGCGTGCCCCAGCCATTTTGCCTGGTAATTCGTGTAGAGGCCGATCCCGTCCGCCTTGAGCTGGTCGAATGCGAACGCGATCTCTCGGAGGCTCGCTTCGATCTCGGGAAGAGGAAGCGCCGCGAAGAGGCCGAACCGACCGCTGTGATCCGCGGCCAAACGCGCGCCGTCTTCGTTGCATTGACGCGCGAGGATTTGCGCTTTGGCGCCGTCGCCGAAATGAATGCCCGGCGTCGTGATCGACACCATGGCGCTCGCGATGCCTGCCTTGTCCATCTCTTCGAGCGAGTGTGCTGCGCTCCAATTTCGCAAGGGAGCCTGATAGCCGGGCGGCGGACAGGCATCGCCGCAAGCAAGCAGCGCATCCCTATAGGCTTGCGGCACGAAATGATGATGAATGTCGATGATGCGCGACTTGGTCATGGGGATGTGTCTTGATCTCTCTGTGTGCGATGTCGGGTCGTGTCTAGGCTTGCGTCATCAAGCGCGGGAACAGGCTGAGCGCATTGCTGCGATCGATCGCCTTTACGTCTCCGGCGGTAAAGCCGCAGCCGGCGATGCCTTCGACATGCTCCACGCCGAGACGATAAGGGTAATCGGTGCCGAACATGATTTGTGATACCGGGACGATCGAGCGCAGGCAGCCGAGCGCCGACGGGTTCGAGGCTTGCGCCGTATCGTAATAGAAGCGCTTGAGCTCGTGCATCAGCCCGTGCGGAAGCTTTGCGGCATAAGAAGGCGCCTTCGCCAGATTGACCAGCCGCTCGATCAGAAACGGCATCGTTCCGCCGGCGTGCGAGAAGATCCACCGGATGTTGGGATAACGCGCGGCCGTTCCAGTGAACAGCAGGCTCGCGATCGCGCGCGTCGTGTCGGTGCCGTATTCGACGATCGATTCGTTCACCTCGGGGATCAGGTCGCGCACGCAGGGAGCGCAGACCGGATGGGTGTAGACAATCGCCCGGCGCCGATCGAGCTCTTCGAACAGCGGCGCGAAATCCGGATGGCCGAGCCAGCGATTTCCATAGCTCGTGAACATGCCGACGCCGTCGGCTCCGAGCGTGTCAAAGGCATAGGCGACTTCCTTGAGCGAGCCTTCGACATCGGGCCAGGGCAATGACGCGAACAGGCCGAAGCGTCTGGGATAATCGCGCGCCATCTCCATCGCATAATCGTTGGAGATACGCGTCAGGCGCCGTGCTTCCTCGACATGGCCGAAATGGAGGCCTGGCGTCGTGATCGAAACCAGCGCCAGCTGCGTGCCCGCCCGGTCCATATCTTCGATCGAGCCCGCGACGGTCCAGCTCTGCATGCAGGGCTGCATCGCGCGCTTCTTGTTGACCTCCTCCTTATATTTGGGCGGCACGAAGTGGTGATGGACATCGATGCGGTGTGGCGCGGCCATGATCGCTCCCTCGGGGGACATCGGGCGCTACCATAACGGTGGCGCGTAACGCCGACAATATTGCCGGGCTCGTTACCAGCGAGCTAGGTTGCCGCAGGGGAGGAAATTCATGAAACGGGAATTCCGCTTTGTCACATGGGCCGCGTCGGCCGTCTTTGCCGCATCTTCGGCCGCGGCCGATCCGGTCGATCTGCGCGTGGCCTGGGTGGATACACCGAGCCAGCTAACTCCGCTGCGCGCGGTTTTGGCGCAACAGCACCCGGAAATCTTTCCTCATCTCGGCAAAAGCTATCGTTTCGAGCCGATTCACTTCCAAGGCAGCCCGCCGCAAATCGCCGCCCTCGCGGCGGGCGAGCTTGAGATCGCCGCGCTCGGCGCATCGAGCCTCGCGCTCGCCATCGTCAACGCACATCTCGACATGAAAGTCGTCGGCGACGTGATTCAGGACGGCTTGCCTGGCCATTTCAACGCGTATTTCGCGGTGCGCAAGGACGGACCGATACAGCGCATTGACGACATGAAAGGGCATCGCGCGGCGGTCAACGCGCTGGGGTCGCCGGTTTGGGTAGAACTGCATGTCGCACTGGCGCGCCACGGACTCGGCGACAAGGACTATGTCGTGATCGAGGGAAATTTCGCCAACATGTTTGCTTTGATCGAGGCGGACAAGGTCGATGTCGTGCCGGTCATCAGCCCGAAATTGTCGAAACCGTTTGACGATTCGGGGCGCTATCGCGCGCTCTTCACCGCGTCTCAGGAATTCGGGCCGAACCAGGCTGCACTTTGGGCGATGCGCGCCGATTTCATTGCCCCGCACCGTGCCCCGCTCGTCGATTACTTCGAGGATGCAATGCGCGCGACGCGGTGGTTTCTCGATCCGGCGCACCACGACGAAGCGGTCGCGATCGTTGAAAGCGTTACCAAAGAGCCGAAGGCCAATGTCGATTACGCCTTCACGGCGCGCGATGTCGGCCGATCGCCCGATCTCGTCCCGAATATCGCCGCGATCCAGGAGGAGATCGACACCGCCGCGGATCTGAAGCTCCTCCCGCAGCGCATTGTGGTGAGCCCGGATCGAGTCGATTTGTCACTCGTCGATGAGGCAAAGATGCGGCTCGACAAATAACGCGCGCCATCTGCGTGAAAAGGGCGACGTTTCGCCGCGTCGAGCGAATTCTGCAACGGACCGATGCGCCCGCGGAGCCGGTTCTTCGCGCTTAATTAAGCTTTGTTTAACCGTGATTACCGAGACTGAGTGTCGAATGCGGTACGGGCGTCTTGAAGACAAGCTTCGCCTCGGCGCCGCCGGGAAATGCCCTTGCGTGACAAGGCCATCGTGATCAAACCGATCAACAATCTCCTCGCTCTGACCGGCGTGGCTTTTGTGCTGGTCACGATTCTGTCGGCGGTCTTCGCGGTCTGGACTTTCCGCCAAGCGGCGCTGGTGGACGGGCAGAAGAACGTCTTGAACCTTACCCTCGTTCTTGCCGAGGAGACCGCGCGTAACATGCAGGCGGTCGATCTCGTGCTGCGCGAGGTTCAAGATCATGTCGATGCCATGCAAATTGCGTCGCCGGACAAATTCCGCGCGGCGCTGGGCGGCGCCGACACGCAAAGCTATCTGCAGGGTCGGCTGACGAATCTTCCTCAAGTCGATGCGCTCGCGCTCAACGACGCCCAAGGCAAGTTGCTCAATTCATCGCATGCCGGGCCGGTTCACAACGTCGACAGCTCGACGAGCGATCACATTCGGAAAGCAGCGCAAGCGCCAACGTCGGCACTGCTTTTCGGCGTGCCGATCAGTGCGGCGGGGACCGGTCTTTGGACCCTCTATATCGCGAAGCCCTTGCGCGCTGCGGACGGCACCTATCTCGGCACCGCCGTCGCCGGCATCAAACTCAGTTATTTCGAAGAATTCTACCGCGCCATTCGCCCAAGCCAAGGTGCGACGATCACTCTCGCCCGCGATGACGGCGTGTTGCTGGTGCGCTTTCCGATCATCGAAAATCTGATCGGCCACGACATTCTGAAGCAAGCGCCTTACTTACAGCTGGTGCTAAAGGGTGCCGAAAGCGCGTCGGGCCAGTCGCCGGGCTTTATCAACGGCGACGCACGCATTTCGGCGGTACGCAAGGTCCATGCCTACCCGCTGATCGTTGCGGCCACGACCTCACTCGCCGACGTGCTGGCGGATTGGCGGCGCAACGCCATCGCCATCGGCATGGGAACCCTTGCCGCCGTTGTCGGTTGCGCCGTCTTGTTCCGCGCGCTGAGCCGGCAAAATCGCCGCCGAGAGGAGACCGAGCGGCGGCTGCGCGCGAGCGAGGCCAGCCTTGCGGCGGCGAAAGACGCCGCCGAGGCCGCGAACCACGCCAAAACCGATTTCCTCGCGGCCATGAGCCACGAGATTCGCACGCCCATGAACGGCATTGTCGGCCTCAGCCACCTTCTGCTCGATACGAACCTGACCGGGGAACAGGAGGAATATGGCAAATCGATCCAGGATTGCGCCGCGTCTTTGCTCACGATCATCAACGATATTCTCGACAGTGCGAAGCTTGAAACCGGGCGGATGACGCTCGAAAGCATTCCCCTCGATCTTGGCACCCTCGCTGAGACAGTGGTCGCGATTCTGAAGCCGCGCGCGAGAGAGAAGGGAATCGAGCTCAAGATCTCGGTTGCCCCGGCCGCGGAAGGCTTCTTCATCGGCGATCCGACCAGGCTTCGGCAAATTCTCCTCAATCTCTGCGGCAATGCGGTCAAGTTTACGCCCACGGGCAGTGTGCGCGTCGCGATCTCGGTAGCACGCGAGGTCGATGGCATGCCGATCTTGCGTTTTGAAGTCGTTGACACCGGCATCGGCATTTCCGAAAGCGCCCAGAAGATGCTGTTCCAGAAATTCGTCCACGTCGACGGATCGATTGCACGAAAATTCGGTGGCACGGGCCTTGGTCTTGTGATTTCCAAGCATCTCGTCGAGCTGATGGGCGGCACGATCGGGGTCGACAGCAAACCGGGCGAAGGCAGTTGTTTCTGGTTTGAGATTCCGTTGCCGCATGCGACCTCGGCGGTGCAGCCGCAAGCGATGGCAACCACGCCGTTGCCGACGCTGCCGCGGCGCAGCTTGCGCGTTCTTTTGGTCGAAGACAACGCCGTGAACCAGCAAGTCGGGCGGCTTTTGCTTACCAAGGCGGGACATAAAGTCGATGTCGTGCAGAGCGGGCGCGAAGCGGTGGAGGCGGTGCAAACTGCGTCCTACGACGTCGTGCTCATGGATATTCAAATGTCCGATCTCGACGGCGTCGAAGCGACGGCCCGCATCCGCGCCTTGCCGCCGCCGATCTCTAGGGTCCCGATCGTCGCGATGACGGCCAATGCGCTCGACGGCGCACGCGAAGAATACCTGGCGGCCGGCATGGACGAATATGTGTCGAAACCATTCAATCCCCCGGAACTAATGGCAAAGCTCGACCGTGTTACCGCGGGGCAGATCGTGTCCGTCGAGCTTGCGTCCGCATCGGCTGCGATCCCGCCCGCTGCGAATGCGCCGAGCTTTGATCCGACGCGGCTCAATGAACTCAAAGAGGTGATGGATCAAGCGAAGTTTGTCGGGTTGGTCAATCAATTCGCCGAAGGTATTGAAACACGGGTCCGCCGGCTAAAAGGCTTGCTCGATCAGGCCGATTGGCCGGCGGCGGCACACGAAGCGCACGACGTTGTCAGCGTCGCCGGCAATGTCGGGGCCGAGCGCCTCTCCAGCTTGGCGCGCGATCTCGAACGCTATTGCAAGGCACGGAACGAAGCGGAATGCCGCTCGGTCTCGGCGGTACTCTTGAATGAAGCCGCCAGCGCCTTGCGCGCGATCAAGAACTATCAAACGGCTGCTTGATTCGTCAAAGCGGACAATGTCCGTATTGGCGGCGCAATAAACCGGGCCGCTAGAGCCAGCGCCACTGGCCAATCACGCGCCCTTGGATGTAGGCCTCGGCGAGGGTGCGCTCATACGCCTCGTATTTCGGATTGTCGGAAGTGATGCGCACGCGTGTCGGCTCGCTATGCGCCAAAACCTGGACACGCTTCACGACGAGGCCGAGCCCGTCCCATACCACGAAGATGCCGGGTGGGCTCGGCGTCCGGTCGCCGGTATCGACCAGCACGCGTTGGCCCGGTTGCAGGGTCGGTTCCATGCTGTCGCCCATCACGGTGATGATGCGCAGCTCGCTCGCTGGCGCGCTGGAATAAAATCGCACGACTTCGGTCGGCACGCGCCATTCGGCGACGACCTTTTCGTTTTCGCCGGTTAGCCCGTCTCCCGCCGATGCGCGTACGTCGAGTTCGTCGATTTCGAGCGTGCCTTCGGCGGTGGCCTCGACGGCTTTCGCCGCCAAGCTGCGCGAGCCCGATCCGTCGACGCCCGCCAAGGCATAGATCTCCGCCGCCGCAATGCCCTTCGCGCCGAAGATTGGCACCAGCTTTTGGGTCAGCTCCAAGGGCAGCAACACCTTACGAAAGCGATCCTCGTAGTGCTGGTAGCTTGAGCCGTGCTCCATGCCGAGAGCATGAGCTACCTCGCGGATCGAAAGGCCGGCACGCTGACGTAGCTGTTTGAGGCGGCGGGAAACGGAACTGTGCTCGATCATCAAGTTACTGTACACGCATTCGCCATACACATCTATACGCTTTTTGCCTTGAAATTTGAACTCATATAGCGTACATATCGTACGCTCATAACGTTTCTTGCCAGTTAAGGAGAGGGGACAATGGATAAGCGGTCGCCCTTCGGGGGATCTGTGTCCGTAGGTGAGAACATTTCAGGAACAATATCGGGTTGTCGCGAAGACGCAACGTGGAATAGAACCACGTCCGATTTAGGGGAAAAGATTGGCCCGACATGCTGCTTTATTGCGGCGGAATCTTGGCCGGCCGGAGAACCGCCCTTTTGCGGCGCGCCGGCACTGCCGGGCTCGCCCTATTGCGCCAGCCATGCGTCGCTCTGCGCGGCTGCGGCGCGCAGCCCGAAGGGGGCTCGGATTGCGCTTGCACAGGATCTGGCGGCGCGGGCCGAACCGCCGCCGGAACTTGGACATTTGGCCGTCTGCGTCGTGCCGGAAGAGCGCGAAGGCCAAGAGGGGCTCGAGCGGTGGGACATGCCCGGTGCAGCCGGTTTCGCCGATGACGAAGCATGAGCCGAAAGAGGGGACGGCCGCGGAAAATCCTTGGCGACCTGCCGCCGACACCAGAGCGGTTGGCGCAAGGCCAGATCGAGAGATCGTCGCGAACCTTGGCCGATGAGGCCGGAAATCCCGCGCGCCCTTATCGCGCCGTGGACACGCTGACCGCGATGTTGCGCCATTGCACGATCACGCCCGCCATGCATCAGGCGGCCGAGGATTTCCGCGTTCTTTTCGTGACGGCGCAGCTCAATGCGTTGCGCGCGGCGGATCTGACGCGTGTGCCTGATGGGACGCACGAGCTGCCGCTCACCTTGCGCCAGGCCGAAGCGCGCAAGAAAGTGTGGCAGGCATTGAATGCGCTTGGCGGTATGGCCGCGCCGGCGGGATCCTGCGTCTGGCACGTGGTCGGGTGCGAATGGACGGTGAAGGAATGGGCGCTGCGCCTCGGCTGGAACGGCCATGTCTTGCGCCCGGAGATGGCGACCGGAATTCTCGTCAGCTCATTGGGGGTCCTGCAGGCCTATTTCGGCTTGTGATGGGGGCGCGTTCTGGTCCCCGGCCGGGCCAAAGCGGCCCCGACGATGGGCGCGACGCGTGCGTTGCGCCCGCGCGCCGCAGCCTATAGTCTTGAATTTTTCGGGGCTCGCACTTGGCTGAAAGCCGTGCGTGACGCGCAAATCGTCGCGTCGGGGGGTGAATTAGAATGCTCGTGCGTCGGATTTTGGGCAATCTTCGACAATTGCCCATAAAACTGCAGACGGGCATAACCGCGCCGTTACGCGGCGTAACCTCTCGTCAATCACTTCCGGCAAGGCTGGGGCCATGAACCCACGCCTCGCCTCCGCCTGGACAAGGTTCCCTCTCTCGCTTGCGGCACTCGCTCTCGCGGCCGCGTGCCTGTCGGCTTGCGCCGGCCCTTCGCTCGACGCGGCCTACCCGGTAGCGCCGGTTACGGCGGCGGTTTTGGCGCCGCCCGCGGTCGAGGATAAGGCCCCGAGCTTTGCGGAAACCGGGCTGGCTTCTTGGTACGGCAAAACGCGCAAGCTCAAGCGCACCGCAAGCGGCGAAATGTTGGCCAATGGCGATTTGACCGCGGCCCATCGCTCGCTGCCGATGAACACGCTGGTGCGCGTCACCAATCTGGCCAACGGCACGTCGATTCTCGTGCGCATCAACGATCGCGGTCCTTTCGTGAGCGGGCGGGTGATCGACGTGTCGCGTAACGCGGCAACGCAGCTCGGCATGAAAGACGCGGGCGTCGCGCCGGTCCGAATCGAAGTCTATGCCGCCGACCAACCGGCGAAGAAGACCGCCAAGAGCACGACGATTGCGAATGGTTTCGCGGCAAACTGAGACAGCGCTGCGTTAGCGATCTGGTTGCCACATGGACGGCGCGTCCTTGGCATGGAGGACCAGCGTGGCCTTCAAGACGCCCGACGCGTCGAGCGTGCCTTGCACATCCAAAGCATGTCCGACCGATGGCTCCACCGCTTTGAACTTCCGCATCGCGACGCTGCTATCGACCGTGACGAGCTGATGGTCGCGCTTCTCGAGGGTAAGCGTGTTGCCGGAAATATCGCGCACCGTGCCCCAAACCTCGTGCATGCCAGCGGCAAGCGCGGGCGATGCGACCGCCGCCGCAGCAGCAAGCACGGGCCGGGCTGCCGCGGCGGAGGCGGCGCCGATGCCGGAAATCGTCAGAGCCTGATTGGCTGCGACATAGACTTTGCCGTTCGCGACCACGGGGACGAGATCCGAATCACCGGTGATATTGGGCCAATTGCCGGCAAAGCCCGTATAAAGCGTCGCACCGGTCGCGCCATCAAAAGCATAGAGGTCGACCTCGGAAGGGTTGGTATCGACGGGGCGGCTCACCGCCCAGATCACCGCCGTGCCGGGCTGCGTTCCGTTCGAGGACACGCTGGTGAAGAAGCCCGGATCCTGGAAGCCGGGGACGGTGCCGGTTACGTTTTCCTGAACCAGCTTGGTCTTGGCGCCGGTTTGCACGCGCCAGATGACCGCGTTGTTGCCGCCGCTGGTCACGACACGGCCGATGCCGTCCGCGCCGGTGAAATAGGATTCGCCGCACCAGCAGCCGCCAATACCGAGGGCTTGCAGTGCGTGACCGCTGCCGCCCGCGTGATTGCCCAAGCTGTCGGCATTGAGCAGATAAAGCTCGCCGATCTTGCCCAATGCCACGGCGAGATTCGAAGCGGCACCGGCTTGTGGGGGAAGCAGCATGATCCCGCCTGAACCGAAATCGTAGTCAGCTTCATCGAGCGCGGCATGGCCGACGGTCGCACCGGTCGGCGTAAAGAAGCTCTTGACGGTCACCAGATCCGGCGACAATTGCACCGCGCTTTCGGCAAGATTGATCACCGAATTGTAGCTGTTTCCGCTCGGGTCGGAATTGCCGGTCACGAAGTAGATATTGCCCGACGCGTCGGCGGCGGGCCCGTAGCCCGACATCCAGATCGAGGACAGGAAAAAAGTGTTGGTCGAACGCTTCTTGGCGTCGATCAGCTTGTTCGCGGGCAGCGGTGCAAGCGTCGTTGCATTCCAGCCGAGCATCCAGCCACGCGATTGATCGGCATCGATATCGCAAAAACTGGCGAAACCGGCATAGATATTGCCATTCGCCAGCAAGAGAGCGGCGCGCTGCCGGCTGGCACCGGCGTTGAAATTATAGCGCGACCCATTGTTCAAAGGCGCCGTGGCGGTCACGAGGCTCGGCGTCGCTTTATCGGCGAGGCTCGTGAGGCTGAGTGCATGAAGCCGGAAAGTCGGCGTCGTGCCGCCGTCAAACGTATAAGCCATGACGTAGAGCGTGTTGCTCGTCGGGTCAATCGCCGGCGTGCTGTTGATGCCGACATTCGGGCCGTTGTTATTGCACCCGCCCGGCAGTGCCCAGGCTGGAACGGACGGCCCAAGATTGGTCCGCAGCAAGATCGTGCCGGAAGATGCGTCGATCGCATAGACGCTGTTGTTCTCGGTCGCGACATAGACGACGTCGTGCTTGCTGCCTTTGGCGCTGCCGGCGCTGAGCGTGACATTGGGGATCACGAGCGGTTGCGCATCCACCTGATCGTCGAGCGCAACATAGTGCAGCAGCTCGAAAGTCGCGCTGGGCGACGGGTTGGCGATGGCGGAAGGAGTCAGCGCGTTTTCGCTCTGATTCCAGCCGGTGCGCAGATTGTCGTTGTGGTAGGTCGTCACGCTGACTTTACTGGCCGCCGCCGCCGCGGTGGCTGGCAGGGCAACGCCGCCGCACGCAGCCGCCGCCAGCATCATCCCGGCGACAGCGGTGATACGGCGCCCGACGGGTCGAGGTTGACGCAGGTGCATGAAAAGGACCGCCACGCTCAAAGACCTGACACTTAAATCAAGACTGTTACGGTTTGAGGACTTCAGGGGCGGATGGGTTTCAGAAGGCGTCGGCACGCTATTTTTTGCTTGACTAATTGCGATCGAAATGATAGAAAAATACACCCTGAAATGAGTCGCCCGGCGCCAAATCGCCGGGTTTTTTATTGCCTGGGCGTGGCGCGTGCGGCCCGGTTTCACATGGCAACGCGGCCGCGCCGCAGGCATCGCCTCGCATTTCACTTGATTTTCGACCCTCAATCCATTGAGACTACTTTCGAATCTGCCAAGGCGGTTCGATGCGCGCAGCCCTTTTGCCGGTTATGCTTTCTCTATCGGGCTTCGCGCTGGCGAGCTGCGCCATGCCGCCGGTGCTCGTAGTGGCGTCCTATTCCGCCGACGTGGTGAGCTACGCGGCGACCGGCAAGACCGTGACCGACCACGCTTATTCGGCGATCGCGCGCAGCGATTGCTCGTTTGTCCGCGTGTTGCGCGAAAAGCCGATCTGCGTCGACGAGCTCGCCCCGAATGCGGCCGTCGCGCAAGCACAGCCGCAGCCGCCGGCCGCGCCGCCTGTTGCGCCGGCACGGGATACCTACGTCACCATTGGCAGCTTCCACGACCAAGCGAATGCCGAACGGGCCGCGGCGCATTGCGCGCCGTATCGTGCCGTGCTGGTCGCGGTCACCGTCCATGGCGAGCCGTTCCACCGGGTTGTGGCCGGACCTTTGACGCATGACGAGGCCGCCGCGCTCAAAGGCGGCCTCGTCGCCAGCGCCGCCGATCCCAAGCGCCTCCGGGGTTAACCCGCCGCTTCGCCGAGAGAGCGGGCCGTGCAGCCCGCTTGTCTTTCCCAGGAAGCTTCATCGCTTGGCCGACGCGGTCCCGACCGACCGCGCCCGCGCGACCGAATTGTGCCAGCTTTATAACGAGGGACCGATGACACCGCGCCAAGAACTCTTCGTGCTTGAATATCTCATCGATCTCAATGCGACGCGGGCGGCGATCCGCGCGGGCTATTCGCTGCGCAATGCGAAAGCGCAGGGCTGCGCCTTGCTGCGCCGTTCCGACGTGGCCGAGGCGATCCGCCAAGCCATGGCGGAGCGTGCGCGCCGCACCGGCATCACGGCCGAGCGCGTGCTCGAAGAATTTGCGCGTATCGCCTTTCTCGATCTGCGGCTGATTGTCGAATGGGAGCAAGACAACGCATACGGCGAGAAGTCGACCGCAGCCGGTGATGACGCCGCTACCGCCTTTGCCTTCCTTGCCGATCTCACGCAACGCCGACGTGGCGACGCGATCTTCGAAACCCTGGAGGATCGCAAGGCGATGGAATGCCTCGGGCGTGTTCTCGGCCTCAATCTGATCGAGGCGCGGCACGGGGCGACGCCCGACGCTTGACGGCGACGGCTACGAACGCAGCCATCCATTGCGACGAGACTGTCATGCATCCGCGCCGCCTGACGCCGCACCAACGGCGTTTCGTTGCCGAATACCTTGTCGATTTCAATGCCGTGCGGGCGGCGATCCGCGCCGGCTACAAACCGAAAAGCGCGCGACACTGCGCCTATCGCCTGCCGCGCCATCCGGCCATTTCCGCCGCGGTGGAAGAAGAGCTTGTTGCGCGCAAACAACGCGTCTGCCTGACGGCCGATCGCGTGATCGCGGAATATGAGCGTATCGCCTTTGCCGATATCCGCGATGTCGCCGATGCGGGAGAAGGTGGCGCCGCCGCGCTGCCGAAGCCTGATTCCTCCGAAGCGATTGATGCCGCTCCGACGGTCGCCGAAACCGCGCCGCGCAAACGCAACGGCAAGACAGCCGGCAAGACCGGGATGCAAGGCAAGCTGCAAGCGCTCAACGCCTTGGCGCGTCATTTCGGCTTGTTCGCTCCGCGCCAGCGCGCGCGTGACGCCGATCACATGATCGACGGCAAGGATGCGCGCGACGTGCTGCGCGAGCGATTGCTGCGGTTGGCGCGCGAAGATGGCGGGGCGTGATGCGAATGCAGCGACATGTCGATCATCGCTACACGGGAGTCATCATCACGGCATCGTGATCTTGCGCGCCCCCGCCATCGTTGTTGCAAAGTCGTTCGTTTTCCCTGATGTGGGGACGAGCGAGCCGCGCGACGGATCGTAGTCATGCACTATTGTCGTCGATAACTATCGTTACCATTCGCTAATTTAGATTTTTGTTAAAGCCTCGGGCCTAGCGTCCCTCTCGTCAGGGTTTCCTCTGACTTAAGACGAAGGGATTCCGCCCGTGGCGTTTTTTCAGAACCTTTCAATCCGCGCCAAAGTGATCGGCGCTTTCGGCGTCGTGCTGCTCGTAACCTGCGGCCTCGGCTATTTTTCGATGAGCCGCCTCAGCGCGGTCAACGATGCGGCCCATGAGATTCGTACCAATTGGCTGCCCTCCGTGCGCGTGCTCGGCCAGGTTATGACGCTTACCGAGCGGGTGAAAGCGCTTCAGAACAACATCATCAACTCCCCGCCTTCCCGCGATCTCACCTCGGCGTTTAGCACATTGCAGGCGACGCTCGATGCGCGCGCCAAGGCGTGGAAAGATTACCAGGGAATGACCTCCTTGCCGGAAGAGCGGCGCCTTGCCGATGAAGCCGCGACCCAATGGAACGCCTATATGGGGATGTGGGACCAGATTCAGGTGATGCTGAAGAAAGGCGATCGCGACGGTGCGAACAACCTGAACAGCGGCGACCTGCTGACCGTGGTCAACAAGTTGCGCGACGCGCTCCAGGCGGATATCGATCTCAACACCAAGGGCGGCGACGCCGCGGCACAGCTGGGTGCGGATATCTATGATTCCGCGCGGCTCTGGATCGCGATCGCGATCGCGGCGACGATCGCGCTGTGCGTGGTGGTTGCGTTGATGATCGTGAACGGGGTGTCGAAGCCGATTGGGGCGATGACGGAGGCGATGAAGCGGCTGGCGGCGCATGATCTGAAGACGGCGATCGTGGGGGTTGGCCGCAAGGACGAGATCGGCTCGATGGCGGATGCGGTCCAGGTGTTCAAGGACAACATGATCGAGGCCGACCGTCTGACGGAGGCGCAGAAGGCGGAGCAGCAGGTTAAGGAGAAGCGGGCCCAGGCGCTGGACATGCTGACGCGGAACTTCGAGGCGAAGGTGCGCGAGCTGGTGGGGAGTCTGTCTTCGGCGGCAACCGAGATGGAAGCGACCGCGCGCTCGATGACCTCGACGGCGGAAGAGACCAGCAAGCAGTCGATGACGGTGGCGTCGGCGACCGAGCAGGCTTCGAGCAACGTGCAGACGGTGGCGAGCGCGTCGGAAGAGCTGTCCTCTTCGATCCAGGAGATCGCGCGCCAGGTGGCGCAATCCTCGAAGATCGCGCTGCGGGCGGTGGACGACGCCAAGCGGACCGACGCGACGGTGCAGGAGCTTGCGACCGGGGCGCAGAAGATCGGCGAAGTGGTCACGCTCATCCAGAACATCGCGAGCCAGACCAATCTCTTGGCTTTGAACGCGACGATCGAGGCGGCGCGCGCGGGCGAGGCGGGCAAGGGCTTTGCGGTGGTGGCGTCGGAAGTGAAGGCGCTGGCCAATCAGACGGCGAAGGCGACGGACGAGATCTCGGGCCAGATCGGTCAGATCCAGGACAGCACGAAGCAGGCGGTGGACGCGATCCGCAGCATCACGCAGACGATCGACGAGATCAGCCAGATCGCGAATGCGATCGCGAGCGCGGTCGAGCAGCAGGGTTCGGCGACCAAGGAGATCGCGCGCAACGTGCAAGAGGCGGCGCGCGGGACGCACGAGGTTGCCTCGAACATCACGCGCGTGAAGGACGGCTCGGCGGCAACCGGTGCCGCGGCGGGCCAGGTGCTGGGCGCGGCCGGCCAGCTCTCGCAGCAGGCGCAGACCCTCAACCGCGAAGTCGACCACTTCCTGGCGGACGTCAAGGCGGCCTAATAATCGTTTTGGATTGGCTGCGGCGTCCGAACCGGGCGTCGCGGTCGCGTATCGGGGCGGAAATCGGCCACTGCCGGACCGATATAGTTAGCGTTTCGTTACTTTTTCCCTCGCGCCGATTTAAGCTCTTTTTAGAGCTGTCCCCTTATCATGTGCTCACACCGAAAACTGGTCGCTAGGGCAAGGGGACGCGTGCCGTGACATTCTTCAAGAACATGTCGATCCGTTCCAAAGTGTTAAGCGCCTTCATCGTCGTGCTGCTTTTGGCTGACGGGCTCGGCGTCTTCGCGCTGCAACGTCTCGGCGCGGTCAACGATGCGGCGTCGGAGCTGCGCGATACCTGGCTGCCTTCGCTGCGCGTTGTCGGGCAGATCGCCATGTACAGCGAGCGGATCAGAGCCAATCAGAACACCTATCTGATGCAGACGAGCGACAAGGCGCGCGAGAATTCGCTCAAGATTTTGCAGGCGACCCTCGATCTGCGCGACAAGGCGTGGAACGAATATCAGCCGCTGATCACCCCAGGCGAAGAGCGGCAGCTCACCGACATCATGGGCAGTTCTTGGCAGGAATATCAGGCGAAATGGAACCAGGTCGTCGACTTGGCAAAGCAGGGCCAGACCGACAAGATCGCGCCGATCTATTCCGTCGACATGGTTGCTGTCCTCACCAAATACCGCGACGCGATCAACAAGGACCTCGAGCTCAATGCGCATGAAGGCGGCCGGGTTGCCGCGTCGAGCGTGCAGATCTATGGGTCGGCGCGCATCTGGATCATTCTCGCGATCGTTCTGGTGACCGCTTTGTCCATCGGGATCGCCTTGCTGATTGTTGGCGGGGTGTCGAAGCCGATTGGGGCGATGACGGAGGCGATGAAGCGGCTGGCGGCGCATGATCTGAAGACGGCGATCGTGGGGGTGGGCCGGAAGGACGAGATCGGCTCGATGGCGGATGCGGTCCAGGTGTTCAAGGACAACATGATCGAAGCCGATCGTCTGACGGAAGCGCAGAAGGCGGAGCAGCAGGTTAAGGAGAAGCGGGCCCAGGCGCTGGACATGCTGACGCGGAACTTCGAGGCGAAGGTGCGCGAGCTGGTGGGGAGTCTGTCCTCGGCGGCGACCGAGATGGAAGCGACCGCGCGCTCGATGACCTCGACGGCGGAAGAGACCAGCAAGCAGACGATGACGGTGGCGTCGGCGACCGAGCAGGCTTCGAGCAACGTGCAGACGGTGGCGAGCGCGTCGGAAGAGCTGTCGTCCTCGATCCAGGAGATCGCGCGCCAGGTGGCGCAATCCTCGAAGATCGCGCTGCGGGCGGTGGACGACGCCAAGCGGACCGACGCGACGGTGCAGGAGCTTGCGACCGGGGCGCAGAAGATCGGCGAAGTGGTCACGCTCATCCAGAACATCGCGAGCCAGACCAATCTGCTGGCCTTGAACGCGACGATCGAGGCGGCGCGCGCGGGCGAGGCGGGCAAGGGCTTTGCGGTGGTGGCGTCGGAAGTGAAGGCGCTGGCCAATCAGACGGCGAAGGCGACGGACGAGATCTCGGGCCAGATCGGTCAGATCCAGGACAGCACGAAGCAGGCGGTGGACGCGATCCGCAGCATCACGCAGACGATCGACGAGATCAGCCAGATCGCGAATGCGATCGCGAGCGCGGTCGAGCAGCAGGGTTCGGCGACCAAGGAGATCGCGCGCAACGTGCAAGAGGCGGCGCGCGGGACGCACGAGGTTGCCTCGAACATCACGCGCGTGAAGGACGGTTCGGCGGCAACCGGTGCCGCGGCGGGCCAGGTGCTGGGCGCGGCCGGCGAGCTGGCGCAGCAGGCGCAGACCCTCAACCGCGAAGTCGACCACTTCCTGGCGGACGTCAAGGCGGCCTGATCTTTCGCCGGCGCGGAAAAACCGCGCCGCGCGATCGACGACGCGCGTTGTTGCAAAAGCAACTTCGCGCGTCGTGACGTTCGCGATTTTTCACTTGACTAATTGCGATCGAACTGATATAAAAAATGTACACTGAAATTCCGCCCGGCGCACTCCGCCGGGTTTTTTATTGCCTGCGCGCGAGCGTGACCCGGTATCTGCTCACATTAAATCGTCATTCCCGCGCCCTTCGACGAGCTCAGGAGCGGGAATCCAGCGCAACCGCACGTCACCACCCCCTTGACTGCCGCCAAACATGCCACCGGCATGTTTGGGCCAAGCGTCTGGGAGACGCTTGGCAGGCGTCAAGCCCCGCTTCCGCGGGGGTGACGACCAGAGTATTCGACCTCATACGATCACACTGTAGCCCGCTCACCCCGCTTGCGATGAGACGCTTATGGATGCCAAGGAAGCCGCGCGTCTTGCATCCTTGTGCGCGCGCGGTGTGGTGCCGTCGCGGGATGCGTTCGGCGCTTTGTACGATTGGCGGCTTTGGGCACGGCCATCCCAATTGCCGCCTGCCGGGAATTGGCGCGTGTGGCTGCTGCTCGCGGGGCGCGGCTTCGGCAAGACGCGGTGCGGCGCCGAATGGGTGCGCGAGCAGATCGAGCTGGGCGCAGCCAGGCGAATTGCCTTGGTGGCGCCGACCGCGGGTGACGCGCGTGACGTCATGGTCGAGGGCGAAAGCGGCTTGCTCGCAATCGCGCCGCCCGATGCGCGCCCGCTTTATGAGCCGTCGAAGCGTCGCCTGACCTGGCCCAATGGGGCGGTGGCGACGTTGTTTTCGGCGGACGAGCCGGAGCGCTTGCGCGGGCCGCAATTCGACGCCGCTTGGTGCGATGAGCTTGCGGCGTGGCGTTATCCGGCCGAGGCGTTCGACATGCTGATGCTGGGTTTGCGCCTCGGTGAACATCCGCGCGCCGTGGTGACGACCACGCCCAAACCGGTGCCGCTGATCCGCGCGCTGCTCGCGTCGCCCGATTGCGCGGTCACGCGCGGCTCGACCCGCGACAATGCCAAGAACCTGGCCCCGTCCTTTCTTGCCGCGATCCTCACCCATTATGAAGGCACCCGCTTGGGTCGCCAGGAAATCGATGCCGAGCTGCTGGAAGACGTGCCGGGCGCGCTGTGGCGGCGCGATGCGATCGAACAAGCGCGGGTGAAAGCAGCGCCGGCGTTGAGTCGCATCGTCGTGGCCATCGACCCGGCGGCGAGCGCCGGCGAAAACGCTGACGAAACCGAAATCGTCGTCGCAGGGCTGGGCGAGGGCGAGGCCGCCTATGTGCTGGCCGATCTTTCCGGGCATTGGCACCCGCATGAATGGGCCGGCCGCGCCGTCGCCGCCTATCATTTGCACCATGCGGATCGCGTCGTCGCGGAGTCAAATAACGGCGGCGCCATGGTCGAATCCACTTTGCGGATGCTGGACCCGAATGTTGCCTATAAGCCGGTCCACGCTTCGCGCGGAAAGATCGCGCGTGCCGAGCCGGTTGCCGCGCTTTACGAGCAGGGCAGGGTTCACCATGTCGGGGCGATGCCGCTGCTTGAGGATCAGATGTGTTCGTTTGTCGGCGGCGCGGCAAGAGCGCAAGCGTCGCCCGACCGGGTCGATGCGCTGGTTTGGGCGCTGACCGAATTGCTGGTCGAGCGCGGCGCCGGCCTCTTTGAATATTACCGGCAGCTTCTCGCTGCGCGTTGACCGCGTCCGGCGCAGGCCGTTCAGCCCCGAATAGATAGATCTGGAGCACAGCGATGGATCGTTTCCTCGCGCGTCTGGCGCGCGGCGTCGGTTATGTCGTCACCGGCAATGCGCCGACCGATTGGTTCGGGCCGCAGACGCCGCTGGCGCCGGTCGCGCCGCCCGAGGTCGCCGGGCGGCAATTCGACTATCCTTTCGGCTTCAACCTCGCGATCACGCCGCGCAATTACGAGCGCACCGGCTTTGCCGAGCTGCGCGGGCTTGCCGACGCGCATGATCTGCTCAGGCTTGTCATCGAAACGCGCAAGGACCAGGTCTCGCGCCTGACCTGGCGCATAAGGCAGCGCGGCACGGCGAGCGGCAGTGCGGACGATCCGCGTATCGCGCCGATCGCCGCGTTCTTCGCCCAGCCCGACAAGGAACGATCCTGGGACGCGTGGTTGCGTTTGCTGCTCGAAGACCTGCTCGTCATCGATGCGCCGACGCTCTACCTCCGGCGCACGCGCGGCGGGCAGCTCTGGGCGCTGGAGCCTTTGGACGGCGCCACGATCAAGCGGCTGATCGACGATTGGGGCCGCACGCCCGCCCCGCCCGCGCCCGCCTATCAACAAATCCTCAAAGGCGTGCCCGCGGTCGACTACACCGCCGATGAATTGATCTATGCGCCCCGCAACGCGCGCGTCCACAGGGCTTACGGCTACTCCCTCGTTGAACAGGTGCAGATGAGCGTCAACATCGCGCTGCGCCGGCAGATCTATCAGCTGCAATATTATACCGAAGGCAATATTCCCGAAGCGCTGATCGGCGTGCCGGATAGCTGGAACCCCGATCAGATTAGGCAATTCCAGAGCTACTGGGATTCCTTAAACGCCGGCGACACGGCCGAGCGTCGGCACGCGAAATTCGTGCCCGGCGGCGTCGCCAAGACGTTCATCCCGACACGCGAGCCGGTGATGAAGGACGTGTTCGACGAATGGCTCGCCCGCATCATCTGCTACGCCTTCTCGATCCCGCCCAGCGCCTTCACGAGCCAAGTCAATCGCGCCACCGCCGAGACCGCGCAGGAAACCGCGCTCGGCGAAGGGCTGGTGCCGCTACAGAACTGGGTGAAGCAGCTGGTCGATCGGGTGATCGCAACGGAATTCGCGGCGCCCGATCTCGAATTCGCCTGGGACCAGGATCGCGCGGTCGATCCTTCGGAAGTGGCGCGGATCGCGACCTCTTACGTCGCGGCCGGCATCAAGAGCGTGAACGAAGTGCGCGCCGAGCTCGGCCTGGCGCCCGTGCCGGGCGGCGATCATCCCCAAGCGCAAGCGCCGGCGAAGTCGGCGCCGGGCGAGAAGCTGCTGCGGTACAACCAAAACCACCGCGGACCGGGCGAACGCGGCGGCGAGTTTACGACGAGCGGCGAAGCCGGCGGTGCAACTCAGGTTGCTGGCGCCGATGAAACGGACAGCGAATCTGGCCGCGGACGGGGCTCGATCGAGGACGAGTTCGTCGATCAGGACGCGCCGGTCCGGCAGCAATTCTACAACGCCGCGCGCACGAAGCTTCGAGCGATCGATCCGATGAACCCGGCGCTTCCGTCGCTGCGCGGCCCCGATTGGGTGCCAAGCAAGGACGACGTCAATGCGATGCAAGACACGCTCGATCGGGCGATTGAGGAGCGCGCCGCCAACGCAGCAGATCATGCATATGATGAGCATGTCGTCACGCGCGGCGAGTTCCCAGAAATCCACAGCCAAATCGAGTTGCAGCTCTTGGCACAAAATGTTATGAAAAGAAGCAAAGTCGAATTCGCCCGCAACGGGCAATCCCTATTCTATCAATCCTCAACAAATACCCTGGTCGTCATCAATCCGGATCGCCCGGAGGTGTCGACCATTTTTAGGCCGCCGGCTAAACGGCGATACGTTGATGACCAACTCTAAGCGAGCGGGTGAACCAATGAAAATTAGCAAGAAAGACGGCAACATCGAGATCCTGTTGACGGCGGATGAGCTAGGCTGGTTCCGTCAGAGTCTGAACGAGTGTTGCAATGGCCTCGTCGTGAAAAATTTCCGGGCTACGATTGGGGCCGATCAAAGCGTTCCTCTTCATTTCCTCGATCAGATCCGCCCGGTTTTCACCGCGCCGATCGGCTACGAAGGTTGATATGAAAATCCTGAAAACAGGTGACAGAGAATTTCGTATGACCCTCGCCCCGGTGGAGGTGCATATTTTCATCAGCTGCATGAACGAGACGATCAAGCAGATCAGAGCTTCGGAATACCCGACGCGCATGGGAGCAGAGGTCGAGGAGATCAAAGCGGTGATCGCGTCTCTGGAGGCGGCGCTGAAATAGGTTGGCGCAATAGCGCCTAGAGGCTCTCGTGCTCTCATAGGACAGGGCGCCTTCGGGCGCCCTTTTCATTTCCATACAATCTCTTCATCGAAAGAGGCGGTTGCGATGGCCGGAGCGAGCAAACGCAGCGCGGTGCAACGCCTTCATGACGACGTGGTATCGCTCGGCGCGTCCTGCGATTGCGCAAGAATCATTACCGGAAGGAAAAGCGGTGAAAGGCTTTGGCGCTTCAATCCCAACCATTACGGGCCCGGCGAGCGCGGCGGCCAGTTTGCCCCCACGGACGAAGGTGGAACCGGCGCATCGGCGACGACTGGGCCGCAAACCGCGCAAGAATTCCCGCCGCTTTTTGCTCGGCCTCCCATTGTTCCCGAGGAAATCCCGCAATTCAAAGAAACCATTCCCAGGCTGAGCGGCGAGGAAGGCGCAAAAGACGCCCCGGGTTGGGCGCGCGGCATGCGGCCTTATGTTGGCGAGAGCGGAAAGGACTTTGCCAAGCGCCTTCTCGACGAGAAATACGGTCCCGGCAAGTGGAATGACACGGGGCCAAGAAGCGAATACAACAGACTGAAGAAATACGGCGATCGGAATTTCCGCGATCCGAAATCGTTATTGTTGCCGGACGATAATGGCGCCTAACGGAGACTGCGATGACGACGGTATACATGTTGTGGTACGAACGCGAAGAAAAGATCGGCGAAAATAGGTATGACGATCATGAGTTCTTCATCGGCGTCTATTCGACCGAGGAAAAGGCGAAGCAAGCGATCGCACTACTGCGAAATCAGTCCGGCTTCAGGGACGATCCCGATTGCTTCAACATCTATCCGAACATCGTGGACGAGACGGGCTGGCGCGAAGGATTTGTAACGATCCGGCCCGGCGAAGAATGAGTCATCGCCAGTAGCAGCGCGCCTGCGCAAGAGCGGCGCACTGCGACAACGTATTCTCAAGGCGCTTTCGGGCGCCCTTTTCATTTCCCGGCGGACGAGGACGATATGAACGTCGGGATTCAACGCCTTCACGATACAGCGGTCGCGCTCGGCGCCTCCTGCACCTGCGCGAAGAGCGATCCCGGTTGGCGAGACACGGCGCGCCTACAACGGTACAACCCGAACCATTATGGCCCGGGCCCAAAAGGCGGCCAGTTTGCACCCCCGGACGTGGGCGGGGAGGGCGGAGCTTCTCCGGACCGCGAATCGCGGACGCAGGTTGCAAGCAACGATCAAAGCATCGCCAGCGATGCCCGCGGCGAGCAGCTTGCCCAGAACGACACGGAAGCGCCGCTCGGCATCGCGACTGCGAGAGCGGTGCTGGCGCGCGAGGTGGCCAGCGGCCGCATGTCGCAAGCCGAAGCCGATCAACTGCTCGGGTCGATCGAAGCCAGCGATGCGCAAGCCACCGCTCGGCTCAATGCAGCTCTGCGCGACTATGCGGGCATTCCCAGGGAGTGGACCGCCGAACCAACCGACCGCCCTGACGGCGTTCTTTACCGCAACCCGGACGATCCGAAATATGATAACGTTCGCATCATGCCCGGAAACCCGCAAAGCTCAAATCCCGGACAACGGGAGCCTTACGTTATCGACCAAAAGAGTGGAAGATTCCTGAGCAGAGACGGAACCCGGATTCCGGGCAAAGTTGATCCCGAGGCAATTCATATCCCGCTCAAGGATTACCGGTTCGAGCAAAGGTGACGCGATGACGACTGCTGGGCCCATAACCACGGAGCAATGGTTGGAGATCAACAAGCCGTGGCTCGAAAGGATTGCCGACCGGGATTATCAGGCATGGAGCTGGTTCAGCCCGAAAGGAACGTCGCCGACGGAATTCATATGCACTCTGATCGACAGTCTCGGTTTCGCGGAGACGTCCCAAGAACCTTGGCTCGAAATCTCCGCTGCGCAAAAGGCATCCTGCTTGCGCTTTGCCCGCTTGTTGAAGGCCTATTCTCGCGAGCATAGGGAAACCCTCGATCCACGCGTTATGCTCGACGATCCGGAATGGGAGAAGGTGCGCGTCGCGGCGCAGGCGCTCGTGAAGGAGCTTTATCCCGGCTGACGCGCAGCGGGCGCATCCGGCCAAAATCACCAAGGGCGCCTTAGGGGCGCCCTTTTCATTTCCACAATCTCAACAGAAGGATTTGTTCCATGAAAATATTTTTGCCAATCGCCAAGATCGACGATGAGCAGCGCCTGGTTTACGGCTATGCCACCACCGAAGCGCTTGACGCGCAAGGCGAGGTGGTGAAGCGCGAGGCAATCGAGGCGGCGCTGCCCGCCTATATGCGCTTTGCCAATATCCGCGAAATGCACCAGCTTTCCGCGGTCGGCATCGCCAAGGAAGCCGATTTCGACGACAAGGGTCTCTACGTGAAGGCCAAGGTCGTCGACGGCGAGGCCTGGGCCAAGGTCAAGGAAGGCGTCTATAAGGGCTTCTCGATCGGCGGGCGCGTCACGGCGCGCGATGCCGCGGACCGCAAGCTCATCACCGGCGTCGAGCTGCACGAGATCAGCCTGGTCGATCGCCCCGCCAATCCCGAAGCGATGATCGAGGCCTACAAGATCTGGGGCGAGACGACGCAAAAGATCGGCGCGCGCAACTCGAAGGCCGATCTCGAACGCATTCAGCGCATGCACGACACCTCGGTCGAGCTCGGCGCATCCTGCGGCGCGCAGGACGGTGCGGCTGCCGACGCCGATGTTGACGGCGACAATGATAACGACAATGACGCGGCGGCGGACCAGACCGGCGAGGATGCGCAAGCCGGCGCTGACGATGCGGAAGGTTCCGACGACATGGAAGCGGTCTTGAAGCTCGCCGGCGATCGCCGCGCCGTGCTCGCCAAGGTCGCGCGCATCTCCGATCGCATGGCCGCGCTCGCGAAGATCGTCGAGGAGCAAGGACGGCTGCTGCAACGCCTCGCCGACGAGCCTGCGCTTCCCAAATATCTCCGCAGCCACGCGGTCGAAAAGGCCGATGACGGGCGTGCGGCGCGCGAGGAAGACGCACCCAAGACCGCGCTCGACGCGATCAAGAAGGCGCATCGCAATCCGATCCGCCTCGGCACAGGCTGAGTCAAGCGCCACCCCCTCCCTGCCCTCCCCCCTCGCGGGGGAGGCGTGGCGCCTGCCGAGCGTCCCCCCGACGCTCGGCCCGAACATGCCAGTGGCATGTTCGGCAGCGCCACGGGTGGGGGGCAAGTCAACCTCTTGAATCGATCACCAACACTGCCGGCGCGCGCCCTGCGCCGGCGGAGAAACCGACCTGCCGCTTGGGCAACGGCAACCACAGCGTTGCGATAACGCCGTTTTCCTCACACAGGAGCCCATTCCATGACTGTCGAATCCGCCAAAACGCTTGCCGCCTTCAAGGAGGCGCAACGCACTCCGATCACCGACCCGCTTTTCGCCGCGATGCTCGCCAAGAGCACCTATGCGCAAAGCGGCTCGGCGACCTCGGGCCTCACCTTCTACGATCTCGAGCCGGGCGCGAAGCTGCTCTTTCCCGTGCTCACGCCCTTACGCAACGACATTCCGCGCGTCAGCGGCAAAGGCGGTATCCAGGCCAATTGGCGTGCGATCACCGGCATCAACACCTCGTCGGTTCGCGCCGGCATCTCCGCCGGCAATCGCGGCGGCTTGATCGCGGTGACGACGCAGGATTATGTCGCCGTCTATAAGGGTATCGGCCTCGAGGCCAATGTCGATTTCGAAGCGGTCTATGCTGGCCAGGGCTTCGAAGATCTGCGCGCGGTCGCGGCCCAGACCTTGCTCGAATCGCTGATGCTGCAGGAAGAGCAGATCATCCTTGGCGGCAATAGCGGCCTCGCCCTCGGCACGACGCCGACGCCGAGCCTTACGCCGTCGAGCTCGGGCGGCTCGCTCGCGACACAAACCTTGAGCGTCATCTGTGTCGCCTTGACCTTGGACGGCTTCCTCAATGCTTCGGTCGCGGGCGGCGTGCCGGCGCAGGTCAACCGCACCAATGCCGACGGGTCGAGCGACAGCTTCGGCGGCGGCTCGGCGCGCAAATCCGCCAATGCCACGGCCGCGGTCACCGGCCCGAGCGGCTCGGTCGCGGCCACCGTCGCGCAAGTGCGCGGCGCGGTCGGTTATGCCTGGTTCTGGGGTACTGCGGGTTCGGAAGTGCTGGGTGCCATCACCAGCATCAACAGCGTCAGCATCACCGCGGCGGGGGCGGGCACGCAAACGGCGGCGTCGTTGCCGGCCGCGGACAACAGCCAGAACGGGCTGGTCTTCGACGGGCTGCTGACCCAGTCCTTCAACAGCAGCCTCAACGCCTATTTCGCCGCGCAGCCGACCGGCACGGCGGGCACCGGCACGCCGCTCACCGCCGATACGGAAGGCGGCATTCTCGAATTCGACACCGCGTTGAAGGCCTTCTGGGACAATTATCGCCTCTCGCCGACGGCGATCTATGTCTCGTCGCAAGAGATGCTCAACATCCACAAGAAGATCCTGCAAGGCGGCACCAACACGGCGACGCGCTTCGTCTTCAGCGCCGATCAGGGCGCGGTGCTGGGCGGCATGATGGTGCGCTCCTACCTCAACAAGTTCAGCCTTTCGGGCGCGGTCGAGATTCCGATCAAGCTGCACCCGAACATGCCGCCGGGCACGGTTCTGTTCTTCACCAAGACCTTGCCCTATCCGCTCTCCAACGTGCCGAACACGGTGCAGATCCGGACGCGCAGCGATTATTACCAGATCGAATGGCCGCTCCGCGCGCGGCGCTACGAATACGGCGTCTATGCCGACGAAGTGCTGCAGAACTACGCGCCCTTTTCCTTCGGCGCGATCACCAATATCGGGAATGGGTGATCATTGACGTGGGGAGCTGGCGGCGATCTCCCGCCAGCTCTCAACTCCCTTTGAGAGGATATAGTCATGGCCGCTGGCGATCTCACCACGCTTGCGAATGTGAAGGCGTATCTGTCGCCGCCTTTGACGACGACGAATGACGACGCGCTCCTGTCGCGCCTGATCACCGCGGCGAGCCAGTTTATTCAAAGTTGGCTCAACCGCACGATCGCGGTGACGAGCTATACCGACACGCGCAATGGTGGCGGCGGGGCGCGGGTTTTCCTGCGCAACCGGCCGGTGACTGCCGTGTCGTCTGTGACGATCGATGGCGTGATAGTGCCGGCGTCGAACCCGCCGCCCAATGGCGCGGGTTATCTCTTCGACGACAATTCGATCTATCTGGTCGGGCAGGTCTTCAGCAAAGGCGTGCAGAACGTTGTGATCCAATACACGGCAGGCTATGCCGCGACGCCGCCCGAGATCGAGCAGGCCTGCATTGCACTGGTCGTGCTGCGCTACAAGGAGCGCGATCGGATCGGCCAAGTGTCGAAAAACCTCGCCGGCGAGGTGGTGTCGTTCCAGCAAAAAGACATGCCGGCCGATGTCGCGACCACGCTCGATCAATATCGCAACGTGGTGCCGCTGTGACGATGATCGATATGAACACCGAGGGCGCGGCGGCGCTGGCCGAACGCCTTGCCGGTCTACCGGAAGCGTTGCGCACACGGCTCGGCACGGCCTTTGCCGGCATCGCCCAAGCGCTTCAAGCGCGGGTGAGCGAAAAGCTCGATGGCGCGGTGCTGCGTTCTCGAACCGGGCGGCTCAAAGCCGCGATCGTGGCGCCGGCCGATGGGTTGTCCGCGAGCGTCGGGATCGATGCGGGCGTGGCACCTTACGGCGCGGCGCTCGAATTCGGCGCCAGCATTCCGGCGCAGCTTATCGCGGCCAAGAACGCGAGGGCCTTGGCCTTCGTTGTCGGCGGGAGCCAGGTCTTCGCCAAGCATGTGATGCACCCGGCCTTTGCGCTCCCGCCGCATTCCTTCCTGCGTTCGGCGCTCGACGAGATGGCGCCCGACATCCACGCCGCGCTCGACGGTGTGGTGAACGACGCGGCCGCATCATGAATCGCGAGCCGATCTATGCCGCCTTGTTCGCGGTCGTCCAAGGCGCTGCGCCTTTCGTCACGGCAAGCCGGAGGTTGCGCCATTGGAGCGACGTTGCCGCCGCCGAGCAGCCGGCTTTGTTCATGATCCAGAAAAGCGAGACCGCGGAAGAGCGCCGGCCCTTGCCGGTCAAATGGCGCGCGCGGGTCGATCTTTATGTCTATGCGCAAGCGCCCGACGAGCTCACCGCGCCGGCGACCGTGATCAATCCGCTGCTCGACGCAGTCGAGACGGCCTTGGCGCCCGACCCGGTCAGCCATGTGCAGACGCTGGGCGGCCTGGTGCAGCATTGCTGGATCGCCGGACAGATTCAAACCGATGAAGGCGTGCTCGGCGGCCAGTCGGTCGCGATCGTGCCGGTAGAGATTCTCGTCAGCGGCTGATTTTTCAACAGGAGGTTCTCATGTTCTCATTCGGCTCCGGCGTGCTGCTCGGAACCCGCACCGACATCGCCAATGCGACGCCGATCAATTTCGGTCTGGTGCAGGAAGTGCAGCTCGATCTGCAATTCACCGCGAAAGAGCTTTACGGCCAATACCAGTTTCCGGTCGCGATCGCGCGCGGCCAAGGCAAGGCCAGCGGCAAGGCGAAGATGGCGCAGGTCTCCGGCCTTGCCTTCAACAATCTCTTCTTCGGCGCGACCATGGCGTCGGGCCAGCTCGCAACTTCCTTCGGCGAAGCGCAAAGCGTGCCGGCATCGACGCCCTTCACGGTGAGTGTGGCCAATGCCGCGGCCTGGCAAGACGATTACGGCGTGGTCTATGCCGCGACCGGCTTGCCGCTGACCAAGGTTGCGAGTGCGCCGGCCTCCGGGCAATACAGCGTGGCGGCGGGCGTCTACACCTTCAACTCGGCCGATGCCGGCAAAGCGGTGCTGATCTCCTACACCTACACGGTTTCGGGCTCGGGACAGCAATTCACCCTGGCCAATCCGCTTCTGGGCACGACGCCGACCTTCCAGGCGCAGCTTTATACGAGCTTCCAAGGCAAGCCCGTGAACGTGAAGCTGTTCAATTGCGTCTCGGCGAAGCTCGGCTTTGTGACGAAGCTCGAGGATTTCGTCATCCCCGAGCTCGATTTCGACATCTTCGCCAACGCCGCCGGCAACGTGCTGCAATGGTCCTTTGCCGAGGTGTCGTGATGACGGCGATCACGATCGCGGGTCGAAGCTTCAGCTTGCGTCCGCTAACCTTGGGTCAGCTGCGCACCATCCTGCCGGCTTTTGCACGTGCCGCCGGCCTTGCCAAGGAAGAGGCGGTGGATGCTGCGATCGACATTCTTGCCGCCGCGTTGATGCGCGATGCGCCCGACATGACGCGCGCCGTCCTGCTCGATACCGAGATCATGCCGGCCGAGCTCATTGCCGCGGTCGATGCGATCGCGCGGCTCTCCGGCCTCGTGCAGCAGGGAGATGCTTCACCGGGGGAAGCGGCAGCGTCGGCTGGGGCGAGCTCTACGGCCTCCTAGCCACGTCTTGCGGCTACACCTGGCCGCAGATCGACGCGATGACGCTCTCTCAGGTGAAAGAGCTGCTCGATTACTGGCGCGCGCATCCGCCGCTGCATCTTCTGATCGCAGCGGCGCTGGGCGCGGATAAGAAGCCGGCGCCGCCGCAGGATTTCGGCGCGCTGATGGCGCTGGCGCCCGACGGGACGCTGGCCGCGAAAGGCAAAAACTGATGGCCGACGATCAAATCCAAGTCCAAATCACCGCCGACACGTCGCAATTCGAAGACGCGATGCAGCGCGCCGGCACGGCAGCGAGTGCGAGCTTCGGTAGTCTCAGCCAGGCGGCGCAAACCGCCAACGCAGCCTGCGGCGCGCTTGGTCCGACCGCGGAAAAAAATATCGGCGGCGCCAAGAATGCGACCGACGACTGGGCCAAGGCCTTCGCGCCGGTGGAGAAGGCTTTCAACAGCTCGATCACCAGCATGATCATGGGCACGACGACGTGGCAGAAGGCAGTGCAGCGGGCGACGCAGACGATCCTTTCCGAGGAAATCAATGCCAGCTTGAAGCAATTGGAAAGCTGGCTTGGTCTCGAGAAAGGCAAAACAGCGGCGACCCAGACGGGGACTGCGACGCGTCAAGCGACGGAATCGACCTCGCAAACCAGCCTGCTCGGTCTGATTGCCGAGACACTTGCGCGCTGGCTTGGCATCGAAACCGACAAGACTGCCGCGACGACGGCGGGAAATGCCACACGAACCGCTTCCGACGCAGCGGCGCGGGCGGCAGGCGCGGCGCTCGCCGTGGCTCAGGGCTTCGGTCAGATTCAAATCGATGCGGCCGTCGCCGCGGCAGGAACCATGGCGGCGATTTCCGCGATTCCCTATGTCGGTCCCTTCATCGCGCCCGAAATGGCCACGGCCGCGTATGCCGAAACGCTGGGCTGGGCGGCGGGGCTGGGGGCCGGCCTGTTCTCCGCAGCCGGCGGCCTGTGGAACGTGCCGGCCGATACGCTCGCGATGGTGCATAAGCAGGAGACCATCATCCCGGCCTCGATCGCGCAGCCGATGCGCGATTTCTTCACCGGAGGGGCTGGCGGCGGGGCGGGCGACAGTTACGCGATCACTGTTCAAGCGATCGACACGCAAAGCGGCGCGCAGTTTCTCATAAACAACGCGCCGATCATCGCCAAGAGCCTCGCGCGCGAGCTGCGCAACGGTAATACCGCGCTGCGGAATGTGAGATAGCCATGTCCACCGCGGTTTTCCCGACCTTTGCCGGCTTGGGCTGGTCGGTCGCGCGCTCCGAGATCTGGAAGACGCGCACGCAAGAGGCGATCAGCGGCAAGGAAACGCGCATCGCCGACTGGTCCTATCCGCGTCATCAATGGACGCTGGCTTTCGATTTTCTGCGCCAAGGCAATCTCTCGGGCACGAATTACGCCGAATTCGCTGCGCTCGCCGGCTTCTTCAATCTGCGTCAGGGCGGCTTCGACACGTTTCTTTATGCCGATCCGGACGACAACGCAGTCAACGGACAAGCGATCGGCGCGGGCGACGGGGCGACGACATCGTTTCAGCTCGTGCGCGCCTTTGGCGGCTTCGTCGAGCCGATCCTCGCGCCGAATGCCGTGACCAGGGTCGCGCTCAACGGCGTCACCCAAAGCACGAGCCTTTATACCGTGAATGGCTGGGGATCGGCGGCGCCGGGAACGGTCGCTTTCACCAGTCCGCCCGGCGTCGGCGTTTCGATCGTCGCCGATTTCAGCTTCTATTTTCCCTGCCGCTTTGCCGCGGATCATCTCGATTTCGAGAAGTTCATGGCGGCGCTCTATCAGTTGAAGAAGATCGAATTCATCAGCCTCAAATGACGCGGCGAGCGGCGAGAGCTATGTCATGAAACCCGCATCGAGCGCTTTGCAGGCTCTGCTGGCGAGCCGGCAATTCTACGCCGCCGATCTCTATACTTTCACCCTCGTGGGCGGCGGCGTGCTGCGGTACACCTCGGGCGATCGCGATATTCAGGCCAATGGCAATCTCTTCACCAGCCAAGGTCCGCGCGTCGACCGCAAGGACAACAAGGCGAAATGCCATTGGAAGATCGGGGTGGAGGTCGACACGCTGGTTTTCGACGTGATGCCGCAAGCGAGCGATCTCGTGAACGGGCAGGGGTTCCTTGCGGCTTGCGCGCAAGGCGCTTTCGACGGCGCCGAGCTTACGTTGGAGCGGGCCTTCATGGCGACCTATGGCGACACCTCGGTCGGCACGGTGATCCTTTTCGCCGGAAGGGTTGCCGAAATCGATCTCGGCCGCGCGGTCGCGACCTTCTCGGTCAACTCGCATCTGGAGCTGCTCAATCTCAATCTGCCGCGCAATCTGTGGCAGCCCGGCTGCGTCAACAGTTTGGGCGATGCAAGCTGCGGCGTGACTCTCGCCAGCTACGCGGTCGGCGGCAGCGCCGCCGCGGGCTCGAGCGCGCATCTCGTCAATGCCACGCTTGGCCAGCCAACCGGCTATTTCGATCAGGGCAAGATCACTTTCACCAGTGGCGCCAATGCCGGTCTGTGGCGCTCGGTGAAATATTTCGTGTCCGGCGCACCGGGCGTGATTGCGCTGCTGGCGCCGTTTCCCAACGCGCCGGCGCCGGGCGACGGTTTCACGATCTATCCTGGCTGCGATAAGACGCTCGGCGCCAATGGCTGCGCGAAATTCGCCAACACCGCGCGCTTTCGCGGCTTCCCTTACGTACCGACGCCCGACACGGCGGTGTGAAGAATGACGAATACCAATGGCGGTCACGCGACACTTACTTGCACCGCGGAGGGTGTATTCATCTGGCCGGGCGTGCCATTGGTCGAGCGGCGCGGCGCATTCTCGAACGCGGGCAAGTCGAGAAAGCGAGAGATTGTATCATTAGCTTGCGCTTATCGCCCTTATCCTTTGAAGGTGAGGCGTCCACGTGTAATCTCGCGCAGCGCGCTCGACTTGAGTGGGCAAAGGCTTTCGATCCAGATCGGCATCCGCGTTGGCCTGTCGGGTCGCCCGGAGGCGTTGGAGGGCAGTTCCGACCGGGCCAGGAGGATGCTGCGCCAGACCGTTCAATCCCTCAAGAAGCGGATCGCCTGAGCGAATGTATTGATAAATGCTATAAACTTCTGGAAAGACTTCTTCCGACACCGGGGAGCGATGAGAACACTTGGGATTTCCATCGTTGTGTCAACGCGTGCAAAGGCGGATATGGATAAGCGAGGAAGGCATGGACGAAGACTTGGCGAAACATGTGGCTACGGCAACTTTCCGAGCTATGTCCGAATTGACTAATCTGGTTCCGCTCTTGAAGCAGCATTGTAACGCTGCCGAGTATGAGCCGTATCTAAAAGCTATCGCGTCGGTGACGGGTCTAGCGAGCTCGGCGCTGCTCCACAAAGTCTTTCTTGCACACCCGGAGATCGAGAAGGAATTCGACGCAAAGATTGCGAAGTACGGAAAATTGATCTGAACGCAAGGAGCTGCGCGAAAGTTGCTAGCACCGCGCGATTCCTCCGCTTTCCTGAGGCCGCCTCCGGGCGGCCTTTTTGTTTCCAGCAATCGAGTGCCAATTCATGCGCGACGTCGATGCCGAGCGCCAAGCGGTGGTGGCCGAAGCGCGTACCTGGTTGCGCACGCCTTACCACCATATGGGCCGGGTGCGGGGCGCGGGCGTCGATTGCGCGACCTTGCTTGCCGAGGTCTATGCGCGCGCGGGCGCGATCCCGGCGCTCGACGTGCCGTTCTATCCGCCGGACTGGCATTTGCATCGCGATGCCGAGCGTTATCTCGACTTCATCCTGGCGCATGCCGAGGAGATCGCGGATTTGCCCTTGCCCGGCGATGTGGCGTTGTGGCGCTTCGGGCGGTGTTTCTCGCATGGCGCGATCGTCATCGATTGGCCGCTCGTCATTCACGCCTATGCCGGCAAGGGTTGCGTTCTCGAAGATGCGCAGAAAGCCGTGTGGCTCTCGCGTCTCGACGGTCGCCGCGGCGCGCAGGCACGGCCGCGTCCGGTGAAGTTCTTCACGCTCAAGCGTTGGGCGGCGCAGACCGGTTGCGCACCTTTACCGGCGCCGTGATCCGAACGTCGCGATAGGAAAAATTCCGCCATGGCTGCGATTTTCGGCAGCAGCAAGACACCGCAGGCGCAACAACAACCCGCGGTGTCGGGGCTGCAAATCCAGACCTCGGCCTATGGCAAGGTCATCCCGATCGTTTACGGCACGACGAAGATCGCGCCGAATCTCATCTGGTATGGCGATTTCCAAGCGATCCCGCATCAGAGTAGTCCGTCGGGCGGCGGCGGCAAAGGCGGTGTGGGCGGTGGTGGCGGCGGCAAAGGCGGTGGCGGCGGCAACGTCACCTATACCTATCAGGCGTCGGTCGCGCTCGGCCTGTGCGAAGGGCCGATCGCCGGCATCGGCGCGGCTTGGGCGTCGAAAACCGAGACATCGCTGCCCGCCTTGGGGCTCGGTCTTTTCGTCGGCAGCTACGCGCAAGCGCCTTGGAGCTATCTGAGTTCGCTACATCCCGGCGAAGCGCTCGGCTATAGCGGCACGGCCTATGTCGCGGGCGCGGCCTATCAGCTCGATTCCAACGGCCAGCTGCCCAACCATAATTTCGAGGTCGAAGGCTTTCTCGCCGGCACCGCGCCGGGCATGCCGGATGCCGATCCGAGCCAGGTCGTCGCCGATCTTTTGACCAACCCCTATTACGGCGCGGGCTTTCCGTCGGCGCGTCTCGGCGATCTGTCGGTTTTTCAGGCCTATGCGCTGGCGGCGGGGTTGTGGATCTCGCCGGCCTATAGCGAGCAGGCGCAAGCCTCGCAGATGCTCGACGACATTGCGAGCTACACCAACAGCGCTTTCGTGTGGTCGAGCGGCAAGCTCGCACTTGTGCCCTATGGCGACGCGCCGCTATCGGCCAATGGTTATAGCTACACGCCGCCCGCCGCGCCGATCTACGATCTAAGCGACGACGATTTCCTGGCCAATGCGGCGTCGGGCTCGGCTTCCTCGAGCAACGATCCGGTGCTGGTCACGCGCAAGCGCCCCGCGGATGCGCTCAACGATTTGAAGATCGAGTTTCTCGATCGCTCGAACCAGTACAACACCGGGATCGTCGAAGCCTGCGATCAGGCGATGATCGATCTTTACGGGCTGCGCAGCGATCAGGGACGTCAGGCGCATCTTTTCGCCGACGTCAACGCGGCGCGGCAATCGGCGCAGCTGCTGCTTCAGCGCCAGGCGATCCGCAACGTCTATCAGTTCACGCTCGATCAGCGTTACATCCTGCTCGATCCGATGGACATCGTGACGGTGAGCGACGCGCGGCTTGGCCTCAACCGGCAATGGGTGCGCATCACCGAAATCACCGAGAATGACGACGGCACGCTCAGCGTCGCGGCCGAGGAATATCTTGCCGGCACGGGCTCGGCCGCGACCTACTCCTTCGCCACGGGCGCAGGCTATTCGGCCGATTACAACAGCGATCCCGGCAATGCGAATGCGCCGGTGGTGTTGGAGCCGCCGCCGCAGATCACCGATACGGGTCTCGAAGTCTGGCTCGCCATCTCGGGCGGGGCGAATTGGGGCGGGTGCAATGTCTATGTTTCCTCGGACGGAAACACCTACCGGCTGATCGGGCAGAAGCAGGGGCCGTCGCGTCAAGGCGTGCTGACCGCCGCCTTGCCGGGCAGCGCCGACCCCGACACGGTCGATAGCTGCAGCGTCGATCTCGGCGAAAGCTTCGGCCAGCTTCTCTCGGGCACGCAGGCCGATGCCGACGCGGCGCATACCTTGTGCTTCGTTGCCTATGACGGCGGATCGGGCGGCGAGCTCATCGCCTACGCGCAAGCGACGTTGACGGCGCCCTATCGCTACGACCTCGGCGCGCATGGCGGCGCCCCGGGTTATTTGCGGCGCGGCGTCTATAGCACGGCGATCGCGTCGCACGCATCGGGCGCATCCTTCGCGCGGTTGGACGACAGTATTTTCACTATTCCTTACAGCAAGGATCAGATCGGCAAGGCGCTCTACATCAAGCTCGCCTCGTTCAATCTCTGGGGCGGCGGGCTGCAATCCCTCGCCGAGTTATCGCCGGTCGCCTACACGATCCAAGGGCCGCCTGCGCCGCCCAATGTCACGGGCTTCACGGCGCAGCAAAACGGCAACGTCGTGGTGTTTGGCTGGACGGCGATCACCACCGACGGGCCGGTGATCAAAGGCTACGACATCGGCTACGCGCAGCAAGGGGCTACCGATTGGAGCGAGTTCCGCATGCTGACCGAGGCATCGGCCGGCACGGAGATGACCAATGCCGATGTTCCGCGCGGCAGTTGGACCTTCGGCATCCGCGCACGCGACATCGCGGATCAGCTTTCGCCGGGAATCGCGACCGCCGATCTCATCGTCACGAGCACGCAACCGGTGATCTACACCGCCGATGAAGCGCCCGGCTGGACGGGCATCGCGGGTTGAACAAGGGAGACAAAAGCATGGCTTATTACGACGCGCTTATTGCGAAATGGGCGACCTTGAGCGGCAGCAGCAACGAGAAGCTTGCGGCGATCAATGCGCTCACGGTCGACGGCCCGAAAGTGGACGTGCCGATCTCCGAAATCGTCGGCTATCTCGCCTTGAGCGGCAAGCTCGCCGGGCTGCAAACCTATGCCGCGAATCCGCCCTCCGGTGCCAACGCATCGGCGCTGGTAGCGGCACGCGAACTGGTGGCGTTGATCGCCTCGCCCAACGCGCCGGCTTTCCATATGTCCGACCCATCGGTTTACACGACGGTGCAGGGCTTTCTTTCGGCGTTGGTCGGCGATGTCGTCACCGGAATCACCGCGACCGATCAAGCGGCGCTGCTGGGCCTCGCCGCGACCACGATCCCGTGGTGGCAATCGGCCGGTTATGCCTCACCGGTCGGCATGGGCGATCTCGCGGCGGCGGGCAGGCTCAGCTAGCAGCGCGTTCCGATCGATCGCAGCTTTTGCAGCAAAGAGGATTTCAATGGCAACGGAAAAATGGGTCGCGGGTTCCTTGCAGGGACTCGCTTGGGGATCGGCCGGCTTCAGCACCGAAGTGAACAGCTTGGCCAACGGCAATGCGGTCATCGCCGCGAGCCAGATCGACAATTCGACGGCGCTCGACGTCTTTGCGGATCTCTCGGTCGTGCTCGGGTCGATCACGACCGGTTCCGGCACGCCCTATCTCGGCTTCTATCTTTATCCGCTGAACGAAGACGGCACCACCTATGGCGACGGGCAGTTCGGTTCCGCCGTCGCCGGTCCGCCGCCAAGCATTTATCTCGCCGGTAATATTTTGCTGCCGGCTTCCGCGACCGGAACGCTGAAAGGCGCCGTCCGCGGAATCATTCTCGCCCCGGGCAAGTTCAAATTTCTGATCTTCAACCAGGCGGGCGCGACCTTGGCGGCAAGCGGCAACACGATCAATTACCGCACCTATAACCGTTCGGTGGCGTGATGGGGTTGCTGCGCGCAGCCGGCGCGACACTCTTCTTTGGCGGCGCGGCCAAGCCACGCGGTCTGCCAAAGATCGACCGCTCGCATCCGCTTGCGCCCGACGGCTCATATACGTTCTTCGATGGACCGATCCCGGTCGATCTCATGCGCGGCGTTCCGCTGATTTCTTCCGGCGCGCTCGGGCCTTCAAATGCGGCGGGGGTCTCGGCGCAAGGTACGGGGCTACAGCTCGATGGTACGGCCAACTCCTATTATACGTTCTCAGAAGGCAGCGGCTTCGCGACAAGCAACGGCGCCGGGAGCGGATCGTTCACCGTCATGCTGCATGCGGCAATCCAGCCAGCCGCTGCAATCTGGGATGCCTTTCAAATTGAAGACCCGGCACATAGCTTCCAGGGCTTCGAGTGGGACTTCAATCAGACATCGGGCGGCGCGATAAACGCCGGGAACATTTCGTTTCAGATCGCGGTCGCTGCCGGCAATTTCCGTCGGGTCGGATGGAATCCTCCCAACGATGGCGCGTTGCATGTTCATCTGGTAACGGTCGACACATCAACCTCGCCGCTGACATTGACGGCCTATATCGATGCCCAGCTTCCCGGCCAAAACCAGGCGGGCACGCTCACCGCGCCTGCAGGGTTGAACTCCGCCACGATGCAAGTCGCGGGCGGAAGCGGCCCTGTCACGACGGGAACGATGGCGGGCGGCAATGTCCTCCTCTCCCACGCCGTGTGGAACCGGGTGCTGACGCCTTCCGAAATCTTGTTCGTCTCGCTCAACTCTTATTGCTTTCTCACCGCGCCGGAAGGTGAGTTTCCCGCTCTCTTCTTCCCATCCTCGACACAGCCGTTTCCCTTCAATCGCGTCAACCGACTTCGCAGGAGATAAGTCATGACTCAACGCGTCTATGCCGTTCCCTTCAAGAATGTTTCGATTTCCGCCGTGCAGGATGTCCTGGGCATCTATGCCGGCAGTGCCAAGGCGCTCGAAATTCACGAAATCAGGCTGGGCCAAACGACGATCACGACGGCCGCGCAGCTGCGCGTTACTTTGCGCCGGCTCCCGGCGAGCGTGACGGCGGGCTCGGGCGGCTCGACCCCCACGCCCGTGCCGCAAAACAAGAACGATACGGCGGCGAGCTTCACGGCGCATGCCAATGACACGACGCAAGCCACGACAAACGGCACGGCACTCGATTACACGCCGGATGTATGGAATTTGGTAAACGGCTACGACATGCTCTACGCGCCTGAGGATCGTCCGGTCGTCAATCCAAACGAAGCGTTCATCGTGTCGCTCGACCAAACGCCGAGCCAGGCGCTCAACTGCAGCGGCGTCGCGATCGTTTCCGAACTGTTCTGAGGCCGGAGCAAGTTCCGCCATGGCGACAGCGATCTTTCGCCGCCATTGGTTCCCGCCGCCGCGCCGACCGCATGCGCCGCCCAGCCAAGCGCCGGCGGCGCAACCTTTGCCCAAGAGCGGACGGCCGCCAGCGCTCGCCGCGGTGTTTCGCCGGCGGCGCAAATGGTTCCCGCGCCGGCACCTTGCCGCGACCGCCAATCTTGTCAGCCTGGGCTTCGGCTTCGCGCGGCATTACACCGGCGTATTGACACCGCTCGGCAGCAAGCGAGTCGACCAATATGTCCGGATCGGCGCGCCGGCAGCGCCCGTCTTGACCCAGCCCGCGGGCGGCGCGCTCGCGGCCACGATCTACTATGTCACGGTGGCTTATGTTTCGCCGAGCGGCGAAACAACTCCATCGAGCGAATCCGTGCTCGCCGTGTCGGCTGCGAACCTGCTCCGTGTCGGTGCGCCGGCGGCGGCAGGCAATGCAACCGGATGGAACGTCTATGTCGGCACGGCGAGCGGGGCCGAGCACAAGCAAAACATGCAGCCTCTTGCCCTGGGCACGGCATGGACCGAACCGGTGACGGGTCTCGTTGCCGGTAGTGCGCCGCCGAGTACCGACACGACGGGATGGGACGTGTTCAATGTTTTCGTCGCCGATCCGGTTTCCGCCGCGCGTTACACCACCAATCCGATCGACACGGGCTTCAGCGACGATTTGCGCGTCCAAACACAGATTGTCACCGGCCTCGGGCCCGGCCAAAGCGGAAGCGCCGCGATCGGCTTTTCGATTGACGCTTGGCTCAGCGACGAGAGCGATCCGGCAAGCTTCACGCCGTGGACAATTGGTTTCGTTACCATGCGGCATTTGCGCGGGCGAATCGATTACGTTCCGATCGTCGCCGGGTCGGTTTCCTACCTGCGCGATTTCACCATAACGATCGATACCTCGCCGCGGCTCGAAAGCGGTGGCAGCTTCGACGTGGCGGTGGGCGGCTCGGTGCTGACTTTTCCCACCATTTTTCATTTTCCGCCGTTTGTGCCGGCGCCCAACGTTCTTGCACCGACCGGCGCCGGCTATTACGCGACCGCCACCAATCTCAGCGCGACGCAAGCGACGATCACGATTTTCGATCATACCGGGGCAAGCGTTGCCGGCACGGTGAGCTGGCAAGCAACCGGCGAATAACCGTGCGTAACGAGCCGCGGGTGACGCACGCGATGCGGCGATAAGTCCAGGAGCAGACATGTCAGGTACAAATCCGGTCGGCAGCTGGGCGCTGCCGCTGTCGACGGGCCCAAGCGTTCAGGACCCGACTACGTACAAAGGAAATCTCGACGCCGACGCCGCGGTTGCGCAACGCGTCGCGGATGCGTTTGCGCCGCGGCCGGCGAGTCCGGCGGCGATGTCGGTGGTGCTCGATGCCGGCTTCATCGCTGCGGAAAGCCCTTCCGGGCTGCAGAGCGTGGTCGAGGTCGGGCCGCAGACGGTCACGATCGCGGCGGCACCGGGCATACCCAATAACAGAATCGATTTGATCGTCGTCAACTCGGGGAGTGGTGCCGCGAGCGTCATTGCCGGTACGCCCGGCAATCCGCCTTCGCCACCTTCCATTGCCGCCGGCAAGCGGCAGGTTGCGCTGATCTCCGTACCGTCGGGAACAACGGCGATCGGCGCGGCGAACATCACCGATTTGCGCGCGGTCTGGTCAGGAGGCCGCGCCATTCCCTGGGCCGTCGCCTCGGGCAGCGCCGACGCGATCACCGCAAGCTACACGCCGGCAACGCCGAATCCCGTGCCCGATGGCTACGTTCTTGGATTTCGCGCTCTGGCCGCGAATGCGACCGCGGCGCCGAGTTTCGCGCCCGACGGCATGACGGCGCATGCCATCACGAAGAAAGGCGGGGCCGCGCTGCTTTCGGCCGATATTCCCGGCAATTTCGCCGAATGCCTGTTGCGCTACAATTCCGCAAACGCGCGGTGGGAATTGCTTAATCCGGCCGTGTCGTTGCCGACGATCGCGAATGGCCAATTGCTCGCCAACACGAGCGGTGGAACCACGACGCCGGTTGGCGAAGGGCTTTCGTCCTATCTCGACGCGACGCTGGGCAATACGCGTGGCTCGATCATCGTACGCGGCGCAAGCGGGTGGAGCGTGATGGGCCCGGGCACGGCGGGCTATGCTTTGGTGTCAAACGGCGCGGGTGCCGATCCGAGTTACCAGCAGAATCCTGGCAATTTTGCAGTACGCGGCGAGGGCGTCAGCGAGTTCGGCAATGATGCCGGGTACATTGGCATCACAGGCTATCAGAGCGTGGGTTCTTACGCCGCGGTATTTGGGGTCTCAGCTTCGACAACGACCGCGGGCGCAACCGGCACGATTTCCGGATTTCCAGGGACATGGCGATGCATGGGTGAAACTGGCACCAATACATGCCCGTGCGGCGGCAATAATTCGGCGTTCCTCTATCAAAGGATTGCGTGATGGCGCTTATTATTACAGGTTGCAGAAACCCTCGTTGGGCTGACCCACGGCGTGCGACGATCGTTTGTACCGTTCGCCTTGGAGAAGCTGTCGAAGAGCTTCCTTTCTTGGCAACTGCCGCGGATCCAGAAGCGCATGGCCGAGATCTCTTCGAACGCCTCTTGGTTGGGGAATTCGGTCCGATCGCAGAATTCGTGGCCTCGTTGCTGCCGCGCCCGCAGCCTTCATCAGGGACTCAGAGGGTGTAAACCATGATTCATCGGCTGAGTTCATTCACATATGGCGGCAACACGCATGTTATCTACCAAGCAGACAATGCCGGCGATGAATTGCCCCCTGGCCTTCATAAGCACGACGACGCAGAGCATATCTGCGTATCGATGTCGGGAACAATCGAGGCCTTCTTCGACGATCGGGAGTCGATCACCGCACAGCCCGGCGACGCGCCGTTTGAGTTCATGATTGGTCGCTGGCATGGTATTCGCGCCAAGACCGCAGGCGCGACGTTTATGAATGTTACGCTGATGGCCGCACAACGCTAAATACTGGACGGATAGGCACCGGCTTCTGATCCGTGTGTGAATATCGTCGGTTCAGCCCAATAGACCCTCGCGGCGAGCCTTTTGAATGCATAGGTCAGCGACCAATCGACAGGCATAGCGATCGGCATATCAAGCGCGACCAGTCGTTTTGCAAAAGCACGGGAAATGATAGCGCAGCATGCGGTGCGATCGCGTGGCGGCTCGATACGAAAGAAAACGTCATTAACCCGCTGATTGCCGAGCCTTGGGAATAGCCCGCAGCCGCCGGCGATGTCGACATAGTCGAAGTCTGTCGGGAGCACGTCAATCAATCGCGCAAGTCGGTCAAGTGAACCGAACGAAAGCAGAATGTCGTCTTCGGCGACTATCGCTATCTTCTCGTTGCCTGTAGCGACCGCACTCCACGCCGAGCGATGCTTTAGGAACACGCTGATCTCGGAAGCCGTTAGCGGCTTTGGCCTTAGCCATGGATGAGCGGCGAGCGCTTGGCGGAATGTCATCTTTGATTGTTTGAGCCGGGTCATGCATTCGGCCCAAGAGGCGGCCTTAAAAGTGTGCAGCCCTAGCACGTAGCCGACGAGTACCGGCCAGATTGGCTCAAGCATCTTCAAGAATCGCGCTTCATCGAATGGGTAAGCCGCCGGATTGATCTCTTCGCGGTCGAATGCTTCGATGTAGAGTACTTGAAGCCAAGGCGCACTTAAGTGTTCGTCGAGGTAAAGCTTGCGCGCGCAGTTTGGGCGATAATGAACGATATAGAAAGGCACCTTCATCTAATTTGCTCGCGAACCCGCGATTTTATCTCTAAACACGTAATTTAGCATAACTCTGTGGCAACTGATCAAGGTCATCCGCAATCAATATCTGGATATCTTGGGATAGCGGCCGGCCATTCCTGCATTCTGATTGGTCAGTTCCGCCGCTAGCTCGCGACGCTATCCGGCGCCTCTAATTCACGAAATTGCTTATCGAGATAGGGCATTTGGCCTCGCCGCAAGAGCACGGAGGGGCCGATCAACACGCAGCGCTTGGGCGGCCAGTCGCGCAAAAGGGCGATCATCGCCGCGACATTGGTGCCGCCAAAACCGATGAAAGCCGTCGCTTGGAGCGCGAGGAAGACGTCAACCATCACTTCGATACCTAAACGTGGATTCGTAGTGGCTTTGAAATGAACACCCATTTCGTTGTCGGATCGCTCGCTCGGCGTCATCACGATTCGTGAACCGTAGCGGCTCGCAGTTTGCTCGGCGATGCGTTCGTCGTCGGTCATAAGGAAGATGCGATAGCTCGGGTCGACCTGGTCGAGGATCTTGAACGTCTCGCGGGTCACGTACCGCCGGAACCGTTCGCTATCGGCGGTAAAGGTGCTCTCGCGGACTTTGTCGGAGCCGCGCATATGCGTCGCAACGAAAGGGCCGCCGGCCAACTTTGCGTCAAAAAAAGCCTTAGCTTGATCGAGAATAGAGCCTCGCGGGCGAAAATATTTTTGAATGGCGTAACGGTAGAGATCGGCAACCGACAATCCCGACAGTGGATGGTGCCGCGGGATCAGCGGCGCAAAATTGGCGACGCTGATGTAGAAATCAGCGACAACCACTTTTTCCGGCCGGTTGAGAAGGTAGATCGCATCGAGTTGTGCGCCCGGCCCAGCCCATTTCGCGTTGTCTTCTTCGAGGAGGTTTTCGGTGCGCCATTTCGGCGGAAAGAAATCGCTGTCCTCAAACGCAGTAAGATCGTCAATCGTCCGATCGGATACAGCCTCGAAAAAAAGCGGGAATGCGTTTCGGCCTGTTCTGTCGCCAAAGCGGGAATTGCTTCCCCAATGCACGATTGGCTTGCGCGCCGTAGTCTCGGCGAGGATTAGGCCGCCAAGGACGTGGCTGACGTCGGACCAGAACCCTGCACCCCAAGCTTTGATAAGAAGAAATCGCTCCTGCGCCGGAGCGCGCGAGGGCGGCGCAGCAGCCGAAACCTGCCGAAGGTTTTCCTGCGCTTCAGCCATGCCATGGTCGTGTGCCGTCGCAAAGAATTCGGTCGCCCGTTCCCACAGCTGCAATCTTGCGGCGATGATGCCGAGCAAGTTCCAAGCCTGCGCACGGCCTTTATCGTGATCGAGGACATTCCAGCAAAGCACGTTCGCCGCTGCCAGATTGCCCCCGCCGATGCATTTGACGGCGAGATCGATCCGTGCGGCGTTCTTTGCCTCGGTGTCCTGGGAATCCATTGACGCCTTCAAACCATCCTGGGATCGATAGGATGGCGCGGCAGGCGTGCCCCATCAACCGCGAATCCTGATCCCCCCCTTTCCGAGATACCGCCATGACGACGATCGAGAGACTAAAGACCGCCGGCGCGCGGATCGATGGGCTGTCTTGGGACAGCAGCGGGAGACTGATCTTTATTGCGACGCGTCGCGGTGGTCCCTGGAGCGACGAACAGAAGGCCGAAATCTGTCGGCTGCTCGGTCGCCCCGAAGCGCAACAATCCGCCTGCGACTGACAAAGGCAAGTTTCCTAAAGCCCGTTGCATGAATGCGTGACGCTGCATCAGCAGCGTTCGGGCGCTTTTTCATGTCTAGAAGGGATCGGCCATGGAACGATCGACGCCGCGCTGCGGAGACGTAATCGCGTTGCTGGTGTTTGCCGCGTTCGCGCTGGCTGCTTGTGCCGCGCCGGACACGCCAAAAGCGCGCTGCCTGTTCGAGACCCGCGGCGGTAACGCCATTCTGTGTTGTCCTGACGAAACGGGAAAGCAGCGCTGCCTGATCAGCCACGGTGGCACGGAAATATAGCTTCGCTTTGCAGCCACTTTCTTATCCGGCCCGCTTCGCGCGGGCGTTTTCATATCTGGAGCGATTGTCATGACGCAACAATTCGACGCCGCCTTCGACGGTACCGCCGCCATGGCGGCGATCACCGTACCGTTCTGGCTGCAAAGCGTCGAGCTATGGGGCCGCGCACTGGTCATCGTCGGCGGATTGGTGCTGTTGGCTCTGCGCATCCTCTGCGCCTGGCGCGATTTGAAGCGCGGCCGCCATGATTGACGCGGATTTCACTTCGGCTGTCAGCCTCGTGCTTGCGCATGAAGGCGGTTTCCAAGCCGCACATGACGATCCGGGTAATTGGACCGGCGGCAAGGTCGGCGCGGGTACGCTGAAAGGCACCAAATACGGCATCAGCGCCGCGCAATACCCGGCGCTCGACATTGCGAATCTCAGCGCCGACGACGCGGCCGCGATCTATCGCCGCGATTGGTGGGAGCGCCTCGGCTTGGCGCGTCTACCGGCGCCTTTGGCAACGAAGCTGCTTGATGCCGCCGTCAACATCGGACCGGAAGCCGCCATACGGGCGCTGCAGCGCGCGCTACATGCGAGCGGTAAGCGTGTCGAAGACGACGGCAAGCTCGGCGATACGACGCTCGCCGCTGCAGCGCAAGCCGCTGCCGACAGCCTTCTGCCTGCCTTGCGCGAAGCGCTGGCCGGTCATTACCGGCTTATCGCCGCGCGCAATCCGGCGCAGCAGCGTTACCTCTCGGGCTGGCTCGCCCGCGCTTATTCGTGACCAAGAGGCCTTGTCGTTTTCACCCCAGCAGAGGAGCAAGATCCATGTCCAACATTCAGAACGATGCAAAAAAAGCCGTCAGCGACGTCAAGGAAGCTGTCACCGCCGAACGCCGACGGCTTGCAACACGGCTGCTCGTCTGGCTGCAAAAGCATACGCGCACGATGGTAGCGATCATCGCGCTGCTCGTGATCTTCGCGGTGGCATTCGGCTTCGTGCGAGGCTGACATGGCTTTCGGCATCGACGACGCGGTGACGGCAGTGGCCGATCTGGCTGATACCATCGTCAAAGCCGCCTTTCCCGATCCTCAAGACAAGGCCAAGGCGGATGCGATCCGCTCCGCGGCGACGGTGCAGGCGGCGGTGGCGCAAACCACCGTCAGCTTGCAAGCCGTGCTCGAGGAAGCAAAATCGACGGATCGATGGACGTCCAGAGCAAGACCAAGCTTTTTGTACGTTATATATTTGATGCTGCTGGCATCGATCCCGATGGGGATTCTTTGGGCCTTTGCCCCCGCGATGGCGGATGGCGTCGCCACCGGCTTGCAGAAATGGCTCGCGGCCATACCCGATGCGGTGTGGCAGCTCTTTACGGTCGGATATCTCGGCTACACGGGGGGACGATCTTGGGAGAAAATCAAAGGCGCCGCGAAGTGACTTTCTGCGTCGCCAATTCCGGGCCCAGCTTTGCATGCTTTGCGCATGACAAGACCTGCCTTGCGCGATAGACCTTTCGGCCAAGGGAAGGAAAGCCGTTCGCCATGCCGGAAACCGGCGCGCCGCCGCAGGCGGCCTTTAGCCATCGCGAAGTCTTGGGCATTCTCAGCGGCGTGCTGCTGTGCATGCTGATGGCCGCGCTTGACCAGACGGTGCTGGCGACGGCACTGCCGGCGATCGCCGCCGATTTCAACGGCGTACCGCATCTTTCGTGGGTCATCACCGCCTATCTGCTGCTCAGCACGGTGGCGACCCTGATCTTCGGCAAGCTCAGCGATCTTTACGGCAGGCGCGTGCTGCTGGAAATCTCGATCGGGATTTTCTTCATCGCCTCGCTTGCCTGCGCTCTGTCGCAAAACATGGGCGAGCTCATTGCCGCGCGCGCGCTTCAAGGTGTAGGGGGCGGCGGCCTTTACAGCATGGCGCAAGCCGCGATCGCCGATGTCGTCTCGGCGCGTGAGCGTGGCCGCTACCAGGCCTATATCACCAGCATGTTCGGCACGGCGAGCATCGCCGGCCCGCTCATCGGCGGGTTGAGCGTCGATTATCTTACTTGGCGCTGGGCGTTCTGGATCAACTTGCCGCTCGGGATCATTGCTTATTTCCTCTGCCATCGTGGTCTCGCGCGCATTATCGTCCGCCGTCAACGCCGGCCGATCGATTATTTCGGCGCGGCGCTGATGCTCCCCGGCGTTGCGGCGCTGATGCTCGCGATTTCCTGGGGCGGCAGCGAAATGCCCTGGACCTCGGCGCCAATCTGGCTGTTGGCGCTCGGCGGGGCGATCTTCATCTTTGCTTTCGCGCAGCGGGAAAAACGTGCGCCCGAAGCATTGCTGCCGCCGCGGCTCTTTGCGAGCTCTGTCTTCCGTGTCGCCACGCTGTTGAATTTCCTCATCACGGCGGTGACGATCAGCACTTTCATGCTGTTGCCGGTGTTCTTGCAATTCGTCATCGGGATCGGCGCGGGTGCGTCCGGCGTGATGCTGATTCTGCCGCTTGCCGCACAGATCGTCAGCTCCATCACCACGGGAAGACGGGTGCAGCGCACCGGCCGCTATGTGCCTTCGCCGCGCGCCGGCTTCGCCGCGCTGGTTCTCGCCGGCCTGCTTTTTGCCACGATGACGGCACTGACGCCGCTATGGCTGGCTGAGATCTACATGATGGTCTACGGCATCGGTATCGGCCTGTGCCAGGCGCCGCTTTGGGTTGCAGTTCAAAATTCGGCCGAGCTCCGGGATCTCGGCGCCGTCACCGGCTCGACGGCTTTCTTTCGCGCCTTGGGCGGCGCGTTCGGCGCAGCCATTTTGTGGTCGAGCTTGCTGCTTGTGCTCGACCGCACGGTTGCCGCCGAAGGGCATGCTGGTTTCGGCTCCACGCTGCTGCGCGGCGGTCGTGCCGGGCTTGCCGGGCTACCGCAAGATGTGCACGCGATTCTTATTCCCGCGCTCGTCCATGGCTTTAACATCGCCTTCATGCTCGGCGCCGCCATCGCGGCTGTTGCCTTGGTCGCGACTTACTTCCTCAAGGAAATTCCGTTGCGGACGACGACCCATCAGGCCAAGCCGCAAGTCGAAAGCGCGGACTAGCGGCCCTCTGGCCGGTCAGCCCTGCGCGCTTTGCGGATGACAGGGCCGCGTCGCGGCGATAGACCCATCCGCATGAGCCCTCGGGGGATTGAGAAAGAAGGCGGCGGCGTAGAAGGCAGCGTCTTCACGCACCGCGAAATATTGAGCGTCCTTTACGGCGTGCTGCTCGGCATGATGATGGCAGCGCTCGATTCGACCATTGTCACGACCGCTTTGCCGCGTATCGCGACCGATCTCGACGGCTTTTTGCATCTTTCCTGGGTCGTCACCGCCTATCTGCTCACCAACACGGCGGCCGCGCCGATCTATGGCAAGCTCAGCGATCTCTACGGCAGGCGAAGGCTGCTGCAATTCGCGATCGTGGTCTTCACCTTGTCGTCGGCGGCTTGCGGTCTCGCTCAGAACATGGGAATGCTGATCGCGGCGCGCGCGTTTCAAGGTATTGGCGGCGGCGGGCTTTTCAGCCTCGGCCAGGCCGCCATCGCCGACGTCGTCTCGGCGCGCGAGCGCGGTCGCTATCAAGGCTATATCACCGGCATCTGGGGCCTCGCCAGCATTGCAGGGCCGCTCGTCGGCGGTTTGTGCGTCGACTATCTCACCTGGCGCTGGGCGTTCTGGCTCAACCTGCCGGTCGGCGTCATCGCGTTCTTCCTCTGCGACCGCGCGTTGCGCCGCATTCCGGTGCGGCGCGAGCGGCGGCCGATCGATTTCCTCGGCGCCGCGCTGATGATGCCGGGCGTCACCGCCTGGATGTTGGTCTGCGCGTGGGGTGGTACGACTTTCGATTGGACATCGCCGACCATCTTGGCGCTCGGCGCGGCGGGTTTGTTGTTTCTGCTCGCCTTTGCCTTGCAGGAGCTGCGCGCGCGCGAGGCGCTGTTGCCGCCGCGGCTTTTCACCAATGCCAATGTCCGCACCGTGCTGATCGCGCAGTTTCTGATCGCCGCGACCTTGTTGAGCACCGCGATGCTGCTGCCGGTGTTTCTCCAGCTGGTGGTCGGCTACCGCGCTTCGAGCTCGGGCGCGTTCATGGTCCCGCTGATCGGCTCGCAGATGATCGGCTCGATCACGACCGGCTATCGCATGCGCCGCACCGGCCGTTACAAGCTGTCGCCGCAGATCGGCTTCGGCGGAATCATCCTGTCCTATCTGCTTTACGCCACCATGACGCCGACCACGCCCGAATGGCTGATCGTGATCTACTTCATGCTCAACGGCATCGCGGTCGGCCTCTGCATGTCGCCGCTGACGGTGGCGGGGCAGAACGCGACCGATTTCCGCGATCTCGGCGCCTTCACCGGCACCAGCGGATTCTTTCGCTCGCTGGGCGGCTCCTTCGGCACCGCGTTGCTCTGGTCGGCGCTTGTCTTCGCGTTCGGAAATGCGTTGGCAGGCACCGCGCTCGGCCTTGGCCCCGAGGTGTTGCGCGGCGGTCCAGCGGCTTTGGCGTCCTTGCCGGAAGCAACGCGCGCCGCGATCCTGCCGGGACTTACCCACGCGTTTTCGATGACCTTTCTTATCGCGGCGGCGATTGCCGGGCTTGGCTTGGCCTCGGTGAGCTTCATCAAAGAGATTCCACTGCGCACGACGCCCGGCCAAGCGCCGCGGGTCGAACCCAGCACGGACTAATCTCGCCCGGTGCTTGCGAGGTCGGTCACGCCTCTGCGGTGGCGAGCGCCGGCCGCGCGGCCGACGGTTTCCTGCGGCCGATGCGCAACACCAGCAGCGCCGCGATCATGCACAACGCGCCCGAAATCCAGAACGCGTCGGTGTAATCGCCCGACATTGTGCGCAACAGCCCGCTGCCATAGGCAGCGGTGGCCGAGCCGACCTGGTGCATCACGACGATCCAACCATAAACGACGCCGGATTGCTGTTGGCCGAAGGCGGCGGTGGTGAGCTTCACCGTCGGCGGCACGGTCGCGATCCAATCGAGACCATAGAAGAGGCCAAAAACCGCAAGCCCCCATGGGCCGGCCATGTCGAGCGCGTAGGGCAAGAACAAAAGCGACGCGCCGCGCGACGCATAGTACCAGCACAACAGGATACGGTTGTCGAAGCGGTCCGAAAGCCAGCCCGACGCGGTGGTGCCGATGACATTGCACACGCCCATCGCGCCGAGAATGCCGGCGGCGGCGGTTTCCGGAATGCCGTGATCGAGGCAGGCCGGAATGAAATGCGTGCCGATCAGGCCGATGGTGCTGGCGCCGCAGATGAAGAAGCTGCCCGAGAGCAGCCAGAAATCGCGCGACTGCGAACCTTTGCCGAGCGCGACAAAGGCCGCCGTGAAGGGGTTGGCGCGCACCGGTGACGGAAGGTCGGGCGCGTCTTGTGCCGCGCCGAACGGCTTCAACCCCACATCGCGCGGATCGTCGCGCATGAACAGCCAGACGAGCGGGATCGCGATAAGCAACACGGCGCCAGCGATGAACACGGCCGGGCGCCAGCCCAGATGCATGACGAGCTGCGCCAGGCTCGGCAGAAAGATGAGCTGACCTGCCGCGGTGCTGCCGGATAGGAGTCCCATCACCAGGCCGCGCCGCGCCACGAACCAGCGATTGGCGACCATGGCGGCCATGACCATGGCAAGCGCGCCGACGCTTAATCCCATGAAGATGCCGAGGATCGGCTGCAACTGCCACGATGCGGTGACGAAGGGCAGAAGCCCCATGCCGATCAGCATCATGACAAGTCCGACGACCATGGTCCGGCGCAAGCCAAACCGGTCGATGAATCCGGCGGAGAAGGGGCCGACCAAACCGAACAGCATGAGCTGAACCGCGATCGCGAAAGAGATCGTGGCGCGGCTCCAGCCGAACTCGTTTTCCCACGGCACGATGAGCACCGACGGCGCCGAGCGCACCCCCGCCGCGACCAGCATCGCGACGAAAGTGACGGCGACGATGATCCAGCCGTGGTGGAGCTTTTGAGGCGCGCCTCGCGCAGCCGCTTCGGCCATGACGTCTCCAATCCCTCTCGCTCGTTAAGCCATTGTTGCAGGAAGAAGTCGGTACGCCAAGCGCCACCGGCGCAGGGCTGGAACGCGCCCGCGGACCGACAGTTCTCGATTCAGAACGTACTTTTATCGAATCCGGCGTCGAGGAGACTGCGAGCCTTGGTCAAATATACTCTTTGCAATCGTCGGCCCGAAAACGGAATGCCCGTACGCGGTATTTCCTGCGATGAAGATGGAGTCTTTATTGCCGGCGATGTGCCGCTTGTCACCTCATGTCCCAACAGTGAGGGCGAGCGCGTCTATCGGTGCCGGTCGACGCGGGAGATAAATTTTCTAGTCTCGAATGCCTTCGGCCCTGACGCCGATTTTTCGGATCGCGGCGCGCAGCTGAATTTAGTCGCGCGTTACATGAACGAAGGCAAGTGGGTTCTCGCGAAGATAGCTGCGGTGCATCTTCGTGTCCCCGAGTTGTCGGATGATCGCGCGCTCAAACGGCTGGTGCGCGCCGACGCCGAACTGAAACGGATTTATCGTTCGAGCTGTCAAGCCGGATGCTCAGAACTGCATCGTGGTCGAGCGAGCAAACGCGACGTATCGCAAGAGTCGCGCATTCCTGCCGGCCAGCCTGGCGGAGGAGAATGGGAATCTCAGGATTCAAGAAGCACGCCCATCCCAAAGGCACCGCTGGTTCCGGTGCAAGCTGTGCCCATGCCGCTGCCGCTTCCTTTCGAGTTTCCAGTCCCGCCGAGCGAATTCACGCCTCTTCCCTTCGTAATACCTAATGGCAATATCAGGGAGCCTATTCCGGCAAATCCTTATCCTGATCGTCCCGATTGTGTCGAGGAGTGGGCGGACGCTTATAGATTTTGTAGGAGCCAACAACAGCAAGGCAAGTTGAAGCCCGGTTACGGCGGCTTCGGAAAGGATTTCGGGCGTTGCGTGATGGGAATGGTATCGGAAGCCTGCGGCGGCAACGCGACGGGAGCGTGAGCGGAGCAATGATACAATGGCGAAAATAACACGTGACGATTTGGAACAGAATTTCCATCTGTTGAGGACCGAGCCGAACAAATATCTCGCTTTGGCCGAGGAACTCATCCGCGCTGATCCCGATAGCCCAGATGGTTATTGGTGCCGGCACAACGCTTACGAAGCAATGGGAAGATACGAGTTGGCGTTGGCGGACTTGGATAAAGTCTTAAGCCTCGAACCGCAGTGGATCGTTTATGAAGCAAGAGGCAACGTGTTGCGTTCGCTTAGAGCCGATCCAGAAAGTTGTTGAGTCGGATGAATCGGATGTGATTCATTGTTGGGCACCCGAATTTTTGCCGAGGGGTGCCCGATGTGGAAGCCTGAGCACCGCCGCGCCGCCGATCGGCGCGGCTTGCGTTACCCAAGCGATCTGAGCGATGCCGAGTGGGCGCTGGTCGAGGCGGCGATCCCGCCGGCCAAGCGCGGCGGCCGGCGGCGCGAAGTGAATGTGCGCGAAGTCTTGAATGCGATCTTCTACGTGCTCTCGACCGGCTGCCAATGGCAGGCCTTGCCGAAGGATCTGCCGCCCAAGAGCACGGCGCATGCCTACTTCATGCTGTGGGAGTGGGACGGCACGCTGGAGCGGATCCATCACGCACTCTATGTCGCGACGCGCGAGCGCGAAGGCAGAGAAGCGAGCCCCTCGGCGGCAATCATCGACAGCCAGAGCGCCAAGGCGGCTCAAAAGGGGGCTCCGCGCTCGACCCGCAAGGCTTCGATGCGGGCAAGAAGGTCACGGGCCGCAAACGGCATATTCTCGTCGATACGCTCGGCCTCTTGCTGAACGTCGTCGTCCATCCAGCCAACGTGCAGGACCGCGACGGGGCGCGGCTCGTTCTCGATCAACGCACGCGCCGCCTCTTCCCCTTCATCGAGCGCATCTTCGCCGATGCCGGCTACCAGGGCGCGAAAGCCGCCGACGCTCTGGCCAAGAGCGGCACCTGGAAGCTGGAGATCGTCAAGCGAAACGAACTTCACCGCTTCGTCGTCTTGCCCAAACGCTGGATCGTCGAACGAACCCTCGCCTGGATCAGCCACAATCGCCGCCTCGCGCGCGACTTCGAGCGCTACGCGCGAACCGCCGCGGCCTTCGTGCGTCTCGCCATGATCCGCATCATGCTCCGACGCTTGACCAGACCAGCTCATTGCTCCTGAATCCTAACTTCCTGGATCGGCTCTTAGGCGTTATCAAGAAGCACTCGCTGATTACAACAGCGCGGAAGCGAGCGATCCTGAAGGCTGGTACGGTGGCTTCGGGCGTCTGTTCCGTGCCGAGTGCCATGCACGGTTGGGCAACCGGGAAGCTGCGTTGGCGGATTGCGCAAATCTTCCGGAGGATCACTGGACGCCGGGTCTCTTGGGAGCGCCGGCCGGAAACAAGGCTCAAGTGATTGCTGAAGTTCGGCGTCTCGCGCTAGAGGCACGTGCGGCACGCCGTTCATAAAGATCACTGTCTTCTCTTCGCCCGCGCTGTCGGCATCGCTTCGAGCGGATTGTCGGGCCAGTGATGCTTGGGATAACGCCCGCGCATCTCACCGCGGATTTGCGCATAGGAGCCGGCCCAGAATCCTTTGAGGTCGCGCGTCACCTGCAAGGGGCGTCCCGCAGGCGACAAGAGATGCAAGACAAGCGGCACCTTGCCGCCGGCGATCGCCGGCGTCGCGGTGGCGCCGAACATCTCCTGGAGCCGCACGGCCAGCACCGGCACGTCGCCCGCGCCGTAATCGATCGGAATGCGCGAGCCGCTCGGCACCGTAACGTGGCTCGGCGCTTTCTCATCGAGCGCGCGGCGTTGCGCGAAAGAGAGTATGGCGGCAAGCGCCGCCGCGAGGTCGATAGTCTGGAGCTGCGCGCGCCGCGTGACGCCCGAGAGATAGGGAGCGAGCCATTCTTCGAGTGTGGTAAGCAAGGCTTCATCCGACCAATCCGGCCAAGTATCGCCTTCAACGCCGCGCATGAAGCGCACGCGCTGACGCAGCGCGCTGGCCGCGCCGGTCCACGGGAGGGCGGCGAGCCCCAATTCGCTTATGCCAGAAAGCAGTGCTTCGATGACGCGTTCCGCGGGCGGATCGCGCAGGATTTCATCCCGTAAGATCAACGCGCCCAGCTGCGTGCGGCGGCGGGCAAGCACGGCTTCTTCGCTGCTGTCCCAGACGATCACGTCGCGGGTTGCGATTTGCGCAGCGAAATCTTCCTCGATCTCGGTGCGGGTCAGCGGCGCGGCCAGAAAAATGCGTGCGGTCTTGCGTTGGCCGTCGAGATCGGCGATCGCCAGGAATTCCTCTTTCGCCAACGCATCGACCGGCGGCAGTTCCGCCGCGCCGCCGCCCGACAGGCGAAACTGACCGAGCGCGCCGCGCGCTTGGGCGATGCGATCGGGATAGGCTTGCGCCAACACTGATCCGGTTTCGCCGGGCTCGATGGGGTCTTCATCGCCTAGTCGAAGCTGGCGCTCCAATTGCCGCATCGTCTGGCGCGCGCGTTCGGCGGCACCGCGGTCGAGCTGAATCTCCGACGATAATTCGCGCGCCGCGCCGCGTTCCGTCGCAAGCTCGACGCGCAGACGCAAATCGGCGTCGCGTTTGCCCGGCGCTGAGCGCAGGATATCGCGCTCCATCAGCAGCGCCGCAATCGCCGCGGCAAGGCGCCCGCGCCCGCGCTCTTTGGCTTTGAACGCCATATGGGCGAGCCGCGGATGAAGCGGGAGCGTCGCCATCGCGCGTCCGTCCGCGGTAACGCGTCCGCCGCTGTCCAGCGCACCGAGACCGGTCAGCAATTCGCGTGCTTGCGACCATGCGGCTTGGGGCGGCGGGTCGAGCCAGGCAAGCGTAGCGGGATCGGTGTTGCCCCACGCAGCCAGCGTGAGCGCGAGCGGTGCCAGATCAGCTTCGCGGATTTCCGGCGCGGCATAGGGGGCAAGCTGTGCTTGCTCGATCTCCGGCCAGAGGCGATAGCAGATCCCGGGCTCAAGCCGTCCGGCGCGGCCACTTCGTTGCTCGGCGGCGGCTTGCGAGACTCTGCCAGTGACCAGCCGCGTCATGCCGCTGCGCGGATCGAACCGCGGTGCACGTGCAAGACCGGCATCGATCACAACCCGGATGCCCTCGATGGTCAAGCTGGTTTCGGCGATCGAAGTCGCGAGCACGATCTTGCGCTTGCCTGAAGCCGCTGGCGCTATCGCCGTGTCCTGTGCCGCGGGCGGCAGATCGCCGTAAAGCGGCGCCACGACGATGCTGGGACCAAGATCGCCGAGCAGACGTTCCACCCGCCTGATCTCCGCCCCGCCCGGCAGGAAAACCAGGATGCTGCCCGGCTCCTCGTCGAGCGTGCGCTCGACTGTCGCCGCCACCGCTTTCTCGATGCGGTCTTGCGGCGGCCGATCGAGATAGCGCACAGCGACGGGAAAACTGCGCCCGGCGCTGGTGATCCGCGGCGCGTTGAGCAGCGACGCGACGCGCTCGCCATCGAGGGTTGCCGACATCACCAAGAGGCGCAGCTCTTCGCGCAGATAGCGCCGCGTCTCTGTGGTCAGTGCCAAGCCGAGATCGGCGTCGAGGCTGCGCTCGTGAAATTCGTCGAAGATGACGATGCCGATACCGTCGAGCGCAGCGTCGCTTTGCAGCATGCGCGGCAGGATGCCTTCGGTGACGACCTCGACACGGGTCTTGGGGCCGATCCGACTTTCGAGCCGCGTGCGGAAGCCCACTGTCTCGCCAGCTTCCTCGCCAATCATCTGCGCCATGCGCCGCGCCGCCGCACGCGCGGCCAGCCGGCGCGGCTCGAGCATCACGATCTTCTGCCGGCCGAGCCAGGGCGCGTCGAGCAAAGCGAGCGGCACGAGCGTGGTCTTACCGGCGCCTGGCGGCGCTTCGAGTACGCCGGCGCCCTCGCGCGCGAGCGCCGACAGCAGCTCCGGCAGCGCCGCGCCGATGGGCAACGCGGCGATCCAACGATCGAGAGACGGTTTCGCCATGCGCGCGATGCTATCGTGCGATCGTCCGCCCCGCCATCCTCGATAAAGGCAAAACGCCGTTCGCTACACGGCCGCGTCGAACACGTCATGCCGCGGGGTTGCAACCGACACCTCGTAGAGGTTCGACGAGGTCACGTCGCCGCCGACGAAATGCAGCTTGCTGCCGATGAAGCCCGCCGAGCAGCCGTGGCGCGAGATCGGCATGGGCGGCAGAACCGTCCAGCTGTTGCGCGCGGGGTCATAGGCTTCGAGCGATTTGACCGCGCCCAGCATCTTATCGTCGCGCAACTCGCCGCCGCCGCAATAGATCTTGTCGGCATAAACGCCCCAGCCGCCGCCGCTCCGCGGCGTGGGCATTCTGGCGCGCGGCGCGCTCCAACTGTTTGCCGCGGGATCATAGGCTTCGACGATGTCGAGATTGTCGGCGGCCGACATGAACACGGAGCCCACGCGCCCGCCGATGACGTAGATCTTGCCGCCGATAGCGCCGATCCCGGCGATATGGTTGCGCGGCGTCGGCATGTCGGCGACCTTGCGCCACGCATTGCTCGCAGGGTCGTATACCTCGACGGTGCCAAGCACATAATGCGGCGACGCAAAACCCAAAGGAGCGGGCGGCTTACCGAGCGGCATGCCGCCGCCGCCGAAGACGTAAAGCTTGCCGTCGAGCGCGGCCGCGATCGGTGCGCCGCGCGGCGTCGGCATCGGCGGCAGATCCTTCCAACTATCGCTCGCCGGATCGTATTGCGAAGCGGCGTCGGAAGGCTTCCAGCCCAACCCCTCCGTGGCGGCGCCGGCCGCGAAGCCGCCGAACATATAGATCTTGCCGTCGAGCTCGGCCTGCGCGGTGTGGTGAAGCGGTCGAGGCATGTTCTTCTTCTTCGTCCAGCTGTCGCTGTCCGCGTCGTAGGCATAGACCAAGCCTTTGGGCGTCGTTCCTTGATCGAGCCCGCCGAAGACATAGAGCTTGCCGCTCGCGGCAAGGCCATAGACCTCGGAATAGGGCTCGGGGAATTGCTTTGCCTCCGACCAGGGCGAGCGCGCCTGGGCAAACGCGCTTTTGCCGACGACACCCAGTACCAGGCTCGCGCTCAAACCCGCGGTCGAGCGCAAAAAGCCGCGCCGTGTCGTTGGCAATGGCCGAACCGTCGCACCCGGTTGTGCGGACGCTCTTTCGCCCCGATCGTTCATCGCCAGCTTCCTCCCCGTCACTTTGGTCTTGTCGGTTCCGCGCGGCGCCGTGTCTGCCGGTCGCGGCCGAATCGTTGCCTCAACTCTATAGGGCGATCTCGGTCGCTGTAAAGTTGCGGATGCCCCGCACGCGTTCGTGACAGGGTCTTGCCTTGAAGCAAACGCGCGCGCCGGCTTATGCTTTCCTGCCGAGCGTGGGTGGAGGAGGCGGCGATGTTGGCGAGGCGCTTCTCAGCAATTGCTCTTGCCGCGATCTGGCTAATGGCGCCGGGGCTGGGTGCGCGCGCGGCGTGGGCCGCGGATTCTGTCGATGTCGCGTTGGTTCTGGCTGCGGACGTGTCACGCAGCATCACCAGCGACGAGTTTCAATTACAGCGCCAAGGCTATGCCAACGCGATCACCAATCCCGATGTGGTGAAAGCGATCCGCGCCGGCACGCGTGGCGCGATCGCGGTGACTTTCGTCGAATGGTCCGGCTCAGACGAGCAGCAGGTCGTGGTCGGTTGGCAGGTGGTGCGCGACGACGCGTCGGCGAAAAGCTTCGTCGAGACGCTGCTCGCCGCGCCGCGCGCTTTTTACGGTCGCACCTCGATCAGCGCCGCGCTCGATTTCGCGATGACCCAGCTGAAAGCGAGCCCGTTCAAGGCGGACCGCCTGGTGATCGATGTCTCGGGTGACGGCACCAACAACGCGGGGAGGCCGCTGCCCGATGCGCGTTCCGCCGCGCTTGGCTCGGGCGTCACGATCAACGGGCTCGCGATCATCAATGATCGTGGCGAGCTTTATGGCGGGTTTTCCGGCCACACTCAGCCGCCCGGCGGGCTGCCGGACTGGTATCGCGATAACGTCACGGGCGGTCCGGGATCGTTCCTGCTCGTGGTCAATGATTTCGAAGATTTTGGCGACGCGATGACAAAGAAGCTCTTGAACGAGATTGCGGGCGTTCGGCGTTCGGGTGTCTTGGCGCTCAAAGCCCCGTCGCAAAGCGCGCCATGATCACGATCATGGTCACTTGCATCAGCCCCTGAATCGCGGTGGCGCGGACATAGATCCGCATGCGGCGCGCGATCATGTCGAGGTCCGGATCTTCCTTGGCGATCTCGATGCAGACGCGGACATTCGTGGGCAGCATGACTGCAAAGCCCTGCAGCGTGAGGATGGCGAGCACGACGAGCGCAGCCACGACCCAGCCTATCTCGGGGTAATGCAAATCGAAGAATCCAAGCCGCGAGGCAAGGGTGGTGCCCGCCCAGCCCGTGATCGCCGCCAAGGTCGGCATGAGGAACAACATACGTGGCATCAGCCGCGTAACCACCGCGCGCCGTGCCGCGAAATCGAGGCGGCGCTGAATCGGACCCAGCACGAAGCCCATGAACAGGTCGATGCCAGTCCAGAGCACGCCGGCCATGACATGGACGAAATTGAGCGCCCACAGATTCTTGCTCGCCATCGCGACGAACGTTGCGCCGAAGGCGGCGGCCACCCACCACAGATAGCGGAATTCGATGAAGGCCAGAGAATTGTTGGCCGTCGCGCGGGTTGATACGGTCATCGCGTAAAGCTCACCTCTGGGCAAATCATTGCGGGCGGCGGCGCGTGCCGAGACGCCGTCGTCGCGCGATTGAATTGCGCGGAAAAACTTTCGATACTCGGCCGCCCATGAAATATCTCGCCATCATTGCACTGATTATCGCCGCCATTGCGTTATCGCAATTCCTCTTCGATTTCTATGATTGGAACCGGACGCAGAGCTGCGCGTCTGCCGGCGGGCGGAATTGCGGCGGCGGACCGATCCCGCTCAACCGCTGAGCGACACCCCGATAAGCCGGCCGAGCCCGTAAGTGATCGCGGCGGCCGCGATTCCAATCCCGACTTGTCGCAGCCCCGAGAATACCATGCCGCGCCCCGTAAAGAGCGTGGTACCCGCGCCGATTAGGAACATGACGACGGCACTCTGGCCGAGGCTGGTTTCGACCGCGGCGCTGCCCTGCAAGAAGAAGAACGGCAGGACCGGAAAGATCGCGCCTAGGGCGAATAACAGGAACGACGTGCCGCCCGCGATCCAGGCCGACCCGCCGAGCTCCTTGGGATCGATGCCAAGCTCTTCCCGTGCCAATGTGTCGAGCGCGGTCGAGGGATCGGCGATGATCCGTTCCGCCAAGGCGCGCGCCTGGGCTTGGGGCAGGCCTTTGGCCTCGTAAATGAGGATGAGCTCCTCTTTTTCTTCCTCCGGGCTTTCGCGCAGTTCGCTCGCCTCGGTAGCGATCTGCGTCTCGTAAAGCTCACGCGCGCTCGTGACCGAGAGCCACTCGCCCATGGCCATCGAGCAGGCGCCGGCCAAAAGCCCCGCCAAGCCGGTCACCAGCACCGTGCGCTCGGAAAATTCCGCGCCGGCGACACCCATGACGAGGCTCAGATTCGAAACCAGCCCGTCATTGGCGCCCAGCACGGCGGCGCGTAGCGCATTGCCGCCAGTACGGTGCCGGCCTTCAAGCCGGGCAAGGGTCCCGCCGGCGATGCCGCCGCGCAAGGGCTGGGCGGCGGCTTCGATGATGCGTGCATGCGAGCGCTCGGTCTGCGGCATGCCGGCCGAAATCGCTTCAGGCTGATTGTCGTATTCCTGGCTCCCCATACGCTCAAAGTTATTGATGACCGGCAATAGCATGGCCGGCCCAAAGCGCCGCGCGAGCCAAATCAACGCTCTGGTGCGCAGACCGGCGCGGCCTTTGCCGCCGGCAGCCCCAAGCCGCGCCAGCCGCACGCGCCAGAACTCGGCATGAGCCTCTTCGACTGCGGCAAGACGGCTATAGACCTCTTTGAGCTGCGGGCTGGTTTCGGCTTCGGCCATTGCGCGGTAAAGCGCGGCGCTGTCGACCTCGCCTTGCAGATTGCTGCGGTAGCGTTCGATGTTGCGGTATTTTTCGGTCGGGTCGACTTCCGCCATACTCCGCCTCTCTCCGGCTTCCCTGCCGCGAATATAGCATGACGGCTAGCGGCGGGGTCGAAGCCCGGACGGCGCTGGGGTATTATGCAGTCCAAGCGTCGACGGAGGGCCGAGATGAGCGACAAGATCGTCAAATCCGACACGGAGTGGCAAGCGCAGCTGTCGCCCGAGCAATTCCGCATTGCGCGCAAAAAGGGCACGGAGCGCGCTTTCACCGGCGCGTACTGGGACGAGCACAAGCCGGGCGTCTATGCCTGTGTATGCTGCGGCCAGGAGCTGTTTTCCTCCGATACCAAATTCGATTCCGGTTCCGGATGGCCGAGCTTCACCGCCCCGCTTGCGGAAAACCGCGTCGCGACCGAAACCGATCGCAGCCTCTTCATGGAGCGGACGGAAGTTCTGTGCAGCAAGTGTGACGCGCATCTGGGCCATGTCTTTCCCGACGGGCCGCGTCCGACCGGGCTGCGCTTTTGCATCAACTCGGCCTCCCTGGCGCTGAAGCCCAAGGGCTAAGACCGGCGCTCCAACGCTTCGACCTGCTGCCAGCCGGCTTCCGCGATGCCGCGCGCACGCCGCCCCGATTCAAGTGCGCGCGTGCTGGCGGCTGTGCCCTCGCGTACCCGTCCCATGATCCCTTGCAGGATCGCGGCCAAGCGAAACATATTGAACGCAATGTAGAAATCCCAATAGGGGAGGGCGCTCCGCCCGGTACGTCGGCAATAGAGCGCGCAGCCTTCTTCCTCGGTCGGGATGTCGAGCGCCGCAAGGTCGCTGCCCAAAAGTCCGCGATAATGCTGCGGCCCCAACCGCCAGGGCATCATGTGATAGGCGAAATCGGCAAGGGGATTGCCGAGGGTCGACAACTCCCAGTCGAGCACGGCAACGACACGTGGCTCGGTTGGGTGGAAAATCATATTGTCGATGCGGAAATCGCCGTGGATGATCGAGGTTTCTTCGTCCGGCGGTGCATTTTTCGGCAACCAGTCGATCAGCCGGTCCATGGCCGCGATCGTGTCGGTTTCCGAGGAGCGGTACTGCCGGGTCCAGCGGTCGATCTGGCGCAAGACGTAATTGCCTGGACGGCCATAATCGCGGAGGCCGATCGCGGCATAGTCGATCCGGTGCAGCCGCGCGATCACGTCGTTCATGGCGTCGTAGATCGCGCGGCGTTGATCACGCGCGAGTTCGGGGAGGCCAGGATCCCAAAAGACCCGGCCATCGATGTAATCCATGATGTAGAACGCGGTGCCGATCACCGTCTCGTCCAGGCAAAGCGCGTGACTTTTCGCCACCGGCACGTCCGTCGCGGCCAGCGCCGTGATAATGCGGTATTCCCGGTCGACGGCGTGTGCCGAGGGCAGAAGTTTGCCGGGCGGCTTTCGGCGCAGCACATAGGCTTTGCCTCCCGCGGTGACGCGGTAGGTCGGGTTCGACTGCCCGCCCTTGAACTGCTCGACGCCGAGCGGCCCGGAAAAGCCCATGACGTGATCTATCATCCAGGCTTCAAGCGCAGCCGGGTCGAATCGGTGCTGCTCGCGCACCGGCATCGTGCCGCTGAAATCGTCGGTTGCGCTCATCCTCGCCGCTCGACTTTTTTATACGACTCTTGGCAAGCTGCCTCTCAACGCCCACCTTCCATACAGGAAACTTACTTTTGCCATTTTTTTGAGCAATCATATTTCAAATAACTGTGGTCCAATACTTATTGTGAGCTTCGCTGGTGGGGGTATTTGCTTCGACCGCGAACGGTCGAAGCCAAGGAAAACCGCGCAGTGCCGGGCTTTTTCGCACGTCTTCCTCGATCGGGCGGGCGGTCGCCGAAAGAGTGATTTTCCGCTTCAGCGCGCCGCCCCCCCAAATGCGACTCGGCGCGGAATTGGCGATTTTTCGGTTGGGCGACCGGTAGGGCGCATCGCAATATCCCTGGGCGGGATCGATTTATGGTTAATATGTCTTAAACCAATTGGCCCCAAGATCGGTGATGTAGCCGGTAATGGCCTTGAACTTGCACATCCCTTAAGCGGAGGTGGAGCATGAATAACCAGGACAGCCTTTTCGCACTTTTTGCGAAGCAGTACGACACGCAAAAAGAAGTCGAAATGTCCTTGGAGGACTATCTCAAGGCTTGTGCGCGGGAGCCGATGGCTTATGCCAGCGCATCCGAGCGCATGCTGGCGGCGATCGGCGAGCCGGAGATGGTCGATACCAGCACGGATTCGCGTCTCGGTCGTATCTTCATGAACCGGACGATCCGGGTTTATCCTTCCTTCGTCGACTTCTACGGCATGGAAGAGACGATCGAGCGCATCGTCGGCTATTTCCGCCATGCCGCGCAGGGTCTCGAGGAACGCAAGCAGGTGCTTTATCTGCTGGGGCCGGTCGGCGGTGGCAAATCATCCCTGGCCGAGCGTCTGAAACTCCTGATGGAGAAGATGCCGATCTATGTCTTGAAGGCGGGCAAGGAAATGAGCCCGATCTTCGAGAGCCCCTTGGGCCTGTTCGATCCCAACACCATGGGCGACATGCTCGAGAAGCAATACAAGATTCCGAAACGGCGCTTGACCGGGCTGGTGAGTCCTTGGGCGCTGAAACGGCTCGATGAATTCGGCGGCGAAATCTCGAAATTCACCGTGGTCCGCGTTCATCCCTCGCGACTGCGGCAGATCGCCATCGCCAAAACCGAGCCCGGCGACGAGAACAACCAGGACATCTCCTCGCTGGTCGGCAAGGTCGATATCCGCCGTCTCGAATTCTTCTCGCAGAACGATGCCGATGCCTATTCCTATTCGGGCGGTCTCAACCGCACGACCCAGGGCATTCTGGAATTCGTCGAAATGTTCAAGGCGCCGATCAAGATGCTGCACCCGTTGCTGACGGCGACGCAGGAAAGCAACTATATCGGCTCCGAAAACATCGGTGCGATTCCCTTCCAGGGCATCATCTTGGCGCATTCGAACGAGTCGGAGTGGCAGAACTTCAAGAACAACCGCAACAACGAAGCCTTCATCGACCGTATCTGCGTGATCAAGGTGCCGTATTGCCTGCGGTCGACCGAAGAGATGCACATCTACGAGAAACTTTTGGCAAACAGCGAGCTTGCCAGCAATCCGTGTGCGCCCGGCACGCTCGACATGCTGGCGCGCTTCTGCGTGCTTTCGCGGGTGAAGGCGCACGAGAACTCGAATCTCTATTCGAAGATGCGCGCCTATGACGGCGAAAGCCTCAAGGACACCGATCCGCGCGCGCGTACGGTTCAGGAATATCGCGATGCCGCCGGCGTCGACGAGGGTATGAACGGGCTTTCCACTCGCTTTGCCTTCAAAGTGCTGTCGAGCACGTTCAATTACGACACGCACGAGGTCTCGGCCGATCCAGTCCACCTCATGTACATTCTCGAGCAATCCATCCGCCGCGAGCAATTTCCGGAAGAGCAGGAGAAAAGGCTCCTTGCCTTCATCAAGGCGGAACTCGCGCCGCGCTATGCCGAGTTCATCGGCAACGAGATCCAGAAGGCTTATCTTGAGTCCTACGGCGACTACGGGCAGAATCTGTTCGATCGCTACGTCGCCTATGCGGATGCATGGATCGAGGACCAGGATTACAAGGATCCCGATACGGGGCAGCTCATGGATCGCGAGCTCTTGAATCAGGAGCTGTCGAAGATCGAGAAGCCGGCGGGCATCGCCAATCCCAAGGACTTCCGCAACGAAGTCGTGAAGTTCGCGCTGCGCGCCCGCGCGGCCAACAAGGGCAAGAACCCGTCCTGGACGTCCTACGAGAAGCTGCGCGAAGTGATCGAGAAGCGCATGTTCTCGCAGGTCGAGGATTTGTTGCCGGTCATCAGCTTCGGCACGAAGAAGGACGGCGAGACCGAAAAGAAGCACAACGACTTCCTTGAGCGGATGACCTCGCGCGGCTACACCCAGCGCCAGGTGCGCCGCCTGGTCGAATGGTACATGCGGGTCAATAAAGCCGGCTAGAAGCGAGCGAAGGAGCGTTTAGCGCGCGATGAATATCATCGACCGCCGGCCCAATCCCAAGGGCAAGAGCCTCGCCAACCGGCAGCGATTCATCGAGCGCGCCAAGCACGAGGTAAAAGACGCCATCGCCGATGCGCTGAAGCGCCGCAAGCTTGGCGAAGGCGGGGGCGGCGAAAAAGTTTCGATCCCGACCCGCGGCATCACCGAGCCCGTGCTGCGCCCTGCTTCGCGCGGCGGCAAGCGCGAATACGTCGTTCCCGGCAACAAGAAGTTCGTCGCCGGCGATCGGATCGAGCGGCCGCAATCGGGCGGCGGCGGCGGACGCGGTCAGGCCAGCCCGGAAGATGGCGGCGAACAGGACGCGTTCGAGTTCATGCTGTCGAAGGAAGAGTTCCTCGATCTTCTCTTCGAGGATCTCGAGCTTCCCAATCTCGTCAAAACCAAGCTGAAAAGCAGCGAGGCGACGCAGCTCACCCGTGCCGGCTATTCGGTCGACGGCACGCCCGCGAATTTCAACATTCGCCGTACGATGCGCAACAGTCTCGCGCGGCGCATCTCCTTAAATCGTCCGAGCCCGGCCGATATCGAGGCGATGGAGACCCAGCTCAAGGAGGCGGAAGAAGGTGGCGACACCGACACCGCCGAACAGCTGCGGCTGGATCTCGAAGCGGCGCGGCAGCGCGCGCGGCGCTTTGCTTACATCGATCCGGTCGATGTCCGCTACAACCGCTTCGAGCGGGTTCCCAAGCCCAACACCCAGGCCGTCATGTTCTGCCTGATGGACGTCTCGGGCTCGATGACAGAGGCGATGAAAGACCTCGCCAAGCGATTCTTTCTTCTCCTGCACGTCTTTCTGACGCGGCGCTACAAGACCGTCGATCTCGTCTTCATCCGCCACACTTCGAATGCGCAAGAAGTCGACGAGGACACGTTCTTCCACAGCCGCGAAACCGGCGGCACGATCGTCTCGACCGCGCTCGAAGAAATGCTGCGCGTCGTGCGTGCGCGCTACAATCCGGAAAATTGGAACATCTACGCGGCGCAGGCCTCGGACGGCGACAACTACTCCGAAGATAGCGACCGTTGCAGCCAGTTGCTCGGCGGCGAGCTCCTTCCGCTGACGCAATACTTCGCCTACATCGAAGTCGGCGCGGAGGCGACCTTGCGCCACGGCTTCCCGTCGCCGCCGACCGATCTCTGGCGCACCTATGCCGCGATCGCGCCGCAGCACGAGAATTTTGCGATGCGCAAAGTCGCCGACCCCTCGCAGATCTATCCGGTCTTCCACGATCTCTTCTCCAAGGATCGGGAACATGCCTGAGCCGACGCTGCTCAACTCTCTCGCCGGCGACGAAAAGCTGCTTTTCGACGGGCCGGAATGGGATTTCGACAAGCTGCGCCGCGTTTACGACGCGATCGCGGAAATCGCGGTCGGCGAGCTCGGGCTTGACGTCTATCCCAATCAGATCGAGGTGATCACCTCGGAGCAAATGCTTGATGCCTATGCCTCGATCGGCTTGCCGCTCATGTACCGGCATTGGAGCTTCGGCAAGCGGTTTGCGCATGAGGAAGCGCTTTACCGCCACGGCTATCAGGGCCTAGCCTACGAGATCGTCATCAATTCCAGCCCATGCATCTCCTATATCATGGAAGAGAATTCCATGGCGATGCAGACGCTGGTCATCGCGCATGCCGCGTTCGGGCATAATCATTTCTTTAAGAACAATTTCTTGTTTCGTCAGTGGACCGACGCGACCGGCATCCTCGATTACCTGACTTTCGCGCGCGACTATGTCTCTCATGCCGAGGAAACCTATGGCGCCGAGGGAGTCGAGCGCACGCTCGACGCGGCGCACGCGTTGATGAGCCACGGCGTCCATCGCTATGCACGGCGCCCCAAACTCAACTTTGAAGACGAGAAAAAGCGCGAGGAAGAACGGCGGCGTTACGCCGAAGAGAGCTACGACGATATTTGGCGAACCGCGCAGCTGGCCGTCGAGACCGCCTCGACCGACAAGCAGGCGGCCGAGAAAGAGCTTTCGGCCATCCGCCAGAAGCTCGGCTTGCCGGAAGAGAACATTCTCTATTTTCTCGAAAAGCGCGCGCCGCGTCTGAAGCCTTGGCAGCGCGAGCTGGTGCGGATCGCACGTCACATCTCGCAATATTTTTATCCGCAGAAGCAAACCAAGATGATGAACGAGGGGTGTGCCACCTTCGTCCATTACGAGATCGTGCATCGCTTGCATGAAAAGGGGCTGATCAGCGACGGCGCGCTCCTGGAGATCATGCACTCGCACACCAGTGTCGTGACCCAGCCCGATTACGACGATCCGCGCTATTCCGGCATCAATCCCTATGCTCTCGGTTTCGCGATGATGCGCGATATCAAGCGCATCTGCATCGATCCCAGCGAGGAAGACCGCCAGTGGTTCCCGGAGATCGCCGGCAATGGCGATCCCTACGGCACGTTGCGCCATGCTTGGGCGAATTACCGCGACGAAAGCTTTATCCTCCAATATCTCAGCCCGCGCGTGATGCGCGAATTTCGGCTGTTCAAAATTACCGACGACGCCGAAATCGACGCGATGGTGGTCGATGCAATCCACGAAGAGCGCGGTTATCGCGAGATCCGCCGCGCGCTTGCGCGTCACTACGACCTTGCGCGCCACGAGCCCGACATCCAGATCCGCGACGTGGATCTCGCTGGCGACCGTTGCCTTGTGTTGAGCCACGCCGTGCATGACGGCGTGCTCCTGGACGAAGCCAACGCCCATGCCGTGCTCGAGCAGCTATCGGCATTGTGGAGCTACGGCATTCGGCTGGAAGAAATCGACGCGACCAGCGACCGCGTGCTCAAGACCCACGAAGTGCCGGCAAAGCACTGAATTCAGTTTAAATTCTGGCGCTCGCGGGGAACGCCGGTTCAAAAGAAAACGTCATCCAGTTATAATGCTGGCTCGCGCCCGCCGCACTGGAGAACGTGCCCATGCAGCAGCGAGACCTCGCCCGCCTACTCGTCAAGATAGCTGGTCTTGTTATTGTTGTTAGTGCGCTGACGGATTTGCCTATCGCGTTTGGTCGTGTCTTCGCGTCAAAGTACCAGGAAAATCTATTTGAGGTCGTGGCCCAGACGATTGCGCCAGCGGGTTTATCGATTCTGGCCGGTCTCGTCATGTATTGGGGGGCCGGCTCCATTGTCGACCGAGTTCTACTTGCGAGAGGAACGTCGCCGATCGCGCCTCCAACCGATTTTCGGGCTATCGAAGAAATCGCGCTAGCCGTACTTGGCATCTACGTCTTTTCGTCAGGGCTTGCGGAAGGCGTGTACTACTGGGGGAAATGGGATTTGTTCTATCGCTATGCATTTGAAAACGGCTATAGCGCGCCTCCGATCCCACAGACAGAATTTGCTGGGATTGGCGCGGCGGCAACGCGCCTTGTCGTGGGAACGGCGTTATTTCTCTGGAGCCGAGGTATTGTAGGTCTCCGGCGGTGTCTGATTGCGCTACGCCCTACGGCCAATGCCGACTGAGCGCTGCGTCATCTCATGCAGCGTCTAATGCAGCGTGAATGAAGCCGTCGCATAGCACAGTTTCGGCGGCGCGATGAGCTGCGTGTGCCCAACTTTCACCGAATGCAGCTTGCCCTCGATGTTCTTGCTCCAGAAATCGAGAAACCCGCGCAGCACGGGGAATTGGGGCGCGATGTCCAACTCCTGCCAGATGAAGCTCTGGACCAGATGCGGATGGTCGGGCAGGTGGTAGAGTATTTCGGCGGTGGTGAGCCGGTAGCCTTCCAATTGGCGGCGCAACATGTTCAAGACCTCGCTCTTGCCTTCAGCGCAACGCTGTTGCGGTATCAAGGTTCCAGGCTACGAGCAATTTCTCAAGAAAAAACTAATTATATCAGATAATTAGCAGCCTATGGCGACGACTGCTGCCAAGCGCGGAAGCACGCCAATCCTGGCCTTCTTGTCGCGGATGCCAGCACCGGCCAAGTTCTGTTAGGCTCCGCGCCATGCTCGCGCGTTTTCGCATTCAGTTCGCCGACGCCCGTTTGATCCTGTCGGCGCTGGCGGGCGTCGTGATCTATCTTGCCTTGCCCGCGGCGCTGCCGTTGCCAATGCGCACCGCATTGGGTTGGGATCTGGGCGCGACAACATTTCTCGGGCTGACCCTGATCGTCGTCGGCAACGGTTCTCTCGAGAGGCTGCGGCGCCATGCCGGGCAGCAAGACGCGGCGATCTGGATGGTCCTCGGCTTGATCGTCATTGCTGCCGCGGCAAGCCTTGCCTCGCTTGCCTTTGTCATGCAAAAGGGCGCAGACACGACAACGTCGTTGTTCGCGCGTATCGCCGTGTCGAGCCTCACGATCATCGTTTCATGGACGTTTGTCCATGCGACCTTCGCCATTCGCTACGCGCACTATTTTTATGGCGATCCGGATGCGAAGGGGCAGCACCGCGGCGGCCTTACATTTCCCGGAACAGAGCGACCCGATTTCTGGGATTTTCTCTATTATTCCTTTGTCATCGGCATGACCTGCCAGGTCTCCGACGTTCAAGTGACGTCACGGCCGATGCGACGCTTGACCTTGGCGCATGGCGTGTTGTCCTTCTTCTTCAATGCCGGGGTCTTGGCGCTCGCCGTGAATATCCTGGCCACCGCGCTGTAAGTGGCGTCCGCTGCTTGCCCGTGCGGTCGAAATTCCCGGGCTTGAGCCAGCGCTCGAAAGCCAGGCGGATTTGCGGCCAGTCGCGGTCGGTGATGGCGAACCACGCCGTGTCGCGGCTCTCGCCCTTCACCACCATGTGCTGACGAAACAAGCCTTCGAAGCGAAAGCCGAAACGCCGCGCGGCGCGGCGCGAACGGCGGTTGCGCGCATCGCATTTCCACTCGACCCGGCGATAGCCCAGCCGGTCGAAGGCATGGTGCAGGAGCAGAAAGATAGCCTCCGTCGCGGCCCGGGTGCGCTGCAAGGACGCGGCAAAGAAGATATTTCCGATCTCAATAACGCCGTGGCCGGGATTGATGCGCACATAACTGGCAAGCCCGAGCGCGCCTCGCTCGCGGTCGACGATGGCGAAGAACAGCGGGTCCTCGGACTGCGCGCAAGCGCCAAGCCATTGCGCGAAATCCTGCTGCGAAGCGAAGGGGCCGATGAACATGAAGTCCCAGAGCCGCGGATCGTGACCCGGCCCGTGGGTTGCGGCGAAAAGTGACGCCGCGTGATCGCGCGGGGCGATCGGCTCGAGCCGCGCCCAATGGCCGAGGAGGCGCTTGCGTTGCGGCGGCTGCGCCGGACGCCAGTGAAAAATCTTTGTCATGCCCGTTTCTTGCGGGTCCGGCGCGCGCTGGCAAGCAGCAAACAAAGCGCTTGCCACATCGCGATGGAGGCGCTTCAATTCGATGTCGAAGGCTGGGGTGCCGGCAATCTCGCCGGCTGAGATCACACCCACGGAACCTGTCTGGGTAATGCCAGCGGAGGGAGCCCATGAACCACACAACCTCACTGAACAAGCCGAACGTCGCCATCATCGGCGGCGGCGTAATCGGGCTCGGCATCGGCTGGCGACTCGCACAATCCGGCTGTCCTGTCGAGGTTTTCGAGCGCGGCGAGGCCGGTAAAGGAGCGAGTTGGGCCTCAGCCGGAATGCTCGCCGCCGGCGTCGAAACCGAGCCCGGCGAACTCGGCCTTTACGCCCTCAACCGCGCGAGCCAGCTCGCTTGGCCGCAATTCGCGGCCGAGCTCGAAGCCGCGTCGGGGCAAAGCGTAGAGCTGCGCCAGGAAGGCACGCTGGTCATCGCGCTCAACCGCGACGATGTGGCGCAGCTCCGCAATAGCTACGATTTTCAGCGCGCGCAGGGCATCGCGCTCGATTGGTTGAGCGGCGCCGAAGCGCGCAAGCGCGAGCCTTTCCTTCAACCATCGTTGGCTGCCGCCGTGTTCAGCGCCGGCGATCATCAGGTCGAGAATCGTAAACTGGTGCGTGCGCTGCGCACGGCATTCCTCGCCGCGGGCGGCAAGCTGCATGAGCACGCGGCGGTCACCGCGGTCGAGCTGAGCGGCGGAAAAGTTGTCGGCTTGCGTCTGGGTGCGGATCGCGTCGCGGCGGATTGCGTCGTGGTCGCAGCCGGCCCTTGGTCGGGCGAGATCGCCGGCCTGCCGCCGCTGGCGCGTCCGCCGGTGCGCCCGATCAAAGGACAAGTGTTGTCCCTGCGTATGGATCCGGCGGCCCCGCTGCTGCGCCATGTCGTGTGGACGCCGCGGGTCTATCTCGTGCCGCGCAGCGACGGGCGGTTGATCGTCGGCGCCACCAGCGAAGAGCGCGGCTTCGACAGCAACCTCACCGCGGGCGGCGTGTTCACCTTGTTGGAGGGTGTGTGGCGCGCCTTGCCGGGTGTCGAGGAACTGCCGATCGACGAAATGTGGGTCGGGTTCCGGCCGGGCTCGCGCGACGATGCGCCAATCCTCGGACCCGCCGATAGCCCCGGCGCCGAGCTGGAGGGGTTGGTCTATGCGACCGGCCATCACCGCAATGGCATCCTTTTGGCGCCGGTGACAGCCAATGCGGTCGCGGATTATATCTTGCGCGGTGATCTGGCCGAGATTATTCGGCCTTTCACTATCGGCCGCTTTACGGCGACGAATAAAGTGCAGGCGAAGGAAAAGGCATGAACCGCGTGATTCGTGTCAATGGCAAGGAAGAACAGGTCGCCGCGGCGACGGTGGCGGAGCTGCTTGCCGCGCGCGGCATCATGCGCGCGAAAGGCGTCGCGGTCGCGGTGAATGGCATGGTGGTGCCGGCCGGTTCCTGGCCCAAGGCCCCGCTCGCGGCCGGCGACCGGGTCGAAATCGTCAAACCTTTTGGCGGGGGCTGAGCATGGCGCCCGATACCACGACAAGCGTGATGACGGACGCGCTGGTGATTGCCGGCCGCAGCTTTGCCTCGCGGCTTCTGATGGGCAGCGGCGGTTATCCCAACCAGCAGGTGCTGCTGGATTCGCTCAACGCTGCCGAACCCGCGCTGGTCACGGTGGCGCTGCGACGCATCAGCCTCGAGGCCTATGCCGAAAGCTTGGTCGATTTGCTCGACGGCCTCACGCTTCTTCCCAACACGGCGGGATGCGCGACCGTGAAGGATGCAGTGCTGACCGCGCAGCTCGGCCGCGAGGCGCTCGGGACCAACTGGGTGAAACTTGAACTGATCGGCGATCGCGAGACGCTTTATCCCGATGTCGAGCAGCTCCTGCGCGCCACGGAAGAGCTGGTGAAGGACGGTTTCGTCGTGCTGCCCTATTGCAACGAGGATCCCGTGAGTTGCCGCAAACTTGCCGATGCGGGTGCCGCGGCTGTCATGCCGCTTGGATCGCCGATCGGCACGGGTCTCGGCATCGTCAATCCTTACGCAATCGAACGCATCTGCGCGACGAGCGCCGTGCCGGTGATCCTCGATGCCGGCATCGGTACCGCGTCGGATGCGGCACAGGCGATGGAACTCGGATGCGACGGCGTGCTGCTCAATACCGCCGTCGCCAAGGCACATGATCCACGGCGAATGGCAGCGGCGATGCGCCACGCCGTCTTGGCGGGGCGCGAGGCGCGGCTTGCCGGCCGCATTCCGAAACGTACTCAAGCGGAGCCCTCGAGCCCGCAATTGGGGCTGGTTGGCGGGTGACGCTGCCGCGGCCACCGCTGCTCGTTATTACCGATCGGCATCAGGCGCGCACATCCTTGGAAGCAACCGCCGCCCGGCTCTTTGCTGGCGGCTGTCGCTGGTTGAGCCTGCGCGAGAAAGATCTTCCGCCGGCCGATCGTCTCGACTTGCTGCGCCGGTTGGTCGCATTGGGCGCGGAATGGCGCGCATGCGTCACCGTGCATGACGATGTCGCCGCGGCCGCAGCCGCGGGAGCGGCGGGCGTGCATCTGCCGGCCGGTGCACCGGTTGGCGAGGCGCGTCTTGTGCTCGGTCCGGACGCGCTTATTGGCCAATCGGCTCATAACGGGGACGAGATTTCGCGCGCGGCCGCGGAAGGCGCCGATTACGTGACCTTGAGCCCAATTTTTGTCACAGCGAGCAAGCCGGGCTATGGGCCGGCGCTGGGTATCGGTGTGCTCGGCGAAGGCTGGCCGTTGCCGGTGCTTGCGCTGGGTGGCGTCGACGCCAGCAACCTGCTTCTCTGCCTTGGCGCAGGCGCCACAGGCGCGGCGCTGATGGGCGGCGCGATGCGGGCAGAGGATCCATCGGCTTTCATGGCAGCCCTGCTGGCACAATTGCCGGCAAATCTTGTTCCCCCTGGTGGCGGTGACCATAGTTAGCGAGGAACGAGCCAAGGGAGGGCATGGGCGTGATCGATCTTTATTATTGGCCGACGCCCAACGGGCACAAGATCACCATTTTCTGCGAAGAAGCCGGCATTCCTTACAGGATCATCCCGGTCAACATTCAGCAGGGTGAGCAGTTCAAGCCCGACTTTCTCAAAATATCGCCTAACAATCGCATGCCGGCGATCATCGATACGGCACCGGTCGACAAAGGTGCCCCGGTCAGCATTTTTGAATCAGGGGCGATCCTCATTTATCTTGCTGAAAAGACAGGAAAATTTCTACCAACCGCGCTCCGCGGCCGGTTCGAGACGCTGCAATGGCTGTTCTGGCAAGTCGGCGGGCTCGGGCCGATGGCCGGCCAGAATAATCATTTCGCTCATTACGCTCCGGAAAAGTTGCCTTACGCCATCGACCGCTATGTCAAGGAGACCGGCCGACTCTATGCGGTGATGGATAAGCAATTGAACGACCACGAATACTTGGCGGGCGAGTACTCCATCGCCGACATGGCGTCTTACCCCTGGTGCGCGATCTGGGAGCGTCAGGGCCAGAAGCTCGAAGATTTCCCCAATCTCAAGCGCTGGCTCGAGACGATGCGCGATCGACCCGGCGTAAAGCGTGCCTATGAGGCGGCGAAGCCCTATCAATCGAACCGCGCCAATACCGATCCCGAGATACGCAAGATCTTGTTTGGTCAGTCGGCCGAAACCGTACGCCGTTAGGTGAGGGCGGTAAGCGCGGCGCCATAGCCGGCGTCAGGGCGGCGGTGACGCCGATCGGGGCGCGGATGACTCCTATCGGCAAAAGTGGCACACCTGCGCGGAAAAGCGGCAAAACGACACGCAAAATGTGTCGCCATCGCAACGGGACGTGTTAATATCCGCGCTGATATTGCATAGGCCGACGGTTCGGCCAGGACAGGAGTGGCCTGCATGCCCCCTGCCTACATCAAGCAATAAGAATCAGGAGTTCTTGCATGAAGGCGCTTATCTCCGCACTTGCCCTCTTGTCGTTTGTTGCGGTGTCGACGGTTCCGATGTTCTCGGCTCAAGCGCAAACCTCGACGACCCAGACGACCACCAAGAAGGCGCCAGCCAAAAAGAAAACGGCTACGAAAAAGAAGACCACCAAGAAGAAGACCGCCACCAAGAAGAAGAAAGCGCCGGCCAAGACTCCTTCGTGATTTCCGTCGTCTGACGGTGAAAAGCCCCCGAAGCGCTGCTTCGGGGGCTTTTTTGTTTAGGCGCGCTCGTTGCGTGGCTCAGTGAGCCGCGTCGTCGGTACCGCAGGCATAGACCGCGTGAGTCGGCGTCATCAGCGGACAAGCGTCGAGATCGGTGTTTTGCGTGACGATACGTGGCGCGTTGCCGCCGCCGCAGGCCTGCGACGCGGCGCTCCGTACCGAATCGGCTGAATTCCAAAGCCGGTTATAGCAAATCGCGACGCTACGGATGGATGTTTGCGGCACTGCGGGCGGCGGCGTGAAAAGCGGCGCTGCAGGCTGATCGCCCAAGCTCATTTCATTGTCTGGAGTCGTCGTCGTTGTGCCATAGATGACGAGCGGACTCGGCGGCGCTGGCGGTACGGTCACCGTGCCGGGTGAATAAGTCTGATAGGGAGCGGGCAGGGAACACGCGGTGAGAGCAAGTATCGCGAGCCAAGCCGCGCAGCGCGGGCGCAGAAGCATGCGCGAAAGCTGGCGCATCGCGCCGCGCCGCGCAACCCTTCTTTCGGCGTCGCCGGTCCTTTATGATCGCAGCGATGACACCAGACGATCCGGCCCGCATCGCGGGTTACCACGCTCATATCTACTACGATCCGGAAAGCCGCGCCGCGGCCCAAAAGCTGCGGCAAGAGGTTGGCGAGCGCTTCGATGCCGTGCTCGGGCGATGGCACGATGAACCGGTCGGCCCACATCCGATTTCGATGTATCAGATCGCTTTCCCAGTCGAGGCGTTCGCGCAGCTCGTGCCGTTTCTCATGCTCAACCGCGCGGGCTTGCGCATTCTCGTTCATCCCGAAACCGACAATCCTTATCGCGATCATGCGGTATACGCCCTCTGGCTCGGCGAGCCCGTGAAGCTGAGGCTCGACATGCTTCCCGGCGCGCGCTGAGCGTCACGCGCCGGGGCCGGGAACGATCCGCTGGCGCGATCGGTCGCGCGGTGATATCCCTGCCCCTCACCCAAGACGCTTGACGTGGCCGCCCTTCTCTCCAAATACTAGGCATGTTCCAAGGGGAGCCCCAGAGAAGGGGCTGAGATACCGCTTCCAAGAACCAACGCGGAAACCCTTTGAACCTGATCCGGGTCGTACCGGCGTAGGGACAGGAACCGCGCATCGCGACAGAGCGCTCCTCCTTTGCCAACCCCGGATCGGTTGTGATGCCTCGTATCGGGAAGGAGCACGATCATGCCTGAAGGCGCTATCGGTCAGAATTTCAAGGTTTCGACCGGCGCGTTGCCGGCCTCGCGCAAAGTGTTCGTGCCGGGAACGCGCTTTCCCGATCTTCGCGTCGCGATGCGCGAAATCGACTTGACGCCTTCCGCAAAGGAGGCGCCGGTCCGTGCCTATGACCCTTCGGGTCCCTATACCGATCCCGCCGTGTCGATCGATATCCGCGCCGGCCTGCCGCCGCTGCGCGACGCTTGGATCCGCGCTCGCGGCGACGTCGAGGATTGCGCGCCGCGCGCGACCCGCCCTGAAGACAATGGCCTGGCGCCGGGCGAGATTTCGAGCGTGCCGCTCTTTGATCGCACTGGCCGCAAGCCGCTTAAGGCGCGCGGTGGAAAATCCGTGTCGCAGCTCGCTTATGCGCGCGCCGGCATCGTCACGCCGGAGATGGAATACATCGCGATCCGCGAGAATCTCGGCCGCGAGAATTTGAGGAAGCAGGACGGCGAAAGCTTCGGCGCTGTGATTCCCGATTACGTCACCCCTGAATTCGTACGCGACGAGATCGCGCGCGGCCGCGCGATCATCCCCGCCAACATCAACCATCCGGAAAGCGAGCCGATGATCATCGGCCGCAATTTCCTGGTGAAGATCAACGCGAATATCGGGAATTCGATCGTGACGTCCTCGGTCGCCGAGGAAGTCGACAAGCTCGTCTGGGCGATCCGCTGGGGCGCCGACACGGTGATGGATCTCTCGACCGGCAAGAACATCCACACCATCCGGGAATGGATCATCCGCAATTCGCCGGTGCCGATCGGTACCGTGCCGATCTATCAGGCGCTCGAGAAGGTCGACGGCAAGGCCGAGGATCTCACTTGGGAGGTGTTTCGCGACACGTTGATCGAGCAATGCGAACAGGGCGTCGACTATTTCACGATCCATGCCGGCGTGCGGCTCGCCTATATCCCGCTCACCGCGAAGCGTGTCACCGGCATCGTCTCGCGTGGCGGCTCGATCATGGCGAAATGGTGCCTGGCGCATCACAAGGAGAATTTCCTCTACACGCGTTTCGAGGAAATTTGCGAAATCATGAAAACCTATGATGTGAGCTTTTCGCTCGGCGACGGCTTGCGTCCGGGCTCAACCGCCGATGCCAATGACGAAGCGCAATTCGCCGAGCTGAAGACCCTGGGCGAACTCACCAAGATCGCTTGGAAGCATGACGTGCAGGTGATGATCGAAGGCCCCGGCCATGTGCCGATGCATAAGATCAAGGAGAACATGGACCTGCAATTGGAGCATTGCCACGAGGCGCCGTTCTATACGCTCGGACCCTTGGTCACCGATATCGCGCCGGGATACGACCACATCACCTCGGCGATCGGCGCGGCGATGATCGGCTGGTTCGGCACGGCGATGCTTTGCTATGTAACGCCCAAGGAGCATCTCGGCCTGCCCGACCGTAACGACGTGAAAGACGGCGTCGTTGCCTACAAGATCGCGGCGCATGCGGCGGATCTCGCCAAAGGGCATCCAACGGCACGCGAGCGCGACGACGCGCTCTCCCGGGCGCGCTTCGAGTTCCGCTGGCGCGACCAGTTCAATCTGGCGCTCGATCCGGAAACGGCCGAAAAGTTCCACGATCAGACTTTGCCCGCTGACGGCGCGAAGCTGGCACATTTCTGCTCGATGTGCGGGCCGAAATTCTGCTCGATGAAGATTTCGCAGGAAGTCCGCGACTATGCCGAACAGGGCATGGCCCAGAAATCGGACGATTTCCTCAAGGAAGGCGGCGAAATCTACAAAGTGCTCGAAGGCAAGGCCGTCGCGATCGAATAGCTGCGCGCATGGCCGTGCCGATCAATCGCGACTTCCCCGACCGGCCTTTCACGGCCGCGCTGGCGCTCTGCCGGCGCGGCGAGCGCGTGCTGCTGGCGCAGCGTGCCAAAGGGCCGGGTCCGGCGATCGGCAAATGGGGCTTTCCCGGCGGCATGCAGGAGGTTGGCGAGACGATACTCGCCGCTGCCGCGCGTGAGCTCGCAGAGGAAACCGGGATCGTGGCCGCGCCCGTGCGCGTGGTCGATGCATTCGACGTGATCGGCAAGGAACCCGACGGCCGCGTCCGCGCGCATTTCACCTTGGTATGCGTCGTGCTCGATTGGCACGAGGGCGAGGCGAGGGCGATCGAGGATGCTACCGCCGTCGGTTGGTACACGCCCGACGAGGCGGTGCAGAAGCTGGAATTGTTCCCTGACACGCTGCGGCTGATGAAGGCGGCGCTGGCCGCTTTCTAGCGGTCGGAACCTTCGCAGGTGTTCCGCGTTCGATGGATGCGGCTCGGTTTCGGGCGCTCGATCGCGGGAGGGACCTATTCGTTGGACGATTTTTCTCGGCGTCGTGCTGATTCTGGCCGGTATCGCCGGGTTTTTCATCAACGTTGTGCCGTTCCACCATGAAGAGCAGGTCGCCAAGATCGGTTCTTTGACCGCGACACAAGACAAGGAAACCGACCTCGCCGTCCCGCGCTATACCGGCCCGATCATGATGGTCGTGGGAGCGGCGCTGGTTTTTGCCGGCCGCAAGCGCGGTTAGCGCAAACTCCGCAACTCAAGGCGAATTGGAGCCTTAGAAATACCCCGGAAGGTGCTGAAATGCTTGCATTTAAGCCGTCGAGGCCCTAAAGTAATTTGTCCCGCAACTTAGGAAAGGAGGTGATCCCGTGTCTCATTGTCATAGACGGCGGTTGGAGTTGACCGCGATCGGGATCGCTGCCTCGGCAGGAGTTTCTGTCGCGTAGCGAACGTCGCGGCGTGCTCCGCCGCAGTGTGACAAGTGTGGAGGGCCGCTTTCGGGCGGCCCTTCTTTCTTTTTGAGGCTTGCGGCTGGCCGAGGGCCGGGTTAAATCGCGCCCGATGCAGGAAAAGATCGGTTCACTTTCCGTGGTGCGCAACCTGGCCGAATTGCGGCGTCTCGTCACGCAATGGCGGCATGCCGGCGATGTCATCGCTTTGGTACCTACCATGGGCGCGTTGCATCGGGGCCATCTCGCTCTCTTGGCCCATGGCAAGGCCCTGGCCGATCGGGTCGTGGCAAGCATCTTCGTCAATCCGACGCAGTTCGGACCCCATGAAGATTTCAACCGCTATCCGCGCGACGAGCTGGGCGATGCCGCAAAGCTTGCCGGCGCCCAATGCGACTTGCTCTATGCGCCGAGCGTCACCGAGATGTATCACGAAGGCTTCTCCACCACGGTTTCGGCCGGCCCTTTGGCCGAGGTGCTCTGCGGGCGCTTCCGTCCCGGGCATTTCACGGGCGTGGCGACCGTCGTGACGAAGCTGCTGTTGCAAGCGCGACCCGAGCTTGCCTGTTTCGGCGAAAAAGATTTTCAGCAGCTCCAGATCATTCGCCGCGTGGCGCGCGATCTCGACATTGCCGTGCGCATCGAGGGTGTACCGATCGTGCGCGAAGTGGACGGGCTCGCTCTGTCCTCGCGCAACGCCTATCTCACGCCCGAGGAGCGCCGCATCGCGCCGGCGCTGCAGCGCATTCTGGCCGAGGTCGTCGAGCGCGTCTTGGTGGCCGACACGATGCCCTCGGAAGCCGCTTCGTGGGGCGCTGCCGCCCTCGCACAGGCCGGCTTTAGCAAAGTCGACTATCTCGAGATTTGCGACGCGGAAACTTTGCAGCCATTGGCCGCGCGCCATCGCCCGGGCCGCGCGCTTGCCGCCGCATGGCTTGGCCAGACCCGCCTCATCGACAATCTTGCGATCCCGGCGCGGAGCGCCGGATGAGGCTCGGCACGTGGCTCGCAGCGGCGCTGCTGGCCTTCGGCGCGAACCGGGCCCAGGCCGAGGAGAACAGCGATACGCTCGTTAAATTCGGCCTGATCGGGACGTGGGCGATCGATTGCAACGCCCCGCCGAGTATGAAGAATCCATTCCAGACCTTCGCTGCCTTGGACGGGGGCGCACCGACGCGTCAGCTCGTCTTTGGCAATCCCGCTTATGATCACATCGAGCCGATTCGCGACGTGATCTTGATCACCGATGACCGGCTGCGTCTGTCCTTTTCGCAGAACAACCTCACGATAACCGTGGTTCTCATTAAGGACCGGGGACGGGTGCGCCCCCTCGAATCGACGACCAGCGGCGGTCAGACGGTGGTCAGTGGCGGCATCGTGCAGCGTAGCGGCCAGGAAACCGCCTGGCTGCAAAGATGCCTTGGCGGAATCCCCTGACCAAGGCGATGTGATACGATCCCTCGGAACCGGAAGAGAATCGGCGTGCGGACCGTTATCCATCGCGGAAGAAGGGGTGAAGGCGGGTGAAGATCCTGGTTACCGGCGGTGCCGGATTCATCGGCACTTCGGTGGTTCGTCAGCTCCTGGGCGAGGGTGAATCCGTCATCAACCTCGACAAGCTCACCTATGCAGGTTCCAACCCGCCTCTGGGCGAGCTGGCCGAAAGCGGGCGCTATACGCTCGAAGTTGCCGACGTCGCCGACGCGGAGGCAGTCGCGGGCATCTTCGCGCGCCATCGGCCGGACGCCGTCATGCATCTCGCCGCCGAGACCCATGTCGACCGCTCGATCGACAATCCCGCCGATTTCATCCGCACCAATCTTCTCGGCAGCTTCACCTTGCTCGAGGCGGCACGGGTCTATTGGCGCGGGCTCGATGCCAAGGCGCAAAACGCGTTTCGCTTCCATCTCATCTCGACCGACGAGGTGTTTGGCTCGCTCGCTCCGGGCGCGAGCGCGAATGAGACCGCGCGCTATCAGCCCAACAGCCCTTATGCCGCTTCGAAGGCCGGGGCGGATCATCTCGCCCGCGCTTGGCATCGCACCTATGGCCTGCCGGTGATCGCCACCAACTGTTCGAACAATTACGGGCCGTGGCAGTTTCCAGAAAAGCTCATCCCGCTGATGGTCCTGAACGCGCTCGCGGGCGAGAAGCTGCCGGTCTATGGCGCCGGTGCCAATATTCGCGACTGGCTCTATGTCGGCGATCATGCGGCGGCGCTGGCGCTGGTTCTGCGCCGCGGAAAGGTCGGCGAAACCTACAATATCGCCGGCGGCGAGGAACGCGCCAATCTCGACATCGTCCGCATGATCTGCGCTATTCTCGATGACGAGCTGCCGCGCTCGCCGCATCGCCCGCACGAAAAGCTGATCGAATTCGTCGCCGATCGGCCCGGTCACGATCTGCGCTATTCCGTCGACGATCGGAAGATCCGGCGCGAGCTCGGCTGGACGCCGCGCGAAAGCCTTGCGACCGGATTGCGCAAGACCGTGCGTTGGTATCTCGACAACCGGCCCTGGTGGGAGCTAATCCGCAGCGGCGTCTATCGCGGGGAGAGATTGGGGCAAATTCGATGAAAGGCATCATTCTCGCCGGGGGCACCGGCACGCGGCTCTACCCACTGACGCGCGCGGTCTCGAAGCAGCTCCTGCCGATCTACGATAAGCCGATGATCTATTATCCGCTGTCGACGCTCATGTTCGGCGGGATCAAGGACATCCTGGTCATCACGACGCCGGCCGATGCGCCGCATTTCCGCACGCTTCTCGGCGACGGTGGCCAGTGGGGGGTGTCCTTGCGTTATGCCGAGCAGCCATCACCCGGCGGCATTGCCCAAGCATTTCTGATCGGGCGCGATTTCATCGCCGGAGAAAGCTGCGCGCTCGCCTTGGGCGACAATCTCATTTATGGCGACGGGTTGGGCGGGATGATGCGCCGCGCCGCGTCGCGGCCATCGGGCGCGACCGTCTTCGCTTACCGGGTCGGCGATCCGGAACGCTATGGCATTGTCGATTTCGACCGCACGGGGAAAGCGCTCACGATCGAGGAAAAGCCGCAAAAACCCCGCTCCGATTGGGCCGTGATCGGGCTCTATTTTTACGATCGGGAGGTTGTCGACATCGCTGCGGGCTTGAAGCCTTCGGCGCGCGGCGAACTCGAAATCACCGACGTCAACCGCGAATATCTGCGGCGCGGCGCGCTCCATGTCGAGCAACTCGGCCGTGGCTATGCCTGGCTCGATACCGGCACGCCCGAGGCTCTGATCGAAGGCTCGGATTTCGTGCGCATTCTCGAGCAGCGCACCGGTCAGAAGATCGGCTGCGTCGAGGAGATCGCTTTTCGCCAAGGCTATATCGACAAGGCGCAGTTGCTGCGGCTCGCCACGCTCAACGAGAGATCGGATTACGGACGCTACTTGCAACGCCTGGCCAACGAAGAACCGGGCGCCTAACACAAACCAGGGAGGAGGCCATGGGCCTGAAGAAGCGCGTTTTCGCTGCGCTCGCGGCAGCGGCGTGGATGGCCGCATGTGGGAATGCGCGCGCCGCCGAGCCGGTGACAATCCGCGTCGGCTGGCTGGTCGTGCCCAACATGATTTTCCCGCTGATGCCGCTGAAGCCCGATGTATTGAGGCATTACGGCAAATCCTACCTGCTCGATCTTGTCCATTTTAGCGGTACGCCACCGCAAATCACGGCGCTGGCGGCAAACGAAATCGATCTTTCGCCGCTGAGCTTTTCCGCTTTCGCGCTTGCCGTGACGAACGCGCATCTCGACGATTTGCGGATCGTCGCGGATGGCTTGCAAGATGGCGCGCCCGGTTGGCAGACCAATGCGTTCCTCGTGCTCAAAGACGGGCCGATTCGCAAAATCGAGGATTTGAAAGGGCAGGTGCTGGCGAGCAATGCGTTCGGCGGCGCCGTCGATATCGGCTTGCGTGTGATGCTCGGCAAGCACGGGCTCGCGGACAAGCGCGACGTCACCATCATCGAGGTCCAGGTGCCGAACATGAAGGCGGCGCTGACCGAGCGTAAAGTGGCGCTGATCGCACCTTTGCCGCCCTTCACGCGCGACCCGCAACTGCAGCAAATTTCGCGCGTTCTCTTCACCCAGCGCGAGGCGCTCGGCGTCTCGCAAACCATCGTGCTGACGGCACGCGCCGGCGCGTTGGCAAAGAACCGCGCCGCCTGGGTGGATTTCTTTGAGGACCAGCTGGTCTTTCTGCGCTGGCTCACCGATCCGGCACATCACAGCGACGCGGTCTCTCTGGCGGCCTCCTTCAACAAGCAGCCACCGCAAGCGCTCGACTGGGCTTTCACGCATGACGATTCCTATCGCGATCCGCGGGGTTTGCCCGATCTCGGCGCGCTGCAATCGAATCTCGACATGTTGCGCGATTTGGGCTTCGTCAAGAACAAGGTCGAGGTTGCCAAATACGCCGATCTGAGCATTGTCAAAGACGCCGCTGCGCGGCTGAAATAGCGGGCGCGAAAATTTGCCGCGCTCTTGAAGTGCGCATGGCGCGGCGCAAAATGCCGCCCGAAGGGAGGACCGGAATGATCAAGACCCAAGGTGTCGTGCATTTCACCATCCCCGTCACCGATACCGTTCGGAGCCGGGATTTCTACTGCAAATGGCTCGGCATGAAGGTTCTGCGCGATACCGCCGAGCGCGGCATGGTATTTCTCAATTCAGGCGGCGATTGCGTCATCCTTGCCAAGGTCGCGCTACCGATCTCAACCGCGGGCGAGCGCGATGTGCATCATTCCTTCCTCGTCGCGCACGAAGATTACGCGCCGGCGCTTGCCGCGCTCAAAGCCGGCGGGGTCAAATTCCTTTATGACGAAGATCGCCAGGACGGCGTGATCGACGGACCGCGCGCTTATTTCGAAGACCCCGACGGCAACGTGCTCGAGATCATCGATCTCGCGCGCTATGCCGGAGCAGCGGGAGGCTGATTGGAACGCGCTTCGAGCCGGTCCCAATCGACCTGATTGACAAGGTGCGGCGCGCCATATTCGGCGATGATCCGGCGCGGATCGCGGCGCGCTGCTTCGCCGCGTTCAGCGACCGGCTTCAGCTGCGCCTCGAGGTAAGCGCCGAGATGGCGCGAATGCGCGACGATGGCGCGTCCGAATGCCATGCGTTCGCGCTGATAGCGCTGCAGCGCGGCGTCGATATCGCCGCCGGCGGCGGCAAGGGCATCGACCAAGCCAGCGGCGTCGAGCGCGGCTTTGGTGGTTCCGGCGGCGACATGCGGGCGCGCAACAAAGGCCGAATCGCCGAGCAGTGCCACTCGTCCGAAAACCAGCTGCGGCACTTCGAGGTCCGAGATCGATTGCAACAAAGGCTGGGCGACCTTTTGCACGATGTCGCCGAGCACGGGGGGCAGGCCGGCGCGTGCCGCGGCTTTCATCTCGGCGACGAATTCCGGCCGGATCAATGGCGGCGGGATTGACAGCCCGTGCAAGCGGCCGCTCGCATCGGTGAAGAGCTCGGCCTGGCGCCCGGCATCGGCTGGCCGGTACCAGATGAAATAATAGCGCCGGTGGCCGGGCCGGATGTCGTTGTTCGGTCCGGGCACGGGCAGCGACACCACCAGCTCGCCTTCCGGAAAGGAGAAGGCCGAGGTATCGAGCAACAAATCCAGCGCCGGCTGCGACAACTCCGTCTCGGGCAAAATACCGCGCCACGCAATGTAGCCCGCTTGCCGCGCCTCGACGCCGGGCAGGAATTGCCGCCGCACGGTCGAGTAAACGCCGTCCGCGGCAATCAAGAGATCGGCGCGCTCGCGTGACCCGTCGGCGAAGAGCGCTGTGACGCCCGCCGCATCCTGCTCCACACTCTCGAGCGTCATGGCGCTACGGTACAGCGCCGCTGGGAATGCCGCCTTCAAGGGCTGATAAATGATCGGCCAGGCGCTGCTGTGCCATCCGCGCCGGCTCTCATAGGCGATGCCGCCGCTTTGATCGAGCCAGATCGAGGAGTGCACGGCGAAGGCGCGCGAACGGTCGATGCGCAGCCCGACACGCAGCATCACCTCGAACAATTCCGAGGCGACGCCGAGACCGGCGCCGCGATCGGCGAGGTCTCCTGTGCTGCGCTCGAAGACAGCGACGTCCCAGCCTGCCTGGCGCAGCAAATGCGCGGCAAAGAGCCCGCCGATCGATCCGCCGATAATTAGAGCGCGGCTCGGCATGATCGGCCTTCCCTTGCCGAAATCGGGCTAGGGTTCGCGGCTTGCCGCGCGCGGGGCGGGCGCTGCGGCAACGCTATATTCTGGGACCAAGGTAGGCAGCAAAGCCAAGAGGCGGTCTTCGCGCCCTTCGCGGGCGTGCTCGGCGAGTTCGTCAAGCGAACGGGCCAGAATGGCGTAATCGATGGTACGCGGCGCCGCGAGACGAATTCCCGGCGCTTTCGTCGGCAGCAAGGTCTCGTGCGCGTAGAACAGCTCTTCGTAAAGCTTTTCGCCCGGTCGCAAACCGACGATCTCGATCTTCACGTCCGCGCCCGGCTTTTTGCCGGCGAGACGGATCATCTGGGCCGCGAGATCGATGATCTTCACCGGCTCGCCCATGTCGAGGACGAAAATCTTGCCGCGTGTTTCGCCTTCCTCCTCATTCAGCGCCGAAGCCTGCAAAACCAGTTCCACGGCCTCGCGCACGGTCATGAAGAAACGCGAAATCTCGGGATGGGTCACGGTTAGCGGCCCACCCTTTGCCAGCTGGCGCTGGAAAAGCGGTATCACGGAACCGGTCGAACCCAAGACATTACCGAACCGCACGGTGACGTAGCGCGTGCCGTGACCGCGGCGCGATTCGACGATGTCGAGCGCCTGGCAGATGCCTTCGGCCAGCCTTTTTGTGGCGCCCATCACGTTGACTGGGTTGACGGCCTTGTCGGTCGAGATCATCACCATCGTGGCGACCCCTTGCGCGCGGCACGATTCGGCGACATTGCGCGTGCCGAGCGCGTTGGTGAGGATGCCCTCGACTGGATTTGCTTCGACCATCGGCACATGTTTCAGCGCTGCGGCATGGAACACAAGTTCCGGCCGCTCGCTTGCGATCACCTCGTCGACGCGTCGACGCTCGCGCACATCGGCGATGATCGCTTGGCGCGGCACGGCGGGGAAGCATTCCTTGATCTCCTGGTCGATGGTGTAAAGCGCGTATTCCCCATTATCGAGCAGGCTTAGTTGCGCCGGGCCATAAGACGCGATCTGACGTGCTAGCTCGCCACCGATGGTGCCGCCGGCGCCGGTCACAAGCACGCGGCGGCCGACGATCAGCGCGCGCATCGCCGCGCGATCGAGCACGGCTTGAGGCCGGCCCAGCAGATCCGCGATCGCCACAGGCTCGATGCGCTGAATCTCGTCTTCGCCGGCTTCGCGGAAATCGGTCAAGCGCGGCACGCGCGCCAGCGGAATGCCCGCCTCAGCCGAGAAATCAAGCAATTTACGCGCGGATGGTCGATCGAGCCGGTCGGTGCAGACGATCAAGCGCTGCGGACGGTTGTCCTGGCGCGTCAGTTTTGCCACGACCTCCTCGATCTCGTCGAAGGTACCCAGGATCGACACGCCGCCAATGTCGCGCCCTACCCGCGCTGCGCCGTTGGCAAGAATGCCGACGGCGCGATAGGAACGGCGCGGATCGCGGGTGATGGCACGAATGAAAAGGTCCGCGCCTTCTTGCGCGCCGATGAGAAGGATCGGTATCGGCGCATAGCTGGCGGTTTCAAATACGTGCTCTATGCCCCGGTCCTTGAAGACGCGGTAGGCAAAGCGTGGGCCGCCCAATAGCGCCATCAACAACAACCAGTTGATGCCAACGAGCGAGCGCGGCATGTCAGCGAGCCGGGTCGCGACGAACATCACAGGGAAGAAGATCAGAATGACCAAGGTGACGGTCTTGAGGAGCGCGAGCAGGTCGGGCAACGAAGCATAGCGCCAGATGCCGCGATAGAGCCCGCTCCACCAGAACAAAACGGCCGCCGTCGCCGCGAAGGCGAGGTCATAAGTCGCCAAGCGCGACGGCGAGTATTGCGAAATATCGCCGCCGACCCTGAGATAAAAGGATAAAATGAACGATAATGCCGCCATGAAGACGTCATGGGCGAAGGCGGCAAAAGCGCGGCTGGAAACCTTCATTAACCGTCCTTTCGATTGTCCGACGTTAGAAAAGCCGCCGTGAGGCAGCAAGCAGAATTCAACGGGTTTTCAGGCCCTTGGCCGCCATAAGCTAGGGCGATGACGCGGCGACGCAGGCCGAGTGCTTTTAACCTTAGTTAAGACATTTGTGCGGTACTGATCCGTTGCGGGGTGCGGAGGCGCGATCCAGCGACACCCTGGGCCGGAGCTGATCGAGGGAATCTGGAGAGTGTCAATGATGGCGACCGCCGATCTGGGTGATCGATCGCTCCTGCCGCGGGCCTAAGTCGATGCCGAAAAACCTCACGAATAAACCCCTGCACACACCCTTGCCTGAGTCCTCCGCGATGCCGCCGGCCGCCGTTAATCCGTCGATGCGCGAACTGCGCGACGAGCGCGACCGCTTCGTCGGCTTTGCTTTTGCGGCGGCGGATTTGCTGCTGGAAGTGTCGGAAGACGGACGCATTCTTTTTGCGGCGGGTGCGGCAAAGGTGCTGACCGGTGCCGATGCCGACCAGCTTATCGGCCGAAGCGTGCGCACGCTGGTTACGGAACACGACCGCCATCTTGTCGATCGCGCGCTGCGGCGCGTGCGCGATGAGGGGCGTATCGATCCGGTGACGGTCGCCTTTGTCGCGCCCGATCGCGAAATAATCCATGCGACGGTCAGCGGCCGCCTTCTACCTGAAAAGGGCAATGCGATTTATCTCGCCATCGCGGCCGCGCGGGCCCATGCGTCGAGCGCCGCTCTACGCGGCGCGCGCGATGCCGAAACCGGGCTCCTGGACGGCATATCGTTTGGTGCTGCTGCACGCGAAACGCTGTTCAACGCGAGAGGGTTGGGCGAGACGCTCGAGCTCGCGCTATTGCGCCTGCAAGGGCTCGAGGATTTCCGCTCGCGCGCCGATGGCGGAACGCTCGGGCGGTTGATGGCCGATATCGGCGCCTTTCTTCGCCTCCATTCGGTCGGCGGCAATACGGCCGGGCGGCTCGCCAGCGACAAATTCGGGCTCATTCGCCCGCCGGCGGCCGGAAAGATCGCGCTCGGCAGCGAGATCGAGCGCATGTCGCGTGCTTGCGATCCGTCGGGCACCGGGATTCGCGCCGGCGAGGTCGATGTCGATCTGAGCACCGAGGCCATCACGCCGGACGATGCCGCGAAGGCGCTTGCCTTCACGCTCGGTCGCTTCGCCGCCGGCAAGACGAATGAGTTCACGATCAATTCGCTGGCTCAGGGGTTCAAGGCGCAGATCGCCGACACGGTCGGCCGTATCACGCGCCTCAAAATGGCGGCTCAGGCAAGCAATATGACCGTTGCCTTCCAGCCGATCGTCGCGCTCGACACGAATTTGCTGCATCACCAGGAGATGCTGGCGCGTTTCGAGCACAACAAATCGCCGTCCGATATGATCCTCTTCGCCGAGAAGGTCGGCATGATCGAAGAGATCGATCTCACCATGTGCCAGCGCGCGCTCGAGTTTCTCAATGACCTTGAGGGCCCGCCGCTTGACCTTGCCGTCAACATCTCAGGCAAATCACTCGACAGCGATATGTTCGTCGAAGGCCTGAGGAAGCTGCTCGAGCCGCATGCGCGGCTGAGCCGCCAAATCCTGTTCGAAATCACCGAATCGACCGCAATGTCGAATTTGGAACGGGTCGAACGGATTCTCGTCGACCTGCGCAAAGCGGGCTATCGCATTTGCCTCGACGATTTCGGGGCGGGCGCTTCGTCCTTTCCCTATCTTCAAGCGCTATCAGTCGATTTCATCAAGATCGACGGCAGCTATGTCACGCGCATGCGCGACAGCGCGAAGGATCGCGCGATCCTCAAGGCGATGGTGGTGATGTGCCGCGATCTCGACATCGGCATGATCGCGGAGATGGTCGAGCGCGTGGATCAGGCGCAGGAGCTATTGGCCATGGGGATCGGCTATGGCCAAGGCTATCTTTTCGGCAGGCCTTCGCCGAGTCTGACTGCCTATTCGCCGGCGCTCAACAAGCACAAGTCGCGCGAGAAATCGCTTGCTGCCGGCGCGCGCCCGCGCGGTCGCTAACCTGCGGACCATGTCCGTTCCTAACTGCTTCCGATCAGGCTGATGTAAAGCGCCGCTGCGGCTTCGCGGACGATCTGGTCCGAGAATTCCGCCTCGACCAGACGCCTTCCCGCCTCGGCAAAGCGTCGTCGGCAGGTCGCATCGCCGGCGAGTTGCTTGAGCGCCGCTGCGAAAGCCACCGCGTCGCCCGGCGGCACCAAGAGGGCGTTGATCCCGCGCCGCGCGATGTCGCGCGTGCCTGGAACATCGGTTGCCACGATGGCGCGGCCGACGGCCGCTGCTTCCAGCAAGGTTTTCGGCAAACCCTCGCCACCGAGGGAACCGAGCACAGCAATATGCGCCGCGGCCCAGACGGTGCGGACGTCGCTTTGGTGCCCGTGCCAGGCAATCCCCGGCAGCGTCGCCCAGCCGGCGAGCGTCGCTTCGTCGAGCGAGCGCGGATTGGCTGGATCGGGCGCGCCCGCAAGCACCAATCCCACGTCGATGCCTTGGTGTTGCAGTTCCTGCTGCGCCGCAACCAGCACCGCCACGCCTTTGATTGCGATCATACGGCCGACATAAGCGGCGATAACGGGAGGCGCGGGCGGCTCCGGTAAAGGACGAAAATAATCGAGATCGACGCCCGAGCCGCGGATCACAACGATGCGATCGGCGGCGGAGGGGCGCAGCGCGGCAATCGCGCGCCGGTCCTCGTCGTTCTGCACGATGACGCGGCAATTGCGGCGTAAAAGCAGAAGCGGCCAGATCGGGCGCAGCGCTGCGCCGACGGCGCGCACAGGCCAGCGTCTGTCGAGCCCGGCATAGCCGGTGCCGGCAATCATGCTGACAACGGCAGGCACGCGCGCAAGCAAGGCGGCAATGCCGCCGAGCAGCGCCGGTTTCAGGGCAACGTGATGGACCAGGAAGGGTCGCTCGCGCCGGTATAGGCGAAAGATCTCGACGATCGCCGCCAGATTCGCCCATGGGCCGAGATCCTCGCGCCGCCATGCGAGGGCGTGGAGGGTGAAGCCTTCGGCGCGAATGCGTTCGCCGTGCGCGGCGACCCGGGTTGCGACCGCGACGTCGAAGCCCGCGTCGCGCGCCGCCCGCGCCATGGGCAAACGGTGCGACCAGAAATACCAATCCTCGGTAACGAGAAAGATGAGCTTTCGCCGCGGCGCTGCCGTCATGGCGGCGCGCTCTGGCTTAACCGGGCACGTCGCGCCAACTGCGCCAGCAAGCTCGCGGTTGCGACCGCGGCAAGCAGCAGCGCCGGCCAAGACCAGATCACGGCGAGGCTCGCAAGCAACAGCAGCGCGACATTGCCGCCGATAACAAGAAGCAACACCGCGCGGTGATCATTGTCGGGCGCAAGGGCGCGCTGGTAAAAATGCTGGCGATGCGCTTGCCAAATACGCTCGCCACGCGCGATCCGCATTAGCAGGGTCAAACTCGCATCGGCGAGATAGTAAAGCGGTAGGATCAGCGCGGGCGCCCACAAGCCTTTGGCCGCGATCGACAGCAGCAGCCAACCCATGACATAGCCAAGCGGCACGCTCCCCACATCGCCAAGAAACATTCGCGCCGGCGGCCAATTCCAGCGCAGAAATCCTGCCGCGCCGGCGGCGATCGCCAGCGCCAACAAGGGCGCGCCGTCGTCGGCGAGTCCTGCCGATAGCGTGACCAGCGTGATGCCCAAAGCGACCGTGATGGTCTCGCTGCAGGTAATTCCGTCGATCCCATCCATGAAATTATAGAGATTGAGAAACCACACCCACAGCAACGCGGCGGCGGCGCGGTCGAGCAGCGGCGGGAGCAGGCCCTGGAAGACCGGCGCGTGGGGTAGGGCGAAGACGCCGAGCGCGGCGGCAGCCAAATGCGCGAGAAACCGCCAAACGACGCTCAAACCGCCGAGATCGTCGCGCCACGATATCACCGCCAGCGCGGCAGCCATGGCGACGATGGCGGTTGTGCCGCTGGGCGCGTCGCCGGACGCGGCGAGCATCAGCCAGGCGAGGAGAGTGAGCGGCACCAGCGCCAAGCCGCCACCGCGGGGCACCGGCACTTGATGCGACGAGCGCTCGACCGGGCGGTCAAGAATCGCGCGCCGCCGCAAATATCCCAACACGATGCCGGCAAGCCATACCGTGCCGGCAAGCACCGCCAGCGGCAGCACCGCCCAGCCCCAAACGCTGTTCATAACAGGGGTGATATGCTGCCGCTGCGCCGCGCGCAACGCTTCCGCGTTGCTTAAGCTCGACGATCAGCAAAGATTCCTTGAGGGCAGCGCCAGTGCTCGGCGCTGCCGCACGCTTAATCGGGCGAGCCGGGCAGCCAGAGGACGCGATTATCGCCGATATCCGTGCGGCAGAGAGTGATCTGTTCGGCCGCGAGTCCGTTCAATTCTTGCACCAGTTGCTGCAGATCGCGGCAGACGTGGCCGCGATGCGAATAATAGGCGTCGCGGGCGGGGGTCACGGTTCCGCTCGCGTCGGCCGCCTTCCACGATACGGGCGTGCCGGTTGCGGCCGAGGCGGCCATCATGCTCGCTTGCGCCATGCTCATGCGCGCATCGGCGGCGAGCGCCGCGCGCAGCGGCTCGGCGACCACCTGCTCGGCTACGTCGGGTGAGATCAGGGGCGGCACCGGCTCGCTCAAAGGGCCGGGATAAGGCCCGCTGGTGCGGATCAAGACCGGTGGCGGCTTTCGGTCGATCAACGCGCCCAAGGGCCCCGGCTGATTGAGTTGGTCGAACTGGGCCGACCAGTCGGTTTGCTTCAACGAGTCGAATTGGGCGCAGGCGGCGAGGGCCAGCCCCCCGCCAAGCACGACAAGCCGCGCCGCCCGAGCTGCGCTATGATGGCGGCGATGGAAGCCTACGGCAGAGCCCAGCGAAGGATCGCGCAGACCGTTACCGGCGCCATGCTCGTGTTGCTGGCTGCGGCGCCGGCGCGCGCGCAGTTCTATGATCTCGATGGCGCTTATCATTGTTTGACCGCGCCCGACGACAAGTGCAAAAACGCGCAAAATCCGCCGCCACCCTTGCCGCCGCCGCCCCCCGCCACGCCCAGCGTCGAGGGAGCGATCGGGCGGATTCGGGCGCAGCAGGTCACAGCCGACGATATCGAGGCGATCGAAAAGCACGCCGCCGCCAAGGAGGCGCGTGCGGTCGAGGCCTTGGCTTGGTGCAAGCTCAACGGGATCGGTTTGGCGCAGGATCCGGTCGAGGCCTATCTGCTCTATGGCGAAGCTGCCGAACTCGGTATTCCGACCGCCAAGGCCAATCAGAGCGCGGTTTTCCAAACCCGACTTACGCCGGAGCAGCGCCAGCTTGTGCTGATGCGCGAGCAGACCCAGTGACGCGCCCATGCGGATGGCCTCGAGATCGGGATGGCGATGCGCGGACGATTCTCGGCCATGATGGTGAACGGCCCGTTAACGGGCGGCCGGTCTCTGGCGCGAGAGGGCTGGCACGTCAGGCTGCCGGGGCGGCCGGATGAACGGCGGAAACGCCGATAAAGGCTGGCGCGCCTATTACGACGCGACCGCGGGACGTCCGCCGCGGCCAACCTTGCTCTGGGCGCTTGAGCGCTTCGACACGGAAGCCTGCGGTCGGCGCGCGGCCGATCTTGGTTGCGGCGACGGGCGCGATACGGTCGAGCTGCTGCGGCGCGGCTGGTCCATCATTGCGATCGACGCCGAACCCGCGGCGCTGGAGCGGCTGCAAGGCCGGCTCGACCTTCCGCCCGCGGCGCGGTTAGTGACGTGTTGTGGCGGGTTTCAGGACGTGACTTGGCCGGAGGTCGATCTGGTCAACAGCAGTTTTGCGCTCCCGCTTTGTCCGGCGCCGCTTTTTCCCGCGCTCTGGCAGAAAATCACCGCATCGCTCGCTTCCGGCGGGCGCTTTACCGGCCAGCTTTACGGCGAGCGCGACAGCTGGGCCGGCGATCCGGCGATGACGTTCTTCCGCGAGCCGGAGGCGAGACAGCTACTCGAGGGTTACATCACCGAACTGTTTGACGAAGAGGAAAGCGATGCCGTCACGCCGCGCGGCGAGGCGAAGCGAAGCATTGGCACATCTTCCACATCGTTGCGCGTAAACGCTGAACGGAACTCAACGCCAGTGGTGGTAATGGCCGCCGCCGATCACGACGCCGCCGACCACCGGCGGCCCGTAATAATACGGGTAGTAGCCGTCATAGGGACCGCCATAATAATAGCCGCCCGAATAGTAATAGGGTGCCGGATAAGCGACGCAGCCGCTCAGCAGTGATATCACGGCAACAAGAAAGAGAATGGGCTTTAGTCGCGCGATAGCAATACGCATCGTCGGGCCTCCATGCATTACACGCGCCCATGCCGTTGTCTTAGGCCGGCTTAGGCGCAGCCATCCCTGAAATGATAACGGTCGAGCCCGGTGATTCGTTCACCAGCCGGCTGAAAAGTGATCTGGCACGCTTGATGTCGCTGTGTTAGGAGTGCCCTGGAGAAATATCTCTGTAGGGGGAATTCATGTCTATTCGTGTATCCGCGCTGTTTACCGCGGCGCTGTTGGGCGTCGTGGTCAACGGCTTTGGCGCGCCATCGGTGCGCGCCGAAACGCCGCTCGAACGCGGCACTTATCTCATGAGCAGCATCGTCGCTTGCGGCAATTGTCATACGCCGAAAGGGCCCGATGGCAAGGCGATCGCGGGCAAAGAGCTTTCGGGCGGTGATCCGATCGCTTCGCCGGTTTTCCATGCCATGCCTGCCAACATCACACCCGACAACGATACCGGCATCGGCAAATGGACCGATGAGCAGATCATCGACGCCATCCGCAACGGCAAGCGTCCCGATGGAACCATCATCGGCCCGCCCATGCCGATCGCGTTCTATCGCAATATGTCCGACACCGACGTGAAAGCGATTGTCGCCTATCTGCGCTCGGTGAAGCCGATCAGCAACAAGGTCGAGAAATCGACCTACAAGATTCCGCTACCTCCCGGCTATGGACCACCAGTGACGCAAGTCGCCGACGTGCCGCGGACCGATCATGTCGCTTACGGCAAATACCTCGCGACTGGCCTCGGTCATTGCATGGATTGCCATACGCCCCAGGTGCAGGGCCGAGCGGATATGACGAAGATGGGCGCAGGCGGAAATCCGTTCGGCGCGCCCAATGGCGGGCTAGTTATCTCGCCGAATCTCACCCCTGGCAATCCGACCGGCATCGCGAGCTGGACCAATCAGCAGATCAAAACCGCGATTACCACGGGTATGCGGCCCGACCGGCCTTTGGTGCGGTTGATGGCGTTCGATTGGTATAAGAATATCACCAATGCGGACCTCAATGACCTGATCGCATTCCTGCGCTCGTTGCCGCCGGTGAAATCGCCGTAAGATGGCAGCGCGCCCGAGGGGCATTGCCTCGTGCTTCCCGCCCGCCGCGTTTCGGGCGGGAAGCGCGCTCCGCGGGCGAAGAACCGGTTCGCGAATCCGTGCCGGTCTGGGTTGGGGCCTGGGTGTGTTGACGGCCGGCGTCCTCGCCGTTTCCGGCCAGCACGAGGCTTGGGCGCAGAGCGGCGGCGACCCCATCGCCGGACGGAATTTTGCGCTCCAAGCCTGCACACCGTGTCACGTCGTTTTGCCCGACCAAATATCGCCGCCGCGTTTTGCCGTGGCACCGGATTTCCACGCCATCGCCAATGCGCGCGGCATGACCGCCATCTCGCTACACGCGTTTCTCTCCAGCCCCCACCCCTCTATGCCCAATCTCATCCTGTCGCCGACGGAACAAGGCGACGTCATCGCCTATATCTTGACGCTGCGCGATCGGCCTTGATCCGATCGCCGCCGGTTCGATTTTGACGATGGCAAATAAGCGGCGTTCCGAGATCTAGTGTCGCGCTCGGGCCGTGATCAGCGGAACGAACGCGACAGCCATGATGTCGCGTTGCTTGATCGCGCCGGACGGATTTTTCTCGATCAGGACGAGCATTTGCAACTCGTCGGTCGCGCCGACCGGAAGAATCATGCGCCCGCCCGGTTTCAGCTGCGCCACAAGCGCGAGCGGAATCTCCGTCGCCGCGGCGGTGACGATGATCGCGTCGTAAGGCGCATGTTCCGGCCAGCCCAGCGCGCCATCGCCGCACCTTATCTCGATCTGGCGATAGCCTTCCGCGATAAGCGCGCGGCGGGCCGTGTCGGCGAGCTCGGGAACGACCTCGATCGAATAGACTTGCTTCGCAAGCTCGGCCAGGATAGCGGCTTGGTAGCCGGATCCCGTGCCGATTTCGAGCACGCTGTCGCTGTCCTTGAGATCGAGCAACTCGGTCATGATCGCGACGATGAAGGGCTGCGATATGGTCTGTCCGCTTCCGATCGGTAGCGGCGCATTGATGTAAGCAAGATCAGTTTCGGATTCGGGAACGAAAGCCTCGCGTCGGACTTTCGTCAAGGCGGCCAGCACCCGCGGGCTTAATGAATTGCGCCCGGTCAGCGTGGCGGTTTCCGCGGTTTCGTCGGCGACCTCGGCCAGCAGCGCTTGCCGTCTATCCATGTTGACCTGCCGGTTTGGTCGGCTAATCCGACACCGAGTAGCCCAACTCCGCCAGCCCTTCTTCGAGGTAATCGCCGAGCGCAGGCATGCCGATGAGATAGCTGGATGAGCGCCGCTGATGCCGCTCGCGTGCGAGCTCCCTGGCGTTGAGCCATTCGGCGCGCGCGAAATCGCCACGTCCCACCCAGGCCAAGGCGATCACGTCGATCATTTCGTCGTCGTCAAGCGAATCGATCGCGGTGCGCAATTCTTCGAGCGTCGGGTCGTCGGCATAATCCTCGAGAACTGCGCGGTCTTCGTCGTCGGTCGGATTGGAGCCCGGGTCCGGCTCCACTGGATCGACCTTGACGTCGAATTCGCGTGCCTTGGCGACGATGAAGGCAACCTTCTCAGGACTGACATTGATTTCGACAGGCTCTTCGCTTTCGTCGATCGTCGGCATGTTTTGATCTCCTGGTTCCGGCTTTCGCCGTTTATCGGCCCGATTTTTTTCGCGGTCCTGCCGCGGGCTTAACGGGCCGTTGTCAGATCCGTTCCCAAAGGCCGGTTTCCTCGTCGAGCCGGTCGACCTCCACGCCGCGGAAATCGGCTTTCGACACGACGCCGATGACCTTGCCGCCATCGATCACCGGGATGTGGCGGCAGCCGGCGTCGTGCATCACGCGCAGCGCTTCGATGGCCGAGTGGCCCGGCGGCATCGAATGAGGCTTCGCCGTCATCACATCCGAGAGCTTGGTTGTCTCAGGGTTCCGGCCTTCGGCGATCACGCGGCCGACGGCGTCGCGCCCGGTGAAAATGCCGAGAAGGTGATGATCTTCATCGGTCACGAGCACGGCGCCCACTTTGCGCTTGCGCATACTCTCGCACGCGAATTTGACGGTCGCCGTCGGCGGAAGGGTGAGCGGATTTTGGTTCCGCACCATGTCGGACATGCGCCTCATCTGGGGCTCCTCGCTGCGCGGCAGAGTTTGGTCCGCCACGCGCATAAGTTTTCGTCTGGAGGGATTCTTACGCCCGGCAGGGATCGCCGTCTTGATCTGGCTCAAATAGGCCGGGAGGGACGCTCTCCGCCTGGTTCTGCTGTCGCGGGCAAGGCAGTGGAGTGATCGCCAAGAAGGCCGTCGGATGAGTGGTGCCGGATGAGGGGATTGAACCCCCGACCTTCGGTTTACAAAACCGCTGCTCTACCGCTGAGCTAATCCGGCGCACCAATGATTTCAACGCAATAGCGATTGCTGAAAGCGCCTCGGCTTCTCGCCTGCCGCCGCGGCGTGTCTTAACCTTGGTCGCGTGTTCCCGTTTTAGCCGCTCTCAGAGCCGCGCGTCCACCCGTAATCCGGTGGCTCGGCTGATCGGGGCCAAGATCTCTCAAGTGGCAAAGACATTAAAATGCCAGTGTCCCGCGCGCGCCGGCATGTTTGCCGGAAGCGCGCGGGCCGCCGAACGACCTCCGCGAGGGTTACGGATCCTTACGCCGCGAGGCGCGTCTCTTTGATATCGATCACGGGCAGGCCGAGGTTTTTGAGCAGCCTGTAGATCGTGTCGATTTCTTCCTGCCGCGGCTTCGGCATGGGCGCTCGCATGAATGGGCTCGGGATGAGCCCGCGCAGCCAAGTCGCGGTCTTATAGCGAATATGGAGTTGGCCCATATCGGCGATGTAGTCCTGCAACTGATAGAGACCGCCATTCCATATCTTGGTGGCAAGATCGACGTCTTTCTTGTCCCATGCATCGAGGTGGTCGAGCATCGGTTCGAGCGCGAAGTTCCAGAAGCCGCTCAACGTGCCGTCGAAGGTGCCGCAGGCTTTGTATTCATGGAAGCGAACCGCGAGCGCGCCCATGATGGCGACGTGACGGTCGAGCGACCGCAGACCATTGGCGATGATCTTGAAGCCGTCATACATATAGGTCATTTTCCAGCCAACCATGTTCGGCACTTCGCGGCAGATTCTCATCGTCGCGCCGATCGGCAGACCTGGATTGAAGGGCGGTTTCGCGCCGCCTACCGGATGCGCGATCATCGGCAGATCGACCGCGCGGTCCTGCTCTATGATCTGGTCAAGCCAGACCTCGGGATAATTGTCGGCATCCCAGCACGAAGTGACGTCTTGGGCGCCACCCGGCGGCGTGACGAAAATCCCCTGCGCGCCCAAGCTCTTCGCGTCCTTGGCGGTCTCGACGGTCTCTTCGGTCGTGATCGCCCAGGTTCCGGCGATGATCGGCACTTTGCCATAGGCCTCTTCCATGGCGATCTCGAGAACGCGGCGCTTCTCCTGCCGCGTCAGATAGAAAATCTCGCCCGCCTCCGGATTGATGCAAAGGCCGCCTTGGCGCAAAAAACGGGGTTCCGCGAGGTAGTAACGGATCAAGCGACGAAACGCCGGCTCGTCGATCTTCAGCTTGCCGTCGTAGGGCAACATGATGGCGGTGTAGAGACGATCGGTGATATTGCTCATGCGGCTCTCCGTTGTTGAGCTTGCGTGGTTTCGGTTTTGGGCGCGAAGGCATAGGGCCCGAGCGGAATGAACATTAGGCAAGTAAGCGCGAGCGCGATGCCAAAAACCAGGAAGGCGGGCTCGTAGGAATGCAGCAGCTGGTAGGACCAGCCCATGATGTTCGAACCGACGGCATTGCCGATCTGCGCCAGACCAAACATCAGGCCGTACAGCACGCCATAGGACTTCAGGCCGAAATAGCGGCCCACAAAGAACGCCATCATGTCGAACTCGGCGCCGATTCCGAGCCCGCACAGCACCGTTCCGATCAGCGGAACCGGCCCTGCTGCGCCGCTATAGAGCAGAACGATGCCCGCTAAAGGACATAGGAAGAAAGCGATCGCCACATAGGGGCCGAAGATCTTGTCGAGGCAATAACCGGAAAAGATCCGGCCGATGATCATCATGACGCCGGACGCGGAGAGAGCCGCCGTCGCGACCGTGATCGGCAGTCCGCGATCGGTCAGCAGGGGCACGATATGGGTAAGCGTACCGTTGATCGCGGTGGCACCGAGGAAGAATGCCAAGGTCAGCAGCCAGTAGCGCCAGGAACCCTTCAGCGTCTCGGCCACGCCGAAGCCGGGAGCGTTCTTTCTCGCCATCGCCGATGCCTTCGGCATCGCGGTTTCGGCCGGCTCGCGGACGAAAAGCGCTACCGGCACGAAGGCGAGAAGAAGGATCACGCCGCCCAATCCGACATAGGCCCAGCGCCAGCCGAATGTGGCGATCAGCAGGACGCAAAGCTGCGGCACGACGGCTGTGCCGAGCCCGACGCCGGCGAGCGCAATGCCCAGCGCAAGACCGCGTTGCCGGTCGAACCAGGCCGACACTGCCTTGGAATAGGCCGCCGGTGTTTGTCCGACGCTGGTCAAGCCGACGATCGGAAAGAGCGTGTAGAGATAGATCGGGGATGCCTGCAGAAGCGAGAGGCACGCCACGGCGATGGCGAAGAGCACGATCATGGGCAGCAGCGCCGGACGAATGCCCCATTTGTCCAAGAGCTTGCCGAAGAACGGGCTTGCGATCGAACTCAGGATCGAGGTAAGGCCGCCGGCCGCCGAAATGACGCCGCGCCCGAGATGGAGATCGTCGGATATCGGCTTCAAGAAAACGCCGAAGGCGAAGACGTTGATCGCCCCTGTGCCGACGATGAGGCCAAGAACGGAGGCGACAACGACCCACCACCGATTACGGAAAATTTGCGAAAAACTCATGAAATCCTCTGCGCTTAGCCCGCCTTGGCGAGCACGGTCCCGGCACGGCCGAGTATGGTCGCGGGCGTCGTCCGCGTGATCAGATCAAAATTATCGGCCGACACAGTGGCGCAGCCACGAATGATTTCGAACGGATCTTTGTCGCCGACGGGATAGTCCGATCCGAGGACGATGCGCTCGACCCCGACATTGCGGATCAAGTCGTCGAGGACGCTCGACGCATAGACGCACGTGTCATAGTAGAAACATTTGAGGTATTCGCTCGGCCGCCGCGTGAGGTTCTTGCGGCTGACCGGATGCGCGGCATAGTTTCGATCGAGCCGCGCCATGTAATGCGGAAGGTAGCCGCCCCCGTGGGAAATGACGACGCTGAGTCCGGGAAACGCATCCAACACGCCTTCATACATCAAGGAACTGATCAGCATGGTTTCCTGGATCGGCTGACCGACGCCGTTCCACAGCGCGTATTGCTGGAAACTCTTATCCTTCATGCCGTCGGGATGGAGCCAAACAATCACGCCATGCCGTTGGAGCGCCGCCCAAAGCGGCCGAAAGCGTGAATTGCCGAGATAGACGCCGTTGATCTCGGCCGGCAGATTTGCCACGCGCAAGCCGAGCGTGCCGACTGCATGTTCCAATTCTTTGAGCGCAAGCTCCACATCCTGGAGCGGCAGTGTGAAACTACCGACGAATCGTGTCGGATAGTCTTTAACCCACTGCGCGATCCATTGATTGGCGTGGCGATCGAGCTCGGCGGCAAGGTTAGGCTCTGCCCACCATGAGCTTTGGCTGACGCCGGTGCTCGAGATAACATGGATGTCGATGCCAAGCGCATCCATATCTTTCAGCTGGGCTTCGGGGCTTGAATATCGTTCGTAATATCCCGCGCGCAGCGTTCCCGGCTCCGGGCGCGGTCCCTCGGGATGGGCGCCGAAACCCGAAATCGCGTTATGGTTGACGGCTCTGGCGTAGACCTCGGGGTCGACAACATGCGCGTGAAAATCGATCACAGGCGGCAATTGCCGCGCTCCGCCCAAGGAAGGCGCTTCGCGCTTCCTTTGTCCTGAATCGGTTGATGTCATCTGTGCCGTGCCAATCGAGATAAGGTATCGAACGCTAGAGTTCGGCGACTTGATCTGGATCAACCGCGTCCGGCGATGCCGAGGGCTTAACCCTTATTCGCCAGGTTGCCGTTGCCTTGCATGGTGAAGATCGAGAACCGCGACCTCGACCGCGCTTTATGCCGCGCGGATATTCGAGAAGAACCGGTCGATCTCACCGCGCAAGGTTTCCGCTTGTTTGCCGAGCTCGCTCGATGAAGCCAACACTTGGGTGGCTGCGGCGCTGGTGCTGCCGATCGACTGGCTGACGCCACCGACATTGCGCGAGACCTCTCCGGTGCCGCGCGCCGCTTCTTGGGTATTGCGCGTGATCTCGCGTGTCGCTGCTGCCTGTTCCTCGACTGCGGCGGCGATGACACCCGAAATCTCGTTAATGCGGGTGATCGTCTCGTTGATGCCAGAGATGGCTGTCACGGCCTGACGCGTGGCTTCCTGCATGGCGCCGATCTGTGCCGAGATGTCTTCTGTCGCTTTGGCTGTCTGCGTGGCCAGCGTTTTTACTTCGCTTGCAACCACCGCGAATCCTTTGCCGGCCTCGCCGGCGCGCGCCGCTTCGATGGTGGCATTGAGGGCCAGAAGATTGGTCTGGCTGGCGATGTCCTGAATGAGCTGCATCACGGCGCTGATCTTCTCCGCCAATTCGCTCAAGCTCGCGACCGAGCTATTGGTCTGCGTCGCTTGCACCACGGCCTGGCTCGCGATCTCGCTCGACTTCTGTACCTGGCGGCCGATCTCGCCGATCGACGAAACCATCTCTTCAGTGGCCGAGGCGACCGTCTGCACATTGGCCGAGGCATGTTCCGACGCGTCCAAGACCGCGTTGGCCTGTTTGCCCGTCTCGTCGGCTGTATGTGCCATGCCCTCAGCCGTCTGCCGCAACTCTGTGGCGGTGCCGCCAAGCCTCTCAAGCGCGGTCTGGACCGAGCGGTCGAAGGAGGCAATCTGTTGATCGATCGTCCTTTGCCGGATCTCTTTGCGTTCCTGCTCCGCGCGCTGGTCGGCGGCGAGCGTGTCCGCCTTGATCATGCTGCCTTTGAATATTTCGACGGCCTGCGCCATGTCCGCGATTTCATCCTTGCCGTCGCGCGCCGGGACGTCGATCGTCTTGTCGCCGCCAGCGAGGCTCTTCATCGCCTGCGTCATCGCGGTCAGCGGAGCGACGATGCTGCCGCCGATGAAGAAAGCAAGGGCGAGGCCCAGCAGGAGCGCCGCTGCACCCAAGGCATATTGTAGATGCGAGGTGGTGGCGAGCGTCGAGTCAGCAGTAGCCTTGGTACTCTCGACGTCTTTCGTCAGCCCGTCCGCGGCCGCGGTAAGCCGCTTCTGGATGTCGAGAATCTCCGGCACGATGGTCTTGTCGTAGAGCGCATCGGCCTGAAGCACCGCCTGCGCCATATCGTCATTGCTCTTGGCATAGTCGCCGAAGCTGGTTTTCAGCAGCGCGACCTGCGCGCCGAGTTCGCCCCGCGTCAGCGCGGGCTCGACCGAAGCGAGCAATTTGTTGGTCTTGTCCACGGCGGCACTCACGGCGGCCAAGGATGCCGGGGTCTTGTAAACGCTGACGAGTGGTGCGAGGCCGCGCACGGTGAGCACGGAAACCTCGAGCGAACGGATCGCGAGCGCCGCGGTGGCATCATTCTGCGCTAAGGCGATTTCGACGGTGCGGGTGAGGGTCTGTGCGAGAGCAGCGCCGGTTTGCACCGCGAAGCGGCGACCTTCCTTGATGCGCTTGCCGAGCTGTACCAGCTGATCGAAATCGCGTTTCAGGGTTTCTGTCGCGCCGACGGTCTCGGCATAAGCGCGCCGCCGCTCGGGCAATTCGGCGTCCTCGGACGCGGCTTTGAGCAGCTCGGCGGCGCGTGCTTCAGCGGCGCCGAACTCCGTGATCGTCGCGTCGTCGTTGGTGTCCTTGTAGTAGAGCGCGGCACGGCGCAGCACTTCGGCAAGGCGCTCCATTTCATCGGTGCGCGAGGCGTGATCCGAGATCGTCACGAGTTGGCCAAACTGTCCGCCGACCCGCGCGAGCTGCCAACCGCCGAAGGCCGCAAGAGCGATCCCGAGGGCGATCAGCAAGCCGAAGCCGGCATAGATGCGCGATTTGATGTGATAGCGATTGAGAGATAGCTGCATGGTTTGCGATTCAACACTTGCTGGTGGCGACGGCCATGTTTCGGCAGCCGGGATTATCGATCCCGTCCGCAATGCCGATGCGATGACAACAGATCATCGACAGCGACCCGAAAAATCGGAGCACCGGCTTACGTTGGCCACAGGGTGTTAATATCTGTTTAGTAGTTGGATACGTGCTACTACGTAGAAGGGTGGGGTCGCCTCGATCTGTACGATCAGCCCAAGCGTTGTCATGAACGGTCGTTCAGCGGGCAGCAGGCAAAAATCCTGGCAACAGAAGGCTTTCTGCTCCTTGTTCAGAGCGACGAATATAGCGATTCACAAGGCCGCCTGGGCGGGGCGGCCGTATCGCTCGCCCGCTGCAATGCCCCATGCGGTCGGCACAATGGTTTTGAAAGCGTTGATGCGCGCCTTGTACGAAGCCCGCTGCCACGACAGCCTGCGAATGACGACGAACGAAATAACCGGCGAATTCCAGTCGGTTAACAGGGGCGCCGCGCCTTCAATTCTTCGTAAGGGTTGAGGACTAAAGTCAAAGCCTTCATCCACGGGCAACGCCGATCCGGTATGACGACCATCGCGGCGCATAGCAGAATCGCTCCGAGACACGGTGTCGCTATCTTTGTCGGCGCGTTGCTTTGCACCGTCTTGGCGATCGTGGCCTACGGCATCGCGCATCGCGGCACGGGTTATGCGGTCGTGCTGGTGTCGATCGATGATTGCCGGCGCTCGTTCGACGATGGCGCCTGCCGGGCCATTGTCGAGCGCGCCCAGAAAATCCATGCCGAAACCGCACCGTCTTTCGGGCAGCTCGACACGTGCGAAATGGCTTACGGCGTGGGCTCCTGCTCCATGCTGAAGGACACCGTGATCGAATTAAACCGCTATGCCCCGAACATCGTCGCGATCGCTTTGACGAGCAACCGCGATGGGATCGTGCCGCTCTACGTCAAGAAATTGAGCGAACCGATCGACAAGACGGCGCAGGCAGGGCGCCTGGTCTATTTCCGCGATGCGGCGGTGGGGCGGTTGATGCAGCCCAAGATCGGCGGCGCGGATGCGCCGTTCATCGCCGATGCGAATGGCAAGCCGATGAGCGCGAACGACGTCCGCGCCTTGCATGGGAAATAGCACCCGAGTTTCGGGCTCACCGAAAAGCTAACGCGCGCCGCGCAGGCTCTGAATATAGGCGATAACGTCGCGCGCTTCTTGGGGCGACAGAACCAGAGTCGGCATGGTCGGATGGGGGTTGGTCAGCCACACGGTCAAGCCCAGCTGAGTCGTGTTGGGCGATGTCGCGATCGTGCGGAAGTCCGGCGCGTTGGCGAAGCGGACGGGCGATCTCTGGTCCGCCGCGACGACATGACATGGCCGGCAATTGTCGAGCGAAAATCTGCGGCCGACCCGCGCGTTGCCGGGCACGGCCGCGTCCTGTGCCAGCCCACCGAGGCCGGCGCTCGGCGGCGCGGCAGCGGCTTTGGGTGACACGGGCGATGGCACCGCTTGTTCCGCGGATTCGGTGGGCTGCGGCAAATCCGTGGTGCGTGTGCCGCGGAACGCGCCCGGCTCCGCCGAGGTCGGACCGGCATTGCGCGTGGCCGCGATATCCTGTTCCACGCCGCGGCTCGAATTGCCGCCACCATCCGGCGCGCAGCTAATCAGCGTTGCGACGACGCAGCAGGCGCAAAGTTGCGTAAGCCATGCTTGTCTCGTTGCTTGTCGCGAACCGCATGTCATCGATTGCGTCAATCCTGCATGTGTTTCCATGGCCGAAAGACGCCGCGTGCTACGAACGCGTCAGTGGGCCATCAAGACCGGGACAGTCATCTGCCGAAGGATCTGGCGCGTCACGCCGCCGAGGACGAGTTCTCGCGCGCGGGAATGGCCGTAGCCGCCCATCACCAGCATATCGGCGCCGCAATCCGAGACATAGTTGAGTAAAGCGTCGCCGCTGCTGATATCGTCCGCGACCGTTATTGCCGCTTCCACGGCGACGTTGTGATGCGCCAGATGATGCGCGATATCGACGGTCGGCATGCCCAATTCCACGTCGCGGCCGCGTTCCGGGTTCACCGTCAGCACGGTCACTTTCTTCGCCTGTTCGAGGAACGGCATCGCGTCATTGAGCGCGCGTGCTGATTCGCGCGTCGCTTGCCAAGCAATGAGCACGTTCTGACCCAAGGACGTGAAACGTCCGGCATAGGGAACGATCAGAGTGGGACGGCCGGAGCCGAGCACGACTTCTTCGGGAAGCCGCCCGGCATTGCCGTCGATCACGCGCTCGGGATCGACCTGGCCGACAATGGTCAGGTCGGCGTAGCGCGCATGGAGCGTGACGGTTTCGGCCGGCAGGCTCTCGAGAAAACGCCATTCGGCCGCGATGTCCTCGTGCCGCGAACGCTCGCGGAATTGAGCCTCGAGCCGCGCCGCGCGCTCATTCGCGTCCTTGCGCAATTTGGCGTAGCTTTCGAGATATTGGACCTGATCGAGATAACCTCTTGTGAGTGCCTCGATCGCCGGGACGAGATTGAGGATGTAAAGCCCTGTCAATTGGGCGCCGTGGCTGCGCGCCAAACCGAGCGCCAAGTCGAGCCGGTGGGCACTGGGCTCGGATGTGTCGAGGTGAACCAGCAAATCCTTGAACGGCATGCTGCGATCCTCCTGCGCTCTCGTCAGCGCGTCAGCAAGCTGAACATGATTGCGATCAGCGCCGCGCCGGCTACAAGCGCGCATGCCATGTCGATTGCGGCATGGTTCCAAGCTGTTTGCGCGCGCGGCCTTCGCGCTGCGGACGCGGCACGCGGCGCGGCATCGGAAGTCAAGTCGGCACGGGAAAATCGGGTCATCATCGAGGCAATCCCACTTGTCCTGGCGTTGAGCGACCCTGGCAGCCTACCGGGAGTAAGCTGCCAAGCCCTTGATCTGCATCAAGCCGCGCGCCGGCCCATGGTTCCGGCCAGCAAGGATCGCAGCTCCTTGAGCGGTCTTGCGTTCAACACGTCGCCTTTTTCCAGCCAGCCGCGCCTTGCTTGGGCGACGCCGAAACGGAGGTAGCCCAGCTCGTCGACGCGGTGTGCGTCGGTCGCGATGCTGACCAACACGCCGGCGCTTTTGGCGAGCCGGCAATTGGTGTCGGTCAGATCGAGCCGTTCGGGATGGGCATTGAGTTCGACGAAGCAGCCGCGCTCCTTCAACGCGCGAATCACGCGTGGCATGTCCACGTCGTAAGGTGCGCGTTCGCCGAGGAGCCTGCCAGTCGGGTGCGCGAGGATTGAAAAATGCGGCCGTTCGAGCGCGCGCAAAATGCGCTCGGTCTGTTTCTCGCGCGAGAGATTGAAGCGGCTGTGGATCGCGCCGACGACCAGATCAAGACGGCCGAGCAAATCGTCGGGCAGGTCGAGCACGCCATCCTCGAGGATATCGACCTCGATTCCCTTGAGCAGCGTTGTGCCCAAACCTTCGCTGTTGAGGCGATCGATTTCATCGATCTGCCGGCGTAAGCGTTCCGGATTGAGGCCGTGCGCGATCGTCACGTGCCGCGAATGCTCGGTCACGGCGATATAGGCAAGGCCGCGTTCGCTTGCGGCTTGCGCCATTTCGCGCAAGCTGTTGTGGCCGTCCGTGGCCTTGGTATGGGTGTGGAGATCGCCTTTAAGATCGGCGAGCTCGACCAGCTTCGGTAGACGCCCCGCTGCGGCGGCCTCCAATTCGCCACGGTTTTCGCGCAGCTCGGGTTCGATATAGGGCAGTCCAACGGTGCGATAGATGTCCTCTTCGGTTTTGCCGGCGATGCGCTTGGCGCCGCGGAAAGCACCGTATTCGTTGATCTTGAGCCCTTTCTTCTGGCCCATCACGCGAACGGCGATGTTGTGGGCCTTGCTTCCGGTGAAATAGTGCAAAGCCGAGCCGTAGCTTTCGGCATCGACGACCCGCAAATCGACCTGCAGCCCGGAGCGCAGGACGACCGTCGCGCGGGTCGGGCCGGCCGCGGCGATCTTGGAGACCTCGTCGTAATGCGTGAACCAGTCGATGACCGGTTGATGCTTCGCGGCGGTGGCGAGAATGTCGATGTCGCCGATGGTTTCCTGGCGGCGGCGGTAGCTGCCGGCGACCGCAATTTTGCCGATGCCGGGAGCGCGCCGCAAATAAGCGAGCAGAGGATCGACATAAGTTTCGGCAACTGCCAGCTTCATCCGCTCGGGGCCGCTGGGCTTCGATTCCAGCGCTTGCAGCAAGCCTTTCTCGATCGTCGCGCCGAAGCCCGGCAGCGTGCGCACCCGTCCGTCGAGCAAGGCGCGATGCAGCTGTTCGAGCGTTTGGATGCCGAGATCCTGATAAAGCGCCTTGGCGCGCTTCGGGCCGAGGCCGGGCAACTTGAGCAACTCGGTCGCCACCGCGGGCGTGCTACGGTGCAACTCGTCGAGCAAGGCAAAATGCCCGGTTTCGGCAAATTCGCGAATCTTGCCCGCAAGGTCTTTGCCGATGCCGGGCAGCTCGGCAAGATCCTGCTTGTGCTGCAGCATCGTTGCGACGTCGTTTCCCATGCTGCGCAAAGTGCGGGCGGCATTCCGGTAGGCACGGACCCGGAACGGATTGGCCTGGTCGAGCTCGAGTAAATCCGCCACTTCCTCGAACACTTGCGCGATATCGGCGTTATGCACCGGCATGGCTAATCCCGCGGGTCATCATCATGAAAACTTACGCCGACCGGCCCTGGTTTCCTTGATTCAACGCAAGCCTATCTTGGACGGGATTGAGCGAAATCAAGGAATCGCTCGGCAAAGCGCGTATCCATGGTAGCTAAGCCCTTGTATGCGGAGCGGAGGCTCCTCGGAATCATGGATGATCTGGCCAACCCGGAGCATAACCTACCGGCGGCAAAAATCGACCGCTGGCTTGCCGAGGCCAATCCGGCCACGCCTTGCGTGGTCGTGGATCTCAACAAGGTGCGCCTCCAGCATCGCGCGCTGCGCGAGAAATTTTCCTTCGCCGAGATCTTTTACGCCGTCAAAGCAAATCCGGCAGCCGAAGTACTGGCCGTGCTTGCCGAAGAGGGAGTCGGCTTCGATTTGGCGAGCGATGGCGAAATCGAAAGATGTTACGCGCTCGGCATTGCAGCGACGCGCTTCTCCTTCGGTAACACCATCAAGCGGCCGCAGGATATTGCGCGGGCGCATGCGCTTGGCGTGCGGTTGTTCGCCTTCGATAGCGCGGGCGAGCTCGACAAGGTGGCGCAAGCAGCGCCCGGTGCCGAGGTGTTTTGCCGCCTGGCGGTGGCGGCGAACGGCGCCGAATGGCCCTTGACGCGGAAGTTTGGCTGCCATCCGGACATGGCGATCGAGCTTTTGCTGCACGCCAAGGAAAGCGGCGTCAGACCGGTTGGTGTGTCGTTCCATGTCGGGTCGCAACAGACCGAGCCCGAAGCCTGGCAACCGGCGATCGGTATGGCGGCGGATGTTTTTCGCGCTTGTGCGCAACGCGGCCTGACATTGGAATTATTGAATCTTGGCGGCGGATTGCCGGCGCAGTATCGCGCGGCGGTACCGCCACTGGCGCGTTACGCCGAGACGATCGAAGCCGCACTGCGTCAGCAATTTGGTAGTTCCCGGCCGAGGATCATTATCGAGCCCGGCCGTTATATGGTGGGCGATGCAGGATTGCTGCGCGCGCGGGTTCTGTTGGTCGCGCGGAAATCGCGCCATACCCGGCACCGTTGGGTTTATCTGGATGCCGGGCGCTACAATGGCTTGCCCGAAACGCTCGGCGAACGGATTCACTATCGTCTGCGTACGCCGCGGGAAGGCGCTGCGGTGGGGCCGGTCGTCCTTGCTGGCCCGACTTGCGACAGCACCGACATTCTTTATGAGAAAGCCGGATACGCGTTGCCGCTCGATCTCGCTATCGGCGATACGGTCGATTTTCTTTCGGCCGGCGCCTATACGGCCAGCTACGCCTCGGTGGAGTTCAATGGCTTCGCTCCCATCCACACCCACTGCATCTAACGCTGCGGCGGTGCCTATCTCGCGGCGGGTTCTCATCCTGGGCGCGGCCGGGCGCGATTTTCACAACTTCAACATGGTCTACCGCGCCGATCTCTCGGTCCGGGTGGTGGCTTTCACGGCGGCGCAGATTCCGGGTATCGGCGGCCGGCTTTATCCGGCCGCCTTGGCCGGGCCGCGCTACCCCGAGGGTATCCTGATCGCCGATGAAGACGAGCTCGAAGCGCTGTGCCGCACGCACCGGGTCGACGAGGTCGTCTTTGCCTATAGCGATGTTCCGCTCGCGCATGTCATGCATCTGGCGTCGCGCGCGCTCGCCATGGGAGCCGATTTCACCTTGCTCGGTCCTGAGCGCACGTCGTTGCGCGCGGCGGTGCCGGTGGTCGCTGTCAGCGCGGTACGCACGGGCTGCGGCAAATCGCAAATCGCGCGCTTTTTATCGCGGCACCTCCGGCTCCGCGGCCGGCGCGTGGCGGTGCTGCGCCATCCCATGCCCTATGGCGATTTGGCGCGCGAGCGGGTGCAGCGTTTTGCTACCATGGCCGATCTCGATGCGGCCCACTGCACGGCGGAGGAGCGCGAGGAATACGAGCCACATCTCGCAGCAGGGAATATCGTTTTTGCCGGCGTCGATTACGGGGCGATCCTGGCTGCCGCCGAGAACGAAGCCGAGATCATCGTCTGGGATGGCGGGAATAACGACTTCCCCTTCGTGAAGCCCGATCTGCATATCGTCGTCGTCGATGCCCTGCGCCCCGATCAGATCGCGACCCATCACCCCGGCGAAACCGTGGCGCGCATGGCGGATATCGCGATTATCAACAAGGTCGATGTGGCATCCGCGGCGGATATCGAGCGCGCGATCGACCAGTTCCGCCGTATCAATCCACGTGCCCAGATTCTGCGTGCGGCTTCGCCCGTCACGCTTGACGATCCCGGCGCCGTCTCGGGCAAACGCGTATTGGTCGTCGAAGACGGTCCGACCATTACGCATGGCGGCATGGCCTATGGGGCCGGCTATGTCGCCGCGAAGGCGGCCGGTGCGGCCGAGATCGTCGATCCACGGGCAAGCGCTGCGCCGCTGATCAACGAGTTCTATCTTCGCTATCCCCATATCGGCCGCGTGCTTCCCGCGGTCGGGTACAATCAGGCGGAGCTCGAAGCCTTGACGGCGACGATCAATGGGGGCGCGGCCGATATCGTCGTCGCCGCGACACCGATCGACCTCGCTCGACTCCTGCGCCTGACGAAGCCGGTGGTGCGGGCGCGCTACGAATTCGCCGAAGCCGGAACGCCGACGCTTGCGTCGGTGGTCGATGAATTTTTGGAGCGGGCGTGATGCGCGTGGTCCTGGCCTTGGGCGGGAATGCACTCCAACGGCGCAACGAGCCGGCCGACCCGCGTTCGCGTCAGCGCAATTTGCATGTCGCCGCGCAAGCGGTGGCTGCCGTCGCGCGGCATCATCAGGTCGTCGTCACGCATGGCAATGGCCCGCAAGTCGGGATGCTCTCGTTGGCTGCCGCGGGATCCGCCGGCACGCCCGATCCTCTCGACGTCCTGGTTGCAGAGAGCGAAGGGCTGATTGGCTATCTCATCGAACGCGAAATCGCTGCCGTGCTACCGGGCCGCGAGATCGCGACCTTGCTGACGCAAGTCGAGATCGAGCCCGACGACCCGGCTTTTGCCGCGCCAAGCAAACCGATCGGCCCTATGTACAGCGAGGCCGAGGCAAGGAGTCTCGCGTTTCGGCATGCTTGGTCGATCATGCGCGATGGTGACGCGTTTCGCCGGGCGGTAGCCTCGCCCGAGCCGCGCCGCATTCGCGAAATCAGCGCGATTCGAATTCTGGTCGAGGCCGGCGCGATTGTGATTTGCTGCGGTGGCGGCGGCGTTCCCGTCATCGTTTCGCCCGATCGCTCGGTGCGCGGCGTCGAGGCAGTCATCGACAAGGATCTATCGGCAGCGTTGCTTGCCGAGGCGCTCCGAGCCGATGCGCTCTTATTGCTCACCGATGTCGCGGCGGTAGCGACGCGATGGGGTGATCCTTCGAGCCGCGCGATCGCCCAGGCGCATCCAGCGCAACTCCGCGCCTTACGCTTCGCGCCGGGGTCAATGGGGCCAAAGGTCGAAGCAGCATGTCGTTTCGCCGAGCGCACGGGCGGCATTGCTGCCATTGGCGCGATCGAGGACGCGGCGGCGATCCTTGCCGGCGATGCCGGGACTATAGTCCGAGTAGGCAGCGAGGCGATACGGTATCATGGCTGAATCACGCGTATCGAGTGATCCGCTCGAATTCTATCTCCGCGGCCAGCGCAACGTCGCGGTCCGCGCATTGCTGCTTGGCGAACGCATCGACACGCATCGTTTCGACAGCGAGAATCCGATCACACGCATTCCGCTCACCATCGGCGTGCGCGAAGGCGGCATGGCGGTATTGTTCCGGTATGGCGTGACCGTGTTGATGAACGTGTCGGCGGAGGGCGAGCGCGCGCTATTAGAGCGGCTTCTCCCGTTTGTCACCGATCCGTTCGAGCCGCGCGAAAGCGACGAGGTCCGTCTCGAGACGCGTCCCGAGGCCGAGGATCAGGTCGACATCAACGGCACGATCCTGCTCAAGGAGATGACGCTCGAACGGCTCGAGCTCGTCGCCGACATTTTGGCGAAGGGTTTGGTTCTCAGCCACTATGAAAGCCGCGTCGCGCTCGGCTTTGATCGGGTGGAGCCCATGGCGGAAACACTGCGCCGGCAAGGCAGGCTCGGTATCGCCGGCCGGCCGTTGCTGCGCCAAATCGGCAATGCGCTGCTCGTGCAGCACAAAATGGTCGGCCGGGTCGAAACCAGCGAGAAACCCGAACTTTTGTGGGACCATCCGGAGCTGGAGCGGCTTTATGCCAGGCTGGCCGAGGAATACGAGCTGCGCGACCGCGCCCGCGCTCTCGATCACAAGCAGGAGGTCATCCTGCGCACCAGCGAAATCATGCTTGGCCTGGTTCAGGAACGCAGCAATCTGCGGGTCGAATGGTATGTGCTCGCCCTGATTCTGGTCGAGCTTATCGTCACGCTTTATTCGCTGATCAAATAGGAGGTTGGCCGCCGGCCGCATTGGCCCGGCGATCGGCTCGCCGATTGACTTGGGTCAAGGCCCCAACCCATCATGCTGATAGGCATATCGGGTCCGAATCTCGATGGGAGCCTGCCTTGGTTGAGGAAACGCCAACGAAACAGGTGGAATCGGTTGCGCGCTTCGGCGGTCCAGCGCTTGCGCCGGGTTGGCGCAGCGGGGTGCCTTTGCCGCCGTCACGGCTCTATCAGCGCTGCGATCTGTCGAATTTGTCATTCGTCACGGTTGCGGAGTTGCCCGATCCCCCCGGTCTCGTCGGGCAGGATCGCGCCGTGGAGGCGGTCGAGTTTTCGATCGGTATCCGGCGCAAAGGCTTTAATCTCTTTGCCCTGGGCCCGAGCGGAACCGGCAAGCACACGCTGGTGCACGATTTGCTTCGGCGCAAAGCAGAATCCGAAGCGACGCCGCCCGATTGGTGTTACGTCAACAATTTCGTCGATCCGCATAAGCCGCATCGACTGATGCTGCCGGCCGGCCGTGCTCGCCCGCTCAAGGAAGCAATGGAGCGGCTGGTCGCGGATCTTCAGGTGGCTTTGCCGGCCGCTTTCGAACGCGACGATTACCGCGCGCGCCGCGACGTGTTGGAGCAGCAGCTCAAGAAGAAGACGGATGACGCGTTCGGTGAATTGCAGCGTCGTGCCGAGAAGAAGAACATCACTCTTATCCGTACGCCGATGGGCTTAGCGTTGGCGCCGACCCACAATGGCGAGGTCATCAATCCGGATGTATTCCGCCGCCTCGCCGAAGCCGACCGCAAGAAGATCACCGAAGATATCGAAGAGCTGCAAAAAGAGCTCGAGGCGACGGTGCGCCAGATTCCCGACTGGGAACGCGAGCATCGCGAAGCGCTGCGCAACCTCAATCGCGACATCACGGCCCAAACCGTCAGCCGTCCGTTCGGCGAATTGCGGAAGGCGTATGCCGACCTGCCGGAGGTCGTCGCCTATCTCGCGGCGGTGGAGCACGACATTCTTGAGAATGCCGATGATTTTCTGGCGCCTAGCCGTGCCGCGGCCGATGGAGAACCGGTGCCGCCCGTCGCCCAGCTCATGCAGGAGATTCCGACCTTCCGCCGTTACCAAGTGAATGTGATGGTCGATAATGGCGATCGGAAAGGTGCTCCGGTCGTGTTCGAGGATCATCCGACGCATCAGATGCTGGTCGGCCGGATCGAGCACATTGCCCGCTTCGGCGCCTTGGTGACGGATTTTACGCTGGTGGTTCCGGGGGCGCTGCATCGCGCTAATGGCGGCTATCTCGTGCTCGATATCGAGCGCCTGCTATCCAACGCGTTCAGCTATGACTCGCTCAAGCGTGCGCTACGTTCCGGCGAAATACGGGTGATGTCGCTGGAGCAGCTCATGAGTCTGGCGAGCACGGTGTCGCTCGAACCCGAACCGATCCCGCTCGACGTGAAGGTCGTGCTGATCGGCGCGCCAATGTTCTATTATTTGCTGGCCGAGCTCGACGCCGATTTCACCGAATTATTCAAAGTGGCTGCCGATTTCAGCGATGCAGTCGATCGCTCGCCCGAAACATCGGCGCTTTATGCGCGGATCATTGCGGCCACGGTGCGGCGCGAGAAGCTGCATCCGCTGGATCGCGGCGGCGTCGCGCGCGCCATCGAGCATGCCTCGCGGCTGAGCGGCAACTCCGAAAAACTGTCGACGCAAATGCGCGGCCTGATCGATTTGCTCCAGGAAGCCGACTACATCGCGCGTGCCGGTGGCAAAGAGACCGTCGGCGCGTCGGATATCCAAGCAGCGATCGATGCGCAGCGCCGTCGCGGCGACCGCATCTATCAGCGTCTCCAGGAAGAAATCGGCCGCAACACCCTGCGCATCGAAACGGCGGGCGCGGTCGTGGGACAAGTGAACGGCCTTGCGGTAATGGGGTTGGGCGGGTTTGCCTTTGGCCATCCCAGCCGCATCAGCGCCCGGGTCAGGTTGGGTCGAGGCGAAGTGATTGATATCGAGCGCGAAGTGGCGCTCGGCGGTCCGCTCCATTCGAAGGGCGTGCTGATCTTGAGCGGCTTCCTGGGAGGCCGCTTCGGCAAGGCAGGGCCGCTCTCGCTCACGGCGAGCTTGGTGTTCGAACAATCCTATGGCGGGATCGACGGCGACAGCGCGTCTTCGGCCGAGCTGTACGCGCTGCTTTCGGCGCTGTCCGAGGTTCCGATCCGGCAATGCTACGCGGTCACCGGCTCGGTCGACCAACATGGGTTCGTGCAGGCGATTGGCGGCGTCAACGAAAAGATCGAAGGTTTCTTCGATGTTTGCCGGCGGCGCGGTCTCGATGGCGAGCACGGCGTGCTGATCCCAGCATCGAATGTAAAGCACCTGATGCTGCGGCAAGACGTGGTCGACGCTTGCGCCGCGGGTCAGTTCCGCGTGATCCCGGTGGAATCCATCGACCAGGGGATTGAAATCCTCACTGGCGTGCCATCCGGTGCCGCAGACATGACGGGCCGCTATCCCGAAGGGACGATCAATCACCGGGTTGCGCTGCGGCTGGCGACGTTTGCGGCGCATTCCGGTCAGCAACCGCCATTGCTGCCACGCCGTCGCGAGCGGTCGTCACGAAGAGAACGCAACGATGAATGATTTTGTCGTCCACCGCGTCGTGGTCGCTTTTGATCCCGTGGGAGAGAACAAGTCGAGCATCGAGCTGGCGGCGCAACTCGCGGCGTGGTGGGATGTTGCGCTGCGCGGCGTTTTCGTCGAGGACGAGACGTTGATTCATCTCGCGGCGCTGCCTTTTGCGCGGCATGTTGGGCCGAGCGGCGACGTATCCCAGGAATTCGATGAGGGGATGTTGCTGCATCAATTCGAAGCCCATGCCAACCGTATCCGCGCCGCGCTCGCAGTCGCGGCGCGGGAGCATGAGGTGGGCTGGAGTTTCGACGTCGTGCGCGGACAGCCGAGTCTTGCAACCCTCTCGATCGGCGATCAGGATTTGCTCGTGGTCGAAGCGGCATCGCGGGCCTTTGCCGGAGACTTTCGCCTCGATTCGCGCTGGTTGGCCGAAGCCTTTCGCACGCACCGGCCTATTCTGCTGGTCCGCAGCACGAATATCCGCAGAGACGGCGTCGTCGCTTTGGTGCAAAAGCCTGGCGCGTCGGCCGAGCGGACGGTCGGCGCGGCGGCTCGGCTCGCGCTCGCTGGGCGCCGACCTTTGACAATTCTTCTTGCGCATCAGGATATCGATGCCGCGGCGATCATGGCCCAGCTGCACGCAATATCCGACCAAGTCGCGTCGCATTGCCGCGTCGCGCGTATATCGTCTGGCGACATGTCGCTGGAGCGGGCGGCGGAGGAGGGCAGCGTTCTTGTCGTCGATGCCGATCCCGCGATCAACGACGCCGGCGCGCTCAAAGATATCGCCGCACGCACCCGCTCGGACATTCTGTTCCTGCGCTGAAGTTTGATCCACATCAAAGCAGGGAGGGCGCCAAAGCGCGAGCTTTCCCCTAGCTTTCGAGGAGGATGCCGTGTCCGACGAACTCAAACTGCAGCAGCGTGTGATCGACGAACTCGAATTCGATCCCGCCGTCAAGGCCGCGCATATTGGCGTGAGCGTGCGCGGCAGCGTCGTCACCTTGACGGGCCACGTCGAAACTTTCGCCGAGAAATTCGCCGCCGAACGCGCGGCCCGCCGTGTCAAAGGCGTCACCGCCGTCGCGCAGGAGATCGAAGTACATCTTCCCGCCGACCGAAAGACGGCCGACGACGAAATCGCGCAACGCGCGGTCAAGATGCTGGACTGGGACGTCGCCGTGCCGAGCAACGCGATCCAAGTCAAGGTCGAGCATGGTATCGTTACCTTGTCGGGCGCTGTCGACTGGGCTTTCCAGCGCGCCGAGGCCGAATACGATGTGCGCAAGCTCGGTGGGGTCAAAGGCGTCGTCAATGCGGTTGCGGTCCGCCCCAAAGTGCGTGCCGAGGACGTGCGGGCAAAATTGACCGCCGCGCTCGAGCGCAATGCCGATGTCGAGGCAGGGCGCATTACGGTCGAAGTGGGCGGCGGTAAAGTGGTGCTCACCGGACGGGTGGATAGCTGGAAGGAGCGCGATGCGGCCGAGCGTGCCGCTTGGTCGGTCGCCGGCGTCAGCGCCGTCGAAGATCGTATTACCATCGCACAGCCTTGAGGTTCGCGACGGCTATGGCATTTGCGAACCGACTATTACCCGGGTTGATGGCTTTGGTTCTGTTGCCGGGCGTTGCCTGGGCTGCGGGCGATGCCGCAAGGGGCGCGGCGCTGGCGCGTGTCTGGTGCGCGGACTGCCACGTGGTCGACAACAGCAGCAATGGCAAGGATACCGCGCCGCCTTTGCCGGAAATCGCGCAGCATGGCGCTCCTCATCAGATCGAGGCGCGCGCCTTTCTCATGGCGCCGCATCCGCCCATGCCGAATTTCGATCTCGCGCGCCAGCAGATCGACGACATCGTTGCTTATTTGAACAGTCTCGCCGGCCGGTAGCCGCCGAGGGCGCGAAATTTTCTTGACGCGATCCGCCATGCCGCTCGCGGCGGGCTCCTTAACGATTTGGCAACCATACTCGCTGCAGCATCAAGCGCGGTATGAATGCCACGTTAAATCAAGCGCGCTGCGACAGACAATCGGCCATGGTTGAAGATTTGCGGGAAATACTTCACGCGATCGCATCGAAAGCGTTGATTGCCGGAATCGCGCTATTCCTGGCTTGCGCGCCGGCTGCGGCGGAACCTGGGCTTTGGCTCGCGAAAGGACCTCAGTCCACGATTTATTTTTTCGGCACCGTCCATGTGCTGCGGAAAAACCTGGTTTGGGAGTCGCCGCGGATCGAGCAGGCCCTGGCATCGAGCCAGGAGTTGTGGTTGGAAGTGCCCGATCCCGATGATACGCAGGCCGCTCAAGCGCTGGTAGCGCAGCTCGGCTTCGACCGTGCGCATCCGCTCTCAAGCAAGTTGTCGGCGGGCGATCTTGCGCATCTCGATGCCGCGGCCAAAGCCGTGGGCGTGCCGGATGGCGAGAAGACGCTCGAGCCGATGCGGCCGTGGCTTGCATCGGTGGCGCTCGAAGAAGGCGTCATTGTTCGCGCCGGCTACGATCCGAAAAGCGGGGTCGAGCAGGCGCTGTTGCGCGATCAGACCGGCATCGCCGCGCACATTCGCGGCTTCGAGACACTGGATCAACAGCTGCACTTCTTTGCGAATCTGAACCCGACGCTCGAGCTTCAGATGTTGCAAAACACGTTGCAGGATTTTGACCAGGGACCTCAGAAGATCGATGCGCTCGTCGATGCTTGGATCGGCGGGAACGACGCCGAAATCGCGCGGCTCATGGTCGACGAATTGAAGGTCCCTTTTCCGGAGCTCTACCGCACGCTTTTGGTTCAGCGCAACGAGGCCTGGGCCGAGACCATCGCCGGCATGATCAAGACGCCGGGCGTGCGGTTCATTGCTGTCGGCGCGGCCCATTTGGCGGGTCCGGATAGCGTCCAGAACGCTTTGGCGCGGCGCGGCGTCCGCGTCCTGCGCGTCAATCCGCCTCTCGACGCAGCTTTGACGGCCAAGCCCTAAAGCCGGATCGCGCGACTTACGCAGCTTTGTCTTTGCGGGCGCGGCTCAAATGGCAGAGTACGTGTTGGCTTTTGCCGTCGGCGGTGGCGAAGGGCAAGAGCAATAGGCGATAACCCGCGCTGCCATTGGCGAAGGGAAATTCCTGCTCGTCTTCCATGGCCTCGCCGGCACGTGCGACTTGCCGCGCGCAAGAGATAATCCAGTCGGTTACCATCGGCGTGTATTCGATCTCGCCCGTTGGTTTGCTAAGCCGCACGATTTGCGGCATCGCTGCATCGAGTCTCGTGTAGGTCACCATCAAGCTGTCGGGCCAACAGCCGGCGACGCGGTCGCGGTCAAGCGTTGCGAGGCGCGGCACGCCGTGGCCGTGGCGCAGCTCGTCCCAATAATCGACGAACGCATCGCCGCCTTGCCGATGGTAGGGCGAAGGCTGAAGCGGGAACGCTGCTGGCGTTGCGTCGCGCGGCGCTGCCGCTGATGCGGTGCGTGGCGGCACGGGCGGAGTCTCGCGCCGCGCTACTGCTGGTGCTACCTGCGGCGTCGGCGTAGCTGGCTTTGCGCGCACCGGAGGCACGATCACGGCCGGCACTCCGATGGTTGGAATGACGGCAGGTAGGCGCGGGGCCGGTGCCGCGATTGCGGGCGGCTGCGGCGGGACAGGAACAGGCAGGGTGTTGGCCGGAGCGGGTGCGTGGGCCGCGGAAGCAGCCGGCGCCGCTTCGGTCGGAGACGGCTTCGCACTAAGGAGCTGAGTCAGATCGCCGGTCTTGGCGCTCTTGTCTCCGGTGCGCTGCCCGCGCCTTAGATTGACGAGCGCGAGCGAGGCCGGCGCACCGCCGGGGCTCGTTCGTTCGTTAGAAGGGCCAGGCTCGCGCGCCATCAGGTGTCGATCCGACCGCAGCACGCGTCGCTCGAAACCTGCTCCCCGTACTCGATGCAGGGGCAGCGATCGGCGAGGAGCGTCGGCATGATCTGGCCGAGGTAATGGTCGAGTGCGTCGAGCAAGATAGCTTGGCTGCTCTTGCCAAGATGGACCGCCGCGAGCCGGAGGCGGAGGCGCCGCTTTTCATCGATGCGCAACAGGATCCGGCTTTGCGGCTCGGCTTTCGGCGCTGCGGGGTTCGTCGGCGTGACCGGTCGGATCGGCGCTCCGCCATAAAGTGCACCAAGCGCGATACGGTCGCCGAGCCGCGGCGCGAGATGGCTCGGCCGGGCATTGCCTTTGGTGACGAGCAGGTCTGCCGTGAGCGAGGCTGCTTGCGAAGCACTCATGGCGCTACCGGCGTCTCGGCCTGCGTCTCGACCGGCTTCGCGGCCGGCGTGAGCAGCGCGGGCGACAGCAGCGTGCGGAAATCGCGGTTGAGGCGATGGCCGAGATATTCCCAAAGCAGCGCGATCTCGTCGGCGCTGCGCGCCTCGCCCCTGATCTCCGCAACGGTGCGGCCATCGATCATGCTGGCGGCGAAGCCGGTGCGTTGATGCAGGATCACCGGCGCAAGCGTGCCGTGTTGCGACAGTGCCATCACCGCTTCATTGGTGATCCGGGCGCGCGGCGTGGCGCCGTTCACGACGAAGATCAGCGGCTTGGACAATTTCTCGACGATGTCGACCGTAGCGCCGACCGCACGCAGATCGTGCGGGCTCGGACGTACCGGAATGAGCACGATGTCGCACAGGTTGATGACGTCGGTGATGGTCGCCTCGATGGCCGGGGGCGTATCGATGATCAGCAACTTGATGCCGAGTGCGCGCATCTGATCGATGTCCTGCGCGAGCCGGCTCGGATTGGCGCGCGCAAAGCGCGGCGTCTCCGCGGCGCGCGCATTCCACCATTCCGACAAGCTTCCCTGCGGATCGGTATCGACCAGCGCGACCGGCCCCGCGCCGACGCGTTCCGCCTGAACGGCGAGATGTCCGGCGAGCGTCGTCTTGCCCGATCCGCCTTTTTGTGACGCAATTCCGATAATCTGCATCGAAGTCTCCACCACCGCGCCGATCGCCGTTCCTACTCAATCGGCGAAATCATGCCGCCGATCGGCGATGCCATGATAAGCGAGCTTCATTTCGGTCGGTATCGGTATCCGAGCGCATTTGTGCGACGATCTCTGAAGTTTAGCGGTTAATTTTGTACGCAATTGCGCCAATGTCGCGCGCGTGCGACGGCGTGATCGAAAACACGATCATCTCGATAAAATGCGGCGAAAATTGTGGCGATACTTTACGCCTTGTCAAAGCTTCGCCATGTTACATGGAGCCTCCGCGAAGGGCGACAGGTCGACGAAAAGATGATGGACGCCGCAAGCATTGCCGGTACCGCACTTCACGCGCAGCAGGTGAACGTTGGCGTCATCGCCAACAATGTCGCCAACGCGGAGACGCCGGGCTACAAGCCGCAGCAAGTGACGATGATTCCGATGAGCCCGGGCGTCGCGGTCGGGCCGATCATCGCCTCGGCGCAATCGAGCGTCGATCTCGGCGGCGAACTGGTGAATTTAATCGTCGCGCAGCACGCTTATGAAGCAGCGGCCAAGGTCGTGAGCGCGTCGGATAAAATGACACACGACCTGCTGCAGGCGATATAGCGCCGGCACGTCGTCGCCGCGCGGCATTGATTGAAGCCCTCGATCGGTCCTAATCTCGCGCGGTATTTGACCGCGTGGGCAGGCGATGCAATACGACCCGTTGATCTTTCTCGATCCGGCCGCGCTCGACCGTTTGGTAGCACAAGCGCGGTCATCGCCGCGTCGCCGTCAGAATCTCAATCTCCATCGCGATCTTGCCGATCCGATCCAGCGCTTTCTCAATGCCGGCGACCCGGGAAGCTATGTGAGGCCGCATCGTCACGCGGCGCAGCGCTGGGAATTATTCGCGATGTTGCGCGGTCGGATCGACGTCGTTGCATTTGCCGATGACGGCACCGTGATCGAGCGCCGTCCATTGATCGCCGAGCGTGGCGGCGTCGTCGAGATACCGGGTGGCCGCTGGCACAGCTTCGCCTTTATGGCGCCAGGCAGCGTTGCCCTCGAACTCAAGCCGGGGCCTTATGACGCGGCAACCGACAAGGAATTTGCGCGCTGGGCGCCCGCCGAAGGCGATCAAGGAGCGTCGGCGTGCGCCAGATGGCTCGCGACCGCGACGCCGGGACGGCGCTTTCTGCCGTGACGTTTAATCCGGTCACGGATTGACGAGAGCATTCATCTTACGCAACCGAAATGTCAGGAGCCGCATCATGTCGAGCGCAAAGCTTGGCGTGCGGTGGACGAGAAAGAGAAAGCGCTTTTCGTCCACTTCCGCCAAGGTGCAGTCGGCAAGGGCGGTAACGGTCGCGCTGCGCGGTTCGTGATCGATGAGTGCCATCTCGCCGACGATGCCGCCGGTCGACACCAATTCATAAACGACGTGGTCGCCCGAGACCTGGAGCTGTCCCGACAATACGGCGTACATGCAGTTTGCCGGATCGCCGATCTTGAACAGCACTTGACCCGGTTTGAGCGTTACGAGGTTCGGTTCGCGCCGGAAGACTTCGAGAAAATTCGGCCCGGTATCCATGGGATTTCACCCGTCTTGTTCAAAAACGGATACATTATCCCCCGAGCGGCCCTCCACGCGAATGGAACTTGTCAAGGGTCGGTAAAAGATCACAAATTTGATCCAATTCCGATCGGCGACCGCCGCGAATGGTCAGGCGTTTCGGCGCGATACGGGAAACTACGTATAGACCCGCCTTTCCCCCATGAATGACGCTTGACCGCGCCGTTTCCGAGGGAGAAGCAGCCTATGCCGACGCCTGAGCAACGCCGTGCGGAGATCGCGCAACTCGCGAACGAAGTCGTCGCGCTTTTCGACACGATCCTAAAAGAAGATAGCTTCGGCGACGTCCCCGATGATTCGCTGGGACAATTATTCGCGAGCGTCGTACGGCTTTACGCTGCCAAAGTCGAGGACGGGAATTTGGCACGCGCCTTCGCGCGCAACAGCGGCATCACTGCAACCGACGTGATGATCGGCTGCACCGCCATGCTGCAAGCGACCGATCTTAAATTATTCGATCTTGGTCATTGGCAATCGATGTCGACGATCGGCAAGCATAATCCCGAGGACGATCTCCCCGAGCTATAGCGCGGTCGAATAATGGGGGAGAATGGGAAGAGGGGAAGACGCGATGGACAGGATCACCTTCCGCGATCCCGTGCTCGATGACGTCGAAAGAAGGTCGTTATTGGCCCAGGCGATCCGACGCCGGTACGGCGATTTCATCGATCTCGATCCGACGCTTTGGAAGATGAAGATCAAGCGGCGCGCACCGCAACCGGCGTCGTAAAGGACACGCGTCATGGAGCAATCCTTGCTTTGCCGAAAACCGGCTTTCACATGGCGCGCGATCGCGGATCGGGTTTTTAACCTGGCGCTCAAGGAGTGTTACCGCGCTCGGGCAAGCCGCTATCAAGCGAGGGCAGCCTCGAACGATCTTCGCGCCATGCCGCGTCCGTCCAAATCTTGACGCCTAGCCGCACCGCGCCGCGCTAAAGCTCTAATTATTTGATCTGATTGGCGTCCCCTGGGGGATTCGAACCCCCGTTACCGCCGTGAGAGGGCGGTGTCCTGGGCCTCTAGACGAAGGGGACGCTGAGACGCCGGTCTTTCTACCGGTCGAGGTCCGGCATGGCAAGAGGAGGGGGGCCGGCGCGGCGCGGCGCTCAATCGCGGAAATTGACGTATTGCAGGGGCTGCTCGACTTTCACGCCGCGCACCACGGCAATAGCCGCCTGGAGATCGTCGCGCTTCTTACCCGAGACGCGCAGCTCGTCGCCCTGGATCGCCGCCTGCACCTTGAGCTTGCTGTCCTTCAGCGCGCGGACGATGCGTTTCGCCACCTCTTGGTCGATGCCTTGGCGGAGCGCGACGGTCTGCCGCACGCTCTGGCCAGTGGCCTTTTCAGAGGGCTTGAAGTCGAGCACGGCGGGATCGATCTTGCGCCGCGTCACATGGACCCGGAGCAATTCCTGCATCTGCCGCAGCTTCAGCTCGTCATCGGCGGCGATGACGATGGCATTTTCCTGCCGCGTGGCGGTGGATTTGCTGTCTTTGAAATCGAAGCGCGTGGCAACTTCGCGGCCCAACCCCGCCAAAGCATTGTCGAGCTCGGCGAGGTCGAAGCGCGAGACGATGTCGAAACTCGGCATGGGCATCCCGTTCCGAAGGGGTGGGAAGATGAGGCGCTTATAGCTGTCGCCCCGCGCCGCCGCCAGCGCGCGGCTCGTGCCATTTAGCCTCCTTTAACGACGATCCGCGAGGATGGCGCAGTCGCTTCTGCCAAGCGGTTGCGAGGCCGCGATCTCATGAACTTCATTGTACCTATACGGGACTTTGCCGCTGAGGCGGAGCCGCAACGCGTGGCTGGGCCGTCGCTTGGCTCCGAACGCGAGATTTGGGCCGAGCGCCGCCGTCTCCTCGAGCGGCGAGGGCGCCATGTCGGTCCCGAAGGCAGTCGGCCGGCTTGGCGCGGCGAGGTTTTTGGCTGGGGAATCCGAGGCTTCGCTTTGGCGGCGCGGATTTTCGGCTTCTATCGCCAAGGCCGTCGGAACGCTTTGGCGCCACAGCTCCGCCATGTCACGCTGACTTTTGACGATCTGCCGCCGGCTTTCGACGGTTATCGCATCCTCCATCTCAGCGACACTCATTTCGATTGCCTGCCCGAGCTTGCCCCGGTTGCGCGCCGCATGCTGGCCGGACTCGAGGTCGATCTGCTGGCGGTGACCGGCGATGTCCATGGCCACCACCGTGCCACGCTCGCCGAGTCGGCGGCACCGCTTGCTCACATGGTCGAAGGCGTGCGCGCGCGCGACGGGCAGATCGGGATACTGGGCAACCATGATCCGGGCGACATGGCGGAAGCGCTCGAGCGTCTCGGATTCGAGGTTCTGTTGAATGGCTCGATTGTGCTGAAGCGCGACCGTCAGCAGATCGTCGTCACCGGTCTCGACGACGTGCATCGCTTCTACACCGCCGCAGCCAGCCGCGCGCTGCTCGACGCGCCGCCGGGCTTCCGCATTGCTTTGGTTCATTCGGCCGAGATGGCCGACCATGCCGCGTCTGCCGGCTATGCGTTGTACTTGTGCGGCCATACCCATGGCGGACAGATATGCCTGCCGGGCGGGCGTCCGGTGATCACGCGATTGCGGCGTTGCCGCTTCGCTGCCGCGGGAGAGTGGCGCGTGGGGCGGATGATCGGCTATACCAGCCGAGGCCTTGGCGTGGGCGGCGTGCCGCTGCGTTACAACTGCCAGGGCGAGATGTCGATCATCACCTTGTGCCGGCGAGGGCCGGAAGGATAAATCCTTTGGTTATGAAAGCCGCGCGGTTCGTTGCCGGCCTCGTCCTGCTCGCCGCGCTGTTCTATTTCCGGCTGATTGACCTCGACCAGCTGCGCGCGGTCTTGGCGCATCCGGGCCTGCTCCTTCTGGCGCTGCTGGCGAGCCTGATCACGATCCCGGTTGCAGCCCTGCGTTGGCACATTCTGCTCCGTTCGCAGGGCTTGGTGCTGCATCTTTGGCACACCATCCGGATCGTCGCGATGGGCGCGTTCTTCGCGACTTTCCTGCCTGGCTCGGCCGGCGGCGACATCGTGCGCGGATTCTACATTTATCAAGCTTCGCATGGCCGGCGCACCAGCGCCTTGCTGTCGATCTTCATCGACCGGTTGGTCGGGCTGACTGCCTTCGTGCTCTTCGGCGTGATTGCCAGCATAACGCGGACCGGCGACAGCTACGGCGTGATCGAATACGGGATATTTGCGCTTGCCGCGGTGTTCTTTGTCGGGCTCGTCGTGTTGTTTATATTCGGCCACCGCATTGCGCAAATCCTCAATTTGGTCTTCGCCGGCCGGTCGCGTCGTCTGGCCAAGATCATCGACGATGCTGGCGAGGCGTTGCACGAATATTCGCGGCAATGGCGCAGCATCGTTCTGTGCCTGGCGATCTCGCTGGTGATCGTGACTTTGGTCGCGCTCTGCATCGTCGTCATTGCCGCGGCGGCACAGCTCGGCGGCCTCAGCATGGTCGAGTACGGGATCGCGGGCGTCTATGCCATGATTGCGAACAGCCTGCCTTTTACGCCGGGCGGGCTCGGCATCGGCGAAGGCGCTTTTGCCTCCGCTTGCGTCGCGCTGGAGCCCGCGACGAGCGGTATCGCCTATGGCACCATCTTCCTCGTCTTTCGCTGCCTTAGCGTGGTTGCGACATTGCCCGGACTGCTGGTTTACCTGATCTACCCGCACCGAGCGCAGCTGCTCGCCCCGGGCAATCAGAATCCTTGAGGTCACGATGAGGCCGCGCATTTTCGTCGCGGTCGCGGGCCTGACCGGCGCCGTCTCGGTCGGCGCCGATGCCGCGGCGCGGCATTTGCTGGCAGGCGACGCTTATCGGCTCGACCTCGCCATGACATCCGCGCGCTATGGGCTGATCCATGCCGCGGCGTTGCTTGCGATCGCCGCTTGGCAAGATCGCAATGGCAGCGGCTTTTGGCTCGGCACCGCCGGTTGGCTGTTCGTCGCGGGCATCGGCCTGTTCTGCGGCAGCCTCGATTTGATCGCCGCGGGCGCTCCGCACGGCTTTGCGATGTTGACGCCCTGGGGCGGAACGGCGTTCATCGCCGGCTGGATCTCGCTTCTGATTGCCGCGCTGCGTTCGCGCGGTTAGCGCATCGAGGCCGGGACAGCGATCTTGGCTTCGTCGTAATAGCGCAACGCGCCGGCATGAAGCTTGATGCCGAGCGCCGGAATCGCCGCGGGCGTCGCCGCTCGCCAAGCCGGATTGCGGTCGGCGAGAGCAGTCTGCTGCGACCAGAAGGCCTTGGTCAGGGAATAAGCGAGGGCGTCGTTCATCCGTCGCGTCGTAAAGGCGCCAGCCGGAACCGCGATGGTGGTGACGTCGTCATCGACGCCGGGATAAGTGCCTTTCGGCACGATCTGCTGTACGACGCTGTCGTCGGCGGCGAGGACTTTGGTGATTTCCGCTTGGCTTAGCCCCAATAGCCGCACAGGTGTCGCTTTGGCGATGTCGCCGATCAGACCAACCGGGAAACTGCCCGCGATCGCGAGACCGCTCACCTTGTTGTTCATGACGGCGGCCGGTGCGGCCGCAACGTCGATGTCGAGAAGTTGAACTTTTTTCTCGATGCCGATGACTTGGAGGGCGGTTGCGGTAAGGCGCTCGCTGATGCTGCCTTTATTGCCCGGAATGAAGCTGTGACCGGTCAGATCGCCGAGCGTCTTGATGCCGCTATCCTGGCGTACCACCCAATGCACGGTTTGGAACGGGATCGGGAAGAGCGCGCGGATGTCATAATAGCCGGGATTCTTCGTAAACGGCTTGGCGCCACGCCGCGCTTGCCGGATCACGCTGTGCGAGGCGGTGAAGATCGTGTTCGGCCCGCTTTTGGGGGCGTCGATCACGTTCTGAACGCTGCCTTGGCTTTCGCGGACATCGAGCGTGAAGGCGCCATTGCCTGCCAGGGCGAGCGCCTCGGAGAATTGGCGCGCCAGCAGATAGCTCGGGCTGTCGGATTTGCCCGCGCGGACCGTGATCGATGTCGTTGCTTCCTTCGCCTCGGCCGCGGCGGCGCAAAAGCGTCCCGCTGAGCAAAGCACCGCGAGGCAAACCGCCGCTCCCAGAACCCGTTTTAAGTTCACGCCCCGCCACCTACTTTCGGGCCGCCATTATCGCTGAGATCAGCTGGTCCCGATCTGAAGGCACCCGCTATACCGCTGCCGCGTCGATCCGGCAAGCGAGATGATCTTGCTTTACGGCGGTCGCCGGCGGGTTATCCTCGATCGATGGCGCAGGAACCCGAATTCGACGCGCAATTTCGTGATCGATTGCGCGAGCTCCTCGGTTGGCGGCGCGACGTGCGGCGTTTCCGGCGCGATCCTTTATCGACCGATACGCTGCAGCGTCTTATCGATCTCGCCTGTTTGGCACCGTCCGTCGGGCTGAGCCAGCCGTGGCGGTTCGTGACGGTCGATGACCCGGCACGCCGCGCCGCCGTCCGCCGGAATTTCGCGCGTTGCAACGCCGAGGCGCTTGCCGCGCAGGCACCGGATCGAGCGTCGCTTTATGCGCGGTTGAAGCTTGCCGGGCTCGACGACGCACCGGTCCATATGGCGGTCTTCGCTGACCGCGCGACAAGCCAAGGCCATGGTCTCGGACGGCATACCTTGCCTGAAATGGTCGAATATTCCGCCGTGCTCGCCATCCACACGCTTTGGCTCGCGGCGCGCGCTGAGGGCATCGGCATGGGATGGGTATCGATTCTCGACGCTGCCGAGATCGCTGAGGTGCTCGATGTCCCGGCGACGTGGAAATTCATCGGCTATTTGTGCATCGGCTATCCGGAAGCCGAAGACGACACGCCCAGCCTCGAGCGCGCGGGGTGGGAACACCGTCGCGGCAGCCTTGATTTTCTCATCCGTCGATGAGGCGCGTTCTGTCATAGTGGGAGGGCTTCGGAGGAGGGGATGACGACACTGCTCTATACGCATGACGCTTGTCTTGCCCATGATCCCGGCCCGCACCATCCGGAATCGCCCGACCGGCTCAGGGCCGTCCTCGCCGCGCTCGCTGCGCCGGAATTCGCAACTCTTGCAAGGCGCGAGGCGCCACGTGCCGATCTCGACGACATTGCGCGCGTTCACCCGCGCGACTTCACCGAGCGCCTGCTCGCCGCCGTGCCGCGCCAAGGTTATGCCGCCATCGATGCCGATACGGTTCTCTCGGTCGGTTCGGGCGAAGCAGCGCTGCACGCTGCCGGCGGCGTCGTCGCGGCGGTCGATGCCGTGGTCGCGGGCGAGGGGGCGAACGCGTTCTGCGCCGTGCGCCCGCCGGGACATCACGCGGAGCCCCGGCACGCGATGGGTTTTTGCCTCTTCAATAATGTTGCCATCGGTGCGCGTCGCGCGCGCGATGTGCACGGGCTTGCGCGCGTCGCGGTCATCGATTTCGACGTGCATCACGGCAACGGCACGCAGGCCGCATTCGAGAGCGACCCCCGGTTCTTTTACGCGTCCACCCATCAGATGCCGCTTTATCCAGGAACCGGTGCCGCAAGCGAACGCGGCGTCGGCAACATTGTCAACGTCCCGCTCGCGCCGATGAGCGGCTCGCGCGAGTTTCGTGCCGCCTTTACAGGGAAAATCTTGACCGCGCTCGAAGCATTCGCGCCGGAGCTGATTCTTATATCCGCGGGCTTCGACGCCCATCGCAGCGATCCGCTCGCGCAGCTGATGTTGGTCGAATCCGATTACCGCTGGGTCACCGAACAGCTGCTCGCGGTCGCTGCAAAACATGCGCGCGGCCGGGTCGTGTCGACGCTCGAAGGCGGCTATGACCTTGATGCGCTTGCATCGTCGGCTGCCGCGCATGTCGCCGGCCTGATGGGCGGCGCGTGACGCGGCATTTCGTCGTCCGGCGCTTGCCCTACCTAGCCTTGGTCCCTAAAGTGGCCGCCATTGAGCGAGGGATTGATGCCGGAGCCGGGGCTGCCGCCCGATATTGCTGCGATGAGCTTTGAGGCGGCGCTGACCGAACTCGAGGGCATCGTGAAGCGGCTGGAAGCCGGCAATGCCAAGCTCGACGATGCGATCGCGGCCTATGAGCGCGGAGCGCTTCTGAAGCGGCATTGCGAGGCAAAACTGCGGGAAGCGCAAGCGCGTGTGGACAAGATCGTGATTGGGTCGGATGGCACGCCTAATGTCGAGAAGCTCGCCCTTGACTGAACAGCTTTGGGAACCGGGAACGGATTTGAACGCCGCGCTCGCCGAGACGGTGACGCTCACCGATGCCGCGATCGACCGGATTATTGCGGTTCCGACCGGTCTCGAATCACGGGTGTTCGACGCGATGCGTTATGCCTCGCTGGCGCCCGGCAAGCGGCTGCGGCCGTTTCTGGTGCTGGCGAGCGCGCAGCTTTTCTCGGTGGCGCGGCGCAGCGCTCTGCAAGTGGCTTGCGCGATCGAGCTCGTTCACGCCTATTCGCTCGTGCATGACGATCTTCCCGCCATGGACAACAGCGACCTGCGGCGAGGACGGCCGACTTGTCACAAGGCCTTCGACGATGCCACCGCCGTTCTCGCGGGCGACGGTCTTTTGACCATGGCGTTCGAGGTGCTGGCGCAGCCCGATACGCACGGCGATCCCGCGGTTCGGTGCGAACTCGTTGCGTCGCTGGCGCAAGCCGCCGGTGCGCATGGCATGGTCGGCGGACAAATGATCGATCTTCTCGCCGAACGCCGCCCGGATCTCGATATCGGCACCATCACCCGCCTGCAACGTTTGAAGACCGGCGCCTTGATCGCTTTTGCCTGTGAAGCCGGCGCGATTCTCGGCAAAGCGCCGCAGGAACTTCGGCTCGCTTTGCGGGGTTACGCGCATGATCTCGGTCTCGCCTTCCAGATTGCCGACGATCTTCTCGATGTGGAAGGCGCGGCGGGCGTCACCGGCAAACCTGTGGGGCAAGATGCAGCGGCTGGCAAGGCGACTTTCGTTTCGATCCTCGGTGTCGAGCGCGCGCGTGCGCAGGCGTCGGTGCTGGTGCATCAGGCCGTGACCCATCTGGAACCATTCGAAAACCGCGCCGATCTCCTGCGCCAGGCCGCGCGTTTCGTGGTCGATCGCCGCACATGATTACGCGTCGCATGCTTCTCGCCGCCGGGGCCTGGCTGGCGGCCGGCGGACTGGCAAGAGCCGCCACGGCAGATCCTGCTGCGACGCTCGATGCTTTTTACGGTGTCCTGCTCGCGGTCATGAAAGATGGCCAAAAGCTCGGCTTTGCCGGGCGCCGCGATCGCCTCGCGCCCGCCATCCGCAAAGCGTTCGATCTTGCGCTGATGACGCGTTTGATGGTCGGCCTGCAATGGCAGAATTTCTCCGCCACGGATCAGCAGCAATTGGTTGCTGCCTTTACCGACTTCAGCATCGCCAACTACGCCAGCCAGTTCGATGATTACGGCGGCGAGAAATTCGAGGTTGAGCGCAAGGCCGATCCGGCCCCGGGCAACGACGTCATCGTCCACACCCAGCTTATTCAGCCGAAGGACAAGCCGGTGCAGCTTGATTATCTGCTGCGCAATGTTGATGCCGAGTGGCGGATCATCGACGTCTATCTCAGCGGAACGGTCAGCCAACTCGCCGCGCGACGCTCGGAATTCTCTTCCGTCCTACGCCAAAATGGCGTCGCCGGGCTGGTCTCGGTCCTGAAACAGAAGACGGCGGATCTCGCCAGCAGTTAGAGGCCGCCGGCCCGACGTCAGTGGCTCGGCGGTGTCGCGGTGGTACCGCTGCTTGACGGCGGCGTCGCTTGCTGCGGATCCTGATAGAGCTCGTTCATATCCACCGCCGAAGGCGCCGGCTCGCCGTGACGCAGCTCGTTTGCCCGGTGCTGGCGGAACAGGCTCCTGACCTCGGCATAAAGATCGATGGCGTTGCGCTGCAGCTCGTCGAAGCTATCGATATTTTGCTCGCGTGCGCTAAGGCCTTCGCCGCCCCAGCGCGCATAAGTGGCGACATCCGCGCCGTAGTCATAGGCGAGGTAGGAGAATGGGTCGGCATAGCCGTCCACGACCATTCCGGCGATGTCGCGCGGATTGGACGGGCCGAGCAGCGGCAGAACGAGATAAGGACCGTCGGTCACGCCGTAATGATAAAGCGTCTGGCCAAAATCGCCCGACTGCTTTTCGATGCCCCATTTGCTGGCCCAATCGAACAACCCGCCGACGCCGACGGTGCTGTTGATCGTGAAGCGCTCGGCGGTCCACCCAGCGCGCTTGAATTCGGTCTGTACCACGTTATTCGCGAAAATCACCGGCTCGTGCAGATTGTCGAGAAAATTCCCGACAACCTCGCGGCCGATTTGCGGCACGACAAAACGGTAGGTCTGCGCCAATGGCTTAAAGAGCCATTTGTCGACGAACATGTCGACGGCGAAGATCTGCCGGTTCATCGGCTCCAGCGGATCGTTGTTGGCTTCGAATTGCGCGCGTGCGGCCGGATCGGTCGGCGGCGTCGCGCAGGCCGCGAGCGCCAACAGCGGAGAAAGCAGCGCCAGAAGGTTCTTCAGAGAATTGCTGTGGTTCAAGATGGCCGCCGATTCTTTCGGTTTTTCGTGGCGAACGCCGGCCACGCATTTGCAAGGGTATCGTTTACAACCTAGGGCGCGAATGCAACAGCAAAGTTGACCGCTATCCCAATAGGTCTAGGGTGCATCGCGGAGTGATAAGGCGAGATTAATTTTGGACATCCATTTGCAAATACTCGGCTTTTTAACATGGTTTCTGGTGGCGACCAGCATCGCCGGGTGCCTCTACCTGTGGTATGCATGCCACGCCGTTGAAAGCTTTTCGCGCCGCCCATCGCCGAATGCCACGGTGTGTCCTCCGGTGAGCGTGATGAAGCCGCTGCGGGGCGAGGACGCGGCGCTTGCCGAGAATTTGCGTTCTTTCTGTCGTCAGGATTATCCCGCCTATCAAATCATCTTCGGTGTTGCCGATCCCGGCGACCCGGCGATCCCGGTCGTACGCGCATTGATGGCCGAGTTCCCGGAGGCCGATCTCGAACTCGTGGTTAACCCGAGACAAAATGGCGTCAATCTCAAGGTCGCCAATCTTCGCAACATGATGCCGTCGGCGCGTCACAATGTTTTGGCGATCGCCGATAGCGATATGCGCGTTACGCCGAATTACCTCGCGGCAGTAACCGCGCCCTTGCTCGGCGGCCCGACATCCTCGCCGGGCGCCGGCTTGGTCACCTGCCTTTATCGTGGCATTTCGCGTGGCGGGATTTGGTCCAACCTCGCCTGTCTGCACATCAATCATGGCTTTCTGCCTCAGGCGGTCGTCGCCGAGATGCTCGGCCTGGGCGCGGGCTGCTTCGGCGCGACTATGGCTCTGACCCGCTCCACCCTCGCGGCGGCTGGCGGCTTCGAAGCGCTCGCCGACACGCTGGCGGATGATCACGTGCTCGGCCAGGCGGTGCGGCGCCTCGGCCTGGTCGTCGCCTTGTCGCCCTGCCTCGTGGACAATATTGTCCTGGAGCCGAGCTTTGCCGCGCTTTTCAAACATGAATTGCGCTGGGCGCGGACGATCCGCCTCATCAACCCCTTGGGATTTCTGGGTTCGGTGATTACCTATCCCGTGCCCTTGGCCGCGCTCGCGACGGTCTTGGGAGCGCTGCCGGTGATAGCCCCGACGGTGTTGGGTCTTGCTTTGGTGTGGCGCGGGATAACCGCCAGGCGCATCGACCGCGCCTTGCGGCTTGACCCGGCGCCGGTCTGGCTGCTGCCGGTGCGCGACGTGTTGTCGTTGGGGGTATTTCTCGCTAGTTTCATGGGCCGCAGCGTCGCTTGGCGCGATCGCAAATTCCGCGTCGGCCCGAGCGGGCAGTTGACGGTTGACGGCAAAAGCTCGGTGTGAGAGGACGGCTGGTATTATGATGAAGACCTTGTTTTTGCAGCCGCCTTCCTTCGAAGGCTTCGATGGCGGCGCCGGTTCGCGCTATCAGGCGCGTCGCGAGATCCGCTCCTTCTGGTTTCCGACCTGGTTGGCGCAGCCCGCCGCGCTGGTCGACGGCAGCCGCTTGATCGATGCGCCGCCCGCGGGCTTGGCCATGTCCGATGTGCTGCCGCTCGCCAAGGATTACGATCTCGTCGTCCTTCACACCTCGACCCCGTCCTTTGCCAATGACGTCAAGGTCGCGCAGGCGATGAAGGAGGCGAATCCCCGGCTGAAGGTCGGTTTCGTCGGCGCCAAGGTCGCGGTCGAACCCAAGGAAAGTCTCGAAGCCTCAACCGCTATCGACTTCGTCGGCCGCAACGAATTCGATTTCACCATCAAGGAAGTCGCCGAGGGCCGTGCCTGGGCCGGCATCGACGGTCTGAGCTTCCGCAACGCCGCCGGTGCGATCGTGCACAATGGCGAGCGCGCGATTCTCGAGGACATGGATCAGCTGCCCTTCGTCTCCGAAGTTTATAAGCGGGACCTGCGGATCGAGGATTATTTCATCGGCTATCTGAAGCATCCTTACCTGTCGCTTTACACCGGCCGCGGCTGCAAATCGCGCTGCACCTTCTGCTTGTGGCCGCAAACCGTCGGCGGGCATCGCTATCGTGTGCGCAGTGTCCAGCACGTGGTCGAAGAGATTCGTCTCGCCAAGCATTATTTCCCGCAAGTGCGCGAATTCTTTTTCGACGACGACACTTTCACCGACAATCTGCCGCGTGCCGAGGCGATCGCCAAGGAACTCGGCAAATTAGGCGTGATGTGGTCGTGCAACGCCAAAGCCAACGTGCCGCGCAGCACGCTCAAGGTGCTGAAGGACAATGGGCTCAGGCTTTTGCTCGTCGGTTATGAATCGGGCAATCAGCAGATCCTGCACAACATCAAAAAGGGGATGCTGATCGACGTGGCGCGCCGCTTCACCAAGGACTGCCACGAGCTCGGCATCGTCATCCACGGCACCTTCATCCTCGGCCTGCCCGGCGAGACCAAGGAGACGATCCAGGAGACGATTCGATTCGCCACCGAGATCAATCCCCATACGATTCAGGTTTCGCTTGCCGCGCCTTACCCCGGCACGTTTCTCTATCGCCAGGCGGTCGAGAACGGTTGGCTGGACGCGCGCCACGCGGAGCTCATCGACGAACGCGGCATCCAGATCGCGCCGCTCCACTATCCGCATCTCTCGCACGAAGAGATCTTCGATTCGGTCGAGACCTTCTACAAGCGCTTCTACTTCCGCGCCGGAAAGATCGCCTCGATCGTCGGCGAGATGGTGCGGAGTCCGGAGATGATGCGGCGCCGGCTGCGTGAAGGGGTGGAGTTCTTCCACTTCCTGCGCGAGCGCGAACTCGTGCATTGATCGCAGCGCTTTGCGCCGCTCTCGGCGTCAGGCTCCGTTTCGTCTGACCGGGCCCAATAGCGCGGGCAGCACGATGAAGGTGCAAAGAAGCGTATAGGTAAGCGACAGGGTCAGCAGCTTGCCCATCTCCGCGGTGCCGGGATGGTTCGAGAGCGCAAGGCTGCCGAACGCCGTGCCGGTCGTCAGCGCGCTGAACAGGATGGCCCGCGCCGTGCTCGATTGCAGCAGATCGGCCGTGCCGGCCCGCCAACGCATCACGAAGTAAATATCGAAGGACACGCCGATGCCGAGCAATAGCGGTAGCGCGATGATGTTCGCGTAATTGAGCGGCAAGCCCACCAGCACGCCGGTGGCCAAGGTCATGAGTTCCGCCAAGATCAGCGGCGCAAGCACCAGCGCCACGTCGGTCAATCGCCGCAGCACCAGCATGAGCAGCAGGGCGATTGCCACCAGCGCGATCAAGCCGGCTGTCAAGAAAGCGCGCGTCACCGTGTTGGCCAATTCCTGGATCGTGACCGGCGTGCCGGTCGCGTTCGGCGCCACGGTGCGCACGGCGGCGACGAAGCGCTCGAGCTGTGCGTTGTCGCGAACATCGTCCTTCGGGAACACCTCGATCCGCGCTCTGCCGTCGCTGGCGATCCAGTCGTCCTTGACGTCAGGCGGTAGGTCTTGGAGCGTCACCTTCCGAGCCTCAAGCGAGGTGCGCAATTCATCGAGCCGCCGCGCCGCGTTGGCCGCCAAATTCGCGACCAGCTGAGGCAGCACGGGGCGCCCGCGCGCGAGCACGCCGTCGAGCGCTTTTGCAAGGCGTTCGGCCGCGGGGTTGCCTTTCGCCGCGAGGGCCTTCGTGTCCTTGTCGAAATCGGTGACCGTCGACAGGATTTGCTGATCGCTCGACGGTGGTCGGATGCTGGCCGGGTAGAGCGACGGTCCGAGCAAGGTGCGCGCGTCTTGCAAGATGGCAAGCTTGGCATCCTGGTCGTCGGGGACGAAGCTTTCGACCGTCACGGTTTGACCGACTTCCGGCAGGCCATCGACCTTCTTTGCCAAGGCGGCCGCTGCGTCGACCGACGGTTCGAGGATTTCGATCGTATAAGGAGTTGAATTGGGATCCGCCATCAAGTCGAACAAGGTCGACACGGATTCGGAATTGCGGCTTTGGAGATTGAGCGGATTGAAATCGAAGCGCAGCCAAGGCAGTGTGGCGGCCGACGCGATCGCAAGCAGTAATGCGCCGATCGCGACCGCTTTGCGATGATTGAGCAGGAATGTGTCGATCGGTGCCGCCCAGCGGAAACCGATCGGGCGCGGCTCGCCTTGGGCGCGCGACAGCACCAGCAAGGCCGGCAGCAGGGTCAGGTTCAGCACCAGCGCGATCAGCATGCCGACGCCGGCGATGAGGCCGAGATCCGAAACACCGGTGTAGTCGGTGGGCACGAAGGCGAGGAATCCCACCGCGGTTGCGGCGGCCGCCACGGCCAGCGGCCGGCCGATGCCGGTGGCGGTGCGCTCCAAGGCCTCGGCGAAATCGCCGGCGCGAAACCGCTCGTCGCGGTAGCGCACGCTGAATTGAATACCGAAATCGATCGCGATACCGGCAAACAGAACGGCGAAGGCGACCGAGATCGGGTTGAGCGCGCCGACCGCGAAGGCGGCGAAGCTCGCCGAGGCGATAAGACCCACGATCAAGGTCGCGATGATGGCGCCGACCAGGCGCGGCGAGCGCAAGGCGAGCAGCAGCCACACGCACAGCAGCGTGATCGACAGCGCGGCCGAGAACCCGGCGCCCTGCGACAAGGATGCGAGTTGATCGTCGGAGAGCGCGACGTCGCCGGTGATGCGGACCTGCACGCCGCGGTCGGGCGTCAGCCCCAAGGACTTGGCTTGTGCGCGGATCACCAGGCTGGCCCGCGCGCCCGGCTCGAGCGCGTCATAGTCGAGCACCGGCTGGACCAGGATGAAATGACGCAGCTCGCGCGGATCAGCGTTGCGTCCGCTGAGCAGGGTCTGCCAGGACAGCGGCGCGTAACGGCCTTCCAGCGAATTCTCGACGGCTTCGCTGATGGCGTTGAAGGGACTGTCGAGCGTGCCGGCCGGAATATCGCCGTGGAGAGCGCCTTGCGCCAAGAGGTCGAGCGTCCCGAACACGCCGACGAGACTGGGATCGGCGGCGAGCGTGCCGAGAAGAGGCTGCGCCGCAATCAACTGGTCGGCGAAATCCTGAACCTCCTGCGTCGGCAGAAACAGAAGTCCGTTCCGCGCGAAGAATTCGCTGCCGCCCGGGATGCGAACCGATTTGAACAGATCGGGCCGTTGCGCCATGCGGTCGGCGAGAGCGGCCGTGGCATCGGAGGCCTGGTCGGGCGTGGCGCCGTCGATGACGATCGCCAGCTGATCGGAGTTTTGCGGGAAGGCTTCGTCGAGCGCCTGCTCCTGTTGCCGCCACGGAACATTGCTCGAGATGAGCTTGTTGAGGTCGGTGTCGATGCTAAGGCGCGACGCCGAAAAGAAGATGCCCAGTGCGGCCAGGATCAGATAGATCGCCGCAACCGCGGCGGCATGGCGTCGGCAGAACTCGACGATGGGCGCGGCAAGGTTACCCAGCACCGCTCAATCCTCGGGATTTCTTACCGTTAGCCGCTGCGACGGTCGTTGCGCCATGCCGTCTTTATTGAGGACAGGCCGCCGCTGCGCAAGCTTCAATTTCGCGTCGGCGCGAAGGTGAAATCCGCTTTGATCGAGGGCAAAACCAGAATCTCGGTAGCTTGGGGCAGCGTCGCTCGCGACAGCACGACATGCGGGTCTTCGCCGCGGCGGACGGGAAAGCGATCGTTCATGCGTGCGAGAAAGCGCTCGAGCTGCGCCGGTCCAAAATAATGGATCGGAATGATGAGGCGCGGCTTGATCTGGTCGATCACCTCGATGATATCGTATTGCGACAGCGAATAGGCGCCGTCGACCATGGGCAACAACACGTCGATTTGCCCAAGCGCTGCGAGATGCTCGGGCGCCAAGGTGTGCTGCAGATGGCTCAAATGGGCGATGCACAGATCCGCGATCTCGAAGACGAAGATCGAATTGCCGTTGAATTCGGTGCCGCCGGTGAACCAATTGCGCACATTGGTCGGAACATTGCGCACCCGCGCGTCTTTGTAGGTCAGGTCCCAATGCGCCGGCCCGTCGCCCGTGTCCCAGCCGCGCAGCACGTATTTGATGCGCGGATCGGGATGGTTGGTGAAATGCGTGTCGTGAAAATGATTCATCGTCGCGATGTCGGGCGGAAAGTCCGGCGGGAAGTAATCGTTGAGGTCGGTAACGATGCTCACACCTTGCGGGCTTTGGATCAGCACGCTGGCGTGGCCGATGAAGGTGAGATCGACGCTGCCTTCCTGCGCGGCGGCAAGCGTCCAATTTACCGGGAGAAGCTGCGGCGACCGCGCCGCGATATTCGGCTCGCAGCCGGCTGCCAAAGCCGCCGCGGGCAGGCACAGCATCAGAAAGGACAACACCGATGCAAGACGGGAAAGCATGGCCGCCTCCGGCTTCGGGCTTTTGCCAGTATGCTTCCTGTGCCCTCTAGCGGGCCGGAACGGCTTTTTCAATTGCGCCGCCACGGCGAGCGTTGTTTGCTAACGAAAACGTGACCGCGAGCGCCCATGACTTCGACACGATCGACAATATTGCAGTTGGCCGCCGAACTCGATGCCGGCCGTGTTTCGAGCCGCAAGCTGGTCGACGCGGCTCTGGCGCGTATCGCCGATCCAGCGGGCGAGGGCAAACGCAGCTTCCTTCGCGTCTACGAGGCCGAGGCGCGCGAAGCTGCCGATGCCCAGGACAAATTGCGCCAGGCCGGATATCGGCTTTCGCCCTTGGCCGGCTTGCCGGTTTCGCTCAAGGATCTCTTCGATATCGCGGGCGAGCGCACCCGGGCGGGATCGAAAGCGCTCGACGACGCGCCGCCGGCGATGCGGGACGCAACAATCGTCGCGCGGCTCAAGGCAGCGGGTGCGGTCGTTATCGGCCGCACCAACATGACCGAATTCGCGTTTTCCGGCGTCGGTATCAATCCGCATTATGGCACGCCCGGCAATCCGTGGGACCGCAGCCGTATCCCCGGCGGCTCGTCTTCCGGGTCGGCGGTCGCGGTGGCGGATGCGCAAAGCGTCGTCGCGATCGGCAGCGACACCGGTGGGTCGGTACGGATTCCCGCGGCGCTGTGCGGCCTCGTTGGCTTCAAGCCGACGCAATCGCGCGTACCGCGTGCCGGCATGCTGCCGCTTTCGACGACGCTCGATTCGATCGGCCCCTTGGGCAACAGCGTCGCTTGCTGCGCGATCACCGATGCCGTGCTGGCGGGCGAGCCGCCGGATTTGCCGCCGGCTCGTGATATGGTGGGGCTGCGCTTCGCCGTCCCGCGCGGCAGTTTTCTCCTCGATGAGCTCGATACTGACGTGGCTTCCGGGTTCGAGCGCGCATGTCGTGCGCTGTCGCAAGCCGGCGTCCGAATCTATGACCTTGCCGTGCCGGAACTTGCCGATTATGCGGCGATCAACGCCAAGGGCGGTTTCTCGCCGCCCGAGGCCTATGCCTGGCATGCCGATCTGATCGCACGCCGGGGCACGGATTACGATCCGCGGGTGAGGATGCGCATCGCGCGCGGCGCCGAGATGTCGGCGCCCGACTATGTTCGCCTGATCGAAGACCGTGCCCGCTTCATCGCGCATGTCGAGGCGCGTATCGCGGGATGCGATGCGCTGATCGTGCCGACCGTGGCGATCGTTGCGCCGCCGATCGCGGCTTTTGCCAAGGACGAGGATTTCTTCCGCCTTAACGCGCGAATCCTGCGCAATCCCAGCGTCGTCAATTTCCTCGACCGTTGTGCGGTGACCTTGCCGGTCTCGCAACCGGGCGAGGCGCCGGTTGGGCTGATGCTGATCGGCGCGCATGGCGAGGACCGGAAACTGCTTGCGACGGCGCTCGCGGTCGAGGCCGCCTTGGGCCGGTAGACGGGAAAGGCTTCTAGCGGCGGCTCTCTTCGAGCCGCACCGGGTGGAAGCCGAGCATGCGTTGCAACCGAACCAAGATATCGCCCAAGCTCGCCGCGGTGGCGATCCTTTGCCGGCCCGACAGCAACATATACTCACCCTGCCGGCTAGTGCCGGCGGCGGTTTTAACTATTGTAAAGAGTGGTAGCTCCTGGCTGCGGCGGAACATCGAGAAGAGAGCGGCGCCATCGCGCTGGTCGATTGCGTAGTCGCGCCACTCGCCGCGCATGACCTGGCGGCTGTAGAGCGAAAGCAGCTGGTTGAGTTCGGCGCGGGTGAAGAAAATCCGCTTATGGCGGCGACGGAGCTCGCTGAGGCTGAAAACGTTGCTCATCGCGCGGCGGCGGAAGGTTTCTGTTCGACCACAAGGTTCAGTCTTTCCTATTTTGGACACGAGGTCCAGCGCCTCGCAGCAGCTGGGGGCGGGTTTGCGCCGGCCGGTTCCGCGCGTTATGGTAGCGCCGCTTCCGCCATACCAGGATTTGCGTTGAGCGACATTTTCCGCGAAATCGACGAGGAGCTGCGGCGCGACAATCTGCAGCAATTGTGGACGCGCTACGGCAAATATGTCGTCGCCCTTGCCGTGCTGGCGGTCATCGCGACCGCGGCGGTGGTGGGCTGGCGCGAGTACCGTTTCCGCCAGCGCCAGGCCGAAGGCGTACGCTTCGAGGCCGCCCTCGATCTCGCGCACCAGGGCAAGAATGCCGAGGCGGGCGACGCCTTTGCCGCCCTTGCCCAGGATGCGAGCGGCGGCCGTGCGGCGCTGGCGCGACTCGAAGAGGCCGCGGCCAAGGTCCAGGCCGGCGATGTCGACGGGGCGGTTGTGGCTTATGACAAGCTCGCTGCCGATGGCTCGACCGATGCGGTTTTCCGCGATGTCGCGACCTTGCTGTCGGCGCGCTATGGCCTCGATAAGGGCGATCCGCGCGCGATCGTGACCCGGCTCGAGCCTTTGACCAATGCCGCCAGCCCGTGGCACGGCTTGGCGCTCGAATTGAGCGCCGTGGCCGAACTCAAAAGCGGAGACACTGCCAAAGCCCGCGCCGATTTCGAGCTGCTCGCCAAGGACAATTCGGTCTCGCAAGGCGTGCGCCAACGCGCCGCCGAAATGCAAGCGGCGCTCGGCCCGTGAGCAGGGTGGCGCGCTTCGTCCGGGCCGGGGCCGTGCTGGCACTGGCGGCGCTCGCGCTGGGAGCGTGCGATGCGACCAAGAGGATATTTTCCGATAGCAGCAAGACGCCGCTTCCCGGCAAGCGTATCTCGGTGCTCAATCTTGAGCACAATCTAAAGCCCGATCCGCAGCTCAACGCGCTTCAGGTGCGCGTGCCGCGGCCTTACGACAACACGGCTTGGCCCGATTCCGGCGGTTATCCCGATCACGCAATGTATCACCTCGCGTTGGGCGACAAGCTCGACCGCGCCTGGAAAGCAAATGCCGGCGACGGTGCGTCGCGTTATGGCCGCGTCGTGGCGCAACCGGTGGTCGGCGGCAGTCGTATCTTCACGATGGATTCGCAAGACATCGTCATGGCCTTTGACGAGAAGACCGGCGACCGGCTGTGGCAATTCGATCCGCAACCCAAGGATGCCGACGACGCCACTTATGGCGGCGGCGTCGCGGTTGCCGACGACCGTGTCTATGTCGGCACCGGCTATGCCCAGGTTCTGGCGCTCGATGCCAAGACCGGCAAGGAGATCTGGCGCGTCCCGGTCAGTGCCCCGATACACAGCCCGCCCACGGTCGCCGCCGGCAGAGTCTTTGTCGTCACGGTCGAGAACGAGCTTGACGTGTTGGCGGCGGATGACGGGCGCAAGCTGTGGACGCATAACGGCCTGCCCGAGCCCGCCGGGCTTGCCGGCGGCGCCGCGCCGGCGGTTGCGGGCGACGTGGTCGTGGTGCCCTACAGTTCGGGCGAAATCTATGCGCTCCGCATCGAGAACGGCCGGCCGCTTTGGAGCGACAGCCTTGCGGCGTCGCAGCCGGTCGGCGCCTTGTCGTCGCTCGCCGATATCCGTGGCGCGCCGGTGATCGACCGCGACCGCGTGCTCGCCATCAGCCATAGCGGCCTCATGGTCTCGATCGATCTGCGCACCGGCGATCGCATTTGGGAACAGGATATCGGCGGCGTCCACGCGCCTTGGGTTGCCGGCGACTTCATCTATGTGCTGAGCGCCGATGACGAGCTGCTTTGTCTCACCCGCACCGATGGGCGGGTGCGCTGGGCGATCACCTTGCCGCAATGGGAAAACGAGGAAAAGAAGAAGGACCCGATCTTTTGGAGCGGGCCGGTGCTCGCCGGCGATCGCCTGATCGTGGTTTCCTCGGAAGGCGAGGCATTCTCGGTTTCGCCCTATACCGGCGACGCGTTGGGCCGCGCCGAGTTTCCGGATGGCGTCTTCATCAATCCGGTGGTGGCCGACAACACGCTTTACGTCATGACCGACGAGGCCGACCTCATCGCGCTGCGTTGAGGCGAAGAGCATGGCGAAGAGCGTCGCCATTGTCGGGCGTCCCAATGTCGGGAAATCGACCCTGTTCAACCGCCTTGCCGGGCGGCGGCTCGCGCTCGTGCATGACACGCCGGGGGTGACGCGCGATCGCCGCCAAGCGGCTGCCGCGCTCGGCGATCTGCGTTTCAACGTCATCGACACGGCCGGTTTCGACGAGGGCGAGAAAGACGATCTTGCCGCGCGCATGCGATTGCAGACCGAGACGGCCTTGGTCGGCGCCGATGTCATTCTCTTCGTCGTGGATGCACGTGCCGGGCTGACGCCGCTCGATCGAGATTTCGCCGACACGTTGCACCGGCTCGGCAAGAAGGTGATTCTCGTCGCCAACAAAGCCGAGCGCGGCGCCGGGTCGCTGGATGAATTCTTCGCGCTGGGTCTGGGCGAGCCGATCGCGATCTCGGCCGAGCATGGCGAGGGCATGGCGGATCTCTACGCGGCGCTCGCGCCGGTGCTGGACGTGGACGAAGTGCCGGCCGAGACGGACAACGAGAAGCCGCTTTTCTTGGCAGTGATCGGGCGCCCCAATGTCGGCAAATCGACTTTGGTCAATCGGCTTCTCGGGCAACAGCGCATGCTGACCGGTCCCGAAGCAGGCATCACCCGCGACGCCATCGCCACCTTGTGGCAGTGGCGCGGCAAGGCGGTCAATTTGATCGACACGGCGGGGCTGCGGCGCCGGCCCAAGGTCGAGGAAAAGCTCGAAAAGCTTTCGGTCGCCGACACGTTGAGCGCGATCCGCTTTGCCGAGGTTTGCATTCTCGTCGTCGATGCGACACAGCTGTTGGAAAAGCAGGACCTCACCATCGCGCGCGAAGTGGCGGAAGAAGGCCGCGCCCTCGTGCTGGCGGTGAATAAATGGGATCTGGTCGAAGACAAAAGCGCGAAGCTGAAAGAACTGTCGGAAAAGCTCGAGATCGGCCTGCCGCAGCTCGCGGGGATCGGCGCGGTCACCTTGTCGGCCCACACCGGCGCCGGCATCGACAAGCTCATGCCGGCCGTGTTCGCCGCTTATGAGGCGTGGAATCGCCGTATCCCGACGCCGCAACTCAACCGCTGGCTCGAGGAAGCGCAAAATCGCAACCCGCCGCCGCTGGTTTCCGGCCGTCGCTTGCGCCTGCGTTACATGACCCAAGCGAATATCAGGCCGCCGACCTTCGCGCTCTTTGCCTCGAAGCCCGGCGAGCTCCCGGACAGCTATCGGCGCTACATGATCAATCTGCTGCGCGAAACCTTCGACTTGCCGGGCGTCCCGATCCGCTTGATGCTGCGCAAGGGCAAAAACCCCTACGACGCCAAGAAGTGAGCCGCTCCGCCGCGCTCAGCGGATCTCGAGCACCAGCTTGCCTTGCAGATGGCGCGCCTCGCTGACGCGGTGCGCGGCCGCGGCATCGGCGAGCTTGTAGCGGATGATCGTGGGTGGCCACACGGCGCCGGCCGCGAGCAGCGCCAACATCCGTTCCAGATGCGCGCGGTCGCGCGCGACGGCCGGGCGCAAGGTCTCGACATCGCCGCGCCGCGGCTTGAACCCTTCGGGCGCGCCGGCGATCCAAACCAGCCTTCCGCCCGGTTTCAAGACGGCGTAGCAGCCGACGCGGACATCGCCGCCGACCGTATCGAACACTACGTCGCAGTTGGAAACAGCTTTCGTGAAATCGTCTTTGTTGTAGTCGATCACCCGGTCCGCGCCGAGGCTGCGCACATAGGCGTGATTATTGGCGCTCGCGGTCGTGATCACCGTCGCGCCGATATGTTTGGCAAGCTGAATCGCAAAGCCCGCGACACCGCCGGCACCGCCTTGGATCAGAATCGTCTCGCCGGCCTTGAGTCGCGCCGTATCCTCGAGCGCCCAGAGCGCGGTGAGGCTGGTGAGCGCCAAGGCGGCGGCTTCGGCATGGCCGAGCTTCGCCGGCTTCTTGGCGACGATCGCCGCTTTGATGGCGATCTTTTCCGCATAAGCGCCTTCGATCCCTTGATCGGTGACGCCGAACACCGCGTCGCCGACGGCAAGGTCGCTCACGCCCGCGCCCAAGGCGCTGACCACGCCCGAGAAATCGCGGCCCAAGATATGCGGGAAGCGAACATTGCTATAGGGGCCGCCGCCCAACCGCACCTTGTAATCGGCGGCGTTGATGCTCGCGGCATGGATATCGACCACCACCTCGCCTTGCCCGGCGACCGGGTCCGGCGCCTCGCCATAGCGCAGCATCTCGGGCCCGCCATGGCCCATCAGAAGTACCGCCTTCATCGCTCCCTCCCTTATTCCCTTCGCGTCGCGCCCACACTAGGAGGTCTCGGCTTCCGGCCGCAATCGGTGCCGTGCGGTCTGCCGGTGCCCTGATTCGGCGGGGGTTGGTGGAAGGGATAAATTCGTGTGAGGATAGAGCGGGTTAACGGCGGGCTTGAGCTGGCCGGGTCCGGCGTCGTCTAATAGGCGCGAAGAAGAAGGAAGAGCGATGGGCGAGTACGGTATCGGGCAATCAGTCAGCCGCTTCGAGGATCCGCGCCTTTTGCGCGGAGCCGGGCGCTACGTCAACGATGTCAGCCTGCCGCGGCAGGCTTACGCCTATGTCCTGCGCTCGCCCCATGCGCATGCCAAGATCGTGAAGCTCGACACGAGCGCCGCCAAAGCCGCGCCTGGCGTGCTCGGCGTCTTTACCGAAGCGGACATCGCGGCCGACGGGCTGGGCACCACCAAAGTGGCGCTGCCGCGCAAGCGTCCCGACGGCTCGCCGCTGTTCTCGCGCCCGCATCCGGGCCTCGCGCGCGGACGCGTGCGTTTTGTCGGCGATCCGGTGGCGCTGGTAGTGGCCGAAACCTTGGCCGAGGCCAGGGACGCGGCCGAGGCGATCCTGATCGATTACGAAGAGCTTGCCTCGGTGACCGACGTCGCGGAAGCGGTGAAGCCGGGCAGCCCGCGCGTCTGGGAGGAAAACCCCGACAACATTTCGCATGTGTGGGAGACCGGCAACAAAGACGCGGCGGAGGCCGCTTTCGTCCACGCCGCGCATGTCGTCAAAAGCCGCTACGTCATTTCTCGGGTGCACGCGCAATTCATGGAGACGCGCGGCGCGATCGGCGCCTATGACCCGAACGAGGAGCGCTTCACGCTGCATGCCGATGTGCAATACGCGCATCGGGTGCGCGACATGCTCGCGACCAACATCTTCAAGATTCCCGAAACCAAAATTCGCGTTGTCGTCGGCGATGTCGGCGGCGGCTTTGGCACCAAGGGCTGGCAGTACGTCGAGCACCGGCTCGTGCTCTGGGCCGCGCGCAAGCTGGGCCGGCCGGTGAAATGGATCTGCGAGCGCAGCGAGGCGCTGTTGGCCGACGAGCACGGCCGCGACGTGGTCGCGGAGGCAGAGCTCGCGCTCGACAAGGACGGCAAATTCCTCGGCCTCAAAGTGCGTACGCTCAGCAATGTCGGCGCCTATCTTTCGTCCGATCGCAACATGCTCGCGACCTTCGGCAGCCTCGGCGCGCTGGTCGGCGTCTATCACGTGCCGGCGGCCTATGCGCATTTGACCGTGGCCTTCACCAATTGCCCGGCGACCGCGCCTTATCGCGGCGCGGGAAGGCCCGAGGCGATCTACATCATCGAGCGTCTGATCGAAGACGCGGCGCGGCAAACGGGATTCGATCGGGTCGAGCTGCGGCGCAAGAATCTCATCCCGCCGGCCAAGCTCCCGTATAAGACGCCGCTCGGGCTCACTTACGATTGCGGCGATTTCCCGGCCATCATGGAACGTGGCCTTGCCATGGCCGATGTCGCCGGCTTTGCCGCGCGCCGCGACGCCGCGAAAAAGCGCGGCAAGCTGCGCGGTCTTGGCATCGCCAATGCGATCGAACGCGCGGCGAGCCCCGGCCCGGAATATGCCGAGCTGCGTTTCAACACCGGTGGGCAGGCGACCTTGCTGATGGGCACGATCCATCAAGGCCAAGGGCACGAGACTACCTTCAAGCAGATCGCGATCGAAAAACTTGGGCTTTTGCCGTCCGATATCCGCTTCGTCGATGGCGATACCGATCTCGTCGCCTTCGGCACGGGAACCAACGGCTCGCGCTCGACCGTGATCGGCGGTACGGCGGTAACGATCGCCGCCGACAAGATCATCACCAAAGCCAAGAAGATCGCGGCGCATATGCTCGAGGCCAGCGAGGCCGATATCAATTTCAGCGAGGGGCGTTTTGCCATCGCCGGAACCGATCGCAGCCTCGCGCTGAAAGAGGTGGCGCGCGCCGCCTTTCTGCCGAACAAGCTGCCCAAGGGGATGGAGCCGGGGCTGTACGAGACCGGCACCTTCTCGCCCAGCAATGACACGTTTCCCAATGGCTGCCATGTCTGCGAGGTCGAGATCGATCCCGACACCGGCGCGGTCGCGGTCGATCGCTATGCCGTGGTCGACGATGTCGGCACGGTGATCAATCCGAAGCTCCTGAAGGGCCAGATCCATGGCGGCGTCGCGCAGGGGATGGGCCAAGTGCTGATGGAGCGCGTGGTCTATGATCCGCGCTCGGGCCAGCTCCTCTCCGCGTCCTTCATGGATTACGCGATGCCGCGCGCCGATGATTTTTGCGAGATCGAAATCGAAAGCCAGCCCGTGCCGACCAAGCTCAATCCCATGGGCGCGAAGGGCGCGGGCGAAGCGGGCACGGTCGGCGCGTTGCCTGCCGTGATGTTGGCCATACTGGATGCGCTGGCGCCTTTGGGCGTCAAACATATCGACATGCCGGCGACCGCGGAGCGCGTGTGGCGCGCGCTCAACGGCGCCAAGACATTCTGAACGAAGGAGAATCCCAATGCCCCCTCGCGTAACCGGACTGAAAAGCGTCGATTTCGGCGTGACGGATCTTGAAGCGGCGGCCAGGTTCTATACCGATATCTGGCATCTGACGCCGGTCGCCATGGGCAAAGGGTCGGTCTATTTGCGCGGCACCGGCCCCGAGCATCACATTCTCGGTCTGCATCAGCGCGACAAGGGCGAGCTGTTGCGGGTCAATCTCTCGGCGGCGGGCGAAGCCGAGGTCGATGCGCTTCATGGCGCCGTGCGCGAAGCGGGCATGCTGAAGGTCGAAGCGCCGACGCGGCTTAACGAGCCGGGCGGCGGCTATGGCTTCGCCTTCCAAGACCTCGAAGGCCGCACCCTTCGCATTATCGCCGGCGGCTTGCATCACCCCGATACGGCGGACGAGATCGACCGGCCGCGCAAGATCTCGCATTGCGTGCTCAATTCGACGGATCGCGACGCCGCGGTCGATTTTTACTGCACGACTCTGGGCTTCAAGCTATCCGACCGCACCATGGCGATGAGCTTCCTTCGCGCCAATCGCGATCATCATTGCGTCGCGCTGGTGCGCTCGACCGTCTGCACCTTGCACCATGTGGCGTTCGAGATGCCGACCCTCGACAGCGTGATGCGCGGCGGCGGCCGCTTGCGCGATCATGGCCATCCGATCGAATGGGGCGTTGGACGCCACGGACCCGGCAACAACGTGTTCTCTTATTTCCTGGGGCCGGACGGCATGGTGATCGAATACACCGCCGAGGTCGATCAGGTGGATGATACTTACCCGACCGGCACGCCCGAGAAATGGACCTGGCCCAAAGGACGGAACGACCGCTGGGGCATCAATGACGGTCCATCGAAGCGCATGCACGAGGCGGAAAAGCGCATCGCCTTCGCGCCCGAAATTTTCCACCCGGCTGCCTGACGCTTTGCTGCATCGGCACTAGAACCGACAAGAAGCAGCGGATCGAGCGCCGACCCCCGTGCCCGATGTTGCAAAGGATTTGGAGCAGGCGGTCCGCCAGCATCGGCAAGGGCGCCTCGACGAGGCGGAACGGCTTTATCGGCAAGTCGTCGACGCCGCGCCCGATCACTTCGACGCGCTTCATCTGCTCGGCATGCTCGAGCTGCAGAAAGGGCGGCATGCGGAAGCGGCGCAATTTCTTGCGCGCGCCGTCGTGCTCAATCCCAATGATCCCTTTGCGGCGTTTCATCTCGGTTGTGCAGAACAGGAGCTAAAGCGCTACGCTGATTCGGTCGGGCGCTACGACACGGCGCTGCGGCTGCGGCCGGATTTTGCCGAAGCGGCCAATAACCGCGCCAATGCGTTGCGTGAGCTCGGGAGGCGCGAAGACGCGCTCGCGAGCTTCGATCGGGCCATTGCGGCAAAGCCTGATTTCCTGCTCGCTTTCTACAATCGCGGCAATCTTTTGCGCGATCTCGGGCGCCAGGAAGAAGCGCTGGCGAGTTATGACCGCGCGCTCGCGCTCAAGGGCGATTTCGTCGAGGCCTGGGTCAATCGCGGAACCACCTTGAATGAGCTGAAGCGCTACGCCGAAGCCTTGGCAAGCTTCGAGCGCGCGCTGAGCCTCCGGCCCGGTTTCATCGAGGCGCTGCAGAATCGCGGCGTCGCCCTTGCTGCGCTCGGACGCTATGACGAGGCTTTGGCGAGCCACGATCAAGTGCTTGCCGCCAAGCCCGAGGATACCGAGGCGCTCAATGGCCGCGGCAATGCGTTGCGGAAGCTTAAGCGGCCGGAAGAAGCGCTGGCGAGTTATGAGCACGCTCTCGCCCTGCGGCCCGACCATGCGGACGCGCTTAACAATCGCGGCAATGCGCTGCGCGATTTGGGCCGCCCGCAGGACGCGCTGGCGAGCTACGCGCTTGCGCTCGCGGCCAAGCCCGACTTCGTCGAAGCGCTCAACAACAAGGCCAACGCGCTGCGCGATCTTGGGCGGCGGGATGAAGCGCTCGCCTGCTATGCGCAGGCGCTGGTGCTCGATCCCGACGACGCGGATGCGCATGCCGGCGAAGCCATGACAAGGCTCATACTCGGCGACTTCGCGCGGGGATGGCGCGACTATGAATGGCGCTGGAAGTCCAAGCAGCTTGCATTGGCCAAACGCGATTTCGCGCAGCCGCTTTGGCTTGGGCAGGAAGCATTGGCCGGCAAGACGATTTTGCTGCATGCCGAGCAGGGGCTCGGCGACACCATCCAGTTTTGCCGCTATGCGTCAGAAGTTGCCAGGCGCGGCGCCAAAGTCATTCTTGAAGCGCCGCCGGTTCTTGTGCCGCTGCTCGCGACGCTCGCCGTCGTCGCCGAGGTGGTTCCGACGGGAACCAGCGTGCCAGCATTCGATTTTCACTGCCCGCTAATGAGCTTGCCGCTGGCGTTGGGCACCGAGCTTGCAACGATACCGGCGCCGCCTTCCTATCTCGCGGCGGATACAAAGCAAGTCGCGCGCTGGCAGGCGGCGCTCGGCACGCGCGACCGGCCGCGCATCGGCCTCGCTTGGTCGGGCAATGCGGCCTATCTCGACGACCGGCGGCGCAGCATCGCGCTGCAAAGTCTGGCGCCGCTGCATTCGCCGGATTGGCAATTGATCAGCCTGCAAAAGGAGCTGCGCAGGGAGGATCGCCAGGTTCTCGCGCAGCGGCCGGATATCCTGCCGTTGGGGGAAAAGCTTGGGGATTTCGGCGACACGGCGGCGGTGATCGCGCAGCTCGATCTCGTTATCGCGGTCGATACGGCGGTCGCGCATCTTGCCGGCGCCTTGGGCAAGCCGTTCTGGGTCTTGCTGCCTTTTGCGCCCGATTGGCGCTGGCTGCTCGGCCGCGACGACAGCCCCTGGTATCCGACCGCGCGTCTCTTCCGCCAATCGTCGCCCGGCGATTGGGATGGCGTGATCGCGCGGGTGGTTGCCGCGCTCGCCGGCTGGCGCGGCTAAAGCCGCTCGGCCAGGAAGCGGATCAGGCGCGGCGCGAAAAATCCCGAGAAGCCGCCCGGCTCTTCCAGCGGGTCCGTGCCCCAGAAATGCGGCGCCCCTTGCGCAATCGAGGTGCGGACGAAGAACCCCGCCTGCTTCAAGGCGGTGACGAAGGCCGCCGATTGGCTCGCAACCTCGACCACGTCGTCCTCGGTGCCGTAAGCGATCAGGAAAGCGGTCTGATTGTTGTCGCGCGTGACATAGCTCGTGGGCGACGCTTCGAAATAGATACGGCGATTGTCGAGCGGCGCCGCGCCGAGAAATTTTTCCGTGATCTGATCGCGCGGCCGCGCCACCAAATCGTGCTGCCACTGCGCTGCCATGTCGTAGACACCGTAAAGCCCGACCGCTGCTTTGACTCTGGCGCTGAGCGAAGCATAGGGATCGTCGCGATAAGCGCCTGCAAAAAGCGGGGCATCGCCGGCAAGCGCCACCAGCGCCGCGAGATGGGCGCCAGCGGAATCGCCGATCAGGCCGATACGTTTGGGATCGACCTTGAGCGCCTGCGCCGAGCCGCGCAGATATTGCACCGCGGCGCGCACGTCATGGACGGCTTCGGGGTAGCTCTTCTGATTGGGCTTGCAGAGGCGGTAATCGATCGAGAACAGCACATAGCCGCGCGTGGCGAGATAGGGGCCCCAATGGCGATAGGATGCCCGCGTGCCGAGCTGCCAGCCGCCGCCATGCACGGCGACCAGTGCCGGAAAGGGGCCGCTGCCTTCGGGCGCATAAATGTCGCCGAGCAGCGACACGCCGTCATGCGTGGCATAGGTCACTCCGTTCTGTTCATGCATGGTCGCTGGTCCTCCGCTGCCGGGTGTCCAGCTTAATCAAGCGCGGCGCGCACTCGCAATCGTCAAAGCGCGATCAGCGCGCCATTCTGCGTCGACGACGCTTCGGCAAGCGCCACGAAAGGTTCGGTCGCGTCGTCGGGCAGCTTGATCTTGTCGCGATCCTCGAACGGAAAGGCGGCAAAGCGCAACTCCGTGCGCATCGGCCCCGGATCGACGAGGTTGGCCCGGACCGTGCTCTGGGCCATTTCGCTGGCATAGACTTTGACCATGGCTTCGAGCGCCGCCTTGCTCGCCGCGTAGGCGCCCCAGAAGGGCAGGGCGCTTCGCGCCGCCTCGCAAGTGGCAAAGACCGCGCGCCCCGCTTCCGACAGCCGAAGCAACGGGTCGAGCGCGCGGATCAGACGCCAATTGGCGGTGAAATTGACCTCGGCGATTTCCTGCGCCAGCGCCGGCTCGAAATGTCCCGTCGGCGCCAAATGGCCCAAGACGCCGGCGCAGCCGGCTAAAATATCGAGTTTGCCGAAGCGCTGATGGAGCGATGCTGCCATCTGATCGATCTGGTCGAATTTGCGCAGATCGAGCGGGACGAGCGTGGCACTCGCGCCGGTTTCGCGGATCGCGTCGTCGATGCGTTCGAGGTTTTTGGTGTTGCGCGCCAACAGAACGACATGTGCGCCTTCGGCGGCGTAGCGTTTTGCCACCGCTGCGCCAAGCCCGCGCGAGGCGCCGGTCACCAGCGCCACTCGGCCTTCGAGACGCTTGGTCACACGTTTTCGGTCAGCAGCGAGAGTTGGGTCGACACCTTGCCGGCGTCGTGATCCGAGAGCGGAATCGGGTAATCGCCGGTAAAGCAGGCGTCGCAGAACTGCGGCTGCTTCGCGTTGCGCCGCGTCTCGCCGACCGCGCGATAAAGCCCGTCGATCGAGAGGAAGGCGAGGCTGTCCGCACCAATGTATTTTCCCATCTCCTGGATGCTCATATGCGAGGCCAGGAGCTTGCTGCGCTCGGGCGTGGCGATGCCGTAAAAGCAGGAATTGGTCGTGGGCGGGCTCGAAATCCGCATATGGACCTCGCGCGCGCCGGCTTGGCGCACCATCGCCACGATCTTGGTCGAGGTCGTGCCGCGCACGATCGAATCATCGACCAGGATCACGCGTTTGCCCTGGATATGGGCGCGGTTGGCATTGTGCTTGAGCTTCACGCCCAAATGCCGGATCTGGTCGGTTGGCTCGATGAAGGTGCGGCCGACATAGTGGTTGCGGATGATGCCAAGCTCGAACGGCAGTTTCGCCTCGCTCGCATAGCCGAGCGCGGCGGGCACGCCCGAATCGGGCACCGGGATGACGATGTCGGCCGGCACATGGCTTTCGCGCGCCAATTCGGCGCCGATCCGCTTGCGCGATTCATAGACGCTGATGCCGTCGACGACGCTGTCGGGCCGGGCGAAATAGATGTATTCGAAAATGCACAGCCGCTTCTTTGCGCGGTCGAACGGCCGGGTCGAACGCAGCCCATGCGGGCCGACCATCACCAGCTCGCCCGGCTCGACGTCGCGGACGAAGTCCGCGCCGATGATGTCGAGAGCGCAGGATTCCGAAGACACAATCCACGCGTCGCCGAGTTTACCCAGTACGAGCGGCCGCACGCCCAGCGGATCGCGCACCGCGATCAGGCCTTCTTGCGAGAGAGCGGCAAGCGAGTAGGCGCCTTCCACCTGGCGCAGCGCATCGACCATGCGCTCTTCGACGCTCAATTTAAGGCTCGTGGCGATGAGGTGAACGATCACCTCGGTGTCGCTGGTCGATTGGAAGAGGCTGCCGCGCCGCACCAACTGCTGGCGCATCTTGTAGGAGTTGGTGAGGTTGCCGTTGTGGCAGATGGCGAGGCCGCCGAACTCGAAATCGGCAAAGAGCGGCTGGACGTTGCGCATCGCCACCTCGCCCGTGGTGGCATAGCGCACATGGCCGATGGCCGAATGGCCGGAAAGCCGGCCGATCACTTCCTTGGAGCTGAAATTCTCGCCGACATGGCCCATGCCGCGATGGGCATGGAACTGCTCGCCGTCATAGGCGACGATCCCGGCGGCTTCTTGGCCGCGATGCTGCAGCGCGTGCAGCCCGAGCGCGGTCAGCGCCGCCGCTTCGGGATGTCCGAAAATGCCGAACACGCCGCACTCTTCATGCGGATGGTCGTCGTCGAAGGGGAGGGTGGTCTGCATGGGCCTCGGGCTTAAGGTGGGCATCGCGCGGCCTGGAAACCAGTTTCTACACGGAACCCCAACAATCCGCCAGCCCCGGCTCAGTGCGCGTTCTGCTGTTCGATAAGACGGTTAAAGTCGCGTTGCTCGTTCGGCGTATAGGCGGGCTGGTCGTCGCCCGTAGGCTTCGGATTGGATGCCGGATTGGTAAACGCGCCGATCGCGCGCTCGGCCTCTTTTTCGACGTTGATTGCCTCGTGTCCCGGCCCGCTAGCGCGCGGACGCGAAAAATAGTGCTCCAGCCATTCGGCGGCGGCGTCGAGATAGGGCAAGGTGCGCGAGTCGCCGAACCATCCCGGGCGGTGGTCGCCTGCGGGCAGCGCCCAGGCGAGCGCGATATAGCCGAGACAGACGAGAACCAGGCCGCGCAGTAGCCCGAAGGCCAGTCCAAGCGTGCGGTCGATGGGTGACAGGGCGCTGCGCTTGACATGCCCCGCCAAGGCCTTTGCGACAATGTGAAGCACGATCAAGGCGACGATGAAGATCGTCGCTGCCGCGGCAATCTCGGCAATCACGCCCTTGGGCAGGATGCGCTCGAAAGGGGGCACCAGATAGGGAAAGGCATAAAACGCGGCGAACGCGGCCAGGACCCAGGCGCCGATGGAAAGCGCCTCACGTACGAATCCGCGCGAATAGGCGAAAACGCCCGATAACAGGACGACGCCGATCACGACGATATCGAAAACGGTCACGAACGCGCCCCGGCTGGCCCTAGGACGCGCGGCGTCGGCGGCCCGGCATTCTCGAACAGCGCCACGAGCTGGCGCAGATGCTGCAGCTCGCGAATCGCCAATCCCTCTTCAGCGCCGCGTTCCCGGCCGCGTCCGCGCCGTGGCGGGACTACGGCGGCGGTAAAGCCGAGCTTGGCCGCTTCCTTGAGCCGTGCATCGGTCTGACCGACCGGACGGATCTCGCCCGAAAGTCCGATCTCGCCGAATACGACCGTGTCGGCGGGCATCGGCTCGAGGGTCAGGGCGGAAACCAGGGCGCTGGCGACCGCCAGATCGGCTGCGGGCTCGGTGATGCGCAACCCGCCCGCAACGTTGAGATAAATGTCGCGCGCGCCGATCTGCAAACCGCAGCGCGCTTCCAGCACGGCCAGCACCATCGCCAGGCGGTTGCCGTCCCAGCCCACCACCGCACGCCGCGGCGTGCCGTAGTTCGACGGCGCGACCAGCGCCTGAATCTCGACCAGCACGGGGCGCGTGCCTTCCATGCCGGCGAACACCGCGGCGCCGTTGATCTCGTTGCGCCGGTCGGCCAGGAACAACGCCGAGGGATTGGGAACCTCCGCCAGGCCGCGATCGGTCATTTCGAAAACCCCGATCTCGTCGGTCGGGCCGTAGCGGTTTTTGACCGCGCGCAGGATGCGGAACTGGTGGCCGCGCTCGCCTTCGAAATAGAGCACGGTGTCGACCATGTGCTCGAGCACACGCGGTCCGGCGATGACGCCTTCCTTGGTGACGTGGCCTACCAGCACGACGCAGAAGCCGCGTTCTTTGGCCAGACGGATGAGTTCCTGAGCCGAGGCGCGCACTTGGCTCACCGTGCCGGGCGCCGAGTCGAGCGTATCGAGATACATGGTCTGGATCGAATCGACCACGACCACGTCGGGCCCGTCGGCGTGGTCGAGCGAGGAGGCGATGTCGCGTATGCTGGTCGAAGCGGCGAGCTCCACCGGCGCTTGCTCGACCTTCAGCCGCGCCGCCCGCAACCGCACCTGGTCGAGTGATTCCTCGCCCGAGATATAGGCGCAGCGGAGCTTGCCCGCGCGTCCGCTCGATGCCAAGGCGGCAAGCACTTGGAGCAGCAAGGTCGACTTGCCGATTCCGGGGTCTCCGCCGACGAGCAAGGCCGAGCCGGGCACCATGCCGCCGCCGCACACCCGGTCGAATTCCGTGATCCCGCTGATGCGCCGCGGCAATTCGCGCGATTCGCCGATCAGGCCGGAGAACGCCAGACGGTGGCCCTTGCCTTTGCCGAAGCCCGATTTGCCGAGGCTTTTGGGCGGTGCGGCTTGGATCGCTTCCTCGACCAACGTGTTCCACCCGCCGCAGGCATCGCACTTTCCCGCCCATTTCGAATAGGTGGTGCCGCATTGCTGGCAGACGAATTGGCTTTGCGCTTTTGCCAAGCTCACTCTCCGGTCTTGCTTGCCGCCCGGCCCGTCACAACGCGCGCACCTCCATCTGGATCGGACCTTCGGCGCGCCCATGGATGAACTGGTCAACATAGGGATTGCCGGAATGGTCGATCTCGGAGCCTTTGCCGCTCCAAATGATCCGGCCTTTGTAGATCATCGCAATGCGGTCCGCGATTTTGTGCGCGCTTGCCATGTCATGCGTGATCGAGATCGCGGTTGCGCCGAGATCGCGCACGCATTTGACGATCAGATTGTTGATCACGTCGCCCATGATCGGATCGAGGCCCGTGGTCGGCTCGTCGAAAATGATGATCTCGGGCTCGGCGGCGATCGCGCGCGCCAGCGCCACGCGTTTCTGCATGCCGCCCGACAGCTCCGCCGGCCGAAGCTCGCCGACTTCCGGTCCCAGGCCGACGGCGCCAAGCTTTTTGAGCGCGATCTCCTTGGCGGCCTCGCGTTCCATGCCGCGCCCTTGGATCAAGCCGAAAGCGACGTTCTCCCAGACGCGCAGCGAGTCGAACAGCGCCGCGCCCTGGAACAACATGCCGAATTTCTGCAGCAGCGCCTCGCGCCGGCTGCGTGGCAAGCTGGTCACTTCTTGTCCGTCGATCGTGATCGAGCCGGCATCGGCGTCGAGCAAGCCGAGGATGCATTTCACCAGCACCGATTTGCCGGTGCCGGAACCGCCGATGACGACCACGCTCTCGCCAACGCCGATATCGAGGTCGATTCCGTCGAGCACGATTTTAGGGCCGAACGCCTTTTTCAATCCGCGCACTGCGATTTTCGGTGTCGCGCTCATCGTTAGAACAACACGCTGGTCAAGATGTAGTCGAAGAGCAGGATCATCACCGATGCCGAGACAACGGCGTAGGTCGTCGCCGCGCCGACGCCCTGTGCGCCGCCGCGCGAATGGTAGCCGTGATAGCAGCCCATGAGCGCGATGATAAAGCCGAAGGCGCTGGCCTTGATCAGGCCCGAGAACACGTCCTTCGCGGTCAGGTTGTCGGCGGTATTGTGCAGATAGGTCGCCGGATTGAAGCCGAACTTATAGGTGGCGACGATATAGCCGCCGAAGACGCCGATGATATCCGCCACAAGCACCAGCATTGGCACGGTCACCAGTCCGGCGACGACGCGCGGCACGACGAGATATTTGAACGGGTTGGTCGACAGGGTCGACAAGGCGTCGATCTGGTCGGTCACGCGCATCGTGCCGATCTCGGCGGCGATCGCGGCGCCGATGCGCCCGGCCACCATCAGTGCGGCGATTACCGGCCCCAATTCGCGCGTGACCGACAGCACGACCACCGTCGCCATGGCGCTTTCGGCGCCGAACCGGCTGAAGCCGGTATGAGTTTGCAGCGCCAGCACCATGCCCGTGAAAATCGCCGTGAGGCCGACGACCGGCAAAGAATAATAGCCGATGTCGATCATCTGCTTGCCGACGAGGCTGACGTAAAAAGGGCGGCGAAAGCAGTGGCTGACGGCGTTAAAGGTAAAGATCGCCAGACGGCCGCTGGCGCCGAGGAAGGCGATGAAGACGCGGCCGACCGAGGCCAGGAAATCGAGCATCTTTGTCTACCGCTTTCCGCCGCGATAAACGCGCAGACAGCGTCGGCCGAGCGAGGTCAGAATCTCGTAACCGATGGTCTGGGCGGCGTAAGCGGCGTCGTCGACGCCGTAGCGCTCGTCGAGCAGATCGGCAAAAGCTCCCGGTTGAACGACACGCGGATCGATGCCGGTCACGTCGAGGGTCAGGAGATCCATGGAGATCCGTCCGATGACCGGAGCCGGCTTCCCGGCAATTCGGGCTGTGCCGCGATGGCTCGAAGAGCGGAGCCACCCATCGGCGTAACCCATCGCCACGGTGGCGATTCGTCCCGGCCGATCAACGCGGTGCGCGGCACCATATCCAACGGTCTCCCCCCTGTCAACGTCGCGGGTCTGGAGGATTTTCGCTTTCAGACGAACGACTTGCTTCATCGGATTGGGGCGGCCGGCGAGCGGGTTGACGCCGTAGATCGCGGCCCCTGCGCGCACCATGTCGAAATGGAAATCCGCGCCGAGAAAAATCCCCGAGGATGAAGAGAGGCTTGCCGGTGCGCGCGGCAAAATCCGCAGCGCGGCGCGGAACGCATCGAGCTGTTCCAAGTTCATCGGATGCGCCGGCTCCCCGGCGCAGGCGAGGTGCGAAATGATGAGATTGAGCTTGAAGCCTTTGAGCAGCGCGGGCTCGGCCGCCAGCTGTTGCAGCTCGCGATGCGGCAGGCCGAGCCGCGCGAGACCCGTGTCGATATGCAGCATCGCCGGCAACCCGCCACGCGGCCGCGCATACTCGTGCCATTGCAGGACCTGACCCAGATCGTTGAGCACGGGCATAAGCCTGCCCTTGGCGAAATCGGCGGGCGCGCCCATGGCGAGTCCGTTCAGCACGGCGATCTGAGCGCGCGGCAAAAGCGCCCGCAGCTCGAGCCCTTCGATCAAGGTGGCGACGAAGAAAGTCTTGCATCCCGCGCGGGCCAGGACCGGGGCGATTTCATCGACGCCGAGGCCGTAGGCGTCGGCCTTCACCACCGCGGCGCACCGCGTGCCGAAGGTCAGGCGTTCGCCGAGCAGCTTCCAGTTCGAGACGACCGCGTCGAGATCGATCTCGAGGATCGCGCCGGCCCGCTCGATCGTGCGCGCCCGCGAACGGGCCTGCCGATCAGGGGAAGGCATCGGGCAGGCGGTCGCCGCTGATGAAGTTTTCGAAACGGGTGGTGTCGTGCGCGAAGCGGAGCGTCACTTTGCCGATCGGGCCATGCCGTTGCTTGGCGACCAGGACTTCGGCGATGCCGGTGGTTTCCTGGAGACGCTTTTGCCAATCCTCGTAGCGCGCATTGTAGCGCTCTTCGGATTCTTCGGGCCGGCGCGAAGGCTCGCCGCGGCTCAGATAATATTCCTCGCGGAAGACGAACATGACGACGTCCGCGTCCTGCTCGATGGAGCCCGATTCGCGCAGATCCGACAGCATCGGCCGCTTGTCCTCGCGCGCCTCGACCGCGCGCGAGAGCTGCGACAGCGCGAGGACGGGCACGTTGAGCTCCTTGGCGAGCGCTTTCAGGCCGCGCGTGATCTCGGAGATTTCCTGGACACGGTTCTCCGCGCCGTTATCGGAGCCGCGCAGGAGCTGCAGATAATCGACGATCACGAGCCCCAGCCCCTGCTGGCGCAGCAAGCGGCGGGCTCGGGTCCGGAGGCCCGCGATGGTGAGCGCCGGCGTATCGTCGACGAAGAACGGCACCGAGGCCAGGCGCTGGCTCGCCAGCACGAAGCGGTCGAAATCCTCGTGGCTGACTTCGCCTTTGCGGATATTGTTCGACGGCACGCCCGATTCCTCGGAAAGAATGCGCGTCGCAAGCTGTTCGGCCGACATTTCGAGCGAGAAAAACCCGACCACGGCGCCGTCCTCGGCAATGGTCTTTCCATCGGGCGCTTTGGCGGGATGGTAGGCGCGCGCGGCATTGAAGCCGATATTGGTCGCCAGCGCCGTCTTGCCCATCGAGGGCCGGCCTGCCAGCACGATCAAATCCGACGGGTGCAATCCGCCCAGGAGCTTATCGATGTCGAGAAAGCCGGTCGAAACGCCGGTGGTTCGCCCCGAGCGCTTGAAGGCCGCCTCGGCCTGCATGATCGCGTTGCTGAGCGCGTTGCTGAAGGGCCGGAAGCCGCCCTCGTATTGCCCCGTCTCAGCGAGGTCGAAGAGCCTTTTCTCCGCCGTTTCGATCTGCTGGCTTGCTTGACGATCGAGGTCGTGCTCGAACGCTTCATTGACCACATCCTCGCCGATCGCGATAAGCTGGCGGCGGAGATAGAGGTCGTGAATCGTGCGGCCGTAATCCTCGGCATTGATGATCGTGACCACCGAGGCAGCGAGCCGCGCGAGATATTGCGCGCCACCTATTTCCGCCAGCGCGCCGTCCTGGTCGAACAGATTCTTCAGCGTCACCGGATTGGCGAGCTGGCCGCGCTCCATCAATTTCGCAATCGCAGCAAAGATACGGCCGTGAACGGCCTCGGCGAAATGCTCGGGCCGCAGAAACTCGGCGACGCGATGATAAGCGGCGTTGTTGACGAGAATCGCGCCCAAAAGCGCCTGCTCGGCTTCGACATTCGCCGGCGGCATACGGAATTGAACATCGCCTTCACGCAGCGGCGTAACATTGGACGCGGTATTTTCCATGGCCGCGATGTTAGCACCTGGCGCGCGCAGCGGAACGGTTTATTCGATGCACAGGCTGTGGATTTCGGGGAGCGAGTCGCGCCTCACGCGGCGCGTTCGGCGGCGCGCGGGCGCCGCGCGCGTTCCCAATCGAACATGTAGTCGCGTGTCAAGGGCACGGTGTCGACGCGTTTCGCGATCTGCATCTGAAAATTCATGTGTCCTTCGCGGCGGAACGCGACCTCGGACGCGGCGAGATAGAACTCCCACATGCGGCAAAACCGCTCATCGTAAAGCGCGCGGACGCGGTCGCGGCTTGAAAGGAAGCGCGAGCGCCAGTGACGCAAGGTTTCCGCATAATGCAGGCGCAGCACTTCGATGTCGGTGATCCAAAGGCCGGTGCGCTCGACCACCGGCACGACCTCGGAAATCGCCGGCGAGTAGCCGCCCGGGAAGATATATTTCCGCATCCAGGCATTGGTATAGCCCGGGCCGTCGGAGCGTCCGATGGAGTGCAGCAGGGCGACCCCGTCATCGGCCAGGATCTCGCGCATTTTCGCGAAGAACGCCGGATATTGGACGACACCGACATGCTCGAACATGCCGACCGAGACGATCCGGTCGAATTGGCCGGTGACCTGGCGGTAATCCGTGAGCTCGAAATGGACCCGGTCGCCCAACCCCGCGGCGGCGGCGCGACGCTCCGCGACGCGCAACTGCTCGACCGAGAGGGTGATGCCGGTCACTTCCACATCGCATTGCTGCGCGAGATAAATTGCAAGCCCGCCCCAGCCGGAGCCGATGTCGAGCACGCGTTGACCGGGAGCGAGCAGCAATTTCGAGGCAAGGTGGCGTTTCTTGTTCGACTGCGCCTCTTCCAGCGTATCGTCCGGCGCCGCGAAATAAGCGCAGGAATACTGCCGGTCGGTATCGAGAAAGAGGCTGTAGAGCGTATCCGACAAGTCGTAATGATGCGCGACATTCGCGCGCGCCTTGGCCATCGGATTGTATTGCTGGAAAACCCGCAAAAGCTGGCTGATCCGGTCGCCAAGCCGCATCACCAGATGGGCGGGCGCGAGGCTGAGATTGACCGCCAGGAAATCGAGCAGGTCATAGACGCTGCCGTCCTCGACCGTCAGCCTTCCGTCCATGAAGGTTTCGCCGAGCTTCAGCTTGCCGTTGAAGAAAAGCTCGCGCGCCACAGCCGGGTCGTGCAGCCGGATCGTGATCGTCCGCCACGGCTCGCCGGAAAATACTTCGAGGCGACCTTCCGCATCATAGACGCGAAACGTGCCTCGGCGCACCATATGGCGCAACATATGCGAGAGCAGCATCGGGCGACCCCTCCGCTTTTTAAGTCCTATGTTGCTCTTATATGTCACTAAACTACAGCGGCGCGGTCAAGACAAGCGCGGCGTTTGCCGGCATTCTCACAAGATTTCCAAGCTGCTGGCGCCCTGGGGCGGCGGAAAGGCGGAATCCAGGGCGGCAAGCTCGGCTTGCGTCAAGGTGAAGTCGAGCGCGGCGCGGTTTTCGCGTACATGATCGCGGTTGGTCGCCTTCGGGATGGCAAGGACGCCGTCGTTTCTCAAGACCCAGGCGAGCGCCAACTGTGCGGGGCTGCAGCCGCGCTCTTTTGCAAGGCGCACGAGAGTCCGGTCGTGCAGGATTCGTCCCTGCTCGATGGGCGAATAGGCCATAACCGGCATGGAGCGGGCGCGGCACCAAGGCAAAAGGTCCCATTCGATGCCGCGCCGCGACAAATTATAGAGAACCTGATTGGACGCGACCGGAGCGTCCTTGATCGCCTCCAGGTCCTTCACGTCGAAATTGCTTACGCCCCAGTGCCGGATCTTGCCGCTGGCTTTGAGTTCCTCGAATGCCACGATCGTGTCGCCCAAGGGCACGCTGCCGCGCCAATGCAGCAGATAAAGATCGATACGATCGGTGCCCAGCCGCTTCAGGCTGGCCTCGCACGCTGTGATGGTGCCGCGGCACGTGGCGTTTTCCGGCAAGACCTTGCTGACGAGAAAGACCTCGTTGCGGCGTCCCGCGATCGCCGCGCGCACCACCTCTTCGGCGGCGCCATCGCCGTACATCTCGGCGGTGTCGATCAGCGACATGCCGAAATCGAGGCCCAATTTCAGCACCGCGACCTCGGCGGAAGCGGCGGAGCGCCGCTCGCCCATCATCCAGGTGCCAAGGCCCAGCGCGGGTAGCTTCTCGCCGTCCGGCAAGCGCACAAAACGCATCGTCTGGCTCCGTCGCTCTATATGGAGACTTTATATCGGCGCGGCGGCTCCCACCTCGAATTTATATGCCGGCAACGCGATCCTTCGGGCAATCCATGGGAGTTCGTCCATGTCCTGCCTCTATTCCAACGATTATGGTCCCGCCGACCCTGGTTTCGATCCGCTCGCCGCAAATGGGCGTCTCATCCAAGGTTTCGAAGCGCATAAGGCGCAGCTCGCGGCGGCGAAGAATCTCGGCCAGCTCGAGGCCATGGAGCGCAAATTCGCAAAGGGCGAGACCGTTTCCTGGTGTGACAACGGCTACAGCTGGGTCTATGACCAAAAGGTCGGCGATTTCTTTGGCGCCATCCTGGCTTTTGTAATCTTGCCGTGGCTCGTGCTGCGCGTAGCGCCGGCGCTCGCGGAACGAATGAAGTTGCAGCTCGAACCGCGCGGAAGGAAAAGCTCGTCATGATCCGACCGCTGCAACTCGTTCCCGATCACACCCAAATCCGCTTCATGCGCGGGCGCTACGCCGGACTCATCGTATCGGCGATCCTCAGCACCTTGTCGCTCGTGCTCTTTTTCTATCCAGGGCTCAATTACAGCATCGATTTCCAAGGCGGGACGGTCATTGAGCTTCGCCTTGCCCAGCCCGTCGATCCGGCGCAACTCCGCACGGCCTTCGACGCGCTTCATTTCAGCACGCCGAACGTGCAGCAATTCGGCTCGCCCGAGGATGCGCTGGTAAGGCTCGATCGCCAAGCCGAAGGCGAGGGCGCGCGCCAAGCGGTCACACAGCTGCTCGCGGAAAAATTCCCCGGCGCCGAAATCCGCCGCATGGAATCGGTGGGCGCCAAGGTCAGCGGCGAGCTGTTTCGCACCGGCCTCCTTGCCGTGGGACTCTCCTTCGTCGGCGTACTGATCTATATCTGGTTCCGCTTCGATTGGCAGTTCGGCGTCGGTGTCGTCGGCACCCTGATCCTCGACGTCACCAAGACCGTCGGCTTTTTCGCGGTCACGCGGATCCAATTCGATCTCACTTCCGTCGCCGCAATCATGTTGCTGATCGGCTATTCGGTCACCGATAAGATCGTGGTCTACGACCGGATCCGCGAAAACCTGCGCAAGCACAAGACGATGCCGTTGCGCGAGCTCATTGATGTCAGCATCAATCAGACGCTTGGCCGCACCGTGGCGACATCGTCCACCGTCTTGCTGTCGATCTTGCCCCTCGCCCTGCTCGGCGGCGAGGCGATCCGGGGGTTTGCACTGGCGATTATCTTCGGGATCATCGTCGGCACCTCGTCCTCGATCTTCATCGCCTCGCCGATTCTGCTGTTCTTGGGTCAGAAGCGCTTGCGCCCCGCGCTTTACAAGAACGGCGCTCAGGACGCCGCGCCGGCGACGTCGGGCTGAACGCAATGCCGATCAGATGGGATGGTAGGCGAGGCGGGTCACGATGTGGCTGAGCATGCCGAGGCCCGAGAACGCGAGGGCTTCGTCCCAATAGGTGAGGGATTCCGCGGCGAAAGGTTGGCGCAAGAACGTGGCAGAGAGAACCGAGAGCCCGCTGCCGACCATGCATTGCATTTGTAGCAATACCCCGACCATCACGAGCCCGCGCGGTTGCAAAAGGGAGACGATCACGGCGAAAGCGGCAAACAGCGCCACCTTCCGGGCAAAGCGCTGCAGCATCCCTTGCGAAGCCGTGTCGAAATGCGCGAGCAAGGTCATCGGTATTCAACGGGGCTTTTGTGCAACGTGGCTGTGAAGAATGCCCCCGTGCATGCGGGAGAGGGCGAAGCGGAGAGCTTCACGCTCGATCGCAAAGACGCCGGTGACCAAACCGCCTTTCTCGCTCGCCACCCAATAGCCTTGCGGGTTCTGATGGATCACGAATTTTGCGCGCGGCGGTGTCGTGTTCTTGGTTAAGCTTTTTGCCATGTCGTCCTCTTCTCTGTCGGCGAGCGTCGCCGGCAGGTCAATATGAGGGCGGCAAGGCATAAAAAATCGATGGGGTTCGCGCCGCGCCGGCATAAAAAAGAAATAGGTAAGTCAGAGCGGCGCGGTGCTGCCGCCGGCTGGCGATCTTTATGAAATTTCTATTTTTTAAGGCCGGTAGCGCTCTCGATCCTTTATGCCGGAAGGGCCTTCTATTCGCGTGACGGCAAGACCGTCAGGCGATTTGAGGAGCCACGAGATGGCGATACGCAACGATCACGACGATTACGGCTGGGCAATGGCCGGCAGACGGCATGCCGCGACCGAGCCCAAGGGGCGCCACAACTATTATTCGCCGGGGCCGGATTTCAAAGACACGGTAACCGAGCTGTTGTTGACGCTCGTCGGAATCGTCGGCGTGATCATCCTGGTCATCGCCTGCGTCAAGGCGATCGGTTAAGGGCGCCGGCGATGCTCAAAGCGATTCATCGGCGGGACAATGCCATACAGCCAGGCTTTCGCGTTTTTGCCGACGGAAGCGGACATTGGCGCGCGCTGAAAGACGACAACATGGTCGCGGGCACGTTCTTCACCCGCGAAGCCGCGCTCCGTTTCGCCCGCGACGAAGCTTCTTGTTCCTTGCCGCCGCGGCCTGGCGCGGCGCTTGCTCTTATTAAGAGGGCGTCATGACGATGCAGACCTTGCAGCCAACGCAATGGACAACGAGACGCGCTTGCGTGGCGCTCCAACTTGTCCTCGTCACTCTGCTTCTTGTCGGCAGGACGGTCGCGAACCTTGCCGAGACCTCGGCGATGCCGACGGTTGATCCTGGCGTTGTTTCAGGATCGGCCGCCAACACTTTGGCCAATTAGAGCATGAGGCCGCGCCACGGCCGCGCCAGTCCATATATGAGTTTTATATAGCCGCCACTTGATGACGCTCTCGAATTTATATGTCCTTCCCGTCATCTCTATGTGCAATGCACAATTTTCGCAGGTACGGACGGAAGCTCGCCATGTCGGTTCTTGATCCAGGTCAATTCGCAATGGTTTCGCAAAGATTAATGTCGTCGCAAATCCGGCATGGAGGATTCGATGCTTGACGCGGCTCTCGTCGCTGCCGGTCTCGGCGGCTTTCTGGTCACGGTGCTTTACGTCCTGGCCTGCGATCGTATGTGAGGGACAAGCCATGATTTTCGATTACATCCTCGGCTCGGCCGTGACTCTCGTGATCACGGTTTATCTCGTCTACGCGCTCATCAACCCCGAGCGCTTCTGAGCGTCGCGTCTTCAGGAGCATATAATGACATTCAACGGCTGGCTTCAGATCGCGCTTTATTGCGCGGTCGTGATCGCGATCACCAAGCCCTTCGGCGGCTTCATGACGCGCGTCTTCAACGGCGAGCGTACCTTCCTTCATCCAGTGCTGCGCCCCTTCGAGCGCGCGATCTATGCGTGCTGCGGCATCGACGAAAAGAACGAGCAGAACTGGCTCGCTTACGCGGTCGCCATGCTGTTCTTCAGCGTCGCGGGCTTCGTTACGCTTTATGCGCTGCAGCGGCTACAGGACGTGCTGCCCTTCAATCCGCAAGGCCAGAGCGCGGTCGAGCAAAGCCTCGCCTTCAATACCTCGATCAGCTTCGTCACGAATACCAATTGGCAGTCTTACGTGCCCGAGACGACGATGAGCTACCTGACGCAAATGGCGGGGCTCACCGTCCATAATTTCATGTCCGCCGCCACCGGTATCGCGTTGGCCATCGCGGTCATTCGCGGCTTTGCGCGGCGTGAGGCCAAGGCGATCGGCAATTTTTGGGTCGATCTCACGCGCTGCACGCTTTACATCCTGCTGCCGCTGAGCATCGTCGTCGGTCTCTTCTTCGTATGGCAAGGCATGCCGCAGACGCTGGGTGCCTATGTCGATGCGACGACTCTCGAAGGCGCGAAGCAGAGCATCGCGGTCGGCCCGGTCGCGTCCCAGGAAGTCATCAAGATGATGGGCACGAATGGCGGCGGTTTCTTCAATGCCAATTCGGCGCATCCCTTCGAGAATCCGAACGCGCTGACCAATTTCGTCCAGATCGTGTTGATCTTCTCGATCGGCGCCGGTTTGACCAACGTGCTCGGCCGCATGGTCGGCAACCAAAAACAAGGCTGGGCGCTCTTTGCAGCGATGGGCGTGCTGTTCCTGATCGGGACCACCACGGCCTATTGGGCCGAGGCCAAAGGCAATCCCGCTTTCGCGCAGTTCAATGTCGACCAGACCGCCAACGCGGCGCAGCCGGGCGGCAATATGGAAGGCAAGGAAGTCCGCTTCGGCATCGCCAATTCGGCGCTGTTCGCGACGGTCACCACGGATGCTTCCTGCGGCGCCGTCAACACGATGCATGACAGCATGATGCCGCTGGGCGGCATGGTGCCGCTCGTCAACATCCAACTTGGCGAGATCATCTTCGGCGGCGTCGGCTCCGGGCTCTACGGCATGATCGCCTTCGCCATCGTCGCGATGTTCGTCGCGGGCCTGATGGTCGGACGCACGCCCGAATATCTCGGCAAGAAGCTCGAAGCGAAAGAGGTCAAGATGTCGATCTTGGCGCTGTTGTCGCTGCCGCTCTCGATCCTCGGCTTCACCGCGCTCGCTGCGATCCTTCCCGCGGGCTTAGCAGGTCCGGAAAATGCGGGGCCGCACGGCTTCAGCGAGATCCTCTACGCCTTCACCTCGGCGACGGGGAACAATGGCAGTGCCTTTGCCGGCATCTCCGCCAACACGCTGTTCTACAACACGACCTTGGCCTTCGCGATGCTGATCGGCCGGTTCATCTTCGTGATCCCGCTGCTCGCGGTCGCCGGCTCGCTGGCGTCGAAAAAGCTCTTGGCGCCATCGGCCGGCACCTTCCCGACCACGAGTCCGCTTTTCGTCGGCCTGCTCGTCGGCGTCATCCTGATCATTGGTGGACTGACCTATTTCCCCGCCGTGGCACTGGGCCCCGTGGTCGAGCATGTCGCGATGAACGCAGGCACGCTCTACGCGGCGCCCTGAACGATTTTCTCGAGGATATTCTGACATGACCATGACATCTCCTTCGCTGCACTCGCCCCATACCGGCCTCTACAAAAGGCAGGTCCAACCGCTGTCGCTGTTCGACAGCAAGCTGATTGGCCCGGCCATCGGCGCGTCATTCCGCAAGCTCAATCCGCGAACCCTGGCCAAGAACCCGGTGATGTTCGTGGTCGAGATCGTGTCGGTGCTGACGACGATCTTCTTCCTGCGCGATCTCGTCGCGGGCCCCGGAACGGTGGTCGGCACCAATGCTCTCTTCTCCGGGCAGATCGCAGCATGGCTGTGGTTCACGGTGCTGTTTGCCAATTTCGCCGAGGCGGTGGCGGAAGGCCGCGGCAAGGCCCAGGCCGATACGCTGCGCCGTATGCGCACGGACACCAAGGCCAAGCGTCTCGCCAATGAGCGCAGCCGCGACTTCGAGCTGGTGGCGGCAACCGCGCTCAAGAAAGGCGACGTGGTTTTGGTGGATGCCGGCGATCTCGTGCCGAGCGACGGCGACGTGATCGAAGGCGTGGCCTCGGTCGATGAGTCGGCCATCACGGGCGAATCGGCGCCGGTCATCCGCGAAAGCGGCGGCGACCGTTCGGCGGTCACGGGCGGCACGCGCGTGACCTCGGACTGGCTGAAGGTGCGGATCACGGCGGCGCAAGGCTCGACCTTTCTCGATCGCATGATCGCGCTGGTCGAAGGCGCGGTGCGTCAAAAGACGCCCAACGAGATCGCGCTCAACATCCTGCTTGCCGGCATGACGCTTATCTTCATCTTTGCCACGGTGACGATCCCGAGTTTTGCCGCCTATGCCGGGGGCGCGGTGTCGGTCGTCGTGCTGATCGCGCTGTTCGTGACGCTGATTCCCACCACGATCGGCGCGCTGCTTTCCGCGATCGGCATCGCCGGCATGGATCGGTTGGTGCGCTTCAACGTGCTGGCCATGTCCGGCCGCGCGGTGGAGGCGGCGGGCGATGTCGATACCTTGCTCCTCGACAAGACCGGCACCATCACGCTCGGCAACCGCCAGGCGACGGAATTCATCCCGCTCCCGAAGGTCGATCAACGCGAGCTTGCCGATGCGGCACAGCTTTCCTCGCTCAGCGACGAGACGCCTGAGGGCCGTTCGATCGTGGTGCTGGCGAAGGAGAAATACGGGCTGCGCGGCCGCGAAATGGCGCCGCTCAATGCTCATTTCATTCCGTTCTCGGCGCAAACCCGGATGTCCGGCGTCGATGTCGAGGGCCACTCGATCCGGAAGGGCGCGGTCGACGCGATCCTCGATTATATGCGGCAGCTCAATGGCGGCGGCGCAGTCGCGGCGGGCGGCGATCGGGCTGCTCTTGCGGTCGCGCATGTGCCCGAGGTGCCGCAACTTACGCCGATCGTGGAAGCCATCTCGAAATCCGGCGGCACGCCGCTGGTCGTCGCCAAGGACAACCGCATTCTTGGCGTCATTCACCTCAAAGACATCGTCAAGGGCGGCATCAAGGAGCGCTTTTCGGAGCTCCGGCAAATGGGCATCCGCACCGTCATGATCACCGGCGACAACCCGCTTACCGCGGCAGCGATCGCGGCGGAATTGGGGGTGGATGATTTCCTCGCCCAAGCGACTCCGGAGGACAAGCTCCGTCTCATTCGCGACGAGCAGGGCAAGGGCAAGCTCGTGGCCATGTGCGGCGACGGCACCAACGACGCGCCGGCGCTGGCCCAGGCCGATGTCGGCGTGGCGATGAACACCGGTACCATGGCCGCGCGCGAGGCGGGCAACATGGTCGACCTCGATAGCGACCCGACCAAGCTGATCGAGATCGTCGCCATCGGCAAGCAATTGCTGATGACTCGCGGCGCGCTTACCACCTTCTCGATCGCCAATGACGTCGCCAAATACTTCGCCATCATTCCGGCGATGTTCATCGCTTTCTACCCGCAGCTTGGCGTGCTGAACGTCATGCACCTCAAGACGCCGGAGAGCGCGATCCTGTCGGCAATCATCTTCAACGCGCTCATCATCATCGCGCTCATCCCTTTGAGCCTCAAAGGGGTCGCCTATCGCCCAACCGGCGCCGCCAGCATCCTGCGCCGCAACCTGCTCGTCTACGGGCTCGGCGGCATTATCGTGCCGTTTATCGGCATCAAGCTGATCGACCTGCTCGTCACGACCATCGGCCTCGCTTAAGGAGGGCCCGTACCATGCTTTCGCAAATCCGTCCCGCCATCATGATGATCATTGTCATGACGATCATCACCGGTCTTGCCTACCCGCTCGGCATGACCGGGATCGCGCAGATCCTGTTCCCGCATCAGGCCAATGGCAGCCTGATCGAGCAGAACGGCGCCGTCATCGGCTCCGAGCTGATCGGCCAAAACTTCACCGCTGACAAATATTTCCATGGCAGGCCGTCGGCCACGTCCGAGACCGATCCGAACAATTCGACCAAGACGGTTTCGGTGCCCTATGCCGCGGACAACTCGGTCGGCTCCAATCTCGGCCCGACCAGCCAGGCGCTGATCGACCGGGTCAAAGGCGATTCTGAAACGCTTGCGGGCGAGAACAAGGCGCCGATCCCGGTCGACCTCGTCACTACCTCGGCGAGCGGTCTCGATCCTGATATCACGCCGGCAGGCGCTGCCTTCCAGGTGGCGCGTGTCGCCAAAGCGCGCAATCTCCCGGCCGACCAGGTCCAAACGCTGGTCGACAGCTACACACAGGGCCGCTGGCTTGGTATCCTTGGCGAGAAGCGGGTGAACGTGTTGAAGCTCAATCTGGCGCTCGACGCACTCCCGCCTCGCTAGGAGGGCGATGGCCAGCACCGAGACGTCGGATCGCGATCAGCGTCCGTCGCCGGAAGCGCTGCTTCGGGAGGCGGGGCGGGAAGGAGCCGGCCGGCTCAAGATCTTTTTGGGCGCGGCGCCCGGGGTCGGCAAAACCTACAAGATGCTGACCGCCGCGCAGACCGCGCGCGAGGAAGGCATCGATGTCGTTGTCGGCGTGGTCGAGACTCACGGCCGTCAGGAAACGCGGGCCCTGCTCGAGGGTCTCGAGATCGTTCCCCGTCGCCTGATCGCCTACAAGGATCACGCGCTCGAGGAAATGGACCTCGACGCGATCCTGGCGCGCAAACCCGGGCTCGTCCTGGTGGACGAGCTCGCCCATACCAACGTCGTCGGCAGCCGCCACCCCAAACGCTATCTCGACGTCGAGGAGCTGCTCGCGGCCGGTATCGACGTCTACACCACGCTCAATATCCAGCACGTCGAGAGTCTCAACGACGTGGTGGCGCAGATCACCCATATCCGCATCCGCGAAACCGTGCCGGACGGGATTCTCGATCGTGCCGACGATATCGAGGTGGTCGACCTCTCGCCCGACGATCTGATCGAGCGCTTGCGCGAAGGCAAGGTCTATGTCGCGGCCGAGGCCGAACGCGCGCTGCGCAATTATTTCAAGCCAGGCAACCTGACCGCCTTGCGCGAGTTGGCCTTGCGCCGCACGGCGCAGCGCGTCGACGAGCAGATGGTCACCTATATGCGGGCGCATGCGATCAGCGGGCCCTGGGCGGCCGGCGACCGCGTGCTCGTCTGCGTCAGCGAGGATGCGGGCTGTCCCGGTCTTGTCCGTTATGCCAAGCGTCTTGCCGACCGCCTCCACGCGCCTTGGGCGGCGGTCTATGTCGAAACGGCGCGCTATCACCGGCTCGATGAGGCGCAGCGCGACCGCATTGCCGACGCGTTGCGCTTGGCCGAAAGGCTGGGGGGGCAGGCAGCGACGGTTCCGGGCCGTCGGATCGCCGAAGATGTCGTCGCCTATGCGCAAACCAACAATTTCACGCAGATCGTCATCGGCAAATCGGAGCGCTCGCGCTGGTTCGAGATGCTGCATGGCTCGATCGTGCATGATCTGGTCCGCGCGGCCGGCAATATCAGCGTCCACGTCATCGCGGGTGAAGCCGCCGAACCCTCGGCGCCCAAGGCGGTCGGAACCGAGACGCCCAAGCTGCCTTTCGATGCGCGCCCCTATCTCGCCACCGTCGCGATCGTCGCGGTGGCGTTGGGGGTCGGACTCGCCCTGCAGCAATTCCTCAACGTACTCAACGTCGCGCTCGTGTTCCTCACCGCCGTGCTGGTGGTCGCAGCAAGCTATGGCTTATGGCCCTCGCTCTTGGCCTGCACCTTGAGCGTGCTGGCCTATAATTTCTTCTTTCTGCCGCCGCTCTACACCTTCACCATCGCCGACCCCGAGAACGTGTTGGCGTTGGTGGCGTTCCTTGTCGCCGCGCTGATCGGCAGCAATCTTGCCGCTGGCACGCGCAGCCAGGCGGTGGCGGCACGCGCCCGCGCGCGCACGACCGAGGAGCTTCTGGCCTTCAGCCGCAAACTCGCCGGTGTCGCGACGCTCGACGATCTGCTTTGGGCCACGACCTATCAGATCGCGTCGATGCTGAAATTGCGCGTCGTCATCCTAATGCCCGACGGGCACGATCTCACGGTGAAGGCGGGCTACCCGCCCGAAGACGAGCTCGACGATGCCGATATCGCGGCGGCGAAATGGAGCTGGGCGCATAATCATCCGGCCGGCCGCGGTTCCGATACCTTGCCGGGCGCCAAGCGCCTCTTTCTGCCGTTGCGCACCGGGCGCGGCGTGGTGGGCGTGCTGGGCTTGGATCGCGAGACGCCGGGCATATTGCTGACGCCCGACAGCCGCCGTCTGCTGGATGCGCTGATGGATCTGGCGGCGCTGGCGGTCGAGCGTATCCACCTGCAATCCGATCTCGACAGCACGCGCCTCCAGGCCGAAAGCGAAAGGCTGCGCTCGGCGCTGCTGACCTCGATCTCGCACGATCTCGGAACGCCCCTGGCCTCGATCATCGGCGCCGCTTCGAGCCTCAAAAGCGTGGGCGAGCGCTATGATGAATCGCAGCGCAACGAGCTGGTTTCGACGATTTTGGAAGAGGCCGAGCGGCTCAATCGCTTCGTCGGCAATCTGCTCGACATGACGAAGCTGGAATCGGGCGCGATCGCGCCCAAGCGCGAGATGATCGATCTCAGCGAGATCGTCGGAACCGCCTTGCAGCGTGCCGCTCGGGTGCTGGCGAATCACCGCGTGAAGGTCGACCTTGCGTCGGACCTGCCGATGCTCAAGCTCGATTTCGTGCTGTTCGAGCAGGTGTTGTTCAATCTCTTGGACAATGCGGCGAAATACGCGCCGCGCGAATCCCAGATCGATATCCGCGCGCAGCGCCGCGGCGGCACCATCCAGATCGACGTGCTCGATGAAGGTGACGGTATTCCGCCCGATCAACTCGAACGCATCTTCGACAAGTTTCACCGCGCCCAGGATGGCGACCGAAGGCGGCCGGGAACCGGGCTCGGCCTCGCCATATGTCGCGGCTTCGTCGCGGCGATGGGCGGCGCCATCCGGGCACGCAACCGCGCCGATCGACGCGGCGCCGATTTCGTGATCGAGTTTCCGCTGCCGGCCGGACAGGCGGAGGCGGCATGAACGCGCCGCCGATCCGCGTCCTCGTCATCGACGATGAGCCCGCCATTCGGCGGCTGCTGAAGACCAGCCTCTCCGCTGAAGGCTATGAGGTGGTCGAAGCCGCGACCGGCGGCGAAGGGTGGACCGCTTATGGCAAGGCCAAGCCGGACGTGGTGTTGCTGGATCTCGGCCTGCCGGATATCGACGGCAAGGAGCTGATCCGCCGCATTCGCAACGCGGGGCTGACGCCGATTCTCGTCTTGTCGATCCGCAGCGACGAGCACGGCAAGGTCGAGGCGCTCGATCTCGGCGCGGATGACTATGTGACCAAGCCGGTCGGGATGGACGAGCTCAATGCGCGGCTGCGCGCGGCGCTGCGCCACCGCTTGCAGCAACAGGGCGCGGAGCCGATTTTCAAAAGCGGTGATCTCTCGGTCGATCTCGTTCGCCGCCACGTCATGGTGAAAGGGGTCGAGGTGAAGCTCTCGCCCAAGGAATACGACCTGTTGCGCTTGCTGGTGATGCACGCAGGCAAGGTGCTCACTCATCAGCACATCATGCGCGAGGTCTGGGGTGGCGCCACCGACGTACAGTATCTGCGAATCTACGTCCGCCAGCTGCGGCACAAGATCGAAGCGGACCCGGGACGCCCCGCCCTCATCCTCACCGAATCCGGGGTCGGCTATCGCTTGAACGCGGAAGCCTGAGCGCCGCCGATGTTGCGCGGCCTTTAGACGACCGGCACGCGCCAGCGGGTAGGGAAGATCGCCCAGGTGGCGAGCAAGGCAATGCTGCATCCGAGCCCGGTATCATAAATGCGTTCCACCAGCAGGGGGCGGTCGCCGCCTTGATTGAGCAGCGCGAGGTCCAGCAGCACGAGCACGGTCGCGGTGATCGCGGCAAAGCGCGTCCAGCGGTGCCAGACTGCGCTCGGCGAAATGGTAAAAGCGAGCACCGCCACTAGCAGACCGAGTGCCCAAGGGTTCTGTGTGATCGCCAGGATCGCCGATGCCACTCCGACCCCGACAAAGGTGCCGATGCCGCGCTCGATCACGAGCGTGACGCTTTCGGCATCGTTAGGACGCATCACCGCAAGAGTCGTGATCGTCGCCCAGGCCGCATGGCTCGCGCCGAGCTGTATGGCCACGATCAGCGCGGCAGTGGCCGCCAGCGCATAGCGCACGCCAAAGCGCCAATCGGGCGCATGGCCTTTGTTGAGCCGTGCCAGCCCGGCGCGCAAGCTCGTGCCGGTGGCCCGCACGACTCTCGGCCATAGCAGCTGATCACCGCAGACGATGACGATCGCCCACAGGCAGCCGCCGGACGCGGCGAGGATCAGGCGCGGGTCGGTAAGGCCGAGGCTTGCGGCGATAACATAGGCAAAGCCGGCGCAGCGCACCGCGTTCTCGAGCGCGCGGCTCGTATTATGAAGCCAACCGATGCCGGCGCTGCAGAGAAACAAGCCGATCAATTCCGGCCAGAAATGCGCGCCGGCGAGGCCGCCCAGGACACCGCCTGACAGCACGCCGATCGCGGTCGCCATCATGTCGAGCAAGCGATCGGTGACGGTTCCGCCGAGATCGTTGAGCCACACCCACAGCGCACAGACCGTCGCGATCAAGGCAAGATCGGCATTGCCCGCGTAGATGCCGAAAAGTGTCGGGCAGCCAAGCGCCAGCATGCACCGGACCGACCGGCTCCATGACACCGGTTCGCCGCTGGGTTTGACGAAGCTCAGAAGGAAAGCCGCGAAGCCGCGCATGGGCCTGCCAAGCGCGCGCTTGCCGGCGGCTTATTTCTCGTCCGGTTCTTCCGCTTCTTTCGTGAAGACCGCTTCGGCGGCTTCGGTTGCCTCGCGGGCGGCGGCTTCTTGTGCGAGCTTGACTGGGTCGACGCCCTTGGCCTGCATTTCCGCCTCTTCGGGCGATTGCGCGACGTTGGTCGTCACCTGCACCGAAACTTCGGGATGCAAGACGACGCGCACCTTGTAAAGGCCCAAGGTTTTGATCGCCTTGTCGAGCACGACCTGCCCGCGCGTGACGGTAAATCCCGCCGCGCTGATCGCGTCGGCGATATCGCGCGCGCTCACTGAGCCGTAAAGTTGACCGCTTTCGCCGGCTTGGCGAATGACGATCACGGACAGCCCGTCGGCCTTTTGCGCGACCTGTTCGGCGTCTTTTTTGCGCGAGAGATTCGCCGCTTCGAGCTGCACGCGCTGCGTCTCGAAATAGGCAAGATTGTCCTTGGTCGCGCGCAAGGCTTTTTTCTGCGGCAGCAGATAATTGCGCGCATAGCCCGGCCGTACTTTCACGACCTGACCCATTTGGCCGAGATTTTCGACCCGCTCAAGCAGGATGACGTCTACCATGTCCGCCTCGCTTTAGCGCAACGCGTAGGGCAGCAGACCGAGAAAACGCGCGCGCTTGATGGCCTGCGCCAGCTCGCGTTGTTTCTTGGTCGAAACCGCCGTGATCCGGCTCGGCACGATCTTGCCGCGCTCGGAAACGAAGCGTTGCAGCAGCTTCACGTCCTTGTAGTCGATCTTGGGCGCGTTCGGGCCCGAGAAGGGACAAGATTTGCGCCGGCGGAAAAAGGGCCGCCGTGTCGCCGGGCGGCCGCCGCCGCGCTCGCCGCGTTCGTCATTGTCGCTCATGCCTCGACTCCCTCTTCACGAGGATCGCGGTCGCCATAGCCGCGGCGCGGGCCACGGTCGCGGTCGTCGCGGCTGCGGTTCTGGAGCATCGCCGAGGGGCCTGCCTCGAGCTCCTCGACCCGGATCGTCATGTAGCGCAGCACGTCCTCATTGATGCGCATGTTGCGCTCGAGCTCGCTCACCGCGGCGGGCGGCGCCTCGAGATTGAGGAGCGTGTAATGGCCCTTGCGGTTCTTCTTGATGCGGTAGGAGAGGTTCCGCAGGCCCCAATATTCGCGCTTCTCGACTTTGCCGCCATGTTCGGCGACGAGATTCGCGAAAGTATCGGTCAGGGCTTCCACCTGAGCGGTGGAAATGTCCTGACGCGTGATGAACACGTTTTCGTAGAATGGCATCTAATCCCCTTATGGCTCTTTCGCGGTCCGGCGCTGCTTGGCAGTTTCCCCTGGGGAACCTGCCGACGGTCAGCCGCCCGGACCTAGCCGGCACGGCCGGCAAGGAGGCGGAGAACTATACAGGATGCGCCCTTGGGCGCAAGTCCTGCCGCCATCCCCCAAAACGCGAGGCTCTGCGCAAGACCGGCCGAGAATTCGGCTGAGTCGCGGCCCAACCACGCTGGACAGGCCGTCCTGAGGGTGTTATCGCAGGGCATCGTGGTGGGAGACGGTTATGGGCAGGTTTCTGTACCTGGCTGTTTTGACAGCGCTTTTGGCCGGATGCGTGCCGATCGGACTCGATCCGTCGCGCGACGAATTTGGGGTTTCGGCCGCGCGGCCCGATGGCGGGACCACGGCTCCTGGCAATACCGAAACCGCACAGCTCGATTGGAAGGCCAGTCAGATTTGCATCCGCGGTTACGCCAAGACCCGCCAAGACGTCGAACCGGCCGAGGCCAGCCGACAGCTCGTCGATATGAAGCTGCGCTGCGGACATTACGACCGGCTGGATTTCGACTATATCCACATGGATTGGCTCAATCTGCTTTAGCGGCAAGCGCGGTTTAGGGGATCGGGGATGACACGCGCCTTGGTGTTTCCTGGGCAGGGCTCTCAGTTTGTCGGCATGGGCAAAGAGCTTGCCCTCGCTTTCGGCACGGCACGCGACGTGTTCGCCGAGATCGACGAAGCGCTGAAGCAGAATCTGTCGCGCCTGATGTTCGAGGGACCGGAAAGCGATCTCACCCTCACCGAGAACGCGCAACCGGCGCTGATGGCCGTGAGCCTCGCGGTCGCGCGCGTGCTCGAAAAGGACGGCGGCTTCGACGTGAAGTGTCACGCCGCTTTCGTCGCGGGCCACTCGCTCGGCGAATATTCGGCCTTGGCGGCCGCGCACGCGCTCGGGCTTGCCGATGCGGCGCGTCTGCTGAAGCGGCGCGGACGCGCCATGCAGCGCGCCGTCCCTGTTGGGGTTGGCGCCATGGCGGCGCTTCTCGGCATGGAGGTCGATACCGCGCGCAGCGTCGCCGAAGACGCCGCTCAAGGCGAAGTGTGCGACGTGGCCAATGACAACGGTGCAGGCCAAGTCGTGGTGAGCGGCCACAAGACCGCGGTCGAGCGCGCGATTGCGATCGCCGCCGAACGCGGCGCGCGGCGCTCGATCATGTTGCCCGTGAGCGCCCCTTTCCATTGCGCGCTGATGAAACCCGCGGCCGACGAAATGGCGGAGGCACTGGCCGAGGTGAAATTCGCCGAGCCGCTGGTGCCTTTGATCGCCAATGTCACCGCGTTGCCCGTGCGCGATCTTGAAGAGATCAAACGCCTGCTGGTCGAGCAGGTAACCGGTCTGGTGCGTTGGCGCGAATGCGTCTTGGCGATGAAGGAGCGGGGCGTGCAAGAGCTGGTGGAACTCGGGGCCGGCCGTGTTCTGAGCGGCCTTGCCAAGCGCATCGATCGCGAGATGGCGAGCGTCGCGATCGGCGCGCCCGCCGAGATCGAAGCGTTCCTCAAAACGATCTGACGGCGCACGGCACGAAGCGAAGGATTGGCGATGTTCGATTTGAGCGGCAAGGCGGCGCTGGTGACTGGCGCCTCAGGCGGAATTGGCGGCGCGATTGCGCGCGCGTTGCACGGTGCCGGTGCCGCGGTGATGCTTCATGGAACGCGGCGTCCGGCTTTGGAAGAGCTGGCCGCGTCTTTACAAGGGCGCGCTTTCGTCGCCGCTTCCGACCTTGCCGATCCCGCGGCGGCGGATGCGTTGATCAAGTCCGCCGAAGAGGCGCTGGGCCAGCTCGATATTCTCGTGAACAATGCCGGCTTCACGCGCGACATGTTGGCGATGCGCATGAAGGACGAGGATTGGCAAAAAGTTATCGATGTCGATCTGACCGCCGGATTCCGCCTGTCGCGCGCCGCCTTGCGTGGCATGGTCAGGCGGCGTTGGGGGCGGATTATCGGCATCACCTCGGTCGTCGGCGCCACCGGCAATGCGGGGCAAGCAAACTATGCCGCGGCGAAAGCGGGAATGGTTGGCATGTCGAAGGCGCTCGCCGCCGAAGTCGCGCAGCGTGGCATCACCGTCAATTGCGTGGCGCCGGGCTTCATCGCCACGGCAATGACCGACGTACTGACGGCCGAACAAAAGGAGCGCATCGCCACATCGATTCCGATGGGGCGCATTGGCACGCCCGACGAGGTGGCGGCCGGCGTGCTTTTCTTGGCGAGCGACGAGGCGCGCTATGTCACCGGACACACCTTGCACATCAATGGCGGCCTAGCCATGATCTAGCGGCGGTTGCATAGGGGGTCGGCCACGCTGGAATTGGCCAGCAATCTATGTTAGGTAACCGTCGCTTTCGGCTGGCTCCGCGCGGTGGTCAAAGCTGAAGCCATTGATAGACAACCAGATTTGCGCGTCAATTTTGTCGAGGTACTGTAATGAGCGATGTCGCCGAGCGGGTTAAGAAGATCGTCGTGGAACACCTGGGCGTCGACGAGTCCAAGGTCACGGACAACGCCAGTTTCATCGACGATCTAGGCGCCGACAGCCTCGACACCGTCGAGCTGGTGATGGCGTTCGAAGAAGAATTTGGCTGCGAAATTCCCGACGACGCTGCTGAGAAGATCATCACCGTCAAAGACGCCGTGCAATTCATCGAAGCCCATCCCGCTTGAGTTTCGCCGCAGCATGAGACGGGTCGTCGTCACCGGTCTCGGCCTCGTCACGCCGCTGGGCGTGGGGGCGGAGCATGTCTGGAAGCGGTTGCTTGCCGGTAAGTCGGGCATCCGTTCGATCCAGAGCTTCGACGTCTCGGACCTGCCCGCCAAGATTGCCGGCCAGGTGCCGCGCGGCGAAACCTCCGCCGGCGATTTCAATGCCAATGACTGGGTCCCGCCCAAGGACCAGCGCAAGATGGATGAGTTCATCGTCTTCGCGTTGGGAGCTGCCGATCTGGCGGTGAAGGATTCCGGCTGGCTGCCTCAGGATGAAGAGGCGCGCGAACGCACCGGCGTGATGATCGGCTCGGGCATCGGCGGCCTGCCGGGCATCACCGATGCGGCGCTGACGTTGCACGAAAAAGGCGCGCGGCGTATCTCGCCTTTCTTCATTCCGTCTTGCCTGATCAATCTCGCCTCTGGCCATGTGTCGATCCGCTACAGCTTTCGCGGTCCGAACCACGCGGTCGTCACGGCCTGTTCGACCGGCGCGCATGCGATCGGCGATGCGGCGCGGCTCATCCAATGGGAAGATGCCGACGTGATGGTCGCGGGCGGCGCCGAGGCAGCGGTGTGCCGGCTCGGGCTCGCGGGGTTTGCCGCCGCACGCGCCTTGTCGACCGCGTTCAACGATGAGCCGTCGCGCGCGTCGCGTCCATGGGACGAGGCACGCGACGGTTTCGTCATGGGCGAAGGCGCTGGCGTCGTTGTGCTCGAGGAACTCGAACACGCGAAGAAGCGCGGCGCGAAGATCTACGCCGAGATCATCGGTTACGGCATGTCGGGCGATGCCTATCACATCACCGCGCCGGCCGAGGACGGCAATGGCGGTTTCCGTGCGATGCGCAACGCGCTGAAGCGCGCCGGCATCGATCGCGAGCAAATCGATTATATCAATGCGCATGGAACCTCGACGCCGCTTGGCGACGAAATCGAGCTCGGCGCGGTCAAGCGGCTGTTTGGCGATCACGCTTACAAGCTTTCGATGTCGTCGACAAAATCGGCGATCGGGCATCTTCTTGGGGCGGCGGGGAGCGTCGAAGCGATCTTCTCCATCCTCGCCATGCGCGACAGCATCGTGCCGCCCACGCTCAACCTCGAGAAGCCGAGCGCCGCTTGCGACATCGATCTCGTGCCCTTGCGGGCGAAAGAGCGCAAAGTGCGTTATGTGCTCTCCAACTCCTTCGGCTTTGGCGGCACCAACGCTTCGCTGATCTTCGCGCCGGCGCCCTGAGATGGGTCGGATCACGCGCGCGGCGGGATGGCTCGGTGCCTTCCTGCTGATTGCCGGCGCCGCGGGATTCTTGGTTTGGCGCGATTACAATGTGCCGGGGCCGCTCTCCGCCGCAAAGGTTGTCGTGATCCCGAAAGGCGCCGGGCTGCGCGACGTGACCGAGGCGCTCGCCGCGGGCGGCGTCATCGAGCATCCCTATCTCTTCGCGCTCGCCACGTATTTCTCGGGTCGCGCTCACGGACTCCAGGCCGGCGAGTATGAATTCGCCGCCGCGATCAGCCCGCGCGGCGCCGCCGACCTGATCGACAGCGGCAAGGTCGTGCGCCACCGCCTGACGATTCCCGAAGGCCTCACCAGCGCCGAGGTCGTCGCGCTGATCAACTCGGCGCCGTCGCTCGACGGCAGCATCGACGCGGAACCGCCCGAAGGTACCGTGCTGCCCGATACCTATTTCTATGTGCTCGGCAATACCCGCGAAGAGCTTCTGAACCGCATGCATCGCGCGATGGAGCGCGCATTGGCCCAGGCCTGGGCCGAACGCGCGCCCAATCTCCCTCTGGCCAGCCCTGCCGAAGCGCTAACGCTTGCGTCGATCGTCGAAAAGGAAACCGCGCGGGCCGATGAGCGCGCGCGGATCGCCGGGGTTTACATTGAGCGCCTGAAGATCGGCATGAAGCTTCAGGCCGATCCCACGGTGATCTATGTCCTGACCAAGGGTGGCGCGATCCCGCTTGGTCATCCCCTCGGCCATGACGATCTCGCGGTGGCGTCGCCTTACAACACCTATCTCGAGAAGGGCCTGCCACCGACCCCAATCGCCAATCCCGGTCTTGCCGCGTTGCGTGCGGCGGTGCGGCCTGATGATCGCGGCGAGCTTTATTTTGTCGCCGATGGCACGGGCGGCCATGCCTTCGCGAAAACCCTCGACGAGCACAATCGCAACGTCACCAAGCTGCGCAATGAGCAAGGCGGCGGCTAGGCGGCGGTTTCAGGCGGGGCTATAAACGCGCATGAGCATTTCAAGCATGACGGGCTTTGCGCGCGCCGAGGGCCATGACGGGACCTTCAGCTGGGTCTGGGAACTCAAAAGCGTCAACGCCAAATCGCTCGATGTTCGTTTTCGGGTTCCCGCCGGGCTTGAAACGCTCGAAGTGGCCTTGCGGACGAGCCTTACGCAAACGCTGCGGCGCGGCTCCGTCACCGCCAATCTGTCGGTGACCAAGGGGGCGGGTGCCGGCGGCATGCGGATCAACCGCGAGGCGCTGGCCGCCGTCATGGCGTTGGCGCGCGAGCTTGCGGGCGAGTTTGCCAATGTGGCGCCGCCGCGGATCGACGGGCTGTTGGCGCTCAAAGGCGTGATCGAAAACGCAGAAGACGCACCCGACGAGGCGGCGCGCGAAAAGCAAGTGGGCATGCTGACAGCCGGCTTCGAGCGCGCGCTTGCCAATCTTGTCACGATGCGGCGCGAAGAGGGCGCCCGGCTCGAGGCCGTGCTCGCGGCGCGGCTGGCCGAGATGACCGACCTGGTGAAAGCGGCCGAAGCGACGGCGGCGGCCCAGCCGCAAGCGATCCGCGCGCGGCTGAAGGAGCTGGTCGCGGCGCTGGTCGAAGCGGTGCCGGCGCTGCCCGAAGAGCGGCTCGCCCATGAAGCTGCGCTGGTTATCGCCAAGGCCGATATCCGTGAAGAGCTCGACCGGCTCGATGCGCATCTCGCCGCCGCGCGCAGCTTGATGGCGGAAGGCGGTCCGATCGGCCGCCGGTTCGATTTCCTCTGCCAGGAATTCAACCGCGAGGCCAATACGCTGTGCTCGAAATCGGCCGATCTCGAGCTGACGCGGATTGGGCTTGCGCTCAAGGCGGCGATCGAACAGCTCCGCGAGCAGGTCCAGAACATCGAATAACACGCGCATGGCCGAGCCCAAGATCAAGCGCCGCGGTATCCTCCTGGTGCTTTCCTCGCCTTCGGGCGCGGGCAAGACCACGATCACGCGCGCGCTCGTCGCGACCGACCGCAAGCTGCGTATGTCGGTATCGGTGACCACGCGGCCGCGCCGCCCGCGCGAAGTCAATGGGCGGCACTATCATTTCGTCTCGCGCGAGACATTCGACGAGATGGTGGCGCAGGGCGGCTTGTTGGAGCATGCGGTGGTCTTCGGCAATTGCTATGGCACGCCGCGCGCGCCGGTGATGAAGGCGCTCGACAGCGGTCACGACATCATCAGCGACGTTGATTGGCAGGGAACGCAGCAGCTCGCCGCCAATGTCCGCGACGATCTGGTTTCCGTCTTCATCCTTCCACCGAGCATGGCCGCGTTGAAACGCCGGCTACAAACCCGCGCTCAGGATAGCCGCGAGGTGGTGAGGGCGCGCATGGCCAAATCCTCCGACGAAATGAGCCACTGGGCGGAATACGACTACGTGGTCGTCAATCAGGATCTCAAGGAAAGCGTGCGTCAAGTGCGCGCGATTCTCGAAGCCGAAAGAAGGCGCCGCGACCGCCAGCTCGGCCTCGCCGATTTCGTCAACCGCCTGCGCGGCGAGGGATAGACCGCGCCAAGGCGCAAAACTGCTCCACCGACAGTTCTTCGGCGCGCGCGGTGGGCACAATGCCGGCGCCGGTCAGCCATTCTTGCGCGTCGATGCCGCGTGATGCGGCCAGCGACTTGAGGCTGGCGCGCAGCATCTTGCGGCGTTGGCCGAAAGCGGCGGCCGTGACTTGCTCAAGCTCTTCCTGGCGGCAAGGCGCCAACGGCACAGCGCGCGGCGTCAGCCGCACCACAGTCGAGGTCACTTTCGGCGGCGGGACGAAAGCCGTCGGCGGGACGTCGAAGACAAGCTCGACCTCGCACAGCCATTGCGCGAGCACCGAGAGGCGTCCGTAATCCTTGCTGCGCGGCTTGGCGGCGAGCCGCTGCGCCACTTCCTTTTGAAACATCAAGGTCAAGCTGTCATACGCATCGACATGGCGCAGCCAGAAGATCAGCAGCGGCGTCGCGATGTTGTAAGGCAGGTTGGCGACGATTTTGCGCGGCGCGGGGACAAGACTCGCCGGATCGGTCTTGAGCGCATCGGCTTCGATCACGGTCAGCCTGTCGGGGAAAGCGGCCGAGAGTTCGGCAAGCGCGGCAATGCAGCGATGGTCGCGCTCGATCGCCGTGACATGATGCGCGCCCTCGACCAGCAGCGCTCGGGTCAAGCCGCCCGGACCCGGCCCGATCTCGATCACCGACACGCGCTCGAGCGGCGCCGCCGCGCGCGCGATGCGGCGCGTGAGATTGAGATCGAGCAGGAAATTCTGGCCGAGCGCTTTGCGGGCGCCGAGCTCGAAGCGCCGGATCACCTCGCGCAGCGGCGGAAGGTCAGGCGCGGACGGGCTCGCCGACACGCCGCTGGGCCAGCTCGCCGGCCAGTTCGATCGCCGCGATGAGGCTGGCCGGGCTGGCGATTCCCTTGCCGGCGATGTCGCACGCCGTGCCATGGTCGGGCGAGGTGCGAATAAAAGGCAATCCCAAGGTCACGTTGACGCCGCGATCGAAATCGATCGTCTTCAGCGGGATCAGCGCCTGATCGTGATACATGCAGAGCGCCGCGTCGTAGCGGCTCCGCGCCGCGGCGTGAAACAGCGTGTCGGCGGGCGCCGGACCGCTAGCGTCGATACCCGCGGCTATCAAAGCGGCGACGGCCGGCGCGATGATCTCGATCTCCTCGCGTCCGAGCGTGCCGTTTTCGCCGGCATGCGGGTTGAGACCGGCAACCACAAGGCGCGGCCGCGCGATACCGAAGTCGCGCTTCAGCGCCGCGGCCGTGATGCGTCCCGCCGTGACGATGGTTTCGGTCCGCAAGAGCTTGATCGATGCGGCCAGCGCATGATGCACGATCACTGGCACCACGCGCAGGCCGGGGCAGAGAAGCATCATCACCGGGGTGACGCCGCCCGCAAGCTCGGCAAGAAACTCGGTATGGCCGGGGTGCTGAAACCCCGCCGCGTAAAGCGTCTCTTTCTGAATAGGATTGGTCACGATGGCGGCGGCGCGCCCTTGCCGCACGAAATCGACGGCGTTGGTGATGGCGCCGATGACCGCGCTGGCATTGCCGCTATCGGGCTTGCCCGGCACCACGGGGCGCGGCAGCGCGAGCGGCAGGACCGGCAAGGCGCGCGCGAAGAGCGCCTCGGCTTCCTCGGGCGACGCGATCGTGCCGATAGGTGCGCTGAGGCCGAGCGCAGCGGCCAAGCGCGCAAGCCGTTGCGGATCGTCGAACACGAAGAACGCCGGCAGGTTTGCTTCGCGGCGCGCCGACCAGGCTTTGAGCGTGATTTCGCCGCCGATGCCCGCTGGCTCGCCGATCGTCAGCGCAAGCGGCGCGGTCACCCGCGAATGTCCACATAGGCGGTGCGACGCAGGTCGCGCAGATAGCGCCGCGCCAACTGGTCCATCCTTTGGCGCATGATCTGGTCGTAGACTTGGTCGGTGCTGGGAATCGGCGAGGGCGGATCGGTACGCTGGCACACCATGATCACGCCGACCCCACCGCGCGCGGGCAACGGCTTGCTTGCTTCGCCGACCTTCAAGGCCAGCACGGTTCCGCGGGTTTCGGGCGGCAAGTCGCCGGCGCGGATATTGGGCGCCTGGGTCGAAAGCTGCGGCGCCTCCTCGCGGGCGATCTTCGCCATTTCGCCGCAGCTCTTTGCGGTATCGGTGACATGCTGCGCTTGGGCGGTCGCCTGCTGCTGTTCCTGCGGCGTGGCGTTCGGCGAAACCGGAAATATGACCTCGACCATGCCGAGTTGCGTGTCGTCGGCCGAAGTCTGGCCGGGCGTGCGACGCTCGATCAGGAACATAATGTAATATCCGGCCGGCGTGCGGATCGGATAAGAGATCTCGCCCGGGTTCATCTTGGCAATTGCTTCATCGAGCGGCGGGCCGAATTGCGTCGGCGTCACCCAACCGATGTCGCCGCCGGTCGCGGCAGAGGGCGATTGCGAGAATTGCTGCGCAAGGGCCGGAAAATTCGCGCCGGTGCGAATCTGCTCGATCAACCGATCCGCCAGTCCCTTCACCTCCGCGTCCTGGGTTGGATTGTCGACGGCGAGGAAAATCTCCGCCACGTGGCTTTGCGGCTTGCCGATATCGCCCTTGATGCGGGCAATCTCGTCATTGACCTCCGTGTCCGAGACGCTGACATCCGAGGCATACCGGCCTTGCACCACCTTGTTCCAGGCGAGCGATGCGGTGACTTGATCGACCAAGGTGCGGCGCGGAATTCCGGCGTTCTTCAAATAATCTTCCAGCCCGCCTTTCGCCATGTTGTTGCGCGCTTCGATGTTCGCCAGCGCCTTGTCGATGTCATCCTTGCCGACGGAAATCTTGTAGCGCGTGGCTTCCTGCATCTCGAGCTTTTCGTCCACGAGCGTGCGAAGCACGCGCCCGCTCAATTGCTGGCGGTTTTGCGGCGTGTCGGGGATGCCCGACGACCGCATGATAAGGTTCATGCGTGCGTCGACGTCGCCGGCCGTGACGATGTCGTTATTGACGACGGCGACGATGCGGGTTTCTTGCGCCTGTGCCGCGCCGGCAAGCGCGAGGAGCAGGCCAAGGCCGAGTAACCATCTCATGGGCAAAGCGTAAATCATACCTGTCACAATGCGACGACTATATAGGGCGAAAGCCGGAAAAGCCCAAGCGGGTTGTCCGGGCCCGGCAACAGCAGCGGATTACGATCCGAAGGGGTTGAAGGAAACGTCGCCGAGATTCCGGAACACGAAGGTGAGCAGGAACGATGTGCCCGAGCGCAGGTCGCCGAACGAAATAGCGCTCCGCTGGACTGTCCCCGTCACAGCGATGCAATCGTCGCGGTAGGTCAGCTGAAGGCCGGAATTGAGACTCGATGACCCATTGTTGAGGTTCTGCGTTTGCGTCACCGCGCCCGACCAGTTGGGCGTCAGCTGAAACGAGACGCTGGCGCTGATCTGGGTCGCCGGCAGGACCGACGGCAAGCCGGGAATGCTCGAGGTCGCGATATAGCTCACGCTAGCGCGAAGATTGGCTGGACCGCCGCTCACGCCCACTTCTTGGCGACGCATGGCGAGATCCTGACCGTCGATGCGCGCGCGATAAAAGAGATCGAAATAGCCGCTCGGCGAAATCAGGACACGGCCGACGATGTCCGAACGCTGACGGTCGAGGCCGGCGCCGACCGGGAAATCGGCGTTCCGCTGGAAGCGATAGCTTTGGCCGAATAGCACCTGGGTGCTGCCGGCATCGGGGTTGTAGAATCCCGCATGCACGCCGTAATCGACGCGCTGTCCGACATCGACACGGTCGAAGCCGGGGAAACGGTTGGCGCGAAACAGGTCGGTCTCATCGAACTCGAAGCTTTGCGCGTCTTCGTTCGGAATGCCGGCAGGGTTGCCGCCATTGGGCGCCGCGAAGATCGCAGCGATCGGTTCGATGAGCGTGGTGACGGTAGCGCCCGGTCTGATCCAGGGGTAGTGCCAACTCAGCGCAAGCTGAGGGAACAGCCGGCCGTCGGCGGCGCTCTCGTTGCGCGGAAAACCGGCCTGGGTGGTCAAGTCGCTGCTGTAGCCGTCGCCGCGCAGATTCGCCGAGAATTGGTAACGGTCGCCGAACGGGCCGTTGAAGGGCAGACGCCAACTCGCCCCTGCCGACAGGCGCCTTTCCCGGAAGCCGGTATGCGGCAGCATGAGGTTCATGGCGTTGCCGGTCAGCTGCCAGCGCCCGCCCAGCTTGTCGGTCGGTGTCGTGAAGGTATAGCCCGCGATGGGCAGCACGACCGGCTCGTTCGCGATGCCGAAGGTCGGATTGAGGTTCTGGAACCCATAGGCGCTGATGTTTCCATAGCTCGCCGATCCGAAATTCTCGGCAAAGACATGGTCGGTCAGATAGTTCGTCGTGTAGGGAAAGTGGTAGCGCGGCAGGTAGGTCTGGTCGGTGGTCGCCGTGCCGTTGAGGCCGACGCGCCAGCGCTCGGTAAGATCCCAGACTCCATCGGCGTAGATATGTCCGCGGATGTCGTCGTTGCGGGCATTGATATCGGGAACGCGCGGATCGATGCTCTTGCTGCCGACCGTGACGCTCGTATCCGTTAGCAGATAGCCGTTACCGAAGCGCTCGCGATATTGTCCGTCGAACACCGTTCCGCCCTGGGTGGTGAAGATCGGGCGAAACGTCAGGTCCTTGTCGGGACCGAGCACCTGGTAATAGGGGATGCCGAAGCGGAAACCATTGGATGCGTCGCTGCCGAGAACCGGCGCGAGGAAGCCGCTCGCGCGCTTCACCGAAGGGTCGGGGTGCGACATATAGGGCGTGTAGAACACCGGGAACCCTGCGATTTCCATGACCGCGTCACGGTACTCGACGATCTCCAAATCCTTGTCGGAAACGATCTGCGCCGCTTTGATCTGCCAAATCGGCGGGCGGCTCGGGTCCGCCGCGCACAGCTCGCAAGGCGAATAAACGCCGCGGCGCAGTTCCGTGCGCGTTCCTCCGACGCGGCGTGCGGTATTGCCGGCCATGCGCGACCGGTCGGACAGCAGCAGCCTTACGTCCTTGACGAACCCGTCGCGAAAATTGTCGCGCAGCTCCATGAAATCGGCGAAGGCGACGTCGCCGCTGGGCTGAACCAGGCTGACATGGCCCGATGCGGTGACGGTATCCGTTCGCTGGTTGTAGGTCACGGTATCGGCAAGCAGGATCTGATCGTCCTGGCTCAGCTCGACATGGCCTTTGGCAACGGTAAGGCCGAGATCCTGGTCGTATTGCAGCTCGTCGGCGGTCACCAGCACGGGTTTGTTCCCGCCGCTCTTGGCATTGCCCAACTCGGCGGCGCGGCTCGTCAGCGGCGCGAAGAAGGCCGCCAGCCCGGTGACGGCCAGCATGATCTTCTTGTATCGCATCCGGCTCAACCGTCCTCGAGATGCAGCAGCAGGCTGGTGCCGAGAAGCCAAGTGACTCCCGCCGGCGTCCAGGCGGCGAGCGCGATCGGGATGGTCGCCGAAAGTCCGAGAGCGAACACGACATCGGAAATGAAATAGAGCGCAAAGCCGCTGGCAACGCCGGCCGCGATCATCAGGGTCGTGCCGCCGCGGCGTTGCATCCGAAGGCTGAAGCTTGCGGCGATCAGAATCATGGCGGCATAAAGGAACGGGCGCGCGAGCAAAGCGTTGAAATAGAGCCGGTGACGCTGCGACGAGAAGCCCGAGCTGTCGAGCAGCGAGATGAAGCCGGGCAGTTCCCAGAACGACATGGATTCCGGCGACGCGAAGCTATCCTGAATGTTGCGGGTGGTGAGGTTGGTCGCGACCTCGACACGATCGAAGGGTTGCAGCGGTTTGCCGGGTCGCCATTCGCTGCCGTTGACCACTTCCCAAGCACCATCCTTGAGCAGCGCTTCCTTGGCGTCGATGCGTTTGACCAGCTTCGTATCGTCCGCGAGGAAAAGGATCATGACGTCCTGCAGCGCGCGCTGCTTGACCAGAAATCCATTGGCGTGAACGATGGCGTGGTTGCCTTCGCCGTCGCTTTGTCGCAGCCAAAGCCCCGATCGGGACAAGGTCAGTTGGTCGCCGCCGCCGCGCAGGATGCGATTTTCCATCTGCTCGTAACTGGCCTGCATGACCGAGGCGACCGGATTGAAGAGGGTCACGACCACGACGCCGACGAGAAACGCGCCGGCCAAGGGAGGCGCCAGGAATTGCCATGCCGAGATTCCCGCCGCGCGTGCGACGACCAGCTCGTGGCTGCGGGTCAGACGCCAGAACGCCATCATCGTGCCAAAGAGAATGGCGAAAGGCATGATCTGCTGCGCCATATAGGGCTGCTTCAAGGTCGCCATTTCGAGCAAAACGAGAAGCGTCGCATCCGGCCGCGTGCCGGCGCGGCGGATGAGCTCGATGTAGTCGAGCATGAACACGATGCTCAACATGGCGAAGAAGACGCCGCCGCACCAACCGAAGAACTGGCGGGCGATATAGCGAAACAGGATGTTCCACGGCGACATCGGTTACTCTGCCGGATGGGTGACGAAACGCCGCCGCAGCGCCGGGCTGCCGTCGCGCCACAACAGCCAGAGCGAGGCGAGGAGCGGGAGGGCCAGATTGCTATAGATCAGCAGCAGCGCCATCAGCGACCGTGCCGCAAGGTTCTTGAGACCGATGTCGACGATCTCGACCGCGAGCGCAAGCAATACGGCGGTCAGGATGCGCCGCGCCTGGCCGCGGCGGTTGAACTCGCCGGTCAAGAGACACGCCATGGGTAGCGCGGCCATGGCGAGCGCGGCCAGGGGGCCGGCCAGCCGCATATTGAGTTCGACCAGCGCCGCGCGCCGCCATTCTGGCTCGTCGGCCGACAGTAGGCCGGAGATCAGTTCCGAGGTGTGACGCTCGTCCATTTGACGGTCGCGCGCGCCCGGCGCGTCGCTCAGCTCCGACAGTTCCAGCGTGTACTTGTCGAAGGTCAGCACCGAGAGATGTCCGTTCGAAACGTCGCGCTGCTGGCGGGTGCCGTTGGCCAGTAACAGCCGCGGGCCGTCCGGCGTATTGGCGATGGCGCCGCGCTCGGCGAAGACCGTGACCGGCTTATCAGGTTGGCGGTTGTCGTAGATGAGAATGCTGACGAGCTCGCCGGTGTCGTCGCGACTCTTCACATAGACCATGAGTTGGTCGGAAATCGTGTTGAAAATGCCGTCCTGAATCAGCACCGAGGCGAAGCGGTTGCGGATCTCGAATTGAAGATCCTTGAAGGACCGATTCGCGGCCGGCACGAGGTAGAGCGCGAGCGAATAGAGGAGAACCGTGCCGATCGCGCCTGTCAAGAAAGCCGGACCGGCGAGCCTCAAAGGGCTGACGCCGGCCGCGCGCATGACGACCAGCTCGCTCTCCGAGATCAGCTTGTTGTAGACGAACAGGACGGCCACGAACACCGCGATCGGCATGACGACGTCGATGAAGCGCGGCAAGATCAAGATCGCCAGGTGAAGGAAGATGCCGATCGACAGACCGCGATTGACGATAAGGTCGATCAGGCGAAGCGCCTGCACCAACCACACGGCGAGGCTGAACACCACGCAAACGGACAGCATCACCAACAGCGCTTGGCGCAACATGTAGCGCGTCAACCCACTCATGCGGCGGATTATAGAAGCGGGCCAAGGGGGCAGCCTAGTCTCGATTTCGCCCGGGAGGGGTTTTTGTGGCTGATGCGCGCGATGTCGCGGGCGGCGAGAACGACTTGCAGCCGGCCCTTCGGCATGGAACTCTGGCCCGCTTCAATCGCGGCGGAGCGGGGTGGGGTTTGGTCGATGCGGGATCGGAATGAAGTGTCGCCGCTGACGTTTCCGCGTTTTGCAGCTTTGGTCGCGATCCTGTTGGCGCTGTCGGCGGTGCCGCTCCTGCTCACCGAATTGTTGCCGCTGCTCGATTATCCCAACCATCTCGCACGGATGCATTTGCTGCCGAGTTTGCCCGTGGCGGCGCTCGAACGCTATTATGCGGTCGTATGGGCGCCGCTTCCCAACCTTGCCATGGACGGGACGGTGCCGTTTCTTGCGCAGATCATGCCGCTGGCATGGGCCGGCAAAGCCTTCGTGCTGCTCAGCTTCGTCTTGCTGATCGGCGGCGTCGCCGCGTGCCATCGCGTGCTCTTCGGCTTGTGGTCGCTCTGGCCCTGCCTCGCCTTCTTGCTTCTTTACTCGCGGCTGTTGCTTTGGGGCTTCGTCGGCTATCTCTTCGGCTGCGGCCTTGCCTTGGCGGTTTTTGCGGTCTGGATGGCGATCGGCCGGCGCCATTGGGCGCTGCGGCTGCTGATCGGCGGTTTTTTTGCCCTGGCCATCTATCTGGCGCATCTGCTCGCTTTCGGCGTCTATGCCGTGATGATTGCCGGTTACGAGCTGGGCCGGGTGTGGCGTTTGGGAATGAAGCCGGGCGCCGCGCTCAAGGCGTTGGCGATCGGAGCGGTTCCTTTTCTCCCCGCGCTGGCGCTGATGACGATGAATTCATCGACGGGCCGGATCATCTTTGCCAGTCCGCTGCGCAAGTTCGATCTTTTGTTCAGCGTCTTCGACAATTACAGCCGTCCCTTCGACGTGGCCTGCTTCGTGCTGGCGGTGCTTGCGGTCGGTTTCGTCTTTCAGCGCCGCTGGGTCAAGCTCGCGCCCGGCATGGCGGGACCGCTCATCGGCCTCGTCATCCTTTATGTCGCCATGCCGACGCAGCTCTTCACCGCGGCCGGTGCGGATCGGCGGATTCCTTTGATGATCTTCTTGTTGCTAATCGGCTGCAGCCGCTGGGTAATGCCCAACCCGGCGCTCGAACGGCGCTTCATGGCGGCGGCGGCGGTCATGTTCGTCGCTCGCCTCGCGGTCGTGGCGGCGACGTGGCAGTCGAGCGGCAAGCTTTATGCCGAGCTCTTGCCGGGTCTCAACTCCGTGCCGCGCGGAAGCTGCATCGCGGCGGCCTACGACGATGACGGGCTCTCGGTGCAAAAGGCACCGCTGGCGCATTTTCCGACCATCGCGGTCGCGCGCCGTGATGCCTTCGTCACGTCGCTTTTCGCCTATCCGATGCAGCAGCCGATCCGGCTGCAGCCTGATGCCCAGGCGCTCGCCAATGTCTTGTCGGCGAGCGAGCTCTGGCAAGTCTACGTCACCGGCGCCAAGCCGCTTTCCGCGACGATGAAGGCCGCGCTCGTCCAATGCGATTACATCGCTTTCTCCGGCTCCAAACCCTTCGCACTCGAGAATGCGAGCGGCCTGACCGCGGCATTCGTGACGCCGCGATTCCAGCTTTACCGCGTCGCGCGTCCAGCGTCTTCCGCGTCGTGATGCCACCAGTCAGCCTGCTCGTTCCGTCATGGCTCGACCTCGCCGGCTGGGCTGGGGTTCTGTTTGCCAGCGTCGTGCTCATCGGCCTGGGGCGTCTTCTGACCTTGGGGCGGGCGACTCCCGAGGTGGCGCTTATCGCGGGCTGGGGCGGCGCCGTTTTGGTTTTGACCATCTGGGGCGTTACGACCCAGACGACGCTGCGCCTGCCGGCCGGTGCGCTTGCGGTCGTCGGTCTGGCGGCGCATGGCGTGCCAATGCTGCGGCTCGACCGCGCGGCATGGCGCTCGATCGCGCGCGTGCTCGCGCTGGCCTTGCCGCTGATCGCCGTGATGGCAAGCGCGCGGCCGAGTCTGCCGGATACCTGGCTCAATCTGCTGCCCAACGCCGCCTATCTCTACGATCACGGATTCTTTCCAGCGGATACGCGGCCGCCCGCACATTCCTTTATCGCGGGCGCGCCCTACAATATGCAGCTCGCCGCCTTCATCGCAGGCCTGGTTACACCCGATTTTCCGCCCGGCGCGATGATCGGGCTCAATCTCATGCTGCAACTCGCGGCGGCGTTGCTCCTGGCGCGGCTCGTGCAACAAAGCACGGCGGACGTCCCGTCATGGAGCGCCACCGCGCTCGGCATTTTGTTGGTCACCGCGCTCAATCCCGGCTTCGATCCGCGCTACCACCTTTCCGCTTACAGCGAGACGTCGGTGACCGTCACGACCGCCTTCGCCGGCGTGTTCGCCGCGCGCGCGCTCGATCGTTCGGCCTGCGGCCGCGACGCACGGCTCGATTTCTGGCTCTTGGCGTTGACGCTTGGAGCACTGGTCAACATCAAACAGGAAAGCGTCCTAATCGCGATCGGCATGCTCGGCGCGGCCATGGCGCTGATCCTTGTCGCGCGCGGCCCCAAGCTCGTCCCGCTCGGCGGTCTCGTGCTCGCGGCCCTGCCTGCGGCGCTGCTCTACGCCGTGTGGCGATGGTACGTATTGGCGCATTTCGAGATCGGAGAGTTGAAGAATTTGCCGCTGTCCGCATGGCACGTCGCCGAGCTGCCGTTCATTCTTTGGAACATGCTCCGTACTGCAGCCAATAAAGGCGTGTTCTTTGCCGCGCTCGTTTCGGTCATGCTCGTGGCGGTGTGGCGGCTCGCGCGCCGCGAATTCGATTTCTCCACGCGCGTGGCGGCGATGTTGGCGGGCGTCGCGATCGTCTACAACCTCGGACTGGTTTTCGCCTATGTCGCCCATTTCGAGGGCGAAATGGGCATCGGCGCGCATTCCTATTTTCGCTACAGCACTCATTTGAGCCTGTTGTTGATGGCGGCGGCGGCGCTGCTGCTGCGTCCGGCGCGATGGTCGCTTCAGGGGCAGGCGTGGCAAGACGCAGCCCCGGCGGTGCTCATTCTTCTCGTCTTGCTCGATCCGTTTCTGTTTCTACGCTTGCTGCGCTTCGATCTTGAAGTGCCGGCCTTGCGGGCATGGAGCCTCGCTCATGAGGCGGCGTTGCGGATCGCGCCCGATGAGCGCCTCTTGCTGATTGTCCCCGGCGACAATCAAAGCGTGCCGCCCGCGCTCGAGGGCATTCTGCGCTACACGCAGCCGCGGCGACCCGATGTCGATCTCGCCGCGGTCGACGACCTCGATGCCGGACTCGCCATGACGGATTTCAAGCGCGCGCTCTTGTCCTGTGCGCCGCCTGGCGTCGATGGTGTGCCGCAAGGCAGCGCCGCGTTGCTGGCGCGCGCCGGGTCGGCCTGGCAGGCCGAGGCAGTGTGGCGCTACGATCCCGTGCCGCCGCATGCGCGTTGGTCCCAGGTGCTCGCGCCGCGCGCGCTGTGCCTGGGTGGTTGACTCGGGCGGCACGGCGTTCTATCGCGCAAACCGACCAAGAGGCAGCAGGATAAAATCCATGAAGATCAGTTTTGCCGCGCCGCGCGTGCCGCGCTCGGGGACCGTCGTCTGCGCGGTCATGGAAGACCGCAAGCTCTCGCCGACGGCAGAGCGGCTCGACAAGGAGAGCGGCGGCGCCATCAAGCGCGCCATCGCTGCAAGCCGCTTCACGGGCAAGAGCGATGAGACCTTGACGGTGTTGGCGCCGGCAAATCTCGCACTGTCTCGGATCCTCCTGATCGGCGTCGGCAAGCCGCGCCCGGCCGAGCAGGGCGCGTGGCAAAATCGCGGCGGCATTGTTCTCGCGCAGCTCAATGCCGCGGGCGAACAAAGCGCCGCCGTCTTCGTCGACGTCCTGAAAGGTCGTGACGCCGCGACCGCCGCGGCAAATCTCGGCTATGGCGCCCGTCTGCGGTCTTACCGTTTCGACAAATACCGCACCAAGGAAAAGCCCGACCAAAAGCCGGCGATGAAGGAACTGGCCATCCTTGTCGCCGATGCGAAGACGGCCGAGCGGGAATTCGAGCCGCTCGACAAGATTGCGGAGGCGGTCTTCTTTACGCGCGATCTCGTTTCCGAGCCCGCCAATGTGATCTATCCCGAGACGCTCGCGCATGAAGCGCGCAAGCTCGCGGGGCTCGGTGTCGAGGTCGAAATCCTCGACGAAAAGCAGATGAAGAAGCTCGGCATGAACGCGCTTCTGGGCGTGGGGCAGGGCAGTATAAGGCCGCCGCGTCTTGTCGTGATGCAGTGGAAAGGCAATCCGAATGCGCGCAACAAGGCGCCGATCGCTTTTCTCGGCAAGGGCGTGACCTTCGACACCGGCGGCATCTCGATCAAGCCGGCCGCCGGGATGGAAGACATGAAATGGGATATGGGCGGCGCCGGCGTGGTGATCGGATTGATGAAGGCGCTCGCCGGTCGCAAGGCCAATGTCAACGCGGTCGGGATTTGCGGCTGCGTCGAAAACATGCCGTCGGGCTCGGCGCAACGCCCCGGCGATATCGTCAAGTCCATGTCGGGCCAGACCGTCGAAGTGTTGAACACGGATGCCGAAGGCCGGCTCGTGCTGTGCGATGCGCTGTGGTATTGCCAGGATCGCTTCAAGCCGCAATTCATGATCGATCTGGCGACCTTGACCGGTGCGATCATCATCGCGCTCGGCCACGAGCATGCCGGCTTGTTCGCCAACAATGATCAGCTTGCCGAAAGGCTGGTCGCTTCCGGTCAGGCGGTGAACGAGAAGCTGTGGCGCATGCCGCTCGGCGAGGCCTATGACAAGCTGATGGACAGCGACGCGGCCGACGTCAAAAACATCAGCGGCAGCCGCGATGCCGGCTCGATCACGGCGGCGCAGTTCCTCCAGCGCTTCGTCAACGGCGTGCCCTGGGCGCATCTCGACATCGCCGGCATGGCCTGGTCGAAGAAGGACGCGCCGACCGTGCCGAAGGGCGCGACGGCCTTTGGCGTACGCCTGCTCGACCGCTTCGTCGCCGATCATTACGAGGGCTGACGCCCTGGCGGACATCGGCTTCTACCATCTGAAGGTTACTCCGCTGGAGCGGGCCTTGCCGCGGCTCCTCGAGCGGGCGTTGAAGGACGGGCTTCGCATCTTGGTGCGGGCGGGATCGACCGAGCGGGTCGAGCATCTGAACCAGCTGCTTTGGACCTATGACGATAGCAGCTTCCTGCCGCATGGCAGCGCGCGCGACGGCAATGCCGCGCGCCAGCCCGTCTTTCTGACGGCGTCCGAGGGGAATCCGAACCAGGCAACCATGCTCGTTCTGGTGGACGGGGTGCGTGCCGATGATCTCGGCGCGTTCCAGCGGGTTTGCGACATGTTCGATGGCAATGACGAGTCGGCGGTGGAAGCGGCACGCCAACGCTGGCGCGAGGCGAAGGCAGCCGGCCATGTGCTGACCTATTGGGAACAGACATCGTTGGGATGGGTGAAACGCGGTGCCGAGGGCGGCGGTTGAAGGCGCGGCCGGTCCTCGCTATAACCGCGGCGCAAAGGAGCAGATTGATTCATGGCCGTGGAACGCACTCTTTCGATCATCAAGCCGGACGCGACGCGCCGGAATCTCACTGGGCAGATCATTGCCAAGTTCGAGGCAAAGGGGCTGCGCGTCGTCGCGCAAAAGCGGCTGCAGCTCACGCGCGCGCAGGCCGAAGCCTTCTACGCCGTGCACAAGGCGCGGCCGTTTTTCGGCGATCTAGTCGCATTCATGATTTCGGGGCCGGTCGTGGTGCAAGTGCTCGAGGGCGAAAACGCGGTTGCGGTGAACCGCGAGGTCATGGGCGCTACCGATCCCAAGAAAGCCGCGCCTGGCACGATCCGGCGCGATTTCGCGGAATCGATCGAAGCCAATTCCGTCCATGGCTCCGATTCGCTCGAAAATGCTGCAACCGAGATCGCTTTCTTCTTCGCCGGGACCGAAATCTGTCCTTGATCGGCCCGCGCTGACAGCTCTGCCCACAATTTAAGCAGTTGTTTTTTTAGAGTTTTTTCAGCCTCTTCCGGTTAAAAGGGGCTCATGGTGATGCGTGGGGTAAAGCGTTCGCGCCGTGGTGGCGATCGGACGGCGGCGAAGCGGTTGTCTTCGTCGCAAGGCGCGGGATCGCCCAAAACGGCACGGCGCGACAATCAATTGGCGAAGGCGCAGGAAATCGCCTCCCTCGGCAGTTGGCAGATCGACTTCAGCGCCAACACATTCCAGGTGTCGGACGAGACGCGGCGGATCTTTGGCTGGCCCGACAGCGTCGTACCGAGCGTGGCGCTGATCCTCGCGGCGGTCCATGCCGATGATCGCCCGGCAGTGGAAATTTGGCTCTCGCCGCCCAAGGCAGGCCGCCCGCGCGCCGAGGAGTGTTTTTTCCGGGTGATGCGCGAAGACGGCTCGAACTTGCCGCTTTATGGCCGGAGCAGCGTGACGATCGGCCGGAGCGGGCGGCGCGAGATCCTCACCGGCACGGTGCAGGACATGACCCGACTGATAGCGGTCGAGCGCGGGGCTCACCGGCAGGCGAATTTCTACCGGGGAATCTTCGAGAATTCGGTGTGGGGGATTTTCCAAACCACCGCCGACGGCCAATACCTCACCGCGAATCCGGCTCTGGCGCGCATCTATGGCTATGACACCCCGTCCGAGCTGCTCTCGGCGCTCACCAATATCGGCGGCCAGCTTTACGTCGATCCGACGCGGCGCGACGCTTTCGTCAAGGAGATGGGCGAAAAGGGCGTGGTCTCCAGTTTCGAATCCCAAGTCTATCGCCGCGATGGCAGCGTGATCTGGATTTCCGAAAGCTGCCGCGAAGTTCACAACAGCGACGGGCGGTTTCTTTATTACGAGGGCATGGTCGAGGAGATCACCGCCCGGAAACGCACCGAGGAAGAGCTGCGTGCGGCGATCGCGGCGGCTGAGGCGGCCAGCAAGGCCAAGTCGGAATTCCTCGGCACGATGAGCCATGAGCTGCGCACGCCGCTGAACGCGATCATCGGGTTTTCCGAGGTGATCCATGGCGAGCTGCTCGGGCCCGTGGGCGTGCCGGCCTACAAGACCTACGCCGCCGACGTGATCAACAGCGGCCGGCATTTGCTGACCGTGATCAACGACATTCTCGATTTCGCCAAGGCCGAGGCGGGCGGCCTCACCTTGCGCGAAGAGATCCTGAGCTTGCCCGTGCTGATCGAGGAATCGGTGCGCTTCCTTCAGCAGCGCGCCGACAAGGGCGGGTTGCGGCTGAGCGTCGATCTGACCCAGGCGCCGAGCGCGTTGCGCGGCGACGGGCCGCGGCTCCGCCAAGTGCTGCTCAATCTCATCGGCAATGCGGTCAAATTCACGCCGCATGGCGGGCGGGTCGATATCCGCGCCTTCAAAGGAGCCGAGGGCGACATGCGCATCGAGATCCGCGACAGCGGGATCGGCATGCGCGAAATCGATTTGGCGCGCGCTTTCGAGCCGTTTCACCAGGCCGATGGCAGCCATTCGCGCAACCACGAAGGCACGGGCCTCGGGTTGGCGATTTGCGACCGTCTGATGCGGCTCCATGGCGGCAAGGTAAAGCTGATGAGCGAACTCGGGCGGGGCACGGTGGCGACCGTCGTGATCCCGGCGGAGCGTTGTGTCAGCGCGACGGCGCTCGACAATCCTTACGGCACGCGGCTGACCGCGTAAGACGGTTCCTGCCTAGAGCAGGAATATCGCCATCCCGATCAACAGGACCACGACGGCTGCGACGACCCACCGCATCAGTCGGGCAAAGCCGAGCCACGTCTCGCGGTGGCGTTCCAATTCCTGATCGACGGCCATCGGCTAGGATCTCCTCGCATCCACTTCCGGCGCAGAGGTATAGCGAAAGTCGCTTTCTTGGCAAGCCTCCTGCGGCGCCAGCGCGCGGGCCAAGATCACGCCGTAAAAGGGTAGCCACCAAAGCTGATAGTTGTGATGCGCGGCAGGCCCCGCCAGGATCGCGCCAAGGGTCAGCATGGCGCCGAGGCCGCAGCGCGTCAGCAGTGTCAGTGCTTGCCGCCACACATAGACGCTGGCGGCAAGAAACCCCGCCAGCATCGCGAGATGCGCCGCGAGGGCGAGCGTTGTCGGCATCTCGAACAGCCAGCTGGTCGGATCGGCGACGCGTTGCAGGTTGAACCACACCACATTGTCCAAGAAGCTTTGCGGCGACATCGCGATGAAGGGCAGGGTCGGCAAGAGTCCGATGGCGATGCCCAAGACGTAATGCCACCGCTTCGTCGGCGGGATCAGGCAAGGCAGGAACAGTGCGCCGGGGATCAGCTTGGCTGAAATCGACAAGCCGACGCAAACCCCCGTCAACAGGGGGCTGCGCTCGAAAAGCGCGCAAGCGCCCAGCAAAAATAGAACCGGCAAGAGGTCGGTAGCGCCTTTGGCGAAGACCTGTTCGGACACCAGCGGCAACATCAGCAAAAGCAGCGGCGCGATGGTGGAGTGCGCCACACGCCGCATCAGCCACAGACAGGCCAGCAGCACGGCAAGATTGGTGAGCAACACGCCGCGTTGGCCGAAGAGCGCGCCCAGCGGCAAATAGGCCGCGATCATCACCGGCAGATATTTGTACCCGGTGTAACCGGCGGATTCGGGACCGGTGTCGATCGGCAGCAGATAAGGGTTCTGGCCGTGGAGCAGCGCGTCGCCCGCGGCCAAAGTCGTGGTCGCGATGTCGATAAGGTGCGGCCGGACGATGCGCAGGCCGAGATAGGCCATGTCGAGCAAGAGCAGGATTGCGATCACCGGAATCACGGCTCGCCGCAATGCTGTCGGAAGTGCACTCGGCGTTTTCTGCGCCGCCGCCATGATGAACGGTGTCGCGATCAGCAAAAGCAGCAGCACGAGCGCCTTCGCGCTGCCCTGACCCCAGTTGAAGGTCTGCACCAAGCCGATCGCGAGCCAAAACGCCGCGAGGGCGCCGATCTTCGCGGTCGCGGTCATGCGTTCTAATCGGGCGGATTGAGAAGGACGCGGTCGGCGCCGAAGCTGCCCGCGATCTCGGTACGCTCGCCGACGACTGTCACCCGCCCTTCGGCGATCAGACGCAAGGCGAGCGGATAGGCTTCGTGCTCGGCGGCAAGGATTCGAGCCGCTAGCCGGTCGGCATCGTCGTCGGACAAGACGGGAACGGCGGCCTGCACGATGATAGGACCGTTATCCATCTCCGCACGCACGAAATGCACCGTGCAGCCGGCAATGCGCACGCCTTGCGCCAAGGCGCGCGCATGCGTGTCGAGGCCGGGAAAAGCAGGCAAGAGGGAGGGATGAATATTGATCAGCCGATCGTGCCAGCGCGCGACGAAGCCCGGCGTCAGCAATCGCATGAAGCCGGCGAGGCACACCAGATCGATCCCGGCTTTTTCCAACACCTCGGTCAGCGCCGCGTCGAAGGCTTCGCGGTTCGGATATTGGCGATGCGGCACGATCTGCGTCGCGATCTTCGCGCCGGAAGCGCGGGCGAGCCCGGCCGCGTCGGGGCGATTCGAGATGACGAGCTTGATCTCGGCCGGGAAGCCCGGCACGGCGCAGGCATCGATCAAAGCCTGAAGGTTGGAGCCGCGTCCCGAAATGAGGACGGCGACTTTCAGCCGGGCCACGTGCTCTCCGTGTTGAGCAGGATCGTGCCGTCATTGCCGCTCGGCCGCTTGACGATGCGGCCGATCCGGAACACGTGCTCGCCGGCTTCTTCGAGCGCCGCGGTTACGCTGGCGGCTGCGTCAGGGGCGACGATGGCGATCATGCCGATGCCGCAATTGAAGGTACGCGCCATTTCGCCGCGCGCGATATGCGCCGTTTCAGCCAGCCAGCGAAAAACCGACGGCAGCTTCCAGCTTTTCGCATCGAGTTCGGCGGCGAGCGCTTCCGGCAAGACACGCGGAATATTGTCGAGCAAGCCGCCGCCGGTAATGTGCGCGAAAACCTTGGCGCCTTGTTTCATCGCCGCGCGACAGGCCCTGACGTAAAGCCGGGTCGGTACCAGCAAGGCTTCGGCAAGACTCGTGCCCGGGGCAAAAGGCGCTGCGCCGGCATAATCGAGGCCGGCGGTTTCGACCACGCGGCGTACCAAGGAAAAGCCATTGGAGTGGAGTCCGCTCGAGGCGAGCCCGAGCACGATATCGCCTTCCTTGACGTTGCTGCCATCGAGCGCGTGGCCGCGCTCGACGGCGCCCACCGCGAAGCCCGCGAGATCGTAATCGCCCGCGGCATACATGCCCGGCATCTCGGCGGTTTCGCCGCCGACCAAGGCGCAGCCGACTTCCTTGCAGGCTTGCGCGATGCCGGCGACGATAATCCGCGCCTTTTCCACTTCGAGCTTGCCGGTGGCGAAATAGTCGAGAAAGAACAACGGTTCCGCGCCCTGGACGACGAGATCGTTAACGCACATCGCGACCAGATCCTGGCCGATGGTCTCGTGCCGGTTGGCTGCAATCGCGATTTTGAGCTTGGTGCCGACGCCGTCGGTGGTGGCCAGCAGAATCGGATCGCGATAGCCGGCGGCTTTCAGGTCGAAGAGCGCGGCAAAGCCGCCAAGCCCGGCATCGCAACCTTTTCGTGCCGTTGCCTTGGCAAGCGGCTTGATGGCCTCGACCAAGGCTTCGCCGGCATCGATATCGACGCCGGCCGAACGATAGTCATGTCCTTCCGCCACGTTGCCCGTCACCGTTTTGTCCGTCACCGTGCCGCTTGTGCCGCGCATTCGAGCAGGATGCCGGTCAGCGCCGCTGGCATGTCGAGCATGACATTGTGGCCGCAAGGCACTTCGAAATACTGCCATTTCGCATCGGTCCGCACGCGATCGCCGAATTGCCCGAATGGCCCGCGATGCCCGGCGGCGCGAATATAGGCGAGGTGCCGGATCGTCTCCCAAGCGCCGGTGATGGCGGCTTTTTGCTCCATGGTCGCGATCGGCTGATCGACCGCGCGCCGGTCGAGTTTTGCCACGTCGTCCGGATCGGCGACCCGGAAATAATTGCCCGACAGCCGCTTGATGCGCCAGCCATCGCCGAGCTCGCGCGCCTCGTTGCGCATGCGTTGCGCCATCTCGGGCGGCTGCAAATCGAACAGCGATTTGCCCGGCGTCGGAATGAAGGCGTCGAGAAACATGAGCGACGCAATGCGCTGATGGTGCCGGTCGGCGGCGCCGCCGACGACCATGCCGCCATAGGAGTGACCACAGAGCACGATGCCGTCGAGCTCGTGATGCTCGATCACCTTGCCGACATCGGCGATATGGGTTTCGAGATCGATCTCCGGCCCGGCGAGATGCGCCCGCTCGCCCAAGCCCGTCAGCGACGGGGTGTAGACGACGTGGCCGGCGGCGCGCAGCCGGTCGGCCACCCGCTCCCACACCCAACTTCCCTGCCAGGCGCCATGCACGAGAACGAAAGGAGCGCGCGTGGCGGTCATTGGATCTTCATCTTCATCAGCTTTTCGGCATTGCCCTTGACGAGCGCGTCGCGCGCCTTGGTTTCGAATTCGCGGACCTCGATCGCATCGGTGTGCAGCTTGATCGGTCCGAAGGGCGCATCGGAGGCGAACACCATGTGCTCGATGCCGAAGAATTGCAGCGCGCAATCGAGGCCGAGCGAATCGCCGAACAAAGCAGTATCGGCATAGAAATCGTGGAAATATTCCATGAAGGGCCGCTTCAAGGCAGAGAGCACGCCGCTGTAATCCTCTTCCTTGGTGCGGCCGCCCAGCGACGCCAGCCCCTTCTCGATGCGCTTGTCGTAGAACGGGATCATCCCGCCGCCATGATGGGTAATGACCTTGATCTTCGGAAAGCGGTCGAACAGGCCGGTCAGCACGAGCCGAGCCATCGCCACCGATGTCTCGTAAGGCCAGCCGAAGCACCACCACATCTCGTAACGCGAGAATTTCTCAGCCGTGTAGTCGGGGAAATCGGCGGTGCGGGTGGGATGAAGCCAGATCGGCAGATCGTGTTCTGCGGCGAGCGCAAAAAGCGGCTCGTATTCCTTGGCGTCGATCGGCTTGCCGTTGACGTTGGTGAAAAGCTGGATGCCTTTGGCGCCAAGCTGATCCATCGCGCGTTTGCCCTCGGCGACGGAGGAATCGGCGCCATGCATCGGCAGCGCGGCGACGAAGGCCGGAAAACGGTCGGGATGCTTTTGCACCAGCTCGGCCATGCCGTCATTCGCGACCTTGGCGAGCTCGATCGCCTGATCGGGCGTGGTAAAGGCCTCGATCGGCGGGTTGGGCAGCGAGACGATCTGCCGGTAGTCGCCGATCTCGTCCATCGAGCGGAAACGCGAGTCGAGATCATGGACGTCGCGCACTGCCTTCATCCGCTTGGCGATGCCGAGGCCGGAGCCCATTTTTTCGATCGCCGCGGCGACGGCGGGGGGCAGAATATGGGTATAGATGTCGACGAACATGGTCGTGATCTCCCTCGCGGCGCAGTCTAGAACGCAGTCTAGCCTGTCGGTCGCGTTGCATTCAACTCGCGGCGGATCGATCGCCGCGCATTGCCGGCGACCGAGAAGCTGTTAATTTCGGCAAAACGTCGCGGGGAGGGTGCCATGCGGTTTCGGGCAGTGATGTTGGCATTGACGGTTGTGATCGCAGGTGCGCCGGACGCAAGGGCGTTGGAGAAGATCGCGACCGGTTTCGTCGGTTCGCCGACCTCGAGCGGCTGGCCTTGGTTCATCGGCATGGAAAAAGGCTATTTCGCCGCAGCCGGAATCGAGCTCGATCCGGTGTTCGTGCCGAGCGCGCCCGGCATCGTCCAACAGCTCAGCGCCGGCTCGCTGGACATCGTTTCGGGCACCGGCCTGACCGACCCGCTTTACGCGATCGACAAAGGCGCGCCGATCGCGGTCGCGCGCGTCATCACCCAGGCCAGTCCCTACGCGCTCTTGGCCAAGCCGAGCGTCACCACGATCAAGGATCTGAAGGGCAAGACGATCGTCATCGGCGGCCTCAAGGACATCACCCGCGTCTATTTCGACCGCATGATGACAGCCAATGGCCTCAAGGAAGGGGATTACGACATCACCGTCATCGGCGCGACTCCAGGGCGTTGGGCGGCTTTGCAGTCGGGCGCGGTCGATGCGGCGATGTTGATTCCGCCGATCCTGTTCAAGGCCGAGGCGGCTGGCTTCAAGAATATCGGGATGGCATACGATTACGCGAAGGACTTGCCCTTCGGCGGCTTGATCGTGAACCGGAATTGGGCTTCCGGCCATCCGTCGGTAATGCCCGCGCTGATGCAGGCCTATGCCAAGAGCCTGGCGTGGTTTCTCGACGATTCCAACCGGCAAGAGGCGATCGCAATTCTGCGCAAGGTCGGAAATCTCGAGGAGCAAGAAGTGGTCGCGAGCTATGCCTTCAGCCGCAAGATTCCGTTTTTCGAAACCACCGGCAAGCTGTCGAAGGTGCAGCTCGGCAATCTCATGCAGGTGCTGATCGCGATGGGCGAGCTCCAGGCGCCGATCCCGATGGAAAAGATCGCGCTCGCAGGTGTAAGCGAGATCGGGAATTGAAGAGGCGACGGCGAGGCAGGGGTCAGGCGCCGCGCCAATTGCCGTGGAAACCTTGCGTGACGTGATGCGAAAGTGTGACAAGGGCAACCGGGCCCTTGTCGAGCGTCATGGCATCAAAGATTGCGAGGTCGCTGCGGCGCTCATTGCCGCGATAGATGGTCGCGAGAAGATAGCCCTCTCCCTCAGCCGCGGCAGCGTTGCGCGGCACGAAAACCGGCTCCGAGAACGCATCACCGGCTGGCACGCTATAGGTTGCTTGCTGGCCGGTCTTGAAATCGCGATGGCTTAGCATCTCGAACGTGCCGGGGCGCTCGACGCCGCGCTTTGCCGCGAAATAGCCGTGCCGATAGGGGTTGAGCGCAAAGCGCGGGTCGAGGCGCGGGAAGTCGCCCGAGAGATCGTCGATCTGTTCGCGCTTGAAATGATCGCTCGGCGCGGCGAGATCGAAGGTCCATTGGTGAAGCCGCGCCACCGTCTTCGCGGGATCGGGCGGTCTTCCACTGAGGTCGCGGAAGAGAGGCGGTTCCTGATATTGCATGACATGCGCGACGATCTTTTCGCCTTCTTCGTAGGCGTTCATGCCGTGGTAGACGTAGCAAGGATCGAGATGAAACCAGCGCATGGCGGAGGCCGGCGCGTCGCGACGCACGATGCCGATATGCCCGCCCTTCTCCGGCTCCCACGCAAAGGCGGGTGCTCCACGCTTCGCGCGCTCGATGCTGCCAGCCAATGGCAGGATTGGGAACAGGAGGTAATTCCGGGTCGCGAGGAAATCATGCATCATCGCCGAATAAGGGGCTTCGAAGGTCTCGATCTTCGCGAGCTTGCCGGCCTTGTCGACTGTGCCATAGGCGATCCTATTCGAGAAAGGCGCGCCAATCGAATAGCCGAAGAACACCATCTCGCCGGTCGCGGGGTCTGACTTCGGATGCGCGGTGAAGCGTCCGGTCTTGAGCGCGCCGTCGAAATCTCAGTAGCCTTCGGACGCGATGGTCTCGGGGTTGACGGCGAAGGGCAGATGCGCTTCCTCGGTCGCGAGGACTTTGCCCGCATGAATGACGATGCTGGTGTTGGCGACGCCGCCGTCTTTGCCGTGAACGGACGGATCGGTCGTTATCGGGTTGCCCCAGCTGCCATAGAGCGCGCGGTGACCGGCGCGCTCGGCAAGGAACTTCGGCGTTTGCACCCAGCGATTCCGGTAGGAAACGCGCCCGTCTTCGATACGGAACGCGTGGATCATGCCATCGCCGAGGAACCAGTGGTAATTGTCATCGCGCGGCGCGAATTGCGGGTTGGGGCTGTTGCGGTAGAGCGTCCCGTTCAAGTCTTTCGGCACCTCGCCGCGGACGGGAAGATCGAAGGCGTCGGCCTCGAAGGTCAGGGGCGCGAAGCTGCCCGTCAGAAAGGGATGCTCGGGAAAGGGAAAACTCATATGGGCTCCTCCTTGGGTCGGCGAGGTCGCGCGCGAGATGCGCGCTTTACGACATGCTCACATCCTCGATCGCCGCGTGCACGCAATTGCTGATGAGCTCCAAACGCCGCGAATGCCAGGGATCCGGCTGCTTGCTGTTCGTGATATAGGCGAAGCTCACGCCTGAGTTCGGATCGGCCCAGCAATAAGAGCTGCCGACGCCGCCATGACCGAAGGTCGCGGGCGAGGCGAGGGAGCCGAGCCCGCGAATGACTTCGCTCGTGCCGCGCGAATGCGGCCCGAGGCCGCGATGCATCGGCACATCGCCCATGCCGGCATCGCGGGTTTCGCCAGTGAAGTTGCGCGTGACATATTGCACCATGCGCGGCGAGATCAAACGCCGCCCCTGAAGCGCACCGCCGCCGAGCATCATCTGATAGAACGCCGCCATGGCGCGCGCCGTGGCAAATCCGCCGCCCGAAGGAATTCCGGCGCGGCGATAAGCGACCGTGTTTTCCGCGGCGATGAGAAGCTGCGTCTCGCCATCGGGCACGGCTTCGTAGATATCGGCGCAACGCTGCTGATCGGATTCCTTCATGCCGACATAAAGCTCGTCGCCCAGGCCCAAAGCCTCGATCACGCGCGTGCGGATGAAATCGCGGAAATCCATTTTGGCCAGCGCCTCGATCACCACGGCGAGCACCCAATGTGCCGACGAGGTGTGATAGTGAAGCCGCGTGCCCGGCGTCCATTCGAGCGTGTAGTCGCAAACGAGACGGCGCAGCAGCTGGTGATCTTCCCAGGCTTCCGACGGCATCACCGGTGCGTTGGGAAATCCGCCTTGATGCGTCAGCACCTGCAACACCGTGATATCGCCTTTGCCGTGCCGCGCGAATTCGGGCACGAGCGCCGCGATCCGGTCGTTGAAGCTGAGCGCGCCTTCCTCGACCAGCACCCAGATCGCCGCCGCGGTGATCACTTTGGTGTTGGAATAAAGCCGCCACACCGTGTCGTCGCGCGCCGGCAGCGCGGGCGAAAGCCGCGCCAGACCGTAATTGCGGGTGAAGGCGAGCTTGCCGTGCCGCGCCAGCGCCACTTGCGCGCCGGGATAGCGGCCTTCGCCGATATGTGCCTCGATAAGCTTGCTCATGCGCTCGATCTGTTCGACGCGAAAGCCCGCTTTGGCGAGCTCGATCGGCTCGAGGATGAAAGCCATGCGTTTTCTCCCGGCTGGACGCGAAGCCACTTTAACAAAAGCCGGCATGCCCCGATACTCCGGCCCCATGACGTTCGATCGTCGCCACGTGGCCATCATCCTGTGCGGCTTGTGCTCGTTTCTCGATTTGTGGGCGACGCAATCCTTGTTGCCCATGCTTGCCCAAGAGCTGCACGCGACGCCGGTCGCGGTCAGCTTCACCGTCAGCATGCCGCCGCTCGCGATCGCTTTGGTGGCACCTTGGACCGGAGTCATCGCCGACGTGCTCGGCAGAAAACGAGTGATCGCCGCGGCGATGTTCGCGCTGGTCGTGCCGACGATCATGGTTGGCTTTTCGACCACGCTGAGTGCAATCGTGTTCTGGCGCTTTTGCCAAGGTCTGTTCGTGCCGCCGATCTTTGCCTGCACGGTCGCTTATATCGCCGACGAGTTTCCCCTGAGCGAAGCGACCGGAGCGACTGGCCTCTACACCGCGGCCGGCGTATTCGGCGGCTTCCTCAGCCGCTTTCTCACCGCCTGGCTCGCTGCGTTTTTTGGCTGGCGCGGCGCGTTCATCGGTCTCGCTGTGCTGACCTGCGCGTTCGCGCTGGGTGTCGCTGCGCTGATGCCGCGCGAACGGCGCTTTGCGGGCGCCGCGTCATTGCGCGGCTCGGCTGGTCATATGTTCCAGCATTTCCGCGACAAGCGGCTGATCGCAACCTACAGCGTCGGGTTTTGCGTCCTCTTCACCTTCATCACGATCTTTACCTTCGTCGCTTTCAAGCTCGCGGCACCGCCTTTCGAGTTATCCACCGCGGCGCTGGGATCGCTTTTCATGACTTACCTCGCCGGCGTCGTCACGACGCCTTTGGTCGGCCGCGGCGTCGCCTTGTTGGGCCGGCAAAAACTCGTGTTGGTGGCGCTGGCCGTGTGGGCCGGCGGTCTGTTGCTGACCTTGGTGCCGAGCCTTGTCGCGGTGGTCGCGGGTCTTACGATTGCCGCCGCATTCGGATTCATCTGCCAAGCCTGTTCCACAAGCTATGTCGCGTTGACGGCGAGCAAAGCGCGTTCCTCCGCGGTCGGGCTTTACGTGACCTTCTATTATCTCGGCGGCACTGTCGGCGGCGTGGTGGCGGGTCTCGCTTGGGTCGTGGCGGGCTGGCCGGGCTGCGTTGGCGCGGCGCTGATCGTGCTGGCGGTCGTCGCGACCTTGGTGCGGTACTTTTGGACCGATGCGGGGTGAGTCAGCGTCCGCCCGAAACGTCGAGCACGGCGCCCGACACGTAAGACGCTTCGTCCGACAAGAGGTAGACGATGGCCGCGGCGACCTCCTCGGCCTTGCCGGCGCGCTTCATCGGCAGGTTGGGCCCGACGCGCGCGACCCGGCCTGCCGGCTGGATCTCGGTGTCGATAATTCCGGGGCTCACGGCATTGACGCGAATGCCGTCGCCGGCGACTTCCTGCGCGAGCCCGAAAGTAAGACTGTCGATCGCGCCTTTGCTGGCGGCGTAAGCAACGCCTTCGCCGGGCGCGCCGAGACGGGAAGCCGCCGAGGAAAGATTGACGATCGTGCCGCCGGCACCGCCTTGGCTGCGCGACATACGTCGGATTGCTTCGCGGCAGCAGAGCAAGGTTCCGGTGACGTTGATCGCGAAAAGTGCGTCCAGTGCTTGGCCTTCGAGCTGATCGACGCGTCCGCGCGGCCCCAATATGCCGGCGCTGTTGACCAGCCCGGTGATGGCGCCGAAATCGCGGTCGAGCGCGGTGAACATGGCGACGACCGCTTGCTCGTCGGCGATGTCGGCCTGATAGGCGATCGCCTTGCCGCCGGCGTTTTCGATCTTGTCCACGATGGCTTCGGCGCGCGCGCGATTGGTTTGGAAATTGACGGCGACGTCCCAACCGCGGCGCGCAGCGGCCAGCGCAGTTGCCGCGCCGATACCCCGGCCGCCGCCCGTGACAAGCAAAGCCTTCGTCATCGCCTAGGCCTTCGCCGAGGCCTCGGCCGGCCATTCGACATGGGCGCGGATCGCTTTCGCCTTTTCGTCGACCCAGCCATATTTCTTCGCAACCGTCACCATCGCGGTGAGGCCATCCTGCCATGCCGCCGCCGGATCGCGGTCGCGCAGCCATTGCTCGCTGACCCAGGCATGGCCGTCATCGGCCAAAGTGGCGACGCCGGCGAGCGCGGCGTGCAGTGTCGCTGCATCGTTGCGCGCGGCATCGATGACGAGTTTGAAATGCTTGAAATCCTGTTTCTCTTCGAGCGCGACTTTCAGATCGCGCGTGACATGGACGAACATGGGCATCTCCTCGTTGCGGTTTTGCGTTAAGACTAAGCCGGCAGAGGCCGCCCTGTCACCCTGCCGCGCGCGATGCTAGGTTTTGCGCCATGCGTTTCATGCGCCGATGGCTTATGTCCTTCGCAGTGGCCTGTCTGTTCGCGGCATCGGGCGTTGCCGATGCATCCCCGTGGAGCGACGCGCAAACCCCCGCTTCGGGGCCGGCGCGCGCGATCGGCACGACCAACGCCGGCTGCCTTGCCGGGGCGTCGGCCTTGCCCTTTGACGGCCCCGGCTTCGAGGTCATTCACCTCAGCCGGCACCGCTATTTCGCGCATCCACAGACGGTGGCTTTCGTCGAAGCCTTGGGCCAGCAGGCGCACACCCTAGCGCTCGCGGATTTCTATGTCGGCGATCTGTCCTTGCCGCGGGGTGGCCCAATGCCCAACGGCCATACAAGTCACGAAACCGGGCTCGACGCCGATATCTGGTTCAACCTCGACGCCAAGCCGGCGCTGGCGCCGCAAGCGCGCGAGGACGTGCCGCTGCCCTCGATGGTCTTGGCCGGGGGCAAGGACGTCGATCCAGCGCGCTTCGATGCCCGCCAGGTCGAGCTGCTGCGGCTTGCCGCCACCGATTCGCGGGTCGATCGGATTTTCGTCAATCCCGCCATCAAGCGAGCCCTCTGCCAAGGCTACGCGGCGGCGGCCGTGGGCGACCGCCTCTGGCTCCACCGTATCCGTCCCTGGTACGGCCATGACGACCATTTCCACGTCCGGTTGCGGTGCCCTCCGGACTCGGCGGGCTGCGTCGCGCAGGTGCCGATCGCGCCGGGCGACGGTTGCGATCAGTCGCTCGCCTGGTGGTTCGAGGAGCATCCCCCGACACCAACCGCGCCGCGACCTGCTCCGGTCCTACCAAAAGCCTGCCAGGCGGTGCTGCGGCGATAAGGTCGTGGTGCAAGGTTGCGCCACAAATGAAGAGGCCCGGCGTTGGCCGGGCCTCCCATTTACGTTAACGGCGGATCGTGGGCCGCCGCATCGAACACCGGTCAGGCTATTTCGCCGACGCCATTTCCGCATTGCGCAGGCGACGCGCTGCCATTTTCCGCATCATTTTCCGACGCATCAGTTCACGCGTATTGACGCGCCCGGCACCTAAGACGACAGCCATGCCCAAATTGGGCGAACCAGCAAAGCGAAGGCTCTTCATCTTGTCATCCATGAGGCGCTCCCGGGTTTTTGTGTGGCCAATTTGGAGCGGAGGGTGCCAATGTTGAGGCCAAAGTACAAGCACGATTTCGAGTTTGCGGCATTAAAATCACCCAAATGCCACAGGGCCGTGGCAGCCATCGATCTCTCTAAGAAAAATCTTTTACTATCAATAAATTAGCAAGCATCATCTAACTCCGCAGTCGAGCCGCCGCCGACTTCGCGAAGCAATCGCTGAATACATTGCCGGAGCTCGGTGCTCCGGATTTGGCGAAAGGCGCGGACGAGGTCGATCTCGTCCCGGGCCATCTCTCCATGGCCCCCCGCGCCGACCTCGAAACCTTCAAAAAAATATCCGACGGGTTTGCCCAACAGGACGGAGAGCTGGAACAATCGGCTCGCCGAAACACGGATCTCGCCTTGCTCGTATTTCTGTACCACCTGGAAGCTCATCCCGAGTTCTTTGCCGATATCGGTTTGGGTCAAGCCGCCCAGCTCGCGCGCAACGCGAAGCTGCCGGCCGACGTGAACGTCGACAGGATCGGGCCCGTGTTCTTTGGCGGTGTGCCGGCGCTTCCGAACACCGCCTGCGGTCGCTCGCTTTTCTGCCATTGCCACAAGGCTGGTCAGAGGCGAGGTGATCGAAATGCAATGTGACAGGAACAACTACGCGGCACGGAAGTCCCCCTCCCCCATGTCCGAACGAATAAGAAGAGCATAGCGGACCTTCGGTCCGGAGCAATCATTTTTCAACGGTGGGTTGTGCCATTGCGCGGGTGAAGCGGCATGGCATAGTAGGCCGCCCTGCCCATAGCATCGGAGCACGCCCTTGAGCGACGAGTTGCTTTACGAGCTGCGCGACGGCATCGCGCGCGTCACCTTCAATCGGCCGCAGGCGCGCAACGCCTTCACCTTCGCCATGTACGAGCGGCTGGCTGAAATCTGCAACGGCGCCGAGAACGACCGCAGCATCAAAGTCATGCTGTTGACGGGCGCTGGCGAAAAAGCGTTCGCCGCCGGCACCGATATCTCGCAGTTCAAGAGCTTTGCGAGCGCCGATGACGCCATCGCTTATGAAAGCCGCATCGACCGCGTGATCGGCGCGCTCGAACATTGTCGCGTTCCGACCATCGCAGCGATCTCCGGCGCTTGCACCGGCGGCGGCGGCGCCTTGGCCGCGGCGTGCGATCTGCGCATCGCGGCCGCCAATGCGCGCTTCGGCTTTCCGGTGGCGCGCACGCTCGGCAATTGCCTCTCGATGGGAAACTACGCACGGCTGGCGGCGCTGATCGGCCCGGCGCGGACGAAGGAGATCATTTTCACCGCGCGTCTCGTCGAGGCCGAGGAGGCGCGCGCGATCGGTCTCGTCAGCGAGGTATTGCCCGATCACGCCGCGCTGATGGCGCGTGCCGAGGAGCTGGCGAAGACGGTTTCCGGCCTCGCGCCGCTTACCTTGCGCGCGACCAAAGAAGCGCTGCATCGCCTTATGGCCCGCATTCCGCCCGGTGAAGGGCAGGACCTCATCCTCATGTGCTACATGAGCAAGGATTTCCGCGAGGGCATGGACGCTTTCCTCAACAAGCGTCCACCGCAATGGAAGGGCGAGTAGCGCGGTCGGCTAGACCGCGATCTTCTCGTCCGCGACGACGCGCTGGACCGCCGGCCGCTGCAGCATCCGGTCCTTGAACGCGGTGTAGTTCTTGAGCTCGCCCATCGGCAGCTCGCGCCTGACGCCCCAGGTGTAGAGCACGAAGGCGTAGGGATCGGCGACCGAATACTTGTCGAACAACCATTCGCGACCGGCATAGAGACCGTCGATCTCTTTGAGGTAGCCGTGAAATACCTTGCGCCCCGTTTCCTTGATGTTGGCATGGGCCGCCGGGTCGCTCGCGTAACGTTCCGGGCGGCCGATATGCGCTTGAGCGGGATGAACGCTCGATGCGACCCAGCCGATGAATGACATCATCTTAGCCTCGACAACGGGATCGCTCGCCCACAGGCCGAAGCGCTTGCCGAGAAAAGGCAGGATCGCCGTGTTCTCGGAAATCCATTCGCCATTGTCGAGGCCGAGCGCCGGAACACGACCATGTGGGTTGATCTTGAGATAGTCCGGCGAGCGCTGCTCGCCATTTGCAAGATCGATGCGCCGGGGCGTGTATTTCTCGCCGCTCTCTTCGAGCACGATATGCGAAGCCATGGAACAGGCGCCGGGGCAATAACAGAGCGTCAACATGGTCGATCCTCCCGTGATGTCGTTGCACGCATTTTTGCATCGGGGACGCAACCCTGTCCATGGTCGCGCGGATCGGCCGGCGAAGTGGACGGGTTACGACGTGCCTTTTTTCTCTTCGGCTTCCGGGGCCACGATGAAGCGGTCCATGTGCCGCAGTGCCGGAAAGCGCCTGCTTGCAATCGCGACGACGAGCAGCGTCGCCGCGCCACCTAGAACGACCGAGCCGACCGCGCCGAACCAATGGGCGGTCAGGCCCGATTCGAATTCGCCGAGTTGATTGGAAGTGCCGACGAACAACGAGTTGACGGCGCTCACACGGCCGCGGATGACGTCGGGCGTCGCGGTCTGCACCAAGGTCGAACGCACAACGACGCTGACGACATCGGCCGCGCCGACCGCGATCAGAGCCGCGATCGATAGGGGCAACGATCGCGATAGACCAAAGACAATGGTTCCCGCACCGAACACGGCCACCGCCGCCAGCATTCGCAAACCGACGCGCCGGTCCAAGGGATGACGCGCGAGGTAGAGTCCGGCGGTCAGGGCGCCGATGGCCGGTGCGCTGCGCAACAAGCCGAGACCGACGGGACCGATCATCAGAACGTCGCGTGCGAAAATCGGCAGCAGCGCGGTGGCGCCGCCGAAAAACACCCCGAACATGTCGAGCGTGATCGCGCCGCGCACCGCTTCGGCGCGGCGGATGAAATTGACGCCGCCGAGGAAGCTGTACCACGAGAGCGGCTGGGCCGGGCGCGCCGGCGTGCGGGGCAGGGAGAAGATCGCGACCATCCCGATACCGAGCATCGCCACGGCACCGAAAAAAGCGACCGGCGCGCCGAAGAGAAACAGCGCGCCGCCCAAGGCCGGGCCGATCACCACCGCGAATTGGTTGACGAGCGAATTGGCGGGCGTCACCCGCGGAAAAGCGGCAACCGGAACGAGGCTCGGCAAGAGCGAGGATTGCGCGGGCTGCTCGAAAGCTCGGCCCGCGCCGAAACAGGCGATCAGCAAAAAGATGAGATCGGCGCGCCCCAGCCCCGACAAAGCGAGCAGCCCGATGCCGCTGCCGGCTGCGGCCTGCACCGCCCAGGCCACAAGCAAGACACGCCGCCGTGGAAAGCGATCGATGACCTGTCCGGCAATCAGCGCAAGCCCGACGGCGGGCAGAAACATCGCCAAGCCGACAAAGCCAAGATCGAGCGCGCTGTTGGTGAGGGCGTAAATATACCACCCGACCGCCACGCCCTGGATCTGAAAGGCAGCGGCGACGCAAAACCGCGCCACGAGGAAGCGCCGCACCGGGCCCGTGAAAACGCTCGCGGAAGCCTCGTCGCGCGGCGCTGGCGCGCGCTGGGCCGCGGCCGGCGCGTCGTCGCTCATGCCCGGTGCTTGAACCTCGTGATCCCGGCTTATTCGACGATCTTGTTGCGCAGGATGCCGATGCCCTCGATCTCGGCTTCCATCACGTCGCCGACATTGAGGAATTTCTGCGGTGTCATGCCGAGCGCCACGCCCGACGGCGTCCCGGTCGCGATCACATCGCCCGGATGGAGCGTGAGGCTGGCGCACAGGCTTTCGATGATCTCGGGAACGCCGAAGAGCAGATCCGAGGTGTTCGAATCCTGCCTCGTCTCGCCGTTGACACGTAGCGTGATGCGGTGTCCGCTGAACGAGCCGAATTCGTCCTTGGTGACGATGCACGGGCCCATTGGGCCGAAAGTGTCGAAGCTCTTGCCCTTGAACCACTGGCCGTGCGCGGCCTGCTTGTCGCGCGCGGTCACGTCGTTGAAGACGGTGTAGCCGAAGACATAATCGAGCGCTTGCGCGGCGGAAACGTCGCGCGCCACTTTGCCGATCACCACCGCAAGTTCGACCTCGTAGTCGAGTTGGTTGGTGTTTTTCGCATGGCGCAGCACGCCCGCCTCGGGCCCGATGACGGTGGTGAAGGGCTTCGAGAAGATTTCCGGAACCGGCGGAAATTTCACTGGCAAATTGCGCGCGCGCGCGCCTTCCTCGATATGGAGCTTATAATTGCGGCCGATGCAGAAGATGTTCTTGCGCGGATGCGGGATCGGCGCATAGATCTTGGTTCCGGCAAAGGGCAGCCATTCGTTCTTGTCCTGCGCCGCGCTCGCGACTTTTTTGACCTCGTTCAGCGCCGCTTCGCCGCCCTCGATCAGCGCGATCATATCGCCGGGCAATGCGCCGCTCGCCTTCTTCAAGTCGAGAATGCCGCGTTTGGCATCGACAACGCCCAGGCGTTCCTGACCGTTGGCATCGAAGGTCACGATCTTCATGGCTATGCTGCTCCTTGGTGGTGGGACACCCCCGCGGTTTTCCGTTGCAATGCACCGGCGCGGCGGTTTGATTCCCGAGAGGATGGGCCCAAACTAGCAGGAAGAGCGCGTTCCTTTCAACCGAGCGGCATCAAAGAGGCGGACATGGCGGAATTGAAAAATCCGGCGCGTGACAGGCTGGCCCGAGGCGAAGTTTCAATCGGCGTCGGTCTGCGGCTCGCGCGCGGGGCCGAGATCGGCCGCATCATGCAAAGCTGCGGCTGGGATTGGCTGTTTATCGATCTCGAACACGGCTCGATGTCGCTGGACACTGCCGGTCAAATTTCCGTCGCTGCGCTCGATGCCGCCATCGCGCCGATCGTGCGGGTGCCGCAAGGGCAACTCGACATGGCGACACGCGCGCTCGACGGCGGCGCATGGGGCATCGTCATGCCCCATGTCGATACGCCCGAAGAAGCCGCGGAGATCGTCGCGCGGGTCAAATACCCGCCGCAGGGCCATCGTTCCGTCATGGCCGGCGCAACCGAGCGCGCGAAATTGCTGCGCAGCTGTCTCTAGCCCATGGGCGGAAGAGGCGGCGGCGTTCGTGTCGCCTGTCGCGTGATTTCAATGCCCGGCTGATTGAGCTTGCTGAGGCGACGCCGGTAAATCCGGGACGATCATGAATTCGATCGGCAACGGGTTGACGAAGCTGCGAGCTTTGTCGCGCGCGGCCGCGCCGGCGCTGAGTGCCGCCGCGCGGTCGGGGAAGCTCTGCGAACGTACGTAGTAAAGCATATGGCCGCGCGGGCTGGGCGCATGTATCACCTCGATCGCCAAGCCGGTCGCTTCGATCGCCCACTGCATCTGGTGAGCATTGTCCTCGAGCGCGAACGCGCCGAACTGGAGACGCACAGATCCGTTCGCGCTACTCGCCGGCGGCGTCGCTTCTTTTGCCGCATCTTTTGCTGCGACGGGTTTCTCGCGCGCGGGCTTGGGATGCACCGGCGCTGCGGCTGTTTTGGACGCGGCCGCTGTTTGAGCAGGCTTTGCGCGCGGCGTTGCGGCTGGCGGCGCTGGCTTGACGGTGACGGGCTGGTAAGGCGTGGGTGGCGGTTCCGCAGCGCTCGGCTGAGGTTCGATCGGTGCCGAAGCAGACGCGGTGGAGGTTGGCGCCGCGACGGTTGCAACGGTGCTCGTCGATGGCGTGATGGTTGGTGCCGGTGCCGGCGGTTCGGCCGGTTTGACGGCGGGGGCGGTGGCTTTTGCCGCGGTCGCGGGGGGTGCCGATGCGGGAGCGTCGCCGCTGCTCGTGCTTGTACCGCCTGTATTCGCATTGGTCGCGACGTCGCTGGCCGCTTCGGTTCCCTTGGTGGTCGGCATCAAGCGATAAAGCACGCCGCCGGCCAATCCCACGGCGAAGAAAAACGCAAGCAGCAGCGCGGTGTAGGCCGCACTCTCCCACTTTGATCGATTGCTTCCCGTGAAAAACGGCACCGCCGCTCCGCGCGCAAACTCGCCAGCACGCGCAGTTTCGCGCAGATTCCCTGTTGCGTCTAGTCGTTTAACCCGAAGTCTTCAAGTCCACCATGAAGCGGGGCGTTGGGACGAAACGGTCGTGCTGGCGCCGTCAGCTCGAGGAGGAAGATCAGGTTGCCGCCTGCCGACGCGCGCGGATGGAGGACGACCGCATTTCGGGGCCTTCGACTGGTCGATTTTATTGCCGCCGATGCCTTGAAATTGGACCGTCGGCGTCCGCGGTTGTGCCCACGCGCCATCCCTACCGAAGGTCGCGTCGTCGAAGACCCATGTGACTCTGTTCCACCGCCCGTCAAAAATAACGGAAGCGGCTAGCGCGCGGCTCTGGTCATTACATTTGCCCATAAGCAAGCGCAGGCTGGAGAGCGGCACCGGTTAAGCGCGCCGCGCCGGCTCGTCGCCTTGACAAGCCAAGCCGCGTCAACAAGGATCGGCGCCAACGCAATGGCCGCAAGCGGCAACGTAAACCAACCGTCACGGGAGGCTTCAACTGCGCTCAATCAGAAGCATGCTTGCCTGCGCGCTCGCGGCATTGCCGTTATGCGCCGCATCGGCTCAATCGCCGACCCACGTCGTCATCGCCACCGTGCCAACGATCGCTTCGACCTCGACCTACATCGCAGCCGCAAAAGGATATCTGCGCGACGCGGGGATCGACGCCGAGATTCAGAATATCGATTCGGTCAGCACGGCGATGCCGATGCTGGCAAGCGGGCGGGTCCAGATCGCGCAGGGCGGGTTCTCGGCGGCTTATTGGAACGGTCTCGCTCAGGGCATGCCGGTGATCATGGCGTTCGAAGGCGGCTCGTCGCCGCTCAATCATCACGTGCTGCTCAGCGCCGCGATGAAAGACAAGATCAAAACGGTCGCCGATCTCAAAGGGCATACCGTGGCGTTGAACGCGCCGGGCTCGATCATCGGCTACGATCTTTACAAAGTGCTGGCGAGCGCCGGGCTCAGCACCAAGGACATCGATATCAAATATATCGGATTTCCGCAGATGGGCGTCGCCCTGCAGAACGGCGCGGTCGATGCTGCCGTCAACGTACCGCCTTTCGGCGATCTCGTGATCGAGAAGGGGCTCGGCGTGCCTTGGATCGATACCGACGCGTACCTGAAGCCGGCCCCGGTTTCTGTGGTGCACTATGTCGTCAACGCCGATTGGGCGAAGCAAAACAGCGACGTGGCGCATCGCTTGTTCGTCGCCATGGCGCGCGGTACGCGCGACTACTGCCAAGCCTATCATCACGGACCCAACCGCGAGGAAGTCATCGCAATCATGATGAAATATGGCGTCGCGGGCGATCATAATTCGCTCGACAAATTTCCCTGGCAGGCGCGCGATCCGAACGGCCGCTTCAATCTGGCGAGCGTGCTCGACGTGCAGGACTGGTATTTCGCCGACGGCTACATCAAGCAGAAATTTTCGGCCGACCAGCTGGTCGATCCGAGTTACGCCGAAACAGCCGCCAAAGAGCTCGGCCCGTTCGAGGTCATCAACAAGGATAGCAAGCTCGGCGGCTGCCGCTGAGCCCGGGGAGAAGAAGATGAAGCGATTGTTCTTGGGCGCCGCTGGCTTGGTCGCGTCGCTTGCGGTCGCGCCCCACGACGCGGGCGCGCAAGCCAAGGTGGTGATTGGCAGCGTGCCGGGCATTGCCGCCGCTGGAACTTACATCGCCGACGCTAAAGGTTATTTCCGCGACGCGGGCATCGAGGTGCAGATCGGGGACCTCGCCTCGGCGGCCGACGCGATGGCGAGTCTGGCGACCAACGAGTTCCAAGTGGTCGAAGGCGGCTATTCCGCGGGCTATTGGAATGCGCTCGCGAAGAACTTCCCGGTGATCGCGGCGTTCGAGCGCGGCTCGCGACCGACCAACCACAAGATCGTGGTTCCCGCCAACATGAAGGACACGATCAAGACGGTCGCCGATCTCAAGGGACATTCGATTGCGGTGAACGCCCCTGGATCCTTGACCATCTACGAGGTCGGCAAGATGCTCGAAGCCTCGGGGCTCACGCTCAAGGATGTCGACGTCAAATATATGCCGTTTCCGCAAATGGCCGTCGCCTTTAAAAACGGCGCGGTCGACGCCGCCGAAGACATCCCGCCTTTCGTGAACGTTGCGAAAGAGCAAGGGCTGATGTTCGAGATCGGCTCGATCGACGACACGCTGAAACCCTATCCGCTCGCCAGCATCGCCTATCTGATCAACACCGATTGGGCCGCCAAGAACAAGGATGTCGCGCGCAAGTTCTTCGTCGCAATCGCGCGCGGCACGCGCGATTACTGCCAGGCCTATCATCACGGACCCAATCGCGACGAGATTCTGGATATCATGATCAAGGCCAAGGTGATGTCTGACCGTGCGCTGTTGGATCGTATCCCGTGGCAGGGCCGCGACCCGAATGGCCGCATGGATCCTGGAAGTGCGCTCGACATCCAGGACTGGTTCTTCAAGCAAGGCATGATCAACCAGAAATTCCCGGCCGAGCGGCTGGTGGACGTCAGCTATGCGGATTATGTGGCAAAGACTCTTGGCCCGTTCGAGGTGATCAACAAGAGCGATACATTGCCGAGCTGTCGCTAAAGCCGAGAAACACCGTGCGCCCGATCCGGCTGCCGCTCGCTCTCTTCTGTGCCGCTCTGGCCGCGGCAACGGTGGCGCACGCCGCGGAGCCATTGGAGAAAGTGTCGATCGGCATGGTTGCAAGCTTGCCGGCAGCGGCAACCTACATCGCCGCCGACAAAGGGTGGTATCGCGACGCTGGCATCGAGGTCGAGATCCAGAACGTGGAATCCGCGGCGAGCGCCATGTCCTTGGTCGCCAGCAATCGCTTGCAAGTCGTTGAAGGTGGCTTAGCCTCGAATTATTGGAACGCGTTGGCGCAAGGCTTGCCCGTGATCATGGCGAGCGAGCGCGGATCGACGCCGCTGCACCATGCGATCATGGTGCGGAACGATCTCAAGGGCGTTATCAAGACCGTCGCGGATCTGAGAGGCCGCAAGATCGCCATCGTTGCGCCGGGTGCGATCCTCGCTTACGAGCTCGGCAAGACGCTCGAGGCCGCCGGGCTTGGCTACAAGGATGTCGAGATCACGTATATCCCTTTCACGCAGATGGGGCTGGCGCTGACGAACAAGGCAGTGGATGCCGCAGTTTCGATCCCGCCTTTCAGCGATGTCGCGCTGGCTCAAGGCCTGGGATGGAATCTGGTCGATCCCGACCAAGTGATCGCGCCGACGCCGCTTGCGGCGGTAGCGTACGTCATCAACGCCGATTGGGCGCGCGACCATCGCGAGTTGGCGCATAAATTCTTCGCGGCCTCGGCGCGCGGAATTCGCGAATATTGTCAGGCCTATCACAACGGGCCCAACCGCCAATATGTGGTCGATCTGTTGCTCAAAAACGGCGTTTCCGACCGCGACGTGATCGACAAATACCCCTGGCCGTCGCGCGACCCCAACGGGCGTCTCAATCCGGCTAGCATCCTTGACGTTCAGGACTGGTTCTTCAAGGAAGGCTTCATCAAGCAGAAGCTGCCGATCGAAAAACTGATCGACGTCAGCTATGCCGAAGAAGCGGCGCGAGAGCTCGGCCCGTTCACGCTCGACAACAAGGACAGCCAGACCAAGGGCTGCCGCTGAGTTTGCAAGGCTGATCCGATGAGACAACTCGGTCTGGTTCTCGCGCTTTTGTTCGCGCTGCCCGCCGTCGCTGCCGCGCAGCCTCTCGTTACGGTCGTCATCGCTTCGGTGCCAAGCCCGACGGCGGTGGGCACCTATATCGCCATTGAAAAGGGTTATTTCCGCGAGCTCGGCATCGAGGTCGATCTTGAAAAGGCCGAAAGTGCCGGGTCGGCGATGCCGCTGCTCGCCAGCAATCGCCTTCAAGTGCTCGAGGGCGGCTTCGCCGCGAGCTTCTGGAACGCGTTGTCCCAAGGCCTGCCGGTCACCATGGCGATGGAGCGCGGCACCAGCCCGCTCAATCATACGGTGCTGGTGCGCGCCGATCTCAAGGACAAGATCAAGAGCGTCGCGGATCTCAAAGGGCGCCGCTTTGCCGAGGTGTCGCCCGACGGTATCCAACTCTACGAGGCGGGCAAGGCGCTCGAGCCAGCCGGTCTCTCGCTGAAGGATCTCGACATCCATTACATTCCTTACTCGCAGCTCATCGTTGCGTTCCAGAACCAGGCCGTGGATGCGGGGACGTCGATCCCGCCCTTCAGCGATCAGATCATTCAAAAAGGTCTGGCCACGGTCCTGGTCGATATCGATGCGACAGTTCGTCCGACCCCGATGGCCAATGTCGCCTATATGATCAATACCGATTGGGCAAAACAGAATCCGGATATTGCCCACCGTGTCTTCGTTGCGCTTGCGCGAGGCGCACGCGATTATTGCCAAGCCTATCACGGTGGGCCGAACCGCGGCGACGTCATCGATCTGATGGTTCGGAAAAACGTCGCGGTCCGTGATTTGCTGGAGACCAGGCCGTGGTCGGCGCGCGACCCGAATGGCCGCTTCAACATCGCGAGCGTTCTCGATATTCAGGATTGGTTCTATAAGGCGGGCTTGATCAAGGAGAAGTTTCCTGCCACACGCTTGATCGACGCCAGCTTCGCCGATGAAGTAGCGAAAGAGCTTGGCCCGTTCGAGCTCGCCAACAAAGGCAGCCAGCTACCTGGTTGCCGCTAGACAAGGAGGAGTTGAGACATGGGTATCGCCCCGTTTAGCCCCGTTCGCCGCGTCGTTACCGGCCACGATGCGACCGGCAAAGCCATCGCGATCATCGATGGCGACACGCCATATACCACGCGGCGTGCCGAAGGCTCCTTGCAACAGCGCATCTGGGTCACCGATGCGAGCCCCGCCGACATGCGCGGCGACAAGGATCGCGGCGGCATCGAGGTTCGGATCGCACCGCCCGCGAACGGATCGATCATCCGCGTGCTCGACATCCCGCCCGAGGGGCCGGAGGCGAAGGCTCTTCCCAACGACCACATGGCGAAGCTCTTGGGCGATCAGCACCATGCGCCGAAAGGCGTTCGCCCGCCGCGCCATCCCAGCATGCACCGCACCCGCACCATCGATTATGCGATCGTGCTCGCGGGCGAGATCGACATGCTGCTCGACGATAGCGAAGTCCATCTCAAAGCAGGCGACATCTTAGTGCAACAAGCGACCAATCACGCCTGGGTCAATCGTGGCAAGGAGCCGTGCCGGATCTGCTTCGTGCTGATCGACGGAGCCGATCCGCTGGTTTGATCGGGAAAGGAGCAGCATGGTATCGGAACCGCCGCGTAAGGGCGCCAAGATCGAAATCGCCGGCCTCTCGAGAGTTTTCGAGGGGCCGCGCGGTTTGGTGCAGGCGCTGACCGGCATCGACCTTTCGATCGCCGCGGGCGAGTTTTTGTGCATTGTCGGCCCGTCCGGTTGCGGTAAGTCGACCTTGCTGCGCATTCTCGCGGGGCTCGAGCGCCAAACCAGCGGAACCATTTCGGTCGACTCCGCCGGCTGGGCGGTCGAGAACGCCATGGTATTCCAGGAGAGCGGCCTCTTTCCCTGGATGTCGGTCGAGGAAAATGTCGGCTTCGGCCTGATGACGCGCGGCATGCCGGCGGCGGAGCGGGCGCCGCGCGTCGAGGCCGCGATGCGGCTGGTCGGTCTCTCGAAGTTCCGCCACCATTTCCCGCACCAGCTGTCGGGCGGCATGCGTCAGCGCGGCGCGATCGCGCGCGCTTTCGTCACCGACCCAGCCGTGCTGCTGATGGATGAGCCCTTCGCCGCGCTCGACGCTCAGAATCGCACGATTTTGCAGGAAGAATTGGTGCGGATTTGGGAGACGACCGGCAAGACCGTCGTCTATATCACCCACTCGATCGACGAGGCTTTGTTCCTGGGCGACCGCGCCGCGATCATGACCGCGCATCCCGGCCGCATCAAAGAAATCATCGACATCCCCTTTCCTCATCCGCGCAACCTGATGGAGCTGAGCGTGACGCCGACCTTCGCCGGGCTAAAGCTCAAGATCTGGCGGGTGCTCGAGGAGGAGGTTAACCGCGCGCGCGCGAGCGAGGATACGCTATGAGCAGAAGCGAGGCGGCACGTCAGGTTCGGCAAGAGCGCCTGCTCTATCTTCTCTCGCCGATCGCGCTCTTGTTGCTGTGGGAAATCGCGATCCGTGCCGGGCTCGGAGATCGCCGTTTCGTGCCGGCGCCCTCCGACATCGCCGAGCGCTTTTATCTTCTGTGCGTTTCGGGCGAGCTGCCGTGGGACACGGCGGTCACGCTATGGCGTATCGTGGCCGGGTTTCTGGTGGGCGCCATTCCCGGCGTGGCGTTGGGCTTGTGGATGGCGATGTGGCGCGGCGTGCGCATCATCGTCGATCCGCTCATCGCGGCACTGTTCCCAATCCCGAAATTGGCGCTCATGCCGCTCATTCTGCTTGCCTTCGGCTTTGGCGAAACCTCGAAGGTCGTGGTAGTTGCGATCGGTGCCTTTTTCCCGGTGATCGTCAACGCTTATGCCGGTGCCGCGAACATCGAAAAGATCTATATCGACGTGGCGCGCAATTTCGGCGCGAGCCCGCGGATCATGTTTACGCGCGTCGTTTTTTTCGGTGCGCTGCCGTTGATCTTCGCGGGTTTGCGCGTCGCGCTCGCGATCTCGTTCATCATCGGCACCGCGGCCGAATTCATCGCTGCCAAAAGCGGTATCGGCTACCTGATCTGGTCTTCCTGGGAGTTGCTCCAGGTCGACGCCATGTTCGTGGGCATCGTCACGATCGGCATCCTCGGTGTCATAACTTCAACCTTGTTTCTCGAGGTCGAACGCAAAGTCATCCCTTGGAAAGCGCCATGAGAAAAACCTCCCTCGTTCTGGCCCTGCTCGGCGCCGCGGTCTTGCAGGGCTGCGGCCTATTCACGGTCTATGACGACTATGGAAATGGTTACGGCGGCTTTTTCGATTATGGCGGCCAGTATCGCTGGCAGCTCGCGACGTGCCAGAGCGATCTGACGGCGCGCGCGGTGCCCGAGCTTCAGCGTAAACGCTTTATGCAATGCTGTATGTGGCGACACGGTGTGCCCATCGACAACTCAACCGGCTGCGACGCGCCGCCTTTGAGCGGCTGATCGACGGCCGGCCGCCCGTCAATCCGGCGGCTGTCGATCGGGAGGAAGCGAATGAAGCTAAGCACGGAACGAATTCTCACGACTCACGTGGGAAGTTTGCCGCGTCCGAAACATCTCGCCGAGCTGCTCGTCCGAAAAGATCGCGGCGAGGCTTACGATCGGGATGAGTTCGACCGCGTCGTGCGCGAGGCGGTTGCCGCTATCGTGCGGCGCCAGGCCGAATTGGGCATCGATATCGTCGATGACGGCGAAATGTCGAAGCCCGGCTATTCGACCTACATTGCCGACCGGCTATCCGGCTTTGCCGGGCATGCTCCGCGCAAGCCGCCGCTCGACGTCAAGGATTATCCCAACTTCAACCAGGCGATGACGCGCATGACTGGCGCGCAGACCTTGCGCCGCGCCAATTGCGTGGCCGACGTATTGCTGCGCGATCGTGCGCCGCTCGCGGCGGACCTTGCGAACCTTAAGGCCGCACTCGCAGGCGTGAGCGTGGTCGAGGCGTTCATGACCTCGGCATCGCCGGGCCTGGTGACGGCGTTCCAGCCCAATGCCTTCTATCCCTCGCACGAGGCTTATGTCGAAGCGGTCGCTTCCGCCATGGAAGAAGAATACGAGGCGATCTTCCACGCCGGATTTATCTTACAGCTCGATTGCCCGGATCTGGCGATGGCGCATCACACCGGTTTCCAGGATCTGAGCGAAGCGGATTTTCTAAAGCGCGCTCGCCATCATGTGTCAGTGCTCAATCATGCGGTCCGGAACATTCCGGCCGAGAAGATGCGGCTGCATATTTGCTGGGGAAACTACGAAGGTCCGCACGACCACGATATTCCTTTGGCAAAAGTGGTGCCGATTTTGCTCAAGGCAAAGCCGATGGCGCTCCTGATCGAGGGGGCCAATCCGCGGCACGAGCATGAATGGGCGATTTGGCGCGACGCGAAATTTCCGGACGACAAAATCCTGATCCCCGGAGTGATCGATACCTCGACCAATTACGTCGAGCATCCCGAACTCGTGGCCGAGCGCATCGGCCGCTTTGCCGACATCGTCGGTCGCGAGCGGGTCATCGCCGGTACCGATTGCGGTTTTGGCACTTTTGCCGGCTACGGCAAGCTCGATCCCGACATCTCATTCAAGAAGCTCGGCGCACTGGTCGTCGGCGCCACAATTGCGACGAAGCGCTTGTGGCGGAAAGCAGCGAAACGCGTCAGCGCACGAGCCGGTAATGCGAATCGGCAGAAGGCGGCCCGTCGCAAAACACGCGCTCCTGCTCGACTAGCTCGATCAAATGCGCGAGGACGGAGCGGCCGGCCGCGGCGGTAAGGCGCGGATCGAGCCCGACATAGACTCGCGCGACGATTGCAAGAATCGTTTCGTCGCCCGCGGCAAGCGCTTTCAGGATCTCGTCGCTGCGCTCCCGCCGATGCGCGATGAAAGCGACGACATGGGGTTTCGGCGCGATGATCGAAGGTCCGTGCGTCGGCCAATAAAGCGCGTCATCGCGATGAAGGAGCTTTTCCAGCGAGCGCATATAAGCGGCCATGTCGCCGTCTGGCGGCGCGACCACACTGGTCGACCAGCCCATAACGTGATCGCCTGAGAACAGGGTGCGTTCTTCGGCCAAGGCGAAGCACAGATGGTTCGAGGTGTGGCCCGGCGTTTCGACCGCGGCGAGATGCCAGCCCGGTCCGTCGATCGCGTCGCCCTCGCGCAGCTCGATGTCGGGGACGAAATCGCGATCGCCGCCTTCCTCGGTTGCGCCGCCATGGTGCTCCTCCGCGCGCCGCGAGCCGTGCGGCCCGTAGGCATAGATCTTGGCGCCGGTCGCGCGCTTGAGCGCCGCCGCGGCCGGCGAATGGTCGAGATGGGTGTGGGTGACGAGGATGTGAGTCACGGTTTCGCCGCTAACGGCACCGAGCAACGCCGCAACGTGTTCGGCCAGGTCGGGACCGGGATCAATCACCGCGACCTTGCCGCGACCGACGATATAGGTGCCCGTGCCTTTGAAGGTGAACGGGCCGGCATTGCGCGCGAGTACGCGGCGAATGAGCGGGCTTAGTTGCTCGGCCTTTGCGTATTCGTAGGCGAAGTCACGCCGGAAAGGGATTTCGGTTGCCATGGCCAACGCCACATCCCAATGCCCGATTCATGCCACGCGCCGGTCCCGGGCTTCAGACGCAGCGCGCGTTTCTCGATCAAGTGCCAAGACAGGAAGGCAAGAGTCCCGGCCAGCAATGTGGCGAGTATGAAGACTTGCCACCACGCCGCGTGTCCATGCATCAGCCAGATCACGGCTTGCTGCGACGGCCAGCCATAAATATAGAGCCCATAAGACAAATCGCCGAAGCGGGCGGCTTCGACGACCGGAAGACGCGGGTTGAGGGCAAGGTAGAGCGCGAGATAGCAGCCGAACACCGGGAAGAGCAGAATGAATTGCCCGAGCGGCGCGCTGGCGATCAACCCAAGAAACGCGATGAGCGCGACGCGATAGTCGAAGATGCGGCTGTCGCGCAATTTGTAGAGAACCATCCCGGCGGCGAAGAAGCCGAGCATCCAGCCCCAACCGCCGAGGAAGCCCAGAGCGTCGAAATGGATGCAGGCCATGCCGAGCGCGAGCAGCACAAGGCAGACCGGCAGCCTGATAAGACGCAACACGCCGAGCGCCAAGACCATCAGATACATTTCGAATTCGTAGCCGAGAGTCCACAGCGACCCGTTGATCTCGAGCCCGACCGGATTGTCGACGAACAACACGCCGGGCAATTCATGCTGCTTCAGGCTGAAAACCAGATTGTCGACAACGTAGCGATAGGGCTCGGGCCGGCCGAGATAATCGGCAAGCGGCAAGCTTGTGACGAGGGGCGCGAGCACGAAAGCGCTCAGCACGAGGACCACGGCATAGGCAGGGAAAATGCGCAGGCACCGCTTGGCAAGGTATCGCAGCGGGCCACGCGTCTGCTCGAAGCTCTGAGTAACGAGAAATCCGCTGATCGCGAAGAAGACGAAGACGCCAGCCAAACCCAGCATGCATTGATTGCCGGTTAGGAGATTGAGCGGCTCATTCGCTCCGGTTCCTTCAGCGATCAGAAAGGAATGCGAAAAGATGACCGACAATGCCGCGACGAGGCGAAGCGCATCGAAATTATTGTGCCGCGGCGCGGCGCGGCTCTCTGTCTGCATCGCGCTCAACGCGCCGGAGGCTTCATCGCCACCGAAAACATCACGGTCGGCAGGATTTCGCGGATCGACGCGCGCAAGCTGGATTCGTCCGCACCTTCCGCCGACACAATGGCGCCACGTGGATTGCGGCGCACGATCACGGCAACGGCGCGCCCGGCGGGGGTCAGGCCCAAGGTCACGAAGACCTCGGCAGGATCGATGCGGCTGAGCGTCTTCGTGAGCTGGCTCTTGCCCTCTTCGGTGTCGAGGTCGAGCATCGGGAGGTCGCCGGTCGAGGGCGGGGGTTCGGGCGGCACGGGCGCTTCGACCGCTTCGACGGGCTGGTGCCGCGAGAAGCGTTGGAAGATGGCACGGCTTTCGCTGGTGTCGATGCGGAACTGCAGTTCCCAGGTTTCGCCGCGTGCCGCCAACTCGGTGATAAGGGCGAACAGATCGTCGCAGTCGGGATCGTGGCTGCAGGTGATGAAGGCGAAGCGGCCTTCATGCTCGATCACGCGGTCGTCGTTTTCAGCGAAGCCGAGCTCGTCCAAGGCGTTGACGAGCGCCCGCTCCGACGCGACGAGTAGCGTGCTCACATGGAGCCGGGAGGTTTCGCGCGACGGATCGACCGCGTCCATGGCTATGACTTAGCGATTTGGCCCCAATTCGGCAAGTTTCGGGCTTCGGCGAGTGGTTGGGATGGCTTTTACCCCGAGATGAGGCGTAAGCCTTGATCCTCGACCACGCCCGCTGCCGGATCGACAAGGGTCACGATGAATGTATCGTTGGTGCAGGGGTCGGCCATGGCCAGCGTGCAAGCCAGTTTCGGCAGCGTGTCGATTCGGGCGAAATAGACGTCGCCGGGGGCAACGACGACGGTCTTGAATTGATTCGGATAAGTACGGGTGCTGAAGACCGTGATGTCATAGCGTCCCGGCGGCACATCGCGATAGAACAGCGTCCCGACCTGAGATACGCCAACCGGCGCACCGTTCAAAAAAACCGTCGTCATCGCGGTTGAGTCGTAGAGCGTGAGCGCCCGATAGAAAATGAGCCGCGCCGTGCCAGGCGGTGACGGCGGAAGCGGGCCGCTAACGACGGGGCCTTGCGGTGCTGGCGCGCAAGATGCGAGCGACAGCATGATCGGAAGCAGCAGCCGGCAAAGAGCTCTTGTCATAGGCGTCCCCAACGAATTTACCGCAGCGAACCAGGCTCGCGCACGATTCCTGATGGCACTATACGAAACGCGGCGGCACGCGAAACAGGCTACCGGTTGCCCGATATTTGAGCCTGCCGGTGCGTAAGCTCGTCGAGCGCCGCCTGGAGCTGGAAGTCTTGAGCGCTGCCGATCGCGCTCGAACTCGATGATTGTCTCGGTCTGCACCGAGGAGGAGGCGGTCGCCGCACCGGAGTCCTTGACGCCGGCCGTGGTCCCGAGGGCTCCAGGCAGGTCAGCCTCGCGCACAATCTCGGCTTCCGCCGTCTTCGCCGTCTTGGGTTGCTCGACCACACGGTCGGGGATGATGCCCGTTCCCTGGATCGAACGGCCGCTTGGCGTGTAGTAGCGGGCGGTCGTCAGGCGTAGGGCGCCATGCCCATCCAAGGGAATGATTGTCTGCACCGAGCCTTTGCCAAAGCTTTGCGTGCCCAACAGTTCCGCGCGCTGCCGGTCCTGCAACGCGCCGGCGACGATCTCGGCGGCGGAAGCCGAAGCCCCGTTGATCAGCACCGCCATCGGCACGCCCTTAATGCGGTCGCCATTGGTGGGAGCCGGGAATACGCGATTATCGTCGGGTGAGCGCCCACGGATCGAGACGGTGGTGCCGCCATCGAGAAAATCACCGGCGACGCGCACCGCTTGATCGAGCAGCCCGCCCGGATCGTTGCGCAGATCGAGCACGAAGCCTTGGAGGTGCCCGCCGGACTTGGTCTTCAAATCGTCGATGGCGCGGGTAAGCTCGCGTTGCGTGGTTTCGGCAAAGTTGGTGATCCGAACATAACCGATTCCATTGGGCTCGAGCGCCGACTTCACCGAATCCACCTTGATGATGGCGCGGGTAAGCGTCACCTCAAAGGGAGGCTCGCTCTTGCGGCCGATCGTGATTCGGACCGCGGTGTCGGCGGGACCCCGCAACGCGCCGACCACGTCCTTGAGGCTCATGCCGTCGGTGACCTGTCCGTCGATGCGGAGAATGATGTCGCCCGGCTGGATGCCGGCCCGCGCCGCTGGCGTGTCGTCGATGGGCGAAATCACGACCGGATGATTGTCGTCGCGTGACAGCTCGGCGCCGATGCCCGCGAATTCGCCGGCGCTGTCGTCGAGCATCTCCTGGTATTCCTGCTCGCTCATATAGTCCGAGTGCGGGTCCAATCCCGTGAGCATGCCTTTAAGCGAATTGTCGATCAGTCGGCCATCGCCGACCGGATCGACATAGCTCGTTCGCACCCGCTCGAGCACCGAGCGGTAAAGCGCCAAATCCGCGTCGCTGCCTGGGGCAGCGGCGTGGAGATTCGGAGAGCTGCACCCCGCCAGGGCAAGCGCAAGGGTGGCGATCAAGAGATGGGAGCGTCGTGGGGGGATCATCGGAGGAGAAAACCCTTTGTCACCAAGAGTCACAGGCAAGTCTCAATCCTACCCAATTATGCGCCGCCGCGGCCGGTCAATGCCGTAGTTTTTCGTCGATCAGTTCGCGCACCTTACGTCGCTCCCAGTCTTGTGTGGTCCAAGGGAGCAATTCATAGGCATGGAGCGCATGAAGACAGATGAGAAGTCCCCAGCCGACCAGCGGTGCGTAAAACCACATTGGTCCGGGCGACGTGGAATCGATCAGGAACAGGACGAAATTGATCACAACATACGCGGTCAAGTGGCTGTAAAAAATCCGCAAAGCGCGTGCCCGGCCCCAGGCCCATTTCTCGACTTCCGCCATGCGTGCAGCCTCGCGAACGCTCACGCCAGGGTGAAGCTCGGTGGGTTCGCTCTGTTGACCGCGTATCGCCATGGGACCAATCCGGTCTCGCGCTCGCAAGTTTAGCCCGTCTCGCACCGGCCTGACAGCAGAACATTGTCGCTACAATGTTAATTCCATGCTAAGGCGCCCAGACGTGCCACGGCGACTGCCCCGTTCCTCGTCGGCGTCACAATGGATCTGGCTCGGGACAAACATGGTCGGAGTGAGAGGATTCGAACCTCCGGCCCCCGCCTCCCGAAAGCGGTGCTCTACCAGGCTGAGCTACACTCCGGCGCCGCGCGATATAGCCCGAAGCGCCCCATGGGCGCAACCGCTATGTCTTCGCCGCTCGCGCAATAGTGAGATTTAATATCCGCGCTCGAGACAGAAATCGATGACCTCGTCGAGCGCTTGGCGCTCGGGTCCGTCGCGGAAGCTCGCCAGCGCCCGACGCGCTGCGACGCCGTATTCGCGGGCTCGTTCCAAGGTCGCCGCGAGCGTGCCATGGTGACGCATCAGCTCGATGGCATGGGGCAGGTCGTCCTCGCGCTGCTCCACGTCTTCGAGAGTCCGGCGCCAGAAGCGTTGCTCGCGCTTGTCTGCGGCTTTCAACGCCAAGACAACCGGCAAAGTGATTTTGCCTTCGCGAAAATCGTCGCCGATAGTCTTGCCGAGTTCGGCCTCGCGTGCCGAGTAGTCGAGCATGTCGTCGATCAGCTGAAAGGCAACGCCGAGATTGCGGCCATAGGCTTCGAGCGCGTCCTCTTCGGCTTTGGAGCGCTCGCCCAGCACAGCGCCCAGACGGCTGGCGGCGGCAAAAAGTTGCGCCGTCTTGGCATTGATGACCTCGAGATAGGCCGCTTCCGTCGTTTCGACGTCGTTCGACGTGACGAGCTGCAGCACCTCGCCTTCGGCGATGACCGCCGACGCCCGGGACAGGATTTCGAGCACCCGGAGCGAGCCGTCTTCCACCATGAGTTCGAAGGCGCGGCTGAAGAGAAAGTCGCCGACCAGGACCGAGGGCTTGTTGCCCCAGACTGCATTTGCCGTGGCAAGCCCGCGGCGCAAATCGCTCGCATCCACCACGTCGTCGTGAAGCAGGGTCGCGGTATGTATGAATTCGACCGCGGCTGCCAGAGCGACGTGGCGTTCGCCGTCATAGCCGCACATGCGCGAGGTCGCGAGCGTCAACATCGGCCGCAAACGTTTGCCGCCGGCGGCGATGATGTGCCCGGCGAGCTGTGGGATGAGCGCGACCGGACTCTGCATCCGCTTCAAGATCAGCGCGTTGACCTTCAGCAGGTCGTCGGCAAGGAGCACGGTCAGGCGGTCGAGTGTCGCTGTCGGCTTGGTCTTGTTTGCTTTGGCGGTGACTGCCGACGCCACGTCCACGCCTCATCCCCTTGCTTGACGTAATCCTGACCTCGCGCGAGCATAGAACGCTTGCGGGAAGGGTCAAGCCCGGGCAGGTTGAACCCGACTGCGCCGCCGCGAGAGCCCGATGCAAGAATTGGTGCGTACCAATGATACCGTCCGCTTATCCTGGTTGCAGGCGGCTCTGGCATCTGCCGGAATTGAGGTGTTCGTGCTCGACTCCTATACCAGCATCATGGAAGGCAGCATTGGTGCGATCCCGCGCCGTCTCATGGTGCGCGACCAGGACGAAAGCCGCGCCCGCGCTGTGCTGAAAGAGATCGGGGAGCCTTCATGAGTGTTACCGCCTCGGCGCCGAGCGTCAGCGAGGACACGCTCCTGGGCGGCAAGGTGAGGCTGCGTCAGCCGGTGAGTGGCTATCGCGTTGCGGTTGATCCGGTTCTGCTCGCCGCTGCGGTGCCGGCCACGCCGGCCGATAGCGTGCTCGATATCGGCTGCGGCGTCGGCGCGGCGAGCTTGTGTCTCGCCGCCCGCGTTCCCGGTTGTCGTATCACCGGCATCGACCGGCAGCGCGATGTCGTGAGGCTGGCGGGCGACAACATCGCGCTCAATGGCTTGACGGCACGAATGACCGTTATGACGGGCGATCTCCTGCGCCCGCCGCCGCGGCTCGAACCTGGGAGTTTTTCGCAGGTCATGGCGAACCCGCCATTTCTCGAGGCAGTGAGCGCCGCGCCTTCGCCGCATCCTGCCAAAGCGGAGGCATCGATCGAGGGCGAGGCGGATCTTGCCGCTTGGGTGCGCTTTGCGCTTGCCATGGCGTGCAACAAAGGCGCGCTCACCTTCATTCATCGCGCCGACCGGCTGGGGCAGCTGCTCGCCGAGCTTTCCGGGCGCGCCGGCGAGATCGTGGTGTTTCCGCTTTGGGCCGGCGAGGGCAAGCCGGCAAAACGCGTCATCGTCCATGCGCGCAAAGGCAGCGCCACGCCGCTCCGGCTGGTGCCGGGCTTGGTGCTGCACAAACCGGACGGCCGCAATACCGATGCAGCCGAAGCGGTGCTGCGTCACGCCGGCGCTATCGATATGGTGCCCTGATGCTCCGCAGCGTGTTGCAACGCCTTCCGCTCGGCCGCTGGCGCCCCAGCGAACCGACCGTCGCGGTGCTGCGCTTTGACGGCGTCATTGGCTTGCGCGGCCGCCGCGGCTTGTCCTTGCGCCGTTATGCCGCGGCGTTAGAGCGTGCCTTCTCGCAGCGCGGCCTTAAGGCCGTGGCGCTGGCGATCAATTCGCCGGGCGGCTCCCCCGCGCAATCGGCCTTGCTCTATCGACGTATCCGCCAGCTCGCTGCCGAGCATGCCGTGCCGGTCCTCGCCTTTGCCGAGGACGTCGCCGCTTCGGGGGGCTATTGGCTCGCTCTTGCGGCCGATGAAATCTACGCCGAAGAAACCTCGCTTTTGGGATCGATCGGCGTCGTGTCGGCTGGTTTCGGTTTCGTTCAGGTGCTGGGTCGCCTTGGCATCGAAAGGCGGCTTTACACGGCCGGGGACGACAAGTCGCTGCTTGATCCGTTCCTGCCCGAGCGGCCGCGCGATGTCGAGCGCCTCAAGACCTTGCAGCAGGATTTGCACGAAAGCTTCAAGGAACTGGTGCGCCAACGCCGTGGCGCGAAGCTCAAAGGCGAGGATGCGCAGCTTTTCGGTGGCGATGTCTTCACCGGACGGCGCGCTTTGGCGCATGGGCTGATCGACGGCATCGGCGAGCTCCGCGGTGTGGTGCGCGGTCTGTTCGGCGACGAGGTGCGCTTGCGGCCGATCGAGCCCGAGCGCCGCCGTCCGCTCTGGGCTCGGCTTGGCTGGCCCGGCCGGCCAGACGCGGTGGACATCGCTGGCGATCTGCTGACGCGGCTGGAAGAGCGAGTGATTTGGGCGCGGTTCGGTCTTTGATGTGCCGGCTCGTTCTGGCGGTTGCCTTCATGTCGCTGGCTGGTTCGGCATGGGCCGAGCCGTCATTGCTGACTTTGCCCGACGGGACTTATCGCGCTGTCGCTCCCGCGGGTTGGGACGGCAAGCGCCCCTTGCCGCTGGTGCTCTATCTCCATGGCTATCGCGAAGACAGCGCGCAGATTACCGCCAACACCGCCCTTGTCGACGCAGTGACGACGCTAGGCGCCCTAATGGTCGTGCCCGATGGTGTCGATCAAAGCTGGTCGCATAGCGGCGCGCCGAGCCATAAGCGTGACGACATCACCTTTCTTCATGCGGTCGTTGCCGACGCCGAACAGCATTGGCCGATCGATCGTGCCCAGGTCTTCGCGGCGGGATTTTCGATCGGCGGCTCGATGGTGTGGGATCTCGCGTGCCACGGCGCGCAAGGATTTTCGGCCTTTCTGCCTTTCTCGGGCGATTTCTGGCTGCCCTATCCCGCGCAATGCGATACGGGGGCATTCAATCTGCGCCACACCCACGCCGTCAACGATCACACTTTTCCCATGGAAGGCCGGCCGTTGATGGGCGGGCAATTTCATCAGGGCGATCTCCATCAGGGATTTGCCGTCCTCGAAGCGACCGATGGCTGCGGCATCGATCCTGACCGGACGACCAAAGAGGGCGATCTCGATTGCCAAAGCTGGACGACGTGCCGCAGCGGCAAGCAGCTGGAGATGTGTCTCCACAGCGGCGATCACCAGATCCAACCGGCTTGGCTTCGCCGCAGCGTCGAATGGGCGATGCAGCGCGTCGCGACCAAGAGCTGAGCGATCGTGTTGGGCCTCAGCCTGGGAAAGCTGCTTGTCCTTGCCGCGCTGATCGCGGTGGTGTGGTATGGCTTCAAATACGCGTCCCGGGTCGAGGCGATTCGCCGCAGCGTCCGGGAAGAGGTTGCGCGGCGGCAAGCTTCCGGTCAGCCGCGGCCGCCCTCCCGAGCGGTCGAGGATCTCGTCAAATGTTCCCAATGCGGCGCCTTCGTCGCTGCCCAGGGGGCGACCAATTGCGGCAAGAAGGGGTGTCCTTGGGGTGCGGGCGCCAGTGCAGGCTGAGGTTGGTCGCGGTGTCGGCCTCGTTCCCTTGACCCTCCGAGACCCGGCCGATAAGGTGCGGCGCAAACCCAACTTTCTCCGGAAAATTTAATGGCGGCGGGCGCTTCGACGGGCAATAGCTTCCAGTCGCTTATCCTCAAGCTGCAGCATTATTGGGCCGAGCAAGGCTGCGTCATCCTCCAGCCTTATGACGTCGAAATGGGGGCGGGCACCTTCCATCCGGCAACGACCTTACGCGCCCTCGGGCCGAAGCCGTGGAAGGCGGCTTACGTACAGCCCTCGCGGCGTCCGACCGACGGGCGTTACGGCGAGAACCCGAACCGGCTGCAGCATTACTATCAATTCCAGGTGATCTTGAAGCCCGCGCCGATCGACAGCCAGGCGCTCTATTTGAAAAGCCTCGATGCGCTCGGTATCGATGCCAAGCGGCACGATATTCGTTTCGTCGAGGACGATTGGGAAAGCCCGACCCTGGGCGCGTGGGGTTTGGGCTGGGAAGTTTGGCTCGACGGCATGGAGGTGACGCAGTTCACCTATTTCCAGCAGGTCGGCGGTATCGAATGCGACCCGGTCTCGACCGAGCTGACCTATGGGCTCGAACGCCTCGCCATGTACGTCCAGGGGGTCGAGAACGTCTATGACCTCGACTATAACGGCGCCGGCGTGACATACGGCGACGTCTTCAAGCGGGCGGAATACGAATTCTCCGCCTTCAATTTCGAACACGCGGATACCGAGCTGCTGCTTCGCCACTTCGCCGATGCCGAAAAGCAATGTCGCGCGCTGATCGAGCTCGCGCCGTCGCTGCCCTTGCCGGCTTACGACCATTGCATCAAGGCAAGTCATTGCTTCAACCTGCTCGATGCGCGTGGCGTTATCTCGGTCACCGAGCGCGCCGCCTATATCGGCCGCGTACGCGCCCTCGCCAAAGCCTGCTGCGAAGGCTGGCTTGCCGAGCAAAGCGGCTGAGCCATGCCGGAACTCTTGCTCGAACTGTTGACGGAAGAAATCCCGGCGCGCATGCAAGAAGTCGCCGCGGAGGAATTGAAACGCCTCACCGAAATCGCCTTCGAGGAGGCGAACCTCAGGGCGACGCGCATCGTCACCTATGTGACGCCGCGCCGCCTTGTGCTGCACGTCGAAGGATTGCCGACGGCCCAACCCGGCTCGGTCGAGGAACGGCGCGGGCCGCGGCTCGGCGCGCCGCAAAACGCGATCGACGGATTTCTCAAATCGGCCGGTCTCGCCGCGCTTGATCAATGCGAGACGCGCGCGACCGACAAGGGCGAGTTCTATTTCGCGATGTTACGCCGCCCGGGGCAGCCGATCGAGGCGATGCTACCCGGCCTGCTGGTCGAAGTGATCCGCGATCTGCCTTGGCCCAAATCGATGCGCTTTCCAGCGGCGGATTTCCGCTGGGTCCGGCCGTTGGCCGGGGTGGTCTCCGTGCTCGACGGCAAGGTCCTGAAGCTCGATCTCGGCGCAGTGCCAGTGGGCGTGGAAACCCGCGGACATCGCTTTCTGTCGAAATCAAGCTTCAACGTGCGCAGCTTTGCGGATTATCGCGACGAGCTGCGCAATTTCTACGTTGTGCTGGACCGCGCCGAGCGGCGGCAACTGATCGAGCAGGGGCTTGCGAAAGCCGCGCGCGATGCCGGCCTTGCCGTGAAACAGGATGACGCGCTGCTTGACGAAGTGACGGGCCTGGTCGAATGGCCGGTCGTGCTGATGGGCAAGATCGAGCCCGAATTCATGGCGCTGCCGCCCGAAGTGCTCACCACCTCGATGCGCACGCATCAGAAATATTTTGCCTGCCTTGACGCGAAAGGCGCGCTCGCGCGCCATTTTCTTCTTGTCTCCAACATGATGGCCGATGACGGCGGCTCCGCGATCATCGCGGGCAATGAGCGTGTGTTGCGCGCGCGCCTGTCGGACGCGAAATTCTTTTGGGATCAAGATCGCAAGGCCGCGCTCGAAAGCCGCGTGCCGAAACTGATGGAGCGCGTATTTCACGCGAAGCTCGGCTCGATGTTCGACAAGGTTGCTCGCGTCGGCAAGCTCGTCGAGGTATTGGCGCCGCATGTGCCGGGCGCAGAAATTGCGAAGGTTCAGCGCGCCGCGGTGTTGATGAAGGCCGATCTCTCGACCGGCATGGTCGGAGAATTCCCGGAGCTGCAAGGCGTGATGGGCCGTTACTACGCGCTGCATGATGGCGAATCTGCCGAGGTCGCAGATGCGATTGCGGAACATTATTCTCCCTTAGGCCCGAGCGACCGCTGTCCTTCGGCACCGGTCAGCGTCGCGGTTGCGCTGGCCGACAAGATCGATTCACTGGTCGGGTTCTTCTCGATCGATGAAAAGCCGACAGGCTCGAAGGATCCATTCGCGCTGCGCCGCGCTGCGCTGGGGGTCATTCGCCTCATCATTGAAAATAAATTGCGGGTGCCGCTTGGGGCTGCCCTTGGCAAGGTGGCGCCAGACCTCCTCGCATTCTTTGCCGACCGTTTGAAAGTCGCGTTGCGGGATCAGGGCGTGCGCCACGATCTCATCGCCGCCGTCTTCGCCTTGGGCGGCGAGGACGATCTCGTGCGGCTCTTGGCGCGGGTCGAAGCGCTTGCGGCGTTCTTGCAGACCGAGGATGGCGGCAATCTGTTGGTCGCCTATCGCCGCGCTGCCAATATCGTGCGTATCGAAGAGGGCAAAGACAAGGCGCGCTATGATGGGCAGCCCGAGCCAAAGCTGCTAAAGGAAGAGGCCGAGATCGTCCTGGCCGGGCGGCTTCGGGATGCAACCGATCTCAGCCGCAAAGCATTGGAAAAAGAGGATTTCGCCGAGGCCATGGCAAGTTTGGCGGCTTTGCGCGGGCCCGTTGACGAATTTTTCAATAAGGTGACGGTTAATATCACGGGGAATACTGAGGAAGCTCGGGCGCTTAGGGTGAACCGGTTGCGGCTCCTGTCGCAGATTCGCGACACGCTCAACCGGGTTGCTGATTTTTCGCAGATCGAGGGCTGACCATGGGGAAATGGGTTTACAGTTTTGGCGGCGGCGCTGCCGAAGGACGCGCCGATATGCGCAATCTCTTGGGCGGCAAGGGGGCCAATCTCGCGGAGATGTCGAGCCTCGGCCTACCGGTGCCGCCGGGCTTCACCATCACGACCGAGGTCTGCACCTTCTACTACGGCAACGGCAAAACCTATCCCAAGGATTTGTCCAGTGAGGTTGCGATCGCGCTAAAGCAAGTGGAAGAGCGCGTCGGCGCGCGCTTCGGCGATCCGGCATCGCCGCTGCTGGTTTCGGTGCGCTCGGGTGCGCGCGCTTCGATGCCCGGGATGATGGATACCGTCCTCAATCTGGGCCTGAACGACAAGACCGTGTTGGGTCTTGCCAAGAAGAGCGGTGACGAGCGCTTTGCTTATGATTCCTATCGCCGTTTCATTCAGATGTACGGCCAAGTGGTTCTCGGCGTCGAGCACCATCACTTCGAGGACGTGATCGAGAACCAAAAGCTCGAATCAGGCGTCACGCTCGATACCCAATTGAAAGCCGAGGACTGGAAGGAAGTCATCTCTGCTTATAAAGCCTTGGTCGAGCGCGAATTGGGCAAGCCTTTTCCCCAGGAGCCCCAGGAACAGCTCTGGGGCGCGATCGGCGCGGTGTTCGGCTCGTGGATGAACCAGCGTGCCATCACCTATCGTCGGCTTCATGAAATTCCGGCGGAATGGGGCACCGCGGTCAACGTCCAGGCGATGGTGTTCGGCAATATGGGCGAGGATTGCGCGACCGGCGTTGCCTTTACTCGCAATCCGTCGACCGGGGCGCCGGAATTCTACGGCGAGTATCTCGTCAACGCGCAGGGCGAAGACGTGGTTGCGGGCATCCGCACGCCGCAACATCTCACCATTGCCGGAAAGAAGGCGAACGGCTCGACTTTGCCGGCGATGGAAGAAGTTATGCCCAAAGTCTTCGGCGAGCTCGAGAGGGTGCGCCAGAAGCTCGAATCCCATTACCGCGACATGCAGGATATCGAGTTCACGGTGCAGCAGGGCAAGCTCTACATGCTGCAAACGCGCAATGGCAAGCGCACCGCGCCGGCCGCGCTGAAGATCGCCGTGGACATGGCGAATAGCGGTCTTATCGATCGCAACGAAGCAATCCGGCGCATCGAGCCTTTGTCGCTCGACCAACTGCTTCACCCGACGCTCGATCCCAAAGCGCCGAAGACGGTGTTGGGGCGCGGCCTGCCGGCGTCGCCGGGCGCCGCCGCTGGCGCGGTGGTCTTCTCCGCCGACGAGGCCGAAAACCGGGCGCAGAAGGGCGAAGCGGTGATCCTGGTACGCATCGAGACCAGCCCCGAGGATATTCACGGCATGCATGCGGCACGCGGCATCTTGACGACGCGTGGCGGCATGACGAGCCATGCTGCCGTGGTGGCGCGCGGCATGGGCCGCGCCTGCGTTGCCGGGGCGGGCGATTTGCGCGTCGATTACGCGGCCAAGACCATCTCGGCGAAAGGCAAGGTGGTCAAGGCGGGCGAAATCATCACCATCAACGGCTCGACCGGCGAGGTGATGCTCGGTGAAGTCCCGACCATTCAGCCCGAATTGTCGGGCGATTTCGCAACCTTGATGGAATGGGCCGACAAGGTGCGCACGATGGGCGTCCGCGCCAATGCCGACACGCCGACCGATGCGCGGAACGCGCGGCGGTTTGGCGCCGAAGGGATCGGTCTTTGCCGCACCGAGCACATGTTCTTCGATGGTAATCGCATCACGGCGGTGCGCGAGATGATCATGGCCGACGACGCCGAAGGCCGAAAGAAGGCCTTGGCAAAGTTGCTGCCGATGCAGCGCGGCGATTTCGAGGAGTTGTTCCGCATTATGGCGGGGCTGCCGGTGACCATAAGGCTGCTCGATCCGCCCTTGCACGAATTCCTGCCCAAGACCGATGCCGAAATGGAAGAGGTCGCCAAGGCCACGGGCAAGGACATGAGCTTCCTGCACCACCGCGCCGCGACCCTGCACGAGGCGAATCCGATGCTCGGCCATCGCGGCTGCCGGCTTGCGATCACCGCGCCCGAGATCTACGAGATGCAGGCGCGCGCGATCTTCGAGGCGGCGTCGGCCGTCATCAAAGAGACCGGGGCGAAACTCGTTCCGGAGATCATGATCCCGCTCATCGCGACGAAGAAAGAACTCGATCTCTTGAAAGCGATGGTCGATCGCGTGGGATCGGAAGTGGCGCAGCAAACCGGGATCAAGCTCGACTATCTCGTCGGTACCATGATCGAATTGCCGCGCGCGGCGTTGCGCGCCGCCGAGATCGCCGAGACCGCCGAATTCTTCAGCTTCGGCACGAACGATCTGACGCAAACCTGTTTTGGCCTGTCGCGCGATGATGCCGGCAGTTTTCTCGATGCCTATCTCAAGCAGGGCCTACTCGATCACGATCCTTTCGTCAGCATCGACCGCGACGGCGTCGGCGAGCTGATGAAGATCGCGTCCGAGCGCGGCCGCCGCACGCGGCACAACCTGAAGCTCGGCATTTGCGGCGAGCATGGCGGCGATCCGGCCTCGGTGCGCTTCTGCCAGGAGGTCGGACTCGATTACGTATCCTGCTCGCCCTATCGCGTGCCGATCGCGCGGCTCGCGGCGGCTCAGGCGGCGCTCGACAAAGAGTCGGTTTCGACCACGGCTTGAACGCCTAGAACTTCATCCAAGCGGGCTTTTCCGGCTTGAGGCGCGCGCCATCGGCGATCAGAGGCGTGCCTTTTTCCGACGCTGCGACGGCTTCGAGGCGAAGCAGCGCGATCGCCCGACTATCCGCACCAGAGTGAATCTCGCCGGCTTCTTCGCTGCCGAGCATCACGGGCGTGCCGGGTGCGGGCAGGGGCCCGTCGATCTCGACCGGCAGCAGGCGTTTCTTGACCAAGGCGCGGTACTTCGTGCGCGCGGTCAGTTCCTGCCCGATATAGCAACCCTTCTGCCAATCGATGCCGTTCAATTCGTCGAAGCCCGATTCGAGCAGCAAGGCTTTTTCGACCGGCAAATCGCGGCTGCCATCGGGCACGCCGAATGCCAGGCGATGGCGGTCATATTGCATCGCGTCGGCGCGCGCGAAGCCGGCTTGTTCGAGCACGCCGACGCCTGCCTCGCGCGGTAGTGCGAACCGTAGGCCAAGCGCGGACAAGCGCGGATCGACATAGACAACGCCACCGGCGAAACGCTTCGCGGCGCCCTCTTGCGCAAGACCCAGCGTTTCGCGCGCGTCTGTGCCGAAGCCTGCGGCAACGAAAAATCGTGGCGTGACGTCAGCCAAGGTCACCTTCGAGCGCAGTTTGTAAATAGCGAGCCGGCGCTGCAGATCTGCAAGGCGTGCCGCCTCGGTATCGAGGTAGAGGGCCTCGCCCATCGCGAAAATGAAGAAATCAAAAATGTAACGGCCCTGTGCCGTCAGCAGCGCCGCGTAAATCGCCTGCGCGGGGCTGGCTTTCGTGACGTCGTTCGAAACTAGGCCTTGCAAGAAGGCGACGCGGTCCTCGCCAGCGATTTCGAGCACGCCACGCGCCGGAAGTTCGGCATAGAAGCGGTTGGCCATCTCGCTCAAATCCCTACAACAACTTATTCTTGTCGGCGCTCGCCGTTTCGCGGGCGCATCCGGCTAGAGGTAGGGGCGCCGGCTGCGCTTGGCAAGCGCCGAGGGCCATCCTATACGGGGCGGCATGAAGATACTTTTCGTCACGGCGACGCGGGTCGGCGACGCCGTCCTCTCGACTGCGCTGCTCTCTTATTTGATCGACCGCTACCCTGAAGCGCGCTTCACCATCGCGGCGGGCCCCGCTGCGGCCCCGTTGTTCGAGGATGTCCCGGGACTCGACCGGCTTATCAGCTTGCCCAAGCGCCGCTGGTCGATGCATTGGCTGACGCTTTACCGCGCGGTCGCGTTTCAGCGTTGGGACATGGTGGTCGATTTGCGCGCCTCGGCCCTGGCTTATCTGCTTTGGACGCGCGAGCGGCGTATCGCCGAATCGGGGCGCCGCCCCGAGCATCGCGTGCGCCAGCTTGCGCGGATCTTCGCGCTTGATCCGCCGCTGGCGCCGCGTCTCTGGATCGCAGCGCGCCGCGAAGTCGAGGCCGCCGGGCTGGTGCCCCCGGGCGGACCGGTGATTGCGATCGGTCCCGCCGCCAATTGGCGTGGCAAAGAGTGGCGCGCGGAACGCTTTGCCGAGCTTGCGCAGCGCCTTACCGAGCCGGGCGGGATGGCGCCGGGCGCACGCGTTGCCGTGCTCGCGGCGGCGCATGAGCGACCGCAAGCTGCGGCGCTGATTCAAGCTTTGCCGCCACAACGCTGTATCGACCTGGTGGGCAAGGTCGATCTGCTAACCGCGGCCGCGGTATTGCGCCGCTGTGTCTTTTTCATCGGCAACGATACCGGATTGATGCATCTGGCCGCCGCCGCGGGCGTGCCCACGCTGGGCTTGTTCGGACCGAGTCCGGTCGAGCAATACGCGCCGTGGGGCCCGCACACCGCGACGGTTGTGACCGCGACTCCATTCCGCGATCTGTTCGGTCCGGATTTCGATCGCTTTACCACCGATACGCTGATGGACAGCTTGAGCGTCGATGCGGCAGAGGAAGGAGCGCGACGCCTGTGGGCGCGGGTTTCCGGTAAGGCCGCCTGATGGCGGTCGTCGTCATGACGGATGACGGGATCGCCTTCGATGGCACGACCCCCGATCACGGGCCGTTGGGGGGCGCCGAAGCGGCGTTTCTTACCCTTGCCGAAGCCTTGGCTGCGCGCGGCCATCGCGTCTTGGTGCGCAACCGATGCGCGCGCGCTCTAATGCATAAGCAGGTCGATTGGGCGCCGCTCAATTCGGGTGTTCCCGAGGAATGCGATCTCTACCTCGCCAATCGCGGCGATCGGTTGATTGGCCTGGTCCCGCGCGCCAGGCGACGCGTCTTCTGGATTCACAATCCCGGAACCTATTTGCGCAAACTCCGCTACGTGCGCGCATTGTGGCGATACCGGCCGGTGATCGTGACGACCGGGCGCTACCACGCGCGCACCGTGCCGTGGTGGATGCCGAGCGGCGGGCGCGCTGTCATTCCCTACGCGCTGCCCGATGAATTCCGCCACGCCGTGCGGCTGGATCGGCCGCCGCCGCCGCGCGCGATCTTCACGTCCAATCCGTTGCGTGGCCTCGACTGGCTGCTCGATCTTTGGGAAGACCATATCCACCCCAAGCTGCCGCAGGCCGAACTCCAGCTTTTCTCCGGTCCGGCAGTCTACGGCCGGGTTGGCGATGCCAAATCGGCGCCGATGACGAAAGTGCTCGCGCGCGCCGATGCCTTGGCGACGAAGGGCGTGCGCCGGTTCGCGCCGCTACCGCGGGCGGATCTCATTGCCGCGTTGCGCGGCGCGCGAGTCATGCTCTATCGCGGCGATCCGGGCGAAACCTTTTGCCTTGCCGTTGCCGAGGCTCAGGCTCTGGGCTTACCGGCCGTGGTGCAGCCTTTGGGCGCTTTGCCGGAGCGGGTGCAGGACGGAGTCACGGGCTTTGTCGCGGCCGACGATGCGCGTTTTGCCCGCCACGCCTTGGCGCTTTTGGGGGACGACGCGTTGTGGCGCCGCCAACACGAAGCCTCTCTGCGCTTCCAGCGCGGGTTGAGCGCCGACGAGGTGGCACAGCGTTTCGAGGCGCTGTTGGCATGACGCGGCTGCTGCAGGCGATGGCGGGCGCGAAACACGGCGGTGCCGAAGCGTTCTTCGAGCGGCTGGCGGTCGCGCTGCATCGCGCCGGCGAAGAGCAGGAAATCGTGATCCGCCGCGAGCCGGATCGCGCCGCGCGTCTGCGCTGCGCCGGCCTCAATCCGGTGGAGCTACCCTTCGGTGGCTGGTTCGATTTTGCGACCAAACCGCGCCTGGCGAGGATCATCGCCGCCTACGCGCCCCGCGTCGTTCTGACTTGGATGAATCGCGCGACGCATCTATGCCCGCGCGGCGATTTCGTGCATGTTGCGCGGCTCGGAGGCTATTACGATTTGCGTTATTACCGTCACTGCGATCACCTCATCGGCAATACGCGCGCGCTCGCCGCTTGGATCGTTGCCCAAGGCTGGCCGCGCGAGCGCGTGCATTACCTGCCGAATTTTGCGCACATCGAGAAGGCCACGCCGGTCGACCGGAAGAATTTTGGAACACCCGAGGACGCACCGCTCGCCCTGGCGCTCGGGCGGCTTCATCCGAACAAAGGCTTCGATGTGCTGCTCACGGCCTTGGCGCGAGCGCCGGGACTTTATCTGTGGCTGGCGGGGGAGGGCGCGTTGGAGGCCGAACTCAAACGCCGCGCGGCGTCGCTCGGCATTCAGAACCGGGTGCGTTTTCTCGGCTGGCGCGAAGACATCGCGGCCCTGCTCGCGGCGAGCGACATGCTGGTGTGTTCCTCGCGCATCGAGCCGCTCGGCAATACGATCATCGAGGCTTGGGCCGCGGGCAAGCCGGTGGTCGCAACAACGAGCGCCGGGCCGGCGGAATTGATCGCCGATGGCAAGAGCGGGCTGCTGGTGCCGATCGACGATGCCGACGCCTTGGCCGCTTCGATGCAGCGTCTCGTTTCGGACCGGGCGTTTGGTGCCTCTCTCGCGGCAGCGGGCCAAGAAGTTTTTGCGACGCAATTCAGCGAGGCGCCGGTCATTGCCGCCTATCGGACATTGTTCGCGGAGGTCGCGCGCTGATGTGCGGCATCGCCGGCATGATGACGGTCAATGGCGAGGCGCCGCCTCTCGTACGCCTCCAAGGTATGGAGGCGGCGCTCAGCCATCGCGGGCCCGACGGCAATGGGCATTACCGCTCGGGCGATGTCGGTATGGTGCAGACCCGGCTGGCGATCATCGATCTCGCCACCGGCGATCAGCCGCTTTACGAGCCGGGCGGCGCCGCGCTGATGGCGAATGGCGAGATCTACAATTATCTCGAACTGCACGCGGACGTGCCGCAGGCGGTGTTCGCGACTGGCTCGGATTGCGAATTGCCGCTGCATCTCTACCGCAAATTCGGACTCGACTTTCCGCGCCATTTGCGCGGCATGTACGCCATCGCGCTGCACGATCCAGCCACGGGGCGCTTGGTGCTGACGCGCGATCCCTTCGGCATCAAGCCGCTCTATTATGCCGAGACTGCACAGGGCTTTGCCTTTGCTTCGGAAGCGCAGAGTCTCATTCGCGGTGGCGTTGTGCCGGCCGAGCTGGTGCGTCATTCGCGCAACGAGCTGCTCCAGCTGCAATTTACCACCGGCCGCGACACGATCTTTTCCGGCATCAACCGCGTGCTTCCTGGAGAGACCCTGGTGGTGACCAAAGGGCGCATCGTCGAACGGCGCCGGATCGATGCCTTGCCTGCGGGCGGAACCGTACGGATGGGCGAGGCGGACGCGCTTCTGGGGTTCGATCGCGTCTTTGCCGACAGTGTCGCACTGCATCAGCGCGCCGATGTGCCCTATGGCATGTTTCTCTCAGGCGGAATCAATTCCTCCGCGATCCTGGCAATGATGGCGCGGCTCAATGAGCGGCCGGTCAAAGCCTTTACCATCGGTTTCTCGCGCACTGGCGCGGCGGATGAGCGCCAAGCCGCGCATGCGGTGGCGACCGAGCTCGGCGCCGAGCATGTCGAGGTCGAATTTCGCGAATCCGATTTCTGGTTTCTGCTGCCGGAAATCGCGGCGGCGATGGATGATCCCGCCGCCGACTATGCCATTCTGCCGACCTATAAGCTCGCCGAGACCGCGCGCGCGGCCGGGCTCAAAGTGATCTTGTCGGGTGAAGGTGGCGACGAACTCTTTGCCGGCTATGGTCGCTATCGCAGCGTGACGCGGCCGTGGTGGGCTGGCGGCAAGCTGCTGCGTGCGCGCGGCAATCTCGACAAGCTCGGTGTTCTGCGCGGCGACCTCGCCGGCTGGCGCGATGGCGTTGCTGCCGCCGAGCTACACGCGCAAACTGGCGGCCGGACCCGCCTTCAAGTTGCCCAGGCGACCGATTGCGCGGATTGGCTGCCGAACAATCTGCTTATCAAGCTCGACCGTTGTCTCATGGCGCATGGCGTCGAAGGCCGCACGCCCTTTCTCGATCCCGAAGTCGCCGCTTTTGCCTTCGCTTTGCCGGACGATCTAAAAGTGCGGCGCGGTCTTGGCAAATACTTGTTGCGTCGTTGGCTTGCTGGGCAAAGCCGTGCCGCTCAGCCGATGGCGAAAAAGCGCGGCTTTACGGTTCCGGTCGGCGAATGGATCGCGCGGCGCGGCGCGCAGCTGGGGCCTCTGGTTGCGGCGCAGCCCGCGGTGCAGGAAATCTGTCTACCCAATACGGTCGATAAATTGTTTGTCGAAGCCAACGGCAAGCGCGAGGGTTTCGCGGCCTGGACCTTGCTGTTTTATGCGCTTTGGCATCGCCACCATATCGAGCGCCTGCCGATGGCGACGGATGTCTTCAGCGCGCTCTCGTCACGCAACTGAACAGCAGCCGAAACGGCCTGCTGCCCAGAAAACCGGCATGCGGCGAGCGCCAGTTGTTCCTGCCCGGAAAATCGTTTACGCTGCATCGCAGCATAAGCCTTCCAGGCGGTGGCCACGATGCCGGTACCGGTAATTAATATACTGATTTTGTTTATATTAGGGGCGATCAGGGTGCGATCAGCCATGTCGCGATGCGGCCTTGAATTTTGCGCTGCAAAGGCGCTTGCCACGGGCGGGGTCGGCCTGTGAGCATCCAGGTCTCGCTCTTTCACCGTACCGACTACCGTTACGATCGTCGCGTCGCCTTAGGTCCTCAGACAGTACGCTTGCGTCCGGCGCCCCATGCCAGGACGTCGATCCTCGCCTATTCGCTGAAAGTCGAGCCCGAACCGCATTTCCTCAATTGGCAACAGGATCCTCAGGGCAATTTCCTCGCTCGGCTGGTCTTCCCGGACAAAGTCGATCGCTTCACCGTCACGGTCGACCTGGTCGCCGACATGGCGGTGATCAATCCGTTCGATTTCTTTCTCGAACCCTCCGCGGAAACCTTCCCGTTCTCTTACGATCACGGCCTCGACGCCGAACTCGCGCCGTTCCGCGTGGCCGCGCCGGCCGAGCCGCGCTTCGAGCGTTACCTCGCTTCGATCGCGCGCGAGCCGATGCGCACGATCGACTTTCTCGTTGGGATCAATCAACAGCTGAGCCACGATATCCGCTACATCGTGCGCATGGAGCCCGGCGTACAGACGCCCGAGGAAACCCTCGTCAAAGCGTGCGGTTCGTGCCGGGATTCAGCCTGGTTGCTGGTGCAGCTTCTGCGCCATCTCGGCTTCGCCGCCCGGTTCGTTTCCGGCTACCTCATTCAGCTGGTCGCCGATCAAAAGCCGATCGAAGGACCGGCCGGCCCAAGCGTCGACTTCACGGATTTGCACGCCTGGTGTGAGGTCTATTTGCCGGGGGCGGGCTGGATCGGGCTCGATCCGACCTCGGGATTGCTGGCGGGCGAGGGCCATATCCCGCTTGCCTGCTCGCCCGAACCGCAAAGCGCCGCGCCGATTTCGGGCATGGTCGAGGATTGCGAAGCGGTGCTGAACCACGAGATGGCCGTGCATCGTTTCGCGGAAACGCCGCGGGTCACCAAGCCCTATGGCGATGCGGCGTGGAACTGCGTGATGGCCCTTGGGCGGAAGGTCGATCAGGACCTCAAAGCGCAGGATGTCAGGCTCACCATGGGTGGCGAGCCGACTTTCGTCGCGGCCGCCGATCCCGATGGTGCCGAATGGAATACCGACGCGCTGGGGCCTACCAAACGCGCCTATGCTGGCAAGCTGCTGCGCCGGCTCGCCGACCGCTTCGGCATCGGGCCTTTGCTGCACTATGGCCAAGGCAAATGGTATCCCGGCGAGCAATTGCCGCGTTGGGCGCTGACCTGCCATTGGCGCAGGGATGGCGAGCCTATCTGGCGCGACGAATCGCTCTTTGCCGCCGACGAAGATGCCAACGCCGCCCTTGGACCGGACGATTCGCGCCGCTTTATCGGGCGGCTCGCCGAGCGTCTGCAGATCGATCCGGCGTTCTGCACCGCCGGCTATGAAGACGTTTGGTATTATCTTTGGAAAGAACGTCGGCTGCCGACCAATGTCGATCCGTTGAAGAGCGAGCTGGCGGATCCGTTGGAGCGCGCACGCTTGGCGCGCATCTTCGAGCAAGGTTTGTCGCGTGTCGTCGGATTTGTGCTGCCCTTGCGCCGGGTCGATGACGGCAATGGCGGGCATTGGCAAAGCGGGCCATGGTTTCTGCGGCCCGAAACCATGTATCTCATTCCGGGCGATTCGCCGATGGGCTATCGCTTGCCGCTCAATTCCATCCCCTGGGTCGCCCCGGGCGATTATCCCTTTATCGTCGAAGAGGATCCGATGGCGCCGCGCGCGCCTTTGCCGTCGCGGCAAAGTTTCCGCGTCACCGCGGCCGCGCGCGATTCGACGCAAGGCCGCGCGACGGTGTCGGCGCCGCGCGAGCAAGTTGCTCTGAAGCCGCGGCCGGGCGAATCGGATCCGAGCGTCGTGCGCACCGCGCTTTGCGCCGAGGTGCGCGACGGACTCCTGCATGTCTTCATGCCGCCGGTCGAAAAGGTCGAGGATTATCTCGATCTCACCGCCGCGGTCGAAGATGTCGCCGCGAATTGCGGCCAGAAGGTCGTGCTCGAAGGCTATCCGCCGCCTTTCGATCCGCGGCTCGTGCATTTCTCAGTGACTCCCGATCCCGGCGTGATCGAGGTCAATATTCATCCCGCCAAATCCTGGGACGACACGGTGCGCAACACGACGATCGTTTACGAGGAGGCGCGCGCGGTCGGGCTCGTTACCGAGAAATTCCTGCTCGACGGCCGTCATGTCGGCACGGGTGGCGGGAATCACGTCACCTTGGGCGGAGCCCAGCCCGCAGACTCGCCGATCTTGCGCCGGCCCGATTTGCTCAAGAGCCTGCTCGGCTATTGGCATAATCACCCGTCGTTATCCTATTTGTTTTCGGGCTTGTTCATCGGGCCGACCAGTCAGCATCCGCGCGTCGACGAAGGCCGCGACGATGCAACCTACGAGCTCGAAACCGCGTTCAAGGCGCTCGATGCCGCAGAGACAAGTCCTCCCTGGCTCGTCGATCGCATCTTTCGCGATGTGCTGGTCGACATGACCGGGAACACGCATCGCACGGAATTCTGCATCGACAAGCTCTACGCGCCGGACAGCGCCGTAGGCCGCCGCGGTCTGGTCGAGTTGCGTGCTTTCGAGATGCCGCCCGATCCGCGCATGAGCCTCGCGCAGCAGCTGTTATTGCGTTCGCTTGTGTCGTGGTTCTGGCGCGAGCCTTACAAGCGGCCGCTCGCGCGTTACGGAACGCGGCTTCAGGATGAATTCATGCTGCCCTATTTCGTGGGCGCGGATTTCGCGGACGTGCTCGACGAGCTGGGGCGCGCGGGATACTCCCTCGAGTCCGAATGGTTCGAAGCGCATCACGAGTTCCGGTTTCCGTTGATCGGCAAAGTCGCCTATCGCGGCATCGAGATTGAGATGCGCGCGGCGCTTGAGCCCTGGCATGTTCTCGGCGAGGACGCGGCGGCGGGCGGCACGGCCCGCTACGTCGACAGCTCGGTCGAACGGCTTCAATTGAAGATCGACGGCGCGACGCAAAATCGCCATCAGCTCTTGCTCAACGGGCGCCAAGTGCCCTTGCGGGCAACCGGACGGCAAGGCGAGTTTGTCGCCGGCATTCGTTACCGCGCTTGGCAGCCGCCGCGGGCGCTGCATCCGACTATCCAGGTCGACACGCCCCTCGTCCTTGATTTGTTCGATACCTGGAATGGGCGGTCGGTCGGCGGATGTACGTATCACGTCGCGCACCCGGGCGGCCGGAGTTTCGACCGCTTTCCAATCAACGCCAACGAAGCCGAAACCCGCCGCCGCGCGCGTTTCTTCCCTTTCGGCCATACGCCCGGAAGCGTCGTTTCCAAAGCGGCGGCGACGAGCGGCGAACATCCGGTGACGCTCGACCTACGCCGCTTCGCCTGAGGCCGCCCGATCGGTGCGGCGCGGCATGTTCGCGCCACGCGAGGCTGGCTTTCGGCGCGGTTATCGTTGAAACTCGCGGGCAGTGTTAGCGAGAAACGGTGACGTGACGATAGCCTACGACGAGCTGGTGACTGGCACGGGCGCGTTCCGGTCGCATTGGCGCGGTCTCATGCAGACCTGGTCAGGTCTTGAACGCGAGCAGCTTCGCGAGCGTTTGGCGCGCATATCGGCTCAGATCGCGAGCGCCGATCAAATTCTCGCCGTGCCTGATGGCGCGACGGAGGCCTCGGCGCGATCGCTCGATTTGCTGCCACTTATTCTTCCCGCGCAAGAGTGGCACAAAATTGCAAATGGTCTGGTTCAGCGCGCCCGTTTGCTCGATCGCATCCTCGCGGATCTCTATGGGCCGCAGCGCCTCGTCGCCGAGCGCAAATTGCCGCCTTATCTTGTCTCAGGCAACCCTACCTTCTTACGGCCATTGCGCGGAATAAAGCCGCCAGCGGGAGCGCCTCACCTCTATTTCTATGCTGCGGATCTGGTACGCCTGGCCGAAGGCGAGTGGCGCGTCTTTTCCGACCGGACCCAGGCCGCCGCGGGCGTTGGTTACGCGCTCCATAATCGCAACGTGTTGGCGCGCGCCCTGCCTGAGGCGTTTCGCGCCGTGCAGGTTAGACAGCTTGAGCCCTTCGTCGAGCTTTGGCAGACAAGCCTGCGCGCGCTTGGTGGCAAGCTCGGCGCTTCGCCGTTGATCGTGCTGTTCACGCCGGGTCCTTACAACGATGCTTATTTCGAACACGTGTTCCTCGCCCGTGAATTGGGCATCACCTTGGTGCAGAGCGCCGATCTCACGGTCCGCCACGGCCAGGTCTATCTGAAGACTTTGAACGGGCTGGCCAAGGTCGACGTCATCTACCGCCGGGTCGACGGCGATTACTGCGATTCGCTCGAACTCCGCGAGGATTCGGCGCTCGGTGTTGCGGGGCTGGTGGCGGCGGCACGCGCCGGTCATGTCGCGATCGTCAACATGCCCGGCTCGGCCTTGATTGAGGCGCCGGCTTTCGCGCCCTTCTTGCCCGAGTTGGCACGCAGCTTGTTGGGCGAGGAGCTGGAGCTTCCTGCGGTCACGACGTGGTGGTGCGGACAAGAAAGCGCGCTGGCCGAGGTGAAGGCCGCGCTCGACGATTTCGCGGTGCATCCGGCCTTCGATCCCGACCCAGTGCCGATCGACCCCGCTTTGCTGTCGGCCGAGGACCGCGCCAACTTCGAGGCACAGCTCACGCGGTACCCGGAACGCTTCGTCGCGCGCGAGAAGATGGCGCCGAGCCTTGCCCCGTGCTTCAGCATCGAGGACGCGCAACGCGAAGACGGTCCGCTCGTTCCCAGCCCGGTCGTGATGAGGGTCATGGCGGTCTGGCACGACGGAGATTGGTTCGCCATGCCCGGTGGTGTCGCGCGCGTCGTTCCCGATCACGCGATTTATCGCAGCACCTTGCGCCACGGCGCAATTTCCAAAGATGTCTGGGTGCTGGCGGACGAGTTCTCCAATGGCGCGAGGATGCCGGTCGTGGCCGCGCCGGTGCGGCGCGGGCGCACCGAGGGATCGGCGTTGCGCAGCCGCACCGCGGATGATCTGTTCTGGCTCGGCCGGCATGTCGAACGGCTTGAAGCTGGCGCACGGCAATTTCTCGCCACGCTGCATCGTCTGACATCGGGCACGATGAGCGCGCGCACGCGGATCGAGCTGGAGCGCCTTGCCGAGGCTTTGAAGCGAACCGGCTGGATAAATTTTGCCTTGGCGTCCTCGTCCGCCGACGGTCTCCTTTTCTTCGAAGGCATCGTCGATGCCGCCGGCAATGGTGTCGCGATGCGGAATTCGGTCGATGCCATCCATCGGCTGATGCATTCGGCGCGCGATCAGCTTTCGATCTATATGTGGCGGACGCTGCGCCGCCTGACTGCAACGGTCGCGGCGGGATTCGGCCGGTCGCCGCGCGGCCCGGACGAGCTGCTCGAATCGCTTGATGGTGTCATCGCGTCTCTCGCCGCCTTCGGCGGTCTCGTCGCCGAGAACATGATGCGCGGCGCGGGTTGGCGGTTTCTCGATCTGGGCCGGCGGATCGAGCGCGGAATCGTCAACTGCCAGTCGATCGGCGGCGTGATGACCGGACCGGTCGAGCAAGTCGAGGCCGGGTTGCGCCTCGCGCTCGATTTATGCGATTCTACCAGCAGCTATTTGCTGCGCTTTCCACTCGAAATGCAGTTTAGCGGCGCCTTGAGCTTCGTCCTCAAAGACCGAAGCAATCCGCGTGCGCTGCTCTACCAGCTCGACCACATCGAGCGCCACCTGGGCGCTCAGGCGGCGAGTTCACATATCGCGATGCAAAGCGCCGCCGTGCCTTCGCTCATCGATGTGGTGGAGCACTCTTCCATTGACGTGATGGCGATAGACAATGCCGGCGAGCAACTTGACAATCTCTTCGCGCTGTTCGATCGCGTGGCCGAAGATTTAATGGCGCTCTCCGACTCGATCACGCGGGTTTATTTCACGCACACCGCGCCGCCGCATCTCATGGGCTTTTCGAGCCGACAAATTCGGGCCGAGGCGGAGACGTGAGCCGTTACGCCGTTCGCCACGAAACGCTTTACGCTTATGCGGTTCCAGTCGATCTCGGGCTGCACATCTTGCGGTTGACACCCCTCGACGTGGCGGGCCAGCGCGTCGTGAGCCAGCACCTTGCCATCGAGCCGCAGCCCGATCAGTTCGTCGCTTTCATGGATCACTTTGGGAATGCGGTGCATCACGTGACGGTCGAGACGGCGCATGACCGATTTTCGGTGACGCTCGAAGCGGTGGTCGAGGTCGCGCGCAAGGCGGTTTCGGCCGAGGGGCCACCCTGGGAAGCGATCAACGCGGCCACGCGCGGCGATGGGTTCCCGGACTCGCCCGCCATCGCCGAGTTCATCTATCCGTCGCCGCTTGCCGCGCTCGACGACAGTGCGACCGACTACGCCGCGCAATCCTTCGCTGCCGACCGTCCGGTGGTCGAGGGGTTGCGCGATCTCACGTCGCGCATTCACCGCGACTTCTCCTATATGCCCAATGTGACAAGCGTTTCCACCAGCGTTGCCGAAGTCGTCGCGAGCCGGCGCGGCGTGTGTCAGGATTTCTCCCACGTTATGATCGCGGGCTTGCGCGGTATTGGGCTGCCGGCACGCTACGTCTCGGGATATATCCGCACCCACGCACCGGAAGGTGGGCATGCGTGGCAAGGTGGCGATGCGAGCCATGCCTGGGTTTCGGCCTGGTGCGGCGAGGAGCTGGGATGGCTCGAGTTCGATCCGACAAATGATCTGATGGTCGAGAACGAGCACATCGTCGTCGCCTATGGTCGCGACTTCTCCGACGTGACGCCTTTGCGCGGTGTCATACTCGGTGGCGGCAGCCACACCCTCGATGTCAGGGTCCGACTGACGGAAGAGAACCCCGAGCCTATTTCGGCGGGTTGAATTCTTTCCACGGGTCTTTCACGGCCGGGATCGTGTCGAACTCGACATTGGCGAGGACGCCATTCACCTTCTCGACCCGGCGGATATAGATGTTTTGTATAATGTCGCGTTCCTTCGGGTCGATCGAGATCGGTCCGCGCGGGCTTTGGTCGCTTTTCCAGTTGCGCAAAAATTCCATCGCCTGATCGCTCGTGAATTGCCCCTTGGTGGCTTTGATCAAGTCGAAGATCATCGCCATGCCGTCCCAAGCGCCGACGGCGACGTAATTCGTGATGTCCTTGTCGCCATATTCCGTACGCCATGCCGCAAGATAGGCCTGGCTCTGCGGCCGCGTTGCGGCCGTCGAGTAATTGCCGGCGGTGACGATGCCGAGCGGCGCGTCGCCCATGTTGGGCAACTCGTCGTCGATAACGAGATCTTGCGTCGCGACGATTTTGATGCCGGCTGCGTCGAGGCCGAGATTGTGCCACGCCTTCATGAAAGCGGTCGAGCGCACGCCGCCGGGCACGAAGTTGAAGACCACATCGGGCTTCGCGTCCTTGATGCGCTGAACGTAAGGTGCCACTTCCTGGTCAGCGAGCGGGATGCGTATGGAGCCGATCACCTGGCCCCCGCCTTCGGTAAAGCCTTTGATGAAGCCGGCCTCGCCGTCATAGCCGGGGACGTAATCGGTCACCGCGGTATAGGCTTTCTTCCAGCCCTGCTTCGCCGCCCACTGGCCCATGGGATAGGCCTGCTGCCAGATGGTGAAGGAATCGCGCAGGATATAGGGCGATGCGCGCGTGATCGCCGACCCCGCCGCGTTGGTAATGAGCAGCGGCACTTTCGCTTCGGTGGCGACCGGCGCGACGGCGAAGGCGTTCGGCGAATAGATGATGCCGTAAAGCAGCTGCACGTGATCGCGGGTGACGAGCTCTTGCGCGAGGCGCTTGGCGACCTCGGGATTGGCGCCGGTATCGTCGCGCTTCTCGATCTCGAGCTTGACGCCGGGCGGCAGCTCGCTCGCATGGAGCTTGACGTAGAGATCGAGCGCTTTTTCTTGAATGACGCCGGGAGAAGAATCAGGACCCGACAAGCTCAGAATGACGCCGATCTTGACTGTTTGCGCGGCGGCCGGCGTGGCCATCGCCGCCAGCAACGCCCATACGGCGATCCGCGTGCCGCGCTGCCCGATGCGGTTCATCATTGCAATCCTCCCCCATCATTGGCGACGTCGATGCCGTCGCCCTTTATGACGTCAGGATAATCGCACGGCCGCGAGCCGACAATGACGACGACGCTTCGCCTTTATCGGGCTGCGTCGAGGGTCCAATCAATTTTCCGGCCGGCGAGAAACGGTCGCACCGTTCCGGCTTCGCTCGGTACGTTCTCGGGCACGGTCGTCTGTCCGCGCCGCAAGGTCACGCGGCCTTGGTTGAGCGGCAGGCCGTAAAAGCGGGGACCGTTCTCCGACGCGAAGGCTTCGAGCTTGTCGAGCGCGTTTTCCTCGGCAAAGACCTGGGCGTAGATTTCAAGCGCCGTCGGCGCCGAGAAGATTCCCGCGCAGCCGCAATCGCGTTCCTTGTCGTGGATCGGATGCGGCGCGCTGTCGGTGCCAAGGAAGAATTTCGCATTGCCCGAGGTCGCCGCCTGGCGCAACGCCAGGCGATGGCTTTCGCGCTTGGCGACGGGCAGGCAATACATATGCGGCCGCAAGCCGCCGGCGAAGAGCGCGTTGCGGTTAATAACGAGGTGATGCGGGGTGATGGTGGCGGCGAGGCGCGGGCCGGAAGCGGCGACGAAATCGGCGGCATCCTTGGTCGTGATGTGCTCGAGCACGATTTTGAGGTGGGAAAAACCGCGTTGGAGGGGGGCGAGCTTCTTCTCGATGAACACCGCTTCGCGATCGAAGATGTCGACCTCGGGCTCGGTGACCTCGCCATGGATGAGCAGTGGCATGCCGATCTTTTCCAGGCGTTCCAAGACCTTGGTCACCTTGGCGAGATCGGTGACGCCGGCGGCCGCGTTGGTCGTGGCGTGCGCGGGATAGAGCTTCACCGCCGTGAACACGCCTTGCCGAAAGCCGCGCTCGATCTCGTCGGGATCGTTCGCGTCGGTGAGATAGCAGGTCATCAGCGGCGTGAAATCCGCGCCCGAAGGCAGCGCCGCCATGATGCGCGCGCGATAGGCTTGGGCAGCTTCCACGGTCGTGACAGGCGGGACGAGGTTGGGCATGACGATGGCGCGGGCGAATTGGCGCGCGGTGAACGGAACCACCGATTTGAGCATGGTGCCGTCGCGCAGATGGACGTGCCAATCGTCGGGACGCCGCAACGTCACTTGGTTTTCCGTCATGTTGTTCCCGGTCTTGGCCCGTTTCCCTGGTGCGGCATCCACTATATCCTAGGCCGGACGGGAGATGAAAAATGACCCAAAGGTTGCCGTGATGGCGAGCTTCAAGGCGCTTTTGCTCGAGGAAACGGACGGGAAGGCGACGGCGCGGATCGCAAGCCTCGACGAGGCGGCGCTGCCGCCGGGCGAGGTGACGGTCGATGTCGCCTATTCGACCCTCAACTACAAGGACGGCATGATCCTCGAAGGGATCGGGCGGCTGGTGCGCAGTTACCCGCATGTGCCGGGGGTGGATTTCGCCGGCACGGTTGCGCGCTCCGATTCGCCCGATTTCAAGCCCGGCGACCCCGTTCTGCTCACCGGCTGGCGGGTCGGAGAAAGCCAATGGGGCGGTTACGCCGCCAAGGCGCGGGTCAAAGCCTCCTACCTCGTCAAGCTGCCGGCCGGGCTCAGCTTGAAGCGCGCCATGGCGCTCGGCACGGCGGGTTTTACCGCGATGCTGGCGGTGATGGCGTTGGAACGGCATGGGTTGAAGCCAGGCGATGGCGAGGTGCTGGTGACCGGCGCGGCGGGCGGCGTCGGGAGCGTCGCGATCGCGCTGCTGGCGTCGCTCGGCCATGCCGTCACCGCCTCGACCGGGCGGGTATCGACGCATGACTATCTGCGCAGCCTCGGCGCCAGCGCCATCATCGACCGCGCCGAGCTTGCCAAGGCACCGGCGCGGCCTTTGGACAAGGAACGCTGGGCGGGCGCGATCGACGCCGTCGGCGGCACCACCTTGGCGACCATCCTTACCCAGCTACGCTACCGCGGCTCGGTCGCGGCTTGCGGCCTCGCGGGCGGGAGCGAGCTGCCGGCGACGGTGATTCCGTTCCTGTTACGCGGCGTCAACTTATTGGGGATAGAACTCGGTGATGTGTCCGCAAGAGCAGCGGCGCGAAGCCTGGCACCGCTTGGCCAGCGACTTGCCGCTCGAACGGCTCGATGCCATGACCGAAACCGTCGGCTTGGCGGCCTTGCCCGAGCTGGCGCGTCGTATCCTGAAAGGCGACACGCGCGGCCGGATCGTGGTCGATCTTAACGCGGCATAACGCTTTGGTGTTGATTAACAGATAGATATAGACAGAAGCTAACGTTACACTTATGCTGCCTTGTCGTGGCGACTCGGGACGCCAGTGCGACGAGGCGGCTAAGGCTTCGGTTGAGGTTTGGCTCGGACGACCATGAGCGGATTTGATCGGCGGGGATTTCTCAAGGTTTTAAGTGCGGTGACGGCGAGCGCCGGGCTCGTGCCGTTCCGCTCGGCTTGGGCCGCCGAGACGGCCCGCGTCACCGTGCCGCTGCCCAAACGTCCGACCATCGTCATCGATGCTGGCCACGGCGGAGTCGATCCGGGCTGCATCGGCCATGCCGGCACTTACGAGAAAGACATCGCATTGGCGACCGCGCTCGAGTTGGCGCGTCAGCTCGAAGCCGGCAAGCGTTTCAAGGTTCAGCTCAGCCGGACCGACGACACCTATGTGCCGTTGCTCGAACGGGTGGCGCGGGCGCGGGCGCATGACGCGGATCTGTTCCTGTCGATCCATGCCGACGCCTTGCCCGAACCGGCCGCGCGCGGCGCCTCGGTTTTCACTTTGTCGGAGAAAGCTTCCGACAAGGAAGCCGCCGCCTTGGCCGACCGCGAAAACCGCTCCGACCTCGTTGCCGGCATCAATTTCGGGACCAAAGACCCGGAAGTGAACGAGATCCTGTTCGATCTGACGCGGCGCCAAACCAATAATCTGTCGATCCGCTTGGCGCAGCGGCTGGTGAACGAGCTCGGCCACCATGTGAAGCTGCTCAACCACACCCATCGCTCGGCGGCTTTCGTCGTGCTGAAGGCGCCCGATATTCCTTCGGCGCTGGTCGAGATCGGCTGCCTGTCGAACCGGACCGAAGAGCACGCCTTGCGCGAAACCAGCTATCAGCATGCGGTCGCGACCGCCTTGCTGCGCTCGGTCGGCGACTATTTCGACAACGTCGCCAAGGCCTGATTCGCCGCCTTTCGGGCGCGTGCGTTAACCATTTCTTTACAAGGTGCCGCTTAAATGGCCAGGCAACGTGAAGGCTCATCCCTTCGATCCGTTGCAAGTCCTTCGGGCTTTTCCTCCCTGAACTTGGGCCGCGCCATGAGCGCGGCCTATTTTCATTGAGGGGTCAAAGACTTAGCTTTTGCCGCCCGAACCTTTGGCGGCTTTCGGGGGCTCGCCCAGCAAATCCGCCACGGCGGCGCGGCGCGCCCAATATTCCCAAGCTCGCCACATCTCGGCGGTGTTGGGATTGAAGAGATCGGTGCGCGCCTCGATCTCACCGGGATAAAGCGGCTGCGGCTCGCCCAGCAGCAAAGCTGCCATATGGACCCGCGCGTTTTTCGGCGCATAGACGCCAATCCGCACCGCATCCATCAGCGAGCGCCCGGCCGCTGCAAAGCCGTGCCCGCGCATCAGCACCAGGCGGTTTCCGGCCAGGCGTTTCGCCAGGTCGCGGCCTTGCTCCATGTTGCGCACCAACAAATTCGTGCCGGTGCCGAAGGACGTGGCGATGTCCCAGACCGGAACCTCGGTGCCGATGACGCTGCCGGAGTGAATGACCGGCGGCAGCTTCGCGCGGGTGATGCCGTAAGGCAGCAAATCCTCGGCGTGGCTGTGGATGACGGCCTGAACCTCCGGCCGCGCCTCGTAGATGGCGCCATGGATGAAGCGTTCGAGATAAGGCGGCCTGCCGTCGTCTTTCACCGGCTTGCCGTCGAGCGTGTATTCGACGATGTCGCTGCCTTCGACCAGCTCCGGGCTGCGCGACCAGGACAAGAGATAGCGGCCGGGGTCTTGCGGATGGCGCATGCTGACATGGCCATAGGCGTCGACCACGTCCTCGCGCGCCAGGATGCGGTTGGCGATCACGAGATCGCGGCGTGCTTGTTCCATGTCGCTCATGATGGTTCCTTTGAAATTGGTCGGAGTAGGAAAAACCGCTCAGGCTTTGCCCAAACGGTGGGGCGAATCCGGGCGGGAATGGTCTGATTGGCGGTAGTGCTGACGTAGGAGATCCTTGCCGTAATCATTGCCGTTGGGCGTTCGGACGATGGTGTGCGTATGGTTCCGCGTAGGTTCGTCATTGTCGAGCGCGATCCCCGGCTGATGGTCGAACTCGATCAGGATCGCCGGATTGTGAACCCGGTAATAAAACGGGTTGACCGTGTCGCAAGAGCCGATCCAGGCAAAGCGCGTCGCGGCGATGTGGCGCTTGACCTCGTCGAGGCGGATTTCGGCATGGCCGGGGCGGATGCGCCCGACATAAAGCGCGACCAGATCGAGCAGCAATTCGCGCTGCTCTTTGGTCATCTCGCCGTAAGGGATGCCTTGATAAGGCAGCACGAGATTGTCGTTGAACGCGGTGCTGAAGACGTCGAAAGGCAGCTTCATGCCGATCGTCGCCAAACGGCGTTGCTCCTCGGATAAGGCGCTCATCATCGCATAGCCGCGCGCTTCTTCTTCGGCGAAGACGCGCGTGCCTTGGTATTTGCCGAATTTCGCCTCGACCGGCTCCGAGCCCATGAAATTCGGAGTCAGCACCATCTGATCGCCGAGCATGAAGCAATTGACGATGACGTGATGGCCGTCGATCTGCCAGCCCCAGGGCGCGCTGGCCGACGGCGTGCCCATGATGCTTATCCAGTAATACCATTCGCCGTATTCGGCCGGCTTTTGCGTAATCTCGTTGATGTGCTCGTTGAGCTTCATGACGTCGCGCGCGGTCTGAAACCCGGCGGCGCTCATCGCCGCGCGCAAAAGGTCGAGCGCGCGTTCGCGCTGACCTTCATCGAGCGTGTCGAGCAGACAGCCATGGCGCATCATGAAGACATGCATGTTGTGCCAGCCGCGCCACGGGCCGTTATCGACCTCGAAGCGGCAGGCCGCGCGTTGCTCCGCGTTGAGACACGCCAGGAACGCGTTGGCGGCGTCGACCATCGCTTGCAGCGACAGGCCGGTCTTCATCACCGGATAAAGCCCGTCGATCGCTGTGCCGTCGGTGGTAATGCCGGTGAAGGGCTTGGCCATTTCGGCCTTGCCGCGATCGAGCATCTTTTGCAGAACTTCGGGAAGCGGGAAGGGCTTCAACGCCGGCCCGCCGCGGCCCTGCTGCCGCGGACGAAACTCGCGAATCTCGTTTGCCATGATTCTCCCTCCCGCCGTGCCTTACGCATTTTCCAAAATGCTAGCACGCGGGAAGCGGCCTGTCTTTCGCGGCTTGCCGGCGGCTGCCTCATCGCGAAGGCTTGAGTCGACTTGATGCGCCGGGCGCGCCTATCATTCGACGACCGCGCCGATCTCGTGGCTCGAACCAGGCGCGACAACGACGAAGAGGGAGGAGAAATCATACGTAGCATCTTTTTGCCCGCCGGTATCGTCGCCGTTTCGCTGATCGTCGCCGCGCCTGCCATGGCGCAACAGGCGGCCCCGGCGGCCGCCCCCGCGGCAGCGCCGGCCCCATCATCCCAGGGCCCGCTTCCTTACGGCATGCCGATCTCGCTCGCGCTTCCCAAGAAGGCAGCCTTCGCCGCCGAGGCCGAGGCGAAGAAGAACGGATTCCCCTCGGGGATCGTCATCGTCGGGCCGAATGGCGAGACGATCTATTCCGAGAAGATGGACGGCTCGAACAATTCGGTCGTGATGGCGGCCCAGCAGAAGGCGGCCGGCGCTGTGCTCTATCGCCGCCCGAGCAAGTTCTTCGAGGACCGTCTCGCGCAAGCGCCCTTCGTCATCCAGCTCGCCGGAGTCTCGGTGGTCGGCGGCGGCATTCCGCTCGTTGAAAACGGCCGCATCGTCGGCGCGATCGGCGTCTCGGGCGCGCCCAGCTCGGCGAGCGATGCCGACGCGGCCCAGGCCGGCGTCGATGCGGTGAAGTAGGGCGTGGTCAGGCGGCGGGCTCGATCGCGTCGAGGGTTTTGGCAAGGCGTTGCGCGGCCTCCCACAGATCGCACCTTGCTTGCATCTGGACAAGAAGAGTTGGCTCGCCGCCGGTCAGCTTGCCGAAGCGCAGCGCCATATCGGCCGTGACCGCGCTCTTGCCGTTGAGTACGGCATAGAGCGAGGGCCGCGACACCTGCATGCGCCGCGCCGCCTCGGCGATCGGCAGCGGCACATGTTCACTCAAGATTTCGCGCATCAGTGCGCCCGGATGAGACGGCGCGCGCCGCATCGGGCGTTTGGCTTTGTATTCGGTCATTCTCGGTTCTCGGATTCTCTCAATGCTACATCGAGCCCCGCCCTCGTCTCGCGAAACCAGGGTTGGGCTTTTCGCGTTTCAGGCGGCGTTGCGGATGTCGACCGTCAGGCGCTTGCCGAGAACGCGGAGCGCCTGGTCGAGCTGGTCGAGACGCGACGCGTGGCGCAAATCGATCAGCCGATCCACTTGCGGGGCGTGCCAGCCGAGGCGCCGCGCGAGCTCGGCCTTGGTCATGCCGGCGCGTCGCATGGCGCGATACAATCCCACCTTGGCGGCCGACAATGGCGGAAGCGTCGCGGTCGGACGTCCGCGTGCCGGCGAAGGGCGGGGAAGATCCTTGCGATCCTCCATCAAGGCCGCGAAGGCGGTTTCCAGCGCGTCGGCCGCGCGGCTGCGGGCTTCTTCGCGTGTGGAACCCACGGTGTGGGCCTGAGGGAGATCAGGAAAGCTCGCGACGAAGGTATCGTCGTCGCGGGTGATGATGACCGGGTAGCGGTCCATGGCAATGAACTCCATAAATTTAAAATGTTCTTTGGGCAAGAACGCGATCCGAGCGCTATTGCGCCAAGCCGAGCTGCTTCTTGATGCGGTTGACGAGGCCCTTTCCAAGCTCCTGGTTGCTGCCATGCATTGGCAAAACCGATCAGGTTTTGCCGCGTCGCACGATCAAATGCCCCCCTTTGCCGGGCTCGAACGTGCATCCGTTCTTGGAAAGCCAGCGTTTGAATTCCCGGCTGGTCATTATCGATCATACAACAGTTCTGTTGTGCGCAACAGAACTGTTGCATTTCGGCGTGGGGTTGTCAAGAAGTCCGGAGCCATTTGGCCTCGCACGCAGCGCCGCCCGTCATCGCGCATCTTTGCGGAGGATGCGCGCGCTACGATGTGCTTGTGCGATCGTCGCTCCGATCTACGCAACGGCGCGGCCGATCTGACCGGTTCCGCCGATGACGAAAGCGCGTCGCGACATGGTTTTCGCTTGAAAAGCTATTTCAGCGATGAATCTCGCAAATATCCCAAGTTGGTAGAACTTACTGTGCTTGATGTCCCGACACGGGTTTCATCAATGGCAGATTTGTGGGGGAGACTGGTGCCATCCGAGCAAGGCAAGGCGCCGCCTTTCTGCTATGGTTGTTGCGATACGCCGATCCGGCGTTCCGTCTCGAACGTGAATTGATCCCATGCCGATGATGAAAAGCATCGTTGCCGTGACGCCGGGCGCGGCGTTCGAATTGCAAGAGCGGGCGGTGCCCGCGCCGCAGCCGGGCGATGTGTTGATCAAGGTCGAGGCGTGCGGGATCTGTCGCGGCGATGTGGCGACGAAAGAGGCGCAGCGCGGCATCGTCCTGCCGCGCGTGCCGGGCCACGAGGTGGTCGGCACCATCGCCGAGCTGGGCTCGGCGGGTTCGCGCTTCGCGCGCGGCCAAAGAGTCGGCGTCGGCTGGCGCGGCGGCTTTTGCCGGCATTGCGATGCCTGCCGCGCCGGCAATTTTCGCGCTTGTCGCGATCCCTTGACGACCGGGCAGTCGATGGATGGCGGCTATGCCGAATATATGGTCGCGCAGGAAGAGGCGCTGGTCGCGATTCCCGAGGGTATTTCCGCCGCCGAAGCGGCGCCGCTGCTGTGCGCCGGGCGGACGACTTTCTCGGCGCTGAAGACCGGTCATGCGCAACGCGGCGATCTCGTCGCGGTCCACGGCATTGGCGGGCTCGGGCATCTCGCCATCCAATACGCGGCGCGGCTGGGCTGCCGCACGGTCGCGCTTTCCCGCGGCACGGGCAAAGAGGCGCTGGCGCGACAGCTCGGCGCCGAATTCTATATCGACACCGCGAGCGGCGACGCGGTGCGCCAGTTGCAAGCGCTCGGCGGGGCGCGCGTGCTGATCTCGACCGCGCCCAATGCCAAGGAAGCCTCGCGCTTGATCGACGGGCTTGCGCATAACGGCCGCATGGTGGTCGTCGGCTCGACCAGCGAGCCGATCGAGATCCCGACGCGCGCCTTGATCGGCCAAGGGGCGGTGATTTCGGGCGCGGGCTATGCCGCGATCGACGACGCGTTGCGCTTCAGCATGGAAACCGGCGTCAGGCCGATGATCGAGACTTTTCCGCTGGCCGAGGCGGCAACCGCCTTCGACAAGATGATGAATGCCACGGTCAATTTCCGCGCCGTGCTGACGATGGGCGCGTGACCCTGCGGCTCCGTCGCCGCAACGCGCTTATTCGCTTGTAGCTGTCCAATCCGGCTTGAGATCGACCAGCGGCGTGCCGTCGAGGCAATCGAGGCCGCGCACCTCGACGGTGGTGTCGTGGATCGCCACCAGCGCGACGATCGACGACGCGATGGGATTGGGCCGCATCGGCGAGCGCAGGGTGAAGGTGCCGGCGAGTTTTCCCGCGTGACGCGGCGCCTGAAGCACGAGGTCGCGGCGCGCGCGATGCATCCAGTAAAGCACCTGAAGCTGGCGGTGAGCGTCGAGCCCGGTCAAGGCGGCGCGCCAGCGCTCGTCGATAACGAGCGAGCAGACCGGTCCGTCGAGACTGCCGCGCTTGGGGCATTCGCTCCGCGTTCGCCACGGCGTGCGGATCGTGCCGATGAAATAGATGCCGGCGTCGGTTGCTTCGGGCAGTGCAACGGCCTGCTCTCCCGGCCGCAGCGCGTTCTCGTCGGCGCGAGAATTTTCGCTCATGCCGCAGATTGACGAAGCCCGTCCGCCGCGTCCAGCGACGCGTCGTCGCAAAGGAACGGCGCTCGCCCGCCCTTAGAGCCTGACCGTCTCAAGCCCGATCGGCTTGAGACGTGAATCTTTCTCTAGCCGCTGTGATTTCTCGGGAAAAGCTGGTGCTGCCGGAAAGGATTGAACTTTCGACCTCTCCCTTACCAAGGGAGTGCTCTACCACTGAGCTACGGCAGCACGCGGCGCGGGAATACACGAGGGGCCGGCTCTTGGCAAGGCGTCCCCGGTCTTGACGGGCGCTTGCGGCGCCCTCAAGCTTTTCGCATGACCGGGAAAACCAAGACGCCGCCGCGCGCGACCGAAGCGGGCGAAGCCGCCGCCAAGGCGCGGGAAGAGCGGCAGGCCGCGGCTTTGCGCGCCAATCTCGCCCGGCGCAAGGCCCAGGCGCGGGAACGCGCCGCGCCGGAGCCCGAAAAGAAGCCCTGATTTCCGCGGTCTTGGTGCGGGCCTAAAGCGTGGTCGTATTAGGCTAAAAAGGTTGATCGTCGCCCCTGCGAAAGCGACGACCCGCGTGGCCGCTTTGCGGCCTGCCCTTCGGGTCCGCTCGCAAGGCGAGTGGACGGGTCGTCCCAGGGCAACGGTACGTCACTCTCCCTGGATTCCCTGACTTCACAAACGAAGTGCAACACCTTCTCTCGGGGGTGTTGCGATGGGACAGGCGTACAAGCACTTCAGCTTGGAAGAACGGTGCGAGATTGCCCAGCGGCGCGCAGCCGGGGGGTCGATCCGGCAAATTGCGGCGGCTTTGGATCGCACGCCATCGAGCATCTCTCGGGAGTTGAAGCGCAACAGCGGAACCAAGGTCGGCTACAAGCCGAGTTATGCCCATGACCAGGCCAAAGCCCGTCGCTGGCGCGGGTCCAAGCTGCTCCGCAACGCCGAGCTGCAAGCCCTCGTCCTCGAGCGCTTGCGCCGCGGCTGGTCGCCGCAACAGGTCGCCGGCCGGCTCGCCCGCGAGCACGCTCGCGTTGTCGTTAGCCACGAGACCATCTATCGCTTCATCGCCGCGCAGATCGCCCGCACCAAGAACTATGCCTGGCGGCTCTACCTGCCGCGCGGCAAGAGCAAGCGGGGCTTCCGCGGTCGCAAAGGTGGTAGCTCAGTTGAGCACATCAAAAACCGCGTCCCCATTGCCTTGCGACCCGCCGCCGCGACCGATCGTGCCAACCCCGGCCATTGGGAAGCCGACCTCATGCTCTTCCGAACCTACGGCCAAGCCGTCCTGGCTCTCCACGAGCGCTCGTCTCGCGCGCTCGCCATCGTCCGCCAGCACAGTAAAGAGGCAGCGCCCATGGCCGCCGCCATCGAAGCGCTCCTGGCTGCCCTGCCAAGCAACCTGCGCCAGACCATCACCTTCGATAACGGAACCGAGTTCGCACGCCACGAGACGCTACGGCAAAACCTCGGGATCCAGACCTTCTTCTGCGATCCTCATGCCCCGTGGCAAAAAGGAGGCGTCGAAAACGCGATCGGCCGCCTCCGCCGCCTCCTACCGAGAAAAACCGACCTCACGACCCTTACATCGTCTCAGATCCGTTACCTCGCGCGTCTCTACAACCACACCCCACGAAAATGCCTCGACTTCCAGACCCCCGCCGAGGTCTTCTTGAAAGTGTTGCACTTCGAATGTGACTCCATCTTCCCGCTTTCGCGGGAACGACGAGCCAAATGAAGCAGATGCCGCTCCGAGCCCCGAATCGCGCCCGGCCTGAGCCTCGCCTGGCGCCTTGAGTAGAAGGGGCCTATCTCCTAAAACCAGCGCAGCCGCCGCTTAGCACCGTTCCGGTGCCCTCGGGCTGGCAAGGACGACGATGGACAAGATTCGCATCCGTGGCGGCAAGCCGCTTTCCGGCGCTATTCCGATCGGCGGCGCCAAGAACGCGGCCTTGCCGCTGATGGCGGCCGCGCTCCTCACCGACGAGACGCTCACCTTGCGGCACGTGCCGGTGCTGGCCGACATCACCACCCTGTCGCATCTTCTGGTGCAGCACGGCGCCACCATCACCATGGCCGGCGCGCAAAGCGCCCACGAGCACGGCCACGCGCTGCAGATCAACGCCAAGCGCATCGTCTCGACCACGGCGCCTTACGATCTCGTGCGCAAGATGCGCGCCTCGGTCCTGGTGCTCGGGCCGCTTCTGGCGCGATGCGGCGAGGTGCGCGTGTCGCTGCCGGGCGGCTGCGCCATCGGCACGCGGCCGGTCGATCTGCACATCAAAGGCATGGAGCGTTTGGGCGCGACGGTCGAGCTGCGCCAGGGCTATATCGAGGCGTCGGCGCCGCAAGGCTTGAAAGGCGCCGAGATCGTGTTTCCGATCGTGTCGGTGGGTGCGACCGAAAACCTGCTGATGGCGGCGAGCCTGGCCGAAGGCGAAACCACCTTGGTCAACGCCGCGCGCGAGCCCGAGATCGTCGATCTCGCCGCTTGCCTCAATGCCATGGGCGCGAAGATTTCCGGCGCGGGCACCGACAAGATCACCATCGAGGGCGTCAAACGCCTGCACGGGGCCGAGCATGTCGTGGTGCCCGACCGGATCGAGATCGGCACTTATCTCATGGCGACGGCGATCACGGGCGGCGCGGTCGATCTCGTCGGCGCGCGTTACGATCTGGTTGCCGCGGTCGCGCGCTGTCTCGAAAGCGCGGGAGTCGAGATCGCCGAAAGCGACAAGGGCGTGCGCGTCAGCCGCGGCAATGCGCGCGTGACCGGCGTCGACGTGATGACCGAGCCTTTCCCCGGCTTTCCGACCGATCTCCAGGCGCAGATGATGGCGCTGATGAGCACGGCGGACGGCGCGGCGATGATCACCGAAACCATTTTCGAAAACCGCTTCATGCATGTGCCCGAGCTGTGCCGCATGGGCGCGAACATCAACGTGCATGGCGCCTCGGCGATGGTGCGCGGCGTGGCGCGTTTGAACGGCGCGCCGGTGATGGCGACCGATTTGCGCGCCTCGGTCTCGCTGGTTCTGGCCGGGTTGGCCGCAGAAGGCGAAACCACGGTCAACCGCATCTATCACCTCGATCGCGGCTATGAGCGGCTCGAGGAAAAGCTGGCGGCGTGCGGCGCCGATATCGAGCGCCTGCCCGGGGACGATTAGGAGCGTCGCCATGGCCGGGCTTAAGCTGCGCGCGGCGGATGCCGAAGACCTCGCCGTCATCTCAACGATCTTGCAGGATTCGCTGGTCGCAGTCGGCGAGATGACCTATCTGCCCGAAGAAAAGCGCTTCGTGCTGGTGGCGAACCGCTTCCGCTGGGAGCCGCAAGAGAGCGGCGCGCGCAGCGATTTCGAGCGCACCCTGACCGGGCTGTGCTTCGACGGCGTCACCGGCGTGCAGCGGCGCGGCTTTTCTCCCAGCGAGGGAGATCGCATCCTCTCGCTGCTCGCGATCCGGCTCGAAAGCCCCGATCCGGCCGCGGCGCTGATCCTCGACTTTGCCGGCGGCGGCAGCGTGCGGCTGGAAGTCGAGCGGGTCATGTGCCATTTAGATGATCTGGGCGAGCCCTGGCCGACGCGCTGGCGGCCGAAACATCCAGTGGCCGAATCCGACTGAGCTTTCGAGATTGGGCGAGGAGTCCTTTTTTGCGTGGCAATGAGACCTTGGTGCTGGCGCTGCCCCGGGGGCGTATTCTCGGCGAGGTGACGCCGCTTTTGAAGCGCGCGGGTATCGCGATCGAGCCGGCCTTCGACGATCCGAATTCGCGGCTGCTGCGCTTCAAGACCAATTTCACCGGGCTCGACGTGATCCGCGTGCGCAGCTTCGACGTCGCGACCTTCGTCGCCTTCGGCGCGGCGCAGATCGGGGTTGCCGGCAACGACGTGCTGATGGAGTTCGACTATCCCGAGATCTATGTGCCGCTCGATCTGAAGATCGGCCGCTGCCGCCTCGTGGCCGCCGCGCCCAAGGAAGATGTCGGGCGCGACGATCCTTCGCGCTGGAGCCATGTGCGTATCGCGACCAAATATCCCGAAATCACGCGCCGCCATTTCGCGCGCCGCGGCGTGCAGGCGGAGTGCATCGTGCTGAACGGCGCGATGGAGCTGGCGCCGAGCATGGGGCTGTCGCGCCAGATCGTCGATCTCGTCGCGACCGGCAGCACCTTGCGCGCCAACGGTCTGGTCGAGATCGAGCACATCGCGGACGTGACTTCGCGCTTCATCGTCAATCGCGCCGCGCTCAAAACCCGCACGGCCGAAGTGACCAGCTGGATCGAGCGTTTCCGCGAGGCCGCCGATGCCGCTTGAGCTGGACAGCTCGGCGCCGGGTTTCGCGGCGCAGTTCGACGCGTTCCTCGCCGCCAAGCGCGAGCTGGCGCCCGATGTCGACGCGGCGGTTGCCGCCATCATCGACGATGTACGGCGGCGCGGCGATCAAGCCGTCATTGAGCTCACCAAGCGTTTCGACCGGCTCGATCTGACGCCGGCGACGATGCGCGTGTCGGCCAGCGAGATTGCAGCGGCCGCCAAGTTGTGCAAGCCGGCGGCGCTCGATGCGCTGCGTTTCGCGCATGAGCGCATCAAGGCCTATCATTTGAAGCAGCTGCCCGCCGATTTCGACTACACCGATGCCGCTGGGGTGCGGCTCGGCGCGCGTTGGCGCCGGATCGCGTCGGTCGGGCTTTATGTGCCGGGCGGCACCGCTTCCTATCCGTCCTCGGTGCTCATGAACGCCGTGCCGGCGAAGGTCGCCGGGGTCGCGCGCATCGTGATGGTGGTGCCGTCGCCCGATGGCATGCTCAACCCGCTCGTGCTCGCGGCGGCGGAGATCGCGGGCATTGCCGAGATCTATCGCATCGGCGGCGCGCAGGCGGTGGCGGCGCTGGCTTACGGCACGGCGACGATCGCGCCGGTCGACAAGATCACCGGGCCGGGCAATGCCTATGTCGCGGCGGCCAAACGGCGCGTCTTCGGCACGGTCGGCATCGACATGATCGCCGGCCCGTCGGAGATTCTGGTGCTGGCCGATGGCGCCAACGATCCCGACTGGATCGCGGCCGATCTCCTGTCCCAGGCCGAGCATGACAGCGCCGCGCAGTCGATCCTGATCACCGACGACAAGCGCTTCGCCGGTGCCGTCTGCGCCGCGGTGGAACGGCAGCTCGCGCGTTTGCCGCGCAGCGCCATCGCGCGCGAAAGCTGGCAGAAGCACGGTGCCGTGATCCTGGTGCGCGATCTCGCCGCTGCCGTGCCGCTGATCGACCGGATCGCGCCCGAGCATTTGGAGCTGGCGATCGAGAATCCCGACGCGCTGGCGGCGCGCATCGCCCATGCCGGCGCGATCTTCTTGGGCCGGCACACGCCCGAGGCGGTGGGCGATTATGTCGCCGGGCCGAACCACGTTCTGCCGACGGCGCGCAGCGCAAGATTCTCGTCGGGTCTCGGCGTGCTCGACTTCATGAAGCGCACTTCGCTTTTGGGCTGCGACGCGGCGAGCTTGCGCGCGATCGGGCCGGCGGCGATCACCTTGGCCGAAGCCGAAGGCCTCGATGCGCATGCGCGCTCGATCGCCATGCGCCTCAATCTCGGCAAAGACGGCTGACGATGCCGCGCCGCGACCAGCGTATCGCCAAGATCACCCTCGACGAGCACAGCGTCGTGCGCCGCAACGCCGATGTCGAGCATGAGCGCGCGGTCGCGATCACGGATTTGCTGGCGGATAACAGCTTCGTGCCGAAATCTTCGCTCGCCGGGCCGTTTCATCTTCATCTCGATGTCGCATCGAGCCGGCTGGTGATGGACATCCGCGACACTGCCGACAAATCCCTCGAGCAAGTGGTGTTGCCGCTGTCGCCTTTTCGCAAGATCGTGAAGGATTATTTCATGATCTGCGGCAGCTATTACAGCGCCGTGCGCGAAGCCAGCCCGTCGAAGATCGAGGCGATCGACATGGGACGGCGCGCGCTGCACGACGAAGGCGGCGAGAAGCTGCGCGAGCGCATCGCCGACCAGGTCGAGGTCGATCTCAACACCGCGCGGCGCCTTTTCACGCTGCTCTGCGTTCTCCATATCCGGGGCTAGGGATGGCGCGGTTGCCCGGAAGCGTGCTGTTTGCCTGCACGTTGAACTCGATCCGTTCGCCGATCGCGGCGGCTTTGCTGCGGCAGATTCACGGCGCGCGGGTTTTCGTCGATTCCGTGGGCGTACGCACCGCGCCGGTCGATCCTTTCGCGGTCGAGGTGATGGCCGAGATCGGCATCGATCTCGCCGCGCATCAGCCGAAAAGCTTCGACGAGCTCGACGACACGTCCTTCGATCTCGTGATCTCGCTCTCGCCCGACGCGCAACACGCCGCGGTCGAGCTGACCAGGACGTCGGCCTGCGAGGTGGAATTCTGGCCGGTTTTCGATCCCGCCGCGATCGAAGGCAGCCGCACCGAAACCTTGGCGGCCTTTCGCCTGATCCGGGATCATTTGCGCAAGCGGATACTCGAACGCTTTCCGCCGGCCGCGACGTGACGGACCTTCTGGTTCTCGCCTCGTCCTCGCCGCGGCGGCGCGAGCTTTTGGCGCAAGTGGCGATCGTGCCGGATGCGATCGATCCCGCCGAAATCGACGAGAGCCCGCGGCCGCGCGAATTGCCCTTGCGCCATGCCGAGCGCCTGGCGGCCGAGAAAGCGCTTCTCGTCGCGCAACGTCATCCCGGTGCCTTTGTGCTCGGCGCCGATACGGTGGTGGCGTGCGGGCGGCGTATCCTGCCGAAAGCCGAGAGCTTGGACCAGGCGCGGTTTTGTCTCGAGTTGCTGTCGGGGCGCCGGCATCGCGTCCATGGCGGCATCGCGCTGGTGACGCCGCACGGCAAGCTGGCGCAGCGCCGGGTGACGACCATCGTCGCGCTGAAGCGTCTCACCGAGCGCGAAATCGCGGATTACCTCGCGACCGAGGAATGGCACGGCAAGGCGGGCGGCTATGCCATCCAAGGGATCGCCGCGCGCTTCATACGCGAGATCATCGGCTCCTACAGCAATGTCGTGGGCCTGCCGCTGTTCGAGACCGTGGCGCTGCTCGAGGGTCAAGGCTTCAAGCGGTGAGAAGCACGCTTTTCATCGCGGTCTCGCCTGGCGAAATCTGGGGCGCGCTGGACGAAGACGGCGAGCTGGCGGCGCTGCATCTCGTGCGCCCGGGCGCGCCGAGCCAGATCGGCGGGATTTTCCTCGGCCGCATCGTGGCGTTACGGTCCGAGCTGCCGGCGGCGCTGGTCGATATCGGCTTTGCCCGGCCGGGTTTTCTCGATGGGCGCGATGCCGATCCGCGCCAGGGCCTTGCCGGCCTCACCGAAGGCCAGGCGCTGATCGTCGAAGTGACGAAAGAGGCGCGCGCCGACAAGGCGGTGGGCTTGCGCGCTTTGCGCGGCGAAAGACTGGCGCGGATCGAGGCCGCGGCGCGGCAGGAGAAGCCGCCCGCGCGGCTCGATAAGCCGGAGCCGGCGATCGCCGCGCTGCTCGCGGCGTGTCTGAAGCCGGCGCCGGAGAGCATCGTGATCGACGACCGCGTCGCTTTCGCCGAGGCGCGTATCGCTCTGGCGCGGCAAAGCCCCGATCTCTCCTCGCGCTTGACGCTCTACACGGACGCAACGCCGCTTTTCGAGCATGCGGGCTTGGCCGCCGCGATCGAGACGGCGTTGGCGCCGCTTGTCGAGCTTGCCCATGGCGGCGCGCTTCATATCGAGACCACCCATGCCGCGACGATGATCGACGTCGATAGCGGCAAGGCCTCGGCGCTCGCCGCCAATCTCGACGCCGCGCGCGCGGTTTCGCGGCAAATCCGCTTGCGCAATCTCGCCGGCCCGATCGTGATCGATTTCGTCGGTATGAAGAAACGCCAGGACTGCGACCGGGTGCTTGCCGCGCTCAAGACCGCGCTCGGCGACGATCGCGAGAAGCCGGAAATTCTCGGCTGGACGCGGCTCGGCCATCTCGAGCTGGTGCGCCGCCGCCGCCGCGCGCCTTTGGCCGAGATGCTGTATGAGCGCGGCGAAGACGGCGCGTTCCGCAAGACCGCGCTGACCGTGGCGCTCGAAGCCTTGCGCGCGGCGGAGCGCGAAGCGCGGGCGCAGCCGGGCCGGGCGCTGATCCTGGCGCTGCATCCCGATATCGCGTCGGTCCTGATGGACGGGCAGGGGCTTGCCGCCAAGCAAGGCCTCGAAGCGCGTCTCGGCCAGGCGCTTGCCATCGAGGCGCAGCAAACGCGCGCGCGCGAGACCTTCGACATCCGGCCGCGATAACCTATCTATAAAGGCGATGAGCGAGAACGAAACCAAGATCCCGATCGGCGCTTGCCCGATCTGCGGCAAGCCGGCGGTCGAGCTGCATCGCCCCTTTTGTTCGCGGCGTTGCGCGCTGATCGATTTCGGGCGCTGGATCGGCGGGAATTACCGCGCGCCGGCCGAGCCCGAAGCGGAAGAGGACGACGCGCCGCCATCCTCGAACGAGGCGGAATGACCGGCCTCGGGCGCGGCCGGAAGCCGTCGCCTTCGGCCGGGCGGGCTGGACAGTTTGGCCGATTTTTGCGATAAGCCACGGCCCGTCCGGGACGGCGCCCAGGTAGCTCAGTTGGTAGAGCATGCGACTGAAAATCGCAGTGTCGGTGGTTCGATTCCGCCCCTGGGCACCACCATCAAACACGCTGCCCGGTTCAACTGGCCGGAAGCAATCTTGGGCCGGCCGCGCCGGCGCGTGCCTCAAGCATCGCGCCGCCGCGCGAGGATGAGGCCGAAGAGCAGAAGCTCCGGCAGTGTGCTGACGGGGATTTGCGGCCCCGCCCACATCATGAGGGCGGGAAATGCCAAGGCGATCACTCGGTATCGCGGGATTTCTTTTGCGCCAAGTGTTGTTTAATGATGGGAACGACAGACGGATGCGCATGATATGCAAACCATTGCCCGATGTCGATTATCCGTCCATCGCGCTTCTCGATCGAAAGAAAGAACGCCGCTGGTCCATCGATCTTGCGGTCGCGGTTCCAGCTTCCCTCGATGCGCCAATAGGTTCCGTTGTCGATCGCAGAGAGAGGACGCTGGCGTTCCAGCTCTTCCTTACCATAGTGTCCTTCGCACAATGCCTCGCCGATTTTCACCGCAAGATCGCTGTCGAAAACGACGCCGCCACGAGTTATTTCGACAAGAAATACTGCAGCCTCGCCTGCAAGCGTCGGAAACGGTTGTTTGGATTCATCGGACATTGCTGTGCACTCGCTTCCTGCGCGCTTTGCAATTTCGACGCTCAAGGCTCGAACTCTGGGGGAGGAAGCTCCTTGGCGGTATACGGTTGATTAGGGCCTGGCGCATGAAGGATTACAACAGGGAGCGGGGGAAAGGGAACTCCAGGTTGAAACCCCAGCTGCCGAATGCGGGTATCAGTAGTGTAGATATGGCCCCCTACTTGAAGGACAGGCCTTCGCATTAAGCGAGAGGGTCGCGGATACATTTGCTAATCCCATAACGGCTCCACTGCTGACCCCGGACTTTGCTCCTGCGGTCCGACGCGCAGAGCCTCAAATGTCATTCCAAATTCCGGGTGATACTTTCTTGCTTCGTCAATCGGCAGCATTGAGATGCGTAGGTGTTTGGTGTACCGGCGATTGTAGAGATCAACGACACGAACCTTGAGATTAACGCGTCCCTTTCGATCGGTTATCGGAAGATATCCTCCCCAACTTTCTCCTTGCTCCCAATAGCACACGCCAGTGCATCGACCACCTACAGGAACAAACGTGCTGTTGTCCGAATGCGGGATCAGGGAGTTGCGCTGAAAGAGAAAGGGGTAGACCTTCAGGTTTCCGCCGATATTCACGCGGAAGTCGCCGAGGGCAGCAGCTTGCTCGACAAGCCAGACTCGCTTGAACCTCCACTTGAGCGGGCGCAAACGCGGATGGTATCCAACGTGAATGGCGACCACCGTCGTATCGGCCGAGCCGGTGTTCTTGATGCTGAAATAGACGGCAATCGCAGTGTGGTGCGTTACATTGCCGTCTACCGTGCGGCCGGTAGGAAAAGAGCTACAGAAAGTCGGACCGGGGATAATATCTACTTGCAATCGAGGTCGACGCCGGAGAGCACCGAAAATGCCCGAAAGCCAGCCTATCAATGCGGTGATTACGAAGAGGATGAGCGTTAACACCCCTTCGTTATGATTGGTCCAGTCGAATAGGGACGCGCCATAAGTCAAAAGCGCATCACGGCTCGCCTCTACCGTTGCAAAATCCATGGAAGATTTTGTGGTCTGCTCCGCGTCATCCTTCAAGAAGAAAATAACCCCCGCGGCCCGTGAAGATCGCAAGCGTGATTCTCTCATTACGCGAGGCGCAGGCGTCAGCCAAACGCGTCACCCGGGGCTTTGACGCGTGTGCCGCGATTGCCTCGGTGAGGATCGTGCCTCGAATTAGGGGGACATGACACTTAACTCCAACACGCGCAATTACGTATTATGTCCTTACCACTTCGCCTGTCTCAAGAATCACGCCGCTTGGCGAGAATAAGACCGAAGAGCAGAAGCTCCGGCAGCGTGCTCAAAGGCACCTGTGGTCCCGCCCACATCATCAGGGCGGGAAACGCCAAAGCGAGCACGAGAATGGCGATTTCGCTCAGGCCGAAACGCGCGTCCGATCGCAACCGCTGGGCGATGAAGCCGCTGACCGCGCCGGTCAGCATCGGCAGGTCGTAGACGAAAGCATGCGGGGTCGCGAGGAAGGTTCCCGCGAGCAGCGCGTTGGTGGCGGAGGCGGTGATGCCGTTACGGAAGACGCGCCAGATGATCGCCGCCACGCAAAGCGCCGCGGCCGCTTGCGCGATCCGCGCGCCGGACAAGCTCACGCCCAGCATCTGCAAATTCGCGGTCAGCGTCGGCATGAGGTGAAACGCCACCGCGCCTTGGTCGAATTGATTTGAATAAACCGGGAGCGCCGCCAGCCAAATCGTCCAAATCGACCAACCGAAAGCGGCGCTGGTGAGAACGACCAGCGCGAGGATCGTCAGCGCGGCGGCGGCGATGGCGCGCCACGAGCCGGCGGCGAGCAAGGCAGTCGGCACGAGCAGGCCGAGCTGCGGCTTATAGCTCAGCAGCCCGAACATCACGCCCGCCAAGATCGGGCGCGTGCCGATGAGTTCGAAAACCGCCGATGGCGAGCGCGCCGGCGAGAAAACCGCTTTGCCCCGCGACCACCATGATCGTCGTGGTCGGCGCCGCAAGCGCAAGCACGATCGACATGGTGCGGCCTTGGCGCTCCATCGTCGCCCAGACATAAAGCGCCAGGGTCGTCCCGATCCAGACCACATAAGCGGCGGTGTAGGAGAGAAATCCCAACGGCCATAGCACCAGCAGGAAGCTCGGCGGATAGGGAAAAGGATTCTGCTGGCCCGGCTCCATGCCGAGGGCGACCTGCGCGTCGTGAAGCGCCGCCGGGTCGTAGAGCGACGCCGCCGGCTGGGCGACCGCGATTTTCGCGTAGGACCACAGCGCGAAGAAATCGCCGAAAGGCCGCGCGCCGCGGTGCAGGGTGACGCCGAGATAGAGCGCGAAATAGGCGACGAAGGCGCCGACAAGCACGGCGGCGAGCAAGCCGGTCTTGCGCTCATCGGCGCCCCATCGCCGCGCGAAGAAGGCGCGTTCAGAGGGCATGGCGCGCAAGATATGGCCGCGTTGCGGACACGGCAATATCTCTCTCGGTCCGCGCTCCTGGCGTCGTCATCCTTTGATCCAGATCACAATCGGCTCGCCGGCACCCGGATAGAGTGACCTTCGCTTTTGATCAGGGAAAAACCGCATGTCGAGCTTCAAACACATCCTCGCTGTGTCGTTCGCGTTCGCGCTCGGCGCGGCGGCCTTGCCCGCTGCCCAAGCGCAGCGGCATCACGGCGGCCCCGATTTTCACGGCCGCGACTTCGGACACCTCAGCTCCCATGAACGGTCGGCCTGGCGCGGCGGCGTCTGGATTCACGATTGGCATGACGGGCGCTACGCGTGGTGGTGGCAGCTGGGCGGGTTCTGGTACATCTACCCGGAGCCGATCTATCCCTATCCGACCTATATTCCGCCCGCGATCGTCGTGCAGCAGGCGCCGCCGGTTCCGACCGGTCTGCCGCCCGCGCAATATTGGTATTATTGCGACAACCCGCAGGGCTATTACCCTTATGTCGCGTCCTGCAACAGCGCATGGCGTCAGGTTCCGGTGACGCCGCCGCCCAGCCCGCCGAAATGAAGCCGGCGGTCGATATTTCCGTTCTTCCCCATCCGGGAGCCGAGCCCTTCGAGATCGTCGAACGCAAAGGCATCGGCCATCCGGATACGCTCGCCGACGCTTTGGCCGAGAATTTCTCGCGCGCGCTCAGCCGCTATTATCTCGACCGTTTCGGTCACGTCCTGCATCACAATGTCGATAAGGTTCTGGTCGTGGGCGGCGCGGCGCGGCCGAAATTCGGCGGCGGCGCGGTGACGAAGCCGATCGAGGTCTACCTCGCCGGCCGCGCGACCTGCCATTTCAAGGGCGTCGAGATTCCGGTCGAGCGTTTGGCGCTCGAAAGCGCTCGCGCGACGTTTCGGCAGGTGTTTCACGCGCTCGACGCCGAACGGCACGTCAACATCCATTGTCTGGTGCGTCCCGGCTCGGAAGATCTGGTCGAGCTTTTCGAGCGCGAACGGCGCAGCGGCGTTTGGCACGCGAATGACAGCTCGATCGGCGTCGGCTTTGCGCCGTTCAGCCCGCTCGAGCGCCATGTGCTCGCGATCGATCGCGCGCTGTCGGGCGCGCCGATGCGCGCGGCCCATCCCGCTTATGGCGAAGACACCAAGATTCTCGCGGTGCGGCGTCACGGCAAAAGCGAATTCACCGTCGCCTGCGCCTTTTGCGACCGCTATTTGTCGGATATGGAAGACTATCGCGGCAAGAAGTCCGCGCTGACCGCGATCATCTCGGATACCGTCGGCGGCGATGCCGTTACCACGGTCAATGCCGCCGATGACCCCGATGCCGGCTCGGTCTATCTCACCGTCACCGGAACCTCGGCCGAAGCCGGCGATGACGGTCAGACGGGACGCGGCAACCGCGCGAATGGCCTCATCACGCCGGGCCGCCCGATGACGATGGAAGCCGCGGCGGGCAAGAATTCGGTTTCCCATGCGGGCAAGCTTTACAATCTGGTCGCCCGGATCGTCGCCGAAGCCGTCACGCTCGAGATACCGGAGATAAAGGCCGCGGAATGTTACCTGGTCAGCCGCATCGGCCAGCCGGTGAAAGAGCCGCAGCTCGCACAGGTGCGGATCGCGGTGCCGGCCGGCGCCGGGGCGGCCGACTACACGCTACGGATCGAAGGAATATTGCAGCGTCATCTCAGCGAGCTCGACCACTTGCGGCAGAAGCTGCTCGATGGCGCCCTGACGATCTATTGAGTCGCCAACGCCAGCCGGCGCCCGATCGCAAACCCGCTCACACGCCCTGATGAACGGCGTCCAGAAGCCTGCGGCTCGGCGGACAACCGCAGGCGAGATTGAGCGTGTCGCGCAGGATCATGGCTTGCTCTTCCGTATCGAAGCTGGCGATCGCACGGCCCGTCGCTGCACAAAAAACCGTGTACGCCGGATTGCCGAGCCACGAAGGCGTCGTCACGAAATAGCGGGTTTCGTCCAAGCGCCGCGGCGATTGCACGTCCATTTGCGCGCCCGTTTCTACGGACATTGCCGGCCTATGGGCGCTTCGCCGCCGCATTCCGAGCGGCAAAAACGCCAAAACCTTTCGGATTGAAGACAACATCGCCGACCACTCCGTAACGATTCATCAGACCTGACGGCAAAAAGACCAGAAAAGCATCGTTACGGCTTTGATCTGCCTCAACGGTTCGCGATTTTGCGGGCGGCCGCCGGACGCCCGGCTTGAGCCAGATCAAAGTGTCCGCGCGCGTCCCTTCTAAGCTTGCTTAACCAAGCGGGAGCCCAGCATGGACACGATGGAAGCGATCTATCATCGCCGCGCGATTCGCGACTTCACCGAAGCGCCGGTCGCCACGGAGCAGATCAATCTGGTGATCGATGCCGCGATCCAAGCGCCCAATGCCATGGATAAACAGCGATGGGCGTTTGTCGTCATTCGCGATCGGGCCGTGCTCGCGCGCATTTCCGGCGAAGCGAAGATGCTGACCTTGAAGACGATGGGTTCCGATCCGCACTTGTCACCGTTTCGCGAGATGCTTTCTTCCGCGCAGTTCAATGTTTTCTACAACGCGCCGGCGCTGATTATCATTTGCGGCACCGAGGATGATCGCTTTGTCGAGCAGGATTGCTGCCTGGCGGCGGAAAATCTGATGCTGGCGGCGCATGTCAACAGGTTGGGCACGTGCTGGATCGGTTTCGCCGAGGCGTGGCTTAATCAAGCCGAGGCGAAGAAGGAGATCGGCATTCCGCCGCACTATCGGCCGATCGCGCCCATCATCCTGGGCCATCCGCGCACGCGGCCGGCGGCGCCTGAGCGCCATCGCCCCGATATTTTATGGATCGAGCCCTGACGCTTCGGCTTATTTCGTCGCGTCGCTCGTGTTCGTTTGAGCAAGGGCGGCGACACGGTCCTTGATCGCCGCGGCGATCTCTTGATCGCGGTTGTGCTCTTCGGTCGCGGCAATCAACAGTGCCGGATCGATCGCCTTGCCGAAACGCACGGTGATCCGGCCCGGGCGCGGGAATTTCCGGGTCGCCGGCCAAGCGGCAAAGCTGCCTTCGATATAGACCGGAACGATCGCAACCGGATGGTTCTTCACCAGCACGCCGACACCCGGCAGGAAACGTTGCAGCGTGCCGTCGACGCTGCGCGCCCCTTCGGGAAACCAGACAAGGTTCCAACCGCGATCGAGCGTCAGACCGCCCATCGTCAAGCCCGATGCCACGGCGCGGTCGGGATCGATGGGGATGACGCGCGCGGCCAGGCTGAAGAACCGGCGGGATCGCGTCGTAAAGGCGACGCCGGTCCAGCCGCCCCAGCTCGTATGGCGCAGCCGCTTCTTTGGGAGCGCAGCACCCAAAGCGAAAGGGTCGAGATAGCTGACATGGTTGGGGCAGAAGAGAATTGGATCGCCTGGCGGAAGGAATTCGAGACCCTCGACCCGCAAGCGAAAGACGTGCCGCATCGCCCAACGGATCAGGAGTTCGCCAAGGGCGCGAAAGATTCCGACGAAAGATCCGAACGGCGCGAGCCAAGGCGCTTCGGTGCTGGCCGGGGCCGCGCCCGTTTCGCGCTTCGGCGCCGCGGCGGCTTCGCGCAGCAGGTCGCGCAAGGTGACGATGCGCGCGATCGCGCTTTCCTTCAAGACAAGCCCGAGGTCGCGCTCGAGCGCCAAGGTAAGCTCGACCCATCCCAAGGAATCGATCGCAAGATCGATCTGCGGCACCGTGTCGAGCTGCAGAGTCCGGTCGGGAAATCGCTGGCGCAGCCAGCGCCAGACGGCGGCGGCAGAAGGCATCTCGAGAAGCGCCCGGTCTTCGGCGGACAGCGCTTCCGCGCTCGGCGGCGCTTCGTGCCGCTGCGCCGCCCGGTAAAGCGCCGGCAGCAAATGACGCCGGATCTTGCCGAGTTGCGTGCGCGGCAGCGCGTTATGAGTAATCGCAAAGCCGGTCAGCCGCGCATAGCTCGGCAAGGATCGGGCTTGCGCCGTCAAGCCTTCCCGCAAAGCCTCGCCGAGACGCAGCGCGCCGACATCGCGCGCGGCCGCGAGATCGGGCACGACCAAGGCGACCAGCGCGCCGTCGATCCCGAGCAGCGCGATTTCGTGAATCAGCGGCGCGGTGGCGTAAACGGTTTCAAACTCTTCGGGAAAGAGCTTCTTGCCGTCGGCCAGCACGATCGTCTCGACCTTGCGTGCGCTGATGTGCAGGTAGCCGCCGCGGTCGATCGCTCCGAGATCGCCCGTGCGGAACCAGCCATCCGGCGTGAAAGCCTCAGCTGTCTTCGCCGGATCGCCGCGATAGCCGGCAAAGAGCGATGGGCCGCGCGTCTCGATTTCCCCGATGCCGGCGGCGTCCGGTTGGGCGATCCTCAATTCCATCCCCGGCACGGGGCGCCCGGCGGAACCGGGGAGCGCTGCGCCCGGCGGGTTGAAGGTCAGCATCGAGGATGTCTCGACCAGGCCATAGCCGGTGAGCATTTCCCATCCCAGCGCGTCGAGCGTCTCCTCGACCTCGGCAGGAATCGCGGCACCGCCGCTGACGAGCAGGCGGAGAGCGGGCGCTACTTGCTTGCGCACAGGTCGCAAAAAGATTCGGCCGGGCCAATTCGTGCCGTGGCGCCGCGTCCATTGCGCGAAAGCGAGGAGCGTTCGCAGGAGCCGTGCGATGAAAGCCGGTTGCGCCGCGATGCCGCGCCGCAGATTGTCGAGCAACGCGGTGTAAAGCCGCGGCACGCCGACGAGCGCGGTCACCCGCCCGTGCCGCATTGCCGCGACGAGCTCCGGGCCGCTGATGCCGGCAGGCAGGACAACGCCGCAACCGAGCGCGAGCGGCGTCAACATGCCGATCGTCAGCGGATAGGCGTGATAAAGCGGCAACGGCAAAAGCGCGCGATCGCCGGGGCCGACCAGCCGCGTTGCCGCCAGCGCCAGCACATTGGTCAACAGGTTGGTGTGTGTGAGCGGAACGGCTTTGGGCGTGCCGGTCGTCCCCGACGTGAAGACGATGACGGCGACATCGTTGGGTGCGGCTACCCGGTATTCGGCAGGCGGCGCCGCGCAAAGCTTTTCCCATGACTCGGCGGCCGGCGTTGTCTCGCCAGCGTCGAGAAGGATCGGTTGGCATTCGGGCGCGAGGCGGGACAGAAGCGGCGCGGTCGCTGCGGTCGTGAAAACCCAGCGGCAACCGGCGGTCTTGAGCAGTCGCGCCAAGTCGCCTTCATTGGTTTGAGGATCGAGCGGAACCGCCGTTGCGCCGGCGGTGACGATAGCCCAAAGCGCGCCGATCCAGCGCGGGCTGTTGGGGGCGATGAGAGCGACTGCGTCGCGGCGGCCGATGCCTTGCCGGACGAGGCCGTTGGCTAGACGCGCGGCGGTTTCGGCGAGCTCGGCGAAAGACCAGATTTCGCAGCTCTCGCCGGCATAGGCGACAATCGCGGCGATGTCGCCGCGCGCGGCGATTTCACGGCGTAGGTCCTGCAATGTCCGCGGGGTGGCCATGACATCGTCGGCCGCCGGACCGGCTCAACCACCCCGTTATGCCGTCTTAAGCGGCTTTTTGCGTTTGACGGGCCGCGCCGCGCGCCGCCGCAAAACTGTCATTCGCCATGTTCACGGTCAGGCGAGCGATCTTGCTCATCTCGTTGAGATAGTCGCTCGCCGCCTTCTGCATGAATTGGCGTTGGTATTCAAATGCCTGGCTGGCATCTTTGCAGCTTGCGAGCTTGGTCCAAGCGCCCAAATCTTCTTGCATGCGCGCTTGCATGAATTGTCCCATCTCGGCGCTGAACACCGCCAGCGAGCGCGTCCAGTAATCGAGCGCTTGTTGGTTGAAACCGACGAGAAGCGCCGGATCCCAACCGGTCATTGGTCCAGCCTTCGTGGTGTCCGAGGAAATATTTCGTTCGGCCATAATAGCCCTCCGCCCTGGAATGATTTTTGGATGTCGTTAACAACAATATCCGAGGCGGCGCCGCGCGGATTTGATCTGGATCAACGTTGTCACGGACGCCGAGGTTTTTGAGGATGGCGGCGTCGATCCAATTCCTGACGATCGCGCAATATCGTCGCGCGACAGCAGACTGTTCCAGCTTCTTGATTTGCCTCAAAGCTTGAGTCGCGCCTTCCCGCTTTGATGCGACCGGTGAGCTTCGTCGCAAGCCGTGCCGCGGCGCTGCCGTTGGCGCGACAGCCTTACGGCGAAGCGCCGTGACCCGAGAAGGAGAATGCTCATGATCACGCGTCGTGAAGCCAATGTCGCGCTGCTTGCCACGGCGGTCGCGGTTTCGATGCCCAGTCTCGCTCTCGCGGAGCCGCAGACATTGCAGCTGCCGCCGCCGCAGATGGAAGGTGGCAAGCCGCTGATGGAGGTGTTGAAGACCCGGCATTCGTCGCGGGAATTCGCCGATCGGGCGTTGCCGACGCCGGTGCTCTCGAACCTGCTGTGGGCGGCCTGGGGGATCAATCGGCCGGGGACCAACTTGCGGACGGCGCCAAGCTCGCATAGCACGATGGATATCGATCTCTACCTTGCGATGGCGAATGGCGTGTGGATCTACGATCCCAAGGCGCACCGCCTTTTGCAGCATATCCAAGACGATATTCGCGGCGAGACCACGCTGGGTCAGGATTTCGTCAAGACAGCGGCGCTCAATATCATTTATGTCTCCGATGCCGCGCGCATGGGCAAGCCGTCGGATGCCGACCGTGTGCTCAACGGCATCGCCGATTCCGCCGTGATCGGTCAAAACGTTTATCTCTTTTGCGCCTCCGAAGGGCTTGCCACCGTGTTGCGCGCGTCGGTGCCGGGCGAGCGCCTGGCAAAGCGGCTCAGCCTGTCGCCGACGCAAGCGATCTATTTCGCGCAATCGGTCGGCTATCCCAAGGCGTAAAGGCGGTTCATGGCCATCGCGGAACCGGCTCGTCGGCATTGGCTGCCCCACCGTTCTTGGGTGTTGGGTGCGCTCGGCTTGTTGCTCGTTCTGGCGGTCGCGGCAGGCTGGTGGAGCGTCGGCAGCGCGCCGCCGGTCCGCTACACGAGCGTTCCGGCCTCGCGCGGCGGCATCGCGCGCGCGGTGACGGCGACCGGCACGGTCAATCCCGTGCTCACGATCATCGTCGGCACTTACGTCTCGGGCGTCATTCAGCAACTTTATTGCGACTACAACACCGAGGTGAAGGCGGGCCAGATCTGCGCGAAGATCGATCCTCGGCCTTACCAAACCATCGTCGACCAGAACCAAGCGAATCTGGCGGTCGCCAAGGCCCAGCTCGAAAAAGACAAAGCCAATCTCGCCTACGCGAAAGTGACCTATGACCGCTATTCGCGCCTTGGCAAGATGGATGGTTCGGCGTCGCAGGATGCGGTCGATAACGCGAAGAACGCTTACGATCAGGCCGTTGCTCAAATCGGGTTCGATCAGGCGACCATCGATCAGCGCCAAGCGGTGCTCGACGCCGCGCAAGTGAATCTCGATTACACCAATATCGCGTCGCCGGTGGACGGCACGGTCGTCTCGCGCAACGTCACGATGGGCCAAACGGTGGCGGCCAGCTTCCAAACTCCGACATTGTTTCTGATCGCCACCGATCTCACGAACATGCAGGTCGACACCAATGTCAGCGAAAGCGACATTGGCGGCATCAAAGCGGGCAACCCGGCCAGTTTTACGATCGAGGCCTTTCCGACGCGAAGTTTTACCGGACAGGTCGTGCAGGTGCGCCAAGCGCCGCAAACCGTGCAAAACGTCGTGACCTATGACGTCGTCGTCAGCGTCGCCAATCCCGATCTTCTGTTGAAGCCGGGCATGACCGCCACCATGCGGGTCGTCACCGACCGGCGCGATCAGGTGCTGCGCGTGCCCGATCAAGCGCTGCGCTTCTCGCCCTCGGGCTTGGCCGGTGCCGCCGCCCAGCCGCAAGGCAGCGCCCAGGTTTATGTTCTTCGCGACGGCGACGCCGTTCCGGTGCCGGTAAAGCTCGGCCTCGACGACGATACCAATACCGAAATCCTCGGCGGGGATCTCAAGGACGGCGACCAAGTCATCGTCGCCGAACAGCACGACGCGGCCTCGCGGGCCTCGCGGCCGCGCCTCTTCGGCTTCTTCTAGCGCCGCGCATCATGTCGCGCGACGACACGGTCATCGAGCTCCACGACCTCTCGCGGATATATACGCTGGGCGACACGAAAGTCCGCGCCCTCGACGGCGTCAACCTGACGGTAGGGCGCGGCGAATTCCTGGCGATCATGGGCGCCTCGGGATCGGGGAAGTCGACACTGATGAATCTCATCGGTTGTCTCGATCGACCGAGCGGCGGCGAATATTTTTTTGAAGGCGTCAATGTCGCCGCGCTCGACGAGCCTGCGCTGGCGCGTATTCGCAGCGAGCGTATCGGATTCGTTTTCCAAAGCTTCAATTTGCTGGCGCGGACCAGCGCGATCGAGAATGTGGCATTGCCGCTCTATTACGCCGCGTCGGGGCCGCATCGGCGTTCGGCACGGTTCGATCGAGCCCGTCAGACATTGCATCTCATGGGACTGGGCGACCGCGACCGAAGCACGCCGTCACAGCTCTCCGGCGGCCAGCAGCAACGGGTTGCCATCGCCCGGGCCTTGATCAACGGGCCGAACTTGCTGATGGCCGACGAGCCGACGGGCAATCTCGATACGCGCACCTCGCACGAGATCATGGATATTTTGCGCCAGCTCAACCGCGAGCAAGGCGTGACCGTCATCATCGTCACCCACGAGCCCGACATCGCCGCCTATACCGATCGCGTCATCACGATGCGGGACGGCAAGATCGTCTCGGACGAAACCAAAGCGGCGGCGCGCGGCGCCGTCGCCGAGCGTGCGTCGCCGCCTGCCGCGACGGCCGGCGCCGTCGTCCCATCGGCGCATGTCTGGGCGTTCGGCACGATGATCCTGGGCGCCGCGGCGCAAGCCATCGCGCGCAACAAGCTTCGTTCGGTGCTCACCATGCTCGGCGTTTTCATCGGCGTCGCAGCGTTGATCACCATGGTCGCGGTGGGCGAGGGCGCGAACGAAGCGGTTCAGAAGCAACTCCAAAGCCTGGGCACGAACATGCTGATCGTTTTGCCCGGTGCCACGACCGCCAGCGGTGTCCGCGCCGGCTTCGGCAGCGCGTCGACGATCACGGTCGCGGACGCGCTGACCATCAAGCGCGACGATCCCGCCGTCAGCCAGGTCAGCTATCTCATCCGGCAGCTTGGCCAAGTGCAGTTCGGGAACCAGAATTGGACGACCAACATTCAAGGCGTGACCTCCGCCTATCTCGACACGGCCAATTGGCAGATTGCCGCCGGCCGCGGCTTCACCGCCGACGACGATGCGGATGCGGGGATGATCTGTGTCATCGGCCAGACCATCTATCGTCAGCTTTTCAACGCCTATGAGAATCCGGTCGGCGCGACCCTTCTGGTCAAAGGCGTGTCGCTGCGCGTGGTCGGCGTTTTGGCCGGAAAAGGACAGACGTCATTCGGCCAGGATCAGGACGATCTCTTGATGGTGCCGTTCACCACCGCCGAGCGCAAAGTGCTTGGCGTTGCCGCGCCAAGCCAGCAGCAATCGGCGTTGGCCGCTGCCTATCCGCCGGCGCCGAATCCTTACGGGCTGACGCCGCGCCTTACCGGCTTCGTCAATCAAATCTATGTTCAGGCGGCAAGCGCCGAGCTGGTGCAGACCGCGCTCGATCAAGTTACTGCGACCTTGATGCGCCGCCACCGTATTCGTCCGGGCGAAACCAAGGATTTCGACATTCGCAACCTCAGCCAGATCGCCAGCGCGGCCGAAGGCAGCGCCCGGATCATGGCGCTTCTGCTCGCGACCGTCGCGTCGATCTCGCTGCTGGTCGGCGGCATCGGCATTATGAATATTCTTCTCGTCTCGGTGACGGAGCGTACGCGCGAGATCGGGCTGCGCATGGCGATCGGCGCGCGCCGCCTTCACGTCCTGCTACAGTTTCTGGCCGAAGCGGTCTTTCTCAGCCTCAGCGGCGGGGCAGCAGGAATAGCGATGGGGGTCGTCACGTCGATGTTGATCTCGTCGCTGGCACATTGGCCGACGCAGCTTTCCGCCGTCGCGATTGTCGGCGCGTTTGCGTTTTCGGCAGCCGTTGGAATCTTCTTCGGCTATTACCCGGCGCGCAAGGCTGCGCGGCTCGATCCGATCGAAGCCTTGCGCTACGAATGAAAGCGATCCGCCTTTGAGGCTTGGAAACCTCGCGTCAGGCGCGTGTGCCGTAAATTTGTTGCGCGCGACGCGCAAAAGCGTCGATCGTCGCCTTGGCGATTTGGGTTTCGTCGAACAAGGCCAGCATCGCGTGTTGTAACACCGACGAACGCAGCTCGAGCGTGCTCTCATAGTCGACGAGCGTGCCGCCGCCGCTCCCCGGCGCAAACGCCCAGCGTTGGTCGAAATTCTTGAACGGCGCATCAGAACACGTGATTGCAATCCCGTGCGGCGGATCGAGCGTGGCCTGGGTCGTAAACCGCGCGCGTAGCGCTTTGAAGCGCACCACCTGGTCGACTTCGAGCCTGTTGCCGTCGCGATGACGGATGCGAACGGCGACAAACCAGGCGATGAATTCCGGATATTTCTCGACATCCGCGACGAGATCGAAAAGCTGCGTCTGGCTGTAAGGAAGCTCGCGTCGTTCGCGGTGGCTCGGCATCAACAAATCCGCGGCAGCGGGTCATCCTCGAGCTCGTCGAGCAGCCTTTCGCCGCCGATCCCGGTTTCGAGAACGACCTCGGGGTTGGCGCCTCCCACGCGGCCAATGATGGCGGCCGCTTTGCCCGCCGGAAGCGTTTGCCAAGCGTCAAGCGCGCGCGCCGCATCCTCAGGCGCGAGCACGGCGACGACGCGGCCTTCGCAGGCGAGGTAGAGCGGGTCATAACCGAGAATCTCGCAGGTGCCGCGTACCGGTTCCTGAACCGGGATCGCCGCTTCGCTGACGCGTACCGCCATGCCGGTTCCGCGCACGAGATCGTGCAGGACGGTGACCAGCCCGCCGCGGGTCGGATCGCGCATGAAACGCAAGCCGGGAAAATTCCAGATCGCCTGCGCCAAAGGCAAGATGCTGGCCGCATCGGAACGCAGCGCGCCTTTCAATCCGAATTCCTCGCGGGCCAGCAGCACCGCCGCGCCGTGATCGCCCACTGGTCCGCTGACCAGCACGGCATCGCCTTCGCGAATTTGGCCGAGCCCGAGAATCAAACCGGGATGGCGGATTCCAATGCCGGTCGTCGCGAGATAAAGCCCGCCGCCTTCGCCGCGCCGCAATACTTTGGTGTCGCCGGCGGCCACCTTCACGCCGGCATCGTACGCCGCGCGAGCCAGGCTCGCGATCACGCGGTCAAGACAGGCAATGTCGAAGCCTTCTTCGATGAACGCGTTGAGGGTCAAGTAAACGGGCACGGCGCCCGCGACGGCGAGGTCGTTGACGGTCCCATGAACCGCAAGCGACCCGATATCCCCGCCGGGAAATTCGAGCGGCTGCACCGTGAATCCGTCCGTCGTCACGAGCACATCGCCCGCGGGAAGCGGGAGATGCGCCGCGTCGACATCGATATCGAGCTGCGGATTGGCGAGATGGCGCGCGAAGATCTCCTCGATAAGCTCGCGCATGAAACGCCCGCCATTGCCATGCGCGAGGCGGACATGACGATCCGCGATCATGGCACCGCACCCGCTTCGACCAGCTGCCCGAAGCTCAAGCCGGCATCGTTGCACGGCAGAAGCCGCGGGATGAAGACCGAAAACCCTTCCTCTTCCGCCATAAGCTGAGCGGTCTCGGACAAAATCCGATTCTGGAAGACGCCGCCGGTAAGTCCGAGCCGCTCAACGCCGTATTCGTCGCGGATGGCGATCGCCTGATCGACCAGCGCGCGCGCCAGCGAGGCGTGAAACAGGCCCGCGCGTTGCGCCACGCTGCGTGACACGTCTTGCAGCGGGGCTAAAAGCGGCTCCCAATCGCTGCGCCAAATTCCATCGCGACAGGCGAGAGGCAGTACGATGATTTCGCCTTCGCCGCGGCAAGCCGCTTCGAGATAGGTGGGCGCTTCGCCTTCGTAACTGGCTTGCTGGCACAGGCCGGTAAAAGCAGCGGCAGCATCGAAGAGCCGTCCGACCGAAGAGGTTCGCGGGCAGTTGATCCCGTGTTCCCAGGCGCTGCGCAGCAAGTTGTTTTGGGTCGGGGTGCCGTTCCAAACCTTGCCCGCTTCCCAGGCGAGCGCTTGCGCGTTGCGCCACGGTTCCCGCGCGGCTCGCTCGCCGCCGAGCAAAGCAAAAGGCCGCCAGCTTGCGGCACGGCGCCAGTTTCCGGGCCGGCCGAACAACGCCTCGCCGCCCCAGATCGTGGCATCCTCGCCATAGCCCGCGCCGTCCCAGGCGAAGATCAACCAATCGCCTTCATCGCGCGCCTCGCCGGCCAGCGCCGCCGCATGGGCGCGGTGATGGAAAACTGGCGTGACGGGAAGGCCCCACTGTCGCGCCAGCCGCGTCGTCGCATAATTCGGATGCGCATCGCAGATCAAGGCCTCAGCCTTGACGCCATAGAGCGATTGTAGATCGGAAGCGACTTGGCGCAACAGCGCCAGGCTGCGCGGCGCGTCCATATCGCCGAGATGCGGCGAGAGGACGGCGCGATTTCCCCAGCCCAGCGCGACGGTATTCTTGAGATGGCCTCCCAAAGCGAGCATCGGCTTGGCAAGCGTAAAAGGCAGCTTGATTTCGACCGGTGCATTGCCCCGACCCAGGCGCAACGGGCGCGGCCGGCCGGCAATGATTCGATAAACCGGATCGTCCGCCGGACGAAGGATCGGCCGGTCATGGTGCAGAAACGCATCGGCGATCGCGGCGAGGCGTTGTTCGGCCGCGTCATTGTCGGTCAGAACCGGCTCGCCGCTGATATTGCCCGAGGTTGCGACCAGCGGCGCGCCAAAGTCTTTGACCAGCAGATAATGGAGCGGGCTATAGGGCAACATGGCGCCGATCTCGCCGCAACAAGGCGCGATCTCCGGCGCCAAGCGCGAGCCGGCCTTCTTCGGCATCAGCACGACCGGGCGAACGGGATCGCGCAGCATCGCTTCGTGCATGGGCTCGACGAGCGCCGCGCCGCGCAACGCGTCGAGCGTCGGCGTCAAAGGAAACACGACCGCCAGCGGTTTGGTGGGCCGCTTCTTGCGCGCGCGCAGCAGAGCAACCGCCGCGGAATTCATGGCATCGCACAGAAGGTGATAGCCCCCGATACCTTTGACCGCGACGATCCCGCCGGCGCGCAGCATCTCGATAGCGGCCGCGAAAGCGTCGTCGCTCCAACGCGTCGCTTCGCCGCCGCGGCGAAATTGCAGACGCGGCCCGCAATCCGGGCAGGCAATGGGTTCGGCATGAAAGCGCCGGTCGGCCGGGTTCTCGTATTCGGCGCGGCAGCGCGCGCACAACGCGAAACCGGCCATCGATGTGTTGGGCCTGTCATAGGGCAGGCGCTCGATCAAGGTGTAGCGCGGACCGCATTGCGTGCAGTTGATGAAAGGATAGCGGAACCGCCGATTGGTCGGGTCGTCGAGCTCGGCGAGGCAATCCTCGCAAGCGAAATAGTCGGGCGGAAGATGAACGCGATCCGTACGGGCGGCTTCGCTGTCGTGAATTTCGAAGGTCTCGAACGCTTCGATCTCGACCGCGACTTCCGACAAGATTTCCGGACGCGCCAGCGGCGGCGCTTCGCTCAGCAAGGCATGGCCGAAGCGGCGCAATGAGTCGGCCTCGCCTTGGGCCAGGATTTCGACCTCGCCGGCGCGATTGCGCACCCAGCCGCGGACGCGGCAGCGCGACGCCATGCGATAGACGAAGGGACGAAACCCGACACCTTGAACGCGGCCGCCCAGCCTCCATCTTTGCGCATAAACCTTCAAACCTTGGCTCCCGCCTATGGCTCGGCGTTTTCCAGCGCCGGCTTGCGCGGCGTGCGCACGCCGCCTGCCCACCAGATGCGGCATGCGCCTTCATCCGACACCATGCACGGTCCGATTGGATTGCGCGGCGTGCAGGCGCGGCCGTACAGCGCGCATTGATCGGGATATATCCGGCCGAGCACGACGCGCGCGCAATCGCAACCGGGCGGCATTTGTCCCGCGCGCTTGCGCGCAGCATCGCGATGGTCCGGATAAAGGCGGGTGGCGTCATGCGCCGCGAATGACGGACCCAGCGCATAGCCTGAAACGGGAATAACGCCGATGCCGCGCCAATTGGCGTCGACGATGTCCATCGCCGTTTCGATCTGGCGTTGCGCCGTCTTGTTGCCGCCGGCCCGCACCAGCTCGGGATAGCAATTGTCGAGAAAGCATTTTCCCTCGACGAGCTGGCGCAGCACGGAATAAAGCGCGGCCAGCAAGCTTTCCGGCGTGAATCCGGCAACAGCGGACGGAATGCCGTGGCGCTCCGGCACGAAAGCCCATTCCTCCGGTCCCATCACCGTCGCGACATGCCCCGGCGCGACCAAGGCATCGAAGCCTGGCGCTTCGGATTGCAGCAGCATCGCGACGGCCGGCCAGGTGCGCCGCCCCGCAAGGAGCACGGAGAGGTTATCTGGCACGCCCTCGTTGAGCAGCGCCGCCACCGGCGCGGTCGTCGTCTCGAAGCCGGCGGCAAAGAACACGACCTTGCGATCGGCATGGCGCTGCGCCACGCGCACGGCTTCGCGCGGCGAGGCGATCGGGACGATGTCGGCCCCGGCCGCGCGCGCTTCCTCGAGCGACCGAACCTCGCCTTTGGCGACATTGACGGGTACGCGCAACATGTCGCCGAAAGCAACGAGGATGACTTTTTCGTCGAGCGCCAGCCGAATCGCTTCGTAGACAAGCTCTTCGGGACAGACGCAGACCGGGCAACCGGGGCCGGGCACGAGCTCGATCTGGGCCGGCAAGGCTTTGCGCAAGCCCGCCATGGTGATCGAGCGCTCATGGCCGCCGCAAACATTCATCACCTTGAATGGTCGCGGCAGGTCGAGCGCGCGGATCTTGTCAAGCCACTGGCGGGGCGTGTTCATGGCGATGCGCGAGACGGTCCGGGGTTTCGGCTTGAGCGAGGCGCGCTTTTGCCGCCTCGCGACGCAACCAAGCAAGCCAGGAATTGAGCGCTAGGCCTTTGCGTGCGGAAACCTTGATGACCGGCGCGGGATTGGCAAGATTGCGCAAGGCTTGCTCCGCCCGGACCGGGTCGAAATCGTCGATGACGGGTGCCAGATCCATCTTGGTCAAGGCGACAAGATCGGCCGCGCGAAACATCACGGGATATTTGGCCGGCTTGTCGTCGCCTTCGGTGATCGACAAAAGGACGACATTGCGGTGCTGGCCCAGATCGAAACTCGCCGGGCAGACGAGATTGCCGACATTCTCGATAAACAGCAGATCGACCGCATCGAGGGGCAGGGCGTGCAGAGCCTCATGGATCATCGGCGCATCGAGGTGACACGCGCTGCCGGTCGTGATCTGCAAGGCCGGAACGCCGCGGGCGCGGATGCGCTTTGCGTCATTCTCTGTCTCGAGGTCGCCTTCGATGACCGCGATGCGGAATTCATGCTTGAGCGCGTCGATGGTCGCTTCGAGCAGGCTTGTCTTGCCCGCTCCCGGCGACGACATCAGATTGACCGCGAAGACCCGATGCGCATCGAAATGCGCGCGGTTATGGGCCGCGACACGGTCGTTCGCGTCGAGAAGCCGGCGCAAGACCTCGACGGTCTCCCGCGTTTGCCCAGGGTGATGTGGAATCGCGCAGCCGCAATCCTCACACATGCCGCTCTCCGCTTGCTGTTTCGCTCACTTGAAGCTCGACCTTCAGCAACAGCATTTCGTCGCCGGCGATGACATCGGTTTGCCAAGCGCCGCAATCGCCGCACAGTAGACGGTTTGGCGCGGCGGAGGTTTCGGCACCGCATTCGCGGCAACGGATTCGCAAGGCGGTATCCTCGATCGCGAGACGCGAGCCTTCCGCGACGGTGCCGGCGCAGGCCAAAGGGTAGGCATCGGCAAGCAATTTCGGCTCGACGCCCGAGAGTGGGCCGATGCCGACATGGACCTTGTTGACGCGCGCCTGCCTGCCGCGCGCGAGCGCTTCGACCTGCGCGATCAAGGCTTGGCAGATAGCCAATTCATGCATTGCTCGGCCCGCCTTCGGCCGCGAGTATTTCGTCATAGAGTTCCCAGGCGGAGCGAGCCTCGAGCGGGCTCATCTTTTGCAGCGCGTAGCCGACATGCACCATGACGAAATCGCCGGCGGCAAGGGGCTCATCCTGAAGCAGGAACAGGCTGACCTCGCGCTCGACGCCTTTGGCCCGGCAGCGCGCGAGATAGCCATCGATGGCGACGATCTCCATCGGAATTCCGAGGCACATGGTTGGCGCCGGTCCTTATCGAAAGCGATTGCCAATCATCGAGAATAGTTCTTATCATAATTTGAGCGGGACGGACTCACAATTGATCCATATCAAAGGTCCCGCAACGCGTGCCGGGAATAATTCCATAACCACATCGGCGTGTGCGCTTGTGAGGAGACGTAGATCATGTCCGTGCCAAGCCGCTCCAACATTGCCGTTTTGGGAATCGGCAATGTTTTGCTCGGCGATGACGGGATCGGCGTGCATGCGATGAGGGCCTTCGCCGAGCGCAGCGAGGATCTCGGCGAATTACACTTTCTTGACGGCGGCACCTTGAGCTTCATGCTGGCGCCGGCAATCGAAAGCTGCGATGGCTTGATCGTTCTCGATGCGGCCGAGTTGCTTGCATCCGCCGGCGATGTGCGCCTGTTCGAAGGCTCCGCCATGGATGTGTTTCTCGGCAGCAGCCGCAAACGCAGCGTTCACGAGGTCGGGCTGCTCGATCTCATGGCGATTGCCGCCCTGTCCGGGCGTTTGCCGGAACGGCGCGCGCTGATCGCGATCCAGCCCGCCGCGGTCGGTTGGAGCGACCAGCCGACCGAGTCCGTCGCGGCCGCCATCCCCGAGGTTTGCGCGCGGGCGCGCGAACTTGTCGAAAGGTGGCGGCAGTGACGCGCGAGTCCACGCTTCCCACTGAGCCGGCGCTGATGGCGTCACGAACCGGTAATGCGAAAGCGTTGCTCACCGAGATGCTTCGGATGCTGGAACGGCTTCTCGCCGGAGAAGAGGGCGGAAGCATCGATCTGCGGACAATTCCCCTGACAAAAGACGACCTCGATCACCTCCAGACCGTGCTCGGCACCGGCGCGGTCGATGCGCGAGTCGACGCGCTGGGCGAAAGCCGCGCCTTCGAGACGAGATTTGCCGGCATTTGGTGGGTGACGCATCGCAATGAAGCCGGCGAGACGGTCGCGGAATTGATCGAGATTTGCGACGTGCCTGCCATTCTGCATGCGCCGATCGAAGACATAGCAGACGGCGCCGGGCGCCTGAGACAAGCGCTCGATGTACCGTCGGAGCAGGGGCCATGACCTCGACCGCTCATCCGCCAACTCTCGGCGACATGCTCGCGCAGCGTGGCGTCAGCCGGCGCGCCTTGCTCAAATTCTGCACCGCTCTGGCGTCGCTCATGGCGCTGCCGCCCGGCTCGGTGCCGGCTTTGGCCCAAGCGCTTGCCCAGGCGCGCCGGCCATCCGTGATCTGGCTATCCTTCCAGGAATGCACCGGCTGCACGGAATCGCTCACCCGCTCCAATGCGCCGACGCTCGAAGAGCTGATTTTCAACCTCGTCTCGCTCGACTACCACCACACGCTCCAGGCGGCGGCGGGGACGGCCGCGGAAGATGCGCGTTATGCCGCGATGAAGGAATCCGACGGCAAGTATCTGCTGCTCGTCGATGGCTCCATCCCGGCGAAGGATGGCGGCGTCTATTCCGTGTTCGGCGGCAAGAGCAATTACGATGTGCTGGTCGAAGCTGCAAAGGGCGCCGCTGCCGTGGTGGCGATCGGCACCTGCGCCGCCTTCGGCGGCATTCCCAAGGCGTTTCCCAATCCGACCGGCGCGATGTCGGTTTCGGACATCGTGAAGGACAAGCCGGTCATCAATATCTCGGGTTGTCCGCCGATTCCCGTCGTGCTTACGGGCGTGCTCGCGCAATATCTCGCCTTCGGCGGCATTCCCGAGCTCGACCGCTTCCACCGGCCCAAAGCGTTCTTCGGCGACACGATCCATGATCGTTGCTATCGCCGGCCGTTTTACGATCAAGGAAAATTCGCCAAGACCTTCGACGACGAAGGCGCGCGCAATGGCTGGTGCCTTTACGAGCTCGGCTGCAAAGGACCGACCACCTACAATGCCTGCGCGACGCTCAAATGGAACATGGGCGTCAGCTTTCCCATCCAATCGGGCCATGGCTGCCTCGGCTGCGCGGAACCTGATTTCTGGGACAAGGGCAGCTTCTATCGGCCGATTCCCGTGGGCACCTGGGGCGGCGTTGCCGCGATTGCCGCGGCAGGTGCCGCGGGCGTGGCGCTTGGCGCGGGCGCGGCCCTGGTCGCGCGCCACAAGCAGTCCAAGGCCGAGAAGGAGAGCTGAGATGGATCTGCTGGAATTCGCGCGCGGTCCGGCTCTCACGACGGCGACCGTGATTTGCATCCTCGGCATTGCCTGGCGGCTGGTCGGGCTTCTGCTCCTGCGCTTTCGGCGCGATCTTTCCGAGCCGCGCAAGAAAGGCGCATGGAAGGGCTTGAAGCTGACGGCCACGCGTTCCTGGCCCAAGAAGGAATTCGCGGGCGCCACGGCTTTTATCGAGATTATCGGCTACACCTTCCATCTCGGCCTTTTCGCGGTCGTCTTTCTTTATCTGCCGCATGTGCTGCTTTTGGTGGATCTGCTCAAGGCGTTTCTGCCGCTGCAAGTGGTCGAGCCGATCTTCCGCTTTTGGCCGACGCTGCCCGGCGGCGCGCTTTATTTCCTCACCTCGGTTTCCGTCGCGTGCCTTGTCGTGATTCTTCTTCACCGCCTTATCAATCCGGTAAAGCGGCTGATCTCGAACTTCGACGATTACATGAGCTGGCTCATGACCATTACGCCGCTCGTTACCGGCATGGCGGCCTATATGCATCTGGTCGAGCCCTATCCGCTTCTGCTCGCGATCCACATCCTGTCGGTCGAGGCGCTGATGATCTGGTTTCCCTTCGGCAAGCTCATGCACATGTTCACGATGTTCGCCTTGCGCGGTGCCACCGGCATCCTGTTCGAGCGGAAAGGGGCGGCGCTGTGACCGCGTCGAACGCCGCGGCGACAACCGCACCGGCCTTCGACAAGGAAGGCGATGCCAGCGATGGCGTCCGCGTCCAGCGTGCGATGAATGCGTTCGTGAAGGATTTCGGAATTCTCGCCTCGGCCTATCTCGACACCTGCGTCCATTGCGGCATTTGCGCCGACGCTTGCCACTTCTACGAAGTCACGAAAGATCCGAAATACACGCCGATCCTGAAGGTCGAACCGTTCAAGCAGGCCTATAAGCGCGAATATGGGCCTTTCGCGCTGTTCTATAAAATCTTCAACCTCAAGCCCAAAGTGACCATCGGCGAGCTCGAGCGTTGGCAGGAGCTGCTTTACAACTCCTGTACCGAATGCGGACGTTGTTCGCTCGTCTGCCCGATGGGCATCGACATTGCCGCCTTGATCGCCGAGGCGCGTCACGGCATGGCGGCGGCCGGGCTCGTGCCGCGCGAGTTGTGGCAGCATGGTGGCGATGCGTCCGAACGCACGCCCGAGCGCTTCAAAGAGAGTCTGCTTGCTTTGGGACGCGAGCATGGCGTCGCGATGATGATCGACCAGGCGAGGGCGGATATCGTCTGCACGGTCTTTCCCGACGATCTCGCGCATTATCCGAAATCGGTTCTTGGCACCGCCCGCATCATGAACCATCTTGGTGTTTCCTGGACCTTCCGTTCGGCGGATGCGGATGCGACGACGCTCGGTCTTTTCTCGGGCAAGGTCGAATGGCAGAGGGAAACCGCGCTGAAACTGATCGACGGCGCGATCGCGGCGCGGGCGAAGACGCTTATGCTGCCCGAATGCGGTCACGCTTACGGCGCGCTGCGTTGGGAAGGCGCGAATATTTACGGCAAGCGGCTGCCTTTCAAAGTACAGCACATCTCGGAATTTCTCGCCGAACAGGTGCAAACCGGGAAACTCAAGCTCAATCCTGTCGCCAAGACCGCGACCTTCCACGATCCTTGTCAGGTCTCGCGGCGGGGCGGCGCGATCGAAGCACCGCGGATCGTGCTGGCGGCTTTGGGCCTCGACATCAAGGAGACCTTTCCGACCAAAGGCACCAATTGGTGCTGCGGCGGCGGCGGCGGGGTGATCGCGATCAAGCGCGCAACGCCGCTCCGCCACAAGGTCTTCCGCCTCAAGATGGAACAGATCGTCGAGACTGGCGCGGAGCTGCCGGTGACCAGCTGTTCCGGCTGCCGCAAAGCCTTCGATGACGGGCAAGCTCATTATCAGTGGAACAAAACGATGCTGAGTTTGGTCGAGCTGGTCGCCGATAATCTCGCCGAGGTTGCGCCATGAGCGCGCAAACCGTCGTCGTCGACCCGGTGACGCGCATCGAAGGGCATTTGCGCATCGAGGCGGAAACCGACGACACCGGCCGCATCACGCGCGCCTCCAGCGCCGGCACGATGGTGCGCGGCATCGAGATCATTCTGCGCGGCCGCGACCCGCGCGATGCCTGGGCTTTCGCTCAACGCATTTGCGGCGTCTGCACCCTGGTGCACGGGATTGCCTCGGTGCGGGCGGTCGAGGACGCGCTCAGTTACGAGGTGCCGCCCAACGCGCAGATCATCCGCAATCTCATGATCGCGGCGCAATACGTGCACGATCACGTGATGCATTTCTATCATCTCCACGCGCTCGATTGGGTCGACGTGGTTTCGGCCTTGAGCGCCGATCCGGCGAAGACCTCGACGCTCGCGCAAAGCCTTTCGAGCTACGCGAAATCCTCGCCGGGCTATTTCGCCGATGCGCAGGCGCGGTTGAAGAAATTCGTGGAATCGGGCCAGCTCGGGATCTTCGCCAACGGCTATTGGGGCCATCCCGCCTATAAGTTGCCGCCCGAAGCCAATCTTATGGCGGTGACGCATTATCTCGACGCGCTGGCCTGGCAGCGCGATGTGTCGCGGCTGCACGCCATTTTTGGCGGCAAGAATCCCCATCCGAATTTTCTCGTCGGCGGCGTGCCTTGCGCCATCAGCATCGACAGTCCGGGCAATGTGAGCGGGCAGGCGGCAACCTCGGTCAACATCGTCGGTTTGCAGCAGGTCCAATCGATCATCCAGTCGATGCGCGATTTCGTCGATCAGGTTTACCTGCCGGACACGCTCGCGATCGCCTCTTTCTACAAGGATTGGGCGCAGCAGGGCGAAGGCATCGGCAATTTCATGACCTATGGCGACTTCCCCGAGAAGGGAATGTCGGATCCGAGCTCCTATCTCATCCCGTCGGGGATCATTCTCAATCGCAATCTCAGCCGCGTTCAGCCGGTCGATCTTCGCAACGTCAATCAGGTGCAGGAATTCGTTTCGCATTCTTGGTACGACTACGGCCCCGGCAAGGACATCGGTCTCCATCCCTGGCATGGCGAGACCAATCTCAACTACACGGGCCCGAAGCCGCCTTACGAGCACCTCGACGTCGACCAATCCTATTCCTGGCTCAAATCGCCGCGCTGGCAGGGCCGCGCGGTCGAGGTCGGCCCGCTTGCCCGCGTCCTCATGCTTTACGCCAAAGGCCACGCGCAGACGAAGAGTTTGGTCGACGGCGCCCTGAAGCAGCTCGATCTGCCGGTCGCGGCGCTCTATTCGACCCTCGGCCGCACGGCGGCGCGCGCAATCGAAACCAAAGTCATCGCCGATGCGATGAATGGGTGGTTCGGAAACTTGATGGCGAACATCAAATCCGGTGATCTCAAGACGTTCAACGAGGCCAAATGGGAGCCCCAAAGCTGGCCGGACGAAGCGCGCGGTGTCGGCTACATGGAAGCACCGCGCGGTGCGCTGGGTCATTGGATCGTCATCCGCGGCGGCAAGATCGCGAATTACCAAGCGGTCGTGCCGAGCACCTGGAATGCCGGTCCGCGCGACGCAAAGGGACAGGAAGGGCCCTACGAAGCGGCGCTCAAAGGGCATGTGCTGCAGAACCCGGCGCAGCCGATCGAAATTCTGCGCACGATCCATAGCTTCGATCCCTGCATTGCCTGCGCGGTTCATGTCGTCGACCCTGCCGGCGAAGAGTTGATCCGGGTGAAAATCCGATAGCGAGTGAGCGAGATGCCCGATTATCTGAGGGAAGGTTTTCTGCTGCGCTGCTGGCATTTTTTGTGGCGCCCGAGCGCGCGCTGGCCTTGGCTGGTGTTCGTCCTGGTCGGGCTGGCGATCGGTATTGCCGGCAGCGGCGTCACCGCCGGGGCGCTGTGGTTTACCAGCACGAATACCTTTTGCATGAGCTGCCACGAGCAGAACGCGGTGCCGGAATGGAAGAGGTCGGTGCATTTCGTGAACGCGGCGGGTTTCACGGCGGGCTGCGCCGATTGCCACGAGCCGCATAACTTCATCGGCATGGTTTTGCGCAAGACCGCCGCGGTCGACGAGGTCTGGAACCAGTTTCTCGGTACGATCTCAACTCCGGAGAAATTCGAGGCGCATCGCTGGGAGTTGGCGCAAAAAGAGTGGACGCACCTGCATGCCGACAATTCAGCGGAATGCCGCGACTGCCATCAATTGAGTCAGATGAACGATCCCGGGAAAGCCTTTCTCAGCCCGATGCATCGCACGGCACTTGCCAACGGCCAAACTTGCATTGATTGTCATAAGGGCGTGGCACATAAAGCGCCGACCCCGCCGACCGCCGGCGGCAACAAAGGCTGAAGGAGGTTTCCCGATGAAATTGTTGCGGTTGGTTCTGTTCCCGGGCCTTGCGCCGGTCTTTGGCGCCGTACCCTATGCCGAACGGCGGCAACGCATCGCCGACATGCCCGCGACCTCCTGAAATCCCGCCAACCTCGCGCCCATGGCCCAAACGGTTTCCCTGTCACGGCGAGAGCTGTGGATCAACCTTCTGCTTTATCCGACGCATACCTTGCCGACGGCGGCGGCGCCGGCGCTGGTCGGGCTCGGGCTCGCCATCCATGATCGCGTCTTTCTCTTTCTTCCGGCCTTCGTCGGCTTTATCGCGAGCTGGCTGCTTCATGTCGGCGGCGTATTCATCGACAATTACGAGCTTCTCGTCCGTCATCCCGAAAACCGCGAACATCCCGAGCTGATCGAGGCGATCCAAAAAGGTACGCTGTCTCTGGGCGTCCTGCGCGGCGCGATCGTGTTCTGCTATCTCGCGGCGATCCTCACCGGGCCCTACCTCTTGCATGTCGCCGGTTTTACCGTCGTTATATTCGGCGTTTTGGGCGTGCTGGCGAGTTGGGCTTATGCTGCCGGGCCTCTCGCCTATGCCAGGCACGGTCTCGCCGATCCGATATTCTTCGTGATGTTCGGCGTCGTCGCCGTCGCCGGTACCTATTACGTGCAAGCTGCGCCCTTTCACGTCGCCGCCTCGAGTTGGTATTTCGTGGCCGCGGCCTTGCCCCTCAAAGCGCTCATTCTCGGTTTGCCGGTAGGCGCGCTGGTCGTGAACGTCCTTTTGATCGATGATATGCGCGACCGGATACCCGATCGCGGCAAGGGTTGGCGCACGGGTGCCGTGCGTTTCGGCCTAAGATGGAACCGGACGGAAATCGTTTTGCTTACGGTTTTCGCTTATCTCATCCCCGTCTGGTTTTGGCTTGGCATGGGGTTCGGTCCATGGATTCTTTTGCCGATCCTCACTTTGCCGCGCGCCGTGACGGTTGCGCGTACGATTTGTACGACCGAGCGCTTCGAAGATTTGTTTCCGATGACGCCCAAAGCATCGTTTCTGTCGCTTTATTACGGCGCTCTCCTGGGAATTGGTGCTGCTCTTTCGAATTGACGCGACGGCGATCGGCATGCGGGCGGTTCCTCTTTAGCGATTGTTACAGCGATCTGCGACGCGCACGCGCGGATTGATCCAAATCAAAGCCGCCATCGTTTCGAAGCGAATAATAGGCTCGAAGCAAAGCCGTTAGCCTTTGTGTCGCGCCTGCCGCGAAAGCATGTTTACCGGTTTCGCCGCGGCATTCGCCTGGTGCTAACGGCATAGCGCATCCCCGGGAGAAGAAGCATGAGTGACAAGCCAACAATTTCACGGCGCAACCTATTGAAAAACGCCACGGTAGCGGGCGCCGCAGTCGCCGCAACAAGTCTTGTGTCCGCGCACGAAGCCTCGGCCCAAACCGCACGCCCGCCGGCGAAGTGGGATCGCGAGGTTGACGTCGTCGTCATCGGCGCGGGCGCAATGGGGCTGCCCGCCGCGATCATTGCGCGCGAGGCCGGTGCGTCGGTCATCCTCGTCGAGGCCGAAAAGGACGTCGGCGGTCATGCCATCACCAGCGGCGGCAATGTTCCGCTCGGCGGCGGCACCAGCGCGCAGAAGAAATACGGCATTACCGATTCTCCGGATTTGCTTTTCCATGATCTAACCGACTGGTCGGTGGTCGAGCCCAACGGCTTTCCGGACTATCGTTACAACGACCGCGAAGTGATTCGCGCCTTTGCCGATAACAGCGCGCCGACTTACGAATGGCTTGTCGCGCATGGCGTGATCTTCGTCGACAAAGCGCCGGACGATTTCGGCGGAACCTCGGTCGGGAATTCGGCGCCGCGCGAAGTGCACAGCGCCGCCATGAGCTGGCCCATGGTGCAAACCGGACAGCCGGCCGACCCGATGGTTCAGGCGACGCTCTCGACCGGCAACGGCCTGATGCGGCCGCTGGAGGCCGCGGCGAAAAAGGCCGGCATCCAAATCCTGCTCGAGCACAAGATGACGGCGATCTATCGCCAGAACCCGAATTCGGGGCGCGTTGTCGGTATCGCCGTGGACAATAAGGGAAAGAAACTCAACATCCGCGCGCGCAAGGCCGTCATCATCGGCACGGGCGGCTCGACCGGTAACGTCAATTTCCGCCGCATGTTCGATCCGCGCCTGACCGAAGAATATTGCGGGCTCTCGGGAATGCCGTGGTCGGATCAAGATGCCAGCGGCGAGCTTGCCGCGATGGCGGTCGGCGCATCTTTGTGGGGTCTTTACAATCAGACCGGCGAATTCGGCTCCAATCTGACCAAGCCCGGGACGATCGGATCGCAGTATGGCTATGTCAATCTGCGCTGGATGCCGGGCAGCCCGGTCTTCGATCGCGTGCGGGCGACGGGCTTGCCGGTCGCCAATTGGCAAGACGTCATCATGGTGAACATGCTGGGCAAGCGGTTCTATGACGAAACCGGCCGGCAATTCACGGCCAATGACTACAAATCGCTCGATCCTTACACGGAAGACAACTATCTCAACGCCAAGAACATCAAATACAACCCCAACAACTGGATCAACGCGGCCATGGCCGGCATCGGCGACGGGCACAATGGCGGCGGCCCGATCTGGGCGATTTTCGACGCCGAGGCCGTGACGCGCGAGAAGTGGAATCCAGTGCCGCCCAATGTCGACACGGCCGCCGGCTTCTTCTTCCAAGCGGACACGCTGAGCGATCTCGCCAAGAAGATCAAAATGAAATACCAGCGCGTTCCCATGCCGTCACAGACCTTGGAAGAGACCGTGGCACGCTATAATTCCTTCGTCAATTCGGGAACCGACGACGATTTCGGCAAGCCCAAGCCGCTCCACAAGATCGCCGCGCCGCCCTTCTATGCCGCCTGGGCGACGCCGGTGGTTCACGATACGCGGGCCGGCTTGCGCATCAACGCGAACTGCCAAGTGATGGACATGAACGGCAAGGTCATCGAAGGCCTCTATTGCGGCGGCGAATCCGCTGGCGGCTTCAGCGAGCACGGTCTCGCCCGTGCCGCGTGCCAGGGCTATATCGCGGGCAAACACGCCGCCAAGGAAAGCACGGCAGCCGGCTGATCGGCAGGCTCAGGGAAAGGGAGAACGGCGAGGATGGCGGCCCTTCGCGGGGCCGCCATTCGCGTTTGCTGCTAAGGCGTCGTCAGGCCGAAAGAATGGCACTGATCGCAATAGGTCTCCGACGCCTTGTGAACGTGATGGCAGCTCGCGCAGGGAATATCGCCCAAATGCGAGGCGTGCGGGTTGGGCTCGTCCGAAGCGCTCTTCGCGGCAATGTCCTGATAGCTGCCATGGCAGCCCGTGCACACGGTCATGGCGGGTACTTGGGGCGGCGGCGCATCGACATGGCACGCGGCGCAATCGAGCCCGGCGGCAATGTGCTTGTCGATCAGGAAGCCGTGGCCGCTTCCCGGCGGCGCAGGAGCCTGAGCATCGGCCTTGGTGATGATCGCCGCGAAAAGCGCAAAGGCGATGCCGAGGATCAAAAGCGCGGATTTATTCATGACCAAAACCAAACTCCGTCGATGATTTCCGCCAGTCCCCTATCGGATGCTACGGTCATTTCTTCCGCAGTGTCCAGCGGAACACGGATCCGCGCCGGTGACAATGATTGGCCGGCGGCAAATGTTGACGTGTCGCTCGCAAATCGGCGCAATCACCGTGCCGCTTCCACCCCGGTCATGACGTCGAAAAGCTCCGTCGTCGTCTCTTCCTGACGGACACGCCGTTCTTCGGTGGTGAGGGATTCGAATTTTTCGTCGATATTATGACGCGCGGCGTCCATCGTCATGAGCCGTGCCGTGTTCTCGCTGAAGAAACTCTCGCAGGCGGCGTGGGTAATGGCGGCAAAAAGATATTCCTCGATCAACGCCGCGATCAACGCTTCCGGCGGCTCGTTGAGGAGCGGCGGGTAGGCGCCGTGATCGCCGGGAGCGGCGATCGGCGCAATCGGCAGAAGCGATTGGCGCTCGAGCGTGAATCCCAAGCCTTCGCGCCGCGCATAGACCAGGTCGAAGGGACCGAGCGTTTTCGTGCTGTAGCGGCGATGAAGCTCGCCCGCGACGCGTTGAACGGTATCGAGAATGGCGTCGGCCTGCGTCGCCATCGGCGCGGACCAATCGACAGGGAGCTTTTCTTCCTCGCAGAGAAGAACGCCGCGGCGGCCGACGATCCAAAGCAGGTCGCGCGGGCTTTTCGCGATCGTTTCGACGATCCGCCGGGTAAAGCCGCCGGCAAACCCGTATTCGGCGCAGAAAGCAAGCAGCGCGCGGGGTTGGCTCTCGGGCAGGTTCGTCGCCCGATCATCCCTGCCGGGAACGAGGTCGAGCGCGCGCAGCAGCGCGTGGCGCAGGATTTCCGCATAGGCGCGCGCGCCGGCAATGCGACTTTGCGCCTCCTGGTTGCGCATGGCCGCCAAAGCACGCATCGCGCTCACGATCTCGCCCAGCCCTTTGATGCTTTGCAGGCGTTGCTGGATTTCGTCGAGGGTTTGGGTCACGCGCCGAACTCCTTGACGAGGCGCGCGATCCCAGCGTCGAGGAGATGCTGTTCCTCTTCGCTAAGCGGATCGCCGGTCTCGAGACGCTGCGCCAAAGCGTCGCCCGCCCCGCTCAGCCAGGCCTCGATGGCTTGTACCGGCGCCGCCATCTTCTCCATCGGCAGCGGATCGAAGGCGCGGGTGGCAGCGGCCGACAGCAGCGCGATCTCCATCGCGCGCGACCGCGGCGGCGCCGGCGGCTGGGTGAGAAGCGCGCGCAGCCGGCGCCCGTGCTCGATCGTCTTCCGGGTGCGCTCGTCGACCATCATGCCGAAATGCGTAAAGATCTCGAGTTCGAGAAACTGCGCGTAATCGAGACGCAGCATGGTGGCGAGGCGTTGCAAGGCTTTCGGTTGCGCGGCGCCGCCGACGCGGCTGACGCTGCGTCCGACGTCGACCGCCGGTTTCTGGCCATCGCGAAAGAGTCGGGAATCCAGGACGATTTGCCCATCGGCTATCGAGATCAGGTTGGTCGGAATGTAGGCGCTGAGGTTGCCCGCTTGGGTTTCGGCGATCGGCAGGGCGGAGATCGAGCCGCCGCCTTTTTCGCGGCTGAGCTTTGCCGCGCGCTCGAGCAGGCGCGCATGGGTGAAAAATATATCGCCGGGATAGGCTTCGCGCCCGGGCGGGCGGCGCAACAGCAACGACAATTCGCGGTGCACGGCGGCGTGCTTGGTCAGATCGTCGATGACGATCAGCACGTGCCGGCCTTGATCGCGGAAGAATTCGGCGATCGTCATGCCGGCGGCCGGCGCGATCCATTGAAGTCCGGGCGGCGAATTGGTCGGTGCCACCACGAAAACGCAACGCTCGAAGGCGCCGTCGCGCCGCACGGCTTCGATGACTTGCAGCGTGTTGCTGGCGCGCTGGCCCACGGCGACATAGATACAGATCACGTCGCTGTGCTTTTGGCTGAGGATTGCGCTCACGGCCAAGGCGGTCTTGCCGGTTTGGCGATCGCCGACGATCAGCTCGCGCTGGCCGCGTCCCAAAGGGAACATGGCGTCGATCACCAAGGCGCCCGTGTGCAACGGCTCGGTCACGGAGTCGCGATCAACGATCTCGGGCGCGGGTGCGTCGAGCGGATCGAGACGTGTCGGCTTGATGGGCGGGCCGTCGTCGAGTGCAAGGCCGGTCGGATCGACGATGCGGCCCAAAAGCATCTCGCTTACCGGCACCCGTGCCGTCATGCCCGAGCCATGGACCGGATCGCCCGCGGTCAAGGAATCATCCTGCCCGAGAAGAACGCAACCCAGCGTCTCGGTATCGAGATAGAGCGCTATGCCGACAAGGCCGCGCGGAAAGAACAGAAGCTCTTCCGCCTGTGCGTCGGGGAGGCCGCCAATCGTCGCGATGCCATCGCCCAAGGAAATGATATGGCCGATTTGCTCGACCCGAGGCGTCAGCCCGAGCCGCTCCATGCCGATCGTGGCGCGCGATCGCCAGGTTTCAAGAATTTGCCGCAGATCGCTCATGCGTGGTCAGATCCTTCAAAGCCGCGGCAAGATCGTCGCGCCAATTGTGGCGAAGAACGGCCCGGGGAAAGCGCAGTTCGATTCCGGCGACCAGCGCGGGTTCTTCGCCGAACGAAATCGGTACCGGTCTGCCCAAGGCGTGAGAAATCCGCATGGTGGCGTTCGAGCGTTGGTCTTCGTCGAGCAATCGGGCGGAAACCAGTGTCAGAGATTCGTCCGGCAGCAGCATGCGGGCGCGTTCCCCCTCCGGCATGGCAGCGAGGGTGGCGGCGGCGCGCGCGACGAAGGGTTCGACAAGGTTGGTCGGCTGGGCCGAGGATAGGAGCCGTCGGGCGATTTCAATCGCAAGCTTGGCCGCTTCGGCGATCACTGTCTCGTTGAATTCCGCTCGTTCGCGCTCCATCTGTTGGCGCGTTTGCTCTTCGAGCGCCTGCGCTTCGCTGCGTGCCTTCTCCAGTAGCGCTTCGCGCTCGCGCGCGGCTTCAGCTCCCGCCTTTTCAAGCAAGGTATCGCGCTCCTCGACGAGATGGCCGCGCTCGCTGTCGAGCGACCGACGCGTATTCTCCGCCGCGTCCTTCGCGCGCGCAGCCTCTGCCAAAGCGCGCTCGGATATGGCACGGCGGCGCTCGATGACGGCGAGCACGGGCCGATAAAGAAAGCGCTGCAGCAGCCAAACGAGAACGAGAAAATTGACCGCCTGTAGGGCGATAGTCCAGTAGCTGGTTCCCATGACCTCAATGGACGAATGGGTTCGCGAACAAGACAAGCAGCGCAATGACTAGGCAATAGATCGCCATGGTCTCGATCATCGCGAGACCGACGAACAAGGTGCGCGACAGGCTGCCGGCGGCTTCGGGCTGGCGGCCGATCGCTTCCATGGCGGCGGTCAGCGCGCGGCCCTCGGCGAATGCCGGCACGATCGCGCCCATGGAGACGGCGAAGGTCGCGCAGATGATGCTAATGATGTCGATGCTCATGCGTTTCTCCTCACGCGGTTTCAGCGCCCGACGCGGCGCTGCCGATAAACACGGCTGCTAGAATGCTGAAGATGTAGGCCTGAAGGATGCCGACCAGGACTTCGAGCAGCATAAGCGGGATCGGCACGAGCAGCCCTGCCAGCGACACGATGATGCCGATCACCAGCTCGCCGCTCATGATGTTGCCGAACAGGCGCACCATCAGCGAGAAGCTGCGCGTCACCTGCACGACGAGATTGAGCGGCAACATAACGGGGTTTGGCCGGAGAAAGCTCCGCAAATAGCCGCCGAAGCCTCGACCTTTGATCCCGTAATATTGCGTGGCCGCCAAGACCAAGAGGCCGAGCGCCGCGTCGGTTTCGAGCGACGCGGTCGGCGCTTTGATGCCGGGTAGCGTGCCGGAAAGATTGGCGACCACGAGAAAAATGAACAGCGTGCCGATGAAGGGCAAGAGGCGGCGACCATTGCCGCCGACGCAGTCGGAAATTTGCTGATCGAGGCTGGTGACCAGAATCTCGAGGGCTTCTTGCCAGCGACCGCCTTCGATCGCGAGGCGGCGTGTCGAAAAGAATGATACGGCGCCGAGAACGGCAATGATCGTCCAGGTCGTGGCGACCGGCGCCGTAATCGGTACGGGGCCGAGGTAAAAGAATGTGGTCAAGGCGAGGGGGGAATCAGCCATGGCCGAACGCCATCCGCGCCAGGATCGCCGTGCGCGCTAGGAAGAAGCCGGCAAGCGCGCCAAGGAGCATCACAGCGCCGAGCTGCGCAATGAGCCAAAAGCCGCCGCCGATTACCGCCAGCCGCGCGATGCCAAGGAACGCCGTCTTGCGCCACGAACCCGAGGCGACGTAGAGCCGCGCATGAACGCGAAGCAGCACAAGATGTGCCATGCCGAGGAGGGAGCCGAGCGCCAAACCGCTGATTGCTTCGATCATGGCTCTTGCATCCGCCGCCAGGCGAGATAGCCACCCAGGCAGGCGCCCAAAAAAATCAGCGCGGCGGTTACCGCAACTCCGCTTCCCAGGAACCGGTCGATCATCCGGCCGAAAAACGCGCCGAGCAGCAACGGCACCACCACGAGCCAGGCAATCCCGCCCATCCACGCCAAGTCGCGCGCGAAAGAACCCTCGGTCTCCTTCAGGCTGGTTTCGCGCCGCTGGCGATGGCGGCGTACCAAGTCCTGCAATGTTTCGCGCTCGTTATTTTCGGGCATGAGAATGCCTCAGGGCCGTTGTGCCCGGTTGGGCCGGATAAAGGCGATGATCTGGCGAAGTGCGGCGAGCATCATCCGCTCGGTCGCGGCGCGCGCGGCGCGTTCCTCGTCGCGGCGGCGCGTGAAGCGGGCGACGATTTCGTTTTCGAGCTTCTCGAGATCGTCGCCCGGGACCGCCTCGCGGCTCGATACCGAAACGACATCGCCATCCTCGACCGTCAGAATGCCGCCATGGACGGCGCAATAGCGATGAAGGCCGCCTTCTTGCTGCCAACTGATGACCGACGGCACGAGCACGGAAAGCAGGTCGGCATGCTGAGCGAGGATTCCGAACCGGCCCGTCGCATCCTCGGCTTCGAGCGAAAGGACCGCGTTGTCCCGAACAGCGACGCTGAAAGGCGTGGTAATCACGAGCTTCATGGCGCAGCCGTGGCCGTGGCGCGCGTTCGCGCCTCGTCGAGCGTGCCAATCATGTAAAGCGCGCTTTCGGGCCAATCATCGGTCGTGCCGTCGAGGATGGCGGCGCAGCCGGCGAGGGTATCGGCAAGCGGCACGGTGCGTCCCGATATGCCGGTAAACAATTCCGTCACGACGAAAGGCTGGGTCAGGAAGCGCTGCAAACGGCGCGCGCGGTTGACGATGCGGCGTTCGGAGGCGCTCAGCTCTTCGATGCCGATGAGCGCGATGATGTCTTGGAGCTCGCGGTAATGCGCGATCACGGCACGGGCGTCTTGCGCCAAGCGGTAATGCCGATCGCCGACCACGGCGGGGTCGAGCAAGGCCGAGGTCGAATTGAGCGGATCGATCGCGGGATAGAGTCCTTCGCTGGCGAGCGCTCGCGACAAGACGATGTTGCCGTCGAGATGGCTGAAAATCTCGGCGACGGCGGGGTCGGTGAGATCGTCGGCCGGCACGTAGACCGCCTGGATCGAAGTGATCGCCGGACCTTCAGTCGAGGAAAGACGGCCTTCGAGCTCGGATACTTCGGTGGCGAGTGTCGGCTGGTAACCGACGCGCGACGGCAGCCTTCCGAGGAGGCCGGAAACCTCGGCGCCCGCTTGCACGAAGCGATAAACATTGTCCATCAACAAGAGGACGTTTCGCTTCTCTTCGTCGCGGAAATATTCCGCGATGGTGACCGCCGCGAGGCCGGCGCGCCAGCGCGCGCCCGGCGGCTCGTTCATCTGGCCGAAGATCATCGCGGTGCGCGGCAGCACGCCCGAGTGGCGCATCTCCGCCAACAACTCGTATCCCTCGCGCAAACGCTCGCCGATTCCGGCGAACACCGAGATGCCGGTATAACGTTCGACCATGGTGCGGATGAGTTCCATCAAGAGGACGGTCTTGCCGACCCCCGCGCCGCCGAAAAGGCCGGCTTTGCCGCCGCGGCAAAGAGGCGCCAGCAGATCGATCACTTTGATTCCGGTCTCGAAGCTTTCGCGCTTCGCGCTTTGGCGACTGAGCGGCGGCGCGGGCCGGTGAATCGGCCAGCGTTGCGTTTCGGCGTCGAGGCTCGCGCCGCGATCGATCGTATGGCCTAACACGTTGACCATCCGGCCGAGCACCGCTTCGCCGACGACGGTCTGCAAAGGCATGCCGGTCGCGCGCGCCTCGGTGCCGCGCCGTAGCCCGGCGGTCGGAGCCATGGCGACAGCGCGCGCCGTATGCGGGTCGGTGTGGCTTTGAACCTCGACGACAAGCGGTTTGTCATCCTCCCAGAGGATTTCGACCGCATCGTAAATGGCGGGAAGACGGCCGGTCGGAAAATGGATATCGATCACCGAGCCGCTAACCGCGACGACGCGGGGTGACTGCGGTTCCGTCGGCCCGGGGATTTCGTCGGAAAAAGCCATGTTTTAGGCTGGCATTGTCAGCCGCCGAGAGCCTTGAGCTAAATCAAGCAGATCAATGGCTAACGAGCGCGGCCCAAGACATGTGATCGGACGTCCAAACGGCGATCTTCGCTTTCGGAGAGAAATTGCCCTGCCGAGCCTTGTCCTTGACCTGGGTCAAGGACAGAACGCGCCTTTGGTCGGTTAATGTGACGCTTCCGTGAATGATCTAACGCAAAGCGCCGGACGCGATTTCGCGCCCTAATCCTTTTGTCTGCGGTCTTTGCCGCAGGCGGAGGAGGAGTTGGACGTGCCGGGAAAAATCGCCATTGTCGAACGTCTCGGCGAGCAAGCGGTCCTGCTTCCCTCGCTGATCGGCGAAGCGCTTAGCGCGAATGATCGCATCAAGCTCCGTCTAAGCCTGCTGCAAGAAGCCGCCTTGCACGCGCAGACGCCGGATCGAGAAGCCGCGCATTTCGGTATCGAGTGGCGCGCGGCCGGTCTCGACGAGCGGGTCTCCGACGCGCTGGTCGCCGGGGCGCGGCTTGTGGGACCTGGGCGTCTCTTCATCCCTGGGGTCGGCACGTTGCTTGCCGGGCTCATCAGCGATCTCGCGGCAATGCTCGCGCCGCTTGAAGCGTCCGATGCCGAGGCCAGCCGGCCCTTCATCGCAAGGGCTGAGGCACTGAAAAAATCCATTCCCGCGGGCGAGGGCGATCAGCTCGATCGATCCGCGATCGACGAATTGGCGTCCGCCCGCCGCGGCGAGCGCGACAGCATCCATCTTCTCGTCATGGATATTCACAAGGCCCTCAACCGTCTCGCGGCGGATACGGCCGTCGAAACCTTGGATGGGGCGAGGGTGCATGCGATCAGCGAACGTGACCGTGGCTCGGTGAAGGCTTTCATGCGCGGGCTCAATCGCACCGCGCCGCTCGCCTTCGGCCATCCCGGCCTCGGCACCACGGCGGTGCGCGCGAGCGGACGCCTGACGATCCAAAACGATATCGGGACCACGGATGCGCATGTCCTCGTTGTCCATATCGAACCGACCGAAGTGACCATCACCTATACGGACATCCATCGACCTCGGGCGGAGTTTTTTATCTCGCTTTTCGAAGGGCAGGGCGTCGCGTGGACCTCGCTTGCGGAGCAACGCGCCGATGGGCTCGACGAAGACTTCTTCTATCTTCTGACCGGCCGGTATGTCTCCGACGACGAAAACGCGCTCGATCGCTTTTTGGAGTTTCTCGGTTCCAGGATCGTCTTTCTCATCGATTGGAACAAAGCGCGCAAAGCGCTGCAAACTTTCGTCGGCAAGAATGTGGCGATCGACTTGCTGATTTGGGCAGCCCAGCAAGATTTCGGTCACCGCGCGTTCCTCGAACTTGGCGGGGTCGATCTGATCTTCGAAGCCGTGCATCGCGCCGCAGCAGGGCGCATCTCCTACGGTGTGCGCCTCGACGAGGCGCTCGGCGTCGCCGAATGCACAGAGTTCTTACAAAACGTGCTGCGCGATGCGAGCCAGGGTCTTGCCGCGGGACGCACTGCGCGGCTGATTCGCGACGAGATCCAGGCCGACCTTTCACGCCGCTTCGAGACGGCGGAGAGTTCGGTTCTGACCGTGCTGGTCCGCCATCTCGGTTTGTCTCGGATGCTGGCCGGTGCGATCGCGGATGTCGTTTCCGCACCAGGCTGGACCACGCCGGCCGAAAGGCGGACGCTCGCGCTTCGCGCCAAGCAGCTCGAGGAGAAAGCCGATCGGTTGACCGTGTCCGCGCGCGAAATCGCGGCGCGTATCCGGGAAGCCGGCATGTTACGGCCGGTGATCGATGAAGTCGAAAATACCACCGATGCGCTGGAGGACTCCGCCTTTCTTCTCAGTCTCGTGCCGGAAACGAGTGCGGCCGCGCTCGATGTCGCGCCGCTGGTCCGGCTTTCGGAGATCGCGACCGACAGCGTCGGCCATCTGGTGCGCGCGGTCGAGGCGGCGTCGCGGCTTCCGAAGGGACAACGCGCGGATGCGATTGCGTCACTTCAGTCGATCGACGCCGTGGGGGTTGCGGAGCGGGCTGCCGATGCCGCGGAGCGCGACACCTTTGCCGCTTTCATGGCTTCGCCGCAAGGCGATGCGAGGGCTCTGGCATTGGGGCTCGAAATCGCCCGGGCGCTTGAAACAGCAACCGACCATCTGTCGCATGCAGCATTGTCGTTGCGCGATCGCGTTCTCGAGGAGCTATCCGCATGAGCCGCAAGGGGCCGCTTTTCATCGGCCTTGCCGGCAGCGCCGACGAGCTGACGCCGGACGTGGCCGGATCAAAGGCGACCCAGCTGTGGCGCATGAGCAAGCTCGGCTTGAATGTGCCGCCGGCCTTTGTTTTGCCGACCACGCTATGCGCCGCTGTCAACCAGCACGACCCGCAAGCGCTCGATGCGCTCGATCGGGGATTGCGCGAAGGAATCGCGCGCTTGGAGGAAAGCACGGGACGGCGCTTAGGCGACGAGCGCGCGCCCCTGCTGGTCTCCGTGCGGTCGGGCGCTGCGCAATCCATGCCCGGTATGCTGGCGACCATTCTCGATGTCGGGCTGAATGCCGGCAGTATCCGCGGGCTGATCAGTCTGACCGGTAATCCGCGTCTTGCTTGGGACAGCTATCGCCGCTTTATTCAAATTTATTCCGAGGTCGTCGAAGCTATGCCGGCGGAGCCCTTCGAGGCGCGGCTTGCCCAGATGATTCATGCCGAGGACGTTCCGGCCGAATGCGATCTGGACCCCGAAGCGCTGGAGCGGCTTACCCATGAATTTCGCGGCATCGCGGCGCGCGGGCTTGATCGCGCCATCCCGGACAGCCCGATGGATCAGCTGTCGGCGGCCGCGCGTGCGGTCTACCGCTCTTGGGAGAGCGAGCGAGCAAGGGAATATCGCCGCCTCAACAAGCTCGACAATCTCGCCGGTACGGCCGTCACGATTCAGGCAATGGTATTTGGCAATGCCGGCGGGAAATCCGGCGCCGGCGTGGCGTTCTCGCGCAATCCCGGCACCGGCGCAAAGGAGCTTTACGTCGACTTCCTGTTCGATGCGCAGGGCGAAGACGTCGTCGCCGGCCGGCGCATGCCGGGAAATGCCGAGCTACTGGCCGCGCGCCTTCCGCAAGCGGCGCGCGAACTCGCGCAAGGCGCGTCGCGTCTTGAACGCGAATTCGGCGACGTTCAGGACATCGAATTCACCGTGGAAGAGGGAAAACTGTTCTTCTTGCAGACGCGCACGGCGAAGCGCACGCCTCGCGCGGCGTTGCGGATTCTGGTCGATCTCGTCCGCGAAGGTTTGCTCGATCCGGCGACCGCCCGCGCGCGCGCGGCGGAAATCGATCTTGAAGGCGTTCGCCTCACGCGCTTTGTGGATAAGGCGCCCTCGGTCGCGACGGCGATAGCCGCGTCGCCCGGCGTCGCAAGCGGGCGCGTTGCCTTCGATACGGCCCGCGCCAAGGTGCTGGCCGCCGGGCATGAACCGGTCATCCTCGTCCGGCGGGACACATCGACGGACGACGTTGCCGGCTTTGCGGTGGCGGCCGGAATCCTGACCTCCGTGGGCAACCGCACCGCCCATGCCGCGGTCGTGGCGCGCCAGCTTGGCAAGGTCTGTCTGGTTGGGTGCCGCGACTTGAAAATCCGCGAGAACGAACATTGGGGCGAGATCGGCGGAAAGAAGATCGAGGAAGGGGATTGGATTTCGCTCGACGGCGAAACTGGCGGCGTGGCGTTGGGCCGGCGGGAAATCATCGCCGAGCTGCCGCAGCAAGAGCTCGCGGAAATCAGTGCGTGGCGCTAAAGCGCCGATGCTGCAGAGCTGGCGCGGAAATCGCGCAAAATTCCGAGGGCGTGATCGATGTCGCTCGACGTGTGGTCGGCCGAGATCTGAAAACGGATTTCCTCGTCGCCGCGCGGCACCACCGGATAATTGAGGCCGGTCGCGAGCACGCCGCGTTGCCTCAAATGACCGACAAGCGCCGCTGTAACCCGAGAATCGCGCACCAGTAGCGGCACGATGGGATGATCGCCGACGATGGTTTCGAATTTCAACGCGGTCAAGCCGGCTCTGAACCGCGCCGCCATCGCGCCCAAATGCTGGAGCAGATCGCGGCCGAGAGGGCTGTCCACCAGCGCGACCGCCTTTGCCGCGGCCGCCGCCTCGCCGGGCGCGATCGGGTTGGAATAGACATAGAACGGCGAAGTCTCGCGCAGATAGTCGATGATCGTCTGGCTCGCGGCGACATAGCCGCCATTGACGCCGAACGCCTTGCCGAGCGTGCCGATCAGAATATCGGCGGTCGCGCCGGTGCGTTCCTCGGTGCCGCGGCCGGTCGCGCCAAACGCGCCGATGCCGTGGGAATCGTCGACCACGACCAATACGTTCTCGAGAAAAGCGGCGTCGTAACGCCGCGCGAGAGCGACGATCTGCGCCAAAGGCGCATGGTCGCCGCGCATGCTGAAGACGCCGTCCGTGACGATGATGGCGCGCCGGCAGGAATTCGCCGCCTGCTTGAGCCGGTCTTCGAGCTCGACGAGATCGAGATGGCGATAGACATGGCGCTCGCGCGGGCGCGCGAGGCGGATCGCGTTGATGATGCAGCTGTGATTGAGCGCGTCGCTGATCACCGCGGTTTCCGCCGTGGCGAGTTGCGGCAACAGCCCCATCATCGCGGCATAGGCCGAGCTGAACACCATGGCGGCCTCGCGCCCGTGAAAACCCGCAAGACTTTTTTCCAACGCCAGATGCGACGACCAGGTGCCGCTAATGAAGCGCACCGCGCCGGGACCCACGCCGAAATGATGCACGCCGTCATCCTCGGCGGCGACAAGCTCGCCACGTAGCGACAGGCCGAGATAATTATTGGCGTTCATGCGCAGGAACGGCTTATCGCCTTCGCCTTCGATCAGAAAGCGCGGGCCGCTTCCGCGCTGCGGCGGGACCACGCCGATGATGGCGGACTCCCGACCTTTGCGGCGCCCTTCGGCATCGAATCGTCTCAGCTCCGCGCTGAGAATCTGCTCCATCCGGTCATGCGGCATGATCCAGTCCCTCGCAGCGTTCGCGGACTTACCTCGCTGGCTTCAGCTTCACCCCCAGCGTCTCGAGCATGTCCGTGGTCATGGCTTCGATATCGTAACGCGGCGACCAGCCCCATTCGGCGCGCGCCGCGCTGTCGTCGACCGAGCGCGGCCAAGAATCGGCGATCGCCTGTCGCATCGGGTCGATCTCGTAGTCGATGCGAAAATCCGGAATATGCTTGCGGATTTCGGCGGCGAGACGCTCGGGCGTGAAATTCATCGCCGTGATGTTGAAGGCGTTGCGGTGGATCAGCCGGGCCGGATCGGCTTCCATAAGCTGCAAGATCGCCCGGATGGCGTCGGGCATATACATCATGTCGAGCGCCGTGTCGGGCTGCAGAAAGCAGCGGTAATGGCGATAGCGTATCGCTTGATAGAATATCTCGACGGCGTAGTCGGTGGTGCCGCCGCCCGGCAGTGCCACATGCGAGATAAGCCCGGGCAGGCGCAAGCCGCGAATATCGACGCCGAAGCGGCGCGCGTAATAATCGGCGAGCAATTCGCCCGAAACCTTGGTCACGCCATAGATGGTGGTTGGGCGCTGAACCGTGTCCTGAGGGGTCTGGTCGGGCGGCGTGGTTGCACCGAAGGCGCCGATCGAGCTGGGAAAAAATACCGCGCAGCGATATTGGCGGGCGGTTTCGAGCACATGGTAGAGCCCGCCCATATTGAGCTCCCACGCGGCTTGCGGCTTTTCCTCGGCAATGGCGGAAAGCATCGCGGCAAGGTGATAGATGGTGCGCACGCCATAGCGGCGAACCAGCTCTTGGATCTGATCCGGCTTGGTGCAATCGAGATGCTCGAACGGACCGTCCGTGGAAACGGTCGGGATCCGGATGTCGGTCGCGATCACGCGCGCGGCGCCGTAACGATCGCGCAAGGCCGGAACCAGCTCGGCGCCGATCTGCCCCGCGGCACCGGTCACGAGAATGGAATCCATCCGGCGTGCCCAACCCGTTGTTGTCACTTGGCGCCGATGCGCCCGTCACAAGCATAAACCGCTTCGATCGGCGCGGCCATGATGAGTTGGCAATCGCGCCAATATCGGATAATTGGCAGGCGTTTTTCAGAAAGCCGCCAAACGGGGCGCTCACGACGCGCCCGCCGGCTCACGGTCAGGGCTTAAGACACCATTCGCCGTTGCTCCCGCGCCCGATGATGCCTTGCTGGTAAAGCTGATCGAGCTCGACCGCAATCTCGCGCCCATCGTCGGTGCCGATCGTTTCCATCAGCTCGATGAAATACATCGGGCGAGTTTCGAGCGCCTGGCGCACGGTCTGAAAGCGCGCCTGCGGCTTCAGATGCGGCGTGCGGGATTCGCGGTTTGCGATCGTGTCGGGAAGGCCGAACTCGCGGGTCAAGTCGAAGCCCGCCTTGATCATCTGGCCGGCTTCGCTGGTCGGGTCCATCGACAGGGCAAAATGCCCGGTCTCGCTGATCACGTCGCGATCGACGCGAAAGCGCGTGGCAAAAGCCCATTCCATCGCTTCTTCCGAATGCACGTCGATGTCGTCGTCGACGATGAAGACGTGTTTGATCAGCGGCAGCTTCAACAGCGCGGCGATCGCAACGCGGCTTTGACCGGGCGCGGTCTGCCGAATGGCGACGCGGGCGTGATGGAGCCCGGTGGCGGCCGCGGGCAGATAGACCGAAGTGACATCGATCCTGGCGCCTTTGAGCGTGCGCCACGCCAAGACCTCGAAATTCAGCCCGCTCAGCTGCGCCGCGTCGTTGCGCGTCAAATGGCGTCCGCCATGGAGCAGGGTTTGATGAAGCGCGTCCTTGCGTTTGGTGATGGCGGTCACGTGAAAGACCGGGTCGGGGTGCATCGGCCCGTAAAGCCCATAAAGCTCGCCGTAAGGGCCCTCGATCTCCGAATAGCCGCGCTCGTCGAAATAGCCCTCGATCACCAGCTCGGCGTCGGCGGGCACCGGCACGTTGTTGCTGATGCCGCGCACCATGGCCAGAGGCTCGCCGCGAATGGTCGCGATCAGCTGAAATTCGTCGATCGGCGCCTTCGAGGTCGCCGCCAGGAAATCGCAAGGATGCGAGCCGATGACGAAGCTCACCGGCAGGCGCTCCTTGCGCTCGACGCAGGCGCGATAGATCTCGCGCAGATCCGAAGGCTGGGTGAGGTTCGAGCGCAGCTCGTGGCGGCCCTTCAACATGAGCCGGCGGCATCCGACGTTCGATTTTCCCGTGGCCGGGTCGATCGTGAAATCGATCGCGGCGGAAATATAGGGCGCGCCGTCGAATTCGTGTTGGAGGTAGAAAGGCAGCTGTGCCAGATCGATCTTGTCGCCCGTCAACACGATCTGATGCACGGGTGCATCGCTCGATGGGATTTCGACAACCGGTTGGGGCCGCGACAAGCGGCGAAGATATTCGGGCAGAAGCTGCGCCTCGGCGACGCCAAAGGCGGCCGCCAGCCGGCTGCGGCTGCTCGATATTCCGGCGGCCATCTCGAATTGCTGGGCTCCGACTTTGCGGAACAAGCTGGCTTTGGGCGAGTCTTCGATCAAGGCCGCGAGCGCGCCAAGGGCGACCGGCTCGTCGTGAATTTCAACCTCGCCGAGCGCGACGAGGTGCTCGACGAAGCGGCGCAAGCGGAATTTCTCGACATCGACGGCCATCTTTATCCTCGTACACTCGCCTTGCCCACGGCTGGTCTTAACACCGATGCGCGCTGGGGAGCAATGCGCCGTTCGTGCGGCGATGGGCAGGAGTGCGGTTGCGCCGCTGGATGGAGGCTGGTAGCTTCGCGCGCGCGTGCGCCGGGCGCGCGCCTAAGGATAAGACGAGGGAGCGAAACATGGCCGGCATCGTCGACGTCCACCATCACATCATGTTGCCGCAATTCCTCGCGCTGCAGGAGGAGCGGATCAAAAAGACCGGCTATTGGGGCGCCAAGCTCACCGAATGGACGCCGAGCTGGTCGATCGAGGAAATGGACAAAATCGGTGCCGCGACGTCGATCCTGTCGATTTCGGCGCCGGGCTCCTGGACCGGCAAGGTCGAGGAAAGCCGGCGTTTGGCGCGCGTGCTCAACGAGTACAAGGCGACCCTCGCCCGTGACTATCCGGGGCGTTTCGGCTTTTTCGCCACCATTCCGCTGCCCGATGTCGAAGGCAGTCTCAAGGAAATGGAATACGCGCTCGACGTCTTGAAGGCGGACGGCATCTGCCTTTTGACCAATTACGACGGCAAATATCCCGGCGATCCCGCCTTCGCACCGGTCTATGACGAGCTCAACCGGCGCAAGGCGATCGTCTATTCGCACCCCGCCGCGGTCGATTGCTGCGTCAATATCCAGCCCGGCATTCCGATTGCGATCCTCGAATTCATGTTCGACAACACGCGCGCGATCGTGAGTCTGTTGGCGAGCGGCACTTTCACGCGCTGTCCCGACATACGCTTCATCTTCTCGCATTGCGGCGGGGCGCTGCCGACCGTGGCTGGGCGGGTTGCCGGTTGGTCGCGCTCGCTCGGCGACAAGCTGCCGAAAGGCGCGATCCCCGAGCTGAAACGCCTGAACTTCGACACGGCCAGCATGAACAATCCGATGACCTTCGGCGCCTTGCTGAAGCTCGTGCCGCCGACCCAAGTGTTCTTCGGCAGCGATTTCCCCTGGGGCACGATGGCGTCGACCAAGGATCCCCTGCGCGGCCTGGGTCTCAGCGCCGAGGATTTGCACGCGATCGAAGAAGGCAATGCGCGGCGTCTGTTTGCGCGATTGGAAGCTTGAAAAAATAGCGATGAAGGGTGGAGCACCATGGCTGACAAAAGCAACCGCATTCGCGTAACTCATGCGGGGGCGCTGCCGCGCTCGCCCGATCTGGCGAAGCTGGTATGGGCAAAGGCCGAGAACCGGTTTTACGAGCCGGCCGAGCTGTCGGAACGTCTCCGCATCGAACTCGCGGAAGCCGTGCGTCACCAGGTCGAGATCGGCATCGATAGCATCAATGACGGCGAGCTGAGCAAAACCTCGTTCACGCAATATTGCGCGAGCCGGCTCTCCGGCTTCGAGACGCGGCCTTACGAGGCCGGCCGCGATCCCGAGCCGCTCAGCATCGGCGCGCGCGACATCCGCAAGTTCCGCGAATATTTCGCCGCCGGCCACGCGAAATTCGTAAATCTCGATCCGCCGAAAACGGTTTATCTCTGCACCGCGCCGCTGCGCTATGCCGGTCAGGCCGAGCTGCAACAGGATATCGCGAATTTCAAGGCGGCGCTCGCCGGCGTGAAATACGATGAAGCCTATATGCCGGCCAATACGCCGGGCACGATCGAGCATTGGCTGCGCAACGAGCATTACCCGAGCGAGGAAGCCTATCTCGAGGCGATCGCCGATTGCATGCGCGAGGAATACCAGGCCATCGTCGATGCCGGTTTCCGCCTGCAGATCGACGATCCCGATCTGCCCGATGGCTGGCTCATGTATCCCGACATGACAGTCGCGCAATATCGCAAATATGCGCGGTTGCGGGTCGATGCGCTCAATCACGCGTTGCGCAATATACCGCGGGAAAAGATCCGGCTCCATGTCTGTTGGGGCAGCTTCCACGGGCCGCACCAGGACGACATTCCACTCAAGGACATCGCCGATCTTATCTTCCGGGTGCGCGCGAGCGAATATTCGATCGAGGCGTCGAACCCGGCGCATGAGCATGAATGGACGGTGTTCGACAAAGTGGCATTGCCGGACGGCGCGAAGCTGATTCCCGGCGTCGTCGGCCACTGCACCGACTTCATCGAGAATCCCGAGCTCGTCTCGCAGCGCCTGTTGCGCTACGCCAAGCTGGTCGGCCGCGACAATCTCATGGCTGGCACGGATTGCGGCTTGGGCCCGCGCGTGAAGCAGGCGAAGATCGCCTGGGCGAAGCTCGAGGCCCTGGCCGATGGCGCGCGCCGCGCGACGAAGGAATTATGGCCGCGCCGGCTGCCGGTTTCGAGCCGCCGCAAGGCGAGCGCCAGCGCGCGCGTCAGGAAGCGCTCTGCACGAACGCCAAAAGCTCGGGGCCGAGCCCGTCGACTTCGGAGTTGATCTGCATCGCCGGCGAGACGTGGTTGTGGTTGCGGTTGAACAGGAACCACGGCATGCGTTTGTCGCATTTGACCAGAGCCGCAACGAGCGCGGCCGAAGGCCACGCGAGCGGATAAGGATCGTATTCGGCGACCGCGACGAAGACCGGCGGATGGCCGGGCTTCACCTGGTTGAGCGGGCTCATCTCGGCGTATTTGCTCGAATCTTCGCCGTAATAGGCGACCGAATTGGGCGCAGGTTTCTCCGGGCTGTATTCGGGATGCGAGGGCGCGTAGACGCCTGAGAGCAGAAGCGCGCCCGCGATCCGCGGTCCGGCGGAGCCATGGACTTGTGGCACGAAAGTCCAGGTCGCGACATGGGTCGCGCCGGCCGATTGTCCCATGACGAAAATCCGCTCGGGATCGCCGCCGAAACGCGCCGCGTTCGCGCGCAGCCAATCGACCACTTTGCCGACATCGGCCGCGCCGCTTGGCCATTTGTGCTGAGGCGCAAGCCGATAGGTCGCATTGACGCCGATCACGCCGTGACGCGCGAAGAACGTCGGCACATTGTCATAGATCAGGCCGGGTAAAGGGCTGCGCTCGCCCGCGACATAGCCGCCGCCATGGAAATAGACCACGATCGGCGCAGGCTTTGCCGGCTTGCGCACCGGCACGAAAACATCGAGCCTTTGACGCTCATCCTCGCCATAAGCGATGTCGTTGTGGCGTTCGACGCCGTCCTTGGGCGCGCGTTGCTGCAACGGCGTGAAAAGCGCATAAGTCGCTTTGAGAATATCGGGATTGAAGGCGCGTCCCAGCCGGCGGATTTCCGCTGAGACGTCGGCTTGGCTGGGAACGGAATCGGGCGGCGTCATCGGTTACCTCGTTGATTGCGGCGGTATCATAGCGCGCCCTGCTCCGAGATCGAAGGGGTCCGCCACCCGCGCGATGTCATGGACGGGGCAGGGCACGGCGCGGTAAGAGAGACGCCATAGCGGCGCGCGGCCTCATGGCCGGCGGGATGGCCGAAACAACGGTATCCGCGCGCGCCGCAGACAGGGATGGAACGTCATGGCTCTTCCGCGCGTCTTGCAGAACCGGTGGTGGGTCGTGGTCGCGTCGGTCATCGGGCTGACCGTCGGCACTGGCTCGATCACGGTGTTCACCTTCGGCGTGTTTCTCGTTCCCGTCACGACGGAGCTGGGCTGGAGCCGCGGAACCTTCTCATCGGCCTTGGCGGTTTCGAGCGTGCTCAGCACCGTGACCGCGCCGATCTTCGGCATGCTCATCGACCGGTTCGGGATCAGGCGCGTGGCGTTGCCGGCCCTGGCGTTCTTCTCGCTGGGATTCGGCTCGCTCTCGCTGATGACGCCGGCGGTCTGGCTCATGTATCTGCTTTACGGTTGTGTCTCGCTTACCAGCTCCTGCGGCAGCCCGATGATGTATTCGCGCGCCGTGTCGGCATGGTTCGACAAGGAGCGCGGCTTGGCGCTGGGCATCGCCACTTCCGGGGTCGGGCTCGGTACCGCGTTGATGCCGCTGCTCGCGCAATTCTTCATCGCCCATTACGGCTGGCGGACGGCCTATATCGGCTTGGCCGCGACCGCTTTCGTGCTGGCCGTTCCGGCGGGGGGCCTCTTTCTGCGCGATCCGCCCGGTCATCACATCACGATGCTGGGCAGCGAAAGCGGCCGTCCCGGCATGTCGGCCTTGCAAGCGATGAAGACGACGCATCAATTCTGGTTTCTCGCGGTGGTTTTCTTTCTCGGCGCGATCGCCATCAACGGGACCTTGGCGCATATCGTGGCCTTGCTGATCGACCGTGGCATCGCGCCGCCGATCGCGGCGCGAACGCTTGCCGTGGCCGGGGTCGCGATCATCCTTGGCCGGGTTATCGCCGGGCATTTGCTCGATCGTTTGAACGGGCCACTGGTGGCGGCAAGCTTCCTCGTACTGTCGGCGCTCGGCTGCTTCCTTCTGGCGGCCGGCTTCGGCGGAATCGTTCCGCTGGTCGCCGTCATTTTGTGCGGCCTCGGCGTCGGCGCCGAGGTCGACATGATGGGCTTCTTCATCAGCCGCTATTTCGGAATCCGCTCTTTTGCCGCGATCTACGGTTATATATTCCCCTTCTTCACCATCGGCGTCGGGTTAGGGCCCTATTTCATGGGCCTGTGTTTCGACCTGACGCATTCCTACGGCATCATGCTGATCGTCAACACCGCGATCCTGCTGATCGCCGCCGCCATGCTGGCAAGGCTCGGCACGTACCGCTTCCCGAGAACCGTGCTCGCCGCGGCGTGACGGCGTTTTCGGCGCGGGTTCCTCAATGACCGCCTTGGCGCTCGAACAGACGCTTGGTCTCGCGTGACGAAAAGCGCCAACCCTTCGCGGTGCGCACGAATTTGTCGTGCCACTCGCCCATGCTGAAAGGCGGATCGAAGGGCAGAGGGAATTTCGCGTCCGGCGTCTTCGGATCATGGTGCAGGGCGATGTAATAGGTCACGCTCTCGGCGTGGCTCTCGTCCTTTACCGTGACCAAGGTGCCGCCATTCATGTGGCGCGTCACCTGGGTCGGCGAGCCGCGCTTATAGGATTCCAAAATCTCGGCATGGCCTTTGTAAGGCTTGCCGCCGCGCAGCCAGGTTCCGTCCTCGGCGAAAAGCGCGACGGCCTTCGCCGCCTCGCGATGATCGCCATATTGGGTGATCGCGATGACCAGGTCGCGGATTTCCTGCTCGATCTGCTTTTGTTGGGTTGCGTCCATCGTTCTTTCCTCCTGCGATTATGCGATACGGGTTTTGAGCGTGCCGATCTTGTCGACCTCGACCTCGACGACGTCGCCGGGCTTCAGCCACCATGGCTCTTGGTCGGGTTTGCGCCCGGCGGCCACGCCGCCCGGCGTACCGGTGCCGAGCACGTCGCCCGGCTGCAGACCGATGCGCGACCAATGCGCGATCTGCTGATCGAGGTGATACATCATGCGCAGCGCGGTCGAATTCTGACGCATCTGACCGTTGACCCGGCTGCGCAAGCCCAATTCCTGCGCGTTGCCGATCTCGTCCGGCGTGCAAAGACAGGGGCCCATGGGCGAGAACCCGGCGAAATTCTTGCCCAGCAAGCCGACACCGCCGCCGAGGCGCGATTCGCCACGATACATGTCGCGGTCCGACAGGTCGTTATAGACCGTGTAGCCGAAGACGTAATCGAGCGCGTTTTCTTTCGCCACGCAGAAAGCCGGGCGGCCAATCACCACGGCGATCTCGACCTCGTAATCCAGATGCTTGGTTTCGGGCGGAATCGCCACGGTCGCATCGGGCCCGACCACGGTCGATGCGAATTGCACATGCGCGATCGGCAAAGACGGCACTTTCGATTCGGCCGGCCTTCCCATTTCGTCCTGGTGCTCGAAATAATTCTTGCCCGCGGCAATGAATTTGCGCGGCCGCGGCACCGGTGCAAGGAGTCGGACCTCATTCGCGGCAAAAACGATCGTCTCGCCGCGCGGTCCTTTGACCGTCGCGCCGGCACGGGTTCCATCCTCGGCGAATTGCAAAGCTTGGCGCGCTGCGTCGAGCGCGATGCGGCCCGTGGCGATAAAGTTTTGCGCATCGGGCGGCGCCATCGTACACGCCAGCGCCAAGGCACGATCAACCGGCAGCTCTTGCGCAAGCTTAACGGCAAAGCCGCCCTCGAGGTCGAGAACTCTTCCATCCGCCATTAAGACGCCGAAGCGTTCAATTCCGGGCGATGGCGCGAAAGTGACGAAACGCATTTTCCGATCCTCTTCGGCCTAGGCGACGAAACTTGCCGCGAGCGTGCCGATCGGCGCGCATGAAACCTCGATCCGGTCGCCCGGGGCGATCGCGACCGGCGAGTCGACGTCGTTTCCAGGTCGCGGTCGGGCGATTGCGGCGCCGAGCGCCACGACGTCGCCCGGCTCGAGCACGCAACGCGACCAAGCCTTGATCGCGTTGGAAATGCTGTGGGCGAAATCCGAAACCGCAAAGCGCTGCCGCACTACGCCGTTGATCGCGAGCGTGATGTCGGTTGCAGGATCGAGATCGTTTGGGCCCGCGATCCAGATGCAGGGTCCGAAGGGAGACAAGCCCAGGCAATTCTTCGCGAAGAGCGAATTGCTGGTGCGCCATTCGGCGTCGAACATGTCGCGATGGGTGATTTCGGCCATCAGGGTAAAGCCGACGATGCTGCGCACGGCGACGCCGCCATTTACGCGCGACGCCGGCTTGCCGAGCACGACCGCCAGCGTCGCCTCGGCGTCGTAGCGCGCTTGCGCATCGGGCAGGCGGATCGTCCTATTCGGATCGGCAAGCGCCGTTTGAAATTTCGAAAAGCCGACGACCATCTTTGCCGGAGTCTGATCGTTCGATCAACTCAACGCGACGCGACCTTCGGTGAGCAATATCTTCGACAAAGGATCGAGCGGCTTCAACAACGCGGGATTGGGCGTGCCGTTGCTCTGTGCGTCGAGCGCGCGCTGGATCTTGCGTTTCTGGCCGAGGGCGAGCGATGACAGAAACGCCAATACCACCGGCAGCGCCGCCGTTTCGGGCGCGTTTGGCATGCCGAGCTCGGCGAGCACGCTGTGAAGGTCATGCCAATGTCCATTGGCGGCTTGGGCCAGAATTCGGGTCTCGGCCAGGAACGGCCAAGGCAAATCCGCAAGAGCGATTTTCATCTAGGCGCCTCAATTTTTCGGGGATTTGTCTCCCCTTTTACGACGGTCACTCTAGGACGGCGACAATCGCGCGACAACCTCAAGGTCTTGCGCCGCGCTGGAAATGGCCGGCCCGGAGGTTTAACGTGTCGCGATCAAACGCGTATCGAGGAGGAATCGTCATGGGAGAAGTACTGGGACTCGGCATTTCCCATTCCCCGCTGTTCAGCCGGCCGAAGCACGACATGGCCTTTCTTCTGAGCGCGCGTCTGGCCGATCCGAATATTCCTGATTCCGCCAAGGACCAATCGAAATGGCCCGAAGGCATGCGCAAGGAATGGAGCAACGACAAGGGTGCTGCGGCCGGCGCTGCCCATCATAAATCGATGCTTGCCGATTTTCGCAAGGCGCGGGCGGCGCTCGACGCCTTCAAACCCGATTTCATCTTCATGTGGGGGGATGACCAGTACGAGAACTTCCGCGAAGGCATCATCCCGCCATTTTGCGTCATGGCTTATGAGGGTGACCTTACCGTCAAGCCGTGGCTACAGGCTTCCTCCTCGGGCTCGATGAAAGGCAAGCCCAATGTCTGGAACGAGCCGATGGATTTCGAATACAAGCTGCACTTCCACCGCGAGGGCGCGAAATACATCGTCGAGAAACTGCTCGAGCAGGATTTCGACATGGCCTATTCCTACCAGCCGAACGAGCATCCCGGCTTGGCGCATGCCTTCCTCAACGCCGTGCTTTATCTCGACTATTATCGCGAAGGCTTCCCGCACCGAATCATTCCGTGTTCGATCAATTGTTATGGCCGCGAAGTGATCGGCTATCGCGGCTTCGCCGATAGTCTCGGCCACAAGCCGCCGCCCGATCCGCCTTCGCCCAATCCGCGCCGCTGCTTCGCGCTGGGGCGGGCGGTCGCGCGCATTGCCCGCGAGAGCCCTTACCGGATTGCCTTGATGGCGTCGTCGAGCTGGTCGCATTCGTTTCTGACTCAGAAAACCTGGCGGATGGTTCCCGACATCGAGACCGATCTGAAGCTCTACAACGCGATGGTCGAAGGCGATTACGCCTATTGGCAGAAATTCACGCTCGACCAGATCGAAGATTGCGGCGGTCACGAGACGCTCAACTGGTTTGCGCTCATGGGCGCGATGCAGGAGCTCAATCAGAAAATCGTGTGGTCTGACATTCTGCCGACCTACATCTTCAATGCGACCAAGGTAACCGCCCTGTTCGGGCCACGCTAACGTGACGAGGATGGGCCGTCCGCAACGGGCGGCCCGTCGACAAAAAAGATAAAAACGCCAGGGGGAGGAGCAAAGATGGCCATATCCGTGGACGTCGCGTCGATCATCGACAAACAAAAGCTTTGCCGCTTTCAGGCGGTCACCTTTGCGCTGTGCGCGGCATTCCTGTTTCTTGATGGTTTCGATTCTCAGATGATCGGCTATCTCGCACCGGCTTTGGTGCGCGACTGGCATATCAACCGCATCGCCTTAGGGCCGCTTTTCAGCGCGGGGGCGCTCGGCATCGCGCTGGGCGCGATGGGGATGGGCATGCTGTCCGACGCACTTGGCCGCCGCCGCGCCTTGATCATCTGCGTCGCCGGATTCAGTACCTTGACCTTCGCGACCGGCTTCACCCAATCGGTCCGAAGCATGCTGGTGCTGCGGTTTTTGGCGGGATTGGCCTTGGGCGGCGGGATGCCGATCGCCTATGCCTTGGTCTCGGAATATTTCCCGCGCAAAATCCGCGCGACCGTGATCATGCTCTGCGGCCTCGGCTTTGCGATCGGGGCGGGTTCGGCTGGCTTTATTACGGCCGCGCTGCTGCCGCGCTGGGGTTGGCAGTCGCTGTTTTGGGCCGGTGGCGCGATCCCCTTCCTGCTTTTGGTCGCGTCGGCGCGCCATTTGCCGGAATCGATCCGCTATCTCGTCATTACCAAAGCGCCGGCCGGTCAGATCGCGCGCATTTTGACCAAGCTCGACCCTCGCCTGACACTTCCCGACGATGCGATTTTCACCGTGGCGGAAGAGCGGGCGAAAGGCCTGCCGGTCGGCCAGCTCTTCGCGCAAGGACGCGCCGCCTATACCTGCCTGTTATGGCTGTCGGTCTTTGCCAATCTGCTGGTGCTTTATTTTATCGTGACCTGGCTGCCGACGCTCTTCACGGCCACCGGCATATCGATCGAGGCGGCCGCGACGACCACGGGAATGTTCGGCGTTGGCGGCCCGCTCGGCGTCGCCTTGCTCGGCTTCGTCATCGATCGCTACGGCGCGCCTGTGGTGCTAGGACTCGGGTTCGCTGTCGCTGGCTTGGCGATGGCCTTTCTCGGCTCGTTTCTCGATTCGAGCTTTGCCATCTCCGCCGCGCTGGTCGTGATCGGGTTTTTCGTTTCAGGCGGCAATGGCGGTACCAGCGCCTATGCCGGCGCGATCTATCCGACCGCTTTGCGCTCGACCGGGATCGGCTGGGCGCTGGGTATCGGGCGGACCGGCGCTTTCATTGCGCCGCTCATCGGCGCGGCGCTGGTGGCGGCCAAATGGGACATGTCGGCGATCCTGCACGTGATCGCCTTGTCGGAATTTGTCGCCGCCGCGGCGATGCTGCTGACGGGGCGGGTTCAGCCCGCGGCCGCGCCGCTGCCTGCGCCGGCGCGCTGACGGTCTTGCGATGCGACGCGACGCTGTGGCGCGGGACGCGCACCGCCACGGTGCTTGACGGCATGCCGTCCGACAATGGCAAAATCACGCCAAAGCCGAGCGGGAGGAAGCCGACATGACACCCAGAGATATCGATGCGCTGATCGACGACCGGCCGCGAGACGGCGTCTTCCGGGTCCATGCCGATGTCTTTCGCCGCCAAGACATTTGCGAGTTGGAGCTGACGCATATCTTCGAAGGCAACTGGGTCTTCATCGGTCTCGAATGTCAGATTCCGAAGCCGGACGATTTCTTCACCACCTATATCGGCCGCCAGCCGGTCATCGTCGCGCGCGACAGCAGCGGCAAGATCGGCTGTTTTCTCAACGCATGCCGCCATCGCGGTTCGATGGTGTGCCAAGTCGGCGCCGGCAACCGCAAGCATCATGTCTGTCCCTATCACGGCTGGGCCTATGACAGCGGCGGGCGCAATGTTGCTATTCCCGCTCAGGCGGAAGGCCAATACACGCCGGCCTTTGGGCGCGAGGATCACAATCTGCGCGCCGTGCCGCGTCTCGGCAATTATCGCGGCTTCCTGTTCGCGAGCCTCAATCCCGATGTGCTGTCGCTCGAAGAGCATCTCGGCGATGCGCGTAAATTCATCGATCTCGTGGTCGATCAAGGCGACAAGGGCTTGGAGATCGTCCCCGGCGCGGTGACCTATACCTATAACGGCAATTGGAAATTGCAGATCGAGAACAGCGCCGACGCCTACCATTTCGTGCCGACCCACATTTCCTATATTCAGCTTTTGAGTCAGCGCAAATCCGCCTCGGCGGCCGAGCGCCCCTCCTACCTCTCCAATTTCCGCGAGGCTGATGCCAGGCGCGGCTCGTTTTGCTTCGCGCATGGCCATAACGTGTTGTGGGGAGCCAATGAGAATATCGAGGCGCGGCCGCTTTATCTCGATCTGGAGAATGTGACGCGCCGGGTCGGCGAGGCGAAAACCAAGTGGATGTTCTATACCCGCAATCTGCTGATCTTTCCCAATCTGCAACTGCTCGAGAACGCATCGCTCCAGATCCGCGTCAATCGTCCGCTGGGGGCCGGCAAGACCGAGATCACGACCTATTGCATCGCGCCCAAGGGCGAAAGCCGCGAGGCCAGGGTACGGCGGATCCGGCAATATGAGGAATTCTTCAACCCGAGCGGTCTTGCGACGCCCGACGACACCACCTTGTTCGAGGATTGCGATGCCGGGCAGAAAAGCCGTTGGGTCGATTGGCAGCAAGGCTATATGCGCGGCCTCGCCGCGGTAAGGCCAGGGGCCAACGAAGACGCGGCAGAGCTCGGCATCAATCCCGCCACCTCGATCGTGAGCACGGCCGGAATTTGCGACGAAACCATCTTCCACGGGCCCTTGCGCGAATGGCGCCAAAGGCTGGCCGCGGCGCTGACGCGCGAAGTGCCGAACGCGCAGCCATTGCCGGGAGCCGCCGAATGACGCAGCCGACCGATCCACACCGCGTCGCGGCGGACCTCCTTTATCGCGAGGCGCTTTACCTGGACGAGCGGCGTTGGGACGAATGGCTCGCCTTGTTCGAGGAGCGCATTGAATTCTGGGTGCCGGCGTGGAAGAGCGAGGACGAGCCGACATCCGATCCGGAGAGCGAGGTCTCGTTGCTCTATCTTACGACCCGCCGAGAATTGCAGGAGCGCGTTGCACGGGTCCGTTCCGGCAAGTCGATCGCATCGACGCCGCTGCCGCGCACCGCGCATGCCGTCACCAACATCATCGCCGAGCCAGGCGTCGGCGACGTACTGACGGTGCGCTCGATCGCGAGCACGCATATTTATAACGTGAAGCGGCGAGAACCGCACCTCGTCTTTGCGCGCAATGCCTATGAGTTGGCGCGCGAGGGCGCGACGTGGCGGATCAAACGGAAGAAGATCCTGCTGCTTAACGATTACATACCGACCATGCTCGATTTCTACACGGTTTGATCGGGCCGCCGGCATCCGTCGCCCTTGCTCTCGCTTGGCGCCCAGCATAACCTTGCTGCGCGGAAGACCGGCCGAGAGAACGGCAGGGCGGAACGGCGCGTCGGCCTCGCGCGAGGGAGGGAGCATTGGGTCCGGCACGCGATGACACCGCTTCAATCCCCGATCGGGCGGAGCTTCTTCGCCGCGCACGCGCCCTTATCCCCCGATTGGTCGAGCGCGGCCCTCAGGGCGATCGCGACCGGCGGGTCCCCGACGCGACCATCGTCGAGATGAAGGAGGCTGGGCTGTTTCGTGCGCTACAGCCCAAACGCTGGGGTGGCTACGAAGCGGATCTCGGCACGTATTACGACATCGAAATCGCGTTGGCCGAGGGCGACATGTCGACCGCGTGGATTTACGGCGTCGTCGGCGTCACGCAATGGGTGATGGCGCTGCTCGACGATCGCGCCGCGCGCGATGTTTGGGGTGAGGATTCGGCGGCACTGATCGCGCTGTCGCTTGCGCCGGCCGGCAAGATCACGAACGTAGATGGCGGCGTTCGGATCGGCGGCCGTTGGCCTTTCGCGAGCGGGTGCCTCTATTGCGATTGGGCGCTGCTCGGCGCCTTCGTTCCGCCTGAGCGCATGGGACCGCCCGAATGGCGCATGTATCTCGTGCCCCGGAAGGACTACGAGATCGTCGATACTTGGCACACGGTTGGCCTGAAGGGCACCGGCAGCAACGATATCGTCATCCGCGATGCGTTCGTGCCCGACTATCGGATCCGCCGCATGCTCGACAATGTTGCCTGCGTCGGGCCGGGCCAGGCTGTCAACACCGCGCCGCTTTATCGCATTCCCTTCGGCCAGGTCTTCGGCGGCGGGGTCGCCTATGGCGCGATCGGCGCGCTGCAAGGAATGCTCGATGCGTTCCGTTCTTATGCCGGGGGGCGCGTGCGGTTGGGTGGCCGCAAGACCGTGGAAGACCCCGACGCGCAACTCGTTATCGGCGAGGCCGATCATACGATCGACGAGTTGAAGACGATGCTTCACCGCAACGTGCGCAATTTGACCGCCTATGCCGAGCGGGGCGAGACTCCGCCCCAGGAAGAGCGTCTCAAATATAAGTTCCAAATGGCGACCGTGTCGGAGCGTTGCCGCGTGCCGGCAGTCCGGATCTTTCAAGTGGCGGGCGCGTCGGGGCTTTACGCCGAGCATCGTTTCGGCCGCATTCTCGCGGATATCAATGCCGGGCGTCAGCATGTTACTAACCAACATGAGCTACACGGCCGCGAATGGGGCGCTCATCTTCTGGGTCTGGAGATGCGCGAGGACGTGATGCGCTGAGCCGTGACGGAACGATCTTGGAAAACGGGGCAAAGGTGGGGAGCGGGATGTCGAGTCGTTTGCGAATGGGCGGCGTCGTTGCTGCGTTGGCCTGTCTGTGGTTTGGCGCGTATGTCGTGCCGGCTTCGGCCGAAGACATCAAGATCGGCACGATCAAAGTGTCGGGCGCGGGGCCGCTCTACCTCGCGCAAGAGCGCGGCTATTTCACGGCAGAGGGGCTTAACGCGCAATTCGTCTATTTCGAGGCGGCGCAGCCGATCGCGGTTGCGAATGTCTCGGGCGATGTCGATTTCGGCGTGACGCCGCCGGCGGCCGGGTTTTATGCGCTGGCGGGACAAGGCGCCTTGCGCATCATCGCCGGCTACATCATGGATTGGCCGACTTTTCAAGCCAATGGCGCGGTGGTTTCCCTTGCCGCCTATGACAAAGGCTTCCGCTCGTTCAAGGATATGGGCGGCAAGACCGTCTCCACCACGCAGATCGGCGGCGCGCCGCATTATGCCTGGGCGTTGATCGCCGAGCATTTCGGCATCGACCTGAAGACCGTGCGCGTGGTGGCGCTTCAGTCCAACCCCAATCAACTCACCGCCGTCATCGGCGGCCAAGTCGACGCGGCGATGATGCCGGCGACATTCTTCACCCCGGCCCTACAGGCGGGAAAGGTGAAGCTCTTGGGCTTTGCCGGCGACGTGACGCCGTGGCAGCTCGGCGCCGTCTTCACCTCGACAAAAATCGCGAATGACCGCGGCGATACGGTACGGCGTTTCCTTCGCGCCTATCTCAAAGGCGTCGCCGACTATCACGATGCTTTCACGGGGCCTGGGGAAAAGCGCATGGACATGCCGACGTCGGCCGACGTGCTCGCGCTGATCTCAAAATATGTCGGACAATCGCCCGAACAGCTCAAACTCGCCATGCCCTATCTCGACCGCCAGGCGCGGCTCGATACGCAGGACGTCCTGCATCAGATCGCCTGGTTCAAGTCGCAGGGCATGCTCAAGGATTCGGTGAACGGCGACGAGATCATCGACAAGCGCTACGTCGTGGCGTTGCCGCGGCCCTAAGACACGGGCGCCGCGGCAACGCGTCGCGAGGCTTTCTTCTAGCGGGGTTCCTTGACCAGCGAGCCGGTCGGCGTGCCCTCGGCGAAGCTTCGCCACGGCGACTTGGCCGAGACCACGGAATTGCGCAGCACGCCGATCTTTTCGATCTCGAGCTCGACCACGTCGCCGGCATGGATCTCCTTGTCGCCCGCAAAGGTCCCGAGCGAGATGATGTCGCCTGCCTGCATCGGCGTGTAATCCGAGCAATAGGCCAGCACCTCGTAAGGATCGAAGATCATTTTCGAGGTATTGCCGGCCCGCGTCACCTTGCCGTTGATGCGCACCTCCATCTTGAGGTTGCGCGGATCGGGAAGTTCCTTTTTTGTCACGATGCAAGGGCCCATCGGCGCGAAGCTCGCGAAGTTCTTGGCATAGGCATAAGGCTGCCCCATCTGGCCGCGTTCGCGTTGCCGCTGGCGGGCCGATACATCGTTGCAGATCGTCCACCCGAAGACGTAATCCGCCGCCTGTGACGGCCGGATGTGGCGGCAGTCGCGTCCGACCACAAGGCCAAGCTCGTGCTCTTCATCGACCTTTTGCGGAAAAGGCGGCAGCTCGATTTCCGCCTCGTGGCCGATCATGTTGCTGGGATATTTCGCGAACACGATCGGCTCTTGGAAGAATTTGAGGTTGGTTTCGTCGATGTGCTCTTGGTAATTGAGTGCGAGCGCGAGGATTTTCAGCGGCTGCGTGACCGGCGGAAGGTATTTCGGCTTTGCGATCACGAAGCGCGCGAGACGGCCGGTCGCGCGCAGCTCGGACAGGCTTTCCTCGCCGAAACGGTCGATGTCGAGACCCGACTGGATGATGGAAAGGACGGAACCCGCGTTCTGGATGTTAGGATGCGTGGTGCGCAGCGCGGCGGTCAGATTCACCACGCCTTCCGCGACCTGCGCACCCACATGCGCGACGCCATTCACCTCAAACGACAACAGCTTCATCATTTCCTCCCAGGTTTTTACGGTTTTCGATTGCGTCACGATAGGTTTCTCGGCCGGTCTTGGCAATCGCTGCGCTGACGCCGAAGAAACGGCTTTCGTTTCAACGAATTGTCGTGCGGCGATCCGTCATTGTGCCGAGGCGGCTGAGAGGTCTAATAATGGACGGCCAAAAAAGCGGAGGAAGCGATGAGCGAAGGATCGGGCGGCCGTACCATCGTGCTCGGCGATGGACCACTCGGAGACGATGCAACCGTCGATCGCGACGTCATGGTGACGATGCGCGACGGCGTGCGCTTGGCCTGCGATGTCTATCGTCCGAAGGCGCCCGGCAAGTACCCGGTGCTTTACGCGGTCGCGCCCTATATCAAGGATTCGATCGACCTGCCAACGATGAGCGTCTTTCGCTATCGCGAGACCGGAAACGTCGCGAAATGGGTCAGCCGCGGCTATGTCTATGTCCATGCCGATGTGCGCGGCTCGGGAAAATCCGAGGGTGTCTTCCGTCCCTTCTGCAAGGAAGAACAAACCGATCTCTACGACATGATCGAATGGGCCGGGGTGCAACCCTGGTCCAACGGCAAGGTCGGTACCTTCGGCGAGAGCTATTACGGCATGGTGCAATGGGCCGCCGCCGCGCAGAACCCGCCGCATCTCGCTTGCTGCGCGCCTTATGACGCGTGCAACGATCTCTACCGCCATTTCTGTTACAAGGGCGGGATTCTCTATATCGGCTTCGGCAATCACTGGTACAGCAACAGCGTCCGCAACCGGCATTTTCTCGATTATCCCGAGCATCCGCAGCGCGACGATTACATGTCCTATGATTTCTTGCTCGATCTGCTGAAGCATCCGACCTTCGACGATTTTTGGGAGGGGCGGCGCTTCAACCTCTCGGCCATCAAGGTGCCGGTCTTCTCGATCGGCAATTGGGCGGGAACCAGCACGCATCTCAACGGCAATCTGCGCGGTTTCATGCAGGCGCAAGGGCCGAAGAAGCTTCTCGTCAATGTCGGCGACCCGCAGAAACTGTTCCTCGATCCGAAATTGGAGGAGCAGCTTGTGCGCTGGTACGATTATTGGCTCAAAGGCATCGACAACGGCGTGATGGATGAGCCTCCCGTGCGGATTTATGTCCGCAATGGCGGCGGGTATCGCGACGAGCAGGAATGGCCCTTGAAGCGCGCTAAGCCGCGCAACCTCTATCTCGCGTCCGGGCCTTCGGGCGCCGTCGAATCCTTAAACGACGGCAAGCTGTCTTGGGATGCGCCCAAAGGCGCGACGAAGCCGACCAGCTACACCTATCCCGATCCGGATTGGACTTTCCCGGGCACGGGCAGCGCCGTGCGGGGAAAAGTGGGGCTTCTCCACACCACGCGCAAAATCCTCACCTTTACCAGCGATCCGGTCGAAGAAGATTTCGAGGTCACCGGCCCGGTCGTGCTCAACCTCTTTGCGTCATCGAGCGCGACCGAGACCCAGTTCGTGGTAAAGATTCTCGATCAGGCGCCGCTCGCGCCCGATCTTGCCGCCGCTCTCAAGACGGTCGACGTCGCGCCGCCGGCGCAAATGGTTACCGAAGGCTGGCTCAAAGCCTCGCATCGCGCGCTCGATCCGGCCCGCAGCACGCCGCAAAGCCCTTATCACAGCCACGCCAAGGTCGAGCCGCTCGAGCCGGGAAAGATCTATCCGTTCCAGATCGAAATCTGGCCGACTTGCTGGGTGTTCAAGAAAGGCCACCGCATCCGGGTCGAGTTGATGGCGTTCGACCAGCAATGCCAGTTCTATCTTGGCCATCTGCGCGCGACCGACACCTTCTATCACGATGCAGAGCATCCGAGCCATTTGGTGCTGCCGGTCGTAAGCTGATCGCACGAACCGGCGTCAAAGGGGGGAACAGATGGCGGAAAAAGACGGCGAGAGACCGGCGGTGACGCTCATTCACCCGCGGGAGCTGGTGACGGCGCCGCCGGTGCCCGTGCCCGGCATCAAGGTGGATGCCGATGTCTATGTCACCATGCGCGACGGCATCAAGCTCGCAGTCGATGTCTATCGGCCGGAGCAAGACGGGTCTTATCCGGCCCTGTTGTCGCTGTCGCCTTACAACAAGGACATTCAGCGCAAGCCGCCGCATTGGAGCCACGCGATCGAATCCGGCGCGACCTCGTTCTACGTGCCGAAGGGCTATGTCCACGTCATCGCGCAAGGCCGCGGCGGCGGCTTGAGCCAAGGCCAATGGCGCTGGTTCGACGAGCATGAGCGCACCGACGGCTATGATCTCATCGAGTGGATGGCGCAGCAGCCTTGGTGCACCGGCAATGTCGGGATGATCGGCGATTCCTATTGGAGCTGGAGCCAATACATCGCAGCCGCCGCGCAGCCGCCGCATTTGAAGTGCATCTGCCAATGCGATGCGACCACCGATCTCTATCGCGACGCTTGCTATCAAGGCGGCATCTACAATGCCGAGTTCATGAATAATTGGATCAACTATCACACCAATATGTTCGCCTGGCCGGGGCCGGTGGAAGGCAAGCTTCCGCCCATGAATCTCCATTACGAAATCGCCAGCCACCCCCATGACGGTCCGTGGTATTGGGAGCGTTCGGCCTGGACCAAGCTCGACAAGATCAAGACGCCGGTGATGAGCATCGTGCCGCAGGGCGGGGCGATGCATATGCGTGGCCAGCTTGCGGGCTTCACCGAGATTCACGCGCCGAAGAAGCTGCTTGTGGTTCCCCCGACCGGCTTTTGGTCCCATATGCGCTATCTGACCGATCGCGCGCTCAACCGGCAGATGCTGCGCTGGTTCGATTATTGGCTCAAAGGTGTCGAGACCGGCATCATGACGGAGCCGCCGGTTGCGATTTTCGATTCAGGCATTCGCACATGGCGCTACGAAAACGAATATCCCTTGGCGCGCACGGAATGGACGAAATTCTATCTGCGCAGCGACGCGCTCGATCGCGCGCCGCCCGTTGATGAGAAGCCTGACGCCTATCGTATGCCGGACAGTTACGCGCAGCTGATGGCCGGCAAGCCGGCCTTGGCCTATACGACGCGGCCGGCCGAAACGCCTTTGAAGCTGAACGGTCCGATCGGCCTCACGCTTTACGCGTCATCGAGCCAGATCGACACGGCCTGGTTCATCAAGCTTGCCGATGTGCAGCCCGACGGCTCGGCACGGCCCTTAAGCCGCGGGATGTTGAAAGCCTCGTTCCGCGAGGTCGATGCCGCGCGCTCGAAGCCAGGACAGCCATTTCACCCGTTTCTGCGCCAGGAGCTATTGGAGCCCGGCAAGATTTATGAATTCCAGATCGAACTACGTCCGATCTTTCACACCATCAGGCCGGGACATCGGCTTCAGCTGCAAATCGCCAGCGAGGATATCCAGTACAACAACCCGCTCCGGCAAATCGACGTGCTGCTCCTGCCTTGGCCGGTCGAGAACACGGTCTATCACGACAAGGATTATCTCTCGCATTTGCTGTTGCCGGTGATCCCCGACGCGCCCGAAATCGCGCCGGTGGCCGCACCGGTCGCCGACATCAATTGGCCGCTCGCGCCCGGTTCTTGGTCGCCCAACACCGAGGGCTGGCCGCTCACCGGCGAGTAATCACGCGGCGTAAGACTGCAAGGCCGGCGGCAAATCCGCCGCTTTGAGCTTCATGAGCTTTAGCGCCGTGCCAGCAAAAATCTTGGCGCGCTCTTCCGCGCTCACCGGCAGGTCGTTGACGAGCTGAATCGCGCGCGGCTTGAGCCAGGTGAGCGGCGGCGCGTCGCTGCCATAGAGCACGTGATCGACGCCCACCGTCTCCATAGCGCATTTCGCCGCCGGCAGATGGTAGCAGGCAAGATCGAGATACATCTTCTTGAGATAATGGCTCGGCGGCGCCGTGATCAGCAGCGGCGAATAGGAGCCGAGGAAACTGTCCTCGCGCATCTCATAGGCATAATCCATGCGTCCGATCACCTCGGAGATGCCGCCGCCCAAATGGGACGCCACGATCTTCAAGCTCGGGAAGCGTTCGTAAATGCCGCGCACGATCAGGCGCGCGAGGCACAGCATGTTGTCGGCGGGACGGCCGATGCTGGAATTGAGGCCGTAATTGCGCATCCGCTCTTCGCCATAGGCGCTGGCGGGCGGATGAATGAAGACAGGCAGATCGCGGTCGGCGACGATTTCCCAAAAGGGCAGGGCCTCGTCGTCGTCGGGATAGGTCTTCCACATGCTGGAAGTGATGAACACGCCTTTCAGCTTCAACTGGTCGAAGGCGCGGACGAGCTCCTTTTCGAAATCCTTGCCGCCGGTCGGCACCGTGCTGGCGAAGCAGACGATCTTGCCGCGATGCTTTTCCTGCAAGGCGGCGGCACGGTCGTGCCAGCCTTTCAACGCGTCGAGCGCTTGCGCCTTGTCGTAATCCTTAAGCTGATGGATCGAATCGGTGACGACCGAAAGCGCGATGTTGTTCTTGTCATGCGCGTCGAGGACGTTTTCGATCGTCAGCGGGCAATGGCCGCGCCAATGCGGATCGAGCGTGTCTTCGGGCGGGATGACATGGGTGTGCCATTCGACGATCGGCTGCATCGACTTTCTCCGTGATTGGTCGCGCGGCTAAAGAGTCTCGCGGAAGAAGGCAAGGTAGCGCCGCCAGGCATCTTCCGACGCCGCTTCGCGATAGCGTTCATCGGTAAAATTCTGGAAGGCATGGCCGGCGCCGTCATAGGCGTGGAATTCATGCTTCTTGCCAAGCCGCTTCAGCTCGGCGTCGATTTCCGCCATGTCGGCGGGGCTGGGATTCTTGTCCTCTTTGCCGAAAAAGCCAAGGATCGGGCAGGTGATGTTGCCCACGCGCGTGAGCGCGGGCGGATTGCCGTTGCGCGACTGATTGATGCTGCCGCCATAGAGCATCACCGCTGCCTTGAACGGATAGGCGGTCGCGCCCAGGAAGGAGTGCCGCCCGCCCATGCAATGGCCCATGATGCCCTCGGCGCCGCGTTTGGCCTGTTTTTGCGTTTGCAGGCAAGCCGTCGCCGTCTTGATGTCGGCAATGATTTCGTCGTCCATGAGAAATTTCATGGATTCGCCTGTGTCTTCGCCGGCGGGACGGCGGTGGTAGAAATTCGGTGCGCCGGCGATGAACCCATTGGCGTTAAGCCGCTCGATGACACTCTTGGTGAAGGGGTCGAGACCCCAGCGGTGATGCACAACCACCAGGGTCGGGAATGGTCCGTCCCCTTCGGGCACACCGAGCAGCAGCTCCATCTTTCCGCCTTGAGCGTCGATCGCGATCGTTTTGATCATGGTTTTATCCTCCCTATCCAAGTCAGCCTAGCGTATTTTCCGCGGCGATGCGCTCCTTTGCCATTTCCATCAGCGCGGCGCGGTCCACCTTGTTGGTCGAAGCCAAGGGGAGCCTATCGAGAAACCACACGAAACGCGGATGCTCGTTGGCCGGCGCATTGGCAAGGGCATGGCGCTTCACCTCTTCGGCGGTCATCGCCGCCCCTTCGGCGCGCAAGATAAAGGCAACCGGCTTCTGACCTTTGATGTCGTCGTCGATTGGGACGACGGCCGCCTGGGCGATGGCCGGATGGGTCTCCAGCATGCGCTCGACATCGCCCGGATAGATGTTCTCGCCACCGCAGACGAACATGTCGTCGCTGCGTCCGACGAAGTAGTAGAAACCGTCGCCGTCGCGCCGGAACACGTCTTTGGTGACGTAGAACCCGTCCGGCGTGATGGCATCCTTGAGATCGGGCCGGTTGTGATAGCCGAGCATGACGGCCGGGCATTTCATCTCGAGCACGCCTTGCGGCGGATTGCTCTCCGTGCCGTCGGTTAGACGCAGTTGAACCTGCGGGTGCGGATAGCCGACCGAATCCGGCGGCTGCTTCAATCCTTTGGGGTGTGGGCCGAACACGACAGGTCCGGCTTCCGTCGTGCCATAGACATTGGTGGCTTTGGCTCGGGGCAGGGCGTGGGCCAACGCGTCCCAAAGGCTCGGACTCACCGGCGCCGATCCCATGCGCACGAATTCCACCGAGGACAGATCGGTACGGGTCAGAAGCTCGCGCTCGCGCAGCATCATCGCGATCATCGGCGGCACCGCGGTCAGCCAGGTGCAGCGATAATCGCCGATCGCTTCGATATAGGCGCGGGCGGTGAATTGCGGCAGCAGCACGATGGTCGCGTGCGCGGCGCAGGCGAGCTTCGCCAGCGCCAGCGCATTCATGTGATAGAGGGGTGCTGCGATAAGGTAGCGATGGCGTTCGAGCTCCTGGCCCTGCAGGCGCATTTCGACCACCCAGAGATGCCCCTGATGCGACAACACCACGCCTTTGGGCTTGCCGGTCGAGCCCGAAGTGTAAAGATACATCGCCGGCTCGTCGGGTGTCGGCGTTACGGAATCGAACGGACCCGCTTCGAGAAAGCTTTCGAATTCGGCGCCGAAGCAGATCGAAGGCAGATCCGCCGGCACATCGGCGCATCGCGGCGCATCGCAAAAGACGAGCCTTGCGCCGGAATCGCGCAGCACGAAATCGATCATCGCGCGCGGGAACTTGAAATTGACCGGCACGGCAACGAGCCCCGCGCGCATGATGCCGTAATAGGCGGCAATGTATTCCGCCCGGTTCACCGAGAGGATCGCCACCCGTTCGCCGCGTTCGAGCCCGCGCGCGAGGAGTCCCCGCGCGACGCCCTTTGCCATCCGATCGATCGCGGCAAAGCTGAAGGTGCGCGCGCCCGCCTCGCCGCCGAGATCGATGATCGCCGTCTTCTCTGGGTCGCGGTCGCGGCGGATGAGGTCGCCGAGATTGGTGAAAGGCAGCATGCTATTTTTCAGGCGGCGCCGTCAGATACGTGCCGCGCCCGCTCGCGACGAGCTTGCCATCGGCATCGAAGATATGGGCCTCGCAGGTCGAGACTTGGCGGCCGGCGCGCAGCACCGTGCCGCGCGCGGTGAGATCGCCGGGCATCGCCGCGCGATGATAATCGACCCGCAAATCGACAGTCGGGAACGGCCGGCCCAGCCGCTTCACCATCGCCCAATCCGCGGCGAGATCGACCAGCGCGGCGACGATGCCGCCATGCGTATAGCGACGCTCGGGATTGACCACCCATTCCTCGCGCCATGTCGCCTTCAACTCGATCGAATCCTCGCCCAGCGCCGTCACTTTAAGGCCCAACCATTGATGGTAAGGCCCGCGCGTGATCAGCGCCTGCACTTGCTCGATCGTCAGCTCGTCGCTCATCGGTGATCCTTTAGGGCTCGATCACGACCTTGCCGATCACTTCACGGTCCTGGATCAAGCGCAAACCCTCGGCTGCCTGATCCAAAGGCAGAACCTTGTCGACCACAGGCTTGAGCTTTCCTGCTGCGATCATCGTCATCAAGGCCGAAAGATTATCGTCATAGAAGCTGTTCGATCCGATGATCTTCAATTCGAAGGTCCAGATATAACGCAGATCCTCGACCGGATCATGGCCTGCCGTCGCGCCGCACACCAGCAGCTTGCCGCCACGCTTCAGGCATTTGAGCGAGGGTAGCCAGGTGTCGCCGCCGGTGAAATTGACGATCGCATCGATTCCGCCTTCATAGCTTCGGCGCTGCGGCTTGCCGTATTTCTCGATTGCCCATTTCGAGAAATCGGTTTTGGTGTAATCGAGCACCTCGTCGGCGCCGATATCCTTGAGACGCTTCAGCTTGGCCTCGCTCGAGCCGCACGCGATGACATGCGCGCCCAGCATCTTGGCAAGGATCACGGAACCGGTGCCGACGCCGCCCGACGCACCGAGGACGAGCACGCGCTCGCCGGCTTTCACGGTTTCATGAGTTATAAGCATGCGATGTGCCGTGCCATAAGCGACGGGTAGCGCGGCCGCGTCGACATAGCTGACGGCATCCGGCATGGCGATCAGCTGATCGGCGGCGACCAAGCAGTATTCTGCCATGCCGCCGTCGAGCATCTCGCCCATCAGCCCTTTGCGCTTGTTGAGCGGATTGACGAGCACCCGGTCGCCTTCTTTCCAACGGGTGACGCCGGGTCCTAGCTCAACGATGTCGCCGGCCATGTCGAGGCCGATAATCACCGGCAGAGGTACTTTGATGCCCGGCATGCCGCGCACAGTGAAGACATCGTGATAATTGAACGAGGCCGCACGCACGCGGATGACGACGTGGCCTTCCATGGCCTGCGGCCGCGTGTAATCGCTTGCCACCGTCAGATTGTCGAGCCCGCCATGCGCTTTCAAAACCAGCGCGCGCATCGTCGTTTCGCTCACTTGCGCAGTTCCTTTGCCTTCTGTAGCGTCATTCGTCGTTGTAGCAAGAATTCCGCCAGGACGCATCCATGACCGAAAGTTTTCGCGGCTTCCTCGACCGGCTGCGGCAAAAGGGCGAATTGGTCGACCTGCATCAGCCGGTCGATATCCGCCATATCGCAACCTTGGTCGATCAGGCGAAAACCGCGCTCTATTTCCACAACGTCATCGGCTACGACATGCCGGTGGTCTCGGGCATCATCCGTTCGCGCGAGCGCGCGATCATGTCGATGGGGTGCGAGACCTATCGCGAGATCGAAGACAAGCTCAAACACGCGCTCGATCATCCGATCCCGCCCAAGATGGTCGCCGCCTCGCCGGCGCGCGAAGTGACTGTCCTGGGCGACGACGTCGATCTTTATAAGCTGCCGATTCCGATGTGCTCGGTGTTCGATGGCGGACCGGTCATTACCGCCGGCATCGTCATCGCGAAGGATCCCGAGCTCGGCATCAATAGCGGCATCTATCGCTTTCTCGTGAAGGAAAAGAACCTTACCGGCATCGACCTTGTCACGCCTAATAATATGCGGCTTTTCGCCGACCGTGCTTTCAAGGCAGGCAAGCCGTTGCCGATCTCGATCAGCATCGGCAACCATCCCTTCGAGATCATGGGCGCCGGCTATCGCGCGCCTTTGGGCGTCGATGAGATGGCGATCTCGGGCGGCATGCGCGGCGAGCCGGTCGCGTTGGCGCCGTGCCAGACCATCGATCTGCCTTATATCGCGGATTCGGAAATCGTGATCGAAGCCGAGATTCTTCCGACCGGTTGGACCTGGCCCGAAGGGCGCTTCGGCGAGTTCACGCGGCTGATGGGCGGGCTCCATTGGAATCCGCTGGTGAGGGTGAAGGCGATCTCGCGCCGCAAGGACGCGGTCTATTACGCGTTGCACATGCCGTGGGAGAACACCTGGCTCGCGGCACCCACCCGTTACGCCGCGATCCGCCAGGCGTTGCGCACCGCCGGCGTGCAGGTCAAGGACATCAACGTGACCTTGGGCGGCTGCGCCTTCTGGCATGCGGTGATCTCGATCAAGAAGCAGGCCGGGGAAGGCAAGAACGCGCTTCTGGCGGCGCTTTCGGTGATGGATCTGAAGCACGTCGTCGTGGTCGATGACGACATCGACATTTTCGATCCCAACGATGTCGAATGGGCGATCGCAACCCGCGTGCAGGGCGATCGCGACATCATGATCGTGACCGAAGCACGCGGCAAACCGCTCGACCCGAGCCTCAAGCCGACGCCGCCCGGAATCGTGCCGACCACGGCCAAGGTCGGCATCGACGCGACCATATCGGAGGGCATTCCGCGCGAGCGTTTCGAGCGCATCTCTTACGCCTATGCCGATGCCGCGAAGATCGACGATTATCTCAACGGCAAGGCGGACAAGCCGGGCAAGATCGGCGACGAGCGCGAGGTTGCGGCGCTGGCCGACAAGATCCTCGCGCTGATTGCGAAGGAACCGGTCTATTACACCGATATCGGCGAGCATTTCCGCGATTACGCTTTCGGCACGGTGGCGCAGGCGATCGGCTATCTGCACCGCACCGAGAAGCTATGGCAGGACGAGCGCGGCCGCATGTGCGTGCGTGGCTCCAACTTCGCGGCAAAGCCGCCGAGCTAAGCGACCAATTCCAACACGGTGCCGAAAGCGTCGGCGGCAGCAACAAGCTGCGGTGTGCCGCGTGTGCGCAAGGTAAGACCGGCAAGCCGGTCCTCGCCTTGCGCGGCGATGCCCCATTCCTCGGTGACGATGTCGAGCCGCGCATGGCTCATCGCGAGGCTGAATCCCTTCGCGACCGGCTTCACCGCGTCCGGCCCGAAAAGCCGGCGATAGAGGTCGCTGGTCTTGTCCGGGTTGCGCGCCAGGATCACCGCGCGTTCGATCGCTAAGGCGCCGTTCGGGTGGTGCCGCCATTCGTCGCGCCAGACGAGCTGCGGTGTCAGGTGCTGGCAAAAATAGACCCGGCCATAGGGTGCGGCGTCGGCCGCGATCCGCACAACCCGAAACCGCGCGTCCTCGGTTCGGTCGTCCAACACGACGGGCCGCGCGAAGGATGCGGGCGGCTCGACCGGCGCGCCCGCGGCTGAAAGGGCGGAATAAAGTTGGTCTGCGTCATCGGTGGCGAAAACGATGCCATTCAGCCCTTCGGGAAAGCGCAGGATATCGCCACGGACATCTTTGCGGCCCGGCTCGACACCGACGAGCTCGAGATAATCCGGGCCGAAGATCGCGCAATGGTTGATCGAGCCCAGCGTGTGATAGCCGCGCGGCGTCAGATCGAAACCCAGGTGGCGATAGCACGCTTTGGCGTGGTCGAGGCGGTCGCGCGCGTTGATAACGAGATGATCGAAGGCAGGGCGCGGCAAGTTCATCCCGGGGTCAACAACACTTTGCCCGTGCCCGAACGCTCGGCGACAATGCGGTGCGCGTCGGCGGCCTCAGCCAGCGGCATGACCCGGTCGATCAGAACCGTGAGACGCTGCTTGTTCGCCGCATCGAGCGCGGCGCCTACGTCCTCTGCGGTATGCTCCGTCGACCCGATGATGCTGATCGCGTTCATATAGAGCGTGCTGACATTGAGTGGAACAATCGGGCCGCCATGGGCGCCGGCGGTGAGAAGCTTGCCGCCGCGGCGGATCGAGGCCAAGGCCTTCGGGAACAGCTCGGGATCGGCGATATTCTCGAACACCACGTCGACGCCGCGATTGCCGGTGATCTTCATTACTTCTTCGGTGAGGTTCTGGGTGCGGTAGTTGATGCCGAATTCGGCGCCCAGGCCTTTTGCCACCTCGACGCGGTGATCCGCGCCCGCCGCCGCGATCACTTTCGCACCGTAAAAAGCCGCCGCTTGCACGATCAGGCTGCCAAGACCGCCGGCCGCGCCCATCACCAAGGCCCAATCGCCCTGCTGCAACGCCGCCTTGGCGCGCACGAGGTTGAAAGCGAGCGGCGCGTGCCGCGCCACCACCGTTGCGGTGTAGAAATCGAGCTCTTCGGGAATGAGGTTGGTGATCTCCTCCGGCAAGATCACGTATTCGGCGTAGCCGCCCCAATTATCGATGCCGAGCATGCTCATCGTGCCGCCCGGGCCGCGCGCCATACGGCGCGAGGAAATGCACACCCGGTCGCCGAGCTTGCGGCGCTTGACGCCGTTGCCCAGCGCCACGACCGTGCCGGTCGGATCGACGCCCAAGACATGAGGAAGCTTGACCGGACGCGGGTATTGTCCCGAGCGCACGATGATATCGAGCGTCCGGTTGACGGAAACGGCCGCGACCTGGACAAGAATCTCACCGGGCCCCGGGTCGGGGGTCGGCACTTCCTCGAGCTTCATCACCTCGGCCGGGCCGAACTCACGGATAACGATGGCTTTAATGACGGCCTCCTTGGCTCGCGCACATGGATAATAAATAACGGGGGATTCAGCCGGGGGCGAGCAAGACCTTGCCGGTGCCCGCGCGTGACTCGACGATCTCGTGGGCGTGCACGGCCTCGGACAACGGCAAGACCTGATCGATCAAAGCGCGCAAGTGACCGTCGGCTGCGGCTTTGAGGCTGAGCTCCATATCGGCGTCAGTCTGCTCGGTGCTGCCGAAGATGGTGATGCCTTTGACGTAAAGATTGAAGATGCTGAGCGGCACGGTGCCGCCGCCATGTCCGCCCGCCGTCACCAACCTTCCGCGCTGGCCCAGCGCAGCGAAAGCTTTGGGAAACAGCTCGGGATCGCCGATGTTCTCGCATACGGCGTGGACGCCCTTGGCGCCGGTGATCTTCATCACCTCGGCGGTCAGGTCCTGCTTGCGGTAATTGATGCCGTATTGCGCGCCCAGCTCTTGCGCGACCTCGACATGATGGTCGGTGCCGGCTGCGGCGATCACCTTCGCGCCGAGATGATCGGCGAATTGCACGAGAAAGCTGGCGAGGCCGCCGGCGGCGCCCATCACCAGCACCCATTCGTCCGGCTTTAGCTTGATCTTGTCATGCAGCATGTTGTGGGCGAGTGGCGCGTGCCGCGCCACAACCGTCGCCGTATGGAAGTCGAGCCCTTCGGGAAGGAGGTAGGTGTTCGCCACCGGCAGCTTCACATATTGCGCATAGCCGCCCCAGGTATCGATCCCGAGCAGGTTGAGGGGTTCGCCCGGCCGGCCGAGATGGAGCGAGACCGCCACCCGATCGCCGAGCTTGCGTGATTTCACGCCGTCGCCGACCACAACGATGGTGCCAACCGGATCGACGCCCGGAATATGAGGAAGCTTCACCGGCCGCGGATATTTTCCCGAGCGAACAACGCAGTCGAGCGTGCGGTTGACCGACACGCACGCAACCTCGATCAAGACTTCGCCCGGTCCGGGGTCGGGGACGGGAAGCTCTTCGAACCGCATCACGCCGGGCGCGCCGAATTCGCGGATCACAATAGCTTTGATGGTCCCCTCCCTGATTTATTTGACCTGACAATAGAAAAAATTGGGCCGTTTCCACAAGCTTTGCGGCGCCGGCAAGCATTGCTCTCGGTGCGGCGGCCCTGCTTAAATGGCGGCCGAAATCAGAGAAAAGGGTAGCCAATGACGAAGAAAAATGCGGGCAGGAGGGAGGATCGGCGGCTGGTGACGGGAGCCGGCCGCTACAGTTCGGATTGGAGCCTGCCGGGTCAGCTTCATGCCAGCTTTCGCCGCGCCGACCACGCCCATGCCGCCATCCGTAGCATCGACAAAAGCGCGGCCGAGAAATGCCCCGGCGTGGTCGCGGTGTTCATTGGCAAAGATGTCGCGGATGCAGGCTTCCGCACCGTGCCGCCGATGATGCCGTTCCCGGGCCGCGGCGGATCCAAGATCCTAGTGCCGGAACGCCCTGTCCTCGCGCGCGATGCGGTGCGCTTCGTCGGCGAGGAGATCGCGATGGTCGTCGCCGAAACGGCGGCGCAAGCAGCCGATGCCGCCGAGCTGATCGAGGTCGATTATGAAGACCTTCCGGTGGTGATCGGCTTCGATAAGGCGCTGGCGGCGGACGCGCCGGCGATCCACCCCAACATTCCCGGCAATGTCTGCTTCGATACCGACTATGGCGACGATGCCAAATCGGCGGCCGCGATCACGCGCGCCGATCATGTGGTGCGCGTCACGCTCGAAAGTCCGCGCGTCGCGCCGACGCCAATGGAGCCGCGTGCTATCCTCGCCTGGTATGACACCGGCGCGCAGACCTATGAAATCCGTTGCGGCAACCAAGGCGGGCTGGCGATGCGCGATGCGCTCGCCGTGATGCTCGGCGTGCCGCCCGCTTCGGTGCGTGTCCACATGGTCGATGTCGGCGGCGCATTCGGTGCGCGTACCCAGCCTTTCCCGGAAAACGCGCTGTTGCTTTACGCGGCGAAGAAGCTTGGGCGGCCGATCAAATGGGTTTCGACCCGCTCCGAGGACTTCCTCACCGATTTCCATGGCCGCGCGATTCGGGTTTCGGGCGAGCTCGGACTCGACAAGAACGGAAAATTCCTCGCTTTCCGCACGGAATGGCTGTGCGATTCCGGCGTCTATCTCAGCTCTGCGGGCGCGATGACCAACACCTCGAACGGCATCAGCATTTCGTCGGGCGTTTACGAGGTCGAGGCGTTCTACGCGCGTCATCGCCAGGTCATGACCAATACGGCGCCCACCAGCGCCTTTCGCGGCGCGGGCCGTCCCGAAGCCGCGCTGATCATCGAGCGTCTGGTCGATGAGGCGGCAGCGACGCTCAAAATCGATCCGTTCGAGCTGCGGCGCCGCAATCTCATTCCGAAAAGCAAGTTTCCCTTCAAGACGCATACCGGCATCGTGTTCGACAGCGGCGATTTTGCGGCGCTGGTCGATCACGCGGTCCGGGAATCAGGCTGGCGCGAATTCGACGCGCGTCGAGCCGAGGCCGCACGCAAAGGCAAGCTGCGAGGGATCGGTTGCGCCGTTTTCATCGAGCCTTCGGGCGGCGGCGGCGCGCCCAAAGACCAGGTCGCCATTCAATTCGACGGCAAAGGCGTGGCGAAGCTCTATCTCACGGCCACCGCCAGCGGTCAGGGCTATGAGACGGTATTCCCCGATATCGTCGCCGCCATTACGGGTCTCGATCCCGAACATATGGAGGTCCATGCCAGCGATCCCGACGGTCCTGCGATCATGGGGGCGGCGGCGATCGGCTCGCGCACCGGTATGACGGCCGGCAGCGGCTTCAAAGTGGCTGCGGAAGAGGTGGTGAAGAAGGGGCTGGCGCTGGCGGCCGAGGCGCTCGAGGCATCGCCGCTCGATGTCGAGTTCCGCGACGGGAGCTATGTCGTCAAAGGCACCGATAAGAGGATTACCCTGTCCGAGATCGTGCTGCGCCATGTCGGCGGCGCCACGCACCCGCTCGACACGATTTCCGAGGTGCCGGCGGCACGCGCTTTCCCGAGCGGCGCGCATGTCGCCGAGGTCGAAATCGACGCCGATACCGGCGCGGCGACCGTGGTCGCTTATACCGCGGTGGACGATGTCGGCAATGTGATCAACCATCAGCTCGCCGAAGGCCAGCTTCATGGCGGGATCGTGCATAGCGCCGGCCACGTCTTTGGCGAAGATTGCCATTACGACGCGGAAAGCGGACAGATGCTCGCCGGCAGCTTTACCGACTACATCATGCCGCGCGCAGATCTGCTGTCCGGTCTGCACGCTTTCGATTGCGGCGTGCCGAGCCCCAACAATCTGATTGGTGCGAAAGGGGCAGGCAAATCCGGCGCCGTCGGCGCTCTGCCGACCTGCATGAATGCTGTCATGGATGCGCTGCGCCGTGCCGGGGTCGATCGTTTCGACATGCCCGCGACACCCGGGCGGCTATGGACGGCGCTGCATCGCGCCACGCGCAGATAGGCCCAAGCAGCAACGCGGCCGCCCGATATCGGGCGCCGCGCCGCTGCTCGGCCGTCAAAAGTGCTTAGATTGCTTCTTTGAGTTCTTTGGCGGCGCGGAAGGCGACGCGCTTGCTCGCCTTGATCTTGATCGCTTCGCCGGTGGCGGGGTTGCGGCCCATGCGCGCCGCGCGCTTTCTCACGACGAGGATGCCCAAGCCGGCAAGGCGGATACGCTGACCACCCTTCAGGTGCTTGACGATGAGCCCAATGGTGTCGCCGAGAATCGTCTCTGCTTGCTTCTTGGAAAGCTCGTGATCTTCGGCAACGGCGGCGGCGAGGTGTTTCATTGTGACGGTGGCTGGTGTCTTTCCCGTCTTTTTAGCGGCCATGATTGTATTTCTCCGTTCGCATGTGGATCGTCCCAACGGAACCGGTCGGGCACGCGCAAAGCTACCAAATAGCAAGGCTTCGGGCCATCGCGAATGTGCCGAGTTGTACGAATCGCGATAAGAAAAGCTCGATGACGCCGGTGGAAATGACGCCGCGGCGGTGCGGCAACTCGGCGGCGAGGCGAATTTCACTCCAGATGGCGAAAAGAATATTCGACGATCGCTATCGCCGGGGAAAACAATATTTGAGAAAAGAAAATTGTGGAAAATTTTTTGGCACCGCTCGGGATGCGACTCGCGCGTGCAGGAAAAACCGCGGTGCTTGGGTCGCCGCGGTCGTGGAAAAGCGGGAATGGCGCTTGCGGGCGCCGGTTTCAGCCGCCCAGCTTGACCTGAACCTGATCGCCCTCGATGCGGACCGGAAAGGTCTTGATGTCGCAGGGGATGGGAGGGCCCAGCCCTTTGCCGGTCTTGATCTCGAAACGCCCGGCGTGAAGCGGGCACTCGACCTCTTCGCCGTCGAGCCAGCCATCGGTCAGGAAGGCGAAAGCGTGGGTGCACAAATTGTCGGTGGCATAGATCTCGCCCTTGAGATTGTAGAGCGCGATTTCCTGGCTGCCGACGGTGACGCCTTTCATTTCGCCCTCGCCGATCGCCCCACGCTCGGCGACCGTAACCCAATCGCCGCTTTCATTCTCCGCCATGACTACCTCGTCGCATTCAAAATCGCGCGCAATTTGGCCTGCTATTGCGTGGTTGGCAAGGCTTAGCGCGCCAGGTCCTGAAGCTTCACTGCCCGGTTGCCAAGCGCCGCCGGATCGACCGGAACGCCACGCTGGATCAGCATCCTGGCAAAGCGCATGTCGCGTGCGTTGTTGACCGTCACCGCAGCGACAGGCTTGCCCTCCAAAAGCTGGAAGAGGGTGAAGCCGGGATCGCTCGGCTCGCCGCGCCAGACGATCTGGTCCCAACGGTCGGGGGCACCCGCCATCTGCAGGTTGATGTCGTATTGGTCGGTCCAAAACCACGGCACTTCCGAGAAAGGCGCGCTTCCTCCCGCCATGATCTTTGCCACCGCGATGCCCTGATTCTGGGCATTTTGCCAAGCCTCCAAGCGGATATGGCGGCCGAGCAGCGGGTTGAAATGGCGGGTTACGTCGCCGGCAGCAAAGATCGCAGAATCGCTGCTGCACCCGAACTCATCGACGAGGATTCCGTCGCGCACTTCGATTCCGGCTTCTTGGGCGAGTTCGCTATTGGGCTGCGCGCCGATGCCGACCGCGACGTAATCGGCAAGGATCGGCTCCGATTCATCGGCGGCAATCCGCAACCCGTTCCCGGTGTCCTCGATCGCTGTCACTTTGATGCCAGTGCGAAGATCGACATCTTGGCGGCGATGGAGCGCGGCGAGAAATGCGCCGATCTCGGGCGCCGCCACGCGCGCGAGCGGCTGCGGCGTCAGTTCCAACACGGTAACCGCGGCGCCATGCTTGCGTGCCGTGGCGGCCACTTCGAGGCCGATAAAGCCCGCGCCGATGACGGCGAGCTGGACGCCCGGCATAAGCTGTTTGCGCAACGCCAAGGCGTCGTCGATATCGCGCAGATAGAAAACGCGCGGCCCTTCGGCGCCTGGCAGAGGCAAGCGCCGCGCCCGCGCGCCGGTCGTCAGCAGCAACGCATCGTAAGGAATGGTCCCGCCCGCTTCGAGGTCGAGACGCTGCGCTTTGCGATCGATAGCTGCGACGGTTTCGGTAAGCCGCAGATCGATGCCCGCTTCGCCATAGAAGGCCATGGGATGAAGATAGGTCTTCTCGTGTGGGATGGTGCCGGCGAGGAGTTCCTTGGAAAGCGGCGGGCGCTCATAGGGCGGATGGCGCTCGGTGCCGATCAGGGTTACGCGGCCCTTGTGACCCGCCGCGCGCAAGGCTTCGGCGGCGCGGCCACCGGCATGGCCGGCACCGACGATGACGATGTGGTGTTCGTGCAGCGGCGTGCTCAAGCCTTGTCCTGCGAGAACGCCTTATAGGCGCTGATCGTGAAAGTGTCGCGCACGCCAGCAAGCTTCTGCAGATGTTCGACCACGAAATGGCCGACATCCATGCTATCCGGCAGGTAACATTTCACCAGCAGGTCGTACTGGCCCGAGACCGAATAGACCTCGGACACGTATTCGACGGTTTCGACCGCGGCCTCGGCAACCTTATAGGCTTTGCCGAGCTCGCATTTCATCATGACGAAGATCGTCTTCATGGCGCCGTCTCAATCTCAAGCTCGGACCATCATAGCGCAGCGCCGATCCGCCGTCAGGTCGGTCGAAATTCAGGTTGGGTGGAAACAGGCCGGACGGAAATCAGGCCGGGCGGGTCACGCGCGAGCGGCCGAGAAAGGCTGGCATGTGATCGCCGAAGCCCACCACGCGCCGGTCATCATCGGCTTCGTGCCGGGGCTGTTCCTCGCGACGCGGCAGATTGGTGACATTGCTGCCGAGCTCGGCCGCCGGGTTCATGGTAATCGGCGCGAAAACCCGTTCTTGTGGCTCCGCTCGCGGCCTTTCGCGGTGCGGCGGCTCGACGGGTTGCGGCGGCTTCGCCGCTTCATGGTGCTCGGGAGTCGATTCCTCTCGGCTCGTGGCTGGCCGTGCGCGACGTTCGGGCTTCGCGCCCCGGCGCCCACGCCGGCCGCGGCCCGATTGTCCCTCTTCCGGCGGCGCGAATTGCTGCTGCTCGATGCCCGGGACTTCGACCACGGGGATGGGCTTGCCGATGAGCTGTTCGATGGCCTCGACAAAACGGCCGTCTTCGGTCGTTGCCAGGGTGAAGGCGCGGCCTTCGCGTCCGGCACGTCCAGTCCGGCCGATGCGATGCACGTAATCTTCGGCATGGATCGGCACGTCGAAATTGAAAACATGGGACATGCCTTGAATGTCGAGTCCGCGCGCCGCGACGTCGCTCGCCACCAGCAGCTTCACTTCGCCGTTGCGGAAGCGCTCGAGCGTTTCGGTGCGTTTCGACTGCGGCATGTCGCCGTGGAGCGCCGCCGCGTCGAAGCTATCTTTCTTCAGCGAGCGGTGGAGAATATCGACATCGCGCTTGCGATTGCAGAAGATGATCGCGTTCTTCACATCCTCATTGCGGATAAGGCGACGCAGCGCCTCGCGCTTGGCGTCGGGCGCGACGATCACGATGCTCTGGGTGACGAGCGCCGCCGGCGAGGCCGGCGGCGATACCGTGATTTCCTTGGGATTCATCAGGAAGGCGTCCGCGAGGCGGCGGATCTCGGGCGGCATGGTCGCCGAGAAGAACAGCGTCTGGCGGATTTTCGACAAGAGACCGACGATGCGTTCGACATCGGGGATGAAGCCCATGTCGAGCATACGGTCGGCTTCGTCGATGACGAGGATCTTCACATCCGAGAGCAGAATCTTGCCGCGCTCATAAAGATCGATCAGCCTGCCCGGCGTCGCGATCAGAACATCGACGCCGCGGTCGAGTTTGCGCTCCTGGTCGGTAAAGCTCTCGCCGCCGATGAGCAGCGCCTTTTCGAGCTTGTGATATTTGCCGTAGACCTCGAAAGCTTCGGCGACTTGCGCCGCCAATTCACGCGTCGGCTCCAAAATAAGCGAACGCGGCATGCGCGCACGCGCGCGGCCGGCGGCGAGAATATCGATCATCGGAAGGGTGAAGGAGGCGGTTTTGCCGGTGCCGGTCTGGGCGCATCCAAGGACGTCGCGCCCCATCAGCACGTAAGGAATGGCCTGCTCCTGGATCGGGGTCGGAGCCGTATAGCCGGCATCCGTAACCCCCTGCAAAACCTCCGGGGAGAGGCCCAAATCTTTAAAACTCATTCGATGGCGTACTTTTCTCGTTCGTTGTTGATGGTTGTATTCGCCCTTTATCTGGGCGCGAACCCCGGAAAGTCAAACGAATTCATTCCATGGGGCATGGCGGTCATAACCGCCCTAGGCGTCCCAAACTCGCGGAGTATGATTAAGCCATGGTTAATAGGACCCCTTTGGTGCTTCTGCCCGGGCTGTTATGCGATGCGGCCCTTTGGCACGGGCAAATCGATGATCTGGCCGACATCGTCGAGCCCTGGGTGGGCGATCTCACCCATGACAATTCGATGACAGGCATGGCGCGGCGCGTCCTGGCCGCCGCGCCGCCGCGCTTCGCGCTCGCCGGCCTCTCGATGGGCGGCTATGTGGCGCAAGAGATCATGCGCCAAGCGCCGCAGCGGGTTTCGCGCTTGGCGCTGCTCGACACCGGCGCGCGAGCCGACACGGAAGAGCAATCGGCACGGCGGCGCGGCCTGATCGAGCTCGCCGAAAAAGGTGAGTTCCGCGGTGTCACGCCGCGCCTGTTGCCGGTCTTCCTGCATCCTGCCCGGTTGAGCGACCACGCGCTCACCGCTGCGGTGACGGCGATGGCCGAGCGCGTCGGGAAAGACGCGTTCCTGCGCCAGCAGCGCGCGATCATGAGCCGCCCCGATGGCCGGCCGAGCCTGGGCGCCATCGCTTGTCCGACTCTGGTGCTATGCGGGCGCCAAGATCAGCTGACGCCGCTCGAATTGCATGAGGAGATGGCGGCGCTTATCAAAGGAGCCGAGCTCAAGATCGTCGAAGATTGCGGCCATCTCGCGACCATGGAGCGGCCTTGGGAGGTGAGCGTCTTGATGCGCCAATGGCTCACCGCCTAGCGGCCCTCAGGGCTTCGCTGGACCGACCCGTTTCGCCGCCTCGTCGACCAGGCTGGTATCGGCGTATTGCGTCACGTCGATATGGGTCTTCTGAATTCCCAGCTCTTGCTGCACGTTGAGATTGTTTTGCAGCGCATCGAGATTCGGGCGGTGATCGGGATCGCGATAGAGGTCTTTATGGGTGAAGACCCAATCCGCGAAACCCTGCGGCGCGAGCTTGGTGAAATCGGAAATGATCTTCACTGCTTCGGCGCGGTTCTGCGGATCGAGGAACCAGCGCAGCGAACGGATCCAATCCTCATTAAAGTCGACCAGTGCCGCGCGATTCTTGTCGATGAACGGCTTGCGCGCGGCGTCGAAGATAAACTCCGAGGCGCCGACCGCATCCCGCGAGGTGAAAAGCGCGCGCACGGTGCCCTTGCCCTCGCCGATGAAGCTGAAAGGCGGCACCGTGCTGACGAGGTCCGCCTTGTGCTCTTCGAGCATCGGCACCATAGCCGAGAACGGGCCTTCGATGATCGTGACGTCGCGCTTGTCGTCGATGTGGTGCTTGCGCAACATGGCGCGGATCGCGACATCGAGCCCGCCGCCGATCGCGTTGGAAGCAAGCACCTTGCCCTTGAGGTCTTCGATGGTCTTGATGGGGCTATCCTTCAGGACGAAGAACTGGGCCGAATACCAGCCCTCGATCCCATCCTGATTCTCGTCGCCGATGACGCGGATGTCGCTCATATGCGCATTCTCGATTGCCGAGGCCAGCGAGGAGGCGGCAAGGGTGGCGATATCGAGATCGCCGGTGGCGAGCGCGGTGATTTCGGGCGCGGAGCCGGCGAAATGTACCGGCTCCATCGTGTAGCTCTGGCCGTAATGCTTCAAGAGCTCCGGCTTGCTGAAGACGATCGGCGCCATCGCGGTCGGTGTGTTGCTCCAACCGGCGCGGATCTTGACCGGGTCCGCCGCGGCGGTGCCGTTTCCTATCGCAGCAAAAATCAAGCTCGCGATGACGACCGACGCGAATGTGCCGCTGTTCATGGTGTCTCCGTTCCTGTCATTTCAGCCGCTTTGCAGCGTTTTCGATGAAGCTCAAATCGACGTATTTGCGGACATCGACCTCGCCTTTGATGATGTCCAGCCCGCGCAACGCGTCGACGTTGTTCTGCAGCGCGTCGAGGTCAGGCCTACCGTTCCAATCGTAATAGAAATCGTTCTTCGAATAGAGATAGCTGCCGAGCCGTTCTTCCGGCTGCTTGGTAACGCGCGCGACGGTCGCGAGTGCCTCGTCGCGGTGGGCGGGATCGTGGAACCAGCGGAAGCTTGCCAGCATATCCTCGAAAAAGTCGCCGAGCGCGGCGCGGTTTTTCTCGAGAAATTCGGCTCTCGCGGCCATCACGATCATCTGGGTGCGCCCCATTGCGTCGCGCAGGGTGAAAAGCACATGAGCCTTGTCGTGCATCTCGGGGTCGAGCGCGAAGGGCATCGAGCCGATGGTGAGATCGGCTTTGCGCTCCAACAGCATGGCGTTCATATGCGCGAAGTCGGATTCGATCACGGTATAATCGCGCTTGTCCTCGAGGTGGTGCCGGCGCAGCATCGAGCGCATGCCGATATCATAGGCGCCGCCGAAGCCGTTGGTCGCGACCACCTTGCCTTTCAGGTCGTCGACCGTCTTGATGCCGCCATCGTTGCGCACCATGAAGGACGTGCTGACGAAACCTTCCGCGCCATCCTGGAAGCCGTCGGCGACGATGCGGATGTCGTCCATCTTGGCGTTGAGGATGGCCAAGGCGAAGGTCGAATAGCCGATCGTGGCGATGTCGATCTCATTCGCGGCGAAGGCTGCAAGCTGTGGCGCGGTGCCCTGGAAATGATGCGGCTCGAGCACGTAGGACGTACCGTAGTGCTTCAGCACGTCCATCTTCTCGAGCGCAAGCGGGGTATAGCCCGAGGTTGCGACCACCCAGCCGGTGCGTACCGTCAACGGTTCGGCGGCTTGGGCGCCGCACGCCGCAAATGCCGCGCCGACGAACACAGCAAGCGCACCAAGACGTAACGCCATGGTTTCCTCCTCGCGCGCCTTAGATATCATGCGGCGCGGCCAGACGCATTAAATCACACGTCGAGGTCGCGGGCGAATTTTGCGTTCTTCTGAATGAACTCGAAGCGCAATTCGGGCTTGCGGCCCATCAGGCTTTCGACCAGCTCGACCGTGTTCTTGAAATCGCGCTCCTTGACGGGCGGGAGCTTGACGCGCAGCAGGGTGCGCTGCTTCGGGTCCATGGTCGTGTCGCGCAGGTTTCGCGCCGGCATTTCGCCGAGCCCTTTGAACCGGCTGATCTCGATCTTTCCCTTGTTCGTGGGAAATGCCGATTGCATCAGCTCGTCCTTGTGGGCATCGTCGCGCGCATAGCGCGTGGTCTCGCCTTGCGTTAGCCGATAGAGCGGCGGCGCGGCGAGGAACAAATGTCCCGAATGGACCAACTGCGGCATTTCGCGGAAGAAGAACGTCATCAGCAGAGACGCGATATGCGCACCGTCGACATCGGCGTCGGTCATGATGATGACCCGCTCGTAACGCAGCTTGGTCTCGTCGAACCGGTCACCCGTACCGCAGCCGAGCGCCAAAGTCAGATCCGCGAGTTCCTGATTGGCGCGCAGCCGGTCGCTGCTCGCCGAGGCGACATTGAGGATCTTGCCGCGCAAGGGCAGAATCGCCTGGGTATCGCGCTCGCGCGCTTGCTTCGCCGAGCCGCCGGCGCTGTCGCCCTCGACCAGGAATATCTCGGTGCCCTCGGCACTCGAGCGGCTGCAATCGGCGAGCTTGCCGGGAAGCCTAAGCTTGCGCGTTGCGGTCTTGCGGTCGAGGTCCTTTTGCTGGCGCTTGCGGATGCGATCCTCGGCGCGGTCGATGACCGCGTCGAGCAAGAGGCCCGCGCCTTGCGGGTCTTCGCTCAGCCAGTGATCGAAACGGTCTTTGAGCGCGCCTTCGACCAAACGCGCGGCCTCGGCCGAGGCGAGGCGTTCCTTGGTTTGGCCTTGGAATTGCGGATCGCGGATAAACAGCGACAGGATCACCGCCGCGCCTTCCATGACATCCTCGGCCGTGACTTGCTGCGCACGGCGATTGCCGGTGAGCTCGCCATAGGCTTTGAGGCTGCGGGTGAGCGCGGCGCGCAAGCCCGCCTCATGTGTGCCGCCCTCGGGCGTCGGCACGGTGTTGCAGAACGACGCGGTCGATCCTTCGAGATCGACCGGCCAGGCGATCGCCCATTCGACCCGCCCGCTGCCGTTGAACTCGGCCTCGCCTTCGAAGGCGCGCGGCGTGACGGTTTCGCGCCCATCGAGCGTCGCGGTAAGATAGTCGGCAAGCCCGCCCGGAAAGTGAAGGCGCTCTTCCTGCGGCACGTCCTCTGGCCGAGCGAGCGAGGGATCACACCACCAGCGGATTTCGACGCCGCGGAAGAGATAAGCCTTGCCACGCGCCATGCGGTAGATCGGCGCCGGCTTGAAATGAAGACTGCCGAAAATTTCCGGGTCGGGATGGAAACGGATGGCGGTGCCGCGCTTGTTTTGCGTCGCGCCGGTTTCCTTCAGCTTGGTCTTCGCTTTGCCGCGGCTGTATTCTTGCGTGTAGAGATGGCGATCGCGCGCCACCTCGACCGATAGCCTGTCGCTGAGCGCATTGACGACCGAAATCCCGACGCCGTGAAGGCCGCCGGAGGTCTTATAGGCGTCACCGCCAAACTTGCCGCCCGAATGCAGCATGGTCAGAATCACCTCGAGCGCCGAGGTCTTGGGGAATTTGGGATGCGGATCGACCGGGATGCCGCGGCCATTGTCGCGGACGATCACGCTGCCATCGGCGTGGAGCTCGAGCTCGATGCGGCTGGCATGGCCGGCCACGGCCTCGTCCATCGCATTGTCGAGCACTTCGGCGACGAGATGGTGTAGTGCGCGCTCGTCGGTGCCGCCGATATACATGCCGGGACGGCGCCGCACCGGCTCCAACCCCTCCAGGACTTCGATGTCCTTGGCGGAATAGCCGGATTGGTTCTTGCGGCTCGAAGGGGAGTCGAACAGATCGGCCATGACGGGGCTGGAATATAGGAAGCGAAAAGCCCGGCGACAAGCAAGATAGAGGGTAGTGCGAACCAGACTGCTACAATAGCTTGTTCTTGCCCTAAAGGAGGTACTCATGACCGAAAGCGGCACGGCCCCGGATCGGCGCAACCCGGCGTTACGCAGCATCGCGATGCCGGCCGACGCCAATCCGGCCGGCGACATATTCGGCGGCTGGGTGCTGTCGCAAATGGACCTTGCCGGGGGCGTCACCGCCCATCGCCGCGCCCAAGGGCGCTGCGCCACCGTCGCGGTGACGGGCATGACCTTTCACCTGCCGGTGTTCGTCGGCGACGAGGTCAGTTGCTATGCCGAGGTCGTCAAGACCGGCCGGACCTCGATCACCGTGAAGATCGAAAGCTGGGTCAGCCGCAACATGACCGGTGAATGCGTGAAAGTGACCGAGGGTACCTTCACCTACGTCGCGATCGGCGCCGATCGCAAACCTCGCCCTCTGCCGCCCGAGGGCTGAGCGGGGATCACGCAGCTGTTACGTGGCTCGCTCCGCCGCTTCTGGCACTCTGGCTCGCCGGGGAGAAAATCATGGACCAAAAGATCATCGAGCTTTACGACGACTTCACGCATCGGCATCTCGATCGCCGGCTGTTTCTCGAGCGGTTGACCAAGCTGGTCGGCTCGAGCGCCGTGGCGATGACCATGATGGCGAGCTTGCGCTCGAATTACGCCCGCGCCGAGACCGTATTGGCGAGCGATCCGCGGCTTTCGACGACACGCGTCGTGATGCCGGGCGCGGCCGGCGACGTGAAGGGCTATCTCGCGCGCCCCAAAGGCGACGCCAAATTGCCCGGGGTCGTCGTCATCCATCAAAATCGCGGGCTTAACCCGCATATCGAGGACGTGACGCGGCGGGCCGCGCTCGAAGGCTATGTCGGCCTCGGCGTCGATTGCATGTCGGCACTCGGCGGCACGCCTGCCGACGAAGACAAAGCGATGGCGGAATTCCCGAAGCTCGCACCCGAGGTCGCGACCGCGGAACTGGTGCAGGCGCTCGCCTTTCTCAAGGCGCGACCCGACGTCAACGGGAAGCTCGGCACGGTCGGGTTCTGCTGGGGCGGCGGCATGGTGAACCGCCTGGTGGAAGCCGCACCCGATCTCAATGCCGCGGTTGCGTTTTACGGCGTCGCGCCGCCGCTCGATCAGGTGGCGAAGATCAAGGCGGCGATGCTGTTGAATTATGCCGGGCTCGATGACCGGGTGAATGCGACGCGGACAGCCTATGAAGACGCGCTCAAAGCCGCGAAGGTCGACTACACGATCTATGTCTATCCCAACGTCAATCACGCTTTCTTCGATGACACGGGCGGCGCGCGCTACCACGCGGACGCAGCCCTGCTCGCTTGGGAGCGTACCAAGGCGTTCTTCGCCCAGCATTTGAAAGCGTGATCGTCGCGCCGCGGTCGAGCCGGCGGGATGCTGGTTAGCGAGCCGACAAAAGAAAAGCCCCGCCGATCGCTCGGCGGGGCTTTGTCGTCAGATCGCGCCGATCAGACCGAGTAATACATCTCGAACTCGATCGGGTGCGGCGTATGTTCGAACTTGTAGATCTCTTCCCATTTGAGATCGATGTAAGCGTCGAGGAAGTCCTTGGTGAACACGTCGCCCTTGGTGAGGAAGGCGTAGTCCACCTTGAGGTTCTCGACCGCTTCGCGCAAGGAACCGCACACCGTCGGAACGTCCTTTAGTTCCTCGGGCGGAAGGTCGTAGAGGTTCTTGTCCATCGGGTTGCCCGGATGGATGCGATTCTGCACGCCGTCGAGGCCGGCCATGAGCATGGCCGCGAAGCCGAGATAGGGATTGGCGGCCGGGTCGGGGAAGCGAACCTCGACGCGCTTGCCCTTGGGGCTCGAGACGATCGGAATGCGGCACGATGCCGAACGGTTGCGTGCGGAGTAAGCGAGCAACACCGGCGCCTCGAAGCCCGGGATCAGCCGCTTGTAGCTGTTGGTCGTCGGGTTGGTGAGCGCGTTGATGGCCTTAGCGTGTTTGATGATGCCGCCGATGTAGTACAGCGCAAATTCCGACAGATCCGCGTAGCCCGTGCCGGCAAAGAGCGGTTTGTCGCCCTTCCAGATGGATTGGTGCACATGCATGCCTGAGCCGTTGTCGCCTTTGATCGGCTTCGGCATGAAAGTCGCGGTCTTGCCGTATTGGTGCGCGACGTTCTGCACGCAGTATTTATAGATCTGCATGCCGTCGGCGCCCTTGGTCAGCGTCGAGAACTCGGCGCCGAGCTCGTGCTGCGAGGGGGCGACCTCGTGATGGTGCTTCTCGACCGCCAGGCCCATCTCGAGCATGGTCGAAAGCATTTCAGCACGAAGATCATTGGCGCCGTCCACGGGCGGCACCGGGAAATAGCCGCCCTTGATTGGGGGGCGATGGCCGGTATTGCCGTCCGGATACTTCTTGTCGGAGACGTAGGGGCCTTCCTCGCTGTCGAGCTCGTAGAACGAGGTGTTCATCGCGTTCTTGTAGCGCACGTCGTCGAACACGAAGAACTCGGCTTCCGGGCCGAAATAAGCCACGTCGCCGATGCCGGAAGAAATCACGTACTTCTCGGCTTTCTTCGCGATCGAGCGCGGGTCGCGGCCATAGGGCTGGCCGGTCCCTGGCTCGTAAACGTCGCAGAAGACGATGAGCTGAGTTTGAGCCGCGAATGGATCGAGCACCGCGGTTGCGCAATCCGGCATCAGCACCATGTCGCTTTCGTTGATCGCCTTCCAGCCGGCGATCGACGAGCCGTCGAACATGACGCCGCCGGCGAGGAAGTCGGCAGAGATCGTCCTGATATGATGCGACAAATGTTGCCACTTGCCGCGCGGATCGGTGAACCGGAAGTCGACGTACTTGACGTCGTGCTCCTTGATCATATCGAGAACTTTTTGGATTGCGGCATCCGCCATCGTGTCTTTCCCTTCGCTGCTAAAACTTCGTCTTTTCTTACAAGCCCCCCAAACGCGCCGCGACGGCTAGATGGCGTCGACGCCTTTTTCGCCGGTGCGGATGCGGATGGCTTCGTCGACGGTCGTGACGAAGATTTTACCGTCGCCGATTCGGCCGGTACGGGCCGCGTGCTGAATTGCCTCGATGGCGCGCTCCAGCAGAGCGTCGTCCATCACGACTTCGATCTTCACCTTGGGTAGAAAATCCACCACATACTCGGCGCCCCGATAGAGCTCGGTATGCCCTTTTTGACGGCCGAAGCCCTTGGCCTCGGTTACCGTGATGCCTTGGATTCCGACCTCGTGAAGCGCTTCTTTGACTTCATCGAGTTTGAATGGCTTGATGATCGCTTCGACTTTCTTCATGGGATTTCCGCCTATGTGCGTTTGCGCCGCAGCCGGCGGGTGTCGCCGGTCGCCTTTGCTGTGTTAAGCACGACCCATGCCACACGCCGAAATGCGTCCCAGCCGAGCTAGCGCCGGCAAATCAATAGCGAAATCGTTCCTGTTCGTCTAGAAAATAGGCAAAATGCATAGAAACTAAGCATTTTGTCACATTCTCTCCTTGTGGCCGACGGGCACGGCTTGCACGATATTGCAGCATAAGCACAACAATAAGGTCACGGAGGACAAGCCGTGTTTCTGCGCAATTGCTGGTACGTCGCCGCATGGGACCGCGAAGTCGGCCGGACGCCTTTGCCGCGGATATTGTTGGGCGAACCGGTCGTCCTTTATCGCCGCGAGAACGGTGCGGCGGTCGCACTCGAAGACCGGTGCTGCCATCGCCATTTGCCCTTGTCGATCGGGCAGCTCGAAGGCGACACGCTGCGCTGCCATTATCACGGGCTGCGCTTCGATCCGAGCGGCGCCTGCGTCGAAATCCCGGGCCAAGCGCAATTGCCGCCGGACGCGCGCATCCGGTCCTATCCGGTGGTCGAACGCTACCATTGGGTTTGGATCTGGATGGGCGATCCGCGCCGCGCCGATCCCGCCCTCATTCCTCAATGGTGGTGGGCCGATCACCCGGACTGGGCCTGCGCCCGTCCCGACATGCTGCCCGTGAATTGCAATTACCAGCTGATCAACGACAACGTGCTCGATGTGACGCATCTGGTTTACGTTCATGCCGGCTCGATCGGCACTGCGGCGATCAACGATTTTCCGGCGACCACCGAGCGCGAGGGCGATCTTGTGCGCCTGACGCGCTGGATTCTCGATCGGCCGGCGCCGCCGATGTATCAGGCCGCCGGAAAATTCGCCGGCAATGTCGATCGCTGGCAGATCGTCGAGCACATCCCTCCGTGCTTCACCGTCAATTTCGCGGGCTGCGCCGAGGCCGGAACCGGCGCGCCGACGGGCAACCGCAGCACCGGCATCGAGCTCATGGCCTTAAGCGCGCCGACGCCCGAGACCGAGCGCAAGACGCATTACTTCTTCGCCTTTCCGCGCAAATTCGGCCTCGGCGATGCGGCGCTCGATAAGATCTTCAACGAGGATTTCGTGGCGGTCTTTCGCGAAGACGTCGCGGTGCTCGAGGCGCAACAGCGAAACACGGAGCTGTTCCCGCAAGCGCGCGCGGTTTCGATCAAGGTCGATGCCGCGCCGCTGGCCGCGCGGCGTGCGCTCGACCGGTTGATCGCGGCCGAGCAACCGCTTCGCGAACCGCAAGTGCCGGCTTAGCGGCGATGATCAGGTTTCCAGGATCGCTCTGAGCTTTTCCGCGAGCTGCGGCTTGCGGAACGGCTTGCTGAGGAGCTGGACATGCTTGTCGAGCAGACCGCGCTCGAAGATCGCCTGCTCGGCATAGCCGGAATTGAACAGCACCTTGATCTGCGGTCGGAGGGTGACCGCGCGCTCTGCCAGCGCCGGGCCGTTGATCTCGCCGGGCAGCATCACGTCGGTCATGAGCACGTCGATGGCGGGCCGCTCGGTGATGATGGCGAGCGCTTCGTTGCCATTGGTGGCGGTGAGCACGGCATAGCCGAGGCTTTCGACCATCGTCGACGTCAGTTTGAGGACACTCGGATTGTCTTCGACGACCAGCACCAATTTCGCAAGCGACGGCGGGACGAGGCTCGCCGGGGATTTGCTCTCGGCGACGGAGTCCGTGCCGCCGTCGGCGCGCGGCAAATAGATTTTGACCGATGTGCCTTGGCCTTGCTCGCTATAAATTTTGACGTGTCCGGCGCTTTGTTTGACGAAGCCATAGACCATGCTGAGCCCGAGGCCGCTGCCCCTGCCGGTTTCCTTGGTGGTGAAGAAAGGCTCGAAGACTTGGGACAAGATTTCAGGCGACATGCCGGTGCCGCTGTCGCTCACCGCGATCATGGCGTAATCGCCGGGCACGATCTCGGGATTGGTGGCGACATAGGTTTCGTCGAGCGTGATATTCGCCGTCTCGAAGATCAGCTTGCCGCCGTCGGGCATCGCATCGCGCGCATTGACCGCCAGGTTGAGCAGCGCGTTTTCGAGCTGTCCCGGATCGATGCGAACTGGCCAAAGATTCGCCGTGGTCGCGAGCTTGACCTCGATCCGCTCGCCCAGCGCGCGCTGAGCCAAGCTCGAGAAGCGCAGGAGCAGCTCGTTTATCGACAGAATTTTCGGTTGCAGCGCCTGCTTGCGGCCAAAAGCCAAAAGCTGCTGCGTCAGCTCCGAGCCGCGCAAGGCGGCATCGATGCTGGGCTCGAGGAAGGTGCGAAGATTGTCGTCCGCGAGCTGCTCGGACAGCAGGTCGAGATTGCCGATGATGATGGCAAGCAAATTGTTGAAGTCATGCGCGATGCCCCCGGTCAACTGGCCGAGGGCTTCCATTTTCTGCGCGTGACGGAGCTGGTCGCGCGCCTTTTCGGCCTCGCGCCGTTCGCTGACGTCGCGCATGATGCCGACAAAGGCGTGCTCGCCGCCTTTCTGCATCTGGCCCACGGCCAATTCCAAGGGAAAGATCGTGCCGTCTTTGCGCCGACCCGCGACTTCGCGGCCGATGCCGATGATCTTGGCGACGCCGCTGGTTTGGTAATTCTGGATGTAGCCGTCATGCTCGCTGTGGTAGGGCTCCGGCATGAGCATGCGAACATTCTTGCCGATCACTTCCTCGGCGGGGTAACCGAAAAGCCGGACACAGGCCTTGTTGTAGGAGAGGATTTCGCCGCGGTGGTCGATGGTGACGACCCCGTCGACGATGGTGTCGAGCACCGTGTCGACGAGATTTTGGAGTTTCTTCTCGCTCGCCTTGATGCTGTCTTCGGCGTCAACGCGTTCGGTAATGTCGCGCGTGATCTTGCCGAAGCCCAAAAGCTCGCCGTGCTCGTCGCGGATCGGGCTGATGACGACGTTGGCGACAAAGCGCGTTCCGTCCTTGCGCAGGCGATAGCCGACTTCCTCGAACTTGCCGTTGCGCGCCGCGATTTCGAGCGCGCGTTCAGGCTTGCCTGCGAGCCGATCCTCGGCGACGTAAAACCGCGAAAAATGCTGCCCCACGATTTCGCTGTCGGTGTAGCCCTTGATGCGTTGTGCACGAACGTTCCAGCTGCGTACGTTGCCCGACCGGTCGAGCATGATCAGCGCGTGGTCCGCCAAGCCATCGACAAACATTTGCAACACCTGTTCGGATGCTAATGGGCCTGGCAATTCTGGTCCGCTGGAAACCACTTACGTCCCCTGTGCCGCGACCCCAAGGTGCTAGGCCCTTTTGGGCTCTTTGTTGCGACGGGTGTTACTCGGCGCGGCAACTCACTATACAAGGTATTTGAAACCGGAGGTAGAATTGCAACCGGTTTTAACCATTTAGTGGCGCGCCGGGTCGCGGCGCTAGAGACGGTGCAAGAAGAAATAGACCGTCAAGCTTGTTCCCAACAGCACGATGAATGTCTTGATCAAACGCGGATCGATCAGCTTGGCGCCGCGCGCGCCGGCATAACCGCCGGCGAGCGAGGCGATGCCCATCACAAGAGCCTCGGTCCAGTAAACCTGTCCGGCCATGATGAACGCGATCGAAGAAACCAAGGTCATGCACAGCGCGAGCACCAGCTTCAAGCCGTTCATCGCATGAATGTCGCGCATGCCGTAGAGCGTCAGCGCCGCCAGCATCATGAAGCCGATACCGGCGCCGAAATAGCCGCCATAAACGGCGATGAAGAATTGGGCGACACCGATGCCGCGTGTGCCGAGCTCGATCCGCCGTAGCGCGCTCAGCGGTGCGAAGGCGCCGCAAGCAAAGACCAGCGTCGCGACCAGCATGAGCCAGGGCAGGACGCCGGTGAAGACGACGCTCGGCGTCCACAGCAGAATAAGCGCGCCGACCAAACCGCCCGCCGTGCTGACGACGAGTAAACTGCGAAGGTCGAATTGCGTCGCGGCGGCAATATCCCGGCGGTAGGCCCAGACGCTCGACAGCTGACCGGGAAAGGTTGCGATGCTGTTCGTGACATTCGCCGGCACAGGCGGCACGCCGACAAGCAGAAGGACGGGAAAGCTGATAAAGCTGCCGCCGCCGGCGACGGCGTTCATGACGCCCGTGACAAAAGCGGCCGCCATCAGCAGGACGAGTTCGTAACTGCCGGTCAATTGCCGAAGCCTGATTCAGTGAGCAGGAAGGCAGGGGAGAAGCGACAGACTACTAAGTTACTTGTCCGAAGAGAAAACCAAATGGCGTGCGGACATTGCAAGGACCAGTTAACAGCTGAGACCTTTGCCCGATTCGCCAGCCTGTTCCGTCGTCGGGCCGCTGAAGCGACCGTGAAGGCGAAGACCACGACCGACGCCGTCGAGAAGGTGATGCTGACGAAATCGGCGACATCGGCCGACACGCTGGCCAGCCACTTTGAGCGGACGATGGCAGAGGTCTATGCTGAAAAGGCATCGGCCTAAAGATCACCTGATTAACAAGGCCCGGTTCACAGCCGGGCCTTTTTCTTTGACCGAATTGCAGCTCCCCCCGAGTCGTGCTTCCGGAGTGGTTTCACCTGTCGAATCGGGCGTTCGCTGGCATGGATTCCCCCGCGCTCAATTGATGGTGCCACAAGTGTATCTCATAAATATATACTAACACTTTAAGATATATATTATTTCTCAATTCGACGACCAGGTCGCTTACCTGATATAATGGTTTTCATTCATACTGAAGGCGAAAAAGGCCCTGTTTTCATGAGTATTGATGACACTGACTCAACAAACCGACTTCTCCGGGTAATAGTTGCGCTGCTTCTACGCGGGAAAGATGAGGGGACGCCGTCGCTCAGACAGCAGATTCAGATACTTAGTGATCTGCGGTTGAGGCCTTCGGAGATCGCAGCAATTCTGGGTCGGACCAACACCCACATTAACAAGGAGCTTTCTGGCTTGCGAAAGCTACGGAAGCGGGAGCACTGAAATGGCGAAGGTAAAGCAACGTAGTGTGGAGGATTTGCTGCTCGATCTGATGATCGTACAGCTAGCTTTGGCAGGTGTTGGTCAGCATCAAATTCGGCAAATCGTCGGTGTCGATATTCATTGCGTGAGTCGGATCGCGAAGCATCTTAAGAAAAGTACGGGGTAAGCTATGCCGAGAAACACGAACCAAACCGTCGAGCAGAAACTTGATGGAGCCATTGAGTTGCTGCGGCACCTCCTTGCATTGGAGTTGGCTCGAGAAGGGGTTCCAAAACAGGCAATCGCCAAGCACCTCCATGTCGCGACGGCGACTGTCGTGAAGATGCTCAAAGGGGTTAAGAAGAATGCCTGATGCCGAAGTGTTGGCTGAAATCTCGAAGAAACTGAACGTCCTTATCGCTCTGTCATTGCGCCAATTGATGGGGGACAAGGATTTCTCGAAGGGAAGGCGAAGGCAGGGGGCTGGGGAACTGGTCCACTATCTCAAGGACGCGGGGCTTGACGCCAAAGACATCGCCGCTGTTATTGGCTCTCCCCTAACAAGCGTTAGAACGCTCTTGACGCCCGCGCGAAGAAAGTAGCTGTGGCGAACCGAATCCTCGACGCCGGTCTCGTTTCAAAGATCGCTAAGAAGCTATCTAGGGAGCCAAACGCGATCCGCGTGATGGTCAGCAAGAGAGCGAGCAAGCTCGGGATTTCATCCGAGGCTGCGTTGATTCTGCTCGCGAAGGAAAATGCGATTGGGGCTGCAGTTTTTCAACGTCGCTTGGACTCGGCCAAGCAAGCTGAGGTCAGGGATGCGCTACCATCTGTTTTTGCCCCTGTCACACGTGCCAAAGAGAGCGGGCCAACAAAAAAAATGGGTGCGCGCAAACCATCGATCAGCAAGACAGCGTCCGCCCGCCTCGCAATCGAATATCTGATCCAGGACCCAGTTCTGTTGGCGCGGTGCGGCGATATTCTGATGGCAAGGTCAAATTTTGACCGCCCTGTCAACCAAGCAACTCAGATTTTAGAAGATCGGATAAGGACGAAGGCTCAGCCTCCAACCAGAATGACTGGGGAGCCCTTAGTGGGGTACGCCTTCAATGAAGAAATCAACAGGACCGTTCTTCGCGTTGCGAGCAACGAAGCGGAAGACCAACGGGGCTTTACTCAGATTCTCAGGGGTATCGTGCCCGCGTTCCGAAATAAGACGCATCATCACATCACCAACACCTTCTCCCGTGAAGAAGCTTTGAGGGTGGTTGGCTTCATCGACGTCCTGCTGCGCATCGTCGACAATTCGGTGATGGTTTAGGTGATCTGCAGGTCCGCGAACTGAAAAATCCCTGAAAAGAAATCCCGGCCCCGATACGTTCCAAACCTAAATACTTGAAAAATGGGGCGAGTGACCGGGCTCGAACCGGCGACATCCAGATCCACAATCTGGCGCTCTAACCAACTGAGCTACACCCGCCACTGGAAGGCTGCTCGTAACCCGATGGCGGGTTAGCGTCAAGTTGCCTCGATCTCGTCTTTCGCAAGTCATACGGCGAGGATAAACTCGCTTTTCTCGACGCTTTCTCCTTGGAAACGCTGGCGATGCAGCCCTTCGACAATGCCCTGCTGACCCCCGCCGAAATGTCGCTGGCGGACAAGGCGGCCGTGGCGGCCGGCGCGAGCGAGATCGCGCTGATGGAGGAAGCCGGCCGTGCGGTCGCGGACGCAGTGATGCGGCGCTGGCCGCCGCGGCCGGTCGTCGTCTTGTGCGGTCCGGGGAACAATGGCGGCGACGGCTTCGTCGCGGCCCGGTATCTCGCCCTCGAAGGTTGGCCGGTCCGGCTGGGTCTGCTCGGCGATCGCGGCCGGCTCGAAGGGGTCGCGGCCCATCACGCGGCACGCTTTCGCGGCCCTGTCGAGCCGCTCTCGCCGTCGATCTTCGAGGGCGCCGGTCTCGCGATCGACGCCATTTTCGGCGCCGGGCTGTCCCGGCCCGTGGAGGGCGTAGCCCGCGCCGTGATCGAGGCGCTCGCTGCCCGCCCAATACCGAGCGTGGCGGTCGACGTGCCGAGCGGCCTCGACGGCGCGACAGGGGCCGTGCTGGGCACGGCCGCGCCCGCGGATACCACCGTGACCTTCTTCCGCAAAAAACCGGGGCATTTGCTGTTTCCCGGCCGCGCCCTGTGCGGCAGCCTGGTTCTGGCGCAAATCGGTATCCCCGGCACCGTGCTCGGCCCGCTCGCGCCGCGCTGCTTCGAAAACGGACCGCCGCTCTGGCTCGATGCCTATTCCTGGCCCCAGGCCGAGGATCATAAATATCGCCGCGGCCATGTCGTCGTCGCGGGCGGCGCCGTGTTGACCGGCGCGGCGCGGCTGGCGGCGCGGGCGGCGGCGCGGGTCGGGGCTGGGCTTGTGACCGTGGCCGCGCCAGAGACGGCTTGGCCGGTCTATGCCGCCGCGCTTGCCAGCGTCATCGTGCGTCCGATGCGCGGCGCGGCGGATTTCACGGCGCTGATCGGCGATACGCGCGTCCATGCGGTGCTGGTCGGGCCGGGCGCCGGCGTCACGCCCGAGACACGCGCTCTGGCGCTCGCTGCCTTGGCGGAAGGGCGCTCGACCGTGCTCGACGCGGATGCGCTGACGGCGTTTGCGGAGGCGCCTGACGAGCTGTTCGGCGCGATCAAAGGCCCGACCGTGTTGACGCCCCATGAGGGCGAGTTTGCACGCCTCTTCAGCGCGAGCGGCGACAAGCTCGGCCGCGCCCGCGCCGCGGCACAGCGCTCCGGTGCCGTCATACTGCTCAAAGGTCCTGACAGCGTGATCGCCGCGCCCGATGGAAGGGCGGCGATCAATGCGAACGCGCCGCCCGATCTCGCTTCCGGCGGCACCGGCGACGTGCTTGCCGGTCTGGTCGCGGGGCTTTTGGCACAGGGCCTGCCGGCTTTCGAGGCCGCCGCCGCCGCCTGCTGGCTGCATGGCGAGGCGGCAAACCTGTTCGGACCGGGCTTGATCGCCGACGATCTCCTCGCCACCCTGCCTCCCGCACTGCGCCGGCTCAAGGCGCTCGCGGCGGCAACTTTCGAGCTCGGAAAATCATGAGCGATCGCAATGGTTTTCTTGACGGAGTTTATGATTTCACGCGCGCCAATCTGCGCACGCTGAAAGCGCGTTGGCGCGATTTGGCGGGGGCGTCGCGCGGCCCGGCGCCGGCAAGCTTGACCGACGGCGCTGCCGAGCGGCTGCGCGAGCAGATGCAGGATTGCCTCGAAGCGCGCGGCGGCGAGGTATCGGCCCGGGCCCGGGCGGCGGCGCTTGGCGAGACTTATCTCGCGCTCTCATCGGTCGGGCGCGAACGGTTTCTGCGGCTGCTCGCCACCGATTTCGACATCGATCACGCCGCCGTTGCCGCCGCCTGCCAGCGGCTCAGCCACGCGCGCGGCGACGAGGAAACGCGGCGCATCGAGCGCGCGCTGCGGCGGGCGCTCGAGCCGCCGCGGCTCAAGCTGCTCACCCAATTCAACGCGTTGCCGAGCGGCGTTAAATTCCTGGTCGACATGCGTGCCGAGCTGATGAAGCTTGCGCATCACGACGAGGCGTTGGCCGCGCTCGACCGCGACCTCCATGCCTTGCTTGCTCATTGGTTCGACGAAGGTTTTCTGGAGATCAAGCGGATTACCTGGGACTCGCCGGCAGCGCTGCTGGAAAAGCTCATGATCTATGAGGCGGTGCACGAAATCCGCGGCTGGTCGGATCTGAAGAACCGGCTCGAAGCCGACCGCCGCTGCTTTGCCTATTTCCATCCGCGCATGCCGGACGAGCCGCTGATTTTCGTCGAGGTCGCCTTGGTCCAAGGCATGGCCGACAATGTCCAATCCCTGCTCGACGAAACCGCGCCGGTCGGCGATCCGGCGGCTGCCGACACCGCGATCTTCTATTCGATCTCGAATTGCCAGCGCGGGCTGTCGGGCATCAGCTTCGGCGCCTTTCTGATCAAGCGCGTGGTCGACCGGCTCGACGCCGAACTGCCTCATCTGACGCGTTATGCGACCTTGTCGCCGATGCCGGGTTTCCGCGCCTGGCTCGATGCGCGCGCCGTGGAAGAAGGCGACGACCTTTTGTTGCCGGCGGAGCGCAAGATGCTCGAGACCCTGCCGGGGACAGCCGAAGAACGCGGGCTGACCGCGCTTCTGGGACAGCCCCATTGGTACGAGGACGATGCCGTGGCCCAAGCGCTCAAAGCGCCGCTGCTGCGTCTCGCGGCGCGTTACTTGCTCACCGAGAAGACGTCGCGGGGGCGGGCGCTCGACGGGGTCGCGCATTTCCACCTCAGCAATGGGGCGCGGCTCGAGCGCCTCAACTGGCTGGGGGATTTGTCGCCCAAAGGGCTGCAGCAATCCGCCGGGATCATGATCAATTACCTCTATCGCCTGGCCGATATCGAGACGAATCACGAGGCCTATACCGGCGAGGGGCGGGTGACGGCTTCGCCGGCGATTACCCGCTTGCTAAAAGCGTGAACCAGGCGCGCCGCGCCTGGGCGCGACGCTCGACTGCAGTGACGCGCAACTACGCGGCCGTTGCCTTCCACTACCCTAGGGGCTGTGCTATGAACCCGGCTTCATCGGTGGCGTGGGCGGCGATCGCAGCCTGAGCTGCCGTGCTACGCCAGCGTGCGTGATTGGGCGGGCGTGGCGGAATTGGTAGACGCACTGGATTTAGGTTCCAGCGACGCAAGTCGTGGGGGTTCAAATCCCTCCGCCCGCACCAGAACCACTGTGCCAGCTGAGGAAACGAGTTTCCGTAGATAAATTATGCAGATCACAGAGAGCAACGCCGACGGCCTGAAACACGAAATGACGGTGGTGATCGACGCCGCCGACATCGAGCGCCGGGTCACAGACCGCCTGACCGAAATCGGTCGTACCATCCGCTTGCCCGGTTTTCGTCCCGGCAAAGTGCCGATCACCGTCCTGCGTAAGCGCTACGGTTCTTCCGTCATGGGTGAGGTGCTGGAGCGCACCGTGTCCGACAGCTCCAACGAAGCGATCCGCGAGCGCAATCTTCGCCCCGCGCTTCAGCCCAAGGTCGAGATACTTTCCTTCAACGAAGGCAAGGACTTGCAGTACAAGCTTGCGGTCGAGGTTTTGCCCCAGATCCAGCTCACGAATCTCGCCGAGTTGCAGCTCGAGCGGTTGAGGCCCGAGGTGCCGGAAGAGGAGATCGACGGCGCGCTGGAACGCATTGCCCATCAGCAACGTAAAAGCGACGTCGTCGACCGCGCGGCGGACAAAGGCGACGTTGTCGTGATCGATTTCGTCGGCTCCGTCGGCGGTGTGGAATTCCCCGGCGGCAAAGCCCAGGATTACTCGCTCGAGCTCGGCTCGGGGAGCTTTGTCCCGGGCTTCGAGGACCAGCTTATCGGCATCAAGGCCGGCGACGAGCGCAAAGTCGCGGTCACCTTCCCAAGCGACTACGGCAATGAGGAGCTCGCCGGCAAAGCGGCTGAGTTCGCCGTGACCGGCAAAGCCGTCAAGGCGATTGCCCCGCAACCGATCGACAACTCTCTTGCCTCCGCCGTCGGCATGGAAAACCTCGCCGCCTTGCGCCAGGTCGTGCGCGAGCAAATCGAACGCGATTATCAGGGCGTCGCGCGCCAGAAGCTCAAGACCGCCTTGCTCGACCGCTTGGCCGAGCGCCACGATTTCCCGATCCCCCAGGGCATGGTGGATATCGAGCTGGAGAGCATCTGGCGCCAATATCAGGCGCAGCAGGAACGGGCCAAACAAGCCGGCGCGGCCGAGGCCGAGCCGGCCAAGGATGAAGCCGCAGTGAAGGCGGAGTATCGCGAAATCGCTGAACGCCGCGTGCGTCTCGGCCTCGTCCTTGCAGAAGTGGGCAGCAAGAACAACATTACCGTCACCCAGGACGAGATCAATCGCGCCATCGCCGACGAGGCGCGCCGCTTTCCGGGTCAGGAGCGTCACGTCATCGAGTATTACCGCAACAATCCGGGCGCCATCGACAATCTGCGCGCGCCGATTTACGAGGATAAGGTCATCGACTTCATCCTCGAATTGGCCCAGGTGACCGACAAGCCGGTGCCGCTTAAGGAATTGCTTGCTGCGGACGAGGACGAAGGCGCCACCACTTCTGGCCAGGAGCCGGCTTCCGAGCAGAAATAGACAGCGCAAAGGCAGGAACCGATGAATCCCCACGAGATTTACATGAACACCCTTGTCCCGATGGTGGTCGAACAGACCAACCGGGGCGAGCGCGCCTACGACATCTATTCGCGCCTCTTGAAGGAGCGGATCATTTTTCTGGTCGGCCCGGTGAATGACGCGGTGGCCAGCCTCATCTGCGCCCAGCTGCTGTTCCTCGAGAGCGAGAACCCGACCAAGGACATCGCCTTCTACATCAATTCGCCGGGCGGCGTGGTGACGTCGGGCCTCGCGATCTACGACACGATGCAATATATAAGGCCTGACGTTGCCACGGTCTGCATTGGCCAGGCGGCTTCGATGGGGTCGCTGCTGCTGACCGCCGGCGCCAAAGGCAAGCGGGTTTCGCTGCCCAATTCCCGGATCATGATCCATCAGCCATCGGGCGGCGCCCAAGGCCAGGCGACGGATATCGAGATCCAAGCGCGGGAAATCCTGCAGCTGCGCCAGCGCCTCAACGAGATCTATGTGAAGCATACCGGCCAAAGCTTCGACACGATCACCACGGCGGTCGAGCGCGACAAGTTCATGTCGCCGGAAGAAGCGCGGACCTTCGGCCTTATCGACGAGGTCATGGCCAGCCGTCCGCTGCGCGAGGAAGAGGTTAAGGCACGCGCCTGACGGCCAGGTGTGGCCGCAATGCCGCTTTTCCCCGACAAATAAGGTGGTTAAAGCAAGAAGGTTGTTGCAAGCATAGGGTTAAGGCCTCATCTTTAACTGGTTATTGAGTGCTGGACCGTACATAATGCAGGTTTGGCGGATGTGTCCGGCCCCAGCGTTCTTGTCGCGGCCGCTGCCCTGGTGACGGGGTGATTGGCTGCATCGGGGGAGGGTGGGATCGAAACCCGCCCGGTCGTTCACGGAGAGCCTATGACCAAAGCCAGTAGCGGCAATTCGAAAAACACCCTGTACTGCTCCTTTTGCGGCAAGAGCCAGCATGAGGTGCGCAAGCTCATCGCCGGTCCGACGGTGTTCATCTGCGATGAATGCGTCGAACTGTGCATGGACATCATCCGCGAAGAGCACAAGACCACCTTGGTCAAGTCGCGCGATGGCGTCCCCACCCCCAAAGACATCTGCAAGGTGCTCGACGATTACGTCATCGGCCAGGACCACGCCAAGCGCGTGCTGTCGGTGGCCGTGCATAATCACTACAAGCGGCTCTCCCACGGCACCAAGAGCAACGATGTCGAGCTCGCGAAATCGAACATTCTCTTGGTCGGTCCGACCGGTTCGGGCAAGACTTTGCTAGCCCAGACCTTGGCGCGGATCATCGACGTGCCCTTCACCATGGCCGACGCGACCACTTTGACGGAAGCGGGCTATGTCGGCGAGGACGTCGAGAACATCATCCTGAAGCTGCTTCAGGCGGCCGATTACAATGTCGAGCGCGCGCAGCGCGGCATCGTCTATATCGACGAGGTCGACAAGATCAGCCGCAAATCCGACAATCCGTCGATCACCCGCGACGTGTCGGGCGAGGGCGTTCAGCAGGCCTTGCTGAAGATCATGGAAGGTACGGTTGCCTCGGTGCCGCCCCAAGGCGGGCGCAAGCATCCGCAACAGGAATTCCTCCAAGTCGACACCACCAACATCCTGTTCATCTGTGGCGGTGCTTTTGCCGGCCTCGAGCGTCTCATCTCGCAGCGTCGCCAGGGAACCTCGATCGGTTTCGGCGCCGAAGTGCGTGCGCCGGAAGAGCGTAAAACGGGCGAGGTCCTGAAGGAGCTCGAACCCGAGGATCTGCTCAAATTCGGCCTGATCCCGGAATTCGTCGGCCGTCTGCCTGTTGTCGCAACGCTCGACGATCTCGACGAGAATGCGCTGGTGGACATCCTGACCAAGCCGAAGAATGCGCTGGTCAAACAGTATCAGCGCCTGTTCGAGATGGAAGACGTGCGCCTCGAGTTCAACGAGGAGGCCATGCGCGCCATCGCGCACAAGGCGATCGCGCGCAAGACCGGCGCGCGCGGTTTGCGCTCGATCATGGAAGCGATCCTTTTGGAGCCGATGTTCGAGCTGCCGGGCCTCGACGGCGTGACCGGTATGGTCATCAACAAAGAAGTGGTCGAGGGCAGGGCGACCCCGCTCTACATCTATTCGGAGCGACGGAACGAGTACGGTGACTGGCGCGGCGACACCGGCGCCACCAGCGCTTAAGCGCAAGGCCGCCCCGGTTAATAGGGGCGGCCGTTCTTCCCGCACACTTCCTCTTGATCTGAGGGCCGGTGCACTCCACCTTATAATGGCATTCCATGTCGACGCGGCGTTATGCTTGCCGTTGTCGCGGGGCCGGGTTTCCCCCGTCCTGTCTCTCAGTCAAAGGGTGCCATGCTCGATATTGCCCGCGGTACGCTCTACCCCGTCCTCCCCTTGAGGGACATCGTCGTTTTTCCGCACATGATCGTGCCGCTGTTCGTCGGCCGCGAGAAATCGGTGCGTGCGCTCGAAGACGTGATGAAGGACGATAAGCAGATCCTTCTCGTCACCCAGAAAAATGCCGCGCAGGACGATCCCGCGCCGGCGGATATCTACACGGTCGGAACGATCGGAACCGTGCTGCAACTCCTGAAGCTGCCCGACGGCACTGTCAAAGTGCTAGTCGAGGGCGGCCAGCGCGCGCGCATCCTGCGCTTTGCGGAGAACGAGGCGTTCTTCCAGGCCCAAGCCGAAGTGATCGCGGAGAAGGTTGGCGACCAGCAGGAGATCGAGGCGCTGGGACGCACCGCCGTGGCCCAGTTCGAACAATACATCAAGCTCAACAAGAAGATTCCGCCCGAGGTGCTGGTGTCGATCAATCAGATCGACGATTCGGCCAAGCTCGCGGATACGCTCGCCTCGCATTTGGCGCTGAAGATTCCCGAGAAGCAGGAGCTCTTGGAAATCGAAACGGTTTCCGGGCGGCTGGAGAAGATCTTCAGCCACATGGAGAGCGAGATCGGCGTGCTCCAGGTCGAGAAGCGCATCCGCAGCCGCGTCAAGCGCCAGATGGAGAAGACTCAGCGCGAGTACTATCTGAACGAACAGCTGAAGGCGATTCAGAAGGAGCTCGGCGAAGGCGAGGACGGCAAGGACGAGCTTGCCGAGCTCGAAGAGCGCATCAACAAGACGAAGCTGTCGAAGGAAGCCCGCGACAAGGCCCAGGCGGAGGTCAAGAAACTTCGCGCCATGAGCCCGATGTCGGCCGAGGCGACGGTGGTGCGCAATTACCTCGATTGGCTGTTGTCAATTCCGTGGGAGCAGCGCACGAAGGTGAAGCGCGATCTCAAGGTCGCGGAGAAGGTGCTCAACGACGATCACTACGGGCTCGAAAAGGTCAAGGAGCGCATCCTCGAATACCTTGCCGTGCAACAGCGGATGAAGAAGGTGAAGGGGCCGATCCTGTGCCTCGTCGGTCCGCCCGGCGTTGGCAAGACCTCGCTCGGCAAGTCGATCGCGCGTGCCACGGGCCGCAATTTCGTGCGCATGTCGCTGGGCGGCGTGCGCGACGAAGCGGAGGTTCGCGGCCACCGCCGGACCTATATCGGCTCGATGCCCGGCAAGATCATCCAGGGCATGAAAAAGGCGAAGTCGTCCAATCCGCTCTTCCTTTTGGACGAGGTCGACAAGCTCGGCCAGGATTGGCGCGGCGATCCCAGCTCGGCGTTGCTCGAGGTGCTCGATCCCGAGCAGAATTCGTCCTTCAACGACCATTACCTCGAGATCGATTACGATCTGTCCGATGTGATGTTCGTGACGACGGCGAATACGCTGCGCATGCCGCAGCCATTGCTCGACCGCATGGAGCTGATCCGGCTGCCCGGTTATACCGAGGACGAGAAGGTCGAGATTGCCCGCCGCCACCTGATCCCGAAACAGGTGAAGGCGAACGGCCTCAAGAAGACCGAATGGTCGATCACCCCCGAGGCCTTGCGCGACCTCATCCGCTACTACACGCGTGAGGCGGGCGTGCGGAATCTCGAAAGAGAGATCGCGAACCTGGCGCGGAAGTCGATCAAGGAAATCCTGGTCAAGCACAAGAAGAAGGTCACGCTCACCCGCAAGAATTTGGAAAAATTCGCGGGTGTGCGCCGCTTCCGCTTTGGCGAACTCGAAGAGACGGATCTCGTCGGTGTCACCACCGGCTTGGCCTGGACCGAGGTCGGCGGCGAATTGCTGACGATCGAGGCGGTGACCGTGCCCGGCAAGGGACGTGTGATAGCTACCGGCAAACTCGGCGACGTGATGAAGGAATCGGTGCAGGCGGCCGAGAGCTATGTGAAGTCGCGCAGCCTCGCCTTCGGCATCATCCCGACCTTGTTCGACCGCAAGGATATCCACGTCCACGTGCCCGAGGGCGCGACGCCCAAGGACGGCCCGTCGGCGGGCGTGGCGATGGTGACTTCGATCGTCTCCGTGCTGACCGGCATTCCGGTGCGCAAGGATATCGCCATGACCGGCGAGATCACCCTGCGCGGTCGGGTCCTGCCGATCGGCGGTCTCAAGGAAAAGCTTCTGGCCGCCCTGCAAGGCGGACTCAAGACGGTGCTGATCCCCAAGGACAACGAGAAGGACCTCGCCGAGATTCCGGATAACGTGAAGAAGGGCATGAACATCGTGGCCATCAGCTCGGTGGACGAGTTGCTGAAGCACGCTCTGGTTTCGGTGCCCGCGCCGATCGAGTGGACCGAGCCAAGCGATCGCCCCGCCGCCGTGCTGTCGCGCGAGGTCGAGGACGACCGGCCCGGTCTTACGCACTAATCAATTTTTCACCAAGACGACGCCGTCATCCGCGAGGGTGACGGCGTTTTTTTGTCGCGCATATTCGATCGCGCGCGTGATTGACGCCCGTCAGACGCGCGATCTAAACTCGCCGCCGATATCCGCACGCCGATCAAGAACGAAAAAGGGAGTCGCCAGTGAATCGGAACGATCTCGTTGATGCCGTGGCCGCAACCACAAACATGACCAAAGCCGATGCGGCGACCGCCGTCGATGCGGTGTTGGATGCGATCACCGGCGCTCTGAAAACCGGCAACGAGGTGCGTCTTGCGGGCTTCGGCACCTTCGTCGTCTCGCATCGCGCCGCGAGCGAGGGCCGTAATCCGCGGACCGGCGAAAAAATCCAGATCCCGGCATCGAAGTTGCCAAAGTTTCGCGCCGGCAAGGGCCTGAAGGACGCAATTCAATAGTTTCGTCTTGAATTGCACGCGCGGGCGATTAGCTCAGCGGTAGAGCACCTCGTTTACACCGAGGGGGTCGGAGGTTCGAAACCTTCATCGCCCACCATGTCTGAGGATGGTTCGGCGGGCTGCGGCAATCTGCCCGCAAGGTGCTGAAAACCCGTGGAAAAGCGGGCCAGGGTTGCTTGACTTGCAAATACCCTCGGGGTACGAGTGACCGCCGCGGAGAGCGTGCTCCCGGGGGTGTAGCTCAGTTGGTTAGAGCGCCGGCCTGTCACGCCGGAGGTCGCGGGTTCGAGCCCCGTCACTCCCGCCATCTCGCATCGTGCCGGACTTGGCTCAAGGTGGAATAGCGATGGACAGTTTGCTTCAAGAGTACCTGCCCATCCTCGTCTTTATCGCGATCGCCATCGTGCTCGCGGTGGTGATCGTGGTCGCGTCCCTGCTCGTCGCGCGCCAGCACCCGGATTCCGAAAAACTGTCGCCTTACGAATGCGGCTTCGAGCCCTTCGCCGACGCGCGCAGTAAATTCGACGTCCGCTATTATCTGGTCGCGATCCTGTTCATAATTTTCGACCTCGAAGTCGCCTTTCTCTTCCCGTGGGCGGTCTCGCTCGGCGCGATCGGGATTTTCGGTTTCTGGTCGATGATGGCGTTCCTCTTCGTGCTCACGATTGGCTTCATCTACGAATGGAAGAAGGGAGCCTTGGAATGGGAGTAGAGACCGCATCGCAAGATGTGTTGCTGCGCCAGCTGGGTGAAGAAATCCAGGACAAGGGCTTCATCGTCACGCAGCTCGACAAGCTGGTGAATTGGGCACGGTGCGGCTCGCTGTGGCCGATGACCTTCGGGCTCGCCTGCTGCGCCGTCGAGATGATGCACTCCGCCGCAAGCCGCTATGATCTCGATCGCTTCGGCGTTGTCTTCCGCCCGAGCCCGAGGCAATCCGACGTGATGATCGTCGCCGGCACCTTGACGAACAAGATGGCGCCGGCGCTGCGCAAGGTTTACGACCAGATGGCCGAGCCGCGCTGGGTGATTTCCATGGGTTCCTGCGCCAATGGCGGCGGCTATTACCACTATTCCTATTCGGTGGTGCGCGGCTGCGACCGGATCGTCCCGGTGGATGTCTATGTGCCAGGCTGTCCGCCAACGGCCGAAGCGCTGCTCTACGGCATCCTGCAACTCCAGAAGAAGATCAGTCGCGAGCGCGTCTTCGCACGTTAGGACTTTCGATGACCGAGCCGTTGAAGGACGTCGCCGACCATATCGCCGCCGCGTTTCCGGAGGAAGTCGTCGGCACCGCGATCGCCCATGACGAGCTCATGGTTTCGGTACGCCGCGACGCGGTTACCCGCCTGCTGGCATTTCTGCGCGACGATCCAAAATGCCTTTTTCACGCATTGATCGACGTTTGCGGCGCGGATTTTCCCGAACGACCGGAGCGCTTCGACGTCGTCTACAATCTGCTCAGCGTGAAGCACAATCGGCGCATACGCGTGAAGACGATGACGGATGAAACCAGCCCGGTGCCCTCGGCGACCGGCCTTTTCAGCTCGGCAGGCTGGTTCGAGCGCGAAACCTGGGACTTGTTCGGCATCTATTTCGCGGACCATCCCGATCTGCGGCGGATCCTCACCGATTACGGTTTCGAGGGACATCCTTTGCGCAAGGACTTCCCGCTGACCGGCTATGTCGAAGTGCGTTACGATGAGGTGCAAAAGCGCGTCATCTATGAGCCCGTAAAGCTCAAGCAGGAATTCCGCAGCTTTGATTTCGTGTCGCCTTGGGAAGGGATGAGCCACATCCTGCCCGGCGACGAAAAAGCGAAAGGCGAGGACGGGAAATGAGCGCCGACGGCGCCCAGGCGGCGCAAGTTCCGACCGCGGAAGCTCTGATCAAGAGCTTCACGATGAATTTCGGGCCGCAGCATCCGGCGGCGCATGGCGTGCTGCGCCTTGTCCTCGAGATGGACGGCGAGGTGGTCGAGCGCGCCGATCCGCATATCGGTCTGCTCCATCGCGGCACCGAAAAGCTCATCGAGTACAAGACGTTTCTGCAAGCCGTGCCCTATTTCGACCGGCTCGATTACGTCTCGCCGATGTGCCAGGAGCATGCCTACGCGCTGGCCGTCGAGAAGCTTCTCGGCATCGAGGCGCCGCCGCGCGCCAAAATGATCCGCGTGCTTTTTGCCGAGATCACGCGTCTCCTCAATCACCTGTTGAACCTCACCACCTTCGCGCTCGATGTCGGCGCGATCACGCCGCTGCTCTGGGGTTTCGAAGAGCGCGAGAAGCTGATGGAATTCTATGAGCGCGTGTCGGGCGCGCGGCTTCATGCGGCTTATTTTCGCCCGGGTGGCGTGCAGCAGGATATGCCGGCCGGTCTGATGGACGACATTTACGGGTTCGTCGAGCAGTATCCGGCGCGCATCGACGATCTCGAGCAGCTTTTGTCCGAAAATCGCGTCTTCAAGCAGCGCACCGTCGATATCGGCGTGGTCAGCGCCGCCGATGCGCTCGATTGGGGTTTCAGCGGCCCGATGCTGCGCGGTTCCGGCGTGCCGTGGGATTTGCGCAAGGCGCAACCCTACGATGCTTATGAGCAGATGGATTTCGACATCCCGATCGGCAAGAACGGCGACTGTTGGGACCGTTACCTCGTGCGCATGGAAGAAATGCGGCAATCCCTGCGCATCATGAAACAGGCGCTCGATCAGATGCCGCCGGGCCCGGTGCGCGTCGACGATCGCAAAGTGATGCCGCCGCCGCGCAGCGAGATGAAATCCTCGATGGAAGCCTTGATTCATCACTTCAAGCTCTACACGGAAGGCTATCACGTGCCGCCGGGCGAGACCTATACCGCGGTCGAAGCGCCTAAGGGCGAGTTTGGCGTCTACCTCGTCGCCGATGGCAGCAACCGGCCCTACCGTTGCAAGATCCGCACGCCGGGCTTTGCGTTCCTGCAAGGCCTCGATTTCATGTCGCGTGGGCACATGTTGGCCGATGTCGTGGCGATCATCGGCTCCATGGATATCGTCTTCGGCGAGATCGATCGATGAGCGAAGTGCAAAGCAGCGTGCCCGTGCAACAGCCGGCGAGTTTTGCTTTTACGCCCGAGAACATGGCGAAGGCGAAAGCCTATATCGCCAAATATCCGGACGGAAGGCAGGCCAGCGCGGTTCTGCCGCTGCTCGATCTGGCGCAACGCCAGCACGATAATTGGCTGCCGCGCGCGGCGATGGATTATGTGGCGGATCTCTTGTCGATGCCGCCGATCCGCGTCTACGAGGTCGCGAGCTTCTACACGATGTTCAATCTGCGACCGGTCGGAAAGCATTTCTTCCAGATCTGCACGACCACGCCCTGCTGGCTCCGCGGCTCGGACGAGGTCGTCAAGGCGTGCCAGAAGAAGCTCGGCATCGGCATCGGCGAGACCACGCCGGACAAGCAGTTCACCTTGACCGAGGTCGAATGTCTGGGCGCTTGCGTGAATGCGCCGGTCATTCAGGTCAATGATGATTTCTACGAAGATCTCGACGCCGCGTCGACCGAAGCGCTGATCGAGGCGCTGAAACGCGGCGAGAAACCGCCCAAAGGCTCGGCGACGGGCCGCCAAGGCTCGGCGCCTGCGGGCGGCCCGAAGACGCTCCTGGAGACGAAATAATGCTCGCCGACAAGGATCGCATCTTCACCAATCTCTACGGTCTGCATGACGCGCGCCTTGCCGGCGCGCGCGCGCGCGGCGATTGGGACGGGACCAAGGATTTGATCCTCAAAGGCCGCGATTGGATCGTGAACGAGGTCAAGGCATCGGGGCTGCGCGGGCGGGGCGGGGCGGGTTTTCCGACCGGCCTCAAATGGTCCTTCATGCCCAAGACCAGCGACCGGCCGCGCTATCTCGTCGTCAACGCCGACGAAAGCGAGCCGGGCACGTGCAAGGATCGCGACATCATCCGCAACGATCCTCACAAGCTGATCGAGGGTTGTCTGCTGGCGAGCGCGGGCATGGGCGCGACCGCGTGCTACATCTATATTCGCGGCGAGTTCGTCAACGAAGCGCATGCGCTTCAGGCGGCGATCGAAGAAGCCTATGCCGCCGGACTCGTCGGCAAGAATGCGTGCGGCTCGGGCTACGATCTCGAGCTCTATCTCCATCGCGGCGCCGGCGCCTATATCTGCGGCGAGGAAATGGCGCTGCTTAAATCGCTCGAGGGCCGCAAGGGTCAACCGCGCTTGAAGCCGCCTTTCCCGGCCGGCGTCGGGCTCTATGGTTGCCCGACCACCGTCAACAACGTCGAAAGCATCGCCGTGGTGCCGACCATTTTGCGCCGCGGCGCAAGCTGGTTCGCCGGCATCGGGCGGCCGAAGAACGAAGGCACCAAGGTCTATTGCATCTCGGGCCATGTCGAAAAGCCGTGCAATGTCGAAGAGGCGATGGGCATTCCGTTGAAAGAGCTCATCGAGCGCCATGCCGGCGGCGTACGCGGCGGTTGGGACAATCTTCTGGGCATCATTCCCGGCGGCGCCTCCGTGCCGGTGATCCCGAAGGAAATTTGCGACACGGTGCTGATGGATTTCGACGCGTTGCGCGAGGTCAAAAGCGGCCTCGGCACGGCGGCGGTGATCGTCATGGACAAATCGACCGACATCATCAAGGCGATTGCGCGGCTCTCGAAATTCTACAAGCACGAAAGCTGCGGCCAATGCACGCCTTGCCGCGAAGGCACGGGCTGGCTATGGCGCGTGATGGAGCGCATGGTCAAAGGCAGCGCCTCAGTCGAGGAGATCGATATGCTGCTCGAAGTCACTTACGAAATCGAAGGGCACACGATCTGCGCGCTGGGCGACGCGGCGGCGTGGCCGGTGCAAGGATTGATCCGGCATTTCCGTCCCGAAATGGAACGGCGCATTGCCGCGTACCGCAAAGACGCGGCCAGCCGCGCCGCCTGAGGATCCTGATTATGCCGAAACTCACCATCAACGGGATTGCAGTCGAGGCGCCGGCAGGGGCGACCGTGCTGCAAGCGTGCCAACTCGCCGGCATCGAGGTGGCTCATTTCTGCTTCCATGAGCGGCTGGCGATTGCCGGCAATTGCCGCATGTGTCTGGTGGAACAGGAAAAGGCGCCCAAGCCGATCGCGTCCTGCGCGCAGCCGGTGGCCGACGGGATGGTAATCTTCACGGACAGCGAGAAGGCGCGGAAAGCGCGCAAGGGAGTGATGGAGTTTCTGCTCATCAACCACCCGCTCGATTGTCCGATCTGCGACCAAGGCGGCGAGTGCGACCTGCAAGACCAGGCGATGGCTTATGGCTTTGATCGCGGCCGCTATCACGAGAACAAGCGCGCGGTGAAGGATAAGGATTTCGGCCCGCTGGTCGAAACCAGCATGAATCGCTGCATCCATTGCACGCGCTGCGTCCGCTTCATCGGCGACGTCGCCGGCGTGGCCGATCTGGGCGGCATCGGCCGCGGCGAAAACATGGAGATCGACACCTTCGTCGGCAAGGCGCTCGAATCGGAGTTGTCGGGCAACATCATCGATCTCTGCCCGGTCGGCGCGTTGACGGCCAAGCCCTATGCCTTCGCGGCGCGGCCCTGGGAATTGCGCAAGACCGAATCGATCGACGTGCTCGACGCGGTCGGCTCAAATATCCGCGTCGATGCGCGCGGGCCCGCCGTGCTCCGCATCCTGCCGCGCCTTCATGAGGACGTGAACGAGGAGTGGATTTCGGACAAGACCCGTTTTGCGGTCGATGGGTTGAGCAAGCGTCGGCTCGATCGGCCCTATGTCCGCCGCGGCGGCAAGCTGGCCGAGGCGTCCTGGCAAGAGGCATTCGCGGCGATCGCCGGTCGCTTGAAAGGTCTCGCCGGCGACCGCATCGCCGCGATCGCAGGCGATCTCTGCGATGCCGAGGCGATGTTCGCGTTGAAGGATTTGATGGGCGGTTTGGGATCGCGCCACCTCGATTGCCGCCAGGATGGCGCGGCGCTCGATGCCGCTTGTCGCGCCGGCTATCTCTTCAATACGTCGATCGCCGGAATCGAGCAGGCCGATGCCTGCGTGCTGATCGGCACCAACCCCAGGGTCGAGGCGGCAATCATCAATGCGCGCCTGCGCAAACGCTGGCTGCAGGGCGGATTCAAGATCGGTGCATTCGGCCCGCCCCTCGATCCGACTTACACGGTGACGCAGCTCGGCGCCGGTCCGCAGGGTTTGCTCGCGCGCGCGCGCGAGTTCCTCATGGGCGCCAAGAAACCGATGCTGGTATTGGGGCAGGGGCCGTTGCGGCGCAGCGATGGCGCGGCGATCCTGGCCCAGGCGCGCGAGTTGGCGGAAAGTGCCGGCATGGTGCGCGACGACTGGAACGGCTTCAATGTACTTCATCTCGCTGCCGCGCGCGTCGCCGGGCTGGATCTCGGCTTCGTGCCGGGCGCCGGCGGCCGCGATGTCGCGGGAATTGTCGCGGGTTGCGAACAGGGCGCGATCGACGCGCTTTATCTGCTTGGCGCCGATGAGATCGACGTCAGCCGCCTTGGCGGCGCTTTCGTCATCTATCAGGGCCATCACGGCGACAAGGCCGCCGCGCGCGCGGATGTCGTGTTGCCGGGCGCCGCCTATACCGAGAAAGACGCGACCTATGTCAACACCGAAGGCCGCGTCCAACAGGCGCGGCGCGCGGTGTTTCCGCCGGGCGATGCGCGCGAGGATTGGGCGATTCTGCGCGCGCTTTCGGCCGTTCTGGGCCGCGCCCTGCCTTATGACTCGCTCGCGGCGCTGCGCGCGAAGCTGACGCAATCCTACCCGAGCTTCGCCGCGCTCGACCAAGTGCCGCGTGCCGCTTGGGGCGCGTTCGGCAAGGCCGGGCCGGTCAACGCGACGGGCTTTGCCTATCCCATCGCCGATTTCTATCGCACCGACGCGGTGAGCCGCGCATCGCCGACCATGGCCGAATGCGCCGCCGTGCGGGCACAAGCCGACACGCGGAAGACAGGCACGCATGGCTGACATCCTGCGCCTCTACGCTCTCCCATCCGCGCTGCTCGTCGGCGAGATCCTCGCCGTGGTCGTGCCGCTACTGCTTGCGGTCGCCTATCTCACCTACGCGGAACGCAAGGTCATTGCGGCCGCGCATTTGAGGAAGGGCCCAAACGTCGTCGGACCGTTCGGTCTGTTGCAGCCGATCGCCGATGCGTTGAAGCTGCTGATGAAGGAAACGGTGATCCCGACCGGCGCCAATCGCGGCGTCTTCATCGCAGCGCCGATCCTGACCTTCGTGCTGAGCCTTATCGCCTGGGCGGTGATCCCCTTCGACGAAGGGGTGGTGATCGCCAATATCAATGTCGGCATTCTCTATCTGTTCGCGATCAGCTCGCTCGGTGTCTACGGCATCATCATGGCGGGCTGGTCGTCCAACTCGAAATATGCCTTCCTCGGCGCGGTGCGCGCCGCCGCTCAGATGGTGTCCTACGAAGTCTCGATCGGCTTCGTCATGGTGAGCGTGTTGCTTTGCGTCGGCTCGCTCAACCTTTCGGCGATCGTCGAGGCACAAAAGACGATCTGGTTCTGCATCCCGCTTTTGCCGATGTTCGTCGTGTTCTTCATCTCGGGCCTGGCCGAAACCAACCGCTCGCCCTTCGATCTGGTCGAGGGCGAATCGGAATTGGTGGGCGGCTTCTTCGTCGAATATTCGTCAATGAGCTTTGCGCTCTTCTATCTCGGCGAATACGCGAACATGATCCTGATGGGTGCGATGACGAGCATACTGTTCCTGGGAGGCTGGCTGCCGCCCTTCGGCATCGCCCCCTTTACCTGGATTCCCGGGCCGATCTGGTTCGCCGCCAAAATCGCGTTCGTTCTGTTCTGTTTCCTATGGGTGCGCGCGACCATGCCGCGTTTCCGCTACGACCAGCTCATGCGCTTGGGCTGGAAGGTGTTTCTGCCGCTGTCGCTGTTCTGGCTGGTGGCGACGGCGGGCGTGTTGGTCACGTTCGGCTGGCTGCCGGGGAAGGGATGACGTTATGGCGATGATGGATCGCGGCGCGCGTAGCCTGCTCCTCGCCGAGATAGTCGGAGGGTTGTGGCTGACCTTCAAATACATGTTCAAGCCGACGGTGACGGTGAACTATCCCTTCGAGAAGGGGCCGCTCTCGCCGCGCTTCCGTGGCGAGCACGCGTTGCGCCGCTATCCCAATGGCGAAGAACGCTGCATCGCCTGCAAGCTGTGCGAGGCGGTGTGCCCGGCGCTCGCGATCACCATCGAGGCCGAGCCGCGCGACGACGGCAGCCGCCGTACGACGCGCTACGACATCGACATGACGAAATGCATCTATTGCGGCTTCTGCCAGGAAGCCTGTCCGGTCGATGCGATCGTCGAAGGCCCCAATTTCGAGTTTGCCGCCGAAACCCGCGAAGAGCTTTTCTATAACAAGGAAAAGCTGCTTTCGAACGGCGACCGGTGGGAGGCGGAGATCGCGAACAACATCGCGCTCGACGCGCCGTATCGCTGATGTCGGTCGCTGTACTCATCCAGGCGCTCAGCTTCTACGCATTCGCCGGCGTGGCGGTGGCGTCGGGCGTCATGGTGATCGCGGCGCGCAATCCGGTGCATTCCGTGTTGTTTCTGATCCTCGCCTTTTTCAGCGCCGCCGGCCTGTTCGTGCTGCTGGGGGCGGAATTCCTGGCGATGATCCTGGTCATCGTCTATGTCGGCGCGGTCGCCGTGCTGTTTCTCTTCGTCGTCATGATGCTCGATATCAATTTCGTCGAGCTGCGGCAGGGGTTTCTCGCCTATTTGCCGGTCGGCGCGCTGATCGGTCTTGTGCTGCTGGTCGAGCTGGTGCTGGTGTTCGGCGCCTGGACCGTCGCGCCCGACATCGCCGGCGCGGCCGCGGCACCGATGCCGCCTTTGGCCCAGGCGAGCAACACCGCGGCGCTCGGCGCGCTTCTCTATACCCGTTACATCTACGCCTTTCAGGCTTCCGGTCTCATTCTCCTCGTCGCGATGATCGGTGCCATCGTTCTGACCTTGCGCGCGCGCGAAGGCGTGCGGCGCCAGAAGATCGCCACCCAGGTGTCGCGTACCCGCGCCGCGGCGGTGGAAGTGGTCAAAGTGCGGCCGAGGCAGGGGGTTTGATTCGATGCTCGATATCGGTCTCGCACATTATCTCACGGTCGCCGCGATCCTTTTCACGCTCGGGATTTTCGGCATCTTCCTGAACCGCAAGAACGTGATCGTCATCCTGATGTCGATCGAGCTCATGCTGCTCGCGGTCAACATCAACTTCGTCGCGTTCTCGTCTTTCCTCCACGACTTGGTGGGCCAGATCTTCGCCATGTTCGTCCTGACGGTGGCGGCCGCCGAGGCCGCGATCGGTCTTGCGATCCTGGTGGTCTATTTCCGGAATCGCGGCACCATCGCCGTCGAAGACATCAACCTGATGAAAGGCTGACCCGACGTGCCCGTCGCCGCTGTCTTCCTGCCCCTCATCGGCTCGATCATCGCCGGCTTCTTCGGCCGCTGGATCGGCGACCGTGGCGCGCAGCTCGTCACTTGCCTCGCCCTGCTGCTTGCGGCGGCATTCGGCGTCATCCTTTACGTCGAAGTCGCGCTCGACGGTCAGTCGCGGGTCATCGACCTGCTCAACTGGATGGACACGGGCGATCTCCAAGTCCAATGGGCGCTGCGCTTCGACACGCTCTCGGCGGTGATGGTCGCGATCGTGACGATCGTCTCGGCGATGGTGCATGTCTATTCCGTCGGGTACATGGCGCACGATCATTCGATTTCGCGCTTCATGTCCTATCTCAGCATCTTCACCTTCTTCATGCTGATGCTGGTGACGGCCGACAATTTCGTGCAGCTGTTCTTCGGCTGGGAAGGGGTCGGGCTCGCCTCCTACCTGCTGATCGGCTTCTGGTACGATCGGCCCAGCGCCAATGCCGCGGCGATCAAGGCCTTCGTCGTGAACCGGGTCGGCGATTTCGGCTTCGCGCTCGGAATCTTCGCGGTGTTTTACCTGTTCGGCTCGCTGCAGTTCGACACGGTCTTCGCCGCCGCGCCGGAAGTCGCCAAGGGCACGCTCAATTTCCTCGGCCACGACTATCCCGCGCTCACGGTGACCTGCCTTCTGCTGTTCGTCGGTGCGATGGGCAAATCGGCGCAGATCGGACTCCACACCTGGCTGCCCGATGCGATGGAAGGACCGACCCCGGTCTCGGCCTTGATTCATGCCGCGACCATGGTGACGGCGGGCGTTTTCATGCTGGCGCGGCTTTCGCCGCTCTTTGAATATTCGCCGACCGCGCTCACCGTCGTGGTGATCGTCGGCGCGACCACCGCGATCTTCGCCGCGAGCGTGGGCATGGTCCAGAACGACATCAAGCGGGTCATCGCCTATTCGACCTGCAGCCAGCTCGGCTACATGTTCTTCGCCGCCGGCGTCTCGGCCTATAGCGCGGCCGTGTTTCATCTGATGACCCACGCCTTCTTCAAGGCGCTGCTGTTCCTCGGCGCCGGCTCTGTCATCCATGCCATGTCGGGCGAGCAGGACATGCGTAAGATGGGCGGGCTCTACTACCTTGTCCCTTATACCTACATCCTGATGTGGATCGGCAGCCTGGCGCTGGCCGGCATCTGGCCCTTCGCCGGCTATTACTCGAAAGATACGATCCTCGAGGCCGCCTATGCCGCCAGTACGGGCGCGGGGCACTATGCCTATTGGCTCGGCGTGCTCGCCGCCTTCTTGACCGCGTTCTACTCCTGGCGCCTCATTTTCATGACCTTCCACGGCAAAAGCCGCGCCGATCACGAGGTGATGCATCACGCGCATGAATCGCCGCCGGTCATGTTGTGGCCGCTCGTGGTGCTGGCCTGCGGCGCGGTCGTGGCTGGCTTCCTCGGCTATAATCTTTTCGTTGGCGAAGGCCGCAACGAATTCTGGCGCGAGGCGATTCTGGTTCTGCCGAGCCATGACAGCCTCGCGGCAGCCGAAAGCGAGCCGTTCTGGGTTTCGAAGCTGCCGCTGGCGGTTGGGTTGCTGGGCATCGCGATCGCTTGGTGCTGCTACATCTGGCGGCCGGGGATTCCGGTCTGGGTCGCCCAGCGTTTCCGCCCGATCTATCTCTTCCTTCTCAACAAGTGGTATTTTGACGAGCTCTACGACCTGATCTTCGTGCGCCCGCTTTTCGGCCTGGGTTTCGGCCTGTGGAAGAAAGGCGATGGCGCTGTGATCGACGGGCTCGGCCCCGACGGCCTTGCGGAAACGACACGCGGCCTCTCGGTCTTGGCGAGCCGGCTCCAGACCGGTTATCTTTACCATTACGCCTTCGCGATGCTGATCGGCGTGGTCGCGCTGGTGTCTTGGTATCTTGTCTTCGGGATCGGGTGAGGGCGCCATGACGAATTGGCCGCTTCTGACCCTCGTTACTTTCCTGCCGCTTTTCGGCGTGCTGGCGATCTTGATCTTGCGCGGCGATAGCGAGGCGATCGCCCGCAATGCGCGCTGGATCGCGCTGTGGACTTCGCTGATCGATCTTGCCTTGTCGCTCGTGATCTGGGCGGCGTTCGATCCATCGACGCCCGATTTCCAATTCGTCGAGCAGGCGCAGTGGCTGCCGCAATTCAACATCGCCTATCAGATGGGTGTCGACGGGATCTCGCTGTTCTTCGTCGTGCTCTCGGCCTTTCTAACCCCGATCTGCATCATTGCAAGCTGGGCGCCGGTGAAGACGCGGGTGAAGGAATACATGATCTCCTTCCTCGTGCTCGAGACCTTGATGATCGGCATGTTCTGCGCGCTCGATTTCGTGCTGTTCTACATGTTCTTCGAAGGCGTCCTGATCCCGATGTTCCTGATCATCGGCGTCTGGGGCGGGCCGCGCCGCGTCTATGCCGCGTTCAAGTTCTTCCTCTACACGCTGCTGGGCTCGGTCTTGATGCTGCTCGCCATCCTGGCGATCTATTTCCAGGTCGGCTCGACCGATATCGTCGCCGCGCTCAACACCGATTTTCCGCCCAAGATGCAGACTTGGCTGTGGCTCGCCTTCTTCGCGTCCTTCGCCGTGAAAGTGCCGATGTGGCCGGTCCATACGTGGCTGCCCGATGCGCATGTCGAGGCGCCGACGGCGGGCTCGGTCATCCTCGCCGGCGTGCTGCTGAAGATGGGCGGCTACGGCTTCATCCGCTTCTCGCTGCCCATGTTCCCCGATGCCTCGGCGATGTTCACGCCCCTCGTCTATACGTTGAGCGTGGTCGCGGTGATCTACACCTCGATGGTGGCGTTGGCGCAAGACGACATGAAGAAGCTGATCGCCTATTCCTCGGTGGCGCATATGGGCATCGTCACCATGGGCATCTTCACCGTCACCTCGGAGGGCTTGCAGGGCGCGATGATCCAGATGCTGAGCCACGGCGTGGTGTCGGCCGCGCTCTTCCTTTGCGTCGGCGTCGTCTATGACCGGCTGCACACGCGCGAGATCGCGCGCTATGGCGGCGTCGTGCACAACATGCCGAAATACGCCTTCGTCTTCATGGTGTTCATGCTGGCCTCGGTCGGCTTGCCCGGCACCAGCGGCTTCGTCGGCGAGTTCCTGGCGCTCTTGGGCGCGTTCCAGGTCAACACCTGGGTCGCGTTCTTCGCCACGACCGGCATGATCCTGGGCGCGGCCTATATGCTTTATCTCTATCGCCGCGTCGTCTTCGGCGTGATCACCCGCGACGACGTGCGCGCGATGCTCGACCTGAATTGGCGCGAGGTCGTGGTGTTCGTGCCGATGATTGCGGTGGTGCTGTGGATGGGCATCTATCCCAGCTCGTTCCTCAAACCGATGCAGCCTTCGATCGCCAATCTCATCGAGAGTGTGCAATCGTCGCGCGACACCGGCCATCACCTCGCGGCGAAATAGGAGCGCGCCCCGTGACAGTTTTTACCGCTCCCGATTTTCTGCCTGCCTTGCCTGAGCTTTTTACCGCGGTCGCCGCCATGCTGCTGCTGATCCTGGGCGTATTCCAGGGCGACCGGGCGGCGCGCGAAATCGCCTGGCTCGCCGTGGCCGCTCTTGCCATCACCTTCGCCCTGGTCGCGGCGCCGCTGCATAGCCACGGGCCCGAGCGCAGCGTGAGCCTCTACGGCATGTTCGTGACCGACGGCTTCGGCGCCTTCGCCAAGATGCTGGTGCTCGCCGGCTCCGCGCTCTCGCTGATCATCTCCATGGACTATAACGAGCGCGAAGGCATGGCGCGGCCCGAATATCCCGTGCTGGTGCTGCTCTCGACCACCGGCATGATGATGATGATTTCGGCGAACGATCTCATCTCGCTTTATGTCGGTCTCGAACTGCAGAGCTTGGCGCTTTATGTCGTCGCGTCGTTTCAGCGCGATTCGCTGCGCTCGACCGAAGCGGGCCTCAAATACTTCGTTCTCGGCGCGCTTGCCTCGGGCATGCTGCTTTATGGGTCCTCGATGGTCTACGGCTCTGCCGGCACGACCAGCTTCGATGCGCTTGCCAAGGCTTTCGCCGATGGCGGCACGGCCTCGATCGGCCTCATCATCGGCATCGTTCTGATCTCCGTCGGCCTCGCCTTCAAGGTTTCGGCGGTGCCGTTCCACATGTGGACGCCCGACGTCTACGAAGGCGCGCCGACGCCCGTGACCGCGTTTTTCTCGGTCGCACCCAAAATCGCCGCCATGGCGCTGTTCGTCCGCGTCATGGTCGGTCCGTTTGGGGGGCTCGTGGGCGAATGGCGCCAGGTGGTGTGGTTCATCTCGGTCGCTTCGATGCTGCTGGGCGCCTTCGCCGCGATCAATCAACGCAACATCAAGCGGCTGATGGCCTATAGCTCGATCGGCCATGTCGGCTATGCGCTGATCGGCCTCGCGACGGGCAGCGCCGCAGGGGTGCGCGGCATTCTCGTCTATTTCGCGATCTATCTCTTCATGAATATCGGTACCTTCACGGTCATCCTGTGCATGCGCCGCCAAGGCAAGCTGGTCGAAGGGATCGAGGATCTCGCGGGCCTGTCGCGCACCCAGCCGGGTCTGGCGCTGGCGCTCGCCATCTTCATGTTCTCGATGGCGGGCATTCCGCCCTTGGCCGGCTTCTTTGCCAAGCTCTACGTCTTTCTCGCGGCCATCGATGCCGGGCTTTACGTCCTTGCCGTGATCGGCGTACTCGCGAGCGTGGTGGGCGCTTATTATTATTTGCGTATCGTCAAGCTGATGTATTTCGACGAGCCGGCGGCCGCTTTCGACCGGCCGATCGGGCGCGAGATGCAGGCCGTGCTGGTATTGACGGCCCTCGTCATCCTGTTCTTCTTCGCTTGGCCGGGCCTCCTGGTCGATGGCGCGAACGCGGTGGCGGCGGCTCTCTTCTCGGGATGAGCCGGGCCGTCGCTCTGCCGCCTTTTTACCGGCTCGTTCGCCACGAGCGCATTTCCAGCACCAATGACGAAGCAACGGCCCTGGCCGCGTCGAACGCGCCCGAGGGCACTTTGGTCTGGGCGAGGGAGCAGACCAAAGGCCATGGCAGGCAAGGGCGCGTTTGGGCCTCGCCGCCGGGCAATCTCTATCTCTCGCTGATCCTGAAGCCCGACGTCCCGCTGGCCGCCGCGGCGCAGCTCGGCTTTGCCGCCGCGCTGTCCATCGACGAGGCATGCCGCGAACTCGCGCCCGATGCGCCGATCCGTTTCAAATGGCCCAATGACGTGCTGCTCGCCGGGCGCAAGCTCGCCGGCATCCTGCTCGAATCCCAGGCGAAGCAGGATGGCGGCCTTGCCTGGCTGGTCCTCGGCGTCGGCGTCAATCTCGCTACCTATCCTGTCGCCGCCGATTATCCTGCCACCGCGCTTGCGGCGACGGGAGTCGAGGTGGGCCCGGAGACGATGCTGGCGGCGTTCGCCCGGCGCTTTCTCGCCTGGTATGAGCCCTGGCGGCGTGGCCAGGGCTTTACCGCGCTGCGCGAGGCATGGCTGCGGCGCGCGCAGGGGATCGGCGAGCGTTTGCGCGTGCGCTTGCCCCGGGAGGAATTCACCGGCATTTTTACTGGGCTCGACGAGGACGGTACGCTGCTGCTCGAAACCCGCGCCGGAAGCCGCCGCATCGCGGCGGGCGACGTCTTTCCTGCCGTGATCTGATGTTTCGCATCAGACCACCGAACGACACCGCGGCGCGCTCGCCGGCGCCCCTATCGCGCGCGGAACCCTGTGTTAGACTCGCGGCGCCAGAAGGGAGAGCCCATGCTGCTCGCCATTAATGCGAATAACACCAACACGGTTTTTGCCGTGTGGAACGGCGATCGGCTCGAAGGCGCGTGGCGCAGCTCGACCGATCTCAAGCGCACCGCCGACGAATATGTCGTCTGGTTCGATCATCTGCTCAATTTGAGCGGGCTGACGCGCGCCAGGATTTCCGGCACGATCATCGCCAGCGTCGTGCCCGAGACCAATTTCAATCTGGTGAAATTCTGTCAGGATTACTGCGGCTCGACTCCGCTGATGGTCGGCGAGTCCGGCGTGACGCTCGGCATGAAGGCGCTGGTCGACCGGCCCGACGAGGTTGGTGCCGACCGCCTGATCAATTCCATCGCCGTACACGATCGTTATCCGGGTGCCGCGATCGTGGTCGATTTCGGCACCGCCACGACCTTCGATGTCGTGGACGACGACGGCAATTATCGCGGCGGCGTGATCGCGCCCGGCATCAACCTGTCGCTTCACGCGCTCGAAATGGCCGCCGCCAAGCTGCCCAGCGTTTCGATCCATGCCACATCGAAGGTCATCGGCACCAATACCGTCGCCTGCATGCAGTCGGGGATCTACTGGGGCTATGTCGGCTTGATCGAAGGGCTGGTCACGCGCATCAAGACCGAGTTCGGCGGGCCGATGCAGGTGGTCGTCACCGGTGGTCTCGCGCCGGTCTTCGAGCATGCGAGTCCGCTGCTGGAAAAGATCGACAGCAGCCTCACCCTATGGGGTTTGCGCCTCGTTTATGCGCGCAACCGCCCGGAAATCAGATCGGCATGAAGAACCTCCGCGCGACTTCGCCCAACCGGCCCGACGAGCTGGCCTTCCTCGCCTTGGGCGGGGTCGGCGAGATCGGCATGAACTTGTCGCTCTACGGCTATAACGGCCGCTGGCTGATGATCGATTGCGGCATCACCTTCGCCGACGACACGATCCCCGGCATCGACGTCGTGCTGCCCGATCCGAGCTTCATCGCCGAACGCGCCGACATGCTCGACGGACTCGTTTGCACCCATGCGCATGAAGACCATATCGGCGCGATCCCTTATCTGTGGAAGCGCTTCGGCTGTCCGATCTACGCGACGCCTTTTACTGCGGCGGTATTGCGCCAGAAGCTGGCCGAAGCCGGGCTCGAGCGCGAGGTGCCGATCCATGAAGTGCCGCTGTCGGGGCGGTTCAACGTTGGACAGTTCGACCTTGAGCTGATCACCCTGACCCATTCGATTCCCGAGCCCAATGCCGTGGTGCTGCGCACGCCTTTCGGTACGCTGTTGCACACGGGCGATTGGAAATTCGATCCCGATCCGCTGGTCGGGCCGACTGCCGACGAGATCGCGCTGCGTCGCCTCGGGGCCGAAGGCGTGCTTGCCATGATCTGCAATTCGACCAACGCGCTGCGACCCGGCGAGGCGGGCTCAGAAGCCGATGTGCGCAAGGCGCTGATCGAGCTGATCCGTTCCTGCAAGGAGCGGGTAGCGGTCGCGTGCTTCGCATCGAATGTCGCGCGCCTCGCCTCGATCGCGGCCGCCGCATCGGCCAGCGGGCGTCATGCGGCGCTGGTCGGGCGCAGCCTTTGGCGCATGGATCACGCCGCGCGCGAAACCGGCTATCTCGAAAACGTGCCGCCTTTCCTGACCGACGAAGAAGGCGCCTACCTGCCGCGCGACAAGGTGGTGCTGATCTGTACCGGCAGCCAGGGCGAGCCGCGCTCGGCCCTGTCGCGCATCGCCGATGACGACCATCCGGAAGTCGTGCTCGAAGCCGGCGACACGGTGATCTTTTCCTCGCGCATCATCCCCGGCAATGAGCGCGCGATCGGCCGCTTGCACAACAAGCTTGCCGATTTGGGCGTCGAGATCATCACCGAGCACAATCATTTCGTCCATGTGTCGGGCCATCCCGCCCAGGCGGAGTTGCGGCACATGTACGAGCTGGTCAAGCCGCGCATCGCCTTGCCGGTGCATGGCGAGGCGCGGCATCTCTTGGCGCATGCGCGGCTGGCCGAGGAATGCGGCGTCAAGCGTTCGATCGTCACCCGCAATGGCGAGGTCGTGAAGCTCGGGCCCGGCGCGCCCGAGATCGTGGGCGAGGTGGAAACCGGCCGCTTGGTGGTCGACGGCAAAACCTTGCTCCCCTTGGGGGGCGAGGCCTTGAAGAACCGCCAGCGCATGACTTGGAACGGCGCGGCGATGGCGACGGTGGTGGTCGATGCCGATGGCAGGCTCAAGGCGCCGCCGCAAGTGACCGTGCAGGGTCTATCCGAAGACAGCGCCGCCATGGCTGAGGATCTGCGCGACCAGGTGATCGCGACGGTGAAGGACTTGGCGCCACGCGAGCGCCGTGACGACGCGGCCTTGCGCGAGGCCGTGCGCCTCACCATACGCCGCGCGCTCAAGGCGCTTCACGGCAAGCGTCCCGTCACCGATGTGCATGTGGTGCGGATCTGAGCAGCGGATTTTTGCGACGCACCATCTTTAGTCGACCTTTTCAGCCCTTCCATGCCGCAAGCGCAGTGGTTTCGCTCGTAGCCCCTCGCTAATTTCCGTTTAAAGGTAGGGAGACGCCAGTGGACGCACCGGCATTGGCCGATGACTACCAAAGTCCGGCCGCGCGATCGCAGCGGCGCCTGGTGCTGACCGCCTGCATGATGGCGCAGTTCATGGCGGCGGTCGAAGCGACCATCGTCGGCACCGCCATGCCGACGGTCGTCGCCGATCTCGGCGGGTTTCAGCTTTTCAGCTGGGTGTTCGCTTCCTACCTCCTCGCGCAAGCGGCTTCGACGCCGATTTATGGCCGGCTCGCGGATATCTATGGCCGCAAGCGCGTTTTCCTTATCGGCGCCGGGCTTTTTCTTGCTGCCTCGACGGGTTGCGGCTTTGCCTGGGGCATGATTCCCTTGATCGTTTTGCGCACTCTGCAAGGCTTTGGCGCGGGTGCAATTCAGCCGATCGCCTGGACCGTGCTGGGCGATATCTACAGCCCGAAGGAACGCGCCTCGGTGCAGGGTTATCTGTCCGCTGTATTCGGCGCCTCGGCGATCGCCGGTCCGCTGCTGGGCGGATTTATCGTCGAGCATCTGCGTTGGGAGCTGGTCTTTTGGATCAACATACCGATCAGCATCGCCGCGATGACGATGTTGGCGGTCTTCCTCAAGGAACGGATCGAACCACGGCACCACCATGTCGATTACCTTGGCGCGCTTCTGCTTATGCTCGGCATTGGTTCGATGATGGTGGTGATCGTGCAAGCGCGCAGTCTCGACCTCGTCACGGTCGTCGCCTTAAGCGCGCTCGGCGGGATTGCGCTCATCGCGTTGAGCGTGCAGGAGCGCTATGCGCGCGAACCGATCGTTCCATTTCGTTTGTGGCGGAGCCCGATCATTCTCGTCGGCAATTGCGGCTCCTTCGTCATCGGCGCTTTGATGATGTGCAACGGCGCATTTTTGCCGACCTATGTGCAGGGCGCGATGGGCGCAAGCCCGGCGGTCGCGGGCCTCGCCCTCGGCGCGTCGTCGGTGCTCTGGACGCTCGGCACCTTCGGCGCCGGTCGGCTGATGGTCGGCATTTCCTATCGCGCGGCAGCCCTGATCGGAGGCGTCATCACGATTGCGGGCGCGGCGGTGATGCTCGGGCTCGATCCGGCGCGCGGTCCGTTCTGGGCCGCTTCCGGTGCGGCGATCCTGGGTCTCGGTATGGGCTTCAGCAACACGACCTTCGTGATCGCGGTACAGACAAGCGTCGGCTGGGGCCAGCGCGGCGCCGCCACCTCGGCGAATATGTTCTTGCGCACGATCGGCCAATCGGTCGGCACCGGCTTGTTCGGCGCGGTATTCAATTTCGGCATGGCGGGTCATTTCGCGGACGCGAATGATGAAATCAATCGCCTGCTGCAGCCGGAAACGCGCCAAAGCCTCGGTACGATCGAAATTGCACGGCTGAGCGACGCGATCGCCGCTTCGATTCACAACGTCTATCTCATCGCCGGGCTATTGAGCATCGCGTTGTTGACCGTGTCTTTGCGTATTCCTGCCGGTCTCAGCCCCATCCGGCAGCCGCGCGGCGATGAAGATGCCGCGCCAAGCGACTGAGGCCGCGCTTCAACGGCGCTCGTTCCTGCGCTAAAACCTTTCCATGATCGGCCGGCTCAATCATGTTGCGATCGTCGTGCCCGACTTGGCCTGGGCGGCGGCGCTCTATCGCGACGTGCTCGGCGCCGAGGTGTCGGCGCCGGTGCCGCTGCCGGCGCATGGCGTCACCACGGTCTTTGTTACCTTGCCCAATGCCAAGATCGAATTGCTGTCGCCACTGGGCGAGGATTCGCCGATCGCGGGGTTTCTCGAGCGACATCCCTCGGGCGGGATGCATCATCTGTGTTACGAGGTCGCCGACATTCGCGCCGCGCGCGACCAGCTGAAAGCGTCGGGCGCGCGGGTGTTGGGCGATGGCGAGCCGAGTATCGGCGCGCATGGCAAGCCCGTGCTCTTTCTTCACCCCAAGGATTTCGCGGGCACCTTGATCGAGTTGGAAGAGGTGTGATGCCATGAGCTGGTTTGTCGGCATCGCCACTTATGTCGTCATTTGGTGGATTACGATCTTCGCCGTCCTGCCTTGGGGCGTGAGGCCGGCGCAGGAGGGCGATCTCGGCAAGGGCGCGGGCGCGCCCGCCAATCCCCGGCTCCTGTTCAAGGCGGCGGTGACCAGCCTCGTGGCCGGGGTGATCTGGCTTGCCGTCTATTGGGCGGTGAACGCCGACCTCGTCAATTTTCGCTCTTGAGATGAGCGCCGAATATTGCCGTATCGCGCCGGGCCATGAGTTCCATGGCCCTTACCACGACACCGAATATGGTTTCCCGGCGCGCGAGGATGCGGTGTTGTTCGAACGCCTCGTGCTCGAAATCAATCAGGCTGGCCTGTCATGGCTAACGATGCTCAAAAAACGTGCAAATTTTCATCGTGCCTTTCATGGCTTCGATATCGACGCCGTCGCCGCGTTCGGCGCACGCGACCGTAAGCGCCTTTTGGGCGATCCCGGCATCATCCGTAACCGCCTGAAGGTCGATGCGGTGATCGAGAATGCAAGGCGTCTCCAGATTATTCGCGCCAGCCACGGCTCATTCGCCAATTGGCTCGATGTTCATCATCCGTTGCCAAAAGCAGCCTGGGTGAAACTATTTCGCGACAGTTTCCGCTTCACCGGCGGAGAAATCGTGAACGAATTTCTAATGAGTCTTGGTTACCTGCGCGGTGCGCACGTGCCGAGTTGCCCGGTCTATGCGAAGATTGCGCTTCTAGAGACACCTTGGCAGGGTGAAAAGCCCGCGCAAAGGCAAAAAAATAAGGCAAGATCCTAAGATCTTGCCCCAGCCACACGCGTGAATATTTGCACTTGTCGCTAAGGGTAGTCCCCCAAGCCGTCCGTTGTCGGCTTTTCCTCCCTAAACTTGGGTCCGGTCGCTTTCTTGCGCTTACACGCTGAAAGTCGATAGGAGTGTACGTATGTCCAATGATTTCGTCACGTTAATTCTGCATGGCCATTTCGCAAAATCACAGGAGCGCAAATTTTACGAGAAAGAGTCCCGCTAAAATCGCGAGAGCAGGGCTGACGGCTTGGGCCTTGCCGGCGAGAAGTTTCACGCCGGCGTAAGCCACGAAGCCGAAGGCGATACCCATGGCGATCGAAAATGTCAGCGGCATGGTAATCGCCGTGATGACCGCGGGCGCATATTCGGTCGGATCGTCCCATTCGATTTCGGCAAGGCCGCGCGCCATAAGGCAGGCGACGTAGAGCAACGCCGGCGCGGTGGCATAGGCCGCGACCGTCCCGGCAAGGGGCGAGAGAAACAGGCGCAGCAGAAACAGCACGGCGACCACGACGCCGACCAGGCCGGTGCGCCCTCCGGCCCGCACGCCGGACGCGCTTTCGATATAGCTGGTCACGGTCGAGGTCCCGAGCAGCGATCCGCAAATGGTCGCCACGGAATCGGCGATGAAGACGCGGTTGAGGCGCGGAATCTTCCCGTCCGTCCCGATCAGCCCGGCGCGATGCGCGACCCCGATCAGGGTTCCGGTATTGTCGAACAGATCGACGAAGAAGAACGCAAAGATGATCACAACCAGCCCGGCATCGAGCGCGCCGGCGAGATCGAGCTTCAAAAAGCTCGGCGCAAGGCTCGGCGGCGGCGCGGCGATGCCGGCAAAGGGCGAGACGCCTAGCGCCACGCCGACGGTTGTGACCGCCAACACGGCGATGATGATCGCGCCGGGTATCTTGCGCGCGTCGAGCGCCACGATCAGAACAAAGCCGCACAGAGCGAGGATCGCCGGCGGCGCTTTCACGTCGCCGAGCGTTACCAGCGTGTCGGGCGAGGCCACGACGATGCCGGCATTCTTCAAGGCGATGATGCCGAGAAACAGGCCGATGCCGGCCGAGATCGCCAGCTTCAGCGATTGCGGGATGGCGTCGACGATCCACTCGCGCAAGCGCAACAGGCTTAAAATCAAAAACAGCACGCCCGAGATGAAGACCGCGCCGAGCGCCACTTCCCAAGAGTAATGCATGCCTTTGACGACGCCGTAGGCGAAATAGGCGTTGAGCCCCATGCCTGGCGCCAACGCCAGCGGATAATTCGCGTAAAGTCCCATCGCCAAGGTGCCGATCGCGGTGCCGAGGCAAGTCGCGACGAACACGGCGCCGCGATCCATCCCGGCATCGCCGAGGATCAGCGGATTGACGAACATGATATAGGCCATGGTGAGAAACGTGGTGGCGCCGGCGACGAGCTCGGTGCGGACCGTCGTGCCGTTTTCCTTGAGACCGAAATAGCGCTCGAACATCGCTCCCCCGTTATCGCACCCGGTTCATCTTGGCCGAGCTGCGCAGTTTCGGCTAGTCTTTACGCCATGCGCAGAGCGCTCGCTGGCGTCATCCTGCTTCTGGTTGCGATACCCGCTCTCGCCGAGACGGCGCCGCATGGCGTCGTCACGCCGCCGCCCGGCGGAATCGCGACGACACCCGGCGGCTCGCTCGTCATCTCTTCCCAGATCTGTCTTGCGCTCGGCATCGAGCCCGGCGTGCCGAGCGCCGATTATCAGCCCGGCGTCGACGTCAACGGCAAGGCGGTGGCACCGGCGGATTTGCCCAATGCGCCGCCGCCGCTCTCGATCGACAATTTCCCGATCGAGATCAAGAAAGACCTTGCCGGCAGCTTTGGCGTACCGGCTTCCGGCGGCGCTTATGGCGCCAAGGCAATTCTGGGTTACGTGACGATTCGCGACAATCGGGCCTATTTCAACGGTCAGCCCCTCGGCGAGGATCAGCGTTCGGCGTTGACCGAGGCCTGCCGCACGGCGAATCCTGCGCGTTGACGGCAGAGCGCTGAACGGCGATTGGACAGGCACGACCGGTTTCCCTAAATTCCCTGCCTTCCAACGCCGAGGAAAATCTTGCGTCTTTCCGCTTATTTTCTGCCTCTCCTGAAAGAGAATCCGAGCGAGGCACAGATCGTCTCGCATCGTCTGATGCTGCGTGCCGGCATGATCCGGCAATCCGCTGCGGGCATTTATTCCTGGTTGCCGCTCGGTTTGCGCGTCCTGAAGAGGGTCGAGCAGATCGTGCGCGAGGAGCAGGACGCGGCCGGCGCGCAAGAGCTGCTGATGCCGACCTTGCAGCCGGCGGAACTCTGGCGCGAGAGCGGGCGTTACGAGGATTACGGCAAAGAGATGCTGCGCATCCGCGACCGGCACGAGCGCGACATGCTCTATGGGCCGACCAATGAAGAGCTCATCACCGATATTGTGCGCAATAGCATCAAATCCTATCGCGATCTGCCGAAGAATCTCTATCACATTCAGTGGAAATTCCGCGACGAGGTGCGGCCGCGTTTCGGCGTGATGCGCGGCCGCGAGTTCCTGATGAAGGATGCGTATTCCTTCGACATCGACAAACGCGCGGCAGTCACCGCTTATTTCAAGATGTTCGTCGCTTATATGAAGACCTTCAAGCGCATGGGCTTGACGCCGATCCCGGTGCGCGCCGATACCGGCCCGATCGGCGGCGATTTGAGCCACGAATTCCACGTCCAGGCCGATACCGGCGAAAGCGCGCTGTTTTACGACAGCGATGTGGAACAGCTCGACGAGAACAACATCGATCCCGCTTCGCCGACGGTGCAGGATTACATCGCCGGCTGGTACGCCGCGACCGACGAGAAGCATCACCATGCCGAGTTCGAATCGCGTGTTCCTCCCGAGCGCCGCCGCGAAGCGCGCGGCATCGAGGTCGGCCAGGTGTTCTATTTCGGCACGAAATATTCGGAGCCGATGAAGGCAGTGGTGGCCGGGCCGGATGGCGCGCCAGTCGCGGTCGAGATGGGTTCTTACGGCATCGGCGTGTCGCGGCTGGTCGGCGCGATCATCGAGGCGTGCCATGACGACAAGGGCATCATTTGGCCCGAAAGCGTGGCGCCTTTCAAGGTCGGGCTGATCAATCTGCGCGCCGGCGACGCGAAATGCGTGGCGGCCTGCGACACGCTTTACGCCAAGCTTCAGGCTGCGGGCATCGCGGTGCTCTACGATGACCGCGATGAGTCCGCCGGCGCGAAATTCGCGGCCATGGACCTGATCGGCCTGCCTTATCAGCTCGTGATCGGCCCGCGCGGTCTTGCCAACAATCTGGTCGAGGTCAAGAATCGCAAGAGCGGCGAGCGCCAGGAGATCGCGTCCGAGGCCGCCTTCAACCTGCTGTCGGCTTCCGCATGATCTTCGGCGCGGTCGAGCGCTTGGTCGCGTTCCGCTATTTGCGCGCGCGGCGCCAGGAAGGCTTCATTTCGGTGATCGCCATCTTTTCGCTCGCCGGTATCGCCCTGGGCGTTGCGACCTTGATCGTCACCATGGCGGTGATGAACGGCTTCCGTGCCGAGCTCCTCGGCCGGATTCTCGATTTCAATGGCCACATCAACGTTTATGCGCAGCAAGGTCCGCTCACCGATTACGACGCCGAGGCGGCGCAGCTCAAGAAGCTTCCCGGCATCGTCGCGGCGCGGCCGATCGTCGAGGGCCAGGTCATGGCAAGCGCCGGCTCGCAAGCTTCGGGCGCGCTGGTGCGCGGTTTGAGCGCGGCGGATCTCGGATCGCAGCCCTTGATCGCCAATCACTTGTCGCGCGATGCGTTGGCGAATTTCAAAGACAATAACGTGCTGATCGGCAGCCGGCTGGCGCTGCGTTTGGGGATACAGCCGGGCGGCAGCGTCACCTTCATCTCGCCGCAAGGCACCGCCACGGTCTTCGGCACAGTGCCGCGCATCAAGACCTATCGGGTCGCCGGCACTTTCGAGGTCGGCATGTATGAGTTCGACAATTCCGTCGTCTTCATGCCGATGGATACGGCGCAGACCTTCTTCAATCTCGACAAGGCAGTATCGAGCCTCGAAGTGATGGTTGCTGATCCCGACAATGTCCGCGCCTATGACCGCGAGATTTACGACGCGCTCGGCGGCAAGGCGCGCATCTTCGACTGGCAGCAGAGCAATCTTTCCTTCTTCAATGCCGTCCAGGTCGAGCGCAACGTCATGTTTTTGATCCTGACGCTTATCATCCTGGTGGCGGCGTTCAACATCGTCTCCAGCATGATCATGCTGGTCAAGGATAAGGGGCACGACATCGCGATCCTTCGCACCATGGGCGCAACCCGCGGGATGATTCTGCGCATCTTCATCTTGGCTGGCGCGAGCGTCGGCATCGTCGGCACGGTGCTCGGTTTCGTCTTGGGTGTCGAATTTGCCGAGCATATCGAGCAGATTCGCCGGGTCGTCCAAGCGATCATCGGCACCGATCTCTTCTCTGCAGAAATATATTTCCTGACGCAAATCCCAGCGCGGGTCGATCCCTACGAGGTCGGTACGGTGGTCGGCATGGCCTTCGGCTTGTCCTTTCTCGCGACCATCTACCCGTCCTGGCGGGCGGCGCGGCTCGATCCGGTCGAAGCACTGCGTTATGAGTGAGCCGCCGACTCTCGAGCTGCGTGCGGTCGTCCGCACCTATCAGCAAGGCAGCGAGAAATTGCCCGTGTTGCGCGGCGTGTCGCTCACGATCGCGCCAGGCGAGATCGTGGCGCTGGTCGGGCCGTCGGGCGCCGGCAAATCGACGCTGCTGCATCTGGCAGGGCTGCTCGAACGGCCCGATGGCGGCGCGGTCCTTCTGAACGGCACGGATTGCAGCCGGATGAGCGACGATGAGCGCACGGCGGCGCGGCGCTCTTCGATCGGCTTCGTCTATCAGTTTCATCATTTGCTGCCCGAATTCTCGGCCGCCGAAAACATCGTGCTGCCGCAGATGATCGCGGGCGTCTCGCGCCGCGCCGCGCGGCAACGTGCGATGGAGCTTTTGGGGCTCGTCGGCCTGCAACCCCGTGCCGAGCACCGCCCCGCGCGGCTTTCGGGCGGCGAGCAGCAGCGCGTGGCGATCCTGCGCGCGCTCGCCAACCGGCCGCGGCTTCTTCTCGGCGATGAGCCGACCGGCAATCTCGATCACCATACCGCCGACGAAGTGACGGCCGTGCTGATCGACCTGGTGAAGCACACGGGGCTTGCCGCGCTCATCGCGACGCATAATCTCGATCTGGCGCGGCGCATGGACCGCGTGCTTTCGCTCGAGGACGGGGTCGTAGTGGAGAAGGCACATCATGGCGTCTAAATTTCGCCGCGGCGCAACGGCCTATACGTCGAATGGTCGGAGTTATGTCGTCGACGAGGTCGAGGATGGCGTCGTCTATTGCTCGTCGGAGAACGGCGCGGAAACCGAATTCTCGGAAGCATCCTTGCTGACCGAGGCGGAATGGGAGGCGCGATCGGGCGGCAAGCGCGGCTTGATCTATTCGCAGCTGCGGCAGTCTCCGCTTTACGGTGCGGTGCCGCCCAAGGTCGATCGTGCCGGCGCGGAAGTGGTACTGGCGAAGATCGAACGGTTGATGCCCGGTATTCTCGATTTTGCGGCGTTTACCGTCGCGTCGCAGATCCTGGCTGACGCAGGCGAGGGACGGCTCGAGGCCGAGCTTTCGATCGCCAAGTGTCGCGAAATCTTCGATGCGGCGAAGCCGGAGGTGCGGGCCGGCTTATTGGCATCGATCTTGGGAATGCAGCCGGACGTGCTGGTCGGCGCCGGCGCGCTGGGCGACAATCTGATGCGGGCGTTGCTCGCCAAGGGGATGGGTGATCGCGCCGCGGCCTTCGAGAATTTTGGCGATCGCCGGCGCCGCTAGCGTGGCTGAGCGCGTCACGGCCGTGATCACACCAGCTTTGCCGTCATCTCTTCGGTCGGAGTCAGGTCGAAGGCGTTGGCGGTGCAGCTGACCATCGAGAATTGGCCGATCACGGCGACCAGCGCGACCAGCTCTTCGATGGTAAAAAGCTTTTCGGCTTCCTTGTAGGTCGTCTCGCTCAAGCTGCGATTTCCCAGCAGCTCTTTGGCGACCTCATGCGCGAGCCTTTCGCGCGCATTGCGCAGTGGCGGCGGTTTGCGCGCATTGATCGCATCGATGGTTGCTTGATCGACTCCGGCGGCGAGCGAAGCACGCACTTGCGCGCCCCACGGGTATTTCGCGTTCCAATGGCGCACTGCCGTGAGCACCGCGATCTGGCGCTCGCGCGCCGAAAGCGGTCCTTCGCGCAGGCATGCGCCGGTTTCCTGCGACGCGCTCATCAGACGCGGAATACGGATATAGGCCCAATAAGGGCCTCCAGTCGGATTCCCGGCGGCCTTGGCCGCGTCGAACACACGCCCTTGCTCGGCGTCCATTTCCTCGCGCTTCAAAACCCGGATGCGTGTCATCCCAACCCCCGTCGTTTGGCGTTCAACGCCTTTGCCCGGCGGCAATTGTAGCCGATGACGCGGTGCCGCGATGCACGAAAATGAGGTGGCCGCGCCTCCGCAGGGCGAATGGAGATGCCGACAAAAATCGCTTGCGTCGACCCGGCGCTCTGCCAAGCTAAGACGCATGGCGTTCGCCGATTTCATTCATCTCCGCACCCATTCTGCTTATTCGCTGTCCGCCGGCGCGATCAAGGTCAAAGAACTGGTCGCGCTCGCCAAGAAAAACGCCATGCCGGCCGTGGCGATGACCGACGCCGGGAACCTCTTCGGCGCGCTTGAATTTGCAATCGCGGCCGCCGATGCCGGGGTGCAGCCGATCATCGGCTGCGAATTGGGCATGCGCCGAACCGATGGCGAGAACGGCCGACTCGGCGCGAAAATCGGTCCGGCCTTGCCGCCCGACCATATTCTGTTGCTGGTGCAGAGCGAGCAGGGCTATCGCAATCTCTTGAAGCTCGTCAGCAAGTCCTTTCTCGAAACGCCAAGCGGCGAGGCGGCGCAGATCGACTTGGCCGCGCTCGAAGGCCGCTGCGATGGGCTGCTGGTGTTATGCGGCGGACCGGCGGGGCCGGTCGGGCGGCTGCTGTCCGAGGGCCAAAAGCCCGCGGCCGAGGCGATGTTGACCCGCCTCGCGGCCTTGTTTCCGGGCCGGTTCTATATCGAGGTGATGCGCCACGGCATGCCGGTCGAAGACAAGATCGAAACCGAGCTGATCGATCTTGCCTACAAGTACGCCTTGCCGCTGGTCGCAACCAACGACGTTTATTTCGCCGATCCGAGCTATTACGAGGCGCATGACGTCTTGCTGTGCATCGCTGAAGGCACGGTGCAAAGCGCGCCGCAACGCCGGCGCTTGACGCCGGAGCACTATTTTAAGCCGCCTGCGGCGATGCGGACGCTGTTTGCCGACTTGCCGGAGGCTTGCGACAACACGCTCGCCATCGCGCGGCGGTGCGGCTATATGCCCGAGCCGCGCCAACCGATCCTGCCGCCATTCCTGACGGCGAGCGGCCGGCCGGAACAAGAGGAGCTGCGCGCCAGCGCCTTGGCCGGGCTCGATCAGCGTTTGAACACGCAGCTCTACCGCCCCGAGATGAGCGAAGCCGAGCGCGAGAATGCGGCTAGGCCCTATCGCGAACGTTTGGAATTCGAGCTCGGCACGATCATCAAGATGGGCTTCGCCGGCTATTTCCTGATCGTCGCCGAATTCATCCAATGGGCGAAATCGCAAGGGATTCCCGTCGGTCCGGGCCGCGGCTCGGGTGCCGGCTCGGTCGTGGCTTGGGCGTTGACCATCACGGATCTTGATCCGCTGCGCTTCGGTCTGTTGTTCGAGCGCTTCCTCAATCCCGAGCGCGTGTCGATGCCCGATTTCGACATCGATTTCTGCCAAGACCGGCGCGACGAGGTGATCCGCCACGTCCAGGAAAAATACGGCCGCGACCGGGTGGCGCAGATCATCACCTTCGGAAAGCTGCAAGCGCGCGCGGTGCTGCGCGATGTCGGCCGCGTGTTGGCCATGCCCTATAGCCAGGTCGACCGCATCTGCAAGCTCGTACCCAACAATCCCGCGGCACCCGTGACCTTGCCCCAGGCGATCGACGGCGAACCCGCGCTGCAGCAGATGCGGGACGAAGACGAATCGGTGGCGCGGCTGATGGCCATCGCGATGAAGCTCGAAGGGCTTTACCGCCATGCCTCGACCCATGCCGCGGGCGTCGTCATCGGCGATCGGTCTCTCGACGAACTCGTGCCGCTCTACCGCGATCCGCGCTCCGATATGCCGGTGACGCAGTTCAGCATGAAATATGTCGAGCTCGCCGGATTGGTGAAATTCGATTTCCTCGGCCTGAAGACGCTCACCGTCTTGGCGCAGGCGCGCGACATGCTGGCGACGCGCGGCGTGGCGCTCGACCTCGGCGCCTTGCCGCTCGATGACGCGCCGAGTTACGCCTTGATGGCGCGCGGCGATACGGCCGGTATCTTCCAGCTCGAAGGTTCGGGCATGCGCGACATGCTGAAGAAGCTCGCGCCCGACCGCTTCGAGGACATCATTGCCGTCGTCGCGCTCTACCGTCCCGGCCCGATGGAGAATATTCCGCGCTACATCGAGGTAAAGCACGGGCGCGAAAAACCGGACTATCTCCATCCGGTGCTGAAACCGATCCTCGAAGAAACGCACGGCATCATCATCTACCAGGAACAGGTGATGGAGATCGCCAAGGTGCTTTCAGGCTACTCGCTCGGCAGCGCCGATCTGCTGCGCCGCGCCATGGGCAAGAAGATCAAAGCCGAAATGGACGCGCAGCGAAAGCAGTTCGTCGATGGCGCGATCGCGCGCAAGGTCGATCCCGATTTGGCCGAGCACATTTTCGATCTCGTCGCGAAGTTCGCCGGCTACGGTTTCAACAAATCGCATGCGGCGGCTTACGCGCTGGTCGCTTATCAGACCGCCTATCTCAAAGCGAATTATCCGGTGGAGTTTCTCGCCGCGTCGATGAGCCTCGATATCGGCAATACCGACAAGCTCAATCTCTTCCGCCAGGAATGCGACCGGCTCGGCATCAAGGTTTTGCCGCCCGACATTAACCGCTCGGCGGTCGGCTTCTGCGTCGAGCAGACGTCCGACGGCGCGGCGATCCGGTATGCACTTGCCGCCGTCAAAGGCGTCGGCGCCGCGGCGATGCACGAGGTCATCGCCGCGCGCAAGGCTCAGGGATCATTCAAGGACCTGTTCGATTTTGCGGCGCGGCTCGACGTCAAGAGCTTCAACCGGCGCCAATTCGAAAGCCTCGTGCGGGCGGGCGCCTTCGATTGCCTCAACCGCAATCGCGCGCAGAGCTTTGCCGCGATCGACCTGCTGTTGCGGCATGCGAGCGCTGCTGCCGAGGAGCGCCAAAGCCAGCAAGAGAATCTCTTCGGCGGCGCCGCAGCAGCCGGGCAAAGAATAGCACTGCCCGCGGCACCGGATTGGCCGTCCGTCGAAAGGCTGCAACAGGAATTCGCCGCGATCGGGTTCTATCTGTCGAGTCATCCGCTCGACGCGTATGGCAAAAGCCTGGCGCGCGTTGGCGTGGTGCGCATCGCCGAATTGCCCGAGCGCCTCGCGGGCGGCGGCTCGACGCGTTACAAGCTCGCCGGCATCGTGATCGGCAAGAAGGAGCGTAGCTCGGCCGAAGGCCGCCGCTTCGCCTTCGTGCAGATGTCGGATGCCAGCGGCGTCTTCGAGATCACGGTATTTTCCGAGGTGCTCGGACAATGCCGCACCCTGCTCGAAAGCGGGCAGCCGCTTGTGGTCTCGGCCGACATCCGTGCCGAGCAGGACTCGCTGCGCCTTACCGCGCAAAAGATCGAGCCGCTGGACAAGATTGTCGCGCAAGCGGCTGCCGGCATGAAGATCGTGCTCGGCGATACGGCAGCGCTCGAGCCGTTCAGGAATTTGATTCGCAGCGAAAGCGGCGGCCGCGGCCGGGTCAGCGTAGTGATCCCGCTGTCGGCGCAAGAGGTCGAGATCGCGCTGCCGGGCGGCTTCAAAATCAGCCCCAGGGTGATCGCCTCGGCGCAGGCGCTGCCCGGCGTGCTCGCCGTTCAGGAAATCTGAGCCTCGTCGGGCCTCATTAACGCAAGCGCGAGACCACCGTTCGAACGCTGCCCGATGCCGCCGTTCCGGCGCGCTCCGATGCGCGTTAACCATAGGTTTTCATTGCGTTAATAATCGATTTTCTATATTCGCATTTGAATGGGAAATGAGGCGGAAACAAATGGTTCCGCAGAGGGGCGCGGCCGTCGCGCCCTGGCGCAGGGAAGAAAAGTAATGATCGGACGCAACAGTGAAGCGTCGCGCCGCGCGGGTTGGACGTTGGAGTCGGATCTCGATCCCATCGACGATCAATTGCGGCGCCGGCGTTGGCGCATTCTGCGCGTTGCCTTGCCGCGCGGGCATGGGCTCGAACCGGTGCCGGCCTGGATCAATACCCCGGAACAATTCGTCGGATGGTTGTTGGGCAGCCTCTCGCCCGCGGTGCTGAGAAATTATTTCGAAGACCTTGAAGAGATCGCCAAGCAGACTTGCGATCTCGAACTTTTGCGGTTTGCCCGAAAATATCTGTGTCGCCGCCGCTGAGGCGGCCGCGGGCCTAAGGGGCCGGCAAGGTAAACGGACTGCGCGCCCCGCCTCCGATCCGCGCCCTTGAGGCGATGTGGAACTTTTTTTATATAACGACCGCTATACTTATCGGGATGGCGGCGCGTCGATACCGGCGGGCCAGGAGGATCGAGTGGACACGCCGCGGATATTCCGCCAGGGCAAATTTGCGGTGGGGCAGATCGTGCGCCACCGCCTTTACCCGTTTCGCGGCGTGATCTTCGATGTCGATCCGGTGTTCAACAATACCGAGGAATGGTATCAGTCGATCCCGGCCGAGCGCCGGCCGTCGAAGGATCAGCCCTTCTATCACTTGTTGGCGCAGAACGCGAATGGCGGGCCTTACGAAGCCTATGTCTCCGAGCAGAACCTCGTTCCCGACGACGAGAACGGCCCGATCACCCATCCGACAATCGATGTGATGTTCGAGCGCTTTGTTGGCGGCCGCTACGTCTTGCGCGCGAGCCGCTGCCAATAAGGCGTCAGCGGCCCTTCCAGGTGAAGATCGACGAGACCGCGTAATTCCACACCGAGCCGACGATGATGCCAGCGATGCCCGCGATCCACCACACTTCCTGCTGGGCAAAGAGATAGGACGCGATCCCGATATTCGCGACCGCGCCGAGGCCGCAGATGAGATAAAAGGAGACGAGGCCGCGCAGAACGCGCCAACCCTTCAAGCGCCGGTCGGCATAGGTGAAGAAATTGTTGAGAAAGAAATTCGCGGTCATTGCCGTCAGAGCGGCGATCGTTTGCGCGGTGGTGAAGCTAAGGGCAAAGAGCTGCAGGCTCGCCCACAACACGCCCATGTGAACGAAAACGCCGACGCCGCCGATGAACGCGAACAGGGCAAAGCGCACCGGTACGATATGGCCGATGAGCTTGTCAGCGAGCAGCATCGCGAATTCCCAAATCACCAGCGCGTCGAGCTTGCTTTCGCCGTGTTGGCGCGGGCGGAATTCGTAAGGCAATTCCTTGATCCGCGGCGGCGTCGGTGCAGACGCCAACAGATCCAGCAAGATCTTGAATCCCTGAGCCGACAGGCGGCGCAGCGCGCCCTCGAAGAACGCGCGGCGCAGCATGAAGAATCCGCTCATCGGGTCGGCAATCTCGGTCTTGGTTGCCAGGCGCGAGATCCTCGTCGCGAAGGCGCTGGCGCGCTGCCGGTTGACATCCCATTCACCGACGCCACCGCCAACCACGTAGCGGCTGCCGACGACCAGATCGTAAGGCCCATCGCGCAGGACCGCGAACATCTGCGGCAGCAGGCTTTCGTCGTGCTGGAGATCCGCGTCCATCACGGCGACATAGGGCGCGGACGAGGCAAGGATGCCTTCGATGCAGGCGCTTGAAAGGCCGCGCCTCCCGATGCGTTGCAGGCACCGCACCCTGCTGTCGCTGCGTGCGACCGCGCGCACCGCCTCCGCCGTGCCATCGGGCGAGTCATCGTCGACGAAGATTGCTTCCCAGGCGATCCCGGCGAGCGCGCTCGAAAGGAGCTCGACCAGCGGCGCAATGTTTTCGCGCTCATTGAAGGTCGGCACAACTACGGTCAGGTCGGGCGCGTTCAATATGGCCTCGTCGGCAGGAAAGCGGCGGATCGTGCCCGGGAATGGTTTGCTTGTCCAGTCGTGGTTGACATTCATGCCAGCTCATGCGGATCATGCGGTAAGAACACGCGGCAAGAACGAGGGAGGATCGGAATGGCGACGCGCCGCCATTGGCTAGCGATAACGGCGGGTATCCTTGCGGTAGCGCTCTCTGTTGGTGCACGGGCTGCCGATCTGCCGAAGCTTCGCGTCGGATGGGTTGAGGCGCCCGCTCATCTCCTCCCGATCGTGCTGATGCAGCCCGATCTCCTCAAACACTATGGTAAAACCTATACGGTTGAAGCGACGCGCTTTCGCGGCAGCACGCCGCAAATCACTGCCTTGGCCTCGGGCGAACTCGACATCGCGATGCTCGCCTACTCCTCCTTCGGTCTGGCGATTCTCAACGCCAATCTGGACGATTTGCGCGTCATTGCCGATGGGCATCGCGATGGCGTGCCCGGCTATTGGAGCGGGCCGTTCTACGTTCGTGCCGATAGCGATATCAAGACGGTCGAGGATTTGAAAGGCCGGGTGCTTGCGACCAACGGCATTGGCGGCGCAACCTATTTCGCGCTTACCAAGATGATGCACGATCACGGGCTGGAGGAAAAACGCGACTATCAAGTCGTCGAGGTGCAATTTCCGAACATGCTCGCGACGATCGCGGAAAAGAAGATCGAGCTGGGGCCCTTGCCCCAGCCTTATGCCGGCATCGCCGAGCGGCAGGGAAGCGTACGTGCGCTTTTCACAACGCGCGACGCGATGGGCGAGACTCAGATGACCTTGATGACGGCGCGGGCGCCTTATATCGCGCAGCATCGTCGTGAATTGGTCGATTTCTTCGAGGATTTCCAGACCGGAATCCGCTGGCTGACCGATCCCAAGAACCGCGACCGGGCGATCGCATTGCTGGCGGATTTCACGCACCAGCCGGCCGACGGATTTGCGAGCTGGCTCTTTACGAAGCAGGACAATTATCACGACCCCGATGCGAGGCCGAATGTCGCGGCTTTGCAAAACAACGTCGACGTTCTGGTGCGGCTCGGTTTGCTCAAGACCGCGATCGACGTGAAAGCCCATGCGGACCTATCGTTGATCGACGATGCGGCCGCGCGGCACCCTTTCGGCAAGGAGCAGTGACATGTCGCGATTCGGCTTCATCGGTGTCGTGTTGGCGCTCGGCCTTGCGGCAAGCGGCGTGCGCGCGGATGAGCCGTTCAAGATCCGCGCGGGCTGGGCCGCGGTACCGGGCCAACTTTTCCCGGTGCTGATGCAGGAAAAGGGCGTTTTGCGCCATTACGGGGCGTCCTATGTCGTCGAGCCGCTGCGTATTCCCGGCAGCGGACCGCAGACGGCTGCGTTGGCTTCGGGCGACCTGACTCTGGCCAATTTCGCGCCCGCCGCTTTTGCGCTCGCGATCCAGAATGCGCATATGGACGATCTCCGGGTCATCGGCGATGCCACGCGCGACGGGTATGACGGCTATTACACACGCCAGTTCGCCGTGTTGCCCGACAGCCCGATCGAGAAGATCGACGACCTGAAAGGCAAGGTCATCGGCGACAACAGCATCGGTGGCGCGATGGATATGGGTTTTCGCAACATCATGCTGGCCCATGGCTTCGAGGATAAGCGCGACTATTCGGTGGTGGAGATCGAATTTCCGAACATGCTTTCGGCGCTCGCGGCGGGAAAGATCGATCTCGGCTTCTTCACCACTCCGTTCTCGGTTGCTGCGGTTCGCGACAAGAAGGTCCGCGTGTTGTTCACGATGCGCGACGCGATGGGAGGCGAATCGGAATTGACCATCATCGCGGCGAGACAACCGCTGATCGCCGCGCACCGCGCCGCGCTGGTCGATTATTTCGAGGACACGCAGCGCGCGATGCGTTGGATTCTCGATCCGGCCAACCGTCAGGCGGCGCTCGATCTGATCGCGGATTTCACCAAGCAGCCGGCGTCGGTCTATGCCGACTGGATCTTCACCAAAGGGGACGATTTCCACGATCCTGACGGACGGCCCAATCTCAACGCCATGCAGAAGAATCTCGACATCCAGCGAAAGCTCGGTTTGTTGAAGATGGAGATCGACGTCAAAGCCTACGCCGATCTTTCGATGATCGACGAGGCGGCGGCCCGACCGCGCTAGCCCCGGCCCGCTTCGGCGTTGACAAGTAAAGCGGCGCGTGCGGATGATGCCGCAACAATAACACTGGGGCAGGGAGCAATCTCATGATGACGCGCCGCGGGCTTGTGCTCGCTTTTTCGTCTTTGCTGCTCGTGGCTTCCGCGGTTTCCGTTCGCGCGGATGAGCCGCTGAAGCTGCGCGTCGGTTGGGCAGTCATCCCGGCCCAGTTGACGGCGGTCTTGTTCGAGAAGAAAGACCTGCTCAAGCATTACGGGAAGTCCTATACCGTCGAAACCGTCCATTTCCGCGGCAGTACGCCGCAGATCACGGGACTGGCGGCGGGCGAACTCGATCTGGCAGCACTGGCCTATTCGTCTTTCGGCCTCGCGATCCAGAATGCGCATATGGACGACATCCGCGTCGTATCCGACCTCTATCAAGACGCGGTCGGCGGCTATTATTCCAATCAAAACATGGTGTTGGCGAAGGGCGACATCAAACGCATCGAGGACCTGAAAGGCAAGGTCGTCGCCACCAACGCGATCGGTGGCGCGCTCGACATCGCGGCCCAGATCATGCTGAGCCGTCACGGGCTGGAGCCCAAGCGCGACTATCAGGTGATCGAGATTGAGTTCCCCAACATGATCTCGGCGCTCGAGCAGAAGAAGGTCGACATGGTGGAGATCGGAACGCCCTTTTCAATCGTCGCGGCAAAGCAGGGCACGGCACGCAGCCTCTTCGATGTCGGCCAGGCGATGGGGCCAACGCAATTAACGCTTTGGGCGGCGCGGGCGCCGTTCATCGCAGCCCACCGCGCGGTTCTGGTCGATTTCTTCGAGGACGTCCAGACCATGCTGCACTGGTATCTCGACCCGAAGAATCGCGCGGAGGGCATCCGCATCGTCGCTGGGTTCACGAAGGAACCCGAGGCGGATTTTGCCGATTGGCTCTTCACGAAAAATGACTACTATCGGGACCCCGATGCGCGCCCGAACCTGACGGCGCTGCAAAGCAATCTCAAGACCCAAAAGCAATTGGGCCTCCTCAACATCGATATCGATGTCGAGAAATATGCGGATTTGTCGCTGGTTGACGAGGCTGCGAAGCGGCCGCGTTAGGGGAGGGCGTTTTATTCATGGTGATTTCGAGGCTTTGTGAATGACGAATAGCGGTATCGTTTTCGGCAAGGTCACCCATACTTACCGCCCGCCGCGCGGGCGGCCGGTTTTGGCGCTTGATGGCGTTTCGCTCGAGGTGAAGGAGCGCGAATTCGTCGCACTTCTGGGACCCTCGGGGTGCGGCAAAAGCACGCTGCTCTATCTCCTCGGCGGCTTTCTCCCCTGCGAAAGCGGCACGATTTCGGTGGGCGGCCGGGTGGTCAACGGACCGGGTCCCGACCGCGGAATCGTGTTTCAGAATTTCGCGCTCTTTCCCTGGAAGACCGTGCGCCAGAACGTGCTCTACGGCCTCGAGAAGCAGCGCATCGCCAAAGCCGAGCGCGAGCGGCGCGCGCAAGAGCTGATCGACCTTGTGCATCTCTCCGGCTTCGAGGACAGCTATCCCTCCCAGCTCTCGGGCGGCATGAAGCAGCGCGTCGCGATCGCGCGTACGCTCGCGATCGATCCCCAGACCTTGCTGATGGACGAGCCCTTCGGCGCGCTCGACGCGCAGACGCGAACCTTGATGCACGAAGAGCTGCTGGCGATCATGCGGCGCACGCCCAAGACCGTCGTGTTCGTGACCCATGACGTGCGCGAAGCGGTCTATCTCGCCGACAGGGTCGCGGTGATGACGGCCCGGCCCGGCCGGATCAAAGAGATCGTCGATACGCGCCCGCCGAGCGGCGCGCGTACCGAGTTCATTCACACGCGCGAATTCACCGAGAAAGTGGACTACCTCTGGAACCTCGTGCGCGACGAGGCGATCCGCGCCCAGGAAGAGGGCGACTAATGGCCAATAACGTCTTCACACGTTATCTGCCCTTGGTCTTTATCGCCATCCTGTGGGAGGTGGCGCCGCGACTCCATATCGTCGATCCGAGCGAGCTGCCGCCGTTGAGCGTCGTGTCGAAGGCATGGTTCGGCTTGTTGATGGACGGCGATCTTTGGACCAACGGCGTGTCGTCCTTCATCAACTGGTTCTTCGGCCTCGGGTCGAGCATCATCATCGGCGTGGCGTTGGGTGTGATGATGGCGTGGTACCCCGCGGTCGACGATGTCGCGAGCCCTTTGGTGAAAGCGCTCTATCCCATGCCCAAATCGGCGCTCATTCCAGTGATGATCCTGTGGCTGGGGCTGGGCGCCGGCTCGAAGATCGCGTCGATTGCGCTGAGCTGTCTCTTGCCGGTGATCTTGAGCGCCTATAACGGGGCGCGCGGCGTCGATCAAAGCTTGATCTGGTCGGCGCGCTCTTGCGGCGCGAGCCAACGCGAGGTGCTGTGGGAAGTCGTTCTGCCGGGTGCGATGCCGGAGATTCTCGCCGGTATCCGCAACGCGGTCGCAATTTCCTTCATCGTGTTGGTGGCCTCCGAGCTTCTGGTGGGCCAGCGCGGGCTCGGCTATCTCATTTCGTTCCTCGGCGAAGGCGGCGTCTATGACGCCATGTTCGCGGTCGTCGTCACGGTCTCCGCCCTGGGCTTTTTCACCGACCGGGCTTATCTCTTCTTCATGCGGCGGGCGTTGGTATGGAGAGAGTAAGCATCAACTGGCGGCGCAAGCTGCTGCGCTCATCCTCGGTCATTCTCCTGGCGGTGGCCTGGGAATGGGGCGCGCGGATGCATTTCGTGTCCGACTTCCTGCTGCCTTCGCTGTCTTCCGTTCTGGTCCGCCTCTTCCAGGACGTGATATCGGGCGACGTGCTGGTTGGGCTGGGCCTAACCATGGTGCGCACCTTCGCGGGTTTCGCCATCGCTTCGGTGGCGGGCATCGTCATCGGCGTGACGATCGCGCGTTTCCGCTTCATCCGCTGGTTCTTCGATCCGGTGGTTTCGATCGGCAACCCGCTACCCAAGATCGCGTTCCTTCCGATCTTCATTCTCTGGTTCGGCGTGTTCGACTGGTCGAAGATCGCGATGGTGGCGTTTTCCTCGGTCTTCCCGGTCGTCGTCGCGACCTGGGCCGCCACCGAGAACGTCGACAAATATCTGATCTGGTCGGCGCAAAGCCTCGGCGTCAAAAGCCGCGAGCTGCTCTGGCAGATCGTGCTGCCCTCGGCCATGCCCGAAGTGTTTACTGGGCTTCAGATCGCGCTGCCGATTTCGCTGATCGTTGTGATCATTTGCGAGATGACCATGGGCGGCCAAGGTCTTGGCGGCTCGATGATGACCTCGATGCGTTTTGCCGATTCACCCGGGGTGTTCTCGGGCATCGTGGCCATCGCGATCGTCGGCTCCGTGCTGGTGAAGCTGATGGAAATCATCCGCCGACGGCTGCTCGTCTGGCACCAGGAAAGCGCGCATCGCTAAACGCGGCGCGGCGGTTTATGCGCCGAGCATCGTCCCGGCGGCGATTCCTGCTTCGTTGCCGGCAATCTTCTTGCCATCATCGATCCGGCAACGCAGCACCTCGATCAATCCGCCATGGGCGCACACGGTGAGGCTCGCATCGCCCACGCGCATGACTTGGCCGGGCTTGAAGCCTTTCACCATGCCGAACGTCCGGACGGGGATCTTCTTCGCTTCGAAAATCTGCAATTTCCGCTCGCCCAGCATCGTCCAGGCACCTGGCGCCGGATTGCAGCCGCGGATGAGGTTGTAGATCTGATCGGCGTGATTGGCCCAGTTGATGCGGGCTTCGGCGTCGCGGCACCAACCTTCGTAGCTGGCTTGGGCTTCGTCTTGGAGGGTTTCGCGCGCGCGTCCCGCGACCACGTCGTCCGCCGCCTCCAGCAACGCTTTGACGCCGAGCGGAAAGATCTTGTCGAAATAGACGCTGCCGAGCGTGTCGTTGGGCAGGATATCAACTTCCTTTTGCAGCAGCACCGCGCCTTCGTCGAGCCCGTCGGTCGGACGGAAGATGGTGAGGCCGGTCTTCGTACGCCCGTGAATGATCGCCCAGTTGATCGAAGACGGCCCGCGATGAAGCGGAAGCAGCGAGGGATGAAACTGAATCATGCCGTGTTGCGGAATGGTGACGAAGGATTGCGGCGCGAACTGGGTAACATACGCCATGACGCCGAGCTCGGCCGACAAATCCTTGAGTGCGCCGAGCGCTTCGGGCGAACCTAGGCTTTTGAACTGAAAGGTCTTCAGCCCGCGTTCGGTGGCCGCCTGTCGCAACGGGTCGGGCCGGGCATCGGGCGCTTCGGGTGCGACGAACACGCCGGCGACGTCATCGCCGCGTTCGAGAAAGGCATCGAGCGCGGCTTTGCCAAAGGCTTGCTGACCGACGATCGCGATACGCATATCTCCCACCCTTTTCTCGTTGCCGTGGCAATCTCCCGTATTCTAGGGTCGAGACTCAATCAGGTCCACCAGATGATAGCGGCCGCGATGGCGACGGCTGCTGCGAAGTTGATGGCGAGCTTGTCGTATCGTGTGGCGATGCGGCGCCAGTCCTTCAGCCTGCAGAGGGCACGCTCAATGATATTGCGGCGTTTGTAGGCTTCTGCATCGAAGGGGTGGAAGCGTTTGCATGTCGGGTTGTTCGGGATCACCGGAAGGGTGCCGCGCGCCAGGAGGAACTGGCGTAGTCCGTTGCTGTCGTAGGCTGTATCAGCGGCACAGATCTGAGCTGGCGGCAAAGGGCCGAGCAGGCCGAGGGCGGCGCGCACGTCACCAAGCTGGCCGGGTGTTATCTCGAACGCGATGATCCGCCCGCAGCCGTCGACGACGGCATGGATTTTGGTCGTGCGACCGCCGCGCGAGCGACCAATCGCCTGCGCTGAGGCCCCCCTTTTCCGCCGCCCGCCGAGCGATGCGCCTTCGCTGTGGTGCTGTCGATGATCTGCATACCGCCTTCGCTGATGTTCGTCAGCGCCGCGAATAGGCGCTGCCAAACGCCGCGGCGAGACCAGCGATGAAAGCGATTATAGATCGTCGTGTAAGGGCCGTAGACCGGAGGACAATCCTGCCAACGACAGCCGACTTTCAGGACGTGAATGATCCCGCTCAGCACCCGCCGATCATCGACCCGCCGAGCACCTGGTTGGTTGTAGGGCAGCAGCGGGGCGATCACGCGCCACTGATCGTCACTCAGCCAAAATTCTCCAGCCATGATCCGAACTCCATAGGTTCAGAGCTTGAATCACGTCCGTATAAAAAGTTCAATGGGTTGATTGAGTTTTGACCCTAGAGCAAATCGGCCAGCCGTTGCAGCGACGGATGCGTCGCCTCGGCCGAGGGCAGACGGGGCAGGCCGAGGACCGGAACGCCGCCGGCAAAACGGGCGATGGTTTCGATCGTTTCGTCGAGCGCGACGCTGTCCGGGCTTTCATTGACGATCAATGCCCTCACAAGGACATCGCACTTTTTCAAGGCGTCGAACGCGGTCAAAGCGTGGCTGATGGCGCCAAGATAGCTGCCGGCGACCAGCAACGCCGGTAATCTTAGCGCCAGGATCCAATCCAGAACCGTGTGCCGATCGTCGAGCGGGACCATGACGCCGCCGACGCCTTCGATCAGCAGCACATCCGGGGCCGCGTCGATGGCGCGTTGCGTGACGCTCAGCAAAGTATCGAAGGGCAGAGGCCGCGCCGCGCGCCGTGCCGCCATATCCGGTGAAAGGGGCGCGGCATAACGCCACGGCGAAATGCGATCGAGCGCGTCCTGCGAGAGGTCTTCGCCGAGCGCGCCAAGGAGGACGGCCGGATCGCTCGCCTCGGGCCGCGCAGGATCGAAACCGCTGACCACAGGCTTTAGCGCGCCGATTCGTCGACCACGGCGCCGCATTTCGTGGATCAGCGCCGCCGTGATGAAGGTTTTGCCGATCCCGGTGCCGCTGCCCGTGACGAAGATCGCACTCACGGCAGAATGCGGTCGCGAATGATCGCGGCGAGCCGTTCGATCTCGCTATCGGGATGCTGCGCGCAGAAGGCAAGACGCAGCCGCGCCGTGCCGTCTGGCACGGTGGGCGGGCGGATCGGCGTGACGAGGAAACCTTCATCCTCAAGAAGACGAGAAGCTTCGAGCGCCGCTTGCGCCTCGCCGATCACGATCGGCACGATCGGACTTTGTGCCTCGCCCAGCCCCGCAAGCTGTGTAAAACGCTTCGCCTTGGACAGCGGTAAGCCGGCAAGGTCGGGCTCTTTCTCGATCACGTCGAGCGCGGCGATCGCCGCGGCGATGCTCGCCGGCGGCAAGCCGGTCGAGTAGACGAAGCTCCGCGCCCGGTTGGAGATCAGGTCGATCACCGCGCGCGAGGCGCAAAGATAGCCGCCATAGGAGCCAAGCGCCTTGCTCAGCGTTCCCATCTGCAGCGGCACCGCGATAGGCTCGCAATATGCGAAGCTCGAACCGCGGCCGCCGCCCAGGACGCCGATTCCATGGGCGTCGTCGCTCAACAGCCAAGCATCATGATCGGCGGCCGAGGCGGCAAGCTGTGGTAGCGGCGCGAGATCGCCATCCATCGAGAACACGCCCTCGGTCGCGATCAGCGCATGGCGATAGCGCGCGCGGTGCGTCGCGAGCATATCGGCGGCGTGCGCGGCATCATTGTGGCGGAAGGTGAGCAAGGTGGCGCCGCTCATGCGCGCGCCCGCCCAGATGCAGGAATGCGCGAGCTCGTCCAACAGCGCGAGATCGCCCGCGCCGATCAGCGCTGGAATGATGCCGATATTGGCAAGATATCCCGAGCCGAAGACGCAAGCAGCCTCGGTGCCTTTGACTTGGGCGAGCCGCGCTTCAAGCGCGGCATAAAGCGGATGATTGCCCGTCACCAACCGCGAAGCGCCCGCACCGGCGCCGCAGCGGCGAAGGGCGGCGATTGCGGCGTCTTGCACCGCCGGATGCTGGCTGAGATTGAGATAGTCGTTGGACGAGAACGACAGCAGGCGGCGTCCGTTGCGCTCGATCCACGCGCCCTCGAGCGGCGCGCTTTCAAGAAGCGACCGGCGCAAATGGCGCGCCTCTAAATCGCGCAGTTTTGTCGCGGCAAAATCGTTGAGCGAGCGCATGTCGGCTTCTGCTTGACCTTCCCGGGATATAGCGTTAGGCGAGAAGCCGCTCAACACCAAGGTTGTTCGCATGCCCGACACCGCCGCCGAAGCCTTACTGCGCCATGATTGGACCTGCGAGGAAATCGGCTCGCTGTTCGATCTTTCGTTTCCCGATTTGGTCTTTCGTGCGCAAACGCTTCATCGCCGCTATTTCGACCCGAACGCGGTGCAGCTTTCGACCTTGTTGTCGATCAAGACCGGGGGCTGTCCCGAGGATTGCACTTATTGTCCGCAAAGCGCGCATTACGACACCGGTGTCGATGCCACGAAGCTGATGGAGACCGCCGCCGTGATCGATGCGGCGCGCGACGCAAAAAAGGGAGGCGCCTCGCGTTTTTGTATGGGCGCGGCCTGGCGCGAGCCAAAAGATCGCGACCTCGATGCGGTCTGCGCCATGGTCGAAGGCGTCAAGGCGCTCGGCCTCGAAACTTGCGCCACCTTGGGAATGCTCACCGAAGTACAAGCGCAAAGGCTCAAAGCAGCCGGGCTCGACTACTACAATCACAACCTCGATACGTCGCCCGATTATTACGGCGCGATCATCACGACACGGCGCTTCGCCGACCGGATCGAGACGCTCGAGCGCGTAAGGCAGGCGGGGATCAATGTGTGTTGCGGCGGCATTGTCGGCATGGGCGAAACCCGCGCCGACCGGATCGGCATGATCCATTCCCTGGCGACATTGCCCACTCATCCCGAAAGCGTGCCGATCAACCTCCTGGTGAAAGTCGCGGGTACGCCGCTCGATCAGATCGAAAAACTCGATCCGCTCGAATTCGTGCGCATGGTCGCGGTCGCGCGCATTACCATGCCCCGATCGATGGTGAGGCTTTCGGCCGGGCGCGAGGCGATGAGCGACGAAATCCAGACGTTATGCTTTCTCGCCGGGGCGAATTCGATTTTTTGCGGCGAGAAGCTTCTCACAACGGCCAATCCCGGCCGCGACCGCGATCATGATCTGCTCCAGCGGCTTGGTCTCCATCCCGCGAGCCCATGAGCGCGGCTGACGATCGGCAGCCCGATTGGCTGGCCGAGGGCTTGGCGCATCTCTGGCTTCCTTACGCGCAGATGAAGACGGCGCCGCCGCCGCTGGCGGTGGCGTGGACCGAAGGCTCGCGCATCATTCTCGAAGACGGTCGTCAGCTTATCGACGGCATCGCATCCTGGTGGACGTCGTGTCACGGCTATAACCATCCGCATATTCGCGAGCGTGTCGCGCGGCAGCTCGAAACCATGCCCCATGTGATGTTCGCCGGGCTCGCACATCAGCAGGCTTGCGTGCTGGCAAGCCGTTTGGCGCGGCTGTTGCCGGGCGATCTCGATCATGTGTTTTTCTCGGAATCGGGCTCGGTCGCGGTCGAGATCGCGCTGAAAATGGCGGCCCAGTACTGGCTCAATCGTGGGCAGAAGCGGACGAAATTCCTCGCCTTCAAAGGCGGCTATCACGGCGACACGCAGGGCGCTATGGCGGTGAGCGACCCTGAGGAGGGCATGCATCGCCGCTTTAAGGCGCTTTTGCCGGAGCACTTCATCGCCGATTTGCCGCGGGATGCAGCGAGCGTGGCCGCGCTGGAGCAGCTCTTCGATCGCCATGGCAAGGAAATTGCCGCGATCGTTGTCGAGCCTTTGGTGCAAGGCGCGGGCGGCATGATCTTTCACGGCCCCGACGTCTTGCGCCGCCTGCGCGCCACAGCAGACCGCCATGGCGTGTTGCTGATCTGCGACGAGATTTTTACCGGCTTCGGCCGTACCGGCACCTTGTTCGCGTGCCAGGCGGCCGAAACCGTGCCCGACATCATCACCCTGTCGAAAGCGCTGACCGGCGGCACTTTGCCCTTGGCGGCGACCGTCGCCCGGACGCATGTGTTCGAAGGGTTCTTATCGGAGGATTCACTCGCCGCCTTGATGCATGGTCCGACCTTCATGGCGAACGCGCTGGGCTGCGCGGCGGCCAACGCGTCTCTCGATCTATTCGAGCGCGAACCGCGCCTTCAGCAGGTGGCTTCGATTACAGAGGTTCTGGCGCGCGGCTTAGCGCCGTGCGCCAAATGGCGCGGCGTCAAAGAGACGCGCGTCATGGGTGCGATCGGCGTGGTCGAATTGAAAACCGCGCCCGATCTCGGCGCGCTGCGCCGCCGCTTCGTCGAGGAAGGCGTCTGGATCCGGCCTTTCGGCAAGGTCGTCTATCTCACCCCAGCCTTCACCATCGCGCCCGAAGACCTCGCGCAGCTCACCACAGCCGTGGTCACGGTCTTGGCCGAGATCGCGCGCTGATAGGCGGCGCTAGAGCGTTTCATATTTTGGCGGAAGCGTATCCTGCGTTTGCGAAGTAGTTGGCGCATTCGGCAGGCTGGATTGTCGGGACGAGGTGTCCGATGTGGCGCCAAGTGTCCTCGATGGTTCGCCTCTGGGCGAGGCGCATCCAGTGCTTGATCTTGGCGAAGGTCTGCTCGATCGGATTGAGATCGGGAGAGTAGGGCGGCAGGTACCAGAGCCTGGCGCCGGCGGCCCGGATCATCCGTCGGACGGCCGCCGCTTTGTGGGAGCCGAGATTGTCCATGACGACGATGTCGCCGGGCTTGAGCACCGGCACGAGCTGCTGCTCGACATAGGCGCGGAAGCATTCGCCGTTGATCGGTCCGTCGAAGACACAAGGCGCTGTGAGCCGGTCGCAGCGCAGCGCGCCGAGGAAGGTCAGCGTGCGCCAGTGAGCGTGCGGGGCGAAGCTGCGCAGGCGCTTGCCCTTCGGCCCCCATCCGCGTAGCGGTGCCATGTTGGTCTTGATCCAGGTCTCGTCGATGAAGACCAGCCGCTGCGGGTCGAGCCCAGCCTGCCAGGATCGCCAGCGCTGACGCCGGCGCGCGACGTCGGCGCGGGCCTGCTCAAGGGCGAACAGGGTTTTTTTTGAACCGCAGCCCTTCGCGCCGAACGAACATCCATATCGTATTGTGCGAGACGCTCACGCCGCGTGCCGCCAGCTCGTCCTTCAGCCGGTGCAGCGTCAGGTGCGGCGTCTGAGCGATCCGCTCCAGAATGAACGCCCGATGCGGCTCCAGCACCCGCTTGCGATGCCCGCCCATCTTGCCCGGCGCAACCGAGCCGGTCTTACGATACCGCTGCGACCACTTCACAATCGACGAGACGGCAACACTGAACCGTACCGCAACAGACCGGCAGGTCTCTCCAGCCAAAACCGCCGCAACCGCCCGCTCACGAAGATCCATCGACAAAGCTCGGGTCATCGGATGCTGGCCTCCAATCCAGCCAGCATCTTGAATCACAAACCGAGACCGAACGGAATCCCTTTCGATTCAGTCAAGCCTTGAAACGCTCTAGGGCCGCCGCGCCCGGCGCGGCCGGCGCAGATCCTCGTGATAGGAGCGGGCAACGATCGGGCTCGCCTGGTGATGGGCCAGACGCCAAGCGCCATCCTCGCGCACGAACATGTTGGTCGCTACCAGATGGCCGGTATCGAGCTCCTCTTCGCACAGGACGATCGCGACGTTGCCATAGAGGAAGGCGCGGTCATCATGGCATGCGACATGAGGTGCTTCCGGATTGGCCATGATGTCGCGCCAGCTTTGCAGGACGGCGGCACGGCCAGTCACCGGGGTCCAGCCGGGATGGACGCACACCACCGGCGCGCTGCGCGCCCAAAGCGCCTCCATGGCGGTCGTGTCGCGGCTCGTGAAAGCGCGGTAGAATTCCAAATTCGCGCTGAGCACGGCGTCGGTATCAAGGATCGGCTGGGCCATCGATTCTCCCAATTGCGAAGCTGAGCGATCATGTCGCATGCCCCGGCGCAAAAAACTAGCTTAGACCTTTGAGGCTAGCTTAGGCTCTTGCGCTGGCGATTCGGCGCAGATATATTGCGAACGCTTCGCAATTGCAGCTTGCGGCGCGGTCTTTTGACGGGGTTATTCGGAATGTTGGCCGTTGCGGTCATTGTCTTCCGCGAAGTTCTTGAGGCGGCTCTGGTCGTCGGCATCGTCTTGGCCGCGAGCCGGGGCGTGCCGCGGCGGGGGAAATGGGTTGCCGGCGGGATCGGTGCCGGCGTGCTCGGGGCCATGGTGGTGGCTGGGTTTACCGACCAGATCGCCATGGCGCTGGACGGCATCGGCCAGGAGATCTTCAACGCTGCCGTGTTGTTCGGCGCGGTCCTGATGCTGGGCTGGCACAATGTCTGGATGAGCCGGCACGCGAAGGAGCATGTCGTCGAAGCAACCCGGGTGGGGCGTGAAGTTCTCGCGGGGACGCGTCCGCTTTACGCGCTCGCGATTCTTTGCGGCCTGGCGGTTGGCCGCGAGGGTTCGGAAATCGTTCTTTTCGTTTATGGCATCGTTGCCGCGCAAGGGGGCAGCGCCGCCTCTCTGCTAAGCGGCGGGCTGGTTGGGCTGGTTGCCGGAGTTGGGGTTGGCGCGGCGCTTTATCTCGGGCTGGTCACGATCCCGATGCGGTACCTTTTCTCGGTCACGAGCTGGATGATCCTGCTGCTGGCCGCCGGTATGGCGTCGCAAGGCGCGGCATTCCTGCTGCAAGCCGATCTCGTGCCGCCGCTCGGCAATTTATGGGACACGTCGCGTATTCTGTCGGAGCAGAGCCTCCTTGGCCAAGCGCTCCACGCGTTGGTCGGCTATGTCGCCCGGCCGACCGGGATTCAACTGGTGTTCTATCTCGGCACGCTGTTTTTGATCGCCGCCTTGATGCGCCTCTTCGGGCGTGTGCCGGTTACCGCTCCGCGTCGGGCGCATCCGGCGGAATAGCGAGAGCGCGTTCCACGGGCTTGGCCGCTGCTGCGGCTTGCTGCGAGGCTCTGTGTCGCCGCCATAACCTGATGACGACGAAGATCAGCGCGATCACCCCGAGCACGACCAGCGTCGAGCCGACCCAGCCGACCATACGGACATACTCGAAAAAGCGGCGGCCGAGCCAATAGGTCAGCCCGCCCCAGCAGCCGACCCAGAGCGCCGCGCCGAGCGCGTTGTAGAAGAAGAACCGCGGCCAGGGCATTTCGAGCGAACCGGCGACGATGCCGTTGAACTGACGCAAAAGGACGAAAAACCGCGCGACCACGATGATGATGTCGCCGTAGCGCGCGAAGGATTCTTCGACCTTTTGCAGCCGCTCGAGCGTGATGCCGATTTTGCCGCCGAAGCGCACCAGCAAGCGGTGGCCGCCGGTCTTGCCGATGAAGAAGCCGATGCTGTCTCCAGTGACCGCGGCAAGCCAAGCGACCGGCAGCAACCAGATGATGTTCAGCGCGCCGCGAGAAGCAAGCACAGAGCCCGCGATCAGCATGGTTTCGCCGGGTGTCGGCAGGCCGAAATCTTCGAGGAAGATGCCGAGGAAGACGGCGAAATAACCGTAATCGGCGACAAAGCTGTGAACTCCGTCGGCGAAGTTCAAAACGGTCTCCTGGATGGTGCTGGGCGTGGGCGGCTGTGCGTTCTAGGCGCAAAGCCTAACCATGGCAACCGAGCACATTGGGGCGAGCATCGGCGTCGATGCAAAGGCTTGACTCTTCGAACCATATCGGAACAAATAGAGAACATTCTTCGGGTCCATCATGCTGAAAGGTGAGAAAAAGTCGCAGCTTTCGGCTCTCCGGCAGCAATTGGCGAGATTGGAAGGCGGCGGGGAAGCGAAATCGGCGCTGCCTTTTGCGGTCGCGGCCATCGATGCTGCCTTGCCCGGCGAGGGACTGCCTTTGGGCGCGCTTCACGAGCTGGAAGGTGATGGGAGCGAAGGCGAGGATGGCGCGATTGCGGCGGCCTTCCTCGCCGGCGTTCTGGCCCGGCTTGCGCCCGCACAGCCGGTGCTGTGGTGCCTCAAGCGCGCCGATCTCTATGCGCCGGGCGTGGCCTCTTATGGGTTTTCCCCCAAGCGGCTGCTGCTGGCGCGCGCGCCCCGTGACCAAGAGATCCTATGGGCGATGGAGGAGGGGCTGCGGAGCCCGGGGCTCGCCGCCGTGGTGGGCGAGATCGACATGCTCTCGGCCTTGGCAAGCCGGCGTTTGCAGCTCGCGGCCGAGACATCGGGGGTTACCGGCTTCGTGATACGCCGCGGCGCCCCTGCGGCAGCAACTTCGGCGGTGACGCGCTGGCGTGTCGCCGCCTTGCCCGGGTCTTTGAGGTTGGGCGAGCCAGGTGTCGGCCAGCCTTTATGGCGGGTCGAGCTGCTGCGCTGCCGCGGTGGTGTGCCGGGGTCATGGGATGTGGAGGCATGCGATGCGACGGGTCATGTCGCTCTCTTTGCCGCGCTGGCCGATCGACCGGCGCCTGCAAAACGGCGCGCGGCCGGATAGGCCTTTCGTCCTCGTTGCCGGTATCGCCGGAAGGCGGATCGTCACCTCTGCCGACGCCATGGCAGAGGCGGAAGGCATCTCGCCCGGCATGAACCTGGCCGATGCGCGCGCGCTGCGCCCCAATCTCGCGCTTGCCGAGGCCGACCAGGCCGGTGATGCCGCAGCGCTCGCGGCGCTTGCCCGCTGGTGCAACCGTTTCAGCCCTTGGACATCGCCCTGTGGCGCCGACGGTATCTCTCTCGATATCACCGGCTGCGCCCATCTCTTCGGCGACGAGGCCGGCCTTGCGGCCCAGGCGGTGGAACGGCTTGCCCGCCGCAAGATCGAATGCCGGGCGGCGATTGCCGACAGTCTCGGTGCTGCCTGGGCAATGGCACGCTTCGGCGGCGCTGCCGTCGCCGTGGTGCCGCAGGGCGGAACGCGGATGGCGCTCGCCGACCTGCCGGTTGCGGCTTTGCGGCTCGATCCCGACGCGGTCGCGCTTCTGGTCCGGTTCGGTCTGCGGCGTATCGGCGATGTCTACGCCATGCCGCGTGCGGCGCTTGCCAAACGCTGCGGCGCGGGCATGGCGCGGCGCCTCGATGAGGCGTTGGGGTACGTGTCCGAGCCGCTTTCGCCGCTGTCGCCCGAAAAGCTGCGCTGGTCGCGGCGTTCCTTTGCCGAGCCGATCGGAACGCAAGAAGACCTTGCCGCGGCAACACGCGAGCTGTTGGCGACTCTGTGCCGGCGCCTGGCCGAAGAGGACATCGGCGCCCGCCAACTCACTCTGGCGCTTTACCGTATCGATGGCCGGATCGAGGAAACGGTTATCGGCACGGCGCTGCCGTCGCGCGATACGCGCCATCTCTGGCGTCTGTTCGCGGAACGCTTGCCCGGTATCGATTCCGATCCCGGCATCGAAGACATGGTGCTGACGGCGAGCATTGCCGAAAAGCTCGCGCCGGCGCAGCTCGGTCTTCGCGGCGGATTTGGAAAGGATGGAACGGAGACAGCGGCCGATCTTGCCGCGCTCGTCGACCGTCTGGCCAATCGTCTCGGCGCGCAGGCTCTCGCTCGGCCCGTGCCCTATGAAAGCCACCTGCCCGAACGCGCGGTGCGCTTCGTTCCGATGTTCCACAAGGACACCGCCCCATTCGAATGGGACGCCGAGAAACCGCGCCCGGTACGCTTGCTGCCTCGACCCGAGCCGATCACGGCGGTGGCATTGGTGCCAGACGATCCGCCGTCTTTGTTCCAGTGGCGGCGCCTCATTCACCGCGTGCGTCGCGCCGACGGCCCCGAGCGCATCGCGGGCGAATGGTGGCGTGAAACTGCCGAGCTGCGCGATTATTACCGCGTCGAGGACGAGGCCGGTCGGCGCTTCTGGCTTTACCGCGCGGGTCTTTACCGTCCCGAGCTTCCGCCGCGCTGGTTCCTGCACGGGGTCTTCGCATGAGCGCTTACGCCGAATTGCAAGTCACCAGCAATTACTCGTTCCTGCGCGGTGCTTCGCATCCCGAGGAATTGGTGAAGGAAGCTCATGCGCTGGGCCATTGCGCGCTTGCCATCACCGATCGCAACACGCTGGCCGGTGTCGTCCGTGCCCATCGCATGGCCAAGGAGCTGGGGCTGCGCTTGATCGTTGGCAGCCGTCTCGATTTTGAAGACAGGAAAAGCCTGCTCTGTTTTCCGACCGATCGCGCCGCTTATGGCAGGCTGTGCCGTCTGCTCACGCGCGGCAAGCGCCGTGCCGCCAAGGCGTCGTGTTGCCTCGCCTATGACGATCTCGTCGCCTTCGGCGCGGGCCAGATCCTCGTCGCCCTGCCGCCGGACAAGCCGGACGTGGATTTCGCGCGCTTTCTCGATCGGCTCAAAGCGGATTTCGCCGACGCCGTCTATCTTGCCGCGCAGCATCTTTATCGCGGCGACGACGCCAAGCGGCTGCATCGCCTGGCGGCTCTGGCCGCGCGCGCGGGCATAGCGCTGGTTGCCGCCAACGACGTGCTTTATCACGCACCGGAGCGGCGGCGGTTGCAGGATATCGTCACCTGCATCCGCGAAGGCTGCACCATCGGCGAAGCCGGGTTTCGCCTCGCCCCCAATGCCGAGCGTCACTTGAAGCCGCCCGAAGAGATGGCGCGGCTCTTTCGCGATTATCCCGATTGCGTAGCCCGTACCGCGGAGATCGCCGAACGCTGCCGTTTCAATCTCGACGAGCTGCGCTATGAGTATCCCGACGAGACCGCGCCCGACGGCACGCCGCCGCAGACCCAGCTCGAAAAGCTGACATGGGAAGGCGCCAAGCGGCGCTATCCCGCCGGCGTGCCGGAAAAGATCCGCCATCAGCTCGAACATGAATTGCAGCTCATCGCGCAGCGCGATTACGCGCCTTATTTCCTCACCGTCCACGACATCGTGCGCGAAGCGCGGCGGCTCGAGATTCTCTGCCAAGGCCGCGGCTCGGCGGCCAATTCCGCCGTGTGCTACTGCCTCGGCATCACGGAGGTGAATCCGGCGAAGCTCGATCTGCTGTTCGAGCGCTTCATCAGCACCGCGCGCGACGAGCCGCCCGACATCGACGTCGATTTCGAGCATGAGCGACGCGAAGAGGTGATCCAATACATTTATAAAAAATACGGCCGCCATCGCGCCGCGCTTGCGGCGACGGTGGTGTGCTATCGCCCGCGCTTTGCGATCCGCGAGGTCGGCAAGGCGATGGGACTCTCAAGCGACGTGACCGCGGCGCTGGCGGACACGATCTGGGGCTGGGGCGAGGAGGGCCTCAGGGAAAAGCATGTCCGCGGGCTCGGTCTGGATCCCGCCGATCCGACCTTGCGCTTGGCGCTCGATCTTGCCGCCGAGCTGGTCGGCTTCCCGCGCCATCTCTCGCAGCATGTCGGCGGCTTTGTCATCGCGCGCGGTCTTCTCGAAGAGGTCGTGCCGATCGAGAACGCGGCGATGGAGGACCGCACCGTCGTCGAATGGGACAAGGACGATCTCGACACGCTCGGCATTCTCAAGATCGACGTGCTGGCGCTCGGCATGTTGAGCTGCATCCGCCGCGCCTTCGATCTGCTCGAACGCCATCGCGGATTGTCTTTGACGATCGCGACCGTGCCGCCAGAGGACAAGGCGGTTTACGAAATGCTGAGCCACGCCAATTCCGTGGGCGTCTTCCAGGTCGAAAGCCGCGCGCAAATGAGCATGCTGCCGCGCCTGAAGCCGGCAGAATTCTACGATCTCGTCATCGAGGTGGCGATCGTTCGGCCCGGTCCGATCCAAGGCGACATGGTGCATCCCTATCTGCGCCGCCGCGAAGGCAAGGAAAAGGTCGAATTCCCGTCCGAGGCGCTGGAGAGAGTGCTCAAGAAAACCCTCGGCGTGCCGCTCTTCCAAGAGCAGGCGATGAACATCGCCATCGTCGCGGCAGGTTTTTCGCCGGCCGAGGCCGATCGCCTGCGCCGCGCCATGGCGACGTTCCGCCACACCGGAAAAGTCACCGAGTTCCGCGCAAAATTCGTCGGCGGCATGGTGGGAAACGACTACGCGCGCGATTTTGCAGAACGTTGCTTTCAGCAAATCGAGGGCTTCGGCGAATATGGGTTTCCCGAATCGCACGCGGCGAGCTTCGCGCTGCTCGTCTATGTCTCGGCCTGGCTGAAGCGTTTCCATCCCGAGGTTTTCGCCTGTGCCTTGCTGAACAGCCAGCCGATGGGTTTCTACGCGCCGGCGCAGCTGGTGCGCGATGCGCGCGATCACGGCGTCGAGGTAAGGCCCGTCGATGTCAATGCGAGCGATTGGGATTGCACGCTTGAACCGGGCGCACAGCCTGGCGCCTTGGCGTTGCGCCTGGGGTTTCGTCAGGTGAAAGGGTGCGCGCAAAAAGCGGCCGAACGGATCATGGCGGCGCGCGGGACGGGTTATGCCGACCCCGCGGCTTTGGCCCATCGCGCGCAGCTCGACCGCGCCACGCTCGAGAAATTGGCCGCCGCCGATGCGTTCCGCTCGATGGGTCTCGATCGGCGCGCCGCGCTGTGGGCGGTGAAAGGTCTCGATCCGGAGACTTTGCCGCTGTTTGCGCCGCTGGCGGGCCTTATGTCGCTCGAACCCGCCGCTGCTTTGCCGGTCCTGGGGCTGGGCGAGCATGTGGTCGAGGATTACGCGAGTTTGGGCCTGTCCCTGAAGAATCATCCGCTCGCGCTATTGCGTTCCGATCTCGACAAACGCGGCATCGTGCCGGCGGAACGGCTCCGCGACCTCACGCCGGGTAAAATGATCCGCGTTGCTGGCTTGGTTCTGGTGCGCCAGCGTCCAGGCAGCGCCAGCGGCGTCGTCTTCATCACGCTCGAAGATGAAACCGGCATCGCCAATCTGGTGATTTGGCCCGCGGTTTTCGAACGTTTCCGGCGCGAAGTGATGACCAGCGGCATGGTCGAAGCTCAGGGTAAGCTGCAATGCGAAGGCGAGGTCATTCACCTCGTCGTCGATCGCTTGATCGATTTGACCCCGATGCTGCGCCGCCTCGGTGCGGGCGAGGAATTGGCTCTGACCAGCCGCGACTTTCATTGACGGCTTGCAAGCCCGCTTGGCAAGCGCCTTGCGACGTGCGATGTGAAAGACATGGCATGGGTCTTTTCGACGCCGCCAGCTGAGACGGATCCGCTGCGTCAAGCCGTGCGGAATTCCTACCGCATCGCCGAGGACGAAGCGGTCGCGCGCATTCTCGCGGTGGCGGAAACTTCGCCGGCGTCGCAAGCGCGGATCGAGGCGACGGCGCGTCGTCTCGTCATCGAGGCGCGCGGGCGCCGGCACGGCAAGGGTGGCATCGACGCGTTCCTCAATGAGTTCGCCCTGTCGAGCCGCGAAGGGATCGCGCTGATGTGCCTGGCCGAGGCGTTGCTGCGCGTGCCGGATGCCCAGACCATCGATCTCCTTATCCGCGACAAGCTCGCTCCGGCCGATTGGACGCGCCATCTCGGACATTCGAACTCGGTTTTCGTCAACGCTTCGACCTGGGCGCTGATGTTGACCGGCAAGCTCCTGCATGACGACCCCGCCGAACAGGATTGGACCGCGGTGCTGCGCCGCTTACTCGCCCGGACCGGCGAGCCCGTGTTGCGCCAGGCCGTGACGGCGGCAATGCGCATTCTCGGCCATCAGTTCGTCATGGGGCGCAGCATCGACGACGCTTTGATGCGCGCGGCGCCGGCTGAGGCGCAAGGCTATCGCTTTTCCTACGACATGTTGGGCGAGGCGGCGCGAACCGCGGCCGACGCGATGCGCTATGCCGAGCATTATCGCCGGGCGATCGCCGCCATCGGCGCCCAAGTCCGGGGACGCGATCTCCACCAGGTGCCGGGAATTTCGATCAAGCTTTCGGCGCTTCATCCGCGTTACGAGGAATCCCAGCGCGAACGCGCTTTGGCCGCGCTCATGCCGATCCTTCTTGCGCTTGCGCGCCAAGCCAAAGAGGCCGGCATCGGCATCGCGGTTGACGCCGAGGAAGCCGATCGCCTCGATCTGTCGCTCGATTTGATCGAAGCGCTCGCGGGCGATCCGGAACTCGCCGGTTGGAACGGCCTCGGCCTAGCGGTTCAAGCCTATCAGAAGCGTGCCTTGCCGCTGATCGATTGGCTCGCGGTCTTGGCGCGGCGCTGCAAGCGGCGGTTTATGATCCGGCTCGTGAAAGGCGCTTATTGGGATACGGAAATCAAGCGCAGCCAGGAGCGCGGGCTCGCCTTCTTTCCGGTCTTTACGCGCAAGATGGCGACCGATACCTCCTATCTTGCCTGCGCACGCCGGATTTGGGCGTCGCGCGATGCTTTCTATCCGCAATTCGCAACCCACAATGCCCACACGGTCGCCGCGATCATGGAATTGGCGGGTGACGAGCGCGATTTCGAGTTTCAACGCCTGCACGGCATGGGCGAGGCGCTCTACGATCGGCTCGTCGGTTCCGATCCCGCGCAGTTTGCTTGTCGCGTCTATGCGCCGGTCGGTGGGCATGAGGATCTGCTGGCCTATTTGGTGCGCAGGCTCTTGGAAAACGGTGCCAATACGTCTTTCGTCAATCGTCTCGTCGACGAGGCCGCGCCGGTGGAGTTGCTGGTCGCCGATCCGGTCGCAAAGCTCAAAGCGCTCGCCGTCAAGCCTCATCCCGGAATCAAACTCCCCGCCGATCTTTACGGCAAGGAGCGGCGAAACGCGCGCGGCATCGATCTCAGCGATCGTTTGCGCCTTGCCGAGCTCTCTAACGCGTTGGGCGAAGCAGAGCGCACAGTGTGGTCTGCCGCGCCGATCATCGGCGGGCAAGAGCAGGCGCGCGCCGCGCGGGTCGTGAGCGACCCATCCGATCGCCGCCGCGCGGTCGGCACGGTCAGCGATGCGAACGACGCCCACATCGAGGCGGCGCTGGCGCTTGCCGCGGCGGCCGCGCCGGGCTGGGACGCGACGCCGGCAGAAGAGCGCGCGCAATATCTCGAGCGTGCGGCCGATCTGCTCGAAGCGCGTATGACCGATTTCATGGCGTTGGTCGTGCGCGAAGCGGGACGGACGATCCTGGACGCGCTGGCCGAGTTGCGCGAAGCTGTCGATCATTGCCGTTACCACGCGGCGCGCGCGCGCGGAGAATTTGCCGTACCAATCGAGCTTCCCGGCCCAACCGGCGAACGCAACCTTCTCGCACTTCACGGGCGCGGCGTCTTTGCCTGCATATCGCCGTGGAATTTTCCCTTGGCGATTTTTCTTGGCCAAGCGGCGGCGGCGCTCGCTGCCGGCAATGCCGTCATCGCCAAGCCGGCGGAGCAAACGCCTTTGGTCGCGGCGGCGGCGATCCGGCTGCTTCATGAAGCGGGCGTGCCGGCCGACATCATCCAGCTGCTGCCCGGCGACGGTCCGTCCGTCGGCGCGAAATTGGTTGCCGACCCGCGTGTCGCCGGCGTCGCATTCACCGGCTCGACCGAGACGGCGCGCGCGATCAACCAGGCGCTGGCGCAACGGCCGGGTCCGATCGTTCCCTTCATCGCCGAAACCGGCGGGCAAAACGCGCTGATCGCGGATTTCGACCGCGTTGCCCGAGCAGCTCGTCGCCGACGCTCTCGCCTCCGCCTTCGATAGCGCCGGCCAGCGTTGCTCCTCGGCGCGGCTTCTTTTCGTGCAGGCCGATATTGCCGAGCGTGTCCTTGCGATGATCGCGGGTGCGATGGATGAGCTGGTGATCGGCGATCCGGCGCTGATCGCAACCGATATCGGGCCCGTGATCGACGAGCCGGCACGCGCGGCGCTCGAAGCCCATGCCGCGCAGATGGCGAGCCAAGCCCGATTGGTTCGCGAGCTGCCTTTGCCGAGCGGCACGGAACACGGAACTTTCTTCGCGCCGCGTGTCTTCGAAATCGACCGGCCGGGGTTGTTGCAGGGCGAGGTTTTCGGTCCGATTCTGCATGTGGTGCGCTGGTCGGGCGATCGGCTCGATGAGGTGCTCGAGGCGATCGATGCGGCGGGCTACGGGCTTACGCTCGGGATTCACAGTCGCATCGACGCGACGGTGCGCCAGATTCATCGCCGTTTGCGCATCGGCAATACTTACGTCAATCGCAACATGATTGGCGCTGTCGTGGGCGTGCAGCCTTTCGGCGGCGAACGGCTTTCCGGCACCGGCCCGAAGATCGGTGGGCCGCATTATCTTCAGCGCTTCGCGACCGAACGCACCTTGTCCATCGACACAACGGCCGCCGGCGGCAATGCCAGCCTCATGTCGTTGAAAGACGACGACGAGGCTTAGCGCATGATGCTTTGGGCTAAACCGTCCAGCACGAACTGCGCGGCGAGCGCGGCCAGGACGATGCCGAGAATACGGCCTACGACATTGGCCCCGGTGACGCCGAGCAAGCGCATCAATTGAGGCGCGGCAAGCAACGCGGCCAAGGTGAGCACCATCACCACGGCCAGTGCGCCCAATACTACGCCGACCGCGAGCAGCGACCCTGCCTTGCCGACAAGCAAGACGATTGACGTCAGCGCCCCCGGCCCGGCCAAGAGTGGAAAGGCGAGCGGAAACACCGATATATCGTCGCGATGCGCGGCTTCTTGCTGTTCGGGCGCGGTGGGATTGCGGATGCCCGATGGTCTGGCAAACACCATATCGGTCGCCAGCAAGAACAGTAGCAATCCTCCGGCGATGCGGAAAGCGGGAAGCGTGATGCCGAGCTGGCCAAGCAACCACTCGCCTCCAACCGCAAAGGCAAGCAGCAACAGGCTCGCAATCACGGTGCCGCGCAGCGCGATGTGGAAGCGAAGATTCTCCGGTGTGCCTCGCATCAGCGCCGCGAAAATGACCGCGCAACCGAGCGGATCGAGAATCACCAAGAGCGTGACGAAGCTATAGGTGAAAAGGGCTTCCACGATGAGATGCCGCTTGCAAGTCGTTAATAAGGCAGCGTTACGCTACACGGCGCGGCCGTTGGCTTCCACTAGGACTCGGATCGGCAAGGGTTTATAGTACCAATTCGCTGAGTGAATAACGTGCGCCTGATCCCCATATCAGCGCCATGCCCGAGAACAAGGACGATACGCCTCATCTTCCCGCTTCAGCCAAGACGGCGGAGGTCGAGGCGTTCCTGCGCCAAGTGGCGGCGATGCCTGCCGCGCGTCCGGCCAGCGGGCGCGGACGGTTGATCTTCGCCATGGATGCGACGGCAAGCCGCGAGCCGAGCTGGGATCAAGCCTGCAAGATCCAGGGCGAAATGTTCGAGGCAACGGCGGCGCTCGGGGGGCTCAACATCCAACTGGTCTTCTATCGCGGGTTCAACGAATGCAAGGCGAGCCGCTGGCTGTCGAATGCGCGATCGCTCCATGCGGCCATGCGCGCGGTCTATTGCGTCGGCGGCGAGACGCAGATCGCGCGCATCTTGCGCCATGCGATCAAGGAATCGGCCGCGCACCAGATCGGCGCCGTTGTCTTCGTCGGCGACGCGATGGAAGAAAAGCTCGACGAGCTCTGCGGATTGGCAGGCCAGCTCGGTTTGCGCGGCGTACCGGTATTCCTCTTCCACGAGGGCTCCGATGAAACGGTGGCGCGCGGCTTCAAGGAGATCGCGCGGCTGTCGCACGGCGCCTATTGCCGCTTCGATTCCGGCAGCGCGGCGGAATTGCGGGCTCTCCTCGGCGCGGTCGCGGCTTATGCGGCCGGCGGGCAAGTGGCCTTGGCGCGCTATGGCGCGACCGCTGGCGGCGCGGCGTTGCTTTTGGCGCGCCAGCTCGGCGGCGGCAAGTAGGCCGATCGATGCCGTATCTTTTCATCGGTCTGGCGCTGCTCGGCTTGTTCCTGCTTGGCGCGCGTCTGCTCGTGAACGCCGATCCCACGCGGCTGGGACGATTTCTCGGCTGGTTCGCCACCGGCATCGGCGTGGCGGGAGCCTTGGCCGTCCTGGTCCTGCTGGTGGCAAGCGACCGGTTGGGACTGGCTTTGTTCGTGGCAAGTGGCGCGGCGCCGGTCTTGATGCGTTGGCGCGCCAACTGGCGCCGCCACCATGCTGCGCCATCCGGTTCCGATGGCGGCCATTCCCAGGTCGAGACCGAGCTCCTGCGGATGCGCCTTGACCACGGCTCCGGCGCCATGAGCGGCCAGGTCAAACGCGGTCCGTTTGCCGGCCGCCGGCTCGAGGATCTCGCGCTTTCCGAGCTCTTGGATTTGTGGCGACAATGTGTCGCCGAGGATCAGGAAGGCACGAGATTGCTGGAGACCTATCTCGATCGTCTCAGGCCCGATTGGCGCAAGAGCGCCGCCGCCAGCGCAACGCCCGGGGAAACCATGACTCGGGAACAGGCCTATGCCATTCTCGGTCTCGAGCCGGGCGGGAATGCCGAACAGATCAAGGATGCCCATCGCCGCCTGATGATGAAACTTCATCCGGACCATGGCGGGTCGACCTTTCTTGCTTCGCAAATCAACCGCGCGAAAGATCTGCTGCTTGGTGACTAAACTGTAACCGAGCGTTATGAAAAGCTTAGCCGTTTGACTATAAGTTCCCGGGAACAAACAATCGGTTTGGGACGTTGTCCCGTTAATTTCCATGAAGAGAGATTCTCTTAAATGACCAAGCGCGTTCGCAAGGCTGTCTTCCCGGTGGGCGGCCTCGGCACCCGTTTTTTGCCCGCGACCAAGGCAATGCCGAAGGAAATGCTTCCGGTTGTTGACAAGCCGCTCATTCAATATGCCATTGAAGAAGCCCAGGCCGCGGGCATCGAGGAATTCATCTTCGTTACCGGCCGTTCCAAGACGGCGATCGAGGATCATTTCGATCATTCCTACGAGCTCGAGGACACGCTGAAGGAACGCGGCAAAGAAGCCGAGCTGCGCGCGATCCAATCGTGGATGCCGCGGCCCGGCCAGGTTGCTTATACGCGCCAGCAAGTTCCCTTGGGGCTCGGGCATGCCGTTCTGTGCGCGCGAAATCTGGTTGGCGACGAACCTTTTGCCGTGCTTCTGGCGGACGATTTGGTGCTTGCACAAAAGCCGTGCCTCAAGCAAATGGTCGAGGCTTACGACGAGACGGGGGCAAATGTCGTTGCCGTGGTCGACGTGCCGCGCGAGCACACCAATCGCTACGGTGTGCTCGATATCGAGCGCGAGGACGGGCGGTTGGTCAAGGTCAAAGGCGTGGTCGAAAAGCCCGCGCCGAAGGACGCGCCGTCGACGCTCAGCATCATCGGACGTTATATCCTGCAACCCGAGGTCTTCGATTATCTCGCCAAGCTCGATCGCGGTGCGGGCGGCGAAATTCAATTGACCGACGGGCTTGCCCGGTTGATCGCGGCCAAGCAAGCGTTTTTCGGCTTGCGCTTTGAGGGCAAGCGCTTCGACTGCGGCGACAAGGCCGGCTTCTTCGAGGCGAATCTCGCCTTCGCGCTCGCGCGCCCCGATATGAGAGACGCGGTGCTGCGAATTCTTGCCGATTATCGCTGAAGAGGGGACGACAATGCTCGATCAGCCGGCGGGTCGGCACAATTTCCATCCGACTATTTTGCGCGAATACGACATTCGTGGCGTCGTCGGCGAGACGCTGCACGAGCCCGATGCTCAAGCAATCGGGAAAAGCTTTGCCGTGATGTTGAAAGCCGTCGGCGGCACGTCGATCGCGGTCGGCCGCGACGGACGGCTGTCTTCGCCGGCGCTCGAGGCGGCCTTGGTCGCGGGCTTGTCGGGAGCCGGGATCGACGTGGTGCGCGTGGGTCTCGGCCCAACGCCCATGCTCTATTTCGCCGTCAATACCTTGGGCGTCGATGCCGGCATCATGGTGACCGGATCGCACAATCCGCCGACGCATAATGGCTTCAAGCTTATGCTTGGAAAGAAGCCGTTTTTCGGCAAGGACATTCAGCGGCTGGGCGAGATCGCCGCCGCCGGCAATTTCCCCAGCGGCAGCGGCAAGGTCAGTGAGAAGTCGGTGCTCGATGCTTACGTCGCGCGCCTGCTTAAGGATTACGACGGCGTGCGGCCACTTACGGTGGCATGGGATGCCGGGAACGGTGCGGCTGGCGAGGCGCTGCAGCTTTTGACGGCGAAGCTTCCGGGCCGCCACGTCCTGCTTAACGAGGTCATCGACGGGCGCTTTCCGGCGCACCATCCCGACCCGACCGAGGTGAAAAACCTCGTCCAATTGCAAGAGGCGGTGCGGCGCGAGGGTTGCGATCTCGGCATCGCCTTCGACGGCGACGCGGATCGTATCGGCGTCGTGGACGGTCAAGGCCGCATCCTGTGGGGCGATCAATTCATGGTGCTCATGGCGCGCGATGTTTTGCGCGCGAAGCCGGGCGCCACGATCATCGCCGATGTGAAGGCGAGCCAGGTCCTGTTCGATGAAATCGCTCGCATGGGGGGCTCGCCGCTGATGTGGCGCACGGGACATTCCCTCATCAAATCCAAGATGGCCGAGACCGGCGCGCCGCTGGCCGGCGAGATGAGCGGCCACATCTTCTACGCGGATCGCTATTACGGCTATGACGACGCGCTTTATGCGGCGGTACGGATCCTGGGGATCATCGCGCGCGGCAGCGAGAGCCTCGCCCAATTCCGCGACAGCTTGCCCGCCGTGGTGAACACGCCCGAGTTGCGCTTCCCTTGCTCCGAACAGCGAAAGTTTGCGGTCATCGACGAGGTTCGCGCCCGGCTCGAACGGGCAGGGGCTAATCTTTCAGCCATTGACGGGGTTCGGGTCAAGACCGATGCGGGCTGGTGGCTGCTGCGCGCATCCAACACTCAGGACGTCTTGGTCGCGCGCGCCGAAGCACGCGACGAAACGGGGCTTGAAAACCTGAAAGGGCTGCTCGCGGATCAACTCCGCGCCAGCGGGATTACTCCGCCAGACTTTTAACTGCTGTCCGCGCCGCCGCAAATTCAAGCGAAGGCCCGATCACCGCACACGCACGATGTTCGCGGCGCAGAACGTGGCATGCATTCTGTGCCTGCTTCTCGGTCAGGTTGACGATGCGCGCACTATAGATCGTTCCTTTGTGCGTGCGCGATGTCGCCAAGACCAGCGGCTTTCCCTGCTCGCCAGGCAAATGCGCCAATGCCGTTGTGCCGGCGCGGGAAGCTTCACTGCGCTGTTTGTAGGCGCCGACTTGAACGCCCCATTCCTCGTTGCGACGCGGCGCCGGTGTTGCGGCTTCGGCCCGGCCAATCGGCGACAAAGTCGCGAGCGTCCGCTCTGCGTGATGGGCAAGCGTGTGAAGGGCTGTGCTGCCGGTCTTTGTCGATCCGGCCCTCGTGTTCGCGGCAACCATTTGCGTTTCAGGAACGGTGCGGCCGTCAAAGGCGGCGTTGAGCAGGCCCGCCATTTTTTGGTCGCGCGCACGGGCCGACAAGCCCCCCATCACAACGCCGATCAGACGACGTTGGTTACGCACCGCGGAAGCCGCGAGGTTGAAACCCGAAGCGCGAATGAATCCGGTCTTGATCCCGTCCATCCCCGCAAAACTGCTCATGAGATGGTTGTGGTTCGAGTAGGTGACGCCGTGGAAGGTGAAACTCTCCGTGGAGAAGTAGGCGTATTCGTGCGGGAAATCGAGATAGAGGTGGCGCGCGAGCATGGCGAGGTCGCGCGCGGTCGTGCGTTGCAACGGATCGGGCAAGCCCGACGCGTTGTGAAAATTGGTGTTCTCCATGCCCAGCGCGTGCGCAGTGCTGGTCATGTGGCCGGCGAAGCCCAATTCGCTTCCGCCGAGTCCCTCTGCGAGAACAACAGCTGCGTCATTGGCGGACTGGGTCACCAAGCCGAGAATCAGATCGCGCACCGCCACCGTTTCGCCGGCGACGAGGTCGAGCTTGGTGGGTTCCTGAGCGGCAGCATGGGGCGACACGGGAAAGCGCTGATCAAGGCTGATCTGCTTGCGTTCCAAGGCGTCGAAGGTGAGATAGAGCGTCATCATCTTGGTGAGTGACGCGGGGTAGTTCGGCGAATCGGCGTTGTATTCGCTGACGACATCGCCGGTCGCGGCATCGATGATGATGGAGGAATATTTCGCGGCAAAAGCGGGGCTGGACGCCGCAACCATTCCCCCGAGAGCGACCAAGGCGAACACCACCAAACCCAGAAGGCGTACTGCCCGAATTCTTAACCCCACCACTGATGCCCCCGACCGCTTGGTGCCAACATCTCAATTCAATCGAAAATACGTTAATAAGTGCTTGAATCATTGTCCAGTTCTAGATTGCGTAGCTGCGACATTTTGGCGATGGCGTTTCGCCCCAGCTTATGATGCGCCGCACAAAAATCCTTGAGCTAAACTCCTCTTTAAGAGTATAAATTTATATTGCACTGCACCATTACCGATTGCAGGAGACAGATATGGCCGCGAAAGCGAAGAAGTCCGGCGAGTCGAGCATCACGCGTTTCCCCGGCGTCGCGATTCCGGCGGCTCAGCCTGCTGCCGGACTGAGCTATGCGGAGTTCGCGGCTTTCGGACGCGACAACATCGAGGCCGTGGTCAAGACCGGAGCCGCGCTCAGTGCCGGCGCCGAAGCGATCGGCCAGGAAGTGATGGGCTATGCCCGCGCCGCCCTGAAGAGCGCGAGCGAAACGGCACGCGGGCTTCTCGGCGCGAAGACCCTGGACGATGTGGTGCGGCTGCAGACCGATCTTGCGCGGCGGCATTTCGAGGAATTCGTTGCCGGCTCGATGAAGCTGTCGGAACTCGGCATGTCGGTCGCCAGCGAAGCCTTCGCTCCTTGGGAAGGGCGGGTGGAAGCGACGATGGCGCGATTGACCCACGCCCCGGCCGGCAAATCGCCGACGGCGTGATCTTGGCACGCCCGGCGCCGGGCTTCTTGCTGCGGCACATTGGCCGAACCGCGCGCTCGAGCGGCGACCCGGCTTCGGCCGGGTTTTTTATGCTGTTAATGCCTCGGCGCTAGGATCATGTGGATGGCGCGGAGAAAGGACTTTGCCGAACGCCTAGGCTAACCATATCATAGACGTGATGGACCGGTTGGACGCGTCTGGCTCGACGAGGATGAGCGAGATCGAGAAACGAAATGGCGGTGAGGGACCGACGACGGGCGTAATCGTCAAGCCGAAGGCGAAGACGAAGAAGCCGTCGATGTATAAAGTGTTGATGCTTAACGACGATTACACCCCGATGGAGTTCGTCGTGCACATTCTCGAGCGGTTTTTCAACAAGAACCGGGAAGAAGCGACGCGGATCATGTTGCATGTCCATCGCCGCGGCGTCGGGGTTTGCGGTGTATATACGTACGAAGTCGCGGAAACCAAGGTCACCCAGGTGATGGATTTCGCGCGCCAGCACCAGCACCCGCTACAATGTACGTTAGAGAAGGATTGAACCCACGCCAGCACCACGCCAGATCGACCGGACGAGCAGGACATTGACACCGAAAGCCCCGTTGAACCCACGCAAGGAATTGGCCTTTCATGTTGTCGCGTAACCTCGAGAAAACCCTGCACCGCGCGCTCGCCTACGCCAATGAGCGGCGCCACGAATACGCGACCTTGGAGCATCTGCTCCTGGCGCTCACCGAGGATCAGGACGCGACCGCCGTGCTGCGCGCCTGCACCGTCGATCTGGAAAAGCTCCGCCGCGACGTCCTCCACTATGTCGACAACGAGCTCGGCAATCTGGTCTCGACCCATGTCGAGGAAGCCAAGCCCACCGCCAGCTTTCAGCGCGTGCTGCAGCGCGCCGCGATCCACGTCCAGTCCTCCGGCCGCGAGGAGGTGAGCGGCGCCAACGTGCTGGTGGCGATGTTCGCCGAGCGCGAATCGAACGCGGTCTATTTCCTGCAAGACCAGGAGATGACCCGGTTCGATGCGGTCAACTACATCTCGCACGGCATCGCCAAGGCGCCGGGGCGGTCCGAGACTCGCCGCGTCCAAGGCTCCGACGACGAGGAGCGCCCGGGGGGCGAAGGCGCCAAAAAGCGCGGCCATGACGCGCTCGACGCCTATTGCGTCAACCTCAACAAGAAAGCACGCAACGGCAAGATCGACCCGCTGATCGGCCGCGACATGGAGGTCGACCGCACGATCCAGATTCTGTGCCGGCGCTCCAAGAACAACCCGCTTTACGTGGGCGATCCCGGCGTCGGCAAGACCGCGATCGCCGAAGGCCTCGCCCGCCGCATCGTCCAGCGCGAAGTGCCCGAAGTGCTGCAGAACGCCACGATCTACGCGCTCGACATGGGCGCGCTCTTGGCCGGCACGCGCTATCGCGGCGATTTCGAAGAGCGCTTGAAAGCCGTCCTCTCCGAGCTCGAGGCGATGGCCGGCTCGATCCTCTTCATCGACGAGATCCACACCGTGATCGGCGCCGGCGCCACATCGGGCGGCGCGATGGACGCCTCGAACCTGCTGAAGCCCGCGCTTGCCGGCGGCAATATCCGCTGCATCGGCTCGACGACCTATAAGGAATACCGCAACTACTTCGAGAAAGACCGCGCGCTGGTCCGGCGCTTTCAAAAGATCGACGTCAACGAGCCTTCGGTCGAAGACGCGGTCAAGATTCTGCGCGGCTTGAAGCCCTATTACGAGCGCCACCACAAGGTGCGCTATACTGCCGAGGCGATCCGCACCGCGGTCGAGCTGGCGCATCGCTATATCGGCGACCGCAAGCTTCCCGACAAGGCGATCGACGTGATCGACGAGGTCGGCGCGGCGCAGATGCTGTTGCCGGAAAACAAGCGCCGCAAAACCATCACCGCCAAGGACGTCGAGGCCGTGGTCGCGACCATCGCGCGCATCCCGGCGAAAAGCGTCTCGCGCGACGACAAAGAGGTGCTGCAAAATCTCGATCGCGATCTCAAAACCATGGTCTTCGGCCAGGACCCGGCGATCGAGGCTTTGGTCGCGGCGATCAAGCTCGCCCGCGCCGGCCTGCGCGATCAGGAAAAGCCGATCGGCTCCTATCTCTTCTCGGGCCCGACCGGCGTCGGCAAGACCGAGGTTGCGCGGCAATTGGCGCGCACCTTGGGGATCGAGATCACGCAATTCGACATGTCGGAATATATGGAGCGGCATACCGTCTCGCGCCTCATCGGCGCACCGCCGGGCTATGTCGGCTTCGATCAGGGCGGCTTGCTGACCGACGCGATCGACCAGCATCCGCATCAAGTGTTGCTGCTCGACGAGATCGAGAAGGCGCATCCCGATCTCTTCAACATCCTGTTGCAGGTGATGGATTACGGCAAGCTCACCGACCATAACGGCAAGACGGTGGATTTCCGCAACGTGATCCTGATCATGACCACCAATGCCGGCGCGTCGGATCTCGCCAAGCGCGCGATCGGCTTCGGCACCGAGGTGCGCACCGGCGACGATCACGAGGCGATCAACCGCCTTTTCACGCCGGAATTCCGCAACCGGCTCGATGCCGTGATCTCGTTCTCGGCCTTGACGCCGCAAACCATCGGCCGCGTGGTCGACAAGTTCATCCTGCAATTGGAAGAACAGCTTGCCGACCGCAACGTGCAGATCGTCTTGGACGAGGCGGCGCGCGAATGGCTCGGCATCAAAGGCTACGACCGGCTCTTTGGCGCACGGCCGCTCGGCCGCATCATCCAAGAGCATGTGAAAAAGCCCTTGGCCGAAGAGCTGCTCTTCGGCAAGCTCGTCAAAGGCGGGGTGGTGAAAGTGACCGCCGACAAGGAGACCGACAAGCTGGTCTTCACCTTTGCCGAAGCGCCGCCGCCGCCGCGCCGCGAAACCCCCGAGCCGCCCGAGGCGCCGAAAGAGCCCGAATACGTGGAGTAGGGCGGGGCGCGCGAGCGCTGCGATCCATCAACGAGAAGGCCGCCGAAAGGCGGCCTTTTTCGTTGGGGGGGGGGCGCAGAAAAAGCGTGGATCTTTCGGCTGCCCGAGCGGCGCTGAAAACAGAGCTTTAGCCCAGCCCCTCGTCTGGAATCGTCAGCACCGTCAGAAGCTCGCGGTTTGGCAAGCGAAACGACTGTTCCTGAATTTCGAACCTTTCTGCGTTACGAAAGCTGAACCATGCCTCTGCACCGACTTTCCTCGGGAAAGAGCTCTCGCTCGCGCTTCCAAATAACATATCGAAGGCGAGGGAATCCGGATCGAGATCCAATCTTGGGAACCACCATCCCGGAACCATGTCCGCTCGCTTAAACCAGTGACGCCCTTCCATACGGTGGCACACAATCAAGATCGGAAAGATATTGGTTCGGACGATTCTGATACAGATGGCAGTTAAGCTCGCCTTAAACTCCTCTCCAATTTCACGGACAGCCGCAAGTGTTACCTTTTGGAGCTTGGTGACGTAGGACTGGAAAAGGTAACCGGGTAAAATTAAGTCAGAAGCAAATTCGTCCGCTTGCCGCTCGGGATTTAACTGATCGTCGGTTGGGCTTTCAATTTCCTTTGCGTCGCAAAATAGCGTACGACCGCGGTGGTGGTGCCAATGACCAATTTCATGAGCCAGTGAAAATCGCTTCCGTACAGCAAGGCTGTCACGGTTCACCGTAATAATCGCGTGGCGCTCTGAGCCCACGATCATCGCTTCACATTTGTCTAGGGGGCGGTAGTTGACGATAGCTCCCTGACTCCAAGCAATGGCTTCGAGATCTATTTCTGCTGGGTGGGTGATTCCAAGGCTGATCAGAATCCGTTCTGCAGGCGTAAGAGCCTTCATTCCTTTCCTTTCTCGCGCTCAAGACGTCGTAGCCTAGCGATATCATCAAAGAGGCCTTCGAGGTCGCGATCGGAAAATCCTTCACCTTTGCGCGCGGCCATCATCATTTTCGATGCGAGCTCTTGATCCGTAGAGCGAATTTGATCGAGATATACGCGCGCGGCGTTGCGTTCGGCCGTCGATATGTTCTGGTCGTGTGATTTAAATGTGGCCACTTCGGCTTTTGCTTTCTCAAGACGTTTCTTCGCGGACACTATTCTCGCAGATGCAATTGTAGCATCGACGTCTGCGATAAATTTGGTCAGGTCGTCGCCGGCAGCGACGATCTCATCGCGCAATTCTTCATCAGTCGAGTTGATGATACTTTCGATAAGGGCATCCTCGATCCGCTGGAGTTCAGATCGTGCGGTCCTTTTGCCGGGCGTAATCATAGCGGCCACCCATCCGGATAACGCTGTCTCATTCAATTCCTGATCCGTTTAATTGCATAGTCGAGTGCAGATTGGTCCAAGCCTGTCGCGTCTCGCAATGCCTTGCCGCGCAGGCCATCTGCCCAGCCCATCAGCACGAGCTGTGCTTCTTCGTCATCGTCGAAATGTGCAAGTATCGCTTTCAGCACATCCTTGGCTTGCTTTTCAAGGAGATGCTCTTCCGGCGTAAGTTGACCGGCAGCATATTCGGTTGGGCGCTTTGATTCGAGCTGATCACTTTGGTGAGGCGAAGGATCAAGCGGAACGAACCGCCGCCGCTCGTCTCGTGAATGCGATGCGATGCTGCGCATCGACTGAGCGATGAATGCGACAAACGGCACGTTCCGGCGGCAGCGTCTGTCGCCCAACAAAGCGCGGCCTACAGCATCTTGTAGCAATTGGCCGCGCGTGAAGCCCGACCCGCCAAGATGCCGTGCTTCGATCAGGTGAAGCTTTAGCTTGTCGCCGGCTGACAATTGGTCAAGCGCGTCGGCAACCTCAGCAAGGTTGAGATATTCATCTGTTTTTCCGGGGGAGCCCCGGATCTCCGTATCGTCCATCTAGCCGACGGTCCTTGCGTCGATACCATTACTTATGCCCGGCAAGATCCTTGTTTCAGAAAAAATTTAAATTCGGAGTCCGACATTTTCGTCGGCATACACATATAGAAGCCAGCCGAGCCGGCGAGCACCAACCGATGAGCGGAGTATGACCGATGGCCGAATACCATACACCCGATGTTCCTGCACACCCCGACGCACCAGACCGAGTCGTAACGGTCGAGGTCGAGACTGTCGAGCAGGTCCGGCCCGGGCGCTGGCGCGTGAGCAACCTCAAAAAAGCTCTGAAGATTGAGCCGGCGCTCGTGCTTTCCGTGCTGGAGGCGACCGGCTTGAAGGATTTTAAGGATGACGCGGATATCGAAATTTGCGGCGGCGAGCAGTTCATCGCGCACGCACATTCGGGGGGCTCTTCCTAATGCCCCCTGAAGGCACGCCACCCTTTGAAATCAATATCGTGGCCGGTCGCGATACCGACCTACAGCGGTTGCAGGTCCTTTGCTCCGGTAAGGTGGTCCGAAGAACGGAAGGCACTGACAAGTTCATCGAGCTTCCGGGACTGCATTTTCACGGCCGGGGCATAGAATACGAGATAGATGCGCTGCTTTGCCTCAATCAGCGCGACGGTTATGCGACCAAGCTTTACCTAGCTCAGCAGGTCCCTGAATTAGGCCAACCATGGGCAAACTTTTACATTCTCGGGAGGAACTGGTTTTCCTGGTCGTGGAAGGACGTTCCGGCGCACCAATCGCCTATTGCAATTCTGGGCGGCCACCTTGAGGCATTTCAATGAGGGTCACGTTTAAGGCGACCGAAACCTTTCTTGAAGCAGTTCGATCTGATCTTCGCAGACCACATGCACATGCCGCCGAGCGAGTCGGCTTCATTTCAATCAAAGCGGCGTTGGGCGTAGAAGCTCTTGTTCTTATTGGGCATGGCTATCATCCAGTCGCGGATGAGGATTACCTCGTCGACCGGACTGTCGGTGCGCGAATTGGGCCCGATGCGATACGGAAATCTCTCGAGATCGCCTTGAAGGAGCCGGTCGGCGTCCTCCACGTTCACATGCACGATCATGATGGTCCGCCACGGTTCAGCAAAATTGATCTCGCGACGCAGCGGGTGACCGTTCCAGACTTTTTTAAAGTTCGTCGGCAGATGCCACACGGGGCGATAGTCTTAAGCACAGACTCTGCAGCAGGATCATGCTGGTTGAATAAGACTGCAATAGCGCCGATCGAACGGTTTGTCGTGGTCGGCACACATATGCGAATTCTAACGCCCATCTCCCAATCGCAGCCTGTAATATGAAACCGACTGAGCCCGACTTTAGTAGGCAAAGTTTTCTTGGTGACGATGCCGAAGAAATTCTTCGAGATGTTCGGGTTACGATCGTCGGCTTGGGCGGCGGCGGCTCGCACATTGGCCAGCAGCTCGCTCATCTTGGCGTCGGCCACTACTGCCTCATCGATTCTGACCTGATCGAAGCAAGCAACCTCAACCGTTTGGTAACGGCGACACAAGCTGACGTTGATGCCAAAATGCCGAAGGTGGAAATTGTTGAGCGCACGATAAAGGGCATTAGGCCCTATGCGAACGTGACGATCGCGAAGAACAAATGGCAAGAAGTCGATGCGCTGATCAAAGATTCTGACCTCATTTTCGGGTGTGTCGATGGTTACAACCAACGTAAACAACTAGAGCGAGCGGCGCGCCAATTCTTGGTGCCTTACCTCGACATTGGAATGGACGTTCACAGGCTTGCGGAAGATGAATTTGCCGTGGCTGGCCAGGCGATTCTTTCGCTTCCGGGCGAGTGGTGCATGACCTGCATGGGCTTTCTTACTGAAGAAAAGCTTCGAGAAGAGGCGAGGCGATATGGCGATGCCGGTGTGAACCCGCAGGTGGTTTGGTCGAATGGAATCCTTGCATCAGCTGCGGTCGGCATCTTTGTGCAACTGTTTGCGCCCTGGAGTTCCAATCGGTCGAAATACGTTTATCTGGAATACAACGGCAATGACCAGACGCTGAAACACAGTCGAATCCCGTCGAAAATTGCGCCTGCTCGCTGTCCCCATTTCGACGGAAGCGAAGACATTGGCGATCCGTTTTTTACGGCATCAAAATAAGCTCTGGCCGAGGGTCGGCCGCGGATCAGCAATGATGCCGACCGGCGGCGACACGAACGGCACGCGTCTCAGGCCGCCACCTCGGCCCGGACCTTGGCACCGAGTTCGATTTCGACCTTGCGCAATTCATAAGCCTGCTGCATCGCGAGCCAGAGCCGCGCGCCGGTGCCGAGCGCCGTGCCGATGCGTAGCGCCGTCTCCGGCGTGATCGCGCGCTTGCCGGCGACGATTTCCTGCACGCGTTGCGGCTTCACGCGCAGCTTCAACGCAAAGGCCGCGGCGCTGAGGCCGCGCGCCTTGAGCTGCTCTTTCAAGATCGCGCCGGGATGAACTTCGTGGAATTTCTTGGTCTCGCCCATGGTCGTGTCCTCAGTGACAATCGACGATCTCGACGTCATAGGCGTCGCCCTTGCGGAACTCGAAGACGAGCCGCCTGACCGCGCCCCTTACGCCCGCTTGCGCGGTTGCACGGCCGCTTCCAAAGCTTGGCGGATGAAGCGTTGATAGGGCACGCCGGCCTTGGCGGCCGATGCCTTCACGGCTTTCAAGAGCGGCTTCGGCAGGCGCATGTTGACGCGCTCGCTCTTGGGCTGAAGTTCAAAGCGCATCACCCGCAAACCCGACAAATCGTAGTCGGTCAAATCGGATTTGGCGACGAAGTCCTCGGCCGCTTTATCGCTTCTCAATTTTGGCAGCTTCTTTTTCATAATATCTGACCTCCTTCGCGTGCATATAGCGGGCGCTGATCGGCCGAATGAACCTTTGGCCGCCGCGTGCCCTGAGCGTGAACACGATCAAAACACTGCGACCGTCGTCGGTCTTGCCGATCGCCTTGAACCGCGTTTCGCCGCGCGAATGGGCCGGATCGGGAAACACCGCCACCGGCCGCTGGAACAGGGATTCGATAGCTGCTACCGAGACGCCGTGTTTGCGGCATTTTTCCCGGTTGGCATCGTCCCATTCAAATCCGGCGACTTGAGGGTCCAATCTCCAAATTCCCGTGTGTACACCCAATTGTCAATACAATTGGCGCTCTTTGTGTGCGCCTCGGACCGCGGGCAATCGCATTTCCGCGCGCGCCTCGGCGCCATCACTCTTGCATATGTTCTTCTTTTGTTCTAACGTAATTTTATGCCCATCGGAAGCAAAAATCCTTGAGCGCGCGGATCGTGCATCTCGTCTTCGGCAATTCGGCGGCGGCGGTATTGCGCGACGCGCTGGCCGTGTTGGGGCGCACGGATTCTGTCGCGGCCTCGCTCGACGATTTGAGCTTCGGGCCGATCGATCCGCCCGATCTCGGCCGCCGCGCGCGTTGGGTCGAGACGGAGCTGCGCGTGCCGGCATTACCGGCGGAAATCCCTGAATGGCGCGCGGAAATGGCCCGCATCGCCGCCGCGAGCGAAGCGTTCTGGCAAACGGCCTTGGACGCGGATTGCCGGCGTATTCTCTGGCTGTCGCGGCGCGTGGCGCGGGAGTATTGCGGGTTTCTCGAATGCGTCTGGCGGCTCGGCGATCTTCCTTGCGACGTGGTCGATCTCAGCGAGGTGATGGTCGCGTCGCGCAACGAAGCGGGCGAGGATTTGCCGCTGCGCCTCGCAATGTCGCTCTCGCCGCTCGTCGTGCCGCAAATCGTCGAGCATGATCTGCTCGCCAAAGCCGTGCCGTTGAGCGCGGAAGCGCGTACGTCTTATCTCGCGCAATGGCAAGGCCTGCGCCAAGAAAATGCTCCCTTGCGCATCATCGATGCCGGCCTGGCGCTGGTCTCGGCGCCGCTCGCGCATTTCGACGCGGATCTACTATCTTTCGTCGAGCCGCGTTTCCGCAAGGCGGCCTATGTTATCGGTTCGGCGATGATGAAATCGGAGCATACGTACGGCGTGCTCAATGCCGGCGATTTCCTGCTCGCGGCGCGGCTGCGCGCGCTCGCTGCCGCCGGTCTCGTCGAATCAAAAGGCGATCTCACCAAGATTCGCTATAGCGAAGTGCGCTTGCCCGCCCTCGCCCCCGCCGCGACCTAACCGGCTCAATCCCCTTGCGGCGCCGGCTTCTCGGTGCCGATGAGCGCGCCGATGCAGAGCAGGGGCGTCACCGGCTTGTCGTATTCCTCAGTGATCATGCCGTTGATGACGCTGTCCGGCACCATCGCGGCGATCATGCCGCCGAAATTGCCGCCGTCGCGCGCGGTCTGGTGGCGCATCTTCGCGCGCAGCACGCCGCAAGGCTCGATCGTCCCATAATTGAGATAAACGCCGCCCGCGAAGAAGGCGAGCAAGACGACGATGATGGTGATCCACCGCATAGACGAAACGCTATCGCTTCGCCGCCCGCTTCACAAGCGGCAAGGCGCGGCCGGTGCGCGCGGCGCCATCGTCCTTGCGCCGCCGCGGTCATGAGAAGATAAACCGTCCATGGCGGCGCCGACGATCCCACGATACTTTGCCGGGCTTTCGCGGAACATTTTTCTTCTCGCCTTGGCGAGCCTGTTCGGCGACATCTCGACCGAGATGCTTTATCCGGTCTTGCCGGTTTTCCTCACGCAAACGCTGAACGCCAGCGGCAGCATCGTCGGCCTGATCGACGGCTTTGCCCAGGCGACACAGAATATCGTGCAGGGCTTTTCCGGCGCCTTGTCGGACAGGCTGCAAAAACGCAAATCGATCGCGCTGGCCGGCTATCTCGTGGCGGCTCTCGCCAAGCCGCTGATGGGGCTTTCCACAATCTGGCAAGGCGTGTTCGCCGCAAGGCTGCTGGACCGGGTCGGCACCGGCACCCGCTCGGCGCCGCGCGATGCGCTCATCGCCTCCTCGGTCGCCGAGAGAGACCGCGGCCGGGCCTTCGGGCTTGAAGGCCTGGGCGACAATGCGGGCGCGTTTCTCGGGCCGCTGCTCGCCGTCTTCCTGCTTTACGCGCTGCATGTCGGCCTGCGCGCGGTTTTCTATCTCGCGGTTGTCCCCGGCTTGCTAGCGTTTTGCATGGTCTTGCCGGTAAAGGAGCATGCGGCCGCGGTGGCGGCCAAAGCGAAAATCGACATCGGCCTGCGGCAGTTTCCCAAGGCCTATTGGCGCTATCTGCTGGTGACCGCTTTGTTCGGCCTCGGCAATTGCAGCACCGCGTTTCTCATTCTGCGGACCCAGGATATCGGCGCTTCTCTCGAAACCACGATCCTGATCTACGCGTCGGTCAATCTGGTGGCCGCGCTGATTTCCTATCCCGCCGGGTTTCTGTCCGACCTTCTGGGCCGAAAAAACCTTCTGCTCGCCGCGTTCGTGATCTTCCTGATCGCCTTTCTCGGCTTTGCCCTCACGCAAAACATCTTTCTCATCGCGGCGCTGTTTGTCTGCTACGGGCTCTATCAAGGGATCTTTCGCGCGGTCGGCAAAGCCTTTGCCGCGGATTTCGTGCCGGCGCATCTGCGCGCCAGCGGCATCGGCTGGTACAGCGCCACCGTCGGCCTGTTGCAGCTGGTTGCAAGCATCGTCGCCGGATTGCTGTGGGATCGGGTTGGCCATACGGCTGTCTTCTATTATGGCGCCGGATTTGCCGTGATCGGCAGCGTCGCGCTGCTGCTGTTGATTCGCGCGCAACCCGATCGGATTGAATAGCGCCTTATCCCTCGCGCGCGGCCAAGGCCATGGCGATGAGGCTCGATCCGCCGAACACCAGATCGATGCCGAGCAACAGGCCCAGCGCCCAGCTGAACGAGGCGGGATAACCCGAGAGGATGATCGCGGCGAGGATCAGGTCGATGATCCCGTTGAACAGGATCCATTCCCACCGTCCCGAAAGCTCGCGGCGATGCGCGATGGAAAGGAAGATCATCGCTGCGCCGTCGATGACGAAAAACGCGATCATGACATAGGTGAGGGTGAACAACCCTTGCACCGGGTTCCAGAGCAAGAGGAGCCCGGCGGCGATGGCGAGGATCGCCGACAGCATCGCCCAGCCGAAACCGGGCGCCCCGCGCGTGCGTGTCGTCGCCCAAAGCCCGACCGCGCCGGCGATGACGAACACCCAGCCGATATAGATCGTGGCGGCCAGGCCGGCCAAAGGCGGAATGATAATCGCCGCCGCGCCCAGCACGACCAGGACGATCCCCTCGATCAGGAACATCTTCCAATGCTCGTGCAGGCTTTTCTTGATCGCCGCGCCCAGATCGGTATTGCCCAAAGGCCCCATCGCACTCATCGGCCGGCTCTCCCTTGTTGTTGCGCCAAACCTTAACACGGCGGCGCGGCCTGGGCGACCGGGGCGATTTTCATTGACAAATTGCGATCGATCTGATAAGAATAATGCACGCTGATTGAACCGCCCGGCCGCAAAGCCGGGCGATTTCTTTTGCGGCGTTATTTCGCGAGATTTCCTTCACCCCCCTCCCGCACCGCTTGCGCGTTGCGGCCTCCCCCTCAAGGGGGGAGGCGAAACCGAAGCTGCGTCCCCTCTCCCCTTGAGGGAGAGGGACAGGGAGAGGGGGTCTCTCGCTCGCGCGCGCTCGCTCCATCCCCAAGCTCCATTCCCCCGAAAGCCACTGCCATGACGCCGCGACAAAAGCGTTTCGTCGAAGCCTATCTGCGTCTGCAAAACGGCCGCGCGGCGGCGCTCGAAGCCGGCTATGCGCCGTGCTGCGTCGATGCCATCGCCTCGCGCAATCTGCGCCTCCCCGAAATCGCGCAGGCGCTGGTCGAGGCCGGGCTGCCGCTCGCCTTTCAGCCGCAATCGCATCGTCGTGTGCTGCCTTTCCTCACCGAGCGGCAGCAGCGTTTCGTGCAGCATTACCTTGCCTGCGGCAATGGCGCCGAGGCCGCGCGCCGCGCCGGCTATTCGCGGCGCTCCTCGATCGGCATTGCGAGCTATCTCCTGCGCCGGCCGCCGATCGAAGCGGCGATCGCCGCCGCCAATGAGGAACGCGCGCGGACGCTGCGGATCGACGCTGAACATGTGCTGGGCGAATGGGCGCGGCTCGGCTTTGCCGATATCGGCGCCTTCGTCGCTTGCGACGCGAACGGCCGCCTCGTGCCCAAGCCGTTCGCCGAGCTCTCCGCCGATGCCCGCGCCGCCATTGCCGAGATCACGATCAGCGAAGGCAAGGACGGCACGTCGCGCGTGAAGCTCAAAATGCACGACAAGCTGCGCGCGCTGTCGGCGCTCGGCAAGCATTTGGGGCTCGACAAGAAAGAAGCGAAGCCGCCGGCGCCGAGCACCACGATCGACGGCAAGGATGCGCGCGAGGTGCTGCGCGAGCGGCTGCTGCGTCTGGCGCGCAGCGAAGACGGGGAAGGCGAGGGGTAATTAAAACATTTGATTGCCATTCCCGCGCTTTTCGAAAAGCTCATGAGCGGGAATGAGTTCACCCCCACCCTAACCTCTTGACGCCGCCGAACATGCCTCAGGCATGTTCGGGCCAAGCGTCTGGGGGACGCTTGGCAGGCGTCAAGCCTCGAGGGGGAGGGAAGGGAGGGGGGCAAATGCTTCGACTTGATACGATTAAGCGCTAATCCGCGGCGGATGGGGCTTTCACGGATGCTTGCGCCGTTTGGAGTTCGGCGAGAAGTCGGCAAACCATCTGGCGCGTTGGCTCGTCCAGCTTGGTCTGCAGCAGCGCGCGAAAATGCGCAATGTTCAAGCGGACGATGAAGGGATCGGATTCCATATCGACGCTCGCATTCTGCGGCTGAGGTAGCGTCAACCATGCTCGCGGCTTGTCATCGGCAATAGCTTCGGAATCTACTCAGGGCTGACGTAAAACTGTCATCATGCGTCGCAGGGCCCCGATTTGCCTTGGGAGCCGCTTCCATGCGATCATGGGCACCGTTCAAGAAACCATCGGAGGTCGCCCCGTGACGAAATATCTCCTGGTCAGCTTCAAGACTTGCCCTTGGGTGCAGCGCGCGGCGATCGTGCTGCGCGAGAAGAACGTGCCCTTCGAGTTCCGCCATATCGAGCCCGATAACCGGCCCGACTGGTTCCTCGCCATCTCGCCGCACAAGAAAGTGCCGGTGCTGCGCATCGACGACACGGTCTCCTTGTTCGAATCCAACGCGATTTGCGAATATCTCGACGAGACCATTGCGCCGCGGCTTCATCCCGAAGATCCGATCCTGCGCGCCGTCAACCGCGCCTGGACCGATTTCATCCCGACCTTCGCCGATGCCGTCACCGCGACCGGCTATGCCCCGGACGAAGAGGCGTACAAGAAAGCCGCCGCCAAGATTCCGCTGGTGATGGAGCGCCTCGAAAAAGCGCTCGCGACGCAGAATGCCGGCCCGTTCTTCAACGGCGCCAAATATTCGCTGGTCGATGCCGGCTATGCGCCTTTCCTGCAGCGTTATCTTTTCCTCGACCGGGTCAAAAAGCTCGGCGAGCTCGAGAAATTCCCGCGCTTGAAAGCCTGGACCGAGGTGCTGATGGCGCGTTCCTCGACCCATTCCTTCCCGCCGGCCGAGTTCGAGGCGATGTATCGCGAAAACCTGCAACGCCGCAAAATGTGGGTGTCGCAATTCATCGCCGCTGCGCAGGCGGCGGCGGAATAGCGCGCGCTCTTCGGTTTCCGAAACAAAGGCCGCCTTCGGGCGGTCTTTTTTTTGTCACCGCCTCGTCACCGCGCGCGGCGGAACCCGAGCGCTGCCGCGGCGTTGCACCCGGATCAGCCGCGCCGCATCCCGACAGGAGCATGCCATGAAAATGACGTCCACGCTCGTGAAGCGCACCTTGGACCAGCTCGAGCAGCAGACCGATTTCGCCGACGCTCAGGTGGTTCCCGCCGACAATCCCGCGATCCCGCAGCTCAACGAGCTGTTCGGCGACCACACCTTCTTTCTCGACAATGGCGGGCTGCACATCGTCGAGCCGGCGGAAGCGACCCCGACCGGAACGCAGATGGGCAAGGTGGTGAAGCTCGCAAGCTGGCGCGACGCCAAGCGCAGCGCGCTCGCGCCGCATAAGCCGCAGCCGACCGATGTGCTGGTCGTGCTCGGTTCGGGCGGTGCCGCTGAAGAAGAGGACGACGCGGAAGATCCCGACGGTGTTGCCTGACGAAAGAAGACCCTAGCGCGCCTGCCACGCCGCTTCGCTGCGCGACGCGGCGCTTTCCTCCTCGGCGGCATTGGCCGGGGCGGGCTCGGTCTTGCGCACGAGCCAGACGTTTTGCGCGGTGGCGAAATCCCCGGTGGCTTCCGCGGCCTGTCTTCCGGCGCGGGTCGCGCATTGCGTGACGACCTGGCTGTGCGCAAGCAGGGCCTGCACCTCGCGGTCGAGGCGCTTCAAGCTGGTTTCGACCCAATCGGCGTGGATCGCGGCCGCCTCGCCGAGATCGCGGCAGCAGGCGAGCTTGGCGAGGGTGTTCAGCGCCGCGCCGGCATTCTCGCCGCTGCGCTCGATCCAGCCGATCACCCCGGGCTCGCCGGTGCGAAACAGCTCGGCCTGGAACTCCAGCAAACGCTCGAAAGGCGTCACGAAGCCGGCCGCTTCATCGCTGCCGCCTGACGGCGCCGCTTGCGCCAAATGCTTTACTTTCTGGGCTTTGAGAGCCATGACCTGTCCTCCTCTGGGATGCCGCAGCGGGGCGTAACCGCCCTCGGGATTGCGCGACACAACGAGCGGAAACGCCGTGCCGGATACCCGGGATAACCCGTGTCATTCATTAATGTTACTGAACGCGTCGTGGGGGCTTGGAGGCATGCCCGCTTAACGGCGCCAAGGGAAACGATACGCTTCGCCTCCGCACGATGCAAGCGAGTGACAGGCAGTTTCCTCGCGCCTCACGCGAACGTCACCACCGCGGCGCGCTTCGGCTATAATCGCGCGAGCCCGGGATAGATAAGGGCGCAAAAGAGGGGGGAGAACGATGGGAGCAGCAGGATTCTGGCGCGTGCTGATCGTGGGCGCGGCGCTTCTCGCCGGTGGGCACAGCGCCTCGGCCGCCGATCCGCTGCGCGTCGGCAAGGCGGTGGCCGGGCCGTTCGATTTCGTGCCGCTCGATGTCGGCATGGCGCAGGGCATCTTCGCGCGCCACGGGCTCGAGATCGCCGAGGTCGATTTCGACGGCAGCGCCAAGCTGCAGCAAGGTCTCGGCGCCGACGCGATCGATATCGGTTTGGGCTCGGGGCCCGAGCTCGCTTTCGTCGCCAAGGGCAATCGCGATCTCGCGGTCGCGGCTTTCGCGGGCAAACCCGACAGCCAGGTGCTCAGCGTTGCCAAGGACGGCGCGGTGCGGGCGCTCGGCGATTTGAAAGGCAAGAAGATCGGCGTCTCGACCGTGGGCTCGCTCACCGATTGGCTGGTGCGCGAGCTGGCGCGGCAACAAGGCTGGGGCCCCGACGGCATCGGCATCGTGGCGCTCGGCTCGGAAGCGGCGCGCATCGCCGCGTTGCGCACCGGTTCCACCGACGGCATGGTCACCGATGTCGCCACCGCCATCCGCCTCGACCGCGAAGGCGTCACGCGCACGATCGTGCATTTCGGCACGGTCGCGCCCGATTTCATCATTCACGCGATCTTCGCCACCAACAAGCTGATCGCCGAGCGCCCCGATCAGCTGCGCCGTTTTCTCGCCGGCTGGTTCGACACCATCGCCTGGATGCGCCAGCACAAGGAAGAAACCGTGGCGATCGCGGCGCCCGCGATGCACCAGACTCCCGAGATCGTCGCGATCAATTACGATCAGGTGATGCCGAGTTTTTCCGACACGGGGAAATTCGATGGGAAGGCGCTCGCCGTGCTCGGCCGCTCTTTCGTCGAGATGAACATGCTGCCGGCGGCGCCGGATATGAGCAAGCTCTACAGCGAGAAATTCCTGCCCGGCGCCGCGAAATAGCGGCTGCCTGGCGCCGGTTTAGGACGGCAGGCGGATGAAGACGAAGGCGAGCATGTTGACGTGCTCGCCATCGGCGGCGAGGGGAAACGCAACCCGCTCGTAAGGCACATGGTCGCGGCCCTTGGTCGCGACCGAGCCGTGCCGGTATTGCGGCTGCTTGGTCGCGATGATCTCGTTATAGCCGCGGATGATCGACGCGCCTTCGTCGCCGGTCAGCACATCGTCGACGAAGCTCCCGGTTTCGTCGCTGCCTTGGATCGCGACCACTTCGGTGCCGACGAGGCGGATACGGAAACGCGGCTCAGCTTTTTCTTGCGGGATCACGTCGATCAGCATCAGATAAGGAAGCAGGTCGACAATCTCTGCCGGGTCGATATGCTGCCGTCCCGGCAGCTTGCTGGGCGGCGCTTTTCCTGCGAGGTAAGCGGCGAACCGGCGAAAGCGCGGATGGCTCTCGGCCGGCGAGGTGCTGTTCATCGGCGCAACTTAGCCGGTATGGGCAAGGGCGGCAAAGAGCCAAAAGGGCTCGGCATCGGGCAACCGCGTCGCCAATGGCGCGTTACTGCCCAGGGGAAGGATAAGAAGAGGTGAACATGAGCACTCGTCGCGTCTTTTTGTGGGTTGCGCTCGCGATCGGCCTGGGCGGCTGCAGCACGGGAACCCAGACTCTCGTCGACGCCAAGGGCACGCAAGTGGTTTGCGCCAGCCCGGCCGGGGTGCTTGCCGGCACGCGCCTCGCCTGCGTTTCACAATGCGTGCTGCACGGCTTCAAGGATCCGTCTCAGCAGGTGAATACGAGCGACCCGGCGCTGATCGCCTTCGCCCAGGTTCAAACTTTCAAGGACGAATATGAGAACCTGGTGCCGGAGCAGTGTCGGCCGTGGATCACGCCGCCCTGAGCGGGCTGCCTCGACGGATGCGCCAACGCGCCGTCAAGGCGCGGCGTTCGGCGCACCGTTTGACGCTTACGCCACAGCCAGGAAATGGATCAGCCCAAGGCTGATCGCTCCCAGCACGACGAGCGACAGCGTGACCGCTGCCGAAACCCGCAGGCCGGCCCGCGCGACCACCCTTATGTCCACGCCCAAGCCGAGCGCTGCCATGGAAATCGTCGTCAGCAGATTGGCGAGGGAGACGGTCGGCGCCAGCAACGCCGTCGGAATAAGGCCCAACGAACGCAGTGCCGCCACCAGCAGGAAGGCGACGATAAACCAGGGCACGAGCTCGTGCAGCGCCGGCCTGCTGGGTTTCGGGCGATCGCCTGCCGTGACATGCGGCGCGGCTTCGTCGGTTTCGTCGCGCAGCCGGCGGGTGATCAGCGAAAGCCCCAGCACCACCGGGCCCAGCATCAGCACCCGCACCAGCTTCACCATCGTGCCGACCTGATTGGACAGCGCGCCGATCGGCAAGGTTGCCGCCAACACCTGCGGCACGGCATAGACGGTCAGGCCGGCGAGAACGCCATATTGCGTCAGCGACAGGCCGAGCAACGGCACCAGCAAGGGCAGTCCCAGCACCACCGCCACGCCCAATATGGCGGTGAACGCGATCGACGAGGCGATCTCGTCCGCATCCGCGCCGATCACCGGCGCAACCGCGACGATGGCAGAGTTGCCGCAGATCGAGTTGCCGCAGGCGACCAGAATCGCCATGCGCTGCTTCAAGCCCAGGGCGCGCGAGATGCCATAGCTGACGGCGAGGGCCACGGCGACGATCGCGGCGATGCCGACCAGCATCGGCACGCCGATCGCGAGGACCGTGCGCACGCTGACCGACGCGCCGAGCAGCATCACGGCGATCTCAAGCAGCAGCTTGGCGGAGAATTGGATTCCCGGAAACCACAAAGCGCCGGGGTGCCACAGGCTGCGTACCGCGACGCCGATCAGGATCGCCAGCACCAGCGCTTCGATATAGGCCTGCCCGACGAGGCGTTGCTCGGCGATCTGCAAAAGAGCGGCGAGCAGAGTCACGCCGATGCAAAGCAGCACGCCCGGAAGAAGACGAGAGAGCGCGTTTTTCAACGCCAAGCGGCGCACCGGCGCAAGCGTTCGCGGCTTTCGGCGGGTAAAGGCGCGTTCATCCATGCAACTTAGCGGGCGCGGAGAAGCACCGCAAAGCGCCAAAACAGCGCGGCGCCGCGCACCAAGCCATAATCTCCAATCGTCCTTGCCGCGTTCTTCGACAAGCTCAGGAGCGGGAGCGAGATGCCCCCCACCCTAACCCTCCCCCTCGAGGGGGGAGGGAATGGGAGGGGGTGAATTCATCGTCGATGTTTCGGCTCAATACGTCCGCGCTACGGCGCCGTCAGCGGCGAGATCACCAAGGTCGCGCTATGGCCAAAGCGCGGCGCCGCCATGTTGCCGCCGGCGATGAACACTTTGTGCGCCGAGGTGCAGCCGGAAAGCGCCGTAAGGCTCAAGCACAAAGCGAGCAAGCGTCCGGATGGTGATCGCGCGATCATCATGAACCCCGCTTCGCGGCGCCAAAAAGATGCGTGCGCGGCGAGGCTATGAGCGCGTGCTCACACTCGTCCAGTGACCATTTCGGCCGGTGGTAATGAAGGGGTTAGGGACAGGGGGAATGGGTTAGGGAGCGAAAGCACTGTGACGGCACTGATTAGCTTCGTGAACTGACGCCTTGACGCTTATCGGAATCGCGAAAGGGTAACGAGATCGTTCAGCTCAAGTTTTGGCAAACGCTGTGATATCGCGAATGAGCTGCCGCATTTCTTCGGGGATATCTTCCTGCCTCATTGCGTCTATTATGGCGGTCGGAGTCACGCTAACGCCATATTGCTGTTGAAGGTACTGATTGAGGACGCTCAAGGCCTCTTTTCCAGGGATAACTTCCAATCGCGAAATGGCATCCTTCCAACAGTTCTCAAACTCATTCAGAGCAGCTTCGTTCACTGTCGCTTCGTGCAGATTGGGCGAATTGGTGCGCTCGAATCTCCTTCGAAAGGCGAGGTATTGCGCGGTGACGTAACTCCGCTTTTTCGCCGCGAAATCTTCAAGCAGTCTTGCTGCTTCGGGCCGGTACTTTAATTCAACACCCGTCCGCTTAATCCTATCGGCCAGTTTCCGTTCCGCAGCACGATCAATCGCCGAAGGCACCAATAGGAAGTTCTCGATCTCTTTGCGCCTATGAATGGCAACAAAATTGCAGAACTCTCGGCAAGCTGCGGAAATTGACAGGCGTTCCAGGTCGGATCGATAGTCCTTATCAAGCACTGCGGCGGCCGATACCTCTGCGCCGAGCGTCGTCTCCATTCCAATTTTCAGACTGCGAATCCGGTCGGGAGCGAAGCCCTCGACTGGCACCACGGCGAATTCACTTCGGTTGCCGATGGCAGTGAATCCGAGCTTATTGGCAAACTTTCCGAGTATCTGGAAGTCCTTTCCCTCTACAAAAAACGCCCGCCGAGTTTTCGCGAGCTGGGTCAATATCGGGTTCAGATTTGAACCAAGAATCTTAAACACTTCCTCCAGCTGCGATGGATGTTCAATTCGGCGAGCAAAGCGCCGGTGCTTATTAATGAGCACTATATCGCCCAATTCGGCCTCAGTGATGATCTCGGTCGAGTGAGTAGCGATCAGTATGTCAGGGCCCAAATTTCTAAGGAGGCCAAGAAGCTGCCGCTGAAGCTCGGCGTGCAAATAAATATCCGGCTCATCGATCATGAACAGCGCAGCATCGCTCGATTGAATCAGGTGGGTGAGCATCTGACACCAAACTTGAAAGCCGAATCCCGCCCAAAAAATCTCTCTCGGAATTCGATCTTCGGGGCAGAACATATGAAGCCGCGGCTTACCGTGAGAAATATCAATTTCCGGTCGCTGGATATCCATTCCAGGCCACGTTTGGCGCAGTGCGGACTGAAACGCATCGAATTTTTCCGGATAGTGATACCAAATGTTTCTAAAGTTGCGCGCGGCGCGATAATTGAACAGTGCTAGCCGCGCAGCTTCCTTTTCGAACAAGCCCTCGAAATGGTCCACGGGTCCCAGAATGGGAACGAATCCGATTGGGCAATTGAATTGGGATCGGAACGTTGTCGGAGTTGCGGTCTGTTTGCCGTGGGCGTCTGCAATGAGGTAGCAGGCATTCCGCTCTGGAAAATATAGGGTCAGTTGATTTTGGTTCGATAGCGTGAATGTAACTGTAGCCGCCGCAGAATCATCGTAGTTGTAGAAGATGTTTTCTTCGGCTACTGAAACCGCGCTCAGATCAATGGCGTAACCGGGCACGTGACCGTGCGGACCGCGAATCGCTTCGGCTTTCCGGCTGGTCGCTTTACGCATTGCAGCAGCTAGGATACGAAATGCCGTCAAAATCGTAGATTTGCCAGCATTGTTTGGGCCCACCAAAATATTGAAGTGCCGGAACGTAATAGTGAAATTGTCAAACGCTTTGAACCGACGAAATTCTGCACGAACAAACGGATGTATCTCGACCATTGCGGAGGCTCTCAGCGATATGCGAACGACCCGGTTTAGGCATTAGTATCAGGTCTGGTCTGCCGGGATGTTAGCCAATCATATGCAAGCACGACGTATAGAAGATAAAGGGGTGTGGCGTCCTCCGCGGGCACAATCGTTGGAAACCAACCGATGAACGCCGCGAGTAACAAGCAGTAGATTACGTTGATTAAGAGCCATTTCTCTCGCATCACTGCAATAAGTGCCTCGGCGTTCCGTCGCTTGCTGTCCAAGGTGATTTCGAGAAGATGGACTGCAATCCATGCGGTGGATATGAGGATCGCAACAAAAATAAGCTCGGCTGAGTTCACGGGGTTGACGATTTGAAAAGCAGCAACGGCAAGAAACAGGCCTGTCAGCACAGCGAGAACGAACCCTACGATTTTGATTCCGAGTTGCAGCTGAACTTTTTCCCCGAAATGTTTGTGATCGTCTAAGAGCCGATCCAGGAAGTTAGGATTTAGGAGCAATGAGCTGGTCTGGTCAAGCGTCGGAGCATGATGCGGATCATGGCGAGACGCACGAAGGCCGCGGCGGTTCGCGCGTAGCGCTCGAAGTCGCGCGCGAGGCGGCGATTGTGGCTGATCCAGGCGAGGGTTCGTTCGACGATCCAGCGTTTGGGCAAGACGACGAAGCGGTGAAGTTCGTTTCGCTTGACGATCTCCAGCTTCCAGGTGCCGCTCTTGGCCAGAGCGTCGGCGGCTTTCGCGCCCTGGTAGCCGGCATCGGCGAAGATGCGCTCGATGAAGGGGAAGAGGCGGCGCGTGCGTTGATCGAGAACGAGCCGCGCCCCGTCGCGGTCCTGCACGTTGGCTGGATGGACGACGACGTTCAGCAAGAGGCCGAGCGTATCGACGAGAATATGCCGTTTGCGGCCCGTGACCTTCTTGCCCGCATCGAAGCCTTGCGGGTCGAGCGCGGAGCCCCCTTTTGAGCCGCCTTGGCGCTCTGGCTGTCGATGATTGCCGCCGAGGGGCTCGCTTCTCTGCCTTCGCGCTCGCGCGTCGCGACATAGAGTGCGTGATGGATCCGCTCCAGCGTGCCGTCCCACTCCCACAGCATGAAGTAGGCATGCGCCGTGCTCTTGGGCGGCAGATCCTTCGGCAAGGCCTGCCATTGGCAGCCGGTCGAGAGCACGTAGAAGATCGCATTCAAGACTTCGCGCACATTCACTTCGCGCCGCCGGCCGCCGCGCTTGGCCGGCGGGATCGCCGCCTCGACCAGCGCCCACTCGGCATCGCTCAGATCGCTTGGGTAACGCAAGCCGCGCCGATCGGCGGCGCGGCGGTGCTCAGGCTTCCACATCGGGCACCCCTCGGCAAAAATTCGGGTGCCCAACAATGAATCACATCCGATTCATCCGACTCAACAACTTTCTGGATCGGCTCTAAAGCCATCTTCAGTCGCAACAACAGAATGAATAGTAATAGTCCAAGCGCGATGCCATTCTTTGCTATAATGTGAATTATATCACCATCAGCGGAGTGCGCGGCAAAAAAACCAGTTAGCCCGCCGATGATACCAGCGATCACCGCAGCCGATATCCCGAGGTTTGCGCTCTGATAGAAATTCATTTTGAATCTCCTGGCAAGCTATTGTGAGTGGCCCGTAGATGACCTGGCTAGCCATCTATAATCATCTCATGAAGCCAAGAATACTGTTGGCGTTTCTGCGATCTCCAGCGACAATTAAAGAATACTCGTCTTTCGGGCGAAACGACATACTACGATGCCGAATGGAAACGTCCTTCTTTCTCGTGGAAAAAAAAGTGCGCTCGCTCGTACAGGGGCGCGGCATCACTAAGGCTGTGCCGTAGTAGGGCGTCACCAAGACAGTGATCGCTTCTGCACTTGTCCTGGCGCGGCAACACCCGTCTGCTATCCTCCCCGAACATTCGAGCGCTTGTCCGTTGATATGGCTTGAGGGAGATCGTCGATGTCCGCGCACCGCGAAACCGGCCTGTGCTCAGGCCTTCCCGGCCGCCGCCGCTTTCTCGGCGCCGCCGGCGCGATTTCGGCCTTGGCGTTCATCGGCACGGGAATGCTTGGCCGCATCGCCTATGCCGACGCGCTCACCAAGGCGCAACGCGACGCGCTGAGCCCGGACGACATTCTGGCGCTGATGAAAAAAGGCAATCAGCGCTTTTATACCGGCAAGCCCGAGCCGCATGATTTCCTGGCGCAGCAACGCGCCAGCGCCAAGGGCCAATATCCCGCCGCGGTTTTGCTGTCTTGCATCGATTCGCGCGCCTCGGCCGAGACGATCATGGATCTGCGCATCGGCGACGTCTTCAACAGCCGCGTGGCGGGCAATGTCGAAAATCCCGACATACTCGGCAGCATGGAATTCGCGTGCAAGCTGTCGGGCGCCAAGCTGGTGCTGGTGATGGGCCACACATCCTGCGGCGCGATCAAAGGCGCGATCGACAATGCCGCGCTCGGCAATCTCACCGGCTTGCTGGAAAAGATCAAACCCGCGATCACGGCGACCGACTATGTCGGCGATAGAACCGCGAAGAATTATGCCTTCGTCGATGCGGTCGCGCGCAAGAATGTCGAACTCACCATCGCCAATATCCGCCGCGACAGTGCGGTGCTCGCCGGGATGGAGGCGCAGGGCGCGGTGAAGATCGCCGGCGCCATGTACAATCTCGGCACCGGCATCGTCGATTTCTTTCCGACCTGATCGCGCCGCGAGCGCGATGGCCCGCTTGCCGCACTGATCGTTTATGCTGTGCCTTCAGTCGCGTTTCGGGCGGTGTTGACCCAACCGGGACTGAGGAAAGTCGTGCTCAGCCTTGCCTGCAACACCTGCGCCATAGGCCGGATCGGCCTTGTGGCGATGGCCGATATGGCGTATTTGGCTTTCCATCAGAAGGGGGAAACGCATGAAGCTTTACACCTATCTCGGTTCGCCGGTTTGCCGTCCGATCATGATGTTCATCGCCGACCACGGGATGAAAGTGGAACAGCAAGTCGTCGATCTCATGGCGGGAGAGCAGTACCAGCCCGCATTCGCCGCCATCAATCCGAACAATGCCGTTCCGGTTCTGGAGGATGGTGCGTTCCGCCTCACGGAATGCTCGGCGATCCTGAAATACTTGGCCGATGTCATCGATTCGCCCACCTATCCGAAGCCATTGCAGGCCCGGGCGCGGGTCAACAGCGCAATGGACTGGGTCAATACCGGCTTCTACCGGGCATTTGGTTACAATCTCTGCTACCCGCAGGTTCTTCCCCACGTGAAATGGCCGGACCCGACGGCCCAATCGCTGACATTGGCCGCGGGGCAGGCCAATTCGCGAAAGCTGCTCGGCGTCATGAACGAGCATATGTTGGGCGCAAGCAATCCCTGGCTGTGCGGGGACAATCTGAGCATCGCTGACTATTTCGCTTCCGGCATTGTCTCGCTCGCCGAGTTGACCAATTGCGATTTCTCCGCTTGGCCCAATGTACAGCGTTGGTACGATCGGATGCGGGCTCTGCCGAACTGGCAAACCGCCAATGCGGCGCTTTACGCCTGGGCAAATTTCACCAAGGGCCAGGACTACGTGCGCGTGTAACGTCGAGCAACGAAACGACGACACGCCCAATTCCGGGGCTCGTGAAAGCGCCTATGTCGCTCGTGGCACGTCGACGCATCGCCCCGACAATCAAAGAATGGCCGCCTGACGTCACGCCGATATGAGTCCGGCTAAGCCGATGCGCTGGCCCGCGCGCCCTGCCGATCGTTTATGCTGTGCCTTTCGCTGACGGAGGCAATTTATGGGCAAAGGCCGGCTTGAAGCCTTCACCGACGGGGTGGTGGCGATCATCATCACCATCATGGTGCTGGAGATGAAAGTGCCGCAGGGCGCGGATGTCGCTTCGCTGCAGGCGAGCGTCCCGGTCTTTCTCGCCTATGTGCTGAGCTATGTGAATGTCGGCATCTTCTGGAACAACCATCACCACATGCTGCACGCGACCGAGCGCATCGACGGCAGCGTGCTTTGGGCCAATCTTTTTCTGTTGTTCTGGTTGTCGCTGGTGCCCTTCGTCATCCGCTGGATCGACACGGTTGGCATCACCGCTCTGCCGACCGCGGCTTATGGCGTCGTGCTGGCGATGGCGGCGATCGGCTATTCCTGGCTGCAAACGGCGCTGGTCGGTTGCGGCGGCCAAAACCCCGTGCTCGAGGCCGCGATCGGCGGCGACCTGAAAGGCAAGCTGTCGATCCTTTTCTATGTCGCCGCGATTCCCTTGGCCTTCGTCAGCCCGTGGATCGCGATCGCGCTCTATATCACGGTGGCGGTGATCTGGTTCGTGCCCGACCGGCGCATCGAAACCGTCGCCAAACGCAAGCGCTGACCGCCGGGTTGCGCCGGCCCACTTGCCGTTTATGCGCCCTTGCGGAACAGCATGGCGATCAGGGTCAATACCGTGCGGAAGGTCAACAGCGCAAATGCGCGGCGCAGCTCGCGCGGGCGCAGCATGGCCTTCATTGGCATCGCGCCCATGATCTTGCCTTCGATCAGCAGACCGTCGTCATGCGGCCTGACCGCGGTAACCTCGATCAGTTCGGTTTTCTCGGGCGTGTAGAGCTTCATGGCAACTACCTCGTCAGACGGTCGAAATCGATGCCGAGATCGCTGCAAATCTTGACCGCCGTGGCGCGGCCGCCGCCGGTCACACCACCCGGCGGATGCATGAAGGTGCCGGCGAGATAAAGGCGCGCGACGCCTGGCACCGCATATTGCGCCAGCTCCGCCGTCGGCCGGTGGCCGCCGAACTGGTGCAGATATTTGCCGACCCCGCCAACATCGGCACGCTGAAATGTCGGCGAATGGCGTTCGACATCGAGCGGCGAATCGAATTGATAGGCGACGATATTGGCATCGTCCATATTGGCGCAGTAATGCCGGTATTGAGCGAGCAGCCAATCGGCATAGTGGCGTTTGCGCGCGTCCCAGGCGGCGGACCCGCCGTCACGCAATTCCCAAGGACCGAAGCCGAAGATGGTCAGCGCCGCTTTGCCCGGCGGCGCGCGAGAAGGATCGAATTGCGAATTCACATGCGCCGCCAGGATCGCATGGCTGCCGAGATCGCCATAACGGAAATCATCGAAGACGCGGCGATAGGCTTCCAATTTGGCGGGCGCGAAATTCACGAGCGCCACCTTGCCGGCTTCCTCGCCGGCGAAATAGCGCGGCGGCGCGTTGAGCGCCAAATGCCCGGCCATGATGGAAAAGCTCGCCGTCGTCGTGGCCTTGGCGCGCGCCGCGATTTGGGCGTCGAGACCGTCGACATGGCGATCGAGGAGCCAGGGGTGGATCTGGGCGATCACGGCGGTTTTCGCCGCGATGGTCTCGCCGCTTTTTAAACGCACGCCGCTGGCTTGCCCGGCGCTGACAAGAACCTTCTCGACCTCGGCGTTGTTGCGCAGCTCGGCACCAAACGCCGTGAGGCAACGGATCAGCGCGTCCACAAGCGCGCTGCTGCCGCCGACCGGCACGCCCGAGGGATAAGTATGCACGAAGCCCGGCATGGTATAGAGCGCCAGGCCGGTGCCTTTCTCCTCGGGCGCGATCAGCAGCTCGTTGGCGAATTTGAGGAGATGAATCTTCACCTTCTCGTTCTCGAACCATTCCGTGACGAGATCGAGCAGACTTTTCTGTGCCGCATGCATGATCTCGCGCCCTTCGGCGCTCTGATCGAGCAGCGCCCAGAACGGACCTTGGGGCACGGGCGGCACGAACATGCCGGCGGTGAGCAGCGGCAGGATCGCCTTGCTCTTATCCGCGAATTTCCGATAGGCCTCGCCATCGCGCGGCGACAAGGCGGCGATCGCCGCGCAAGTGCGGTCGAGGTCCGCATAGCTGACCAGCGCGGTGTGATCGTCGAAGATTGTCGAGAAAATGCCGTCCGGGTGCAGGTATTTGAGACCGTATTTCGACAGCAGGCCGAGCTCGTCGTTGAGAATGAGCGGGTTCGCCTGAATGATGATGTGCGTCGCCGAATGCCAGTCGTGGCGAAAACCGGGGGCGACGCTTTCCGCGGTCACCACGCCGCCACCGAACCACGCGTTCTTTTCGAGCACCAGGACCTTCTGGCCGGCCTTGGCAAGATAGGAAGCGGCGACCAATCCATTGTGGCCCGAGCCGATGACGACGACGTCGTAAGTGTTCGTCACGATTTTCCTCCCGCGCGGATTGGGACGTTGCAGCGCCAATTAGTCAGGTAACCTGTCTATCATAAGTCCATGTGCGCTGGCATTTCAAGCACAAGCTCGATATCATTGTTTTGAGTAACCGCGATCGACCGCCATCGTGCCGCAAAAGCGTAACGCGAAGAAACCCGTGAATTTTCCTGCCGAGACGCTGTGGCGCCGCGCCAATATGAGCCGGCTGCTCTTCAGTGCGGCATGGCTCTTTAACTCACGCATTCTCGATTACGTTCAGCGCCACGGCTTTCCGCTGCTGCGCATGGCGCATCTTCACGTGCCACGCAATCTCGATCTCGAAGGCACGCGGCTGACCGAGTTGGCCCGGCGCGCGGAAATGTCGAAACAGGCGATCGGCGAGATCGTCGATCAGTGTGTCGCGATGGGGCTTGTCGCGCGCGTGCCGGACGAATCCGACCGGCGCGCCAAGATTCTGGTGTTCACGCCGCGCGGCTTGCGTCTCATCGCGATCGTGCAGGCCGCGTTGTTGCTTGCGGAGCGCGAGATGCGCGCCGAGATCGGCGCGCGGCGCATGCGCGAGGTAATGGCGGCCTTGACGCAATATTCCGAAAATATTCTCCGGCAGCAAAAACGCGTGGGGAAACCGCGCGCCGGCACCGCCTTCAGCCAGCGGCGGGTCTTGCGGCGGCGCCGTCGCGGATTGCCGCTCCATAAGGCGTGATCGGAGAAGGCGATTTATGTCGCAGGCGCTTGCGTCCCCGGCCGGCGCCCGCAAATATACGCCCGAAAATCGCTCAAACTGTTCAAAAAATCGCCAAACTGGAAAAATAGGCTCGGGGCTTCTGCACATAAAATGATCAACAAGATTCGCGCGATTGCGCTTCTTTCTGCTGCCATTGCTTTGCTTGTCGTGACGGCGCCCGGGACCGCCCAGGCCGCGGAGGCGGTCAGCGCCGGCGACACGGCCTGGGTTCTGACGGCCTCGGCCTTGGTGCTGTTCATGACCTTGCCCGGCCTCGCGCTGTTTTACGGCGGGCTGGTGCGGTCGCGGAACCTGCTTTCGGTTCTGATGCATTGCTTCGTGATTTGCTGCGTCGTGTCGCTGTTATGGGCGACGATCGGCTACAGCCTCGTTTTCGCCGACGGCAATCCCTGGCTGGGCGGCATGGGCCAGGCCTTCCTCGCCGATATTCGCGATCCGATCGCCCATGACGGGCTGCCGCAAGCCGCCTTCATCCTCTTCCAGATGACTTTCGCCGTGATCACGCCGGCGCTGATCATCGGCGCCTTTCCCGAGCGGGTGAACTTCTCCTTCCTCATCCTCTTCACCGGGCTGTGGCTGCTCGTCGTCTATGTCCCCGTCGCGCATTGGGTGTGGGGCAAGGGCTGGCTCGCGCAAGGCGGGACGATCGATTTCGCCGGCGGCATCGTCGTGCACACGACGGCCGGCGTGTCCGCGCTCGTCGCCGCGCTGTTGATCGGCGCGCGCCGCGGCTTTCCCGAAAACCTCATGCCCCCGCACAGCCCAGGCATGACGATGGCCGGCGCCGGCATGCTGTGGGTCGGCTGGTTCGGTTTCAACGGCGGCAGCGCGCTGGCCGCCAATGGCTCGGCCGCGATGGCCATTCTCGCAACCCATCTCGCTGCCTCGGCGGGCGCGCTCATGTGGATGACGCTCGAATGGGCGCGGGTCGAGAAGCCGACCTCGGTCGGGCTCGTCACGGGTTGCGTCGCCGGTCTCGCGACGATTACGCCGGCTTCGGGCTATGTCGGGCCGATGGGCGCGGTGGCCATCGGCTTGCTTGGCGGCACGGTGTGTTTCTTTGCCACGGGCATCATCAAGAAATGGCTCGCGATCGACGATACGCTCGACGTCTTCGCCGTGCATGGCGTCGGCGGCATGCTCGGCTCGCTTCTGGTCGCGGTTTTCCTGCTGCCGAGCTTGGGCGGCGCCGGCTACGCGTCGGGCATGACGCTCTCGTCTCAATTCGTCGCGCAGCTTACGGGGATCGGCGTGGCCGCGCTGTGGTCCGCGGGTGCGACCGTCGTGCTCATCAAACTGCTCGGCCTTGTCTTGCCGGCGCGGGTCGGCGCCGAGCACGAACATGAAGGGCTCGATCTCTCGACGCATGGCGAGCGCGCCTATGATCACAGCTGACCGGCGTTGCGCGCTCGCAGTGCGGCGGGATTAATCGGCTTGCTTGGTTACGGCACGGCGAAGGCTTCGGGCGCGGCGCCGGCAAGCCAAATCTCATACATCCGCCGATAAGCCGCTTCGATGTGGCGCGAGAAGCGCGCGGTATCGAAGAGCGGCGCGGTCGTGCGATTGCGCGCCAGGCGCGCGCGGATGCCGGCCAATTCGTCCGGCGCGCCGGCAAGGCGCCGCGCCAGCGCTTCGTATTCGGCCAGCGATTCCGTCACCAGCTCGGGCAATCCGACGGCGTGCAGCAAGCTGGCGCCGACCCTGCCGGCGAAGCTATCGCCGCGGCAGGTCACCGCCGGCACGCCCATCCACAACGCGTCGCTCATCGTCGTGTGCGCGCCATAGGGCAAGGTATCGAGCAGCAGATCGGCATGGCGATGGCGCGCCAAATGCTCGGCCAAGGGCAGCGGCTTGGCGAAGACCAGACGCTCGGGCGCGATGCCGCGCGCGCTGGCCTCGCGGCGCAGATGCGCAACCATCAGGTCGTTGCTGTGCAGCAGCCAGAGCGTGCTGCCTTGCTGCATTTGCAGCAGCCGTATCCACAGATCGAAAATCACCGGCGCGATCTTGCTCGGATTGTTGAAGCAGCAGAAGACGAAGCCGGCTTCCGGCAAGCCGCAATCCGAACGCGACGGGGTGGTGTCGGCGATGTCGCGCCGCGCATCATTGACCTGATAGGAATCGGGCAGATGAACCAGGCGCTCGGTGAAGAATTTTTGCCGGTCCGGCGGCACGACCACCGGGTCGACGATGATATAGTCCATGAACGGTGCGCCCATCGTGCCGGGATAGCCGAGGTAATTCACCTGCACCGGCGCGCGGCGTTGCGCCAGAATCTGCGGCCGCCCGTTTTGCGCGTAGCCGTTCAAATCCACCAGGATATGAAGGCCGTCGTCATGAATGCGGCGCGCCGCCGAAGCGGGCGACAAGCGATCGAGCGCGACGAATTCGTCGAAGGCGCGCGCGACACGCTGCCGGATCGCGCTGCCGTCATCGGCGGCGAGCGAATAACCCACGACGTCGAAGCGCGCGCGGTCGTGACGCTCGAACAGCTCGGCGGCCAAATGCGCCGTCGCGTGGTTGCGAAAATCCGACGAGAGATAGCCGAGACGGATCTTCGCCGCCGGCACGCGGGCAGGCGCGGGGAAGCGCTGGCTCATGCGCAGCGCCTTGCCTTCCGCCACTTGGCGCGCGCAATGCAATTGCTCCGCTTCGCTCGCGGCGACGTGCAAAAAAGCGAAAGGCGGCACCAGCGCGGTTCCCTTCGCAACCTGATCGCGCAACAGCGCCTGATCCGCGGCGAAAGCCTGCCAGTCGCAAGCATAACGCCGATAGAGGGCGCGATTGACCGCGGCCGCGCTTAAGCTCGCATCAAGGGCGAGCGCCTGGCCGCAATAATCGATCGCGTCCGCCAACCGGCCCGCCGCGAAGGACGCCGAAGCCAAAGCGAACAGCGTCTCGGTGGAATCCGGGCGCTGCGCTAAGGCGTGGCGGTACTGGCCGATCGCGCCGGCGATGTTCCCTTGCTGCAACAGCGCGTTGCCCAGCCCGTAAGCGGCATCCCAGCGCTCGGGCGCGCGCGTCACGGCCTGCTCGAATGCGGCGGCGGCTTCGTCCCATTGTTGCAGCTGCGCCAACGCCAAGCCGAGATTGGCATAGGCTCCGGGATCGTCTTGCCTTTGCGCGATGGCGCGGCGGAAATAATCGGCGCCTTGCGCCATGTCGCCTTGGCCGCAAGCGATCAAGCCGAGCATGTGCAACAGCACGAAATCCGTCGGACGCAGAGCGAGGGCGCGCCTCAAAGTCGCCTTTGCCTCGCCGAGCCGGCCGTGTCCGATCTGCGCGCGCGCTTCGGCCAGCAGGCGGTCGACATCGGGGCTCTGGGTCATTGCGTCATCGGCATGGCTCGATGACAAAGCCTAGCATCGGCGGACGGAACTTGCGATGCTGTGGCGGTGCAGGCGTGGTTTTGACCTTGGCTCGAAGGGAGCATGACGATGCGGATACGCGGATTCCTCGTTGCCGCCATCGCTTTCGCGAGCGTCGTCGCGACGGATGCAATCGCTCAGACGAGCGGTGATCCCGCTGCGGGACGCGCCTATGCCTTGCAAGTGTGCACGCCTTGTCACGTGGTCGTGCCGGATCAGCTGTCGCCGCCGCGATTGGCCGTGGCACCGGACTTTCACGCCATCGCCCAGACGCGCGGCCTGACCGAAACCTCGCTGCATGCGTTTCTGTCGAGCCCGCATCCCTCCATGCCGAATCTGATCCTGAATCAGACCGAGCAGGACAACGTCATCGCTTATATACTGAGCCTGCGCGATCGACCGTGACGTGGGCGAGCGCGAGGCTGGCGATGGCGCGGCGAAAACCGTCCCAGATCCAGCGCAAGCTCGCGAGCACGAAGCCCAGGACGGTCAGCACGATGGCCAGGACGAACGGCACCGGCGCGCTGACGAAAAAGATCATGATGTAATTATAGGTATAGCTCCCCGGCAGCGGCGCGACGCTGTGTTGGGACTGCCAAAAGCAAACGGCGTCGACCGCCACGGAGATCAGCGAGACGACCACCCAAAATCGGGTCAGGCTTTTGCGAATGCTCATGTCGCCCCTCGCGACCGCTTTCGTGCCTGCGCGAACCATCGCAAGATGTCGGAGCGAGCATGGGCGCGTTCACGGCCAAGGCGCTTTGACCTGTATCAATAAATTGCGCCGTCAAGTTTGCGATCATTTCCGCGACTGCGACGGACAGGCCATCGGCGGCGCCGGAGCTAGGTGCTATGCGCAGCCGGCGTGCCAGCCGCCGCTCTTCGCCGCTTGACGCGATGGCCTCGCCCGACGGCAAGTGTCACCGATACCTATCGTTGCGATGCTGATCCACGTCAATGCTCCGGCCGTGGAGATCGGCACGATGACCTGCCGCCCAGAAGGCAGAGAGATCAAGACATGAAAGCAAGCATCGTTCGAGCCGCTATCGCCTTTCTTGCTCTCCTCTTGGCCATGCCGATTTCACTTTTCGGTCAGGTGCCGCCGTCTGCGCCGCCGGTGCAGGGTGTGCCACTCTTGAACCACGCTCGGCTCGACCAGCTTCTCGCCCCGATCGCTCTTTATCCCGACCCGCTGCTTGCCCAGATTCTGATGGCTGCGACCTATCCGATCGAAGTTGTCGAGGCTGCGCGCTGGCTTCAGGACCAAGGCAATACGCAGCTTCACGGTGATCAGCTGGATGCGGCGCTGCAGCAGCAGAACTGGGACCCGAGCGTCAAATCACTCGTGCCGTTTCCTCAAATCCTGCAGATGATGAACAGCAAGCTCGAATGGACCGAGGCGCTCGGCAATGCCTTTCTCGCGCAGCAGAGCGATGTGATGGATTCCGTGCAACGGTTGCGCGCCGAAGCTGTAGCGGCCGGAACGCTACGGTCGAACGCGCAAGAAACGGTTTCGACAGCGGGCCAGATCATCACGATCGAACCCGCCAATCCTCAGGTCATCTATGTACCTTATTACGATCCCAGCCTGGTCTACGGCGCATGGGGCTACCCCGATTATCCGCCGGTCGATTTCCCGCCGCCGCCGAATTATGGCTATGTGATGGGGCCGGGCATCTATTTCGGCTTCGGCTTTGCCATTATCGACGCGTTGTGGGGTTGGGATGATTGGGATTGGGGCCATCGCGAGATCGTTATCAATCCCGACCGGTATAACCGGATCAATCGTTACGCCATTGGTCACAACAATCGTGCTCCCTATACGGCGAACACCTGGCAGCACAATCCCGCCGATCGGCGCGGCGTGCCTTACGGCAACCCCGCCGTCCGGCAAAAATTCCAGCCGGCGCCAGCGGGATCTCCCGAACAGCGCCGTGATTTTCGCGGCTTCGACAATCGCGGCGGCACGCCGGCTGGGCCGACGCCCTCGTCCAACGCACGCGCTGTGACACCGCCGCCCGTCCAGCGCGCGCCCGCGATCATCGGCGGAGCACCATCACTTCCCGCGGTTCCCCGTTCCGCTCCGCCGGCCTTCTCGAGCTTCGGCCGAGGCCCCGATGTTCGCGCCGAATCGCAGCGCGGCCAGGCCAGCCGGCAATCCATGGCGCCGGCCCCCGCGCCGCGAGCGGCCGCGCCCCAGCAGCGCAGTGCGCCGCCATCCCAGCCACAGCGGAGCGCGCCCGAGCGCGGCGGTCAAAACGGGAGGCGGCCATGATACACAGCGTCACGAGAACGACCCGGCCAGATCAATGGGTAGCAGGCGAGGACGCCGTGGCCGAACCGGGCCGGCGCTTCGCGCAATCCGCGTGGCCGTGGCGCGGCGTGGTGCTGGGCATCGTCGTCGCTTTCGCCTGGTGCGGTATCGGCACAGCGGCAATTGCCGCTGCGCCGGCTCAAGCGACATTCTCCTCTCCCGAGCAAGCGACGGACGCGCTGGTCGCGGCGGCGCGTGCCGGCAAAACGGGCGATCTTGAAAAGATCCTCGGACCGGCAAGTCGCAAGCTTATCTATTCCGGCGATCGCGTTGCCGACCGCGAGGGACGCGAGAAATTCGTTGCCGATTACGGCCAGCAGCACGCGATCGAGCAGCAATCCGACATCAAAGCGACCCTTGTCGTCGGCGCGGATCAATGGCCCTTCCCGATCCCGCTCGTGAAACAAGGCGATGCTTGGCGCTTTGACACCAAGGCCGGTGCTGAGGAGATTCTCAATCGTCGGATCGGGCGCAACGAGCTCGATGCCATCCAGGTATGTGGCGCTATCGTCGACGCCGAGCGCGATTATGCGAGCAAGGATCGCACCGGCGCCGGGTATCTCGAATATGCGCAGAAATTCATGAGCAGCCCCGGCAAGCGCGACGGACTCTATTGGCCGGCGACGAACGGCGAGGAGAGTCCGATTGGACCGCTCGTCGTCAGCGCCAGCGCGGAAGGCTATCGCGCGACAGGAAAACGCCAGCCCTATCACGGCTATTACTATCGGCTCCTGAAGCAGCAGGGGAAGGGCGCACCGGGCGGCGCGCGCAACTACGTCGTCAACGGCCACATGATCGGCGGCTTCGCCCTGGTCGCGTTTCCCGCCAAGTATGGCGATTCAGGCGTGATGACGTTCATCGTCAACCAGCGCGGCGTGATCTACGAAAAGAATCTCGGCCTCAATACCGCGGCAATCGCCGAGAAAATGATGGCGTTCAATCCCGATGCGAGCTGGAAGGCGCATCAGTAGCGGCATGGCGTTGGCGTACCGCGCTGCCGCTCAATCGTCGATCGCCTGATAGACCGAATTCCAGAAATCGCGATAGACGCGCGAGAAAAGCGGGAATTCCGCGCGCTGCGACATCAGGATCGCGACCATTTCCTCTTTCGGGTCCGAGAACCACGACGTGCCGTAGCCGCCATCCCAGCCGAAGCGGCCGGGCACGGTGCTGGCCGCCACGTGCGATGCCATCGCGTCGTGGAGCCGGCCGAGGCGCGCTTTGGACAGATCGCTGCTCATGGCGGATTGTTTCCGTTAAAGCTCTAAGCGGGCTTCTCGCAGATGATCATCCAGGGCGTGCCGAAGCGGTCGCTCAGCATCGCAAAGCGTTCGGCGAAAAAGGTCTTGTCGATCGGCATGGTGACCTTGCCGCCTTCGGCGAGCGCGTGGAAAAGACGGTCGGCTTCGGCCGGGGCGTCGACGCTCAAGGTCACGAAAAATCCTTGCGGCTGTTGGAACTGGGCGTGGGCGTCCGATCCCATCAAAATCTGGTCGCCGAACTGCAAACGCGCATGAATGATCTTTTCGCGCTGGGCGGGCGCACATTCCGTCGGCAACGGCGCTTCGCCATAGGTCATCTTGGCGATGATCTTGCCGCCCAAGGCTTGCTCATAGAATTTGAACGCGGCGTCGCATTGCCCGTCGAAAATGAGATAGGGATTCGCTTTCATCGCTCGCTCCTTCGGGGTTCCGGTTGATCGACAGGCTCTTTGATTTCGTTCTCGGCCTTGACAAATACGTTGATATCAACATAATGACCGCCATGTCAAGACGGGATCGGCTTTCGGTCGAGATCACCCATCACGTTCGCGATACCTGCCTGTGCCTCCATCTCCAGCGGGCGGCGCGGGCGACGGCGCGGCGCTTCGACGAGGCGCTGCGGCCGCTGGCGCTGAACAACGGGCAGTTCTCGCTGCTGATGGCGCTCAATCGTTCCGAGCCGCCGAAGATCGGCGAGATTGCCGATTTTCTCGCGATGGATCGCACCACTTTGACCGCCAATCTCAAGCCGTTGGAACGGCGCGGCCTGGTCGCGGTGGCGGCCGACGAGGCGGACAAGCGCAGCCGCCGCCTGACCTTGACCAAGACGGGGCGGGCGCTGCTCGTTGCCGCCGTCCCGGTATGGAAACGCACCCACGCCGCCGTGGATCGCGACCTTGCCGGCGGCGGCGCCGATCGCTTGCGCGCCGATCTCCGCGCGCTTTCCTGATCTCGATACTTCGGAAGGTCTCGGCGGGCGCTTGACCCGCGGTCGCGGCGCAGCCCATCTTGGCGGGCCCGAAGCCAAGCGGCGGCGGGCGATGGAGCGATCCCGCCGGATGGACCGAGAAATTCTGTCGCAATTGGAGCAGCGCCTCGGCAAGCTGCATGCGCGCCAGCGTCTGGGCATCGAGCGCGACCACGAAGCGCAAATCTTCGGCCAAGGCCTTAACTTCTTTCATGTCGAAAATTGGTATTCGGTCCATGCGGTCATCCGCAATGCGTTGAAGCTGACCGGACTTTATCGCCGCGGCTTGCGCAACGCGGAACGCATTCGCGTCAAGCACAACGATGCCTTGTTTCAAGGCCTGCCTTATACCTTCGACGGCTTCACCATCCTCCATCTCACCGATCTGCATGTCGAGATGAACGAAAGCGCGATGCGGCGGCTTGGCGAGCTCGTCGCCGGGCTGCGCTACGATCTTTGCGTCCTGACCGGCGATTACCGCGCCCAAACCTATGGGCCGTTTCAGGCCTGTCTCGACGGCATGGCGCGGTTGCGCCCGCATCTCAAAGGGCCGGTTTACGGCGTGCTCGGCAATCACGACACGATCCAGATGATTCCCGGCCTCGAAGCCATGGGCATAAGGATGCTGCTCAACGAGTGCGAGACGATCGCGCGCGGCGATCAGCGGATTTTTCTCGCCGGTATCGACGACGCGCATTACTTCCGGGTCGACAATATCGAAAAGGCCGCGTCGCCGATCCCCGAAGGCGCTTTCTCGATTCTCTTGTCGCATACGCCGGAGATTTATCGCCAGGCCGCCCATGCCGATTTCGACTTCTTGCTGTGCGGCCATACCCATGGCGGGCAGATCTGTTTGCCAGGCTCGATCCCGGTGACGCTCAATTCGGTCTTGCCGCGGCGCATGGGGGCCGGGGCGTGGCGCTATCACACCATGCTCGGCTACACTTCGGTCGGCGCCGGCTCGTGCATCGTGCCGGTGCGCCTCAATTGCCCGCCGGAGGTCACCTTGCATCGCCTGCGGCGCGGGTGAGGGGCAGTCAGTTAGAGCTTTATCAGATCAAATCGAATCGTCGTTCCCGAGCCCTTCAATAAGTGCAGCAGGAGGAATGAACGCACCCCCTCCCACGCTTCGCTGCGCGAAGCTTTCCCTCCCCCCTCGAGGGGGAGGGTTAGGGAGGGGGGCGTCTCTGCGGCGTGAGTCTCATGGAAGCGGGGCTGCCGATCCGGTGGTGACGAACGCTAATACGGCTCGTCGCGCAAGCGGATCCTATAAAGCAGACGCGAGAACAGAATCTCGCCGATAAAAAACAACACGAGGGCGAGCGCGATGTCGAGCGCGCTCAAGGACAAGGCGTCGCGGCAGGCAAGCAGCGGAAACAAGGATTCCGGAATCTGATCGAGGCCGAGCGCGCGGCTGCTGGGCGGCAAAGCGAGGCGGCGCTTGACGAAGCTGGAACACAGATCGCCCGCCATCGCGGTGACGGCGGCAAGCGCGCCGGTTTCGGGCGCGAGCCCCAGAAGCGGCGCACCGGCGGTCGTGACGAGAATCGCGGCGAGAATCCCGCGGATGGTTTTCGATCGGCCGAAGAAAGGCCGCCCATCGAGAAACGCGATGCCGCCATCGAGCGGATAAGCGAAACGCCGGGCGAAAATCTTCTTGGCGATGACCGGCGTGCCATTCGCCAAGGTCAGGAGCGCCAAAATTTGCAGGATCGCGACGGGCTGCATCGCCACAGCCTGTCCCGGCCTGCCTGCGAAATCCAGCTTATTGCTGCGGCGTGTCGCCGCAATTTCCGGCCGTCTCCGTGAGGCTTGATCTAGATCAATGACCGAAGGAGTCCAAGGGCCAACAACAGAGTTTATCGTTGGGAGTGGAAGGTCGGCCAATAATGAGTTCTGAGCGTGGGATCGAGAGCAAAAGCTTTACGGGGACAAAGGGGGGTGCGGAACATTTCATCGCGATAAGGGCGGAAGGCGATCTCGGCTTCGATCGTCAGATCGAGCAGATCGAACGGCGCTATCAAGAGGCGCAGGAACTCGCTCGGGCTTGGCGCCGAGACGGCAATCTTCCGGCGCCTCTTTATCAGCGACGCGATGAACCAGGCTGCCATCCTCCGCGACAGCGCGCTGTTCCGCTCATCGCTCGACAATCCGGTCGCGGTCTCGCTCGTCCAGCAGACGCCGTTGCCCGGCGCGAAGATCGCTTTGCTCGCTTATCATGTCGTCGGCGGAACGCCGGTCGTTAAGCGCCGTCTCGCGCCAAATCATCTGCTGGTCGAAAGGCACGGAGCGCGCCACCTCTGGACGACCGGTCTCTGCGCCGGCGAAGGCGTCGCCGAGGCGTCGCCCGCGTTGCAAACGCGCGCGCTTTTCGCCGATCTCATCGGCGCCATCGAAGGCGAGGGCGGCACGTTGCGCGACCATTGCGTGCGAACCTGGATCTATGTGAAGGACGTCGACGTCTTCTATCAGGGCATGGTCGCGAGCCGGGGCGCGGTCTTTGCCGCGCAAGGCCTTACCGGCGACACGCATTTCATCGCCAGCACCGGCATCGAAGGCGCCTGCGCCCATCGTTACGATTTGGTCGCGATGGATGCCTATTCCAATCTCGATCTCGAAGCGCGGCAGATCTCCTATCTCAACGATTTCGATCTTCTTTGCGCGACCAAGGACTACAACGTCCATTTCGAGCGCGGCACGCGCATCGCCTATGAAGACCGGGCGCATCACTTCATCTCGGGAACGGCGAGCATCGACAAACATGGTGCCGTCGTCCATCCCGGCGACGTGCTGAGCCAACTCGGCCATGCGCTCGGCAATGTCGAAGGCTTGCTGCGCTCGGGCGCGGCCGCGCTCGGCGATCTCATGCATCTCACGGTCTATTTGCGCGACCCGACGGATTTTGCGCGCGTCCACACCTATCTCGGCGAGCGCCTTCCCGGCGTGCCGACGATCATCGTTCAGGGCGCCGTGTGCCGGCCGCAATGGCTGGTCGAAGTCGAGGGCATCGCCATCGCCGCACAGGACGCGCCAGACCTTCCCGCATTCTGATGCAACCGCGCCGCAATAATCCGGCAAAAGGACCAAGACCATGACGATCCAAGAAGAAGCACAATTCACCATGCTCGACGAGGCGACGATTGCGGCCGCGCCGCTCAATCACGATCCCTATGACTATGCCTTTGCCGAGCAGGCGATCTTTCCGCGCTTCCGGGAAGAGGTTCTGGCCGATGTGCCGAAAATCCCCGACCGCGGCAGCTACGGTCTGCCCAGCCTCAAATACGGGCCGGGCTTCGGCAAGGTGATCGAGGATCTTCTCAGCCCGCGCTTCAAGCGCCTGATCGAAGAGAAATTCGACACCGACCTCAGCAACAACCCGCCGGTCATCCTGTTGATGGGCAACACCACCGGACATTACAACGAAGGCTACGCCCATCCCGATTCCAAGCACAAGATCATCACGGTCCTTCTCGGATTCACCCGCGAATGGCCTTACGAGCGCGGGCGCCTTCGCGTGCTGCGCAGCTCGGACCGCGAGGATTCCGCTTTCGAATTCGCGCCGGAATTCGGCCGCATGCTGATGTTCCGCGTCTGCGACCATTCCTGGCACGGCTTTCTGCCGCAGAAAGGACCGCGCATGAGCTTGCAGCTCTGCTTCGTCGATTCGGAAGCCTATGTGCGCCGCGAATATTGGCGCCACGGCGTCAGCGCCTTCGCCAAATCGGTGCCCCTGTTGCGCAAGGCGATCGATTGGGCGCCGCGCTTCGGTTAAGCAAGAAGAGGAGTCGATACCATGAATTTTCCCACCCTTCCGTCGCCCGACGAGGTCGCGCGCCATTTCGCCACGGCCTTGCGCGAGTCGCGGCGCCGCGAGCAGCCTTACCGCCACTGGCTGCTCGACAACGTGTTGCCCGAAAGCATGTGCGTCGGGATTCTGACCTTGCCGATCGCGCCGCCGATCATCGATGACTGCTATGGCGTGCGCGATAAGCACAACGACAAGAGATGCTTCTTTACCCCCGCGTTGCAAAAGGACTTTCCCGCTTGCGCCGTGCTGGCCGAGGCGATGCAGCGTCCCGAGCTCGCGCGGCTTTTCCAGGATACCTGCGAGATCGCGGTCGAAGGCGGCTATCTGCGCATGGAATACATCCAGGACACGGATGGCGCCTGGCTCGAGCCGCATCGCGACATCAAGGAAAAGCTGTTCTCGATGGTGATCTATCTTTGCACCGGGCCCGAGGCCAAGGATTGGGGCACCGACATTTATGACGACCAGCGCCGCTGGGTCGGCAGAAGCTCGGCGACCTTCGATAGCGCCGTGATCTTCGTCGCCGGCCCCAACACCTGGCACGGCTTCGACAAGCGTCCGATCAAAGGCGTACGCCGTCTGATGGAGATCAACTATGTCCATCCGAGCTGGCGCGACCGCGATCAGCTGAGCTATCCCGACCGGCCGATCGTCGTCGCGCGCTAACGCGGCGGCGCCCGAAACGCGCCGCTTGCGGCGGCGGCGTGTGGGCGAGCAGGGGAGTTCTCTTCATCAGCGCAATGTCCGCGGCGATCGCGCGCGTCATTCGATGCGTGCGTCCATGCGCCAGCGATCGCTGTGGCAAAGCGGTGATCTCGAATACACGTCACGCCCGCTTGATCTGGATCAAGAATCTTGGAACCCACCGATCTATGACTTAACCATAATCCAACTTATCCGAGGGAGAGACGGAATGACCGTTACATCCCAAGATTGGTCGCGGCGAGCAGAACAGGCGCGTCGCCTTGCACGGTTCCTGCCGCGCGGAGATGCGGAAGTCCTTCATCGTTATGCCAAGGAATGCGACGATCGAGTTCGCTGCCTTTCAAACGCGCGCGCTCATCCGTGGTTCGTCGATTCTCGTCCATCGCACAAAGAGGGTTCTTAATCAGCTCTCGCGGAGGCCCATCATGGCAAGACCTGCGGAGTTACGCGATCAGTCGCGCCAGTTTCGACGAGCCGCTGAGCGGGAAACGACACGTGTTCTCAGCCAAGCGCTCATAAGTCACGCGCTTGCCTTGGATTACCTCGCGGAGAAGATCGAGTGCGAGGAGGCGATAAAAGACTGGCCTATCACGAAGGTGGATATCAGCTCGCGTTAGCCCGGTGCTACTCTCGAACTCGCTATGGCGGAGCGATGCAATTCCTGGTCACGATCCAAGTTGGTGCCAGCGTCATCTATGAGGCCGTGCACGAAGCCCACGGTACGGAACCGGCGCTGCGTTCCGCCATGGAGGCGGCGCGCAAGGCCCATCCCGGGCAGCCGGTTTATCTATCCCATGTGACGCTGCAACCGATCGAAGGCAGCGCGAGCGACTAAATGCACGTGCCGAGAGCGCGCTCGATCGGGACACGATCGAGAAGACAACGCGACGACCGCTAAGCGGCGAGGCCGAGCTTGGCGAGAAAGGCGTCGATCTCGCGATTGAGACGCGATGCTTGGTGCCCGAGTTCCGCCGATGCGTTCAGGACCGCGCTCGCCGTCTCGGCAGTCTCCTTCGAGGCCTCGGCAACGCGGGTAATGTTGGCGCTGACCTCGCGGTTGGCCAAGGCCGTTTCCTGAATATTGCGCGCGATCTCGCGCGTCGCCATGCCTTGCTGCTCGACCGCGATTGCGATGGCGCCGGCGATGTTGCTGACTTCGGCGATGGTACGCGCGATCCCGCCGATGGCGTCGACCGCCAGCTTGGTGCTTTGCTCGATCTCGCCGATCTGGCCGGCGATCTCCTCGGTCGCTTTCTCGGTCTCGTTCGCCAGCGATTTCACTTCCGAAGCGACCACCGCGAAGCCCTTGCCTGCCTCGCCCGCGCGCGCGGCCTCGATCGTCGCGTTGAGCGCCAGGAGATTGGTCTGGCTCGCGATCGTTTGAATGAGATGCAGCACGTTGCCAATGCGATCGGCTGATTCGGTGAGGCCGTTGACGATGCCGACCGAGCGATTGGCCTCTTCGACCGCGCGTTTGGTAATGGAAGAGGATTCGGTCACCTGGCGGCCGATCTCGCCGACCGAGGCGGTGAGCTCCTCGGCCGCGCTCGCGACCGTCTCGACGCTGGTCGTGGTCTGTTCCGTCGCCGCCGCCACGCCGTTCGATCGGTGGTCGAGATCGTTGGCGGTCTTGTTCATCACCTCGGCGCTGCTATTGATCTTCGCCGCCGCGTCCGAGACGCCGGTGACGACCTCGCGCACATTCGTTTTGGCGAACTGCGCAAAGTCTTTGACGTTTTCCTCCATCACGGCGCTGGTGCCGTTGATCGTCTCGGCTACGAAGCGGAACGCTCCCGGCAGGCCGCGCACCAGGACCTTGCGATAATAGAGTCCGGCGCCGATCGCGCGCATCGAGCCTTGCGCCTCGCGCACGAAGGCGTCGGTGATGTCGAGCAAATGATTGATCGATCTCTGTGTCGTGCCGACGATGCCGTTTTCGGGAACTTCGGGAATGCGCGCTTCGAGATCGCCTTTCGCCGCGCTCGTGCACACCGCGGCGGCGCGCGCCAGCGTGCGCTCCAAGCGCCGCGATTCGAGCATCGCGTTCGCGCCCGCGGCGAGCGCCAGCAGATGAAACGCGATCAGCATCGGCGCGGCCAATCCCGGCAACACCGCCAGTCCCGCCGCCTCGATCCCCAGCGCGGCCAGGAAAATGCCGGTGGAGAGCTTGATGCGCGCGAGCGAGGGGCGGTCAGAGGGAAAAAGAAAATTCATCATAGCTTACGCCTTTGCTCTGCAGGTCCGCCAGAAGCCGGTCATAGCTGTCGTTCATGCCGATCTTGCGATCGGCGGCGGCGGCCTCCTGGTCGAGCAGGAGGCGATAATAGGGCGCGATCTTGGCGATCTGCGCCGCGTCGGGTTTGCGCCGGTTGGAATGATAGCCGACGATGTTGCCGGCAGCGTCCAGGGTCGGTGTGATATGGGCGAAGACCCAATAGTAGTCGCCATTCGCCGCCATATTGAGCACATAGGCGAAGATCTCTTTCTTGGCCTCGATGCGTTCCCACATCAGCTTGAAGACGCAGCGCGGCATATCGGGATGGCGGATGATGCTGTGCGGCTGACCCAGCAGGGCCTTTAGCTCGTAGCGCGAGACCCGGAGGAAAACATCGTTCGCGTAGGTGATCCGGCCTTTGATATCCGTCTTGGAGACGATGATCTCGTTCTCGTCGAACGGACTCTCTTTGCCGGTTGGCGTGATCTTCCGCGCTGACATAAAGCGGCTCCTGCCGACCTATTTCGGCAAGTTAAAGATGCTAAACCTTGTTGAAAAGCCGATGAAGATTTGGCCCGGTCATGCCGGGGTGAGGCGCCATGCCGCAGCGTCGGTGCGTCGCGGCGCCTGCGTCTGCGTGACAATCGCAACGGGCAGGGTTGCGGACGGCTCGAGTTGCGACGACACGCATCGATATTTTCATTGTTGTGACCGCTTCATTGAGGCGTTTGGCCGCATGATCGATCGCGCCACTGTCAACGCGGCTTTAGGGACTGACGCTTAAACGGAGCGGACACAATTGATTGCTGTACCAGCCTCTCTTTGCGCCATTGCGAAAGGGCAGGAATCCGGCGATCGCAACGGAGTCCATTGATGTCTTTTTGGCAAAATTTCAGCATCCGCAGCAAGGTTCTCGCCGCGTTCGCCGCCGTCTTCCTCGTGACTTTATGCCTCGGTCTCTTCGGCCTTTCGCGCACCGGCGCGGTCAATAACGAGGCGATGGCCATCCGCAACGATTTCCTGCCGTCCACGATCGCGCTCGGTCAACTCGTCTCGGCCGTCAAGGAAACGCGGATTAAAGAGGCGCGCGTTATCATTTCAGCAATGGATGGCGGCGTGCCCGTCGATAGCGACGTCAAGGCGTTTCAAACGGCGCAAAGCGCCGGCGACAAGGCTTATGCCGATTATCTTCCGCTCGCGGACGAGACGACCGACGACGCGCCGTTGATGAAGGCGTTCGCGGCCGATTGGGCCAAATACAAGCAAAGCAGCGCCGCCGTGATGGACAAGCTGGCGAAGAAAGACTTCGATACGATGCTCAGCCTTTATGAAGGCGACGACCGCACCAACTATTACGACGCGGTCGGAAAGGCCGATGCCGATGCGGCCTTGAACGCGACCGAAGGCAAAAAGGCGGCGGATCGCGGCGCGGCGGTTTATGACTCGTCGCGTTTGCTGACCTTCGGCTCCATCTTTCTCGCGGCGTTGCTGTGCACTTCCGCCGGCTGGGCGATCATCGTCAGCATTGCCGGCCCGATCCGCGCGACCACCACGGCGGTCGATCGTCTTGCCGCGGGCGACTTCCGCGTTGCCGTCACCGGCATCGAGCGCAAGGACGAGATCGGCGTGCTGGCGCGGTCGCTCAATGTCTTCAAGGACAATATGAAGGAGGCCGAGCGTCTGCGCGCCGAGCAGGCGGCGGAGCAGAAGCACCAGCTCGACCGCGCGAGACGCATCGAGTCCAGCGTCGCGAGCTTCGAGAAGACGGTCGGCGATGCACTTGCCGTCGTCAGCACCTCGGCGGCCGAGCTCGAAATGACCGCCAACGCGATGCGCACCACGGCCGAGGAAACCAGCCGCCAGTCGGGCACGGTGGCGGCGGCCTCGGAAGAAGCGACGACCAATGTGCAAACCGTGGCGTCGGCGACGGAAGAGCTGTCTTCCTCGATCAAGGAGATCACCCAGCAGGTCGGGGAATCGACGCGGATCGTCGGCGAAAGCGCGCGCCAAGCCGCGGACACCAACACCCGCGTCCAAAGGCTGAAGGAATTGGTCGAGAAAATCGACACGGTGGTGAGCCTGATCAACGATATTGCGAGCCAAACCAATCTTCTCGCGCTCAACGCCACCATCGAGGCGGCGCGCGCGGGCGAAGCGGGCAAGGGGTTCGCGGTGGTGGCGTCAGAGGTGAAGGCCCTGGCGACGCAAACCGCCAAGGCGACCGAAGAGATCACGGCGCAGATCAGCGGCATCCAGGCCGAGACCGATCAATCCGTGCAATCGATCGAGGCGATCACGCACACCATCGGCAAAGTCAACGACATCGCGACCAGCATCGCCGCCGCGGTCGAGGAACAAGGTTCCGCGACGCAGGAAATCGCGCGCTCGGTCGCGCAGGCGGCGCAAGGCACCACCGAAGTCTCGGCGACGATCGTCGGCGTCAGCGAAGCCTCGAAGCAGACCGGCGCCGCGGCGGCGCAGGTTCTGAGCGCGGCCAAAGAGCTGAGCGCCAATCGCACGCGTTTGAGCGACGAGGTTGCGCGCTTCCTGAAGGACGTGCGCGCCGCCTAGCGGCGCTCGCCTATTGCAGCGCCTTGAGCTTGTCGTCGGCCCGCCGCAAGCGGAACGACAGGATGCGCACAAGGTTGGAATAGACCAGGTTCAGCCCGGCGGGGTGCTGCAAGCCGAAGCGCTCGAGCGCGTCGAGCCGTAGCACGTAGCAGGTGATGTCGGTATCCGCCTTGACGCCGGCCGAGCGCGGCTTGGCGTCGAACGGCGCCATTTCGCCGAAGGTCGCGCCGGCGCTGATGCCGGCAAGGCGCAGCGCGGGGCCGCCGCTCGGAGTCACGAAGATGCTCGCCATTCCCGCGGCCAGGAAATAGATCCGGTCGGCCTGGTCGCCTTCGTGAAACACGACCGCGCCCGCCGGAAAATGGGTCGTCTCCACAAGATCGCTCAACGCCGCCAGATAGGATGGCGGCATTCCCGCGAAGATATCGAGCTGTGCCAAGCTCAACGCCGCCCCGTCTTCCGGCGGCCGCGCGGTGTCCGAGAGAAGGCGGTCCTCCGCCCATTCCAACGCATCGTCGAGCGCGGCAAAAAAGTTTTCCCGCGCGACGCCGGCCTGGACGAGGCGCTTGCGCTGCTCGCTGCCATCGCCGAGCCCCGCCAGCACCATGGCGCGCCCAAGCTTCGCCTGAGTCTCGACGGTCTGATCGATCAGCGCGGCGGCGGCGCTGCCGATGCGCCACACATGCTTGCAATCGAGAATGATGAAGCGGGTCGGCGAAGCATCGTCGACGATGCGGCGGATCAATTGCTCGGCCGATGCCAGGATCAGATCGCCTTGCAGCTCGTAAACCGCGATCTTGCCGCCCGCGGCGGCAAGCAGGGTGCGGTCCGCGCCGCTGCGGATGCGCTCCGAGCTGACCTTGTCGCCGCGATAGCACCGCGCGACCGCCGAGCGCACGGCGTTGGGCGCGTCGAACATATGGAGGCCGAAGCCCTCGGACAGGTCTTCGCAGATCTTGATGCCGCGCAGGCTGTTGCCGTGCTCGTCGAGCGGCGGCGAGAAGGTGCCGATGCCGAGCTGGCCGGGCAAGACCGCGACGATGCCGCCGCCGACGCCGCTTTTGGCGGGCAGGCCGACGCGGTAAAGCCACTCGCCGGCGTAATCATACATGCCGCAGCTGCTCATCACCGCGATCACGTATTTGACCAGCTTCTCGTCGAGCGCGCGTTCGCCGGTGACCGGGTTGAGTCCGCCATTGGCCAAGGTCGCGGCCATCATGCCGAGATCGCGCGCCGTCACCAGGATCGAGCATTGCCGGAAGTAAAGGTCGAGATGCTCGTCCACCGGCTCGCCGATCATGCCGAAATTCAATTCGAGATGCGCGATCGCGCGGTTGCGATGGCCGGTCGCCCTCTCGGAGCGGAACACCGCGTCATCGACGCTCAAGCGTCGACCGGCGAAGCGTTCCATGAAGCCGATGATGCGCGCAAAGCGCTGCTCCGGCCCATCGCCTGTGACGAGCGCGGTCGTGGCGATCGCGCCGGTATTGACCATGGGATTGAGCGGCCGGTTGCGGTGCTCGTCGAAGACGATGGAGTTGAAGGCCTCGCCGCTGGGCTCGACCCCCACCTTGGTCAAAACGAAATCGCGCCCATGATCCTCCAAGGCCAAACCGAAGACGAAAGCCTTCGAGATCGACTGAATGGTGAAGGCGACGTCGCAATCGCCGACCGAATAGGATTTGCCGTCGGCGGCAACTAGGCAAATCCCGAAATGACCGGGATCGGCCTTGCTCAATTCGGGAATGTAGGAAGCGACCGCGCCGTCGGCGAGATTCTTGTAACGCCCATGCAGCGCGCTCAGCCAGGTCTCGATCGGCGATATCGGGGTTAGCGTCGAATCCCCTCCCATGTTCTTCTCCACGCGCGCATCGTCATGGCCCGTGGCGGGAGGCGAGGATCGCGGCCTCGCGTTTTTCTCCGACCGGGCGGTGCCGGTAAAGGAGCAAGAAGCGTGCCGCCAACCCGGTTCCGTGTCTATGCTGTCGATGCGAGGAGTCGCCTGCGCAAAGAAGCGCCATGGCGCCGACAAAAGAGGCGCTGGCCGATACGGCGCGGTGCGTCTGCCCGCTTTCCTAGAAAGGCAGGTTGACCTTTACCCTGCCGCTGGCGCCGTTATCCGAGGCGCCGCTGCGCACCGAGCCGGTGGTGCCGCATGACGTCAGCGCGGCCAACATCGCGGTGACGATCACCGCGAGGATCGGGCCTTTATATCGGCGGCGCGCAAGCATGGGCCGATCAATGTTCCGGGAGCGGCACCACGTAGCGCGTGTCGATGATCTTCTCGCCATCGACCTCGGGTTTCACCATGCCTTGCGCTTTGTACCAGGCGATCTGGTGCAGCACGTCCTTCACCTCGAGCCGCGCCTGAGGATCGCAATAGGGCAAAGCGAGCTTGATCGTGTCGGGCGGCAAGCCGGTATATTTGCTGAGGATCGCGATGGTGTCGGGCGCGCCCGGCCCCATTGCCGGCTTGTCGTCGGCGCCGGCAAAAGCGTCGTGGCATTCCTTCGTGGCATCGCGCCAAGCGCGCAAGAAATGCTCGACCGTGTCGCGATGGTCGTTGGCGGTCGCGCTCGCCGTGAACACGGAACCGAACTCCCACGGCGTTTCGTCGCCGACCCAGCCGAGGATTTTGGCTTCGCCGCGTTGATCGAGCGGCAAGGCCGCCGTCGCCGTCATGATCGCGACGTCCGCCTGGCCGCCGGTGATGGCCGACGCCATGTTGCCGATCGATTGCAAGGGCAGAACGCGGATCGTCTTGAGATCGAAGCCATATTTTTCGCCGAGCATGCCCAGCGCGTAATGCGGCGGCGAGCCGATCTGGGAAATCGCGACCGAGTGGCCGGGAAAATCCTTCAGCGACGTAAAGCCTTTGGCATAGGCCTCGTTCGACACGATGTAGCTTTGATTGTGAAAGCCCGGCGCCTCGCGCGCATAGCCGCCGGCGATGATCTTGAGCGCGCCTTGGCCGGCGAGGCCGTAAAAGCCGGCGGCAAAGCCGGTGACGCCGAAATCCACCGCGCCCGAGGCCACGGCGACGGCAATCGGCTGCGAGGCATCGAAATAGGTCAGCTCCGCGGGAACACCGTCGGCCGCGAAATAGCCTTTCTCTTGCGCGATGAAAACCGCGGCGGCGCCGGTGACTTTCAAGACGCCGATCTTGATGGCATCGGCCTTGGCGTTGGCGCCGAAGCAGAGAAGCGCGGCGAGAGCGACGGCGGCGTGGCGCCAGGGGCGAGCGATGGTCTGCGGCATGCAAAGCACGGGACATCTCCAAAAAAACGCTTGCGAAGACTGCCCGACTAAACGTCCGCTTCCGGCTTCCCCCTGAACACGCTTATTGACGCATGGCGGCGCAATGGATTCAAGGGTCACGATAAGGGCGCGGCAGGCTTGTGCCGGAAGCCGATAGCGGGCACGATCGGTGCAAAGCCGCGTCGGCGGCGTGCACAAAAGGGAGGCTTCCATGGCGGCAAATGCGCCCGTGACGTTCAAGGTCGGCGCGCTCGAGGTCAAAACGTTCAGCGACGGAATTTTGAAAACCTCGCTCGATCTCGTCATCGGCATGGACCGCGCCGAAGCCGAGAGCTTGACCGGCCCGACCGATAACGGCGCGCTGTTCATTCCGGTCAACAACTTCGTGTTCCAGCGCGGCGCCAGCACCATCATGATCGATGCGGGCGCCGGCAACACGATGCAGCCGACTCTCGGCAAGCTGCCGGCGAATCTGCGCGCCGGCGGCATCGCTCCGGAATCGATCACGCATATCCTGCTGACCCATATCCATCCCGATCACGCCAATGGCTTGGTCGACGATGACGGCAAGGCACATTACCCCAATGCCGAGCTGCTGGTGCACGAGACCGAGCTCGATTTCTGGCTCGGCGAAAGCCAGCCGGGCGAGAACGAGAACACCAAGCGTATGCATGCGCGCGCCAGGATCGACCTCGCGCCTTATCGCGAGCGCATCCGGCGCATGCGCGACGGCGAGGAATTTCTCGGCTGCGGCGTGATCCTCGCCGCCGGCCATTCGCCCGGCCACACCGTGTGGCGCATCGATGGCGGCGGCGAAGCATTCATTTCGTGGGGCGACATCGTGCATCTCTCGGCGATTCAGATTTCGCATCCCGAGACGCCGCTGACTTACGATCTCGATCCGGATAAAGCCGTGAGCGCACGCAAGCGCGTGCTCGACATGGCGGCGCAAGAGCGGCTGATGGTCGCGGGCGCGCATGTCAACGCGCCCGGCTTCGGCCATGTGGTGCGGAAAGGCGCGCGCTTCGCTTTCGACGACGCGGGGTGAAGAAATCGAGCGCCAACTTCACCCCCTCCCGCGCTTCGCTTTGCGAAGCTTTTCCCTCCCCCCTCGAGGGGGAGGGTTAGGGTGGGGGGCGACGCGGGAGCAATCACTCCGCAATGCCAGCGCGGCACCGCCCGCGTGCAAGCTGGCCGCGCGCAAAGTTGATCGGAATTGATCGACATCAAGGGCACGCGGCGCCGCGCGGCGCCCTATATGAATCGGTGGTTCGAAGGAGTTGGTGCCATGCAAGCAAATCGGCGCGCGGCGACGAGTTTCGCGGTGGTTCTTCCGGCGGTCCTCGTGCTCCAGGCCTGCGCGATCGCGCCGCCGACCGGGCCTTCGGTCGCGGCGATGCCCGCGCAAGGCAAGAGCTTCGAGCAATTCCGCGCCGATGACGCGGTGTGCCGCCAATTCGCTTCCGGCCAGATCGGCGGCGTCTCGCCCGCCCAGGCCGCCAATCAATCGGTTGCCGGCAGCGCCGTGGTCGGCACGGTGTTGGGCGCGGCGGCGGGCGCGGCGATCGGCGCCGCCACGGGCAATGCCGGCGCGGGTGCCGCCATCGGCGCGGGCAGCGGCGCGGTTCTCGGCACTGCCACCGGCCTCAGCGCGGGGCAGTATTCGGCCGGCGAGATGCAGCGGCGTTACGATATCGGCTACATCCAATGCATGTCGGCCAAAGGCGAAAGCGTGCCGCAGCTGCCGGCTTATCCTTACGGCTACGCTTATCCGTATAGCTATTACGGACCCGGCTATTACGGCCCCGCCTATTATCCCAGTTGGTACGATCCGTTTTACGTGCGGTTCGGCTACCGCCACGGTTACTACTACCGTCGCTGAAGGCGAAGCGGCGGCGGCGAATTGCCGACAAATTTCGCGAAATTGCCGCTGGCGCCGGTCTGCCGCCGCCTGGCCGTTATCGCCGGGTAATTAGGCAAACCATTTCGCAATGATTGGGCGTCCAGACTGGCTCCTCGCCTGAGCCAGGGACCGTCATGGACGATTTGCCGCTTCAAGCCGAAACGCATCGCGCCCCCAGCGCGGCCAGCGTCGCGCCCGTCATGCCGATCGGAAGGGTGAGCGTGGTGTCGGGCTTCGCGCTCACCTGCATTCTTTCCGATACGGCAAGCGCGGCGGGTGCGCAGGGCTTCACCCAGCTTCAGATCGGCGCGCTGATCAAGATTCCGACGCCGAGCACGGTGGCTTTCGGCTTCGTCAACGGCTTGGCGCTGCGCGAGGGATCGGGCGAGAAATCGGGCCAGGACCATGCCGTGTGCGAGGTCGAGCTGCTGGGCGAGCTGATCGCGCGGCCGGGCGCAAGGCCGATGTTCTCGCGCGGCATCTCGGTCTACCCGACCCTGGGCGCGCCGCTTTATGCCGCCGATAGCGACGATCTCGCCTGTATCTACGACAAGCCCAATAGCTGGACCCTCGCGGTCGGCACTTTGCACCAGGATCCGAGCCGCACCGCCTATCTCATCTCGCAAGAGCTGCTGTCGAAGCATTCGGCAATTCTCGGCACCACCGGCGCCGGCAAATCCTGCGCTTTGGTGCTGATCGTGCGCTCTTTGCTCCAGGCGCATCCCAACGGGCATGTCGTGCTGCTCGATCCGCATGGCGAATACGCGCCGGCCTTTCCCGGGCTGTGCGAGCGCATCACGCCGCAAAATCTCCATCTGCCTTACTGGATGCTGAGCTTCGACGAGATCGTCGAGACTCTGTGCAGCAAGGACGAGATTTCGCGCAGCCGCGAAGCCTATATCCTCAAGGACGCGATCATCGCGGCCAAGCGCGAGGCGCTTGGGCCCAAGGCGATCGACGTGCATCTGACGGTCGACACGCCGGTGCCTTATCCGATCGCCGCCGTCATCCACCGCATCGCCGACGCGATGGGCAAGCTCGACAAGCCCGACAACAGCCTGCCTTTCCTGCGTCTGCTCACGACCATCGACAATCTGCGCAACGACAAGCGCTACGCCTTTCTTTTCGGCAGCTTCTCGGTGCGCGACAACATGGTCGACATCTTGTCGCGCATCCTGCGCATCCCGGTGGCCGGTAAGCCGATCACGATCTTCGACCTTTCCGCCGTGCCGTCCGAGATCGTCGACGTGGTGGTGTCGCTGGTGTGCCGGCTGATCTTCGACTTCGCGCTGTGGAGCGACCGCAACGAGGCGATCCCGACCTTGCTGGTTTGCGACGAGGCGCATCGCTACATCCCCGGCGACGAAAGCCTGGGCTTCGAGCCGACACGGCGCTCGATCGCGCGCATCGCCAAGGAAGGACGCAAATACGGCGTCTCGCTGTGCCTGGTGACGCAGCGCCCGTCCGAAATCTCCGAGCCGATCCTGTCGCAATGCAGCACCGTCTTCGCGTTGCGCATGAGCAACGAGAAGGATCAGAACTTCGTGCGCCGCACCCTGCCGGAAAGCGCGGGCGGGCTGCTCAACACTTTGCCGGCGCTGCGCCAGCAGGAAGCGATCGTGGTGGGCGAAGGCGTCGCCCATCCGATGCATATCCGCTTCAACGATCTCGATCCGCAATATCGCCCCAAGGGCGATGCGACCAATTTCCCGCGCGCCTGGGAAAACGATTTGAAAGGCGTCGAGTATCTGCGCGACGTGGTCGATCGCTGGCGCCGCCAGACGCGGTAGAACGAAACGCCGTTCTAAAACGGCCGCGCGAATTTGATCGTCATCACGCTGCTATCCTGGATCGGCGTATCGGGCGCGGTGCTGCGCTCATAAGCGAAGTCGGCGCCGATCGAGCCGAGCGAGAGGCTGTGCGCGTAGCCGAAGGTCGCGCGCATGGTCTGGGTTTCCGCTCCGCTCATCGTGCTCGTCACATTGTCATGCGCGAGGCGCAGATTGACCTGGTGGTCGCCGGTCCAGCCCGGCACGACGAAGTGGCGCGAGGCATTGGCGGCGACATCGAAAGTCCGCGCCGCGACCAGCGGATCGAAGACGCCGCTGAGCGCGACGCCGGCGTCGAAGCGTAAGCCCCAAGCGGCAAAGGATTGCGGACTGGCCGAGAAGATCGCGCGCTCGGCAACCGGCGGCGTTCCGCCGAGCAGCGGTTGTCCGGTCACTTGCGCCTCGCCATGCACGACCCAGCCGGCGAAGGGGCCGAGATCGAGGAGATGGGAGAAGCTGGCGAGGGCGCGCATCAGCCCGAAGCTTTGCTGATCGCCGCCGACCACGCCCAGGCTCACCGCGACATCGCTGCGCGTGAGACGCAGCAGATCGCGGCTCGCGGGAACGGTGAGCGTGGCGCAAAGCGGGCGGTCGAGGACCGGGGCGGCGGATTTTCCCGGTACGCTCGCCGGATCCGCTTGGGCGCAGCCAATGGCGACCGGGCGCGTCGAAGAAGACGGAGATTGCGGCGACAGGTCGAGGCTTGAGTCGGGAAGGAGGTCCGCGGCGAAGGCAAGCTCGGCGCCGATGCTGCACAGCACGATGACGACGCCGATCCACGCAACCCAGGATAAAACCCGCGCCATACGCAGCCCGCGCTGCACATCCCACCGAAGCTTTTCGCGCCGAGCAGCCGCCACTGTCACCTCCGTTCGCGGAATAAAGGTGCAGCGCCAACCGTTAAAGGTGCTTTGTCTGGGAATCTGTTTTCGCAGCCTGAAGCCTCGATGGTTAATAAACCGTTAGAGGTCGACTGGCCACAAAGAAATCACAACGAAGCGTGGCGGACGGCTCACCCGCTGCATTTGTCACAGCGCAGTCCGGTCCGCGGCGGCGGTTCAGCGCTTTGGCAGGAACGCCTCGGTGTAAAGCTGCTTCATGTCGGGCGGCGCATCGAGCAGCTTCAGATCGGCGAAGGAGCGTTCGAGATTGGCGAGCAATTCGGCGTCGAACTTGCCGTCCTTGCTGTACATGCCGATGGTCAGATCATATTCCTTCGCCTGCACGTTTTCGGAAAAGCCGGTCATGCCGCTGGCGATCTTGATCGTCTCGGCCCGGTTCTTGCGCATGAAATCGACCGTCTCGAACCAGCCGGCGAGAAAGCGGCGAATGGCGTCGGGATTGCTCGCGATCAGCGCCTTCGAGGCATAGATCGTGCCCGAGCTGATGTTGCCGACATAATCCGAAGCCGGGATCAGCAGCCGGCCTTCCTTCTGCTCCTCCATCGCGAAGATCAGCGAGGTCGCCGCCACGGTCGCATCGACCACCTGGGTGCGGAAGGCGGCGATGATGCCCGACGGCTCGCCGCCGATCGCGACCGTGGTGACGCCGTCCGGACCCCAGCCGCGCGTGCGCGCCAATTCGCGCGCCAGCCAATAGGTGAGGGAGCCGATGGTCGAGACGCCGATCTTCGCGCCTTTCAACTCGGCAGGCGAGCGCACTTTGGAATCCACGGGCACGGCGATGCCGATGAAAGGCACCGGCCCGGTCGCGTTGCAGATCGCCAGCTCGGGCGAGCCTTTGGCCAAAAGCGCGAATTCCGGTCCCGCGCCGACGCCAATATCGATGCTGCCCGCGGCGGTCGCCTGATGCAGCTTGGCGCCGCCGGCGAAATTGGCGATCTCGACCCCGAGCCCGTGCTTGGCAAAGATGCCGGTCTTCACGCCGACATCGACCGGCAGCATCGGCGACGAGGTCGGCGAGGCCTTGCCGACGCGTAGCTTGTCCGCGGCGAGGCTCGAGCCGGCGCAGGCGATGAGAAGGGCAAAGGCGAAGACGGCAAGCGCGACGCCGCGCGACACGGATTTCGTCATGGCTTCCTCCCGAAAGCGCGATCGCGCGAAGGCGCCGCGCCGTCATTTTTCTCGGTCAAGATAGCATAATGCCGCTGCGGCGCCGTGGCCAGTTTCGGGATCGCAGCGCGCGGCGAAGCCTCCCATCGCATCGGCGCTGGGACGCCAAACGCTGCGGCTTCCGAGTCATCGCCGCGATTTTGATCCAGATCAAGTCGTCTGCACATGCATCGTGCGCATCTTGTTGTTGGCGCGGACCTTGTCAGTGTTTGGTCAGTATGTCCGCCCCATACAGCAAACGTCACAGAAAAAGTTGCTCCTGCCGCTCGGCGGCAGGAAAGCGAATCCACTCGAGGAGAGCTCCCATGGACTCATCGACAAAACATCCACGATTCAAAATCATCGGTTGCAGCGTCATGCTGGCCGGCGCGCTCGCGCTGGCCGGCTGTACCGGATACGAGGAAGCCCATCCCGGCAATGCCGCGACGCAAGGCAAAAACCTCGACGCGGCGAAGGCCACGGCGTTGACCACGACGCATGACTTCAACGGCAGCCTGGCCCGCGATTATGCCGCCGTCGCCAACCGCCGGGCGACTAATCAGGATTGGACGGATTCCGACTACTTCGCGCGCAAGAGCCTCGCCGCCGCCAGCGGCGAAACCGTTGCGCCGGAGCACGCCGTGAATCCCGACAATCCGCCCACGCTCGGCCCGTCGGAAGTCTCGGCCGCGGCCGCGCCCTCGGTCGAACCGCATCTCTGGCTGATTCCTGGTGCCGCCGACCCGAATATGGGCGAGCCGGTGGTCATGAATGACGCACGCGCCCATCTCGTCTCGGCGCTTGATAACGGCGGTCGCACGCGTTTCCCGACTCTCGCCGCACGCACCCAGGCGCTTTACGATTGCTGGCTTGAGCGCAGCGAGCATAACGGCGCCACGTCGTTCAACGGCCAGTGCCGCCAAGGCTTCGTGCGCGATTTCACCGATCTCAACGTGCTCTTGAACCCGCCCGGCCAACGCAACACCTATTTCGGCTATAACAGCGCAGAGCTGACACCGGCGGCGCAACAAGAGATCAAGCAAGCGGCGGCGTTGATCAAGGACGGAACGGCGCGCTTGAAGATCGTCGGCAAGGCGGATCGCAGCGGATCGGACGCTTATAACATGAAGCTGTCCGAACGCCGTACCGACGCCGTCCGCGACGCGTTCATCGCGAACGGGATCGCCGCCAATCGCATCGACATCCAATGGACCGGCGAGCAACAGCTTCCGGTCGCAACCAAAGACGGCGTGCGCGAGGACAAAAATCGCGTCGTCGAGATCGGCACCGTCATGCCGACCTCGCAAGTCGCCGAATTGCCTGAGTAATTTTCCGGCAGACGCGATGTCGGCTATGGGGCGCGAATTTCTTGCCGCGGCAAGGGGTTCGCGCCCTTTTCTTATGCTTTTAGCGCGCGCGTGTCGATCGGCAGGCTGCGGATGCGCTTGCCGGTCGCGGCGAAGATCGCATTGCACAGCGCCGGAATAACCGGCGGCAAGGCCGGCTCGCCAAGCCCGGTCGGCTGATGGTCGGTGGCGAGGAAATGCACCTCGACCGGCGGCACCTGATTCATGCGCAACGGCTTCACCGTGTCGAAATTGGCTTGGACCACGCGGCCGCGCTCGATGGTGATCGCCTGGCCCAGCGCTGCGCCCAGCCCGTCGAGCGCAGCACCCTGCGCCTGATTCATGGCGCCGCTCGGATTGATGATCTGGCTGCCGACATCGGCGACGATCCAAACGTGATCGAGCTTGATCTCGCCCGATGGCGCGACCGTCGTCTGCACCACTTCGGCGAAATAGCCGAGATGGCTGAAATAGAAGGCGACGCCTTTGCCAGTACGCTTGGGCAAGCTGCGGCGTTGCGACCAGTTGGAAACCTGCGCGACACGGGTCAACACGTCGCGCATGCGGCCGGTGTCGAAATCGCGCAACGCATTGGGCTTGCCGCTGGAATTGACCAGCACGCGCTTCTCGCCCAAAAGCGCCAAGCGAAATTCCACCGGGTCCTTGCCGGCCCGATGCGCCAGCTCGTCGATGAAGGACTGGAACACGAAGCCCAGCGCGTTGGAGCGCGGCGCGCGCAACGGTCCGGTCGGCACGCCCAGCTCCATCACCGACTGGCCGTATTCGAGATGCGGCACAAGAAGCGCCGGGAATTCATTGGCGTCCATCGCCGCGGAATCGGCAAGCTTGCCGCCTTGGCCGAAGGTCACGAAGTGATCGCTGAAGGCGACGAGCTTGCCTTCTTTGTCGAGCCCACCTTTGAAGAAATGAAACCCTGCCGGGCGATAGAAATCGTGCTGAATATCGTCCTGGCGGTTCCATAGCAGCTTCACCGGCGCGCCGACCTGTTTCGAAATCCACGCCGCTTCGGCCATGAAGTCGCTGCGCAGCCGCCGGCCGAAGCCGCCGCCGACCCGCGTCATGTTGACCGTGACCTCGCTTGCGGCGATGCCCAAGCTTGCCGCCACGAGCCGCGCGCCGGAGCCGGGATCCTGCGTTGGCGCCCAGAGCACGACCTTGCCGTCCTTGACCTGTGCGGTGCAATTCTGCGGCTCGAGATCGATATGGGCGAGGAAGGGATAGGAATAGGCCGCATCGACGACATGCGCCGCGCCTTTCAGCGCCGTGGCCAGATCGCCATCGCGCCGGAGATAGGAGGCCGGCGTTCCTTGGGCGAGCTTGGCGGCGTTCTCCGCAAAGCCCGCGCTGCTTTGCGCCGCGGTCGGGCCTTCGTTCCAGGTGATTTCAAGCTTCTCGCGTGCCTTGCTTGCCGCCCACCAGCTTTTGGCGACGATCGCGACGCCGTCATGGAGCCCTTGCGGATCGTTGTTCGGATTCGCCTCGCTTGCCCTGACGACGAACGCGTCATGCACGCCCGGCAGCGCCTTCACCGCAGCGACATTGGCGTTGGTCACCTTGCCGCCGAAGACCGGACATTTCTGGAACACGGCATAGAGCATGCCGGGCACGGCGACGTCGATGCCGAACAGCGGCTCGCCGGTGACGATCTTCGGATTGTCGACCCCGGGCAGCGACTGGCCGATGATCGTGAAGCTCTTGGGATCCTTCAGCGTTACGCTTGCCAGATCCGGCACCGGCAAGGTCGCGGCCTTTTCCGCCAATGCGCCATAGGCGAGCGAGCGGCCGCTCTTGTCGTGATAAACGATTCCCGCCGCCGCGCGGCATTCCGCCGGCGCGACGTTCCAACTTTGCGCCGCCGCCGCGACCAGCATCTGCCGTCCGGCCGCGCCGACGCGGCGCAACGGATCGTAATTGAGCGGCGTCGCCATGCTGCCGCCGGCGAATTGCTGGCCAAACTTGGCGGCGTCGAGCGGCGCTTGCTCGATGCGCACATTCTTCCACGCGACGTCGAGCTCTTCGGCGATCACCATCGGCAGCATCGTCTTGATGCCTTGGCCGATCTCGGGATTCTTCGACAGGATGGTGACGATGCCGTCGGGTGCGATGCGGATATAAGCGTTGAGCGATGCGGCGCTATCCGCGGGCGCTTCCGGCGACTCCGCCAACGCGACGCGCGCGAAGGACGGCAGCACTGCCTGCAGCAACAACCCGCCGCCCGCCGCGGCGCTCGCCTTGAGAAAAGTCCGGCGCGAGGCGACGGAAGAGCGCGCGGCGAATGACGGGGCTTCGGCGCGTTTCGCGGTCATGAGGGTCATGATCACTTCTCCTCCGCTTCGGCGGTATGGATAAGCGCGGCTTTCTTGATCGCGGCGCGGATGCGCAGATAGGTGGCGCAGCGGCAGATATTGCCCGTCATCGCCGCGTCGATGTCACGATCGCTGGGATGCGGATTCTTGGTCAGAAGCGCGGTTGCCGACATAATCTGCCCCGCCTGGCAATAGCCGCATTGCGGCACGTCGAGCTCCATCCAGGCGGCTTGCAGCTTCTTGCCCACGGGATCGGCCGACATCGCTTCGATGGTGGCGATGGCGGCGCTGCCGACGCTCGCGATCGGCGTCGAGCAGGAGCGCACCGGTCTGCCGTCGAGATGGACGGTGCAGGCGCCGCAAAGGCCGACGCCGCAGCCGAACTTGCTGCCTTTCAAATCAAGCTCGTCGCGCAGCACCCAGAGCAGCGGCGTGTCGCCGTCGACATCGACGGTCTGCGTCACGCCGTTCACAACGATCGTATAAGCCATGTTTCGCGCCTCGGATCGCTAGGTTTGGGCGACGCGCGACGTCAAATGGTTCGGGCGATACGCGGAAAATGCTTTCGAGCGCGTCGCGACGAGCATGTCGCTTTCCGCGCTGCAAAAGCAACCGACGCTCACCGAATTGTGTAGCCGCGCCGAGCTGCGTTGCGATTTCGTCAGGGCAGGGACAGGCGCGGCGAAGACGAGGCGGACACGCAACGCCGGGAAACGCGCTACCCCGCCTCGGCGAGATCGGCTTCCTCCTGGCGCACGGTCATGGCCGTGCCGCGCCAGGTGAAATCGGCGCCGGCCCAGGCCGCGATCCACAATACCGGCAGGATGAGATCACGCAGCAAAAAAGCCAGCGGCAGACGCGGCGAGAGATGCCAGCCGGCCAATCGCGCCAAAGCAAGCTCGGCGCCGAACCACGGTACGAGCAAGGCCATGAGCGCCGGGATCACGGCGATGCCGCTGAGCGCGGCGAGCGCTGCCGCGGCGAGCGCGGGGAAGGCGCAGCCGACGAACAGCTCGGGCAGGAACATGACCGGAAAGGTAATTCGCCGCAGCCGCGCCCAGCGCAATTGCCGCAGCCAGACTTCGCGCGCCGTACGTTGCCCCAAAGGCTGCTCGAAAGGCCGGTCGACGAGGTGGACCTTGAGTCCGGCGGCGCGCACCAGCTTGGTCGCCGCCGCGTCCTCGGCAAGCTCGGCGCCGAGCGCGCGAATGCCGCCGCCGCGCTCGACGATGTCGCGCCGCCACAGCATGCTCTTGCCTTGGGCGAAGCCGAAGCCCAGCGTGTCCGCGGCATATTCCCAACGCGCCTCATAGCTGTCGAGAAACGCGCATTCGAGCTCGGCCCAGAAATTGCGCGGACGCGAGCCGATCGGCACCGAGCAAACGAGCCCGGTATCTTGCCGCCAACGGCCGAGCAGACGCTGCACGTAATCGCGCGGCATCAGCACGTTGCTGTCGGCAAGGATGATCCAATCGTGCCGCGCCGCGTCCCAGCCTTTCACGACATTGTTAAGCTTCGGATTGGCGCTGGGCCGCTCGTCGCCGATCAGCAACTGCGCCGGCACGGCCGGATGCGCTGCGATCAAGCGCCGCAGCAGCGGCACCGAAGGATCCTCGGCGCGCGCGACGCAAAAGATGATCTCATAGCGCGGGTAATCGAGGTTGAAGCTCGAGCCCAAGGTTTCGGCGGCGAAATTGTCGAGGCCGCAGACCGGGCGCACGATGGTGACCGGCGGCGCATCTTTCGCGGCGGCCAAGGGATGACGGCGTTGGCGGCAACGCGCCGCCGCCAGCGCGACGCTAAGAAGATGCGCGGTCATCGCCAACAGGAGAAATCCGGCGGCGCCGATGCTGAGCGTCGCGTGAAGGTGCTCGGTCAGGGTCATGATCTCGCTTCGGAATCGGTGTTGCGTAAATGGGCCAGGAATTGCTGCGTGGCGTCGGCCCAGGAGAATTTCATCGCATGCGCGCGGCAATCATCCGGCGCGATCGCAAGCGCGCCTTCGATCGCCTCGTTCAGATCCTCGCGCATGGTGCCGGCGCCGCTATTGCCGATGACGTCGAGCGGCCCGGTCACCGGATAGGCGGCGACCGGCAGGCCCGAAGCCATCGCTTCGAGCAGGACGAGGCCGAAGGTTTCCGAGCGGCTCGGAAACACGAACACATCCGCCGCGGCATAGAAGGCGGCGAGGGTTTCGTCGTCGACATAGCCGGTGTAGCGCGCCTCGGGATATTTGGCTTTCAGCTCGCGCAGCTTCGGCCCGGCGCCGACCACGACTTTCGTGCCGGGCAGGCGCATCTTGAGGAAGGCGGCGATGTTCTTCTCGACCGCGATCCGTCCGGCGTAAAGAAAGATCGGCCGCTTGTCGGCGAGGAAGTCCTTCTTGCGCGGCCGGAACAGCTCGGCATCGACGCCGCGCGACCAATAGGCGAGGCTCTGAAAGCGCCGCGCTTCCAAACGCTCCATCATGGTCGCGGTCGGCACCATCACCGCCTCGGACGGGGCGTGAAACCGCCGCAGCCAGGCATAGGAGAGGTCGAGCGTAAAGGGCACGCGCTCGGCAATGTATTCGGGAAAGGCGGTGTGATAGGCGGTGGTGAAGGGAATGGCGTGGCGCAGGCAATAATGCCGCGCCGCGGCGCCGATCGGTCCTTCGGTGACGATGTGGATGGCGTCGGGTGCGGCCGCCTCGATGCGGCGTGCCACCGCGCGGCCGGGCAGGATCGCCAGCGGAATCTCGGGATAGGTCGGGCAAGGGATGCAGCGGAAGCCGATCGGCGAGATGACCTCGACCTTGTGGCCGAAAATCTCGAGGTTGCGGATCGTCTCCGTGAGCGTGCGGACGACGCCGTTCACCTGCGGCGGCCAGGCATCGGTGACGAACAGGATTTTCATCGCTGGCGCCACCTGCTCAATTCCTAGGGGCTCCTTCCGCGGGCCGCTACTGTCGACAGTGTCACATTGCTACAGCGCGGACATGACAGATTGATGTCAGACGCGCTGAAATCGCCGCTCTGTCGGCAGGGCAGCCGGCACTATTGATTCAGATCAAGCACGGCGGAGCCGAGCGGCGCGATGGTTTCTCCGCGAATGAGCAAGGCCGGAAATTCCAACCGGTTCGCGGCGAGGGGAGTCAGCCCATGACCGATTACCGCTGCTATTTCGTCGACGACCAAGATCATGTGAGAGGCGTGGCGAACCACGTGGTGTGCTCGGACGATGCCGAGGCATCGCGTATCGCCAAGACGCTGCTGGCAGAGCGCTGTCGCCATGTCGAGCCGAGCCGCTATGCCGCCGTCGAGGTCTGGGATCGGACCCGCAAAGTGTCGCGCCAGACCAAGGTTTATAGCTGGCCGCTGCCGGAACCCGGCAAAACCGGAACCCGGTCACTGGCTCCGCGTTAAAGTCGCGTCAGCATAGGACCAAGATCGTGCGGGTTGCTCGGCGCTGCCGCGCCGCTGGGCGCTTTTGCGCCGGTAACATATATTAACCCATTGGCTCACTTGGTTTTGTCTTGACAAAAATCGCTTACGTCCTGTGATCTATATGTGACCACAGAATGTGTATAGCAGCAGAATGCTGGGAAAAGAGAGGCATGACGATCAACAGGGGGAGACGGCCATGACCCAGTTTGCACGCTCATTGTCGCCCGTCAGACAGCCGGAAGATCCCGGCAACGATGGCGCGCATGAAGACATGGCAAAGCGCGCAAGAATCGAGGCCTATCGCGACGTGGCGTTGCGATGCCTGTGTAACGCGGCGACGATCTCCGATCCCGTGGTCGGGCGGGAATGGGCCTTACGCTCGGTCTCCTGGTTCGCGGAAGCCGACGCCTTGGAAGAACCGGGCGATCCTCCCCCGCGCTAGAAGAATCGTCCCGGCGCTTTGCCGGCGCGCGCCGAAGCCGGCGTCACAAGACCGCCCGGCGACCGTCGAACGCTCGGCCATCGGGTTGACGTAGATCAATCAGGGTAGGGCCGGCGCACGTAATAGTGGCTCATGGAGGAAAGAGCCGCACTCTTGCGCCGTAAGATTTCGCTGCTGCGTGGCTATCTGCGCGACGGCGTGGAGGCCGAGTTGGCCGTTTCCCATCTTTACGACATTGCTGCGGCCGAAAACGAGCTTCGCCGCATCGGCAAGGACGAGGAACGCAGGCGTTAAACTTGCGCTTCGGACGCGCTCAGGAAGCCTGTGCGAAGGACGCCGCGGGCGGAAAGACGCAGCGCGTGCCGAGCCATAACTCGAATTTCTGCCGCCCATCGGCGGCAACCGAAGCGACCGCCAAGGCCTCTTCATCCGACGCGGCGGCGATCCACATGGCACGGGTGGACTCTCGCTTGGCGTCGACGAGGAAAAATCGATAATAGCTTTGCGCCATGCTCTGCCCCCCTCAATTGCCGTTTTCGGCATCTTATAGATAAGACAGTACGCCTAGTTTGCTGCGCCGCACAAGAAAGAGATGCTTGCGGCACCATCAAAAAGCGCTGCTTAGGGTGCGGCACAACATCGCGGGGGAAGCAACAGCGCCGGGGCGAGCGCGGCCGCGGAAAAATCGCGATCGACGCTAAGGACCGATCACGGCGCCGGCTGCGGCAGGTAATTCGCCACCGCCGCCAGCCCTTCGGAGAAACGGCGCGTCGCCGCGATGCAAGCGATAGAATAAGGCGCGTCAACACCGCGCGGCAGGGAGGAAGGCTCGCCATGAACACGCCCAAGAGAATCGGCTTGATCGGCCTCGGCGCGATGGGGCGGCCGATGGCGCGCCACCTGCTCGCCAAAGGTTTCACGGTTGCGGGCTGCGACCCCGCGCAAGCGGCGCGCGCTCAAGCCGAGGCTTTGGGCGTGACGATCGTCGCGAGCCCGGCCGAGCTCGCGGCGATCAGCGATGCGATTCTGATCGTCGTCGGCTTCGACCAACAGGTCGAGCAGGCGATCTTCGGCGCGAATGGTGTGGTCGAAGGCGGCAGGAAGGGGCTTGTCCTCGCCATGGGCTCGACCATCGCGCCCTCCTATGCGAAGAAGCTCGCGGCGCGCCTCGCGGGGAACGGCTTCGTGCTGCTCGACATGGCGCTCACCCGCGGCGAGCCTTATGCCGAAGCCGGCACGATGCTGATCCTAGGCGGCGGCGATCTCGCCGCCTTCGAGGCGTGCCAACCCGTGTTTCGCTGCTTTGCCTCCGACGTGTTCCATCTCGGCGATTTCGGCGCGGGGCAGATCGGCAAGATGGTGAACAATCTCATCCTCTGGGCTTGCATGAGCGCCAATGACGAAGGGCTGCGCCTCGGCGAAGCCTTGGGCGTCGATCAAGAGACCATGCGCGCGGCGCTCATCCATTCGAGCGCGCAGAATTTCTCGCTCTCGGCGCGCGCCGATAGCCGCCCCGCGCCTTGGGCCGAGAAGGATATGAGCATCGTCGTGAAAGAGGCCGATGCCGCCGGGATGAGCGTGCCGGTCTGCGGCCTCGTCAAAGAGGTGATCAAGGAATTCAAACGCCGCAAAGGCTATCCCACGCCGCGGGTCGAGGCGGATTAAGAGTCAGCGCAGCGTCTCGCGCAGCCCCAGACGTTCGAGCCGCGGCAAGACCTCGTCGCGGAAATAGGGGAACTCGGCGAGGTAATTGACGAAGGAAAAGCACATGCCGGCGAATCCGGCCTGGTTCACCTGCGCGAGGGCATTCGCGACGTCGTCGGCATCGCCCACCATTGGGAAGCCGCCATGCCCCGCGGCAAAGCGGATGCGGAAGGCTTTGAAGAATTCCGCCGAATAGGATTGCGAATTGATCTGGTTCATCGCGATGAGATGATCGACCGCTTCCCAATCGCCCATCTCCTCGGCGTAATAGCGGTGATATTCTTCGGCCTCTTTCCGCGTTTTGCGGCAGACGACATAGCCATTGGCGAAGACGTCGATCGCGCGGCCGTATTCGCGCGCCTCGGCAATCGTGCGCCTGACTTCCTCCGCGCCGGCTTCGAGCGAGCGCAGCGGCCGGAACAGCACGTCGCAGCATTTCGCGCTGAAGGCGCGGCCGGCGGGCGATGACCCGGCATTCATCACCAGCGGCCGAGTTCCGCCATAAGGCTTGGGCTCGGCCTCGACCGCTTTCAAATTGATATGGCGGCCGGCGACATCGAACGCGCCTTCGGTCTCCCACATCGCGGCAATCGCGGCGAGCCATTCGGCGCCGTATTCATAGCGGTCGTCATGTTCGCGCTGCTCGACCCCGAACATGTCGAACTCGTCCTGGTTCCAGCCGCACACGATGTTGAGCCCGAAACGCCCGCGCCCGATATGATCGGCGGTGACGAATTGCTTGGCGGCGTAAACCGGATGCACCAAAGGCGCGTGAACGGTGGCGAGCACGTTCAGCCGTTGCGTCTGCGCCAAAAGCCCGCACGCCCAGGTGACGCTCTCCCAGCTCGCGCCTTCGAAATTGGTGGCGCCGCCATAACCACGCCAACGCCCGACCGGAATCATCAGATCGATCCCGGCCGCGTCGGCCATCTTCGCCAAGGCGAGATTGTCTTCCCAGCTGCCGGACCAGCGCTCGGGCACTTTGGTTGCGGACCGGCCGGAGGAGCAATTGCTGCCGAACAGCCCGAGCTTCAGCCGGTGCGGGCTGAAGCCGTTGATTCGGCTGGGCAGCGCGTTGCGATGCGGATTCATTCCGGCAAGCCTAGCATGGCGCGGTCCGGCGGCGTGATCGTCGCTTGATTCATCTCGTCCTTCAGCGCGACGCCGGTGAGCTTGCGCTGCTGCGCTTCGCCGGCGAGGTAGACCAGAGTCTGCGCGGCTTCGTCATAGGTCATGCCGCCTTGGCGGATGTTGGAAAGGCAATTGCGCTCGGCATCGCTGCGGCCCGGCGCGGGGGCCCAGGTGAGATAAACGCCAAGACTGTCGGGCGCGCTGAGCCCCGGCCGCTCGCCGATCAGCACCGCGACGAGGCTTGCTTCGAGCGCGTAGCCGATCTCGTCGCCGATGGCGACCCGTCCTTGCGCGACGATCGCGGCCGGGCCGACGCGCCAGGCGAGACGGCGCAGCTCGGGCAAGACGGCGTGCAATAGGGGCAGCGCGTGGTGCGCGACCGCGCGTGCCGATAGCCCGTCGGCCAGAACGAAGACCAAATCATGGCTGCGCGGCAAGGGGCGCAATTGCTTGGCCGATGCATCGTCGAGGCGGCGGCCGAGATCGGGGCGCGCCAGATAGGTTTGTCGGTCGCACGCGGCGCTGTGAAGTTGCATGGGATCGAGACCTTCCGCGCGCAGCCCTTCGAGCAGCGGCATCGGGCCGAGGCGTTCATGCACGGCGTCGCGCGAAGCGGCATGGGCGCGCTGAAATGCGAGATGATCGCGCGTGGCGATGGCATTGCCGCTGCGCGCCAGGCCGATGCGCGCCGACGTGGCCGCGCGCAATTGCTGCCAATCGAGCGCCGCCGGGCGTTGCTCGCTCATCTCAGAGCTTTTCCAGCAAAGGTGCCAGACGTTGGGTCAGCGCGCGCGCCGCACCGTCGCTGCCGTTCAACCCCATCGCGTCGAGCCACGCGGCGAATTCCGGCGCCGGTTTCAAGCCAAGGGCCTGGCGCGTGGCAAGCACGTCGTGGAACGATGTGCTTTGATAATTGAGCATGACGTCGTCGGCGCCCGGCACGCCCATGACATAGGTGACGCCCGCGACGGCGAGCAGAGTCAGGAGATTATCCATGTCGTCCTGATCGGCCTCGGCATGGTTGGTGTAGCAGACATCGCAGCCCATCGGCAGGCCGAGCAGCTTGCCGCAGAAATGATCCTCGAGCCCGGCGCGGATGATCTGCTTGCCGTCGAAGAGATATTCCGGGCCGATGAAGCCGACGACCGTGTTGACCAGCAACGGCGCAAATTCCCGCGCCACCGCATAAGCGCGCGCTTCCAAGGTTTGCTGATCGCAATTGTGATGCGCATTGGCGGACAGCGCGCTGCCTTGGCCGGTCTCGAAATACATCACGTTGTCGCCGAGCGTGCCGCGCCGCAAGGACAGGGTGGCATCGCGCGCCTCCGCCAGAAGCGCGAGGTTGACGCCGAAGCTGCGATTGACCGCTTCGGTGCCGCCGATCGACTGAAAGGCGAGATCCACCGGCGCGCCTTGCGCGATCAGGCCGATGGTTGTCGTCACATGAGCGAGCACGCAGGATTGCGTCGGGATGGCCAGCTTCTGCCGCACCTCGTCGACGAGCTGAAGCAGGCCAAGGCAACGCTCCGGGCTGTCGCTCGCGGGGTTGATGCCGATGACGGCGTCGCCGCAACCGAGCAGCAACCCGTCGAGAATGCTCGCCAGCACGCCGCGGCGGTCGTCGGTCGGGTGGTTGGGCTGAAGGCGCGCGGAGAGCCGGCCTTTCAAGCCGAGCGTGTTGCGAAAACGCGTGATCACCTCGATCTTGGCGGCGATGGCGATCATATCCTGATTGCGGCAAAGCTTCGACACCGCGGCGGCCATTTCCGGCGTCAGCCCGCGCGCAATGCCGGCAAGGGCTGCGCTCGTCGCATCTTCCGACAGCAGCCAGTCGCGCAGGCCACCGACCGTCAGATGCGCGATGGGCGCGAAGGCAATCTTGTCGTGGCGATCGATGATCAGCCGAGTGACCTCGTCGTCCTCATAAGGGGTGATCGTCTCGGTGAGGAACGCGGCGAGCGGCAGATCGGCCAAAGCGGTCTGTGCCGCCACCCTTTCGCCGGCGCAGCTTGCGGCGATGCCGGCGAGCGCGTCGCCGGAGCGAAACGGCGATGCCTTCGCCAAGAGACTGCGCAAATCGGGAAAGCTGTACTGCGTGCCGCAAGTCGCCGCCGCGTACATGGAGGGATGCCGCTCGCTTTCTCGCCGGAATGATCGGCAAGCACGGCTTCATAACCGCGCGCCGCTACCAATTCAAGCGCGGACAGACACACTCACCCCACTTTGCGCCAATCTTGCGGCGCTTCGGTGAGAAAGACCGAGAGATCGGATTGCGGCGGCCGCGACGGCACGTCGAAGAACATCTCGCTCACCCAGCCGCGGTGATAGGCCGCATGGGTGACGAGATGAAGGAAAATCTCGCCGCGGCTCATGCTGGCCGGCTTGCCCGAGACGAAGGTGAAGTCGAGGTCTTGGCCGAGGCTGCGGTCGGTCTGATTCCGGCTCCAGCCGACCAGCCAGTCATTCATCTTTTGTTGCGCCCCCCAGAGATCGGGCAATTCCGGATGCAGCACCAGATTGCGCGCGGTGAAACCATGCGCGCGCTGTTCCAGATGCGCCTGCCAGATCAGATCGACGATATAGATGTGATTGAGCGTGCCGATCATGGTCTTGAACAGGGTGCGGCGTTCCTTCTGCGCCTCGCCCGGCGGCAAGGAAGCGACGGCATCGAAGATCACCTTGTCCGCCCAGGCTTTGTAATGGGCGAGCATGAGCGCGGTTTGGCGGTTCATCATGGCCGGCCTCCGGCAATGGGGGAGAGCCAAGGCTAGGGCGGGTCGGCCCCTTGAGGCAATTCAGCTTTACGCGAGCGCGGCCGCGATTGGTGATTTTGCCGTGTCATGCCATAGTTGGGCGATGGCGATCACCACCGAGCAGGACCGACCCGGCGCGGCTAAGAGCGCGGCGGCGCAGATCACCGTGCGCGGCCTCACCAAGCAATTCCAAGGCTCGGCGATCTATGGCGGCTTCGATCTCGACATTGCGCGCGGCCGCTTCGTCTCGGTCTTCGGCCCCAATGGTTGCGGCAAGTCCACGCTCATCAACATCATCGCCGGGCTCATCCCAGCCGATGCCGGCGAAATCCTTTTCGGCGGCAAGACCCTGGCCGAAACCAAAATCGGCTATGTCTTTCAGAACTACCGCGAGGCGCTGTTTCCCTGGCTAACCTCCTTTGCCAATGTCGAATATCCCTTGAAGCTGATGGGCGTCGGCGCGGCGGAGCGGCGGGAACGCGTGGCGGCGCTGGTCGCGCGCATGGGCGTCACCATCGATCTCGGGCGCTATCCTTACGAGCTTTCGGGCGGGCAGCAGCAGCTGGTCTCGATCCTGCGCGCGCTAATCGTCGATCCCGAAGTGCTGTTTCTCGACGAGCCGTTCTCGGCACTCGATTACGAGATGACCCTCTTCATGCGCGAGCAACTGCAGCGCCTCTTCATGGATACGGGCACGACCATGGTGCTGGTCTCGCATGATTTGGAGGAAGCTGTCTATCTCGCCGACCAGGTGCTGTTGTTGACTAGACGCCCGGCGCGTATCGCCGCCTTGGTCGAGATTCCGATCGCGCGGCCGCGCCATGCCGAGACTTTGTCCGATCCGCGCTTCGTCGAGCTGAAACGCCATTGCCTCGACGTGTTCCAGCGCGAAGTGCGGCGGGGGTAGGGCAAGTTCCGTAGAATTATTGAAGGTTGTCGTCCCCGCGGAAGCGGGGACCCAGGGGCCAAAAGCGTCGCTCCGTGGCATGATCGCGTACATGAGACGTCCCTGCGTCTATATCCTTGCGAGCCGGCGGAACGACACGTTCTATGTCGGGGTGACGAACGACCTTGCGCGTTGTGTCGAAGAGCATAGGTCCGACGCAGTCGACGGTTTCACGAAGGAACATGGTGCTCATCGTCTCGTCCATGTCGAATTTCGCGAAACCAAGCACTCTGACCTTTTAGGCTCGATGCTAAGCAACAGGACTTATTGCGATTTGTAGGACTCCTGCGGCGCAAAATTGTGCGTAAGGTAGTGCCGTTTAAGGGATCTTTAAATTTTCCAATATTGACTTATATGTCAATAGGCGATGAAATTAAGGCGCGAGTTGCTGAGGGAAGACTTTTCCCGGTGATGCCGCGCCTTCAATGGAGCCCACGCTATCGAGCGTTCTTGGTTACGGCAGAAATTGGGAGGTTCCTGTGGGGACCATGGGCGAACGAAGCACAAGAGATTCGAGGCAGCGCGTTACAGGTCGATCTGGACCTTTTCGTCGAGGGCGGACTGGTGAACAAAGGCTATTTAAAGCCGCTAATGCCTCGCACAGACGAGGTTTGGGAAATCCAAAGTCGTGCGCCCAAGCCAAGTGTTCGCGTATTCGGGAGCTTCGCAGAACAAGACGTATTCATCGCGACGACTTTTGCAGAACGCTCACTACTTGGTGGATTCCGTTCGATGCAATGGAAACGCGCGGCTAGGCGTCATCTCGCGCTCTGGCGGCAACTGTTCCCGACCTATCCCCCGTTCACTGGTCTGAACATTCACGATTATGTCTCGGAGAATGCCTATGACAATTACCACTGGAACGACTAAAGAAATCACCGCTGGCGATAAGGCTTATTTTCGGGGCCGGCAAAAGAATCGGGTATACGAAGCTGTCTTCAAGCGCTTCACTCAGCTTGCCGATGATGACGCACTTACGCGCGCTGAAATCGCGCGGAAGCTAAAAAAAAGGCCTGAACAAATTACTCGTCTGTTATCGGGTCCTGGGAATTGGGAACTGGACACAATTAGCGACTTGCTCTTGGCGATGAACGCGGAACTAGATTTCCGCGTAATGCCTTTTGATGAGAAGCCAACACCAAATTACGCGCACCCTTTCTGTGCTATACAGGAAAGCCAAAACTCCAGCGAGGCACAACGATCGCTGGTTGCGGAAGCTAGTCAAACCGCTATTTCGGCTTGATTATGTCGGCATCTCTGACCGTTCTCTATTCTTTGCCTTGCGACGACGTTCGCGTCGAACAAACCCACAAAGATATTCTTATCGGCGTTTACTCATCAGGACTCGCGTTAAGATTTCTGCCAGGTACCGCGACGGTCAAGATTTGGGCGCATGTAGTTTGGCATGGACAAGGGACATTAAATATTGAAATCCGGGTTGTTGATCCCGTCGGCAATCAGGCTGGTTTTGTAGAAACTAGCTGCGTCGCAATTTTGCAGGAACGACGCTCGTCAATAAACCTTCCAGCGATAACATTTCTTGCACCAATAGCAGGCGACTACCAATTCCAATGGAGGCCAAAGGGGCAAGTTACCTGGAACCCAATGATGACGATGAGTGTTGCTAAACAAAGCGGTTAGGATCACGGTTTCTTGCTAGCCTGACCGCTCTTTTCCCCCTTTTTGCTCGCCGCGATCTTTACGAAGAAATCCTGCGCTGATGGCCCTGGATTCCCGCTTTCGCGGGAATGACGATCAGATGTTTGGACTGGATTCGACGTTGCGAGGGAACCACCCTACTTCCCGCTCCAATGGACGAAGTTGCGCTCGACCAGGACGAAAAGCCAGTTGAGCGCATAGCCGAGCGCGCCGGTGAGAAAGATGGTGGCGTACATCATCGGCGCGTCGAGCATCATCTGCGCCTGATACAGCCGGTTGCCGAGCCCGTCGGTCGAGCCGACGAACATCTCGGCGACGATGATGACGACCAGCGCGATCGAGACGCCATTGCGCATGCCGACCAAGGTCTGCGGCAAGGATTCCCAGAGATAGACATCGGTCAAGGTGCGCCAGAAGCCGGCGCCCATGACATGCGCCGCGAGCACCCGCGTCTTGCGTGCATTGATGACGCCATAGGCGACGTTGAACAGGATCACGATCGCCGCGCCGAAAGCGCCCACCGCGATCTTGGTGTGGTCGCCCACGCCGAAGAGGATGAGGAACAGCGGAAAAAGCGACGAGGCCGGCGTCGCGCGGAAGAACTCGATCGGGAATTCGACCGAGCGATAGACGCTTTCGGTCGAGCCGAGAATGACGCCCAAGGGAATGGCGATGCCGCAGCCGATGGCGAAGGAAACCACCGTGCGATAGATCGTCTTGTAGAGATCGAGCGCCAAGGTCCCGTGGACCAGCGCGTCGATCAAGGTAACGGCGGCTTGCGTCGGCGACGGCAGCAGGATCGGATCGATGAGCTGAAATGCGGCCGCCGCCCACCAGATCGCGATCAGCACCGCCACGCCGAGCAGCGGACGCAGCCGCCGCCCGATCACCGCGGCCCAAGCCCGCGCCGGCGCTTGCGCCGGCGAAGCCGCGACCGCGCTCATTTTTGGTCGAGGCTCACGAGATAGCTCGCGACGTCGAGACTACCGGCGAAGATGTGATGCTCGACATTGAAGTCGAAAAGCTTCTGCACATCTTTGACGTTCTGCGGCGTCAGCTCGTTGACCATCAGCAATTTCGGTATCACCACCTTGGTCACGAGTTCGGGCGGGGTGGCGGTGTTGCCGATCAAGAGCTGACGCGTGGTGATGTCGTTGTTGACGTCGCCAAGCGCCTTGCGCCAGGCGGCAGCATAGCGGCGCGCGACATCGGGCTTTTCCTTGACGAAGCGCTGCGTCACCGCGCCGCCCGCGCCGAAGCCGCAGGCATCCTTGCGCCCGACCTCGTAGGTTGCGACCACGCCGCCTTCGAGCATCCGCGCCACGCCTTTATCGGCCATCAGGGTCGGGAAAGGCTCGAACACGAAAGCAACATCGAAGCTGCCGGCGCGCAAGGCATCGACCTGGAGATTGGGCGCCAGCTCGGTGATGGTGAAATCCGTATCCGCCTTCAGCCCGTTCAGCTCGAGGATCGAGCGCATGCCGGTGACGTTGCCGGCGCCCGGCGTGCTCACCATCTTCGACGCCTTGCCCTTCAAGCCGGCGATGGTGGCGATGTCGAGGCCGCTGCGGATCATGAAGGCGTCGAGCGGGTATTGCGCGTTCTGGCAATTGAGCGAGATATAGTCGAGCAGATCGGCTTTCTTGGTGAGCGCGTTGAACGCATCGGCCGTCACCAGATTGGTGGTGGCGTCGATCTGATCGGTGATCATCGCCGCGACGATCGGCTGCGAGCCCATGAGATTGCTCGGCTCGACCGCGAGATTCTGTTCCTTGAAATAGCCGCGCTGATCGGCAACCCAATAGGGCAGGGCGGTGGCGAGCGGAAAGATGCCGACCCGCACCGTGTCGGCGGCATGTGCCGGCGAGGACAGGGCGGCGATCGAGGCCAGAGCGATTCCGGCGAGGCGGCTTTTCATTCTTGGTTCCTTATCGGCGCGCAGTTGCAGAAACGGGAAGTGCGGGCGCGGATCATTGGATGTTCCGGCCGCGCAGCCAGGTCGCGACATGGTCGACGAGTTGGGCATGTGTGTGCGTGAAGACGTGGTTCTCGGGCGCGGGCGGGCGCTGATTGGCGATCTTCACATAGTCGATGCCTTGCACCAGCGAGCCTGCGGCGGTCGCGGCGCTCAACAGCATGTAAGGCTCGAAATCGAGGATGATCCCGTCCGCCTCGTCGCGCAGCATCAGGATCGGATAAGGCGTGCGTCGGATCCAGAAGCAGCCGTCGGAGGCGCTGGTTTCCTCGACCCGATAGGTCAGCACGTGCTGCGCATTGGCCGGCACGCGCGCCATGCCCATCCAGCCCATCGCCACCGGCAGTATCTCGGCCGGGCGATGCTCGGCGAGCGCTGTCATGGCCGCTTCGGTCAAGGCGCGGAACTCGTCCTCGTTCTGAGTCAGGATGTGGCGCGACTTCCAGGCGAGATTGGCGAACATGCCGCACAGTACGATCGCCTTGATGTCCTGCGCCCAGCTGGTCGCGGCATAGAACAGCGCCTGAATATTGCCGAGGCTGTGGCCGAGCAGCACGAGAGAGCGATAGCCGAGCGCGCGGCCGAGATAGACGGCGGCTTCGATGTCGCACCGGATGGCATAGAAATTCTCGCGGCACACGCCCTCGTCGTGCTGGCGCGTGTTGATCCCGAGCACGGCATAGCCTTGCGCGGCAAGGCCCTGCCCGAGCGCGCGGTTGGGCAGCTTGCCGAAATTCGAGCCGCTGCCATGGATGACGATCACCAGCGGCGTCTCCGCGACCGGCCGATTGGCCGGGCGCCACAACGCGGCGCCCATGGTTTCGCCATCGAGGGTTTTGAGCTGGAGGAAATCGAGCGTGCCGCCCGGTGCCGAAGCGACCGCGGGATCGAGCCCGGCGGGACGCGCCATGAATTGGTAGTCGATGCTGGCCGCCGAAAGGGCGGTCTCGGCAAGGGTCATGGGCGGAGCCTAGTCGATCCGCCGGGGCTTTGACAAACCGCGCGCGCGATTTTTTGCGCGATTGCGCGATGCGTCTTGTGCATAACGCGCGCCGCGCGGCAGAAAGCGTTTGAACAAGGCACGGCCCTGCCCTAAACCGAAGCAATTGGCGCAAAAATAGGCGAGGAAGACATGGCGAAGAAGGCGAAGAAGAAAACCGGCAAGACCAAGAAAACCGCCACCAAGAAGCCGGCACGCAAGGCGCTGCGCCAAACCGCGCCGACCCGCCGCGCGCCGGCCAAGGCGAAGGCCAAGCCGCGCCGCGTCGCCGGCAAGCTGCGCCTCACCATGATGACCGGCGGCTATGACATCGTCCGCGCGCTCCATGACGGCACGGTTCAACCCAAAGGCATCGAGCTGGTGCTCGGCTCCTATCCCGGAACCCGTTCGATCCACGATCAGGTGGCGCATGGCAAGGCTTGCGACATCAACGAATACAATGGCGGGCACTATGTCGTGCAGAAGGCGCATGGCCGCGAGGACATCACCGCGATTCCGGTGTTCCTCCATCGCCGTTTCCGCCACGGCTTCATCTATGTCAACACCAGCAAAGGCATCGTGCGGCCGGCCGATCTTGCCGGCAAGCGGGTCGGATGCCGCACCATTGGCGCCGCCGCGGCCTATTGGATGCGCGCGCACCTCGAAGAGAACGGCGCGCCGCACCGCTCGATCACCTGGGTGATTCAGGATCCCGACGAAGCCTCCGAGCAGGCGCCCTCGATGAAGATCGAGGTGGTGGCGAAAGGCAAGAATGTCGAGCGCATGGTGCTCGAGGGCGAGCTCGACGCGATCATCATGCCGAACGTGTTCGAGGCGCATGCCAAGGGCGATCGAAGGGTCGAGCGGCTATGGCCGAATTACAAAGAGGTCGAGATCGCCTATTACAAGCGCACCGGCTTCTTCCCGATCATGCATGTCACCACCGTGCCGACCAAGCTGGTGGAGAAATATCCCTGGATGGTCGAAAGCCTTACCCTTGCTTTCGAGGAAGCCAAGCAGCTCGCTTACCGCCGCCTGGCCAATCCGCGCAACGTGCCCTTGGCCTTCTGCCACACTTATCGCGAGGAGGAGGCGGCGCTGCTCGGCCCCGATCCGTGGGAATACGGGCTTTCCGATCTCAACCGGCGCAATTACGGCGCGCTGGTGAGCTTCGTGCATGACCAGGTGCTCGACGGGCCGCTGCCGCGTCTGGAAGATCTCTTCGCCAAAGAGGCCTTCGAGCTCACCCTGCCGCTGCCGCGCATCCACGAGATCAAATACAACTTCTAACGCCGCGCGAGCGTGACCGTTCGCATGACGATCACGCTCGCGCAAATCTACCGCCATCCGGTCAAGGGCCTCACCCCCGAGAGGCTGACGCAGGTCGCGCTCAGCCCAGGCGAAGGCTTGCCGCATGACCGGCGCTTTGCTTTGGCGCGAGGCTCGACAAGCTTCGATCCGACGGCGCCGGTCTGGCTGCCCAAGACGAATTTCCTCATGCTGATGCGCGACGAGAGCCTGGCGCGGCTGCGCACGCACTTCGATGAATTGTCGAATAGCTTGACCATCGGCGATCGCGAGCGCGTTCTGCTGCGCGCCGATCTCGGCGATCCGGCGGGACGGCAAGCGGTCGCGGATTTCTTCGCACGCTACATGGGCGACGCGGCGGAGGGGCCGCCGAAGCTGGTCGAGGCGCCGGGCCACATGTTTTCCGACGGTGCGCGCAAAGTGGTGTCGATCATCGGCCTTCCTTCGCTGCGCGACCTTGAAAGCGCCATCGGCCACAAGGTCGATCCGCGCCGCTTCCGCGCGAATTTCTATCTCGACGGCGGCGCGCCATGGCAGGAATTCGCCTGGGTCGGGCGCGAGTTTCGCGTCGGCACGGTTCTGCTGCGCGGGGTGAAGCCGATCAAACGCTGCGCCGCGACCAATGTCGATCCCGACACCGGCCAGCGCGATCTCAATCTGCCGCGCGCGCTGCAAGAGCGTTACGGCCATGTCAACACCGGCATCTATGCCGATGTCATCGCAGGCGGCGCGGTCGCGCTCGGCGATGAATTGAATTTGTCTGCGTGAACGGTGCAGGTTCGGCTGCCATAGAGTCGGTCGAACAGAATCGCAGATCGAAACAGTTGATCGTCACCCCCGCGCATGCGGGGGTCCAGGGCAAGTGACGTGCGGTTGCCCTGGATTCCCTGACTTCACAAACGAAGTGCAACACCTTCTCTCGGGGGTGTTGCGATGGGACAGGCGTACAAGCACTTCAGCTTGGAAGAACGGTGCGAGATTGCCCAGCGGCGCGCAGCCGGGGGGTCGATCCGGCAAATTGCGGCGGCTTTGGATCGCACGCCATCGAGCATCTCTCGGGAGTTGAAGCGCAACAGCGGAACCAAGGTCGGCTACAAGCCGAGTTATGCCCATGACCAGGCCAAAGCCCGTCGCTGGCGCGGGTCCAAGCTGCTCCGCAACGCCGAGCTGCAAGCCCTCGTCCTCGAGCGCTTGCGCCGCGGCTGGTCGCCGCAACAGGTCGCCGGCCGGCTCGCCCGCGAGCACGCTCGCGTTGTCGTTAGCCACGAGACCATCTATCGCTTCATCGCCGCGCAGATCGCCCGCACCAAGAACTATGCCTGGCGGCTCTACCTGCCGCGCGGCAAGAGCAAGCGGGGCTTCCGCGGTCGCAAAGGTGGTAGCTCAGTTGAGCACATCAAAAACCGCGTCCCCATTGCCTTGCGACCCGCCGCCGCGACCGATCGTGCCAACCCCGGCCATTGGGAAGCCGACCTCATGCTCTTCCGAACCTACGGCCAAGCCGTCCTGGCTCTCCACGAGCGCTCGTCTCGCGCGCTCGCCATCGTCCGCCAGCACAGTAAAGAGGCAGCGCCCATGGCCGCCGCCATCGAAGCGCTCCTGGCTGCCCTGCCAAGCAACCTGCGCCAGACCATCACCTTCGATAACGGAACCGAGTTCGCACGCCACGAGACGCTACGGCAAAACCTCGGGATCCAGACCTTCTTCTGCGATCCTCATGCCCCGTGGCAAAAAGGAGGCGTCGAAAACGCGATCGGCCGCCTCCGCCGCCTCCTACCGAGAAAAACCGACCTCACGACCCTTACATCGTCTCAGATCCGTTACCTCGCGCGTCTCTACAACCACACCCCACGAAAATGCCTCGACTTCCAGACCCCCGCCGAGGTCTTCTTGAAAGTGTTGCACTTCGAATGTGACTCCATCTTCCCGCTTTCGCGGGAATGACGAGATTATAAAATTCCACTTGATCCGATATCGCTTTAGCATCAATGGATCGGCCGAAAGGGGAGGTGGAAATGTCGGATTTCGTCGCGACGCATCGCATCACGCACGAGGCGAGCCTCAAAATGCTCCAGGCCGGGGTCGCCAAGGCGACCGAGCTCGGCGCCAAGGTCAGCCTCGCCGTGGTCGATGCCAGCGGGCAGCTGATCGGTTTTCTCATGATGGACGGGGCGCGGTTCTTTTCCGGCCGCACCACGATCAAGAAAGCGCTGACCTCCGCTTCGCAACGCCTGCCCAGCGGCTATGAGCGCGAAGAGCGCGTGGTGTCGATGCAGATCCGCATGGATGGCGATTTCACCAATGTGCCGGGCGGCTTCCCGATCGTGGTCGACGGCCAGGTGATCGGCGCGGTCGCCGCGGGCGGCGCCAAGATCGAGGAAGACGTGCTCGTTGCCAAAGCCGCACTGGCCGCGATCGACGCCGCTGCGGCACGATGAGCGGCGCGCGCACGCGACATTGCACGCAGACCGCGGCGGCCTAGGCGATGCGCACCCTGCTCGCCCTTCTGATCGCGCCGCTGGTGCCGTTTGCGTTCGTCACGGTCTTCGCCGGGATTTACGACGCGCTGGTTTATCTCGCGATCTTCGGCTACCCGGCGATCTTGCTGTGCGGCGTGCCGGTGCATGTCTTGTTGCTGAAGCTGCATCGCACCTCTTGGCTGGCCTATATCGCCGCCGGCTTCACCGCCGCTTTGCTGGCCGAGCTGGTCTATTTCATGCTGGTCAGCGCCGCAGCCAACCCGGCGCGGGATTTCGCCGCCTTCATCACGACCCTGCAAGACGGGTTCGATTTCGTCGCCGTCGGCTTTGTCGGCGTGCCGATCGGGCTGTGCGGCGCGTTGGCCGCGCTCACTTTCTGGCTCATCGTGCGGCCCGACCACGCAAGCGCGGCGCGCTAGATTTGGCCCGGCGTTTGCCGCGATGAGAATCTGTTTCATCGGCGATAGCTTTGTAAACGGCACCGGCGACGATGATTGTCTCGGTTGGGTCGGCCGGATTTGTTCCGAAGCGCGACAGCACGGAAAAGACATCACCGCCTATAATCTCGGCATTCGCCGCGATACCAGCGCTGACATCGCCGCGCGTTGGCAAAGGGAAGCGCGGGCGCGGCTGCTTGCCGAGCATGACGGCAGGCTGGTCTTCTCCTTCGGCGTCAATGACTGCATGTTCGAGCCTCCGGGTCAATTGCGCGTCGAGGCGGAGCGTTCGGCGGTCCTGGCGCGCACGATTCTTGGCGATGCCAAAGCATGGCTCCCGGCGCTGATGATCGGGCCGCCGCCGACCGCCGATCAGGAGATGAATGAGCGCGTTGCACGCCTGTCCGCGCGCTTCGAAGCGGTCTGCGCGGAGCTGGGCGTGCCGTTCCTATCGTGCTTCGAGGTGCTGTCGGCGTCAGGCGTGTGGACGCGCGAAGCACAGGAAGGCGACGGCGCGCATCCCAATCGCGGCGGATACGCGATCCTTGCGAGGCTCATTTCGGAATGGCCGGCGTGGTGCGCCTGGGTCGGCGAAGCCGATTGTTGAAGCTGCCCGCGCGCCGCTCAGTTCGGCGTGACGGCGTTCTTCTTTGCCTTGGTTGCCTTGAAGGCGGTTTGATCGGCGACGGTTTTTGCCTTGGCCTGTTGCAGCGCCGCGCGGTCTTGCGCGGTCTTGGCCTTGGCCGCGGTAAGCGCGCTTTGGCAATCGGCCTTCGCCGCGCCCGACAGAATCCTGCAGCGCGCCGCCTGTTCCTCTTGCGCCGCTTCGTCGGCGCGCACGATCTGATGCTGTTGCTTGCGGTTTTGCACGTCGGCCGTGACCGTGTCATGCGCCTCTTTTTGCGCTTGTTTGTCCGCGCCAAGCGGCGGGGCCGGCAGGGGCGGATCGGCCAAGGCCGGAAGCGGAATCAGGGCGGCGATCAAAAACATGCCCGGCAGGATGCGATGCATGGGGAATCTTTCGCGTTCGATGCAGCGAGGATAATTTCGCGAGCGAAATTAACCATAAACGGTTTCAGCCGCGTGACGCTTGCATGACGCGAACGAGAAGCGGACAATGCGAGTCACAACTTTATCACGGTACATCACGGCGGAATTGCCGCCATCGTAACGAGTCGCAGCATGGCTGCCGCTCCGCGCAGCCGCCGTGCCGAGACCAAACAATCGAACCGGTTGACGGGATGAAAACACTCGAGGAACTGGATCAAGACGTCTCGGCGTTGGCCGAGATATTGATCGCGCGTTTCGGCGTGCGCGCGCCTTCCTATGCCGTCTTGCAGGCCTTGAAGGCGCGTTGCCGCGGTCAGCAGCGGACCATGGAAATTTGGCATCGCATCGCCGATGCGATCCCGAATATCTTGCGTACCGATCCGAACTGGGCAACGCCCGCGAAGCGGCCCGACAGCCCGTTCACGGTGAGCCGCGCGCCGCCGCCGCCGCATTGGGAACGCTATCGCGGCGAAGCCAAACCGCAGGAACCCGCGCGCGAAAAACGCGGCGAACTGGTTTAGATCGCTCGCCGGGGCGTTACTTCTTGAGCGGAGCGCCGCCGATCTCGCTTACCCATTGCCAGCGCGGTCCGTCCGGACTTTTCGGGTCGTAACGCACCAGCGCCGAGGTGTTGTGGCTGAGGCCGCGCTCGGGGAATTTTGTGAAATCGTAAAGCCCGTTGATTCCGGCGAAATCCTTCAACGACAGAATCCATTGGCGCAGCTGCGCGGCGGTTGCGTCGGGGCCGAGCGCGCGCAAGCCGGCGACGGTGATCAACGCCGCGTCCCAGGTGTCGGCGGTATTGTTGTCGGCCTTCAAGCCGCGCTTGGCCAGGATTGCGTACATCTCGTGCTGCACCTTCTCGACCCGCGGATCGAGGGTGAGCAAGCCGTCATGCGGCGGGAACAATGCCGAGGAGAGCACCAGGCCTTTGGGCAGGAAGCTTTCATATTGTGCCATCTGCTGGAACACCTGATTGCCGCCGGTCGGCGCCACCGGCACGTCGAAGCCTCCCTGGATCATGCCTTTGAACACGGTTGCGGCGGGCGAGCCGGTGGTCCAGGCGATGAGCGCTTGGGCGCCCGCCGATTTGATGCGCTCGATCTGCGCCGCGACGGTGAGGTCGGCGGGATTGAAATGCTCATAGGCGACGATCGTCATCGTCGCGTTCTCCGGCAGCTTGATGTCGGCGTCGATCGCTTTGTCGGCGTCCTGGCCGGTGACGTCGGTGCTGTTGAGCACGCCGATCTTGGTGATGCCGCTCATCCGGAAATAGCGCAGCACGGCGCCGACGCCGTCGTAAGTGTCGGGGCCCGAGGCGAAAGCGTAGCTGTCGGGCTTAGGGTGGAGCGCCGGCGAGTTGCACCAGGTGACTGGCCCGTCCGTCAACAGCGGCACCACCGCGGCGCAATTGGCAACCGGCCCGGTGACCATCAGCGCGGCAGGATGCGAGGCCAATACCTCGGTCGCAAGCTGCACCGAGATTTGCGGCTGGCTTTGATTGTCGCCATAGACGAAATGCAGCGGCCTTCCGCCAATGCCGCCGGTCTCGTTCACCCATTCCTCGAAGGCGTCGAAATTGAGCTTCATATATTGGCCGACGAAAGCGCTCGGGCCGGTGATGGTCGCGATCACATGGATCTCGTAAGGCTCGGCGGCGCGCGCGGGCGCGGCGGCAAAAGCGAGCGCGGCAAAAGCGGCCATCAGGCCGCAACGCATATGGGCCACTGGCTTCCTCCCGTCTGACGGCGTCTCTTTGGACGCCACTTTACGTTGAGCCTATGCGAGGTCCGGAAAACTGTCGAGGCGCTTTGCCGATGGCCCGATGGGCGGCCGGCTTGCGATTTATGTTCCCTTTTTGTTCCTAATAGGCTAGGGTCGTTTTCGGACGGTAAGCGGCCAGCTGCGAGAGGATGAAATGATGCAAGCGAATGAGACGCTTCGAGCGCAAGGAGATCGGGGCATGACCGCCTTCGACACGGTCGACGCGTATTTGCATGCGAGTTTCGGCACGCGGCTCGAAGACGTGCTGTGCGATGGCTGCATCATGGGCCGCCCCGCTATCGGCGTCGCCGAGGTGGCGAAGGTGATGCCGCGCTTGATACGCGCCGAAAGAGAGGACGATGGCGGCGAGTACCGCACCTATGAAGGCGTGCTGGTTCTCGACGGGCTGTGGTACCGCTTCGGCTGCCACATCTTCGTCGATGCCGGCGGCCTTTGCTTCCTTGCCGATCTCAGCGGCTTCGAAGCGGTGGAATGGAAAGTCCGCCTCGCGGTTTAGCGGAAGCCCGCGTTGCTAACGCAACACCTCGCAGCTTGCATTGTCGAAGTCGAAATCGCCGACATGATCGATCCATTGCCCGCCCCAATGGCCGACTTGGCCGATCGGGAAGCGGAAGCTCATCGCGGTCAGCACTTGATTGACCGCCGCGCCGTCATCGGACAAGGGCATCACCACGCGGTTGCAGATGAAATCGACATCCTTGCGCGACACGTAACGATTGCAAACGAGGATCGGCCGCTGCTCGCGGCACAGAATGCGGTAATTGTTCTCGACGAAGCTCAGCCGCGCTCCGGAATAGACCTCGTCGAAATATTTGCCGGTAAGCTCCGCGCCATAGGCTGAGACGATCGCGGTGCCGACGAGGCGGTAGCGTACCCGCGTGCCGCCCTCGACCAGCTCGGTAATCTGTAGATAAGGCAATAGCTTGGCGATCTCGCTCGGGTCGATGTCGCGCCGCTGCGGCATCGCGCGCTCACCGCGTTTCGCCTCCCAATAATCATAGGCGGGGGCCAGGACCGAATCCTTGCGGAAATCATAGAGCATGGCGCGCTGCCTCACATGCATGGCGCGCCCCGGCAAGCGATCGCGTCACCACCCGACAGATCCACCGCACCGCCGACCTTGCGCATCTTCACTCCCTTGATACGCGAAGCGACTGCTCTTTCTTCGAGAGTATGGCATATATAACTTCAACCCTGACGATCTATTTGCAAAATGCAGTTCCGAGCCCTATCGAGACACGCCGAGCGGTGCCGACCCGCCCGACATCACCCGGTTTGCGCCCCGCCGTCTTCCGTCGCGGTCTCCGGCACGCTGGGCGGAGCGCCGGCGCGGTTCTCGCCATCACGCCGCGGCAGAAGCTGTTCGACGAGCGCGCGCAGCGCGTCGGGATCGCATGGCTTGCGCAAGGCGGCGACCGCACCCAGATGCTTGGCGCATTGGAGATAGAAATCCTTTTCGATCGGCCGCCCGCCGCTCAAGGTCAGCACGCTGGTTTTCGGGAAGTGACGGCGCATGATGCGCATCAGCTCGAACCCGTCCATGTCCGGCATGAAGATCTCGGTGATGACGAGCTCGATCGGCTCGCGCCGCATAAAATCGAGCGCGTAGCGCGCGCTCGCGAAGCCAGCGCTTTTATGGCCGGCGCGTGCGAGCAAGGTCGTTACGAACTGAAGATGATCGCGATTGTCGTCGATCACGACAATGCGTGCCGGTCCTGTATTTTTCATGCCGCCCATATCTGCCGTCCTTGCCGGGAAGCTAAGCGGCCGGGCGCGCAAAGCGAAACGCGCATCCGTATGTGGCCGGCGGTTAACCGCATAGCTTCGGTATCGGTCCACCCCATACCTTGCGATGGTGCACTCCATACTGAAGGGCGGTCCCAAGATGCTGCTTTTGCTTTATGCTCGGCCTTGGTGGTGGGCCGCCTCGCGGCGCCCTTCTTGGGTCGCCGCCGCCGATCGCAATTGCGCCCAACAGAATTACGCCTAATAGAATCGCGCCCGACGGAATTGCGCCCAGCGGAAATGCAATGGACAACTCGTCTTTAACATTGCTCGTGGAATACGCGAAGAGCGCGTCGCTTTTGGCGGTCGGCCTGCTGATCTACGCGCAGCTGAAGCCTTTGTTGCTGCGCTATCCCAGCTGGCTGCGTCAGATCCTCGAGGGGGCCATCTTCAGCGTGCTGATCGCGGTGACCATGGCGGCGCCAGTCATGCTGCAAGGCGGGGTGCGCCTCGATCTCCGCACCACCTTGGTTTGTCTTGCGGTGGTTTTCGGCGGTCCGCTCTGCGGCTTGGTCACGGTCGTGGTGGCTATTGCGCTGCGCGAGCTTGCAGGCGGCGCTACCGCGCTGGCTGGCGTGATGATGGTGATCTTTCCCTATTTCTTCAGCCTCGCCTATCTGCGTTGGATCGAAGGGCGCGGGTTCAAGATCGGCTATCGCGACATGGTGCTGTTGGGCATCGGAATCGATATCTGCCGCGTGATCGTCTGGTTTCTGTTCCTCGGCTACGATTTCACCTTGCGCACCATGGATGCCACCTGGTTCGCCCTCGTGTTCCTGGTGCCATGCAGCGTCGTGCTGTTGGGTTGGGTCGTGCTGCTGGTCGAGGAGCGCCGTTCCCTCGCGCAAACCGTGGCCGACAGCGAAGCGCGTTTCCGCAGTGTGCTCGATCAGCTCCCCGAGGCTTTCACCCTGGTGGATCGCGAGGACCGTTTCACCTATGTCAACCGCGCATGGGAGGCGGTGACCGGGATCAGCGCGGCGCGCGCCAAAGGCAAGACGCGCCGCGAGATTTGGCAGGCGATCGGCAGCCGTCGCGTGCCTTTTGCGAACATCGAGCAGGTGCGCGACACAGCGCAAGCGATCAGGACCGACCCGGTTCTGGTCGAAGCGGAAGGCGGACCGCGCTGGGTAGTCGGCACGCAGTTTCCGGTGCGCAATGCCAAGGGCGAGGTGCAGGAAATCGGCACCACTGGCAACGAGGTCACCGAGCTCGTCGAGACGCGCGAGGATTTGGCGCGGCGCGAGGAAATCGCGCTGCGTCACAAGAACGCGCTGCTCGATGCGGTGCAAGCCAGCCGAACCCTCGACCGGCCTTTGGACGAGGCGATTCAGGCGCTGACCGAAATCGCCGGCGAGACCTTGCAGGTCGAGCGCAGCACGGTCTACCGCGCCGATTTCGACGCGCGCTGCATCGAGCGGGTCGATTTATGGGAGCGCTCGACGCGCCAGCATTTGCCGCGCGAAATCTCGCCGCGCACCGCGATCTGGGAACACGCCGCCAATCTTCAGCGCGAGGGCGTGATCACGATCGAAGATGTCGCGGCAGCGCCCGCCCTTGCCGATCGGCTCGACTATCTGCAGCGGCACGACACGCGCTCGCTGATGATCGCGCCGATTTTCATCGGCGGCCGCTTCTTCGGCGTGGTGGGCTTTGCCACGGTCGGCGTCTATCGCCGCTGGACCGCCGAGGACATGAATTTCGCGCGCTCCATCGCCGATCTCATCGCCCTGATGCTGGTGACGAACCGCCATCGCGAATCGCTGGCGGCGCTCGATCTGATCGATGACGGCATCTATGTCGAAGGCGATGACGGCCGCATTCTTTATGCCAATCGCGCGGCGCTTAGAATGGCGGGCCGCGAGGAGCCGAACGGCGCGCAGCAGTTGTTGTTCGAAACGCCGCCGCTGATTTTTCCGCGTTTGCCGCGCGCCTTGGCGGACGACCACGACCGCCACGAGATCACGCTCGATCTCGGTGCCGGCCCGCGCGAGCTGCGCATCGACCGCAGCGCTCTGCCGCGCGGCGGCCTGATCGTGGTGGTTCACGACATCACAAGACGCCGCGCCGCGCAGCGCGAGCGTGAAGAGTTGGAGCAAAAGCTCATGCAAGCACACAAGCTCGAGGCGATCGGCGAAATGGCCGGCGGCATCGCGCATGATTTCAACAATCTGCTGGGCGCCGTGATCGGCTTCGCGCGCTTTCTCGAAGAAGACCTGCCGCGCGAATCCGACCAGTACCATTATGCGCGCCGCATCCTTGGCGCCTGCGAGCGCGGCAAGGCCGTGGTAACGCAGATCCTGTCTTTCGCGCGCGTGCGCAATGTCGAGCGCCAGGCGATCGATCTCCATGCCGTGATCGAGGCGTCGCACGACCTCTTGGTCGGGCTGGTCGGGCCGCTGACCGAGATTTCCTTCGCGATCGAGGATGCCACGATGCCGATCCTCGGCAATGAAGGACAGGTGACGCAGCTTTTGGTCAATCTTTGCACCAATGCCAATGACGCACTCGAGGGCGAGCCGGGACGAATTGCGGTGCAGGCGCGGCGTGTCGCACCCGGCGAAGCGGCGCAGGAATCGGAGGAGATGCAGCTGTCGCTCTTCGGCGAGCCGCGCCGCCGCCGCCGCGTCTTCGGCGAGATCGATCCCAAAGCGAGCTATGCGCGCATCGAGGTGATCGATACCGGCAAAGGCATCCCGGCGCAGGTGCTGCCGCGCATGTTCGAGCCGTTCTTTACCACCAAGCATCGCAAAGGCGGCACCGGCCTCGGCCTCGCCGTGGTGCAGTCGATCGTCAGCTTCTACGACGGCGCGCTCTTTATCGACAGCGAAGAAGGGGTGGGGACGACTTTCACGATCTACCTGCCCTTGACCGCGCTGCCGCTCGCGGCGGTGACCGACCGCGCGACCGGCGAGCCGAAACCCGCGGGCAGCGAGCGGGTGCTGATCGTCGACGACGACACCGACGTCGCCGACATGCTGTCGATCGGCCTTGGCCGGCTCGGCTACGAGGTTGCGGCGGTCAACGATCCGCTCGAAGCCTTGTCCGCCTTCAGCGAAGACCCGGAGGGCTGGGACGTCGCCGTTCTCGACCGGGTCATGCCCGAAATGGACGGGATCACCCTCGCCGGAAGGCTGCGCGCGTTGCGCTCGGGCCTGCCGGTGATCCTGTGCACCGGGCTCGATGACGGCACGATCGATCTCGCCGGCGGCGGCCCGCGCGGATTCGATGCATTCTTCACCAAGCCGGTCACGGCCGACGAAATCGCCGAGGTGATCCGCCGCCTCTTCGACCGGCCATAAAAAAAAGCGCGCAGCGCGCGCCTTTCTGGCTTTGCCGCGCCGGGATGTGGCATCCTGGAGCGAAACGGGTCCGGGGAGGAACCGATGCTGGTCGCCGTGGCCGACGACCACCCGCTCTATCGCGAGGCGGTGAAGCTTCGCTTAGAGCGGCTATTGCCCGATTGCCAGGTGATCGAGGCCGGCACGCTCGGCCAGCTTCTCGCGCAAATCCGCACCGCATCGCCGTCGTTGCGCGTCGATCTCGCGCTGATCGATCTCAACATGCCGGGCATGGCTCCGCCCGGCGGCATCGGCACGGTAACGCAAGCGATGCCCGATACGCCGGTCGTGCTGATGTCGGGTGCCGCCCGCCCGCAGGATGTGAGGCAAGCAGTCGCGGCGGGCGCGCGCGGCTTCTTGCCCAAGACCATGCCGTCCGATCTCTTCGCCATGGCGATCAGCATGATCCTTGCCGGCGGCGCCTATTTGCCGACGGAAACCTTGCAGGAAAGCGGCGCGACATCGAGCGAACCGCCGGGCGTTGCGGCGGCAAGCGATTTCGCCGATCGGCTGACGCCGCGCGAGCGGCAAGTGCTGGTGCGGCTGGCTGCCGGCGGCTCCAACAAGGAAATCGGGCGCGAGCTCAACCTCGCCGAAGTAACGGTGAAGCTTCATGTGCGCCAAATCCTGCGCAAGATCAACGCGCGCAACCGCTCAGAGGCCGCGTCGATGGCGGCGCGCGCCGGGTTGATCTAGTCCGGCCGGCTCGGCCCGCGAGAGCCTGATCGTCTCAAGCCCAATCGGCTTGAGACGCGAATCAGGCTCTCCATCATTGAATGAGAGCAAGATTCACGGGTCAGCATAATTCATGCTGACCCGATCTTGCTCTAGGTTTCCGGCGCGCGCACGAAGCACAGAATGCCCATGCTCGGCATGTAGCACACGATCGCGCGGCCGGTCAGGTTGACGACATGGTCGAGCACGCGCTCGGGCGGAACCGGAAGCCATTGATTGTTGATAAAGGCTTCGTAGCCCTGGGCGTTGGTGCGGTAATCGACCGGCCGGCAATCGGTCATCGAGCAGCACGAGACGCCGGTTCCGGGTTGGTGCAGGCTTTGGAACCAGGGCGCGAGCGTGGGATCGGCGTTATCGGGCGGCGAGGCGCGCGCGGGCTGGGCGAAGCCAAGGGCAAAGGCGAGGATGACGAGCGCCGCGAGCGCTGAAAGCCACGGTGCAATGGGCGTAAGGGTCCATAAAAGAAAGCGCAATGGAACTCTCCCGATGCAAACGTCGGTCTTCCGGAGTCGCCCCCCTCGCAATGTGTGATACGCCACTATCCTAGCACGAAGCGCGCGCGTGCAGAACCGTTTCGCGCGCGGCGGATCGACTCTGTCCGCGGCGCCGTTCGGCGCTATACTGGGGTCACAAGAAGATCACCAAAGGGAGTACGCCCATGACCCGAGCGATCGGCCGCCTCCTTGCCGCTTGCGCGTTGCTTGCCATGCTTTTGACCATATCGGCGCTCGTGCCGAAAGCCGCGGCCCAAGGCGCGCCGCCGCCCGAGCAGGCGCTGGCCGAGCTCAAGAAAGTGGTTCAAGGCCAGGCCGATCACCAGGCCTATCCGATCACCGGCATCAATCCCGACGATGTCCGCGCGGTGCTGGCGAAGCTGACCAGCATGAATCGCGACGAATGGGCCGCCGCCTGGACCGCGATGGGCGATCTCCATGCCGGCAGCGCGCGCGCCGCGACCGACCGCGCCGCCAAGCGCGAGAACTGGCGCCAAGCGTGGCTCGACGACATGTTCGGCGCCTGGCCGGCGCAGACGACGCCGGGCAAACGCGCGGCCTACGCCAAATCGCTCGACGCGTTCCGCAATTACGGCAAGCTTCTGGAATTCCCGATCGAGGTGGTGCGCATCCCGTTCGAGGGCAAGGAGATCGTCGGCTATCTGCAGCTGCCGAAAGGCGCCGGGGCGAAGCCGGTGTTGGTATCGATCGGCGGCCTCGACGAATACAAGGAATACGGCGTCGAGCATGGCAGCACCTATTATCTCAAAGCCGGCATCGGCTTGCTCTCGCTCGACATGCCGGGCACGGGCGAAGCGCCGGTGAAGATGGAAGTCGGCGCCGAGCGCATGATCGTCAAGGCGATCGATTATCTCGCCGCGCGCCGCGACATCGATGCCAAGCGCATCGCCGTCAACGGCGCCAGCGCGGGCGGGTATTGGTCGGCGCTGACAGCTTATATCGAGCGCGGCCGCATCCGCGCGGCGGTGGTGCGCGGCGGGCCGATCCACGAATATTTCCAGCCCGATTGGCAGCGCAAATCCTGGGGCACGAGCGAATATCTCTTCGGCCTGAAAGAAGCGCGCATGACCGTCTATGGCTTCAAGGAAGGGCAGGACGATGATTTCCTCGCGGCGATGCAGCCTTTCTCGCTGCAGACGCGCGGGATCTTGGACAAGCCTTCGGCGCCGATGCTGGTGGTGAACGGCGAAAAGGACACGCAAGTGCCGATCGCCGATCTTTATCTTCTGCTGCGCACGGGCACGCCGAAATATGCCTGGGTCAATCCGACCGGCGGCCATACCGGGCGCTCGGCCGATTGGAACGAGGAAAAGATCACCGCGACCGTGGTGGTGCCGTGGCTGACCGCCATGCTCGCAGCGCCAACCGCAACGCCATCGCAGTGACGAAGCCGCGAGGTCCGACATGATTCCCGAGGATATCGATCCCGAATCCCGCTGCCGGCTGCCTTTGCCGCAACGCGCCGAGCTCGATGCGGCGGGGCAGGCGATCTTCGACCGGATCACCGATCCCAAAGGCGGCACGATCCGCGGCTTGCGCGGCCCGAGCGGCATCCAGCTTCATTCGCCGGCGCTGTCGCAATTGACCGGACCGGTCAACCGCTATCTCCGTTTCCAAGCGGGCTTCAGCGGCCGGGTGCGCGAATTGGCGATCCTGGTCACGGCGCGCGAATGCGACAGCCAGTTCGAATGGGCGGCGCATGAGCCCGAGGCGTTGCGCGAAGGCATTGCGCCCGAGATCGTCGAGCTGGTGCGTCATCGCAAGAGCGTCGAAGGGCTCGCCGATGCCGACGCGACCATCATCGCCTTGGGCCGCGAGATGTTCGGCGCGCGCAAAGTGAGCGCCGCGACCTTCGCGCGCGCGTTGCGCCAGTTCGGCCGAAAGGGAATCGTCGATCTCGTATCGCTGATGGCGAATTACGCCGGGACCGCGGCGCTGCTCACGGCGTTCGACATGCAGCTCGACGAAGGAACCAAGCCCGGGCTGCCGCCGCGGTGAACGCGGCGGCGCCGTGCTTCGTCTCTATTTGAAAAGCTGCAGCGCGTTGAGACAGGTCTGCACCACGCCCCAGCTCAGCGGAATGCCGACCAGGGCCCAGGCGAAGATGAGCTTCCCTGCATTGCCGCCCGCTTCCTCGTGTTTTCTTGCCATGATCGCCCCCCCTCAATCCGCCATGCCCATCGCATCGGCCTGCTCGTGCCGCATGTGGTGGCGCTCATGGACTTGCTTCACGAAGAGATTGCAGAAGAAGCCGACGATCAGTAACCCCGCCATCACATACATGGTGACGTTGTAGGCCTGGGCCGCGGGCACGCCGTGCTCGATATTGTACTGGCGGATGTAATTGACCAGCACCGGCCCGAAAATCCCCGCCATCGACCACGCCGTCAGCAGCATGCCGTGGATCGCGCCGACATAGCGCGTGCCGAACATGTCCTTGAGATAGGCCGGCACGGTGGCAAAGCCGCCGCCATACATGCTGAAGATCACCGCGTAAGCCGCTACGAACAGCGCGACGCTGCCGACCGCGCCGGTATAGGGCACGAAGGCGTAGAGCAACGCGCCCAGGACGAAGAAGCAGAAATAAGTGCTCTTGCGGCCGATATAGTCCGAGAACGAGGCCCAGATGAAGCGTCCGGCCATGTTGAAAAAACTCATCAGCCCGACGAAGCCCGCCGCCGCCACGACCGTCACCCGTCCGGGAAACATCTCCTGGCTCATCGCCGAAGCTTGGCCCAAGACGCCGATGCCGGCGGTGACGTTCAAACACAGCACCCACCAGATCAGCCAGAATTGCGGCGTCTTCAGCGCCTGATAGACATAGACGTTTTGCGTGGTGACGAGCTTCTTCGGCTTGGCGTGCGGCACATAGCCCTCCGGCCGCCATGCCGGTGCTGGCACGCGCACCAGCCACGCGCCTACCATCATGAAGCAGAAATAGCCGGCGCCCAGCGTCAGGAAAGTTTCGGCCACGCCGACATGGCTCGGCGTCGAGAAGCGGCCCATCAGCCAAACCGAAAGCGGCGAGGCGATGAAAGCGGCGCCGCCGAATCCCATGATCGCCATGCCGGTGGCCATGCCGGGCCGGTCGGGAAACCATTTGATCAAGGTCGAGACGGGCGAGATATAGCCGATGCCGAGGCCGAAGCCGCCGAGGATGCCGTAGCCGAAATAGATGATCCAGATGTTGTGGACATAGACGCCGATTGCCGACAGCAAAAAGCCGCCGCCCCAGCACAAAGCCGCGGTGAACATGGCCTGGCGCGGCCCGCCTTCCTCGACCCAGCGCCCGAGCAGCGCCGCCGACACGCCGAGAAAGAAAATCGCCAGGCTGAAGATCCAGCCCAGATCGGTCAGCTTCCAATCATCGGGCGCGGATTGCGTGATGCCGATCAGCTTGGTCATCGGCAGGTTGAACACGCTGAAGGCGTAGGCTTCGCCGATGCAGAGATGCACGCATAAAGCCGCCGGCGGTATCAGCCAGCGGCTGTAGCCGGGCGGTGCGATGATGCGGTCCTTGCTCAAGAACGACATAGGCTTCCCCCTGTTGAGGCGCGGCGATTGTCTCGTCCTGCGCCATGATCGGCGGTTCCCGCCAACCGGTCCCCCTACTATGCAACAGCGGCTAGTGTAGGCAAAATCAAATTCGAGCGATGCGCGCGCTGCTGCGCTGCAGCGAAGCCAGGGAATCCGCGCTTACTTTTGGCGCGCCGCGTAAGTTATGCCGCAATAATTTCGTGCGGCGCGGTCAGCCCTTGGCGTGGTTCGGGTTTTTGGGCGCGAAGTCGAGCGGCTTGGCGATGGTCGGGCCGTCATGCTCGACGCCGCCGGTCATCATGATGATCTCGATCTTGCGCTTCGCGACGGATCTGAAGCTCGGATCGGCGCCGAGCGAAGCGGCCTTGTTGACGAAATTCCGCGCTTCGCCGACGAGGCGATTGCGCTCGGGCACGTCGTCCAAGCGTGCCTTGTCCAAGGCGAGCGTCAAGGCGGCGTCGGCCGCGCGCGTATTGGAGCGGCACTCGAAATTGCGGGCCTCGCTGAGAAGCCGGCGGCGGAAATCCATCGGCAAATTCGGCACGCGCTTCACGGTCTCGTCGAGCCGCGCTTTGATGCGTTCGGCATCGGCCGGTTTCGCCATGCGCATCGTCTCGAGCAGCTTGGAGCATTCTACCATCGCGCTGGCGAGCATCTTCTTTTCGAGTTCTCGCTTGTTCATTTGAGCAGATGGGGGCGACATGGCAATTGTGCCTTATATAGTTAAGGTGCGTGCCACTATTGTCGGCAAAACTCGTTGATTGCTGCTTAATAAAAACAGCAAGTTATTAGGCGCTCTTGTTAAGCTATGTTATCGGGCGCTGTCATTTATCTTTTACGATGCGTAACTTTTCCAGTAAAAGCATGTGCAGCGCAGCACCGGCTTTGCCCGGCGTTAAGCCTTTGACAGCGCGTCCCGATCCCGCCGCTATGCGGGCAGGGCGGCGTCGCCGCGGTGCCGCTACGCTGCACTGCGCCGCAACTGCGGCGTGCGCAACGGCGATGCGCTTGGTTTAGTAGGGCGTCACCGCGTAAGGCGGGCCGCAATTTTGCGCGACGCCGTCGGCCAGAACCCGGCGCGCCATCCCGCCTTGCGGATCCAATTCCGAAGCGCCCGCCGCCGGTGCCGCCACGAGCAAAGTCGCGGTGCAAATCGGCAGCTTCAAAGCGAGAAGAAAGGGCGTGCCGAGCACGCTCAGCACGGCGGCCCCGCCCGGATCGGGTTGCGGGCCGTTGGCATTCGTCGGCGGCGCGGCGCACGCGCCGAGCGAGAGAGCGAGAAAAATCGCGACCAGTTTCTTGCGCATCACCATCTCCTGTACCGAGACGGGGCGGGCCCCGCTATTCGGTCTCGCATTTGAAGGGCGAGAGTTCTTGCTCGAGCTCGTCCATCTCGCTTTCGATCGCGCGCCGCTCGCGCGCGCAGAAATCGCCGACCGCGCGGGCAAAGCCGGGATCGCGGATCCAATGCGCGCTGTAGGTAGGCGAGGGCAGATAGCCGCGTTAAATCTTGTGCTGGCCTTGCGCGCCGGCCTCGACCCGCTTCAAGCCGCGCGCGATCGCGAAATCGATCGCGCGGTAATAGCAGACCTCGAAATGCAGGAAGGGGAAATCGCCAAGGCATCCCCAATTGCGTCCGAACAAGGTGTCGCTACCGAGGAGATTGAGCGCGCCGGCGACGTAGCGGCCGTTTTTCTTGGCCATGATTAGCACGACCTTGTCGGCCATGCGCTGATGCAGCAGATCGAAGAATTCGCGGTTGAGATAGGCCGAGCCCCATTTGCGGTCCGAGGTCGACATATAGAAGCGGAAGAACGCGTCCCAATGCTCGCGCCGCAAATCGCCGCCGGTCAGAGTCTCGATCTCCAAGCCGCCTTCGAGGGCGTCGCGCCGCTCGCGTTTGATCTGCTTGCGCTTCCTGGAATTGAGCGCGTCGAGGAAATCGTCGAAGCACTGATAGCCTTCGTTCTGCCAATGGAATTGGCGGCCGAGCCGTTGCTGAAACCCGTGCGCGCCGAGCCTTTCCCATTCCGCCTGAAGCGGAAAATTGACATGGAGCGACGAGACTTTGCGGCGCTGCGCCACTTCGATCATCGCCGCGATGAGATAATCGGCGGTCTCGGCGCCGGCTTGGGGATGCAGCAGAAGCCGCGGCCCGGTCACCGGGGTGAAAGGCACGGCCGCCAAAAGTTTCGGGTAATAGCGGCCGCCGGCGCGCTCATAGGCCGAAACCCAGCCGTGATCGAAGACGTATTCGCCATAGGAATGGCTTTTGAGATACATCGGCACCGCGCCGAGCAGCTTGCCCGCGGCATCCTCGAGCAGCAGATGCTGCGGCAGCCAGCCGGTGTCGCGCGCGGCCGAACCCGATTCCTCGAGCGCTTGCAGAAATGTGTGGCACAGGAACGGATTGTCCGGCCCGGCGCAAGCGTCCCAGGCTTCGGCCGCGACGACAGCGAGCTCGTCGACGATCCGGACGGTCAGGCTGTCGCCACCATCGGCCATCGCTAAGCGACCTCGAACACCGCATCCACCTCGACCGCCGCCCCGCCCGGCAAGGAGCCGACGCCGACTGCGGCGCGGGCATGGCGCCCGGCATCGCCGAACACCTCGACCATGAGATCGGATGCGCCGTTCACAACCTGAGGCTGCTCGGCGAAAGCCGGAACCGCGTTGACGAAGCCGCCCAGCCGCACCACGCGCACAACCCGGTCGAGATCGCCGTCGAGAAACCGCCTGGTTTGGGCGAGGAGGTTGAGGCCGCACAGCCGCGCCGCCTGCTGGCCTTCGGCAAGCGAAATCTCGGCGCCGAGCTTGCCGACGAAACGCCGCTCGCCGTTCCACTGGCAAATCTGGCCGGAGACGAAAAGGAGATTGCCGCTCCGCACCGCCGGGACGTAATTGGCCATCGGCGCCGCGGCGTTCGGCAACTCGATCTTCAACGCGGCAAGACGCTGCTCGATCCGTCCTGGCATACGGCACAACTCCCGATTACGGCTGAATCCGGCCTCTGCCTTGAGTTTACCGCATTCGCGCGATAAAGCCCCATGGGAAAGAGAGTTGGGAATGAAGGCCATGACAACGATGCTGCTGCAACGGGTTTTACCGCTTTTGGCCGCGCTCGCGCTGGTTGCCGCCGTGCCGGCGCAGGCCGCGGGGCTGCTCGATGCGCCGATGTCGTTCAGCGCCACCCGCACGGTGACGGTGAACGGCAAGGCTTATACCGGACCGATGTTCCACGTCCCGGGTCGTGAGCGCCACGAGCAAAACCTGCTCGGCATGGACGAGGTCTTTCTGCTCGACGATCATGACGGCCAAGGATTCCTGGTCGTGCCGCCGCTGAAGACCATGGTCGCGTTTCCGTTCCCGCCGCTGCTCGCGGCGTTGCTCGATCCCGCGCTCGGCAAAGCGGCGCTCGGCGACGAAAGAATCGACGGCGTGCCGACGACCAAATACCGCGTCGACAAGACGACGCAAGACGGCTCGCATGGCGAAGGCTTCGTTTGGATCAGCAAGCGCGGCGTTCTGATGAAGCTTGCCGGCACGGTGACCGCGCCGGGCGGACACCGCACGGTCATCGACATGGCGCTGAGCGGCGTCAAGGAAGCGCCGCAAAACGCCGCGCTGTTCGCGCCGCCCCAAGGTTTCGCCACTCTGCCGGCGCAGGCGCTGGTGCCGCTGATCGGCGAAAGTCTGCAATAAAAAAGAGAAAGCAGCCGCATCGATTCTCAAGCACCGGGACGTTTGCGCTTGCGCATCGCGCGCAAACGCGGCGCGCGCGAAAACGTGTGCGACAAAGGCGTGCGATTAAGTGCTGATTCACACGCGGCTCCGATAGTTGGTCTGCGCCTATGCTTTGCGCTGGGCGAAAGATCAATTTTCCTCGGAGACTCGTCCCATGCGCCGCTTATTCCTTCGCAGCCTCGTCGTCAGCCTGATCGCGTTTGCGCCTGGATTCGCCGCGGCCGATGCCAGTCACGGCACGGCGGACGAAGCCAAGGCGATGGTCGAGCGCGCCGTCACGCACTTGAAGCAAGTTGGGGCCGAGAAGGCCTTCGCCGATTTCGGCGATGCCGCCAACAAGGATTTCCACGATCGCGATCTTTACGTCTTCGTGCGCTCGATGGACGGCAACACCGTCGCGCACGGCGTCAACAAGGCGATGATCGGCCACACCTCGCTCGACCTCAAAGACGCCGACGGCAAGCTCTATAACAAGGAGATGATCGAGCTCGCCAATACCAAAGGCAGCGGCTGGGTCGATTACCGCTGGGTCAATCCGGTCGACAAGAAGATCGAGGCGAAATCCTCCTTCGTCGAGAAGGTCGGCGACTATGTCGTCGGCGCCGGCTTCTACAAGCCCTGAGCGGGATCTTGACGCGAGGAGCGGCCGCGCGCGATGAAACGATTCAACGATCTGTCCCTTCGGGTCAAGATGTCGCTTGGCCCGACCTTCCTGGTGCTCGCGCTGATCGGCCTCGCGCTCTACGCGTTGCAGCTTCTTGCCAGCAACGAGCGCTCGCTCCAGGCTTTGAGCGACGGCGCCTTCACCCGCGCGGCGCTGGTGGCGGGGCTCGACGGCAAGGTCAGCGGCATTCACGCCAGGCTTTATCAGCTGACCTCGGTTGCCGCCAATGACAGCGATACCGCCAAGGCCACCGCGATGGGCGAGGCGCTGCGCCGGGATCTCGCCGGCATCGACAAGGCCTTTGCTGCCTTGGCGGAGCGCAGCGACGGCGACCAAGCGCTCGCAAGCCTGCGCGAAACGATGGCCAAGACGCTCAAGGATTATGCCGGCGCCGCGGGCCAGGTAATCGACATGTCGGGAAATGCCAGCTACGCGCTGATCTTCATGAACAGCGCGCAAGAGGCTTACGACAAATTCGCCCAGCAGGAGGCGCAGCTTGCCGCGGATGTCGATCGGCAGAAAGGCGAGCTGGTCGCAAGCATCCGCGACGCGGCGCAACGCGCGCGCTTCGTCTTTATCGCATCGACCTTGCTGGCCACGGCGATTGCCGTGATCGCGACGCTGGTTCTCGGCAATCTCATCGCGCGGCCGGTGATCGCGCTGGCGGCTGCGATGAAGCGGCTTTCCGCCGGCGAGTTGACCATCGCCACGCCCTATGCCGGCAGGCGGGACGAGATCGGCGCGATCGCCGAGGCTTTCGGCGTCTTCAAGGAAACCGCGATCGCCGCGGAAAAGCTGACCGCCGAGCGCGAGCGGCAAAGCGCGCTCCAGGCGCAGCGCGCGCAAAACCTGGCCGAGCGCGCGCGCAATTTCGACCGCGAGGTGACCGGCGTGCTGACCACCGTCACCGCGGCGGCGAGCGAGCTGCAAGCGACGGCCAGCGCGATGGCAGGCGCCGCCAGCCAAACCAGCCAGCAATCCGCCGCCGCGATGGACGCGGCAAGGCATGCGGCGGCCAATGTCGGCACGGTCGCCGCGGCCGCCGAAGAGCTGGCCTCGTCGGTGCAGGAAATCGGCCGCCAGGTGTCCTTGTCGAATCAGGTCGCGGGCCAAGCGGTCGACGAAGCGGCCAAAACCAATCGCACGATGCACGGTCTCGTCGAGGCCTCGCAGAAGATCGGCGAAGTCGTTTCGCTGATCGACAACATCGCCACGCAGACCAATCTCCTGGCGCTCAACGCGACGATCGAGGCCGCGCGCGCGGGCGAGGCCGGCAAAGGCTTCAGCGTGGTGGCGGGCGAAGTCAAATCCCTCGCCATGCAAACCGCCAAGGCGACCCACGAAATCACGGCGCAGATCCAGGGAATGCAGGGCGTGACCGACGATGCGGTGAAGGTGATCGAAGGCGTCGGCGCCACCATCGGCAAGATCAGCGAGATCTCTTCCGCGATCGCCGCGGCGGTCGAGGAACAAGGCGAAGCGACCACCGAGATTTCGCGCAACGTCCATCAGGCCGCCGAAGGCACGACCGCGGTGTCGAGCAATATCGGCGGCGTCGCGGCGACCGCGAGCCGGACCGGCGAAGCGGCGCAGCAAGTGCTCGCCGCCAGCACGCGGCTTTCGGATCAGGCCGTGGCGTTGCGCCAACAGGTCGATCGCTTCTTGAGCGAGGTCGCGGCGGCCTGAGTCGCTTCTTGGGCCGGTGTGAGTCCCAAAAAAAGAGCCGGCCATCTTACGATGGCCGGCAGTCAACTGCGCGTGGCGCCTCGCCCGGAGGGCGAGGGCATTCAATCTTAGGGGGCTTTGCTATCGCCTATCCCCGGGATTTTTGTGAAATAAATGTTAGAAATAATTGTAAGAAATCGATCTCGGGGAAAAAAGAGGGGTGCGACCAAAGTCGCACCCCCAAATTTCTGCCTCGTTCCGCGGCGCCAGCTGGGAGGCTTTAAGCCGGGTCCGCGCTGCGTTTAGCTACAGCCAGTCGTGCTGCCGCATGTGTCGCATTTGAGGCAGGTTCCGTTCCGTACCAGGGTGAAGTTGCCGCATTCGTTGCAGCTATCGCCCTCATAACCCCGCATCCGCGCGGCGCGGATCTGCTCGATCCGGCTGTCGGGGTTGGCGAGCGCCGTGCCCGCCTGCAACTCGGTCTTGAGCGTTTGCGTCACCGTCACTTCGGCGATTTCAGCGGTCGCGATGTCGAGCGCGGTGTTGCCGCGGGTCGCGGTCGCACCCGATGCGACGCCGCCTTGGAAGACGGTGAGCTTGTTGCGGACATAGCCGACCGAGGCGACGCGCTGCATCACTGAGGCCACGTCCGATTTCGGGCCGCTATCCGGCAGGTTCGATTCCGTGCTGCCTTTGCCGAGCGTGTCGGGCAGGACATCAGCGGGCTGGACATGCGCGAGGTCGTTGCGGCCGAGATAGGAGATCGCAAGCTCGCGGAAGATGTAGTCGAGCAACGAGGTTGCCATCTTGATCGTGTCGTTGCCTTCGACCACGCCCGAAGGCTCGAAGCGCGTGAAGGTGAAGGCCTCGACGAACTCTTCCAAGGGCACGCCGTATTGCAGGCCGATCGAGATCGCGATCGCGAAATTGTTCATCAGCGAGCGGAAGGCGGAGCCTTCCTTGTGCATGTCGAGGAAGATCTCCGCGATCTTGCCGTCCTCGTATTCGCCGGTGCGGAGATAGACCTTGTGCCCGCCGACCACGGCCTTTTGCGTGTAGCCTTTGCGGCGCTCGGGCAGGCGGCGGCGTTCGCGCGATTGCACGACCCGCTCGATCACCCGCTCGATGATGCGCTCGGCCACCACCGGCACGCGCTCGATCTGCGGCTTCTCCATCAGCTCCGCCACGCCTTCCTCGCCGGTGTCGTCGTCGAGGAGCTGCGATTGCAGCGGCTGCGAGAGCTTCGAGCCGTCGCGATAGAGCGCGTTGGCTTTAAGGCCGAGCTTCCAGGACAGCATATAGGCGTTCTTGCAATCCTCGACCGTCGCCGCGTTGGGCATGTTGATGGTCTTGGAGATCGCACCCGAGATGAAGGGCTGCGCCGCGGCCAGCATGCGGATGTGGCTGTCGACCGAGAGGAAGCGCTTGCCGATGCGTCCGCAGGGATTGGCGCAGTCGAACACCGCGAGATGCTCGGCCTTCAGCTGGGGCGCGCCTTCCAAGGTCATCGCGCCGCAGCAATAAGTGTTCGCCGCGTCGATCTCGTCCTTGGAGAAGCCCAAGGCGGCGAGCATGTCGAAGCTCGCCTCGGCAAGCTGCTCGGCGGTGAAGCCGAAGGCCGCCTTGCAGAACTCTTCGCCGAAGGTCCACTTGTTGAAGGCGAAGCGGATGTCGAAGGCCGATTGCAGCGCGGTCTCGAGGGTTTCGATCGCGCCGGCGGTGAAGCCTTTGGCCTTCAACTGCTTGTGGTTCAAAGCGGGCGCGCTGGCCAGGGTCGCATGGCCCACGGCATAGCGGGTGATCGCCTCGATCTCGGCGGGCTTGTAGCCCAAGGTGCGCAGCGCCTCGGGCACGGCGCGGTTGATGATGCGGAAATAGCCGCCGCCCGCGAGCTTCTTGAATTTGACGATCGCGAAATCGGGCTCGATGCCGGTGGTGTCGCAATCCATCACGAGGCCGGTCGTGCCGGTCGGCGCGATCACGGTCGCCTGGGCGTTGCGATAGCCGTAACGCTCGCCCAAGGCGAGGGCGACGTCCCAGGCATGCTTGGCCGCGGCGACGAGATCGGCATTGGGGCAATTCTTCGCGTCGAGCGGCACGGGCGCGATCGCGAGCTTCTCGTAGGATTTGGTCTCGCCATGCGCGGCGCGGCGATGGTTGCGGATGACGCGCAACATCGCGTCGCGGTTCTTCTCGAAGCCGGGGAAGGCGCCGAGCTCGCCCGCCATCTCGGCTGAGGTGGCATAGGCGATGCCGCACACGATCGCGGTCAAGGCGCCGCACAAAGCGCGGCCCGCATCGCTGTCGTAAGGCAGGCCCGAGGTCATCAACAGCCCGCCGAGATTGGCGATGCCGAGACCCAAGGTGCGGTATTCGTAGGACAGCTTGGCGATGTCGCGCGACGGGAATTGCGCCATCAGCACCGAGATCTCGAGCGTCACGGTCCAAAGCCGGATCGCGTGCTCGAAAGCCGGGATGTCGTAGCTGCCATCGGCTTTGCGGAAGGCGAGCAGGTTGACCGCGGCGAGATTGCACGCCGTGTCGTCGAGGAACATGTATTCCGAGCACGGATTTGAGGCGTTGATCCGTCCTGAGGCCGGGCAGGTGTGCCACTCGTTGATGGTGGTGTCGTATTGCAGGCCGGGATCGGCGCTCGCCCAAGCGGCATGCGCGATCTTTTCCCACAATTCGCGCGCCGGCAGAGTCTTCGACACTTTGCCGTCGGTGCGGCGCGTCAGATGCCAGTCGCCGTTCTTCTCGACCCGGTCGAGGAAGTCGTTGGTGACGCGCACCGAATTGTTCGAGTTCTGCCCCGCCACGGTGAGATAGGCGTCGCTGTCCCAATCCGTGTCATAGGTGCGGAAATCGATCGTGTTGTAGCCTTGCTGCGCGAACTGGATGACGCGCTGGACGTAGTTTTCCGGGATCATGGCGCGGCGCGCGGCCTTGATCTCGAGCTTGAGGGCGAGGTTCTTCTTGGGATCGTACCGTCCATCGCCCAGGGCCGCCGGCGCGTCGTGACAAGCCGCCATGATCAGATTGAGATGCTTCTGCGCGAGCTTCGAGCCGGCGACCAACGCCGCGACCTTCTGCTCCTCGACCACCTTCCAATCGATGAACTGTTCGATGTCGGGGTGATCGATGTCGACCGTCACCATCTTGGCGGCGCGCCTGGTCGTGCCGCCGGATTTGATCGCGCCGGCAGCGCGATCGCCGATCTTCAAGAAACTCATCAGGCCCGAGGAGCGGCCGCCGCCCGACAGCTTCTCGCCGTCGCCGCGCAACTTCGAGAAATTCGAGCCGGTGCCCGAGCCGTATTTGAAGATGCGCGCTTCGCGCACCCATAAATTCATGATGCCGCCTTCGTTCACGAGATCGTCGGCGACCGATTGAATGAAGCAGGCATGCGGCTGCGGCCGCTCATAGGCGCTGGTCGAAGCGCGCAGCTCGCCGCTCTTGAAGTCGACGTAGTAATGGCCTTGCGCCGGCCCGTCGATGCCATAGGCCCAATGCAGCCCGGTGTTGAACCATTGCGGCGAATTGGGCGAGGCCATCTGCTTGGCCAGCATGTAGCAGGTCTCGTCATAGAAGGCGCGCGCGTCGCCCTCGGTGTCGAAATAGCCCCCCTTCCAGCCCCAATAGGTCCAGGTGCCGGCGAGGCGGTGGAACACCTCCTTGACGCTCTTTTCCGAGCCGTAACGCTGACGCGCCGGCAGGGCGGCAAGGGCCTTCTCGTCGGGGACGCGGCGCCACAGCCAATCGGGCACGCCTTCCTCGACCACGGGAACGAGCTTGGCCGGGATGCCGGCCTTGCGGAAATATTTCTGGGCCAGGATGTCGCAGGCGACCTGGCTCCACTCGGCCGGCACTTCGCAATCCGGCAAATGAAAGACCCGCGAGCCGTCCGGGTTTCGGATTTCGCTGGTGGCTAAACGGAACTCAATGCCCTTGTAGGAATCCTCGCCCGCGACCGTAAAACGACGCTCAATCCGCATGCTAACCCCCGCCAACTACGCTATTGTCCCACCGCGTTCCCCGCCCCCGACCTACTAGGTCTAGGGGTAACGCGCGACCGAGAATCAAAATGTTGATGGAAACTTAATCGGGGCGCAACAACATTTTGAAGCTTTTGTCACACGAGACACAAAATGTTGTGGTTGGCTTGGGGATAATTTTGTTGCGGCATGTGCGAATAGATTCCGGAAAACAATGATTTGCTCGCGCCGGCTCGGCACGCTCGACGCGCGGAAAATTTTTTTGCGGCGCGGCGGTGCGCGTTGCGCGGTTCACCTCGGCGATCAACGGGTGTAGGTTGCGGCGCTGGGCCGGCTCGAGCCGCGCGCGCTTGCGCGGCCGGATCGCGGCGGCAGGGAGAAGAGCGATGAGAATCTGCTGGTTCAACGACAACCGTCTCGGCCTGGTCAAAGCCGGGCGCGTCTTCGATGTGAGCAAAGTGCTCGAAAAGCTGCCGAAGCCGACCTATCCCGCGGCGAAGGGCGGCGATCCGCTGATCGCCAATCTTTCCGCGTTGCGCGGCGATATCGAGGCCGCCGCCACAGGCGCCGGGCTCGCGATCGAGACAGTGAAGTTTCTCTCGCCGGTCGCGGCGCCGACCAAGATCATCGGCACGCCGACGAACTACACCGATCACATCGCCGAAGCCAATCAGCAGCGCGCGGTGTTCACCGGGCGCTATAGCGGCTCGATCGAGGAGCAGGGCCTGTTCTTGAAGGCCAATAGCGCGCTGATCGGCGCGGGCGAAAGCGTGAAGCTGCGCTTCCCCGAGCGGCGCACCGATCACGAGATGGAGCTGGGCCTGATCATCGGCAAGCGCGCCTCGAACATCCGCGAGGAAGACGCGTTGTCCTATGTTGCCGGCTACGCCATCGCGCTCGACATGGTGGTGCGCGGCTCGCAAGACCGCTCGATGCGTAAATCGATCGACACCTACGCGGTGCTCGGGCCTTGGCTCGTCACGGCCGACGAGATCGCGGATCCGAGCAATCTCGATTTCTCGCTCGCGGTCAATGGCGAGGTGAAGCAGAAATCCAACACCAAGAACATGATCATGGGGCTGAAGCGGCAGATCGCCTTCGCCGCCGAATATTACACGCTGTTGCCCGGCGACATCATCATGACCGGCACCTGCGCCGGCGTCAGCCAGGTGAAGCCCGGCGACGTCATGCATTGCGAGATCGAAACCATCGGCGCGATGGATGTGCGCGTCGGAGCGGCGGATTGAAAGCATGACGATCGGAACGCGTCTTTACACCTGGCTGCACGGCGAATTGGTCGGCACCGATCCCTTCGGCAATCGCTATTACCGCGACAAGTCGCATCCCAAGCCGCAACGCGGCGGCGGGTTCTTCAGCCGCGATCGGCGCTGGGTTATGTACAACAAGGGCGCGGCCGAGGCGTCGCGCGTGCCGGCGGAATGGCATGCCTGGCTGCACCACACGGTCGACACGCTGCCTGCTGCGGGCGCCAAGCCGAAATACGATTGGCAGAAACCGCATCTGCCGAATCTCAGCGGCACGCCCGACGCCTATCGGCCGCCGGGCTCGGTGTTGTGCGGCGGCCACCGCCAGGAAGCGGCGGGCGATTACGAGCCGTGGCAACCCGATTGACGCGACGGGGTACGAGAAAGCCTCGGTGACAAGATTCCCATGAGAAGGAAATTCGGGTCATGAGCCGCAATGCGGTTGAGACGGTGATGGGCGCCGTCGTGCTGGTGGTTGCCGCAGTATTTCTGTTCTTCGCCTACACCACCAGCCAGGTGCAGGCGGTCAGCGGGTACGAACTGACGGCGAAATTCAGCAATGCCGACGGTTTGAAGGATGGCGGCGATGTGCGCATCAGCGGCATCAAAGTCGGCTCGATCCTGACGCAGCGGCTCGATCCGCAAAGCTTTCAGGCGGTCGTGACCTTGAGCCTCGATCCCGCGATCAAGCTGTCGACCGATTCGGTCGCGGTCATCACCTCCTCGGGCTTGCTCGGCGACAAATATCTCGCGATCGAGCCCGGCAATGAAGACGAGGTCATTCCGCCCGGCGGCGCGATTACTCACACACAAGCCGCGATGAGCCTTGAAAACCTGATCGGGCAGGTCATCTACAGCCAATCGCAGGCCGCGGGCCAGAACGCGAAGAAGCCCGATGCCGACGGCGCCGCGCCCGGCCCGGCTCCGGCGCCCAGCCCCGCTCCGACCCCGGATCAGAAAACGCCCGATGCCAGCAGCCCCGCCACCAGCCCCTAGCAGCGTTCGCCCGGGAAGCCCGAGCGTCGAGCAACGCTGGGACCCGGAGCGCTATCAGCGCAATGCGGGCTTCGTGGCCGAGCTGGGGCGTCCCGTGCTCGATTGGCTGGCGCCGCAAGCGGGCGAGCGGATTCTCGATCTCGGCTGCGGCGACGGCGCGCTGACCGTGGAGCTCGCGGCCCTGTGCGCGAGCCTGGTCGGGGTCGATCACAGCGCCGAGCAAATTGCCGCCGCCCAAGCGCGCGGTCTCGACGCCCGCGTGGCCGACGGCGCCGCGCTCGCTTTCGCGGGCGAGTTCGACGCGGTGTTCAGCAACGCCGCGCTCCATTGGATGCGCCAGCCCGATGCCGTGATCGACGGGGTGTGGCGCGCTTTGAAGCCGGGCGGGCGCTTCGTCGGCGAGATGGGGGGCGCCGGCAATGTCGGCGCGGTGCTCGGCGCGGTCGGGGCGGCGCTCGCGCGCCGCGGCCGCGATGCGCGTGCCGTCTTTCCCTGGTATTTCCCGACCGTCGACGAATATCGCGCCAAGCTCGAAGCGCGCGGCTTCGTCGTCTATCGCATTGTCTCGATCGCCCGGCCGACCCGCCTGCCGGGGCCGCTGGCCGACTGGCTCGACACTTTTGCCGAAAGCCTGCTGGCCCTGGTGCCGGCGGGCGAGCGCGCCGCGTTCAAGGACGAGGTCGAGACCTTGCTGCGCCCGAGCCTCTATACGGCGGAAACCGGCTGGACCGCCGATTACGTGCGGCTGCGCTTCGCCGCCGCGAAGCCGTGATGAGCGCTGGAAAATTCACCCCGCCGGTCTGGCTCTCGCCCCAAGGCGAGAAGGTTTCTTGCGTCGAAAAGATCAAGGTTCTCAATGAGAACCTCGATGAAATTCAAGCTCTGGCGCAAGAGGCATTGGCGGACGCGGTGCTGATGGGGTGCGACGAAAATCAGTTCCGCCAAGTTCTTAAGGAAATGGCACAAGCCATTGTAAATCCATATAAGAAGGACAAAGCGTGAGGCTGGTTTGCGGCCTGTTGGCGAGCGCCTTGGCGTTCGGCGCGACGGCGGCGCGGGCCGAGACCATTGCGGTGCTGCAAGGCCTCGACAAGACCACGGCGCGGGTATCGCGCATCGATGCGCCGGTCGATCAGTCGGTGCGTTTCGGCACGCTGGTCATTACCGTGCGCGCCTGCGTCAAGCGCCCGCCCGAGGAGCCGCCCGAGACCGCGGCCTTCTTGGTGATCGACGAGGTCCGGCCCGGCGATGCCACCAACCAGGTCGTCTCCAACCGCGTCTTCAGCGGCTGGATGTTCGCGTCGAGCCCAGCGGTCTCGGCGCTCGAAGACCCGATCTACGACGTCAACGTGCTCGACTGCAAAAGCGATGCGACCGCGTCGCCGCCGAGCGGCTCGGGCGGAAAATAGGCGTTGGCGTCGAGCGCTTCCCTCAGCAGCCGGCGATAGCGGGCGCGCGATATCTCGATCGCGCCGAAGCGCTGGAGATGTTCCGTCACGAACTGCGTGTCGAGCAGGCGGAAGCCGCCGCGCAAAAGCCGCGCCACGAGATGGGCGAGGGCGATCTTGCTGGCATCGGTCACCCGGCTGAACATGCTCTCGCCGAAGAACGCGCCGCCCAGCGCCACGCCGTAAAGCCCGCCGACCAGCGCGCCGTCGCTGCGCGCCTCGACGCTATGGGCATAACCTTGCTGGTGCAGGGCGGTATAGACCTGAAAAATCTCGTCGTTGATCCAGGTCTGCTGCCGGTCCGGCGTTGGTTCGGCGCAGCCGCGCATCACCGCCGCGAAGTCGCGGTCGCAAGTGATCTCGAAACGGTCGGCGCGCAAGGTGCGCTTCAAGCGGCGCGGCAGGTGGAAGCCGTCGAGCGGCAGAATCCCGCGCCGCACCGGATCGACCCAAAAGAGCTCGGGATCCTCGGCCGATTCCGCCATCGGGAAAATCCCGGCGGCATAGGCGCCCAGCAGCAGCTCGGGGGTGAGTGCGCGGGTCACGCGGCCGCCTAGGCGCGAAGCCGCGGCAGGAAACCGGTCACGTCCCGCGCTCGAGCAGGCGCTCGAGCCAATGCGTGTCGTAATCGCCGTTGACGAAATCCGGCTCGCGCAGCAGGCGCTGATGCATCGGGATGGTGGTGTCGATGCCGCCGATGACGAATTCCTCAAGCGCGCGCCGCATGCGCATCAGGCATTCGTTGCGGCTGCGGCCATGGACGATCAGCTTGGCGATCAGGCTGTCGTAATGCGGCGGCACGGCATAGCCTTGATACATCGCGCTGTCGACGCGCACGCCGAGCCCGCCCGGCGGGTGATAGGAGGTGATCATGCCCGGCGAGGGCATGAAGGTCGCGGGATGCTCGGCATTGATCCGGCATTCCATCGCATGGCCGGAGAGCTCGATCTCTTCCTGGCGATAGCCGAGCGGCGCGCCCGATGCGATGCGGATCTGCTCGCGCACGATGTCGACGCCGCTGATCTCTTCCGAGATCGGATGCTCGACCTGGACGCGCGTGTTCATCTCGATGAAGAAGAACTCGCCGTTCTCGTAAAGGAATTCGAGCGTGCCGGCGCTTTTGTAGCCCATGCCGCGCATCGCCGTGGTGACGACGCTGGTGAGCCGCTCGCGCTCGACCGGGTTGAGCGCGGGCGAGGGAGTCTCCTCGAGCACTTTCTGATGCTTGCGCTGCACCGAGCAATCGCGCTCGCCGAGATGGATGACATTGCCCAGCCCGTCGGCGAGAATCTGGACCTCGATATGGCGCGGCCGCTCGAGATAGCGCTCGAGATAAACCGCGCTGTTGCCGAAGAAAGCCTGCGCCTCGGCCTGCGCTTCGGGCATCAGCGCGGTCAGCTCCTCGCGGTCGCGCGCCACGCGCATGCCGCGCCCGCCGCCGCCGCCCGCGGCTTTGATCAGCACCGGATAGCCGGCCGCATCGGCGGCTTCGCGCGCCGCCTCGATGTCGCGCAAGCCGGTCGAGCCGGGCACGACGGGAATCCCCAGCTCTTCGGCGGCGCGCTTGGCCGAGACCTTGTCGCCCATCAGAAGAATATGCTCGGGCGAAGGGCCGATGAAAGTGAAGCCGTGCTCCTCGACCATCGACGCGAAGCTCGCATTCTCGGACAGGAACCCGACGCCGGGATGGATCGCGTCGGCGCCGGTGATCGCCGCTGCCGAGAGAATCGCCGGGATGTTGAGATAGCTGTCGCGCGCGGCGGGCGGGCCGATGCACACGCTTTCATCGGCCAGGCGCACATGCATGGCGTTGTCGTCGGCGGTCGAATGGATCGCCACGGTGCGGATGCCCATCTCGCGGCAGGCGCGATGGATCCGCAAAGCGATCTCGCCGCGGTTCGCGATGAGAACCTTTTCGAACATCGCTTTCCGGCTACTCCAGCACGGCGAGAGGCTGGCCGTATTCGACCGGCACGCCGTTGGCGACGAGGATCTGTGCGACCTTGCCGGCCTTGGGCGCGGGGATCTGGTTCATCACCTTCATCGCCTCGATGATGAACAAGGTCTGGCCTTCGCGCACCGTGTCGCCCGGTTTGACGAAAGGCGGCGCGCCGGGCTGCGGGCTCAGATGCACGATGCCGACCATCGGCGACTTGACCGTGCCAGCCGCCTCGGCCGCGGGCGCGCTTGCCACCGCGGCGGGAGCCGGCGGTGCGGCGATGGTAGTCGAGACGACATGGGCCGTGCTGGTGCCGCGCGCAACCCTTATGCGGCGCTCGCCGACCGCATATTCGATCTCGCTCAATCCGGTTTCCTCGAGCAGCGCCGCCAAGGCGCGCACGAGATCGCCGTCGACCGTAAGCTCGTTCTTCGCTGCCATACTGGACTAAGACCCCGTCAGCCGCTTGGCTCTTGGGCTTCGACGAGATAGGCGATAGCGTCGAGCGCGAGCACATAGCCCTGCGCGCCGAACCCGCAAATCACGCCGCTCGCGACGGCGCTGATATAGGAGTGATGGCGGTAGGGCTCGCGGCGATAAATGTTGCTGAGATGCACCTCGACGATCGGCAATTCGCAGGCGCGCAGCGCGTCGAGGATCGCAATCGAGGTGTGGCTGAACGCGCCGGCATTGATGACGATGCCGTCGGCGCTTTCGCGTGCCTCTTGGATCCAGTCGATGAGCTGGCCTTCATGGTTGGATTGCCGGAAATCCACCGCGAGGTCGAGCTGGGCCGCGCGTTCGAGACAGGATTCCTCGATATCGGCCAGGGTCTCGCGCCCATAGGTTTGCGGTTCGCGCACGCCCAGGAGGTTGAGGTTGGGTCCGTTGAGGACCAGGATGGTCGCGGCCGCCACGTCGCCTCGCGATCTCGCCAATATCGGTTGCGTTATAGCAAGCGCCGCCAGCGTGGGCAAACCGGACTCGCGCTCTCTATATATAAGGACAATGTCCGGCCGGTCTTTTTCCGCGAAAGCGCGCGCCATGTCCCTGGTCTTGCCGTCACCGAGCGTCGATCCCGTGGCGGGCCAAGCGCCCGAAACCGTGCTCGTGCCGCGCAGCCGCGATCTCGGCGACGGCTTCGCGGTCCAGCGCGTGCTGCCCTCTTTCGCGCGGCGCATGGTCGGGCCGTTCGTGTTCTTCGATCATTTCGGGCCCACCATCTTGCGCGCGGGCACCGGGCTCGACGTCAGGCCGCACCCGCATATCGGCCTCGCCACCGTCACCTATCTTTTCGCCGGCGAAATCCTCCACCGTGACAGCCTCGGCCATGCGCAGCCGATTCTGCCGGGCGACGTCAACTGGATGACCGCGGGGCGCGGCATCGTTCATTCCGAGCGCACGCCGCCAGCCTTGCGCGCCCATGACTCGCCGATCTTCGGCATCCAATCCTGGGTCGGGCTGCCGCAAGCCTATGAGGAGACCGAGCCCGCCTTCGCGCATCACGGCGCGGCATCGCTGCCGTTGCTCGAAGGAAAAGGCGTGAGCTTGCGCCTGATCGTCGGCGAGCTTTATGGCGCGCGCTCGCCGGTCGAAACCTTCTCGGCGATGTTTTATGCCGATGTGCGTCTCGATGCGGGCGCCACGCTCGAGCTGCCGGCGAGCTACGAGGAGCGCGCGGTCTATCCGGTCGAAGGCACGATCGAGGCCGCGGGCGAAAGCTTCGCCGCCGGCCGGATGCTGGTCTTCCGCAAAGGCGATACGGTCGCGCTGCGTGCGGCAACAAGCGCCCGGCTTCTGCTGCTCGGCGGCGAGCCGATGGATGGACCGCGGCATGTCTGGTGGAATTTCGTCTCGAGCACGCGCGAACGTATCGAGCGCGCCAAGGAAGACTGGCAGTCAGGGCGTTTTGCGCCCGTGCCCGGCGAGTCGGATTCGATCCCGCTGCCCACGTAAGCGGGCCTTATCACGCTGCCCGCGTAAGCGGGCTCGAGCGAGGAAGGCGTTATTCGTCGTCGTCGTCGTCCACGACGTCGATCCCATCAGCCTGGCGCATGAAGGCTTCGATCTTGGCCAAAGCATTGGCGAGGTTGCTGCGCTCGTCCTGAGTCAGCGTTGCGAGGATCTCGGCTTCGACCTCTTGCACCAAGGGTACGATCTGCCGGTAGATATCCATCCCTTTGGGCGTCAAAGCGAGGATGGCGCGGCGCCGGTCCTCGGGATCGGAGTCGCGCGTGATGTAGCCGGCCTTCAGCAGCTTGGCCACGGCGCGGCTGACGCGCACCTTGTCCATGGTGGTCTGGACGATCACGGTGTTGGCGCTTTGCGCACCGTGCTGGCCGAGCACGGCGATGGTGCGCCATTCCGGCGCGGTGAGCTTGAAGCGCTCGCCATAGAACCGCGCTACCCGGCGGGTCAGCCGGTTGCTGAGAACGGTCAAGCGGAAAGGCAGATAGCTGGAAAGTTCGAAGGTTCTGCGGGAGCCGGCCGATAGGGCCGCTTCTCTTGTCATGACAAGTTTTCCAACATATTTCGCACCAATCTAATCTCAGCTTTGCGGCAGCGCCACATTCGAGCCACGCAGGCCAGGGGCGCGCAAGTCGCGAGTCTTGGCCGTCGCCCCCGAATCCGGGCCGACCATCGGCCACCGATAGTCGCACCCAACCGCTAGTATTAGGCAACGGTACAGGATTCTATCCTCTTGGGAATTCACTTTTTCTCGCTTTTCGAAGCGCTTGACGCCCCGCCGCCGGCGCGGAGACTGAAGGAAGGCGAGTTCGGGGCGTGACGAAGGCCCAAGGGAGAAAGGCGCAGCATGAAGCTTTATGGCTATTTCCGCTCATCGGCGGCGTTTCGTGTGCGAATCGCACTCAATATCAAGGGGCTGGCTTACGAGCAGGCCTTCATCTACCTGCGCAAGAATGTCCAGCGCTCGGCCGATTATCTGCGCCTCAACCCGCAAGGGCTGGTGCCCGCTTTGGTCGATGACGGCCAGGTCTTTTCTCAGTCCCTGGCGATCGTCGAATATCTCGACGAGACCCATCCCACGCCGCCCTTGCTGCCGGCCGATCCGGCGGGCAGGGCGCGCGCGCGCGCGCTCGCCCAAGCGATCGCCTGCGACATCCACCCGGTCGACAATCTGCGGGTGCTGCGTTTTCTCGCCCATGACATGAAGCACGGCGAGAAGGACATCGAAACCTGGTTCAACCATTGGATCAAGCTCGGCTTCGACGGCATCGAGCAGATTCTCGCGCAAGACGGCAAGGCGGGGCGCTTCTGCCATGGCGACACACCCGGCATCGCCGATATCTGCCTCGTGCCGCAAGTCTTCAACGCCAAGCGCTATCCGAGCTTCGATCTCACGCCTTATCCGACCATTATGCGCATCTTCGATGCGTGCATGAAGCTCGACGCCTTCGACCGCGCCTTGCCGGAAAAACAGCCCGACGCGGAATAGCCGGGGCGCCGCCTTCGTCGCGACGCGCGATCGAGCGTCATTGTCGTGCCATGATTGGCGGCGCAAGATCGGCGCAACGCGGGCCCTCTCGCGGTCCCGCGGATAAAAGCGGAGGGCAGTCATGGAAAATCCATTCGTGCATATCGAACTCGCCACCAGCGATATCGAAAAGGCCAAAGCCTTTTACGGCGCGCTGTTCGATTGGCAGCTTAAGGACGAAGCGATGGGCGGCGGCATGACCTATACGATGGTGCGTGTCGGCCAAGGCACCGGCGGCGGCATGATGAAGCAAATGATTCCCGGCGCGCCTTCCGCCTGGATGCCTTATGTCGACGTCGCCGATATCCGCGCCGCGACCGACAAGGCGACGTCGCTCGGCGCCAAGGTGATGCGCGATGTGATGCCGGTGATGGACGAGGGCTTCATCGCCATCATCTACGATCCGACGGGCGCGGCGCTGGGGCTTTGGCAAACCAAAGCCAAATAAGGCGCGGCTAAAGCTTCACCTGCCGCAGCCGCAACGCATTGCCGACGACCGTCACCGAGGAAAAGCTCATCGCCGCGCTGGCGATCATCGGGTTGAGCAGCAAGCCCCAGACCGGATAAAGCACGCCGGCGGCGATCGGCACGGCCAGCGCGTTGAAGACGAAGGCGAAGAACAAGTTCTGGCGGATGTTGCGCATGGCGGCGCGCGACAAGCGGCGTGCGCGCAGCACGCCGTCGAGATCGCCTTTGACCAAGGTGATGCCGGCGCTTTCGAGCGCGACATCGGCGCCGGTGCCCATGGCGATGCCGACCGTGGCGGCGGCCAGCGCGGGCGCGTCGTTGACGCCATCGCCCGCCATCGCGACCTTCTGCCCGGCGGCGCGGTATTCCGCGATCAAGGCGACCTTGCCGTCCGGCAACAGCTCGGCCGCAACCTCGTCGATACCGAGGCGCTGTGCCACGGCGTGCGCGGTCGCGCGATTGTCGCCGGTCGCCATCACGATGCGTATGCCTTCGGCGCGCAAGGCGGCGATGGCGGCTTGGGCGTTGGGCTTCACCGGATCGGCGACCGCGATCGTGCCAGCGAGCTTGCCGTCGATCGCGACGAACATCACGGTTTCGCCGTCCTGGCGGCGGCGTTTCGCGTCGGCAGGCAAAGCGTCGGCGCCGATACCGAGATTTTCGAGGAGCGCGAAATTGCCGATGGCCAGGCTTTTGCCGTCGACGTTGCCGCTGACGCCTTTGCCGGTTTCGGCGCGAAAGTCTTTGGCCTCGACAAGAACCAGCCCACGCTCGCGCGCGCCGGCGACGATCGCGGCGCTCAAAGGATGCTCGCTGCCGCGTTCCAGCGACGCCGCCAGGCGCAGCACTTCGTTTTCGTTCCAGCCGCCCACCGCGCCGATTGCGGCGAGACGCGGCTTGCCTTCCGTCAAAGTGCCGGTCTTGTCGAGGATCAACGTGTCGATTTCGGCGAGAAGCTGCAACGCCTCGGCGTCGCGGAACAGCACGCCGGCGCGTGCGCCGCGCCCGGTGCCGACCATGATCGACATCGGCGTGGCAAGGCCGAGCGCGCAGGGACAGGCGATGATCAGCACGGCGACGCCATTGACCAGCGCGTAAGCCAGCGCCGGCTCGGGTCCGACAAACGCCCAGGCGAGCGCGGTCGCAACCGCAACGGCGATGACGGCAGGCACGAACCAGCCCGCGATGCGGTCGGCGAGACTTTGGATCGGCGCGCGGCTGCGTTGCGCCGAGGCGACCAGCGCGACGATCTGCGCCAGCAAGGTTTCGCTGCCGACCCGCTCGGCACGCATGATGAAGCTGCCATTGGTGTTGAGCGTGGCGCCGGTCACCTTGTCGCCTTTCGCCTTGTCGATCGGCATGGATTCGCCGGTGAGCATCGATTCATCGATCGTGCCGTTGCCACTGACCACGATCCCGTCGACCGGCACTTTCTCGCCGAGCCGCACGCGCAAGAGATCACCGCGCTGAACCTGGTCGAGCGGCACATCGGCTTCGTTGCCATCACCCGCGATACGCCGCGCGTGTTTGGGTGACAAATCCAGCAGCGCGCGGATGGCGGCGCCGGTTGCGGCGCGCGCGCGCAGCTCCAGCACCTGGCCGAGCAGCACGAGCACGGTGATTACCGATGCCGCTTCGAAATAGACCGGCACGGCGCCTTGCATATTGCGGAAGGAAGGCGGGAAGAGGTCGGGCGCGAGCAACGCCGCGACGCTGTCGAGATAGGCGATGCCGGTGCCGAGCGCGATCAGGGTGAACATGTTGGGGCTGCGATTGACCAGCGACGCCCAGAAGCGCTGAAAGAACGGCCAGCCGCCCCACAACACCACCGGCGTCGTCAAAGCGAACTGCACCCAAGGTAAAAGCTCGCCCGCCATAGCGAGGCCGACCACCGGCAGAGTTAGAACAAGCCCGATCCAAAAGCGCCTTGTCATCTCCGCGAGCTCGGGATTTTTCGTCTCGCCGGCCGCTGGCGTCATCGGCTCGAGCGCCATGCCGCAAAGCGGGCAGGGGCCGGGCGCGCTCGCTTTGATCTCGGGATGCATCGGGCAGGTCCAGATCGTGCCGGGCGCGGCGGCGACGGGCGGCGGCGCGGGAGGAGCGGGCGCCGGCGCTGGCGTCGCGTATTTCTCGGGATCGGCAAGGAATTTCGTGCGGCAGCCCGCGCAGCAGAAAGAGTAATCGATGTCGCGATAGGTCGCGTGATGCGGCGTCTTGGCTGGATCGACGCTCATGCCGCAGATCGGGTCCTTCGCCGTGGCGCCTGATGGCGCCGGGCCGTCATGGTGATGGGGATGGGATTGAAGCTGCGCCATGGTGCTCTCCCGCGGGTCTTGCCTTATACCCTACAGGGGTATAGTATCAGGCCCATGAGAGAGCCTGTCAAGAAATCGGCCGGTGCGCGACTTGGTCGCATCGAAGGCCAGGTGCGCGGGATCAGGCGCATGATCGACGAGGACCGCTATTGCATCGACGTGATGAACCAGATCGAGGCGGTCAAAGCCGCGCTCAAGAAGGTCGAGCACGAAATCCTCAACGACCATATCGAGCATTGCGTCGAGCAATCGATCCTTTCCGGGGACGCGAAGGATCAGCGGCGCAAGGTCGCGGAACTGGTGCAGGTGCTGGGCCACATCACGTCGTAGCCGATCGGCGCGGGATCGGGTTTGATCCAGCGCAAACCTGGTGATCAGGGCACGGGGCCGGCCGGGGGCACGCTGCCGCTGTCGGGGTGAGGGACGCTACCGGCCGAAGGAACGCTGCCGCTATCGTGATGGGCGGCGCCTTGGGGGCGGGTGAGCGACGTGCCGCCTTCGAGCCGTTCCAGCACGCGGATACGGTCTTCGATCGGCGGATGGGTCGCGAACAGACTGTTGAAGCTCGAGCGCGGATTCTCGATGAACATCTGGCGGACTTCCGACGGGACGTGCGGCACGTCGGCGTGCTGCGAGATCTTGCGCAGCGCCGAGATCAAGGCTTCGGGATTCTTGGTGAGCTCGACCGAGCCGGCATCGGCGAGATATTCGCGTTTGCGCGAAATCGCAAAGCGCAGCACCAGCGCCAGCACATAGCCGATGGCCGCAATCACGGCGGCCACCAGCATCAGCACCAGCCCGGCATTGCCGCGGCCGCGCCGCGGCGATGCGATATAGATTCCGCGCCACAAAAGCTGCGCGATGAAGGAGATCGCGCCCGCGAACACGATCGTCACCAGCAGCAGCCTGACGTCGCGATCGATGATGTGGGTGAGCTCATGCGCCAGCACCGCTTCGAGCTCGGCATCGTCGAGCCGTTCCACGAGCGGGCGGGTGACGGTGATCGAATAGGTGCGCTGATCGATGCCGGTCGCATAGGCGTTGAGCGCGTCGGTTTCGATGATGTAGAGCTGCGGCGTCGTCATGCCGCGCGAGATGCAGAGATTTTCGAGCAGGGTATAAACCCGCGGCGCCTCGGTGCGGCTTAACGGCTTGGCGCCGGTGGAAAAGCGGATCATCGCGCCGTTGAAAAGATAACCGAGCGCGCCCCAGATCGCGGCGGCGAAGAACACGTAAGGCCAATAGAAGAGAATCGCGGCGAGGGTGAGATCGAGCGGGGTCATCGTCCCGAGCACGGGCGCGAGGCCGAAATTCTCGAAGGTGTAGGGGCTGATCGTGTTGTCGGGACCGGTCACAGCGCCCCAGCTGAAAACATAAAACAGCACGGCCAGCAACAGCAGCAACAAGACCGGCAGCATGACGACGAGCGCCACCGATTTCAGATTGTTGTTCCACCGATAGGTGGAAAGACCGAGCGGCTCGGCCATCGCGCGCCCTGCTCCGCTATCCGCCGAAGGAAACCTTGGGCGGCTCGCTCGCCGCCGCCTTCTCGCCGCCATCGAGCGCGAACATCTCGGCGTGGCCGAAGCCAAGGGAGCCGGCGATCAGCACGGCCGGGAATTGCTCGATATGGGTGTTGTACTCGGCGACCGCATTGTTGAAGAAACGGCGCGCCGCGGCGATCTTGTTTTCGATATCGGCGAGCTGCGCCTGGAGCTCGCGGAAATTGTCGCTGGCCTTCAACTGCGGATAGCTTTCGGCCACGGCGAAAAGCCGGCCGAGCGCTTGGCTGAGCGCACCTTCGGCCGCGCCGCGTTCCTGCGGCGTGGTCGCCTGCATCGCCGAAGCGCGCGCTGCGGTGACGTTCTCCAGCACGCTGCTTTCATGGCTGGCATAGCCTTTCACGGTCTCAACCAGATTGGGGACGAGATCGTGGCGCTGTTTCAACTGCACGTCGATATCGGCAAAGGCGTTGCGATAGGCCTGCCGCAACGCCACCAGCCGGTTATAGGCCAGCAAGAAAAAGACGACGATGAGGCCGACGATGATAATGGCAATCCAAGTCGCGCTCATGACACCTCCGGGGGATCGGCTGGGGCGATCATACCGGGGAGCGCGCGGCAAAGGAAATCCGCCCGATTGCGGCGCGCGATCACTCGGTCGCGAGCGGCAGGGAAGCGCCTGGCTTGGGCTTGGCCGGGCGCAACAGCAGCAACAGCGGCAGCGCCGCGACGCAGACCAACATCATGAATTTGAAATCGTCGATATAGGACAGCATCGCCGCCTGGAAATTGACCATCTGGTCGAGCGCGCTGAGCCCGGCGATGGAATCGAGCGGCCAGTAATGCGGCGCCGCGCCCTGCTGCAGCGCGGGGCTGAAGGGCGTGATGCTTTGCACCAGCGACGAATGATTGATCTGGGTATTCCGGTCGAGCAAGCTCTCGCATACCGAGATGCCGATGCTGCTGCCGATATTGCGCACGAGGCTGTAGACACCGGTGCCTTCGGTGAGCAGCGCGGGCGGCAAGGTGGCGAAGGTGGCGACATTGATCGGCGCGAAGAGAAGCCCGAGCCCGATGCCTTGAACGATACCCGAAACGATGACCGGCTGCGCGTCCATATCGGGCGTGAAGCCAGTCATCAGCCACAGCGATCCGCCGGCGGCGAAAAGCCCGAGCGCCAGCAAGATGCGGACATCGACCTTTCCGACGAAACGTCCCGTCACCATGATCGAGACCATCATCGCGACGCCGCGCGGGATCTGCAAAAGCCCGGTATTGACGATCGGATAATCGAGCAATGTGAGAAGCGGCGGCAGCAGCGCCAGAGTCGAATAGGTGATCGAGCTGGCGACGAACATGAAGGCGCTGCCGCCGAGAAAATTCCGATCCTTGACCAGGCCGAGATTGAGGAAGGGCCGCTCCGTCGTCAGCGTGTGAACGACGAAGACCCAAAGCCCGATCGCGGCCGCCGCGGCTTCGATCACGATCTCGGGCGAGCCGAACCAATCCTTCATCTCGCCGCGATCGAGGAACATCTGGAACGCGCCGACGGCGAGGCTCAAAAACGCGAAGCCGAAGAGATCGAAGCCCTGGCGCGGATTGGTCTTGGTTTCAGGAACGAAGGCGAGGATGCCGGCAAAGGCGATCATGCCGAGCGGCAAATTGATGAAGAAGACCCAACGCCAATCGTAATTATAGGTAAGCCAGCCGCCGAGGGTCGGGCCGAGGATCGGCGCCACCATGATGCCGGTGGACCACAGCGACATGGCTGCGCCGTGTTTCTCGGGCGGGTTGATGGCGAGCAAAACCGCTTGCGACAGCGGCACCAGCGCCGCGCCGAAAATGCCTTGCAGCACGCGAAAGAGCACCATTTCGGTGAGGCTTCCGGCCGTCCCGCACAGGACCGAGGCGGCGGTGAAGCCCAAGACCGAAATCAGGAAAATGTATTTGCGCCCGAAGCGCGCGACCAGCCAACCGGTCAGCGGCGTCATGATCGCCGCCGCCACGATGTAAGAGGTCAGCACCCAGGCGATCTGGTCTTGGGCCGCGGCAAGCCCGCCCTGCATATAGGGTAGAGCGACATTGGCGATCGTGGTGTCGAGCACCTGCATGATCGTCGCGAGCATGATCGACGCGGTGATCAGGCCGCGATGGCGTATGGCGGCCGGCGATATCGGCGCCGCCGTGCTCACGGCGCCGCCTTCGCTTCGCTCATCCCGATCAAAGAGTCGGCAAAGGACAGCAATGCATTCTTCTGCCCAGTGTCGATATCGGCGGTGATGCTCATGCCGGCGCGCAAAGGCTGCGCGGGATCGGGATTGTCGAGCTCGATCCGCACCGGCAGGCGCTGCACCACCTTCACCCAATTGCCGGTCGCGTTTTGTGGCGGCAGCACCGAGAATTGCGAGCCGGTTCCCGGGCTGACGCTGGCGACACGCCCCGTGAAAGCGACGCCGGGATAGGTATCCGCGGTGATCGAAACCCTCTGCCCGGGCTCGACATGGGTCAGTTGCGTCTCTTTGAAATTGGCCTCGACCCAAACATGGTCGCTCTCGACCAGGGCGAAAGCCGGCGTGGTCGGGGTGAGGTAATTGCCGATCGGCAGCTTGTCGACTTTGGTGACGATGCCGTTTTTCGGCGCGGTGACGGTGGTGTAGGAAAGATCGAGCACCGCCTGGTCGAGCTGCGCCTGGGCCTGCTGCACCAGCGGATGCGCATCGGTTGCGATATTCGCATCGCCGCCGAGGCTTGCCAGGATGTTGGCTATCTGCTGCTGCGTCGCTGCGACCTGCTGGCGCGCTGTGTCGAAGCCGTTCTTGGCGCGATCTTCCTGCATCTGGGTGCCGACATGCGCGGCGACCAAGGTTTGCTGGCGCGCGAACTCGCGCTGCTGATAGGCAAGCGTATCCTGCGCCTGTTGTAGCTCGGCCTCTTTCTGGCGGTAGGTCGCGCGCAAAGCGTCGATCTGGAGACGCGTGGCGGCGAGCTGCGCCTGCGCGTGCTCGACCGCGATACGATAGGGACGATCGTCGAGACGGAACAACACTTGTCCGGCTTTGACGTATTCATTGTCGTGGACGTCGATCTCGACGACATGGCCGGCGACGCTGCTGCTGACCGAAACCGTGTCCGCTTGCACATAGGCGTCGTCGGTCGAAATATAACGTCCCGAAGCGAGATACCAGCCGACGCCGCCGACGATGGCGGCCAGAGGCAACGCGAAAAGCAGCAAACGCCGTATGCGCTTCATGCGCGCGCGAATTCCTGTCGGGCGAAAACTATCGGCGAGAGAACTCATCACATCTCCACAACGCAAGCCCGCCTTCGACAAACAAACCCCGGCGCTCACGGGGGCAAGCGCCGGGGCAGGTCACTCGCCTCCCTGGGGGAAAGGGGAGACGAGCCGGGAAAGTCCGGTGAGCCTGTCGGGGCGCGTGCCCGACGGCTCGCTTCATCACTCTCAATCTGGGAATGATGCGGGCGCCGATAAGCGATGATGCTTTGAATGGGCTGTTCGATGGCGCCGAACAGTCGGCACATGACGAGCGTGCAAGGCAGCGCCGCAAAAAATATGCCCCGGCGCTCGGGGGGAGCAAGCGCCGGGGCAGAAGGCACGCTCTCGGCGGAGAGAGCGACGCCGCTAAAAGGGCGAGGCCACCTCTGTCCTCGCACTCATGTTTTAGATTGGTATGGTGCGGGCTCGGCGAAAGAAGCTGCCGGCCGCAAACCCCTTTCGTTGTCGCCGAACAATGGCCTCAGCCCAGCAAGACGGGCGCGGCGGCCGCTTCGCGCTCGGCGTTGCCGGCGATCGCTGCGACCGGCCGCTTGCGTTGCGCCGACTTGCGCGTCGCGTCGCGGAGAAAATCGACCAGCGCTTTGAGCTTCGCCGGCATTTGGCGGCGGCCCGGATAGAACAAATGGAACCCGGCATAAGGCCGCGACCATTCGGTCAAGATCGGCACCAGACGGCCTTCTTCGATATGCGCCGCCATGTAATCTTCGAGCATATAGGCGATGCCGACCCCGTCGACCGCGGCGCGCACGACGTGATCGAGATCGTTGGTGATGAGCGAGCCGGTGACGGCGATTTCGGCTTTCTCGCCGCGTCGCTCGAATTCCCATTTGTGGATGGCGCCGGTGGTCTGACGGAAGCGGATGCAATGATGCGTGCGCAGATCGTCGGGCGTCGCGGGTCTGCCATGCGCCGCGAGATAAGCCGGCGAGGCCACCGCGATAAGGCGCGAATCCGGGCTCACGCGCAACGCGATCATGTCGCGTTCGATGCGCGTGCCGACGCGGATGCCGGCATCGAAACGCCCGTCGACGATGTCGATCAGCGAATCATCCACCACGATGTCGAGCGTGATATCGGGATAGGCCGTGCGGAAACGCGGCAGGATCGGATCGATCACCATCCCGACCGCCAGGCTCGCCACCGACAAACGCAGAACGCCGGCCGGCGTGTCGCGGAAGGCGGTGAGGGATTCGACCGCCTGGCCGAGCTCGTCGAGCGCCGGATGGATCTGGCTCAGCAATTGCGCACCGGCTTCGGTCAAGGCGACGCTGCGCGTGGTGCGGTTGAGCAGACGCACGCCGACGCGCTCTTCGAGCGAGCGGATCGTTTGGCTCAAGGTCGAGGTCGAAAGTCCGAGAAACGCCGCCGCCTTCGAGAAATTGCCATGATCGGCAATCGCGACGAAAGCGCTCAGCTCGCCGAATTCGCTGCCCCTCATCGCTCAGCCCGACATGCGGGATGCGGCTTTGCCCGTTTCACGGGAGAATTTCGCGGCGGTTTCGCGCAGACTCGCTTCGAGACGTTGCGGATCGACGCCGTCCGCCGCCATAATCGTGCGGATGAGGGGGTCGGACAACGCATCGCTTAAACGCGGCTCATCGTGGCAGCAATTCATGGGAGCCTCCTGGCGAGCCGACGGGATTGAAATCGCGTGACTCGATGCATAAGTTATGTTACTGACTGGTAACACCCCATAAATACTGACCAGTCAGTAACATGTCAACAGGGAAAACGCCGATGTCGCCATCAACCACCCAGCGAAGCGCCAAAACCCCGGTCACGATGCCGTTACCGCCGCGCGATCGGATTTTGATGGTGGCGCGCGATCTGTTCTATCGCCACGGCATTCACGCGGTCGGCGTCGACGCGATCGCCGAGGCCGCCGGCACCAACAAGATGACGCTGTACCGACACTTCGTGTCGAAGGACGCGCTGATCGCCGAATGCCTTGCGCAACTCGTTGCCGAGTTCGAAGCGATTTGGGAAGAGATCGCCAAGGCCCATCCGGGCGATCCGCTCGGTCAGTTGCGCAGCTGGCTGCGGCGGGTCAGCGAGTTCAAGCTCAGCGAGGCCGATCGCGGCTGCGCCTTTCTTAACGCGACCGCCGAATTGCCTGACAAGGATCATCCCGCGCGCCGCATCATCGAGCGGCATAAATGCCGCGCGCGCGAAAGGCTGATCGCGCTATGCGAGGAATCCGGTCTCAAGGATCCCGAGCTGTTGGCCGACAAGATTATTCTGATGTGCGAAGGCGCGCGGGCCTGCAGCCAAAGCATGGGCCGCAACGGGCCGGCCGCGCAACTCGTCGAGCTGCTCGATGGGTTGATCGCCGATCACTCACGCAAAAAGCGGTGACAGCGGCGTCGGCACACTGAAACGCTGTGACGCGGACGGCGTTTTGTCGATTATTTTTGATCGCCAGAAAAAACTGGCACTCATGCATATAATTCGCGAACATATGCGCTCGTGCATGGCTTACTGTGTCAGCAAGTCATTCGTGCGGGGCCAAGGGGGGCCCAAAGGTTTCGCCGACGAACCGCGAAGTCTAAAATCCGGGAGCCGGCAAATTCTGGGGGATTATGAAACGCCGTCTAACCATCGCTGACCGACGCATCGCCGTCGGCTCGTGTCGTTGAACGAGACGCTGCGGCTTCATTGGAACGAGACCTTCGCGGTCGGGCATGACGAGCTCGACGCGGACCATCGCCGCTTGATCGAGGCAATCAATCAACTTTGCACTACCGTCGAGGATGATCACGGCTCGGAGCAACTGCGCGCCCAGATGGAGGCGTTCAAGCTCCTGGCCGAAGACCATTTCAAACGCGAAAACGCGGTGTTGCGCAACATCAGCGGCGGCGTGAAAGACGACGAGCCGGAGCGTCGTCATAAACGGGCCCACCTGAAGGTTATGAGCGACGCCGCGCTCGAGAAGCACATTGCCGAGCATGGGCGGGCCTTCGCGCGATTGGAGCGGATTCTCGCTCTCCATTCCAACGGGACTGCCTCCGCGGCGGCGACGCTGTGCGCGGACCTGACGGATTGGTTCATCAAACACGCGGTCAAATACGACGCGCATCTGAAGACGATCTTCCAAGCGATGTGACGCCAATACGCCGCGAGCGGGTCGTCCATCGCGGTTGTCGTGTTTGATCCAGATCAACTTTTCAGCGAGCGCGACGCCTATTCTTGTCATCCAAGGGGGATGGTGAAAGGAGTGCGGCATGTCACGATTTCGCCAGGCGCTAATCGGTAGCGCATTGCTCATCGCCCTTTGTCTGCCTCTGGGATTCGCCCAGGCGCAAGGCGGCCCGCCCGCTGGACCGCCCGCCGCCGCTCAAGGGCGCGGCGATGGTCCGGGCATGATGGGCGGTTACGGTTATGGGCCCGGCATGATGGGCTACGATGGCCGCGGCGCGGGGATGATGGGCGAAGGCTATGGCCCCGGCATGATGTGGGGCAGGGGCGGACCAGACCGGTTCGGCGATGCGCAATCGTCGGAAAAATTTGTCGCGGGTCAGCTCGCCTTCCTCAAGGTCGAACTCAGCATCACGCAACAGCAAATGCCGCTTTGGGACAAATATGCCGAGGCGGTGCAAGCCGGCGCCAAATCCATGTATGAGCGGCACAAGACTCTGTTCGATCGCGATCCTACGAACGAAACCCTGACGCAGCGTCTCGATTTGCGCGAGCAGCTGATGTTCGAGCGGCTCGACACGCTGCGCAAGACCGACGCGGCCTTGAAGCCGCTTTACGCCGCGTTCGACGACAACCAGAAGAAGGTCGCCGACCAATTCATCGGCTTTCCGATGGGGCCGTTCCACGGCATGTTTTGATAGCGCGTAAAAGAAAAAGGCCGCGGATTTCTCCGCGGCCCTGATCTCGATTTTGCTTCGCAAAACGGCGAAGGGCTTGGATCGCCCTTCGCCTTTGCTGCGCGTCCTGGTAACGGGATTTCTTAGAAGTCCATCCCGCCCATGCCGCCGCCATGGTCATGGCCCATCGGCGCGGGTTTCTTTTCCGGCTTCTCGGCGACCATCGCTTCGGTGGTCACGAGCAAGCCGGCGACCGAAGCCGCATCCTGCAACGCGAGCCGCACGACCTTGGTCGGGTCGATGATGCCAGCCTTCAGCATGTCGACGAACTCACCGGTTTGGGCGTCATAGCCCCAATTCGGGTTGTCCTTGTCGATGAGCTTGCCGATCACGATCGAGCCATCGGTGCCGGCATTCTCGGCGATGATGCGCGCCGGGATCTGCAGAGCACGGCGGACGATGTCGATGCCGGTCTTCTGATCGTCATTGGCCGGACGAAGCTTGGCGAGCGACTTGGTGGCATAGAGAAGGGCCGAGCCGCCGCCGGCGACAATGCCTTCCTCGACCGCCGCGCGGGTGGCGTGCATCGCATCGTCAACCCGGTCCTTGCGCTCTTTCACTTCGACTTCGGTCGCACCGCCGACGCGGATCACCGCGACGCCGCCGGCGAGCTTCGCCAGACGCTCTTGCAGCTTCTCCTTGTCGTAGTCCGAGGTGGTCTCCTCGATCTGTTGACGGATCTGGTTGACGCGGGCCGCGATGTCCGCCTTCTTGCCGGAGCCGTCGATGATCGTGGTGTTCTCTTTCTCGATGCGCACGCGCTTGGCCTTGCCGAGCATGTCGAGCGTGACGTTCTCGAGCTTAATGCCGAGATCTTCCGAGATGAGCTGGCCGCTGGTGAGGATCGCGATGTCCTCGAGCATCGCCTTGCGGCGATCGCCGAAGCCCGGCGCCTTCACCGCCGCGACCTTCAAGCCGCCGCGCAGGCGGTTGACGACCAGGGTGGCGAGCGCTTCGCCTTCGACGTCCTCGGCGACAATGAGAAGCGGCTTGCCGCTTTGCACCACCGCTTCTAGCACCGGCAGCATCGCCTGCAAGCCCGAGAGCTTCTTCTCGAACAGGAGGATGTAGGGATCGTCGAGCTCGGCGATCATCTTCTCGGCGTTGGTGACGAAATAGGGCGAGATATAGCCGCGGTCGAATTGCATGCCTTCGACGACGTCGAGCTCGGTCTCGAGGCTCTTCGACTCTTCGACCGTGATCACGCCTTCATTGCCGACCTTCTTCATCGCCTCGGCGATCTTCTTGCCGATGTCGCGCTCGCCATTGGCCGAGATCGTGCCAACCTGCTCGATCTCGTCATTGGTCGAGATCTTCTTCGAACGCTTCTTGATGTCCTCGACGACCGCGTCGACGGCGATGTCGATGCCGCGCTTCAGATCCATCGGGTTGAGGCCCGCGGCCACCGCCTTCACGCCTTCGCGCACGATCGCTTGGGCGAGAATGGTCGCGGTGGTGGTGCCGTCGCCGGCGAGATCATTGGTCTTCGACGCGACCTCGCGAATCATCTGGGCGCCCATGTTCTCGAACTTGTCGGAAAGCTCGATTTCCTTGGCGACGGTGACGCCGTCCTTGGTGATGCGCGGCGCGCCGAACGACTTGTCGAGGACGACGTTGCGGCCTTTCGGGCCCAACGTGACCTTCACTGCATTGGCGAGAATGTCGACGCCGCGCAGCAAACGGTCGCGCGCGTCGCCATGAAACTTCACTTCTTTGGCTGCCATGTGCCTTCTCTCTCTGTCAGTTTATGAGCGTGATGGGGATCAGGCGACTTTCCGCTTCGCGGAAGGCGTGCCTTCGATGATGCCCATGATGTCGCTTTCCTTCATGATCATCAGCTCTTCGCCGTCGATCTTGACCTCGGTGCCCGACCATTTGCCGAACAGCACGCGGTCGCCGACCTTGACGTCGAGCGGGACCAGCTGGCCGGTCTCGTTCCGGGCGCCCGGGCCCGCGGCGATGATCTCGCCTTCCATCGGCTTTTCCTTGGCGGTGTCGGGGATGATGATCCCGCCTGAGGTCTTCTCTTCTTGCTCCAAGCGCCGCACGACGACGCGGTCGTGCAAGGGACGGAACTTCATGAAACTCCTCCTCAATTTGTCGATCGGATGGTTTGGTATAAGGTTCGGCTAATCCCGAATAGCGGTCTACTAGCACTCATACCGAATGAGTGCCAGAGAAATGTTCAAAGGGGTTCGTGGTTTCAAGACCCTGGCGCGCAAAAATCTTGGCTGACCCGGCGGCGCCCCGCCGGGTCGAGCCGGTTCCTTATTAACTACTGCTTGTGCGCGACCGTGGTCGGGATCTGGTTGAGCTCCTCGCAACCGGTCGCGGTCACGATCACCGTCCCGCCGATATTGACCCGGTGGGTGTCGAGGCAGGCATTGGGCTCGAAGGCGAAGACCATGCCGGGCTGGAGCACCGCGTTGCGCTCGCGGCCCGACGGCGCGCCGACGAAGCGCACGCCGAGATCGAGCTTCTCCATATTGAGGCGGCTGCGCCCGGCCAGGAAATGCGGGCCGACCGAATGCACCAACGGCGTATAGGCCCAGCAGCCCGAGGATTTCAGCGGCTCTTCCATGGCGGCGACGAGATCGGTGAACTTGATCCCGGGCTTCAGCGCCTTGAGGCCGGCCTCGTAGCACTGGCGCGCGACTTTCTCGCAGCGGAGATTGATCTCGTCCAAAGGATCGAGCGCCACGGTCATCTGTACTTGGACTTCCTGATTGCCGCACATCGGCATCAGCTCGGCTTGCATCAGATCGCCGCGTTGCAGCACCCGCGGCGCCTCGCCGCGCGTGGTCCAACGCGGCGGCCCCCAAGAGAGGGTGTGCGGGCCGGAATTCATCACCATCATGGGATAGCGCAGCCCGATGCCCCAGCGCAGCATCTCGGCGGTGCCTTCGGCGAGCAGCACTTCCTCGCCCACGCCGGCTTCGGCCACGTCGATCATCGCCTTGCACGCGGCTTCGGCGGCGCGCGCGGCGTAACGCACTTGCGCCATCTCCTCGGCGCTTTTCACCAGCATGAGGTGGCTGAATTCCTCGGAAATATCCTCGAACTGCGTCTTCGGCAAAGCAGCGGTGAACTCGGCCCAGAAATTCGCTGGGATGGCGCCATAGATTTCGGTCGGCGCCTGCGAGGTGAGTCCGACCACGCCGAGCCGGCTGCTCGCGAGCTTCTTCTCTTTCACCACTTCCGCGACCGCGGTGCCGCTGGTCGCGACCCGGTAATCCTCGACCCAAAGCTTGTGGCCGCGCTCGGCCGAATATTGCGCGCGCAAAACGCGCAGATGCGCCCAGGTGATCACCACCGCGTCGCCTTCGGCCGGAAACAGCACGCAGCCTTCGTTGTAATCGTCGCTGATGTAGCTCTCATACATTTCGCGCGCGCGGAACCCGGCAACGATCAGCCCTTCGAGATTGCGCTCGCGCATCAGCTTGCGCACATTCGCCCAGCGCCGGTCGCGCTCGGCAAAAGAGAGAACCGGGGGATTTGCGTTTGTACGGGCCATGGTGAAACTCCTGAGAGGGAGGAACGAGGAATGAATCGGAGGGTCGAAGGATCGCGGCTAAGGCTCTTCCGGCTCGTCGCGCACGATGATCGCTTCGTAGGTGACGACGACGCCCGTCGGTCCGTTCTCGTCCGGCGCTATCACGGTTTCGACCGGCTTCGGCGGCGCCTTGCGTTTGGGTGCGGCGCGCCGTTTGGCGGCGACGGGACGCATGCGTTTTTTCGGCTTGGCGCGGGACGCCGTGCGTTTGACGGCGGATTTTTGCGCCGCCTTGGCGCGTTTCGGAGCGGCTTTGGCTTTGCCGCGTTTGGCCTTGGTGCGACGTGTTGCTGAGCGCTTCTTGGGGCGTGCCATGACAACCTCCCTTATCGCCGATCGCGGCAAAACGCTTGAGCTTTGGGCGGAGTATCTGCCTCTCACCGCGGCGAGTCTAGCGAGCGGCCGTGCATGGCCGCATGCCGCCGGGGAATGGTGGGCGCTGTAGGGATTGAACCTACGACCCCACCCGTGTGAAGGGTGTGCTCTCCCGCTGAGCTAAGCGCCCGGTTTCATGGAAACACGGCCGCGTCGGTTTAGGGCTGACGGTCCCGGCATGTCAAGCCAAGCGCCCGCGCGGCGCAGCAAAAGCCCAAGAGCTATTTCGCCGGCAAGCCTTGCAGCGCGAGGGTGACTTTCTTGCTTTCATCGCTGCCGGCGGGCAGCAGCGGCAGCAAATGTTGCCAATAGCCGCGTGCTTCGTCGGTCTGTTGAGCACGGGCGGCGGCAAGCCCGAGATACCATAAGGCGTCGGGCTGATTGGGATCGATCGCTTCGACCCGGCGCAGCAAGGTCATGACCCGTGGCGGGAAGGCCTCGTCTTGGGGCTGCCCGGCCAAAAGCGCATCGATCTCTTGCAACGGCACCGACACGTCTTTCGGCTTGAGCTGCGCGGCGTGGTCATAGGCCGAAGCGGCCTTGTCCTTGTCGCCGAGCACGAGATAGGAACGGCCCAGCCGCACCCAGCCATCGGGGTCGTTGGGCTGTGCCTCGAGCTTTTGCGCAAGCTGCGCGACCATGCCGCGGATCAGCTCGTTGCGCTGCGCTTCGGGCATTTGCGCGATCGCCGCGGCGGCGTCGCCGCTGGGAGGCCCGCCAGCGGCGGCGGGAGGAGCGAGCGCCGCGCTGGGCGCGGCCGCGGTGCTCGGCGCGCTCGGCGCGGCGGCATCGGTTCCCGCGGCCGGCAGCGGCAGCGGCGGGGCAGGGATGCCGGCAAGCTTGGCGGCTTCGGCGATACGCCGCGCCGCTTCCGCGCGCAGATCGGAATCGGCGGGCTCCTCACCGGCAAGCTTCAGCCAGCCGGCGATGGCGGCGTCGATCCTGCCGGCCTGCGCTTCGGCCAAGGCGAGATAGAATTCCGCGACGTCGTCATCGGGGGCGCGTGCCAACGCATGGGCGAAGAGGTCATGGGCCTCGGGCGTGACCGTGCCGCCGGCCACCAGCACCAGCATCTCGCCATAGCCGGTGGCGCTGTCCGCGTCATCGGGTCGAAGCGCGACCGCGTGACGATAGGCATCGGCGGCCGCTTTCCAATCGCCGAGCGACAACTCGCTCCGCGCCAGCAGCATCCAGCCATCGAAATTATTGGGATCGGCTTTCAGCTTGTCCGACAAGGCGGACGTCACCTTCGCGATGTCGACGGCGCCATGCGCGGCATTGGCGATGCTTGAATCGCTGTTGCGCGACGCAAAGGGCAGGTCGGGCAGGCCCGGCGCGCCGAGCACGACATAAGCCACGAGGGCGCCGAGGAAGGTTCCCGCCGCGAGGATTCCGGCGAGCAGCGGGCTGCGACCGGTACGCACCGGCGCGGCTTGCGGCGCGGCATCGGTGGCGAGCAAGCGCCGCTCGATCTCAAGGCGCGCACTCACGGCTTCGTGCGTGCTCAAGACGCCGCGCGCGACGTCGCGCTCGAGCTCTTCGAGCTGATCGCGATAGACGGCGCGGTCGAATTGGGCGCGCTCGGCGACGGCGCGGCCGGTCCTGACGATCGGCAGAATCACCACGCCCAGCGCGATGATGGCAAGGATCGCCAACGCGGCGAAGAGCATCATTCGCGGCCTCCATGGAGCAGAAAATCGAGGCGGCTGCGTTCGGCCTCGCTCAGCGGCGCGAGCGGTGCGGCGCCGGAAGCGCGGCGGCGGCGTATATAAAGGAATGTGCCGAACGCGCCGATCGCGAGCAGCCCGGCCGGACCGAACCACAACGCATAGGTCGCCGGCTCGACCGGCGGCTTCAAGCGCACGAAATCGCCATAGCGGTCGACGAGGTATTGGACCGCTTGCGCGTCGGTGTCGCCGGCCTGGATGCGCTCGCGCAGCAAGACGCGGATATCATGCGCGAGATCGGCGCCGGATTCGTCGATCAATTCGTTCTGGCACACGAGACAGCGCAATTCCTGGCTCAAGGCGCGCGCTCGCGCTTCGAGCGCCGGATCGGCGAGCCGTTCCTTCGGCTCGACCGCCGCGGCGGGCACGGCAAAGAGAAGAAGCGACAGCCAGAACCACGCGGCGGCGGCGCGCATCACGATCGTCCGTCCGGCTGTTTGGCCAGCGGGCAGCACGGGCAGATCACACCGCATGGTTCAATCGCCCGCTTCGCTTGCCAGCGCCGGCGTGCGTGCGCGCGCGGCCGCGCCAACCCGCCAGCGCCGATCGCTCAGGCTGACGACGCCGCCGAACGCCATGATCACGGCGCCGATCCAGATCCACGGCACCAGCGGCTTCCAATAGGCGCGCACAGTCCAGCCGCCGGCACCGTCGGGATCGCCGAGCGCGACGTAGAGATCGGCGAAGAGGTTGGTCTTGATCGCGGTCTCGCTGGTGGTCTGGTCCTGCAACGGGAAGAAGCGCTTTTGCGGATGCATCACCGCGATCTGGCGATCGTCGCGGCGGACGATGATGGTCGCGTCATCGGCGGTGAAATTCGGCCCGGGAATTTTTTCGACCTTGTCGAGATGCAGCACGAAGCCCGCGATCTCGAGATCGCCGCCGGGATGCACGATGTCGATGTGCTCGACCTCGAAGGCGGAGGCCGCGATGCCCGCGACCGACACGGCAAGACCCAGATGCGCGAAGCTCATGCCATAGGCCGCGCGCGGCAGGTGCAAGGCGCGGCGCCAGCTTTCCGCCAACGGCGCGCGGAACAATTTGAGCCGGTCCATCCATTCCGCCAACACGCCGATCGCGACCCAAGCCGCGATGGCGAGACCGAAGATTGCGAAGACCGGACCGCCGCTGGTCAGATAGATCGCCACCAGCGCGGCGAGGATGACGATCGCGAACGCGATCCACAAACGCTGCAACGCGCCGACGATGTCGCCGCGCTTCCACGCCAGCAGCGGCCCCACCGCAACGGCGAGCAAGGCGGGAATCATCAGCGGCACGAAGGTGCGGTTGAAGAACGGATAGCCGACCGACAGTTTCGGACCGCCCACCGCGTCGAGGAAAAGCGGATAAAGCGTGCCGAGAAACACCGTCGCGCAGGCGGTCGAGAGCAGCAGGTTGTTGAGCACCAGCGCGCCTTCGCGCGAGACCGGCGCGAACAGCCCGCCGCCTTTCAAATTCGGCGCGCGGATCGCGTAAAGCGTCAAAGAGCCGCCGATCGCCACCAGCAACAGCAGCAGAATGAATGCGCCGCGCCGCGGGTCGACCGCGAAAGCATGAACCGAGGTCAGCACGCCCGAGCGCACCAGGAACGTGCCGACGAGCGAGAGCGAGAAGGTGATGATGGCGAGGAGAACGGTCCAGCTCTTCAAGGTGTCGCGCTTCTCGACCACGATCGACGAGTGGATGAGCGCGGTGCCGACGAGCCACGGCATGAAGGACGCGTTCTCGACCGGATCCCAATACCACCAGCCGCCCCAGCCGAGGGTGTAATAGGCCCACCAGCTTCCCATCGCGATGCCGATGGTGAGCGCGCACCAGGAGGCGAGCGCCCAGGGCCGCACCCAGCGCGCCCAGGAAGGATCGACGCGGCCTTCGATGAGCGCGGCGACCGCAAAAGCGAACGAGACCGAGAAGCCGACATAGCCGAGATAAAGGAAAGGCGGGTGGAAGGCGAGGCCGGGGTCTTGCAGCACCGGGTTGAGACCTTGTCCGTTCGCCGGCGCCGGTACCGAGCGCAGAAACGGATTCGAGGTCAGCAGGATGAAGAGCAGAAAGCCGACGCCGATCATGCCTTGCACGGCGAGCACGCGCGCGCGCAAGGCCGGCGGAAGATTGTCGCTGAACACGGCGACCGCCGCGCCGCACAGCGACAGCATGAACACCCACAGCAGCATCGAGCCTTCGTGATTGCCCCAGACGCCGGTGATCTTGTAGAGCAGCGGCTTATCGGTGTGGCTGTTCTCGACCACGTTCAGCACCGAGAAATCCGAGGTGACATAGGCGTGCATCAACGCCAACATCGCGATGCCGCACAGGCCGAACTGCACGACCGCCGCGGTGCGTCCCATTTCCATCCAGCCGAGCCGCGCGCGCGCAGCGCCAAGCAGCGGCATCACCGACTGAAGCAGCGCAACGAAGAGCGCGAGGATGAGAGCGAAGTGACCAATCTCGATGATCAAGGGATACCTTTCCCGCTGTCGCGTTACGAATACGCAGCGGCGCGATTATAGCCGCAAGCGAAGCCGTCAGTGTGCAGAAAGGTGCGTGCGGCGATTTTGAAGCCTTGGGAGCAATTTAATATTCTCGGGCACATCCGGTATGATTAAATTTTAAAAAGCTGCGACGACAAAACTGTTGACATCGGCGTGCCCATCGGGTCGATACAAGCGTTGGAATTGGGGTCCCAACTGACAATGCCGGCCAGGTCCCGGCAAGACGCCGCAAGACAGTCAACAGTGGACAGGATCGCCCGTCGCCGACGAGCGTTGCGAGAGACACATAGATCAATGACTTGTCAGCGAAGGTCACGAAAGATATACGGATCGCCCTGTTTGCTGGATGCGTTTGAACACGCCGTCGGGCCTTGCCCGCAGGTTGGCGTCATGGGGAGATGATGAGGGACCGGACCTCTCGCATAGAAGCCGCCACGCGCACAGGGACCGCGATGTCGTGGCTCGGCAGGCCCGCCCGAGTGACCGCGATCGTCGCCGCAGGCGCGTTCGCAATTCTATTCGGGGTCGGCGGCTCGCCGGCCGCGCGCGCGCAACCGGCGGCAACCCAGCCCAACAGCGACGATGATCTTCGTCCGATCTATGCCAACGCGATGGATGTCGACGAAGGCAAGCACCTTGCCCAGACGACCTGCTCGACCTGTCACGGCGCGGACGGAGTCAGCACGACGGCGGGCGTGCCCAGCCTGGCCGGCCAGCGTCCGGCTTATGTCTACCGCGAGCTGCGTGCCTATGTGTCGGGCGCGCGCGACAACAAGCTCATGAACGATGCCATCAAATTCCTGAGCAACGACGCCTTGATCGACGTGGCGGCCTATTACGCCAGTCTCGATCCCGCTCAGCCGGTCGTGGCGAGCGATGCGAAGGCTGGTGTCGATCCGGTACAGGCCGGCAAGGCCGCGGCGGCGGGCTGCAGCGGCTGCCATGGCGAGAGCGGCATCAGCAAGACGCCCGGTACGCCGAGCCTTGTCGGGCAGGACCCGAAATATCTCGTTTCGGCCATATCTGCTTACCGCGGCGGCCAGCGCAAGAACGACATCATGAAGGCCATGGTTGCGCCTTTGACGGATGCCAGTCAGAGCAACATCGCGTTGTTTTATGCCTTGCAAAAGCCGGCGCGGGCGCAAACCGCCGCCTCCGGCAGCGCCGCTTCAGGCGAGGCCATTGCCGCCGGCTGCGCTGGCTGCCATGGCGGCCAAGGCGTCAGCGGCAATCCCACGACGCCGAGCTTGGCGGGCCAGGATTCGCAATACATCGCTGCCGCGCTCCACAGCTATAAGGACGGCTCGCGCAGCGATGTCACGATGAAGGGGCTGGCGTCTTCGCTCGACGACACGGCGATCAAGAACTTGGCGGCGTTCTATGCGAGCTTGCAGCCGCAGGCGCCGAATGTGCGCGTGCCGCTGACGGCCGCGCAATGGGCGGAGCGCTGCGACCGCTGCCACGGCGTCAACGGCAACAGCGCCAATCCGCGCCTGCCTGCCCTGGCCGCCCAGCGCGAGGACTATTTGCAGAAGGCGCTGACGGCCTATCGCTCGGGCGCGCGCCGAAGCCCCGACATGACGGCGATGGCCGATGTGCTGTCCGAGGACGATATCAAGAGCCTGGCAGCGTATTATGCGCGCCAGAAGCCGCGGGCCGTGGTCTACGTGCCGACGCCGGGATCGCCCCCGGCGCCCTGACGAACATGGGACCGAGTTAGCAGGAAGATCCGTGCCGATTACCGCGCCTCAAGCGACTGCCCCCACGAAAAGGAGATGGATCATGAAGCAGACAATGTTGATCGCCCTGGTTGGCGCATCGCTCGCACTCGTCGCGCCCGCCTATGCGGCGGGCGATGCCGCCGCCGGCCAGGCCAAGTCCGGCACTTGCGCCGCGTGCCACGGGCCGACGGGCGCGGGAACCGGGATCGCGCCCAAGATCGGCGGCATGGATTCAGCTGCTTTCGTGCAGGCGATGAAGGACTATCAGTCGGGCAAGCGCGATAACGCGATGATGAAGAACCAAGTAGGCTCGCTCAGCGCCGACGACCTCGCGAATTTGGCCGCTTATTATGCGTCGCTAAAATAGGCATTGAGGCAGCAAACGCGGCGCGCTGGCGTATGCCGCCGGCGTCGCCGCGTCGATTTACGTTACCGGAGCGGCGGGCCGTGCCTGCCGGTTCCGCCCGGCTTGACCAAGGGAACTGACCATGAATGAGACACCGCCGCTGCACCGCTTGTACCATCACTATTCGGAGATGCCGTACAGCCAGCGCGTGTTGTTCACGTCAACGCTGCTCGTCCTCGGTCTCGGCTATCTCTTCGCCTTGGTCTATATCTATGACACCTATGCTGGCCGGGCCGGGGGAAACCCGTTGATGTTGTCCTATCAGGACATCGTCGTCGGCTATAGCGGCACCGGGCAGGGCTCGGTTCTGCAATCGGCCTTGGGTGGTCCGATGCGCGATATGCTGCCGCATGACGAGAGCACCACCATCATCAACTGGCTGACGAGCGGCGCCAAGCAAGATGTCTACGAAAGCTCGGTCAAGCCGATCGTCGACAAGCGCTGCATGATCTGCCACGACGGCAGCAATCCGCATCTGCCGAACCTTTCCAGCTACGACAACCTGAAAAAGGTAACCACGACGGATACCGGCCCGTCGATCGTCACGTTGGTTCGCGTGTCGCACATCCACCTGTTCGGGATGACCTTTATTTTCTTCACCATGGGCCTGATGTTCAGCCACGCCTATGTGCGGCCGGTCTGGTTCAAATGCGCCATCATCGGATTGCCGTTCGTCGGCATCATCTCGGATATCAGCTCCTGGTATTTCGTCAAACTGTACCATCCCTTCGCCTTGGTCGTGATTGGCGGCGGCATGGTCATGGCGGCATGCTTTGCCGCGATGTGGCTGACGACCATGTACCAGCTCTGGTTCTCCAAGCCGCCGCAGATCGTTCTGGAGCGGTCTGGCGGCGACATCCCGGTCATCCACTGAGGGCGACGCCGTCGGGTCGACGGCATCGCTATTTCAGCGCGGCGGGTCGCGGCCGTTAATTTCGGCGATCCGCCGGGCGACCTCGTCGACCAGGTTCCAATCCGTATACTCGACGCAAGTCGTGGGATCGGTCGGCCCGCCCGTCAGCTTCATGATGAGGCGGATCAGCTGCCGGTCCAGCCAGCGGTAACGCGAATAATCCAGGCGTCCGGCAATCGCTCGGGCGAAGACCGGCGCCAGCCGGTGGCGAGCGATCGACTTGCGGAGATAGACATTGCCCGCGACCGTGTCCTTGCCGGCCTTCCGCGCCGTCAAATTGACCGACAACAGGACCAGCGCGGGCGGAACGCGCAAGGCGCGAAAGCGCGCCAGGAATTGCTCGGCTTCCGGCAAAGGCCGGCCATAACGCACGGCCGCGACGACCACGACGAGCCGCGTCTCCGCCAGGCTTTGCGCTGTCGGCAAGGACGCCGTCAAATCATGCGGCGGCGCGGCTATGCCGCTTTCGGCGAGGCGGGCGGCAATGCGCTCGGCGATGCGCCGCGATTGGCCGTCACGTGTCGCGTAAAAGAGTTGCATGTCGCGACCGAAAGGCTGCCGAGCGATGCGAGAGAAATGATCGGGCGACGCGCGCTCCGTCGAACGCGCGCGAGGTCGGGCGCGCTCGTCTCACCGCGCGCGGCGCGCAGGCCGCAGGCGGCTCATCCCGGCGGTTGGCTGGCGTAATAGGACGCGATGCCTTGGATGATGGAATCGCCATAGGGCAAGGTCATGTTGTGCATGGCCGAGCTTTCGCGCCTGCCATCGCGATAGGATCGCAGCGCCATGATAAGGTAATCCATGTCTTGGCCCCTGATGTTCGGGACCTCGAGCGAGGGATTGTCGACGCTGGTGCTGTGGCAGCGATTGCACTTGCCGGCGATATCCTGAATCAACGTCTCGCCATGAACAGCGGCGGCGCCTTGCTGGACGGCATAGAACGCGGCAATGTTCTCGGCGTCGGCATCGGTCTTTACGAGCGCGGCGACGGCGCGTTGCATTTGCGGATGCGCGCGGCCCGCGCGGTAGGCCTTAAGGGCGGCCACGAGGTACTCGGGATCCTGGCCGGCGAGATTGGGGGTTGCCGAATCGGTGCTCTCGCCTTTGAAGCCATGGCAACCGCCGCACACGGCGGTCAACGATTGGCCGACCCCGATGTCGCCGCGCGTCGGCGCGCGATGCGGCGCCGGCGTTTGCGACGCGAAATAGAGCGACAAGCTCTCGAAATCGACCGCCTTCAAATTGCGGATGAGCGTGTGCATCGGCGCCGTCGGCGTTTCGCGCGCGCCCGAGAGATACTCCTGGATCGCGGCGATGAAATAGTTCGGCTGCTGCCCGCTCAGGCTCGGCGTGCCCGGCACGACGCTGTTGCCGTTCTCGCCGTGACATTGCGTGCAGGCTTGGGACAATTCCTTGCCATGCGCATAAGGCGAGAAGACTTCGATATGCGCGGCGGGCGCGGCGGGCGGAAGGCTCGCAAAATATGCCGCCACGTTGCGCTCGCCCGCCTCGTTCAGGTTTTCGGCCATGATCCTCAGCGCGGCGTGGACGCGTTGGCCTTGCCGGTATTCCCTTAGCGCGGTGATCAGATAGGCATCGCGTTGTCCCGCCAGGCTGGGGATGCCTGGCGCGACGCTCTTGCCATCCAAGCCGTGGCATCCTTTGCACTGTTGCTCGACCAGGACCTTGCCGGCGGCGATGTCCGCCGCCGTCGGCGCGCCGGCTGCGTTCTGGGCGAACGAGTCGCCGACATCCCAGCCGGCGGCCAGCGTCGCCGAGACCAAGAGAGCGAGCGCAAAACATTTCATGGCGAAGCCTCAACAATCATGGGTCGGCCGACAGAAACGGCCTTCTGGTTGGGTCGTCTCACGGGATCATCGTTGCTCGCAGGATTACGGTTCCATCGCATGACCGATGAACCCGATCGCGACAAGGAGCAGCAATATCAAACCAACCGTGATCAGGGTAAAGCCCAATATTCTCGAACCGAGCGCCATGGCGCGCGACGGCGCGGACACGCGATGGCTCTCGAGCTGACCGGTTTCCACCAGGCGATTGTATTCGAGCGTATGCTCCCGCTTGAACTCCTCGAGCGACACCGCGCCGGTGAACATGACGGTATCGAGCGGGAATTTGTCCGGCCTGAAGTGGTTGTTGAAGAAATGCACGGTGAACAGAAACACCGCGGCGAGGATGGCTTCTTCGCCGTGGAAGATGGTCGCTAGATTGAACACCCAGCCGGGCAGGAACGCAGCGACCTGCACCTTGAACGCCAGGATGAGGCCGCTTCCGCCGATGATGGCGACGCCCCAGAACACCGCCCAGTAATCGAACTTCTCCCAATAGGTCCAGCGCTCGAACACCGGGCGCGGACCGCGGCCGACGAACCATTTGAACATGGCGACGATGTCCCAAAGATCCTGCCAGCGCGGGATCATGGAATCGGGCCCGAACCAGCGGAAGATTTTCCGCCGCTCGCTCAAGTGGAAGGCGAGATAGATCATGTGCGCGATGAACACGGTGAGGAAAATGGCCGCCGCGGTGCGATGAACGATCGCGGTCACTTGCGGGCCGCCGAACAGATGCGCGACCACCGGCGCCCAGGAGCTGCCGGAATAGAGCACGGTCATTCCCGTCAGGACCAAGGTCATGGTGCTCAGCAGGAAGAGCAGATGGGCCAAGCGCCAGACGAGGGCGAAGCGCCGCACATACACTTCTTTCCCGTGCGGCAGATTGACCAGATAGAGGTCCGAATTCGCGAGGTGCTGCTGACGCTCTTTGTAGGAGCGGTAGTACCACAGGCCGCAATGGGTCCAGAAGAACGCGAACACGCCCGCCAGAAGCGCGGCCATGAATTTCGCGGCGAGCCACAAGAGCGGATAGTGCTCGAAGTCGTGAACATTGCCGTGCGGCTGGAAGGTCGCGAATCCGGCCGTGGCGTTGGTGTGGCATTTCTGGCACGTGGCGACCCGGTTGGCCGGGTAGACGGTCGAGCGCGGATCGTCGACCCGCTGGATCGTGTGGTTGCCGTGGCAGTCGAAGCACTTGGCCGTATAGGCGTAGCCCAGCGTGTTCACCTGCCCGTGATAGGTCGCCATATAGGTTTGCAGGTTCTCTTGATGGCAAGAGCCGCAATTCTTGGTGATGACCAGCCGGGTCGAGCTCAGCGCCGGGTTTTCAATATCGTGGCTGGTGTGGCAGTCCGCGCAAATCGCCGCCTTGGGATTGTGGTTCTCCAGCACCTCTCTGCCATGGACCGAGGTCTTGTAGGCCGCGAGCTCCTGCGTATGACAATTGCCGCAGGTGTTGGGGAGGTTCATGCGCCACTGCGACCAGACCTGAGTCCCTGGCGGATAGACGTAGTGCGCATCGTGGCAATTGTAGCAGGTCGCATTGGTGTGCGACTGGTCATCGCGCGACGGGCGCGAATGAATCGAATTCATGAATTTGTTGATCTGACTCACCACGAAGGTGAGCGTGGCGAATTCCTGTGTGTCGGTCTTTCCTTCTTTCTGAGCGGTCTCGAACAGGCTTTCGTGACAATTGACGCAGCTGACCTGAACCGTGGTCGGTTGGTGGGGAACTTGCGTGATGTTGGTATGGCAATCGACGCAGTCGCGTCCGCCATGGACGCTTCCCATGAACTTGTCCTTGTCCACGGTCAGCGAGCGCATCGTCCCGTCCGGCTTGGGCACGCCGAATCCCGGTATGCCATGGCAACCGAGGCACACTTCCTTGGGTATCTTTGCGACCGGCGGCGCAGCCGGCGCGGCAGCCGGCGGCGCGGCCGCATCGGCCGGCATGTCGGTATCGGCGGCGAGCGCCGCTTGCGGGCTCGAAAGGCCGCCGACAACGAGCATGCCGAGCACGAGAAGTGCGGCAGGTCGCGTCAGTTGGCCGATCATAGAAATCGCACGCCGGATTCGGGGCGATATCGACTGCCCGATCTCCGCGTTCCCTGCTTCGGTTGCGGCGAGTTTGCCGCTTACGACAAACGTCGAGACGAACCGCACGGCGAATGATCCCCAGTCAAGCACATGCCTGCAATGCAGCAGGCGCGGCATCTCACGACTTCCCCCACGGCATAGCAATTCGCCCACCCGATAGCAATCTGGTTGCGTCGCGTGTGTGTCTAGCTGGGGAAAAATCCATGCGCCTTGATGTAGATCATGACGCATCGGCCGTTGGCGGCGGATGCGATCGCGCCGCTCGGAGTCGCCGGGCCTGCTGATGTTGCCGGGCGTGCCGTGGGCCGCCGGCGCGTAAACGAATAGTATTACTTATTAACCACGGCCACCTCGTGCCCGTCTTCCCAGGGCGGAAGCAGCCGGATCATCACCAACAAGAGAAGAAATGGCGCGATCAGCACCGAGCCTGCGGCCAACACGCCTTCCCGGCCAACGATCTCCCAGGGAAAAGTCAGCAGGCCTTTCCCGGTCTTCGCGATTTCCTGGCCGCCAATGACTACGTTGAATCGCATCATCACCACGTTGAACAGCACCAACAGCGCGCTCGCCGTGATCCCCGCGACCAGCGCCTTCCCCGCGGTACCGCGCCAGAACATGTAGGAAAGGATGACGATCGGCGTCACCGCTCCGACGGCGAATTGCAGCACGAAGAAGGGGATGACGAGGCGGGTCGTCACGAACTCCATGATAATGTCGATGCCTTCGCGGCCTTTGTAGACGATGTTGGCGAATTCCACGCCCTCCAGCAGCAGGGTGAACATGACGAAACCCCACAGCGTGTAACCCATTCCTTTCACGCAATCGACGTCGACCGGGACCCGGCGCAACTTGCACGACACGACATAGACGACGATCAAGAGCGCGGTGCCGGAGATGATCGCCGAAAACAGAAAGATGACCGGCATGAGGTCGGAGGACCACCATTCCCGGGATTTGAGCGACCCGAACAGAAATCCGACATAGCCGTGCAAGCCATGAGCGGCGGGAATGCCGGTGACGGCCAAGGCAAAGATCCATTTCCGGTCGTAGCGCATCGCCTTCTCGGACAAATCGTGAGAGCCGAGGCACGCGATATGGTAGAGCCGTCCGAGCAGGTCTTTCCTGGATTGCGCTTGCTGCACCATATAGGGCCGGAACACGAACCAGGTCTCCAAGATCAGCAGCAGGATATAGAAGCCGGCGAAATAGCCGAACATGGCCATGGCCGAGCTCCAATGCGGCGTGAACACGGCGTTGAACGCGCGCTCGGGATGGCCGAGATGGAGCAGCAGCGGCGACGGCACGAAGATCATGCAGCACAGCGAGGTCAGCAAGGCGAGATGCGCGACCGGGCGAAGACGCTGCAAACCGAACACCTGATACAAGCTTGAAACCGTGAACGCGCCGGCCACCAACCCGGTGAGGTAGGGATAGACGACGATCAGCACGCCCCACGGGAACACGGTCTCGTTGGGATAGACGTAGCCAGTAAACGGCGCGGCCGAAAAGAGCGGGTCCATCAGCTTACATCCTTGTCGATGCCGACATAGAAGACGTTGGGCGCGTTGCCGGTCTCGGGCTTGAGCACATCGACCCGGTTATTGGCGACGAACTGGCTGATCGCGCTCTGTTTGTCGTTGAGATCACCGAAGACACGCGCACCGACCGGACAGACTTCGACGCAGGCGGGCAGCAATCCTTTGGTGATGCGGTGATAGCACCAGGTGCACTTGTCGGTGACCTTCAATTCTGCATTGAAAAACCGCGCGCCGTAGGGACAAGCCTGGACGCAGTATTGGCAGCCGATGCAATAGGTATGGTCGATCACGACCACGCCGTCGGCGGTTTTGTAGGTCGCACCGGTCGGGCACACCTGAACGCAAGCGGGATGGGTGCAGTGGTTGCACAGCTTGGGAACGAAGAAGGCTTTTTCGACCTTCGCGTCCTTGAAGCGGTTGGCGAAGCGATATTCCTTTTCCGAACCCGAAGCGGCGATGTTCACCGGGTCGGCTTGGCTGTCGATGCGCGGTTCGTCTTCGCCTTCGAGATAGACATAGCGCTCGACCCAGGTGCGGAAGTGATGCGCGTCGCCGGCGACATCGTTTTCCGCCTTGCATGCCTCGACGCAACGCAGGCAGCCGATGCATTTCGTGGCATCGACGCCGAAGGCCCAATGATGCTTGCTCCAATCATAGCCCGGCACCGCCGGAACCGGAGGTCCGCCCGCGGTCGCTGCCGCTGCCCGCGTTTCCTTGGGCAACACCGCGCCCGTCGCCATCGCGGCGGCGCCACCGGCGACGGCACTTCCGAGACAACCGAGAAAAGCGCGGCGCGCCGTTTGGTGCTTGCCGAGTTGTTCTTTTTTATCTTTGTCCATGCGTTGTTCTCCTGGACCGCCGTTCGCTGCCACGTCACTCGCAACGGGTGCCGGCGTAGTAGGCCGCCAGATTGTCCGTGTCGGCATCGCTCATGCTCTTGGCGAGCGACGACATAACGACATTCGTCCGCTTGGCGCCGGCATAGGCCTTCAGCGCATCGGCGAGATAATTCTTGGACTGCCCGGCAAGATTCGGCCAGGCGCGATTGCCGCTGATCCCATTCGCGCCGTGGCAATTGGTGCACATCAGCGCTCCGGCCACGCGCGCGGCGGCCCGGTCGGCGGCGCTCTCGGCGGTTTCGCATTTCTGACGGGCGTAATAGGCGGCGATATCCGCGATGTCGCCGTCGCCCAGCGGGGCGACCATGGCCGACATGATCGGGTTGGCGCGCGTGCCCGCTTTGTACGCAACGAGCGCATCGACCAGATAGGCTTGGTTCTGTCCCGCAAGCGTCGGGCCGGCGAGGTTGCTGGCGCTGACGCCCGCGGCGCCGTGGCAACCGGCGCAGGTCGCGGTTTTGCCCCTGCCCGCAATCGCGTCGCCGGGACGCGGCGGGGCGGCGAGGGATCCGATCAAGCTGCGCGGCGAATGCGGATTATGACAAAGGGTGCATTGCTGCGTCCCGGCGTGGTCCGCGATCACGATTTGCGCCTGTTGCAGGGGGCGCCCCGTGATCTGCTCGTGACAAAGTGTGCACAGGGCGCGCGTGTCGGTCGGAATGGCGAGCTTCAAATTATCGGGGTGGATCGGGCCGGTCGCCGCATTGATGAAGCCTTGCTGGGGATCGCGGCCGCCGCCAGGGCCGTGACAGACTTCGCATTTCACGGCCTTGCCGATATCGACGCTGTCGTGAACGCCTTTGGACCAGACGGCGAACTCCGCCGCATGGCATGACGCGCAATAGGCCGTGCCTTGGTATTTGGGTTTGTCGCGAGCGATCTCGATCACCGAATCGCCGCGGTAGTGCCCATACTCGTAGAAGGACCTATCGGTGAGATAGAACCGCGCGCCGACCGCGATGGTGGCGAGCCCCAAAAACAAAACGATAAGTCGCGCGATATGCTTAGGCATGGCGACGTTTCCTCGTTTTTCTTATTGGGCGTTTCTCGTTTTGCTAAGGCTGACACGGTTCGTCGCACTGCGTCGTTGATCTATATCAATCAAACTCGACGCTTCCAGAGCTCGGGATCTTGCGCCCAGGCGAACGAATGTCGGAATTAACGAAGATGACCCACTGTCAAAGCTTCGATCATTCGTTTGACCGAGATTTCTTGCGTGCCGATCGGTTTGTGATCGCCATCGATGCGATCACATGACAGAGTTTGTGGCAAATATGTCGCAACGCGCCGCTGAATGGCAGCAGGGCTCGATATCGTCCGCGTTCGATGGCGCCGCGATTTGGGCGACGACGCGCATGATCCCCCCGATAATAGCGGCGAACCCGCGCTGGCCTAAAAACAATCTCAAGAGGTCAATCCGTAGGACTGCGTATGGGCTCGCGAATTGACAATGATTCTGAATTGTGAAATTAAGTTCATCCTGAAATTGAGTTTATCGAAGTCTGCCGGCGTGCGGCAGTTTTCGGGGGACAAGGGCGATGGATTGCGCGGGGGCAAGATCCGGTCTGCACCAATTCTTTGCTCTTGAATCCAGCCGGTCCGTGCGGCGCCGGTCGCGAGGGCGCTGGTCTTCGCCTTTCGATCGGCAAAGGATTGCCGCGCTATGTGTGCCATGCACGTCGACGACGCGCGTTTGCCGTAACGGCTTACCCGATGACATTGCTGCGTTCTTCTTTCGCGGCCTGAGCTAGGAGCGATTCATGCGAAGCATCATCAATGCGGCGCTCTTCTCCGGTCTCTTGTTGCTGGCCGGGATTCTTCCGGCGGCGGCAGAGACCCAGGCGCAGGCCGGCGCACAGACGAGCGCAGCGAGCACCAGTCAGCTTTATTCCGTCGGGGGCGAAAAGACCTGCCTCACCTGCCACAACTCGCATCCGGTCGATTTCGTTCTTCAGACGCCCCATGCGGTGAAAGGCGATCCGCGTACGCCGTTCGGTCAATATGGCTGCGAGTCGTGCCATGGCCCGAGCGCGGATCACGCTGCGATGAAAACCGGAGCGGACGGCAAGATGATTTTGCCGCCGGTCCTGTTCACGAAGCCGAAGGTCGAAGGAGCGGACGTCTCGTCCGTCGAACAACGCAACAACACGTGCCTGTCCTGCCACATGGACGGCATGCGGAAGGCGTGGCACGGCAGCCAGCACGAAGACAATCAGCTCGCCTGCACCGATTGCCATACCGTGCACGTGTCCAAGGATCCGGTCCTGGTCAAGGAAACGCAGCCCGAGAAATGCTTCACCTGCCATGGCCAGCAGCGCGCCGAGACGTTCGAGTTCTCGCATCACCCGATCCGCGAAGCGAGAGTCGTGTGCTCGGATTGCCACAATCCCCATGGCTCGCGCGGACCAACTCTTTTGAAAGAGCTGACCGTCAACCAGACCTGCTACAACTGCCATGCGGACAAGCGCGGGCCGCTGCTGTTCGAGCACGAGCCGGTTCGCGAAGACTGCACCAACTGCCACAGCCCGCACGGATCGAACGAGGCCCGTCTGCTCAAGCAGCGCGTGCCGTTCCTGTGCATCACCTGCCACATGAATGTCGGCGGTCCTCCCAGCAGCACCTCCGGCATCGTTGGCCTCGGACAGTCGCTGACTCTCGGGAATATGGCTCTCAACGGCGCTAACGCAGCGCACGGCGCCGGCCGGGGCTGCATGAACTGCCACGTCCAGATTCACGGGTCGAACAGCCCGAACGGCGCGGCACTGATCCGCTAGAAACCACGCACGACGAGGTGTGACATGACGATGAGAAACATACTTCGCGGCGCGGCCTTAGCGAGCACTTGCCTATTGCCGCCGGCCGCCTTCGCGCAAAGCGTCGCCGCAAACAGCGGGTCAGACCAGCAAAGCGCCAAAACGTCGGACCTGAATGCCGAGATCGACCTCGGCGGCCAGTATCAGAGCGGCTCGTCGGCCATGTATGGCCGCCGTAATGGCGACTGGAACGACGGATTCCGTGCCCTCGGCGCATTCAGCGTGAAGGGAGGCAACACCTGGGATTCCGGCGGCACTTACGGCTATACCGCCTTTGGCAAGAACCTGGATTTCTCCTCGGGCAATCTCGCGCCGGAATCCTCGCTCGGGTTCAAAGTCGGCAACCAGGGGAAATGGGGCCTCTCCTTTAATTACGACGCCATCACCTATTTTCAGTCGGACAGCTTTCACAGCGCCTTTCTCTCGGGCGGCAATGGCCAGTTGAACCCCGGCGTCACACCGGGAGCGTATAATTCGTGGCAGGCCAACCTCGTTCCGTTGACGACCTCGGACGTCAGCACCCGCCGCGACCGGTTCACCGTCAACGGCAAGTACAATCTCGGCTACGGCTTGGAGTTCTCCACCGAGCTCTTCCACGAGCACAAGGAAGGCACGATGGAGCAGTCGATGTCCATCGGCTCGACGACGAGCAGTTTCTATCCTCCCAACGCCACCAACAGCCCGCCGCACTCGCCGCTGGCTGGCGCTCCCGCCGCCAGCACGGCCGCTGGCGCTCTCGGCGCATTGGTCTACTTCCCGCAGCCGATCGACTACGACACCGACCGCTACGACATCAAATTGGCCTATAAGAGCGACAAGCTGTTGTCGGAGCTGGTCTACAGCTTCATGAAATTCAGCAACGGGAATAATTCCTTCAATGGCCAGGACCCGTTCTCGCTCGCCGGGCCAGGCGCAACGGCGGCACAAAAGGGGCCGGGCGGAATTTATGCCCTTCCCGGTCAGGCCGCCTTCGCGCTGCCACCCAACAATTATCAGCACACGGTCACCGGGGATATCGGCTACAGCCTGACGCCGACCACCCAGTTGAGCGGGACATTCCAATATGGGCTGCAGATCGCCAACAACACGCTGCCGCCGGACGAGCTGGCACTCAATCCCAACCTCACGCCGACGGCCGCGCAAGCGGCGTTGATCGCCAATCCGGTCGGGGGGACCAGCGACCAATGGAACGCGACGGCGCAGATCATCAACGGCAACCTAACTCTGACGTCGCGGCCTTTGACCCATTTCGACGTCAAGGCCGCCTACACCATCAACAGCTACCAGAACCAGACGGCCCGAACGGCGATGTACAATGCGGGCAACGTCCTCGAAAACACCGCGATCCCCAGCACCACCGCCGCGCAACTGGCCGCCGTCAGCTGCGCCGGGGCGAGCGTCGACACCTGCACCATTCCCTGGGCCTGGACCAAGCAGAAGGTCAGCCTGGATGTCGGCTACGAGTTCTGGCCCGGCACACGCGGCATCTTGGGCTATGCGTTCCAGAACGTCGATCGCGACTACATGATGAATGACCACAGCATCGAGAACAGTTTTTCGGCGCGGGTCAATTCCAGGTTCTCCAACGTGCTTTTCGGCTCTCTGTCGGCCGAGTACAGCTCTCGCGACGCAAAGCCTCAAAATCTGGGAACCCCCAATGCCGCCCTCGAGGTGAGTTCCGTCTATCTCGGCAATGGCGGTGCGGCCTGGTTTGACAGTTCGCGCAATACCAGCGCCGTCAAGGGAAACCTCATGTACGCGGCGACCAACGACCTGAATTTCGGGTTGAACGGCCAGTACGTCGTCGATCACTACCCGAAAATCTATGTCGAAGGCATGGACTGGGACTCGAGGTTTTCGATCGGGCCGGAGGTCAGCTACCGGCCGATCCCGAGCGTGAGCACCAGCCTTTTCTATAATTTTGAGCTGATGCAGTACCACAGCCATTCCGTCTACGGCACCATCTGCACGACCGGCGCAGGTGTCACGAGCGTCACGACACCGACGACGGCAATCCCGAATCCGACCTGCCCGGCGGGGTCGACCGGCCAAAGCATGGCGAACTGGAACCAGACCAACAACGACTGGACCCATAGCGTCGGGGCCGATGTCGAGTGGCAGGCCATTCCGGATGTGCTGAAGATCATCGCCAGCTACAACTTCGCGTACGGCAACATCTCTTGGGACTACGCCGACAATCTAGGCGCGGCCACTTTGGGGGCGATGAACGCCTACAACATGGAGGCCTGGACCGCTCAGCCGATTCCCAACGTCACCTCGATCCTGCACAGCCTCAAGATCCAGGGCGTGTACAACTTTACGCCGAGGATGTCGCTGTGGCTGGGCTATACCTTCGAGCGGCTGACGAACAGCGACTACAACAACGCCATCCAGCAGGCGAGCTATGCCTCCAACCTGATGTCGGGCGACGCCAACCCGGATTACACCGTCCATGTCGTGTCGGCATCGCTGCACATTAAGTTTTAGCGCCGTCGCGGACGGAGGTTTCTCGCGGTAGCTCGGCGCGCGGACAGGGCTAGGCCAACGAGCAAGAGGACGAGTCGCACATTGTGTCTAGAGCAAGATCGGGTCAGCACAATTCGTGCTGACCCGTAAATCAGGCTCTAGGTCTCTAGCCATTGCGACCTGTATCCATTGCTTTTTTATGGGCATTCCGCGTTTTGCCGACGGTGATATGGCCGCTCCTGTCATGTCGTTGATTGAGGTCAATCAAACGCCGCTTTTGCAGCGCTCTCGATCTTGCCTGCCTGCGAAGCACGCTCCGGATTAACAAAGATGACCAATTCCCAAAGTGCCGACGTTCGTTTCAACGGAAGCCCTGCGTCAATCGATCGACCTGCCATCGCGATTGATGTGATCGCGCAATAAGAGCTGTGGCAAATTTGTCGCAACGCTTAGCGGATAACATGCGCGCCGCCCCTATCAGCCGCCTTCGACGACGCCATGATTTGGGGATGACACGAATTTCCCACTGATAATCGCGGCGAAGTCGCGCTGAGATCGAACAACCGCCACGGGTCAATCCGGAGGAATGCGTATGGTCTGGCGAATTGACAAGGATTCTGAAGTATGAAAACTTGTTCATGCAAAGTTCGGCGGTGCGCAATGGCTTTGGGAATGTTGATGACGGCCTGCGCGAAGGCGGGATTTCGATCCGTACTAATTCGGTGGTTGTAAAGGTAGTGCGTCCTTAGCGGCAAGAGTCGCGGGAGCGCTGATCTTTGTCTTTCGATCGGCAAAGGATTGCCGAGCTATGTGCCATTCGTGTCGATAACGCGCTTTTTGCCGTAACGGGTTAGCCGATGACACTGCTTCATTCTTCTTCCGCGGCCTGAGCTAGGAGCGACTTATGCGAAGCATCATCAACGCGACGCTCTTCTCCGGCCTCTTGTTGTTGGCGGGGATCCTCCCGGCGGCGGCAGAGACCCAGCCGGCGACCGCCCCTCAGGCCAGCGCGCCGAGCACCAGTCAGCTTTATTCCGCAGGCGGCGAGAAAACCTGCCTCACCTGCCACAACTCGCATCCGGTCGATTTCATTCTTCAGACGCCGCATGCGGTGAAAGGCAATTCACGCACGCCCTTCGGTCAGAATGGCTGCGAATCGTGTCACGGCCCCGCCGCCGATCACGCCGCCATGAAGACAGGCGCGGACGGCAAGCTGATTCTTCCGCCGGTGCTGTTCAAGAAGCCGAAGGTCGAAGGGGTGGACGTGTCACCGGTGGCCGCGCGCAATGAGTCGTGTCTCAGCTGCCATCAGGCCGACAAAACCAATGCGCGTATGAACTGGCAAGGCAGCCAACATCAGGCCAACGACATTGCCTGCGTCGATTGCCATACCGTGCATGTGTCCAAGGATCCGGTGCTGGTGAAACAAACTCAGCCCGATAAATGCTTCACCTGCCACGACCAGCAGCGCGCCGAGACGTTCGAGCTATCCCATCACCCGATTCGCGAAGGGAAAGTGGTGTGCGCGGATTGCCACAATCCCCATGGCTCGCCCGGTCCGAAGCTGCTCAAGGAATTCACCGTCAACGACACCTGCTACACCTGCCATGCGGATAAGCGCGGGCCGATGCTATGGGAGCACGAGCCGGTACGCGAGGACTGCACCAATTGCCACACGCCGCACGGCTCGACCCAGGCCACCTTGTTGAAGGATCGGCCGCCTTACCTGTGCGAGAGCTGTCACGCCAATGGCGGCCACAATGGCGCGCCCTTCGCCGGCCAGAACCTCCCAGGCGCGAACAACACGACCAACAACGGTGTTTTCGTCGCTTCGCAATTCCAGATGATGAACCGCGGGTGCCTCAACTGTCATTCGCAGGTCCACGGCTCCAACAACCCGGCGGGAACCTTCCTTACCCGCTAGGTGGTCATGGCCCGAGGACGGAGGATTGATATGAAAGTAAGAGACGGGCTGAGAATCGCGGCGCTTGCCGGCACGTGCCTCACGCCGATTGTTGCCGCCGCGCAAAGCAGCGGTTCCGATGCCAGCGCCGCGCCGGCAACGCCTGCGCCGCCGCCGTTCTACAATAATCAAGTCAGCATCGGCGCGCAGTATCAGAGCCAGGATTCGGGACAATACGGAAAGTATAACGGCTCGCCCAATTCCGGCGGCGCCTTCATCGGCAGCTTTTCCGTCGGCGGGCGCGATGCCTGGGATTCGGGCAGCACCCGCTATTACGACGCGACCGGCACCAACCTCTCGACGGATGGCAGCCTGTTCATGCCCAACGCCTCGGCGACGGTGCGCTACGGCAATCAGGGACAATGGGGCGTCAGCCTCTTCTATGACGGCGACACGCGGGTCAGTTCGGACCATTTCCGCACGGTCTATTCGACCTCGGGCGGGCTGGCGCCTGGCGTGGCGGCCGGCGGCACCCCTTGGTACCACTCCTCGCTGCTCAACAATTCGCTGCTGACCGAAGACGCCAAGACCAAGCGCGATACAGTCGGTGGCTCGGCCTTTTATTTCCTGGGCCAAAGCTGGGTGCTCAATACGAATCTCCAGCACGAGCACAAGGAAGGCGTGCAGGAACAGACGCTGCTTTTTGGCAACGGCAAGAGCGCGGTTCCTAACGGCACAACGGCGCCGACGGCCAATGGCGATCTGGTCTTCTTCCCGCAGCCGATCGACTACGACACCGATCGCTTCACCGTCAGCCTGGGCTTCAACCGCCCGATGTTTCAGGCGTTGCTCAGCTATAGCTTGTCGAGCTTCACCGACAACAATACCTCGTTCAAAGCGGTCGATCCGTTCACAAGTCCGAGCGCGGCCGCAGGTAACGGCAACAATTTGGGCAGTGGGACGCCAGTGGCCGCATCCTATGCGTTGCCGCCCAGCAACAGCGCCCATCAGCTCAAAGGGATGTTCGGCTACAACATAACGCCGACCACAAGGGTCAACGCCAATCTCGGCTACACCTTGCAGCTCCAGAACGATGCCTATGCGGCGCCGACCTTCAACGTGAACGTGCCGTCCGCCAACGACCACCTGCCGCAATCGAGCCTCAACGGCATCATGCAGAATTTCTTCGGCAATGTCGTGGCGACCTCGCGGCCGTTCCCGCTGGTCGATCTGCGCGGCAGCTACACCGTCGATTATCGCGACAACATGACCGGGCGGAACCGCTATAGCTTCACGACGAACGATGCCGTCTCCGGTGGCGATTGCTCAAATGGTTGCATGAACATTCCGATCAGCGTGCGCAATCAAACCGTCGCGGTCGAAGGCGGCTATCATGTCATTCCCAGCACCAAGCTGACGCTCGGCTACACCTTGAAGCTCACGGACCGGGACTATGCCGAAGTGAACCACAATACCGAGAACACCCTATCGGCGCGCGTGAACAGCAATTTCGGTCACGGCATCAACGGGATGATCGGCTACGACCACGGCTTGCGCACCTCGAGCAATGTCAATCCCAATGCGCCCTGGTTGGCGCTCGGCTACGGCGGTTCCGAAGCGCCTCAAATCACCTACTATGATGCGCCGCGCACATCGGATTCGGTGCGGACCTTTATTTCGGTGATGCCCGTGGATCAGCTCACTCTCGGCCTCAATGCGAAGGTCACCGCCAATCATTACTTTGCGACCCAGCCTCTTCCGGTCGGAACCGCGAACAACGCGGGGGGTTATAGATTTGGACTTGAGGACGATCACACGGCGTCAATCGGGCCGGATCTCAACTTCGCGCCCAGTTCAAACGTAAATCTCCACGCCTATTACAATTTCGAGGAAATCTTCCGGCGTCAGACGGGCCCCGGCGCCAGCCCAGGTACTAATGGCACGACGCCGGTTCTTTCGCCCTGGACCCAGAAGACCACGGATCAAGTGCACACGATTGGGCTTTCCGGCGATTGGAACGCGATTCCCGATCGGCTGAAGCTCGGCGCGAATTACAATTTCTCTTACGGCGACACGTCTTATGTATTGGGCGACGGCGTCGTGGCGTTCACGGGCTCGGGCCTGAATTACCTCATCATCCCATTGCCCGACGTGGTCGCGCAGCTGCACAGCATTGGCGTCCATGGCGAATACCAATTCACGCCGCAGATGTCGCTTTGGGTCGGCTATACGTTCCAGTATTTCAACGATCACGATTTCAGCGCCAACTATCCAAGCGTCCAATACGGCAATGCGATTCTGCCGAATAACGGCAGCGGGAGCTATGTGGAGCATATTGTCGGCGTGCAAGGGCGCTATCGCTGGTAGGCGAGGGCGCTCGCCGCGCTCGTTTGACGGCGGCGACCGGATACGCTGGTTTAAGAACGCGCTTCGTCGAGTCAGCGCCGCTTCGCCCCAATGTCGTGAAGCGGCGCTGTCTATTGTGAAGCGCGTCGCGCTGCGCGGCCTTCGCTCAAGGCGACGAGGTTGCCGATGTCGAGCCAACGCGGCAAGGGGCGCGAACGCTTGATCGGTCCCTCGGTGTGTCACGGCACGCGCCGGCGCGGCGCCAGAGCAAGATCGGGTCACCATGAATCATGCTGACCCGTGAATCTTGCTCATCATTCGATGATGTAGAGCCTGATCGCCTCAAGCCCGATCGGCTGGAGACGTGAATCAGGCTCTAAGCCACGCCGGAAAACGGCGGTCTTATTTCGATTTGCTTTCGATATATTCGACGGCCGCTTTGATGTCGGCGTCGGAGAGGTTTTTTCCGGCGCGCGGCGGCATGGCGCCTTTGCCGGAGACGACGGCGGCGACCAAAGTGTCGGTGCCCTGCTTGATCAAAGGCGCCCAGGCATCCTTATCGCCGATCTTGGGCGAGAGATTATTGTGGCAAGCGCCGCAATTCTCATTGAAGACCGCCTGGCCATCGGCGGCCTGGGCTTGGCTCGCGGCAATGAGAGCCGTGGCAGCGAGAAATCCGCAGAGCATCAGCTTCATCATAGGCTCCTGAACGTTTTTAGCGGGCGGCAAAAGATACCCGTCCTAGCCCGACTTTAAAAGGGCGTTGGCCGCGACATTTCATCAACATATCGCGGGTGGAAACCGGCGCCATCGGGCCTTTTCTAGCCCCAAGCCATGCGACTCGGCATTGACAGCGCGAGTCGCGCGTGATTCTCTGGCTGGATGCTCGTGGTTAACGCGATTCGGCAGCGTGCGCGCGTCATTGTCGGGCCGATTCTCGGCATCAGCCTGGTGATCTACTTCGCCTATCACCTGGTGCAGGGCGATCGCGGCCTTTTGGCCTGGGTGCAGCTCTCGCAACAGATCCGTCAGGCGCGCATCACCCTTGCGCAGGTCCAAGCCGAGGAAGCCCCCAAAGCGCATCGGGTAGCGCTGCTGCGCAACCAAATCGACAGCGACCTGCTGGACGAGCAGGTGCGGGCGAACCTCAATCTCGGCGGCGCGAACGAGGTCGTCATCTACGACAAGCCGGCCCGCTAAGCGCGCGCGTCGCACGCTTGCGCTTCCGACTCGCGAGAGGCCCGCATTGCGGCTTCAACGGCCTGCCACGGAGTTGCAATCTTAGCGACACAAGACGCTGCTAGCCTCGGTCCGCCATGTGGGTCTGGCAGGCTGGGGGAAGCGTCATGCGATTCGGGTCGAAGACACGCCACGCCGCGCCGGCGTGCGGCGTCGCCATGCTTGTCCTGTCGCTTTGCCTCGGTTCCCCCGCCTGGGCGCAACCGCGCGGCGGCGCGCATTGGACGCCCGACTCGAATCTGCCGCAACCGGGCGAGAGCGGGCATCGTGCGCGCACCAATCTCCACGTTCTCCTGCTCGATCGCGGCGCGAGCGTAGCGGGGCCGGCCGGCGCGCCGGTGAGCGGCGATTTCTATGAAACCCCGGCGTCGATCGCTTGCATCTATCGCCTGGCCGCCGAGCCGAGCGGGGTCGCGCCCGCCTGCGATCCCAATGTCGCCAGCGGCAATCCCGCAGGCGGCAGCCGCGCCATTGCCATCGTCGATGCCTATGACGATCCGACTGCCGCGGCGGATCTCAACGTCTTTTCGGCCCAGTTCGGCCTGGCGGCCGCGAATTTTCAGCAGGTTTATGCCAGCGGGACAAAGCCGGCTTATAAATCGGGCTGGGCGCTCGAAGAATCGCTCGATATCGAATGGGCGCACGCCATGGCGCCCGGCGCCCAGATCATTCTGGTCGAAGCCGCTTCGAATTCCTTTACCGATCTCTTCAACGCCGTCCAGGTCGCGGTCGCGCGCGTGCAAGCCGCAGGCGGCGGTGAAGTGTCGATGAGCTGGGGCTCGAGCGAGTTCTCGAACGAGCTCAGCTACGACGGCAATTTCTCCTCGGCGCCCGGCGTGGTGTTCATCGCGGCGACCGGCGACGCGCCCGGGGTCGAATACCCTTCGGTCTCGCCCTATGTCATCGCCGCGGGCGGGGTGAGCGCCGCGCGCAACCCAGCGACCGGCGCGTTCGAGAAAGACAGCGCCTGGCAGCAGGCCGGCGGCGGGCCGAGCCTTTACGAGCCGCGCCCGGCATTTCAAAACGCGATCGCTGCCATCGTCGGTTCGCAGCGCGGCACGCCCGACATCGCGTTCGATGCCGATCCCGATACCGGTGTCTGGGTCTATGACAGCAGCAGCGGCACCGGCATCTGGTACATCGTCGGCGGCACGAGCGTGGCGGCGCCCTCCTTGGCCGGCATCATCAATGCGGCCGGCGGCTTTGCCACCTCGAGCGCGATCGAGCTGGCCAAGATCTACGCTGCGCCCGCCGGCTTCCGCGACGTCGCCAGCGGCAATTGCGGCCCCTATGGCGGCTATCTCAGCGTCGGCAAATGGGACTTCTGCACCGGCCTCGGCCGGCCGCTCACCCTCAAGCATAAGTGAGCGCTTCGGGCGAATTTTTTGCCCCATTGTGCACCTGCGTTTGGCCCACTCGGCTTCGATTCCAGTGCTCTTAACTGATATTCAGTTAAGTTTCTTTTTGTGTTGCAAAACAATATTTTGTGCCAAGGGTTATTGCCTTATTTAGGCCTTGGAGCCATGTTTCACAGACAAGCGCGATTGCCGTTGCGCGGAGGCGGGCGGCAACCTCGACCGGGCTCAGGGGATAACGCGATGGCCGTCGTCAAACGCAAACCGAAACTCAGCCGCAACGGGGAAGATGCCGCGTCGCAAGTGACGCCGGAAAAGATGCTCCGGCTTTACCGCGACATGCTGCTGATCCGCCGCTTCGAAGAGAAGGCCGGGCAGATGTACGGCATGGGTCTGATCGGCGGCTTCTGCCACCTTTATATCGGCGAAGAGGCGGTCGTGGTCGGGCTGATGGCGGCGATCGAAGAGGGCGACACCATCGTTACCTCCTATCGCGATCACGGCCATATGCTGGCGAGCGGCATGGACCCGAAAGGCGTCATGGCCGAACTCACCGGAAGGCGCGGCGGCTATTCCAAGGGCAAGGGCGGCTCGATGCATATGTTCTCCCGCGCGAAGAATTTCTTCGGCGGGCACGGCATCGTCGGCGCCCAGGTGCCGATCGGCACCGGCATGGGCTTCGCGCATCACTATCGCAACAACGGCAAGATCTCGCTCACCTTCATGGGCGACGGCGCGATGAATCAGGGCCAGGTCTCGGAAAGCTTCAACATGGCCGCCTTGTGGAAGCTGCCGGTGCTCTATGTCATCGAGAACAACAAATACGGCATGGGCACGTCGGTGACGCGCGCCTCGGCCTCGCACGATCTGTTCGGGCGAGGCGCGCCTTTCGGCATTCCCGGCCATCAGGTCGACGGCATGAACGTTCTTGCCGTGGCGCAGGCCGCCGAGGAAGCCGTCGAATTCGTCCGCTCGGGCAAAGGCCCTTACATCCTCGAGATGCAAACCTATCGCTATCGCGGCCATTCCATGTCCGATCCCGCGAAGTATCGCAGCAAGGACGAGGTCAATCGGATGCGCCAAGAGCACGATCCGATCGACCAGATGAAGAACCGCTTGTTCGAGGCGAATGTCGCCGACGAAGCCAAGCTCAAGGACATCGATAAGCAGATAAAGGACATCGTCACCGCCGCGGCGGAATTCGCGCAGGATTCGCCCGAGCCCGATCCGTCGGAGCTCTGGACCGACGTTTACGCCGAGGCCTGATCCCATGCCGATCGAAGTATTGATGCCCGCGCTCTCGCCGACCATGACCGAGGGCAAGATCGCCAAATGGCACAAGCAGCCCGGCGACAAGGTGAAGGCCGGTGACATTCTCGCCGAGATCGAAACCGACAAGGCGACGATGGAAATGGAGGCGGTGGACGAAGGCACCTTCGCCAAGATCATCGTTCCCGAAGGCACCGAGCATGTCGCGGTCAATCTGCCGATCGCGGTGATCGCCGGCGAAGACGAAAGCGTCGACGACGCGGCCAAGGCCGCGCCCAAAGCGGCAAGGGCACCGGCGCCGCCGCCAGCGGAAGCCGTTGTCGCACCGGCGCCCGCACCGCGCGCTCCTGAAGCCGCGCCGCCGCCGCATGCAATGCCCATTGCCGCCGAGGCGGAATGGACCGGCCCTTCGGTGACGCTCACCGTGCGCGAAGCCTTGCGCGATGCGATGGCCGAGGAAATGCGCCGCGACGACACGGTGTTCCTCATGGGCGAGGAAGTCGCGGAATATCAGGGCGCCTACAAGGTCAGCCAAAACCTGCTGCAGGAATTCGGCGAGCGGAGGGTGATCGACACGCCGATCTCGGAACACGGTTTCGCCGGGCTCGGCGTCGGCGCCGCGATGGCGGGTCTGCGGCCGATCGTCGAGTTCATGACCTGGAACTTCGCCATGCAGGCGATGGACCAGATGATCAATTCCGCCGCCAAGACGCGCTATATGTCGGGCGGCCAGATGCATTGCCCGATCGTGTTCCGCGGCCCCAACGGCGCGGCCGCGCGCGTGGCGGCGCAACACAGCCAGGAATATGGCAGCTGGTACGCGCATGTGCCGGGCCTGATCGTGATCGCGCCTTACGACGCGGCCGATCACAAAGGCTTGCTCAAATCGGCGATCCGCGATCCCAATCCGGTGATCTTCCTCGAGAACGAGCTGCTGTACGGCGCGAGCTCGCAAGTGCCCGAGGCGCCCGACTACATCGTGCCGATCGGCAAGGCGCGCATCGTGCGCAAGGGCGATCACGTCACCATCACCGCCTATTCGCGCATGGTGCAGCTCGCGAACGAGGCCGCCGAGCTGCTCGCGGCCGAAGGGGTTTCCGTCGAGGTGATCGATCTGCGCACTTTGCGGCCGCTCGATGTCGAGACCATCGTCGCCTCGGTGCAGAAGACCAATCGGTTGGTGAGCGTCGAGGAAGGCTGGGCCTATGCCGGCATCGGCAGCGAGATCGCGGCGCAGATGATGGAGCGCGCTTTCGACTGGCTCGACGCGCCGGTGAAGCGGGTGACGGCCAAGGACGTGCCGTTGCCTTACGCCGCCAATCTCGAGCGCCTGGCTTTGCCGCAAACGGCCGACATCGTCGCCGCCGCCAAATCCGTGCTCTATCGCTGAGCCGGAGGAACGAGGGATGCCGATCCAACTGCTGATGCCCGCGCTCTCGCCGACCATGACCGAGGGCAGCATCGCCAAATGGCACAAGAAAGAAGGCGATGCGGTGAAGGCCGGCGAGGTCATCGCCGAGATCGAGACCGACAAGGCGACGATGGAATTCGAGGCGGTGGATGAAGGCACGATCGGCCGCATCCTCGTGCCCGAAGGCGCGCAAGGCGTGAAGGTCAATCAGCCGATCGCGCTGCTATTGGAAGAAGGCGAAGACGCGAAATCCCTCGCCGCGATGCCGGCGGCCGCGGCGCCCGCCGCAGCGAAACCCGCGGCGCCACCAGCGCCGGCTGCGAGACCTGCGCCGCAACCAACTCCCGCGCCGGCATCAATGGCCGCGCCTTCGGTGCCTGCACCCAACGGGCACGCGCCGGGCGGCCGAATTTTCGCCAGCCCTTTGGCGCGGCGATTGGCCGAGCAAGCAAAGCTCGATCTCGCGCGCATCACCGGCTCGGGCCCGCATGGCCGCATCGTCAAACACGATGTCGAGGCCGCGCTGAAAGGCGGCGCGCCACGCCTTGCCGCGGCGCCGCGAGGCAGCTTGCCGCGCGCGGCGCCGCCGCCGGTTACGCGTGCGCCGGTGGGACCGATCGGCCCGATCGCAACGGGTCCGGGCGCGAGCGTGCGCTACACCAAGGATCAGGTCGCGGCGCTTTCGGGCAATGTGCCGCATACCGAGCTGCCGATCACCGGCATGCGCCGCGTGATCGCGAACCGGCTCAGCGAATCCGAAGTCGTGCCGCATTATTTCCTCACCGTCGATTGCGAGATCGATGCGCTGTTGAAAGTGCGCTCCGACATCAACGACGCGCTGGGCATCAAAACCTCGGTCAATGATTTCGTCATCCGCGCCACGGCGCTGACTTTGCGCAAAGTGCCGGCGGTCAACGCGTCCTGGAGCGAGGATGCGATCCTGCAATGGCAGGAGGTCGATGTCGCGGTCGCGGTCGCCTTGCCCGAAGGGCTGATCACGCCGATCATCAAGAATGCCGACCGCAAATCGATCCCGCTGATCTCGGCGGAAATGCGCGAGCTCGGCGAACGCGCCAAAGCCGGCAAGCTGAAGCTCGACGAGTTCCAGGGTGGCACGATCTCGATTTCCAATCTCGGCATGTACGGCACGCGGCAATTCACCGCCGTGATCAACCCGCCGCAAAGCGCGATCATCGCTGTGGGCGTGGGCGAGAAGCGGCCGGTGGTGAAGAACGACGTCCTGACGATCGCGACGGTGATGAGCTGCACCGCGACCTTCGATCACCGCGCGGTCGACGGCGCGATCGGCGCGCAATTCATGGCGGCGTTCAAGAAGCTGATCGAGGCGCCGGGCGCGTTGTTGGTCTAGGCGGTTCGGAACGCGCCCCCCACCCGGCGACGCTTGCGCGTCGCTCCCCTCCCCTTCGAGGGGGGAGGGTAGGGAGGGGGTGTTCTTGTTTCACCGCAGTAAAGCGGCAGGAGAAAGAAGTGGCCGATACTTCCTTCGATATGATCGTGGTCGGCGGCGGGCCGGGCGGCTATGTCGCGGCCATCCGCGCGGCGCAGCTTGGCATGAAGACCGCGGTGGTGGAGCGCGATCAGCTCGGCGGCATCTGCCTCAATTGGGGCTGTATCCCGACCAAGGCGCTGCTGCGCTCTTCCGAGATCAATCATCTTCTTCATCACCTGGGCGATTACGGCTTCTCGGCGAAAGAGATCAGTTTCGATTTCGCCAAGATCATCGCACGCTCGCGCAAAGTCGCAAAGCAGCTCTCGAACGGCGTCGCCTTTCTGATGAAGAAGAACAAGATCGCCGTGATCGACGGGCAGGCGAGCCTGGCCGGCGGCGGCAAGCTGGACGTGACCAAGGACGGGAAGCCGGTCGGCACGTTCACCGCCAAGAACATCATTCTCGCCACCGGCGCGCGGGCGCGTTCCTTGCCGGGGCTCGAGCCCGACGGCAAGCTGGTCTGGACCTATAAGGAAGCGATGGTGCCCGAGGCGCTGCCGAAATCCTTGCTGGTGATCGGCTCAGGCGCGATCGGCATCGAATTCGCGAGCTTCTATCGCAATCTCGGCGCCGAGGTGACGGTGGTCGAAGTGCTCGACCGCGTGCTGCCGGTCGAGGACGAGGACATCTCGGCCTTCGCCAAGAAAGCCTTCGAGAAGCAAGGCATGAAGATCTTCACCAGCACGAATGTGAAAGAGCTGAAGAAAGGCGCGGACGGGGTTACCGCCACTTTGGTTGCGGGCGACAAGACCCAGACCGTCACCGCCGAGCGCGCCGTTCTCGCCGTGGGCATCGTCGGCAATGTCGAGAATATCGGCTTGGAGAAGACCAAGGTGAAGGTCGACCGCACGCATATCGTGGTCGATCAATGGTGCGCGACCGGCGAGCCCGGGGTCTACGCGATCGGCGACGTGGTCGGCCCACCCTGGCTTGCGCATAAGGCGATGCATGAAGGCGTGATGTGCGTCGAGCGTATCGCGGGCTTGAACAATGTCCATCCGCTGAACGTCAACAACGTGCCGGGCTGCACCTATTGCATGCCGCAAGTGGCCAGCGTCGGCCTGACCGAGAAGAAGGCCAAAGAAGCGGGCTATCAAGTGCGGGTCGGGCGCTTTCCCTTCATCGGCAATGGCAAGGCGATCGCCTTGGGCGAGCCCGAAGGACTGGTCAAGACCGTCTTCGATGCCAAGACCGGCGAGCTCTTGGGCGCGCATATGATCGGCGCCGAGGTGACGGAGCTGATCCAGGGCTATGCCATCGCCAAGTCGATGGAAGGCACCGAGCAGGATTTGATGGCGACGATCTTCCCGCACCCGACCCTCTCGGAGATGATGCACGAGGCCGTGCTTGACGCTTACGGCCGCGCGCTTCACATCTGAGGCGGCGACGGAAGCGTCACGAGCGAAAGCGATTTCTCATGATCACCCCCGCCTATGTGCGCACCCTGGCGGCTTACAATGCCGGGATGAACCGCCGGCTCTACATTCCGGCCGCGCGGCTTTCCGATGCCGACCGCAAGGCCGAACGCGGCGCGTTCTGGGGCTCGATCCACGCGACCTTGGAGCATATCCTTTGGGGCGATTACGCCTGGATGGCGCGCTTCGACGGGTGGGAGAAGCCGCCCGGCTCCTTGAAGCAAAGCGCGCAATGGTGCGACGATTTCGGCCAGCTCCAAGCGGCGCGGTTCGAAGCCGATCGCCGCATCGAGCAATGGGCAGGCCGCATCGACCAGGCTTGGCTCGATCAGCCGCTCCACTGGTACAGCGGCGCAGCCCAGTGCGAGTTTTCGACGCCGCGCAGCCTCGTGGTGGCGCATTTCTTCAACCATCAGACGCATCATCGCGGCCAGGCGCATGCGCTGATCACCGCGGCGGGCGAGAAGACCGAGGATACCGATCTTTTCCTGGTTGTTCCGGAGATCGTCGCGTGAACGGGCGTTCGGCGCTTGACGCTTTGCCGCGTCCTCGCCACATCTGAAGCACATGCCAGACACGAAGCTGCGCCATCCCGAAAAGGCCCATAAGCCCGACAATCCCGCGCCCAGGAAGCCGGATTGGATCCGGGTGAAGGCGCCCAACAGCCGCGAATTCTTCGAAACCCGCGAGCTGATGCGAGGCTTGAAGCTCAACACGGTGTGCGAAGAGGCGGCTTGTCCCAATATCGGCGAGTGCTGGAAGCACAAGCACGCCACGGTGATGATCCTCGGCTCGGTCTGCACCCGCGCTTGCAGCTTCTGCAATGTCGCGACCGGCAAGCCCGATTTGCTCGATCCGCACGAGCCCGAGCATGTCGGCGAAGCGACCGCGCGGCTGGGCCTCGCGCATATCGTCGTCACCTCCGTCGACCGCGACGATCTTGGCGACGGCGGGGCCGAGCAATTCGTGCGCACCATTAAGGCGATCCGCGCCGCCGCGCCCAAGACCACGATCGAGGTGCTGACCCCGGATTTTCTGAAGAAAGACGGCGCGCTCGAGGCGGTCGTCGCGGCGCGGCCCGACATCTTCAACCACAATCTCGAAACCGTGCCGCGGCTTTACCCGAGCGTCCGGCCGGGCGCGCGCTATTTCCATTCCTTGCGCCTGCTGGACCGGGTGAAGCAGCTCGACCCGGCGATGTTCACCAAGTCGGGCTTGATGGTGGGCTTGGGCGAAGAGCTTGGCGAAGTGCAGCAAGTGATGGACGATCTGCGTTCGGCGCAGGTCGATTTTCTCACCATCGGCCAGTATCTCCAGCCGACCTTGAAGCATCACGCAGTGGCGCGTTTCGTGCCGCCCGCGGAATTCGACAGCCTCAAGCACCACGCCTTCGGCAAAGGCTTTCTCATGGTGTCCGCTTCGCCTTTGACGCGCTCCTCTTATTTCGCCGGCGAGGATTTCGCCAAGCTGCGCCAAGCGCGCGCTTCCCAGCTCGCCGCGCCGGGCTGACCATGACCGCACTAGCGCGTAAATTGTCATCGTCGCCCCTGCGAAAGCAGGGGCCCAGGGGCAACCGCGTAACACTTGCCCTGGGTTCCCGCTTTCGCGGGAACGACGGGGAGCAGTAGTCCGACGAGGCAGCAGCGCGCGATGCCGACCCACGCCGAGAAAAAGCTGCTGCCTTACCGCCCCGAGCAGCTTTTCGATCTGGTCGCGAATATCGAGCGCTATCCCGAGTTCCTGCCCTGGTGCGTCGGCGCGCGGGTGCGCGAGCGCAAAGGCAACGAGATCGTCGGCGATCTGCTCATCGGCTATAAGATGGTCCGCGAGCGTTTCACCTCGAAGGTGGTGCTGTTCCGCCCCGACCGCATCGATGTGAGCTACAGCGAAGGCCCGTTCAAATATCTCACCAATCACTGGATCTTCGTACCGCAGCCCGATGGCGGTTGCCTTATCGACTTCTATGTCGATTTCGAATTCCATTCGCGCTTTCTGCAGAAGATCGTCGAGGTCTTTTTCAACGAGGCGGTCCGGCGCATGGTCGGCGCCTTCGAAACCCGCGCGCATCAGCTTTACGGCGCGCCCGGCGGGGTGACGAAGACGGCGACCTGATTTTCCGGTGGGCGCGGTGGGCAAGGGCGGCGTTTTCGCCTTGGCCGCGTGCTGATACCATGGGTCCCAAGCAACCGGCCCAGGGAGGGACTCATGTATACCGCGACCAAGGACATCAAGCTTCCCACCACCATCACCGGCTCCTTGCCGCGCCCGCTTTGGTACACGGAAAATCTCGGCCGGCGCAGCTTCATGGAGGCGATGATCAATGCGCGCTTCCGCGAGCAATATACCGATGCGGTATCGTGCTTCCTGCGCGATCAGGAGCTGGCCGGGCTCGACATCGTCACCGATGGCGATGCGCGTTTCGACACCGAAGTCGGCGGCTATAGCTGGTTCTCCTATCCGCTGACGCGCTTAGACGGCATCGATTATGAGACCGCTTACGGCCGGCCGGTGCTGATGGGCCGCGTGCCTTTTGCTCGCGGGCACATCCTTCATGAAGGGCTCGAAGCGCGTCTCCAGCCGACCATCGCCGGGCCGATCGGCCGCGGCAAGCTGCAATACACGCCGCTCTTTCTGATGGCGCAAAGCCTCACCGCCAAGCCGGTGAAGTTCGGCACCATCACCGCCGAGCTGTTAGGCCTCGCCTTGAAGGACACGCATTACAAAAGCCGGCGCGAGCGCATCCTGGCGATTGCCGATGCGATCCATGACGAGTTGGCCGAGGTCGTCGCCGCCGGCTGCAAGGTCGTGCAGCTGGAAGAGCCGCAGATTCATCTGCTCGGCTTGCGCGGCGGCGTCGATCAGGAGCTGACCCTCGACTTCATGGTCGAGGTGTTCAATCGCACGGTGCGCGGCTTGCGCGAGAAATGCGAGGTGTGGGGGCACAGTTGCTGGGGCAACCCGTCGCAGCAGCGTATGTTCGCCACCAATCAAAGCTACAAACCTGTGCTGGAGCTTTACGATCGCTGCGATGCCGATGTGCTGACCTTCGAGACGTGCAACTCCGCGGGCATGGATCTCGAAGCGATCGGCAAGACGATCAAGGGCAAAAAGATCGCGATCGGTGTCATCGACCATCACACCTTGCAGGTCGAAACGCCCGAGGAAGTGGCGACGCTGATTCGCCGCGCGCTGGAGCATATTCCGGCCGAGCGGTTGGTGATCTCGTCCGATTGCGGCATGGGCCGCGAAGGCATGAGCCGCAAGCACGCCTTCTTCAAGATGGTCGCGCTGGTGCAAGGCACCAACATCGTGCGCCGCGAGCTGGGCCTGCCCGAAGCGTCGTGCCGCGCCGCCGATCCGCGTTATTCCCTTACGCTGAACGGGTGACGCCCGCCGTGTCCTAGCGCGTCATCGCCGGGCTTGTCCCGGCGATCCACGTGTTATTTCACGGCATGAAAGACGTGGATGCCCGGATCAAGTCCGGGCATGACGAAACGAAAAGACGGCTTCACTTCCCCGCTTTGGCGTTGGCGAGCTCGGCCCGAAACCGCGTGAGCACCACATCGGCGCCCGGATTGGCCTTCACCCATTGCTCGATGGTGGGCTCGACCTTCTTCTGCCAAGTGGCGAGCTGCGCCGGGGAAAGCTGCTCGAAATGCTGCTTGTCCGAGGCTTTCACCGCCGCGCGCTGATTGTCGTTTTCGCTTTCCATCGCCGCCCCGAAAGCGCGGCTTTCCGCCTCGCCGGAATTGGCGGCGATGATTTTGCGCGCTGCATCGGGCAGGGCTTGGTATTTCGCTTTCGCCATGAAGATCATGCCGGCCGCGCCGCCGAGCGCGGTTTCGACGTGGTAGCTCGTCACATCGGCAAGCTTCCACGGGTTGAAGGCGACCCAGGCGATCATCGTGCCGTCGACCGTGCCGCGCTGGATCGCGGGATACATATCGGTCAGAGGCAGCGAGATCGGCGCGCCGCCCAAGGCCGTAATCGCTTCGCCTTGCACCTTGCCGGGCACGATCAGCTTGGCGCCGGCCAGCGTGTCGAGCGATTTGAGCGGCTTGACGAAATGCAACGCCGCCGAGGGCAGGGCGACCAGCATCAGCGGCACGACCTGATCGTATTCCGCGTTCATCGCGCCGGATTGATAGACGCGCCAGAACGCGACCGAGCCGTTGGTGCCGTTATCGGTGATGAGCGGCAAGGCGATGACGTTGGAGAGCGGGAATTTTCCGCCAACCGCGGCCTGGATTTCCCAGCCGATCTGCACCACGTCGGACAGAACCCGGTCATAGACATTGCTGAAATCGGCGATCAGCGGCCCTGAGCGCACATCGACCGAGATCACGCCCTTGCCTTGCTCGTTGACCCGCTTCGCCCAAGGCTGAACGACCTGCGTGTCGATCACCGAGCCGGGCGGAACCACCTCGGCGAAAAGCAGCTTGATCTCGTCGGCCACAGCCGGCTTCAACGCCGGCAGCAGCAGAAAAAGCGCACCAAGAACGGCCGATTTCGCGAGAATCCGCATCTTCCTCCCCCCTTCGTTTTCGGCCGTGGCTTGGCGCCGCGTGCCGCTTGGCCGATGAGGGTGCGCCAGAAGGCGGAAAACTGCAACATTGCCGGGCAGGCGGCAATTCACGGCGCGCTAACGCCGGGTTAACCGCGCGGTTAACGTTTTATCAGCCATAAGCTGCCACGCTCGGCGCAGCGCGGAGGCTCTCCATTACGATGTCTCGAGAGAAGAATCTTGCGGTCGTCGCGAGCCTGTTCGGGGTTTCCGGGGCAGTCGCTTGGAGTCTTTATGTCTTGGCGTTGCGGCGCGAGCTGGGCCCAGATTGGATGGTATTCTATACGGCGGCGCGGGCTTATTTCGACGGCAATCTGCCGCTCATCTTCGACGGAGAAAGTTTCACTGCCGCGTTGAACGCGCGCTTTGCCGATTGGCTCGCGATCCCCGTGGTGTTTCTGCCCTGGGTCAATCCGCCGAATTTCTTGCTGCTCGTCCTTCCGTTCAGCCTGTTGCCTTTCGGACTTTCCTACGCTATCTTTCAAGCGGTGGGACTCGTCCTCTTGCTTGCGGCGCTGGCGCTCCAGGTCAAAGACGTCGCACGCTGGCGCCTATTCGCCTTTGCGCTGGCTTTATGTCCGGCCACGGCTTTCACCCTCTTTGTCGGGCAAAGCAGCTTTCTCACGGTTGCGCTTCTCGTCGGCGGCTTCGCCGTGATCGAGCGGCGCCCGATCGTCGCCGGCATTCTGTTCGGCGTGCTCACCTATAAGCCGCAATTTTGTTTGATGATCCCGATCGCGCTTCTGGCCGGGCGGCAATGGCGCGCGATCGCGAGCGCCGCCGTGACGGCAGCGATCATCATCGGCGCCAGCGTCGGCTTCTTCGGCGTCGAGCCGTGGCGGGTCTGGCTCGAATTCGCGGCCGGCATGGGCGAGGCCTATCAACGCTGGGCCGCAACCGGCAGACTTCTCGGCCAGAGTGTTTATGCTTGCGTCGTTTTGCTGGGCGGGACGGCGGCGCTGGCCAAATATGCGCAAGCCGCCGCCATGATTTTCGCGGCCGCCACCGTCTATTGGTGCTTTCATCGCCCGATGCGGGGCGAACTCAAGCTCGCCGTGCTCCTCACAGCGACCTTGTTGGCCGCGCCGCATGTTTCGACCTCCGATGGGTTGCTGGCCGGCATTGCCGCGATCCTTTTTCTCTCGGTTGCGCTCGACGAAGGCTTCCAGCCCGGCGATACGCTGATCATCTTCTTGGTGTGGCTGAGCCCGCTTTCCAGCCCGCCGAGCTTTTCGCGCATCGGCACATTGATACCGCTGCTGTTCGGCATCTTTATCGCCTGGGTGGCGCGGCGAAGCGCGGGCTTGCCGATCGACCTCAAGACGGTCGGGGGCGTGTCCTAGCGGCATTGCCGGCGCCGGCATGGCGCTTATCTTAACGTTTTATCAGCCATAAGCTGCCACGCTCGGCGCAGCGCGGAGGCTCTCCTTATATGTCTCGAGAGAAAAATCTGGCGGTCGTCGCCGGGTTGTGCGGCGTGTTCGGCATCGCGGGCTGGGCGTTCTACGTCATTGCCTTCGCGGGCGAGCGCGGCGAAGACTGGATGGTCTATTACAACGCGGTCCGCGCCTATTTCGACGGAAACCTTTCCGCTGTCTATGACGGCGGGAAGCTGACCGCGTTGATGAATGCGCGTTTTGCCGATTGGCTGGCGCATCCGTTGCCGCTGCATCCCTGGCTTTATCCGCCGCATTATCTGCTCTTTCTGCTGCCATTCGGTCTGTTGCCGTTTGCGCCTGCGGGCTTGCTGTTTCTTGGGTTGAGTTTTGCCGGCCTCGTCGCGGCGCTGAGTCTCTTTGCCGCGCGCGGCGAGCGGCGCTTGATCCAAGCGCTGTCCTTGGCGCTGTGCCCGGCGAGCGCGATTACCGTGTGCCTCGGGCAGAACACGTTTCTCACTTGCGCGCTGATGGTGGGCGGCTTCGGCCTGGTGCCGCGACGTCCGGTGCTCGGCGGCGCGTTGCTCGGGCTTGTCACCTACAAGCCGCAATTCTGGCTGCTCGTGCCGGTGGCGCTTCTGGCCGAGCGCCAGTGGAAAGCCTTGGCGGCGGCGCTCGGTGCGGCGGCACTGGCGGCGCTAGCAAGCTTCGCGGTTTTCGGCTTCGCGCCGTGGCATGATTGGTTCGATCTGATGACCGCGCCGAGCGCGGTTTACGAGCAATGGCGCGTGATCGCGCGCCTCAACGGGCAGAGCATTTATACTTACGCCGCGTTGCTCGGCGCATCGGTGCCGCTCGCTAACGCGATCCAGGCCGCCGCTACCTTGTTCGCCGCGGCGGCGGTGTGGTGGTGCTATCGGCGGCCAATGGCAAAGGATTTGCGGCTCGCCGTGCTGCTCGCCGCGACCATGCTGGCGGCGCCGCACATCATCGATTACGACGCGGTGATGCTCGGCATCGCCGCGAGCTTGTTCTTTCTGCGCGGCCTCGATGACGGGTTCAGCTTCGGCGATCTGCCGATCGCGGTGCTGGCTTGGCTCAGCCCGCTGATCAATCCGCCGACCGTGTTCGTCGCCGGCTTCGTCACGCCGCTCTTGATCCTGCTGTTCATCGCCGCCGTGATGCGGCGCGGCCGCGTTCTGCCCTTGCCGCGCCGCGAAGGCGCAGCGCTGGGCGCGACGCTGCAATGACGCCGGGGCTCGCTGTGCCTGTGGCCACGCCGGCAGCCTCTTTCGCAACGGCTTTATGGCGCCGCCGCTGGGCGATCGGGTTCGTGGTCGCGCTTACGCTGGGCGCGGTGTTTCGCCTGATCTGGCTCGCCGATATGGAATACAAAAGCGACGAGGCGTGGACCTTTGCCCATGTCCAAAGCTTCTGGCAAAGCCACGCGCTCGCCTGGACCGGCATGAATTCGAGCGCCGGCTTGCCCAATGCCGGGTTGAGCCTGTGGCTGTTCATCGCCCTTGGCGCGTTTCTGCCGAGCGGGGATCCGCTTGCCTTGGCGCGCGCGGTGCAGCTGATCAATGTCGCCGCGATCCTGCTGCTTGCGCTCTTTGCCTATCGGCGGGTCGAGCGTTCCGAGCGCGAAGCCTGGCTTTGGGCGACGGCGTTGGTCGCGGTCAATCCGCTCGCTGTGTTGTTCAGCCGCAAAATCTGGCCGCCCGAGTTGCTGCCGCTGTTTACCGTCGCCATGCTCGCCGCCTGGTGGCAGCGCGAGCGCTGGTGGGGCGCGTTTTGCTGGGGATTGGTCGGCATGCTGCTCGGCCAGATTCAGCTTGCGGGATTTTTCTTCGCCGCGTCGTTTGTTGCGTGCAGCGCGCTCTTCGCGCGCAGCTCTGTGCGTTGGTCGGGTTTTCTTTGTGGCAGCGTTTTGGGCGCGCTGCCGGCTTTGCCTTGGCTGCTGGCCGTGGCCGCGAGCCATGACGGGATGAGCCAAGCCGCGCTTGGCAATCTCGTCACGTCGTTCTTCGCCGATTGGTTCTCGCTCGCGCTCGGGCTCGATCTGCCTTACGCGCTGGGTGGCGATTTCGGACATTTCCTCGCGGAGCCTTTCTATCTGGCGGCCGGATTGCTTGCCGCGATCGTCGCGATCTTTGCGATCCTGGTCTATCGCTTCTGCCGGCGTCTTATGCTGGCGCCGAAGCCGACCTTGGCGCGATTGTTCGACAAGAGCTCGCCGACGGCGCTGGTGCTCATAGCGGCTTTCCTAGGCTTCGGCGTTTTGCTCGCGGCAACGCTGCGGCCGTTTTATTTGCATTACCTGATCGTCGCCTTCGCGCTGCCGGCACTGTCGCTCGCCTGGATCGCGCGCGCGGGATCGCGCGAGGCTCCCGGCTCGATCGCGCTCGGCCGTGTGCTGCTCGCGCTTCTCGTCTTGGCGCAAGCCGGGGTGACGTTGCTTTTCCTCGGCTTCATTCACGACACGCAAGTTATCGCCGGCGATTACGGCACGGCCTATCGCGCGCAGGGCATCGAGCGCGCGCCTTAAGCCGCAAACCGCCGGCTTCGGATCAATCGCTCGCGAGACGCGGTGGCTCGAAAATCGGCGCTGGCGCGATGGGCGCGCAAGAACCCGGCCGCCGACCCACGCAAATCGCGCCAAAACAGCGCAACTTCGCGAAGCCGGGAGGAAGGGATTCCGGCGTGAGCAGGATGTTGGCGCCGGCAAGATCGCGTGCCAATTCGCGTGGCGTGTTGTCCCAATAGAAAGGTGCCATACGATGGAAATAGGCATAACCGCCATAAGTTCGGTAGGCGCCGATGCCGCACACGGCATCGAGACCCGAGACGTATGAAGCGGCGCGCACGACGTCGTGTCCCCCGTGCCAGAGCGCGGCCATATTCTTGGAGCCGGCGCAGCCCAAGCTCAGCAACGCGGCGAACGTCACAGTGGTGATTCCACCGCCGAGCCGAGAGAGCCGCAGCCGGATGGTCAGCACCGCGCCGAGCTGCGCGAGCCCAATGCCGGCGGCGAGCAACAGCAACAGCAGCGCCGGATAAATGAAGCGGTATTCCTTGTGCGGAACGAGGGAGTGCGTGACGACGATGATTCCCGCCACGGTGAGGGGCAGCGGCAATCGCCAGCCGCCGATCGCGATGAGGACGAGGAGGGCGGGAAAGGCCCAGCCCCAATTCTCGACCAGCGTCAAGAGATAGTAGGACCAAGGCTCGGTGCCAAAGCTCGAGGCGATGCCGTAGACGGTGTTGTAGGTGAAGTAGAGCCACAAGGATTGAAAGGGACGGCCCCAGGTCAGCGCATCGAGCAGGCCCGCAAGCCCGAAAGCCAAAAGACAACCGCCGAGCAGGGGCAGCACCGCCGTGGCCGATCTCCGCATCCGCCGTCCTTCGATCGTCCGCCAGATAAGAATGACGGCGAGCGCCGGCGCAAGCTGCAGGCGCAGAATTGTGCTGATACCCAAGAGCAAACCGGCCGCGAAGCCGCGCGGGCCTGTCGTCTCGTCGGGCGGGGTATCGATGAGGTAAAGCGCGAGGACCAGCAAGGGTGCAGCGACGCATTCGCTGAGCGAACGACCGCCGAAATAGACGAGCTCCGGCCAAAGCGCCGGCAAAGCGGCGGCGACGATCCCGCCCCAAAGCCCGAAAGCGCGCTGGCCCCAGAGAAAGGCGCAAACTGTGCTCGTTGCGGCCAAAGCCGCGAGAGCGACATAGACGGTGCCAAGGTAATAGGCCGGGCTGTCCTTGAGCTGGTCGCCGAGCCACATGAAGGCGGCAAGCGTTCCTGGTAACAGCCAAGACCGTGCGCCGACCATGAACTCCCACGGGACTTCGCCATAGCCGAAGACGAGGCGATGCGCCTGCTCCAGGGATTGGAACAGCTCGTCCGGATGATTCAGCCCGGGAAAGACCACGGTCGGCAGCAAGCGCAAGGCGAAGGCGACGAGAAAGATCGCCGCGAGCGGAAGCCGCTTGCGCCACACCGTCGATCCTGGCGTCGTAACGACGTCGGTGAAGGCGTTAACCATGCGCCGTAGTATTGCGCCAACAGATTAATCGCCCGTATGCATAGACGCCGGAAATGCGGGCAAGAAGTGGGGCGCAGAGGCGACAAAACCGCAATAGGTTCGGCGCGACCCTCATGCTAAGGCTGCGCCCCCATGTTTTCCTCATCCGCCTCGTCGCTTCCCGCCGCCTTTAAACGCCTCGCCTGGTCCAATCTCGCGGCGCAATCCGCCGAGCAGATCGGGCTTGCCGCCGCGCCCATCGTCGCGGTGCTGCTGCTCAATGCGCGCGAGGCCGAGACCGGACTGCTGCAGACGGCGCAGACTTTGCCGTTTTTGTTGTTCTCGTTTCCGTTCGGCGTGCTGGCCGATCGCACCTCGCGCCGCCGGCTGATGGCCTGCGCCGAGGCGGTACGCGCGCTTTCCTTGCTGGCGATTCTCGCGCTGCTGTCGGCGGGCGCGCTCAACCTCGCGGTCCTTGCGTTGCTCGGATTCCTCGGCGCGTCCGGCACGGTCGCTTACGGCGTCACCGCGCCCTCGCTGGTACCGGCGCTGGTGCCGCGCGAAGGGTTGGGCGCCGCCAATGCGCGGCTCGAAGTGGCGCGTACCACCGCCTTCATCGCCGGGCCGGCGGTTGCCGGCGCGCTGATCAGCTGGACCGGCGCGGGCACCGCCTTTGCGCTCGCCGCCGCTTTGTCTTGCGGCGCGGTGCTGCTGTTCCTTGGGCTCGACGAGCCGCCGCGTCCGGCACTGCCGCCGCGGCACATCCTGCACGATCTGATCGAAGGCGCGAGCTTTGTCTTCGGGCATCATCTGTTGCGCCCGGTCTTGCTGGCGGCGGTGATTTTCAACACCTCGTTCTTCATCATGCAGGCGGTCTATGTGCCTTACGCCGTGCATCGGCTCGGCCTCTCGGCGTCGACCATCGGCATGACCCTCGCCGCGAACGGCGCCGGCCTGGTCTGCGGCGCGCTGCTGGCGCCGCGCGCGTCGCGCCTGCTGCGCTTCGGCACCTACATCGTCATCGGCCCGATCTCGGGCTTTGCCGCGGCGGCGCTGATGGCGCTCACCATCCTCGCGCCGTCGGGCGTGCTCGCGGGCTTCAGCTATTTCGTCATGGGCATCGGCCCGATGCTGTGGATCATCGGCACCGCCACGATGCGCCAGACGGTCGTGCCGCCGGCGCTGCTCGGCCGCGCCTCGGCGGTCAATCTCATGGCGACGCAAGGCTCGCGTCCTTTGGGCGCGGCGATCGGCGCGGTGCTGGGCGGCGCATTCGGGGCCGAGACCTGCCTCATCGTCTCGGCGCTCGGCTTTCTCGCCCAGGCGCTGATCGTCCTGGCATCGCCCTTGGCGCGGCTCGAGCGGCAACCGACACGCGACGATTAGAAGCGGTATTGCGGACCGCCGGAACTGCGCTAAAAAGACCATAAGAACGGCAATAAAAGGGGAGGGTAGGCATGGCGCGAAGCGGCATGCGACGACGGTTATTCTTATGCGCGGCGCTGGCTGCCGGCGCGGTCGTCGCGACTTACGCCCAAGCAGCGAACAAACTGTCGGTCGGCAAGCCGCAAAGCGAAGTGTTTTCCTTCGTGCCGCTCGATGTCGGAATTGAAGAGGGCATTTTCGCCAAGCACGGGCTCGACGTCCAAAGCCTCGACCTCGGCGGCGCGGCCAAGCAGCAGCAGGCGCTTGCCGCGGGCGCGATCGACATCGGCCTCGGTTCCGGTCCCGCCTTGTCCTTCATCGCCAAGGGCGCGCCGCAACTCGGCGTCGCCGCGATGGCGGGGCGGCCGTTGATCATGACCTTGATCGTCAAACAGGACGGGCCGATCAAGAATGTCGCCGATTTGAAGGGCAAGACCATTTCGATCTCGTCGCCGGGCGGCGTGCCGGAATGGCTGGTGCGCGAGCTGTCGCGACAGCAGGGCTGGGGCCCCGACGGCATGAAGCTGGTCGGCCTCGGCACGGATTCCGCGCAGGTCGCGGCCTTGCGCACGGATCAGGTGGACGGCATGCCGAACGATATCGGCATTGCGAGCCGGCTGGAGCAGGAGGGCGTCGCGCGCATCCTGGTGCATTTCGGCGACATCGTGCCGAATTTCATTCTGCATGTGATCTTTGCCAATGATCAGGTGATCGCGTCGCGTCCCGACGATCTGCGCCAATTCCTTGCCGGCTGGTTCGATACGATCGCCTTCATGCGCGGCAACCGCAGCGAATCCGTGCGCATCGCCGCGCGCGTGACGAACGTCTCGCCGGACATTGCCGGCCGGGTCTATGATGCGGTCATGCCGATGTTCTCCGACACGGGCCGGTTCGACCCCAAGGCCTTGGCTATCCTGGCACATTCCTTCGTCGAGCTGGGCCTCTTGCCGACCGAGCCAGATATGAGCAAGCTCTATACCGAGAAGTTCCTGCCCGCTGCGGCGCAATGAAGGCGGCCGCCGATGCCGCCGAGAAGACCAACCAAGGGGAAGACGCATGGATAGTCTCGATACCAGTTTCCGCGATCTCTCGGTCGAGGAATTCGACACCACGACCTTGCTGAAGAACGCGGCGCAACAAGCGATCCAGCGGCGCTATGAGGATTTCTTCATCGTCGATGTCGACGGCCATCATTACGAGACCGAATCCTTCGCCCAGATCTGCCAATTCATCGAAGACCCGGTCATGCGTGACCAGGCGAAGTATCAAGGCTTCGGCGGCGCCGGCATCACCGGCGGCGGCAATTATCAGCCGCTGGGCGGGCGGGTCACGCGTTATCCCGGCCGGCGCAAGGAGAAGACGCCGGCGGGAGTCCATCGCGACGTCGCGATGACACGGCGCTGGATGGATGCGATCGGGATCGACGTGCTGTGTCTTTTCCCGACGCCGATGCTGGGCTTGGGCTTCACGCCGCGGGTCGAGGTCGAGGTCGCGCTGGCGCGCGCCTATAATCGCTGGCTCGTCGAGACCGTTCTGGCGGAGGAGCCGCGCATCAAATGCTCGCTCTATCTGCCGATGAACGATCCCGAAGCGGCTTACAAGGTCGTGGAGGATTTCGCCGGCAAGAAAGGCGTGATCGGCTTTACAGTCTGCACCGCGCGGCACAAGGCGCTTTACGACAACGCCTATATGAAGACCTATGCCGCGATCGAAGAGCGCGGCCTGCCCTTGGTCTTCCACAGCCAGTTCGGCGGCGCGAGCGACCAGAGCCTCAATTTGTGCAACCGTTTCATGGCGGCGCATGCGCTGGGCTTCAGCTGGTTCAACATTCTTCATTGCACCAACTGGCTGTGCAACGGCCTGCCCGAGCGCTTTCCCAAGCTCAAAACCATCTGGGTCGAAAGTGGTCTTGCGTGGATTCCTTTCCTCATGCAGCGTCTCGACAATGAATGGATGATGCGCAGCTCCGAGGTTCCGCTGTTGAAGCGCAAGCCGTCGGATTACATGCGCGAGATGTACTACTCGACCCAGCCGATGGAGATGGTTGCCAATCGCGAAGCGCTCGAGCTCACCTTCAAGATGATCAATGCGGAAACGCAGCTCCTCTACGCGTCGGACTACCCGCATTGGGACATGGATTTGCCGAGCACGATCTACGATCTGCCGTTCTTGAGCGAGCAGGCCAAGCGCAACATTCTCGGCGGCAACGCCAAGCGCGTGTTCAACCTCGAGCCCGTGACCTCCGAGGTGAAACAGCGGCGCCTGGCGGCGCGGACCGCGTAATCGAGCCGTGCCGGCGCCGCTTTTCCCGGTACTTTTTGTGATTGGCTTGACGAGGGCCGCCTTCGCGTGCCTCTAATACGGGTGAAGGCGTGAAGCGGCACGCTTCAACGATCAGCAAAGAAAATGAGGGCGTTGCCGCGTGGTTGTTGCCGGTCCGGAAGCAGGCGTGTTTCTCGTCGATGACGACGAGGTCGTGCGCGATTCATTCACGATGCTGCTCGATGCGCATGGTTTCACGGTCATGGCGTTCCCGTCCTGCAAGGATTTTCTCGATCATTGGGACGGCGCCGCCGGCAACTGTCTCATCCTCGACGTACATATGGCCGGCATGAACGGCTTTGATTTGTTGAAGCTGCTGCGCGAGCGTCGCCATCCGATTCCGACCATCCTCATCAGCGGCGGCGCCGATGCGGCGATGCGCAACGAAGCCGTCGCCTTGGGCGCGGTCACCTTGTTGCACAAGCCGGTGCCGTTTCCGGCTTTGCTCTCCGCGATCCATCAGGCGCTCGCACCCCGCACTCCGTAACGGCGCGCCTGACGGTCAGCAGGTCTCGGTATCGGCGTGCGGGCTGAGGCTGTGGCGGTCGAAAGAGACGGTCTTCACCAATGCGAAGACCGGCTTGCCGGGTGCGAGCTGTAATTCGCGCATGGCGCGCAAGGTGATGCGCGCGAGCAGCATGACCGGCTCGGCCGGCGTGCCGATATCGAGCTTCAGATCGACCTGCGGGCCGCGCCCCGGCGCCACCTCGACCACGGTGCCGGCAAAGGCGTTGCGGATCGAAAGATGCGCCGGGCGTTCGGTCGCGAGCACCACGTCGCGCGCACGGATGCGAATGCGCAGATGCGTGCCAAGCGGCAGATCGACCTTGGTGACGCGCAGCCTCCCGCCCGGGAAAGCCAGCTCGCTGAGTCCGAAAGTCATGTCGTGGCCGCGCAGCACGGTGCGCAACACCGCGCCCGCTTCATAGCGACCGGTCAAAGGCCAGAGATCGAGCCGGCTAGTGAGCTCCTCGACCGCGCCGGTGGCGGCGACCTTGCCGTCGTCGAGCAGAACGAGCAGATCGGCGAGGCGGATGATCTCATCCATCTCGTGGCTGACATAAAAGACCGGCAGCTTCAACTCGTCGCGCAAGCGCTCGATGAAAGGCAGGATCTCGTCTTTGCGTTGCGCGTCGAGCGAGGCTAGCGGCTCGTCCATCAGCAAGAGGCGCGGGCTTGCCAAGAGCGCGCGGCCGATCGCCACGCGCTGCTTTTCGCCGCCCGAGAGATCGGCCGGGCGGCGGTCGAGCAGATCCTCGATGCCGAGCAGCGCGACGACGGCGTCGAAGCTCGGCCCGGTATCGCCGCGCTTGACGCCGTACAGCAAATTTCCGCGCACCGAATAATGCGGGAAGAGCCGCGCCTCCTGGAACACATAGCCGAGGCGGCGACGCTCGGGCGGCAAGTCGATGCCGCGCGCCGCATCGAACAGCACCTCGCCGCCGACCGCGATGCGGCCGCGATCGGGCCGGGAGAGGCCGGCCAGCGCGTTGATCACGCTGGTTTTGCCCGTGCCCGAACGGCCGAACAAAGCGGTGATGCCGGAATCCGGCGCGGCGAAGCGGGTTGCGAGCGCAAAGCCGCCGAGCTGCTTCTCGATATCGATCTCGATCAATCGAGTCCCCGGACGCGACGGTTGAGGCGGCGCGCGATCATCTCCGCGGCGATCAGCGCCGCCAGCGCCAGCAGCACCGACAGAATCGCAAGCCGCCACGCCGCCTGATCGCCGCCAGGCACTTGGGTCAGCGTGTAAAGCGCCATCGGCAAGGTGCGGGTCTGGCCCGGAATGTTCGAGACGAAGGTGATGGTCGCGCCGAACTCGCCAACGCTGCGGGCGAAAGCCAGGATCGCGCCGGTGAGGATGCCGGGCGCTATCAAGGGCAAGGTGATGGTGTAAGCGACCCGCCACGGTCCGGCGCCAAGGCTGCGCGCCGCGGCTTCGAGCTTGCGGTCGACACCTTCCAACGAGAGCCGCATCGCGCGCACCATCAGCGGAAACGCCATCACCGCCGAGGCAAGCGCGGCGCCTTTCCAATTGAAGGCGAAGGTGAAGCCGAGCGCGCGATAAAGCCAGGCGCCGATCACGCCATTGCGACCGAACAAGACAAGAAGCGCGAAGCCGACCGCGACCGGAGGCAGCACCAGCGGGAGATGCACCACGCCGTCGAACAACGCCTTGCCGGGAAAATCGTAGCGCGCCAAAAGCCAGGCGCAGGCGAGACCCACAGGCAGGCAGACGATGACGCTCACCACGCCGACACGCAGGCTCAAGAGAAGCGCTTCGATTTCCAGCGGGGTGAGCGCGAGCACGGCGCGGTGCGATCCAGGTTCTAGATCGCGGCGTTGAGGCGCTCGAAGCCGCGGCTCAGATCGGCGATCAGATCGTCGAGATCCTCGAGCCCGGCATGGAAGCGCAAACATGGGCCGCTTTCCCAGGGCGCGGCGCTGCGGAGCCGCTCGGGATGGGTCGGCAGCACGAGACTCTCGAACCCGCCCCAGGACGCGCCCATGCCGAACAGCTCCAATCCGTCGAGCATCGCGTCGACCGCCGCTTTGGGCGTGCCGCGTTTCAAGGCGACGCCAAAGAGCCCGCTCGCGCCGGTGAAATCGCGCCGCCACAGCTCGTGGCCGGGATCGCCGGGCATGCCCGGATGCATCACGCGCTCGACCTCGGGCCGGTTGGCGAGAAACCGCGCCAGCGCCATGCCCTGGCCTTCGTGCTGGCGCATGCGCACCCCGGCGCTGCGCAGGCCGCGCAAAGCGAGGTAGCAATCGTCGGGCGCGGCATGGTTGCCGAGCTCGCTGGCCATGGTGCGGACAGGCAGGAAGCTCTCCTCGGTGCAAACCGCGATGCCCATCATCGCGTCGCTATGTCCTACGATATACTTCGTGGCCGAGATGATGTCGACATCGACGCCGAAGGCGAGGGGCTTCTGGAACAAGGGCGCGGCCCAAGTATTGTCGAGCATGGTCTTGATGCCGCGCGCCTTGGCCACCTGCACGATCGCCGGCACGTCTTGCACCTCGAAGGTGAGCGAGCCGGGGCTTTCGAGATAGATCACCTTGGTCTCGGGACGGATCAACGCCGCGATGCCGGCGCCGATCAGCGGATCGTAGAACGTGGTCTCGACGCCGAAGCGCGCGAGGAAGCCGGTGCAGAAGGCGCGCACCGGCCCATAGACCGAATCCACCGTTAGAACGTGATCGCCGGCTTTGACGAAGGCGAGGATCGAGGCAAAGCACGCCGCCGCGCCCGAGCAGAAGGCAACCGCGCGGTGGCCGCCTTCGATCAGCGCGACCGCCTCTTCGAAAGCAAAGCTCGTGGGCGTGCCGTGCCTGCCATAGGTCACCTGGTTGAAGCGGTTGCGTCCCGCGGCTTCGTATTCGGCGACCGTGCGATGGAGGATGGTCGAGGCGTGATAGACCGGCGGATTGACGACCCCGAAATTCTTTTCGGGCTCGCGGCCGGCATGGGCCAAGAGCGTGTCGATTTTCTTCGATTTTGTGCGCATTGCAGGAGGTGCCTTCGGGCTCGGGTTGACCGCGGGCATCTTGCATGGCGCTGAGGCTGCGGGAAAGCCGCGCGACGCGAGCAGCGCCCGCAAAGTCGATTGCGCTTTAAGCGCTAGCCAGATTTCTCGCCCATACCCATATGGCGAAAACGAAAGTGCTGCATTGCAAAATTTACCTATCGTTCGACTATATCAAATGATATAGATGGGCGATCGCGACCCTAGGATCGTCGAACGCTCCTTATGACTCCGCCCGTTTCGCATTACCGCCCCGGCACGCATCAGCGCGGCGAAGATACTTACCGGCGCATCCTCGAAACCGCGATCGAGGTGTTTGCCGATGAAGGCTATGAAGGCGCGAGCACGCGCTTGCTGGCGGAGCGGGCGAACGTCAACCTTCCCGCCATTCAATATTATTTCGGCAGCAAGGAAGGGCTTTATCGCGCGGCGATCGCGCATATCGCCCAATTCGTCGAAAGCCGCATGGCCGCGACGGCCGAGCGCGTGCTTGCGGCGCTTGCCCAGGAGGATCTCGGCGCGGAGGAGCTGCGCGCCCTGGTCTGCGCCATGCTCGACGGTTTTCTCGATCTCGTCAGTTGCCGCGACATCCCGCCGAGCGCCGGCCTCCTTATCGCGCGGGCGGAAATCGAAGACGCGCTTGCGCTCGACATGCTGCAGCAGACGGTGATGCGGCTCGTGTTCGAGCCTTGCATGGCGGTGCTGGCGCGGCTGCTCCAGCGTCCCGTGAGCGACGAGCTCATCAAGATTCGCGTGCTGTCGATTTTCGGCCAGGCGCTGGTGTTCAAGAATCACGGCGCCAAGACCGGCGCTTGCCCGGCGCTCGGCTGGCATGATCTCGACACGGTCCGGCTCGATACCATCCGTGGCGTGTTGCGGCAGCAGACCGAAGCGATTTTGCGCGCGGCGTCGAGCGCGACGCTATGAAGAAAGCCGCCGCCCTCTCGATCGCCGCTTTGGCGCTGGCGTCCTGCGCCGTCGGGCCCGATTTCAAGCTGCCTTTCGCGCCCAAGGATTCCGGCTACACGCCCGAGAAAACCCTGCCCGCGACCGCTTCCGCGCAAGTCGCGGGCGGCGAGGCGCAGCGCTTCGTCGACGGCAAGGATATTCCCGGTCAGTGGTGGACCTTGTTCCATTCCGAAGCCTTGAACCAGTTGATCGAGGAATCGCTCAAATCCAACCCGACTGTCGACGCGGCGCAGGCGACCTTGCGCCAGGCGCAGGAAAACGCGGCGGCGCAGACCGGCACGTTGTTCCCCGCGGTGACCGGGAATTTCTCGACCACGCGCGAGAAAAGCTCTGGCGCGGCTTTCGGCAATCCGCGCGAAAGCTCGATCTTCAACCTCACCACCGGCTCGCTCAGCGTCTCCTACGTGCTCGATATTTTCGGCGGCGAGCGCCGCCAGATCGAGGCGAGCGAGGCGCAAGCGGATTTTCAGCGCTTTCAGCTCGAGGCGGCCTATCTCACCTTGACCTCCAACGTCGTCGCCGCCGCCATCCAGGAAGCCTCGCTGCGGGCGCAGATCGCCGCGACCCAGGAGATCGTCGGCGACGAAACCGCGCAGCTTGGCGTGCTGCAAAGGCAGTTCGATCTCGGCGCTGCGTCGCGTGCCGCGGTCTTGGCGCAGCAGGCGACGTTGAACGCCACCCAGGCGACCTTGCCCAATCTCGAAAAGCAGCTCGCGCAGCAGCGCGTCTTGCTGACCGCGCTCGCCGGCCGCTTTCCGAGCGAGGAGGTGGCGCAAACCTTCGATCTCGCCGCGCTGCAACTACCGCAGGATCTGCCGGTGAGCCTGCCCTCGAAGCTGGTCGAGCAGCGTCCCGACATCCAGGCTTCGCAAGCGCAGCTCCATACCGCCAGCGCGCAGGTCGGCGTCGCCATCGCCAACATGCTGCCGCAGGTCACCTTGACCGGCCAGTACGGCAACACCGTGACCAAGATCGGCGATCTCTTGAGCGGCCCCGGAATTTGGAGCATCGGCGCGGGATTGGCGCAGCCGATCTTCAAAGGCGGCGAGCTGCTGCATCAAGAGCGCGCCGCGCGGGCCGCGTTCGACGCGGCGGCCGCGCAATATCGCAGCACCGTGATCACGGCGTTCCAGAACGTGGCCGATGCGTTGCGCGCGCTGCAATCCGATGCGATCTCGCTCGCGGCGCAAGTCGCGGCCGAGCAATCCGCGTCGGACAATCTCGCAATCTCGCGCAGCCAGTATCAAGCCGGCGCGATCAATTACTCGACCTTGCTCAACGCCGAAACCACCTATCAGCAGGCTCATATCAACCGCGTCATCGCCCAAGCCACGCGCTATGCCGATACCGCGGCACTGTTTCAGGCGCTCGGCGGCGGTTGGTGGAATCGGACCGATATCGCCGAACAAGGCGCCGGCGCCGACGGAAAGCCGTAAAGGAGTGTCATGACCAAACGCATGATCATCATGCTCGCCGTGGTCGGCGTCGTGCTCGGGCTGGTCTTCGCCTTCGAAGGCGTGCTGCGCCCCTATTTCATCAAGCAATTCCTCGCCTCGCATGCCAATCCGCTGCAGACCGTCTCGGCGATGGTGGCGACGGCGCAGGAATGGCAGCCGCATCTCAGCGCGATCGGATCCTTGCGCGCGGCGCGCGGCGCCGATCTCAGCCCGCAAGTGGCCGGCACGGTCTCGGCGGTGCATTTCGATTCCGGCGCCGAGGTCACCGAGGGCACTTTGCTGGTCGAGCTCGCTTCCGCGGACGATGTCGCCAAGCTGCAATCGCTCCAGGCCAATGCCGCCTTGGCGCGCATCACCTATGACCGCGATCAGCGGCAGCTGAAGGCGCAGGCGGTGAGCCAGCAAGTGGTGGATACCGACGCGCAGAATCTCAAATCCGCCGATGCGCAGGTCGCGCAACAACAGGCGATCGTCGATTACAAGACCATCCGCGCGCCTTTCGCCGGGAAGCTCGGCATCCGCCAGATCGATGTCGGGCAATATCTCTCGCCCGGCACGGCGATCGTCACCTTGCAAGCGCTCGATCCGATCTATGTCGATTTCACCTTGCCGCAACAGGCGATCGCGCAGATCGCGGTCGGGCAAAAAGTCGATGTGTCGGTCGACGCCTTTCCGGGCCAGGTGTTTTCCGGCTCGATCCTCGCGATCAATTCGAAGGTCGATACCACCACGCGCAACGTCCAAGTGCGCGCTTCCCTCGCCAATCCCGATCACAAGCTGCTGCCCGGCATGTTCGCGAGCGTCTCGATCGAGGTCGGCACGCCGCAGCACTACATCACCCTGCCGCAAACCGCGATCACCTATAATCCTTACGGCAGCACGGTCTACCTCGTCGACGACAAGGGTAAGGGCGCCGATGGCAATGAGCTTCTGACGGCGCGGCAGGTCTTCGTCACCACCGGCGACACGCGCGGCGATCAGGTGGCGGTGCTGAAAGGCGTCGATGACGGCCAGACGGTCGTGACCGCCGGGCAGATGAAACTGCGCAACGGCGTGCCGCTCACCATCGACAACACGGTGCAGCCCTTGAACGATCCGAACCCCAAGCCGGTCGATCAATAGGGGCTGGCCGCATGAGCTTCACCGATATCTTCATCCGCCGGCCCGTGCTCGCCACGGTGATCAGCCTGTTGATCATCGTGCTCGGTTTGCGCGCGGCCTTCACGCTGCCCGTGCTGCAATTCCCGCGCACGACCAACGCCGTGGTGACGGTGACGACAACCTATTACGGCGCCGATCCCGATGTCGTCGCGGGCTTCATCACCACGCCGCTCGAGAACGCCATCGCCCAAGCCGACGGCATCGACTATATGAGTTCGACCAGCCAGTCGAGCGTCAGCACCATCACTGTCAATCTGCATCTGAATTACGATCCCGATAAGGCGCTCACCGAGATCGCCAGCAAGGTCACCTCGGTGGTGAATCAGTTGCCGGCGGGCTCGCAGCAGCCGGTGCTGACTATCAAGGTCGGTCAGACTTTCGACGCCATGTATATCGGCTTCAAAAGCGACGTGCTGAAGCAGAATCAGATCACCGATTATCTGGTGCGCGTGGTGCAACCGAAGCTGCAGGCGGTCGATGGCGTGCAAACCGCCGAGATCGTCGGCGCGCAGAATTTCGCGCTGCGCGCCTGGCTCGATCCCGACAAGATGGCGGCCTTCGGCGTGACCGGCACCGATATCAGCCAGGCGCTCGCCAATAACGACTACATCGCTGGGCTAGGCGCGACCAAGGGCCAGATGGTCCAGGTCAATCTCACCGCCTCGACCAACCTCCATACGCTCGAGGAATTCCGTCATCTCGTGATCAAGCAGGCGAATGGCGCGAATGTCCGGCTCGAGGACGTCGCGACCGTGAGCCTGGGCGCCGATTCCTACGAGACCCAGGTCGGCTTCGACGGGCAGGGCGCGGTCTATATCGGCATCCAGGTCGCGCCCGCCGCCAATCTTCTCGACGTCGTCAAAGGCGTCTACAAGGTTTTGCCGGACATCCAGTCGCAACTGCCGCAAGGGCTGGTCGCGCAAGTCATCTATGATTCGACCGAGTTCGTGAACAGCTCGATCAAAGAGGTGGTGCGCACCCTGCTCGAATCGGTCGTGATCGTGATCATGGTGGTGTTCCTCTTCCTCGGCTCGGTACGCTCGGTCCTCATTCCCTCGATCGCGATTCCGGTGTCGCTGATCGGCACCTTCATGATGATGCTGGCCTTCGGCTTCACCATCAATCTTCTGACCTTGCTGTCGATGGTGCTGGCGATCGGCCTTGTGGTCGACGACGCGATCATCGTGGTCGAGAACGTCAACCGCCATCTCGACGAGGGCGCCACGCCGCTGCAAGCGGCGATTCAGGCCGCGCGCGAGCTGGGCGGGCCGATCATCGCCATGACCGTCGTGCTGATCGCCGTCTATGTGCCGATCGGCTTCCAAGGCGGCCTAACCGGCGCGCTCTTCACCGAATTCGCCTTCACCCTGGTCGGCGCGGTGACGGTTTCGGCGATCGCCGCGCTGACCTTGTCGCCGATGATGTGCTCGCGGCTTCTTCATGCGCACAAGCCCAACGACACGGGCTGGCAGGCGCGCTTCACCGAGGTGATCGACCGCTATTTCGAGCGCCTGCGCCAAGGCTATCTGCGCTGGCTGCATGGCAGCTTGAATACTTTGGCGGTGACCGGCGTGTTCGCCGGCATCATCCTCGTCAGCATCTATTTCCTCTGGGGCTTTTCGAAAACCGAATTGGCGCCCGACGAGGACCAAGGGTTCGTCATCGCCTTCGCGACGCCGGCACCCAACGCGACCTTGCAGCAAAAGCTCCTCTACACCGCGCAGCTTTACGGCATCTTTTCGTCCTATCCCGAAATGGAGCACGTCTTCCAGATCGACGCGCCGGGAAGCTCGCTCGCGGGCTTGGCTTTGAAGCCCTGGGATCAGCGCACGCGCACCGCCAATCAGATCCAGCCGCTCTTGCAGGCGCAGGTCAATACCAAGATCGCGGGCGAGCGCGCGGCGACCGCCTTGCCGCCGTCGCTGCCCGGCGCCTTCGGCCTGCCGATCCAGTTCGTCATCACCACCACCCAGTCTTTCGACCAGCTCAACGAGGTGGCGCAGAACTTCCTCAAGGATGCGCAAGCGAGCGGCAATTTCTTCTTCGTCGATACCGATCTGAAGATCGACCAGCCGCAAGTCGAGGTCGCGATCGATCGCGACAAGACGGCGCAGCTCGGCCTCAAGATGAGCGATGTCGGCGCCGCGCTCGCCACCGCTTTGGGCGGCGGCTACGTCAATTACTTCAGCGTCAGCGGCCGTTCCTACAAGGTGATTCCGCAAGTGCAGCAAAGCGCGCGGCTCAACGCCGGCCAGCTGCTCAGCTATTACATCAAGACCGCGGACGGCACGCCAATTCCGCTCTCGACCATCGCCAAGGTCACGACCAAGACCGTGCCGGAATCGCTCAACCACTTCCAGCAGCTCAACTCCGCGACGATCTTGGGCGTGAGCGCGCTGCCCATGGGCGACGCGCTGACCTATCTCCAGGGGCTGGCGGCGAAGGAGCTGCCGCTGGGCTACACCGTCGATTATGGCGGCCAGATGCGCCAATACGTTCAGGAATCGAGCGGCTTCGTCGCAACCTTCGCCTTCGCCGTCATCATCATCTTCCTGTCGCTCGCCGCCTTGTTCGAAAGCTTCCGCGATCCGGTGGTGATTCTGGTTTCGGTGCCGATGTCGATTGCCGGCGCGCTGATCTTCATCAGCCTCGGTATCGGCGGCGCGAGCCTCAACATCTATACCCAGGTCGGGCTCGTCACCTTGATGGGGCTGATCAGCAAGCACGGCATCCTGATCGTCGAATTCGCCAACGCGCTGCAGCGTTCGGGCAAGACCAAGCGCGAGGCGATCGAGGAGGCGGCCGGGATCCGGCTGCGCCCGATCCTGATGACCACCGCGGCGATGGTGCTCGGGGTGCTGCCTTTGATCACCGCGAGCGGCGCGGGCGCCGTGTCGCGCTTCGATATGGGCCTCGTCATCGCCACCGGGCTTGCCATCGGCACGCTCTTCACCCTCTTCGTCGTGCCCGCGGTCTATATGATGATCGGCGCCGAGCACGCCCACGACGCCGAGCCGGAAGCGCTGCCGGCGCCGTCCGCGCCGCACTGACACGGGAGCGGCGATCGAGCCTGTTCAGGGCGGGGCACAGGTTGCGCCGGGTGGCGCAACGCTGTTTTTACACTTTTCGGCCATTCTTCGCTCATGGCGGATTTAACCTTGGCCACGCCCGAATGCCTTGTCTACCGCGCGAAGCGGTGGGAGCAATTCGCGCTTGGCATTTTGTCTATCGTGATCGTGGGTTTGATGCTTCGGTTCGCGTGGGCGAACCAACTTCTACCGTTCACCGACGACGCGACGCCGAAGCTGCTGGATCTGGGTCGAAGGCTTGTCGTCTTTTGCCCGCTCTTAGCGGGTTACGGTTTATACCGTTTGGTCGGCGCACTCCTCGACGTACCGCGTCTTAAGGTAACGGGCGAAGGCATCGAATATGTCACTTTGTTTGGCCGGCAACAGGCGCGATGGAGCGAGCTTGGCGCGTTCAAAATAGCGCGCTACCGTGGCTCCCGTGGCGGTATTGCCAACCTCCGCGTAAGCGCGCCGATCCTCGGCGAAAATGCTAAGGGCGGCATTTTCGGCGACGGGAGCTTCGCTTTCACGATCAACGCTTTTTCCGCACCCTGCGATGAGATCGTCATGGAAATTAATCGAATGCGGCGGCAGGCTTTGGGAGTTGCGGCAGACGCCGACCCCGACGAAAGCGCTTTCGACTTGGCTGCGCCGCCCATGCCTATGAAGAGTATCGCCATGTTCTTCGGCGCCCTCGCGGTCGCGGCTGTTATCCTTGTCGCGCACGCTGTCTTGAAATACTGACCGGCCGCGCGCGTGCCGGTGGTGCCGCCGTGCCAAGGCGGGCAAGCTTCCGCCAATTTTCGCAAATAACGTTGTTCGGCGTAGGCGCGTGCTAGGCCTTTCCGCAAGCGCGGTAGCGGGCGGGCGCGAAGCCGGGTTATGATCCCCTGTTGTGTGGTTTGAGGGGATAAGGCGATGAACGAGGCGAGAACGCCCGCTTTTGCTCTAGCGTTGCTGGTTGGAGTGGTGCTCGCCGGGGCCGCGCCGGCTCTGGCCGGGCCGACCCTCGATAAGGTGACCAAGAACGGCTACGTCACTTGCGGCGTCAATACCGGCTTGGCTGGTTTCTCCATGGCGGACCGCGAAGGCCGCTATACCGGGCTTGATGTCGACACTTGCCGCGCGGTTGCCGCCGCGGTGCTGGGCGACGCCAACAAGACGAAATTCGTCCCGGCCACGGCGCAGCAGCGTTTCACTTTGCTGCAATCGGGCGAGATCGAGATCCTCACCCGCAACACGACCTGGACCGTGACGCGCGAATCCGATCTCGGCTTTCTCTTCGCGCCGGTTACTTATTACGACGGCCAAGGCTTCATGGTGGCGAAGAAGGCGGGCGTCAAAAGCGCCAAGGAGCTCGACGGTGCGACCGTCTGCGTCCAGTCCGGCACCACCACCGAATTGAACCTTGCCGATTATTTCCGCACCAACAAGATGAGCGTGAAGCCGCTGGTGATCGAGAAACTCGACGAGGCGGAGAACGCATTCTTCTCCGGGCGCTGCGATGCCTATACCACCGACCGCTCGGGCCTGGCCGGCACACGCGCGGCCAAGGCGTCGAACCCCGACGATTACGTCATCTTGCCCGAAGTGATCTCGAAGGAGCCGCTCGCGCCCGCGGTGCGGCAGGGCGACGACGAGTGGTTCGACATCGTCAAATGGGCTGTCTTCGCCATGATCGACGCCGAGGAAAAAGGCGTGACCTCGCAAAACGTCGATGCGATGAAGCAAAGCAGCGATCCCGAGATCCAACGCATGCTGGGCGTGGTGCCGGGCATGGGCAAGTCGCTCCATATCAACGATGCCTGGGCCTACAACATCATCAAGCAGGTCGGCAATTACGGCGAAGTCTTCGAGCGCAATGTCGGCAAGGATTCGCCGCTGAAGCTCGAGCGCGGCATCAACGCGCTCTGGACCAAGGGCGGGCTGATGTATGCGATGCCGATCCGGTGACAGGTTCCGGCGGTTCTGACAAGCGATGGCGGGCGATGATCGGGGCCGAGCGATCTTGCCGGTGAACCTCGCTGCCAAGCTTCGCCTTGCCTTGTTCCAGGCGCTCGTCCTCGGCGTCGTCGTGGCGCTGGGCGCCTATCTCGTCCGCAACACGCTCGACAATCTCGCGCGCCAGGGCATCGCCACCGGCTTCTCCTATCTCGGCCGCCAAGCCTCGTTCGAGATCGGCGAGGCGCTGATCCGTTATTCCGCCGCCGATAGCTATGGCCGCGCGCTGCTGGTCGGGGTGCTCAACACTTTGGAAGTCGCGATCCTCGGCTGCGTCTTCGCGACTTTGCTCGGGCTTGCGGTCGGTGTCGGCCGGCTCTCGAGCAACTGGCTAGTGCGTAACCTTGCCGGAGTCTATGTCGAGGCGGTGCGCAATGTGCCGCTGCTGCTGCAGCTCTTCGTGTGGTGGAACATCCTGCGCGTTGCCGCGCCGCCGCCGCGCCAGGCCTGGGAGATGCTGCCTCATGTCTTTCTCTCCAATCGCGGCCTGGTCTTTCCCGTGCCGTCCTGGTCGGGCGGGTTTCACTGGGATGTGCCGAACCTGACCGGATTCAATTTCGTCGGCGGTCATGCGGTGACGCCGGAATTCGCTGCGCTGTTGGTCGGGCTGGTCATCTACACCGCTGCCTTCATCGCCGAGATCGTGCGCGCCGGCATCGAAGGCGTGAAGCCGGGCCAGGCCGAGGCGGCGGCGGCGCTCGGCTTGCGGCGCGGTCAAGCCATGCGCCTCGTCATCCTGCCGCAGGCGCGGCGTATCATCCTGCCGCCGCTGATCGGCGAATATCAGGCGCTGACCAAGAATTCGTCGCTCGCGGTCGCGGTGGGCTTTCCCGATCTCATGTCGATCACCAACACGACGCTCAACCAGACCGGCCAGGCGATCGAGGCGATCGCGCTGATGATGACGGTCTATCTCGGCTTGAGCCTCGTCACTGCGCTGGCGCTCAACTGGTACAACGCGCGGATATCCTTGGTGGAGCGCTGACCATGCGGGCGATCGCCTGGCTGCGCGCCAATCTCTTCAACTCCGTGTGGAATGCGCTGCTGACCGTCGCGGCGCTTTATGTGATCGGGCGCGGTCTCTATGCGGTGATCGAATGGGGCGTGATCGACGCGGTGTGGCGCGCGCCCGACGGCCGCGCCTGCCGCGCCATGAGCGGCGAAGCCGGCGCGTGCTGGGCGTTCATCCACCAATGGTATCGCTTCATCATCTTCGGGCGTTATCCCTATGGCGAGCAATGGCGGCCGCTGCTGGTGGTGTTCATCATCATGGCCTTGGTGCTGATCAGTTGCGACCGGCGGCTGTGGCGGCAAGGCATGCTGCTCGCTTCGACCTGGGTTTTCGGCTTGTCGCTTTGTCTTGCCTTCATGCATGGCGGAATTTGGGGACTGCCCGTCGTCACGACCGATCTCTGGAACGGGCTGCCGCTGACCTTGTTCCTTGCCGTCATCGGTCTGGCCGGCGCCTTTCCATTGGCGCTCCTGCTGGCGCTCGGCCGGCGCTCTTCCTTGCCGATGATCCGTGCGCTGAGCGTCGGCTATATCGAGCTGGTGCGCGGCGTGCCGCTGATCACCGTGCTGTTCATGGCGTCGGTGATGCTGCCGCTCTTTCTGCCGGCAGGGGCGACCATCGACAACCTTTTGCGCGCGCTGGTCGGGCTGATGCTGTTCTATGCCGCCTATCTTGCCGAAGTGGTGCGCGGCGGCTTGCAGGCGATTCCCACGGGTCAGTACGAAGCCGCCGATGCGCTCGGTCTGTCCTATTGGCAGAAGACGCGGCTCGTGGTGCTGCCTCAGGCGCTGGCGATCGCCATTCCGCCGCTGGTGAACACCTTTATCGCCGCGTTCAAGGACACGACGCTCGTCACCATCGTCGGCTTGTTCGATCTCCTTGCGGCGGCGGGCAACGCGATCACCGATCCGCAATGGCGCGGTTTTTATGTCGAGGCCTATGCCTTCGTCGCCGCGATCTATTTCGTGTTCTGTTTCTTCATGTCGCGCTACAGCCGCAGCCTCGAGCGCAGCCTGGGCGGACGAGGCGTCTCGCGATGAACGGCAAGCAACCCATGATCGAGCTGCGCCAGGTGGAAAAGCGCTATGGCGCGTTCCGGGCCTTGAAGGGCGTCAGCCTTATCGTCGAGCGCGGCGACCGGGTGGTGGTCTGCGGGCCCTCGGGCTCGGGCAAATCGACCATGATCCGCTGCATAAACCGGCTGGAACGGCACGAGGCCGGCCAGATCATCGTCGACGGCATCGAGCTGACCGACAACCCGAAGCAGGTCGAGGCGATCCGGCGCGAGATCGGCATGGTGTTCCAGCAATTCAATCTCTTTCCCCATCTGACGGTGCTGGAAAATCTGACCCTCGCGCCGATCCGGGTGCGCCGCATGGCCAAGGGCGAAGCCGAAGAGTTGGCCATGCATTTCCTCGAGCGCGTGCATATTCCGGAACAGGCCGGCAAATATCCCGGCCAGCTCTCGGGCGGGCAGCAGCAGCGGGTGGCGATCGCGCGCGCGCTGACGATGCGCCCCAAGGCGATGCTCTTCGACGAGCCGACCTCGGCGCTCGACCCCGAGATGATCAAGGAAGTGCTCGACGTGATGATCGAGCTTGCCAATGAAGGCATGACCATGATCGTCGTCACGCATGAGATGGGCTTTGCCAAGCAGGTGGCGGACGAGATCGTCTTCATGGATGGCGGCGAGATCGTCGAGCAGGCGGCGCCCGACGAGTTTTTCTCACGTCCCAAAAGCGAGCGCGCGCGGCTGTTCCTCAGCCGCATTCTCGGGCATTGAGCGTGATCTGCTCGCCAATTGAGGCGAGCGATCTTGGCCGAGCGATATCAGGCGGCGCGGATTTTGCCGAGGAAGTCGGTCACCTGGCCGCGCAGCTCTTCCGTCTGCCGGCTCAGCGCTGCGGCTGCCGATTTCACATCCTGCGCGGCGGTGCCGGTCGCATTGGCGCCGTCGCTGACGCCGTGGATGTTTTTCGACACATCCTGGGTACTCTCCGCCGCTTGACCAGTGTTGCGAGAAATCTCCTGCGTCGCGGTTCCTTGCTCCTCGACGGCGGCGGCGATCGCCGTTGCGACGCTGCTGACTTCGGCGATCGTGCTGCCGATACGCTCGATCGCGGCAACGGTGTCCTTGGTCACGCTTTGAACGGCGCCGATCTGCCCCGAGATTTCTTCGGTCGCACGCGCCGTTTGCATGGCGAGCGATTTCACTTCCGAGGCCACGACCGCAAAGCCCTTGCCGGCATCGCCGGCGCGCGCGGCTTCGATCGTCGCGTTCAACGCCAGAAGGTTGGTCTGACCCGCGATGTCGTTGATCAGGTTCACGACTTCGCCGATCTTCTGGGCGGCGGCCGCAAGCCCCTGGACCGTTGTATCGGTTTGCTTCGCCTCGTCGACGGCGCGGCCGGCGATTTGCGCCGCGTGGCCGACCTGGTGGCTGATCTCGTTGATCGAGGCGCTTAGCTCTTCCGAGGCGGCGGCGACGGTTTGCACATTGGCGGATGCCTCGGCGGATGCCGCGGCAACCGCCTCGACCTGGCTATTGGTCAAGGTCGCGGTCGAGGACATGCTTTCCGATGTCGCGCTCATTTCCTGCGCGGCCGATCCCAGGGCCTTGAGCGCTTCGCGCACCTGCCCCTCGAAAGCAAAAATATAGCCTTCGACGGCTTTTTGCCGCGCGGCAGCTTGCTCGTGCCTTGTTTGCTCGGCTTTTTCGATGCGTGCTTTCTCGATCGCGTTTTGCTTGAACGTGCCGAGCGCGCCGGCCAGCATGCCGATCTCGTCCTTGCGGCCGACACCCTCGACCTCCACCGTCACATCGCCTTCGGCAAGTTTGAGCATCGACGCCGTCAGCTGCCCGACAGAGCCGCCGATCGCGCGCGCGATCAGGATATTCACGGCGAGAGCAAAGACGAAAGCCGCGGCGAAAAGCCCGAGATAGCTGAGGCGCACCGTTCGCGCGCTCGCCATCGCATTCTCATGCTCCAAATTGGCGTCGCGCCGCTCGACCTCGAGAAATAATGCGAGCTTGCCTTCCAGGGCGGCGTATGCCTTTTCGCCATTCGCGCTCATCATGAAAGCGGTCGGCGCGTCCGCGCCCACCATGTTGATGATGCTTTGGCTGGTCGCGGCATAGGCTTTCAGGCTTACGCGGATGTCGTCGACGACTTTTCGTTCCTCGTCAGTGAGCTTGACGTTGCCGAGCGCATCGAGCGCACTGACCGCGTCACCGAGACGTTTGCCAACTTCGCCGTTCAGGCGCTTTACGGACTCGGCATCCTCGCTATTGCTGGCAAGCGCGATCACGCGATTGAGGCTGTTGCTCGCCTCGGGGATTGCGCGCTCGAGCTTGGCGACCATTTCCGATTTGTCGACCTCGATCGTGGTGAGATCGTTGATCATCGTTGCTTGGTCGCTCAATGATTTCAGTGCCAGAGGCGCGGTGAGCGACATGAGCAGGATCGCGGTGCCGGACGCGATCAACAGCTTCTTGCTGATGCGAAGATTGGCGGTCCAACGGTCAATGGGGTTGCGCATGGGCTTTGCTCGCGACGAAAAGTTGGCAGGGCGCGCTCTCAGGGTTGTCGGCTCGCGGCGGAAAGGTTTCCATCTTGCAAGGGATAAAAACCTGTTCCGCGATCGCGAGTCCGGCCGCCCTGGCGAGGCGGCATCCTGATTTACGGCGAGACGTAAACGCCGCTCATGACGACGTAATCACCGACCCGATGCACCCAGGTCTTTTTCGGTTCGATCTTTTTGGTCGCAGGGTTGGTGAATTTGTAGCTGATCCAGGCGGTTTCGGCGTTCTCGGTCGCTTTCCACGGCAGCTGCGTGAATTTCACCCCGTCCGGATCGGTCGATTCCCACATGTTGACGCCGATCAGTTTCGGGTTCAGCGTGGCTCGGACGACGCCCTGCTTGTCGAGCACGGTGACGTAGATCTCGCCTTTGACATATTCGCCATTGGGATCGCTGAGCTTGGGAAAAGCTTTCTCGCCCTCGGCTTTCACTAGGATCACGGCTTTTTCGGCCATCGCCTTTGCGTCGTCGGGACTCGCAGCGCGCGCGCCAGCGGCAAAACCGCCGAGCAGGAACAAGCTGGCAAAGGCGATTCGAACGACGTTTCTAATGTTCATAAGCGGTCTCCTCGATCGAAGTCTTGTCGTGCGTCAGAGCCCGACGCGCAGCCGCAGGTTGCGGCGTGAAAGGCGCAATGCCTAATTTGCAACCTAGGACTGGTAGATAAACAAGATGTTAATTAAATGATCGGCTGAACAACGGCCATTGGTCGAAGCGCGATGGAGGCACGGCTCCGCGACGTTTTGTAACGGGTCGATCGACCGCTATTCCCGCGATGCAACATAGTTGCATTCACAAATAGCAATTTCGGAGCGCGCGCAACGGCACCTCGCAAGCATTCACGGGTGATCGAAACCATCTGAAGCTGGGCTGTTAAGAACGTTGCCCGCTTTCAACCCGCGTGTCGCCGGCAAGCCCCATTCCGACCACGAGCCGTCATAGACCACGGCGTCGGGCCAGCCGATAAGGTGCACGCCGAAAGCGAGGGCGCGAACGGGATTTGGCCGCATGGCTGAGCCGGCGGCTGATCTCGTGGATCGACGCGCTTAGCTCTTCCGAGGCGGAGCGCCGATTTTTATGGCGAGATGTAAACGCCGCTCTGGACGACGTAGTCACCGACCCGATGGACCCAAGTCTTTTTCAATTCGATCTTCTTGGTTGCGTGGTTGGTGAATTTGTAGCTGATCCAGGCCGTTTCGGCGTTCTCGGTCGCTTGCCAAGATAACTGCGTGATCTTCACGCCATCCGGATCGGTCGCATCCCACATGTTGACTCCGATCATCTTCGGATTGATGTTGGCGCGAACAACTCCTTGCTTGTCGATCACGGTGACGTAAATCTCGCCTTTGACATATTCGCCATTGGGATCGCTGAGCTTGGGAAAAGCTTTCTCGCCCTCGGCTTTGACCAGAGCCACAGCCTTTTCAGCCATCGCCTTCGCGTCGTCGGGACTAGCAGCGCGCGCGCCTGCGACGAAGCCACCAAGAAGGAACAAGCTGGCAAAGAGGATACGAACGGCATTTCTAATGTTCATGAGTGGTCTCCTCGATCGAAGTCTTATCGTGCGTCGGGATCCAACGCACATCCGCAGGTTGCGGCGCGAAGGATACAATGCCAATTTTGCAACCTAGGGCCGCTCGATAAACAACATGTTAATTAAATGATCGGCTGACCAACAGGGATTGGCAGACGCGCGATAGAAGCACGGCTCTGCGACGTTTTGTAACGAGTCGATCGATCGCTATTCGACGCGATGCAGCGATCTTGCACTCGCGAGAAGCAATGTGCGGATCGCGCGCGGATGCGCTTCAGTGGCATTCGCGGACTTTGATATTGATTTGAACGTGCGCTGTTACGAACGCGTACCGTGTTCAACCGGCGTGTCACCGGGCAAGCCCCATTCCGCCCATGAGCCGTCATAGACCGCGGCATCGGGCCAGCCGATGAGATGCAGCCCGAAGGCGAGGGCGCAGGCGGTGACGCCCGAGCCGCAGCTTGTGACGATCGGCTTGTCGCGCGTGACGCCGGCATCGCGGAAGCATTGCTCGATCTGCGCCGCCGGCAGAAGCGTGCGCGTCTTGGGATCGGCGAGCTGATCATAGGGGAGGCTGAAACTGCCAGGGATGTGGCCGGCGCGCAGGCCGGGCCGCGGTTCGGGGGCCGTGCCGGCATAACGCGCGGCGGCGCGCGCATCGATCACCTGCTCGCGCCGCTCGGTGAGGTTCGCGAGCAGCTGTGCCTTGTCGCGTACTATTGCCGGGTCGAGCCGCGCGGTGAAACGTGCCGGCTTCGGGTGCGGGACGAGGTGCGTCACCGGCTTGCCTTCGGCGAGCCATTTCGGCAAGCCGCCATCGAGCAGCGCGACGTTGCGGTGGCCGAAGGCGCGCAGCATCCACCACACGCGCGGCGCCGAATTGAATCCGGCCATGTCGTAGACCACGATGCGGCGATCGTCGCCGAGACCGAGCGCGCCGACCATGCGTCCGAACTCGACGGCGCTCGGCAGCATATGCGGTAGCGGATTGGCATGATTGGAGATGTCGTCGATGTCGAAGAACACGGCGCTCGGAATGTGCCGGCGCAGATATTCCTGATGCGCCGTCGGCGCGATGCCCGGCAAGGTGAAAGAGCCGTCGACCACGCGCACATCCGGCCGGTCGATCCAGGTGGCCAGCCACTCGGTCGAAACCAAGTCTTCGGGATGGGCGTAGGCCATGGCGGTTACCTCGCGGTTTCGAGCCAGCGCGGCAGCGGCAGTTTCTTCTCGCGCAGGAAGGCAGGGTTGAACAGCTTCGACTGATAGCGCGTGCCGTAATCGGCGAGGATGGTCACGATCGTATGGCCGGGGCCGAGCTCTTTCGCCGCCTTGATCGCACCCAAAATGTTGATGCCGGTCGAGCCGCCGAGGATCAGCCCTTCCTCGGTGACAAGATCGAACAGCACCGGCAGCATCTCTTCGTCGGTCACCTGGAACCAGCCATTGAGCGGCGCGCCCTCAAGATTCTTGGTGATGCGGCCTTGGCCGATGCCTTCGGTGATCGAGTTGCCTTCGGACTTCAACGTGCCATGCGCGTAATGCGAATAGATCGCCGAGCCCATCGGATCGGCGAGGTAGCATTTGACGTTCTTGTTGCGCGCCTTGAGCGCCATCGCGGTGCCTGCCAAGGTGCCGCCGGTGCCGACTGAAGCCACGAAAGCATCGACCTTGCCGTCGGTCTGCGTCCAGATCTCGGGCCCGGTGGTTTCGACATGGGCGCGGCGATTGGCGAGGTTGTCGAACTGATTGGCCCAGATCGCGCCCTTGGGCGAGCTGGCCGCGACTTCCTTCGCCAAGGTTTCGGAATAGCGCACGTAATTCATCGGATTGGCATAGGGCACGGCAGGCACGAGGCGCAGATCGGCGCCGCATAGGCGCAGCATGTCCTTCTTTTCCTGGCTTTGCGTCTCGGGCATCACGATCACCGATTTGTAGCCGAGCGCATTGCCCACCAGCGCCAGGCCGATGCCGGTATTGCCTGCGGTGCCTTCGACGATCACGCCGCCCTTCTGCAACAGCCCGCGCTCCTCGGCGTCGCGGACGATGAAAAGCGCGGCGCGGTCCTTGACCGAGCCGCCGGGATTGAGGAATTCGGCCTTGCCGAGAATCGTGCAGCCGGTCTCTTCCGAGGCGCGCCGCAGCTTGATAAGCGGCGTGTTGCCGATGGTGCCGATGAAGCCGTCGCGTATCTCCATGGGCCGAGACTAAAGGCGCTCCGATGCTCGATCAACTGGAACGCTCAGAAGAGACCGCTGCCGGAAATCCCGCCATAGACGCCGAGCGCGGCGGTGAACAAAGCCACGAGGATGACAATCCATCTATAGGCGCCGGCGAGCCGCCGCTCGGCCGGCAAGGCGCGGATCGCGAGCACCACAAGGAAACCGAGCACTAGCGGTAGCAGCAAGGCGTTCATCACTTCGACGCCGATATTGAGCATCACCAGATTGGGCACGACGAGGACGATCAGCGCGCCCCCGATGACCGCGGCGCTATAAACAACATAAAACCACGGCGCTTCGAACGGACGATGTTCCAGCGAGTGCTTGTAGCCCGCGACCTCGCCAAAACCCCAGGCGCAAGCGAGCGAGACGACGATCGCCGCGACCATTGCCGCGCCGAGGATGCCGAGCTCGAAGACAAGGCGGCCGGCTGCGGCGCCGAGGAACGGGGTCAGTGCATTGACGATCTCGCCGACCGAAGCGAGGCTGGCGCCGGAATTGCCGGCGGTGCCGATGGTGGCGGCCGTGGCGATCAGCACGGCGGCCATGATCAGCTGCGTGACGATGGCGCCGAGACCGGTATCCCAACGCGCGCTCGCGTAATCCGCGGGACCGAGCTTTTTGTCGGCGACCGCGGATTGCTGATAGAAAATCATCCACGGCATGATCACGGCGCCGATATTGGCGGCGACGAGATAGCGATAATTGCGATCGCCCAACGGCAGATGGGTGAGCCCGTCGCGGATCACGCTCCATTGCGGATGGGAGGCGTAGGCGACCCAGAAGAAGGCGAGTTCGAACAACCCGATGATGATCGCCACCAGCTCAACGCGACGATAGGAGCCGGTCCAGACCACGGCGAGCAGGGACGCGGCGACGAGCGCCAGGCTGACGCCGCGCGGCACGCCCAGCAATTCGCCGACGCCGACGATGCCGGAAAACTCGGTAAGGAGCGCGCCGAGCGACGCCACCGCGAGTCCTGACACCGAAATCCATGCCCAGGCCGGGCCGAAGGTCTGGCGGATGAGCTCGCCATGGCCCTTGCCGGTGAAGACGCCAAGCCGGACCGTCAATTCCTGGACGATGTAGAGGATCGGGATGAGGGCGATCTGCAAGAGCAGCAGGCGGTAACCCCATTGCACGCCGCTTTGCGCCGCGGTCACGATGCTGCCGACATCGGTATCGGCAAGCATGACCACGAGGCCCGGTCCAGCTACCGCGAAAAAGCGCTGCAGTCCGGCATAGGAGGTTCGGCGCGCGATTTCGCTACGGCTCAACATGTTGAATTCTGGCCCCCTTCGCTCTATGCAATTGCTAATTAGTTGCATAATAAGAATAGCTTAGACCGACACAGCCATTGCCAAGAGAGCGCCGTGACCGTCCGGTTAGCAGTCAGACTGCACCCTCGTCTTCCGTAAATTATTGAGCTAGATCAAATTAGTATGGCTGAGCACCGGGGGCCAAAAAAAGACAATGTTAGGTCGTGGCGGCGAGGGGTTCCGCCAGCGATGGGCGAAGGGCCGGACGCGCCAAAAAGGGGCAGGGGAGGCTAGAATGGCCGCGCCCTATGTCGCGCGGAGGATCATTCCGTGACCGTTTCCAGCTCGCCCAAGCTCGGACAAGGCGCGTCCTTGGCGCTCGCCTCGGCAGTGCTTTTCGGCGCAAGCACGCCGCTTGCCAAGCTGCTGCTCGGCGATATCAGGCCCTTGACCCTGGCGAGCTTGCTTTATCTGGGCTCAGGGCTCGGCTTGGCGCTGGTACGGCTGCTCGGGCGAGGATTTCATGCTGCGCCCGACGAAGTGCCATTGCGGCGGGCCGATCTACCTTGGCTCGGCGTGGTGGTGCTGGCGGGCGGCGTGCTCGGGCCGGTGCTGCTGCTGATCGGCTTGAGCGGAACCGCGGCCTCTTCCGCCGCGCTGCTGCTCAATCTCGAAGGCGTCTTCACGATCGGCATCGCCTGGGTCGTGTTCCGCGAGAATGTCGATCGCCGTATCGCGCTCGGCGCTTGCGCCATTCTTCTGGGCGCGTTGCTTCTTTCCTGGGACGGGCGCTTGTCCTTCGGCGCCGGCTGGCCCGCCCTCGCGATCCTTGCCGCCTGCCTCTGCTGGGCAGTGGACAACAATCTGACGCGCAAAATCTCCGCCTCAGATCCGCTGGTCATCGCCATGGTGAAAGGCCTTGTTGCCGGCGCGGTCAATGCGGCGCTCGCCGCGGCGCAAGGCTTGCCTTGGCCGGGCCTCGCCGAGAGCGCGGCGGCGGGGCTGCTCGGCTTCTTCGGCTATGGCGTGAGCCTCACCTTCTTCGTTTTGGCGTTGCGCCATCTCGGTGCGGCGCGCACCGGCGCCTATTTCGCGACCGCGCCCTTCATTGGCGCGCTGTTGGGCCTCGCCCTCTTTGCGGAACCCCTTACGATTCCCTTCGTTCTGGCGGCCGCGCTGATGATCCTCGGCCTGTGGCTGCATTTGACCGAGGATCACGCGCATGAGCATCTGCACGAGGCGGTGACTCACGAACACCGCCATGCTCACGATCTCCATCACCGCCATCGCCACAAGCCGGGCGACCCCGCCGGCGAGCCGCACGCGCATGTCCACGCTCATCCGCGCTTCGTCCATCGCCATCCGCATTACCCCGATCTCCACCACCGCCATTCGCATTGAGCGTTGCCGAGTCGCGGTCTTGTCGGCCCGCATTCGCGGCGAAATCTTGAGACAGGCTTGATCCCAAGGCGGCTTCCGCTTTAGGGTGACGATCGGGAAAGCAGAGGGGATTACATGAACGGCGCGACGGATTGGACCATTCCAGGCACGGATGCACGCGGCCTCGCAACGTCGCTGTCAGGCGCCTTCGCGATCCTGTTGGGAGCGTTTCTGGTCCTGGGCGCGGGGTTTTCGCCGATCGCGGTGATCCACAACGCGACCCATGATGCGCGGCACACATTCTTCCCCTGCCACTGACCGCATTCGCGGCGTCGCTTGTTCTCGCGCATTCTGATCGTCGGCCTGCTCGCCGGATTCATCGGCGGTATGGCGCTGGCCGCGGTACAGCAGCTCAAAGTTGCGCCGCTGATCGCTGCGGCTGAAACCTATGAAACGGCGGCCGAGCCGCACGACATGGCGATGGGGCAGGAGCATGAATGGGAGCCGAGCGCGGGCTTGCAGCGCATGGCACTCACTTTTCTCGCCGACCTCATCGTCGCCATCGGCTTCGGCCTCGTGTTGAGCGGCAGTTTTGCCGTGCGCGAAGGCGTCTCAGGACGCGTGCCCGATGCACGCGAAGGCTTGCTGTGGGGCTTGGCCGGTTATGCCGCGTTTTCCCTGGCGCCCGCGCTCGGCCTGCCGCCCCAGCCGCCGGGCATGGTCTCGGCCGAGATTTATGCGCGTCAGGCCTGGTGGCTCGGCACCGCGCTCGCGACCTGCGGCGGGCTCGGCATTATCGCGTTTTCGCGTGTATGGCTGTTGCGGCTCGCCGGCGTTGTTCTCTTGGTCCTGCCGCATCTGGTCGGCGCGCCGTCGCGGCCGGCGGGAAGCGATGCCGTTACGGCCGATCTCGCCGCCCAATTCGTCGCCGCCTCGCTCGTCACGTCGGCCGTGTTCTGGTGCGTGTTGGGCAGTTCCGCCGGTTGGCTCTACGACCGGATCGGGCGCCGCGGCGGCGTCGCGCTTGTATCGCAGCAGGTGATCTAACGCCTGCCCGGCGCCATGTGGGGTGCAACGCCCGCCCGAATCCGCAGATCGGCAAGAAGCAATAATTTGGCATTAATTGATGCCGGCCTTTGCTCAATCGTAACGGCCGCGCGCGGCGCGTTCACGAGTTGGTCAGAAACAAGAAAGTAAATTGGCCGACCCTCGCAGCAACGAAGGCCGACCATGTCCCAAGAAATTTCGCTGAAGCCTGCCGTGTCGGCCATGGCCCCGCCTATCATTGGCCTGCGCATCGGCGCGCGCGCGCACGGCCTCAACCTCTTCCTGACCGGCTTTCTGGTGCTCTTTCTCGAGCTGGCCTGCATCCGGTGGTTCGCGACCTACGTCGTCTTCCTGCAGTTTTTCACCAATGTCGTGCTGCTTGCGAGTTTTCTCGGCATGTCCTGCGGCTGTCTCGCGGCACGTCAGCGCCGCGACTGGCTCGGCCATTTTCCCCTTCTGGCGCTCGCCACGGTATCGGCTGCCATCGTCATGACGTCGATCTATACGAATTGGAGCGGCCTCGCGGTCGATGTCGGCCATCAGGCCTCGCCCCAGGAAGTGTTCTTCGGCACCGAATATCGCTCGCCCGACGTCGCGAAATTCTCGGTGCCGATCGAGGTCATCGTCGCGTTCTTCTTTATCCTCATCGCGCTCATGTTCGTTGGGCTCGGACAGGTTCTCGGGCGTGCCTTCGACGCGTTTCCCGATCGCGTGCGGGGTTACACGCTCAATATCGGCGGCAGCCTCATCGGCATCGTGGCGTTCTCGTGCATTTCCTTCGTCGAAGCGCCGCCTTTCGTCTGGTTTGCGATCGCCTGCGCCGGGATCGCCTATCTGCTCCATCAGGCCGGAACCCTCACGGCGGTTCGCGGCTCGGCCCTCGCGGCGATGTTGGCCGTGATCTTTCTCGTCCCGATGTTGCGCGACAGCCGGACGGGAAGCGAAACGCGCTGGTCGCCCTATTACGCGGTCAATCACGACTTGGCGACCGGCGACATCAACGTGAACAATATCGCGCATCAGCACATGATCCCGTTCGCCAGCGGCGGGCCGCAATATTCGCTGATTCACCTGCTGCAGAAATACAGCGGCGGCGCGCCGTTCAAGGACATGTTGGTGATCGGCGCGGGCTCGGGCAATGATCTCGACCACGCGCTGCATTTCGACGTCGATCGGATCGACGCGGTCGAGATCGATCCGGTGATCCAGTCGATCGGAATCACCGCAAACACCGATCATCCTTATCAAGATCCGCGCGTGGTCCCGCATCTCGACGATGGGCGCCATTTCCTCCGCACCACCGATCAGCAATACGACCTGATCGTCTATGCGCTCGTCGATTCGCTGATCATGCACAGCGGCTATTCGAATATCCGGCTCGAAAGCTACCTCTTCACCGAGCAGGCCTTCGCCGACATCGCGCGCCGGCTGAAGCCGGGCGGCATCTTCGTCACCTACAATTTCTTTCGCCAGGGCTGGATCGTCGAGCGCGTGGCCGCGATGGCCAAGCAGGCTTTCGGCTGCGAGCCGACCGTGCTGAGCATGCCCTACCGCGCGGAGCTGAAATCATCTTCGCCCGCCGGGTTCACGATGGTGATCGCGGGATGCAATCAGCGCATCGCCGACGCGTTCAAGGAACATCCGAACTTCTGGCTCAACAGCACCCCGAGCACGAATCTGGCGGTGAACGGGTTTGCCGTGCAGCCTGACTCCCTGCCGGCGGATGAGCGCGCCAAGTGGCTCCGCATCGCGCCGACCAAATTGATCGCCGACGAAGGAACGCCGATTGCCGCGAGCGATGATTGGCCGTTTCCCTATCTGCAGGGCAAGCTGATCCCGGATCTGAGTCTGCGCTCGATGGCGCTTTTGGGCGGCCTCGGCATCGCGCTGGTGTATTTCTTCATGCCGAAGGGTCGTGTGCAGCTCAATAGCCGCATGTTCTTTCTCGGCGCCGCCTTCATGCTGCTCGAAACCAAGGCGGTGGTTCAGCTGGCGCTGCTGTTCGGCAGCACCTGGCTGGTCAATTCCTTGGTGTTCTTCACCGTGCTGGTGCTCATCCTTCTCGCCAATCTTTATGTGTTGAAGAATCCCGGCGCACGGTTGAACTGGCATTATGCGGGCTTGCTCGCCTTCATTCTGGCTGCCGTGCTGGTGCCGCTCGACGTCTTTTTGGAAGGCGGCTTGCTGTGGCGCTATGCCGTGCCGTGCCTGCTGGCCCTTGGTCCGGTCTTCTTCGCCGGCGTGATCTTCGCCCGATCGTTCCGCGATGCCGCCGATCCCGACCAGGCTTTCGGCTCGAATATCGCCGGCGCGGTCGTGGGCGGGCTCAGCAAATCGCTATCGATGCTGCTCGGCTTCCGTTACCTGCTCCTGCTGGCCATGCTGTTCTATATCTTGTCGGCATGCGTGCCGTCCTTCCGCACGCGCGCGATCAATTAGGCTCGGCGATCGAGCGTCCGCTTCCGCGTTACGCTGCCGGCGCGGGCGCGCGTTGCGCGATTTGCACCGTGGTGCGGCGCATGTCACGGCGATAGCGCTTGTCGTCGAAATGCGAGCCGCGATGCATGGTGCAGCGATTGTCCCAGATCACCAGCTCGCCCACAGCCCAGCGATGGACATAAACGAAGCGCTCCTGGGTCGCGAAATCGGTAAGTTCCTTCAACAAGGCGCGGCCTTCGTCGACGTCCATGCCGATGATGTGCGAGGCGTGTGAGGCCAGCACCAGCGACTTCCGGCCGGTGCGCGGGTGGATGCGCACCAAAGGCTGTACCGCGCCGGGCATGGCCGCGATCTCGTCGGGACGGAAAGTGTCGGGCTTGGCGCCGGCGAGGCCGCGCGAATACCAGATCGAATGCTCGCAGCGCAGCCCCGCGATCCGCGCCTTCATCGCCTCGGGCAACGCGTCATAAGCCGCGCGCATATCGGCGAAGTATGTGTCGCCGCCTTGCGGCGGCACCTCGCGCGCCGACAGCAGCGAGTAGGTGGTGTCGGCCGTCACGAAGGAACGGTCCGTGTGCCACAGCCGGTCGCCTTCGCGATAGACGCGGCGGCGATCGTCATCGGCCAGCACGGCATTGGCTTCGTTGAGATTCGAGATGTCGTAAAGTTCGTGGCGCAGCCGCGCATTCTGCCCCTTGGCACGGCCGGGATTGAGCGCGAAGGAGATCTCGCCGAGCGCTTCGCTAAAGCGGATCTGTTCGTCATCGCTGATGAATTGCCCTGCCAGTACGCAGACGGCATAGCGGTCCATGGCCTGCTCGATCGCCGCGATGGTGGCGCGATCGGCTGGCGCGCGCGTATCGACGCCGAGAATCTCGCCGGCGAAATCGGGACGGGTGGGATCGCGCGGTTTGGCGGTCACGGTCATGGCATTCCTCCTCGCGCTCTTCAGCGCACGAATTCGTCGGTGTAAAGCCCGGCGAAGGATGTGAGCCGGTCTTCCGGCTTCACGACTTGGGCGTTGACGTTGAAGGTTTCGGAATTCTCGAAGCCCGCGACGGTTGCCACGGGTTTCGCCGGGGTTGCGCCGCTGATGGTATCGAGCGACGCGGCCAGGATCGCCTCGCTCATCTGCGGAAAACGCTTCTTCACGAGGGTGAGGGTTTCACTCTTGTGCGTGCGGATGAATTGCGCGGCGAGCACGAAACCATGCGCCATCTTCTCGCAGACCGAGCGATGCTCCGCACAAAGGCTCGGCCGCGTCATCACGACCGAATAGTTGAAAGGCAGCAATTCGGGAAGATCGCCGCGCGCGCTCGATGCCACCATTACCGCCGCGCCGCTTTGCACCGCGTCGATGGTCCAAGGCAGCGAGGAGGTGAAACCGTCGATCGACTTGCTCTGCAATGCCGCCGGCATGGTGGTTGCCGCCATCGGCGCGACGCTGAAACCTTTTTCTGGATCGAGGCCGCCGCGCAGCGCAACGAGGCGGGTGAAGGCGTGCAGGTTGGTTGCGACGCCGTCGATGGCGATGGTCTTGCCGGCGAGGATTTTGGCGCGCTGCGCCAAGGGCGCCTTGGCGTCGAAGCCGCCGGCCGCGGCAACGTCCTGGCGCAGCACCAGCTCCATCATCGGCCGCTCGAGCATATTGGCGATCACCAGCATGCGCTGTCCGCGCGCGGCGGCGCGGCCGAAGGTGCTGGCGGTGGTGAGGGTGAAATCGATGCTGCCGGCGATCACGGCGTTGGGCGCCCCGACGCCTTGAATGACGATGGTCTTCACCGCCAAGCCTTGATCCTGCCAGAAGCCTTGATCTTCGGCGACATAGGCCGAGGTGAAGGTGAGGCTGACCGAGGGCAAAGCGAGGCTCGTATCCTCGGCACGCGTCGGAGCCGCGCCCAGCAGGCTCGTGAACGCTGCGGCGAGCAACGCGCCGCTCTTAGTCTTTTGCTTCGCGGTCATGGCAAGGCGGGAGCTTGCCGCCCGGCAGAAAGCGCTGTCAACGCCGCGGCAAGTGGGAAATCAGTGCCACTTCCGGCGCAGCTCGGCGCGGTGGGCGGCGAGCCAATAAAGCGCCAGGGCGGTGAGACCGTTGGTAATCTCGTCGGCGCGCAGCCGGCGCATCGCCAAGCGATAATTCATTACCACGACCTTGATGTCCTCGTGCTCGGCGGCGATGCCGTGAATCCCACCGGCATTGCGGGAATCGACCCGGCCGCAGAACAAGGCGACCCGCTCGGTGCAGGCGCCGGGGCTCGGCATGAAACGGTGGATGGGCACGAGGTCGCCGATGATCTCGATCCCGGCTTCCTCCTTGGCCTCGCGCCGCGCCAAATCCTCTTCGCTTTCGCCGTCGTGATCGACGATCCCCGCGACCACTTCGATCTCCCAAGCGGGAAAGCCGGCGAGATAGGTCGGCAGGCGGAATTGCTCGACCAGCACGACCGCGTCGCGTTGCGGATCGTAAAGCAGCACGCCGACCGTGTGATGGCGCTCGAAAATTTCGCGCTCCATCTCCGCGCTCCATTCGCCGGAGTAAAGCCGGTGGCGGATGCGGTAGCGGTCGAGCCGGGAAAAGCCTTGGTGAAGGGTCTCGTGCCGGAGAATCTGGACGTCGTCGTCGCTCACGCCGGCACTTTAGGGCGCAGGGGCGGGCGCGACAATATCGCCGCCGTTTGTCGGCACGCGCGGCGCGGCACAGGATCGCACCCGATCGCGCCGCCGCTCCGGGGCTGGCCTCGCTTCGCGGCGGCGCTTATCATGCCGGCATGACGATTGGCGACGTCACGGAACGCTTCATCGATCTCGCGCGCTTCGAGCGGGCGAAGCTCGAAACCGATCCGTTTCCCTATGTGCTGGTGCCCGGCTTCGTGCCGGAGGCGGTGCGCGGCGCGCTGGCGGCGGATTATCCCAAGATCGAGCAGCCCGGCAGTTTTCCGGTCGCCGATCTGCGCTTCGGCGCCAACTTCCGTGCCTTCCTCGACGAAATCCAAGGGCCGGCGATGCGCGCGGCCTTCGCCCGGAAATTCGCAATCGATCTTACCGGTCGACCGACGATGGTCACGGTGCGAGGCCAGGCGCAACTCAAAGACGGCAGCATCCACACCGACACGGCGTCGAAGCTCATCACCGTGCTCATTTACATGAACGAGGCCTGGGAGGCGAAAGGCGGCAGGCTGCGTCTGCTGCGCTCGAACCGCGATCTCGAGGACATGGTCGCGGAAGTGCCGCCGGCGGCCGGGACCTTGCTGGCGTTTCGCGTGACCAAGAATTCCTGGCACGGCCATGCCCCGGCGAGCGGCCCGCGCCGGGTCGTGCAGCTCAACTGGGTCGAAAGCGAAGCGGTGGTGCGGCGCGAGCGGCTGCGTCATGGCCTGTCCGCAAGAGTGAAGCGGCTGCTGCCGTTTTCCCGCGCCGGCTCAGGCTCTTAACCAGGAAAGCCTTCCTTAACCCTAACGGCCTAACCTGCCGTTATGTCTGTACAAAAACAGCCCGTTATCTTTCCCCGGCGCGCGCCGCCGCAACCAGCGGTCAAGTCGCGCCACGTCGCGTCGGTGATCGTGACCCGGCCGGCGACGATGCCGCCAGCGGCGCGCAATTCCCGCCCCGTGGCGAAGCTGCGCAAGTCGAACGACAATCGCCGTGGGCTGCTCGGCGTCACCTGGCCGACCTGGATCTTGAGTCTCATCCTGATCGCGTTCTTCGGCAGCATGATCGTGTTCCATCAGCCGCAAACGCCGACCGCCTTCGATCAGCCGTCGGCGCAAAAGAACAATCGGCTACGCAGCCCCTGGGGCGTTCAGCACCCGATCTAGGCGCGGAATTACGCTCGCATCAGCTCGTTCATCCGGCGCAGGCGCTGGCTCAACAGCCGCATGAGGTTGAGGGCGAAGCTGGGCGTTTGCTGCACGAGAAAGAGAAACCGCTTCTCGTCGACTTCCGCCAAAGTGCAGTCGGTGATCGCCGTGACCGTGGCGCTGCGCGGCGCATGTTCGATCAGCGCCATTTCGCCGACGATGCCGCCGGGCCCGAGCTCTTCGAACACCACATTGTCGTCGCCGATGCGCACTTGGCCGGACAAGACCACATACATGTATTGCGCCGCGTCGCCTTTTTTGAACAGCACTTCGCCGGCTTTGAGCGACGCGACATTGCGTTCCCGGCTGAAGAGCCCCAGAAAATTCGGTTCGGTATTTGCCATAATTCCCTAATCCTCGCACAACTCCGGCGCCATCACTGCTCGATGGCGCGAAACGGGGCGCCAAAGCCTAGCAGTGTCATATGACAGTTTTGTTTCAGTCGGCTGTTGCTGTCAGGGACGGCGCAGGCGAACACTATTCCCGGTCGCGGCCGGCGATTTCCGCCTGCCAAGGTGCGATCCGGCGTTCGAGCCAGACGATCAGCGCGTTCAACCCGATCGCCAAAGCCATCAAGATCACGACCGGGACGAACATCGTCGCCGTGTCGAAATTATTGGCCGATTGGATGATGATGCCGCCCAGGCCCGAGATGGCGGTGAAGAACTCCGCGATGATCATCGCCACCACCGCGCGGCCCACGGCCAGCCTTATCCCGGCCATGATGTAAGGGAGCGTGGCGGGCAGGATAATGCGGCGCAGGATGGTCGCGTCGGAGGCGACGAAGGATTTGCCGACCTCGACCAGGCTCGCCGGCACCGCGTTGACTCCGGCCCAAGTGTTGATGCAAATCGGAAAGATCGACATCAGAAACACGACCGCGACCTTCACCGCGAAGCCGAGGCCGAGCCACAGGATCAGCAACGGCACCAGCGCCACCAGCGGCATGGCATAGCCGGCGGTGACGTAAATGCCGAGCGCCGCTTCCGCCGTGCGGAAACGCCCGACCACCAAGCCAATCGGTATGCCGGCGAGGATCGCCAGCAGGTAGCCGAGCAGGAAAGGCTGCAGGCTTTGGATCAGCGCGCGCATCAGCTTGCCCGAGCGCGCCAGATCGACGAAGGCTTGCGCGATCGCGCTCGGATAGGAGCCGAAGATCGGATTGACGTCGCGGCCGAACACTTCCCAGAAGGCGAGAAAGACCGCAAGCGACAAACTCGTGATCGCCCAGCGCGGCAGAGTCCGGCGCCGCGCCGGCGCGGCCGGCTTGATCGCGATCTGGGGTTGCGCGCGTTCCGCCATCGACTTTGCGCTCAGTGCCGCGACGGGCGGTCGCGATGCAACGCCTGCCAAATGTGATAGCGCGTTTCGGCGAAAGCCGCGTCGCCGCGCAGGACGCCGAGATCGCCGCGCGGCCGCGGCAAGGGCACGGTCATGATCTCCTGCACGCGGCCTTCGCGCATCACGACGACGCGGTCGGCAAGCAGCACCGCTTCGTCGAGATCATGCGTGACGAAGAGAATGGTTTTGCGCGTGCGTCCATGCAGCTCCAAAAGCTCGGCTTGCATGGTCTCGCGCGTCTGCGCGTCGAGCGCGCCGAAAGGCTCGTCCATCAGCAGCACTTTGGGATCGATCGCCAAGGCGCGGGCGATGCCGACCCGCTGCTTCATGCCGCCGGACAATTGATGCGGCCGGCGGCTGGCGGAGTGGGCGAGGCCGACGAGATCGAGATAGCGCGCGGCGGTGGAGGTGAGCGCCTGGCCGCGCAAGCCTTTCATCTCGAGGCCGAACATCACGTTCTCGAGCGCCGTGAGCCAGGGCAAAAGCTCGGCGTGCTGAAACACCATGCCGCGGTCATAGCCGCAGCCCGTGACCGCGCTGCCGTCGACCGTGACCCGCCCGGCGCTGGCCTGTTCCAGCCCCATCGCGATGCGCAGCGCCGTGGTCTTGCCGCAGCCCGAAGGCCCGATCAGCACCACGATCTCGCCGTCGCGCACGGTGAAGCTCACCCGGTCGAGCGCCTGCACGACATGCACGCCCGCCTCGGTCTTCAACCCGAAATGCTTCGAGACCTCAACCAGCGCCACTTCACCCATGCGCGCCGCTCACTGGCCGAGACGCGCGAGCGCTTCCTGGCGCGGGCCGCCATCCGTCACCTGGGCGAGATCGTCGAGATGCGGCTGATCGCCGGCCTTGACCGATTGCTGCTGCATCCAGTCGAGCTTTGTAAGCGGCAGGCCCAGATCTGGGTCGAGCGCGTGATGCGCGATTGCATCGTCATAGATGAAAGCCGGGCGCGGATCATCCGCATTGATGTTCGCCACGTCGCGCGTCAAAGCGACGGTCTCGTCGCGATGGCCAACGACGAAGCGCAGCGCCGCGATCTCGGCGGCGAGAAAGCGCACCGCCTCGTCATGCTTGGCTTTCAGAATCGCGCTGCTCGACATGATGCAGACACGCATGAAATCCGGCAGGATATCGCGCCCGGCGATGAGCAGCTTGATCCCGGCTTTTTCCGCGATCGGCTGATACTCGCCCGAGATCACGGCGGCATCGACCACGCCCGCGGCCAGTGCCTTGTAGCGGTCATTGTCGCTGCCGAGATTGGCGAATTTGACATCGTCCGGCGTCATGCCGTATTTGGCCAGAAGCGCGCGCACAAGCTGATCGGGCATCGAGCCGGGCTGCGAGATGGCGATGGTCTTGCCCTTCAAATCTTCGGGCTTGGCGATCGCGCCGCGCACGAACACGCCATGCGGCAGGCCCGGCCATTGGCAGCCGAGAATCTTCACATCGGCGCCGCGCGACGCGGCAATCATCGCGCCGACGGGACTGCCTTCGAAACTGTCGACCTGGCCGGCCAGCAGCGCCTTCAGCCCGATCGCGTCATTATCGACCTGGGTGAGCTCGAGCTTCAGCCCTTGCTGCGCGGCGTAATCTTTGCCGACCATGTAGAGAATGCCGGAATCGCTTTTCGCCGCGATGATGGCGTGATGCCAGGCTTTTTCCTGCGCCTGCGCCGGAATGGCAAAAGCCGCGATGGTCAGCGCGACGACGGCGACGATAACCCGCATAGACGCGGCCCTCCCTGATTTTGTCGCTCAATCTAGCCGCGTCCGCCCGGATGCAAAAGGGGCCAGGCTGTTGGGCCTGACATCCGGTTAGGTCTTGCGTTCGTCGTCTTCGATGTTTCGTAGCTCGGCTTCGGCCTCCGCTATGTCGCGAAGATGGAACACTGCGACATCCGCGTCCACACCTTCACGCAGGTAGCGGCGCAGAAGCACGATTTTGTGCCGCAAGGTTGCGGCTCTGTTTTCCATCACATTTACCTGGCACCGCGTTGGCGCCCAGGCACAAGTAGGAGAACGACCGATGGGCGCACTCGTCCGTTCGGCGAAGATTCAGAACGCCTCACGGCACAGCGATCCGCCTGAAACGAACTACGCTGCCGCTTCCTCTCGCACGGCTTCGTCGCGCTCGATCTTCTCGGCAAGCTCGGCCAAAGCGAGAGCGTGGCTGGCCAATGTCCGGCTCAGGTAAAGGTTGGTCTCGTTCTCCGCCGCTTGGCGGTACAGGCGCGATTGCTCGCGCAACTCCGCCGGCGGTGGCGCGGTGTTTCCCATGAATAATTCGGAGGCGAGCATGGCAACCTCCCTATGGAGGGCGATGTTTGATCATTTTCGCGCAAACACCGAGGCTATAACTATTGCCATTGTGTCACATGCGTCAAAGTGACTTATCATCACATCGCGCGTGCAGCTGATCCGTCTACCTCTTGCCGCTGGCGCGTTTCCTGTCGTCATGCGTGCTTGGCTTAGCGCGCTTATTCCTCCGATGGCTCCACGATCACACGCGGTTCAGGGAGATGCGAAGTCTTCCCGACGAAGCCGGTGTCCGGTATCACGATCTTGATCCGTCGCGGCGGGATCGAATGCTTGAGCTTCTTCATTGCCTTCCGCGCGTCGTCAGCGCGCGTGGTTCGGGCGCTCCAGAGCTTCCGCCAGTTCGGCGAGAGCGAGAGCAGTCTCCGCAAGCCGGTGCTTCAGCGTAAGGTCATCGGCGGCGCGCGCATCGTCGCGTAGGCGGCGCGACATCTCTCGCAGTTCGGTTGGCGTTATGGCAGGCATGGGCCCCCCCGAATGGTCTTGCTTAGGCGGGCGCCGGGCCTTGATGCGACCGCGTGGCGCGTCCTCCAAGCCCCAATTCGGGGCTGCGAAAGACGTAATTCTAGCGCGTCGGGCGGACAAGGAAAGCGGGCGACGGATATTGCGCTGGATCAAGGTTGCGCCGCCGTCGCTGGCCGAGACTGGCCGACAGGGAAAACCAAGCCATGGATGCGAAAGCCCTGCGCGAACGCGCGGTCGCCTATCGCCGCCGCGCCGAAGAGGCGACCGACGCGGCAGTGAAGGAATCCTTCGCGCTTCTCGCCGAGATCGATGAGGAGGCGGCCCAGCGCGCCGAAAGTCCGAAGGGTCGCCGTCCCGATCCAGGCTGAATCACCCCTAGCAATTTGCCCGCCGCGCTGACTTTACCGCTTTGATCTAGCGCTTCCCTGCCCGACCTTGACCTATATCAACGACAGCCCTTCCGATCCACGCAACGCTTGCTTTCGCTCCCTTTGCCCTGTCGCCAATGCTGCCCGCAGCGCGTCGTTTTGGAGGAAATCATGCCGATCTGGAAGTTGACACCGTTCGACTTGAACGATCCCAGTTGGGAGGCGAGTTCTCATAAAGGCATGGCCATCATCCGGGCGCGGGATGAGGCCGATGCGCGCGACACGGCCGCGAAGGCGTTCGATGCCAAGACGCGCTTCAGCCCGGCAAAGGACCATACCTATCCGCCGTGGCATCGCCCCACGCTGGTGAAGGTCGAGTTCATCAAGGACAAGCGCTATGACCCAGTAGGCCCCGCCGCTGTCTTGGAGCCATCGTTCTGATGCACGCGGGCCCCGCGTCGCTGTTCATGCCGTTCCCGGCCGGTCGATCCTATGCGCTGGCCTAGCTTATGGGTGATACCAAATCGTGACGGTTACAGAAGCGTGATTCTGGTTACTGACCGTACACGATGTCGTATTGGTATGAGCGACCCGTGAAGTGTCAGGAAGCGTGTCAAGCCATGCATTGATATTGTTCTCCAACAGATCGATTTGCTGCATTCCAGCGGCAAAAAAGAGCTTCACCTTCATTGTTTCTCTCCCTTCGTTTGCTGATGCTCGGCTCTACCCGTTCGGCTCTAAGAGCCGATCCAGAAAGTTGTTGAGTCGGATGAATCGGATGTGATTCATTGTTGGGCACCCGAATTTTTGCCGAGGGGTGCCCGATGTGGAAGCCTGAGCACCGCCGCGCCGCCGATCGGCGCGGCTTGCGTTACCCAAGCGATCTGAGCGATGCCGAGTGGGCGCTGGTCGAGGCGGCGATCCCGCCGGCCAAGCGCGGCGGCCGGCGGCGCGAAGTGAATGTGCGCGAAGTCTTGAATGCGATCTTCTACGTGCTCTCGACCGGCTGCCAATGGCAGGCCTTGCCGAAGGATCTGCCGCCCAAGAGCACGGCGCATGCCTACTTCATGCTGTGGGAGTGGGACGGCACGCTGGAGCGGATCCATCACGCACTCTATGTCGCGACGCGCGAGCGCGAAGGCAGAGAAGCGAGCCCCTCGGCGGCAATCATCGACAGCCAGAGCGCCAAGGCGGCTCAAAAGGGGGCTCCGCGCTCGACCCGCAAGGCTTCGATGCGGGCAAGAAGGTCACGGGCCGCAAACGGCATATTCTCGTCGATACGCTCGGCCTCTTGCTGAACGTCGTCGTCCATCCAGCCAACGTGCAGGACCGCGACGGGGCGCGGCTCGTTCTCGATCAACGCACGCGCCGCCTCTTCCCCTTCATCGAGCGCATCTTCGCCGATGCCGGCTACCAGGGCGCGAAAGCCGCCGACGCTCTGGCCAAGAGCGGCACCTGGAAGCTGGAGATCGTCAAGCGAAACGAACTTCACCGCTTCGTCGTCTTGCCCAAACGCTGGATCGTCGAACGAACCCTCGCCTGGATCAGCCACAATCGCCGCCTCGCGCGCGACTTCGAGCGCTACGCGCGAACCGCCGCGGCCTTCGTGCGTCTCGCCATGATCCGCATCATGCTCCGACGCTTGACCAGACCAGCTCATTGCTCCTGAATCCTAACTTCCTGGATCGGCTCTAAGATCACGCGCGGTTCCGGGCGATATGAACTCGTAGCAATGCATCGCATGTCTTGCACGGCAATCGTGAAGCCCTCGCAGTACTTGCTTTCTTCGCTGCGACGGCTGTATAGGGCGCTTCGGGTAACGGTGTTGCCCGGAGGCGGATTTCATGACGCCAGGACACCCGACTTTGATATAAGGTCGCGCGAACGGCATAGGAGAGCTGCCATGCCCTTACCAGCAAAATTCGACAAAGCTTTATTTGGTGTTCGAGCCAACGGGCACGATGTGGGGATTAGCTTCCCAAGCGCCGGGGCCGCGTCAGACGCAGCCGGCAGCCTCGTTGCGCACGGCTACAAGAGCGTCGACATCTTCGAGCGCGCAACGGGGCGCGTCGTCACGCATGTCAGTCCTAGCCCCGCAGCGGCGTAGACGCACACCCTGACCTTGCCGCACCAGGACGTCACGATGACGCGTCGTGGGGCGTGAGACCGCATAGGGTCGCGCGAGTACGTGAATCGCTTATTGATCATCGTGGCTTCTTCTTTGCTCGCGTACGCCAGCCCGGAGAATAATCTTCGACTTCGCGCTTGTGCTTCGTAATCCACGTTTCGGCGTCCGCCTCGCTAGCAAAGCCAGTTACGAGGGTCGGGTACATGCCTGGAATGGTGACTTCAACGCCGAAGGACATATCTGACCCGCGGACAACTCGATAAGTGGCATCGGTGTGGGGGTGTGTTTGTGCCATGCTGGGAATATGACACGGGACCGCCATCGGCGAGCGGACATAAAATCGCGACGACCCGCCACGATCGCTCCGTGAATCGCTAAAACGGGATGAAGCGTCGCCGGTCTGTCAGTACATCGGTTGAGAGCGTTTTCCTATGGCTAGGGTCCGAGGCGAGGAAGAGGCGTGCATGCCAGAGACCGTCGGCCCCGACGAAGGTGTCCTTCACGATCCACTCAGATCCACCGCGCCCGAAGAGACCTGGCTGCGCATCGCGGAATCGCTGCCCTGGTTTGACGGGCTGCTCTGAAGTCATCGGATAATATAGCCTGAGGACCAACAGATGGCAGCGACGCCGCCGCGTGGCCTACTCCGCAGCACTAGCTTCCCGAACTATCGTGTCGAGGTCGTCCTTCATCTGGTCGACGACCATCTGCAAATCCGCCAGCGAAGTGCACTCACGCCCCAACCTGACCAATTTACCCACCTGTGAGGGGGCAAAGAGGTCAATGCCGACCCAGCACGTCTTTCGCGTCGAAGGTCCGAATGGCTCGCTACGACCGAGCGTTAGAATCCGTTGCATGATTTCACCTCGCCGCCGATTGTAGCGCCACGCGCGCCGCAGATCATGCGCGCCAATGGGGCCGCCGCTCCAGCTCGTCCGCCTCCACACCACATCGGGCGCCGCCGGCGAGCTAGACATTGATGCGATCAAGAAGCTGGCGCGGGAGGGCCGATGACGGGCGCCGCGATAAGCAAGTGGGAGCTGATCTGTTGGTGCAATCCAAGTTTCTTCATCGTTGCCCTTGATCGGGGCAACGGATAAGACCATATGCTAATTGTGCGGTGCAACATAGATTTGTTCACGGCGCCCTATTCCCCAATCCAAACCCCATTCCCGCCGCCACTCTAAGGATGACGACAATGACCAATGCCAAGCAGTCTTTTAACGGCACGCAATCTTTTAGCGATATGACCAAAATGTTTTCGGCATTTACTTTGCCGGGCTTCAACACCGAGGCCCTCATGGCCTTCCAACGCAAGAATGTCGAGGCCTTCACGCAAGCCAGCCAGCTCACGATCGAGGGCGTGCAGGCTTTCGCCCGCCGCCAGGCCGAACTGACGCGCGAGGCGTTCGGCGCAGCGCCGACGCTCTTTCAAGGGTTGAGCCACCCTACCGCGCCGCAAGAGCAGACGGTGAAGAACGCCGCGTTCGCGAAGAACTCCTTCGAGAAGGGCTTGGCCAATGCGCGCGAGCTGACCGAGCTCTGCACCAAGGCGAACAGCGAGGCCTTCGACGTGATCGCCAAGCGGATGACCGAGAGCTTCGAGGAAATCCGCGACATCGCCGCGCCCAAGGCGGTCTGACCGTCCGAGTGTTCGATTCGACGCCGTCCCGCGTTGGGCAGGGGACGGCGGCGCGCCGTCCCAATAAATCCGCTCGCCCCGTCTTGCGCCGCGACGGCGTTGCAGCCACACCCAGCAGCCCACGGAGAACTCGATGAAGTTTCTGCCACACCCGCCGCACGTGACCGGCGGTATCTTGCCATGGCTCGTGGCTGCTTGCTTTCCGATCGCTTTTGGCGTGGCCTACATCATCCATTTGATAAGCGGCCCATGACCGCCGATCCCATGCAAGCGACGTCCTGGCCGTGATCGAGCGAGGCCGCCACGATCGCGTGGCTTGAGCGCGGCGAGGCCCAACGTCGCGCCGCGCACCGCGACGAGAAACCGCGAGCAGGGATGATGCGGCGCAATGAAGAACGGCCCCGCCAGATGTCATCCGTGCGGGGCCGAGTCCAGGGAGGGATCGCATCTTCCGCGATACCACGCTCAGATCATAGGCGCGAGCACCGCTTCTTGGCTTGGGTCAGATCGACGCATGCATAGAAAGGCCGTCGATCCCGACAATCCACCGTCCATATTCGAGATCTGACGCTGCGGCAAAGATCGCGCCGCGGGCAACGCGGGCAAACGCGGCGCGACGATCATCCGCATAGACGCGGCCCTTCCTGATTTTGTCGCTCAAACGAGCTTGGCGCGCGCTAGGCAAAAGGGGCCAGGCCGCCAGGCCTGACCCCTTTTTCGAAACTGGCTCCGGGGCGCGGATTCGAACCGCGGACCGATCGGTTAACAGCCGATTGCTCTACCGCTGAGCTACCCCGGAATGACCTGCGCGGCGCGCTCGATGCGAGCGGCTTATAACAGAGCGGCACGGGCGATGCCACAGCCGCCCCGCCGCGACGCGTTCGGCGCGCGGGCGAATTAGCCGCCGATCCGAGGCGCGTCAAGCGCTCGGCCCGTGCCGGGCGGGTTGCTTCGCAAGCGGATGGGGCAGTGGGCGCGCGAACGCGCCGCAGACGCCGCGCCTTAGAGCGCGAGCGACGCCATCATTTGGGCGATTTGCTCAGGATCGGCGGCGAAACGGATGCCGACCTTGTCGCCGCGTTGCCACACGACTTCGGCCGGGATCTTGCCGAAGGCGTCGCCGAGCAGCGCGACCGGCTCTTGAGTCTGAACGACTTTGGCGAAACGCAGCTTGGCGCCGCTGCGCGAGACATTGAGGACGATGCAATTGAACGTGCCGTCCGCGGTCTCGAGCTGGGCCGCCCAGAGGACGCGTTTGCGGATGTGGCGGCGCTGGTCTTTCTCGCTCACACCCGCCTCGTCGATCAATTTAAGGTCCTTCATGGGATTCTGCGCCCCGGAGATTGGATTGCGTTCTCGCATCGCCCGAGGATAGAGGCCCGATATTGACTGAGGCTTACGATTGGCTTGGATTTATCCCGCAATTTCGCGATCGAAGGGCGGGTTCCCACGGCGTTTTTCAGACGCCTCCCGTGGATATAGAACCTGCGGCGAAACGCACCGTTTTTGGGCGTGGCGGCGGAACGCGAAGAAAGTCGACCCGCCCGATGTTCGGTTCCAAATTCGGCAGCCCGGCGGTCGCGTCGAGGAGCCCGCTGGCGCCGACCGTCATCGACAAAGCGTAATGGAAAATTCCGATCGACGTGTCCTTCTGCATCGCGCTCATGGGATCGTCGAGCCATTGTTCGTTGTTGGCGATGCGCCGCGCGATGTCTTGTGGCGCGGGCTGTGTGGCAAGGGCAGCCGCGCGCCGCGCGCCGCGCCGGCAACGGACGCTTTCGCCGTTAACAGAGATGAAGGCCGGAATCGGCGCTATCGTCCGCGACATGCGCTCGGCGGCTATGCTAAATTGTCGCGTTCGTTGCCGATCCGCGTGAGGGGGCGAGCGGTCATGTCGTGACCCTCGGCCTCGGATCAGAAAAAATATCGGCGTACTGACGGAGGTTTCGCGCAAGGCCGGCAAAGAATGACGTGCTCAACAAGGGCACATTGCCGCGCCGCCGTTCCGGGCGATCCATCCTTCAGCATCGGCCGCGATTACTGTTGTGAGCAGAGGAGGTTGCCGTGGCAACCATATACATGCGCACAGACGGTACGCCAGCGGGCAAAACCAACCACGATCGGTTGAGCGGCGAAGCGATTCCCTCCGTCGTCGCCGCCAATGATCGGAGCGTCGTCCTTTCGACCTTGCCGGCCGGCTTGCGCCAACGCCGCGTCGCGCTGGCTGCGGTGGCGCTTTCAACTCTCGGCTTTTTTGCCGCGGTCCCGTTCGTGCGCATCGCGCCGCCGCAAATTCCCGCTTTCATTCCCGCCTATGAAGCCGCTCTCGCCATCAATGATCTGATCACCGCCGTCCTGCTCATCGGCCAGTTCGCGCAGCTGCGCTCGCGCGCGCTGCTGGTTCTGGCCGCAGGCTATCTCTTCGATGCGCTGATCATCGTTCCCCACATGCTGACCTTCCCCGCCGTGTTTTCGCCGACAGGCTTGCTCGGCGCGGGCTCTCAGACCACGGCCTGGCTTTACGTCTTCTGGCATGGCGGCTTCGCGCTGTTCGCGCTGGCCTATGCGTTGCTGGCCAGACCCGGCGACCGTGCCGGCGTCGTGCGCATGCGGCCGCGCCTGGCGATCGCCTGGACCATCGGCGCCGTCATCGCCATCACCCTCGCGCTCACCGCGGTGACCACGATCGGCCACGATTATTTGCCCGAGATCATCCGCGCCGGCGACTATTCGCTGCTCGTCACGAAGGGCGTGAGCCCGACCATCTGGGTCATAAGCCTCTTGGCGCTTCTGGCCATGCTGCGCCGCGGCAGGCCCTCGATGCTCGATCTCTGGCTTATGGTCGTGCTGTGCGCGTGGCTCTACGACGTGGCGCTGAGCGCGGTTATCAGCTCCAACCGTTTCGATCTCGGCTACTACGCAGGACGCTGCTATGGCCTGCTCGCATCGGGCTTCGTCCTGGTGGTGTTGCTGCTCGAGACCAACGGCCTTCATCGCGGCTTGGCCGTGGCCAATAGCGAGCTCGAAGCGCATGGCCGCGAACTCGAGGAACGCGTGCGCCGGCGGACCGTTGAGCTCGGGCGCTCGAACGACGCGCTGAAGACCGAGATCGCCGAGCGCAAACAGGCCGAGGCGCGCTTGGTCCAAGCGCAGAAGATGGAGGCGATCGGCAATCTCACGGGCGGCATGGCGCATGATTTCAACAATCTGCTCGGCATCATCATCGGCAATCTCGATCTGCTGCGCGGACTCGATCCGGGCGCGTCGGGTGCCGAGGAGCTGACCAACGACGCGCTCGATGCCGCCTTGCGCGGCGCCGACCTGACGCGCCGGCTGCTCGCCTTTGCCAGGCAGCAACCCTTGAAGCCGGAGCGCGTCGATGCGAACGAGCTGATCGCCGGCATCACCAAGCTCTTGCGCCGTACCCTCGGCGAGAATATCGAGATCTCGCTCGACCTCGCCGGCGATCTCTGGCCGGTCACGGTCGATCCCGCGCAGCTCGAGGCGAGCCTCGCCAATCTCGCGACCAATGCGCGCGACGCGATGCCGAAGGGCGGGCGCCTGATGATCGCCACGCGCAACTACGATCTCGATCCGGATTACGCCTTGGCCCATGACGTGCAGCCGGGCGATTACGTGAAGATCGAAGTGACCGATAGCGGCACCGGCATGCCGCCGGAGCTGCTTACCCGGATCTTCGAGCCTTTTTTCACGACCAAGCAGCGCGGCAAGGGGACCGGGCTCGGGCTCAGCATGGTGTTCGGCTTCATCAAGCAGTCGCTCGGCCATATCAACGTCTATAGCGAGCTTGGCGCTGGTACGACCTTCCGGCTCTATTTGCCGCGCGATGCGGCCGAAGCCGAGGCGGTGCAACCGCAAGCGCGCGCCGCGGTCGCTGGCGGGACGGGCGAATGGGTGCTCGCGGTGGAAGACAATGCCGCGCTGCGCCGCATCGTGATGCGTCAGCTCGCCGATCTCGGTTATTGCGCGGTCGAGGCGGACAGCGCGGCGGCGGCGCTGGCGATTCTCGAACGCCAGAAGATCGACGCGATCTTCACCGACATCGTCATGCCGGGCGAGGTCGATGGTTTCGCCTTGGCGCAGCAGGTGGTCGCGCGCTGGCCGGGCGTGAAAGTGCTTCTGACCTCGGGGTTCCCCGAGGCCAAGCTCAACGACCAGCTCGGCGCGCTCGGCCCGTCGGCGCGGCTATTGAGCAAGCCCTATCGCAAGGACGAGCTCGCCCGCACATTGCGCGACATTCTCGACACGCGAGCGGCGCTGCCACCGCGATGACACAGGCGTCCGCGGCGCCACGGATGGCGGCGCAAATCCTCAGCCGCGCGCGGTATTCAACGGAAGGGTGGAGGCCGGAAGCGGAATCGAACCGCTGTACGAGGATTTGCAGTCCAAGAAAGCTCAATTCCGCGAGCGTCTTATTTCGCCTATTTCGATGTTAAATCAGGCCGTTAGAAGCCATCGGCTATGCCTCGCATATCTACAGATGTCCTGGCAATTCTCGGCGTGATTACACAGGAATTTCACGGGTCCGGCGTATCGAGATCACCGCGCGTAAGCGCGTCGAATTCGCGCGCGCAACGCAATTTCTCTCGCGTTTCCCATCATGAGGCCGTGCTTCTGTAGGGCATTGTCGCGGACGCCGCGCTCGGGTGCCAAATGGCACCCAACCGAAGCCCTGAAAGACTAATTGGAGCTCGCAGCGTCACGAGTTGCGACCGCCGAAGCAATGCTCGTCGCGATATTTCCGACCGAAGATGAGTGCGGGCGGCTAAGCCGCCGGCGCAAAATGGTCTAAGAACGCGCGGCAAGCCTCCGAAGATCGGCGAGCGCGCCAACAACGAGGCGCTCGTGCGATGGCATATCTTCGATGTCACTTCCAGCGCTTTCCCGAAAGGCCTCGGCCGCGATCGCAAGCTTCGCGATTACCTCGTCGAGGCAGATAGCCGGCGCGGCCGCAACTGCGCGTTCAACGGCGAACCAAGCGTCTGTAGCCTTTTTCGCGGCGGCGTCGAGTTCAGACGCGCGGGGCGCCCCGGTTCTTGATGCTTCTATCCAACGTTCGTCCGCTGCCGCGGCAGCCTTCAGCAACCATTCGCGCCGGGCGAGTAGCACGGCAACGGAATTTGCCGAATCACCTCCTGAGATCAAACGTTCCGATTGCTTCATTTTCCTCTCCGGTTGGCGATTGCGCGATTTTTGGGCCCGGCGTAACAGTGCCGGCGAGAAAATAGAATCATGCCGGACTCGCCAGCGCAAACACATTTTTGGTGTATTTTCGGACGCGTTAGACTCGGCGCGCGGCACCACGGTTCAGATCGCGGGCTGTCCCTCGATCGGGAGCAGAGCTTGTTGAAGCGCCAACAGCGAAATCGTCATGCCATTCACAATGGCCTGATACCGAGCCTGCGGGCTCACCTTCATGCCTCGCCCATCGATATTGACGCGCGCGCCGCGAAGGCCGGCTTCGGCAATCGCAAAAAGCTCGCTGAGATCCTTCTCGGCCGCGATCTTGTCGACAATTTCGTCGCTCAAATTCGCGGTGATGTTCCGAAAATCCGCAAGCGAGATTACGTTCCCGGGTTTTTGATTATCGTTTGCCATGGAGCTCTCCTTAGTCCGATCCAGACTTTATCAATCCTGATCGCGCAATACACGGGCGAAGTTTCGCCCGGCGTCGGCCGCCTCGCTACGGCGCTACGGCGCGATCGAGATATCGGATAAGACTACTCAACACGTCACGCGTCTCATCCGGCCGACCGTCGATCTCCGGCGCGCCCTCTTTTTCATTATATCGCGCGATCTTCGCTTTAATGAGCATGTCGGTCGCGTTTGCGGCCGGGGTAGCGGTCACGATGCGCTCGATCTCGATCATACGCTCAAGCGCCTGGTCACATTCGTCATCCGATATATATCTTGCGCGTTCGAGGCGCGCCCACTCATCGAAAAGCGCGACCATCACTGAAAGCTGAGCTGGGCGGCGTGGTTTAGCGATTTTTGCTGATTTCATTCCTATGCTCCCTCGGTAGGTCCGATCGCCGAGCATCCAGCATGCACACAAAATCGCGCCGCCGTCCGATACAGTGTGTATCGCTATCATCCCCCCTTGGCGCCCTACGCTAAACGATGCGAGGAGCGCGAGAGAACGCCAGGGGACGCCCATCCTTTCGAGGGCATGGTGGGGCGCCTATTGGAGCAGCTCGCTCGCGGTTGGCACTTTTCCCCGAGTCGCGAGGCCTTCCGCTTGCGGCACCCAATCATTTGGGTACGGGCCCGCGCGTGCGCCTCATGGGCGCACCCTCCGATAGGGTTTCGGCGACCGCTCGGCCGAGGATAACGAACGCGCCAGGCAACGACTGGCGCGCGTCGTTGAGCAGCGCGCGAAGCTGCTGCCGATCGTCAACCGCGTCGAGCTCGCCGGCGAGCTGCTCGAGGGAGCGTGCGAGCGCTGCCGAGGCCTGGATCATTTGCGGCGGCCATGCATGCGCCGCAGCTTGGCGCGAGAGCTTCGTGAAAAAGTCGCATAAATCGTCGACGCGCTGCACCGCAGGAAATTGATCCATCATACGCCCTTCAAATGAAGAGAAGCGGCCCGGCGAATCGTCAACTTCGCCGGGCCGACTTCAACTTCGCCCTGACACCCTTTCTAGCGGTCGACGCCCGCGCGCGGCTGATCGAGGGTGCCAGTACGGTCGGGGCGATCGACCGTGAAATCGCGGCGCGCGGAATGAGTTCATGGAGCTGTTCGCGGGTTGTTCGGTGCGATTGCCGGGGTTACGACATCACGCGGAATCGGCGCAAGCAGGAACGGCTCGGGCTGCAGCGCCTCTTTGGGCATCAGCACGACATCCGCATGCGTTCCCAACGCGTCACGGCGGAAAACCACCTCTGCGATAACCCAACTTACATCGGGCAATTTGAGATGCGGGAGCTGAACGCTGGCCAACTGGTTTGGCGTCCATAGGGCCCCTGCGGCGTCGCGCCAATTGTCGGCCGTCAATGTGACGTTCAACGACCGCCCCGCACGAAATGCCGCTTCCCACAACCCGCGCTTCCTCGCCGTCAGGATATCCGTGTGATCGCCCGCATCGGCGACGATGTAAAGAAGCCGGGCGCGCGGATCGCCGTTTCGCAGCTTCAGAGCTGCCATCGCCTTGTCGGCGATCACTTCGATGATGTCGGTGCCGCCGCCGCTCGTGTCGGGATCTGTGAAGCCGAGCAGGCGCACGACATAGGCGCTGTAACGCTGATCCACGCCAAAATTTGCAACGGCCCGTTCGACGTTCACGCCTTCGGCAAATCCGCTCGCATGTCTCTCGGTACCGACGATCGAAAGCATCAGATTTCCGCCGGGCGTTTCATAGAGAGCAAGTCCTTCGTATCGTGCGACGCGTTCAACAACCTGGTAGGAGGTCTCGCCCCAGATGATGTTGAATTGCGGGATCACCTCGCCCAAATCGCCGATCGCCTCGACGGCGATGCCGAAGGGATCAGCGAGCTTTTGCGCCAGCGAAAGAAGCGTCGCGTTGGCGACTTGGTTGCTCGGCCATTCGGCGCTGCAGTCGACCAAATCCGCACATTGGCCTCGGCCCACCACGACGATCGAGTGTTCGTTCGAAGTAATCATCGGCTGGATGCGGTCGACATAGCCGGTCACAACCCTGTCGGCGTCGATGAACACTTCGCAGGCATCCCCGGGCGAAACCGAAACGCCATTAAACTCGCCTGGATAGCGCTCCGTCATCCCGATCTCGAAGTCGCGCGGACAGCAATTCACGCTCGCCGTCACGCGCACCGAGGTCCAGCCCGACAACATCTGCCCGGCGACTTTCAGTGCGAGATCGTCCTTATGGCTCACGGCGTCCCCGCGAGCGGCATGCGCAGCTCCACGCGCACGGGCATTTGCTTGCCACGATCGTCCGTCGCCGTCGCGCGCATCCCTTCCGGCGCGCCGGCCATCGAAACATTGAGATTGATCCCGATCGGCTGGCGCGCAAGCGCTTCCGCGACGGCATTCGCGATCGCGTCAGGCGACGCAACATCGTGGCCTTGTTCGTGGCGGCCCATGGCAGCGACGAGCGCGGAAAGCGTCGACGGATTATCGAGGTCGAGATGCTCGCCTGGCCCAAAGCCGGTGCGGTGCGCAACGTCCGCGATATACGAGCCCGTGTCGTTCTCCGCCGGCGGTGCCCAGCGCGAGACGATGCCGCCGATCGTGTCAATTCCATATTTGTTGCGATAGGCGAGAATATTTTCGGTCGCTGCTTCGAGGCCTTCGTCCATAGAACCATAGCGCGCGAAATTGCCGCCCGGCCGCAGATTGAGCGGATTGTTCGCGCGCGACGCCGCCGGCGACGATCGGGACGCCGGCGGTGCCGAGCTCGCCGGCATCGCAATGAACATTCCCATTGCTGGATCGACAAAGCCGCCTAGGTCTTTCACCTGCTGGTCGATCTGCTTGCCGAGCGCGTCCCCGGACTTTGAGCCAAGCCAAGCGGCGCCGGCGCCGATCCCGATGGCAGCAGCCGCGGGGAGCGCGGCAGCAACGCCTGACGCGGCAAGGCCTGCACCGCCAGCCAAAGCGCTCGCGCCGCCGACCCCGCCCGCCGCGAGGCCGGCCGCACCGCCGACCTCCGTCATGCGCGCCGCGACGTCTTTGTTTCCGCTGAGCCAGTGATCGAGCCGATCCGTAATGGATTTGATGAACGGTATCGTGTCGTCGCCGATTTGATTCCAGACGCCGCTCGCCGAAGATTTTAGGGAGTTGATCGATTTGCCGAGCACGGACCGTTGCTCGACCTGTTGTTGCGAAAGCGTATCTCCCCGAGCGCCGGCAGCTTGTTCGTGCGCAAGCCACGCCGCTGCACCGCCGCGACGCACGTCCGGCGTCAAAAGGCTCGGATCGATTCCGAACGTACGCGCGACCATGTTTTGCGTCGCCGGTGAAGGTTGCTGCGCAATCGCATCGAGCAGATCGAGGAATTCCTTCCGAGTGTCGATTGTGCCGTCCGAAGTCTCCGCCAGGCTGACGCGGAGCCGCTGCAGAAGCGCGAGCGCCTGATTGTTACGGCCGAAGCGGGCGTCATTGGTGATTTCTGACAGCCCTTGCAGCGAAGACGCCACGGCATCGCCGCTCGCGCCGGCGAGCTCGGCAGCCGAGCGCATGCGGGCCATGCTGTTGGTCGCAACACCGGCGCTCGCCGCGCTATTCGAAAGCGAAAGGCCGAGTTTTCCCCATTGAATGCCGAGCGCGGCGATCCCAGCCACGCTTCCCACGCCAGTCAATAGGCCCACAGGGCCAACCAATTCTTCGAGATCCTTGCCGACGCGGATCGCAACGCCGCCGATCTTCGAAATCGCGTCGCCAAGAGCAGGAATGCCGGTTGCGTCGAAGGCGCTTTTGGACACTTTCCCGAACTCGGCGATCGGGCGTGTGACCGAGCGGGTCAGCTTGTCGAGGCGATCGAAAACCTTCGAAAAATTGTCCTGCGCGGAAACGTCGATCGGGAATTTATTGGCCATGGGCTTTCGTTCTCTCGGCTTGCTCGGCCCACCAGGCGATTTCGCTCACCATGAGGGCGAACGCATCCTTCGGCTACCAGCCGTAGAATTTCGTCATGACGGCCAAGAGGTAGAGCCAGTCTTTTCCGGCTCCTCCATAAAACCGGCCAAGAAGCGATCCGCCTCCCTGATCGCGCTGATTTCCATTCTCTCGACCGCGGGCTTTGGAACGCCCGACACTTCGGCGATCAGGACAATTGTGGCCGCTAACGAACCGTTAAGTCCACGTTCTGTCTGCGCCTTCACGACTTGCGCCGCGATCGGCTCCTTGAGATCGAGCCGGTCATAGGTCTCGCTTCCCAAAGCGACCGGGTTCTTGAGCGTGACCGTTTTTGTTTCCCCCATCGAACTCTCCTTTTGAGCTAAATCTCGCCGCGACGCTTCAGGAGTGCTTGCTTTTGGGGCGGCTGCTTCACGCTTGCGCCTTTCTTTGCGCTATCATCATGTCGCTCGGGTTGATATCTATCGACGCGCTTATAGCCACCCTCGTCTTTGCCGACTTCTGGTTTCGAGTAGCCGCCCTCGTCATCGCTCATGGTCACTCCTCTGCTCTAAAAAAGCCTTTAGTCGCGCCTATTCAAACCGCGCGCTTTGCGGCCGGCTGCCAAGATGGCGGCGGCCGTGCGCCCGGCCGGCGTCGATATATCTGGACCGCTCACAATCTCCACGCGCCGCTTACGGCCGGCTGCCAAGATGGCGGCGGCCGTGCGCCCGGCCGGCGTCGATATATCTGGACCGCTCACAATCTCCACGCGCCGCTTACGGCCGGCCAGGATGATCTGCGCCGCAAGCGCCGACGGATCTTCCGGCCTGCTCGGGAGCGGGGAGGCAATAGGTGGCAAAGAGCTCGATCGTGGTTTGAGATGCGCGTAGGTCGGGTCGAAACCCAAAAAGTGTGCGAAAGGAACGACCCGTCCCACGTTCGCGGTATCCTTATGCGCAACAGCCCCCGTTTTATCGGCCCCCATGATTCATCTCCCATTCGAGACAGAATTGCATGGCGTACGGCGTTAGCTCTTTTTGCGCACCCGTGAAGTTGATGTTGATTTCCCGCGCAAGAGCCGCAAGCGTAAAGGCCCCTAAGCCGATTGGGTGGGCGCTATAGCCGTGTTCGTGCAACCAAAAGCAACAGCGATCGAGGACCAAAGTGACAGGCTTTTGCGAGCGTCCTGAAGCGGCCTTCAGGCAAGACGCGAGAAATATCTCGGCGCGCATTGCGTTTTGAAATAAATCCTGCTTCCGAATGTTCCCGGTCGCGCGGGCAAGCCATCCTTCGCGCGCGAGGATGGCCTCGTATTGCGCGCGTTTGGCCTCGGGATCGAATCGCTCGACGGGAGGCAGAAGAACCCTGACCGATTGCGCAGGTTCCGGCACCGTAAGAACAATGTCCGGCTCGGGCTGCATCGACGACCTTCTTAAGGCTTCGTCGGCGGCTTGTCGGCGCTCTTCGACAATCATTTTCAGCGCCGCGAAGAGTTCGGGATTCCGCCGAGTGTCCGCAACGGCGGAAGCGGATCGGCTGATAGCATGCGGCCGAAACTGGCCGGGGGGCAGCGCCGGGAGAGTGCCGCCGAGACCCGCTTCCCAACCAGGCAGAAGAAAATCGAGATACGTAGCCAGCTCGCCCAGCCGGCTGAGAATCTCTTCCCTCCGGGCTTTATCGACCTCGGCATCGCGCCTGGCTTTCGCGTCGCCTTCCAGCTGCTGCGGTTGAACGTTCATGATTTCTCCTTGTCGATGCCACTTCGTGCGCTTTGCCGACCCTTCGCACCTGGCGGTTCCGTCGCCTCGATGACGGCGCGCCGCGCGCCTTGATGCAAAAGATCGCGCGCCAGGCGAAAGGCCTGGTCGACGGTGAGCGTAGACTGCGCGCGGGGCGCGATGAGCTTGAGGTCTTTGGTGATCGTGATGCGATGGTTCATGGCGCGCCTCGGCAAAAATCGATAATTCAATAATCTCAATCGGATTGGCTAATTTCGACCGAAATTTTTTAACCAATAAAATCACGTATTTTCAATGAGTTGCCGTAGGCGCGCTTCGCCAATGTCGATCTCGCCCAGCTCGGCCAGCAGCTCAGAACGAAGCGGCGCCAGGCGTGATGCGTGCGATCGCGCTGCAGCGTGCAGCTCGGCCGCGATCCGTCGCTTTGGCATGTCATCCGGGAAATATTTTGCAACCAGCCGCTTCAAGATGCCGGCGACGCGCTTCGTCTCTTCGCGTTTTACCCGCGCGCGTGCGCGGCTCAAGTGGCGCTCGGCGGCGCATCGGTCGCAGCGGGCCAGCACGCGCGCCGCTTCCGCGAGCTGCGCCGGCGATGGCGCGGTTTTATCTCTTGCGGTTACACGTGGCATGACTGGCTACGCGATGGGTGCCAAATGGCACCCAGCCGCTATTCGAGAGCGCGACCGCGAATGGCCCTGTGGCTTCTTCTGCGATCGCACAGCTGCGCGCGATTTTTTTTGCGCCTTAGCCATGGCGTCCGCGATTCGCGTCGTCGTTTCTCGCGACGGCGTACTCCAGCCAGTGCAGCGTAAGCAACGCCTCCGACCAAGCCCTGACCCGATGAATTGCTGCGCCGAGATCGTTGCGTTCGCCCAGATACAGCGCTTCGGGCGTAAACCTTCCAAACATCGGCGTTGTGTCGAGGCGAAGATCGGGGATCAAAAAACTATCGCTAGGTGGGAAGGCGGCGATGATCGTTGCCGATTCGATCGCGGCTTTGGCACCATTCGCCGCAACGCTTAAGGTCTTGCTCGCTCGCGACCGCTCTGCCCTTGCTGTTAGGTCTGCGCAGCGGCGCAATGCGTCGTTTTCCAGGCGATCGCAAACCTGCGTAATCGCATCGGCAAGCAATGCGAGGCCGGAGGGCTCATCGATTGGCATCGCCGCCTCCTTGGTTCTCACGCTTCGGCGCGTCGTGATGATCTTTCAGAAAAGCATCGAGCCTCGGCTTCGACCAATCGAGGGCGCGGGCGAGCTCGTCCTTGTTGGCGCGGATCGCGGGGGGTTCGGTCATGTCAACAATAAAAAAAACATCAAGGCGATTTTTTCTGCGCGACTGGATTTTATCGAGCGCGCGCAATGCCCGCGTTTCAGGGAGGGCCAGGAAGGACCCGACGCTTTCATCCGCGTCGTCTCACAGGACATTCGACGGTCTCCGGATCGCAAGCGATCGCGGCGCGATGGCGTTTGCGATCTCACTCTGACGCGAAACCATCCAGCGATAGGCGGCCGGGCTCATGCCCGCGATAATCAATTCGCCTGAGGATCCGACACTGAGGGCCGCGCCAGCGATCCAGGAACGCGTAGGCGTCGCGCCGATCCGCGATGCGATCTTGGCGAGCATGTCGTCGATTAGAGCGTCGTCATCGGAAGCAACGTTCGGATTTTCCGCGCGCGGCGCGTCGAGGTTTTCGCCGCCCTCGCGCGCGCGCGCCGAAGGTTCAGATTCAGGTTCTTTAGAAGGTTCCCCTGCAAAATCTGCACGCTCAAACGACGAATTCTGCACCCTCACGGGAAAATTCTGCACGCTGTCAGGCGCATCGTCAGCGTGCAGAATTTGCACTGTCGACGGAAAATTCTGCACGCTGTCAGGCGCATCGTCAGCGTGCAGAATTTGCACTGTCGACGGAAAATTCTGCACGCTGTGAGCGCCGCTATGAGGGTGCAAATTCTGCACGTTCAGCTGGGCCGACGGGAAAACGAACGAGTAATTGTTGGGCGGCTGTCGGCGCCCATCGCGGGCGCCCGCAGACGCCTTAAGCCGACCGGACCTAATCAGTGCCGCCAGCGCCTCACGAACCGCGCGCACGCTGCAGGCTATTTGGCGAGCGATGCGCTCGGCGCCTGGATTGCATTGCTCGTTGCGCTGATTGAGGTGGTTGACCAGCGACCACGCGACGTTTTTCGCCGTCGCTGTCAAGGCTGCGTCTCCCATCACCGTCTCAAGCCACCGCCATCGCACTCCCCGATCGAGCGTGACAACCTCCTGCGCTCGGCGCTCGGTCATTTCCGGGAGACTGAGGATCGGCCGGCGCAAAATATCACTGAGCGTTGCCGCGCTGAACGAAGGCGTCCAATTCGTCTTTGAAATAAAACCGGCGCCCGCCGACCAAGACGCTGCGCGGACCTTTTCCTTGCAGCTGCCACATCGCCAAAGTTTTCGACGCGCGACCGAGGTAGTGCGCGGCGTCCTCACGCGTCATGCGGCCGTCCGGAAGAATTCGGACCCGCACTAGGTCAACAGAACCGCTTTCCATCGGAATCTCCTGAAAATGCCTCGATCGGTGGAGACAATGGATCACGAGACGGCGCCGCCGTCAAGAAGAATTGGCTTGACCCGCCGAGACTATTAAATCATGATGGGGAAAGGAACGATCGAGAATGAGGAAGAGCCGTATGAACAAAGTAACGAAGCGACGTGGACCGTCGCCGCGTGGCCCTTACCAGGACAAGCGAGCAAACATCGCAACTCGCGTCACGCATCAAACGCGAACTGCATTGGAAGAGGCGGCCGATGCGAGTGGCCGATCGCTCAGCCAGGAAATAGAACTCCGCCTTGAACGCTCTTTTGAGCGCGAGCGCACTCTTCAGGAAACACTCGAGCTACGCTTCGGACGGCAAACCGCGACGTTGCTGTTTTTAATGGGTCGCGAGATTGGTTCCCGCGTTCGTGGCGCAGACATACAACGCACCGGCGTTCCGCGCGATGCTCACTCTGATTGGGTTGATGAGCCTGAGGCCTTTGCAGCGGCGCGGGCCGGGATCGAGAAGATAATGGTCTGGCTTGATCCGCGACCGATCGACGGGGACCTTCCAAGTGGTCAAAGTTGGCTCTACTCGATCGAGAGGCGCGGCGTCAATGACATCGGAGGCTACGGGCAGGCGCTTCGCGACGGATTCGGTGAGGCGACGACCGAGCGGATCATCACGCGGATGAACCGCGGGGAAAGCGAAGTGAGCGGAAAATGAGCCTGAGATTTTCGAAGCTCGACCGCCCTACGATTCGCACCCTTAGCGCGGGTCAGTCGATCACCGAGCATGGCATCACTGTGGAACGCCTTGCGAATGGCGATCTTCGCTGGACCGTCAACGTCATGGTCGACGGCCATCGCATTCATCGCGTGGTCGGGAAAGAAAGCGACGGCACGACGCGAACGCAATGCGAAGAATTTATTGAAACGGCGCGCACTGACGCGCGCGCAAATCGCCTCAATCTGCCAACTGGTCGCAAGCTCGCGCTGACCTTCGCAACGGCGGCCGACGATTATGTGAAGCGCCTCGAGGAAGGAACTGGCAAAAACATCATGGTCAAGCGTCGGCATTTCAAAGCGCGGCTCAAGCCGTTCTTCGGCTCAATGCGGCTCGACGCCATCAGCGCTTTCACAATCGACCGTTACAAGAAGAAACGCCTCGGCGAGAGCGCTTCGAACGCGACGACCAATCGCGAACTCGCCACGCTTTCGCATCTTTTTTCGATGGCGCTTGAGTGGAAATGGGTCGATCGCTTGCCATCACGGCCGAAGATGTTGGAGGAAAGCCAAGGCAGGATCATCGCGCTCACCGACGCGCAATGCGAATGTCTGATGCTGGCCGCGGTAAAAAGCTCCGATCCCTATTGTTGGCTGTTCGTGGCGTTCGGCCTCAACACGGCCATGCGGCATAGCGAGATCCTCGCGGTGCGGTTCAATGAACTCGATCTCGGCAATCTGCGACTGTTCATTCCGGATGCCAAAGCCGGTCAGCGCGCCCAGCCGATCACGCCAGAGCTCGGCGAGCTACTGCGCAAGGAGCGCGAGACACGCGACGATCGCGATGGCTGGATTTTCCCGTCGCCCCACAAGGACAGTAAGACAGGGCATCGGGCGCGCATGGATCGGAGCTTTCGCGACGCGGTGACGGAGGCGGGGCTCGATCCCGATCTTGTCACGCCCCACGTCATGCGCCACACGGCGATCACCGCGCTCGTGCAAGCCGGCGTTGACCTTCCGACGATCCAGCGCATCAGCGGCCATAGGACGCTCGCGATGGTGATGCGCTACAGCCATGTTCATGGCACGCACATCGATGAAGCCATGAAGGCGATCGGGCGAAAGTTACCGGAACTCTCAGCGAACGAAACGGAAAGCGCGACTACACAGGAATTACACAGGCGGCAATTTCGAGCGGTGAAATAGTCGGCCGCAATCCGCGCTCGAAATCCGCGTTATTCCAATGATTTGCGAGGGGTGGAGGCCGGAAGCGGAATCGAACCGCTGTACGAGGATTTGCAGTCCTCTGCATAGCCACTCTGCCATCCGGCCGCTGGGGCCGGCGAGATATAGGCTGAAGCGTAAATCGCGTCCATAGAGTTTCCCGGCGTTTACCGACCGCGCGCCGGGCGGCGGGCATACGCGAAAGACCGCATTGTCAGGCACGGTCCTGGCCTATATAAGTCGAAAAGCTGTTATCCGGCACCCACTTCACACCCGATTCACCATGATCGATTACGCCGCCGCCCGTCTGAACATGGTCGAGTGCCAGTTGCGCACCAACAAAGTGATCGACGAGCCGGTTCTCGACGCGTTCCTCACCGTTCCGCGCGAGCGTTTCGTGCCCGCTGCGCTACGCGGCACCGCCTATGTCGATGATGATCTGCCCTTGGACGGCGCGCGCGTGCTGATGGCGCCGCTGGCGCTCGCCCGGCTGCTTCAGCTCGCCGCGATCGACCCAGACGACAAGGTGCTCGAAGTCGGCTGTGCAACCGGCTATGGCAGCGCCTTGCTTGCCCGTATCGCGGCACGGGTGACCGCGCTCGAATCGGACCCGACTCTCGCCGCGCGCGCGCGCGCGCTTCTCGCCGAGCTTGGCCATCGCAATGTCAGCGTGGTGGAGGGCAATCTCGCCGCAGGGTGGAAGGGCGACGCGCCTTACGACGTGATCGTGATCAATGGCGCGGTCGATGTTGTCCCGCCGGCGATTGCGGAGCAGTTGGCCGAAGGCGGCAGGCTGGTTGGCGTGGTGCGCCCGGAAGCGGGGGCGGTCGGCGTGGCGGTCGGCGAGGCCGTGCTGATGACGCGGGCGGAAGGGGTGTTGTCGAGCCGTCCGGTCTTCGAGGCGGCGGCGGTTCATCCGCTTCCCGGCCTCGTCCGCGTGCCGAGTTTCGTCTTTTAGGGCTTTGGTTTAAGAAAAGGCCGAAAGGGATTGTTAATGCGGCGTTATATATTGATGCCCTTGGCGATGAGCGTCGGCGCTTTGATGACAAGCGCGGCGTCGGCCGAGACGCTCGAAGATGCGCTCGCCTCGACCTACAACAACAACCCGCAAATCCTTGGCGAGCGCGCCAATCTTCGCGCCATCGACGAAGGCGTGCCGCAGGCTTTGTCGGGCTGGCGGCCGACGGTGACGTTCAACGGCGCGATCGGGGTCGAGCAATCCGAGAACACCCCGCCCGCGCCGCCGAGCGCGCCGGCGCATCAGGCGTTTCAGCCGCACACCTATAGCCTCACGCTGACGCAGCCGGTCTATAACGGCGGCGGCACGATCGCGAAGACGGCGCAAGCCGAGGATCTGGTGCAGAGCGAGCGCGCGCATCTGACCGCGGTGGAAAGCGCGGCGCTGTTCGCCGCCATCACCTCCTATTTCGACGTGCTGCAAGGTCAGCAGGTCGTGGCCCTCGATAAGAACAACGAGCAGGTTTTGGGGCGGCAGCTCGAAGCGACCAACGACCAGTTCCGAGTTGGCCAGGTGACGCGCACCGATGTGGCGCAGGCCGAGTCGCGCCTCGCCGCCGCGACCGCGACAAGGCATCAGGATGAAGGCACGCTCGAAGTGAGCCGCGCCAATTACACTCGCGCGGTCGGTCATCCGCCCACCGATCTGGTGCAGCCGACGGTTCACCCGGTGATCCCGGCAACCCGCGACGAGGCGCTGACCTTGGCCGCGACCAAGAATTTGAGCGTGATCTCGGCGCAATTCAGCGAAGACGCGGCGCGCGACAACGTCGCCCAGGTGAAGGCGCAATTGCTGCCGACCGTGTCGGTGGTCGGCAATGTCCAGCGCTTGCAGGAAACCCAGCTCAATGGCCGGGAGACCACCAACCGGTCGGTGCTCGCCCAGCTCAACATGCCGCTTTACGAGGCCGGCAATATCTGGTCGCAAAGCCGGCAGGCGGTCGAGAATGTCGGCAAAGCCCAGGGCACGACCGACGACACGCGGCGCCAAGCGGTGCAGACCGCGACGCAAGCCTGGGAGACCATCCAGTCGGTGCGTGCCAGCGTCACTTCGTTGCGAAGCACGATTAATGCCGCCCAGATCGCGCTCGAAGGCGTGCAACAACAGCAACAGGTCGGCGCCCGCACCGTGCTCGACGTGTTGAACGCGCAGCAGGAGTTGTTCGCCGACCAGGTTTCGCTGGTGCGCGCGCAGCACGATCTCGCTATCGCCGAGTTCAACCTGGCGCAGCAGATCGGCGTCTTGACCGCCGCCGACCTCAAACTGCCGGTGCAATATTACGACGTGCAGACGCATTACCGCTCGGTGCGCAACAAAGTGTTGGGCTTCGGCGCGACCGATCAATGACGCTCCTTCCGGGCGGCAACTCGGGGCGGCATTCGCTGGCCTTTGCCGGCGATTTCCCATAGGATTGACGTGGGTTAGCTGAGACTGGACCGGATGTCGGACGCGAAAGACCAACATGAACCGTCGATGGAGGAAATCCTCGCCTCCATCCGCCGTATCATCTCCGAGGATGGCGAAGCACCTCAGGCCGGAGCAGGGCACGCCGAGGACGATGTGCTGGTGTTGACGCAAGAGGTCGGCGGCGACGAATCCGGCGTTACCTTGGCCGCGCCGGCGCCCGAGCCGCCGCCCGTCCTCGAGGTCGCGCCGCCCGAGCCGGCGCCATTCGAGCCGGCGCTGAGCATGGCCGAGCCCGAGCCGCCGCCGGCCCAACCGGCGCCGCCGCCCACACCCCCGCCAGCCGCGCCGCTGAGCGCGCCCGAATTCGGCCGCCGGATTATCTCCGACAATACCGCCACGGCCTCGCTCGCCGCGCTGAGCGAATTGGTCAGCCGCACGCATCGCGGGTCCGATGTCGACAGCCTGCCCATGGGTCAATCGAACCGGACCCTCGAAGATCTCACCCGCGAATTGCTGCTGCCCATGCTGAAGACCTGGCTCGACGCCAATCTTCCGCAAGTCGTCGAACGCATCGTGCGGGAAGAGATCGGGCGCCTCGCCCTCGACGCGCAGCGCCGCTGAGCGCGGCCTTCCCCGCCAACACCGCAGACGGTTCGTCCATGCTGGACAAGACTTTCCATCCCGCCGATCTGCAGCAGCGCATTTACGCCGAATGGGAGCAATCGGGCGCCTTTGCCGCGCATCCCGACAGCACCGCCGCGCCCTATTGCATCATGATGCCGCCGCCCAATGTGACCGGCAGCCTGCATATGGGCCATGCGCTCACTTTCACGTTGCAGGACATTCTCATCCGCTATCAGCGCATGAAGGGCCGCGATGCGTTGTGGCAGCCGGGCACGGATCATGCCGGCATCGCGACGCAAATGGTGGTCGAGCGTCAGCTCGAACAGGAGCAGTCGAACCGGCACAAGCTGGGGCGCGAAAACTTCATCGCGCGGGTGTGGAAATGGAAAGCGGAATCGGGCGGCACGATCACGCGCCAGCTGCGCTCGCTCGGCGCCTCGCCCGATTGGAGCCGCGAGCGCTTCACCATGGACGAAGGCCTGTCGGCCGCGGTGCGCAAGGTCTTCGTCCAGCTCCACCGCGAAGGCCTGCTCTATCGCGACAAGCGGCTGGTGAATTGGGATCCGAAGCTGCACACCGCCGTGTCCGATCTCGAGGTCGAAAACCGCGAGACCAAAAGCGCGCTGTGGTATTTCAAATATCCGGTCGAGGGCCATCCCGGCGCTTTCATCACCGTTGCGACCACGCGGCCCGAAACCATGCTCGGCGACACCGGGGTCGCGGTCAATCCGGCGGATGAGCGTTATCAGCATCTGATCGGCCGCCACGTCATCCTGCCGCTGGTCAATCGCCGCATCCCCGTCGTCGGCGACGAGCACGCCGATCCGACCACCGGCAGCGGCGCGGTGAAGGTGACGCCGGCGCATGACTTCAACGATTTCGAGGTCGGGCGGCGGCATGGCTTGCCGCTGATCAACGTGTTCGACCGCGACGCGAAGCTCAACGAAGAAACCCCGCCGGATTATCGCGGGATGGATCGTTTCGCGGCGCGCAAGAAGATCGTCGCCGATCTCGAGGCGCTCGGCCTGGTCGAGAAGATCGAGGACAAGCTCGTCATGGTGCCTTACGGCGACCGGTCGGGCGAGGTGATCGAGCCCTGGCTGACCGATCAATGGTATGTCAACGCGGCGGAGCTAGCGAAGGCGGCGGTCGTTGCGGTGGCAAGCGGCGAGACGGTGTTCGTGCCGAAAAGCTGGGAGAACACGTTCTTCGAATGGATGCGCAACATCCAGCCCTGGTGCGTGTCGCGGCAGATCTGGTGGGGCCATCAGATCCCGGCTTGGTTCGGGCCCGATGGCGCGGTCTTCGTCGAGGAGACCGAGGAAGCGGCGCGCGACGCCGCTGCCAAGCATTACGGCCACGAAGCCGATCTGCGGCGCGATCCCGACGTGCTCGATACCTGGTTTTCTTCGGCACTGTGGCCGTTCTCGACCCTGGGCTGGCCCGAGACGACGCGCGAATTGGCGCGCTACTACCCGACCGACGTGCTGGTCACGGGGTTCGACATCATCTTCTTCTGGGTCGCGCGCATGTTGATGATGGGCTGCAAGTTCATGGGGCGCGTGCCGTTCAAGACGGTCTATATCCACGCGCTGGTGCGCGACGAGCGCGGCCAGAAAATGTCGAAGTCCAAGGGCAACATCATCGACCCTTTGGATTTGATCGACCGTTACGGCTGCGACGCGCTGCGCTTCACCTTGACCGCGCTCGCCGCGCAAGGCCGCGACATCAAGCTCGCCGAAAGCCGCATCGAGGGCTATCGCAATTTCGCGACCAAGCTCTGGAACGCGGCGCGCTATGCCGAGATGAATGGCTGCGTGCGCGTGCCCGGCTTCGATCCGGCGAGCGCGAAGCTTACCGTCAATCGCTGGATCGCGGCGGCGGCGGCGCAGGCGGGCGCACGGGTCGCGGCGGCGCTCGACGAGTTCAAGTTCAACGACGCGGCGGACGCGCTGTACCAGTTCACCTGGGGCAATTTCTGCGACTGGTATATCGAATTCTCGAAGCCGATCCTCACCGGCACGGACGAAGCGGCGAAAGCCGAAACCCGTGCGATGACGGTCTGGGTGCTCGAGCGGATCGTGCATCTGCTCCATCCGATCATGCCCTTTATCACCGAGACTTTGTGGCGTCACCTGGCCGGCGACGGCACGGGGATGCTGATCGCCGCGACATGGCCGCAAGATGAAGCGCGCGATACCGAAGCCGCGTTCGCCGAAATGGAATGGGTGGTAAGCCTCATCTCGGCGATCCGCACCGCGCGCTCCGAGATGAACGTGCCCGCGGCGAGCGAGCTTGCGGCTTTTGTCACCGAGACGCGCGCGCAAGGCCGCGAATGGATCGCGCGCCACAACGACCAGATCCGGCGTCTCGCGCGCTTGAAGGAAATCGCCTTTGCCGATCCCGCCGCGACGCAACGCTTGGCCGAGGGCAAGGGCGCGCTGCAAGTCGTGGTCGAAGGCACGACGATGCTGCTCGATCTGGCCGGCGCGGTCGATCTCGCCAAAGAGCGCGCGCGCTTGCAGAAAGAGGCGACCGGACTCGTCTCCGAGCTCGACAAGATCGCCAAGAAACTCGGCAATCCGCAATTCATCGAGAAGGCCAAGCCGGAAGTGATCGAAGAGCAGCGCGAACGCCAGGCCGAGGCCGAAGCGGCGCTCGCCCGGCTCAACTCCGCTATCGCCCGGATCGGCGCGGCCTCAGCCTAAGAATCCGTGCTTACCCTTACGGTTTCGGTTTTCGCTGTCGTCGTGCTTTTGGGCGCGGGGCTTGGCGTTCTCTTGCTTATGCGGCCGGAGTGCAAGCCGCCCTTGCTTCTCGCATCGTTGCACGGGCTCGGCGCGCTCGCCGGCTATGGGATGTTGCTCGTCGCGCTGCAAGGCCCGGCGCGTGGCGCGGCCACGGGCACGCAATCCTTCGGCGTGGCGGCGGCTTGGCTGTTGCTGATCGCGCTGCTGCTCGGCCTGGCGAGCTATGCGCTGCATCTCCGCCGCCGGCGCCTGCCCGGCGCCTGGGTCGCCATCCATGCCTCGGTGGCGATTGCCGGCTTCGTCATTCTCGCGGTTTATTTTTTCGTCGGCTGAGCGGCGCGCGTTGGGCGAAAGTGACATCCGATCAAATTAGATCGTCGTTCCCGCGAAAGCGGGAACCCAGAGCAGCAGCGCGTCACTTGCCCTGGACACCCGCTTCCGCGGGTGTGACGATCAAATGTTTTGACATAATACGACGATCTAACTCGCCTTGTAGGCGATGATTTCGACCTGAACGATGCCGGCATGGATCGGGGTGATCAAAGTGCGCCGCGTCGGCCGGTGGTTGGGATCGGGAAAAGTCAGCGCCCAATGCTTGATCGCGGCGTCGCGATGCTTGTCGTCGGCGATATAGATGGTGAGCTTCGCCACGTCCTCGAGCCCCATCTCCGCTTTTGCCAAAAGGCGCTTCATGTTGACGAAGGCGTTGCGCGCCTGGGTGTCGGCGTCTGGCGGCATGATTCCGGTTGCGAGGTCCTTGCCCGTGATCGCGCCCGAGCTAAGCAGCGGGCCGACCTTGCAGCCTAGGGGCGAAGCCTGCGGATGATCGTGTCCATCGAGATTGAACACCTGTTGAGTCACGTCGGGTCCTCCTGTCTTTGCTTTTGTTGGACGGCTGTTTTGGTCTTGGCCGTGCGGGAGCGCAAGTCCCGGCCGGGCTGCGTCGCGCAGCCGACCGGCGGAACTTTGCGCCGCGCCGGCGCGCAAGCTGCTATGATGCGGCCAGGGCGTTCTGAAGGGGGAAGAGGGGGAAGAGGGGGAAGATGGATATCGTCGCGCGCGCAAAGAACATCATGCTGTCGCCGAACAGCGAATGGAAGGCGATTGCCGGCGAGGGAGGCGACAGCGTCAGCCTCTATACCGGCTACATCATGCCCTTGGCGGCGATCCCGCCGGTATGCGCCTTGATCGGATTCTCGCTGTTCCTCGGCCGCTTCGGCCTGGGCTTCGGTCTCGTCGGCGCCATCGTGCAATATGTGCTGGGTCTCGCCGGCATCTACGTCGTGGCGCTGATCGCGCAATGGCTTGCGCCCAAATTCGGCGGCAACGGCGGGCTCGTCCCGGCCTTGAAGCTCGTCGCTTATTCCCACACGCCCACCTGGCTCGGCGGGATATTTTTTCTCCTGCCGTTTCTCGGCGTGGTCGAATTGTTGCTCGCGCTTTACGGGCTTTACCTGCTCTACGCCGGGGTGACGCCGGTGATGGGCATCGCGTCGGATCGCGCCGTCACCTTCACCGCGGCGCTGATCTTGAGCGTGATCGTGGTGTTCGTGTTGATCTCGTTCGTCATGCGGGTTTTCGTCGGCGCCGGCATGATGGGCATGATGTAGCCGGCATCCAACCGGCGCGGCGCAAACGCCGCCCGGCAGCGAAGGGAGGGAGCGATGAAGCGTTCGAGCGGGATGGCGCTTGCGGGCGTATTCCTTTTCAGTCTCGTGGCGCACGGCGCCGGCGCGGACGAGGCGATCAAGGTCGGCACCGGACCGGTGACCGCCTCGGGCCCGCTCTATATCGCGCTTGAGCGCGGCTATTTCGCCGCCGAGCATATCACCGCCGAAATGGTCAGCATGGATGCGGCGCAATCGGTCGCGCAGGGCGTCGTCGCCGGCGCGCTCGACATCGGCGCCACCGCCGCGACCGCGGCCGCCTACAACCTCGCCGCCAAGGGCGGCTTGAAGATCATCGGCGGGCAGGGGCGGGAGATGCCCGGCTTCCACGGCGCCGCGATCCTCGCCTCGAACCAGGCCTGGGACGGAGGCTTGCGCTCGCTCAAGGATCTCGGCGGGCGCAGCGTCGGCATCGTCCAGGTCGGCGGGCCGATCCATTACGAGCTCGAGCTCGCGAACGAGAAATACCACATCGACCCGAAGAGCCAGCGCATCGTCGCGCTGCAAGGCCTCTCCAATGTCGCAACCGCGCTCGCCGGCAATCAGGTCGAGGCCGGCGTGAATGTCAGCACCTTCGCGCTGAAGCTCCAAGACACCAACAAGGCACATATCCTCGCCTGGGTCGGCGACGAGACGCCGTGGCAGAACACGCTGATCTTCGTCGCGACCAAGACGGCGGATGAGCGCCGGCCGATGATCGAGGCCTTCATGCGCGCCTACAAAAAGGCCGCGCATGATTACGACGCCGCCTTCACCGGCCCCGACGGCAAGCGCAAGGACGGGCCGACCGCGCCGGCGATCCTCGCGATCATGGCAAAATATCTCAATCAGCCGGCCGAGCAGCTCGATCAGGGAATTTCCTACGACGATCCCGACGCCAAGCTCGACGTCAAAGACGTGCTGCATCAGATCGAGTGGTTCAAAGGGCAAGGCATGCTGCCCGCCGACGCCGACGGCAAGGCGATGCTCGATATGCGCTATGTCGTGGCGTTGCCGTAGAGCAAGATCGCGCCCCCCTCCCTAACCCTCCCCCTCGAGGGGGGAGGGGAGCTTTGCAAAGCAAAGCGACGGAGGGGGTGGGCTGCCGCGCTTCGTAATGTCACCACTTTTCTGGTCAAATCCTCGCCCGCGCGAATGACGAGATCGGCCAGGACGAAAATGACCGTACCGTTCGAACGCTTCGGCCCCGCGCATCTCGGCGCGATCGCGCTCACTTTCATCGTGCCGCTTGTTATGGCCGCGATTATCCGCTGCTCCGCAAGCGGCGTGGCGACAAAACTCTTTCGCTGGCTGCTGGTTGCTGTGCTGGTCGGCGACAAGATCGCCACATTGTTCCTCGCAGCGAGAAACGGCGAGCTGACCACCGCAACGGCCTTGCCCATGCATCTTTGCGACTGGGCGGCGCTGGCGACGCTCGTGACCTTGATTTATCCGAATCAATGGAGCTACGAGCTTTGCTATTTCTGGGCTCTCGGCGGAACGCTTCAAGCGCTTCTCACGCCCGATCTTTCTTACGGGTTTCCCGACCCGCGCTTCATCAGCTTTTTCGCATTGCATGGCGGCGTGATCGCTTCGGTGCTCTTTATGACGCTCGGCATGAAGATGCGGCCGGTCCGGACGTCAATTCTGCGCGCCCTGGCTTGGTCGGCGTTTTATGCCGCGACCGCCATCGGGGCGAATTCCTTGCTCGGCACCAATTTCGGCTATTTCCGCGCCAAGCCCGAGCATCCTTCTTTGCTCGATTACGCCGCGCCCTGGCCCTTCGACCTGGCGGAGCTGGCGGTTCTCGCGATCCTACTATGTCTTCTCTCCTACGCGCCGTTTTTCGCGATCGACCGGCTGCGCGCTTCATCGGCGCGTCAACGCGCGCGGCGCTAAGTGGTTTGCCTGCCGATGGCGAGGGCACGAAGATGATTGATAAGAGGTATGCGGTGCCGTTACAGATGAATTGAAGCTATGCCGGTTAGGTTATCGAAGAACACATGCGATATATCGGATAGGCCATGAAAGCTGAGAAGGTGAAAAAGACCGCCTGGGGAGGCGTGATCGAATGGAAGGACTATGATGTCCCCGACAACATTCGTCACTTCAACAGCGCGGGAAAGGCGACAATTATATGGCTATGGCAGTCGCAAGTTCATTATCAAAGCGCGCTGACCCTACGTGCCGTTAGCGAGAAGGAAAAGAACGGTTTCATGACGTTTGGTGTTTCCTTACTGCTAGTGGGTTATGCGATCGAAACACTCCTTAAGATGGTTGAAGTAGCGAAAAGCGGGGACAGTCTGGCTTACGATGAGTTTGTAACCAGCGCACACGAGCTTCATCCCGTAACGCACAATTTGAACGAACTCGCAGCGACGACGAAAATTCGAGTGAGCAAGCGGGACCGTGAGCTTCTTACGGAATTAGAGGATTACATACTTTGGAAAGGAAAATATCCCATTCCGTTGTATGCTGAAAAATATCTTTCGTTAGGATTTCCAGAGGCTTTTCTGGCGTACGGGAAAGGCGAAGCTTTTGAGCTGAAATGGGAGCGCGTCGCATCACTTTATAAAAAGGTTTATGCGCAAGCTACGAAGCGAATTTTTGAGGGTTGAATACACAAGAAAAACGTCTTCGGGCTTACTAACCAGGCTCTGGCCACCCCCGAAAGTCCTTTGTATGGTGCGCTCCATTCAATGGAGTAGCCGCCATGCCTGACGATCAGAGAAAGCCCGCTTGGGATAAATCGAAGCTGCCGAGCCGCCACATCACGGTGGGGCCCGAGCGCGCGCCGCACCGCGCCATGTTCTATGCGATGGGCGTGACCGAGGAGCAGCTTGCCCAGCCGATCGTCGGCGTCGCCACCACCTGGAACGAAGCGGCCCCGTGCAACATCTCGCTGTCGCGCCAGGCCCAGGCGGCCAAGCGCGGCGTCGCGGAAGCCGGCGGCACGCCGCGCGAATTCACCACCATCACCGTGACCGACGGCATCGCCATGGGTCACGAAGGCATGAAATCCTCGCTCATTTCGCGCGAGGTAATCGCGGATTCGGTCGAGCTCACCATGCGCGGCCATTCCTATGACGCGCTCGTCGGCTTCGCTGGCTGCGACAAATCGCTGCCCGGGCTGATGATGGCGATGCTGCGGCTGAACGTGCCCTCGGTCTTCATGTATGGCGGCACGATCCTGCCGGGGCGGTTCCAAAACCGCGACGTCACCATCGTCGATGTGTTCGAAGGCGTCGGCGAGCATTCGGTCGGCAAGATGAGCGACGCCGAGCTGCACGAGCTCGAATGCCATGCCTGCCCTTCGGCCGGTTCCTGCGCCGGGCAATACACCGCCAACACCATGGCGTGTGTTTCCGAAGCGATCGGCCTGGCGCTGCCCGGCTCGGCCGGCACGCCCGCCGTGTTCGAAAGCCGCGACGCCTATGCCGAAGCCTCGGGCAAAGCGGTGATGAACGTGCTGCGGCTGGGCCTCCGGCCGCGCGACATCGCGACGCGCAAGGCGTTCGAGAACGCGGCGGTGGTGGTCGCGGCCACGGGCGGCTCGACCAATGCCGGGCTGCATTTGCCGTCGATGGCGAATGAGGCCGGGATCGATTTCGACCTCCATGCGGTCGGCGAGATTTTCAAGCGCACGCCCTATATCGGCGATTTCAAGCCGGGCGGAAAATATCTGATGAAGGATCTGCACGATATCGGCGGCGTGCCGGTGGTGATGAAAGCGCTGTTGGACGGCGGCTATCTTCACGGCGATTGCATCACCGTCACCGGCAAGACGCTCGCCGAGAATCTGCGCGACGTGAAATTCCCGAGCAACCAGGACGTGGTGCATCCGACCGCGAAGCCTTTGGCGCCGACCGGCGGCGTCGTCGTGCTGAAAGGCAATCTCGCGCCGCAAGGCGCCATCGTGAAGGTTGCCGGCATGCAGCACATGGCGCTGAAATTCCGCGGGCCGGCGCGCTGCTTCGATACCGAGGACGCGGCTTTCGCGGCGGTGGATAAGCGCGACTACAAGCCGGGCGACGTGATCGTCATCCGCTATGAAGGCCCGCGCGGCGGGCCGGGCATGCGCGAGATGCTGGCAACCACGGCGGCGCTTTACGGCCAGGGCATTTCCGACAAGGTCGCGCTTATCACCGATGGGCGCTTCTCGGGCGGCACGCGCGGCTTCTGCATCGGCCATGTCGGGCCCGAAGCCGCGGTGGGCGGGCCGATCGCCTTGTTGAAGGACGGCGACATCATCACGATCGACGCGGTCGAAGGCACGCTCGCGGTCGAGCTCAGCGATGCGGAGCTGACAAAGCGCCGCCAGGATTGGAAGCCGCGCCAGACCGGCTATCAATCGGGCGCGCTATGGAAATACGCGCAGCTCGTCGGCGATGCCGAAAAAGGCGCGGTCACCAATCCCGGCGCCAGGGCCGAGACGCACTGCTACGCCGACATTTGAGCGCGATGCGTGCCTTCAAGGCGAAGCGCAGCGCGGCCGAGCTCGTCGCCGCCGGGCTTGCCGCGCCCGCGCGCGAAGCCGAGATCGCGGCGGTCGCCGAGCGCTTTGCGGTCGCGCTCACGCCGGCGATGGCGGCGCTGATCGATCCCAGCGACCCCGCCGATCCGATCGGCCGGCAATTCCTGCCCGATACGCGCGAATTGGCGATCGCGCCCGAGGAGAATGCCGATCCCATCGGCGATCACGCCTTCTCGCCAGTGAAGGGCATCGTCCATCGATATCCCGACCGCGTGCTGTTGAAGCCCAGCCATCTCTGTCCGGTCTATTGCCGCTTCTGCTTCCGGCGCGAGGATGTCGGGCCGGAGAGCGAGACCCTCAACGAAGCCGAGCTCGATACTGCGCTCGATTATATCCGCGGGCAGCGCGAGATCTGGGAAGTCATCGTCACCGGCGGCGACCCGTTGTTTCTCTCGCCGCGGCGGGTGGCGGCCATCGTCCGCGCGCTCGAGGCGATCCCGCATGTCGCGGTGATCCGGTTTCACAGCCGCGTGCCGATCGTCGTGCCCGAACGGATCGACGATGCGATGGTCGAGGCGCTCGCCAGCGAGAAAGCGCTCTACGTCGTGATCCACGCCAATCACCCGCGCGAGCTGACCCCGGCGGCCAAGGAAGCAGTGCAACGTCTCGCGCGCGCCGGCATTCCGTTGTTGAGCCAGTCCGTGCTGCTGAAGGGCGTCAATGACGATGCGGCGACCTTGGAGGCGCTGTTGCGCGGTCTCGTCGCGATGCGGGTGAAGCCTTACTACCTGCACCACGGCGATCTCGCCCATGGCACGGCGCATTTGCGCACGAATCTGGAGGAGGGCCAAACGCTGATGCGGCAGTTGCGCGGCCGGGTCTCGGGCCTCTGCCAACCCTCTTACGTGCTCGACCTGCCGGGCGGCTACGGCAAGGTGCCGGTCGGCCCGTCCTATGCCAGCCCGGGCGCCGTCCCGGGCGAATGGATGGTTAACGACCCCGCGGGGCAGGGCCATGCCTATCCGCCACGCCGCACGCCTTCCATGCAAGAGGCGGATGGCACCAAAAAAACCAAGTGATATCAGTTTGTTGGGTAAAGGCATCGCGGCGAAAAATTTTCGCTGATTGCCCTTGGCGGCGACATCAAAGAGTCGCAAAATACCTGGTAAGTAACGGGCAGTGCAGTACCTTTCAGTGGGTTTTGTCGGGGTAGCATGTCGAAGGTGATCCGCACCAATTTCGACCGGCGCGAGTTGCGGCGGGATCGGCGCTATGTGTCGCCGCCCTTGACCGTGACCATCGCCGCGACCGATTACGTGACGCGCGATTGGTCGCTCGGCGGGTTCCAAGCTTTGACGGCGGCCAAGGTCGCGGTCGGCAACCAGGTCTGCGGGCTGGTTCGCGTCTCGGGCAGCCAGGTCGCGCACGCTTTCACCGCGCAGGCGGTGCGCTGCGATCGGGCGCGTGACATTGTCGCCTTCCGCTTCGTCGAGCAGTCGCCGGCGCTGGTCAAGGCGCTCGACCGCGCGGTCATCAACCGTCTAGTTGGTGCGCGATGACGAAGCAGGTTCGTCAACATCATCTTCTCGGCCTCGGCGTGGCGCTCGCCGCGCTTGCGGCGCTTGCGCAGCCCGGATTTGCCGAGGACGCGACGACCGGGATCAATACTGCGCTGGTGCGCGGCGGCGCGCCCTTGCCGCACTTCACCTCAAGCTTCCCGGTCGATCTCGGCGGCGCCGCCATCGGCCCGGCAGCGAAAGAGAATCTGGAAATCTCGCTGACCTCGCCGGATCACGGCGTGGTGCATTTCCTGTTTTCGCCGCGTGCCGTTGCCGGCGAGACCTATGGCTTCGGCCCGACCGTGACCGGCAATTACGTCGGCTTGGCGTGGAGCATTTTCGACAACGACCGGCTGTTCGGGAATATCGCCCTGTCGGGCGCGGTGAACCGCGCGCCGAACGACGACCCGACGCACCACGCCGCCAATTCGCTGGTATCGCTGCACAGCACCTTCGAGCTCGGCTATTCCTTCGGCGCCGACCAGAGCCTGTCGCTGGCTCTCGACCACGCGACCGCGGCGCCTTATTTCGGCGACCGCGGCACTTTCGGCGACGATTTCCGCCTGCGTTACGGCTACCACTTCTAAGCCTCGTTTCATCCCCGGGGCAGGCGCGACACGCTCTTTGATGCGGGGCGGTGCCGCCTGTGCTATTGAGAAACGCAGAAACTTTCTCGGGGAGGAAAAGATGCGTCTCTTGAAGCCGTTTCTCGGCGCGCTTGCGGCGTGCGTCCTGGGCGTCGGCCCGGCGCTCAGCGCCGAACCGGTCAAGATCCGGATCGCCTGGATCGTGCCCGCGGGCGATGCCCCGCTCGCCTTGCTCGGCAAGCCCGGGATCGCGCTCCACGAAGGCAAGAGCTACACCTTGGAGTTCATCCATTTCACCGGGACGCCGCCGATGATTTCGGGGGTCGCCGCCAATGAAATCGATCTGGTGCCGTTCGCCTTCTCGTCCTTCGCGCTTGCGATCGAGAACGCCAAGCTCGAGGATCTGCGCATCATCGCCGATGTGTTCCAGGACGGGGTCGAGAACCACTACAGCAGCGAGTACATGGTTCTCAACGACAGCCCGATCAAAACCGTCGAGGATTTGAAGGGCAAGGTCGTCACCTCGAACGCAGCGGGCAGCGCCGTCGATATCGCGTTGCGCTCGATGCTCAGGAAGCATGGGCTCGAGGACAAGCGCGATTACTCGCTGATCGAATCCGCCTTTCCCAATATGAAGGCGGAGCTGATCGACCATAAGGTCGATCTCATCACCGGCGTTGTCCCGTTCAGCCAGGACCCGCAGCTGCGCGCCGCCGCGCATCCCCTTTTCGTGCAGAAAGACGCGATCGGCAGCTCGCAGATGATCATCATGACCGCGCGCGCCGCTTTCCTGCAAAAGAACCGCGCCGCGGTGGTGGATTTCCTCGAGGACAATTTGCGTGAGCTGCGATGGTATTTCGACCCCGCGCATCACGACGAGGCGATCAAGGCCGTGACCGACTTCACCAAGACGCCGCCAACGCTGTGGTCGAGCTGGCTGTTCACCGACCGCGACCTCTATCACGCCGCCAACGGCAAGCCCGATCTCGCCGCGCTGCAGCGGAATATCAGCGCGGCGCATGAGCTCGGATTCCTCAAAAGCGATATCGATCCAAAGAAATACGCCGATCTGAGCCTCGTCGACGAGGCCGGCAAGCGGATCAAATAAAGCGCACTTCGACTGGCGCGCGGCGCGCCGGAGGCGTCCATGTCATATCGCGAAGACGGCCGGGCGGTCGGAATGCGGAAAGCCGGATGCCTCTGCGTGGTTGCGATGGCCGTTCTCGCGGCCGCGATCCCGGGCCGCGGGCGCGCGGCCGAGCCATTCCCCCTGCGCGTCGCCTGGAACATTCCGGCGGGCGATGTGCCGCTGGCGCTCTACGGCAAGCCGGGGATCGCCGTGCACGAAGGCAAGAGCTATACGCTTGATCTCGTCCATCTCGGCGGCACGCCGCCGGATATCGCCGCCTTGGCGGAGGGCGAGGTCGATATCGCCCCGCTTGGTTTCGCGTCGCTTTCGCTTGCGATCGACGATGCCAAGATTGAGGATCTGCGCATCATCGCCGATCTCCTCCAGGATGGCGTCGAGAATCACTACAGCGACGAATTCATGGTGCTGAATGATGGGCCGATCAAAGCCATCGAGGATCTGAAGGGAAAAGTCGTTGCCGCCAACGTGATCAACGGCGCTGTCGATATCGGGCTGCGCACGATGCTGAAAAAGCACGGGCTCCAAGAGAAACGCGATTATACGCTGATCGAATTGGCCTTTCCCGACATGAAGCCGCAGCTTCTGGCGCGCAAGGTCGATCTCATCAGCGCGGTCTTGCCGTTCAGCCAAGACAGGCAGTTGCGCGCCGTGGCGCATACGCTTTTCGTCCAAAAGGATGCGATGGGTGCGTCGCAGCTTCTCTTCATGGCCGCGCGCAACGGATTTCTCCAGAAGCACCGCGCGGTCGTCGTCGATTTCCTCGAGGACAATCTGCGCGAGCTAAGATGGTACTCGGACCCGGCGCATCACGACGAAGCGATCAAGATCGTGGCCGACTATACGCACACGCCGCCGAGCCTTTGGTCGAGCTGGCTGTTCACCGATAACGGCCTCTATCGCGCCCCGAACGGCAAGCCCGATCTCGCCGCGCTCCGGCGCAACATCACCACGGCGCATGAGATGGGGTTCCTCAAAAGCAATGTCGACCCGACGAAATACGCCGATCTGAGTCTTGTCGACGAGGCCGCCAAACGGATCAAATAGGCCAAGCGGCGTTCGGTTGGCGCCGCGCGGTCGGGATCAGAATCGAGGAGGTGGAATGCGCACGGCAAGAACGGCTTGGGCGGTTGCGTTCCTCTTTATTGCCGCTTCGATCCCCAGAAGCGCGCCTGCCGCCGAGCCTTTCCCGCTGCGCATCGCCTGGACGGTGCCGGCGGGCGACGCGCCTTTGGCGCTTTTGGGCCGGCCCGGCATCGCCGTCCATGAGGGCAAGAGCTATCGGCTCGATTTCGTCCATATGAGCGGCTCGCCGCCGATGATTACGGCCTTGGCCGAGGGCGAGGTCGATATTGCCTCGCTCGGCTTCTCGTCCTTTCCGCTCGCGGTGGAGAACGCCAAGCTCGACGATCTCAGGATCATCGCCGACGTGATGCAGGACGGAGTCGAGAATTACGCCAGCGGCGAATTCATGGTGCTGAAGGATGGGCCGATCAAGACCATCGCGGATCTGAAGGGCAAGGTCGTCACCTCGAACGGGGTCGGGGGCGCCGCCGATATCGGCTTGCGCGCCATGCTGAAAAAGCACGGGCTGGAAGAAAAGCGCGATTATACGCTGATTGAATCGGACTTTCCGAACATGAAGCCCGAATTGCTGGCGCATAAGGTCGATCTTATCGCGCCCGTGCCGCCCTTCAGCCAGGATCCGCAGCTGCGCGCCGCCGCCCGCACGCTCTTCCTGCAAAAAGATTCAATGGGCGTCTCGCAGCTTCTCGTCATGGTGGCGCGCAGCGGCTTCCTCCGAAAGAACCGCGCCGTCGTCGATTTCCTCGAAGACAATCTGCGCGAGCTGCGCTGGTATCTCGACCCGGCGCATCACGACGAGGCGGTGAAGGTCGTCAGCGACTATACCCGCACGCCGCCAAGCCTGTGGGCCGATTGGCTCTTCACCACCCGCGACAATTATCGCGCGCCCAACGGCAAGCCCGATCTCGACGCGCTGCAAGGCGACATCAGCACCGCTCACGAGATGGGTTTTTTGAAAAGCGATGTCGATCCGACGAAATACGCCGATCTCGGCCTCGTCGAGGAAGCGGGCAAGCGGATCAAATAAATCGCGGCGTCAGATCGGCGTGCCGCGCGCGACGCCGATGGTGCACCAGATCGGCGTATGATCCGACGCTTTTTCCAAGGCGCGCGGCGCCCGGTCGATCTCGCATTGCTCGAGCCGGTCGGCTGCTTGCGGGCTGAGCATGAGATGATCGATGCGCAAGCCCTCGTCGCGATGCCAGCGGCCAGCCTGATAATCCCAGAATGTATAGCGGTGCGGTTCGGCATGAAGCGCGCGGAACGCGTCGACGAAGCCGAGATTGGGCAGCACGCGGAAGGCGGCGCGGGATTCGCGTCGGCAGAGCGCGTCGTTGCGCCATGCCTCGGGGTCGTAAACGTCGTCGTCGGTCGGGCAGACATTGTAGTCGCCCGCCAGCACCACGGCCTGTTCGGTGTCGAGCAGGTCGCGCGCCCGCGCGGCGAGGCGCTTCATCCAGGCGAGCTTGTAAGGGTATTTGTCGCTCTCGACCGGATTGCCGTTGGGCAGGTAGATCGACGCGATCCGCAGATCGCCGATCGTCGCCTCGATATAGCGTGCCTGTTCGTCGCTCGCGTCGCCCGGCAGTCCGCGCAGAACATTGCGCGGTGCCTCGCGCGATAGTAGCGCCACGCCGTTATAGGCGCGCTGTCCCAAAGCCTCGATGTGGTAGCCCAAGCCCTTCAATTCCAGCGCGGGAAAATCCTCGGTCTGGCATTTGATTTCCTGCAGGCACACCACGTCGGGCTGGGCGCTTTGCAGCCAGGCCAGCAGATGCGGCAGCCGCGCCTTGACCGAATTGACGTTCCAGGTTGCGATCTTCATCGCGGGCTCGTTCTCATGGCGATGGCGATGATGAAGGCTTGGCCGGTCGTTGCCGCGAAGTCAATGCGGCACGCCCGTGGCGGCCGGGCGAAAACCTCGGCTCAGCCCGGCTCCAGCCGGAACAGCCCGACATCGAGCATGCCGGTGCTGAAGCCGGCTTCGCAGTAGGCGAGGTAATATTCCCACATGCGCTTGAAGCGGCGATCGAAGCCGAGCGCCGAAACGGCCGGCCAATTGGCCAGGAAGCGCTCGCGCCAGATGGCAAGAGTGCGCGCATAGGAGAGGGCGAAGCGCTGCCCTTCGGTGAAGCGCAGACCGGCCTGTTGCGCCGCGCGCCGCAACGCGGCGGGGCTCGGGAGCATGCCGCCCGGAAAGATGTAGCGCTGAATGAAATCGGGCGTGCGGCGATAGGCGGCGAAGCGCTCTTCGGCGATCGTGATCACTTGAATGACGGCGATGCCGCCGGGCGCAAGCAGACGGCGAACGCGCTCGAAATAGGTTGGCCAATGCGCTTCGCCGACCGCCTCGAACATTTCGATCGAGGCGATGCGGTCGAAAGAGCCGGCCACGTCGCGATAATCCTCGAGCCTGATGTCGCTTTGCGCCGCAAGCCCCGCGCGCGCCAGTCGCTCGATCGCGAAAGCGCGCTGCTCGGTCGACAGGGTGAGACCGGTCACGTGGCAGTGGTAGGCATTGCCCGCAAGCTCGGCAAAACCGCCCCAGCCGCAACCGATCTCGAGCAATTTGTGGCCGGGCTCGAGCTCGAGCCAGTCCGCGATGAGCCGGTTCTTGGTGTTTTGCGCATTGGTCAGGCTGGTCTCGCCCGCGCTGAAGACCGCGGAGGAATAGGTCATGCTCGGATCGAGCCAACTGCCATAGAAGTCGTTTCCGAGATCGTAATGATAGGCGATGTTGCGGCGGCTGCCGCGGCGGGTATTGGCGTGCAGCTTGTGACGCAGCCGCTCGACCAGACGCGCCACCCAGCTTCCGTCATTGTCGAGGCCGAGCGCGCGCTCGTTGGCAATGGCGAGCTTGAGCAGCGCAACCAGATCGGTGCAGTCCCAATCGCCGTCCATGTAGGATTCGGCGACGGCGATCGAGCCGCCGAAAATGAATCGCCGCGCGACCCGCTCGTCATGGATCGTGATCGCGGTCTCGGGGCCGGTGCCGGTTCGGCCGAAATGGAGCGTCGCGTTCTTGAGGGTCACGGCGAGGCTGCCCTGTTCAAGCCGGGCGAGCCGGCCGAGCAGCGCGCGCATCCACAATCCCGGCCGTGCCGGCTGGGAACGCTGCTGCTGGTATTCGGCAGGAAGCGGCGTCGTGTCGATATCGGTTTCCGTCATGGGGCCTACTCGGAAAGCTGCGCGCAATTGGTCATTGCCCGCCGGATTGCCCGGCAAAACAGGCATCGGCGCACCCGAAGGCAGGGACGCCGCGTTTCCTCATAGATACCAGTATCGATCGGCAAAATCATCCCGATCGTTCTGTGCCGAATGGCCGCGGCGCAGAGCATGACGGCAGGTAGAATGGCGATTTCGGGGAGAGGCGCGAAAAGCGCCGCGGGGTTAGCCGACCGAGAACGAATTCCCGCAACCGCACGAGGAAGCGGCATTCGGATTGCGCACCTGAAAGGCGGCGCCCATCATGTCCTCGACGAAGTCCACTTCGGCGCCTTTGACCAGCTCCAGCGAGGCGGGGTCGATGACCAGGGTGACGCCGTCGCGCTCGAAGGCCAGGTCGTCCGAGGTCCGGGTTCGGTCGAAGCTGAAGCCGTATTGGAAGCCCGAGCAGCCGCCGCCGGACACCGCCAGACGCAGGAACGCGTCGGGGGTGTTTTCCTGCACTTTCAGCTCGGCCACGCGCTTGGCGGCGCTGGCGGAGAGCATCACTTGGGCTTGGGCGTTCGGGGCGGAGCCTTCCGGCATGAGCCATATCCTCGGTTTCGTGCCAATTCTATGTGGGAATTCTCAAGGAAATGTCAAACCGGGCCGGTTCTAGACATTCACCGGCGCCAGGGTCCGGCGGCGGCGGATGATGTCGGCCATCTTCTCGGCGATCATGATCACCGTCGCGTTGATGTTGGCGCCGACCAGATCCGGCATCACCGCCGCGTCGATCACGCGCAAGCCGTCGACGCCGCGCACCTTGCATTCGGGATCGACCACGGCCAGCGGATCGCTGTCGACGCCCATCTTGCACGTGCCAAGCGGATGATGCGCGGTGGCGCCGACCTTGCGCACATGCGCGTCGATCTCGCTATCGGAGCTTTTGCCCGGCCCGGGCGCGATCTCGGAGGCGATGAACGGCGCCATCGGTTTCTGGCTGCCGATCTCGCGCACCAGCTTCACGCCCTCGCGGATCAGCTTGATGTCGCCGTCGGTGCCGAGGAAATTCTGGTGGATGCGCATTTTCGCGCCGGGATCGGTCGAAGCGAGCTTGACCGAGCCGCGGCTTTCCGGCCGCAGCAGCACGGCGCGCGAGCCGAAATTATCCGCGACCGGCCCCTGAAAGATTGGCCAATAAGGGCGAACCCCGCCGGGCGCGGCGCGGAACAGCACCTGGATGTCGGGCATTTTCACATCGGGCCGCGTCTTGATGAAGCCCATGCAGCCGCCCGGCAGATCGGTCGCCTTGCCGGTGCCGAAGAAATAAGCCTGCACCATTTCGAGCGCGATACGGTCCATGCGAAAGCGGCGCGGGAAGGGGCCGGGCTCGCGCCGCGTATAGTCGACCCCGACCGACAGATGATCCTGCAGATTCTTGCCGACGCCTTTCAAGTCGACCTTTACCGGAATCCCGTACGGTGCCAAATCCTCGGGATCGCCGATGCCGGAGAGCATCAGCAGTTGCGGAGAGTTGATGACGCCGCCGCAAAGCAGCACCTCGCGCTCGGCGCGGATCGTGGCGGTCTGGCCGTCTTTGGCATAGTCGATGCCGACCGCGCGATTGCCTTCGAAGACGATGCGCGTCACAAGCGCGCCGGTCTCGACCTGAAGATTGCGCCGCGGGAGGGCCGGGCGCAGATAGGCCGAGGCGCAGCTCGCGCGTCGGCCGTTGCGAATATTCGCCTGAGTGCGCCCGAAACCGTGCTGCTCGGCGCCGTTGTAATCGGCGGTAGCGGGATGGCCGGCCGCGAGCGCCGCTTCCATATAGGCGTCGACCATCGGGTCTTGATAGCGCGTCGGGCGGGTGGCGATCGGTCCGTCGCCGCCGCGATATTCGCTGGCGCCGCCTTCCCAGCTTTCCTGGCGCTTGAAATAAGGCAAGGCGTGGGCATAGGACCATTGGTTAAGCCCGCTATCGGCCCAGCGATCGTAATCGCCGCGATTGCCGCGCACATAACCCATCACATTGATCGAAGACGAGCCGCCGATCACCTTGCCGCGCGCGCATTCGATGCTGCGTCCGTCGAGGCCCGGCTCGGCCTCCGTGAAATACATCCAGTCGTGGAGCCGTTCCTCGAAAATCTTGCCCCAGCCCAGGGGAATGTGGATCAGCGGATCGCGGTCCCAGCCGCCGGCCTCGAGCACGAGCACGCGCACATCCGTGTCCTCGGTGAGCCGATAGGCGAGGCAGCAGCCGGCCGAGCCGGCGCCGACAATGACGTAATCGTAGCTCAAGGCGTTCGCCATCCCGTTTCCCCTCCGTTTTCTTGGCGCGGATCATCCACTAGGCGGGCGTCGCTTGCAACTGGGCGAGTGCGGCCAAGAGCAGCATGTTGCGCACACTCGCCCTCGGGATTAGGTTGCAGAACATGACGAATTCGGCGCTCGCCGCTTATGCCTGCCGTTCCGAGGAAAGTCGCGGCCGGCTCTATGCCGAGCCCGAAAGTCCCACGCGCTCGGCGTTTCAGCGCGACCGCGACCGTATCATCCATTCCTCGGCGTTTCGCCGCCTGCAATACAAGACCCAGGTCTTCGTCTATCACGAAGGCGATCACTACCGCACACGCCTCACCCACAGCCTCGAAGTGGCGCAAATCGCGCGCAGCATTGCGCGCCAGTTGAGGCTCGAAGAGGATCTCGCCGAGGCGCTGTCCTTGGCGCATGATCTCGGTCACACGCCCTTCGGCCATGCCGGCGAAGACGCGTTGAACCAGGTGATGCGCGATTTCGGCGGCTTCGCGCATAACGATCATACCTTGCGCGTGCTGACCAAGCTCGAGCACCGTTACGCCGGCTTCGACGGGCTCAACCTCACCTGGGAAACCCTCGAAGGCACGGTGAAGCACAACGGCCCGGTCGCGCCGCCGCTGCCGGCGACCATCGCCGATTACGTCACGCGCCATAATCTCGAACTCTCGACTTGGCCGTCGGCCGAGGCGCAGGTGGCGGCGCTGAGCGACGACATCGCCTATGACAATCACGATATCGACGACGGGTTGCGCGCCGGCTTGTTCCACATCGGCGACCTAGTCGGCGTGCCGTTGATCGGGCCTGTCCTTGCCGAGGTGGACCGGCTCCATCCCGGACTCGACGAGGCGCGGCGCATTCACGAGGCGATCCGCCGCATGATCGACCGCATGGTCGGCGACGTGGTGGCCGAATCGCGCGCGCGGCTCGAAGCCAGCGGGGCTGCGAGCGCCGATGCGCTGCGCGGTCTCGGCCGGGCGGTGATCGGCTTTTCGCCGGGGATGCGCGAGCAGGAACGCAGCTTGCGCGAATTCCTCTTCGAACGCATGTATCGCCATTATCGCGTCAACCGCATGGCGTCGAAAGCGCATCGGATCGTGCAAGAATTGTTTCAGCTGCTGCTCGCCGAGCCGCAATGCCTGCCGACCGAATGGCGCCTTCAGGCCAAGGGGCCGGCGACGAAAGAAACCGCGCGGGTGGTGGCCGATTATATTGCCGGCATGACGGACCGCTTTGCGCTCGACGAGCATTATCGACTTTTCGACAGGTACGCCACGACGTGAGAGATCTTTTCACCCATTTCCATGCCGTCGTGGTTGCTGAGCTCGACGCGCTCACGCGCGACGGCGAACTGCCGACCGGGCTCGATTTGTCGCGGGTTGCGGTCGAGCCGCCGCGCGATCCGACGCATGGCGACATCTCGACCAACGCGGCGATGGTTCTCGCCAAGCCTGCCGGCATGGCGCCGCGCGTCTTTGCCGAAAAGCTTGCGGGAAGGTTGCGCAACGAAGGCGACATCGTCGGCGCCGAGGTGGCCGGGCCAGGCTTCATCAATCTGCGCCTCGCCGACAGCTTCTGGCAGGCACGTCTCGCCGAGATTCTGCGCGCGCGCACCTCTTACGGCGACAGCGATAGCGGCAAGGGCAAGCGGGTCAATGTCGAATATGTCTCGGCCAACCCGACCGGGCCGATGCATGTCGGCCACGGCCGCGGCGCGGTAGTCGGCGACGCGCTCGCCGCGCTGCTGGAAAAAGTCGGCTATCAGGTGTGTCGCGAATACTATGTCAACGATGCCGGCGCGCAGGTCGACGTCCTCGCGCGCTCGCTTCATCTGCGCTATCGCGAAGCGTTGGGCGAGGCGATCGGCGAGATTCCGCAAGGCCTCTATCCCGGCGACTATCTCAAGGACGCGGCCTGGCTTCTCGCCAAGCGCGACGGCAACAAATGGCTGGCGGCGCCCGATTTGGCGTGGCTGCCCGAATTCCGCGACTTCGCGATCGCGGCGATGATGGTGATGATTCGCGCCGACCTGAAACAGCTCGGGGTCGAGCACGAGGTCATGACGTCCGAGCGCGAAATCGTCGCGCAAGGCGGGATCGAAAAGGCGATCGCCGCGCTGGAGAAACAAGGCCTGATCTATGTCGGCACGCTCGAGCCGCCCAAGGGCAAGCTGCCCGAGGATTGGGAAGCCCGGCCGCAGACCTTGTTCCGTTCGACCAATTTCGGCGACGATGTCGACCGGCCGCTGAAGAAGTCGGACGGGTCTTGGACTTATTTCGCAGCCGACATCGCCTATCATTTCGACAAGGTTCAACGCGGCTTCAATACCATGATCGACATCTGGGGTGCCGATCATGGCGGCTATGTGAAGCGTATGCAGGCGGCGGTAACGGCCTTGACCGGCGGCGCGGCGGCGCTTGACGTGAAGCTGTGCCAGCTCGTCAATCTCTTCGATCAAGGCCAGCCGGTGCGGATGTCGAAACGCGCCGGCACTTTCGTCACCTTGCGCGAGGCGGTCGAACAGGTTGGCAAGGACGTGTTTCGCTTCGTCATGCTGATCCGGCGCAACGACCAGGCTTTGGATTTCGACTTCGCCAAGGTGGTCGAGCAATCGAAGGACAATCCGGTCTTCTATGTGCAATACGCTCATGCGCGCGCCTCGTCGGTGCTGCGTCATGCGGCCGACGAGTTTGCTCCTGCCGAGCTCGAACCCGACGCGCTGGCCCGGGCCGATCTTGACCTGCTGTCGGATCGCGACGAGATCGGCTTGATCCGCTTGCTGGCGCAATGGCCGCGCCTCGTCGAAGGCGCCGCCGAGGCGCATGAGCCGCATCGTATCGCGTTCTACTTGCAAGAGGTCGCCGCGTCGTTTCACGGTTTGTGGAACAAGGGTAAGGACGAAGCCCGCTTGCGCTTCATTCAAAGCGGTGAGAAGGAACTGACTCTGGCGCGGTTGGCGCTGGTCCAAGGCGTCGCTTTCATCGTCGCTTCGGGCCTCCAGGTTTTCGGTGTGACACCCGTCGAGGAGATGCGCGGATGAACGAGCGCCTCGAGATCGATCCGAACGAACGCAACGAGTACGACAACAAGCCGCCGCGGCGCAAGCCGGTGACCGGCATCGTGCTGGGGCTTGCCGCGGCGGGCGTCGCGGTCTTGTCGTGGTGGACCTACGAAATCGCCAAGCCGCCGAAAATGCCCAGCAACGTGCCGGTGATCCATTCCGATAGCGGACCGGTCAAGGAAGTGCCGGTAAATCCGGGCGGCATGGTCGTGCCCGATCAGGATTCCGCGCTGCTTAATCGTGACAGCAAAGGCGCGCCGAAGCCCGAGCAATTGCTGCCGGCAGCCGAGCCAGTATTGCCGCGCCCCGTGGCTGCGCCGAAACCGGCCGATACCGGCGCGCCATCCGCTTCCGCGCCGCCTGCTCAAACCGCGACCGCGACGCCGACGCCGCCCACGCCGTCACCGGCGCCCTCACCACCGCCAGCAGCCGTGGCGCCACCCGAGCCGGCGCCGCCTGCCACAGCCGCTGCACCCAAGGCGACGCCGCAAGCAACGCCATCGACGCCGCCGCAAACCGCGGCCTTGGCGCCGGCGACGAAAGCCACGCCGGGCGGTGCTTATCGCGTGCAGCTCGGCGCGGTGCGCAGCGAGGATGCGGCGAAACAGGAATGGGAGCGCTTGAAGAAACAGCAGCCCGATGTTCTGGGCAAGCTGTCGCTCACGACGGCGCGCGTCGATCTCGGCGACAAAGGAACTTTCTATCGCATTCAAGCGGGGCCGATCGCCGATCAAGCGCAAGCCGAGCAGGCCTGCGCGGCACTCAAAAGCCGCAATGTCGGGTGCATTCTTGTCAAGCCGTGAGGCGATGGCGGCGATCTTCGGTTTGAGCGGCACAGCGTTGAGCGCCGCCGAGCGCGACTTTTTCCGTGCCGCGAATCCGGCGGGCTTCATCTTGTTCGCGCGCAATTGCGAAGAGCCGGCGCAAATCCGCGCGCTGACCGCCGCGTTGCGCGACTCGGTGGGGCGCGCGGATGCACCGGTGCTGATCGATCAGGAAGGCGGCCGAGTCGCGCGGCTGAAGCCGCCGCATTGGCCCGCCTATCCCGCGCCAGCGGCGATCGCCGCGCTCGGCGGCGGCAAGGCGCGCGAAGCCGCCTGGCTCGGCGCGCGATTGATCGCGGATGATCTTATTGCGCTCGGCATCACGGTCGATTGCACGCCCGTGCTGGATATTCCGGTGCCGGGCGCCGATCCCATCATTGGCGACCGCGCTTGGGGCAGCGATCCCGCGGTTGTGGCTGAACTCGGCCTCGCCGTATGCGACGGGCTGATGGCGGGCAGCGTGCTGCCGGTGATTAAGCATATTCCCGGCCATGGGCGCGGCAATGTCGACAGCCATAAAGGCCTCCCCGTCGTCGCGACGCCCTTGGCGGCGCTCGAACTCGTCGGATTTCGCGCCGTTCCGCGCCCTGTCCGGCATGCCTTGGGCAATGACCGCGCATATCCTATATTCCGCCCTCGACCCGGCGTTTCCGGCGACATTGTCTTCGCGCGTCATCGGCGACGTGATTAGGACTGGTATCGGCTTTGATGGCGTGCTCATTTCGGACGATCTTTCGATGCAGGCGCTTGGCGGCCGTCTGCGGGAACGCGCGCGCGGCGCGCTCGAGGCAGGTTGCGACTTGGTGCTGCATTGCAATGGCGACATGATTGAAATGAGCGAGATCGCGGCCGCGACCGGCGCGTTAAGTGCGGCGGCACAACGGCGCCTGGCCGCCGGCGAGGCCCGGCGGCGTGCCCCGGGCGCGTTTGACCGTTTCGCGGCCGAGCGGCGCTTTGCCGCGCTCATGGCCGGGCAGGGCTGATGCCGCCGGAAATCGCGTCTCTCGTTCAAAGCATAACCGTCGGCGCGCTGCCTGTGATCTTCGCGATCACCTTGCACGAGGCGGCGCATGGCTATGTCGCCTACAAGCTCGGCGACGATACGGCCTGGAAGATGGGGCGCGTGACCTTCAATCCGCTGCGCCACATCGATCTCGTCGGCACTATCATTCTGCCGCTGATCCTGCTGGTCGGCTCGAGCGGGCGGTTTATTTTCGGCTATGCGAAGCCGGTGCCGGTGCGCTTCGATCGCCTGAATCATCCGCGCCGCGACATGGTGTGGGTGGCGCTGGCGGGACCGGGGACGAATATCCTGCTGGCGCTGTTTTCCGCGATTCTTCTGAGCGGCGTCGCCTATCTGCCGGGTTTCCTGCGTGGCTGGACCGAAGACAACCTCGTCAACTCGGTGGTTTTCAACGTGATCCTGGCAGTCTTCAACATGATCCCGCTGCCGCCGCTCGACGGCGGTCGAGTCGCGGTGGGACTGCTGCCCGATGCGCTTGCCATTCCGTTGGCGCGCAGCGAGCGCTATGGCATGCTGATCTTGATTACGCTCCTGTTCCTGCTGCCGATGATCGGCGACCAGATGCACATGAATTTGAACGTCGTCGGCTATGTCATCGAACGTCCGGTGCAGTGGGTGTTGCACGCGATTTCCTGGCTGACGGGCGTCTAAGCGCATGACGGAGACCGAACCTTTCGAGATGGCAAGACCGGAGCCGGTGCCGAGCGCCGAGCTGGTGGTCGATCTCGAAGGCTATGAAGGGCCGATCGACGTGCTCTTGACCTTGGCGCGCGATCAAAAGGTCGACATCACCAAGATCTCGATCCTGAAGCTCGCCGACCAATATCTCGCTTTCATCACCGCCGCGCGCCGCCTCAGTCTCGAAATCGCGGCGGATTATCTCGTGATGGCGGCGTGGCTCGCCTATCTCAAATCCCGCCTGCTCTTGCCGCAGCCGCCCGAAGCCGAAGAGCCTTCCGGCGAAGAGATGGCGGCGGCGCTGGCGCATCAATTGCTGCGGCTCGAGGCGATGCAGAAGGCGGGGCAGGGGCTTTTCGCGCGCGATCTGCTGGGCCGCGACGTGTTTGCGCGCGGCGCGCCCGAAGGATTGCCGCGCGTGCTGGTGCCGGTTTACGAGGCGACGCTGTACGATCTGCTCAAGGCCTATGGCGAGGAGCGCGCGCGCAAGGAATCCGGCATCCTGCACATCAAAGCGCCCGAGCTTTACGCGATGGACGACGCGCTGCAGCGTTTCGAGCGGCTGTTGGGCCGCATGCCCGATTGGCGCACCTTGTCGAGCTTCCTGCCGCGCGGCATCGCGAGCGGGCTGGTGCAGCGCTCGGCGGTCGCGTCCACCTTCGCGGCGGCACTCGAATTGGTGCGCTCCGGAAAACTCCAGCTTCGCCAGGACAAGCTTTTCGGCCCGATCTATCTGCGCAGCCCACCCCAAGAGAATTCATGACCCTGACCGACAACGAATCCGAGACAAATGACAATACTGAAGCCGCGAGCGAGGCGAACGCGTCGGGGCCGAGCGAAGAGCTGCGGCTGGTCGAAGCCTTGCTCTTTGCGTCGTCGTCGCCGCTCGACGAGGACAGCCTCAAGGAGCGCTTGCCCGAAGGCACGGATATCGTCGGGCTGGTCGCGGAGCTCTGCGCGTTTTACGCGCCGCGCGGCGTCAACATCGTACAGGTTGCTGGCGGCTGGACCGTGCGCACGGCGCCCGATCTCGCGCCGCGGCTGAGGCTGACGCAAAAGGTCAGCCGCAAATTGTCGCGCGCCGCGGTCGAGACCTTGGCCGTGATCGCCTATCACCAGCCGGTCACCCGCGCCGAGATCGAAGAGATTCGCGGCGTGGTCATCAGCCGCGGCACGCTCGACACTTTGATGGAAGCCGGTTGGATCGTGCCCAAAGGCCGCAAGCAGACCGTCGGGCGGCCCGCGACCTGGGTCACCACCGAGGAATTCCTGCTGCATTTCGGGCTGGCCAGCTTGAGCGATTTGCCTGGGGTCGACGAGCTGCGCGCCGCGGGCTTGATCGGGCCGCGCCCGGTCGCGACATTAAGCGAAGTCGGCGTGGCGGGCGACCGTCTGCCCGACGTGCCTTCGGACGACGATGCTGACGGAGAATCCGCCGAAGCCGAGACCGAAGCGGAAGCGACGGCGGAGGCCGGCATGGAAGCGGAGCCGGGCGGCGAAGTCAGCGAGAATTTCTAACGCGCGCCCGCTATCCCGCCGCGTTGCGAGCCTGCGCTCCTTCTGCCATGATCCGCGCGTGAAACCGCTTGATATGGCAGTGACATAGCTCATGTTCGATTTCGCGTGGTCGGAGCTGGCGTTGATCGCCGTGGTGGCGCTTGTCGTCATCGGCCCCAAGGACCTGCCGCGCGTGATGCGCATCGTGGGGCAATGGGTGCAGCGCGCGCGCGCGATTGCCCGCGAATTCCAGGGCAGCCTCGACCAGATGGTGCGCGAAGCCGAGCTCGACGAGATGAAGCGCAATTTCGAGCGCGCGGCGAGCTTCGATGTCGGCAACGAGATTCATCAGGCGATCGATCCGGGCGGCGAGCTGCAGCGTTCGCTGAACGAGCCGGTGCTGACCAACCCATTGCTCGATGCGCCGAAGCAAGATGCGGCAAAGCCGCCCGAGGCGGCGGCGCCAGCCGAAACGGAGGCCGAGCCGACGCCGCCGGCTTTGCCGGAGCCGCCGGCTTCGCCTCAGGCTGCGCCGCAAGTTCAGCCGGAACCGGAAACCCATCGCAGTTGAATGAGCGAAAAGGACGAGGAACTCGAGCAAGGCAAGATGCCGCTTCTCGATCATCTGATCGAGTTGCGCAAGCGCCTGCTTTATTCCGGGCTCGCCATGCTCGTCATGCTTGGGCCGTGCTGGTATTTCAGCAAGGACATCTACAATTTCCTGGCGCAGCCGCTGGCCGATGCGCTTAGCCATGAAACCGGCCGCCACCTGATCTTCACCGACCTGACCGAGGCCTTTTTCACCAATCTTCGGGTCGCGATCTGGGGCGCGTTCTGCCTCGCCTTCCCGATCATCGCCAGCCAGATCTGGATGTTCGTCGCGCCCGGGCTTTACAAGCAGGAGCGTCGCGCCTTCCTGCCTTATCTCATTGCCACGCCGGTGCTGTTTCTGATGGGCGGGGCGCTGGTCTATTACGTCATGTTCCCCGTCGCTTGGCGTTTCTTCCTCAGCTTCGAATCGCCCGGCGGCAATGGCAGCCTGCCGATCGAGGTCGAGCCCAAGGTCAGCGAGTACCTGACCCTCGTGATGCGCCTCATCCTCGCTTTCGGCCTCGCCTTCCAGCTCCCGGTCCTGCTCACCTTGATGGCGCGGGTTGGCCTCATCACCGCGGCACAGCTTGCCAAGCAGCGGCGCTATGCCATCGTCGGCGTTTTCGTCGTCGCGGCCGTGCTGACCCCGCCGGACATCTTCAGCCAAATCTCGCTCGCCATCCCGCTCTTGCTCCTCTTCGAGATATCGATCTGGTCTTGCAAGCTGGTCGAAAAGCAGCGCGCGAAGCGCCTGGCCGAGGAAGAGGAAGCGCTAAAAAACTCTACATAAACACGTAGATATGAGTTACAATTAAAGTCGTTTCTCATTTCCAGGCAGCGCTTTCTTCTTCCAGCTCGGTTCCGATACGCAAAGCTTAAATCTCCGCCCGTCATTGCCGGGCTTGACCCGGCAATCCATGGTGCGGGAAGACGTGGATGCCCGGCTCACGGCCGGGCATGACGCCGGGGAAGGCAAGCGGGCGGAACGGTATAAGAGACGAAATCAGATGTTCGACATCAAAGCGATCCGCGACAATCCCGAGGCGTTCGATCGCGGCTGGGCGCGCCGCGGCTTGGCGCCGCGCACGCCCGAGATTCTGGCGCTCGATCGCGACTGGCGCGCGGCGCAAACGCGGGCCGAGCAACTTCAAGCGGAACGTAACAAGCTGTCGCGTGAAATCGGCGCGGTGAAGGCCAAAGGCGGCGATGCCGCCGAGATCATGCGCCGCGTCGCCGAGACCAAGGAAGCCGAGGCGCGGCTCGAAGCCGAGGCCACCCGTCTCAAAAGCGAGATCGACACGCTGCTCGCCGGAATTCCCAATCTGCCCGCCGACGAAGTGCCGGAAGGCAAGGACGAGCACAGCAACGAGCTTCTGCGCCAGCACGGCACGCCGCGGAATTTCAACTTTCCCGTCAAAGACCACGTCGCGCTCGGCGAAGGGCTGGGCCAGATGGATTTCGCCCGCGCCGGCAAGATTTCGGGCGCGAGATTCGTGGTGTTGAAAGCCGGGCTGGCGCGCTTGGAGCGTGCTCTGGCGCAGTTCATGCTAGACCTGCACGTCACGACCAACGGCTATACCGAGGTCGCGCCGCCTTTGCTCGTTCGCGACGAAGCCGCCTTCGGCACCGGCCAGCTGCCGAAATTCGCCGAGGATCTGTTCCGTACCACCAACGGCTTCTGGCTGATCCCGACCGCCGAGGTGCCGCTGACCAATCTGGTCGCGGGCGAGCTGCTCGATGAAGCGGCGCTGCCGCTGCGCTTTACCGCCGGCACGCCGTGTTTCCGCTCGGAGGCCGGTGCCGCCGGGAAGGATACGCGCGGCATGATTCGCCAGCATCAGTTCAACAAGGTCGAGCTGGTTTCGATCGCGCATCCCGATCGCTCGGAAGAAGAGCATGAGCGCATGACCGCTTGCGCCGAAGAGGTGCTGAAGCAGCTCGATCTGCCTTATCGCGTGATGCTGCTATGCACGGGCGATATGGGTTTCGGCGCGCGCAAAACCTACGACATCGAAGTCTGGCTGCCGGGCCAGAACGCCTATCGCGAGATTTCGAGCTGCTCCAATTGCGGCGAGTTCCAGGCGCGGCGCATGAATGCGCGCTTTCGTCCCAAGGAAGGCAAGGGCACGCGCTTCGTGCATACGCTCAACGGCTCGGCGCTTGCGGTCGGCCGCACCTTGATCGCGGTGCTGGAGAATCATCAGCAGGCGGATGGCTCGATCGCGATTCCGGCGGCGCTCAAACCCTATCTCGGCGGGTTGGAGTTTCTCCGGTCCGATGGCTGAGCATCCTCATGGCTGAGCGTTTCGAGCTCGCACGCGCGCGTATTCTCGTCTGCAATGATGACGGCGTCGAGGCCCCGGGGATCAAGCTGCTTACCCGCATCGCCAAGACCTTGAGCCGCGATGTCTGGGTCGTGGCGCCCGAGCAGGAGCAAAGCGGCGCCAGCCATTCGCTGACCTTGCATCGGCCATTGCGCGTGCGGAAGCTCGGACCGCGCCGTTTCGCGGTGGACGGAACGCCGACCGATTGCGTGCTGCTCGCGGTCAACGCGGTGCTCGAGGGCAAGCGGCCCGATTTGGTGCTCTCGGGCATCAATGCCGGCGGCAATATGGGCGAGGACGTGACTTACTCCGGCACCATCGCCGCCGCGATGGAAGCGTCGCTGCTCGGACTCAAGGCGATCGCGCTTAGCCAGAATGTCGGCGAGGAGGGGCCGCCGCAATGGGCGACCGCGGCGGCGCATGCGGCGAAGGTGATCCGCCGCCTTGCCGCGCTGCCATGGCCGCGGGATTCCTTCTTCAACGTCAATTTCCCCGACGTGGCGCCGGCGAAGGTCAAAGGCATCGCCGCGGCGGCGCAAGGCGGGCGCAAGATCGGCGATCATCTTCTGCAGCGGCTCGATCCGCGCGGCCGGCCCTACTACTGGATCGGGCCGCAACGCGACGAAGCGCGCACCAGGCCGGGCAGCGATGTGCGCGCCGTGGCCGAAGGCAAGGTTTCGATCACGCCGGTGTTTCTCGATCTCACCAATCGCAAGGCGCTTGCGCAGCTCAAGAAAGCGCTCGCGTGACCGAAGCGGAGCAGATCGCAAAGCTGCTTCTGGAACTGCGCGAAGCAGGCATGACCGATCCGCGCGTGCTGAACGCGTTGGAGCGCGTGCCGCGTGCGCTGTTCGTGCCGCCGGCCTTTCGCGCGCGCGCCTATGAGAATGTCGCGCTGCCGATCGGGCATGGCCAGACGATCAGCCAGCCTCATGTCGTGGCGGTGATGACCGCGGCGCTCGAGCTTGGCGAGCGCCATATCGTGCTCGAGATCGGCACCGGATCGGGCTATCAGGCGGCGGTGCTGGCGAAGCTTGCGCGCCGCGTCTTCACGGTCGAGCGCCACCGCGCCATGCAAAAGACCGCCGAGGAGCGCTTCAAGGTGCTGCGGCTGCATAACATTACGTGCCGCTTCGGCGACGGCACCAAGGGCTGGCCGGAACAGCCTTCTTTCGATCGCATCATGGTCACTGCCGCGGGTGCGTCCATTCCCGATGCCTTGCTGGCGAGCCTTGCCGTCGATGGCGTGCTGGTGGCGCCGGTAGGCGAAGAAAAGCGCGATCAGACCTTGATGCGCGTGCGCCGCAATGCGGAGGGTTTTACGGCCGAGGATCTCGGCCCGGTGCGTTTCGTTCCCTTGGTCGCCGGGCTGCCGCGTGCCGCCGCGCGCTAGCGTGACGGTCCGATGACGTTGGCGGCGAATCCGGCGCTGACCTAGACTGTCGCCATGATGGTGCTCCCGATCCGGATCGAGATGCTTGCCGCCGTGATTGCGCTCGCGGCGCTCGCGGGCTGCGTGCGCAACGGGCCGCCCGCGCCAGTTTCGATGCAAGATGGCGCGCAAGCGAGCGGACAACCGCCGGGCCTGCCGCCGCCAAGTCCGGCTCAAACGCGCGAGCCCGCCGCGATAGCGGCGCCGAACGTGCCGCCAAAGCCGCCGGCTGCGACGGCGCAATCGCATGCGGCGCATCCGGATCAGGTCGTCGTCGGTAAGGGCGAGACGCTTTATATGATTTCGCGGCGTTACGATTTGCCTTTGCGCTCGATCATCGACGCCAATCATCTCAACCCGCCTTACGCGCTGGCGACGGGAACCAATCTCGTTTTGCCGCAAGAGCGCTTTCATGTCGTGCAAGCCGGCGAGACGCTTTATGCCGTGTCGCGGCTTTACGGCGTCGATGTCACGACCCTCGCAAGCCTCAATCACCTCGCCGCACCTTTCGGGATCCGCTCGGGCCAGACCCTGCTTCTCCCGCCGCAGACCGAGCCGGCCGAGCGGGTCGCGATCGCGCCGCCGCGACCAGACAACGCGTCTTCGTCTTCGTTGCCTGAACGTGCCGAGCCAGCGCCGCCCAATTCGCCGGCGCCGCCGCAAGCAACCGCGCCGCAAAGCACCCGACCGCGCGGCGGCCGGGTTTTCGCCTGGCCACTCGAAGGGCGCATCATCGAATCCTACGGCACCGGCCCGTCAGGCACGCATAATGACGGGATCAACATCGCCGCGCGCGCGGGCGAGCCGGTGCGTGCCGCCGATAACGGCACGGTCGCCTATGCCGGCAATGAATTGCGCGGCTACGGCAATCTCGTGCTGGTGAAGCATCCGGGCGGCTATATGACGGCCTACGCCCATAATGCGAAGTTGCTGGTGCGGCGTGGCGAAGTCGTGAAGCGCGGACAGCAAATTGCGGTGGCCGGTTCGACCGGCACGGTCAGCTCCCCCCAGCTCCATTTCGAGATCCGCCAGGGCACGCGCGCGCTCGATCCGATCAATTATTTGCCATCGCTGAGCGCCAACGCCAATTAACCCTCCGTTGCCTCTTAAAAAGGCACAATGTGACAATGAAATCAGGGCGCTGGCCGGCAACAACTTAACCGGCAGTTAAGTAGGCAAATGCTACGAAAGCGTGCCGTTTTTTTTTGCCCGTTTCATTCGGAAGGAGAATCCGCCGATGAAAGTTGAGCAGCGGGTTTGGCAACCTCGGCGTGGCTGGTCCGTGACAGAATCGGACGGATCGATCTCGCCCTCGCTGGTCCTTTATTTCGCGTCGCCGGGTACGCTCGACGACGGCAAGCGCTTTGCCGAAATCAAGGCGGCCTATCCTGGCGCGCCCGTGCTGGGCTGCACCACCGGCGGCGAGATCGCCGCGGTCGACGTGCATGATGGCAGCGTGGTCGCGACCGCGATCGAATTCGCGCAAACCAAGGTCGCGCTCGCCGAGGACAAGGTTGCGCCGGGCAAGACCTCGTTCGAGATCGGCGCGAAGCTCGCCGCCGCTTTGCCGGCGCAAGGCTTGCACAACGTGTTCCTGTTGTCGGACGGCACCAAGGTGAATGGCAGCGAGCTGGTCGCGGGCGTGCAGCACGTGCTCGGGCGCGATGTCTGCTTGACCGGCGGGCTGGCCGGCGACGGGGCAAGCTTCCTGACCACCAAGGTCGGGCTCGACGCCAATCCCGAAACCGGCAAGGTCGTAGCGGTCGGCTTTTACGGCGACCATATCCGCGTCGGCTATGGCAGCGTTGGCGGTTGGGATGCGATCGGCCCCGAGCGCATGATCACGCGCGCCGAAGGCAACACGCTCTACGATCTCGACGGCAAGCCGGCGCTCGATCTCTACAAGCAATATCTCGGCGCCGAGGCGGCGAATTTGCCGGCGAGCGCCTTGCTGTTCCCGCTGCGCATCCATCCCCAAGGCGAGCCGGATTCGAGTCTTGTGCGCACGGTCGTGGGCGTCGACGAAGCAAAGAAGGCGATGATCTTCGCGGGCACGATTCCGGAGGGTCATGTCGCGCAAGTGATGCTCGGAAATTTCGATCACCTCATCGCCGGGGCCGGGCGCGCCGCCAAAAAGGCCGCAATTCCCGAGGCAAGGCTCGCGATTTTGGTGAGCTGCATCGGCCGCAAGCTTCTGCTGGGTCAACGCATCGCCGACGAAGTCGAGGCTGTGGCCGAGGTGCTCGGCGCGGATTGCCGTACCACCGGCTTTTATTCCTATGGCGAGATCGCGCCGATGGAGAGCCTGCCGGTGTGCGACCTTCACAACCAGACCATGACCATTACCACCTTCGCCGAAGTCTAGGCATGCACAAGCTGTTGGAACGCCAACTCAAGCAGGCGAGACGGGCGAGCGCGACCGGGGAGGTCGATCTCGACTTGCTGATCGAGCTGGTCGATGCGGCCTATATCGAGGTCGACCGCGAACGCCGCTATACGGCGCATGCGCATCAGGTGATGCGCGACGAGCAGGCCGAGCTGTTGAAGCGTGAAGTGGCAGCACAGCAGGCCATGGCGCGCTTCGGTGCGGAGAAGGCCGAGGCCGAGCGCGCGCGCGCGGCGGCCGAAGCCGAGCTCTTGAAGCAGGAGCGTATGTCGCTGCTCGGCCGTTTGACCGCGTCGGTGGCGCACGAGCTGCGCAACCCGCTGAGCACGATCCGCAACACGGTGCATGCGATCCACCATGCGGCGCGCGGCAAAGGCCTGGCGATCGACCGCCAGATGTCGCGCATCGAGCGCACCATCGACCGCTGCGACGGCATCATCGGCGATCTGCTCGACTATGCCGGCGCGCGCGAGCTCAAGCCTACGGCGCTGAAGCTGGACAATTGGCTCGGCGAGATTCTTGACGACCAGACGCCGCCCGACGGCATCGCGATCGAGCGTCGCCTCGGCGCGCCGGGCGTCGTGGTTTCGGCCGATGCCGAACGGCTGCGCTGTGCCATCGTCAACCTGATCGAGAATGCGATCGAGGCGATCACCGAAACGCCCGGCCTGTTCGAGCGCCGCATCACGGTGGCGAGCTTTGTCGGTGCCATGGCCGAGATCGTCGTTACCGATAGCGGGCCTGGCATTCCCGCCGACGTTATGGCACGCGTGTTCGAGCCGCTTTTCAGCACGCGCGCTTTCGGCACCGGGCTCGGCCTGCCGACGGTCAAGCAGATCGTCGAGCAGCATGGCGGCGACATCGCCATCGGCAACGGCCTGCAAGGCGGCACGCGCGTGCAAATCCGCCTGCCGCTGCCTGCGGCGAAAAGCCAAGCGGCTTAGACGCCATCGTCCCACGATTTTCCGCGCCGCACGATTGACGCTTCCCCGCGCGCGCCCGCATCATGGGCGCCGCAAACCGGGGGAGAGATCATGCAGCGTTATACGCGTACCATCGCCGAGCTGTGGCAGCATTGGCAGCCCAATGCCAAGAACGCGCTCCATCCGATGGTGTTCACGCGTTTCGAGGATCATCAGCGCGTCTTTCAGAAGCTCACCTCGCTCGACCGCGACGCATGGGCCGCAGCGTATAGCGCGGAAGCCGAGCCGCATGAGGCGCGCGCGCGCGCTGCGGCGGCCAAGGGCGACGCCGCGGCGGCGAAAGAGCATTATCTCCACGCTTACGGGCTTTATCGCATGGCGCGGTTCCCGGCCACGAATTCGCCGGGCAAACGTGCCGCCTATCGCAAGTCGCAGGAAATGTATCTCGCCGCCGCGCGCTACTTTCCTTTCGCTTTCGAGCGGGTCGAGATTCCGTTCAAAGGCCGGCCGGGCGAGGGCACGCATTCGGTCGGCTATTTCGTCCGGCCGAAGGACAGCACGGAAAAGTTGCCGCTGGTCATCATGTGGGCCGGCATCGATACCTTCAAAGAGGACCGCACCGAGATCTGGGAACCGATTTTGGCGGCGCGGATGTCGCTGCTGCTCATCGATATGCCGGGGACGGGCGACGCGCCGCTTTTCGGCTCCGAAGATGCCGAGCGTTTATGGGATGCCGTGCTCGATTGGTGCGCGACATGGCGCGAGATCAATGCCGGCCGCATCGCCGCCTGGGGCGGCAGCACCGGCGGCTATTGGGCGGCGAAAGTCGCGCACACCCATCGCGCGCGTTTGGCCGCCGTGGTGTGCCATGGTGGTTGCGCGCTTTCGCCTTCACGCCGGAATGGATCGAGAAGGCGCAGCACGGCTCTTACGCCTTCGAGCTGGCGGAAACCTTGGCGAGCGCTTTCGGCCGCAACGGCTTCGACGAATGGGTCGAGTTCTGTCCGCGCTTGTCGCTCTTGAAGCAAGGCGTGATCGACCAGCCTTGCGCGCCGCTGCTGCTCGTCAACGGCACGCAGGATTCGATTTTCCCGATCGAGGACATGCATCTGCTGCTGGAGCACGGCAATCCCAAGACCGCGCGCTTCTATCCGGTCGGCCATATGGGCTACACGCCCGACACCAATCCGACGATCATCCGCTGGATTGCAGAGAGAGTGCGGGCGTAACCCGGATCGGCAAGGCGAGGGATCATCGCCGTTCCCGATGGATCGAAGAAGGCAGCGAGCCTCGTGCTCGCAGGGCCCTCCTACTGTAAGCGCGGTGGCACGTGGCCATTGGGTGCGCCTTGCATCATGCCCTGATGCATCATACCGCCGGCGTTCCTCATCATTGCTATATGGACGGCCTGCATCCCGCCTTCGACGAGATCGCTCACTTCGGCGGCGTGTTTCTGGAGCGCGGCTACGGTCGTCGGGTCGTTCGATGTCTGTACGACGACCGTGCCGTTTGCGGTCGTCTCGATGTCGGTGTGAACCTTGTCGCCGTTTTTCAGAATCGAATGTAGCGCCGGGCTCTCGATCGGCAGGCCGGGATCGCTTTGCGCGTCGACACGTCCCGCCATGCTCGCAACGTGATCTTTGAGGAGCTGTGCGATTTGCGGATCGTCCAATTCCGTGACCGTTCGGATGCCGTCGGGCAGATTTGTAACGGTGCGCTTGATCCGGTCGTGGTTGACGATCAGCTCGTGGATGACGCCCAATTGCGCCATTGTTGCCGGATCATGGGCCATGCCCATCGTCATTCCCGGACCCATGCCTTGCGGCCCACCATGCATCGGCGATTGCGCGAAGGCCTGCCAGCCAATGGTTCCGGCAATTGCGACGGCGGCGCCGACGCCTAGTATCTTAGTGATCCTTTTCATCGGGTTGCTCCTTTGATGCCTGCGCGACGGGCAATCCGTCGTTGGAAAACATCTAAGGGCTGCCTGTCACGAGAGTTTGTCGGCGCGCCACGAGAATGTGCCAAACTGTGTCAAACCGCCGGTCTGGCACAGCTCGTCGCAATTTTTCCCGCCGGTGACCGCCGAGACACCTTAAATTTGAGCCATGACCGCGCCGCATATTCTCGTCGTCGACGACCATCGCGAAATCCGCGAGTTGGTTTCTCGCTCCCTGGCGAAAGAGGGATTCCGGGTGAGTCTCGCAGCCGACGGCAAGGCGATGCGCAAGGTGTTGGCGGACAGCAGGATCGATTTGATCCTTCTCGATCTGATGCTGCCGGGAGAGGACGGGCTGGCGCTTTGCCGCTGGCTTCGTGCGGAAGGCGATATTCCGATCATCATGCTCACCGCGAAGGGCGAAGAGGTGGATCGGGTCATCGGGCTCGAGATGGGCGCCGATGACTATTTAGCGAAACCATTTGGCAGCCGGGAGCTCATCGCTCGCATCAAGGCGGTGCTGCGCCGCAGCCGCCTGGAGCCCGCAACGGAGCGGCGGCATCAGCCGAAGTGTTTTCGTTTCGACCGATGGCTTCTTAACACCGAGGCAAGGGAGTTGGCGCGCGATGACGGCGTGACCGTCCCGCTCAGCACCGGCGAATACGATCTGCTTCTGGTGCTGGTCGAGCGGCCGCAGCGGGTGTTGAGCCGCGATCAGCTCCTCGATCTCGCCCGCGGTCGATCCGCCGGCGCGCTCGACCGCAGCATCGATACGCAGGTGAGCCGGCTGCGCAGAAAAATCGAAAGGGACCCGGCCGATCCGAAGATCATCCAGACCGTTTGGGGCGGCGGCTATACCCTGGCGGCCGCAGTGAGCCAGGAATGAGACCTTTCCTGCCCAAGAGCCTGTTCGGACAGACCTTGCTCATCCTCTTCGCCGGGCTTGCGATCTCGCATCTCGTCGGTGCCTGGATCTACACGACCGACCGCGAGGACGCCGTGCGCGCGGTCGGCGGCCTAGCCTTGGCGCAGCGCATCGCCAACCTGACGCAGCTTGTCGAGGATGCGCCCAACGAGTGGCGCGACCGGATCGTCGCCGCGTCGAGCGATCCGACCTTCCGAATCACCTTGTCGGCGACGCCGCCGGATTTCGGCGCGGCGGATGATCGCGCGCCGGTTTCGCAGGTGATCGAAGGGTTTCTTGCCGATCAGCTTTCCCAGCACAATGTGCAACAGATCCGCGTGGCCGTGGCTGGCACATCCGCGCCGCCTTTCGGCTTCGTGCACGACCATCCGATGCCGATGGGACCGATGATGTATGCGATGGGCGCGTGGCGCGGGCTGGATGCCGCGGTTCAGTTGGTGGATGGACGATGGTTGTCTTTTGCGACCGCATTGCCGGATACCGGTCCCGCCATGTCCTGGCAGTTCACTTTCTCGATGGCGATGACGGCGATCATTATTCTCGCCGTCTCGATCTGGGCGGTACAGCGCGTCACGGCGCCACTCGGCGGTATCGCCGCGGCGGCCGAGCGGCTGGGCAAGGATGTCGGTGCGCCCCCGCTCGCCGAGCGCGGCACGAGCGAGATGCGGCGGGCGGCGCGCGCCTTCAACGAGATGCAGGAACGCTTGCGCCGTCTCGTCGAAAATCGCACGCGGATGCTGGCCGCGATCTCGCACGATCTCCGCACGCCGCTCACACTGTTGCGGCTCCGCGTGGAGAGTGTCGAGAATGCCGAAGAACGCGAGAAGATGCTCGCGACCATCGCGGATATGAACGGCATGATCGAGGCAACGCTCGGTTTTGCCCGGGATGAAGCCATGGCCGAGCCACGCCGTTCCACCGATCTGACGGCTCTCCTCGCGAGCATCGTCGACGACATGGCGGACGCCGGAATGCCTGTGAGCCTGGCGCCCGCCGAGGCTGTTATCTACGAATGCCGGCCTGGCGCGATGAGGCGCGCCGTTATGAACTTGATCGACAACGCGGTCAAATACGGGAAGGTCGCGCGCGTCTCGATCCGCGAGGCAGCGCGAAGCGTCGATATCCTTGTTGAGGACGATGGGCCCGGCATTCCCGAAAGCGAGCTCGTCCGTGTCTTCCAACCCTTCTATCGGCTCGAAGAGTCGCGCAGCCGCGAAACCGGCGGCATCGGCTTGGGGCTGGCTATCGCGTTATCCATTGTCGAGGCGCATGGCGGCGCGCTGACGCTCGCGAACCGGAGCGGGGGAGGACTGCGCGCCGCGGTTGCGCTCCCGCGTTAGCGCGGCAAGCCGAATCCCGAGCCGTCCGGCAGCTGGTCAGCGAGCCCCGGTATGGCTCGGCGTCGGAAGAACGCTTCCGTCCGTCACCGCATCCTCGAACTGGCGCGCGCCGAAGCGGCGCGTGCAGAGAATGGCAAGACAGACGGCACCCACGGTTCCGATCGCGAGGCAAATGGCGGGCGCGAGGAAGAGCTGGAAGTTGCTGAGATGCATGCCCACCAGCATGCCGCCCAGCACTGGGCCGACCAGCGCCACGAGGCGGCCGACGGCCAAGCCCCAGCCGGCGCCTTTCGCGCGAATGGCGGTGAGATAGATCCGTCCCATCACGCATTCCACGCCGTTGACGATGGCGATGATGCAGAACCCCGCCGCGGCGGTCAGAAACGAGATCAAGCTCGTGGAGAGGCCGGAAAGGCCGATGCTGGCGACGAGCGGCACGGAGATGAGGAACACGGTGATCAATGCCACGAGCCCGAAGCGCGCCATCATCGGCGCCATCAGCAGCGCGCCGACGATGCCGCCCAACGACAGGAAGACCATGCGGCCGGCGGCTTGCTGCGTCGACAGGCCGGTGCCTTGCAGGACCGAGGGCAGCCAGCTCGACGTGAAATAGACGGCAAGGAGTCCGCAGCCGAGGCACAGCCAGATCAGCGGCGTGATCACCGCCAAGCGATGCGAGAACAGCGCCGCGGGCGACCAGCCCGATTTGATCGGCGGCTCGGAGATCAGGAAGCGCGTGTCGGCGGAGACCGCGAGATCGGGCTGCATGCGGCGCGCGAGCTTCACGAGTTGCGGACGACGGCTCGGATGGAGGGTGAGGTATTTGATCGATTCCGGCATGAGCCATTGTGCCAGCGCCGCGATCAGGATCGGCCCGACGCCGCCGACGATCAGCAGGATGTGCCAGCCCTGGGTCGGCACGAACTGGACCGTGACGAGGCCGGGCAAAAGCTGGCCGGTCGGCGCGCCGACCATGACGAGCAGCAGGAAAGCCGTCCGTGCGCGCGCCGGGGTGAGCTCGGCAACCAGCGCGATCGCGTTCGGAATGGCGCCGCCGATCCCGAGGCCGATGAAGAAGCGGAGAAGGGTGAATTCGGAGAGGTTGGTCGTCCACAGCGACGCAAGGCTCAACACGCCGTAAAGAAGCGACGACCAGACGATCGCGCGCCGGCGTCCGAACTTATCGCCGACATGGCCGAAGGCCGCGGCGCCGATGATGATGCCGAGCAAGCTGATCGAGAACATCGGGCCGAGCTCTTGAGGCGGGAAATGCCAGGCCTTGATCAGCTCGGGCGCGATGAAGCCCGGCACGAAAATGTCGTAGCCGTCGATCACCGTGACGAGAAAGGCGACTCCGAGCAGAACATAGCTGAGGCGCCCGATCTTTTGCCCATCGACGAGCTGGCCGACATCGACGGTTGCTTGTGCCATCATCTTCTCCACTGTTTCCGTTCGGCGCCGTTACGTCGCCGATCCCTTGTCGCCGCGACCCTTGAGGCTGCGGCATCAAACGAAATGCTCAATATTCCTCTTCCGGCCGGTGTTGCACGGTCGGAATGCACAGTTAGGGCTTGGACGTGGCTTCCGTCGTTGATCTAGATCAACCGGTAGGGCCGGCTTCAACCACGTGACAGCTTAGTTAAGACGTTTCCCCAGCCGCCCCGCGAGATCCTGGATATATTGCCAGGCAACCCGGCCGGAACGCGCGCCGCGGGTGATCGCCCATTCACCGGCTTCGGCGCGCATTTTGTCCTCGGGATAGTCGAGGCCGAAATGCTTGGCATAGCCTTGCACCATGGCGAAGAAAGTCTGCTGATCGCAGGCATGAAAGCCGAGCCACAGACCGAAGCGGTCCGAGAGCGAGACTTTCTCCTCGACCGCTTCGCCCGGATTGATCGCGCTCGAGCGCTCATTCTCGATCATGTCGCGCGACAGAAGATGACGCCGGTTCGAGGTGGCATAGAGCACGACATTGTCCGGCCGGCCTTCGATGCCGCCTTCGAGCACGGCTTTCAGGGATTTGTAGCTCGTGTCCTGCTGGTCGAAGGAGAGATCGTCGCAAAAGAGGATGCAGCGGCGTTTGGTTTGGCGCAGCAGGCCGAGCAGAATCGGCAGGCTCGGAATATCCTCGCGGTGGATCTCGACCAGCACCAGCGCACGCGCTTTCTCGGCATTGACGGCGGCATGCGCCGCTTTCACCAGCGACGATTTGCCCATGCCGCGCGCGCCCCACAGCAGCACGTTGTTGGCCGGCAGGCCCTGGGCGAAGCGGCGGGTATTGTCGAGCAGAATGTCGCGGACCCGCTCGATGCCTTGCAGCAGGCCGAGATCGACCCGGTTGACCGTTTTCACCGGCTCGAGGAGTTCGCGGTCGGCATGCCAGACGAAGGCGTCGGCGGCGTTGAAATCGTTGCGCGGGCGCTCGGGCGGGGCCTGGCGCTCCAAAGCCGCGGCGATACGCGCCAAGAGCTCCTTGGTCTTTACCTTCTCGGTCATCGCCCTGCCTTGCACCATGGTCGCCACCATAAAAACCGCGCCATGATAGCTTGGAGCGACCCCGCCGCAAGGCGGCCCCTTGCTTGCGCTTTGGCCTGCCATCCAGTACCAATGCGCCGCGGCGGAGGCGCTTTGGCGCCCCCGGCCGGCCGCTTTTCGCGAGGGAGTTCGAGGATGCTGATTTCGCCGGCTTACGCCCAGACATCTTCTGGGCTCGGCAGCCCCGATATGCTGGTGCAGATCGCGCCGCTGGCCCTGATCTTCGTCGTCTTCTATTTCTTCCTCATCCGCCCGCAACAGCAAAAAGCCAAGCAGCAGCGCGCCATGCTCGACGCGATCCGCCGCGGCGACCGCGTTGTGACCGGCGGCGGTATAATCGGTACGGTGGCGAAGGTCGTCAATAACGAGGAAGTGCTGCTCGACATCGCCGACAATGTGCGCGTGCGCGTGGTGCGCAGCACGATCGCCCAAGTGCTGGCCAAGACCGAGCCGGTAGCGGCGAAGGACAGCAAGGACAAGGACGGCTCGGATAAAGAGCCGCCGGCCAAGGAAGGCGAGACCGTCGCCGCCGATGCCTCTGGCGCGAAGGAGGAAACGCCCGCCTGGCGTCGCATGCTGGGGCTGCGCTAGCCCCCCGGCATCGGCCCGAGACGAGGCGCGCCCATGCTCTATTTTGAGAAATGGAAGCTCATCCTGATTCTCGGGGTCTGCGCGCTCGGCGTGATCTTCGCGTTGCCCAACGCCTTTGCACCCGAGACGCTCGCTTCCTGGCCGTCCTTCTTTCCGAAGAAGCAAGTCTCGCTCGGCCTCGATCTGCGCGGCGGCTCGCATCTGCTGCTCGAGGTCGATATGGGCGCGGTCGAGAAGGAACGCCTTGTCGGGCTGGTTGACGAGATGCGCACGCAGATGCTTGCGACGAAGATCGGCTATAGCGATCTCTCCTCCGACAACAACCACGTCAGTTTCGCCTTGCGCGATGCCGACCGCGCCAAAGATGTGCGCGACATCGTCACCAAGATCGATCCCGAGATCGATACGCAGATCGGCTCGAACGGCACGGTGGTGCTGACGCCAAACCCGATCGCGCTGACGCAGCGCCGCGCCTCGGCGGTCGAGCAATCGATCGAGATCGTGCGCCGGCGGATCGACGAGACCGGCACCAAGGAACCGACCATCCAGCGCGAGGGCGACGATCGCATTCTGGTCCAGCTTCCGGGCGTCGAGAATCCCGAGCACGTTAAGGAATTGCTCGGCAAGACCGCGAAGATGACCTTCCAGCTGGTCGACGTGAACGCCTCGCCGGCCGATGCGCGCAGCGGAAAGCTGCCGGCAGGCGACGAGCTTCTGCCCAGCGACCAGACCGTCAACGGCCAGCCGACGCAGTATTACGTCGTGCGCCGCCGCGTCATGGTGAGCGGCGACACCTTGATCGACGCGCAACCGACCTTCGGCCAGAACAACGAGCCGGTGGTGAGCTTCACCTTCGATTCGACCGGCGCGCGGCGTTTCGCCGATGCGACCAAGGACAATGTGAAGAAACCCTTCGCGATCGTGCTCGACAACAAGGTGATCAGCGCGCCGGTGATTCAGGAGCCGATCCTGGGCGGCAAAGGCCAGATCTCTGGCAGCTTCACGACGCAGACGGCCAATGATCTCGCTTTGCTGCTGCGCGCCGGCGCCTTGCCCGCGCCCTTGACCGTGCTCGAAGAGCGTACCGTCGGCCCCGATCTCGGCGCGGATTCGATCCATGCCGGCGCGCTCGCCAGCATCGTCGGCGTCGTACTGGTGATCGTGTTCATGATCGTGTTCTACGGGCTCTTCGGGATTTTCGCCGACATCGCGCTGTTCTTCAATTTGTGCCTTATCCTGGCAAGCCTGTCGCTCTTGGGCGCAACCTTGACCTTGCCCGGCATCGCCGGCATCGCGCTCACCATGGGCATGGCGGTCGACGCCAATGTGCTGATCTATGAGCGTATCCGCGAAGAGCTGCGCGGCGGGCGCACCTTGATCTCGTCGCTTCAGGCCGGGTTCGAGCGCGCCTTCGGCACGATTCTCGACAGCCATGTCACCACCTTGGTCGCCGGCGCGCTGATGTTCTGGCTCGGCTCCGGCCCGGTCAAAGGCTTCGCCGTGACCTTGAGCATCGGCGTGCTCACCTCGCTGTTTTCGGCGATCCTGGTCACGCGGCTCGAGATCGTCACTTGGCTGCGCCGGATGAAGCCCAAAGAGATCCCGATCTGATGGCTTTGCACCCGCTGATTAAAATCCGCCGCATCCCCAACATCAATTTCATGGGGCTGCACAAGCTCGGCTTTGCGCTGTCCTTGCTGATGACCTTGGGCTCGATCGTGCTGTTCCTCGTCCAGGGACTCAATTACGGCATCGATTTCAGCGGCGGCACCATTATCGAGGCGCGCACGACCAACGGGCCGGCCGACCTCAGCACGATGCGCGCGCAACTCGACGGGCTCGGGCTGGGCGATGTCTCGCTGCAGGGCTTCGGGACGCCGAGCGATGTGCTGATCCGGCTGCAACGCCAGCCCGGCAACGATGCGGCGCAGGAGCAAGCGGTTCAGATCGTCAAGCAGAAACTCGGCGACGGGATCGAATATCGCCGCACCGAAGTGGTCGGGCCGAAGGTCGGCGCCGAGCTCATCCGCGCCGGCACGATCGCTACCATCCTCGCACTGTGCGCCATCGCGGTTTATGTCTGGTTCCGTTTCGAATGGCAGTTCGGCGTCGGCGCGATGCTGTCGACCTTGCACGATACGATCACGACGGTCGGGCTGTTCTCGCTGTTGCAGATCGAGTTCAACCTCACGACGCTCGCCGCGATCCTCACCATTGCCGGCTATTCGATCAACGACACGGTGGTGATCTATGATCGCGTGCGCGAGACCATGCGCAAGCACCGCACCATGGATTTCGCCGAGCTGATCAATAAGAGCCTGAACGAAACCTTGTCGCGCACGATCCTGACCGTGAGCACCACGACGCTTGCCGTGTTGTCGCTGCTGATCTTCGGCGGCGAGGTGCTGCGCGGCTTCTCGATCGCGATGCTCTGGGGCATCGTCGTCGGCACCTATTCCTCGCTCTTCATCGCCGCGCCCATGCTCTATTACATCCGGCCGCGGCGCGGCGGTCCGGCGAAGGAAGGTTCCGGCCAAGCCGTGACGGCGCCCGAGGCAACGTGACCCTCAACATCACCCCGCTTGGTCCGACCGACCGACAGGTGATCGAAAGCTACAACGCGCAAGGCTTCCGGGTAAGTGGCGTGCTCCATCGCGGCGCGATCATCGTGCTGCCGCAGGCGATCCATACTTGGTCAGTCGCGAGCATTGCCGAGATTTCGCTCGCCAATCTGGCGCCGGTGGTGGACGCGGGCGCGCAGATTCTCCTGCTCGGTTGCGGCAAGCGCATGGCGCAAGTGCCGCCGGAATTGCGCCAGGCTTTGCGCGGACGCGGCGTTGTCATCGAGCCGATGGACACCGGCGCTGCGTGCCGGACCTATAACGTGCTGCTCGCCGAGGACCGGCGGGTTGCCGCGGCGCTTTTGCCGCTAGCTTAAAAAAAAGAGCGCAAAAACAAAACGGGGCCATATGGCCCCGTTTCGCTTACTTGCTTGCACTGATCGCGCGGCTTAGCGCGCCTTGGCGAGATTGGCGGCGACGAAATCCCAATTCACCAGGTGGTCGAGGAAGGCCGACACGAAATCGGGCCGACGGTTCTGATAATCGAGATAATAGGCGTGCTCCCACACATCGACGGTGAGAAGCGCGGTCTGTCCCAGGGAAAGCGGGTTCACGGCGTTGGGCGTCTTGGTGACCTTGATCTTGCCGGCGTCGGCGACCAGCCAGGCCCAACCGCTGCCGAATTGAGTCACGGCCGCCTGCTTGAATTCTTCCTTGAATTTGTCGAAGCCGCCGAACGCGCCTTCGATCGCACTCGCCACCGCAGCGGAAGGCTTTCCGCCGCCTTGCGGCTTCATCGAATTCCAGAAGAAGGTGTGGTTCCACACCTGAGCGGCGTTGTTGAAGATCCCGGCCTTGGCGTCGTCCTTGGCCGTGCTCTTGATGATGTCTTCGAGCGATTGCGCCGCCAGCGGCGAGTCCTTCACCAGATTGTTCAAATTGGTGACATAGGCCTGATGATGCTTGCCGTGATGGAAATCGAGCGTCTTCGCCGAGATCTGGGGCTCGAGCGCATCTTTGGAATAGGGCAGGGGCGGCAGCTCAAATGACATGACGTGTCCTCACACAGTTGCACGGTTTCAAGACGCACCGCCCTTCGGGCAGCACATGCGCTTCCATAGCTTGACGTTGATGTCGCGCGCGAGAAGATCGAGGCCCGCGTTTCATTAAATCTATTTAATGCACGTGGCGCGCGAACGAAAGCGGATACATGCGCCGAAAATAGAAACGGGGCCGCGCGGGCCCCGTTCCGTGGCGATATCGTGACTGCTCAATAAAAATGCACGCCGGCCATGCAGTAGAACATCGGGATCGACAGCAAGGTGTTTACCCGCGAGGTCAGGCCCGCGAGCCGCGCGGCCTTTTTCACCTCGTCGGGCGAGGCTTGCACGAGGCCGATGTTCTTTTTCTGGTTCGGCCAAATGATGAACCAGACGTTGAACCACATGATCGTGCCGAGCCACATGCCGAAGCCGATCGTGGTGTTGTGCGCGCTGCCATCGCCGATGCCGAGTTTGATGGCGGAGCCGAGATAGCCGTTCATATAGGCGAGGATGAGACCGAAAATGATCGTTCCCATTGCGCCCCAGCGGAACCAGAATAAGGCTTCCGGCAGGATGAACTTGGTCACGGCCGGACGCAGCTCGGCCGGAATCTTCGGCACGGTCGGCGTCTGGGTGAAGTTGAAATACCAGAGATGTCCGATCCACATCACGCCGCACAAAATATGGCACCAGCGGATGAAGAACAGCCACCAGTCGAAACTGACGAGTTCCATGGCGATATCCCCCCTTTGCTGGCGTTAGGCGATAGCGTGAATCAGTAGAACCACGACGATCGTCAGCACGACGCCGAGCGTGATGGTCGGTCCCAAAGAATTGAGCGGATTTTTCATTGGCGATGTCCCCTTTATTGGCTTTTGTTGCTCCAGATGGTCTTAAGCCATTCGTATTCATCATAGCCGCCACGGCCGGCGACCACAATTAGACCTTGTAGACTCGGGCGTCTGACGAACCTCGTTTTCCATGCCATAATGACGCTATGGAATCGCGCTGTTCCCGCTGCGCTACAACCTTCGACTGCAATGCCGAGGGCGATTGCTGGTGCATGACGCCGCCCTATATCCCTGTGCCGAGTAGGGATGAGTTGTGCTTGTGCCCCGCTTGCCTTGAACGCGCGCGCAAAGCGGCAGCCGAAGCGGGGCTTCTCGCGAAGCCGGAGCCGTAGGATCCGGGATGGCTGGTTCGGCCCTATCGCCGCTCGCCGCCGATCTGCGCCGTCACGATCGGGACCGTTTCCAGACCGCGCTGTTCGCGCCGTCGCCGCGGCGCGAGGCGCTGTTCGCGCTCTACGCCTTCAACTTCGAGGTCGCGCGGATTCGCGAGGTCACGCACGAGCCGATGCTGGGCCGCATCCGTTTGCAATGGTGGCGCGACGCGATCGCGGAAATCTATGCCGGCGCCACGCCACGCCGCCACGACGTCGCCGAAGCGCTTGCCGGCGCGATCCGTGCGCATGGCCTGTCGCGCGGCTATTTCGAGACGCTGCTCGACGCGCGCGTGCAGGATCTTGCCGATGGTCCTTTGCCGAGCCTCGCCGCCCTTGAAGCCTATGCCGCGGGCTCGTCGGCGAGCCTCGTCCTGCTGGCGCTGGAAACGCTGGGCGTGCGCGACGAGCCGGCGCAATCCGCGGGCCGCGCGGCGGGGACGGCCTATGCGTTGGCAGGCCTGCTCGCGGCCGCGCCATTTCATGCGCGGATGAAGCGCGTCTATTTGCCGGAAGATCTGATCGTATTGCATGGAGTTGATCTCGGGCGCGGTTTCTTGGAGTTGAAACCGTCGTCGGCGCTTGCCAAGACGGCGCAAGACCTTGCCGCCCAGGCGCGCCGGTATCTCGATGAAGCGCGCCGCCATCGTCGTGCCGTGCCGCGCGAGGCGCTGCCGGCCTTGCTGCCGGCGCTGCTGGCCGAGCGGCGCTTGCAGCGTCTCGCGCGGCTGGATCACAATCTTTTCGATCCGCGTTGGCTGCTTCCCGATCCGACGCAAAGCTGGCGCCTCGCCTGGGCGGCGCTGCGGCGGCGCTATTAGTCTTTAGGCTCTCCTCGCGTTGGAACGATATGTCGGGCGCAGCGCATCTGCTAAAATGGGTAAAGCAAACTAGGCTGAGTCACGATGAAGCGGCTTACTATCGTTGTTCCTTACCGCGACCGCGCGTTGCATCTCGATACTTTCATCCAACATATGAGGGTATACTTCGCCCGTGACGTTCTGAGCCGAACGATTCCTTACCGCGTGCTAATCGTTGAACAAGAGGCAGGAATGCCTTTCAATCGCGGGGCTATCAAGAACGTTGGCTTTGAGTTAGGCCAAAAATATGGGGACTATACCTGCTTCAATGACGTGGATTATCTGCCGATTTGGGCCGACTACTCATGGTCCGATCTGCCTTCGGCCATTGTGTGGTATGGTGCGGAGACAAGACCGATCGCTCCTGGCCGATCAGGCTCAGTAGTGAATCACGATCTCGATAGGTTTTTTGGCGCAGCGGTCTTAGTGCCCAATGATCTATTCCAGCAGGTCGACGGATATTCTAACGAATTCTGGGGATGGGGCTATGAGGATGAAGATCTCAAAAGGCGCTTCCAGGCTGCCTCGATCCGCACCGAGAGGCGCAGGGGGACTTTTGTTGCGCTGGATCATGACAACGAAGGTTACCTAGTGGACGCAAGCCCGTCGCCCATCAACCATGTGAATTCTCGCATTCTAGAAAAACGATGGGGTACCGGCGGGCACCGACCGGCCGATGGGTTATCCACACTTAGGTTTGCTATCGTTCAGCGTCGCGAGATACCTGATGCTGAACGCGGTGCCCCTTGGGAAATCGTCAAAGTCCGCCTCGATATGAAACCGTCCGCCGAGCACGCAGGTGTTTGCGGCATGAAACAAGTCGACAGATGAGCGGCGTGTGACGGCCGCAATCCACTTGGGCGATCGTGCAGTGTATTATCCGGCAACTTTCCTACTCTAAACCGCGAAGCTTTGCGGCGCTTGGCCGCTGCGATGGCGCTCCCACATAGCGTGATAGGAGGTCTCGATCTGGCGGCACAAATGCGCCGTATCGAAGAGCGGATAGGATTTGCGGTTATCGGCGAGCCGCGCCCGGATTGCCGCGAGCCGCTCCGGATCCCGGGCGAGGGACAGCGCGAGCCGCTCGTAATCGGCAAGCGAATCAGTGGCGAGCTCGGGTAGCCCGATCGCCGCAAGTGCGCTTGCAGCGACCCGCGCCGAAAACGATCGGCCTGCACAGGTGATGACCGGCAACCCGGCCCAAAGCGCGTCGCTTGCCGTGCTGTGCGCATTATAAGGCAGGGTATCGAGAAACAGATCGCCGGCCGCCATGCGGGATACATGGCTTTCGTAATCGACGGGAGGCGCGAAGACAAGGCGCTTGGACGCGATGCCGCGGCTGGCCGCTTCACGGCGCAAATTGGCCTGCGCGATATCATTGTCGGCGTAAAGCCATAAGACGCTGCTCTCTACCGTGCGCAACAGCTTCATCCACAGATCGAACATGTCGGGTGCGATCTTGTTCGGAGCATTCAGGCAACAGAACACGAAGCCGATCGCGGGCAAACCGAGCCTGGCGCGCGCGGGCGGCGGCGCAGTCGATGCGCGAGCGGAATCGGTCGGCAAGTAGCTGTCCGGCAGATAGATGATCCGTTCGGCGAAATGCGCTTTCGCGGCTTCGGGGATGACGATGCGGTCGGCGAACGCATAATCGATGAAATCGGCGCCTAAGCTTCCAGGATAGCCAAAATAACCGACTTGCAACGGTGCTGCGCGATGGATGAAAATCCGGGTGCGGCTGCCGCGCGTATAACCCATCAAATCGACCGCAATGTCGATCTCGCGCTCGCGCAGCAGCGCAGCGATTGCTTTGTCCGTCAGGCCGCTCGCGTCGATCACATGATCGAAGGCGGCAGCGATCCGGCGCCCCAGCGGGTTCTCGGACGGTGGCGAGAGAAAAACGCCCGAAAGCTCGAAGCACCTGCGATCTGCTTGCTCGAACAAGCCGACCATGGCGCGCCCGACCGCGTGTTCGTGAAAATCCGCCGAGACATAGGCAACACGCAGCCGCGGATGGTTGGCGCGGTGCCCGAAAGGAAGAAGACGCGGGAGATCGTGGCGATAAGCTTCCGCGGCATTAGCGGAAGCCTTGGCGTGAAGTTCCGGTTCGTCGCAAGCGCCGAGCAGAATGAACGGCGCGACAAGCAGGCCGGTGCGAACCCGCTCGACGAGGTCACGCGTGCGCTCTCCCCGGTCGCGCCAATCGCAGAGCCGCGCTGCCATGTCGAAGGCATGGCTCGCGGCTTGCGCGTGATCGGGCTTCAGGGCGACGGCCCGGTCAAAGCTTGCCAGTGCCTCGCCGGGGCGTTTCATGTCGGCAAGCAACAAGCCGCGATTGTAGAAGGATTCCGCAAGGCCTGGCTGCAACACGACCGCTTGATCATAGCTCGCCAGCGCATCCTCGCGCCGGCCGAGACGTTGCAGTGCGATGCCACGATTATTGTGGGCCTCGGCGTAATCGGGCTTGAGCACGATCGCCCGGTCGTAGGCTGCGAGCGCTGCTTCGAGACGATTCGATTCGCGCAGCGCATTGCCACAATTGTTGTGGGTGACCGCGAAACCGGGCTCATGTTGGATCGCTTCGTTGTAACGCGAAACCGCTTCGTCGAAACGGCCGAGATCGAAGAGGAGATTGCCCTGGTTGAAAAGTGCAGGGCCCGGTTCGCTCATCACGCTGGCGGCTTTGCCGAAGCTCTCGATTGCTTCTTCTCTTCTCTCGAGGGTGATCAACGCGAGCCCGCGGTTGAACATCGCTTCGGCGTCATCGGGCTTCAGCGCGAGCGCGCGGTCGTAAGCCGCGAGCGCTTCGTCTGGACGCCCAAGGCCCGCGAAGGCGCGGCCGCTTGCGGAATACCCTGCGGCGAGGGTGGGGTTGATCGCGAGGGCGCGGGCTGCGAAGCGCTCGGCTGCGGCGAAATGCTCGCGCTCCAGCGCCAGTACGGCCAGGGCGTGAAGCGCACCGAGGTGGCGCGGATCGGAAGCGAGAATGTCGCGGCAAAGCCGCTCCGCGCTGCTAGGATCGCCGCGACCATGCGCGCTCAACGCCGCGATGAACCAGGTTTCGAGGCGATCCTCGGCCATCGCGCTGTCCTATTCGGCGGCGGCGCGGTCGGGCCCGAGCCACGATGCGAGATCGGCAAGCGCGCGGCGGGAAATGAGCGGCTTTTTCTCGCCGCGATTGGCACGGGTGAGCGTGCCGTCCGGCAGCGGCGGAAAGAGTCCGAAATTCACGTTCATCGGCTGGAAGCTTTTGGCATCGCCGCCGCCCGTGATGTGGCCAAGCAAGGCGCCGAGCGCCGTCGTCGCGGGCGGTGGCGTCTGCGCTGTTCCCAGGATTTCGGCTGCAGCGAAGCGTCCGGCGAGCAAGCCGATCGCCGCGCTTTCGACATAGCCTTCGACGCCGGTGATCTGCCCGGCAAAGCGCAGTCGCGGCAGGGCTTTGAGGCGTAGGCTGCCATCGAGCAGCTTTGGGCTGTTGATGAAAGTGTTGCGGTGCAGGCCGCCAAGCCGCGCGAATTCGGCGCGCTCCAAACCGGGGATGGTGCGGAAAATCCGCACCTGATCGGCATGGCGCAGCTTGGTCTGAAAGCCGACGAGGTTGTAGAGCGTGCCGAGCGCATTGTCCTGGCGCAGCTGCACCACCGCATAAGGCCGCCTGCCGGTGGACGGATCGGTCAAGCCCACCGGCTTCATCGGCCCGAAGCGCAACGTGTCCACGCCGCGCGCCGCCATCACCTCGACCGGTAGGCAACCGTCGAAATACGGCGTGTCCTTTTCCCAATCATGGAAGGCGACCGTATCGGAAGCGAGCAGGGCCGCGACGAAATCGCGATAGGGCTCGCGCTCCAAGGCGCAGTTGAGGTAATCGGCGCCGTCGCCTTTGTCGTAACGCGATTGGCGCCAGGCTTTGGTGAGGTCGATGCTGTCGGCATGAACGATCGGCGCGATCGCATCGAAAAAGGCGAGGGACTGCTCGCCGGTGAGCGCGCTGATGGCGGCCGCAAGGTCGGGCGAGGTGAGCGGGCCGGTGGCGAGGATGACGCTGTGCCAATCCTCAGGCGGAAGCGTGGCAATCTCCTCGCGCCGGATTTCGATCAGCGAATCGGTGCCGAGCGCCGTCTCGATCTGCGCGGAAAAGTGATCACGATCGACCGCGAGCGCGCCGCCCGCCGGCAACTTCGTCGCGTCGGCGGCGCGCAGCACCAGCGACCCGCAACGGCGCATCTCCTCGTGCAGCAGGCCGACCGCGTTGTTCTCGGCATCGTCGGAACGCAAAGAGTTGGAACAGACCAGCTCGGCCAAGCCCGCGGTCTGATGCGCCTCGGTGCCGCGCACCGGCCGCATTTCGTGCAGCACGACCGGAATACCGGCGCGCGCGACCTGCCAGGCCGCTTCGCTGCCGGCCAGGCCGCCGCCGATGACGTGGACGGGATTTTGCGGCATCACGCGTTGACGCGGCTGCGCGCTTTCTCTTCGCGCCGCGCTTTGTGGACCGCGGCCTTGGCGGCGTCGTTGACGGTGAACATTTTGAGAAGTCTCGAGCTCGTCGGCGATCACCGGGGTCAACGCCTCGTCCATATAGTCGCGCGCATGCGGGTCGCGTTTGATCTGCTTGCGCACTTTGGTCATCTGCCAGATCAGCCGGCCCATGCGCCAATGCTTGGCGATGATTTCGGCCGCATAGCGCCGATAGAAGGCGAGCACGCTTTCGCGCGGCAGGGTCGGACGCCGGTCGCGGCGGTATTTGCGCCGGAAATAGCCGCCTTCGAGCGGGTGGATCTTCTCGATCGTGATGCAGCCATAGAACCACAATAGCAGGAACAAGGTCTTGCCGGCGCTGATCCCGGTCGCCGCGGCGCGGCGCATCACTGTCGCCATATGCTCGGGCGAATAGAAGGTTTCCCAAGCCAGGCGATAAGCGCGCGCCCATTCCTCGGGCGACATCTTGGCGTGGGTGGTGGTCACATGCTCCAAATCGTATTTGTTGAGATCGGGATCAAGTGGTGCGCCCTTGAGGAAAAGATTCTTGTGGTCTTCCGAGCCGGGCAAGGGCGTAAGGCAGAAGAATTCCAGAAGGTCGATCGGCAGCTCGCGCTTGATGATCTCGATGTCGCGCACGATGCTCTCGACCGTGTCGGTCGGAAAGCCCAAGATGTAGCCGGCATAGGTGGTGACCTTGCCGCGCTTCCATTCAAGCATCATCTCGCGATATTCGGTGATCTTGTTCTGGCGCTTCTTGGCCCCGGCCAGACTGTCGGGGTTGATGCTCTCCAGCCCCAGGAACACGCGCGCCACGCCCGCACGTACTGCCTTTGAAATGAAATTCGGATTGCGGTGGCACAGCGTGTCGACCTGGATGATGAACTTGATGTCCATCCCTTCGCCTTCGCGCAAGGCGATAAGCCGGTCGAAGATCTTTTCCCAGTCCTTGTTGCGCGCGAAATTGTCGTCGGTGATGAAGAAGCGGTTGACGCCTTGCGCGACGTTGCGGCGGATAAGCTGTTCGATGTCGTCGGCCGAGCGGTAGCGCGATTTGCGCCCTTGCACGTTGATGATGGTGCAGAAGGAGCATTGGAACGGGCAACCGCGCCCGGCATCGAAGCTCGAAATCCCGCCCGCGGTGCGCTTGACCCTGGTCGCCGGCAGCATGGGCGGCGGCACGCCTTCGAGGCCGGGCAAATCGTCCATGTAGTTGTAGAGCGGCTTCAGCGTGCCTTGCCAGGCGTCGCGCAGCACCTCTTCGAGCCGTCCTTCGGCCTCGCCGGCAAAGAGCGAGATACCGAGGCGCTGCGCCTCCGCCAGCTCGGGCTGGATTCCCGGCAACATGGCGATCGTGCCGGAGACGTGAAAGCCGCCGATACAGACCGGCGCGCCGCGCACGCGCAGCCGCCGCGCCAAATCCATCGCATGGGGAAACTGGTTCGATTGCACGCCCACCAGCGCGACCATGCCGCCATCGGCGCGCGCGATGATCCGCGCGATGCGCTCCGGCCTTATGCGCGTGTTGGTCTCGTCATAGGCTGTGATTTCGATGGCGACATCTTCGCCCAGCACTTTGCGCTCGGCGCAATCGAGCGCCAGCCCATTGAGCACGGCGAGCGTGTTGGACGGGATCGCCGAGCGCAGCCATTGGATGACATAGCCGTCGTCGTCGTAATGCGACGGCTTGATCAGAACCAGCAAGAATTTCTTTTGCCGCGCGGCCATGCCCCGTCCCCAAGGGCACTATCGCAGAATCCAGCCGACCGGAAAAGCCGGATGAGGCCCAGCCTCACGCCCGCTTGAGCTTCTTGCCTTCGCCGCTGCGGGCCAGATACTCGCGCAGATATTCGCCGGTATAGCTGCCCTTGGCCTGGGCGATCTGCTCGGGCGTGCCGGCGGCGACGATCTTGCCGCCGCCCGAGCCGCCTTCGGGGCCGAGATCGACGATCCAGTCGGCGGTCTTGATGACTTCGAGATTGTGCTCGATCACCAGCACCGTATTGCCCTGATCGACCAGCGCGTGCAGGACTTCCAGCAACTTCTTCACATCCTCGAAATGGAGGCCCGTGGTGGGCTCGTCGAGGATATAGAGCGTGCGGCCGGTGGCGCGACGCGACAATTCCTTGGCGAGCTTCACGCGCTGCGCCTCGCCGCCCGACAAGGTCGTGGCCGGCTGGCCGACATGGATATAGCCGAGCCCGACCCGCTCCAGGGTCACGAGCTTGTCGCGGATCGCCGGCACGGCGCGGAAGAATTCGGCGCCTTCCTCGACCGTCATGTCGAGCACGTCGGCGATGTTCTTGCCCTTGAACATGACTTCCAAGGTTTCGCGGTTGTAGCGCTTGCCGTGGCAGACATCGCATTGCACGAAGACGTCGGGCAGGAAGTGCATCTCGATCTGCAGCACGCCGTCGCCTTCGCATGCTTCGCAGCGGCCGCCTTTGACGTTGAACGAGAACCGTCCCGCGCCATAGCCGCGCGCCTTGGCTTCGGGCAGGCCGGCGAACCAGTCGCGGATCGGGGTGAAGGCGCCGGTATAAGTCGCGGGGTTGGAGCGCGGCGTGCGGCCGATCGGCGATTGGTCGATGTCGACGATCTTGTCGAGATGCTCGGCGCCTTCGATGCGGTCATGCGGGCCGGGGTGCTCATGCGCGAAGTTGAGCTTGCGGGCGAGCGCCTTGTAGAGCGTGTCGATCACCAAGGACGACTTGCCGCCGCCGGAGACGCCGGTGACGCAGGAGAAGGTGCCGATCGGAAATTCGGCGGTGACGTTCTGCAAATTGTTGGCGCGCGCGCCGACGATGCGGAGCTTCTGGCCGGGCGCGCCGGTGCGGCGATGCTCGGGCAGCTCGATGCGGCGACGACCGGTCAGATATTGGCCGGTGATGCTGTCGGGCGCGGCCATCACCTCGGCGGGCTTGCCGGCGGCAATCACCTTGCCGCCGTGGATGCCGGCCAGCGGCCCCATGTCGATCAGGTAATCGGCGGCGCGGATCGCCTCTTCGTCATGCTCCACCACGATCACCGTGTTGCCGAGATCGCGCAATCTTTTGAGCGTCGTGAGCAGCCGGTCATTGTCGCGCTGATGAAGCCCGATCGAGGGCTCGTCGAGCACATAGAGCACGCCGGTGAGGCCCGAGCCGATTTGCGAGGCGAGGCGGATGCGCTGGCTCTCGCCGCCCGACAAAGTGCCCGAGGCGCGCGACAAGGTCAGATATTCGAGCCCGACATTGCGCAGAAAGCCCAAGCGCTCGTTGATCTCTTTCAAGATCCGCTGCGCGATGTCGCGCTGCTTGGCGGTAAGCTTCTTGTCGAGCGAGCCGAACCATTCGACCGCGTCGAGGATCGAGAAATCGGAAACCTGGCTGATGTCGAGCTGGTTGATCTTCACCGCCAGGGCCTCGGGCTTCAGGCGCTTGCCGTGGCAGACCTCGCATTCGGTGGTGTTCTGATAACGCCCCAACTCCTCTTTGAGCCAGGCGCTGTCGGTCTCCTTGAAGCGCCGCTCCATGTTGGGGATGACGCCTTCGAAAGGCCGGCTGGTCGTATAGCTTTTCTGGCCGTCATCGTAACGCATGGTGATCGGCGTCTCGCCCGAGCCAAACAGGATCGTCTTGCGGACCTTTTCCTGCAGGTCTTTCCACGCCGTGTTGGTGCTCACCTTGAAGTGGCGCGCGATGCTGTCGAGCGTCTGCTGATAATATTGCGAGCTCGATCCCGCCCAGGGCGCGATCACGCCTTCACGCAAGGATTTGCGCTCGTCCGCGACCACCAGCTCGGGATCGAAGAACAGCTTGGTGCCGAGCCCGTCGCATTCCGGGCAGGCGCCGTGCGGATTGTTGAACGAGAACAGCCGCGGCTCGATCTCGGGAATCGTGAAGCCCGAAACCGGGCAGGCGAATTTCGCCGAGAAGATCGTGCGCTCTCCGCCATCGGCCTTCTCGGCGATGGCGATGCCGTCGGCGAGATTGAGCGCGGTCTCGATCAATTCGGCGACCCGGTTGCCCAGGCCTTCGCGCACGACGATGCGGTCGACCACGACCTCGATGTCGTGCTTCAGCTGCTTGTCGAGCTTGGGCGCGGCGTCGATCTCGTGCATCTTGCCGTCGATCTTGACCCGCTGAAAGCCGCGCTTCTGGAGATCGGAAAGCTCTTTGCGGTACTCGCCTTTGCGGCCGCGCACGATCGGCGCCAGCAGCAGAAGGCGCGTGCCTTCCGGCATCGCCATGACCCGGTCGACCATTTGCGAGACGGTCTGGCTTTCGATCGGCAGACCGGTTGCGGGCGAATAGGGGATTCCGATGCGCGCATAAAGCAGGCGCAGATAATCGTGGATCTCGGTGACGGTGCCGACGGTCGAGCGCGGATTCTTCGACGTGGTCTTCTGCTCGATCGAGATCGCCGGCGACAGGCCTTCGATCAGATCGACATCGGGCTTCTGCATCAGCTCGAGGAACTGGCGCGCATAGGCCGACAGGCTTTCGACATAGCGGCGCTGGCCTTCGGCATAGATCGTGTCGAAGGCGAGCGAGGATTTGCCCGATCCGGACAGGCCGGTCATCACGACCAGGCTGTCGCGCGGCATGTCCACATCGACGTTTTTGAGATTGTGTTCGCGGGCACCGCGAACGCGAATATATTGCATAGCCAGACCTTAGCGCGCGCGTTGAGCGCTTGGCAATGTTCCCACTCCGTTCTAGCATGGGGTTTCGCGCGCGGCTGCCGAGCGGCCCGTGCAACGCCACGCCTTAGACCCGAAGCCCGAGAAGGAGATCGTCCCCATGGCCGGCAGCGTCAACAAAGTCATCCTCGTCGGCAATCTTGGCCGCGATCCCGAGATTCGCTCGACCCAGGACGGGCTGCGTATCGCCAATCTTTCGGTGGCCACCTCGGAGAGCTGGCGCGACAAGAACTCCGGCGAGCGCAAGGAAAAGACCGAATGGCACCGGGTCGCCATTTTCAACGAGCGCCTGGTCGACATCGTCGAGAAATATCTGAAGAAGGGCTCGAAGGTTTATATCGAGGGCGCGTTGCAGACGCGCAAATGGACCGACAATTCGGGCCAGGAACGCTACACCACCGAAGTCGTGCTGCAGCGCTTCCGCGGCGAATTGACGATGCTCGACGGACGCAGCGGCGGCGGCGAGGGCGGCTTCCCGAGCGATGCGCCGGAAGAGGACGCGCCGCGCGCGAGCGCACCGCGCGCTGCGGCACGGGTGCCGGCCGCGCAAGACCTCGACGACGAAATCCCGTTCTAAGGCTGGTCTGGCCGCCGATCGCCTGGCACCGGCCGGTTGCGCCGGGAGAGGCTTTGTGACCTAATTACCGAGCCGCCCGGCGCTTAACGGGCGAAGTCTTTTATCCCCTAGGGAGGGAACCATGGCGACGCGCAAATCCGCGGCCGGTGTCGGCCGCCGCAATTTCCTCAAAGGTGCAGCTCTGGCAGGCGCCGCGACCACGATGGCCGCGCCGCTGCAAGCAGTGGCGCAAGGCCAGGCCGCTCCGCCGGCCAAGGTCAAGTCGCCGCAAGGCGTCTCGGCGGTCCAACACGCGGCCGAGATCGGCCCGGTGCCGCAAGGCGCGGAATCCTATGTCGCGGCGACCAGCGGCTCCGACTACATGGTCGATGCGTTCAAGTCTCTCGGCATCGAATACATCGCCGCGATGCCGGGATCGAGCTTCCGCGGTCTGCAGGAATCCTTCATCAATTACGGCAAGAACACCGCGCCGGAATGGTTGACGACCGTGCATGAGGAAATCTCGGTCGCGATGTCGATGGGCTATGCCAAGGTCGAAGGCAAGCCGATGCTCAACCTCGTTCATGCCACGGTCGGGCTGCAGCACGCGTCGATGGCCGTCTACAACGCCTATTGCGACCGGGTGCCGATCTGCATGCTGACGGCGAACATCGCGGACGCAACCATGCGGCGCCCCGGCGTCGAGACCGATCACACGGTCCAGGACGGACCGGTGATCGTGCGCGACTACACGAAATGGGATGATTCGCCGGGATCGCTCCAGCATTTCGGCGAATCGACCATCCGCGCCTATCAGATCGCGATGACGCCGCCGATGGGGCCGGTGCTTCTCGTCGCCGACAGCGCGTTGCAGGAAGACCCAATTCCTGAGGATGCCGATCTCAAATTGCCCAAGCTGCCGCGCTTTGCGGCGGCGCAAGGCGATTCCGGCGCGGTCGCCGAAGTGGCGAAAATGCTGGTCGAGGCCGAGAGCCCGGTCATCATGGCCGATCGTGGCGTGCCAGGCCCGAACGGCGTCATGGCGCATCTCGTCGAGCTTGCCGAGGTGCTGCAATGCGCGGTGGTCGATCTCAACGGCCGCATGAATTTCCCGACGCGGCACGCGCTCAATCAAAGCGCAAGGCGCGGCCCGGTGCTGGCGCAGGCCGATCTCGTGGTCGGGCTCGACGTCACGGATTATTGGGGCACCATCCATGGCTATCGCGATCAGCTGCATCGCGCCTCGAAGCCGATCCTGAAGCCGGGGACCAAGACCGTCTCGATCAGCTCCTTCGATCAGTTCATCCACGCGAACTACCAGAACTTCCAACGCTTCGGCGATGTGGATCTCGAAGTCAGCGGCGACGGCGCGGCGACCTTGCCCTCGCTTATCGAGGCGGTGAAGAAGCTCGTCACCGATGACAAGAAATCGGCGTACCAAGGGCGTGGCAAGAAACTCGCCGATGCCAGCGCGGCCGCATACGAGCGCGCCAAGGCGGACGCCACCTATGGCTGGGATATCACGCCGATCAGCACATCGCGCCTCTGCATGGAGGTGTGGAACGCGATCAAGAACGAGGATTACTCGCTCGCGACGCCCGATACCTTCCAATCGAGCTGGCAGCACCAACTCTGGAAGATGGACAAGCCGCATCATTATCTCGGCGATTCCGGCGCTTTCGGCGTCGGTTACCAATCCTCGGGCGTGATCGGCGCGGGGCTTGCCAACCGCAAATACGGGCGCCTCACGGTGGGCATTGTCGGCGACGGCGAGCTGATGGTCTCGCCCGGCTCGCTTTGGACGGCGGTCAAGCACAAGATCCCGGTGCTCATGGTGGTGCATAACAATCGCGCCTACTTCCAGGAGCTGATGCATCTGCAGACCATGGCTGATCGCCATGTGCGCGACATTCACACGGCGCGCATCGGGACGGAAATCGCGTCGCCCAATATCGACTTCGCCAAGATGGCGCAAAGCATGGGCATGCACGCTTTCGGCCCGATCACCGATCCGGCCAAGCTCGGGCCGGCGTTGCAGCAGGCGGTGGCGCTCGTCAAGGGTGGCGAGCCGGTTCTCGTCGATGTCGTGGCGCAAGGCCGATAAGGGTAGGGTGGAAAAAATATGAACCAGCGTACATTCGTTGCGGCGCTCGCGATCGCCGTGGGCTCCGTTCTCGCCTTCGCTCCCTGTGCTTCGGCGCAGCAACAGGCGCCTGCGGGTGATGCCAAGAGGGGGCAGCAGCATTTCAACAGCGACGGCTGCTGGGAATGTCATGGCCGCGTCGGGCAGGGCGGCGGGCTGTCGGGGCCGCGTATCGTGCCGATGGCCTTGCCCTACGAGGCTTTCATTCAACAGCTGCGGACGCCGCAAAACAGCATGCCACCTTACGAGCCGAAAGTGCTGCCGAATGCGGTGGCGGCTGACATCTACGCCTACTTGAAGTCGCTGCCGGCGCCCCAAGCCGTGAAGGACATTCCAATCCTCAACAGCTTGAACTAAGCCCGGCGTTTCCTGGGATCGCCGCGGGTGGGGAATCCCTTCCCGCGGCGAATCGTTTTTCGGGCTTTTTGCAATGCAATATCGGGCGCCTTCCACACCGATAACGCGAGCACGGCGCGCGTCTGATGAATAACATTAAGATATTCTTGTATCCTGCTGGTAAAACAAATTAATTTTTGTGGGAAAATCGACGGCCAAAAGCCCATTTTTGCGCCCGCCTTGGATTGTTGAAAAGCGCAAAATCCGCTAAACTTTTTTGACAGTTTGCGCTGGCGACCCCGCTCGGCGTTTTTGACTTTTCTCGGTCCCGTTCCGGACAAAAAATTTGGCTGACACCCCAGCGCCGCCGCCGCTCGATATCACACCGGTCGCGATCGAAGAGGAGATGAAACGCTCCTACCTCGATTACGCCATGAGCGTGATCGTGGCGCGAGCCTTGCCGGATGTGCGCGACGGGTTGAAGCCGGTGCATCGCCGCATCCTCTTCGCGATGAAGCAGGCGGGTTACGAGTGGAACCGCGCGTTCCGCAAATCCGCCACCAGCGTCGGCGAGGTGATGGGCAATTATCACCCACATGGCGACGCGCCGATCTACGAAGCGATGGTCCGCATGGCGCAGGATTTCGCCATGCGGCTGCAGCTAATCGACGGGCAGGGCAATTTCGGCTCGATGGATGGCGATCCGCCGGCGGCGATGCGCTATACCGAATCGCGCCTGTCGCGCGCCGCCGATGCGTTGCTCGACGACATCGACAAGGAAACCGTCGACTTCCAGCCCAATTTCGACGGCAGCCGCCAAGAGCCGAAAGTGGTTCCGGCGCGCTTTCCCAATATTCTCGTCAATGGCGGCTCGGGCATCGCCGTCGGCATGGCGACCAACATCCCGACCCATAATCTCGGCGAAGTCGTCGATGCTTGCATCGCCTATATCGACAATCGCGAGATCACCACCGAAGAGCTGATGGAACTGGTGCCGGGCCCGGATTTCCCGACCGGCGGCATCATTCTCGGCCGTGCCGGCATCCACGCGGCCTATGCGCTCGGGCGCGGCTCGATCATGATGCGCGGGCGCGCCGCGGTCGAGGAGATCCGCAAGGATCGCGAGGCGATCATCGTCACCGAGATTCCCTATCAGGTGAACAAGGCGCGCATGATCGAGCGCATCGCCGAGCTGGTGCAGGAAAAGACCATCGAGGGCATTTCCGATCTGCGCGACGAAAGCGACCGCCACGGCGTGCGCGTCGTGATCGAGCTGAAGCGCGACGCGATGGCCGACGTCGTGCTGAACCAGCTCTATCGCTACACGCCGCTCCAGACGAGCTTCGGCGTCAACATGCTGGCGCTCGATGGCGGCCGTCCGATCTTGATGGGGTTGCGCGACATCATCCGCGCTTTCGTCGCGTTCCGCGAGGAAGTCGTCACCAAGCGTACCGTGTTCCTGCTGCGCAAGGCGCGCGAGCGCGCGCATACGTTGCTCGGTCTTGCCGTCGCGGTCGCGAATATCGACGCGATGATCGCGCTGATCCGGCAATCGCCCGATCCGGCCGCCGCGCGTGTCGAGATGATGGCGCGGAGCTGGCCGGCCGAAGACGTGTTGCCGCTGATCGCCTTGATCGAGGAGGCGGGGCGGGGCGGCGCCGGTCCCGACGCAACCTATCGGCTTACCGAGGACCAAGCCAGGGCGATTCTCGATCTGCGCTTGCAGCGCTTGACCGCGCTGGAGCGGGACAAGATCGCCGAAGAGCTCGACGGCATCGTCACCGAGATCAAAGGCTATCTCGAAATTCTGGGTTCGCGGACCCGCCTCATGGAGGTGATCCGGCAGGAGCTGCGCGAGGTCAAGGAACAGTTCAACACGCCGCGCCGTACGGTGATCGAAGATCTTGAATTCGAAACCGACATCGAGGCGTTGATCCAGCGCGAGGACATGGTCGTCACGGTGAGCCACGCCGGCTACATCAAGCGCGTGCCGCTCTCGACCTACCGCGCGCAACGCCGCGGCGGCCGCGGCCGCGCCGGCATGGCGATGCGCGAAGAGGATTTTCTGCATCAGGTCTTCGTCGCCTCGACCCATGCGCCGGTGCTGTTCTTCACCTCGTCGGGCCGGGTCTACAAGCTCAAGGTCCATCGCCTGCCGGTCGGCACGCCGCAATCGCGCGGCAAGGCGATGGTCAATCTCTTGCCCAATCTCGTGGCCGGCGAAACCATCTCGACGGTCATGCCGCTGCCCGAGGACGAGGCGGTGTGGGCGGACCGCACCGTCGTGTTCGCGACCGCCAAAGGCAATGTGCGCCGCAATGCCATGTCCGATTTCGCCAATGTCATGGCGAACGGCAAGATCGCGATGAAGTTCGAGGGCGCCGACGCCGATGATCGGCTGATCGCGGTGGCGATCGGCGGGGCGTCGGACGATGTGCTCTTGGCGACGCGCAACGGCCGCTGCATCCGCTTTTCTGCCGAGGAAGTGCGCATCTTCACGGGGCGCAGCTCGGTCGGCGTGCGCGGCATCAGGCTGGTCGAGGGCGACGCCGTGATCTCCATGTCGATCTTGCGCCACGAGGACGTGCCGACCGAGCAGCGCTATGCTTATCTGCGCCTCGCGGCCGAGCGGCGGCGCAGCCCGGCCGAAGAGGTCGAAACCGAGGAGGCCGAGGGCGAAGGCGCGGTCGCGGCGCAGATCAGCGAAGAGCAATTCGCCGATCTTGCCGCGCGCGAGGAGTTCGTCCTCGTTCTGACCGAGAAAGGTTACGGCAAGCGCAGCTCGGCCTATGACTACCCGATCACCGGACGCGGCGCGCAGGGGCGCGAGAACAACGATCCGAGCCGCGGCCAAGGCGCGACCATCGCGGTCTTCCCCGTGGCGAAAGGCGACCAGATCATGCTGGTCACCAATCGCGGCACGCTCATCCGCGTGCCGGTCGAGGATATCAGCATCAGGCGACGGCGCAGCGGCGGCGTCACCGTGTTCAAAGTCGACGAGGGCGAGCGCGTGATGTCGGTTGCGCGTCTGCCCGAAACCGGCGAAGACGTCGTCAATGGCGACGGCGCCGGCGAAACGGGTGCGGGCGAAGGGGACAGCACGGCATGAGCGCGCGAATTGGAGTTTATCCCGGAACATTCGATCCGATCACCAACGGGCACGCGGATATCATTTTGCGCGCGGTGAAGATCGTCGACCATCTCGTCGTCGGGGTCGCCCGCAATGCCGGCAAAGGACCGCTTTTCGACACCGACGAGCGGGTCGAAATCGTGCGCGAAGAGCTCCAACATCTCGATCCCGCGGCGGCGAAGCGCATCGAGGTGCGGCCGTTCGAGACTCTCCTGATGCATTTCGCTATCGATGTCGGCGCCACGATGATCATCCGCGGTCTGCGCGCCGTCTCGGATTTCGAATACGAGTTCCAGATGGCGGGGATGAACAACCGCCTCAATCCCAATGTCGAGACGGTCTTTCTCATGGCCTCCGACAAGTACCAGTTCATCTCGTCGCGCTTCGTCAAAGAAATCGGCCAGCTCGGCGGCGATGTGTCGCACTTCGTCAGCGCGCGCGTCGCCAAACGCCTCGCGGAGCGCTTCGGCATCGCCGCGAAAGCCGCCGCAAAACGCGCGCCGACGAAGCGCTGAAACGCGTTTGTTCGTGAAATAACTTTAACTTGGATCGCGTGTTGCTTTGCAGCGTAATGCGGACAGGCGGCTTGGCCGCTTGCCCGCTCGACCCCCTTGGCGGGCACCGACCCTCGGGTCCGCCCCGCCTGCACCCCCATTCCTCCAGATGGCAGGCGGGGCGCCTCGCGATACTACAAGTTGCAAGGTTTCAGGCTGTAAGGCTTTGTGTTGCGACGTCGGACGCAGCACGATAGATTGCCGCGCCATGACCAGTCAGCTCTTTACGCCTTTCACCCTGCGCAGCGTGACGCTTGCCAATCGCATCGTCGTGCCGCCGCTTTGCCAATACAGCTCCGATAACGGCGCTTGCAGCGATTGGCACATGCAACATCTCCCGGCCTTCGCCATCTCCGGCGCCGGCCTCGTGGTGTTCGAGATGACCGATGTCGAGCCGATCGGGCGGATCACGCCTTATTGCGCCGGCCTTTGGAACGACACGCAAGAACAGGCGTTGGCGCGGGTTATCGCTTCGTGCCGCAAATACGGCCACGCGAAGCTCGGCATTCAGATCGCGCATGCCGGGCGCAAGGCGTCGACCAGCGAGCCTTGGAAGGGCGGAAAATTCCTGCCGCAAGATCAGGGCGGTTGGCAGACGATTGCGCCATCGGCGATCCCGTTCGGCGAAGGCTATGCCGCGCCGCGGGCGATGGTGCGCGAAGATTTCGACCGCGTGCTCGACGGCTTCGTCAACGCGACGCGGCGCGCGGCAAGGCTCGGTTTCGATTCTTGCGAGATGCACGGCGCGCATGGCTATCTGCTGTCGTCGTTCTTCTCGCCGCTGTCCAATCACCGCGACGACGAATATGGCGGCAGCCTCGAGAATCGTATGCGCTTTCCGTTGCGCGTGTTCCGCGCGATGCGCGAGGTGTGGCCGGCCGACAAGCCCTTGGGCGTGCGCTTGAGCTGCGTCGATTGGGTCGATGGCGGCACGACGATCGAGGATACCTTGGTCTATGCCAAGGCACTCAAGGAAGCCGGCTGCGATTTCATCTGTTGCTCGAGCGGCGGCATCGTCTCTGCCGTGCCACCGTTGATCCGCGCCAATTATCAGGTTCAATTCGCCGAACGCATCCGGCGCGAAGTCGGCGTGCCGACACGCGCGGTCGGGATGATCTTCACCGGTCGCCAAGCCGAGGCGATCATCGCCAAGAACGAAGCCGATATGGTGGCGGTCGGGCGTGGCTATATCGACGATCCGCGCTGGGCCTGGCATGCCGGCGACGAGCTGGGTGTCGCGGCGCCGTTTGCGTTGCCGGCGCATACCGCGCGCAGTCCGAACTGGATCAAGAACAAGCTCGAAGCCCACAAGACCCAGTTCTGAGTTGCGTCTCTAACTCTAACTCTTGGGGCGGTCGCGCGTCGGCATCACTTGCGCTTGGCGCGCGGTTTAGACTTCGGCTTTGTCAGCCTTTTTCGCAAACGTTCCAAGCTCGTCAGGGCTTGGTCGCGCTCGCGTTCGGCGCGGCGTAGCCGCGCCTGGGCGCGTGTCAATTCCCGCCGCAAAAGGATGAGATAGGGATCGTTGCGGTCCACGAGGCTGAAACTCAATCCCTATTGTTTGGCCCGATCGTCGGGAGGGCTGTTAGCCAGGCGATGCCGGCACCGCCATCCATTGGGTGGGGCAGGCCGGCACATAGGGATAATAGCCGGGTGGGTTCGGACAATAATACCAGTAACTGCGCACCGGTTGGGGCGGGACCACCACAGGCGGGACCATCGGGTCGGGGTAGGGGTAGACCGGCTGCGGGTAGAAATACCAAGCGCCATCCACGATCCACCACCAGCCGAGTCGGCCGTCGTGATCGCCATGGAGCCAGCGTCCGCCGCGCCAGGCCCCCTCGTCACGATCGTGAAAGCGGTGAATGTCGCCGCCACCGTGCCAATGATCGTGGTCGTCGGCCTGGGCGGGCGCGACTCCGATCGCGGGAAGTAGCCCTATGGCCAGGGCGGCGCCCAGGCGTGTTACGGTCTTCATATGTTCCTCTTGGGGTGGGGGAATGGCTGGATCCTGCTCGAAAACGGTTCAGACTGTGCTAACATTCCGTGCTCTAAAACGTTGCGGTAATGCAACACCGCTGGAGAAGCTTGGCCTGTCTGGCGCGAAACCGCTGCGGGACCTTGCTCCTTCAACCAATTGGGCAGTATCACATTAGGCAGTATTCCTAAACCTTCGCCGAACTGGGGGGATTCATGGGCAAGCTTGTGACGACGGTAAGCGCGGCCGGTATAGCGCTCGGCCTCGTGGCTGGGCTCTCTGCCCCGGCTGACGCACAGTCGCAATACAATTGGTCGGGCCTCTATTTGGGCGCGAATTTCGGCGGCGGCTTTGGCGGCAATACGACAACGGCTGCGCCCAACAGCGACGCATTTTCCCAGGCCACGCTGAGCAGCGCTTTTGCTGCGGGCGTAGTGCCCTCGCGAGCCTCGTTGCATCAGAGCGGCGTCATCGGCGGCCTTCAAGCGCGCTATAATTGGCAGTTTGGCAACGTCGTGTTGGGCCCCGACTTCGATGTGAACGGCGCAAATATTTCGGATACGAAGTCTATTTCAACGGCTGTTACCGGCTTTCCTGCTGGAAGTTTTTCAGTCAAACAGAACCTTGATTTCTTGACCACTCTGCGCGGACAAATCGGGTTCACCCCGATGAATCGGCTGCTCCTTTTCGCGAATGCCGGTTTGGCTGTTGGGCATGTGAATTACAATGCCAACGGATCTTTCCCAGCCGCTTCTTATGGTACCTCCACTTCGCACATGAATTTTGGGGGAACGGCCGGAGCCGGTGTTGAATATGCGGTGACCGACAACCTCACGGTCCGCGGCGAGTATATGTTCGTCGACCTCGGAAGCCAGCGCGTGTTTGTGTCAGGTTCGCCTGGGGGCGTTGCAACGGCTCAGACCGCGCTCTCGTACCAGAACTATTATCATATCTTCCGCCTCGGCGTGACCTATCACTTTGCGCCGCCCGCGCCGCCGCCGCCAACGCCCGCGGTTGCGCCGGCGCCGCCTCCGCCGCCTCCGGCCGCGGTGCCCTCGAAGCAGGACTTCATCGTGTTCTTCGAGTTCGACAAGTCGACCCTGACGCCGGAAGGCCAGCAAGTGGTGAACGCCGCGGCGGCCGCCTACAAGAAGGGCGGCAGCGCGAAGATGGCGGTTGCGGGCTACACCGACCGTGCGGGTACGCCGACCTACAACATGAAGCTGTCGCAACGTCGCGCGGAGACGGTGCATGCGGCGCTGGTGAAGCTCGGCGTTCCGGACAGCCAGATCGGCGTGTCGTGGCATGGCGAGGAGAATCCGCGGGTTCCGACGCCTGACGGCGTGCGCGAGCCGCAGAACCGCCGCGTCGAGATCGAATTCTGATCGATCGCGTCGCGCAAGAAGGTTGAAGAAACGGATCGGCCCGGGCATTGTCCCGAGCCGATCACTTTCGGGGACGGATAGCGCCGGCGCAGTTACATGCGCGCGGCGCTATCGCTGACTCCCGAGAGGGTGTTGGACTGAACGAGAGCGACGTCGGAGAGACGGTGTAAGAATGGATCTTTTCAGGAGCATCCTATGAACAATAAGCGGAGCTTATTGCTAGCCGCGGCCTTGCTAACGCTGACCGCATCGAGCGCTTTCGCACAGAGCGGCAGCGGCACGAGCGGGCCCTATGTGCGTCTCGAAGGCGGTTGGTCGCATCCCACGGATATGACCAGCAGCGGCCTGCCCGGTCTCACGGGCGGCGCGATCAAACGGGACGACGGCTACATCGTCGGCGGTGCCGCCGGCTACAAATGGGGCCCGTGGCGCGCCGAGCTCAATCTCGATTACAGCGAGAACGACGCGAAGTCGGGAACCAATCTATTCGCCGGTGCGTCGAATTCCTCGGCGAGCCTGAAGGGCAGCACCTCGAATCTCGCCTTCATGGTCAATGGCTATTACGACATCGCGACCGGGACGCCGTTTGTTCCTTATATCGGCTTGGGCATCGGTGGCAGCTATTTCCGCTTCAACCAGCTCAACACCACAAACAAGACGCCCAACATCCAGATCGCAAATGGCGGCGATTACGTCTTCGCCTATCAGCCGATCGTCGGCGTTCAGTACCTCATCAACGACCAATGGTCGGCCGGGGTCGAGTATCGCTATTTCGGCACTCTGGATCCGACGATCAAATACTCGCTGGATCCGCAGGCGAGGCGCTTCACGGTGAACAATGCGAGCCACAATGTGTTGGCGAGCATCACCTTCCACTTCTTCCCGCCGCCGCCTCCGCCGCCGACACCCGCGGTTGCGCCGGCGCCGCCTCCGCCGCCTCCGGCCGCGGTGCCCTCGAAGCAGGACTTCATCGTGTTCTTCGAGTTCGACAAGTCGACCCTGACGCCGGAAGGCCAGCAAGTGGTGAACGCCGCGGCGGCCGCCTACAAGAAGGGCGGCAGCGCGAAGATGGCGGTTGCGGGCTACACCGACCGTGCGGGTACGCCGACCTACAACATGAAGCTGTCGCAACGTCGCGCGGAGACGGTGCATGCGGCGCTGGTGAAGCTCGGCGTTCCGGACAGCCAGATCGGCGTGTCGTGGCATGGCGAGGAGAATCCGCGGGTTCCGACGCCTGACGGCGTGCGCGAGCCGCAGAACCGCCGCGTCGAGATCGAATTCTGATCGATCGCGTCGCGCAAGAAGGTTGAAACGGATCGGCCCGGGCATTTCCCGGGCCGATTGCTTTTGGGGTATCGATGTCGGGTTCGGCTCGCCCGCGAGCGGCGCCGGCGCGTTATTCGCCGCGTTCGTTTTTCGATTCGTCGAAAAACCGCACGCGCTTGTAGCCGGGGCCGCCGAGCGAGCGGCGCTCGACGATCGGTGCGCGACGCACCACGGCCGGTGTCGTCGGCGCAAAGCCGGCAGGCGGCGCCGTGCGCGCTGACACACCGGGGCGTGCGGCGCGCTTGGGCGCAGCGCCTTTCTTCGGGCCGGCGCGCTTCGGCGTTTCCGGCGCCTTGCGCACTTTCAGATGACGCGCGCCGATGACCTGCCCGTCGAGCGTTTTGATCGCGGCTTCGACCGCGCTCGGCGGCGCAAGCGCGACCAGACCACGTGGCGGACGGGTCACGTCGCCGCGCGGGTGTTCGATCACCGCGCCGATGACCAAACCGAAATCATCGAACAGCGCCGCCAAGGCCGAACCGGAAAAATCCTCGGGCATGTTCGTGACAACAATATTGCCTTTGAATGGTGCCGCGCGCATGTCTCCGCTGTCCTTCAGTCGTCCTTTAGTTTGGCCATATCATAGCGGCATCCCCTGCGAAGCGCCGCAGGATTTCGCGGAACTCTCCCTTGTCGAACACGCATGGAATAGCCGTGCCGGCGGCGGGTTTCCGCGGCGCGGCGGCGGCATAGCGGCGGCGATGCTTGCGCGCGGGCTGGCCAATTTGTCGCACCAAAACGCGCACGGGATCGCGTCCTTTTGTGACGAGTTGCGTGTCGGATGGCACAGGCATCGTTAACCGCGCCGTCTCGCGATCGCTTGCTTGAATTCACGCAGCCTTTCGCTCGAATTGACGTAACCATAATCTTGCGGCGACGCGTCGCCGGCGACGACTTTCAGATCGACGAAAACCGGACCGTCCAGCGCGAGGATACGCGGGAGCTCGGTGGCGAAGCGGTCGAGCTCGGCGAATTCGAAGCTGTGGCGAATTCCCGCTTCGCGCGCGATGCCGGCGAAGTTGATGCGTCCCTGTCCGGGGATCGGATGGCTGCCATTGGCTTCGTAGCAGCCATTCTCGAAAACGAAGTGATAGAGGTTCCTGGGCGCGGCGTTGGCGATGGTCACGAGGCTGCCGAGATTCATCAGCAAACTGCCGTCGCCGTCGAACACCATTACTTTGCGATCCGGCATGCCGAGCGCCAATCCCAAGCCCCAAGACGAGCCTTGTCCCATCGCTCCGGACGAATAGAGGTTGAGCGGGCTCGGCGCGACTCGTCGTAGGTCCAGCCCGGTATTGTAGACGGCCATGATCGCGGCATCGCCGCGGTGGCGGATGATGGCGGCAATGCCATCGTCGCGGCGCATCATGGCTTCACCGTCTGGCCAATCAATGCCGCCATGGGGCGCGAGGTCGCGTAAGCGCGCTCGATCGCGGCGGGCAGCAAAGCCGCATCGGGCGATCCCTCGAGGCAGAAATGCTCGATCCCGAGCGTATCGAGCATGGGCTCGACGATCCTGACGCCGAAGCTTCTCGACTGCCGCGGCGGCAGGTTGGGCTCCTTCGCGAGCAGACCCACCAGCATGCAGACGGGTTGCTCCTGTTCGCAGGCGATGCCGCGGATCGCATTGATCGAGTCGAGCATTCCGGTGTGCTGGATCAACAACACCGCACGCCGTCCGGCAATGGCGAGCCCGGCACAGATCGCGACGCCCTCATCTTCTTTGCACAGGCGGACGAGCTTGAATTCCCCGCCGCGCGCGACCGGCCACAACAGGCCATTGCTCGTGACGATATCCGGCACGGAAACCAGGAATTCAATTTTTGCTTGTTTCAGGGCGGCGATGATCGCGGATCCCGACAGGCCGGTTTCCGTCATGGCGGCGTCACTCCCCTCGCGCTTTCGTCGATCCTACCAGCTTCGAAGCAAACGGTGCAAATTCGCGGCTAAAAGCGCATTGACCCTTCTCTTGTGGGCCAATACCGTCTCCGCCGGTATGACACAAGAATCCGAACGCGTGGGAGGAGACCGGCTACGGCGCGTGCTTGCTTGCTTCGGCCCCGGTTATGTGATCGCGGTGGGCTATGTCGATCCCGGCAATTGGGCAACCGACATCGCGGCCGGCGCGCGTTACGGCTTCGTGCTGTTGAGCGTGGTTTTGGCCGCTTGCGCCGCCGCTGCGTTTCTTCAGACCCTGTCGGTGCGGCTGGCGGTTGCCACCGGCAAGGACCTTGCGCGCCTCATTCGCGAGCGCTTCCCGCGGCCGGTCGTGCCCTTTCTCTGGCTTATTGCCGAGATCGCCTTGATCACGACCGATCTGGCCGAAATGCTCGGCGGCGCTGTCGCGTTGAAGCTCCTGTTCGGTTTGTCCTTGATCGTCAGCGTCGTGCTCGGATCGGTGGTGACACTGATGCTGATCTCGCTGCCGGAGCGCGACGGCCGTACCTTGCAGTGGATTCTCGGCGCGCTCGTGGCCTTCATCGGCGCGTGCTTTCTGATCGAGCTCGGCTTGGCGCGTCCGGACAGCGGTGCCATCTTTGGCGGGTACGTCCCGCATCTCGACATCGTGCGCGATCCCGGCATGCTTTATCTTTCGCTCGGCATCGTCGGCGCAACGATCATGCCGCACAATATCTACCTTCATGCCGGCCTCACGCAGCAGCGGATGGAGGTGGTCAAAGAGCGCGACCGGCACAGCGCTCTTGCCCTCATGTCGCTCGATACCTGGCTGGCGCTCGGCCTTGCCTTCCTGGTCAATTCGGCGATCTTGATCCTGGCGGCTTCCGCCTTTCATGCCAGTTACGCTGAGGCCGTGCAGGGCATCGCCGATGCCTATGCCCTGCTCGGGCGCGTGCTCGGCACCACGGTCGCGTCACTGCTCTTCGCCGTGGCGCTGCTCGCCTCGGGGCAAAGCTCGATCACCACCGGAACCATGGCCGGCCAGATCGTGACTCAAGGGTTCTTGGATCTGCGCATGCGGCCTTGGCTGCGCGCCGTCCTTACCCGCGGCGCGGCGCTGGTGCCCGCTGTGGCGTTTCTCGCCTTGAGCGGCGAGACGCGGGTCGATGGGCTGCTCATTCTGAGCCAGGTCGTGCTCGGACTTGCGCTGCCCTTCGTGCTGTTTCCCTTGCTGGTCCTGCTGGAGGACAAGGCCTTGATGGGGCCGCTCGCGCCCGGACCGGCCACGCGCTTTGTCGCCTGGTCGCTGGTTCTCGTTCTGACGGCGCTCAATCTCTGGCTGCTGATCTCGGGATAGGCCAATATCTCGTCCGGGCGCGGCAACAACCAAAGCGCCACAGAGGAGGAGACGACATGGCATCACCGGCAAAATCGAGCTCGATCGAAGAGCGGCTGCAAGCGATCGAGGACCGGCTTGAGATCATCAACCTCATTGCCGGGCATCCGCCCGGCGCCGACAGCGCGTCGCGCGATTATGCGGCGTCGTTCTGGACCGATGACGGCATCGTCGACATGGGCGACGGCGCCAAAAGCTACAAGGCGATGATGGCGATCCTCGATTCGCCGGGCTTCAAGACGGCGCAAGCGCAAGGCATTTGCCATTTCGCGGGGCTGCCGCATATCGAGCTCGACGGCGATACCGCGATCGCGACCTCTTATCTGCAGATCCTCGCGGCCGATCCCAAGGGCGAGGCTTTCGAGCTGTCGGCCCATGGCACCTCGAAAGGTTTTCGCGTGCTGCGCCTTTCGGCCAATCGCTGGGAGCTCGTGCGCACACCGGAGGGCTGGCGCATCAAGAACCGCACCTGGCGCTCGATGGACAGCGCGCCTGCGCGCGAGATTCTGCGCGGCGTGGCCGAGCGGCGCGCGCTAAAGACGCTATAGTTCGATCGCGTGCGCCAGCAGGTCGAGCGCCGCCGCGGCGAAGGCGCGCATATTGGCGATCCGGTCGCCGCTTCCGGTTTCGATCGTGATGCTGCGCTCGATCGGTCCCGTCGCCGCGATGCAGCTATGGCCAGGCGCGTCGCCATAGCGATTGCCGGTCGGGCCGGTCGCGCCGGTTTCCGCAAGGCCCCAATCCGCAGCGAAGCGCTCGCGCACCCGGCGGGCGGCGATCAGCGCGTAGGCTTCGGTGGAGGCTCTCACGCCGGCGAGATCGCTTGCGCCGAGGCCGAGCAGAACCTCGCGCGCTTTCTGGGTGTAGACGACGCCGCCACCGAGGAAATAATCCGAGGCGCCGGGAATGGCGAGCAGCGCGCTCGAAATCAACCCGCCGGTCGAGGATTCGGCGATCGCGATACGGTGCTTCTTCGCGCGCAACAGCGCGGCAATCCTCTCCGCGTGCGGTAATAGACTGTCCATCGCGGTCGCCTCCCGGTCGGCGTGCGTCTAGCGCTGTTGCACGGTGACTTTGACGGATTTACTTGCCGCCCTGCGATCAACGCGAGGCCTCCACCAGTTGTCGAGATAGCGGGCCGCTATCTCAGCGATGGCCTCAACGTCAGCTTGACCGAAGGGATCGTAAGGATTTGCGCTCTCTACCCTATAGAGCGTTACGCGATCATCATCGACTCTAAATGAAACGACGCAGTCTTGCGTCGTCATCCTCCCGAATTTTGATGACTCGACGTATTCGAAACGCCAGTTCTTGGTGTCGTTGTCTGTCAGCATAGCGGTCTCGCTAACGCGGTTGGGTGAAACAACTTGAGATTGGGGATGCTAGCTATCGGACCAAGCGACCGCCCTGCACTGATTTTTTTACCACGACCGGTGGACACGACTCAACGGCCTTGTGTCGCAGGCCTAAGTCAGGCCGAGCATGCCAAGCATGCCCGCAGCGGCGAAAATCCACAACGGATTGAAATCGGTGCCGAGCGCGACGGTGGCGGTGACGGCGGTAATCGCGAAAGTCGTCCAATCATGATCGGCCGCCGTGCTCAGCACATAGCCTGACGAGAAGACGAGGCCGATGGTGATCGGCGCCAGGCCCGCCTGGACCGCGCGCCGCCACGGCTGGTCGCGAAAGCGCAGCCACAGCCCGCCCACGACATAGGCGACCGTGCCGGCGGGCACGGCGATGGCGAGCGTCGCCATGATCGCGCCGAACAAGCCGGCCACTTTCCAGCCGATCAAGCCGAACATCAGGAAATTCGGGCCCGGCGCAGCTTGCGCGATGGCGAAGAAATCGGCGAATTCCTGATCGCTTAGCCAGTGGTGCAGTTCGACGACGAAACGGTGCGCATCCGGCAGGACCACGTTCACGCCGCCGAAGGACAAAAGCGACAAGACCGCGAATTGGGCGACCATCGCGCCGATATCGCCGCTTCCTTTCATCGCTGTCTCGCTTGTGCCCACCAGGCGAGCGCGATGCTCGGCGGCGCCAGCGCCAACAGCACATAGACGAGAGGAAATTTCAGCAAGCCCATGGCGATGAAGCCGGCCGCGCCGAACAGGATCGAGCGCGGTCGACTGCGGTGGGGGCGGGCGAGCCGGACGCCCACGGTGATGATGAAACCGGCGGCGGCGGCGGAGATACCGCTCAAGGCGCCATGCACGATCGCCATCTGCCCAAAGCTCGTGTAAAGCGCGCCGAGCGCCATGAAAATGCCGAGCGGCACGACCACGACGCCAGCCAACGCGGCGAGGGCGCCCGGTAGGCCATGTTGGCGCTGCCCGAGGCACATGGCGAAGTTGACGATGTTGGGACCGGGCAGGAATTGGCACAGGCTCAGCGTTTCGGCAAAGTCCTCATTGGTCATCCAATGGCGCTTCTCCACCAAAGCGCGGTGCGCCCAATTGATCGCGCCGCCGAAGCCCGACAGGCTGATCTGAAGAAAAGCCACGAACAGATCGATCAGCCCGTCGCGCCCATGCCGCGGCGCGGCGAGGATTTGGGTGTCGCTCATGCGCGCTTGGCCGTTTCCATCGATCGCTTGACGCCGGGTCGCGCCGGCCGCTTGTCAGGGCAGGAGACGAACGAGAACTTGATGCGCCGCAACCCCGGTTTGGTTGGCGGGCGGCGCGTCCGCTTGCTTCTCGAGACTGGCGGCGGGCACGCCTTGATCGGCCAGCGCATGCATGACATTGGTCGCGCGCTGATCGGCAAGGGTTGCGTCGCGTGCCGTGCCGCCATCGGCGCGGCCGGCGACGACGATCTTCGACGGGGCGTTCTTGCGCGCCGCGCCCGCGATCTCAACAATGACTTGCTGGCCCTCGGGCGTGATCTGCGCTTGGTCGGTTTCGAAAAACACCACGAAATCGCGCGGCGCGGCGAGATGCTGCGCGCAAGCGGCGATGACAAGGAGCAGCGACGCGGCCGCCGCATGCCGCAGAAGCCTTGCCGTCATCAATTGTCGCTTTCGGTCGTGATCGTGCCGTCGGGCAACACGACGACGTTTTGCTCGGTATTGTCCTTCGTCGCCTTGACGTGCCAGGTATTGTCACACCCTCTGCGGAAGTCGTGGATGTTCTTGTATCCGGCCTTGGTCAAAAGCTGTCGGGTCGTGTCGACGGTCGTCTTGTCGAGCTTCTCGTCAGGCTCGCACGCGGCCCAGGCAGGGCTGACGATCTGCGGTGCGAGGCGCGGCGCAAACATCGCGAGGGCGGCGAGAGAAAAGCAAACGACGATGATGGATTTCTTCATGGTCTTGCTCCGTTTCATGGGCGACGGGCCACTTGGCCGCGCGGCTGCGGCGTGGCGCAGAGTAACGCGGCGCGGCACGGTCGCCTAGAACGAATTGGTGTGGGGCCGAAGACTGCTGCCAGCGTGGCGGCGGCGTTGCACGATCGGAAGAGGAATAAGACTAAGGCTGTGCTGCCGCGATATGGCGGTGGATCACCGCGTTGGCATCGGCATAGACCCGCTCCCAGCCCGGCGTCCGATCGAGCACAGCAGCCGCGGCCATGCCGGGCTGCAGCAAGGTCCAGCCGATGTGGTAACGCTCGAGCACGCGCGGCAGCGCATCGCCCCGCGCGCCCACCGCATCGACATAGGCGTGCATGAAATCGTCGCCATACATATCGATCCTGCCGTCGACGAAAGGCGGGATGCCGGCGAAGACGAGATAGCCGCCAAAATCATAAGCGTTGAGCACCGGGCCGCTGACGCCCGCTTCCTGCGCGGCGGCGAGCGCCTTGGTCGGCGCAATGCGCTGGTCGTCATGGGTGACGCCATGCCACCAGACGGCGGCGGTCGCCAAGGCCAAGACCAGAAACGCCGCCAGGGAAGAATATCGCGCGGACCGATTGTCGGCGGCGGGCGCGGGCGGCGCGGCGCCTTGGCCGATGGCGTGGCGGAGCGGCTCGGCCAGGATGACCGGGCCGATTAGCGCCAATAGATCCATGTTGCGGACATGGGCGAGGGCGAGGTGAACCAGCCCCAAAAGCATGATCAAGCTGAAGGCCGAGAGGCGCATGCGCATGGCGAAGCCGAGCAACATCAACCCGAGAATCCAGATCTCCAAGGGTTGGTAGGCGCCGAAATCTGCGCCATGCCACTCGCTGACAAAAGAAAGCGAGAAGCTTTGGCTGCTGAGGCGCAAGGCGAAAAGCGGTCCCTCGGCGCCGAAGGGCGTGATGAAGGCGGCAAGGAGAGAGGCGAGACCGAAAATCGCCCAAGCCTGGGTGGTCTGCCATCGGGCGCGTCCATTCGGCGCCACGATCACCGCCGCGGCGGCGTAGAGGCCGGTCAGCGCCAGTCCGATGACGAATCCGCCATGGAGATTGGCCCACAAGGTCATCAGCGGCACCAGGAACAGCGAAGGCTGCCGGCGTTCCGTCCGCGCCCGCTCCAGCGCGATGATCCAGGCCGCGAGGATGGGCAGGGTCAGCGCATGCGGCCGGGCCGACAAATGCGGCAAAGCCAGCAGAAAGCTCGAAATCGCCGCCAGCAAGGTTGCGGTTAGCGACAGGCCGGAGCGGTCGAGAAACTTGATCAGCAGGAAATAGGTCGCGGCGAAGGCGCCGGCGGCGAGCGCGACGACGCCGAACCAGCCCAGCGCGCCGTAAGCGGCGGCGAAGATCAACTCCGCGAGCCATTCATGCGCCGTCCAGGGCGCACCCTGAAGGGTGAAGGAAAACGGATCGGCTGTCGGCACTTTGCCGGCGGCCCAGATCCATTTGCCCGCGGCGATGTGAAAGAACGTGTCGGGATCGTTGAGAAGCGGGCCGCTGCGTACCAGCAAAAGCGCGTAGACGAACGCCGCAGCCAGCAACGGAATCGCGCCTGTCATGGCCGAGCGGTGCGGTGCGCGCGAAACCGGCTCGGCGGCCCGATTCAGATCGAATAATTTCGGTTCCAGCACTGGCATCGCCTGATTCCGCGCGGCGGAGAAGGACTATCGGTCTTCACGGCTTGTCTGAGATTGACCGAACCGGCGGAAAGGGTGCAATCGCAATCAACCCCCGCCGTCGGACGGCGCGTCTCGATCGGCCATGACCGCGTCGATCCGATCGATGCAATGCGAGGCCATGATCTTATTGTCGCGGGCCGTGGTTAGCGAAGCGTTAACCTAGCCTGTCTCGCGCGACCAGGGCAGATCGTAGAAATACGACCGGACGGCGTTTAGGAGCGAAGCGGCGTGGCGCCCGGCGGCGTCGGGACGGCCGGAGCCGCGGCGGCAACCGGACCGCGGGCCGTTGGGCCGTGCGTTGCGAGCCATTGGCGGCGCCGCGCTTCGGCCATTTCGTAGACGATCTGGAGCTGCTCGACGATCTCGCGCTCGCCCGATGCCTTGGCGGTGTTGAGCGCGATCAGGATCTTGTCCGACAAGCGGCGGTTGAGATCGGGCACTGCCGCCGCATCGATTTCATAGCCGACCCGCGGCTCGGCTTTGATCTTGATGCCGGTCTCGAGCAATTTCTTACGCAGGGAATGGACCGAAACCCGGATCGAGACCGCAGCGGTCTCGGGCTCGGACGAGCCATAGACTTGTTGGATCAGCAGCCCGAGCGGCGTGGTGCGCGCGCGATTGTTGAGCAGGACCTGAAGGATGTCGGCTTCATGGGGCGAGAGGTGGATCGCCTTGCCCTTGAAGTAGACGACATTGTGATTGTAATCGAACTCGAAGTCCTGATGGCTCGGCTTGTCGGCCACTCGCTGGCGTGCGCTCATTGACGTTTCCGTAACCATGTTCGTGCCATATCAATCGCTTCCGGCTTGTCGTTGAGCGCCGATCTAAACATACTTCGGGGGATCGGCGAACCTCTAATGGCGCTGCATCGTCTCAAACACCGGTGGCATTTGTGTTAACTGGCGGAAAGAAAAAGAACCGCCGCCGGATTTGTTGCTCCTAACCCCATTTTAACATCGCCGCCGTTTACTGTCTTCGTAGCGTGTCAACTGGGAACCCCATTCGGAGGAGCAATTACGATGCTTAAGATGTTTCGCCGTCTTGTGAAAGACGAGTCTGGTGTCACCGCGATCGAGTACGGTTTGATTGCGTCGCTGATCGCGGTTGCGATCATCGCCACCGTGACGACTCTCGGCACTAACCTGAATAACACCTTCAACAACGTCGCGTCCAACCTGTAACGGTTCGGAAGCGGCGGGGTACTCACCCCGACCGACCAACGACAGCTCAACCGGGTGGGGCGTGACCCAGTCAAAAAAAGTCACGCCCCGCACCGGATGGCGCCCTGTCGTCTCGTGACGGTGAGGCGGAGCGTCGATCATGTTTCATGCATTGCCCGATCAAGTCACAGTCTTATGTTTTCTGACGCTGGTGGCGTGGGCGGCGTGCAGCGACGCGGTCGAGTTCAAGATCCCCAACGGTGCAAGCGTTGGGCTCGTCTGCCTCTACCCGATTTACGTCCTCGCTAGCCCTCACCACGTCGAGTGGCTTTGGGCTATCGGGGTCGCCATCGCGGTCTTCATCCCGGGGCTCATGTTGTTTGCCTCCGGCGTGGTCGGCGGCGGCGACGTGAAGCTCTTGAGTGCGACCGCGCTCTGGGCCGGACCGACGATGATTCTTCCCATGCTCGTGACGATGAGCCTGGCGGGCGGCGTGCTCGCCCTGCTGAGCTGGGGTTCGCATCGTCTCAATCGTTATCGCGCCGCAGCGTGCGGCGACCGATCCTTAACAACTGAGGCCTACGCTGCCCAGATCAGCCTTCCTTATGGGGTGGCGATCGCGGCCGGCGCCGGTCTTGTCGGCCTGCGCCTCATGTCAGGCTGAACGCGGGAAAGGCAGAAAGTCGCCATGCGACAGCGCACTGTGATCTTCATCGTCCTCGCCGTGTTCTTCACGGTTGGAACCATCTTCTTGTCGCGCTCTTGGCTCGCACGCGAGCACGCTCAAGTCGTGCCGCAGACGGTTGAGAAACAGCCCGGCGTCTCGGTGCTGGTGGCCGCGCACGATCTCGCGACCGGCAGCTTCGTCCGTCCCGAGGATCTGCGCTGGCAGGCTTGGCCGGAAGGGCAGGTTGCCGACAATTATCTGCTCAAGGACAAGGATGCACCCGAGGCGCTTTCCGGCGCGGTAGTCAAGCTGCACATCGCCGCCGGCGAGCCGGTGACGAATAACCGCGTGGTGAAGCCCGGCGACCGTGGCTTCCTGGCCGCCGTGCTGAGCCCTGGAATGCGCGCGATCTCTCTGCCGGTGACGCCGATGTCGGGCGTCTCGGGCCTGGTTTTCCCCGGCGACCATGTCGACGTGATCCTGTCGCATCAGGTCAAGAACCCGACGGCCGAAGGCGGCGAGCAGATGGGCTCTGCCAGCGAGACGGTGCTGACCGATATCCGCTTGCTCGCCATCGACCAGTCGACCGCCGATATCGATGGCAAGCCGATCTTGGCAAAGACCGTCACCTTCGAAGTGACGCCCAAGCAGGTCGAAGCGATCGAGGTGGCGAGCACGCTGGGCAATCTTTATCTCAGCTTGCGCGGTCTTGCGGGCAGCGACACGCCCGACACAGAGGATCAAGTGAGCGCAGACGGAAGCGCAAGCGTGCGTTCGGTGAGCCATACTTGGGATAGCGATGTCAGCCCCCTCATCCGTCACGGAGCCAGCGGACTTGCGACCGTGACGATCTTGCGCGGCGACGGCACCGGTTCGACGACCGTGACCGTCCCCGCCGCCAAGGCCGGCACATCGCCTGCCGGCACCAAGACCACCGCGTTTGTGAGTGCGCCATGAACCGCTCCCTTCGGCTTTTCTCCGTCATCGCGGCGCTCTTCGTCGCAACCGCGATCGATTTCTCGGCCCGCGCGGCTGAGGAGATCGTCGCGCCGTCGGGTCCCGCGATCCGGCTCGATATCGGCAAGGGCGAGCTCATCCGCCTCGACCGCGACGCGGATACGGTGTTCGTCGCCGATCCCGATATCGCCGATGTGCGCGTCAAATCGGCCCGGTTGATCTATATCTTCGGCAAAGCGCCGGGAGAGACGTCGCTCTACGCCGTCGACACGGATCAGCACGTCGTCGTCAACAAGCCTGTGGTGGTGAAGCGCGATGTCGCCCGTCTCCAGGCGGCGATCGATCAGGTGGTCCCCACCGGCGCGGTCGATGTGAAGGCGGTCGACGGTTCGCTCGTGCTCAGCGGCCATGTCAATACGCCGGGCGATGCCGAAGAGGCCGGCCGGCTCGCGCGCGGCTTCGTCACCGACGACAAGCAGCTGATCAACCACATCGCCATCGACGCGCCCAATCAGGTCAATCTGCGCGTGCGCGTGGTCGAGGTGCAGCACAATGTCGTCAAAGAGCTGGGGATCAATTGGGAGGCCTTGGCCAATGTCGGCAGCTTCGTGTTCGGGATCGCCACCGGAAGCCCGGTGATCGACACCGCAACGAACCAAATTCTGACACGCAATCCCGGCGTTGGCGGTTCGACGGACAGCGGCATTCTCGGGCTGCACACGGCACATGCCAATATCTTGGGCGTCATCGACGCGCTCGACCAGAACGGGCTCGTGAACATTCTGGCCGAACCGAACCTCACCGCCGCCTCGGGTGAGACGGCGAGCTTCCTGGCCGGCGGCGAATTCCCGATCCCGGTGCCGCAGACCGCTTCGACCGGCGCGACCACGGTCACGATCACCTACAAGTCCTTCGGTGTCGCGCTTGCCTTCACGCCGGTGATCTTGTCCGGCGGCCGCATCAGCCTGCGCGTGCGCCCGGAGGTGAGCCAGATCACGGCGACCGGCGCGGTGCAGGTTAACGGATTCTCGATCCCGGCGCTGACCACGCGCCGCGCCGAGACGACCATCGAGCTCGGCAGCGGCCAGACCTTCGCGATCGGCGGGCTGTTGCAGAACAACATCACGGACACGGTCAACAAGGTCCCGGGGCTTAACGAGGTGCCGGTTTTGGGAACGCTGTTCCGTTCGACGCAATTCCAGCGCAACGAGACCGAGCTCGTGATTCTCGTCACGCCCTATCTCGTGCGTCCGGAATCGGATCAGCGCCTTGCCACGCCGCGTGACGGATACACGCCGCCGAACTACGCCGACATGGTCTTGCGCGGCATGAACGAGCGACCCTCTGCGCCTGCCGGTGGCCAAGCGCCGGCCGGCCCCAACGGCAGTGCCGTGATCGGTCCTGCCGGATTCATCCTGCAATAGGTGGCAAAACATGCGTCCGGACCCCCGCGATTTCATGATGTATGTGGTGCCGATCCTGCTGGCCGCGATGATGCTTGTCGCCGGTTGCACGCCGGATTCGGCGCGCTGGACGGCGGCTGAGGCGCCCAAGACGGTGAAGGTCGATTTCGTCGCCATGGCGCACGAAGTTCATTTCGCGCCCGGTGCGACGGCGCTCGCCCCCGCCGAGGCCAAGGCCTTGGCGGATTTCCTCGACAAGGTCGCGCTGGCTTATGGCGATCAAGTGACGGTCGATGCCGGGCCGGTGGTCGGCACCGGATCCGCCGACGCGATATCGGCCAAGCGCATCGAGGCCGTGACTGTGGCGCTGCGCAAGCTGCGCGTGCGTGCCCAGCCCGCGGCGCGGCCGACGGTTGACGGCGCGCTCGCGCGCGATGGCGTGGTCGTGACGGTCGGGCGCTATATCGCGACCGGTCCGCGCTGTCCCGATTTCAGCAAACCGGAAGCCGATGACTTCGCGAATACCACGGGAAGCAATTATGGCTGCGCGACCGCGACCAATCTCGGCTTGATGGTCGCCAATCCCGGCGATCTCGTGCACGGCACGCCGGCCGGCCCTGCGGATGCCGATTTCGGCGCGCGCGGCGTGCAACGTTATCGCAGCGGTGCGCTCTCGACCTCGCTTACCTCCGAGTTGTCGAAGGGCACTGGTGGATCTTCGGGAGGGGGCAATTGACCGCGATGAACCTGTTGCCGATCAATCTTTCGGTCAGCGGAGGCGGGTCTTCCGGCGCGCTTGCCGCATTCATTCACGACGAGCAGACGCGGACTGCGCTGATGGCGGCGCTCGGCGGCGACTGGCCGGCGGCGACCGTCAATGTCGGCGGCGTCACCGAAGCGGTCGTTAATCTCGCCGCCGATCCGTCAGCGCGCACCTTGATCGTCGATTTCAGCATGTGCCCCGACATGTTCAAGGCGCTCGATCGCCTGGCCGAGGTTTGCACGCCAGGCACGATGGTGATCGCGCTTGGCGAGATGAACGACGTCGGGCTCTATCGTCGTCTCCGCGCTGCCGGGATCGCCGATTATCTCGTGAAACCGGTGACCAGCGAAACCTTCGGTCATGCCTTGCTCGCGGCGTCGCAGCCGCCGGTTGCGATCGGCAACGAGAAGAGCGGGCGTCCCAAAGGCGATGTCGTGACCGTCATTGGCGCGCGCGGCGGCGTCGGCGCGACCACCGTTGCGACCACCTTGGCGTGGCTCTTCGCCGAAGAAGCGCAGCGCCGGACCATGCTGATCGATCTCGATGTCCGTTGGGGAACCACCGGGCTCGCGCTCGACGTCGAAACCAGTCACGGCTTGTGCGAGGTGCTTGCCAATCCGGAACGGATCGACAGCCTGTTCGTCTCGAGCGCGGCCGCGCGGGTTAGCGATCGGCTGAGCTTGCTCGCGTCCGAGGAATCGCTCGACGCCAGCGCCGAAGCACGCCCTGGCGCGCTCGAGCTATTGCTGAAAGAAGCGCGCCGCGATTCCGAGCGCATCGTGCTCGACCTGCCGCGGCTCAACGCGGATTTGGTCCGACGCTCGTTCGCCGAATCCGGCACGGTCGTCGTCGTCACCGATTTCTCCCTCGCCGGCCTGCGCGACGCAGGCCGACTTGTCGCGCTGGCGAAGGAAGCGGCGCCAGCGGCGAAATGCCTCGTCGTCGGCAATCGCGTGGGGGCCAACAAGAAAAGCGAATTGCCGCATTCCGAGGTGCAAAAAGCACTGAAGATGCCGCTCGCCGCCGTCATTCCCGAAGACCGCATTGCGGTGATGCAGGCGCTCAACGCCGGGAAGCCCTTGCCCAAAGCGGCACCGTCGAGCAAGGCGGTCGCGGCGTTGCGCGCGCTGGCGGGTTCGTTCGACAAGAGCGCGCCGCAACAGGCTGGATTGTTGGGGCGCTTCTTTGCGCGCAAGCCCTCCGCCTCCGGCGAACCGGGCGGAAAGAATTCGCTCGCAACGGCTGGCTAGGCCATGACGTTCGGACGCAGGACGGCTGACGCAAGCCCGGCTCTCCGCCTGGTCCAGACGGGGTCTGCGTCGCCCGCGGCGGACGACGCCGGCTCGCTTACGCCTCCGCCGGAAGCCGTTCCATCCTGGGTCGAGGAAGCGCGCCGCGTTCTCGCGGCCACGGCGCAGAAGCGGATTGGCGTTCCGGAAGCCAAGGCCATGACGCGCGGTGCGTTGGCAGCGCGCGTCGAGGAGATCGCGAAGGAATGGCTGCAGACAAGGCAGATCACAGCCGATCCGCTCGATGAGCGCGACCTTGTCACTTTTCTCGTCAACAGCCTCCTGAGCCCGGCGCCTGGCTTGTCGCTGCCGGTTCCCGAAGCGCCGACCGACGCCGCGCCGTCGCCGGTCGTGCTCGATCCGATCGAGGACGCCAAGGAGCGCATTCAGCCCAAATTGCTGTCGCGCATCGACGTGAGCGCGGCGTCGGCCTTGCCGCGCGCCGAGCTGGCGCGCGAAATCGGCGAAGTCGTGGGCGAGATTGCGATCGAGGAACGCATCCAGCTCAACTCGGTCGAGCAGCGCAATCTGGTGACCAAGCTGGTCAACGACATGGTGGGGCTCGGACCGCTCGAGCCGCTGCTTGCGGACGAAAGCATCACCGACATCATGGTCAATGGCTGCGACCGCGTCTATGTCGAGCGCGCCGGCAAGCTGGAGCTGACCAAGGTCAGGTTCCGCGACGATGCTCACGTCATGAACGTCGCGACCCGTATCGTGTCGCATATCGGGCGGCGCGTCGACGAAACCACGCCGCTTTGCGACGCGCGCCTCGCCGATGGCAGCCGCGTCAACATCGTCATTCCGCCTCTGGCGATCGACGGCCCTTCGATCTCGATCCGAAAATTTTCCAAGAAGAAGATCACCCTCGACGTTATGGCGCGCCAGGCCAATCTTTCGGTCGCGATGGCCAACGTGCTGAAGATTTCCGGTCGTTGCCGGCTCAACATCTTGATCTCGGGCGGTACCGGCTCGGGCAAAACCACGCTGCTCAATGCGATCAGCCAGTTGATCGATCCCGGCGAGCGCATTGTGACGATCGAGGACGCGGCCGAGCTGCAGCTTCAGCAGCCCCATGTCGTCCGTTTGGAAACGCGCACGGCCAATCTCGAAGGCAATGGCGAGATCACGATGCGCGACTTGGTCAAGAACGCCCTCCGTATGCGCCCCGACCGCATCATCCTGGGCGAGGTGCGCGGTTCCGAGGCGGTCGACATGCTCCAGGCGATGAACACTGGTCATGAAGGCTCGCTCGGCACGGTTCACGCCAACCGGCCGCGCGAAGCGCTCACGCGCCTCGAAAACATGATCGGCATGGCCGGCATCAATCTGCCCTCGAAGGCGGTGCGCACGCAAATCGCGAGCGCCCTTGACATGATCGTGCAGGTGAGCCGCATGCGCGACGGCGTGCGCCGCATCACCCATGTCGTCGAGGTCGTCGGCATGGAAGGCGACGTCATCACGACCCAGGATCTGTTTCACTTCGAAGTCGAGGGCGAGACGCCCGACGGCAGGCTGACGGGCCGCTTCGTTTCTTCCGGTCTGCGGCCGCACTTCATGCCGAAGGCCGCCTATTTCGGGCTCGAGAAGGCCCTGATGGAGACCGTGGGATGAGCGATTTCCTGGCGCAAGCCGATTTCTTTTCGTTGGTCTTCGGCGCGGCGCTCGTGGTCGTTGCCGTCGTGTTGGTGGTTATGTTGGCGAGCATGTTGGCGGGCGACGAGAAGCGCGTTCGCCGCCGCGTCGCGCGGGTTGCCGCGGGGCAGTCGGCGGCCGAGAGCGCGGCCGGGACCCCGCCGTCGCTGCGCCGCAACGAAACCGATAGCTCGATCGCAAGCTTCGACCGTTTGATCAAGCGCGTGGTGCCGAACCCCGCGAAGATGCGCGAGCGCCTGGCAGCGACCGGGCGGCGCATTTCGATCGGCGAATACGTGCTGGCGAGCCTCCTGGTCGGTGCGCTTGCCTTCAGCGTGCGCGTCTTGATCGGCGGCGTGCCGCTGGCCGCCGCCATCCTGTTCGGCATCGGCATGGCGCTCGGCGTCCCCCATATGGTGGTCGGCTTCCTGATCAAGCGCCGCCGCAACCGCTTCATGATGCTGCTGCCCGAGGGCATTGATCTCATCGTGCGCGGCTTGCGCTCGGGCCTGCCGATTACCGAATCGATCAAAGTCGTGGGTCAGGAAATTCCCGATCCCGTCGGCATCGAATTCCGCCGCATCGTTGAATCTTTTGCCGTCGGCTTGACGCTCGAGCAGGCGCTGTGGGCAGCGGCCGACCGCATCGGCGTGCCGGAATTCCGCTTCTTCGTGATCAGCCTGACGGTGCAGCAGGAAACCGGCGGCAATCTCACCGAGACGCTCGAGAATCTCGGCAACATTCTGCGCCGCCGCAAGCAGGTGAAGCTCAAGATCCGCGCTCTCACGGGCGAGGCGCGTGCCAGCGCCATGATCCTCGGCCTCCTGCCGTTCATCATGTTCGGCGCGCTGATGTTGATCCGGCCGGAATACGGCATGGTGATGCTGACGACCCAACGCGGCCACCTCTTGCTCGGGGCCGGGCTCCTGTCGATGTCGGTCGGCATCGGCACCATGATTCGCATGACGAAGTTCGAAATATGAATCTCTCAGCGCTGATACCCTTCGACTTCTCGTTCGACGACTTCGTCGTCCTTTCGGCAACCGCGTCCGTGCTCATGGCGCTGCTCGCGATCTGGAACGGCCTCGTCGTCCGCGATCCGATGGCCGGGCGAATTCGCGCGCTCGCCGAGCGCCGCAACACGCTCCGGATCGCCACGCAGACCCGGCGCAATCGCGCGGGCATGGATCTGCGCAGCTCCGGGATGTCGATGATGCGGCAGGCCGTCAGCAAGCTAAAGCTGATGCGCGGCGATCATATCGAGCAGATTTCTCTCCGTTTGGCACGCGCCGGCTGGCGCTCCCGAGATGCGGTGGTGGTCTATCTCTTTGCCAAAGCGATACTGCCATTTATTTTCGGGGGCGCCGCGCTGCTCTATTTCGGTCTTTCGGCGCATTCGACGGTCAGCCCGGCAATGCGTCTGGGCGTCGTTGCCCTCGGCTTCGTCGGCGGCTTCCTCGGCGCCGATCTCTGGGTCAAGAACGTCGCCGACAAGCGCGTCAAGGAAATGACCAAGGCGATGCCTGATGCGCTCGACCTGCTGGTTATCTGCGCCGAGGCGGGGCTAAGCCTCGACTCCGCGATGACCCGCGTCGGGCGCGAGATCGCGGGCGGTTCGGCCGTACTGGCCGAAGAGTTCTCGCTGACGGCGATCGAGCTCGGCTTCCTGCCCAGCCGCCAGGCCGCGCTGACCAACCTGATGAACCGCACCAACATGTCCAAGCTGCGGGCGCTCGTGAACAGCCTGCTGCAGACCGAGCGCTACGGCACGCCCTTGGCCAATGCGCTGCGTGTCCTGGCGGCCGAGTTCCGCGACGAGCGCATGATGCGTGCCGAGGAAAAGGCCGCCAAGCTTCCGGCGATGATGACCGTGCCGATGATCGTGTTCATTCTGCCGGCGCTCTTCATCGTGCTCGGCGGCCCCGCCATGATCCAGGTGTACCAGACTCTGTCGGGACACTGAGAGGCACGCGCTCGAGCGCTAAGGCGCAACCGTCCTGCGGCGGAGCCGCTTCCCCGCGTCTGCTTAAGCGGCAGCTCACCTAATCTCCCGCCAGGTTCTGCCTCGGCCTCCAGGCAACGCAGCCCGCAGCGGACGGGCACGTCCGTCGATTCGATCTCGGATCACGTGTGGGATTGCGCTGCGCTCGCGTCGCCGGTTGGAAATCAGGCAGCACCGTTTTGACCGGAACTTTTTACATAATCAAAGTTGAAATGTCAGATCGGTAGTTCTGATATTCTGCCTGCATGGAACAGCAAAATAAGATTTCTCCTCAGGCAGTAGGCGCTTACGGGGAAAGGGTCGTCGAGGCCGAACTGCTGCGGAACGGCTGGCTTCCAAGCAATGTCAATGCGAGCGTGAAGAACGCAAAGGATTTTGACATTCTTGCGCAAAGAGACGGGCAAGTTGTATGCCTACGAATTAAAACGTGCGGACCGAACCAAAGGGCATTTCAGTTCAATGTCCCAGTGGGGAAAAAGCTCCCGACAGAAAATCTTAAGCCCAATGATTTTACTGTCCTGGTAAGCATGGGGATCCAACGCGATCAGGATGAATTTTGGATACTTCCTACTCATGTAGTTCGCAAACGGCTCGCGGAAGCGCAAGACGACTATCTGGCAACCAAGAAACGCGATGGAGCACAACGCATTGATACCGGACAGTGGACCCTCTGGTTAGACCCGCTTAAACGCGGTAGCCAGAGCCCGCGCCCCGCTTACGGTATTTCAAATGCGTGGAGCGGATATCGCAATTGGAAGACTCTGTTTAGTTCAACCTGACAAGCGACTACCGCAAAAATCATTTTTCCGTCCACCGTTCGCAAGTCGTGCAGTTCACTGCGTGTCTCGCTACGACCGAGCACTGCGAAGGCGCCATTGTCCGCGTTACGACGGAAGCAGGGAGATGCGGCGCCTTGCGGCGCGACCGATGGTCACTTGGCGACGAAGCACTCGACCTTGCGGCTCTGGAGCGCCGAGCATAGGTCGTGAGCGCGCTGGGCGTTGTCGAACGGGCCGATCCGCAGCAAGTAGTAGATGCCGCCTTTATCCGGGCCGAGATCGACCTTGCGGACGGCATGCGGCATGTCCTGCAGCAGGTCGGCATTCGCATTGGTCATGTCGTGCCAGGTCAGCGCCGCGTTCTGCTCGATCCGGAAGGTCGCGAGCTGAACCCAGGGCGCATGGTCTTCGTTCTTCGCGCTGGCCGGGGCCGAAGCTTTGGCCGGGGACGGGCTTTGCGGCGCTGCCGCACCGGCAGACATCGTCGGATCCGCCGCGGCGACAACCAGTGTCTGATCGGGGGCCGCCTTGGTCTGGTCCGAAGAAGCGGTTGCGATCGCGGGCGCGGCATCGTTTGCCGGCGCGTTGCTCGCGGCTTGCGCGAGCTGCATGTCGTTCTGCGCCGGCGGCGTGGCGTCCGTCGCCTGTGCGGGCGGTTGGGCGCTGCTATCGCTTGCCGGTTTCGCATCGGCGCTGGCCGTCATCGGCTGCGCGTCATCATTTGCTTTCGGCTGAGCCGAATCGGCAGTCACGGCCGGCGCCGGGTCGGCTGCTGGCGCGGCGGCCGCCGGGGCAGGGGCTGCCTGGGCATTCTCGACGGGCGTCGGCGATGCCGCGTCGGAGCTCGGCGCGACCTGTGCGGTCGGGGCGGGTGCCGCCGGAGCCTCGGCATTGGCGACCGGAGCAGGGTCCGCTGGTTTGGTCAGAGGCAGCGGATCGCCTTGCGCCACAGTAGGCGCGGCGTTCGCAGCCATATCCGGCGCAGGCGAAGGAGCCGGCTTCGGCTCTTCGGCGGTGGCGACCGTGCTCTCGCTTGCAGCCGCGTCCGTAACGGCTTCGTTCGCGGCAAGCGGCTTCGGCTGTTCCTGAGGCGAAGGCGTCGCCGCGTCGGCAGCTTGTTCCGGCGCGACGGTTGCGGCCGTGTCGGCGGCCGGTTTCGCATCGCTCGCCATGTCGGCGGCGGGTTTCGCGTCGCCGACCTTGTCGGCGGCAGGCGTCGCGTCGCTGGCGGTAGCGGCAGCCACCAAGACGGCTTGCGTCTTTTTGGCTTTCTCTTTGGCTTCCTTCGGCGCTTTTGCCGGCTTGGTGTCGGCGGCCACGGACGCGACCGGCTTGCTCACCATCTCGGCGGCAGCAACGGTTTTGGGCGTGCTCTGCGCGACCCGAGCGGGTACGGCCTTGGCCGCGGCCGGCGAAGCGAGCGGCTTGGTGTCGACCGGGATCGCGGGTGCGGCGAGGGGCTTGTCGCTGGCGACCACGGGGGCGGGGCAACGCGGCTTGTCGCAGGTCGATGCCACCGCGCTTTGCGACGGCAAGGGCTGGCCCGGCCGCAGGATCGCCGTAGCGCGAGCGTCGGGCGAAAGCGCGCGCAGCTCGGTGTAGTAGGCGAGGTTGCTGCGCACCGATTGCTCGTCGAGATCGATACGGGCGACACGGGCGGCGTCCTCGTCGCGGCCGGCAAGGCCGAGGGTGAGGGCGAGATTGAGGCGATGGCGCGCGGTTGCCTTGGGGTCGGTCGCAACTTGCCGCATGGTCTGAATGGCGGCGGCATAATTGCCGTGCAAAGCCTGCGACAACCCGTAATTGTTGCGCAGATCGAGGTCGTCGGGCGCAAGCCCCAAGCCTTGCTGATAGGCTTTTTCCGCTGCCGCCGGGTCCTGCGCCAAATCCTCGGCAACGCCGAGGGCGCTATAGGCCCGGGCCGAAGGTTCGGCGGCAACGGCTTTATTGAGAAGCTCGATGGCTTCGGTCGGCTTGTCGAGCCCGACCAGGGTCAAGCCCAGACCGCGCATCGCGCCCGGATCGTTGGGCGCCCGGTCCATGCCCGAGCGATACGCCTCGGCGGCCTCATTCAGATTGCCGGTCGCCAGCAACGCGTCGCCGAGGCCGACATAGGCCTTGGCCAAAAGGGGATCGCGAAGTATGGCGCGGCGGTAAAAGCTGATGGCCGACGCGTTGTCGCCATTGGCGCGCATGCGCTCGGCCACATTCATCAGCGTTGCCGCCGAGATGTCGCCGGGCGTGGCCGCGGGCGCCTGGCGTCCGGCAACGTCGCCGGCACCTTGCGGGCCGCCGACCGTGCAGCCGCCAATAAGCAATGCACAAAGCGCCACGCTAAGGGTTGCGGAGCGCGCGAATGAAGCGGAACGATTGCCCCACTTCTTAGGCTGGGTTGCCACTTTCATGCCGGCGACACTAGCGCCATCACGCTTAGCGGATGGTTAAAACGCGGCGCCTGTTTCGGCGGCGCTTCGGCGCGCTTTTCGATCCATTTTCGCTGGCGGCACAAGGGATTGCGCGCGTTTTGCCGCGGCGGCGGCGGTTGCGGTGCTTACCCGCACTTAACAGCGCCCTGGTGCAATAGCGTACCGGTAGCCTGGCACTGGAGCGGCCCTGCCTCTTTGGGTCGGCTTCGGCGAGGTGGCCTTGTCACAGGAGCAACGGATTCGATCATGACACGATGGACGAAATTCGTTCGAGAGCTCCTTGCGCGATCGCTGAGCGACCGCAAGGGCGGCATTACAGTGATGACCGCGATGTCCTTGACCGCCTTGATGGGATTTGCCGGTCTCGGCACCGAAGCGAGCTATTGGTACGTGAAGCAGCGCAGCATGCAAGGCGCCGTGGACGCCGCGTCCTTCACCGCCGCCGCCGCGCTGATGAATGGCGAAACCGTAACGGCCGGCCAGCCCGCCACCGGCACACCGGTCAATTCCGCGAAAGCGATTGCGGCGCAGTACGGTTTTGTCGACGGCGCGAATGGCGTCACCGTTACGGTCAACAGCCCGCCCACGCCAGGAACCCCTAACGCCGGCAATGCGAAGGCCGTCGAAGTCATCATCCAACAAACTCAGACGCCGCTGCTGTCCGCGCTTTTCATGAGCAATGGCCCGACGATCGCCGGACGGGCGGTGTCAATTTACGGCACGAGCTGCAGCAGCGGCAGTTGCGGCTGCATTCTGTCGCTCGACCGAGGCAACGTCGTCGATGTGAGCAACAGCGGTGCGACCGTCAATATTCCGACCTGCAGCATGTATATTAATTCCAACGACACGCACGGTGCGCTCAGCATGAGCGGCAGCACCGCCTCGATCACTGCGTATTCGACCTATATCGTCGGCAACACCTTCATAACCGGCGGCGCGCATCTCACCGATTCCAATGGAACGCACGTGCTGACCGCCTCCCCGGTGAGCGATCCCTATGCGGGCGAGCAGATTCCCAGCGATGGCGGGTGCCATGCATCGGGCACCAACTATAACGCGCCGAGCGGTTCCACGAACATCCAGCCGTGTACGCTGGGAGGTGTGATCACATACAATGGCGGCATCACCGTGAACGCCGGCTCGACGCTCAATTTGGCGGCTGGGACCTACATCATGAATGGCGGCAGCTTCAACGTGAACGGTGGGACCATCACGGGCGACGGCGTGACCATCATTCTGACGGGCCCCGGCGGGAGCAGCGACGCGACCGTCAACATCACCGGCGGCTCCACCGTCACGTTGAACGAGAATAGTCCTCCCGCCCAGGATGGTCTTACGTTCTTTCAGGATCCTAACGCTTCGGGCGGTACGAATTCCTTCAGCGGCAATGCTGCGCAAAACATCAATGGCGCGATCTACATGCCCAATGAGTTGGTAAACTTCTCCGGCGGCGCGACGACCGGCGGCGCGCAATGCACCGAGCTGATCGCCTATCAAATCACCTTCAGCGGTAGCACTACGTTCTCGAATAATTGTTCGGGAACAGGGGTCAAATCATTCGGTAACGGGTCAGGCACTGCTTCGGTCACGTTGGTCGAATAGGGCGAGGAGCATGGCTATGCGATTTAGGATCGGATTGCTAGCTACGCTGCGGCGTTTGCCGCTCAATCAGCGTGGCTCAAGCGCCATAGAACTCGGCTTTTGCCTTCCGTTGATCGCGGGGATGATTGTACCCATGACCGATCTCGGCATGGGCGCCTATACCCAGATGCAGTTGCAGGCCGCGACCCAGGCCGGCGCGGAATACGCGGCTATCAAAGGGTTCAACGGCACGAATATCACGACCGCCGTCAACAGTGCAACCGCGCTGACGGGCATCTCTTTCACGAACAGTTCGCCGTCGCAAAGCTGCAGCTGCATCACCGGCACGGCCGTGGTGGCGGCGTCGCCGGCCGGAGGACCACCCTGTACTCAGACCTGCCCGAACGGCACGGTCGGCACCTTCGTCAATGTCAGCACGCAGGTAACCTACAACGCGCTATTCGATTATCCGGGACTTGGAAAGTCATTCACCTTGACGGCCCAATCGAACGTTCGAATCAAATGATGCCGCACCTATTGACCAAGCGCAGTCGAACCTTACGGCATCTGTTAGCCGCGCGCGAAGGCGTTGCCGCTGTCGAATTCGCGGTGACCGTGCCGTTCTTGCTGACCGCCATTTTTGGCGTGATCGATTTGGGCCGCATGATGTGGGCGCAAAACGCGCTCCATTACTCGGTGGAGCAGGCCGCACGCTGCATGACGATCGACAAAAATGGGACGGATTGCGACACGACTGCGCACACGCAACAATACGCGGCGAAGGTTTCAGGCATGCCTGTCGACAGCTCGGTCTTCACGGTGACCTCGCCGATACCGGCATGTGGCAACCAGGTGACCGCCTCTTATCCATTTTACTTTGTCACGGCCGTGGTCAATTTCAGCGTCACCTTAAGCGCGCAATCCTGCTTTCCGAAATAATACCCTGAATTGACGAGAATCAGAGCGCCCAGTTGTCCGCTTAAGCTCTCGTTAATACACATGAATCTTGCGATACCGCTTTGGCGTGTGTAATCCTTCGCGTAACAACCACAAGACGAACGTCACGCGCTTATCACATAGCGATTACTCCTTCTTAACAGCGCGTCGATAGGGTTCGCCTGTCGGATATGCAGCAGCAGACTGCGCAAGCCCCACGCTCGAGCGAAGGAGCCGAATATTGATCCAGTTGCTGCCCAGGTCTCGCCCAAACGCACCAACCCATTCACGCGTCAACGCCGGACCGATCGCCTGAACCTTATTCCCCTTTAGCGCCCATCCAGAGAGGAACACATGTCTTCTTGCGGCACTTCGTCCAATCAGCAGTATAGTTACGGCGGCAATTGCTCGTCGCAGCAAACCAATTATGGCAGCGGATGCTCCTCGCAGCAGTCGCGTGGCTCGTCGGCCTGCTACAACATCGTCTACTCCTATCAGTCGAGTGAGAGCTGCCAAAGCCAGACCTATATTCAGTCGCATCACGGCGGCTGCGGCGGCAGCACCAGCGAAACCGCGACGAGCGTCGCTTTGGCGGATGCGGCGAAGATCGGCGCCGGCGTTCAAGGCGCGGTCGGCTGCACCCTCGACGCCAATGGGCCCGTGGGCGCCCCCCAGCTTGGTCCGCTGCCGGCCGGCGACAATGCCGACGGCGACAGCATCATCCTGACCGGCGCCAACAACAACACAACTTCCGTGCTCGGCACTGGCTCGGGCGATACGATCTCGATCGACAGCGGCAGCAATAACATTCTCGTCACGAGCGATCTTGCTGCCAATGCGTTGGGCGATACGCTCATGGTCGGTTCGTTCAGCGACGCGGCGCTGACCGACAACAACAACATCCTTGTCGCCGGCAACGCCGCCAACGACTTCCTTCAGGTCGGCTCCGGTGACAATAACGTCCTGTACGCGGGCAGTGGCGCCTTCGACACATTGATTATCGGCACCGGGGATAACAACGCCCTGACGGTAGGCGACGGCGCGTCCAACTCTGCGATCGTCGGTACTGGCAACAATAACGATCTCACTGTCGGCAATGGCGACGATGCATTCGTCTTCGTCTCGAGCGGCGACAATAATTGCATGACCGCCGGGAACGGCGCCGACGACTTCGTGTGGCTTGGCACCGGTATGTCCAACTCGCTGACACTCGGCAATGGCGCGAACGGTGTGATCGAGGTCGATACCGGCGATAACAATCTAATGACCGCCGGCAGCGGCGCGGGCGATCAGTTGACGGTCTTCACCGGCGACCACAATTCGCTGATCGCGGGCAATGGCGCGGGCGACGTGTTGACCGTCCATTCGGGCGATTACAACTTCCTGCGGCCCGGTGACGGCGCGGGCGATTCGCTCACGGTTAATAGCGGCGATTACAATGCGCTGATCGCCGGCAGCGGCGCCGGCGACAGCGTCGTTGTCGACAGCGGCGACCACAACATCCTTGCCACAGGCGATGGCAATGGCGACTTCATGCAGGTGCAGGTCGGCGGCTACAACACCATCCTCGAAGGCAACGGCACCAACGACACGATCTATGTGGACTCGGGTGTGAACTTCACCAACACCGGCACGGGCAACGCCGCGGTTCTCGGCAATGGCGACGGCAACCAGGCCTTCGGCGGCTTGGGCGACGGCAACATCTACGTCACCGGCGCGGGCAACGACCTCGTCCACACCGGCGGCGGCGCGGATTTCGTCTATGTCGACAACCACACCGAGCAATCGGCGGCGGCGATGGCGGATCCGTTCCACCTCACCACGCAGGACAGCCTGGCTCAGAATCTCTATGCCGATGGCGGCAACGACACCTTCATCATTCAGGGCACGCAGCAGAATACCTGCTACACCTACAGCTCCTGGTGCGCCGGCAACTCCTATTCGACGGCGGTCAGCTGGCAGAGCGAGCTGAAGCAGGTCGGCGGCGACGCGCCGGGCCTCGGCACCGAGGTCATGACCGGCGGCGGCGGCGTCGAAAAATACTGGTTCAGCGACCAGTGGGGCAATGCGGTCATTACCGATTTCAACTCGGCGCATGGCGACCGCATCATGCTCGACGGCGTGTTCGACGGGAACCTCAACGCCATGGGCGCGGTGCATATGCAGTACATCCACTCGGCCTATGACACGGCGAATACCGGCGCGGTCGACTTGCTGATCACCTTCGGCAGCTCGTCGAACATCTCGCAGTCGATCACCCTCATCGACTTCAAGCCGCAGGATACGGGCGGCGCCGGCGGTACCGCTCAGTTCAGCAACGTCACGTTCAACAACCCGGCCGCGGCCGAGGCGACCCTGGCTCATATCTTCGACTTCAGCCAGGCCGACAACGCGGCGGTGGTGAACGAAGTGGCGCAGATGCAGTCGCAACACCTCATCCTGCATTAAGCGGGAGCGCGATGGCGTTTTTTCGCCGAAAAGATCCGCGTGGCGGGCCCGCATCCGATTGCGGGCCCGTTGCTTGTGGCACGTCGTCCAAAGCAGGCGGCTGTGCGAGCGATGCGAGCACGGTCGCGCCACTGAAAGCCGCGCTCTCCGCCTGCCGTCAAGGTTTCGTCGCGCTGTTGTTCTTCAGCATGACGATCAACCTGCTCGTGCTGGCGTCACCGATCTACATGATGCAGCTTTACGACCGCGTGTTGTCGAGCCGCAGCATGGACACGCTGATGCTGCTCACGGTGATCGTGCTGTTCGCCTTCGGCGTCATGTCGGCGCTCGAGCTGGTGCGCGGGCGGATCCTGGTGCGCGTCAGCTCGTGGCTCGACCGGCGGCTCGGCGGCGAGGTTCTGACCGCCAGCATCGTTGCGGCCTTGCGTCAGGGCGGCGAGCACTCGGCCCAGAGCCTGCGCGATCTGTCGACCTTCCGCAGCTTCCTCACCGGTCCCAATCTCTTCCCGATCCTCGACGCGCCTTGGGCGCCGCTTTTCCTGGGCGTGATCTTTCTGCTCAGCCCGCTGCTTGGCTTCCTCGCGACCGGCGGCGCGATCGTGCTGTTCTGCCTCGGCTTGATGAGCGAGAAAGCCACCCGCAAGCCGCTGCAAGAGGCCGGCAAGGCTACCATGCTGGCGCAGTATCAGGCCGATGCCAGCGTGCGCAACGCCGACGTGATCGAGGCGATGGGCATGATGCCCAACCTGGTGCGGCGCTGGCAACGGCGCAACGCCGAGGCGGTACGGTTCCAGGCTATCGCCGGCGACCGCGCTGCGCTCATTACCTCGGTGACCAAGTTCATCCGCATCGCGATCCAGAGCCTGATCCTCGGCGCCGGCGCCTATCTCGTCATTCAGCACGAGGCCACCGGCGGCGTGATGATCGGCGCCTCGATCATCCTCGGGCGCGCCCTGGCACCGGTCGAGCAGATGATTGGCGGCTGGCGCAGCCTCGTCGCGGCGCGCGCCGCGTTCCGCCGGGTTCAGGCCGTGCTGGCCGCCTTGCCGCCGCGCGGCATGCGCACCTTGCTGCCGGCGCCCGCCGGCAAGATCACCATGGAGAATGTCGTCTTCACGCCGCGCGGCGCGAAAGAGCCCGTGATCAAAGGCGTCAGCTTCGAGCTCGAGCCCGGCCAGGCGCTGGCCCTGATCGGACCGTCGGCCGCGGGCAAGACCACCCTGGTGCGGCTCATCGTCGGCAATTGGGTGCCGCAGCGCGGCAGCGTGCGCCTCGACGGCGCGGAGCTGCAAAGCTGGGACGCCGACGCGCTCGGCCCGCATATCGGTTATCTCCCGCAAGACGTCGAGCTGTTCTCGGGCACGGTGCGCGACAACATCGCGCGTATGGGCGAGGGCTCGGACGAGTTGGTGATCGAGGCGGCGCAACGCGCCCAGGCGCATGAGATGATTCTCGAGCTGCCCAATGGCTACGACACCGAAATCGGCGACGGCGGCGCGTTCCTGTCCGGCGGCCAGCGTCAGCGCATCGGCCTGGCGCGCGCGCTTTACGGCAACCCCAAGCTCATCGTGCTCGACGAGCCCAATGCGAGCCTCGACAGCACCGCCGAGAACCGTCTGATGCAGACGCTGTTCCAGCTCAAGCAGCAGAAGACCACGATCATCCTCATCACCCATCGCTTGAGCCTCGTTGCGGTGGCCGACAAGGTGCTGCTGATGAAGGCCGGCGCGGTCGAAGCTTTCGGCGGACGCGACGAGGTCATGTCGCGGCTGACGCGCGCCGTCGCTTCCGGCCCGGGCCCGGGCAAGGTTGCGATGATGCCGAAGCCGCCTTTCGCTCCGGGCGGGCCGGCGCCCATGCGCCCGCATGTGGTGAGCATTAATGGCGAGGCGCCGCCGGCCGAACAACGCGATCAATTGCCGGGGGCCTCATGAGCATCGCCGCGCCAAATGCCGCGCCGCGCTCCTTCGGCGCGGCCGATCGCGACGGGCCTGGCCTCGGCCGCACGATTCTCCTCGGCTGTGCCATCGTCGCGGTATTCGTCGGCGGCTTCGGCGTTTGGGCTGCTGTCGCGCCGTTGCGCGGCGCCGCCATGGCGCAGGGTTCCGTCATTGTCGACGGCAAGCGCAAGACCATCCAGCACCTCGAAGGCGGGATCGTGCGCGAGATTCTCGTGCATGACGGCGACAAGGTCGCGGCCAATCAAGTGCTGATGCGCCTCGAAGACACCCAGGCTTCGGCGACCTTGCAGCAGGTCACCCAGCGCTACAACGCCGCCGCGGCGCTCGTCGCCCGGCTCACGGCCGAGGAGCAGGGCCAATCGGAGATTACGTTCCCGCCGGAACTGCTGGCGCAGCGCAACGATCCCGATGTCGCCAAGCTGATCGACGGGCAAACCAGCATCTTCACCGCGCGGCTCAACGAGATGAAGAGCCAGACCCAGATTCTCGAGCAACGCGACGCGCAAGCCGCGGAAGAGATCCGCGGCCTCCAGGCGCAGATCGCCGCCGAACGCCAGCAGATTCAGCTGATCGCCGAAGAGATCAAGGACAAATCCTACCTGCTCGAAAAAGGGCTGATCCCCAAGCCCGAGGTCTTGCAGCTACAGCGCCAGCAAGCCCAGATCGAGGGCACGATGAACCAGAACGCGACGTCGATTGCCCGTGCCAATCAGAGCATCGGCGAGACCCAGCTGCGCATTTCCGAATTGCACACCGATCGGGTCAATGAAGCTTCGAAAGAGCACGGCGACGCGCTGAAGGATCTGTTCGATTTCGCCGAGAAGATGCGCGCCGCGCGCGACGTGCTGGATCGTACCCTTGTGAAGGCGCCGCTCGACGGCACGGTGATGGAGCTGGCGGCCCATACGGTCGGTGGTGTCGTCGCGCCGGGCGCGACCTTGATGGAAATCGTGCCCAGCGGCGACGAGCTGACGATCGAGGCGAAAGTCGACGTCAAGGATATCGAGCATGTCCATGCCGGCCTGCCGGCGCAGATCCGGCTTATCGCCTATAGCCAGCGCGACACGCCGATGGTGGATGGGCGGGTCAGCTGGGTTTCCGCCGACCGGGTCGACGACGCCAAGGCCGGCACCTCCTATTACCTCGCGCGGATCGAAGCCGACCGCGCGCAGCTGGCGGCGCTCCATCAAGTCGAGTTGTATCCCGGCATGCCGGTCGAGACCATGATCCTGGGCAATGAGCGCACTGCGCTGGATTACCTGCTCGGGCCGGTCAACCGTACCTTCGCCCGCGCGATGCGGGAGAACTGATCCGCTTCAGCCTGGGTCGATGATGTCGACAGCGCTGCCGCGACCGCCGGCGCGCTGTTTCAATCTCTGCGTTTAGATGCGTTGCTCTTCGGCCGCGGCTTGGGCCCCGCGGCACCCCGCTGCTTGCCGCACTTTGCGGATCGGGTGGCGCAACGGGCCGAAGAACAGCAGGAGGATCTGCCGGCCGGTTTCGGAGCGGTAGACGAGGCAGATCAGCAGCGCCAGGAAGATGGTGACGACCCACCACCAGACCACTTCGCGGGTCAGCCAGAGGCCAAATCGGACATAGGCCCAAAGGTCGGGCGAAACGTTCAGCCAGTCGAGGGTCTCGCCCACGGCGCGCATCAGGAACGCGCTCCACATCAGGCCGAGCACGCAAGCGCCGGTGAGGATGAAACGGTGTCGTGCGGTACGGCTGATCGGCGCGCGCCACAATGCGGTGATACCGGGCAGCACGAATAGGAAATAGATGCCGCGGTAAGGTGCGTTTTCCGCCGCGAAAAAGGACGCGACGATCAGGGCGCAGCCGATCAGCAGCAGCACCCGCGTGCGCTCGGGCAGCCGGTCGAGCCCTTCCTGCAAATCTTCGAGCGAGGCGATGACGACGGCGAAGCCGGCGACGAGGATCGTGAAAACGAGTTCGAGCGCCACCGGCAGCAGCGGCGACGCATCGGGATCCAGTGGGGAAAAGAGCTGCATCAAGCCGTTGGGCAGGCGCTGCGCGCCGAACGTGCCCGAGAACCAGGTGCCGCTCTCGATTTTCCAGAAGGCGCGCACGAGCTCGGTGCCCTCATAGGTGATGAACAAGCCGGTGACGCCGAGGGTGGCGGCCACCAGCAGGCAGAACAGCACCAAGCGCTCGCGGATGGCGAGGATCAGCATGACGCCCGGATAATACTTCACCAACGCTGCCAGCATGATCAGCCCATAGCTCAGAACGCGCCAGAGCGTGCTCCGCATCGCCCAGCTCGCGGCGACGATGCCGATAACGAAGATGGCGAGATCGAGATTGGCGCGTTCGAGCGCGAGCCCGACCATGCTCGAAAACATGGCGAAGGTGAGGGCGAGCGTCTCCGGCCAGCCGCGCGACGGCGGCAAAAAGAAGATCCAAAAGAGGAACAACAGGTCGAGCGTGAAGCCGACATATTGCGTCAGGCCGGTATTGAGGCCGAGCTTCGACGTGATTAGCCAGAACGGCGAATAGTCGAGCGTGCGCCCCAAAACGTCGCACGGATTCTCGGCCATGACGTCGATGCCGTAACGATGACATTCCGCCGTCGCCAAGACGCCATGCGCGTCGAGAAAGGGAAACGAAAACGGGTCGAGCCCGAGCTGCCACAGGATCGTGTTGTAAGCATGCGTGTTGCCGTGGAGAAACAGCCACGAGACGATGAGGAAAAAGACCGACAGGCAGGCGCCGGGAAAGCAGCGCCGCAGCATCATGCCCGATGCGCCGTCTGCCCTAGCGCGGACCGTCATTCTCTTGGTACCTGATGGACATGACGCGCCCGGGAAACCTGACGAGATTTGCGTTAACGACGATTGTGGCGGGACGAGATAAATTTTGCGTTGCCGCGACGCGTCGGCACGGCGCTCTGTCGCTGTTTTTCTTACAGCTGCGGGGTAAAAGCCCCCGCTGTCCCATGGCAGAATCCGCACTTTCGCGAATATAGGGTGCTTAAGCGCGTGGCTCCCCGCGCCAGGGCCGCTTCGCCCGCGATAGTAGGATTCTGTTAAGACAAGTTTCCACGCCGGCGCGATCGCGACATCGGGCCCGGCCAAGTTTCTGATTATTGATTGGCGGTTTCCATCTGGGTCAGTTTCGACCGCACCATCTTGATGAGGATCGAAACCTGGCCGCCGTTGCGCTGAATCGCCGATCCGAATTCTTCTTGCTGGGCGACGGCGAGGCTGACGCCGCCGACGCTGAGATCATAGACCTTGAAACCTTCCGGCGTCGCGGTGATCCGCCACTCGATGGCAATGGGTTGACCGGTTGCAATTTGGGTGATGTCGGTGCGGACGATCGTCGTCGTGTCGCTGTCGGCGCGCTGATCGATTACGCGGAATGAGTTGCTGCTGTAATTGGCGAAATTGTTGGAATAGATTCGGATCATATAGTCGCGGAAGACGTTGCGGAATTCGTCGCGTTCGGTCGCGGTGGCTGTCGCCCAATAGCGGCCGAGCATGAACTGAGCGATCCTCGGAACGTCGAAATCGCGATCGACGATGACGCCGAAGCGCTGGACGCGATCCGCCGACGAAATTGCGTTGTTCGTCATCGTGGCCGTCGCTTCTTCGCCGAGCTGTACGATGAAACCGCTCGCCTCGTCTCCGGCACGGGCGTTATGCCCCAGCGGAGCACATGCGAGCAGAAGCACCAAGAAGAAAATGCGGTAGACGCCTGGATGGGTTAATGGCACGACACACCTCACACTTTCTTGCCGGAATATCGCGCGGCAGTCGGGCGATGGCTCTTCGGCAGGCAAGTGTTAAGTGCTTCACCGGGGCAAAGATAGAATCGGAAACTACCTAGGATTTCGCAGCATCGGCGGTGCGGCTCGCGCGAACCGCGTGATTACTTGATGCCCGATCCTTGCACGCAGCTGATCGAGAACTTCCCGTTCGTCAGGGTTCCGCCGCAAAGCACTTCCTTTGACGCGGTCTCGTCGATAATCCACAAGGCACCGTCGCCGGAACCGTTGTTGCTGAGCCGATAGTACAAGACATGGCCCGCGACGGGCTTGGTTGCGAACGCCGCGATGGTCGCGGTGCAGGTCAAGCTGTTGGTCGCGGTCGGATAGCAGAGCCTCAACGCGTTCGTTGCGGGCGCATAGTCCCAGAGAACTGGGACGTTCGCGATCGCTGATCCTGCGAGATAGTCGCCGGCGGCCCTCGCCTCGGCCGCGCCCAGCGCGGCACTCGCCGTCAAAGTCAGGGCTGCAAACAGCGCCTTGGCATTCATCGAACAACATCCCCGGCGAGGTTGAGTAGGCGGTGCATGGATGCCACGAAGCTAGCGGCACGGCGCTACCGTTCGACGACAACGAGATTGCGAATTTGAGACTCCGGCCGCGATGTTCAGCGGCAATCCTGCGCGGCGCCAGTCTGGGACCACGACAGCTGTTGGTTGCTCACAGCGCCCTAACCCCGCCGCGCCTAGTGCGGTCCCGTCGCCACGGGATCGAACCCCGCTTCGTGAAAATGTTTCAAACAATGTTCGTCCTGAGCCGAGCTCGTCGGGGTCCACATTTCGCCGCCGCAGGTCGCGGTCTGCCCGGTCTTGGCATTCCGAAGCGGGATGACCTGGGTGCAGCCGCCAAGCAGCGCGGCAAGGACGATGGCATAAGCGATGGCACGCATTTCCTCCTTCATAGGGCGCGACACGCCGCCTTATCTCCGGCCAAAATGCGAAATCATGCTTGGCCGTTTCCGGCGAAAGCTCGTGATCGTCAGATGAGGATGCGAGGCGCCAGGGGCGCCGTCACATCGCTTGCAGGATCGTCTTGAGATGCGCGTCTTGCTTGATGGCGTGCTTGACGAACCAATCGCTCAGCTCGTCAAAGAGCGACGTCGTGCCGGGCCCGATTGCCGGGTCTTGGGCGCGGAGAATGAGATCCAACCGCGTCAACTGCCGGCCATGCTCATGGATGTGTTCGATGAGCGCGGCGTCGCTCATGGATTTGAGGTGAGCCCTCATTTCACGCCGTTGCGGCGCGGCATGAACGACATCGCCGATGATTTCTTGGAGCACGGCGTCTTCGTGTCCGAAATGGTCCGCCGCTTCGAGCTTTAAGGCGTCCGCCAAGTCCCGCAATTGCTTCGGGCCTTGTTTGCCTTCGATCGCCGCGCAGAGAGCGTTGATGGTGTCGATCAACCGGCGATGTCCCGCATCGAGCAGGTCATGCCCGACACTGAATGCATCGCTCCATCCGAGCCGTTTGGCCATCATGTGACGATGGTTTAAGGCAATTACCCGCCCCTTAACGATGGCGATGCCAAGGACGTCGTATAACTACGTACGTAGTTTGCTTCGCGATTGACCGCACCGCATGCACTTAAGCCGAGAATACGGCCATTAATTTCAGGGTATGGCTCCAAGCTTTATCGAGCGGCCGATCGCTGGAAGTCGGTTAAGACAAATCTGGTTTGATCGCTCTCCGGACCTTTCGAGAGCAAGCCCCTTGGCCCTCACGCAAGCGCAACTGGCGCTCGCCTTATCGCCCTTCACCCTCTTTGCGGCGTGGTCGCTGCTGCGCGCCTGGAAGACGGGGACGATATCCAGCCGCGGACGGACCTTTCGGGCAAATGGCAATCCGATCGGGTTCTGGCTGACGGCGGTTTGTCATTTTGGCATCTTCGCATTCGGGCTCGTGCTCGCCCTTCGCGCCATGGGCTTCATGGGCGACCCATCGGGCCCCTTTAGAATTCAGTTGCCACATTTCGGTTGAGTGGCAGGCCGTTGCCGGCTCGCGGTGCCAGGCCTATCCTTTCTGCGAATGGACGATCCCGATTGTTATTTGGGGAACGCCCTATGACCGATGAACCACGCCGCTTCGCCTCGCTCGCTGAGGCCATCGCCACGCTGCGTAAAGAGCGGTCGCCCATGGTCTTGACCCGCTTCAGCCTGGATCCGGTAGCGGATGTCGTGATTGCCGCCAATCGTGCCAGCGCCAAGACCGGGTATGCGCCCGTCCCGGGCGAGCATCCCGATCGGCGGCGCGATCAACGCCTCACCGCCGAAATCGAACTCAACTATCTCTACCGGCACTTGGTTGAACGCGGACACGCGCGCCAAGTGCTGGCGATCGATGACGGCCGACTGATGGAATTGACCGTAACCCGCGTCGACATCGCCGGCGACGCCGCCGTTTACGGCTTTGTCAGGCCGAAGCCGGTGAGGAAATAGCGACGAGCGACGTTGGGGCTGGGAAAGAGTTGGTCGCGAAAAATGGTGAGCCCGATGGGATTCGAACCCATGACCCCTTGATTAAAAGTCAAGTTGGGAGAGACTGGCGAAGAACCGCGGGTAACGTCAAAGCGTTGCAAAAGCTCAAGTAAACCCGAGCTTTCCCGTCGCGCGGCGTTTCTCGTTATTGCGTGCTGTTTTGAGCAAATGTTACCCTCGCGCCGTCGGGGGTAACACGTGCCGAAGCTGACGGATACGCAAATCGCTGGCCTGAAGGCGAGGGCCAAGAGATACGAAGTTTTTGACGAAGGCGGCCGCGCGCTCGCGGTGCGGGTTGGCAAAAGCGGGAAGAAGAGCTTCGTTTTCCTGTACCATTTCGGCGGCCGGCTCCGCCGGCTCACGCTCGGCACCTATCCGAAAATGCGCCTCGCTGACGCCAACATCGCGCTCGGCCGCGCGCGAAAGCAACTCGAGGAAGGCAATGATCCCGCGGCGCAGATGCTCGCCGCGCGCGGCGCCGAGCGATCGGCGGAGACGATCGAGCAGCTTTGTGATGACTATATCGAGCGTTATGCAAAGCCGAACAAGCGCAGCGCGGCGGAAGACGAGCGGCTGCTGATGCGCGAGGTGCTCCCGCATTGGAGAGGGAAAAAGGCGAAGGACATTCATCGGCGAGACGTGACGCGCCTACTGGATGGCATCGTCGATCGCGGCTCGCCGGTCACGGCCAATCGCACGCTCGCCGTTATCCGTCGCATGTTCAACTTCGCGGTCGATCGTGGCGTCATCGAGCAATGCCCGTGCTCGCGCATGCGAGCGCCACATAAAGAAAAGCCGCGCGAACGCGCATTGCAACGAGAAGAGATCAAAGCTTTCTGGGATGCGATCGCGGCCGCGCCCATCGAACACAACCTTCGCCAGGTTATTCGGCTGCTTCTCGTCACCGGGCAACGCAAGAGCGAGATCGTCGGCCTTCAAAAGCGGGAAATCGATGGCGCAACGAAGATCTGGACGCTTCCGTCGATACGGCAGAAGAAGGACAAAGAGAGATTGATTCCTCTGTCACCGCTCGCGCTCGAGCTCATCGGCTCCGCAAAGCCCTATGATCCGAAATATCTTCGAAAGCGATCGGCGACCGCTGCCGGCGAGACGCCAAAATCATCGCCTTTCATTTTTCCCTCGAGCCGCCTGAAGGGGGGTCCCTATAACGGCCGGTCCATCGATCACGTCATGCGCGATCTCTTCGTCGCGCGCGATCGAAGCAAGCAGCGAAGAGAAAAGGCGACGGGCAAAGGCACGGAACGCGACGCGAAGATCTCAGGGCCTTCTCTCAAGGATTTTGCGCCCTTCACTCCACACGATCTTCGCAGAACCGTCGCGACGCGGATGCGCGAGCTCGGGATATCGCGCGACGACGTGAAGCTCGTGCTCGGCCATCAAGATCAATCCGTCACCGGCCGTGTGTACGACAAATATGAAGGGCTCGCGGAAAAACGCCGCGCTCTCGACCTATGGGCGAAGCGTCTGTCGGCGATCATCGCCGGCGAGCCGGACGCCAGTAACATCGTAGAGATGCCCGCGCGCGGAGGAATCTGATCCACGCGCGCGCCGGAACGAGCCGCGAGCAAAAACCATCGACGAATAGATCTCGGCCGCCTCCGAGCGTCCTTGGTGCGTCAAATTGACGCATCCACACCCTCGGAAAGGGTGGGGGCCCGCCAAGGTTTCTGCCACGAACGCGACATTTTCCCAACGCCTCCCAACACTGGCTTTTTTCTGGATGTTTTATTTGATTCCCGCGGCGAAAAAATTGGGCTCGTCTGCCTATGGCTGCTCTTTCAGTTCCCTCGCGGTCAAATCGATTCGCGCCGGTTCCATCGAGCAGCCAGCAGAAGGGAGCATGCTGCATGCGAAGCAAACGAGGTTTGAACCCGAAGCTGAGTGCCGCCCCGTCGGAGCAACCGGCGGTGGCCGAACGGAACGATGGCCAGCGGCCGCCAGCCGACGAAGCGCCGCCCGTCTACATCCGTGGCTGGAAAAATTGCTGTGCGATGGTCGGCATGTCGCGCGTTCCTCTTTGGCGTCGCGTTAGGGCAGGGACCTTCCCGGCGCCGGCGATGTTCGGCGGACAGCCCTTATGGAAGCGCGCCGATATCGATGCCTATTTGGCATCGCTTCCGAAGGTCGATTACGCCGCTGCCGATTTGCGGCGCGAGGCCTGAGGTCCGTGACGATGGGTGATGAACGCCCTCCCCTCGAAGTGGCGCGCGCAGAGACTCAAACCGCCGAGATCGCGCGGGTTCTTGCAGAGAAGATGGCAAAGAAATCGAACCAGCTCTGGTTTCAGCAGCTGGCCAATTTCTTCGTCTCGTCGGAGCGCGGCAATTACGAGATATTCTGGCAGGTGGTGCAGGAGACGGACTTTCGCAATCCGTCTTCGACGCCGCGGCATCGAAGATTTCTTAATGAACTCGATGAGCGCCGGCGTCACTTCGTTAGCAATACGACCGGCCAGGCGCCCCTAGCGCCGAGCGCCGCGAAGCGCGGAGTGCAGCCATGAGCGGAGCGGAAGACGCAAATGCGCCGCGATCCGGCGCCTTTACCGCAGTTCCTCTGAGCCAGCATGCGGCCGCGGTGGTCGCGGCGGCAAAAGCCCGACGCGATAAGCTAGATGGCGCCGGGTGCGAGCTGGAGCCGCCTTCGACGAGCGGCGGCCTAACCGAAGCGATTGGCACGCGCGATAAGGTAGATGGCGCCGGGTGCGAGCTGGAGCCGCCTTCGACGAGCGGCGGCCTAACCGAAGCGATTGGCACGCGCGATAAGGTAGATGGCGCCGCGTGCGAGCTGGAGCCGCCTTCGACGAGCGGCGGCCTAACCGAAGCGATTGGCACGCGCGAAAACGTGAGGGTGACGCGGCAGGCGAGCGCGAAAGAACAGCAACATACCAAGCGAAGGCTTCCGCTTCTACACCCTCACCACGTCGATGCGACAGAGCGCAGGAGCCGTTACGCCGCCTATCGTCTGAGCGCAATAGATCGGCTCGCAAAAGTCGAGTGGTCCTTGCCAGGTTCGGTCCACATCGTGGCATCTATGATTCTCCGTCATTATTGCCAACCCGATATGCGCCACAGCCGCGAATTCTTCATCAACAACGGCAACTTCGCGACGTGGGTCAAAATTGAGACCATCGCGAAAAAGATCAGCTGCTCGCCCAAGACGGTCCGGCGGGCCTTGAAGGCCGCGCTCGGCCTTGGACTGATCACAGAGAAGCCCCTGGCTGGGCCGAAACCCTTCACAGGACCGCCGATGGTGTTCCTCTCGTCGGATTGGCTTTGGGGTGGGTCTGAGCGCCGCGCCGAAATGCGGACAATTCGGGCCCGAGATGTGGACACGAATGGGCCTGAGATGCGGACACTCTTGGCCGCCAAAGATGTGGACAAGAATGTCCACAATTCTCACGCGAAATTGCAACCATATCAAAGCACTACGCCTAGCTCGGCAACGGAAACGAATGTCAGGGAGTCTCCTGGTGAAGCAGAATCTATAATTAACAAGACTTCTGAAGACGACGCCAAAATTGCCCGGCAAGACGGCAAGCCCAGCAAGGCGGCAACAGCCTACGTTAAATGGCTTCCTGGGAACACACGGCAGGGCAGCACACACGAGGAGAACATCGCCGCCTACATCGACCAACTCATCGATCGAGGAAACCGCGAGAACTCGCATTCGGCGCGCCGAATGCGACAGGCGCGATTCCCGGATTCTCGCTGCGCTCGCTCGAATTAAGGAGGCTCCGCCCCAACTCTCCGGAAAAGCGCTCACGAGCTTCCTGCGAGCCTTTGCCGACGACGATCCCATCAGGCTGCGCAATCGTGCGATCGTCCTTGTTCGGTCATTTCTGCCGAACATCTCGAACACTGAGCTCGCGCAGATCCGGCGAGCGGACATGATGATCGGCACAAGCGGCCTCATCGTGATCAAGTCAAATGCCAAATTGCGGCTCGTCATTCCGCAATTTGGCGACTCCATGACAGAGTTTTGTCCAGCGGCCGCGGTCAGAAGATGGGTTGCTGCGGCGACTGCGACGGGAATTGGCGACGAATTCCTCTTTGCAAACTCGCGCGCAAGGCGAGCGAGGCACATATCGATCCACGACTTCGATCGGATCGTTCGCGTGGCTTCGGCCACAGTCTTTGGCGCCAACAAGGCCTTCGGCGCAGACCTGTTACGGAATCCCTTGAATTTCAGCCTGGTGCTGGATTTTCTTTCAGAAAAGCGGCCGCCGTCCCTATCGGAGAGCGGAGAAACGCTCGCGGAGGACGGGTTGATCGACAGCGCCGGCCGTGATTGGTAAAGTCGGAGGTGGTGCTTGAAACACCTTCGCTAGCGGCTGCCGCCCCCGAAAGTTATGGCGGTATTTTTGCGCCCAAAATCTGAGTCGGGAGTCGACGGATACAACAGCCCTTCAAGGCGAAGAAGTCGGCCTTCTAGCGAAGGTTTCAAGCTCCCGGCGCCAGCGCCGCTCGCTGGCCTTCATTATCTCGACGGGAGGCAAATCATGAATGTTCGACAGGAATTGATCGCGGCGCCGCCGCTGGGCGCCGACCCGATATTTGCGCTGATCAAGAAGCGCGCCGAGCTCGTGGCGGCCGCGTCCGCCGCGGACCGGCGCATGATCGCGGCATTCAAGGCGAAGGCGCCTGACGCGCGCGTTCTCGAGCAGGCCTTTATGGCGGCCGAAGAGCAGTGGGCCCGGTTAGAGGATGAAATCGCGGAGACGCCCGCAACGACGCTCGCCGGCGCGATCGCAAAGCTGCAAATCCCGGTCGATCTCTATCGCGACTGCATTCGCAGCGGTATGGGTTCCCTCGATCGGATGGAGCGGCGCGTGGTGGGGGTGATGAACCATCTCCAGAGCAGGGAGCCCAAGATCGCGGAAGCGATCGAGCGCTTGGTCCCGGTGGCGAAGTCTTTCGCTCGCCTTGCGCGCGAGCGCGAATTACCAAGCCATTGCCACCTGGTGTTGGGTGCCCTCAAGGATCTGCGGCGCTTTGCGAGGCGAAACTCGCGCGCTACCGCGCGAGTCGGCCGAGCGACGAGCCGAGATGCCCAAGCCAAAATGGCGCGGTGCTGAGCGAACGGCCGGCGGCGCGATCATCGTCGAGCGGGAACAGCAGCTCCTCACACATTGGGCCGGTCGCTTCGGCGCCGTCGCTTGGCGGCAGCCCCGAGACGAGATTGCCGCGCACGACCCAAAGGTTTCGCTCGCGCTCGAGGCGGCAGCTCACCGTGGTAAAGCCGCGTGCTCGCCAATAGGCAAGGATGATGCGCGCGAGCCGCGCGGCGCCTTTGCTGCTGCAGCGATCCGCTCGGTGCGGGGGCATTGCTCCTCGGCTGGTTAGTAGCCTGGGCGCAGCGACGGATTGCGAGAGAGCTGGGTCATCGTGGCCTTCGCGAAGGTTTGGGCGTATTTGCTCGCGAAGGCGCTGACCGAAGGGCCATCCATCGCGCTGACGTTAAGCGTCTGGTTGAGCACGATCGGCTGCGCGCCGCCGCTTTGGCTGCCGCCGCTCGAGAAGAAGTCGCGCATCGGGCCGGCGACCGCGGCGGGCACGATCGATTCCTGCGGGTGGATCACCGACAGCATGGTCTGCGGGACGTCCCACATGCCGCCTTCGGCCGAGGCAAACCCGGCCGCGAGCGCGAAGGTCTCCGCGCCGACGCCAGGCGCCATCGCCCAGCCGATGAACGGGATGGCGGCAACGGAGGCCATCGCGGCGGCGGCGGCCTCGCCGGCATAAGCAAATCCGGCAAGGTGCGCCGCGGCAACAGCCTCGGCCGCGGCGGCGGCCTCTGTGCTGGCTGCCGTCGCTCCCTCGGTGACGTCCGAAGCCGTACGGAGAGCCGCTTGGGCCGTCGTCGTGGTCGTTTTCGTCGTCTCGAAACCCAGCCATTGAGCGAGCGTTTGCCCGATCTCGCTGATGAGAGATGTGCCTTCTGAAGCGTTCAGAACCTTCCGCGTGGCGGTGCCGGCCGCCGTCGTGGTGGTCTTTTGATTCTCGAACAGCAAATGCGAGAGGAACCCGCCGGCATCGGTCTTTTGATCGCTGGCGAGGATGCCGGCATTCACGAAAAGATGATTGGTGAGATATTTGAGGTCGGCGGCGATCTCGCTTTCGATCATGCGGCCGATCGATTGCAAGACCGAGGTCGACACCTTCTCGCGCCCGCTCAGCACGTTGCTGACGAGGGAGCTTTCCGCGCTCTCGATCTGGTTCACCATGCCTTGCCAGGCGGCGTTCTGATCCTTGGCCTCTTTTTGCGTATCGAGCGTTTCCTGCTTCGCATAGGCGCCCAGGTCGGCCGAGAGCTTTGCGCGCAACAGCCGGATCTGGTTGTAGACCTCGGCATATTTCGCGGGCTCGTCCTGCAGCAGCGCGAGCTCCTTCTGCAGCCGCTCCTCGTCGAGCGCCTCTTCCTGGCGCGCGATGTCGGCGAGCATGGCGAATTCCTGGTGCGCCGTGATGACGTGCGCGGCCTCTTCCTGGCTCAGGATGCTCTTCTTGGCCTCGAGGTTGAGCTTGGAGATTGCGAGATCGGTGTCGGCGTTCGATTTCTCGATCGCCTGGCTCTCGGCCTGCTGCGCCTTCTGCAGCGCCGCGGTCGAATCGTTGAAGCTGCGTTGCGCGTCGAGGCGCTGCTGATAGGTGAGGACCTCGCCGTCCTTCAACTGCTGCCAGACGGCGCGCTCCTGCTCGAGCTTCTGGACGTTGCCGACATTGCTTTGCGCGGCGATCGCCGAAATCTGCGTGCGCGCGGCCGAGACCGCTTCCGACCCGGCCGCGCGGCCGCGCTCGGCGATCAGCGAAAGACGCTGGTTGTCGATCACCTCGGTATTTTGCCCGAAGCTCGCGAGCTCCTGCTCGCGCTTGGCGTAGGCCGCGATCTCGTCATTGAGGATTGCGATATTCGAGCGCTGGGTATCGTCCCTGATCTTCTCGAGCTGCGCCTGGAAGTCGGCGTCCGAGCCAGGCATCTTCGTCTGCGTCGCCGGCGTCTGCGTCGCGGCGGCCATGTCGTCGGCGATCTTCTTCAGCTTCGCATCGTCGATCTCTTGGATCGCCTGGCCTAAAAGCTCGGCGTCGTTGGCGCCGCCGAGGAGGCCGAGATTGACATTTTCCCAGAAGCTTTTGGCCTCGAGCGCCGACTGATCGAATTTAACGTCGGCGATCTTCAAATTCCCAGCGATCTGCTGCAGCAGGATCTTGAAGGCGGCCGATTGATCGCCTTGGTTGAGGGCCGCGTAGAAGCGGCTCATCGTGTCCGGCGCCGCGCCGAGCGCGCGCAAGGTCTCCTCGCCTTTGCCTTTCAGATCGTTGAAGGCGGCGGCGAGCTCGGCGGCCTTCTTGGGCCCTTGCTCGCCGAATTCCTGCTGCAGCACGGGAACGAGATCGAGCAGCTCGCTTTTCAGCTGATCGGTGGCATAGCGGATGCCGCCGAAGGCCTGCACATAGGCGCTGGCCGCTTTCTGGCTGACGCCGGGCATATCGGCGACTTGCTCGACCCAGGCATTGACCTGTGCGGCGTTCTCCGCGATGCCCTGGAAGGCGAAGGCGCCGCGCGCCTGCTCGGCCGCTTCCGCGGCTTCCTTCTCGTGGAGCGCGAGCTCGACCAGCCCGGCGCCCAAGGCGGTGACGCCGGCGACGGCGCCGATGCCGGCAATGCCGAGCTCAGCGAAGCTGTGGCCGAGGATCGCGAAGGCGCCGGGCAGCGCGCCGACATTGCCTGAAAGCAGATCATGGACCGCGGCGTTGATCTCGCGGATCCCGCGGACATTGACGCCGGCCTTCTCGAGGCTGCCGGAAAGCGCGTCGACCTTCGAGCGCGCCTGGATCGCGCCCTCGGAGGCCTTCAGCAGATCGGCGCTCATCGCCGCGCCCAGGCCGCTGGTGGTCTGGTCCTTCGCCGCCGCGCGCAGCTCGGCGTTGAAGCTGCTCAGCTCGGCGCGCGCGATCGCGAGCTTCGCCTGCAGCTCGACGACGTCGGCCGAGATTTTGACGGTGAGAGAGGGGTCGGACATTAGAGCCTCATCTTGACCTGCATCACGCCGGACAGCTCGCTATAGGCGAGCGGGCCGGGAAGTTGCCAGGCCGCGCCCGTGAATGGTGCACAGGCCGCCGGCGGTCGCTGTTCTTCACGGTCACCTGCGACTGGACCTCGCGCGGGAAGCAAAAAGCCGCGCAATTTTACTGCAGCCGCTCCTCCGCGATTTTCCACTGCGCGGCGGCGATCTTGCGCATATTGGCATCGCGATGAACCTTGCACTCGAGCGGGTTTTTCATTCCGCACCGCGCCCCTTCCTTCCGCGCGCAATTTCCGATCGGACCGCAGTTCTTCGACTGTGTGCGTTCCATGTCAGGCCGTTCCTAAAAGTGCGGCGATCGGTGCGTTCGTTGCCGCGTCGCCTGTCGAGTGATTGATAATGTCCATGCGCTCCGTGCCCCTTATCAGCACCTGGTCGGCGTCCAGCGCGGTCTGATAGCTCGCGGCGACCGCCATGGGCCGGGCCTCGACCAGGACCGAGCTCATCGACAAGTCGCCGAAGTAAATCATCGGCTTTCCGATCATCGAAGAAGAGCCGTCGAGCAACTTGGCCGAGAATTCGATGGGGAAGCCGAGATAGTTGGCGATGAGCTCGCCGTTCGGGCCCAACCTCGTCACGAGGCCGCCGCCGATCGCCGAGAGTCGCGCGAAGCAGGCAAAGGCCTTCGGGTGTACAAACCATCGCGCGCCAGCGATCGCGGCGCCCATGACGGCGCCAACGAGATTCGCGATATCGGTCGTGTCGATCGCGATGAACGTGTTATGGGCGCTCGCCGCTGCGACGGCGGATTTGAAGCCGCTCGTGCACTTGTTGGCGAGCCCCGTGATGCCGGCATAGGTCGAGGTGCCATCGCCGTTGAACGCGGCGTCATCCTCGGTCGCGGCAAAGGCATAAGCGATTTCGATTGCGAGAAACTCGGCGAGATCGGGTGCGGAATCTTCAAACAGCTCGGCGCTCCCGCGCGCGAGGATTGCGAGCTTCTTGGCTGATGCGTCGAGCGCGTCGAGAGTAAATGAACTCTCGGGAATCTTTGCGTTTTCGGCAACCCAATTGGCGGTCACACCGCCGGTGCGACGCGGGCGCACTTGATTGCCCGACTTTGCCGCCCGGCACCCGCACCCGCTCCGGAAGGCACCCACCAGCTCGCGAATGGCCACGACGGCATTGTCGAAATCCTCGGGAACGAGGAAGCCGCCGACGGTATTGACGCCTTCGCCGGCCGCTTTTTCGATCGCAATCCCACGCGCCACCATCCAGTCTCGCGACGCGCTTACGCCCACAAGTGCTTTCAGAAAGTGACCGCACCGCTCGGCGCGCTGCTCGGCGTCGCGACCGACGAACGCGCGGACATTTTTTCGATCAATCAACATTTCTCACCTTCTCGATTTCGGCCTTCGTGACGATCCCGGCGCCGATCGCGGCGTGGGTCAGCGCTTTGAACGGCAACCCATCCCAGTAGACATCAACGAAGATCGTCTGCTCGCCGATGAAATTCGAGATCGGCAATTCTTCGGGGATGGTCGCCGCCTGTTCGACCGATCGTTTCATCTCAGCCGCTCGTTGCTCCAACGCTTCGAGCCGATGGGCGCCGAGGATGAATTCACGCGCGATCGCTCGCCACTTGTCGCCGTTCTCCTCAAGCCACTCAGCCGCGGCCGCGACACGCGCGGGGAATTCTTCTTTCCGTAGCTCAGCGATGACGAGATCGATCGCATCGCGTTCGACGAAGAGCTTCTCTTCTGTTGCCGGCTCCGGCGGCAGCTTCAGCGCGTCAGGCGCATGTCCGTTCATCAAAGCGACGGCGCGCGCACGCACCATTTTTTCCCGCTCGGGGATTACGATAGCGCCGGGCGCACCGGCGAGACGGCTGGCCTGGTAGTGGGCAGCCAGCTGCTTGGTGATCTCGTCGCGCTTCCTTTGGTGTTCGCTGACCATCCGCGTGATCTCCGAGAGGGCCAGCCTCTCGACTTCGCCAGATGGGCGTGTGCTCTTTCTCGCTTGCATGACTCGATCCTATGGCTCGGTTTTCTCGGAAGCGGACAAGTGTCCGTTTTTTCTCACGCGCGGACGCCAGCGCCGGAACTTGCGCTCGAGCCGGTGAATCTCGCATGGGTCGCTCGGGTCGACCGCGACGCGGCGGGCGAGGATTGAGACCGCATGGCAGCCGTGACGGCGTGTGAGGGCGTCCAGCGCGGCACGCTGTTCGGCGACTGTCAGCTGGGTGCGCTCTTCGCCGCCAGCATGCTCGATGGCATCCAAGACCGCCTCGGTCGCGGCCTTGCATTTTAGGGCGTCGACGCCGATCGCGCGGATCGCTGCCGCTATGGCGGAACGCAGGCGCTCTTCGGCTCGTATCCGGGCGCTATCGACCACCAGCGCCCCCTAGGCACCCACCAGCGCGGCGCGGGCGGCACATGCTCCCGTGCGGCGCCCCCCGCGCCTCAGCGCGTCCTCCGGCGCCCTACGGGCGAGCCGGTCGCGCCGATCGAAGGGCTGTCCGGCACCAAAAGGCCTTCCAGCCGAGCATTCCGAGCTTTTGCAGGCCCTCAACATCATGCGAAGGCCGTTGTCGGGCTGAAAAAGTTAAGAAAAGCGCAATTTCAGGTGTAAAATATGCCGATTCGCAAGGTCAAGGCGCCATTATGGGAAGACCGCGGCTCGGATTAGGCTTCGAGGGCACGCTATACCGCCCGCAACTCGGGCCCGCGGACCTGCCGGACCTGGCTTATTCGCCGCCCGCCGTCATTTTCGAGGGCCTGGTCGCCGCGGCCGGCCGCTACGAGCTGGCGATCTACCCGCTGCGGCCCGCCCCGCGCCTGCCCAGCGCCATCCGCGGCTGGCTCCTCACCCAGCTCGAGCGGCATTTCGAGACGCAGGGCCACCGCCAGCCCTTCAAAATCGCGCTCACGCTGATTGACCAGATCGACATCGTGCACGACCGTTCCGTGGTCGAGGTCGACCTCGCGATCGACGCCGGCGGCTTTCCCCGCGCCGAGGATCTCAACGGCCTCGCCGCGCTGTTCGAGACGATCGGCGCGCCGGCGCCGATTGAAGCTTCCTGACCCTCCCGAGAGACGCCGTGACGAACGAGATCAAGCGCGTGACGCTCAAGGAGATGTTGCGCTGGGCGTACAACCGCCAGCAGGTCGACAGCCTCACCGGCAAGACGCTCGACGCGGCCAAAGACGAGCTGCTGCCCTTCGTCCCTCTTCGCTCGAGCGACGGCGCGGCGGCGATCCTCGCGCGCAGCAAGCTCGGCGCGGCGATCGACTGCAGCGGCTCCAATCGGTTCGCGCGCAATGAGGTGCACCCCGACGCCGAGGCCTTGCACGACGCGGTGCTGAGCTTGGGTGCGATCGACGCACGGCTCGTCGTGGAGTTTGGACATACAGGGCGCTTCCCGGAGCCGACGGCCGCGATTGCGCGGCCGCGGCCGTTTATCCAAGCGATCGAAAGCGGCGGAGGCGGCACGACAGCGCGCCAGAGAGAGCGGCCGGCGCGCGCGCATGCGAACGGTTCCGCGCTTGCGGTTGGTCAGATCGAAAGCTGGGCCGTCGAGGGCGAAGCGCCGGCGCCGCGGCCGCGCGATCGCTGCGGGCGCGGCGTGTTCCAAGGCGAGGTGACGTTCTTCAGCGTCGCCGTCGCCGAGACCATCCGCGAGCGCGTGCCGATCTTCGTCGGCGCGGGCCGCGGCAAAATGAAGCTCTCGCATTACGAGGAAACCGTCACCGAGGTCGAATATTGCCCGATCGATTGGTGGCCGGATCTCGCTTGGGTGCAAGCCGTGAACGGCATCGCCGAGCATTGGGAGCGCGTGCTCGCCAAGCTCAGGCACGAGCTCGCGCCCGTCGAGTTCCGAAACCACGTCATCGCGGATCTGTGTGAGCTCGCATCTTAACAGCTTTAACAGGCGCTAGGCCGGCGCGGCCGCCGACGCCAGGCGAAAAAAAAGCCGCGATCACGCCCTTTCGCGTTCGAGTCAACGAGATAGGCCTCGGCACAGCGACGCCGCTTTTGTTGCCCGGCATTAACAGGGCGCCGTCACGCCTGTTGCGTACGATCGGGCTTTTTTCACGCGCCGCGCCCAAAAAATTTTCTGCGCATGGGCACCAAGGCGGTTAGCCGCGGGGTCGGGCGCGGCATCCTAAACCCCCATCCCCCCACCGCCAATTTTCACGCCGCGCACGCTCTCGGCGCGCGCGGCGGCGCTCAACTATAGTACGGCAGTGCCGGAGGACGCCTCTTGACAGTGATACGGCATTGCCGTATATGTGCCCGGCATGGCAAGAGCCTTGGTCACCGTCGTCGAAACCGGACCTTATCTGGCAGATGCCGAGCGGCTGCTGACTTCGGACGAGCGGGAGCACGTCGTCAATATGCTCGCGGCCGACCCCGAATGCGGTGACATTATTCGCGGCGGTGGTGGTGTTCGCAAGGTACGTGTCGGGTTTGAGGGGCGTGGAAAGCGTGGTGGAGCGCGCGTGATCTATTTCTTCTGTAGTGACAAGAAGCCCATCTACCTGTTCGCGATCTTCGCCAAGAATCAGAAGGCCGACCTCGCGGCCGACGAGCTCAAGGCGCTCGCCAGAATATGTAAACAGATTGCCCGGTCGGGGTGACGCGCCGAGCGAGCGACCAATTCAGAATCAGAGAATGGAATGACCAAGAAAGCTTTCGACAAGATCATGGCCGGCGCCGAAGCGGCGCTCGCTCACGCGCGCGGCGACAAGAGCAAGGGCGTCGCGCACATCGTTCGCGCGCCGGAGCGTATCGATGTGGCGGCGATCCGCGCGCGCTACAAACTCACGCAGGCGGCCTTTGCCAAAAAATATGGCTTCGATCTGCGCGCGCTCCAGGAGTGGGAGCAAGGACGGCGCAATCCTGATCGGGCGACGCGCATCCTGTTTCGCGTGATCGAAAAGGAACCGAAGGCCGTCGAGCGCGCGCTACGAAGCGCGTGATGCAACTTAAAGGACGACGACGTCGCCGGCGCGGCGATCGTATCGATTCCACCACATTGCGACCGCTTCGCCCGCCTCTGCTCGCACGCCGGCGCGTTCGGGATCGGCGGCAATCCGGGCGTGGCAAACCGATTGAGTAGTCTCAAGCACGATGATGCTTTGAGGGCAAAGTTTGTCGTGCCACCACTGACGTCTCGCCGCCGAAGCCTCGCCGACGATAAGCCACGCGCGCGCCCAAGCGCATGGCTGTCGCGAGATCGCGCTGAGCAGCTTATTGCGTTCCCGCAACGCCGGTTCGAGCCAAATGCGATCCCAGCAGTGAAGCGAGCTGCCGGCGAGACGCGAAGCTATGGCGTCGAGGTCGATTACAAGATCCTGCGCCTGGGCGCGCCGTTCTACGTAGCTGCTCTTGCCTGATGCGGCCGGTCCACACACCATGAAAAGAGGGATGGCCGCGGCCTTCATGTTTTCGGGATGTAGGAGTCCCGCCAGCATAGGCGATCCGATTTTGTTTTCCGGAATTGGAACGCGGGTCGTCCTGGCCTCGGCTACGCGAGCCTCCAGCATCCGAAATCGTGGCGCGGTCATCCGATCTTCCTACTTCACAGCCAATTAACAGAGCGATAGCGGGCCTGTGGTGGCGCCGGCGGAATCAACCAGCCATGACGTCCACTGCGCGGCCATGGGTGTCGTCAGCCGCCGCACGTACGCCGAGGAAGTCGCTTTCACCGTCGACGAAGCTGTGATCGAGGAGCGCGCTGCATATTACGGCATCGCTTTCGATGCGACGGCCGCGGTGAGTGGAGGCAGGATCGGCGCCGGCGGCCTCTATCAATTCGATGCGATGACGGCAGTAGAAGCGGGGGTGCTCGCGGCGAGGCCGATCTCCCGCGCGCTAGGAAACGATCAAGAATCAAGATGTGGTGGGTCGGGGCGTGCGCCAATTCGCGTTACCCCATTTGTTACCCCGGGGCGAGTGGCGGCGCGATCAGCAGCAAAACGACCAGCCTACCCTATTGATAATTGTGGTTATTTCTGGTGAGCCCGATGGGATTCGAACCCATGACCCCTTGATTAAAAGTCAAGTGCTCTACCGGCTGAGCTACGGGCTCGCAGAATGGGAGCGGACAATAGGGTTGGGGCCTCGGCCGGTCAATCATCCGGCGGCTGCTCGACGATCACCACGCCCTGTGCCGTGTCGGCGTGATACTCGCCGGTGAAGGGGTAACGCCCGGGGTCGAGTGGCCGTAGCCGCACGACGCTGGAACGGCCGCCGGCGACCACTTTTTCGATGCCGAGCGCCGGGGAGTCGAACTCCTCCGCCGTGGTATCCGCATTATGGAGGTTGAGCACGGCAGGTCTTCCCGCCGGGATACGGATTTCCGCGGGGGTGAAGCGGTGATCCTGGAGCGTGATCTCGATCGGCACTGGCTCCTCGGAAGCGGCGGCCTCGAGCGCCAGCAGCAGCGCAAGCCCAGTGCCGGCGGCAAAGGAGACGAAGCGAAAACGCTGCATTTCTGCCTCCGTCAGAAGCCGAACCCGATGGCAAGCGAAGGGCCGAAGCTCCAGCTGCCGCCTTGTCCGGCGAGGTTGATGTAGTTGACTCCGCCGCCAACGGTCACATGCGGCGTGAGCTCGTAATCGAGCGAGATGTTTTCCTGGTGGTCGAGGCTGCTGGCGCCAGCGAAATTGGTTGCGCGCAAGCCGGCCGCCAAAGCGAGCTGCCAACGCGCCTTGGTGAAGGTAAGGCCGCCCAAGAGGTAATGCGCGTCGAGCCCAGCCGTGCCGCTGAAATTGTCAAAATGCGTATATTCGAGGAAGGGCGTCACGCCCAGGCGCGGGCCGATCGGTATGCCGTCGCCGGTCGGATCGTAGCTGGCGCCAATCAATTCGCCGAGCTCCGCCTTGCCGCCCGGCGCCAAAGTGGTTTCGCGGGTGAAGGAGATTTGATAGGTCAGGCCGCGTTCGGGCTGGCCGCCGCGCAAGGCGAGGGTAAAGCTGTCGGGCTTGTTGGTGTTGGACGGGCCGAATTGGCCGAGCGTGTAGCGCCGCGCGCGGTCGGCGGTCGGATCGTCGAGGCTCGGGCGCGAGAACAGCGAATTCGACAAGACGCTGGTGTCGAGAAAGAACGCTTCGGCCGAGATTTGCAGATTGGTCTGGCCGACGCTGTCGGGAATGCGATAGGCAGCGCCTGCGCCGATGCGCTCGTCCTGCTCGTAATCCGCAGCGAAATTATAAAAATTTCCGGGCCCCAGCTCATAGGCCGAGCCGAAAGCGGGATGGATCTTGCCGCCGTAAAGCGACCAGTTTTCGCTCGGCCGAACGGTCGCGAAAAGCTGGCGCGCGGTCAGGCCCTCGCTGCGCAGGAAACTGTCGCGGTCGGGATAGTAGTCGTCGGCATTGTCCTGCCGCGTGCGCTCGAGATGGAGATCGCTATACGCCGACAGCCAGGTCGCGTAATTGCCGTAAAGCGACAGGTTGGCATCGTCGAACAATGTGCCCTTCGCGGCGCCGCGGTCTGGCTTGGTCAGCTCGGCCTGAAGATGGGTTTCGATCTCGCCGCCCCAGACGAAATTGCTTTGCGGAAATCCCGGCGGTGGAGCCGTCGTGGCGCCGGCGCCAAGCAGGCTCGAACTCGGCGAGGTGACGGCGCGTTGCGCCTCGGCCGATGCGGTCGAGAGGGCAAAGATAGACACGGCAAGGCCGGCGCGAAGCGCGGTCATGGTCACGGAATTCTCTCCTTGCGAGATCTAATTCGAGCTGGCGGTCGATGGCTTGACGAGCGCGGCCGCTTCGCCGGCGATCGCCCGATAGGTGCTGACCGAGGCGCGTGGCGTCGGATCGGGCAGCAAGGCGCCGACGATCCATTCGGCCTTTTCGAGCACCGCCTGGAAGCGATCGAGCAGGCTTCGCGACGCCGCATCGACGTGGGTGGCGCGCAATGTCTCGAGCTCCTGCCTCACATAGCCGAGGTAGCCTTTGCTGTCGTGATACTCGACGATCGCCGCAATGCGGCCTTGCTCCAGGCTTTCGCCGAACTCCCCGGAGGCGGCATCCATCGTGTCGGAGCAGATATGGATCATCGCGGGCAGCGAGGCGCGCAGGCTGGCCGGCGCGAGATCGCGGGCGCGGTGGATGGTCGCAATCGCGGCTTGGTATCGGGTTTCGGTCTCGGCGCTCTCGGGCGCAGAGGCCGCCGCGGCCTCTAGGCCGGCGAGTTCGCCGTCGAAAGCAGGAAAACGGTTCTTCTCGAGATAGGTCTCGATATCGGCATAGAGCTCGCGCACGGGATGGCCGAAATGGGGCAGGGCGAGTGCCGGCTGATGCGCTTGCAGAAGCTGATGTCCGATCAGAAGATGCCCTTCCAACATACCAAGACGAAATAGAAAATCCGTATCGTCTTCGGCGTCGCCATACCGGGCGTCCGCCGGCACGACGAAGCTCTTACGCGCGGTTTGCGGCGGCGAAAAAGGCGCCGCGCTTGCACCGGCGGCGATGAGACTAAGGCCGAGAATTGCCAGGAGAGCGCGCATCGGGTCTTTCCTTATTGCAATTAAGTCGCAATTGTGTTGATAATAATTCTCAATTGCAAAGTCAAGCGTAAGCCGGCGTGGTGTTGCGACGGCGCGGAAAGGAACGGAATGCCCAATGTTTACGGTCATGACTGGCCGCATTTGCCGGTCGGCCTGCTGGTTTGGCTGGCCACCAGCGAATTGCGGCTATGGGTTTACGGTCTGCGGCCGGTCTATGGCGTATTCCGGTTCCTGCACTTGCTCGGCATGGCGGAGTTTCTCGGCATGCTGCTCTTGATCGAGGTGAAGCGGCTCGGCTTGTTCCGCGAAGCCTCGATCGCGGTCGCGCGCTTGCCGGTGGTGACTTTGATGAACGGCGCCTTCGCGCTCACGGTCGTGACCGGTCTGGCGCTGTTCATGTACGACCCGGTGGGCGTCGGTCTGCATACGATGTTTTTGCCGAAGCTCGCGCTGATCGCGCTGGGGCTGTTCCACGCTTACTACGTCGAGCGCCGGCCACTGATGCGGCTGCAGCTTTGGCGCAGGCTGTCGGCGGGGATTGCGTTGCTGGCGTGGATTTTGGTGATGGGCGCGTCGACCTGGAATGCCGTCGAGCGTCCGCTCAACCCGGCCGATGTCCATCGCAGTGATCCGCGGCAGAGCTGAGCGGTCGAGCTGCGGAGGTCAGACCGAGTGGCGTTGGCGCGGCTGGATCGGCGGCGGCGAAGTGGAATAGGGCGCGGTGCCGTCGGTGCCGCTCATTTTGATCGCGGCGAGCGCCACGACGTTGAGCATGTCGAGAACCGTAGCCGACAGCTTCACGCCCGACCAATCGACTGTATGTCCCAGCGCGGCAAGCGAAGGAGCAAGGCCGGTGCCGGCTTGTGCGACCGAGATCGCATCGCCGTTGGAGAGGCCGAGGCCACCCAAATCGGCGGCGGCCTTGTCGATCTTGGCCGCCAGCGAATGATAGATATCCGCGACCGTGCGCGCCTTTCCGGTTTGCGAATCATAGAAGATGCTGGGATTGGCCGCGGCCGCTTCCGGCAGCAGATCGGCGGCGACCGTATTGCCTTTGCTTTCGACCGCTTTGAGAAACGACGTGGCGCCGGCGGCGCCCAGGAAATGCGCCATGTAGAGATCGGCGCGCTGTACGCTATGGCCCAAGCCGCGCTCGACTTCGTTCTGGTTCTGCTTGGTGTATTCGGCGGCAAGCGAGGCCGACAGCGCCGGATCGTGGCGCAAATCGAGGATCTTTTGGCGGGTCGCGGGATCGCTCACCATCGGCTTGCCGTTGCTGTCGGTGCCGATCTGCTGCGCCAGTTGGCCGACGCCATATTTCGCGCCGAAGCGCTGCATCATGTCGAGCCAAGTGCTGTCGACGAATTGGAACAGGCCGGCGGCGCTGCTGGTCGAAGACTTGGCGTCGGCATGGAAGCCGCTTTCCTGAGCCGCTTGCGCCATAAGCAACCCGAAATCGGTCGAGGTCGCCGCGCTCGCCTGGCGAATGCTGTGCAGGACCGTCGGATCGATCCGCGCGGCGAGGGCTGGATAAGGGTTGGTGGGCGCAGTCATGCACCCTGAGGCTACGCCAAGATGGTTAAGCGAAAGTAACCATGATCGCGGCGCCGCCCATGCAAAGCGCGGGGGAAGAGCGCTAGTGAAATACGCTCCACAATGCCCACGCCAGAATCGTCAGCGCCGCCGCCAGCGGAAAGAGCAGGTAAAAGCCGCGCGCAAAGGGCGCCGCATTGTCGTTGGCGACATGCGCCGGACGGCGCGCATGGGTATCGATCCAGGCGCCGCCGCCGTCGCCGTTCGATGCGGCCTGATGGGGCCGTGGATTAGCCACGTTGGCCGATCGCGACGTAGTCGCGCCGGACCGGTCCGGTGTAGAGCTGGCGCGGCCTTCCGATCTTCTGGTTCGGATCTTCGATCATCTCGTTCCATTGCGCGACCCAGCCGACGGTGCGGGCGATCGCGAACAGCACGGTGAACATCGAGGTCGGGAAGCCCATCGCCTTTAAAATGATGCCGGAATAGAAATCGACATTGGGATAGAGCTTCTTCTCGATGAAATAATCGTCCTTGAGCGCGATCCGCTCCAGCTCCATGGCGAGTTCGAGCAGCGGCTCGTCGCGCACGCCGAGCTCGTCGAGCACCTCATGACACGCTTCGCGCAACACTTTCGCGCGCGGATCGAAGTTCTTGTAGACGCGGTGGCCGAAGCCCATGAGCTTGAAGTTGTCGTTCTTGTCCTTCGCGCGCTTGACGAATTCGGGGATGCGGTCCTTGTGGCCGATCTCCGTCAGCATCTTCAGCACCGCTTCGTTTGCGCCGCCATGCGCCGGGCCCCAAAGCGAGGCGATGCCGGCGGCGATGCAAGCGAAGGGATTGGCGCCCGAGGAGCCGGCGAGCCGCACCGTCGAGGTCGATGCGTTCTGCTCGTGATCGGCGTGAAGGATGAAGATCTTGTCCATCGCCTTGGCGAGGACCGGGCTCACCTTGTATTCCTCGCACGGCACCGCGAAGGTCATGTGGAGAAAGTTCTCGGCATAGCCCAGCGCATTCCGCGGGAAGATGAAAGGCTGCCCGAGCGCGTATTTGAAGGTCATTGCCGCGATGGTCGGCATCTTCGCGATCAGCCGGTGCGAAGCGATCATGCGCTGATGCGGATCGGAGATGTCGGTGGAATCGTGATAGAAGGCAGAAAGCGCGCCGACCACGCCGCACATCACCGCCATCGGATGCGCGTCGCGGCGGAAGCCCTGGAAGAACCGGGTCAGCTGCTCATGTACCATGGTGTGGCGCGTGATCGCGCCGACATAAGCGTCCTTCTGGTCGCGCGTCGGCAACTCGCCATAGAGCAGGAGGTAGCACACCTCCATGAAATCGCTTTTGTCGGCAAGCTGCTCGATCGGATAGCCGCGGTAATAGAGTTCGCCGGCATCGCCATCGATATAGGTGATCTTTGATTCGCAGCTGCCCGTGGCGGTATAGCCGGGATCGAAGGTGAAATGTCCAAGGTCGGAATAAAGTCGTCGTATATCGACCACTTGCGGGCCGATCGTGCCGGAGAGAAGAGGCAAGTCGACGGATTTGCCGACGACGTTGTCGGTGACCGTAACAGTTTGCTTCGCGGTGGTCTTTTTATCCATTCTCTCGCCTCCTGCAGCTCCTGCAGCGTCCATGGTGCGACGCAAAATCCTATTGCATCGGGAGAATAGATCGGGCTATCGGATTTGGCAATTCGCGCCTTAGCTGTTTGACGCATCTGCGAGACGCGTTAGGCACTCCTCGCGTCCCAGAACTTCCATGACGTCGAAAATCGGCGGCGAGGCCGTGCTGCCGGTTAAGGAAGCGCGCAGCGGTTGAGCCGCGGCGCCCAGCTTCATGCCGCGCGCCTCGGCAAAACCGCGGATCGCGGCTTCGAGCGCTGCCGCCTCCCATGCGGTATCGCGTAAGGCGTCGCTCAATTCCCTTAAGATTTGCTTGGCTGGTGCCAACAAGGCCTTGGCCTTGTCGTCGATCAGGATCGGCCGGTGCGCGACATAAAAATGCGCGATATCGGCCAATTCGACGAGGGTTTTGGCGCGCGGCTTCAAGCCCGGCATGGCGGCTTCGAGCCGCCTCAGATCGGCGGCATTCAAAGAGCGCTCGAGCGCGCGCTCCAACAAAGGCGCGATCAGCGCGACAAGGCGTGCATTGTCGGTTTCGCGGAGATAATGGCCGTTGAGATTGCCGAGCTTGGCAAAATCGAAGCGCGCCGGCGCGCGGCCGATCGCGCCGAGATCGAACCAGTCGATCGCCTCGGCGCTCGATATAATCTCGGCATCGCCATGGCTCCAGCCGAGACGCAACAAGTAGTTGCGCAAGGCCTCGGGCAGATAGCCCATGTCGCGATAGGCATCGACGCCGAGCGCGCCGTGGCGCTTCGACAGCTTCGCGCCGTCCGGCCCGTGAATCAGCGGCACATGCGCGAATTCCGGTACCGCCCAACCGAGCGCGCGATAGATCTGGGTTTGACGGAATGCGTTGTTCAGATGATCGTCGCCGCGGATGACATGGGTGATCGCCATGTCGTGGTCGTCGACCACCACCGAATGATTGTAAGTTGGCGTGCCGTCGGCGCGCAGAATAATGAGATCGTCAAGCTGCTCATTGGCGACAACCACGCGGCCCTGAACGAGATCCTCGATCACGGTTTCGCCGCTTTGCGGCGCTTTGAGGCGGATCACCGGCGGCACGCCCGGCGGCGCTTCGCTCGGATCGCGATCGCGCCAGGTCCCGTCATAGCGCACCGATCGTCCTTCGGCGCGCGCCTTCTCGCGCATCGCTTCGAGCTCTTGCGGCGTGCAATAGCAGTAATAGGCCTTGCCTTCGGCCAGCAATTGACGCGCGATCTCCGCATGGCGCGCCACGCGCGCCGATTGCAGAACGATGTCGCCGTCCCAATCGAGGCCGAGCCATTTCAGCCCGTCGATGATCGCGTCGACGGCTTCCTGGGTCGAGCGCGCGCGATCGGTATCTTCGATCCGCAGCAGGAATTTGCCGCCGCGGTGCTTGGCGTAGAGCCAGTTGAAGAGGGCGGTGCGCGCGCCGCCGATATGGAGGAAGCCGGTGGGCGAGGGGGCAAAGCGGACGATGACACTCATGGCGGCGCGGTGTAGCACATCGCGCCGTTTTCGTCACAAAGCCGTTCTGGCGATGGAGCCCTTGGCCGGGTGGGGCTAGAATGCTGGCGATGCCGTCTTCCGCCGATCTCGCCGGCGAGCGCCGCCAAAGCCTTGGTGCCGCCCTTGCGGCGCGCTTCGTCGCCGAGCGCGAGCGCTGGCCGCTTTGGTTGCCGGTGCTGATGGGCGCGGGCATCGCGATCTATTTTTCGCTGGCGAGCGAACCCGCGCCCTGGCTTGGCGCCGCAATGCTGGCCGCCGCCGGCATGTTGTTGGTGGCGGCGTGGCGCAGCGAGCGCGAGCGCACCGTGGCGGTGGTGCTCGTGGCGGTCGCGCTCGGTTTTGCCGCGGCGCAGCTTCAAACTTGGATGGTCGCGGCGCCGGTGCTCGCGCACCGGCTGGGCCCGGCCGTCGTCACCGGGCGGCTCGTCTCGGTCGATCCCTTGCCCGAAGGAGCGCGGCTCGTCATCGCGCCTTCTGCCATCACCGACGGCCGCGCCGGCGATCTCGATGCGCAGCATCTTCCGGCACGGCTGCGCGTGCGTTTGCGGCGCGGCGATGCCGGGGTCGTCCCCGGCGATTGGATCAGTCTGCGCGCCATGCTGATGCCGCCGCCTGCGCCCGCCATGCCGGGCGCCTATGATTTCGAGCGCCGCGCCTGGTTCGACCGGCTCGGCGCCGTCGGTTATGCCTTCGGTACGCCGCAGAGGATCGATCCGCCTGCGGGCGCGGGGCCGAGTATCTGGTCCCATGCGATCGAGGCCTTGCGTAACGCCGTCACGCGACGCATCCGCGCGGCCTTGCCCGACGCAAACGGGGCCATCGCCGCCGCGATCATCGCCGGCGAAACCCATGCCATCGCGCCCGAGGACGAAGGCGCGTTTCGCGATGCCGGTCTGGCGCATATCCTGGTCATCGCCGGCTTGCATATGGGTATGGTGGCGGGGATCGCGTTCTTTGCCTTGCGCGCCATTCTCGCGCTTATCCCGCGCATTGCGCTGAACTACCCGACCAAGAAGATTGCTGCTTCGGGCGCGCTCGCGGTCATCTTCTTTTATCTGTTGCTCTCGGGCGCGACGGTCTCCTCGCGACGCGCTTTCGTGATGATCGGGCTCGTGCTGCTTGCCGTGCTGGTCGACCGCATCAGCGTATCGCCGCGCGCGGTCGCGCTCGCCGCGGTGGCGGTGATGTTGATGACGCCGGACGCCGCGGCCGGTCCGAGTTTTCAGATGTCTTTTGCGTCGGTCGGATGTCTCATCGCTTTCTACGAAGCGATGCGGCCGCGCTTACTCGACTGGCATCGCGACGCCGGGCCGCTGCGCCGTGCCGGGCTTTACGTGCTCGGGCTCGCCTTCACCACCATGGTGACGACTTTGGCGACAGCGCCTTTCACGATCTATCACTTCAACCGTTTCCCGCTTTATTCGGTGCTCGCCAATGCTTTGGCCGTGCCGATCACCGGCTTTTGGGTGATGCCCTGGGCGATCGTCTCTTGCCTGCTAATGCCTTTGGGTTTGGAAAAGCCCGCGCTCTGGGCGATGGCGCAGGGGATCGATGCGATCTCCGCCATTGGTCATGGCGTGACGTCATGGCCGGGCGCGGTGATGCATGTGCCGAGCCTTTCGGCCGCGGCGCTTGCGCTGATCGGTTGCGGCGGGTTGTGGCTGTGCATCTGGCTCGGCTCCTGGCGCTGGTGGGGGCTGGCGCCGATCGCGCTCGGGCTGTTGAGCCTCACCGTCACAAGGCCGCCCGATGTGCTGGTGTCGGGCGACATGCGGGTGATCGCGGTGCGAGCGCCTGACGGCGCTTATCTGCCCTCAGCGACGCGCGGCGCCGCTGCGATCGAAGACAGTTGGACGAGGCGCGCCGCGGCCGATCTCGGTCCCGTTTGGCCCGACAGCGGCAGCGCCGCCGAAGGCGCGCTGCAATGCGACGCTCAAGGCTGCATCTATCGCGCGCGCGGGCAGGCGGTGGCGTTGATCCGCGACGGCGCGGCGCTGGCCGAGGATTGTCACGCGGCGGATCTGGTGATCAGCCCCGTCGCGGCGCATCGCGAATGCCGCGGCACGCCGGTTATCGACCGCATCGATACCTATCGCAAAGGCGGCCACGCCATCTGGCTCGACGGCAACGGCATCACCGTCGAGACGGTGCGCGATTGGCAAGGCGCGCGGCCTTGGTCGCCGCGCAACGGCGGCCTAGACTGAGCCGCGACAAATTCCGCAGCCGGGGGCAATAGGATTGCATGAACGAGATCAAAACGCCGAGCGCCGACAACGCCGACGAAGCAAAGGCCAAACGCAAAGCGCAAAGCGAACGCATGACCCAGATCATGTGGGCCTATGTCTGCGGCGCGATTACCGTGATCTGCAATGCGGTCTTGCTCGAAGCGACTTTCATACCGTTGGGCTTCGGCGTGCTGGGCTTGGTTCTTTGCTGGCAACTCATGAAAAAGAACGATCGGCGGCACAGCATGATCGCCGGCGCGATCAATCTCGGCGGGATCCTGATCTGGTTGACCTATAATTGGCCGGTGGCCCAGCACTATCTCGGCTTCTGAGCGAGACCTCTGCTCATTCGGCCGCGATGGCCACAGCGGCGCTCTTGGCGTCGGGCGCCACCAGGCCGGAAGAGCGCCAGACAATGTCGAGCTTGCCGTCGCCGCGCAGCCTGCCGACGAAGGCTGGCTTATGCAAATGGCCATTGAGCGGGTCGACGAAGACGTCGAAGCCGGTCAAAGAGCGCGCTGTGGCGCCGTGCAGCGCGCGCCGCACCGCATCGGGCGCGGGATCGTTCGCCGCCGCGACCGCTTTCGACCACAAGCGGAAGGCGATGAGCGTCGCTTCGATCGCGTCATTCGCCACCGCGTCGGGTTTGCCGACATGGGCGCGCCAATCGGCGAGGAAGGCGCGGTTCTCCTTGGTGTCGACCGCCATCAGGTAATTCCACGCCACCATGTGGCCCGCCAGCAGTTTCGGATTCATCAAGGCGGCTTCGGCTTCGCCGATCGAGACGGTCAGCACCGGCACGCCCACACCGGTCATCTCGCGGAAGAAATAGAAATTGGAATCGCCGCCGATCGTGCTGACGATCAGTGCCGGCCCGCCGCTTGCGCGCGCAAAGCCGCGGATTTCGTTCGCGACCGCGCTCCAATCATCGGCGCCGACGGGAAGCTTGCGTTCACGGATCGCCGTGGCCGACACGCCTTGCGAGCGGAGGAATTCCGTCAGCAGACGATGCGTCAATTGCGGATAGAGCGTGTCGCTGCCGACCAGGAAGAAACGCCGGAAGCCGCCGCCTTGCGCTGACATTAGATAGCGCATCGCGGGCAGCAATTGCTGCTCGGGCGGCGCGCCGCAATAGATCACGCGCGGGTCGCGCTCGCCGCCTTCATACTGCGACGGATAGAACAGCAAACCGCGATGGCGCGCGAGCACCGGCAGCACCGCCTTGCGCGAGGTCGAGGACCAGGTCCCGAACAAGGCCGCGACACGGTCCTTGGCCAGCGCGCGTTCGGCGAGCTCGGCATAGCGCGCGGGCTCCGAGCGGGGGTTGTAGACGAGCGCTTCGACCGGCCGGCCGAGCAAGCCGCCCCGCGCATTGAGGCCGGCAACCTCCATGCGCAGCAGATCCTTCAAAGGCCGCTCGCCGATCGCCGAGCCGCCGGACAGCGAATGCAGCACGCCGATGCGAATGGCGCCGTTGTCGAGATCGTTCAGGAAAGTGCTGACCGCCGAGCGCAACGCATCCGATTGGCCGGCGAGGCCTTCGGCGGATTGATGCACCTTGTGCGCGTCATCGCCGGTCTTTTCCGCGGCGCTCGCGACATCGTGGATGGCGAGGCTCGTCTCCTTGGCTTCGGTCGCGGTGCTGTGTGCGGCGGCGGAGATCGCCTGGCTCGCTGCCTTTTGCTGCTGCATCGCCGTGGCGATCGCCGTGACCAGCCCGCTGACGTCGTGCATCGCCCGGCCGATCGAAGTGACCGAGGCGTTGGTGTCTTCGGCCGCGGCGCGGATTTCGCTGACATGCCCATCGATCTGACGGGTGGCGCTCTCGATCTCGGTGACGAGGCTTTTCACCTCATGCGCGACCACGGCAAAGCCGCGCCCCGCGTCGCCGGCCCGCGCCGCTTCGATGGTCGCGTTGAGCGCCAGCATCCGTGTCTGGTCGGTGATGCCGGAAATCAGATCGACCATGCCGCCGATGCGGGCTGCCGCGTCGGACAGATTGTGGATCGCTTTGTCGGCGGCGCCGATCAAGGCGACGCCGCCGGTGATCGCGTCGGCCGCATGCCGCGATCTCCCTTCGAGCTCGGCGAGCGACTGATCGAGCTGGCTCACGGTACCGGCCAAGGTCACGACCTCGCGCGAGGTCGCGGTCGCGGAATGCTCGATCGCCTGGCTGCGTCCGGTTGCCGTGGCCGCTTGATCGGTCAGCGAAGAGGATGCGAGCCGCAAGCTCGTTGCCGCATGGGCGACCGCGTCCTGCACTTGGCCCGCCGCCTTTTCGAATTTCGTGACGAACCCGTCGAGAAGGATATGTCGCTGCTCCTGCTGCTCGCGATCCGCCTCTTGCTCGGCGACCGCGCCATCGGCGGCCACGAGCGTCTGGCGCAGCGCTTCCAAGGCCTGGGCAAGCTTGCCGGCGGCGTCGCGGCGATCGAGATAGGGGACCTTTCGGTAGCGGTCTCCGGCCGCGATCTCGGATGCGGCCGCCGCGAGCTCGCGCATGACACTGGATTTGCGGAGCGCGAGCGGAATTCTTGGCATTATTATCGGGCTTCTCACATTGGCAAAAAAACAGGCACGACCAGCCGATCGCGGATGCTTATGCGCATCGACGATCTTTATGCTTGCGAGGTCGTTGAAAAATCGTTGCTGCAGTTGCGAAGAAAAACGGATTGCAGCAATTCGCGAGGAAAACGGGAAGCGGCGGCCAAGCCGCCGCTATCGTCCAGTGTACATATCGCGGATGAGCGGCGACGAAGCGGCGTGGCGCCTCAATAGCGCCGCAGCAGCCCGACCAGCTTGCCCTGCACCTTGACCCGGTCGGGTCCGAAGATGCGGGTTTCATAAGCCTTGTTGGCCGGCTCGAGCGCGATTGACTCGCCGCGCTTGCGCAGCCGCTTCAAGGTCACCTCGTTGCTGTCGACCAGAGCGACGACGATCGCGCCATTCTCGGCGGTCTCGCATTTCTGGATAAGCACCGTGTCGCCATCCATGATGCCCGCGTCGATCATGCTGTCGCCGGCCACTTCGAGCGCGTAGTGATCGCCGCTACCGATCATGCTCGGCGGTACGCTCACCGTGTTGGAATTGTCGCGCAACGCCTCGATCGGCGTTCCGGCCGCGATCTTCCCGTAAAGCGGCAACTCGACCACTTCGTTGACATTGGCCGCGGCCGCGCCGGCCAATCCGGCCTTGAAGTCGCCGCGGATCACCGTCGGCGAGAAACGGCTGCGGTCTCCCGTCGCGGTCGCGCCGCGGCGCCCGGCAACCGCCACATCCTCGGGCAGCCGCACCACCTCGAGCGCGCGCGCGCGATGGGCAAGGCGGCGGATGAAGCCGCGCTCCTCGAGGCCGCTGATCAGCCGATGAATACCGGATTTCGATTTGAGGCTCAGCGCCTCTTTCATCTCTTCGAAGGACGGGGAGACCCCGGTATCGGTCAAGCGGCGATTGATGAACAGCAGCAGCTCGTATTGTTTGCGCGTCAGCATGATTTCGCCGGACTCCCGCGTGAGAATAACCCCGGCCAAGCGCCAGGAACAAAACCAAAACTCCTGTGGATGTTCTAGTTTAGTTCCGGGGGATAAGTCAAGCGCTCAAAACGCGCCAAGCGGTACGATCTGGACCCAGTCGCCCGCTTGCGCCGGCGCGGCATGAGGCGCCCGGATCACCAGGCAATCGGCGCGCGCCAAGAGCGAAATCATCGAGCTGTCTTGCCGTTTGAAAGGCTCGGCTTCGAGCGTGCCGTCGGCGGCGCGGGTGACGGTCGCGCGCAGGTAATCCTGGCGCCGGTCATTAGCGTCGAGCGCCACTTTGAGGCGGGCGCGTATTGGCGCTTCGAACACGTCGGCAAGGCCCGACATCTTGGCGAGCGCGGGTTTGGCAAAGAGCAGCCCGCAGACCAGGCTCGATACCGGGTTGCCGGGGAGGCCGATCATCGGCGTATCGCGATACCGGCCTACCATCAGCGGCTTGCCCGGGCGCATCGCCACGGTCCAAAAATCGAGGGTCAGACCGGCTGCACCGAGGGCGCCGCGCACCAGATCATGGTCGCCGACCGAGGCGCCGCCCGTGGTCAGCAGCAGATCGGCACCGGCGGCACCGGCGGCGATACGCTGCAAGGCGCTGTTGTCGTCGGGCGCGATGGCGAGATGGACCGGCACGCCGCCGCAGGCGGTGACGAGCGCTGACAAAGCGATGCCGTTGGAGCTGACGATCTGGTTGGGTCCGACCGGATCGCCCGGCATCACCACCTCGTCGCCGGTCGGCAGGATGGCGACGCGCGGGCGGCGATGCACCAGGAGCCAAGGCCGGTTCATCGCCGCGGCAAAGCCGACATCGGCCGGCGAGAGCTTGCGTCCCGCCTTTAAGCCCACTTGGCCTTCGCGGAAATCGAGCCCGGCGGGCCGGACATAGCGTCCTTTGGGCGCGCCCTCGCGTACTTCGACGACGTCGCCTTGGCGCTCGGTGTCTTCCTGGATGACGATGCAGTCGGCGCCCTCGGGCACGGGCGCGCCGGTGAAGATGCGCACCGCCTCGCCGCGCTTCACCGTGCCTTGATAGGCCTGGCCCGCCGGCGCCGCGCCGATCACTTTGAGTCGTGCCGGCACGGTCGCGACGTCTTCGGCGCGCGCGGCATAGCCGTCCATGGCCGAGACCGCCCAAGGTGGCTGGGTGCGCCGTGCGATCACATCCTCGGCGAGCACGCGGCCGAGCGCTTCGCTCACCGGCACTTGTTCGGCGCCCAAGGGCGCTATCAATGCGATCAGACGTTGTTGCGCTTCCTCGACCGAAATCATGATGCCTCGAAAGTTCCCGATTTGCCGCCGGATTTGTGCAGCAGCCGGATCTCGCCGATGCGCATGCCGCGATCGACCGATTTGCACATGTCGTAAACCGTCAGCGCCGCGACCGCGACCGCGGTGAGCGCCTCCATCTCGACGCCAGTGCGGCCGGTGATCTTGCAGGTGGCCGTGATCTCGACGCAGGACTGCGCCGGATCGCAACTGAGCTCGACCGCGACCGAGCTGAGATTGAGCGGATGGCACAAAGGGATGAGATCGGGCGTGCGTTTGGCGCCCATGATCCCGGCGAGCCGCGCGACCGACAGCACGTCGCCTTTGCTGACTCCGCCGCTCATGATCTTCTCGAGCGTCGCCTTCTGCATGACGACACGGCCGGACGCGACCGCCACCCGGTCGCTGTCGCTTTTGGCCGACACATCGACCATCACTGCATTGCCCTTGCGATCGAAATGGCTGAAATCGCTCATGCGCGTGCCATGTCCTTGGCCAGCAGCGCCGCCGTGGCCGAAGCGACGTCGGTTTGCCGCAGCAACGCCTCGCCGATCAAAAAGCAGGAAACGCCGGCGCGTTGCATGCGCGCGAGATCGGCTGGGCCGCCGAGCCCGCTTTCGCTCACGAGAAGCCGATCCTTGGGCACGAACGCCGCCAATGCCTCGGTGGTCGCGATGTCGGTCTTCAAGCTCTTGAGGTCGCGGTTGTTGATGCCGATCAGCGGCGTTTTAAGCCGCAGCGCGCGGTCGAGCTCGTCACGGTTATGAACTTCGACCAGCACATCCATGCCCCAATCGAAGGCCAAGCCTTCGAGCTCGCACGCGTCGTCGTCGGTAAGCGCCGCCATGATGACGAGGATGCAATCGGCGCCCATCGCGCGCGCCTCGATCACTTGATAGGGATCGACCATGAAATCCTTGCGCAGCACCGGCAAATCGCAGGCCGCGCGCGCCGCGATCAGATGCGCCGCCTCGCCTTGGAAATCGGGCGTGTCGGTCAGCACCGAAAGACAGGTCGCGCCGCCTTGCGCGTAGGCGCGGGCGAGGGCGGGCGGATCGAAATCGGGGCGAATGAGCCCGGCGCTTGGCGAGGCCTTCTTGATCTCGGCGATGAGGCCGTAGCGCCCTTCCGCCACCGCGCGCCGCAACGCCGCAAGAAAGCCGCGCGGCTTGGGCGCGGCCTTGGCCGCGCGTTCGACATCACCCAAAGGGCGCGTTTGCTTGATGCCGACGAGCGAAGCGCGCTTGCCGGCCAAAATACGCTCAAGCACGTCGCTCATCACGGCGCCGTGGTTGCGTCGGGTGCGTTAGTGATCGCGACCAGCTTTTCGAGCGCGCGCTTGGCCGCGCCCGAGGCGATCGCGCTCGCGGCAAGGTCGACGCCGCCGCGCAGATCCTTGGCCTTGCCGGCGACGATGAGCGCGGCCGCTGCATTCAAAAGCACGATGTCGGTGATCGGTCCTTGCGCGCCGTCGAGGATGGCGCGCAGCCGCGCCGCATTTTCCGCCGGCTCGCCGCCTTTCAGCTCCTCGATCCGCGCGCGCTTCAGCCCGGCAAGCTCGGGCGTCACCTCGAAAGTGTCGATCTTGCCGTCCTTCAGCTCGGCAACGAAGCTTGTTCCCGTGGTGGTCAGCTCGTCGAGCCCTTCACCATGCACCACCCAGGCGCGCTCGCTGCCGAGCTTGCCGAGCACTTCGGCGATTGGCCTGACCCAGGCGGGCGCGAACACGCCGACAAGCTGGCGCTTGGCGCCGGCCGGATTGGAGATCGGGCCCAGCAGATTGAAGATCGTGCGCATGCCGAGCTCGACCCTGGTCGGGCCGACATGACGCATTGCGCTGTGATATTTGGGCGCCATCAAAAAGCCGATGCCGGCTTCGCGCATCGCGCGCTGTACCGCGAGGACCCCGGCATCGAGATTGACGCCGAGTGCGGAGAGAATATCGGCCGAACCCGATTTCGACGAGAAATTGCGGTTGCCGTGCTTGGCGACGGTCACGCCGCAGCCGGCGACCAGAATCGCCGCAGCGGTCGAGATGTTAAAGGTGCCGGCATTGTCGCCGCCGGTGCCGACCGTGTCGATCGCGCCTTGCGGTGCTTCGATCGGCAAGGCTTTGGCGCGCATGGTGCGCGCCGCGCCCGTGATCTCTTCGACGGTCTCGCCGCGCAGGCGCAACGCCATCAGAAACGCCCCCATCTGCGACGGCGTGGCATTGCCGGACATCATCGCATCGAAGGCTTCGGCGCTGTCGGCCTCGCTGAGCCGCTCGCCCGCGGCCAAACGTCCGAGCACGGCTTTGAAATCGGCGCCGCTCATGCGGGAACGCTCGCCCGCGCCGCCAGCTCGAGGAAATTCTTCAAAAGCGAATGGCCGCCGACCGAAGCAATGCTCTCGGGATGGAATTGCACGCCGTGCAGCGGCCGCTCGCGGTGGCTCAAGCCCATGATAAGCCCGTCCTCGGTCCAGGCCGTGACGCGCAGCGCCGAAGGCAGGCTTTCCCGTTCGACCACGAGGGAATGATAGCGCGTCGCCGGGAAAGGATTAGGTAAGCCGGCGAACACGCCGCTGCCGTCGTGATGGATCGCCGACAACTTGCCGTGCATCGGCACAGGCGCGCGCACGACTTTGCCGCCGATCGCCTGGCCGATCGCCTGATGGCCGAGGCAGACGCCGAGCAGCGGCACGTTGCCCGCGCGCCGCACGAGATCGAGACAGATGCCGGCATGGTCCGGATCGCTCGGCCCGGGCGAAATGACGATCCCTTGCGGCTTCAGCGCCAAAGCTTCCTCGACGGTCAAAGCGTCGTTGCGCTTGACCGTGACCTCCGCCCCGAGCTCGCCGAGGAAGTGCCACAGGTTGTACGTAAACGAGTCGTAGTTGTCGATCAGCAGGAACATGCGCTAAGCCACCCTGGAAAGGGTTATAACAGGTTGGTGGCCCAGAAAAAATCATGTCGGAAACATTCATGCCGCGGCGAAATGGACAGACGGGGAGCTAGGGTGGGCGGCTTAACCAAAACGCGCGGGGCGCGGATCTCGGCCGCATGAAGAAGCGCGGCCGCCAGCACGCTGCGACGCGTTCGCGGCCCAAGAGGACCAGGGGCAAGCCAAGCCGCAAGCCGCGCCGGCATGTGGCGCTGTGGCTGAGCGCGGCGGCCGCGCTGCTGTTCGCCATCGGATTGGCGGCGTTCCTCGCCGAGCCGCCGCAAAAGCCCGCGCCGCGCGAAGCGGTGGCGGTCATTCCGCCGCAAGCACCGCCAGAGAAGCCGACCGAAGAGGCATCGCTCCCGCCGCCATCTCCGCCGGTCGCGCGACCCGCTTGGGAACGTTTCGCCGTGCCGGCGCCGGAAGCCGGCGATCGTCCCCGGATCGCGATCGTGATCGACGATTGCGGCCTGGACCGTCCGCGTACCGAGCGCGCAATCGCGCTACCGGCGAATGTGACCCTATCCTTCCTGCCTTATTCCAACGATCTCGACACTCAAACCGGCGAAGCGCGGCGCAACGGCCATGAGTTGCTTGTCCATGTGCCGATGCAGCCGGTCGACGCACGCATGGATATGGGGCCGAACGGTCTTGCCGTCGGCCAGCCGCGCGACGAAGTCTTGCGGCGGCTGCGTTGGGATCTCGATCGTTTCGGCGGCTATGTCGGCATCAATAATCACATGGGCAGCCGCTTCACGGCCGACGCCCAGGCGATGGATTGGGTGTTGGGCGAATTGAAGGAGCGCGGGCTGATGTTCCTCGATTCGCGCACCATCGCCAGCACGACGGGCGAGGTGGTTGCGAGCCGCGAGGACGTGCCCTACGCCGCGCGCGACGTCTTTCTCGACGACGATCAGCAGGCCAACGCGGTCATGGCGCGGCTGAAGGATGTCGAGGCGGTGGCGCGCAAGCGCGGCACCGCGATCGCGATCGGCCACCCCCATGATGCGACCTTGGCCGCGCTGGCCGGCTGGATCGCGAGCTTGCCGCGCGACGGCATCGTGCTGGTGCCACTGACCGATATCGTCAAGGCGCGCGCGCAGGTGGAATAGCGCCGGCCTCAGCCGCGCGCGAAACGCACCGCTTCTTCGGCGGCGCGGAACAGGGCGCGGGCCTTGTCGTGGATTTCCTGATATTCCGCCGCGGGATTGCTGTCGGCGACCACGCCGCAGCCCGCCTGGACCACCATCTTGCCGTCCTTGACGATCGCCGTGCGCAACACGATGCACGTGTCCATGCTGCCATCGCCGGCGAAATAACCGATGGCGCCGCCGTAAAGATTGCGCCGCTCGGGTTCCAGCTCGTCGATGATTTCCATCGCCCGGACCTTGGGCGCGCCCGACAAAGTGCCGGCGGGAAAGCCCGCGAGAAGCGCGTCGATCGCCTCGGCTTGCGGATCGATCTTGCCCTCGACATGCGAGCAGATATGCATGACGTGGCTGTAGCGCTCGATCACGAATTGCTCCGCGACGTGCACCGAGCCGATCTTGGCGACGCGTCCGACATCGTTGCGGGCGAGGTCCAGCAGCATCAAATGCTCGGCGCGCTCCTTCGGGTCGGCGAGGAGCTCGGTAGCCAGCGCTTGATCTTCCTCGATGGTTTTGCCGCGCCGCCGGGTGCCCGCCAAAGGCCGGATCGACACATTGCCGTCGCGCAACCGCACCATGATCTCGGGGCTCGATCCGACCACGGCGAAGTTTCCATAATCGAGGAAGAACATGAAGGGCGAGGGGTTGAGCCGGCGCAGCGCGCGATAAAGCGCGAAAGGTGGCAGGCTGAACGGCACGCCGAAGCGCATCGAAGGCACGACCTGAAAGATTTCGCCGGCGCGAATGTATTCCTTCGCGGTCTCGACCATGCGCAGGCATTCGTCGCGCGTCATGTTGGCGGTCGGCGCCGGCAATTCCTGCAGCGATTCATCCGCTTCGCGGCGCGCAGGTAGATCGCGATCGAAATCCGCCACCACCTCGGCGAGCCGCGCGCTCGCCTGATCGAAAGCCTCGCGGGCGGAGACCGTGCCGGGCCAGACCGGAGTCACGACCGTCACGCTGTCGAGCACATTGTCGAAGATGCAGACGATGGTCGGGCGCAAGAGCATCCCGTCCGGAATGCCGAGCATGTCGGGGTTGATGTCGGGCAGCTTCTCGATCAACCCGACCGTCGAGTAGCCGAGATAGCCGAAAAGCCCGGCGGCCATGGGCGGCAGCGGCGCCGGCGTCTCGATGCGGCATTGAGCGATCAGCGTACGCAACGATGCGAGCGCGCCGTCCTTTTGCGGCTCGAACGCGGCAACGTTACGCCGTGCGTCGCGGTTGATCTCGGCTTCGTTGCGAAAGCAGCGCCAGATCAGATCGGGCTTCAGCCCGATGATCGAATAGCGGCCGATACGCTCGCCGCCTTCGACCGATTCGAAGAGGAAGCTGTTCGGCTGTCCTCTTGCGAGTTTCAGCATGGCCGAAACCGGCGTATCGAGGTCGGCGACCAACGAGGTCCAGACCAGCACTGGCTTGCCGGAAGCATGTTGCTTGGCGAAATCGTCGAAAGCGGGCGAGATTTCCATCGGGCGGCTCGGCGCGCGGGTTAGAGCAGCCGGTCGAGATTGGCCTGGTTGATCTCGACGGGGAAATGCGCGCGCAAAGCCTGATCGAAGGCGCCGAGCAGGTCGTTGCGCATGGCATTGGCCAGCTCGTCGGAGAGCGGCTTCACGGCCGCCGCGTCCTTGGCCGGATCGGCAGGCTCGATCGTCTTGAGCTGCGCCACGGCATAGCTGTCGCCCGAGGGCGCGGAGACGGCGCCGCCCTGTTTAGCGCCGAACAACGCCGCGACCAGCGCCGGCGGCACGGTCGGGTCGCTGCCGATGCGTTGCAACGGCGCGGTCGTTGTCACGGTCAATTTGCGCGCGGCCGCGGCATCCTTCAGGCTTTTGCCGCCATTCACGTCCTGCGCGATGGTGTCGGCGAGCTGCGCGAGTGCCTGCTTCTGCTGGTCGGCTTTCCACAAGGTCACCGCCAAGTCACGCGCCTCGGCCAGCGGCTGAACCACGGAAGGCGTGACCTTGTCGACATGGACGATGAAATAGCCGTCCTCGCCGAGTTCGGTCAGCGGGCTGGCTTGGCCCGAATCGGTGTTGAAGGCGGCGTGCAGAACCGCATCGGCGGGTTGCGGCAGATCGACCTGCTTGCCGTCGGCGCCGCGCCCTTGCGCGTCGATGCCGGCGATCGTCTGCGTCTTCAAGCCGAACTTCTTCACGACGTCGGCAAAGGGTGTCCCGCCGGCCAGTGCATCGTCGATGTCGTTCGCGCTTTTGGCGATGATGTCGCCGGCCTGGTCGCGCGCGACCTCTTGCGCGAGGCGGTCTTTCACCGTCGCGAAAGGCTGCACGGTATCGGGCTTGATCGCGGTGACGCGCAAAACGTGCCAGCCGAAACTGGTCTGCACCGGATCGCTCGCCTTGCCTTGAGGCAGCGAGAAGGCGAGCTCGGCGAGCTCGGGCGGCAGGTCGTCGCGCTTGACCCAGCCGAGATCGGTCGACGCCGCGTCGGCATTGGCTTCGTCCTTGGCGACGGCGGCGAAATCCTTGCCGGCATCGAGCGCCGCCTTGGCTTCTTTTGCCTTGGCTTCGTCGGACAGCAGCAATTGCTGAATGTTGCGTTCCTCGGCCGCGTGGAACTCGTCGCTCCGCGCGTCGTATTCCTGCTTCAGCTTATCGTCCGAGATCTTGATGCCCGAAGCCACGTCGTCGAGGCGCAGCAGCGCCAAGCTGATGCCGCGCTGCTCCGGCTTGCGGAAGGCGTCCTGATGCGCGTCGTGATAGGCGGCGAGCTGATCCTCTGTAGGCGCCGGGGGCGCCGGAACCGCGTTCGGCGCCAAGGTCACGACATCGGCGACGCGCCGCTCGGCGCGCGCGCGATATAGCGTGTCGACCAGCGCGTTGGGTGGCGTGACGCCATCGAGAACCGCACCGCTCAGCTCGTTGCGCACCAGGTTCTGCCGCAGCGAGGCTTCGAATTGCGTCTGCGTCATTTGGTTGGCGGCGAGGAGCTGGGTATAGACGTTGCGGTCGAAATTGCCCGACGGGCCTTTGAAATTTGGGTTGTTGAGGATCGCCTGGCTCACGGCCGAGTCGCCGAGGGCGAGGCCGAGCCGGTCGATCTCGAGATCGACGAGCTTGGCGTTGATGATTTGCTGCAAGGTGGCGTCGACCAGGCCGAGCTGTTTCGCCTGCTCCATGTCGACATTGCTGCCGAGCGCATTGCGCAGCTGCGCGAGCTGGTCGCGCAAGGCCGTGCTCACCTCGTCGCCGGAGATTTCCTTGCCGCCGACCTTTGCGACGCTGGTATCGGTGCCCCAGTTGCGGAACACATCGCCGATGCCCCAGAGGGTAAAGGTCGCCGTGAGCAAGGCAAAGAGCACCTTGACGATATAGGAATTGGCTTTGGAGCGGATCGCTTGAAGCATGAAAAAACTTGGGGTTTCGGCCCGGTTCTGGCGCGCGGCGGATGATAGGAGCGGGGGATCGCCCTCGCAAGGCCCGGCCGGCCGTCTTCGATGCCGAAACCGCCGCGAGGCTGGCGGATGACGCCGGCTCCATGCTAGAGCCAAGCCATGCGCAAGCTGGCGGCCGGCAATTGGAAGATGAACGGGCTGAAGGCGAGTGGCGTCGCCTTGGCCAAGGAGCTGGCGGCGCGCGCGGCGGCCGAATCGCTCCACGCCGAGCTGCTGGTCTGTCCGCCTTTCACACTGCTTCATGTGCTTGCCGAGACGGTGAAGGGGAGTTCCATCGCTTTGGGCGGTCAGACCTGCCATGCCGAGGAAAAAGGCGCGCATACCGGCGAAGTGAGCGCGGCGATGCTGAGGGATGCGGGCTGCAGCTATGTCATCCTCGGCCATTCCGAACGCCGCGCCGATCAGCATGAGAGCGATGCCATGGTGCGGGCGAGGATCGAAGCCGCGCGCAAAGCCGGGCTCACCGCGATCCTCTGTGTCGGCGAGACCTTGCAGGAGCGCGATGCAGGCAAGACCCTCGACATCGTGTCGCGCCAGTTGCGCGACTCGCTGGCCGATGGACTCGATGCCAAGGCTCTCGTGGTGGCCTATGAGCCGGTCTGGGCGATCGGCACCGGGCGCACGCCGAGCGTGGCGCAAATTGCCGAGGTTCATGCCCATATCCGCGCCGCGCTGGGCTCGCGCCTGCGCGACTCGGGCGAAGTAAGAATTCTTTACGGCGGGTCGGTCAAACCTGCCAATGCCGCTGAGCTGATGCGAGTCGCCAATGTCGATGGCGCCTTGGTCGGCGGGGCGAGCCTCGTCGCCGAGGATTTCTGGGCGATCGCGCGCGCCTGCGGCTAAACCTCGCGCCTGAGCCGGCAGAAATCCGCCTCTGGCGCGATTCGAAGGGACGCGCTAAAACCCCGCCGCCATGATCACCGTCGTCATCGTCGTCCATCTCATTCTCGCGGTTTCGCTGATCGCTGTCGTCCTGCTGCAGAAAAGCGAAGGCGGCGCCTTGGGCATGGGCGGCGGCGGCATGTCGGGCTTCATGTCCGGTCGTTCGACCGCCAATCTGCTGACGCGCACCACGGCCGTCCTTGCCGCTTGTTTCTTCGCGACCAGCATCGCGCTGGCGCTGCTTGCCGGCACGCAACGCACGCCGCATTCGATCATCGATCAGGGAGCGGTGCCGACAGCGCCGGCTACGCCTGCCGCGCCGGCGCAGCCCGCGACGCCCGCCGAACCCAGCGCGCCGCTCGGCAAATAATTTTTGTCCAAATTAAATCGATGTGTGGCACGCTTTTGATTGTGCCGAGCGCGAATCGTACCTACACTGAAAGTCCATGACGCGGTTCATATTCATTACCGGCGGCGTGGTTTCCTCACTCGGCAAGGGTCTTTCGGCAGCGGCGCTCGGCGCATTGCTGCAGGCGCGCGGCTTCAAAGTGCGCCTGCGGAAATTCGACCCTTACCTCAATGTCGATCCGGGCACGATGAGCCCCTATCAGCATGGCGAGGTCTACGTCACCGATGACGGGGCCGAGACCGATCTCGATCTCGGCCATTACGAGCGCTACACCGGCGTTGCCGCGCGGCGCTCGGACAGCGTCACCACCGGCCGGGTCTATTCGACCGTGATCCAGCGCGAGCGGCGCGGCGAATATCTCGGCGCGACGGTGCAGGTCATTCCTCACGTCACCGACGCGATCAAGGAATTCATCGCGGCCGATATCGCGGACGAGGATTTCGTCCTGGTCGAGATCGGCGGCACGGTCGGCGACATCGAAAGCCTGCCTTACCTCGAAGCGATCCGCCAGCTCGGCAACGAGCTCGGCCGCGAGCGCACCATGTATGTGCATCTGACTCTGGTGCCCTATATCCCGTCAGCGGGCGAGCTCAAGACCAAGCCGACGCAGCATTCGGTGAAGGAGTTGCTCGGCCTCGGCATCCAGCCCGACATTCTTTTGTGCCGATGCGACCGCGAGATTCCCGAAGGCGCGCGCAAGAAGATCGCGCTCTTTTGCAATCTGCGCGAGGAGCGCGTGATCCTCGCGCAGGATGTCGATACGATTTACGAGGTCCCGCATGCCTATCACGCCGAAGGCTTCGACCGTCAGGTATGCGAGCATTTCGGCATTCCGGCCCGCGCGCCGGATTTGTCGCGCTGGAGCGAGATCGTCGGCCGCATCCGCCGCCCCGAGGGTGAGGTCAATATCGCCATCGTCGGCAAATACACCCATCTGCTCGACGCCTATAAATCGCTCGGCGAGGCGCTGACGCATGGCGGCATCGCCAACAATGTCGGCGTGAAGCTCGATTGGCTCGACAGCGAGATCTTCGAGCAGCCCGGCACGGTGCAGCGGCTCGAAGGCGTGCACGGGATTCTCGTGCCGGGCGGCTTTGGCGAACGCGGCTCCGAAGGCAAGATCGAAGCCGCGCGTTTCGCGCGCGAGCGCGGCGTGCCTTATTTCGGCATCTGCTTCGGCATGCAGATGGCGGTGATCGAAGCGGCGCGTCACCTGGCGGGGCTCGATCATGCCGGCACGACGGAATTCGGCCCGTGCGAGGATCCGGTCGTCGGCCTGATGACCGAATGGATGCGCGGCAATTCGGTCGAGCGTCGCAACGCCAGTGGCGATCTCGGCGGCACGATGCGCCTCGGCGCTTATCAAGCCTTGCTCGCGCCGGGCAGCCGCGTGGCGGAAATTTACGGCACGACCATCATCAGCGAGCGTCATCGCCATCGCTACGAGGTCAACATCAATTACAAGGATCGGCTCGAGCGCACGGGCTTGCGCTTTTCGGGCATGTCGCCTGACGGCGCTTTGCCCGAGATCGTCGAGATTCCGGGCCATCCCTGGTTCATCGGCGTGCAGTATCACCCCGAGCTCAAATCGAAGCCCTTCGATCCGCACCCGCTGTTTACGTCTTTCATCAAAGCGGCGGTGGAGCAGAGCCGGTTGGTCTGATTTGCTTTGAGCGCGCCGAGATTGGCGACTCCCGCTTAATTGAGAACTTCCAAATCGCCACTACTGGCAGTAGCGTGTCGACACGATCGGCTTAGTCCAGCAGGGTCGAGGGGAAAATTTGCCCGCGCGTAAAAGCAAAAAGTCGGCTTCCGAAGGGCGGGCCGGGAATGGTCCGCTCGGCTTCGAGGCCAAGCTTTGGGCAGCGGCCGATGCGCTGCGCAACAATATGGACGCGGCCGAATACAAGCACGTCGTCCTCGGCCTGATCTTCCTCAAATACATTTCCGATGCGTTCGAGGCCAAGCACGAGGAGCTGACGGCGCAGAAAGCCGAGGGCGCCGACCCCGAAGACCCGGACGAATACCGCGCCGCGCGCATCTTCTGGGTGCCGCCGGAAGCGCGCTGGACCTATCTCAAATCCATGGCGCCGCAGCCGACGATCGGCCAGCTTGTCGACGATGCCATGAGTGCGATCGAGCGCGATAATCCTTCGCTGAAAGCGGTGCTGCCCAAGGATTATGCCCGCCCCGGCCTCGACAAATCACGCCTGGGGCAGCTCATCAACCTCGTCAGCGAGATCGCGCTCGGCGCGCCGGCCGATCGCGCCAAGGATACGCTCGGTCGCGTCTATGAGTATTTCCTGTCGCAATTCGCCAGCGCCGAAGGCAAGAAAGGCGGGCAGTTTTATACGCCGTCCCATGTCGTGCGCGTGCTGGTCGAAATCCTCGCGCCTTACAAGGGCCGCGTCTACGACCCGTGCTGCGGCTCGGGCGGCATGTTCGTCTCGTCCGAGAAATTCATCGAGGCACATAGCGGCAAGATCGGCGATATCTCGATCTACGGCCAGGAATCGAATTACACGACCTGGCGCCTCGCCAAGATGAATCTCGCGATCCGCGGCATTGACGCGCAGATCGCACACGGCGACACCTTTCACGCCGACAAGCATCCCGATCTCAAGGCCGATTACGTCCTCGCCAACCCGCCTTTCAACGACAGTGATTGGCGCGGCGAGCTCTTGAAAGACGACAAGCGCTGGGTCTACGGCGTGCCGCCCGCCGGCAACGCCAATTTCGCCTGGGTGCAGCATTTCATCTATCACCTCGCGCCAATCGGCCTCGCGGGCTTCGTCCTCGCGAACGGCTCGATGTCGTCGAGCCAGTCCGGCGAAGGCGAAATCCGCGCCGCGATCGTCGAGGCCGATCTGGTCGATTGCATGGTCGCGCTGCCGGGACAGCTCTTCTATTCGACGCAAATTCCGGTCTGCCTCTGGTTCCTTGCGCGCAACAAACGCAACGGCCGCTTTCGCGACCGCCGCGGCGAGACCTTGTTTATCGACGCACGCAAATTGGGAACGCTGCGCGATCGCGTGCACCGCGAGTTGAGCGACGACGATGTCGCAAAGCTCGCCGGCACCTATCATGCTTGGCGCGGCGATAAGGGCTCTGGCGACTACGCGGACGTGTCTGGCTTCTGCAAAGCCACGACCATCGACGACATCCGCAAGCATGATCACGTGCTGACGCCCGGCCGCTATGTCGGCGCCGCGGCCCAGGAAGAGGATTCCGAGCCGTTCGAGGAAAAGATGACGCGCCTCGTCGCGCAGCTCCGCGACCAGCAGGAAGAAGCCGCGAAGCTCGACAAGGCCATCGCCGAGAACCTGAAAGGGCTCGGATATGGCGACTGACGGCTGGAGGCGCATTCCTCTCGGGAAGTTCGTGACCCTGCAACGCGGTCATGATTTGCCGGAAGAGCGCCGCCGGCCGGGGAATGTTCCGATCTTAGGTTCTTTCGGAATAACCGGCGGACACGACGAAGCGAAGGCGAAAGGACCAGGCGTAACGGTCGGTCGAAGCGGAGCATCCTTTGGAACCGTTACCTACTCGAAAATCGATTTTTGGCCATTGAACACAGCGCTTTACGTTGTCGATTTCCATGGCAACGACGAACGATTTGCGTATTATTTTCTCAAGTGCTTCGACTTTCGCGGCTACAACTCGGGAAGCGCTCAGCCATCGCTGAATTGCAATTTTATTCATCCGGTACTGGTCGATATTCCGCCCGTGTCGGAGCAGCACGCTATCGCCCAGATTCTCGGTACCCTCGACGACAAGATCGAACTGAATCGGCGGATGAGCGGGACGCTGGAGGCAATGGCGCGAGCGCTGTTCAAATCCTGGTTCATCGATTTCGATCCCGTCCGCGCCAAAGCCGAAGGCTGCGATACCGGATTGGCGAACCCGATAGTCGATTTCTTTCCTTCAAGATTTTCTGCGTTCTGACCTAGGCGATATTCCTGATGGCTGGGAGGTTCGTAAGCTTGGTGATCTAATCGAACTCGCATATGGAAAGGCTCTAACGGCCGAAGATCGTGCCGAAGGAAATATACCGGTTTTCGGCTCGAACGGGCAGGTAGGTTGGCATGAACTCTTGGCTGGCTCGCGGCCCAGGGATTGTTGTTGGCAGGAAAGGCAATCCCGGCACAGTGACGTGGGCAGAAACGGATTATTTCGTTATCGATACTGCTTTTTATGTGGTCCCTAAGGAAGTTAACTGCAGTCTGCATTTCCTGTTTCAGGCGCTGAAGGCGCACGATCTGGCGTCTCTTGGTGCTGACTCGGCCGTACCCGGTTTGAACAGGAATATGGCCTACATGAGTTTGCAGGTTGTTCCGCCCCGCTCGCTTACGGATGAATTCGAATTGATCGCTGGTTCGATTTCAGCGCGAGCGGATCATTGCGCGACGGAATCACGCAGCCTCTCGGTTCTCCGCGACACCCTTCTGCCCAAGCTCATCTCGGGCGAAATCCGGCTGAGAGAGGCCGAAAAGCTGGTCGAGGCCGCTCTCTGATGCCCGAACTTTCGCGCTTTTTCGGCATCATCATTACGCTCTATTATAACGATCATGTTCCGGCGCATTTCCATATCCGCTACGGGAGCCAGCGCGCCATTATGGCGATCGAAACCTTGGCCGTGATCGAGGGCGAGCTGTCGCCCCGGGTGCGCGGCCTCGTCGTCGAATGGGCGGCGCTTCACCGCGACGAGTTGCGCGAGGACTGGAACCTCGCCTTGCAGCACGCGCCGCTGAAACCGATTGCGCCGTTGGAGTAATGCCATGCTGAGCGATATCGTCGAAGTGCGCTATCTCGAAGCCTATCGCTTGTTCCTGCGGTTCTCCGATGGCCGCTCGGGCGAGCTCGACCTTCAGCCGCTGCTCGATTTCACCGGAGTCTTCGCGCCGCTGCGCGAGCCTGCCTATTTTGCCCAGGTTCGCGTCGAGCCCGATAGCGGCACGATCGTCTGGCCCAACGGCGCCGATCTCGATCCCGACGTTCTGCGCCACGCCCTCACCGGCGAGTCTTTGCCCGGCCAAGATTCGGCGCGCCGCGCCGGATAGAGATGGCCGGCTTCGCCGAATCCGTGGTCGAGGAGGCGGCGCTCGCCTGGCTCGACGCGCTCGGCTATGTCGTCAAGAACGGGCCCGAGATCGCCTACGGCGAGGTTACGGCCGAACGCAGCGACCCGAATTATCGCGATGTGGTGCTGGAAAGCCGGCTGCGCGACGCGCTGGTGCGGCTCAACCCGGCGCTGCCGGCCGAAGCGCTCGATGAGGCCTATCGCAAGCTCACGCGCCAGGACGCACCGTCGCTGATCGAGCGCAATCTCGCCGTTCATCGCATGCTGGTGGACGGCGTCACGGTCGAGTATCGCCGCAAAGACGGATCGATCGCCGGCGCCCAGGCGCGGCTGATCGATTTCGAGACGCCCGACGATAACGATTGGCTGGCGGTTAACCAATTCACCATCGCCGAGGGCCAGCACACGCGGCGGCCCGATATCATCTTGTTTGTTAACGGCCTGGCGCTGGTGGTGATCGAGCTGAAGAATGCGGTCGATGAGGACGCGACGATCTGGTCCGCCTTCAACCAGCTCCAGACCTATCAGGCCGAGCTACCGTTGCTCTTTGCCTCTAACGCGGCGCTGATCGTGTCCGATGGGTTGCAGGCGCGCATCGGCGCGGTCGGCGCGGGCCGCGAATGGTTCAAGCCGTGGCGCACCATCACCGGCGAGCGCGAGGTCGGCCCCGGGATCGCCGAGCTGCAAACCGTGCTCGAAGGCGCGTTCGACAAGAGGCGCTTCCTCGACCTGGTGCATTATTTCATCGTGTTCGAGGATTCGGGCGCTGGCAAGCTCGCGAAGAAGCTCGCCGGCTATCACCAATATCATGCCGTCAACGTCGCGGTCGAAGAGACCTTGCGCGCGGCGCAGGTTCACGGCGGCGTGGGCGAAGAGTATCTGCCCTATGAATCCGGCCGGCGCAGCGGCGGCGAGCCGGGAGACCGGCGTATCGGCGTCGTCTGGCACACGCAAGGCTCGGGCAAGAGCCTGACCATGGCCTATTACGCCGGGCGCATGATCCTGCATCCGGCGATGGAAAATCCCACCATCGTCGTCCTGACGGACCGCAACGACCTCGACGATCAACTGTTCGGGACTTTCGCGCGCTGCAAGGATTTGCTGCGGCAAGAGCCGGTGCAGGCGGCCGACCGCGCCGATCTGCGGTCGAAACTATCCGTCGCCGCGGGCGGCGTCGTGTTCACGACCATCCAGAAATTCCTGCCCGAGGAAAAGGGCGACCGGCATCCCGTCTTGTCGGATCGCCGCAACATCGTCGTGATCGCCGATGAGGCGCATCGCAGCCAATATGATTTCATCGACGGCTTCGCGCGGCATATGCGCGATGCCCTGCCGAGCGCATCCTACATTGGCTTCACCGGCACGCCGATCGAGAAGGCCGATGCCAACACCCGCCAAGTGTTCGGCGATTACATCAGCATCTACGACATCCAGCGCGCGGTCGAAGACGGCGCCACGGTGCCAATCTATTACGAGAGCCGGCTGGCGAAGCTGGCGCTCAAGGATTCCGAGCGGCCGAAGATCGATCCGCAATTCGAGGAGGTGACCGAAGGCGAAGAGGTTGAGCGCAAGGAAAAGCTCAAATCGAAATGGGCCCAGCTCGAAGCCGTGGTCGGCGCCGAGACCCGGTTGAAGCTGATCGCGCGCGATTTCGTCGCGCATTTCGAGAATCGGCTGGCGGCTTTGGACGGCAAGGCGATGATTGTCGGCATGAGCCGGCGGATTTGCGTCGAGCTCTATCGCGAGATCGTGGCGCTGCGGCCGAAGTGGCACGGCAACGACGATAGCGAGGGCATCATCAAAGTGGTGATGACCGGCTCGGCCGCCGATCCGCTGGACTGGCAGCCGCATATCCGCAGCAAGTCGCGGCGCGAGGATTTGGCTAATCGCTTCCGCGATCCCGGCGATCGCTTCCAGATCGTGATCGTGCGCGACATGTGGCTGACGGGCTTTGACGCGCCGAGCCTTCATACCATGTATCTCGACAAGCCGATGCGCGGCCACGCGCTGATGCAGGCGATCGCGCGGGTCAACCGCGTGTTCAAGGATAAACCGGGCGGGCTGGTGGTCGATTATCTCGGCCTCGCCGACGATCTGAAACGCGCGCTCGCGACCTATACCGAAAGCGGCGGCAAAGGTAAGACTGCGATCGACCAGGACGAGGCCGTCGCGGCGATGCTTGCCAAATACGAGGTGTGCTGCGGCCTGTTCCACGGCTTCGATTATTCGCGCTGGCTGACCGGCAGGCCTCAGGAGCGGTTATCGCTCCTGCCGCTCGCGCAAGAGCACATCCTGTCGCTCGAGGATGGCAAGAACCGGTTCGTTCAAGCGGTCGGCGATCTCTCGAAAGCTTTCGCGCTGGCCGTGCCGCATGACGAGGCGCTGCGCATTCGCGATGATGTCGAGTTCTTTCAGAATGTTCGATCCGTGTTGGCGAAAAGAGCGGCGGGCGAGGGGAGGAGCGACGAGGAGCTCGATCACGCCATCCGGCAGATCGTGTCGGGAGCGGTAGCGTCCGGCGAAGTGATCGATATTTTCGCGGCGGCGGGGCTGAAGAAACCGGATATCTCGATCCTGTCGGACCAGTTTCTCGGCGAGATCCGCGGCATGCCGCAGCGCAATCTCGCGATCGAATTGCTGCGTAAGCTGCTGCTGGGCGAGATCAAGTTGCGCGCGCGCCGCAACGTCGTTCAGGGCAAGATTTTTTCCGAGATGCTGGAACAGGCGATTCGCAAATATCAGAACAGGGCGCTGGAAACCGCGCAGGTGATCGAGGAGCTGATCCGGCTGGCGAAAGATATGCGTGCGGCCCATGCCCGCGGCGAAGAGCTTGGCCTGACCGAGGAGGAGCTTGCCTTCTACGATGCGCTCGAAGCCAATGACAGCGCGGTCAAGGTGCTAGGCGAGCCGACGCTCAAAGGCATTGCGCGCGAACTCGCCGAGACCGTTAGGCGCAACGTGACGATCGATTGGACCAAGCGCGAGAATGTCCGCGCGCAGCTGCGCGTGCTGGTCAAGCGCATCCTGCGCAAATACGGCTACCCGCCCGACAAGCAAGAGAAAGCGACGCAGACCGTGCTGGAGCAAGCGGAAGTGCTGTCGCAGGAATGGGCGCTCGCCTGACTTGATGCCACGATGCTGGATTGGTTCGTCGTTCCGGGACGGCTCGCAATGAGGGATTGGGTCTGCTAAAACTCGGCCATGGTTTCAAAGCACGTCCATATCGGCAATCTGACCCTTGGCAATGACCGGCCTTTGGCGCTGATTGCCGGGCCTTGCGTGCTGGAAAGCCGCGCGCATGCGCTCGAAATGAGTCACGCGCTGGTCGAGCTGACCGCAAAGCTCGGTATCGGTCTCATTTATAAAACCTCCTTCGACAAGGCGAACCGCACGTCGATTTCGTCCGAACGCGGCATGGGGCTCGAAGCAAGCTTGCCCATCCTCGCCGAGCTGCGCGAGAAATATGGCTGCCCGGTTCTGACCGACGTGCACGAGCCCGGCCAATGCGCAGCGGTTGCCGAAGCGGTCGACGTGCTGCAGATCCCGGCCTTTCTTTGCCGCCAGACCGAATTGCTGGTTGCGGCAGGCAAGACCGGCCGCGCCATCAATGTGAAGAAAGGGCAGTTCCTCGCGCCCTGGGATATGAAGAACGTGGCGAAGAAGATCGCGAGCACGGGCAACGAGAACATCCTTTTGTGCGAGCGCGGCGTGTCCTTCGGCTATAACACTTTGGTTTCGGATATGCGCTCGCTGCCGATCCTCGCCGAGACCGGCTATCCGGTCGTGTTCGACGCCACCCATTCGGTGCAGCAGCCGGGCGGGCAGGGCGAGGTTTCGGGCGGCGAGCGGCGTTTCGTGCCGGTGCTGGCGCGCGCCGCGGTCGCGGTCGGCGTCGCCGCGGTCTTCATGGAAACCCATCAGGACCCGGATCACGCGCCGTCGGACGGGCCGAACATGGTTCACTTGAAAGACATGCCGGCGCTTTTGGAGCAGCTTATCGAATTCGATAGACTGGCGAAGCGGCGCCCCACCGCGTAATCACCCACTCACCCCCACCCGCCGAGCGCGACGCGCTCGGCTTCCCTCCCCCCTCGAGGGGGAGGGTTAGGGAGAGGGGGGACTCGTTCGGAATGGAGAGACAGCATGACCGCGATTATCGACATCCACGCGCGCGAAATCCTAGACAGCCGCGGCAATCCGACGGTCGAGGTCGATGTGAGGCTCGAGAACGGCGTCACTGGCCGCGCTGCCGTGCCTTCGGGCGCTTCGACCGGCGCGCATGAAGCGGTCGAGCTGCGCGACGGCGACAAGAAGCGCTATGGCGGCAAGGGCGTGCTGAAAGCGGTCGAATCCGTCAATGGCGAGATTTTCGATGCGTTGTCCGGCTTCGACGCGGCAGGGCAGCTGGCGCTCGACCGCGCCATGATCGAGCTCGACGGCACGCCGAACAAGGCGCGGCTGGGCGCCAATGCGATCTTGGGCGTGAAGTCTCGCCGCGGCCAAGGCGGCGGCGGCCGATCTCGGTCAGCCGCTCTATCGCTATGTCGGCGGGCCGCATGCGCGCACTCTGCCGGTGCCGATGATGAACATCGTCAATGGCGGCGTCCACGCCGACAATCCGATCGACATCCAGGAATTCATGATCATGCCGGTCGCGGCGCCGAGCCTCGCCGATGCCGTGCGCTGGGGCTCCGAGATTTTCCAGGCGCTGAAAAAGCAGCTGAAAGATGCCGGCCACAACACCAATGTCGGCGATGAAGGCGGCTTCGCGCCGGCTTTGCGCTCGACCGACGAGGCTTTGACCTTTGTCATGCGCGCGATCGAGGCGGCGGGCTACAAGCCCGGCGAGCAGGTTGCGTTGGCGCTCGATGCCGCCGCGACCGAGTTCCACGAAGGCGGGCGCTACAACCTCAAAGGCGAGGGCAAAATGCTCGACGCCGGCGGCATGGTGAAATACCTGGCCGATCTGGTCGCGCGCTATCCCATCGTCTCGATCGAAGACGGCATGGCCGAGGATGATTGGGAAGGCTGGGCGGAGCTGACCAAGGTTTTGGGCGGGAAAGTCCAACTCGTGGGCGACGATATCTTCGTCACCAACCCGTCGCGGCTGGCCCAGGGCATCAAGCAGGGCATCGCCAATTCGATTCTGGTCAAGGTCAACCAGATCGGCACGTTGAGCGAGACCTTGGACGCGGTCGAACGCGCGCATCGCGCCGGCTACACCTCGGTGTTTTCGCACCGGTCCGGCGAAACCGAGGACTCGACCATCGCCGATCTTGCCGTCGCAACCAATTGCGGCCAGATCAAAACTGGGTCGCTGTCGCGTTCCGACCGGCTTGCCAAATACAATCAGCTCATCCGCATCGAGGAGGAGCTGGGCGCCGAAGCGCGCCATCCGGGGCGGGCCGCGTTGCGGCGATGAGAGAAATAATTATTTTGAAAGAAGCAGTTGACGGGTTTCGTTAACGCAAATTCGCAATCTGTTATTTCTTTTATTAGGGGTCGTCGTGGCATGCTGTCGGCCTTACTCATGATTCGCCCCTTGCCATGACCCAGTCCATTGCCGCTTTGATCCTTGCTGCCGGCAAAGGCACGCGCATGAAATCGGACCGGCCGAAGGTCCTGCATGCGGTCGCCAACCGGCCGATGATCCGGCATGTGGTCGATGTAGCCGCGTCCTTGGCACCGTCTCGCCTCGTCGCCGTGATCGGGCCGGGCATGGACGATGTCGCCAAGGCGGCCATGCCGGCCAAGACCGTCATCCAGGAATCGCAGCGCGGCACGGGCGACGCGGTGGCGGCGGCGCGTCGCGAGCTCGAAGGGTTCGATGGCGAGGTGCTGGTGCTTTACGGCGACACGCCGCTGATCACCAAGGCCACGCTGGAACGGCTGCTTGCCGAACGGCGCCGTCACAGTGCAGCCGTTGCCGTGATCGGCATGCGCCCCGCCGATCCCGGTCCTTATGGCCGGCTGATTCTGAGCGGCGACGGCACGCTGGACGCGATCGTCGAGGCCAGCGATTCGGACGAATCGCAACGCCAGATCAGTTTGTGCAATTCGGGCGTGATGGCGATCGACGGGCGGCGGCTCTTCACGTTGATCGACGCCATCACCACCAGCAATTCGAAACAGGAATATTACCTCACTGACATCGTCGCGATCGCGCGCGGCCGCGGCATGTCTTGCGCCGCGATCGAGGCGCCGGCGGAAGAGATGATGGGCGTCAATTCGCGCGCCGAGCTGGCCGCGGCCGAAGCCGCGATGCAGCGCCGGTTGCGTGGGAAGGCGATGGCAGATGGCGTGACCTTCGTCGCGCCCGAAACCGTGTTTCTCTCGGCCGACACCAAGATCGGTAAGGATTGCGTGGTCGGGCCTTTCGTCGTTTTCGATCTGGGCGTGACGATCGGCGAACGGGTCGAGATTCCGGCTTTCTGCCATCTCGCCGGCGCTACGGTCGGCGACGATGCGATCATCGGCCCGTTCGCGCGGCTGCGCCCGGGGGCGGCGCTGGCGGCCGGTGTCCATATCGGCAATTTCGTCGAAGTGAAGAACGCGACCCTGGCGGCGGGCGTCAAAGCCAATCATCTCGCCTATCTTGGCGATGCGGCGATCGGCGCCGGCACGAATATCGGCGCCGGCACCATTACCTGCAATTACGACGGCATCGCCAAGCACCGTACCGAGATCGGCGCGCAAGTTTTCATCGGCTCCAATTCGTCGTTGGTTGCGCCGGTCAAGATCGGCGACGGCGCGATGGTCGGCGCGGGCAGCGTGATCACCGCGGATGTGGCGCCGGATGCGCTGGCGCTGGGCCGCGGCCGGCAAGTCGTGAAGAAAGGCCGCGCTGCCGCGTGGCGCCGCAAGAACGCAAAGGCCGGCGCGCCCGCCAAGGCGAAAGCGAAACCGAAACGGAAGAAGCGCTGATGTGCGGGATCGTCGGCTTTATCGGACGCGGGGAAGCGGCGCCGCTCTTGTTGGAAGGGCTGAAGCGTCTCGAATATCGCGGCTATGATTCGGCCGGGATCGCGACTTTGGTCGATGGCGCGATCGAGCGCCGCCGCGCCGAAGGCAAGCTTTCGGCGCTTGCCGAACTTCTCGCCAAGCGGCCGCTCAAAGGCAGCATCGGCATCGGCCATACGCGTTGGGCGACGCATGGCATTCCGAGCGAAGCCAATGCGCATCCGATCGCCACGCGCGAGGTCGCGGTCGTCCATAACGGCATCATCGAGAATTTCCAAGAGCTGAAGGCCGAGCTCGTCGCGGCCGGCATGACTTTCGAAAGCCAGACCGATACCGAAGTCGTCGTCCAGCTTCTCACGCGCTATCTGCGCGACGGATTATCGCCCGAGGACGCCGTGGCCAAGGCGCTGAAGCGCCTCGAAGGCGCCTTCGCGCTGGTGATGCTGTTCGCGGGCCACTCCGATTTCTTCATCTGCGCGCGGCGCGGCTCGCCGCTTGCCATCGGCTTCGGCGACGGCGAGATGTATGTCGGCTCGGATGCGCTGGCGCTGGCGCCGCTCACCCGCCGCATTCTCTATCTCGAGGAAGGCGACTGGGCGGTGGTGACCGCCAAAGGCGCCGCGATCCGCGACGCCGCGGGCAAGAAGGTCGAGCGGGCGGTGAAGGAAACCGCGCTGTCGGGCGCTTCTACCGGCAAAGGCAACCACGCCCATTACATGAAAAAGGAAATCTTCGAACAGCCGGCGGTGATGGGCGACACGCTGAGCGAGCATTTCAACCCGGTGACGCGCACGGTCACCTTGCCGTCTCTGCCGTTCGATCTGGCCGCGATTACGCACGTCACGATCATCGCCTGCGGCACGTCTTATCACGCGGGCTTGGTGGCAAAATACTGGATCGAGCAATTGGCGCGCGTGCCGGTCGAGGTCGATATCGCCTCGGAATTCCGCTACCGCGCGGCGGACATGCCGAAAGGCGGGCTGGCATTGTTCATCTCGCAATCGGGCGAGACCGCCGACACTTTGGCGGCCTTGCGCTATGCGCGCAGCCAAGGGCAATACATCGTCGCGGTGGTGAACCAGCCGGAAAGCTCGATCGCGCGCGAATCCGATGCCGTGCTCGCGACCCATGCGGGACCGGAGATCGGCGTCGCCTCGACCAAGGCCTTCACGACGCAGCTGATGGTGCTCGCTTGCCTGGCGATTGCGCTGGCGCGCGCGCGCGGGAAGATCGATGCGGCGAAGGAAGCGGCGCTCTCGACCGCTTTGACCGAAGTGCCGTCGCGCGCGAGCGAGGTGCTCAACCATGACGAGCGCATCGCCGCGATGGCGCCGTGGTTCGCCCGCGCGCGCGATGTGCTTTATCTCGGCCGCGGCACGGCCTATCCTTTGGCGCTCGAAGGCGCCTTGAAGCTCAAGGAAATCTCCTACATCCACGCCGAAGGCTATGCCGCCGGCGAGATGAAGCACGGGCCGATCGCGCTGATCGACGACCGCGTGCCGATCGTGGTGCTGGCGCCGCGCGATGCGCTGTTCGAGAAGACCTTATCGAACGTGCAGGAGGTCTTGGCGCGCGGCGGCAAGGTGGTAATGATCTCCGACCGCGAAGGCTTGGCGCGGCTCGACGGACAGCTCACCTATGCGATCGAAGTGCCGACTTGCGATCCGTTCGTTGCGCCGTTGCTTTATGCCATTCCGGCGCAGCTTCTCGCCTATCACGTCGCAGTCGCCAAAGGCACCGATGTCGATCAGCCGCGCAACCTCGCCAAAAGCGTGACGGTGGAGTAGGGCGGGCAGGAAAAGCTACGGGCTTACTTCCTCGAGCACGCGCTGGCGGGTTTCGACCATGAACACGGCTGCGACGCCGCCGATCAGCGCCACGATCGACATCGCGAAGAACACGCCGCCGATGCCGTAAGAGGGCAGCACGAAGCCGACCATGAGCGGCCCGACCGTCGCGGCGATGCGCAGCCAGAAGGTCGCCCAGCTGAGGCCCAAAGCGCGCATGCGCGTCGGATAGATTTCGGCCGTGTAAAGAAAGATGCTCATGCTGACCGAACCGGTCCACAGCGTGGTGAAACCGTAACCGAGCACCATGCCGAACGCCGTTGCCGACCCGACCGCCCACAGTTCGATCAGCCCCGCCAACACCAAGATGTAAGCGCCGATAAACCAAAGGCGCCGCCCGGTGCGGTCGATCAGCAAGGCGCACAGGATCGCGCCGAGCACGGTGCCGAGCGGGGCCGCGACCGCGTAGTTGAGCGATTGCTGCAAGCTTAGATGATAGACTTCTCGGTAGAGCGTCGGGACCCAGCTCTGCATGCCTTGCGAAATGAGATAGGTCGAGGCCCACAAGACCCAGACCAGCAATGTGCGCCGTCGGTACTGGCCTTGAAAAAGCTCTTGCCAGCGCGTGCGCGCGCCGGTCTTTGCCATTTTAAAGTCGGCCGGCGGCGGCAAAACCCGCTCGCCATTGCGCGAGACGATGCGTTCGATCTCGGTAAGGATCTTGTCGGCTTCGTCGAGCCTTCCTTTGCTGGCGAGCCAGCGCGGCGATTCCGGACAATAACGCCGCAGCGCCAGGGCCAGAAGCGCCGGCACCGCGCCGACGATGAACATCGATTGCCAGCCCAGGCTCGGCACGATTGCGGCGCCGACGATGCCGGCGCCGAGCAAGCCGACGGGAAAGATGATCTGGTAAGAAAGGAATGAGCCGCCGCGCCGGTCGGCGCGCAGAATCTCACTGATATAGGCGCTGGCCACGGGTATTTCGCCGCCCAACCCGATGCCTTCGATGAAGCGGCACCAGGCCAGTTCCTGGTAATTGGTGGTGAAGGCGCAGGCGAGGCTCATCACCGCGTAGATCGCGATGGTGATACGCGCCGCCGAGGTGCGGCCGACCCGTTCGGCCACCCAGCCGAAAATCAGCGCGCCCAGGGCCTGGCCGAGATTGGCGATCGAAATCAGCCCGCCGACGTTTTGCGGCGGGATGTGCCATAGGCGAACAAGGACGGGAAGCACATAGGCGGTGGCGAGGGCGTCGAACCCGTCGAAGAAGATCGCCGCGCCCAAAAAGGCGCTGACTGTGATGTGCCAACGTGAATAAGGCAGCCGCTCGAGCCGCGCGGCAATGGTCTGCTCGTTGAGCGGCAAGGCTCCAGCCATCATCATTCCCCAAATTGCGGCCGGGATTATGCCATCGCGTGCGCGGGATGGAAGGGCGCAAGCTCGGAAATCTCGGCATTTACCATGCGCCGTTGTCGCACCGCGCGCCGCGCGACGAAGCCGGGCAAAATCAGGCGCCTCTTGCCCGGCGCGACGTCTTTCGTCAATCTCGGCGCCAGAAATCTAATTCAGGGAGGATTCACGTGAGACTCATTTCCTATCGCCAGAACGGTCAGGCCGGCATCGGCGTCATGGTCGACGAGCAGAGCTTCGTCGCGCTTTCGAAAGTTGCGCCCGAACTGCCGCGCAGCATGAAGGCGTTGATCGAAATGGAAGGCGGCTTTGCGAAGGCCGCCACGGCGGTCAAGGGCAAGAAGCCCGATCTGCGTTTGAACGACGTGACGCTCGATCCAGTGATCCCCGACCCGCAAGCGATCTGGTGCCTCGCGCTCAATTACAAGCTTCATGTCGAGGAGACCGGCCTGACCACCTCGGCGAAGTTCCCGCAGATCTTTCTGCGTATGCCGTGCACCCAAGTCGGCCATTTGCGGCCGATCCTCTGTCCCGACCCTGCGGTCGCCCGGAAATACGAATATGAGGGCGAGCTCGCCGTCATCATCGGCAAGGGCGGCCGCCACATTCCGCCGGAGCGCGCGCTCGATCACGTCGCCGGCTATTCCTGCTACAACGAAGGCTCGGTGCGCGAATACCAAAGCCACAACCGGCAATTCGGCCTCGGCAAGAATTTCGAGCAATCGGGCAGCTTCGGGCCTTGGCTGATGACGCCGGATGAATTCGGCGATCCCGGCAAGCACCGCATCATCACGCGCGTCAACGGCATCGAGCGCCAGAACGCGACCACCGATCTGATGGTGTTCGACGTGGCGCATCTCATCAATTATCTCTCGCAAGGTTATTACCTGCGTCCGGGCGACGTGATCGTGTCGGGCTCGCCCGGCTCCTTGCCGCCGCATTCCGGCGAAACGCCGCCGCCCAATACCGGCGGGGTCTATGTGCCGGGTATGGTGCAGATGAAGCCGGGCGATGTCTGCGAGGTGGAAATCTCAGGGCTCGGCATTTTGCGCAACCCGGTGGCGGCCGACGCGCCGGCAAAATACCAGACCCGCCTTTACACGCCCGAGTAGGACGGCTGGGCGGCGCCGTTCACGGCGCCGCCGGATGCCGGACAAGGCCGCGCAAAATCGCGACGCCCAACACGGTTTCGCTATCGGTTTCAGGGTTGGAAGGCGCGATTTCGGGTGGCGGTGGTGCAAAGGCCAGCGTGACCGGCGGCGTATCCGAAGCATCGCCGCGGGTGCAATACAATCCCACCGGGACGTGCGCGCCGGGCAGGGATGCCGCGCTATCGCTCTGCGCTGCGGCATCGGCCGACTTCGCCGCAGCGGCCGGCGGCATCGACGCAAGACCGCCCGCCAGCAGCAAGGCGATAACCCGTGCGCCACTCATGGTTTGCCGGCACATGGGCGCGGCGCGGTCATGCCACCGCGACCATGTAGAAATAGCCTGGATCGTCGGTGCAGGTGCCGAGGTTTTCCAGCAGCCAGGTCTCGGCTTCCTCGATCTGCTCTTCGGCAAAATCGCCGCCGAACGCCCAGGCGACGCAAGGCCAATCCATATCGTTGTCGACCACGACAACATTGTCCTCGTCGCGCGTATAGAACGATCCGTCGGACCGTTGCCGCGCCAGGATAAAGCCATTCGGCGCAAAGCCGGGGTCGCGCATCAATTTGATGGTCGCCATCGGAACTCTTCTCCCGCTCGCCGGTTGCGGTCGTTCCGTCACGGCACGCCGAAACCTTTCTTTCACTCTAATCGAAGCTTCGTGGTTGAGAAATGCTTCTCATGCATAGGAGCGATGAGAACAAATAAGAAACAATTAACCCTTGTGCAGCGCAGCGTCGATTCGCCTATGCTCGCGCTTATCGACGATCCATTCGGCCGGAGAACCCATGCCTCTCGATACCAGCGGCGGCGGGCGGCGCCGTCCTTCGCTCAACGTACTCGGCGGCAAGCTCGAGGATTGCTCGCTGCGTCCTTTGACGGGATTCTATCGCAATGGTTGCTGCGACACCGGGATCGAGGATGCGGGCAGCCACACGGTCTGCGTGGTCGCGACCGCCGAGTTTCTCGCCTTCTCCAAGGCGCGCGGCAACGACCTCTCGACGCCGCTGCCGGATTATGGCTTTCCCGGCCTGGCGCCCGGCGATCGCTGGTGCCTGTGCGCGCCGCGTTGGCAGGAAGCCCTCGAAGCGGGCAGTGCGCCGCGCGTGGTCTTGCGGGCAACCCATCAAGGCGCGCTCGATTATTGCTCGCTCGACGATCTGAAGCGCTTTGCCGTGGATTTGATCTAGCGCTTAAGCGGAGCCGCCTTGGCACCGGTCTTGCGTCATTTGCGTCAGGTCAAGGCTGCCGGCCCGGCGTCATTATAGCGTCATTAAACTGGGCTTTTGTTCGGCAGGGGGCTGAAACAGGAGGCGCAAGAGAGTGAGCGAAGGAAGTTCCGCCATCGTCGGGGGCCTCGATCCATCGGCGAGCGCAGCCGGCGCGAAGGTTGCGACGCCGCCGGATCCTGACCCGGTGCCGCTTTCGTTCGAATCCTTCGATCGTGCGGCGCGCGCCCTGACTGCCCGTGCAACGCAGGGTATCTCGCCTTACGGGGTGTTCGCGGCTTGGTACGATTGGGCTGCGCATCTGGCGGGCGCGCCGGGCCGTCAGATGGAATTGGCGCTCGAGGCGCAAGTCCTTGCGACGCGCGTCGTGCGCTTTGCCTTCGGACTCGCGACCGGCGAAGCCGTGAAGCCGCCCTTCGCGCCGCGTGCGCAAGACCATCGCTTCACCGACCCAGGCTGGGCGCGGACGCCCTACCTGTTCTGGCAGCAGGCCTTTCTCGCGCAAGAGGAATGGTGGCGCGCAGCGACGCGCCAGGTGCATGGCATGACGCCGGAGAATGCGGCGCGGACCAGCTTCGCGGCCATGCAGCTTCTCGACGTGGTGTCGCCCTCGAATGTGCCCTGGCTCAATCCGGCGGTTGTCCGGCGCACGATCGAGCAGGGGGGTGCCAATTTCGGCCGCGGCGCGCGCAACTTCTTCGATGACGCGTTGCGTGCCGTGACGATGCAGCATGCCGAGCCGCCGCCGGGCTTCCGCATCGGCGAGGATCTGGCGGTCACGCCGGGCGAAGTGATCTACCGCAACGACTTGATGGAACTCATTCAATATCGCGCCCAGACCGATACCGTCCATCCCGAGCCGATCCTGATCGTGCCCGCCTGGATCATGAAATATTACATTCTCGATCTGCGGCCGCAGAATTCTCTGGTGCATTATCTCGTCGAGCGCGGCTTTACCGTGTTCATGATCTCGTGGCGCAATCCGACCGAAGACGATCGCGACATCGCCTTCGATGCCTATCGCACGCAAGGCATCATGGCGGCGCTCGATGCCGTCACGGCTATCGTGCCGGGGCGAAAGGTCCATGCTTGCGGCTACTGCCTGGGCGGGACGATGTTGGCGATCGCGGCCGCGACGATGGCGCGCGATAATGACGACCGGCTGGCGAGCATTACGTTGCTGGCGGCGCAGACCGATTTCAGCGAGTCCGGCGAGCTCATGCTGTTCGTCGACGAGAGCCAGATCGCTTTCCTCGAGGACATGATGTGGGATCAGGGGGTGCTGGACAGCAAGCAGATGGCGGGCGCCTTTAACCTGCTGCGCTCGAACGACCTGATCTGGTCGAAGATGGTGCACGAATATATGCTCGGCGAGCGCGAAAAACCGAGCGATCTTCTGGTTTGGAATGCCGACCAGACGCGTATGCCCTATCGCATGCATTCGCAGTATTTGCGCGGCCTTTTCCTCGAGAACCGCCTCACTGCCGGGCGCTATGCGGTCGAAGGAAAGGTTATCGCACTCAAGGACATCGAAGCGCCGATGTTCGTCGTCGGCACCGAAACCGATCACATCGCGCCTTGGCGTTCTGTCTACAAAGTGCAGCTTTTCACCGACAACGCGTTGACGTTTCTGCTGACGACCGGCGGGCACAATGCGGGCGTCGTTTCCGAGCCCGGCCATCCCGGGCGGCATTATCACATCGCCACGCGATGGCCGGGCGATCGCTACATCGATTCCGACACCTGGCTTGCGCGCGCCGGCACGGCGGAAGGCTCGTGGTGGCCGGAATGGGCAGCATGGCTTGAGGCGCGCGGCAGTCCCGAGCGCATCGGCCTGCCCTATATCGGCGAGGTCACGCGCGGCTTGGTCGCGCTCATGCCGGCGCCCGGCCTTTACGTGCATCAGCGCTAAGCGGCGGGCCATTGGCCAAGAGCTGGCGCTTCAGGCTAGACTGCAGCGCCAGCCGGGTCCAATGAGGGAGATGATGCCCATGCTTCGCTCCGAGTTTGCAGCCCTTGCCGCAGCGGCGGCGCTGGGCATGCTTGCCGTGGTGGCGCCGGTGCGCGGCGATGATCTTGGGGACAAGCTCGCGCCCGTGGGCGAAGCGATCAAGAAAGGCGCGGAGGATACCGGCACCGCCATCAAGAGCAGCGCGCAAAGCATCGGCGCGAGCATTCAGCAGCATTCGGCGCCGGTCGTCGCTGCCGTGAAGACCGGTGCTCAGAATGCGGGTACAGAGATCAAGCAGGGCGCGGCCGAAACCGGCAATTTTGTCGATCGCTCGACCCAAGGCGCGCGCGAGGACGCCGGCAGCTTCTTCAAGAAGATCGGCGATTTCTTCTCCGGCAAATGAGCCTACGCCGCTCCATCGCCGCAGAAGGCGATCCTACTGCTGCGTGACCTGGCCTTTGGAGTCGACCGTGACATCAACTCTTTTGCCATCCTTGCGCGCCGACCCGATCCAACTCCCTGCATTCAGGGCAGAGGGCATCAATACGCCTTGCGTATAGCCGTTGTCCCGTAAGGCCTGCATTGCGTCATGCAAGGACTTGGAATTGGCGGCCGCGTCGGCATCGGGCGGACGCTCGGTCAGGGTTTGCGCCGATGACATCGTGGCCGGCGCCAGCAAGATGGCCGCGACCAAGAGCGAAACAATCCGAGCCGTCATGGGCGGAAGCTCCTATGCCGGACGGAAGCGCGAGCCGCGCCGCCGCGAGCATCCGAGATCAATGTGTCAACGATGACACGACACTACCCAAGCTTCGCCCGCCTGTCCATCGAAGAAGTATTTGATTTTTAAGGTTAACTGCCGCATCCGGCGCGCTTTTCCGGTCAGTGCCGACCGCGATCGAAATCGTGTCCGCGATCGCCCCGATCGTGATCGCGGCCGCCGAACTGGAAGCTCAAACCAAAAGCCGGATAAGACGGATAAGGCGCGTAATAATAGGCTGGGGGCGGTGGCGGCGCGGCGTAGTAATAGGAATAGCCGCTCAAGGGATAGCAGCCATATCCGGCAAGGAAATAATAGCCGGGCGGGCAAACATAAGTCTGCGCCGCGGCGGGCGTCGCGCCGCTGGCGCAGACAAAGTCAAGGCCAAGCAGGATGCTTGCCGTGAGCGCGACTTTCGTGAGCAGCGTTTTACTGTGTTTCATCGCTTCCTCCAGCCGAGGCGCGAGGGGTGAAGCTTATTCGCTATAATAACGGTTGATATGGGAGGCGAATTCCCCGCCGCAAGCGCGACCCTGAAGCGGTATCGCAACCGCTAAACCGCGCGGCCGCGAAGTGCCTGGAAATAAGGCATTAATTCTATCGTTACGCATTCGCTCCACGATGATGATGCGTCGCAGCGCGGGTTTCCGGAACGGCTCATCACGATGCGTAGACATGTCTCGATCAGCGTGCTGTTGCAGGCCGTCACCGGCTTGATGGCGCTCACCTTGGTCGCGACCTTCGCGGTTCTCGCGGGCGAGGCATTCCAGCTCAGCCGGACCGCAGAGCATGTGCGTGTCATCGCCGATATTTCGCGCGACCTGTTTGTGGCGATGGAGAATCTGCGGGTTGAACGCGGCACCGTGAATACCGCGCTCGAAACCCAGAAACCAGTCGACGCGGCCACGCTCGCGACCGTGGCTGAACTCCGCAGCCGGTCCGACCAAGCGCTCGATTCGGCTTTGGGCAAACTGGCCGGTGTCGCTTTGGACAAAACCGATGCTGCGCTCGCCGAGATCCGGGACGATCGCGCGCGCTTGAGCACCTTGCGCGTTCAGGCTGACGCCACGCTGCTGAAACCGCGCGACCAGCGCTCGCCGGCGCTCAGCGCGAAATGGGTCGCGGGCGAGGGCAAGCTGGTTGACGACATCGATGCGCTGTCCGACGTCTTGTCGGGTCAGATCGTCGAAGCCGATCCCTTCATCGCCGCGATGATCAAGATAAAGCAACTCGGCTGGACGGTGCGCGACGCGGCGGGCACCGACCGTCTGTTGGTTGGCGCGGCGATCGCCAAGGCGAAGGGCTTTCCTGGCGAGACGCGCGACCGGACCTTGGCGCTGACGGGGCGCATGGATGCGGCGTGGAAGATCATCACGGACGGTGCGCGACTGCAGCCGTTCCCGGCATCGCTGCGCGACGCGATTGCGCAGGCGCAGCAGGTCTATTTCGGCGAGGTGCGCGACAAGCGGGCTACCGCGATCACGGAGCTGGTCGCAGGCAAGAAGCCGTCGCTCAGCGGCGCGGAGTGGGTGACTTTATCCAATCGCGGCCTTGAGAGCTTGATCGCTGTGGTGGACACGGCCTTCGATGTTACCGAGAGCCATGCGGCGGCCGAGAGCGCGGCGGCACGGCGCCGGTTTATCGTTGCGGGCACGCTCATGCTGTGCTTCCTCGGATTTGGCGTGTTCGCGGTTCTGTTGGTTTCGCGCCGGATCGCGCAGCCGATGGCGCAAATCACCGCCTCGGTCCGTGCGGTTGCCGGCGGCGATCTTGGGAGCGATATCCCGTTCGCGGCGCGCGGCGACGAGGTTGGCGAGCTGGCGCGCGCCCTTGCCGTGTTCCGCGACAATGCGCTCGCCAAGCAACGCATGGAAGACGAGCTTCTTCGCAAAGAGCGGCTTTCCGCGCTCGGCCAGCTCACGGCAACCGTGGCGCATGAGCTGCGCAACCCGCTTAGCGCCATCCGCAATGCCGCCTACCTTCTGGCGGAGGTCGCTCCAGGCAAAGACGCGTTCGAGCGCCCGATTGCACGCATCGAGCGCAGCGTAGCGCGTTGCGACCGGATCATCGCCGATCTCCTCGGGTTTACTCGTGTCCGCGCATTGACACGCAACCAGGTCGCCGCCGATGCCTGGCTCGACGATGTGCTCGGCGAACAAAAGCTGCCCGACGGCATCGCACTGGTCCGCCGCTTCGGCGCGCCGGGCAGCCAGATCCCCTTGGATGGCGACCGGATGCGCCAGGTCATCGTCAATCTCGTCGAGAATGCGGTGCAGGCGCTCGCCAATTCGGTGGCCGCCGATCCCCAGATCGTCATCGCCACGCGTCCGGCGGGGGCGTTCTTGGAGATCGCGATCGAGGATAACGGCCCCGGTATTTCTGCCGCGATCCTGAACAAAGTGTTCGAGCCGCTTTTCACCACCAAGGCTTCGGGCACCGGCCTCGGCTTGCCGACGGTCAAGCAAATCGTCGAGCAGCATGGCGGTACCGTGACCGTGACCAGCGAAATCGGCAAGGGAACGCGGGTCATCATCGCGCTGCCGCTTCGGATCGAGGCGGAGGTCGCAGCTTAGAGTCGCAAATCGGCGCGCGCCTGCCTATCATGGCGGGCACGACGCGATGAGGTAAGCTTGGCGGCGAAAGATACACGTATCTTGATCTCAGGTGGCGGCCCGGTTGGGCTGTTCTGCGCGCTGCTTTTGGGCCGAGCCGGGCTGAAGGTCCGGCTGTTCGACGAAAACGCCTCACCGCAATCCGATCCGCGGGCTGCCACCACCCATCCGGCAACGCTCGATGTGTTGGCCGAGGCGGGGCTGGTCGATGACATGGCGCGTGTCGGACTGGTGGCGCCGATCGTCCAGTTCTGGGATCGCCCGACTGGTGCGCTCGTGGCGCAATTCGACCACGCTTTGCTGAAGGACGACACGGCCTATCCCTATGTCATCCAATGCGAGCAGTTCAAAACCGCTCAGCTGATCCTCGACCGGCTCGCGGCGCTGCCCAATGTCGAAGTAACGTTCGGTCACCGCGTAACCAAGGTGTCGCAGAGCAACGGCGCGGTCACGGTGGTCGTGGCCGGGCCGAATGGCGAGACGCGCCATAGCGGGAGCTATCTTGTCGCCGCCGATGGCGGACGCAGCACCGTGCGCCATCAGTGTGGCATTGCATTCGAAGGTTTTACCTGGCCCGAGCGGTTTATCGTGCTGACGACGCCGTTCGACTTCGCGGCATCGCGCGGTTATTGCCCGCGCAGCTACTTCGCGGACCCCGAGGAATGGTGCAACTGCTTCAAAGTATCGGCCGACGGCCCGCCCGGCCTGTGGCGCACAGTCTTTCCGACCAACCCGGCGCTCACCGAGGCGGAGCTGCTGAGCGACGAAGCGGCGCAGGCGCGGCTGCAGAAGTTTTTTCCCGCCGCTGAGCCCTATGAGATTGTTCACCGCAACCTTTACGTGACGCATCAACGCGTTGCCGTGAGCTTCCGCCAGGGGCGGGTGCTGCTGGCGGGCGACGCCGCGCACGTCAACAACCCGATCGGCGGCATGGGCTTGAACGGCGGCTTGCAGGATGCGGCAAATCTCGCCGACAAGCTGCGCGCGGTGCTGCTCGGCGGCGAAAGCGAACGTTTGCTGGATCTTTACAATCTGCAGCGTCGCACGGTTGCGACCGAATTCGTTCAAGAGCAGTCGATCGCCAACAAGAACCGGCTCGAGGCGCGCGATCCCGAAGAGCGGCAACGCAATCGCGACGCGCTAAAGCATGTTGCCGCGGATACGAAGAGCGCGCGCCAATTCCTGTTGCGCTCGTCGTTGATCACGGCGCAGCGCCGGGCGGCAAGCATGACTCTGGACCAGCTCGGCTCATGAAGGTCGCGCTGCCCGACCTGATTTCGAATTCCTATTTCCCGGCCGTGGCGGCGGTGGAGCTAGGTTTCTTCAAGGCGGAAGGGCTCGATGCGACGCTCGAGCTTATCTTCCCGGTCGACCGTGCCTATCGCGCGCTGCATGACGGCGCGGTTGATTTCGTCGCCGGCTCGGCCCATTCAGTATTGGCCGCGTTCCCAGCCTGGCGCGGCGCCAAGCTTCTGTGCGCCCAGGGCCAGGGCATGTACTGGTTCCTCGTCATGCACCGTAAGTTCGCGGCGAAACGCGGCGATGTCGGCGCCGTCAAAGGGCGAAGCATTGGCGCGGCACCTTGGGTCGATCTCGGCGTGAAACGGCTCCTGGCCGCGAGCGGCATCGATCTCGCCCGCGACAAGGTCACGATCGCACCGGTGCCGGGCGCGCAAGGCGCCGGCGTGAATTTCGGCGTGACCGCGGCGCAGGCGCTCGAAGACGGCAAGATCGACGGGTTTTGGGCGAATGGCATGGGCGCCGAAGTGGCGGTGCGGCGCGGCGTCGGCACTGTCGTGCTGGATGTACGGCGCGGCGACGGGCCGGCCGGGTGCTTCAACTACACCATGGCTGCAATCGCCGCGACCGACGCGTTGATCGCGCGGACGCCCGAAACCGCCGCCGCTGCGATTCGCGCCATCGTCAAAACGCAGCGTGCGCTAAAAGCCGAGCCCGCACGCGCGACCGAGGTCGGAAGGAAGCTCTTTCCGCCGGAGCAGGCCGATCTCATCGCAGAGTTGATCCGCCGCGACCTGCCTTATTACGATCCCGCGATCACGCCGGAATTCGTCGCCGGTATGAATCAATTCGCGCACGATGTCGGCATCCTCGATGCACCGGTCGCTTACAAGGACGTCGTGGCGACCCAATTCGCCGGACTTTGGACGGCGTGACGCTCAACTGTTGCGTGCGGCGAGTTCACCGAGCCCGGCCTTGACCCGCTGTACGAGGCCCGTCACCGCCGATCGCGCGTCCTTGGTGTAGTCGCTGTAAAGGTAGTAGGACACGAGCCGCCCCTTCACCGAGGTCAGCGCCATCACGCAGGCTTGGGCGAAGTCGCTATCGCCAGCGTTCGACTTGAAGAGATAGGCGAAATACGCGGCGTCCTTCTCGCGATCGACGATGCCGAGGGTCGAGAAGGATTGGATCTTGAGCCGGCTTTGCGCGTCGCGCATGCGTTGGTCGAGGGTTTCCTTGAGCGTCGCGGGGTCGACGACGCTGGCCACGATCTTGTCGAGTTCTGCCTTGTCGACGCGTTGCTGAAGCTGCGCTTTGGGCGTCATCACCATGCCGAAATCGCGGATCCGCGCCGGGTTCGAGGCCGCATCGTGCAATTGCTCGCAGTTGCCGAATACAGTGTGAACGACGTTGTCGGGATTGAGCTTGGCCTGCTGCGCGATCACCGCTTGCATCATATCGCTGGGATATAGGCAATAGCCTGCCGGCGGATCGAAGGTCAGCGTGATGCCGCCGATCTCGAACTGCGCCTGCATCACCGGCGGCGCGGCGGTCGCTTGATCGGGGCCGGGCGGTTGCGCCGTTGCGGTCGGCGCCGGCGGCTGGTTGCTGTAGCCGAGATAGCCATAGGCAAGGATCGAGAGCGCGATCAACGCCACCTTGGCTAACCAGTGAAGCCGCAGCACGCGGCGCGGTGGCGTGCTTGCCGATCCGGCGCTTCCTCCTGCCGCGACCAGCTCGCGTCCCGCCGCGTCCCGGGTACCCGCATTCTGGCCGATCACGCGCAGGGTCCAGGACAGCGCCACCACGACGACACCGCCGATGACGGCGCCAGTTGCAGCCGCAAGAACCATCCGCAATTCGTCCATGGCGGGTATCGTCCGAACAGTCTCAGGGATTAGGAGGGTAGGGCGATGAAACGGGTTAATCTGTGGTTGCGATCATGGCAAATTTGCGGTCGGACGCAACGCAACGTATGCGAATCGCGCTAAGCTGGCGCTCGAAAATCATCCAAACCAAAGGGAGAACCTATGGCGACGGACGCAAAGAAGCCAATTCCGTCCAAGGATCGGGAGCTCGCCCAATGGAACGAGCGCTTCGCCGGCCAGGATTATTGGTTCGGCGCCGAGCCCACCCCATTTCTCGCGGCCCAGGCGCCGCGCCTCAAGCCGGGCATGACCGCGCTCGCCATCGCCGATGGCGAAGGGCGCAACGGCGTGTGGCTCGCGTGGCAAGGGCTCAAGGTCACCTCGGTCGACCTCGCTCCCAACGGTCTTGCCAAAGCGCGGCGTCTCGCCGAGCGCTTCGGCGTTCAGCTCGATTTCGTGTGCGCCGATCTCGAAACCTGGGATTGGGGCGAGCCGCGTTTTGATCTGGTGGTCGGGATCTTGTTCCAGTTCGCGCCGCCGCCTTTCCGCGCGTTGCTTTTCGATCGCATGAAACACGTCCTGAAGCCCGGCGGTCTGGTCATGATTCAGGGCTATCGCCCGGAACAGATCGCTTATGGCACAGGCGGGCCGCCTTTCGCCGAAAATCTCTACACCGAGGATCTGCTGCGCGCTGCCTTCGCCGATATGGAGATTCTTCATCTCGCCGCCTATGACGCCGAGCAGCCCGAGGGCATGCGGCAACGCGGCCTGGCTGCGCTGATCGATTTGGTTGCACGGAAGCCGGCGCGCGGTTGACAGCCGGGCTGCGCGCGGGCCAGGATCGCGCTCGCATAAAAGAAAGAAGGAGTCCGCCATGGCACGTATCCAACACATCGCGATTTTCGCCGAAGATCCCAAGACGCTCGCCGAGTTTTACACGCGCGTTTACGGCATGAAGATCACCGGCGAGAGCCAGGGCGATGTCTGGGTGACGGATGGCTATATGGACGTCGCGCTGATTCGCCGTAAGCGCGAGGGCGCGCCCAAGGGTCTCCACCATTTCGGCTTTACCCTCAGCGAAGAGGAGAAGCCGTTCGTCTATGCCGAGATGACGAAGCGGGGTCTCGAGCCCACCGATCCGCGCGCCGACGGCGCTGGCGTCGACCGGCCTTATGTCGAGGAAAAGGGCGAAGATCCCGAAGGCAACCGCTTCGACCTCACCACCGGCAAGCGCGACATGGAAGAAGAGAAGAAGCTCAGTGCCGAGAAATACAAGAAGGCGGCGGCGTTGACGTGAACTGGTTCGGTTTCCTGGGAGCATCGTCACAATGAATCGCGCAGCGGCGTTGCTGTTGTTGGCCGCGACGGCGGTGTGTGCTTGCACGATCAATCCCGTGCCCATGGGCTATACCGGCAAGGTGGCGCATCTCACGGATTCGATGACGCCGCGCAGCGACGACAGCGCTGATTATTTTTACGTCTCCAAAACCGGCGACTGGGCGCTCGATAACAGCCTGTCCGTCGCCAATGGGAACAACCGCGCGCTCGGCGTGCCGACCCTGCCGTCGGTGATCGGGCGCGATATTCCGACCGACGAGGCCAGTTTCACGATCAACGGCCGCACCCACTACACGACGCCGTTGACGGCCTTGGCTCACACGGTTTTCGGCGTCACCGGCGTTACGACGTTCACGCCTGTGGCCGATCACAATTATGTCGTCAAAGGCGTGCTCGGGCCCGATTACTCGGCGGTATGGATCGAGGACAGCACGACCGGGCAGGTCGCCGGTCAGAAGGTCGAAGTAAAAGGCTCGGCTGCACTTGGGGTGCTCGGGAAAACCGATCTCAACTAACGGTTTCCGGAAAAGATACCCAGCCGCAAAGAAAGCCGCAGAGCATCGGCGTGCGAAAAGCGCGCGATTTCATTGCTCGCGATCAACTTTGTGAGACGTGGCGGTGGTGCTTTGCCGTTGCGCGTTCAGCATAGGCTTGTCGACATTGCTGTCTAATGGGGAATCGCGATCGAGTACGACCCGAATACGGAGAAATCCCGCCTTATTAAGAGGCGTTAACCCTTGTTGCCTTGCATCGAGGCAAAGCGCAAGTATGGTTAACGGGTTAGGCCGATATAACAGGAGGCCATCGACAGGTGAGGCGCCGCGCCGTTCGGCTTGCTTATATCATCGCGATGCTATCGACCTCGCTAGCCGGCTGCGCGCCCGCCAACTCTTTCTATTCGCTTGCTTCAGCCTCGGTCGGATCGGTCTACGCATCGACGGCAGCATCGGTCGATTCCCTTTACGCCTCGACGATCTCAAAGGTGGCGCTGCTCAATCCCTGGCGCTCGCGCGACGCCGAATATTGCCCGCGCGGCTCGGCGCCGATCTCGACCGTCAAGACGTTCTTGCCTGAGCCGAAGATCGACAACACGCTGACGACCGACCAGATCGGGGATCGCGTGCGCGTCGATTACAGCGTCATGACTTTCGGCGCGACCGAAGGCCAGCTGACGGTGATCGCCGTCGATAATGTTCGCGTCGAGCCGAGCAAGGCAGGAGGAATTTGCGCCTACCCAACGCAAGTTTCCGTCACGATCGCTCTGACGGGGCGCATGATCCATGTCGCGAGCGAGTTCTATGAAGCGGAGCCCTGCGTCTACGACGAAATCCTAAGCCACGAAGAGCGTCACGTGGCGCTCGACAATCAGCTCTTGCACGATGCCGCCGGAACTTTGACCGCGAACATGTCAAACCAGCTGATCCAGGCAGAAGGCGTGTGGGGAAAAGACGAGACAACCGCACGCGAAAGTCTGCAGAAACACTTGACCACGTATCAGGCGACGCTGCAGATGTCGATTCAAGCGATCCGGCGGGACGCTCACGCGCGCGAAATCGACACCTCGGATGAACGGCACCGGCTGTTCGCGGCGTGCAATCGCCGCTTGGCCCAGCTCTATCCCGAATTCCGCTGACTCCGATATCGAGCTGACGGTGCCAGCGCCCGCCTGATCCAGGCCGACGGGCTTGCCTCCCGGAGCCTGTCGAGGGAAACTGGGGCGTATCATCTCGTGTCAGGTCGTGGGGGCTTCGTCCGTGCAATACCGCTCGCTGTGCAACACCGCTTTTGCGTTGCTGGGGATCGCCGTGCTCGCAGCCTGTGCGCCGCTCAATTCCGGGCCGACGCGCGATGCGAGCGCTTGCCCGCGCGGTGCGCCGCCAACCTACACCGTGACCCCGGTCCTACCGGAGCCAAAAATCGACAGCTCGATGACGCTCGATCAGATCGCGGAGCGCTCGAAGGTTGATTACCGCTACATGACGCTCGGCGCGACCGAGAGCAAGCTGATCGTCATCGGCGTTTTCAACACGCGGATCGCGTCGAGCAGCGCCGGGGGTGTCTGTGCCTATCCGACCGAGGCGATGATCACCGTCGGATTCTCGGACCGGGTTATTCACATCGCGCATGAATTCCAAGGCAGCGAACCTTGCGTGTACAAGGAAGTCCTCGGCCACGAGGAAGAACACGTCGCGCTCGATAACAGGATATTGGCGGATGCCAGCGCTTCTTGGGCCCGGACCCTGCCGCAACAATTGACGGACATCGATGGCGTTTGGGGTCCGGATGATGCGACCGCGCGGCAGAATTTGCAGACGCGCATGAAGGCGCACGAAGACGCATTGCGCGCCGAGCTTCAGGAGAAGCGCAACGAAAGCCACGCGCGCGATATCGACACGCAGGAAGAGCGCTTTCGCTTGCGGCACACCTGCAATGGGCGTCTCGCCCAACTCTATCCTGAATTCCGTTGACGCTGCGCGCGAGGATTTCGTCTTTGCCGCGCGGGGCGTGATCCAAAACGAAATCGCGATGTAGCAAGGACTCACCTTGCCGTGCCGGGGCCATCGGTCTCGGCGCGGGAATCTTTGCCATCGTCACGGCCGGCGCCGTTCCGGCCCAAAGCGCGCGGTTTAGCGGCTTGGGCGACGTTCTGAAGGATCGTAGGGCATTTCTGCTCGGATTTGGCTTTGCCATGATCTAGGGTGCTGGTAAGTTGCTCTTCTTGAAAACCTGGCATTTCTACCGCGACGGCCCCTCGATCCGCATGGCTTCATGCCGCACACCACGCTGCTGAATGATTCCCTGGGTGTCGTTCTGGTTCGCTATCGCGGCCGGGTCGAGCTGTGCGAATTGCGTGATGTTCTCGACGAGATGGTCGCGCTCCCCGGATTCCGCGCCGGGCTCAAGCACATCGCGGATTTTCGCGGTGCCGAGACGCCGCTGACCGGCGACGACATCCGCCGGCTGGCTGACTACGCCAAGGAAACTCATCACGCCTTCGGCGCCACCAAATGGGCGATCATTGCCTCAAACACGGCGTCGTATGGCTTGGCGCGCATGTATTCGGCGCTCACCAATGAATACGAGGTGACGGTCCAGGTTTTTCGCGATGCCAAAGACGCAGATGATTGGTTCGAGCTTGGTATCGATCTGGATCAGATCCTGGCTCTCGGCGGCGGGCAATCCGACGACGGCGGTGTCGATCCCGGTGGCTGAGGCACGGCGGCGCGCGCCTTGCCTAATCCGTCGCGCCGGGTAAAAATCCGTTTGTCGCATTTGCGGCCGCTGCGCGCATGACGCGCCGCGCAATAAGGGAGGGGTCGGCAATGGCATTCGGAGTGGGACAACCCGTTACGCGCAAGGAAGATCCGCGCTTCCTCACCGGCCGGGGTCGCTATGTTTCCGATATTGATCTGCCGCGCCAGACTTTTGCGGTGTTCATTTTCTCGCCGCACGCGCATGCCGCAATCCGTTCCATCGACAAGAAAGCCGCCGAGGCCGCGCCGGGCGTGCTCGCGGTGCTGACCGGCAAGGACTACACGGCCGACGGGCTGGGACCGATCAATCCCGAAGCCATGCCCGAGGATTTCGGCGGGCCGAAAGGCCACCGTACCAAGCATTACCCGCTTGCGCTCGACCGGGTGCGCTTCGTCGGCGAGCGGGTTGCTGTGGTGATTGCCGAGACCGAGGCGCAAGGCCGCGACGCGGCCGAGCTCGTCAATATCGACTATGAGATTCTGCCTGCCGTGGTGCGCGCGGCCGATGCGGTGAAGCCGGGCGCGGCGCAGGTCTATGCCGAATCCCCGAACAACACCTGCTTCACCTTGCGTATGGGCAATGTCGACGAGGTCGAGCCCGCTTTTGCCAGGGCGGCGCATGTGACGAAGCTCGAGCTGTTCAACAACCGGCTCAACGCCTTCACCATGGAGCCGCGCGGTTGCATCGCCGAATATGACGACCGCGAGGAGCGGTATACGCTCTACAGCAGCACGCAGAACGTGCACGGCATCCGCCATGGCCTGTCGCACGCCATCCTGCATGTGCCGGAAAGCCGCATCCGCGTCGTCGCCAAGGATGTCGGCGGCGGCTTCGGCATGAAGGGCAATCTCTATCCGGAAGAGGCCGTGCTGCCCTGGGCCGCGAAAAAGGTCGGGCGGCCGGTGAAGTGGATCGCGACCCGTTCGGAAGCCTTGCTCGGCGACGATCAGGGCCGCGACCTGTATGTCACGGCCGAACTGGCGCTCGACAAGGACGGGCACTTCCTCGCGTTACGCTGGAAGGGGCTGCACAATGTCGGCGCCTATATCGAAGGCTCGGGCATCATTCCGGTGCTTTTCGTGCTGAAGTTGGCGCCGACCGTCTATGACATCCCGGCGGTCGCCGTGTTCAACAGCGCGGTCTTCACCCACACGCCGCCGACCATTCCCTATCGCGGCGCCGGGCGTCCCGAGGCGGTCTACATCATGGAGCGGCTGATCGACAAAGCCGCGCATGAGATGAAGCTCGACCGTGCCGAAATCCGGAAGCGGAATTTCATCAAGCCGGCCGCCATGCCTTTCGCAACCAAGACCGGCTGGACTTATGACAGCGGCGATTACAACGCGGTGATGAGCAAGTGCCAAGGCTTGGCCGATTGGCAAGGCTACGAGGCGCGCAAGGCGGCGAGCGAGAAGGCCGGCAAGAAGCGTGGCCGCGGCATCGTCGCTTATGTCGACAATACCGGCATCTTCAACGAGCGCATGGAGATCCGCTTCGACCCTTCGGGCACGGTCACGGTTCAGGCCGGCACCTTGTCGCACGGCCAGGGCCATGAGACCAGCTACGCACAGATGGTTTCGGATTGGCTCGGTGTGCCGTTCGAAAGCATCAGGCTGCAGCAGGCCGATACCGACGAGGTCGCGATCGGGCGCGGCACCTATGCCTCGCGCAGCATGCATGTCGGCGGCAGCGCATTGCAGGCGGCGGCCAATGATGTGATCGAGAAGGGCAAGAAATTCGCCGCTCATTTCATGGAAGCGAACGCCGCCGACATCACTTTCGTCGCGGGCAAATTCACGATCGCCGGCACCGACAAGTCGATGCCGATCCAGAAAGTCGCGGCCATGTCCTTTATCCCGGTCGGGATTCCGGCCGAGCTCGGCGTCGGGCTGCGCGGCGAAGGCGCTTTCAGCGCGCATGTGCCGAGCTTCCCCAATGGCTGTCACATCTGCGAGGTCGAGGTCGATCCCGATACCGGCGAAGTCGCGCTCGACCGCTATACCGTGGTGGACGATATCGGCACGGTCATCAATCCGCTTTTGGCGGCAGGGCAGATTCATGGCGGCGTCGTCCAAGGCGCGGGTCAGGCGTTGATCGAAGACATCGTCCACGACGAAAACGGCCAGTTCCTCACCGGCTCGCTGATGGATTACGGCCTGCCGCGCGCCGACGACATGCCCAACATCAAGGTCGATTTCAACCCGGTGCCGTCGAAATCCAATCCGCTTGGGGTCAAAGGCGTGGGCGAGGGCGGCACGGTGGCGGCGACGCCGACCGTGATCAACGCGATCCTCGACGCGCTGGCGCCTTTGGGCGTCGGCACAATCGCCATGCCGGCGACGCCCGAGCGCGTGTGGCAGGCGGTGCAGGCAGGAGCACGATAGAAAGACAACCGCCGCAAAAGCGGACGGGTGAAGTCAATCGCGGGGAGGGGCCATGAAGATCGCTTGGATCGTCGCTGGGACTCTGACGCTTGCCTTCGCGTTGCCTGCCGGCGCGAGCGGCCCCTATGACGGCGATTGGACTGGAAGCAATTGCTACGAAGCGGCGATCACCATGAAGATCGCGGACGGCAATGTCGCCGGCAATATGAATGTCGGCCGACAGACTTTCAATTTCAAAGGCGTGATCGCCGCGGATGGCGCCTTCAATGGCGGCTGGCTGACCGGCCAATTCAACGGCGCGAGCTTTACCGGGAATTATACCCGCCAAGGCGGAAGCACGGCCTCCGATGCGGGTCGACTGTGCCGGGTGGTCGCCCAACGCAGCAAATAGCTGCGCGCCGCCTAGAGCTTCAGCAGCCGCTCGGCGTTGCGATAGGCGAGCTTTTCCATTTCCGCCGGTCCCAGCGGCAAATGTTTCAGAAACTCGACGCCGATCTTGTTTAACTCATAGGGCCAGTCGACCGAGAAGATCATGTTGTCGATGCCGAGCACGTCGCGCGTGCATTGAAACGCCGCGGTCGAGAAATTGCCGCTGGTGGTGACGATGATGTTGTCGCGCATCACCTCCGCCACGGTTTTCTTGAGGCCGCGATGCTTGGTGGCAAGGCACGTGTGATCCTCGAGCCGATCGAGATAGAAGGGCAAGCCTTCGCCGAGATGGCCGAGAATCATTTTGAGGTTCGGGAAGGTATCGAACACGCCCGCGAAAATGAGCCGCAGGAAATGCGACACCGTATCCATGGTAAAGCCCCAAGCCGCGCTGGCCAGATCCTCGTAGCCCGTAAAGTAGACCTTGGCCGCGGGGTGCGGATCGCGCGGATGGAGATAAACCGGCACGTCGAGCGCCTGGGCGGTTTCGAAGATCGGCCAGAATTTCTTGTCGTCGAGGAATTCGCCATTGGTATGGCCGTTGATCATCGTGCCCTTGAAGCCGAGCTTGGTCACGGCGCGTTCCAGCTCCTTGGCCGAGGCGGAAGGGTCGGGCGTCGGCAAAGCGGCGAATGCGGCAAAGCGCCCGGGATGCGCGCTCATCGCCGCCGCCATGCGCTCATTCGCGTCGCGCGCTACCTCGATCGCGCGCGCCGCGTCGAGGCCCTGGCAACCGGGCATGGTGAGCGACAGAACCTGCATGTCGATGCCGGCCTCGTTCATCGCGGCGATGCGCGTGTTCGAGACGTTCAGCAATTCGGTCTCGACGTCATGGCCGACGCGTAGCTGACGGTCGGCCATGGATTTGAGCCGCCGCGGCGTCGGCTGGTTCAGGCTGTTGTAAAGCGGAGTCGTGACGTGCTCTTCGATGGCGATGATTTTCATGTGGCGTGACTCCCCGCAGATTCCCGGCATGCTTTATCAAGCTTTGCGCCGCTCAGCAATCCCGGGCGTCTTTGCGCCGCACGGCGCGCGGCGAGCGCTTGGTTTCCAAGCGGTAAAGCGTTGCACGAAAGCGCGAATCCCGGCGCGATCGACGTTGCGGCCAAGAGCAAAATAGCGCATCTTGTCGCCACGTCGCTCACCGGGTGGTGGCCCGAAGAAGCGCTTGGTACGTAGGGAAGGGACGTCCTATGAAAGAGCTGGTTAAGCAATATCTCGATCGTGATATTTCGCGCCGCAAGCTGATGAAAGGCTTGAGCGCGGTCGGGTTGAGCACCGTTGCCGCGAAGACCGTGGCGCAGACGCTCGCGCCGGTGAGCGCCAAGGCGGCCGAGGCCGCGGCGCCCGGCACGATCCGGGACGTGAAGGGCCCGGGCGGACATCTTTACGTGCAGCAGCTCAAGGCCGCCGGCGTCGAATATTATTTCTTCAATCCCTCGACGGGCGACGCGCCGATCTTCGACGCGATGGTCGACGAGCCCGGCATTCAGCTGATCAAGGGCATCCAAGAAGGCGCGGTCGTCGCCATGTGCGACGGCTATGCGCGGCTGTCGGGCAAGACCGGCGTATGCAGCATCGCCAATGTCGGTCTGCCCAACGGCATGACGCAGCTGGTCAACGCCTTCAAGGACCGTATTCCGATGCTGCTTGTCGTCGCCGCTTTCGGGCAGGACCAGCTGGGCCGCGACGGACCGCAGGATTACGAGCATCAGGAAAACATGCTGCAGCCGCTGACCAAATGGTATTGGTTGGCGCAATCCGCTGCCGGAATCCCCGAAACCGTGCGCCGCGCGCTGAAATTCGCCGCGACCCCGCCGGGCGGCCCGGTGTTTCTCGCCATTCCCGACAATGAGCTACGCGCCGAGGCGACCGCCAGCATCATGGATAAGTCGCTCTTCGACGTGCCGTTGAAGATCCGGCCGGACAAGCACGACATCGACGCCGTTGCGCGCATGCTGATCGAAGCGAAGAACCCGTTGCTCTCGGTCGGCGATGAAATCACCATGTGCAACGGCGAGAAGGAAGTGGTCGAGCTGGCCGAGCTGTTGGGCCTACCGGTCGCGGGCGGCGGCGAGTTCGGCGTGTGGTCGAAGCCATTCCCGACCAAGAACCCGCTTTATCTTGGTCCGGTGCTCGGGAACATGCGTTTCCCCGGCCAGGTCGATTTGCGCCTCAATCTCGGCAATCAATATGGCGAGCGGCGCTCGCCCGGCGCGACGCTCATTTCGATCCGCCGTGATCCGACCAGCCTCGCGCGCGTTTCGCCGGTCGATATTGGCCTCGTCTCGGATCTGAAGCTTGCCGCCGCCGACCTTGTCGCGGCGGTAAAAAGCCTGGCCACCAAGGATCGTTTGAAGCAAATCGCCGAAGATCGCGGCGGAAGGGTGCGCGATTACACCAAGGGCTTGGCCGATCAACGCAAGGCGATCGTGAACAATTCTTCGGACGGCTCGCCAGTGAAGCTCGAGCGCCTCGCGATCGAACTCGAAACCGGGCTCGAGAAGGACACGATCTACGTCAACGACATCGATTCCGGCAAGAAGATGGACCCGTTCATGTCCTTCGGCGGCGCCGACAAGACCTATGTCGCCAACGGGCCGAACATTCTTGGCTGGGGCATGGCAGCGGCGTTCGGCGCCAAGCTGGCGCGGCCCGACAAGCCGGTGGTCGGCATTCTCGGCGACGGCGCCTTCATGTTCGGCGGGCCGCAGCCGCTCTGGAGTCAGGCGCGTTACAAGGCGCCGGTCATGAACATCGTGCTCAACAACCGCAGCTACAATAACGAGCGCAACCGCATCTGGACCTTCATCGCCGGACAGCAATTCAAATCCGGCCGCGACATGACCTGTTACAACGGCAGCCCGGATGTTGATATCGCGAAGGCGGCGCAGGCCTTCGGCGTCGAGGCCGAAACCGTCACGGAAACCGCCGGGGTCAAGGCCGCTTTGCAGCGCGCCAAGCGCGCCACGGTCGAGGGGCGGCCTTATCTTCTCGATATTCACGTGCAACGCGACGGCGTTGGCGCGGCGTCGGAATGGTATCCGCCGATGTCGATCGCGGAATTGCGTACGAGGAAGGTGTGACAATGCGGCGTTTTGTGGTTTCAAGCATCTTTGCCGCCGGCTTCTGCGCCGCGGCTCTTTTCGGACTTGCCGGCTCCGCGCGCGCCCAGCAGCAGGGCAGTCCCTTGCCCGATGGCGAAGGGCGCGACATCGTCGCGGTGGCGTGCTCGCAATGCCACGGCCTCAATGCGATCACTCAGCTGCGCGAGAACGCACGGGCTTGGCGCGATCAGGTCTATGACATGGTCGAACGCGGGGCACAGGTGACGCCGGCCGAGATGGACACCGTGGTCAAATATCTTTCGACCAGTTTCGGGCCAGGCGTGCCTTTCCCGGGCCAGCAGCCCGCGCAGGTCAACTTGCCCGATGGCGCCGGCAAGGAAATCGTCGAAGGCGGTTGCGGCCTGTGCCACGGGCTCGACCGCGCGACGGCGGCAAAGCGCTCGCCAGCCGACTGGCAAAGCGTCATCAACCGCATGGTCTATGTCGGTGCGCCGTTGTCGGCCGACCAAGCCAAGGCGGCGGTCGATTATCTCAGTGCCAATTTCGGGAGCGGTGGAAAGACCGCAACGGCCAAATAACGCATCAGCCTAAATAAACGAGGGAGGACTCACCATGGATGGCAGCACGAAGATCGGTGGCAAATTCAATGTGGGCGGGGTCCTGCTCGACCGCCCGTTCAAGATCAGGCGCCTCGGCCATTTCGGCTACAATGTCTACAAGATGGACGAGGCGATGCATTTCTATCGCGACCTGTTGGGGTTTCGGGTTACCGACACGCTCGACTTCGCGCGGGTGATCCCGAAGCCCGGCATGTTCGACGGCGTGCCGACGACCGTCGGCTATTTCATGACGCATGGCACTGACCATCACTCGCACGTTATTTTTCCGAAGGCCGCTTTGGACCGGATGGGACGCGGCAGCGCCGGCGGGCATGAGACCAACGCCGAGGTGACCACCAACCAGATCACCTGGCAGGTCGGCACGTTGCGCGAGGTCGGCGAGGGCATCGATTATTTCAAATCGATCGGCGTCAATCCCGGCCGTATCGGCCGCGACGTGCCGGGCTCGAACTGGCACTCCTATCCGCCCGATCCCGAAGGCCACACCAACGAGATCTATTACGGCATCGAGCAGATCGGCTGGGATTTGCGCGCCAAGCCGCCCGGCGTCAGGAAGCGCGGCTTCCACGAGAAGCCCGATCTGCCGCAAATCTGCGAGTACCAGGAACTCGAGATGTTCAAAGAGGAGGGCATGGACCTCAATGCCGGTTTCCGGCACGAGGAGAAAGGACCCTTCAAATACGATGTCGGCGGCGTGCTGCTTGCGCGGCCTTTCAAGGTGATCAAGATCGGCCCGGTGCGGCTGTTCGTCAAAGACATCGCGAAGTGCCTCGATTTCTATACCAAGACCATGGGGCTGCGCGTCACCGAAGAGATCGATTACGAGGGCCATCGCTGCGTGTTCCTGCGCTGCAACACCGAGCACCATTCGCTCGCGCTCTATCCGATCGCGCTGCGCGAAAAGCTCGGCTTGTCGCCGCACACCACCTGCATGAGCTTCGGCAATCAGCTGGGCGATTATCAGCAGCTCCGCAACGCCGTCGAATTTTTGAAATCCAACGGCGTGACAATCAAATACCTGCCGCCGGAGCTCTTCCCAGGCATCGACTATTCGGCTTTCGCGGTCGATCCCGACGGGCATTTGATCCAGCTCTATTACTACATGGAGCAGCTCGGCTGGGACGGGAAAGCGCGCGCGAAAAGCGAACGGCGCAAAATCGACAACGCGAAATGGCCCGAAGCGGTGGAGCCGATGGCGGATACGTTCGACGGCGAAACTCTGCTCGGACCTTTGGGATAAAGCGCTCCCATAGCTCGTCACAATGAGACGCGGCGGCCCGCAAGGCCGCCGCGTTGCGTTTAGAGTCGGGGGACGAAGAGAAGCGGGAGAGGCGTTCGGCGGCCGCTTACATCGCGCGCACGCGCGTGAGGAAGCCGTCGACTTCACGCTTCAGGATTTCAGCTTGTTGCGACAGGTCGACGGCCGAGTCACGCGCGTCATTCGCCATGCGTCCGGTTTCCGACGAGGCTGAGGTGATCTGGACAATGTGATTGGTAACGCCCTGCGTACCGCGCGCCGCGTCCTGAACGCTGTGCGAGATGCCTTGCGTCGTGTTCCTTTGTTGGGCCGTGTCCACCTCGATGCCGGTCATGATTTGGCTGATTTCCGTGACACTGCTCGAAATGCCGTCAATGGCTTGGCGCGCTTCGGCGGTGATGCCCTGGATATCGGCGATCTGCGTCGAAATCTCTTCGGTGGCTTTGCTGGTTTGGTTGGCGAGGTTTTTGACCTCCGAGGCGACCACGGCAAAGCCTTTGCCTGCTTCACCGGCCCGCGCCGCTTCGATCGTCGCGTTGAGCGCCAGAAGATTGGTTTGCGACGCGATCGCCTGAACCAGCTGCACCACCGCGCCGATTTTCTCGGCGACCTCGGAGAGCGTGTGAATGGTCTCGCTGGTCTTCCGCGCTTGCGAGGCTGCCCCTTCGGCGCGCTGCGTGGCATTGCTGACGCGGTGACTGATGGTGCCGATGGAGGTCGTCATTTCCTCGGTGGATGCCGCAACGGTCTGGACGCTCGTGCTGGCCTGGCTGGCGGCGGACGCAACGGCGGTCGCTTTGGTGGTCGTGTCGTTGGCCACATGGGACAAGGTTTCCGCATTGCTCTTCAGCCGAACGGCCGAAGAGGCAACGCTGTTGACGACATTGGTCACCAAGGCGTTGAAGCCGCGAATTTCCTCGTCGAGATGGCGCGACCGCTCGCTTTGCCGTTCCGCTTCCTGCAATTGCTGCTTGGTCAGGCGTTGGCGCTCGATCCCATTGGTCTTGAACACGTCGAGCGCGGCGGCGAGGACGCCGATTTCGTTCTTTTTTCCGAGGCCCGGAATCGGCGTTTCGTATTTCTGATCGGCAATCCGCCGCATAGCGTCGACGATGGTGTCCAACGGCCCGAGAATGCCGTTGCGCAAGGCAAAGAATGTCACGGTGCAGACGGTCAGCGCGACCACCGCGATCGCGACACAAGACATCAAGAAGAACGAATACGCCGCTTGCGCCTGCTGATATATCTGAACCGCGTTGTCGTGGGCAGGACCGCTGAGCGACGCGAAGTCGTTGGAAAGACTGGTCAGCTCGTTGTTCAGATAGAGAACGGCCACAAACCCGGCGCCACCGCCGACGGCCAGCAATCCCAAGAATGCCGCCGCGACGGCCCCGACGAGAAAGCGAATGGAGAGATTGCTGTTGTTAAACATCGTCTCGGCTTAAAGGGACAGGGGTCGGCGCCTGACACCGTTTCTCGGTCATAAAGCACAATAATCGGTTAAAAGTCGCCGATTTGGCCCCCTAACTCGTCCCGTGGGGAACGCGCAGGCTATTGATAAAAGTGCATAAGTCGCCCGGATTTCGTTGCGACATTTCGACCGGCCCACCTTGAAAAGCAGGGCCTCCTTCGCCTCGGGGCGCAATCTCGTCTTTACCATTCGCGGCTAGGCTCGATCGTATGACCGAGATCGCGCTCGCCGCGGAGAGAGAAAACGGCTATCGCCCCAAGCGTCTGAAGCCGTGCCTTCTCGGTACCGGCGTCAGTATGCTGGCGCTTTATCTTGCCGGCCCGGCGGTCGGCGATTTTTCGCGATGGTTTCATGGCTCGGCCTTCCCGCAGACCGGGTCCTTGCTGGCGCTGGCGATCGTGCTGGGGCTTCTCGGCGTAAGCCTTCTGCTGTTCTTGAGCGCGTTGCGCGGACTGCCGCGTCTGGCCGCCGTGCGCGACGGCATCGAGCTCGAAACCCTGTTCGGCACGAAATGGGCGAACTGGAACAGTCTCGACGCATTCGAGCTGAAGCGCGCCCATGCCGGACCTGTTCTCCGCCGCGCATTCTCCGCTCGCGCCCGCATCGTCGGCGCGGCGGTCAGCGGCAATCTCCTGGGCAAAAGCCAACTCACTTTGCCGGATGCCTTCCAAACGCCGCTGGCTGCCATCGTCGGCGAGCTCAATATGCAGCGCGCGCGTTCGCTGGGGCTTTCGCCGGCGTTTGCCGCGACGCCGGCAAGCGAGGACGAGGAAGCGCGTTTCGGCCTTGCCGGTTTCAAGATTCCGTTCCTCACCCTCGGCATGCTTGCGCTCTTGGCCCTGGTTTTCATAGCGGAACAGATTTTCGCGATCGAGCCGACGGGACCCTTGTTACGAGTAAGCAGCGCGACCAGGCTGGCCCTTGGCGGGCTGAGCTGGCGCGTCGTTATCACGAATGGCGAATGGTATCGGCTATTCACCGCGCCGCTGTTGCATGGCGATGCAACTCACCTTGCTGGCAATGCTGTCGCCTTGCTCATGGTTGGGGTGCTGCTCGAGCGCGTGGTCGGGCGCTTGTGGTTCTTCGCGCTGTTCTTCATCAGCGCCATCGGCGGTGGGCTCGTGTCTTTGGCCGCCAATCCCGCCGCGATGGTTTCGATCGGTGCCTCGGGCGCGATCATGGGGTTATGCGCGGCGGCATTTCTGAGCAGTTTCCGTTTGCCAGCCGGCACCGCGTCGCGTTCGCGCATGCAGATCCGCGCGGTGCTGGTTTTGATCCCGTCGCTGCTGCCGCTTGCGGCGGGGGGTGCGGGAGATCAGATCGATTATGGCGCGCATCTCGGCGGCGCGCTGAGCGGCACCTTGGCGATGTTCGTGCTGCTGGAGCACTGGCCGGATACGTCGCGCCTGCCGGCGTGGGGCCATGCCGCCGCCAATCTCGCGGTGATCGGCTTTATTGTGATCGCGGCGAGCGCCGCCGCGGTCGCCGGCAATTACGGCAAATATCAGGTGCTGGCCGGGCTTATTCCCGAGGATCGCGTGCCGACAACCGAAGCCGACGCAGAGCGCGATGCCGCGTCGCTGGCGACGCTTTTCCCGCAGGATCCGCGCGCGCATCTCTATCTTGCGGCCAATCTCGCTTCAGGCCATGCCGATGCGGCCGCCGAACGCGAACTGCGCACCGCGTTGAAGCAGGCGCAGGATCTACGTTTCTTCTTCCTCGGCCCGCAGCTCGAGAATGCAATCCGGGTCGTGCTCGCCGCGGTTTTGCTCGACGAAGGAAGACAACCCGAAGCACGCGAAGCGGCGCAAGCGCTCTGCCGCGCGCCCGAGGCCGAAAGGCCGCCCGAGGAGCTGCGCAAGATGCTGGTCGACCAGCACCTCTGCGATTAGACGGCCGCGCGATTAGACGATCGCCAGCGCGCCGCGCCGCGCTCGGCGCAACAACAGCACGATCATCGCCAAGGCCAGCGTCATCAGCCCGGCCGTCGCCGTGCCGAGTGCAAAGCCGAGCGCCTGCGGGCCGGTGAAGAAATGGTCGGAGATGACCGCGACCAAGGTCGGCCCGAAACCCAGCCCGAGCAAGGTGAACACGAGGAGATAGACCGCCGTGACCTTGCCCATCAGGCGTTGCGGCGTAAGCTGGGCGAGAATGCTCGAGCCGACTGGCTGATAGGCGCCGGCGACCAGGAGTTGCGTGCCCAGGGCGAAAAACATCTCGCCCACGCCGGGCACGATCGGCGCCGCGATTCCCAAAGGAATGAAGATCACCGTCACCCATATCCCGACCACAGCGGCGGCGTCCTCCCGCCCACGCTTCAGCAGCACGTCGATCGCGTGTCCGCCGCACCATGCGCCGAGCGGCGCGCAGATTAGCAAGCAGCCGCCGAAGAACAGGCCGATCTGCTGCGGCGGCAATTGCCAGGTGCGGGCGATGATGGTCGGCATCCACGAGCCATAGGTGGTGGCCACGCCGAAGAAGCACGTGACCCAGGTCGCGAGCGGCACATAGGCGCGCCACTGTACCTTGATATGCGCCAGCGCCTCGGCGAAGCGCACGCCGGACTCTTTCGCGCCAAGGCCTCGCGCTGGCTCGCGGAAGGTGAGCAGCAGCAGCGAGAGCGGGAAGCCGGCCAAGCCGATCAGCACCAGAACCGCTTGCCAAGGCCGCATCGTGCCGACCCAAGGCAGCGCCTTCAACGCGCCCGATCCGATGAAGCCGAGCAGCGCGCCGGTGAGCATGACCGCCGCGGCTGCGCCGATATAGGTGCCGGCCGCGAAGATGCCGAAAGCACGGCCGCGCTTTTCGGGCGGGAACGCGTCGCGGATCAAAGAATAGGAAGCGGGCGTCAGCGCCGCCTCGCCGACGCCGACGCCGCAGCGCCCGAGAAAGAGCTGCCAATAGGTATTCGCCAGGCCGCAGCTAACCGTCATGCTCGACCACAGCACGATGCCGACGCCCATGATGGTGCGGCGCGACATGCGGTCGACGAGATAGCCGGCCGGCAGGCCCAGAACGGCGTAGAAAGAGGCAAAGGACAGGCCGAGCAACAGGCTCATCTCGGTATCGGTCATGCCGAGATCCTGCTTGATCGGGCCGACCATCAGGATCAACGCGCTGCGATCGATCTGCGCGTAGATGTAAAGCAAGGTCAACACGCAGGCCATATACCATTGGCGCGCGGAGACGCGTTGTCCGGCAAGCCCGGATGCGCCGGCAAAGCGCGTACCGAGATCGAGTTGCTGCTGTTCGATGCTCATGGCGTTCCCTCCCTGCTGCCCTTGCGGTGCTTCGCGGCACCTCTTCGTGGGGCGATGCCTGCCAGTATCCCATAGGGAGGCTTTGGCCGCCACGCCCAGGATGCGCCCGGCCCGCCTCGCCAAATTCCATGCCATTGATTAAGGTCGGGCGGGGTTTTGTTTGGAGGACGCTTATGGACGACGTCTACGCTTATTATCCTTCGTTCCCGGTTCTGGTGGTTCTGATCTCCCTTTGGATCGCGCTCGCGGTCGGCAACGGCTTCATCGCCCGCGCGCTCGGTAAGCATGTCGCGCTCTGGGTGGTGTTGTCGCTCGTTCCCGTGGTGAATTACTTCTTCTATATCTACATCGCTTATTCGGTGGTGCTGGGCGTCCTCTACAAGCTGAATGCCATCCAGGCCCGTATGGGCGCGATCGATACCTGAGCGCACGATCGTTAATTTCCCCCCGATCTCGATGAGATGAGTCTTTTCCGGCGGGGATGCCGGCAATACCGGCGTCCTATCTAACAAAGAACGCGCCTGGGCGCCGTTTTGCCGGGGTCGGCAAGACGGCGAGAACCCGATGCGCGAGGATCGAGATCGAGGAAGCTGCGATCGACCATCAGGGCTCGATCCAGCTGGCAAAGGGGGGGGCACGATGAATCCGCAACGATTCTGTTCACGATGCTTGGGCGCGTGCCTGTTCGCCGTCGCGCTCGCTGTCGCGATCGCACCGAATTGCGCCCGCGCTCAGGCGCCGGCGCATCATCCGACCATCAAATATTTCGCGGTGGGGCCGGATCAGAAGCTGAATTATCCCAGCACGCTGCAGACCCTGCCCGACGAGCACACCACTTTCATCCCGCCGCAAGGCCGAGATGGCTTTCCGCCGGCACCGGGCGATGACAGCTATCTCATCTTCGCGGCGAGCCTGATCAGCGGCGGAACCGGCGGGACAGTGGTTTTGGAAAGCCACGATCTGACGAATTTCGATTTCGCCTATGCGCGCGGCTACAATCAGCAGGTGATGGCGCCGCCGCTGAAGTTCACGGTCTGCGATCCGGCCTTTGATGCCGAATTCGACGAGAATTACGCGGCGTCCGGCACGGTGGTGAAGGACCCGACCCGGGCGCCAGGCAATCTCATGATGTTCTACGAGGCAGAAAACCACTGTCCTGGCGGGGTTTGGCAGCAGCCTTACTACGCCACGATCGGCTTCGCGCGGTCATCCGACAATGGCCGGACCTGGCCCGCGCCGGTCGACAGCGAATTCGGCGGGAAGGACCGCTATCCGGTGCTCAAATTGACCGCGCCCGAACCGGCGAGCGAGCCGTCGCCGGCGCCGATGGGCAATGCGATCCCGGCTGCGATCGTCGACAAGGACTATGTCTATGTTACCTACGCCGCGCCGCAGGGCCCCGGGGCCACGTCCGACGGGCTGTTCCGGATTGCGCGCGCCAAGCTTGATAACGACGATCACGCGTTCGGCGACGACGATCGCGGCCATGACGGCGATCATCGCCTGCACTTCATGAAATGGTACAACGGCGCGTTCAGCGAGCCCGGGATCGGCGGCAATGACAGCGGCTTCCTGCCCGAGCGTGGTTGTCCCGGCTATCAGGCCATGGCCTCGATCACGCGCAATGACGATCTCGGCCTCTATCTTCTGACCTATATCTGCGTGTCGACCAATCCGGCCGGCGTCGCCGCTTGGTATTATTCGACCGCGACCAGCCTCGATCTTCAGGATTGGTCGCCGCCGCAGATGATCCTCAACTCGCAATTCCCGATCACGACGCCATGTCCCGGTCTGACGAGCGGCGGGCAATTCGACGGTTGGTATCCCTCCTTTGTGTCGCTTGGAGCCGAGGCCGGCCACACCAAGACGACGGGACGTGTCTTCTTCATGAATGGCTGCGATACCGGCCTGAACCGCTCCTTCATGTCGCGCGGGTTCCTGATCGCGACCGGACCGTAGCCGCGCTGCCGGCGCCGCCTTCGGCCTCCCGTTGCATGGTAGGCGGCGTCGGCTAAGTTGTCGGCGTGGCGAAGCTCGACATCCTTATCCGCGGCGGGCAGGTGATCGACGGCACCGGAGCGGCCGCAATCGAGGCCGATGTCGCAATCGATGCAGGCCGCATCCTTGCGGTTGGGCCGCGGCTTTTGCACGACGCGGCGCATGTGATCGATGCGCGCGGCCAGGTGGTGGCGCCGGGATTCATCGACATCAAGACGCATTCCGACTGGACCTTGCCCTTGAACCCGAAGGCCGAAAGCAAGATCCGCCAAGGCGTCACCACCGAAGTCATCGGCCATTGCGGCTATTCCTGCGCACCCGCTTTGCCGGGCAAGGCTAGGCTGCTGAAGGATTACCTCTCGCCGAGCGCGCCGTGGCTGAGCTTCGTCGATCAAAGCTTTGCCGATTATCTCGGCGCTTTTCCGGCGACCTCGACCAATGTCGTGCCGCTGGTGGGCCACAACACGCTGCGCCTGATGGTGATGGGACTCGCAAACCGTGTCGCCACGAGCGACGAGATCGCGCAAATGGAGGCGCTGATCGAGGAAGCGCTCGCCGCCGGCGCGGTCGGCCTGTCGACCGGCCTGTTCACCCCGCCGGGGGCTTTCGCCTCGACCGAGGAGATCGTTGCCCTGGCGAAGATCGTGCGCGCCAAAGGCGGGCTTTACTTCACCCATCTCCGCGACGAAGCGAACCATGTCTTCGACGCGCTCGACGAAGCGATCCGCATCGGCAGCGAGGCCGACATCCACGTCCAAATCGTGCATATGAAGCTGTCGGGCCTCGACAATTGGGGCAGGGCCGGGGAGATGCTCGAACGCATCGCCGCGGCGCGCGGGCAGGGTATCGCGATCGATTGCGACCAATATCCCTATACTGCGGCGAGCAATCCCTTGAAGAATCTCCTGCCGCGCTGGGTTCAGAGCGACAAGATCGAGGAGATGCAGGCGCGCCTTGCCGATCGCGAGAACCGCGCGCGCATCCGTTCGGAGATCGCGGCGCAGGGGTTCAACAATTTCGGCCGCATCAAGGATTGGGAGGCGATCCGGATTTCGGTGAGCCCGCATCAAGCGCAGTTTGCGGGCCGAACCATTGCCGAGTTGGCGCGCGAGCGCGGCGTCGATGGGCTCGATTGCGTCTGCGATTATCTGATCGCGGATCGCTGCGCCACCCGGGTCCTTGTCAATTCCATCAGCGAAGACGATATCCGAACGATGATCCAATCGCCGATGGTGTGCGTCGGCTCGGATGGCAATTGCGTGGCGCCTTACGGGGTCACCGGGCAAGGCATGCCGCATCCGCGCTTCTACGGCACTTTTCCGCGCATCATCGGCCATTATTGCCAAGAGCTGCATTTGATCGACCTGCCGCGCGCGATCTGGAAGATGACCGGCGCCTCGGCCAAGGCGCTCGGCTTTGCCGACCGCGAACTCTTGAAACCGGGCTACGCGGCCGATGTGACGATCTTCGATCCGGCCGGGTTCCGCGAGCGCGCGACCTATCAAAAGCCGCACCAATACCCGGCCGGATCTTCGACGACGGTGCTGGTCAACGGCGTCGTGACGGTGGATCATGCCGAACATACCGGCGCGCTCGCGGGCAAGCTGTTGAGGCGCGCGCTGCATTAGGAGCCAGTTTCATGCCGCAATACGATTTCGACCTTTTCACCATCGGCGCGGGATCGGGCGGGGTGGCGGCGTCGCGCCGCGCCGGCTCTTACGGCGTGCGCGTGGGCATTTGCGAGGATAGCCGCTTCGGCGGCACGTGCGTTATTCGCGGCTGCGTGCCGAAGAAACTGCTGGTTTACGGCGCGTCCTTCGCCGATGCCTTCGCCGACGCTTCCGGTTATGGTTGGACGGTGCCGACCCCGCGCTTCGATTGGGGCACGCTCATCGCCAACAAGAACAAGGAGATCGACCGGCTCGAAGGCATCTACCGCAAGATGCTGAAGGATGCGGGCTGCACGGCGTTCGAAGCGCGCGGGCGGATCGTCGATCCGCACACCATCGAGGTCGGCGGGAAGCGCGTGACGGCGGCGAACATCCTGGTCGCAACCGGCGCCTGGCCCGAGCTGCCTGCTATCCCCGGCATCGAGCACGCGATCACCTCGAACGAGGCGCTCGATCTGCCGTCTCTGCCCAAACAAATCGCGATCGTCGGCGGCGGCTATATCGCGGTCGAGTTCGCCGGCATCTTCGCGGGTGTGGGTGCGGAAGTGATCGAGCTCATCCGCGCCGATCAAATCTTGCGCGGCTTCGACGAGGACATCCGCGCCAACCTCGCGATCGAAATGAAACAGCGCGGCATCAACATCATGCCGCGCACGCATGTCACCGAAATCAAGAAGACGCCGCAAGGCTTCGCGCTTTCTCTCCAGTCGGGAGATACGCTCACCTGCGATTGCGTCATGTACGCGACCGGACGCAAGCCGCACTCGCGCGGCATCGGGCTCGAGGAGGTCGGTGTCACGCTGCGCGCGAACGGTGCCGTTGCGGTCGACGAATGGTCGCGCACCACCGTGCCGCATATCTATGCGATCGGCGACGTGACCGACCGGCTCAACCTGACGCCGGTCGCCATCGCTGAAGGCCGCGCTTTGGTCGAGACCTTGTTCCACGACAATCCCATGACGATTTCGCACGAAAATGTCGCGACCGCCGTGTTCAGCCAGCCCCCTGTCGGGACGGTGGGGATGACCGAGCGCGCGGCGCGCGAAAAGGGCTTTGCCGTCGATATCTATCGCACGCGCTTTCGTCCGATGAAGCACACGCTGTCGGGCCGCGAGGAACGGGTCATGATGAAGCTCGTCGTCGATCGCGTGTCGGATCGCGTCTTGGGCATTCACATGGTCGGCGCGGACGCGCCCGAGATCATTCAGAGCCTCGCCGTCGCCGTCACCTGCGGCGCGACCAAGAAGCAATTCGATCGCACCATGGCCGTCCATCCGACCTCGTCGGAGGAATTCGTCACCTTGCGCGACAAAGTGCCGGAACCCAAGCCTGACGCGGCGGCGTGAAATATAAAATCCCCCGACCGGCGGCGCAGAGGCCGGTCGGGGGAAATCCGCCGAATCCGATGCTTCGGCCGTCTCAATGCCACGCGCTTACCAGGCAACCTGCGTCCGCAAGGCGATGGCGTCGAAATTGCCGCCGATCCCGCTGCCGAGCGAGGAACCGCTCACGCCTGACGCGCCTTGCTGCTTGTCGACGAAGCCGTGCAGATAATTCAGCATGAACCGGATGTTCGAATTGACATACCAGTTGATGCCGAGCGTGACGACCTGCTGCTCGCCGCCGGCGACGCCTTTGGTCGTGCTCGTCGCAACGCCCGGGGTGAAGAGGTCGTTGAGATCGACGATGCTGTAACGCGCCGCGAGCTCCCACGCGCCCCAGCTGCCGCCGCTGAGCGAGAAGGGGTGGGCAGGTACAATGCCGCTATAGGCGCCGGTGGTCGGAACATATTTCCGATGCTCGCCGGTGATCGTGTAGCTGGCTTGCGCGTAGCCGCCATCGAAGTTGAGATCAGGCGCGCCGGCGCGCGCGATATTATAGTGGAAATACTCGGCTTGGCCGAAAAGCGGCCCGAAGCCGCCCGCGAATTCCGCGCCATAGACGCTTGCGCCCGTGACCGGATTGGCCACCGTGCCGATCTGGCTGGTGCTGAGGATCGAGGTCGTGTCGATGCGCAGCTCCGGCCGGTCCGACAAGGTGATCGCGCGCACGCCCGACACCAGCGGCGGCTTGATCAACCCTTCCGCGTCGACGCCGACATGGAGGGAATAATCGTCGTTTTGCAGCACTTGATATGTGGCGCGGCCGACGGCGCCGAATTGCTGGCCGGTGGCGTGGCTCGCGCCCGATTGCGGGCCGGTGCCGTAGATGCCAACCCAGGCACGGTCGTTGTTCCAGTGGCCGCCGACATTCGAGCGGAAGTCATTGCCCGCGATGTTGGTCGCGATCACCTGCGAGGAGGCGCGCTCGATGAACATGATGTCGTTCGAGCTGGTGGCTTCGTCGAGCGTGTAGGGCACGTCCTCATAGCCCAACTCGACCGCGAAGGGACGGAAACCGTTGTAAGTCACTTCCGCGGTTTCAATGCCGCTGGAATTGATGCCGGCTGTGCCTGAATCGTTCGAGCCGCCGAAATCATAAATCAACGCATAATTCCAATCGCCGGCGACCTTGCCGACCACGCCGATGCGGCCGCGACGGAGATTGACGCCGCTATTGAGATTGTTGGGGCCAACCTTGTGCGATTGCGCGTTGTAGTCGAGATAGTCGCCGATGTCGAAGTGCAGCCGGCCGGTGAGCGCGATCGTGTTTTGGCCATCGGCGGTCGAAAGGGTCGGGCGGTTGTTCGGCATTGACGCGACGATGCCGCCGGACGCTGGCGGAGCCGCGGTCTTGATCTGATCGACCGAGCGTTGAGTCTGTGCTTGGCTTTGCTGCGTTTGCTGGACTTGGCTCTGGAGATTTTGCAGCTGTTGGTTCAGCTGCCGGACCTGGTCCTGCAACGCCTGGATTTGCGCGTTGAGCGCCGAGGATTGGGCATTTGCTGGCGTTGCGAGGGCTAACGCGGCGCAAATGGCGGCGCTGCCGAGAAGTTGTGTTTTGCCAAACATGACTCGTCCTTTGATGTTATGCGTGCGCACTCATCGGCGCGCGGAAAGCGCGGCAATGAAACGCGAAGCTAAGACGGGCATGTGACAGTTATTCGATGGTTCGATGACGCGCGCGATTAAAGGTTTTTTATAAAGGAAAGCATCGGCGCATGAGCGTTTGCCGTCGCTATGCGTTGACGCAAGATAAGAGGACAGAACGAAATAAAGATATTGGCTGACGCGGCATCATGAATATTTCGAACAAACTTCGTCCGCCGCGCGATCGTGGCGGCGATGCAACGGAAGCGGCGAAACGAGAAAAAATTGCTGCGGTTATTGCTTGCCGGGTCGACACGTCGAAACCGCTATGCGCGCTTTATCAGAATGTTGCGCCGGCGAATTGTGCCGTTTTGCCGGTTCGCTCGGAATACTTGTAACGGTTGGACAGCGGCTGATACACTCATGGGCATAATGACGGCCGGCATGGCCGCTTGAGGGAGGAACGCCATGACGATGCACGCTTGCGCGCGCTTCTTGCGCGCGCGCTTTCATTATGCAGCAGTAGCCTTGGGAATCGTCGTTGCAATGCCGGCGATGCAGGCTTGGGCGCAAGATAATCAGACTGACTGGCCAAGCTACAATCGAACGCTGAGCTCGGAGCGCTACGCACCGTTCGACGACATCAATCGCGGCAACGTCGCCAATCTACGGCAAGTTTGTGTTTACGATTTCGGAATGCAGACCGAGTTCGAGACCGGGCCACTGGTGGTCGGGCGCACGCTCTATGCGACCAGCGAAATGGATATCGTCGCGATCGACGCCGATACCTGCCATGAGAAATGGCGTACCCACGAAGATATTCCGATCCCGTTCCGGCATTTTCCGACCAATCGGGGTGCCGCTTATCTCCACGGAAAGCTGTTCCGCGGCACGCAGGACGGACGCGTCTTCGCTTATGACGCCGAAACCGGAAAGAAGCTGTGGGAGACGAAGATCCTCCATTCCCGTGGTGAGAGCGTGCCGGCTGCGCCGATTGCATGGAATGGGCTGGTCTTCATCGGCAATGCCGGCGGCGATGCCAAGGGCGTCAAAGGGCGGATGTACGCGCTCGATGCGGCGAGCGGCAAGGTTGTGTGGATGACCTATCTTGTGCCCGCCGATGACGAGGACGCCGCGTCATCCGAGGCCGATAAGATCACGCGGCCGACCTGGAAAAATGTTTCGGGCATTCCGATCACCGGCGGCGCGACCTGGACTTCTTATACCCTCGATGCTCAGCGCGGATTGCTCTATGTGCCGGGCGGAAATCCGGCGCCTGATTTCAACCGCCATGTCCGGCCGGGCGCCAATCTTTTCGCAGGCTCGGTCGTCGTGCTCGATGCGAAGACCGGCGCTTATCGGCGTCACTTCTCGCTCGTGCCGCAGGACTTCCACGATTGGGATGTCTCGGCCGCACCGGTGCTGATCACGACGAAGGGCGGTAAACGGCTGCTGGCGGATGCCGGCAAGAACGGCTTGCTGTACGGCATCGATCTCGACAGCGGAAAGCGGCTCTATGCGACGCCGATCACCAAACGCTGGAACATGACCGCGCCGCTGACGCCGAAGGGTACGCGCTTCTGCCCGGGCGCGGGCGGCGGCACGGAATGGAATGGCCCGGCCTATTCGCCGCAAACCAATCTGATCTATGACGGGACGGTCGACCGTTGCAGCACGGTCAATCTCGCCGAGGACGACGATGTGAAGAAAGTGGCCGACGGCACGCCTTTCACCGGTGCCGAGACGACGGCAATGTTCGGCAAGACCGATCCGACTTGGTCGGGTTGGCTTTACGCGACCGACGCCGACAGCGGCAAGGTGAAATGGCGCTACAAGACCGTCGCGCCGGTACTTTCGGGCGTCACCCCGACCAAGGGCGGGCTGGTTTTCGCGGCCGATATGAGCGGCAATGTCTTTGCTTTCGATTCCGCGAACGGTAAGCCGCTCTGGCAGGTGCAGCTCGACGGCGCGCCCGGCGGCGGGCTCGTCACCTATAAGATCGACGCTCATCAATATATCGCCGTGGCGAGCGGAACGATCTCGACGGTGTTTGACCTCGCGCCCAAGGGGAATGCTAAGATCATCGTGTATGGTCTCTGACATTTTCTGCTGATGACGTGATCTTTCGCCGCTGGATCGGGGCGCTTGCGGCCTGTGCCGCGGCGATAGGAGGGAGCCAGGCTGCGGCTCAAACCGCCGCGGGCGAGCGTACGTCCGTGCCGGCCTGGTCCTTGCCCGAGATCACGGTGACCGGGGTTGCGCCGCTCGATCGCGGCAGCGTCGAGGCGGATAAGCTCCCGGAGAATATCCGCAGCTTCGCCGCCGCCGACTTGGCGCGCGACGGGATGCCGAATTTAACTGGCGCGCTTGAGCGCGATCTCGCCAGCGTCAACGTCAATGACGTGCAAGGGAGCGCCGCTCAGCCCGACCTGCAATATCGTGGCTTCGATGCGTCGCCGGTGCTGGGCGCGCCACAAGGCCTCGCCGTCTATCAGAACGGCGTGCGCGTCAACGAGGCGTTCGGCGACACCGTGAATTGGGACTTGATTCCCGATTTCGCGATCGACCGCGCCACGCTGCAAGATTCCAATCCGGCATTCGGGCTCAACGCCCTCGGCGGCGCGCTTGCGCTCGAGATGAAAAACGGGTTCAATTTTTCCGGCGCTCAGGCGAAATTCTCGGGCGGGTCTTTCGGCCGCAGCGACGGCAGCGTCGAATCAGCGGTGCGCTCCGGCGAGGTCGCCGCCTATTTGGGCGCGCGCGGCTCGTTCGAGGAAGGGTGGCGCGATCATTCACCGGCATCGATCCATCAGCTTTATGCCGATCTCGGCGCCGAACGCGAGGACGCCACGCTTCATCTGTCATTTGCCGGCGCATCGAATCTCATCAATGCGATCGGCCCGACCCCGGTCGAGTTGCTCGCGCGCGGCGCCAACGCCGTCTACACCTCGCCGCAATCGACCCGGAATGACGGCGCGCTGGTGACGCTTGCCGGGTCTTACAAGCCGGCTGACGCGGTCAGCCTCGATGCCAATGCCTATTATCGCCGTTTCCGCCAGCGCATCGCCAACGGCAATACCACCGATGCGCTTCCTTGCGCGCCGCCAAATAGCGGCAGCATGTGCTTCGGTGATACGGCGACGCCGCTCGTCGATGCCAGCGGGCAGCCGATCCCGAACCAGCTCGGCGGCATGACGCCGGGAGAGATCGATCGCACCACGACCGACGCGGATACCGTCGGCGGCGCGGCGCAACTCGCCTCAACGGCGTCGATCTTCGATCTTCCAAATCGCTTCGTGCTCGGCGCGGCGCTCGATCACGCTGCTGCGACGTTCCGCGCTCAAAGCGAGCTCGGCGCGATCGGGCCGGGGCTCTTGGTCGCCGGCGCCGGCTTCATCATCGACCAGCCGGCCGGCGATCTTGCGCCGGTCGATCTCGCTTCCACGACCGATTATGACGGGATCTATGCCACCGACACTCTTGATGTGACGAGAAAGCTCTCGCTGACTTTGGGCGGGCGATTTAACTTTGCGCGGATCGCGCTCGACGAGCGCGGCGGCGGCCCGCTCTCGGGTGTCCATCGTTACAGTCGCGTCAACCCGTCCGCCGGCGCGACGTATAAGCTGACGCCGACGATCACCCTCTATGCCGGCTATTCGGAAGCCAATCGCGCGCCCACGGCGCTGGAGCTGGGCTGTGCCGATCCCGCGCATCCCTGTCTTATCGATAATTTCGTTGTCTCGGACCCGCCGCTGAAACAAGTCGTCGCACGTAGCTACGAGGGCGGCTTGCGCGGTTCGTTTGCCGTCGCCCCGTTGGACGGCGCTTTCAGCTGGACGCTCGGCCTTTTCCGGACCGACAGCAGCAATGACATCGTCAATGTGCCAAGTCCGGTGAGCGGTTTTGGGTATTTTCTCAATGCCGGCCGCACGCGACGGCAAGGGGGAGAGGCCCGCCTGGACTATCGCGCCGAGCGTTGGCGCGCGCAGATCGATTACAGCTTTCTCGACGCGACCTTCCGAAGCCCGCTTGCGTTGAGCTCACCCAACAATCCTTTGGCCGACGCCAATGGCACGATCGAGGTGAAGCCCGGCGATCGGCTACCTTCCTTGCCGCGGCAACGGTTGAAGCTCGGGCTCGATTTTGCGGTTACCGCTTCATGGACCATCGGTGCCGACCTGATCGCCGTCGGCGGCCAGTATCTCCGCGGCGATGAGTTAAATCAGAATGCGAAAATCGCCGGCTATCACCTGGTCAATTTGCGCAGCGCCTACGCGCTCAATCCGCATATCGAACTCTTCGCTCTCGTGCAGAACGCCTTCGACGAGAAATATGCAACTTTCGGAACCTTCTTCGACCCGGCGCAAATTCCGGGCCTCGGGCTGAACAATCCGCGAAGCCTGACGCCCGGCGCGCCTATCGCCGTGTTCGCCGGGATACGCGCGCAGCTTTAGCCGATGTCGCGATCAGTCCGTGCTGATCGTCAAATCATTCGACGCGTCGGCCCCGAAAGTGATCGTTGCCTTTAGATCGCCGTCGTCGGCGGTCGCATTGGTGTCAACGAAGCCCGCCATGCGCGCGTCGCTCGGTTTGCCATTCGGCGAGTCCGCATGGTCCCAAGCGAAGCCGGAATCCGTGACGGCAAACGATCGTTTACCCCGGTCGCCCCAGGTCTCCCGGACCTTATGACCGTTGTCGACATAGTCGTCCGTCTCGGCGCGGTAAAGGAAGGTTGCGACATGCATCGGCGGGTTATTGAATTCGCTGCACTGGCCGTTGGGAACCGAAAGCCAGCCCCGCGCATACCAGTTGCCATGTCCGGTCTGGTAGGCAACGGCGACGAATACGGTTTGCGCGAAATCGTTGCAAAACCGGACATAGGCCTGGCTGGTCGCAGGCAGCAAGACCAATAGCGCGGCGGCGACGAGGCTGCGAAGCCCAAGATTGCGTAGCATTGATCCCCCCAAAGCCGGCTGGCGACACCTCCGCACCGCTGCAGAAATCCGACACGCCGGCCTCAAAATCTAACTTTCTGGCTTCGATCGCGCAACGGTTCCGATGCCACGCGGCCCAGGCCTGGCCGCTACCCCGGGCTAGATCGCGCTTTCGTGTGTTGTCGAAGGCGGCGGGGAGGTCTGATATCTTGGCGCCATAGGGGAGGGCTTGCCATGAAACACGCCGCTTGGGGTGCCTTCGGCGCTACATTGCTCGGTTTTGCCGCTTGCGCGGCCGCACAGCAGACCGATTTCTCGACCGTCCAGATCAAGACCACCGATGTCGGTCATCGCACTTACATGCTCGAAGGCAATGGCGGCAATATGACCGTTGCTGTCGGCGATGACGGCGTCATCCTGGTCGATACGGAATTCGCGCCGCTCCATGACAAGATCAAGGCCGCCATTGCTGCCGTGAGCAAGGAGCCGGTGCGTTACGTCGTGAACACGCATTTCCACGGCGATCATACGGGCGGCAACGCGGCGTTCGCCAAGGAAGGCGCCATCATCGTCGCCCATGCCAACGTCAAGAAGCGTCTCTCGGAAGAAACCGTCAACGGCCTGACCGGCGCGAAGACGCCGCCGGCGGCGCCGGAAGCGGTGCCGGCCAAGACCTATGTCAGCAGCATGACGGTGAAGCTCAAAGGCCGAACCGCGCAGCTGCATCATCCGGCCAATGCCCACACTGACGGCGACACCTATGTCTGGTTCGCCGACGCGAATGTATTGTCGACCGGCGATACGGTCACTTTGGGGCGCTATCCCAATATCGATTTCGCCAATGGCGGCAACATCAAGGGCATGATCGCCGCGGTCGACACTTATCTTCTGCTGGTCGACGACAATACCAAGATCGTGCCGGGCCACGGCTCGCTCGCCAACAAAGCCGCGCTCAAGACTTATCGCGCGATGCTGATCACGGCGCGCGACCGCATGGCCAAGCTGATCAAGGCCGGCAAAAGCGAGCAGGACGTGATTGCTGCCAAGCCCTTCGCCGATTACGACGCAAAGATCGGCGCCAACGACCAGCAAGCCACGAATTTCATCCGGGTCGTCTATCACTCGCTGAAGCCGTGACGATCGGCTTTTGTCGGGTCTGGTTACTTCTTGAGGAGTAGGTCGCGTAGCGCGCGACGCAGTCCTGGGCTGGCGCCAACGGCAAAGCCGGAAAGCAGCGAGGCGATTACGGTGGTTTGCGGATGCTTGGCGGCAAGCGCGGCAAATTCTCCGCCGACAAGGTCCCCGATTTCGGCGGCGATGCGACCAGGATCGGTTTTGGGACGGCCGTTCTCGCCGGGCGCCGCGTTATGCTTGTGCCGGGCCAACGCATAGATCGCGCGCCCGCCGAAAAAGACCAGCGCGGCCAAAACCAATGCGGCGAGGCCGGTGCTGACCGCCGCCATTTTCGCCGACATCAGCTCGAGCAAGGCGAGGTATAGCCCGAAGCAAAGAAACCCGATCGCGACCAAGACCACGATCGACGCCGTCAAAAGCGCGGCGAGGGTGATGGCAAATCGGGTTATCAGTCGGTCCATTTTTGGCTCGACGCGCGGTGGAGATCGTCAGCTGCGACGGCCGGAAAATAGCATGCCGAGAACGATGCCAATTCCGAACGCCGTGACCGCCGCGGTGACGGGCTTTTCCTCGATTTCCTCGGTGACGCCTTGGACCCGGCGCTTCGCTTCGCCCCAGACTTTTTCGCCGGATTCGCGCGCCTTGCCGACGGCTTCGGCGCCGCCGTGACGGATGACGTCGCGCAAGGTCTCGCTGAGGCTGGCGAAATCGGCACGAAGCTGCTTGATCTCGGTTTGTAGTGCGTGGATGTCGGTATCCGTGCTGCTGCTCACGATGGGCCTCCTGCGTCTTCTGCTTCTTCTTCAAAAGCATAGCTCTAGAGCAGAACAAGCGACAGCGACATGATTTAGATCAACCGGCAGGCGGTTTTGGCAGCATTCCGCATTGTCTTTCCGCGCCAATGCGCCTTGTCGGCGTCTTCCCACACGCGGTACGATGGGCCCGAAGAATAGCGGCTGGCGCCGGACGACACCGAACGCTCGTCGACAATGTTCCATCGGGAGGCGCCTGTCTTGACCGAGACTCTCATCGAGCTGCGTGGGGCGAAGCTGCATCTCCGGCGCGACGGCACGGGCGAGACGCTGCTGTTCTTGCACGGGGTACAAGGCCTGCCGGGATGGACGCCGGCGCTGGAACGTCTTGCCCGGCGCTTTGCGGTGATCGCCCCCGACCATCCGGGTTTCGGCGCCTCTCCCAGTGCCGAGGCGATCGATGACGTTTCCGACCTCGCTTTCTTCTATCTCGACCTTCTCGATGCGCTCGATCTTCACGGCATCCACCTGGTCGGCCAATCCCTCGGCGGCTGGATCGCGATGGAAATGGCGATCCGTTCGACCGCGCGGATCAAGAGCCTCACCCTGGTCGACGCCGCCGGCATCAGCGTGCCGGGCGCCGCCCGCGCCGATATGTTCATCTGCACGCCAGCCGAGCTCGGCAAGTTGCTCTTCGTGACGGAGGCGGCGGCGACGCGTTGGGCCGCGCACTGGCAAGCGACGCCGGTGCTGCAAGAGTCTTACGACATAAATCGCGCTGCCGCAGCGAAATACACGTGGCAGCCGCGGCTTTACAATCCGAAGTTGGCGCGGTGGCTGCACCGGATCGCGATGCCGACGCATATCGTTTGGGGCGATGAGGATCGTCTGATCGCGCCGGCACATGCCGCGGCGCTGCAACGGCTTATCGCCGGCGCCACGGTGACGAGATTGCCGGGATGCGGCCATCTGCTCGATATCGAGCACCCCGATCTTTTCGCCGAAACGGTCTCGGGATTCATCGAAAGGCTCCAGTCATGAAGGTTCTGTTCTTTCACCTGATGCCTTACGCCGATCTCGATCTCAATTATCAGGAGAAGTACCGCACCGATTGGGTCGTGTTGCCCAACACCTATTTCGATCCGGTGAAAGGACACGCGCTTTACAACCGCTATCTCGACGAGCTCGAGCTTGCGGCGGAGCTGGGTTTCGACGGGATCTCGGTCAACGAGCATCACCAGAACGCCTATGGGCTGATGCCATCGCCGGTGGTTATGGCGTCGGCTTTGGCACGCCGGGTGAAGAAGGCGAAGATCGCGATCCTCGGCAATGCGTTCGGCTTGCGCGACAACCCGCTCACTTTGGCCGAGGAGCACGCCATGATCGACGTGCTCACCGGCGGGCGGCTGATTTCGGGCATGGTGCGCGGCATCGGCGCCGAATATTACTCGATGGGCGCGAACCCGGCTTTCTCGCACGAGCGTTTCCACGAAGCGCATGATCTCGTCGTGCAGGCTTGGACAAGGCCCGGCCCCTTCGCGTTCGAGGGCAAGCATTATCGGTTCGAATATGTCAATGTGTGGCCGCGGCCTTACCAGCAGCCGCACCCGCCGATTTGGTGCCCTTCGCTCGGCTCCGGAGAGACCGTCGAATGGGCGAGCGCGAAAGAGCGCCGCTACGTCTATATCCAGAATTTCTCGCCGGTAGCCTCGGTCGTCCGTTACCTCAATCTCTATCGCCAGACCGCCGAGAAACTGCATGGCTATGCCGCGAGCTCGGACCAGATCGGTTGGGCGGCGCCGATCTATATCGCCGAGACCGACGAGCGCGCGCGCGAGGAATCGAAAATCCATATCGAGCGGCTGTTCAGCAAATATCTGAACCTGCCGTTCGAGATGATGTTCCCGCCCGGCTATCTTTCCGAAGGGTCGCTCAAGGCGATGCGCGCGATCAAGCGCCCGGCACTTGCCGCGGGAACGATGACGGTCGACAATTTGATCGAAGCCGGCATCTTCTTGTGCGGCAGCCCCGACACGGTGCGCAACAAGCTGGTCGACGCGCATCGCAAATTGGGCTTCCAGAATTTTCTCGCGAATTTGCATTTCGCGACCTTGCCGCGCGACCTCACCGAAAAGAATCTCCGTCTCTTCGCGGCCGAGGTGATGCCGGCGCTGCAGTCTTTGAGCGACAAGGAATGGCTCGGCATGGAGAGCGCCGCCGCCGAATAATCTGAAAACCTGACAAAAGGAGAATCGGGATGAAGCGCGTGATCGGGGCGGGGGCCGTTTTGGCCGCGATACTATCGATGTTGCCGCAGCTTGCCGGCGCGGAAGAGGTCAATTTGCTGTTCGGCACCACCTTGATCTCGACCGTGCATCTGAATGTGCGCGTGCTGCATCCTTGGGCCGAGCGTATCAACGAGCAGGGCAAAGGCATCATCCATGTCGAGATGCGCGACGGCGAGACCATCGCGAACTTGTCGAACTATTATTCGCGCGTTCAGGACGACGTGATTCAGATTTCCTGGGGGCTGCAGGGGTCGGTCGCGGGAAAGTTTCCGCGCACCGCGGTGACGAGCTTGCCCTTCGAGGTGGCGAAAGCCGAGGAAGGATCGGTCGCGTTGTGGCGCCTCTACAAAACCGGTCTGCTCAACGCGGAATATGACGAGGTGCAGCCGCTTTACCTCGTCAGCCTGCCGCCGTCCGGGCTCCATATGGCCAAGCCGATGAAGACGCTCGCGAATTTGAATGGGCTCAAGATCGCCAACGGGTCGAAAGTCGGCAGCGACGCGCTGGCACGGCTTGGCGCGGCGCCGATCGCCATGGTGACGAGCGAATACTACACGGCGATCCAGCGCGGGATGGTCGACGGCGCGAACGTGCAATGGACCGCAATGCAGCCTTTCAAGCTGCAGGAAGTGACGACCTATCATGTCGAGGCCGGACTTGGCGGCTCGGCCGGCATGGTGTTCATGGCGAAGAAAAAGTACGACGCCCTGCCCGAAGCCGCGCGCAAAATCCTCGACGACAATTCGGGCGAAGCGCAAAGCCGTCTCTACGGCGCCTTCTGGGACGACGTCAATCGCGAGGGAAGGCAGATGGTGGAAGCGCTCGGCGCCAAGCACCAAATCGTCGCTTTGCCGCCCGACATCGAAGCGAAATGGCGCGATGCGATCCGGCCCGTGACCGATGATTGGGTGAAGGCGACGCCGGATGGCGCGACCGTGCTGAAAGCTTTTCGTGAGGAGACCGCGAAGCTTCGCGGCGGCGGCTGAGCTTCTACTTCGCGAGCACCGGCGGGCGGATGCGCACGTGCTCGTTCATCCCGTCCTCGAATTCCTGGCTGGGTGGCAGCGTGAAGCGCATCGCGCGCATGCCATAGCCAGCGGCATCGAGGCCAGGCGGCTCGACGCCCTTCGAGAAATCCTTGGCGACTTTCAGGAGCAACCGGCGCAGCTTGATGATCGCGGTGTCGCTGACGCCGAGATGCTCGATGCTGCGATCGGCGATCGGCCCCATGCTTTCCTGGATGCTGCAATCCTGAATGCCGAGGCCGTAGATGCCGGTATAGGATTTGCCGCTCTTCTGCAGCGTTCGGTCGATCTGGTAATCATTGTCGTGATTGAGCACGGCGCGGTCGCTGCCGGGCAGAAGCTCGGGATGGATGAAGCGGAAGGCTTTTGAGTCCTTCAGCTCGTCATCCGACAGGGCGCGATCCGGCCAATATTCTACGCTGTAATTCATCGTGTTCTCGTCATCCACCGGCACCCAGACATGAGCGCCGAAAGGCGAGGTCGGGATTAGCTTGTGGAACGGCATGAACATGATCGCCGTCGCCCAAAAGGTCTTGCCGCCGCCGAGATCGCGGCCATTGCCGGCGACGAAGCCGCTTTCGGTCGTCACTGCTTTGTAAAGCGTGGTAAGCGGAAAGGGCGAGCCGTCGGGAGAATCGGCGGTGCCGCGATGGAGAAAGCTCAAATGGCTGACATCGAAGCCGCCTTCGAGGGCTTGCAGCCAATTGCATTCCTGGATGTGGCGCGTGACATAGCGATGGGAGGTTGGCACCAAGGCCCATTCGAGCTCGGGGAATTCGGGCTTCAGCTCGGGCGGTCCCATATAGGCCCAGACCAACCCGCCGCGCTCGATGCAAGGATAAGCGGTGATCTTGATCTTGCGCTTGAAATCCTTGTCCCAAGGCTCGCTCGGCAGATCGACGCAATGGCCTTCGACGTCGAATTTCCAGCCATGATAGACGCAGCGCAACCCGCATTCCTCGTTTCGGCCGAAGAAGAGGGACGCGGTACGGTGCGGGCAGCGCTCGTCGAGCAGCCCGACCCTTCCTTCCGTGTCGCGAAACGCGACCAGCTTCTCGCTCAACAGTTTCACCCGGACCGGGGCGCAGTCCGGCTCGGGCAGCTGATCGGAGAAGAGCGCGGGGATCCAATAGCGCCGCATGAGATTGCCCATCGGCGTGCCCGGTCCCATCCGGGTCAATAATTCATTGTCCTCGCGCGATAGCATGGCTTGCCTCCCTACAGGCCGAGCATCGGTTGCGCGAAAAATGGCACTGCGAACCGACGTCTTGCAACAGGATTCGCGGCGGCGCCCGGTAGCATCGGACGGCGCTCATACACGCTTGTTCTGCGACATCGAAGGTTGGTTTGCGCGCGTCGAAAGCTTAAGACCGTCAAGGCCGGTCTCGACCAGATTGATCGAGGAAATTTCACCTCAAGCGCCGCGGATCCGATCGAGCATGGCGCCTGGATCCTCGGGCTCGGCGTCGCCGCGCCAGGCGACATGTCCGTCGGGCCGGATCAAGACAAGGCTGCGCTCGTATAGCGCATGCGCTTCGTCGCGATCGACTGCGACCGCGTGCAAGGGCAGGTGCCGCTCCGTCGCGGCGGCTTCGATCCGGCGCGTATCGGGTGCATGCTTGCCGAGGCGCAGCAAGGTGAAATCGCGGCCGAACAAATCGAGGATGGATTTCTCTTCCTTGAGCCAGAGATGCGGCGCGCGCATGCCGGGCCGTGCCGAAGGACGATAGGTTTCCGGATCGTCCGGCGGCGCGGGCGTGCCATCCGGCACGCAAATCGGCGAATCCTCATAGCGGTAACCGATCTGCAGGCCCATGGTGCGGAATTCGGCGCCGAGCTGCGACACCAAAGCCGCGCCAAGCCGGTGGCGCAACGCCTCGCCAGCGGCACTCTCATCGTTGATCAAGTCCATGCCGTCGCCATAGCTCGATTGCAGGGCATGGAACGAGGTCGCCATGCGCACATTGCGCCGGCCGATCGGACGGCGCTCGGCGTCGTAGCTGGCGAGCAGATTTTTTCCGCCCCAGCCTTTCAGCACCGCCGCCAGCTTCCAGCCGAGATCGACCGCGTCGCCGAGACCGGTATTCATGCCAAGCGCGCCGGTGGGCGAGACCTGGTGCACCGCGTCGCCGGCGAGAAAGACGCGCTCGGTCGCGTAGCGCGATGCGACCACGCTGAGCCGTCGCCAGACATTGACATCGACCCACTCGACCGCGGCGTCGCGCCCCAGCGCGCGGCGCAGATAGGCTTCGCGGTCGACGCTGTCGGCGTTGGTGTCGCCGGCGGTTTCGTTGACCATCAGACGCCACAGGCCGATGCGCGGATCGATGATTCTCAGATTGGCCCAAACCCCGTGGCGATCAACGGCGATGAAGAATGTGCCGGGGTGTTTGCCGCAAGTCTCGAGCAAATTGGGCGCGCGGAAGAACATATTGACCGCGGTGCCGAGCACGCCTTTGCCTTCCAAATCGATGCCGAGCGCGCGGCGTACGGTGCTCCCGGCGCCGTCGCAGCCGACGAGATATTGCGCAGCGACGGTTTCGCGCGCCCCGCTCGCGGTATCGATCAAGGTCGCGGTGACTCCGTTCGATCCTTCGACGAATGAGTCGAGGCGGCAGCGATAGCGCAGCCTGACCTTGGGAAAAGAGCGCGCGAAGCGCTGGAGGATCGGATCGAACCAATGCTGCGAGCAGGTCTGGGTGTATTCCGGGCTGTGCTCAGAGGCGCGGATTTGCCGTGGCGGGCGCGCGAGGCGGCCGAGTTCGTAGCCGCTCAAGCTGGTGATGAAGACGACGTCCTTCGGCCAGTCGAGCGGGAAGGGCGTGTCGAGCACCTGTTCGGCAATGCCCCAGCGCCGGCAGAGCTCCATCGAACGGGTATTCACCTCGTTCATCTTCGGGGTCTTCACGACCCCGTCGCCTTGCTCGACCAGCTCGCATTCGATGCCCTGCCAGCCGAGTTCGGCAGCCAGAGCGAGGCCGACCGGCCCGCCGCCGACGATAAGAACCGGAATGTTGCGCGCACCCATGACTGATCGCCTTGTTTTTCAACGACAAAGGGAGCCTACACCGGCGGCGGAAGCGGAGTCACCTTGTCGCTGCTTGATCTGGATCAAGACCTTTCAGGCGGCTTGGCGCCTTCCTACATCTATGCGAACCAAAGGAGTCTCTGCGATGAAGCAAATTGGCTCGGTTCTCCTCTCCGGCGTTTTGACCATGGCGGCCTTGCCCGCTTTGGCTCAAACCGGATCGAAATCCGCCCGCGACCGGTCCCGGTCCCTATCCTTACGGTCCGATGTGGGGCTGGGGAGGTCATCACATGTGGGGCTGGGGTTGGGGCTTTCATCCCTTCGGCATGCTGCTGGGCTTCCTCGTGATGCTCATGCTGTTCGCTTGCGTGATGCGGATGTTCCGCTTTGGCGGCTTCTACGGACGGCACCGTTTCGGCCATGGCGGTTATGGCCGCGGCACCTCTGCGCTCGACATTCTCGAAGAGCGTTTTGCGCGCGGCGAAATCGACAAGACCGAGTTCGAGGAAAAGCGCAAGCTTCTCTTCCGCTGATCAATCCGCCGCGGCGGGTGCTTCGCCTTCGAGCGCAATCGCCAGGGGCGCGCGCAAGCGCCAGCCCCAAAGCCACAGCGCGACGCACAGCGCGGCGCCGACCGCGACCGGGATGCGAAGCCCCCAATGCGCCGCGACCGCGCCCATGCCAAGCGTGCCGAGCGAGGGCACGCCTTGCGAGATGATGCCGTACATGCTCATCACCCGGCCGCGCAGTCCCGGTTCGATCGCGGATTGAATCAGCGTCTGATTGCTGATGCTTTGCACGATGAAGGCGAAGCCGACCAGCGCCACGATCGGCGCGGCCAGCCAGAAACTCGTGGTCGAGGCGAACAGCATAAGCGCAATCGACATCAGCAGGATGTTCGCCAGGCTGATGCGCGTGAGCCCGGCAAGGCTGCCGCGCGACGTCATCCATAACGCGCCCGCCATCGCCCCCGCGCCGTGGAAGGACAGCAAAATGGCGAGGCCGCTCGAGCCGCGGTCGAACACCGCGCCGGCAAAGCCCGGCAAGAGGTCGGTCAGCGGCTTGGCGACGATCGAGGTGACGATCAGCAGAAAGAGCTGCGTGCGGATGCCGTCATGGTGGATGATATAGCGCAAGCCGTCGATGGTGCCGTGCCAGATCGAGCGCGTCTTGGCCGCAACCGGCGGCAGGGTCAGCCCCGCTCGTTGGATCTCGCGCAAAGCCAAGGTCATCACGGTAAAGAGGCAGAAGGCGAAAGCGAAGCTCCATCCGGTTCCAGCCAGCGCGATGATCGTGCCGCCGATGGCCGGCCCTAAAAACCGCGACGTGTTGAAGACCATCGAGTTGAGCGCCAATGCCGAGGGCAGGAACTCGCGCCCGACCAGGCCGTAGATCACGGTCATCCGGGTCGGCCGGTAGAATGCGACGACGCCGCCGCGCATCAGAACGAGGCCGCTCAAGCTCCAAATATCGATGACATTGGTAAGGGTCATGATGGCAAGCGCCGCCGAATAGATCAGCGACCAGCTTTGCATCAGCCGCAACAGTTTGAACTGGTCGACTCGATCGATGATCGCGCCGGCAAAAAGACCGATGACGATGCCCGGACCGGCTTCGCAGATCGCGTTGATGCCGAGCCAGGTCGTGGAATGAGTCAGCTCCCAGGTGAGCCAGCCCATCGCGACGCGCTGCGTCCAGGTGCCGAGATTGGAGGTAATGTTGCCGAGGACATAGAGCCGGTAATGACGCAAGGTCAGCGTCTGGCGCAGAATTTCGAAACCGACGGGAATCCTCATCGGCCGGCCGTCTTCGTCATCGCGTTCCTACCCTATGGCGGGCGAGGATAGGCGATTTCGCGCACCGCAGATAGAGCGAGAAAATGCTTAGCGTCGCCTATCGGCCGCGCTATTGGGCGGGTGCCGGTTCCTTGATGCGGACGAAGGTCTCCACCGCTTCCTGGAAGCTTATGTCCTTAGGCAAGCTGAACCGGCCCGAACGCACGCGGTAAGCGGCGGGATCGAGCCCGGGAAGCCGGTTCGTGCCGTGTGCCAAATCGTTCAGCGTCTCCAGCAAGAGCCGGCGCAGCTTGATGATGACCGTGTCGCTGACGCCGAGATGCTCGATGCTGCGATCGGCGATCAGCCCCATGCTTTCTTGGATGCTGCAATCCTGGCGGCCGATGCCTTTAATGCCGGTATAGGACGTGCCGCTCTTTTGCAGCGCGCGATCGATGAGATAATCATTGTCGCGGTTTGCCACCGGCCGGTCGCTGCCCGGCAAAAGCTGCGGATGAATGAAAAAGGAGTCTTCGAATCGGCGAGATCTTCCGGCGATAGCGGCCGGTCCGCGCGGTATTCGATGCAGTAATTCATCGTGTTCTCGTCGTCGATCGGGACCCATACATGAGCGCCGGTCGGCACGGTCGAGATCAGTTTGTGGAACGGCATCAGCATGACGCTGCAGGTCCAGAAATTCTTGTCGCCGGCTTCGCGGCAGGTACCGGCGGCGAAACCGAAATCCATCGGCAGCACTTCGTAGCGCGTGGGAAAACTCATGCGCACGCCGTCCGCATTCGCCTCGTCGCCGCGATGGAGGAAGGTGAGGTGGCTGGTATCGAATCCGCCCTCGAAAGCTTGCAGCCAATTGCATTCCTGGATGTGGCGCGTGACGTAGCGATGGGAGGCTGGCACCAAGGCCCATTCGAGCTCGGGGAATTCGGGCTTCAGCTCGGGCGGTCCCATATAGGCCCAGACCAACCCGCCGCGCTCGATGCAAGGATAAGCGGTGATCTTGATCTTGCGCTTGAAATCCTTGTCCCAAGGCTCGCTCGGCAGATCGACGCAATGGCCTTCGACGTCGAATTTCCAGCCATGATAGACGCAGCGCAACCCGCATTCCTCGTTTCGGCCGAAGAACAACGACGCGGTACGGTGCGGGCAGCGCTCGTCGAGCAGCCCGACCCTTCCTTCCGTGTCGCGAAACGCGACCAGCTTCTCGCTCAACAGCTTCACCCGGACAGGGGCGCAGTCCGGCTCGGGCAGCTGATCGGAGAAGAGGGCGGGGATCCAATAGCGCCGCATGAGATTGCCCATCGGCGTGCCCGGTCCCGTCCGGGTCAATAATTCATTGTCCTCGCGCGATAGCATCGTTCCCCCCAATTGGCGTCGTCACCGAACGCCGCTGATTTTAGCACGGTGCCGGGATTTTCGCGCAAGCGGGCTTATCCACGCGGCACAGGAACCTGCGTGCCGCGCACCGGCGCTGTCGGGGAGGGAGTGCGCTAGGATTTGGCGGCGAGACTCTTCACGTCGCCGTTGATTTCGCCGCCGTCTTCGATGTGGAGCTTGCCGTAACGGACCGTGCCGCTGACATGGCCGGTGGAGCGGATCAGCAGATTGTCGCGCACGGTCAGCGATCCTTCGTAATGGCCCGAGATTTCCGCGCTCGCAATCTCCGCGGCGCCTTTGAAGGTGCCGTTCTCGGTGATCTCGACCGTATGGCATTCCTGCAGCTCGGCCTCGACCTTGCCGTCGACGATCAGCCGGTCGCAGGACGAGATCTTGCCATCCAGCGAGATGCCCTTGCCGACGATCAGCTTCTTGGTTTCGTTCTTGGCGTCGCTGCGGGCCTCGCGCGTCTGGGGGACAACGGCTGGCGCCGGCGGGATGGTGACGTGGCGCGTGACGGTGTGCCCGCCATTGGTCGATTGCGTAGCGGGCGCAAGAAGCGTTGCCGTGGCGGCATCGGAATGGGTTGTGCCCGTTTCCCTTACCTCGTTGGCCGTGCCTGATCTCGACGTCTTTTCCCGGGTGAACATGGTTTTTTCCTGTCGCTGAGCGGTGTGAGGATTTGACGGGAAGTTTTTGATTCTGGTCGCGAAACCTCCCTGAATGCCGGCAATAGCATGGACCCGTTGCCGCCGGTCGTGATTTTCACGTGACCAGCGTGCGCGAGAGAGAACGGCCAGAACATCTTTCGCGGCGATCGCGGCTTGGGCTGGTCGCCGCTACAGCATCACCAGCCCGCCGCGCGCTGCCGCGGCGACCGCTTCGGTGCGGCTTTCGGCATCGAGCTTTTCGAGGATCGATGCGACGTGGAATTTCACCGTGTGGAACGAAATGCCGAGCCGGCGCGCGATCACCTTGTTGGAGGCGCCATCGGCCATCGCAGCGAGCACTTCGAGCTCGCGGGGCGTCAAGGCTTGAGGCTCTAGTGTCGACGGCTCGCGCGCGGACGAGGCGGCCTGATTTGCATCAAGCAGCTTGTCGAGCGCGCCTGCCGCCGCTCCGTCCTCGATAAAAACGATAAGGCGCGCCGGGTTGCTTGCGGCGAGCAGATCGGCCAGCGCGTGAAGCGAGTCCGGCTCGACCAGCACGCAGGCGATCGCGTGGTGTTCGAGAAGCTGCGCGAGCGCGGCCGGCGTGTTCGCCGTGCCGACGGCTGCGAAGCCGTTGCGTTGTGCGAGCCAAGCCGTAAGACGCTCGGTTCGGGCGCGATCGGGGCCATAGACTGCGACGGCAATCATCGATCCTCTGGCGCTAGCCGGCGCGGCGTCGGGCGGCATTGTCGCTAGCCGGCCGGGCGCTCGGTGATGACCAGGTTTTTCTCAATCTTCTCGCCGCCGCGGATCAGAGCGAGCTTGACCGTCGCGCCGACGCTGTCGGGGCCGAGCAGGCGCATCACCTCGCGCACCCGCGCGACGCTCTTGCCGTCCCAACGCGTAATGATGTCGCCGACCAGCAGGCCCGCGCGTGCGGCAGGGCCTTCGAGATCGAGATTGACCAACAACACGCCGGCTTCGTCGCCTTGGCGTGCTGGCGTCAGGCTGGCGCCGAGATAGCCACGCGCGACATGGCCTTTGGTTAGAAGCTGTTCGACCACGCGGTCGATGGTCGAGGCAGGAATGCCCAGCACAAGCCGGCGCGGTCCCGGCACGGTCATACCGAGCACTTTGCCTGACGTATCGACCATCGCACCGCCTTCGCCGCTTGGCCCGAGGCGCAGATCGAGGCGGATGAGCCGGTCGATCATGCCGCCGCGTTGGCTTTGCCAGGCACCGCCTGCAAGTGCGGCGACTCCAAAACTCGCGACCGGGCCGGCCTCGTTGCGGCCGACCGCGAGCACGAGATTGCCGGCGCGCAAGGTCGAGGCATCGCCCGCCAGCACCGTCTTCAAGCCATCGGCCTGGAAGCGCAACGCGGCGATGTCGGTGGTCGCGTCGCGCCCGATCAGCGATGCGCTTGTCCGCCTTCCGTCAGGCAACAGGATGGCGAGTTCCTCGTCGCGCTCAAGCCCTTCCTCGGACGTGACGAGAATTCCCGGCCGCCAATGCAGGCCGCTCAAGGGAAAGCGGCGCGCACCGCGCAACACGACGACGCCTTGCGCGGCTTGCTCCACCAGCTCGGCGAGATCGTTGGAGAGGGCGGCGAGGGCAGGAGAGGCGACATCCGACATGATATGGCTCCGATGGTTGCGTTCGCCCATATATGGAAGTAACGGCTTCACGGCGGTATCGGCCGGATGGCTAGGGCGCGCGCCGCCAGAAAGAGGGGGCGGATCGCCTGTTTGTCTAGGCTTGGGCCGGCCGCAGCTCGCGCGGTGCGACCGTCAAGGGAAGCCGCTCGCCGCGCCGCAACACCGTCACCGGGATCGAGCGCCCGACCCGTTCCTCGGTCAGCAAGCGATGCAGCGCGTCGATGTCGCCGACCGGCGTGCCGTCGAATTCGACGATGACGTCGCCAGTGCGAAGACCGCTGGCCTGGGCTGCGCCGTCTTTCGCCAGGGATTGCACCAGCACGCCGCTTTCGCGTGCGAGGGCATGAAAGCGCACGATTTTCCGCGACAATGGCACGTTCTGGCCGGCGACCCCGATATAGCAGCGGCGCACTCGGCCGTCGCGAATGAGGCGCGACGCCACGAATTCGACCGTGTCGGCCGAAATCGAAAAGCAGATGCCTTGCGCGGCGGCGATGATCGCGGTGTTGATGCCGATCACTTCGCCGGTCGAATTCACCAGCGGCCCGCCCGAATTGCCGGGATTGAGCGCCGCATCGGTCTGGATCACGCTGTCGATGAGCCGGCCCGACCGCGCACGCAAGCTGCGGCCTAGGGCTGAAACCACCCCGGCTGTCACCGTGCACTGAAAGCCGAACGGATTGCCGATCGCGACCACGAGCTGGCCGACGCGCAAATCCCGCGCGCTGCCGAGCCGCGCGGAAACCTGAGCTTCGCCGTCGAGACGCAGCACGGCCAGATCGGTGTCAGGATCATCGCCGACGATCGTCGTGCCCGAGACACGTCCATCCGCGAAGGTTGCCGTTACGCGTTTGCTATCGGCAATCACGTGGCTGTTGGTCAGGACATAGCCGTCGGGCGTGAAGATGACGCCCGACCCGGCGCCGCCGCGGCCGCGCTGGGTTTCGATCTGGAGATGGAGAACCGCGGGGCCGACCTTCTCGACCGCCCCGATCACGCAGCGCGAATAGGCGTCGAAGGCGGCGAGATCGTTGGCGGCGCTGGGCGACGCCGAAGAAGCGGAAGGGGAGGTATCTTCGATATTGTCGATGGCAGCAATATGGGTCATGTCACGGCTTCAGATAGGCATCGCCGTCGCGACTTGCTAGATCGGCGCCGCGGGCGATCGCGAGCGCGGAATTCGGCCTATCCAAGCTGCATCCATCGGATTAGACTCTTCGCAGTACACCGCAGCATTTTTGAAGCTCATGCGCCGCCTCATCGTGTTTCTCGTGATTGTCCTGTTGGGAAACGATGCCCGCGCGCAAGTTTCCGAAACAAATCTTCTCACGACGGTGGACCGGGCCGACATGATGGCCATCTTGCGGCAAGCCGCGCTTGATTCGGTCGTCGACGGGACGACCGACGAAGTTTCGCCTTGGGTCATGGGCAAAACGGCGTCCGGCTTGAACGTGGTCGTCGATTTTTTCCAATGTGACGCCGGCAATGATGGACCGCGGCGAAAGTGCAGCGAGTTCCGCTTCAAGGTCTATTGGGACAATGTGCGCAAGATCGATGCCGCGGCGGTCGATGCGTATAACGAGAAATACATTTTCGGCCGCGGTTTCGTTAGCGGCGACGGGAAATATGTCGTCGTTGACTACGCGATGGACCTCGATGGCGGCGTGGCACGCGATCATATTCTGAAGAACCTCAACTACTTCCTGCTGGCGGTGAAGGACTTTTCGGCGCTGGTGACGCCGTAAAGTCGGGCGCCAAGCGCAGCGTTGGACCCTTGACCCGATGGCAGGATCACGAAGCGTGACGGAGCAACCCGTCGGCGACGGGCGCGAAGATAAACCGGCTTCCGCCGCGCTCGGTCCGGTCGATCTCGTTTTCGCCGTGCTCGCTCTAATCGCAGCGCTGCCGGCTGCGTTGGTGCGTTATCCCGAAAGCGCGGATTACCTCAATCACATGGCCGAGCTTTTTGTGCTAACCGCGCCGGCCGATCACCCGATCCACGCCTTCTACACCGTGCATTGGCATTTGCTGCCCAATCTCCGCTCGAGCTTCTCGCGGTGCCGCTGGCGACGTTCATGCCGCTCGAAGCGGTGATGAAGCTCGCCTGGGCGCTGTGCGTCCTCGGCATGGCCGCCTCGGTCTGGTTCCTTCACCGTTCACTGTTTGAGCGCACGCAGCCGACCTTGTTGCTGGCCGCTATCGCGCTGCTCAACCTCCCGCTCGCCGCAGGCCTCATCAATTTCGCGCTCGCTCTTCCGGTTGCGCTGCTGGCTCTCGGTCTGTGGTTCCGCATGGGCGATCGTGCCACCATGCCGAGCCTCGTCATGGTGAACCTGTTGGCCGGTCTTGTTCTGGTCCTGCATGTCGCGGCCTTCGCCGCTTTGGCGCTGACCTTGGCTGTCCTGCTCGGCGTGCGCGCGCCATGGCGGGCAAAGGCGGTGTTGCGGCGCGCAGGAATGCTCGCTTGCGCCTTCCTGCTGCCGGCATCGTTGCTGCTTGCGGTGTTTTTGACGCGCGCGGCGCCTGCTTCCGCGGCGGGGTTCGGAGCGATCGCCTATCTTCCGCTGCGCAAGATCCAGCTTGTCGCCGCGCCGTTCTTCACTGGGAATCTGGTCGCCGATCTGATCGGCACGGTCGTGCTCTGGGGCGGCGCGATTGTCGCATTACGGCTGGGCGGCGGGCATGGCCATCCGCGCTTTCGCGCAGCGCTGCTGGTCTGGCTGGTCGTGCTGCTGGCGCTACCGAGCGAGATCGGCAGCGCGACCGTCATCGATCTGCGGCTGGCGGTGTTTCCGGTCATGCTGCTGATTGCGGCGATGGCGGCGCCGCGGCGGCGCGGCTGGTCGAGCATTATCGCCGTCGCCGCGGCGGCGGCGGTGCTCGGCCGGACGGCCAGCGTGTTGCCCGAATGGTTCGCGCATGACGCGCATGTGGCGAGCTTCCGCGCGATCGAGGACGCCGTGTCGCCGGGCGCGCGGGTCTTGGTGGCGGCCGCGCCCGACGCGGCAGGCGGCGATTGCCGCGCGGCCGCGCATTGGCCGCCTTACGACGAGCACATTCCGACCTTGCTCGCGATCGACCGCGGCGCTTTCGTCTCGACGCTCTTTGCCGCGCCCGGTCTGCAGCCGATCGAGCCGACCGCCGCGGTCGCCAGCATTGCGACGCAGAATGCCGGGATCATTCCTTGGTCGGTGCTCGCCTATGGTGATAGCGCAGCCGGGCAAAGCGAGATGGTGCATGCGAGACCGGGCAGCGTCTGGCGCATTTATCCACGGGACTGGCGCAAGAATTACGATTACCTGGCGCTGCGCCGATCGGGCTGCGTCACGGAGATCGAGCCGCAAGACGGTCTTGAGCGGGTCGGCGACAGCCTGACTTATCGCCTATACCGCATCGTCCACCCCGCCACACCATAATCGGCGCGGACGATGTGGCGTAAGCCGGTTAGGGCTCAGCGCCGGGCGAAGCCGCGGCCGTTAATGACGATGTCGTGGTTAAAGCCTTCGGCAACGCAATCATCGCCGCCCAATTCAAGGCAAAGGCTGATATTGATCGCTTTGAGGATCAACTCGTCGATTTCTTCCGGCTGAACGTCGTAGCGCTTCAGCGCCTCGAGGGTGCGCGAGACCGAGCTCGGCTGCGACAAAGTGGCGCGCTTGGGGAGAGCGCGGCTCCCGGAATGCATCCGCCTCGTTGCCGGGCTTTGCATCTCAGATGCCGTTGGCGCCGTGGCCCAGAACGGTTAACTGAACGCTAATCACCAGCGCGATGGGCACGCCGACCGACAAAATAGTTGCAATGACGACGGCGGTTACGCGCTCCACGGGCGTCCACCGTCTCCAATCTCTCACGAAATCCTGCATGACTGCTCTCTTGGTTCGCCGACGCGGCGAGGTCGAGGGAACTATGCCAAAAAAAAGTGGAGAAACAGTTAGGTATTCTTTTTTCGCCCGCTTTAAACGCGCAACCGTTGGGGCTTATTCCGGCCTAGATCTTCCTTTGGCGCAGGTCAGGCGTACCGAGCGAATTCCGGTCCGTCGATAGCGATGTCGGGGATCACGCGATCCGCTTCCGGGAACAGGCTGTCGTTGATCGCAGCGAGAACGCTGTCGTCGATCGGCTCGAGGATGATCGGGAGACGCTGTGAGGCGGCCAAGAGTGCCCGGCGCGAGGTTTGTTGCATGGCTTGCATGGCGTTAGGCCGCCTGCTGCGCGCGCAGCCAGATGGTGACGACGAAGCCGGTATTGTCGGAGTCCATCGAGGCCGCCCAGCGTCCGTTTTCCCAGCCGGAGGGCATGAAAAGGAAGCCGCGGGAGCTGAGATAGCGATAGGCCTCTTCGCGGGTACGATAGCGGCGCTTGAGCTCGGCATTGCAGGTCATGACGCTCTCCCAGTATGGCTCGCATTATGCGCGAGCGCGGTTGAATGGATGCTGCCCACCAGCGCCGTAGGAATACCGAAACCGAGGGCCATGACGATCACGATGGCGGCCGCGCGCTCGATCTTGGTCCATCTGATCCAATCTTTTTGCAAATCTTGCATGGCTGCCCTCTCGATCCACGCTGGTAGGACGGAGAATGGCGATGCCGGACAAGAAAAATAATTGGGAATTGTGCTTAAGCGGTTGCGCGTAAGGGGTTTTACGTAGCGCGGTGACTTCAGGCACCTGCCTTGCGCCAGGCTTTCAGGACGTGCGACTGGTCGAGATTGTCGAGGCCGCGCACGATGAAATAGGCGGCGACCGCGACCTGAAGCAGGAACTGGGTCCGGCTCACCGCGTCGGTGACCTCCGGCGCGGTTTCGGTGACGTTCCAGATCGCATCGATCCCGATCAACACCTCGATCAAGCCGAAGCTCAGGCGAAAGAAACGCCGGACGAGATAAAGGCCGATCGCGCCGAGGACGATGAGCATTGCGAACAGATCGTCGGGAAAGAGCGTCATGATCGTGGCGCTGTGCTCGGCGAATTGGTGAAACCCGGCGAAGATCAGCCCGGCAATGATGATTTCGACGATAAACTTGCCGTTCATTCTTCCGCTCTCCTGCGCGATCTGGCCGCGGGCAATCCTAGCCGAGACCTTCGGCCGGCTGTAAGCGGCGCCATGCGTCGCCGTCCGTGCCCCTTTCATTTGGGCGGTAAAATGGCTATTTGTTGCCCCGGGACAGGCCGCGTATGGCGCCGTCCAAGAGGTTGATGATGCAGAAGAAATGGTCCCCCGATAGCTGGCGCAGCATGCCGATCCGGCAGGTGCCTGACTATCCTGACCAGGCCGCGCTCGATGCGGCCGTCGCAACCTTGCGCAATTTTCCGCCGCTGGTTTTCGCCGGCGAAGCGCGCAGCCTCAAGGCCGGCCTCGCCAAAGTCGTCGAGGGCAAGGCTTTCCTGCTTCAGGGTGGCGACTGTGCGGAAAGCTTTGCCGAATTCCGTCCCAACAATATCCGCGACACGTTTCAGGTCTTCCTGCAGATGGCTGTCGTGCTGACCTTCGGCGCGGCTTGCCCGGTGGTGAAGGTCTTGCGGATGGCCGGGCAATTCGCCAAGCCGCGAACGTCGGACAGCGAGACCCAGAATGGCGTGACCTTGCCGTCCTATCGTGGCGACATCATCAACGGCATGGAGTTCACGCCGGAAGCGCGCAAGCCCGATCCGCAGCGCATGATCCAAGCCTTCAACCAGTCGGCCGCGACCTTGAATCTGCTGCGCGCTTTCGCGCAAGGTGGCTACGCCGATTTGCATCGGGTCCACAGCTGGACCCAAGGCTTCGTTGCCGGCAGTCCGCAAAGCGAGCGTTATCGCGAGCTGGCCGACCGGCTGACTGAGACGCTCGACTTCATGGCGGCGTGCGGGCTTACCTCCGAAACCACGCCGCAGATCCGCGAGACCGAGCTCTTCACTTCGCATGAGGCGCTGCTTCTCGAATACGAGGAGGCACTAACCCGGGTCGATTCGACCACGGGCGATTGGTACGACGTCTCGGCGCATATGCTGTGGATCGGTGATCGCACACGCCAGCCCGACGGCGCGCATGTCGAGTTCTTACGCGGCGTGAAGAATCCGCTCGGCCTCAAATGCGGACCGACCACGCCGGTCGACGATCTCTTGCGCCTTATCGACATTCTCAACCCGGATGACGAGCCGGGCCGTCTCACCTTGATTGCGCGCATGGGTGCCGACAAGGTCGCGGAGAAGCTGCCGCCCTTGGTGCGCGCCGTAAAAAAGTCGGGGCGAAAGGTGTTGTGGTGTTGCGATCCGATGCATGGCAACACGATCACCTCGACCACCGGCTACAAGACTCGCGTGGTGGATCAGATCCTGCGCGAGGTGAAAGGCTTTTTCGCCGTGCACGAGGCCGAAGGCACTTATGCCGGGGGCGTGCATTTCGAGATGACCGGCCAGAACGTCACCGAATGCATCGGTGGTGCGCAAGCGATCACCGAGACCTCGCTGGGCGACCGCTATCACACCCATTGCGATCCGCGCCTCAATGCGAGCCAGGCTTTGGAGCTTGCGTTCCTCATCGCCGAGGAATTGAAGAAACGGCGCACCGCCGAGCCGAAGAAACGCGCTGCCGCAGCGATGTGAAAGCAGGGCGCCGGGTCGGCTGCGGCGTTAAGCCAATAGACAGGAGCCGCCCATGCCTCATGAAGGTCCGCATCAATCCTGGTTGAGGGTGACGCCCGAGCTCTTGGCTTTTGCCGTGAGCCCGGAGCGCGATGTATTGCTGCGCGTGGACATTCCGCGCGAAGACAGCATGGTCGTGCTGCAGATGACCGCGCATGACGCGCGCGAGATTGCCAACGCCATCATTGCCAAGGCGAAGGAAGCCGAGGCTGCAGCCAAGGATCGGGCGTAAATGGCCGGCCTGCTCGACGGCAAAGTCGTGATCGTCACCGGCGGCGGGCGCGGTCTGGGCCGGGCGATGGTGTTGGGGCTGGCGGGCGCCGGCGCGCACGTAATCGCGACCGCTGCGCGCGAACGCGGCGAGGTGGAGCGGGTGGCGGGCGAGGCGGAAGGCGGCGAGATCGTGCCACTGCTCGCCGACGTGACCCAGGAGCGCGATTGCGGCCATGCCGTCGCCGAGGCCTTGCGGCTGTTCGGCAAGCTCGATGCGCTGATCAACAATGCCGGACGCGGCATGAAATATGTCAGCGACGCATTCCTCACCCAGCCGGCTCGCTTTTGGGAAGCGGATCCCGAAGCCTGGCGCCTCGTCATCGACACGAACGTCACCGGCCCGTTCTTGATGGCGCGTGCCGCCGTGCCGCATATGCTCAAGGCCGGCGCGGGCCGTATCATCAACACCGCGGTGAGCTACGGCACGATGCAACGCAAGGGCTATGCGCCTTACGGCCCGTCCAAGGCCGCGCTCGAAAGCGAGACCCAGATCTGGGCGCAAGAGCTCGTGGGCACGGGCGTCACCGTCAACGCGGTCTTGCCCGGCGGTGCCACGCTGACCGGGATGATTCCAGCTTCCTATCCCGAAGCCGACCGCAAGCGGCTGCTCGATCCGGCCATCATCGTTGCGCCCGTGCTGTTTCTGGCGAGCGATGCGTCGAGCGGGGTTACCGGGAAACGTTTCGACGCCACGATCTGGCGTGCCGATCTACCGCCGGAAGAAGCCGCAAGGCTCTGCGCGCGGGATGCCGGCGTCTACGAGGCGCCGCGCTAGCGACGCCGCCCGGTCAACCGGCGGAAGCCGACACGGCCTGGCGGCATGGTCGCGATCCGACTGAGGAGGCCGCTCGCACGAGGATTTCGCACAGGCGCCGCATATCGATCCGATCGGCCTTCATCATCAGATGAAGTACAGGGTCGGAAAGCATTTCTTCCAGGCTTGGCTCGCCAGCGAACCGGTCCATGACAATTTTCCATCATTCTCAAGCTTACGGTCTCTTGATCGGTGATAGGCCCTGGCGTTAGGGCCTATCCCCTTGCGCAGGCGAATTCATTCCTAAATTCTTTGAGACTTTCGTGAACCCGGCGCACATAAGGGATTAACGGCGCGCTCGCCGCGTATATTCCTTGGGCCCGACGCATTGCGCGGGAGTGCTCGGCGCCCCTGCAGCGAGGGGAGCAGCAACGTGGACGAGAAAGTGGGGATCGCCTGGCCCGGTTCGGAGGGGGTGGCGCTTCAGACCGCCAGCGCTTGCTTCAAAGCAGGGCGTCAGAGTGACGCAGCCGAGCTCTATACGCAGATACTGGAACGCAATCCCGAACAGCTGCAGGCGCTGCTGTTTCTCGGCATCATCCGCTGCAATGCCGGCGAATTTGCCGCCGCGGAGCCGCTGCTTTTACGCTGCCTCGATCTCGGGCCCGAGAGTCCCTTCGCGGCTTTCGCGCTCCACAAGCTCGGCGGCATCGCGCAACAGCGCGGCGACGATACGGCGGCGGTCGCGTTGTTCGAGCGCTGCACTGCGCGCAAGCCGGATTTTGCGCCGGCCTTCAACGATCTCGGCGTGTCGCTGCATCGCTTGGGGCGGTACAAGGCGGGGCTCGATGCGCTCGACCGCGCCGTCCGGCTCGATTCCGGCAACCTTACCGCGCACCGCAATCGCGGCCTGGTGCTCGCCGGCCTGGGGCGCAATGCCGAAGCGCTGCGAGCGTTTCGCCGCGCGCTTGCCTTGGCACCCAACTCGGCGGAAATCTGGACGCATCTCGGCGCCATCTGCCTCAAGCTGGAAGATTTCGCGCGAGCCGAAGCCGCGTTCCGCCGCGTGCTTGAGCTCGATCCGGCCTCGCTCGATGCGCATCTCTATCTCGCCGAGGCGCTCGATCGTAGTCACCGGCTGGAAGAGGCCGAGCGCGAATGTTGCGAATGGGCGCGACGCCAGGGCGTGCTAGCGAAGCCCTGCGCCAGCGGCCAGGGCTTGGCGCGCGTCCTGCTACTCGGCGGCGCGGGCATGTGCAACACGCCGACGCGCTATCTCTTCGCCAATGAGCGCTACGCGACCGTTGCGGTCAATCTGCTGCTGCCGGAAGGACCGGGGGATAACGGCCCGGTCCGGCCGGAGGACCTGCCGCCTTGCGATCTCGTCTTCAACGCGATCTCGGACGCCGATCGTGGCGCGCGCTTTATCGACCTTGCCGCCGCTTTTTGCCGCGAGCTCGGGCGCCCTGTGCTCAATCCGCCCGAGCGCATTGCGAGAACAAGGCGCGATCGGGTCGGCGCGCTGTTGGCGGATATCCCCGGCCTAGCGATCCCGATGACAAAGCGCGTGGCACGTGTCGAGCTCGAGGCCTTGGCGGCGGCACGGCCCTTCGCGCGACCCGTTCTGGTGCGCCCCGCCGGTTCGCATGGCGGCAACGACCTCGAGCGCATCGAACATGCCGGCGGCCTGGCGGATTATCTCCGCGCCACGCCATTCGACGATTTCTACCTCACCGATTATCACGAATATCGCAGCGCCGACGGCTATTACCGCAAGTACCGGCTGATCTTCGTCGATCGCGAGGTCTATCCTTATCATCTCGCGATCTCGCCGGATTGGATGGTGCATTACTGGCGCGCCGATATGGCGCAAACCGGCTGGCAGAGCGAAGAGGGGGCGTTCCTCGCCGATTTCCGCGCGGCGTTTCCCGGCGCGTTGGCGGACACGGTGCAACAGGTCGCACAACAGCTCGATCTCGATTATGGCGGCATGGATTGCGCCGTCACCGCCGATGGACAGGTCCTACTCTTCGAGGCCAATGCCAGCATGCTGGTCCATCTCGACAACTCAGCCGAGGAATTCCCGTACAAACACGCCCATGTGCCGAAGATCGCCGCGGCGATCGACTGGATGGTGGCCCGTAAACTGTCGCGCTAAGGCGTTGGGCGCGTGGCCGGCTGCGGCACTGCCTTGCGCTGCGGCGGCAAATAAGCGAAAACTCCGGCAAAACAGGGAGGGGCCGTGGTCGAGAAATTCGAGGACCATTGCTGGCAGGATGTCGTGCCGGCAGAGGATATGGCGATCTACGCGACCTATCGGCGCGAGATGTTCCTCGGCACGCCGGCGGCACTTCTGGCCGTCGATCTCTATGAGCAGGTCTATCAAGGCGGCGCCAGACCGGTCGCCGAGCTTGTGAAGACCTATCCCATGAGCTGTGGCGAGCATGCCTTTGCCGCGATCGAGCCAACCCGGCAGCTTTTTGCCGCCGCACGGGCTGCGGGGCTGCCGGTGTTCTACTCGACCGGCGATGCGCGGCCCGAAAGCAAGCCCGCTTTCGTTACCGCGACACGGCGCAAGCGCGGGGCCGCCAATCCCGACGATTATCGCATCCGGCCCGAATTCAAGCCGCTTGCGGGCGATGTCGTGATCACCAAGCAACGGGCGAGCGCGTTCTATGGCACGCCGCTGGCCGCGCATCTGACCCAACTCGGCATTCACACCCTGGTCGTCTGCGGCGAGACCACCTCGGGCTGCGTGCGCGCTTCGGCGGTCGATGCCTACTCCAACGGCTATCACGTGGTGTTGGTCGAGGAGTGTTGCTTCGATCGGGTGATGCTGTCGCATAAGGTCAATCTCTTCGACTTGCACCACAAATATGCCGATGTGATGAAGCTCGACGAGGTAATCGCGGCGCTCGGCAAGCTTGGCGTCAGACAGGTGGTGTGAGATGAAGCCCGGTGCCTATGGTCCATTTCCCTATTCGCCGATTATTCATCGCAACAAGCTGGAATGGCCGAACGGCGCGCGCCTCGCGCTTTGGGTCATTCCCAATATCGAATTCTTTTCCCTGGCCGAGAAAATCCCGGCAAGCACGAGCAGCAAGATCCCTGACGTGCCGATTTGGGCCGCGCGCGATTACGGCAATCGCATTGGCGTTTTCCGCTTCATGGAGGTCTTCGACCGCTATGGCATCTGCGCCACGGTCGCGCTCAACAGCGATGTGTGTCTGCACCATCCCGCGATCATCGAGGAAGGCAATAAGCGCCACTGGGAATGGATGGGGCACAATATGACAAATACCCGGCGCCTGATCGACTATCCCGAAGCAGAAGAAGCGGGTGTGATCAAAACCGCGCTCGAGACCATCGCCAAGGTCAGCGGCAAACGCCCGAAAGGTTGGCTCAGCTCCGGCTTGCAGGAGAGCTGGAATACGCTCGACCATCTCGCCGCCGCGGGTCTCGACTATGTCTGCGACTGGACCAATGACGACCAGCCCTATGTCATGACGCTCGACAACGGAAAGCGCATCACCTCGATCCCCTATAGTCACGACATCAATGACATCCCGGCTTTCGAGCGCCACAACCGGACCGCCGCGGAATTCGGCGACATGATTTGCCGGCAATTCGACACGCTTTATCGCGAAGGCGCGCAATCGGGGCGGGTGATGGCGATCTGCCTGCATCCTTATTTAACCGGCAAGCCTTATCGCATCGGTGCGCTCGATCGCGCGCTCGACTATATCTGCCGCCACGACAGCGTGTGGCTGGCGACCGGCAGCGAGATCGCGAGCCATTATCTCAGCCAAGTAGAAAAGTAACGGGGGAGGGAAGCATGCCTAATCGGTGGAGATTCGGCGCGGCGTTGGCGGCGTTGGCGTGGCTGTTGCCTGCGGTTCAGCCGGCGCGCGCGGCCGACAAGATCGTTACCGGCATGGTCGGCGGGCCGACCGGCACGATGTGGCTCTATTACGTCGGCATCGACAAAGGCTTCTTCGCCAATCACGGCGTCGAGCTCGATTTCGTCTTCGCGCCGAGCGCGCCCGGCATTCTGCAGCAGCTGACCGCCGGTTCGCTCGACATCGTCGGCACCACCGGCGTGGTCGAGCCAATTCATGCGGTCGACAAGGGTGCGCCAGTCGCGATCGCGCGCATCATCGGCCAAAACGCGCCTTACGGCTTAGAAGCCAAGGCCTCCGTCGGCTCGATCAAGGACTTGAAGGGCAAGACTATCGCGTTGGGCGGGTTGGTCGACATCACCAAAGTCTATTGGGACATCATGGCTGCGGCCAATGGGCTGAAGCCGGGCGATGTCGACATCATCGTCATCGGCGCGACCGCCGGAAGGTTCGCGGCGCTCAAATCCGGCACGGTCGAAGCGTCGATGCTGATGACGCCTTTCAATTTCCAAGCCGAGGCCTCGGGCTTCAAGAATGTCGGTCTGGTCTATGACTATGTGAAAGACTTTCCGTTCACCGGCCTCGAGGTTTCGCGCGCCTGGGGCGTGGCCCATGTCGAGCTGGCCAAGCGTTTGCTGGCGGCGCTCGATGAAAGCGCCGCCTGGTTTTACGTGCCCGAGCATCGCGATGAGCTTATTCAGATGGGCGTGAAGAACTTCAATATTGGTCACGACGAGGCCACGCAAAGCCTCGATTATCTGCGCAAGGTGCAGTTCTTCGCGCCGACCAGCAAAGTATCGCGCAAAGGGCTCGAAAAGCTGGTCAAGGTCATGCGGGATTCCGGCGACGTACAGAAGCCGCTGACCGCCGATGATCTGACGCTGCCGGGACTTACGGAGCTGACCGAGTGATCCGACCGAGTTTGGGCGTCAGCACGCTGTCCGTTATCGGCGGATTGCTGGTCTGGGAAGGGGCGAGCCGCTTGGCGGTCGATAACTCCCTTTTCCTCGCTGCACCGTCGCAAATCCTGGTCGCGATCGTGCGTCTGGCCGACAGCGGGCAGCTTACACGACACATCGAGATCAGCGCGCTCGAATTCGCGCTCGGCTATGTCATCGCCAGCGCGCTCGGCATCGTGATCGGCTTGGCGATGGCGGAAAGCAAACGCGCCAAGGATATCCTCCAGCCCTGGATCTCGGGGCTTTATTCGACGCCGACCATCGCCCTGGGACCGCTCTTTCTCTTGTGGTTCGGCATCGGCATCTGGTCGAAGGTCTTGGTCGTCATCACCCTCGTGCTGTTCCCGGTGGTGATCAACACCGAAGCAGGCTTGCGCACCACCAGCGAGCGGCTGATCGAAATGCTGCGCAGCTTCGGTGCCAGCCGTGGCCAGATCTTCGTGAAGCTCTCCCTGCCTTCCTCGGCGCCTTTCATTCTGGCGGGATTGAAACTCGGCATCGGCCGCGGGCTCATTGGGGTGGTTGTCGCCGAGCTGTTCGGTTCGCGCGCGGGGCTGGGTCAGCTCATCAGCCAGTCGGCCGACGCATTCAACATGCCCAATCTCTTCGCGGCGGTGGTCGTGCTGGCAGCGGCCGGCATCGCGATGACGGCGGGCTTTTCCTGGCTCGAAAGAAAGCTTGTGCCATGGACACGAGATTGAGCATGGCCATACCGAAGCTTAGTGTCGCCGGTCTCGGCAAGAAGTTTGCCACGCTCGAAGTGTTGAGCAATATCGGCATCGACATCGCCGATGGCGAGTTCATCTCGATCGTCGGACCTTCGGGCTGCGGCAAGACTACATTTCTGCGCATCGTCGCAGGGCTCGAGCAGGCAACCAGCGGCGTGGTCCGGATCGACGGCAATCCGGTGCGCGATCCCGGTATCGATCGCGGCTTCGTTTTTCAAAGCGACAATCTTCTGCCGTGGCGCACCGTGCTGGCCAATGCGATGATCGGGCCCGAAATCGCCGGCGGCGCGGGCCAAGCCGCGCGGAGCAAGACCATCGAGCTCTTGAAGCTGGTCGGGCTGGGCGGCTTCGAGAATTACTTCCCGCGCCAGCTCTCGGGCGGTATGCGCCAGCGTGTCAATCTGGCGCGCGCGCTCGCGGTCGATCCCAAGATCCTGCTGATGGACGAGCCTTTCGCCTCGCTCGACGCGCAGACGCGCGAGATCATGCAGACCGAGCTCATCCGGATCTGGGAGCAGGGTCGCAAGACCGTACTCTTCGTCACCCATCAGATCGACGAGGCGGTATTCCTGTCCGACCGGGTTCTGGTCTTCGCCCGCCGGCCTGGTCGGTTGCGCGAGACCGTGCCGATCGATTTGCCGCGGCCGCGCGGGCTCGGCTTGAAGCGTACCCCAGAATTCGTGCGCTATGTCGATCACATCTGGCGCCTGATCGAGGAAGACGTGCGCGAATCGGTGCTGAACGAGGGCGGTTAAGGTTTGTCAGGGTGCGCCGGCGGAGCTTCTTTGCCTCCGCTCTTCATTGACACACCGCGCTTGGGCCACCAAGCTTTAGCTTGCTCATGACCGAATCGCTGTCCATCGCCATTGCCCAGCTCGACCCGACCGTCGGGGATATTGCGGGCAATCTGCACCTGCTCAAGGACGCCTGGCACGAGGCGAAAGCGGCCGGCGCCGATCTCGTGGTGGCGTCGGAGCTGTTCGTCGCCGGCTATCCGCCCGAGGATCTGGTGCTGAAATCCGCCTTTGTTGCTGCCTGCGAGGCGGCGGTGAGAGATTTTGCCCGCGTGGTGAAGGACGGGCCCGCGGTGCTTTTAGGTACGCCGTGGCGCCAGGATGGCAAGCTTTACAACGCCGCGGCGCTCCTCGTGGCTGGCGAGGTGGCGGGTCTGCGCTTCAAGCACGATCTGCCCAATTACGGCGTGTTCGACGAAAAGCGCGTCTTTGCCGCCGGGCCTTGTCCGGGACCAATGGTGCTGAACGGCGTGCGTCTCGGCGTGATGGTTTGCGAGGACATGTGGTATCCCGACGCGGCCGAAACCTTGGGCGAAAGCGGCGCCGAGCTGCTCATCGTCATCAACGGCTCGCCCTATGAAAGCGACAAGCTGGGCGAAAGGCTGAAACTGGCGCAAGAACGGGTCAACGAAACCGGCCTGCCTCTGCTTTACGTCAATCAGCTCGGCGGCCAGGACGAACTGGTGTTCGACGGCGCGTCCTTCGCGCTCGACGCCAAGGGCGAGCTGCAGGTCCAAGCCCCGGAATGGCAAAACGCCTTGGTGCCGACCTTCTGGCGCCGCGAGGGCAAGGGTTGGACGGTCGAACGAGGCCTGCACGCGCCGCATGGCGACCATCTGAGCGCGACCTATCACGCCCTCGTACTGGGGCTCAGCGATTATGTGCGCAAGAACCGGTTTCCTGGCGTCGTTCTGGGCCTCTCGGGCGGCATCAATTCGGCGTTGACCGCGGCGATCGCGGTTGATGCGCTGGGCGCCGACCGCGTCCATTGCGTGATGATGCCGTCGCCCTATACCTCGCAGGAGAGCTTGGAGGATGCCGCCGCGGTCGCCGAATTCCTCGGCTGCGAGCTGCGCAATGTCAATATCGGCCCGGCGATGGAGGCCTATCGCGCCATGCTCGCGCCGTCTTTCGCGGGAACGAGCGCGGATATCACGGAAGAGAACATCCAGGCGCGCATCCGCGGCATGTGCCTGATGGCGCTTTCAAATAAATTCGGCTGGATGGTGGTCTCGACCGGCAACAAATCCGAGATGTCGGTGGGCTATTCGACGCTGTATGGCGATATGTGCGGCGGCTATTCGGTGCTGAAGGATGTCTACAAGATGACCGTGTTCGCGCTGGCGCGCTGGCGCAACGAGCGGCGCCTGCCGGGGATGCTCGGGCCCTCGGGCCGGGTCATGCCCGAGCGGGTGATCACCAAGCCGCCTTCGGCGGAGCTGAAACCGAACCAGACCGATCAGGACACTTTGCCGCCGTACAAGGATCTCGACGACATTCTTGAATGCTTGGTCGAGCAAGAAATGCCCTTGCGCGAGATCATCGCGCGCGGCCATGCCGAGGAAACCGTGCGCCGCGTTCGCCGTATGCTCGACCGCGCCGAATACAAGCGCCGCCAGGCACCGCCGGGGGTCAAGATCACGCGCCGCGCTTTCGGCCGCGACCGGCGCTATCCGATCGTCAACGCCTTTGAAGAGGCGAGCGATGCGGGCAGTGCCAAGGCCGCGTCCCGACCGCGCGCGCCCAATCCCGTACCGTCTTCGTCGTGACGAAGCGAACTTTTCACAGTCAAGCAGCATGAGCGAAAAAGAAACCTCCACCAACGAAGCCGGCCAGGATTTCATCCGCGACATCGTCCAATCCGATCTCGCCGCGAAAAAGCATCAGACCGTGGTGACGCGCTTTCCGCCCGAGCCCAACGGCTATCTCCATATCGGCCATGCCAAGTCGATCTGCCTCAATTTCGGGGTCGCCGAGGAATTCGGCGGGCATTGCAATCTGCGTTTCGACGATACCAACCCGGCCAAGGAAGAGCAGGAATATATCGACGCGATCGAGCGCGACGTGCGTTGGCTCGGCTTCGACTGGGGCAAGCACCTCTATCACGCCTCGGATTATTTCGAGCAGCTTTACGGCTGGGCCGAGCATCTCATTCGCAACGGCAAGGCCTATGTCGACAATTCGACCGCCGACGAAGTGCATGCGATGCGCGGTACCTTGACCGAGCCGGGACGCGAAAGCCCCTATCGCGCACGCAGCGTCGACGTGAATCTCGATCTTTTCCGGCGTATGCGGGCGGGGGAGTTCCCGAACGGCGCGCGCATTCTGCGCGCCAAGATCGACATGGCCTCGGGCAATATCAATCTGCGCGATCCCGTGCTCTATCGCATCCTGCACGAAGAGCATCCGCGCACCGGCAATAAATGGTGCATCTATCCGACTTACGATTTCGCGCATGGCCAGTCGGATGCGATCGAAGGCGTCACCCATTCGATCTGCACTCTCGAATTCGAAGATCATCGGCCGCTTTACGAATGGTTCCTCGAGAACCTTCCGGTTCCGTCGCGGCCGCGGCAATACGAATTCGCGCGGCTCAATCTCGGCTATACGGTGCTCTCGAAGCGTTTTCTGACGCAGCTGGTGCGCGACGGACGGGTGTCGGGTTGGGACGATCCGCGTATGCCGACTCTCGCTGGCTTGCGCCGCCGCGGCGTGCCGCCGGAAGCGCTGCGCGACTTCGTGCGCCGCATCGGCGTCGCGCGCTCCAACAGCGTGGTCGATGTGCAGATGTACGACCATGCCGTGCGCGATCATTTGAACAAAAGTGCACAGCGCCGCATGGCCGTGCTGCGGCCTTTGAAAGTCGTGATCGAGAACTATCCCGAGGGACAAACCGAGGAGCTGGAGGCGGTCAACCACCCCGAGGATCCCGCTTCGGGGACGCGACTTATCCCGTTCGGGCGCGAGCTTTATGTCGAGCGCGAGGATTTCATGGAAAACCCGCCCAAGAAATTCTATCGCCTCTCGCCCGGCAAAGAGGTCCGGCTGCGCTATGCCTATTTCATCACCTGCCGCGACGTGATCAAAGATGCGGCCGGCGAGGTGGTTGAGCTGCGTTGTACCTACGATCCGGCGACGCGCGGCGGTAACGCCCCGGACGGGCGCAAGGTGCAGGCGACGATCCATTGGGTCGATGCAGCGCGCTCGGTGCAGGCGGAAATCCGCCTTTATAATCCGCTTTTCACGAGGCCAGATCCCGGCGCCGGCGGGAACCTCCTCGGCGATCTCAACCCCAATTCGCTCGAAGTCTTGAGCGACGCGCGGCTGGAACCGTCTCTCGCCCAAGCCAATAGCTTCGAAGCGGTGCAGTTCGAACGCCAGGGCTATTTCTGCCGCGACCCCAATTCAAAGCCGGGGCGGCCAGTCTTCAACCGCACGATCGGTCTGCGCAATTCTTACGCGAAGGCCTAGCGGCGCCGGCGGCAAGCCGGCGCAGCTTGCCCGCAATAAAGCCGTCACCCGCACGTGGCGCTTGCGCGTTCCCAGGATTACCTGTTGAATAATCGTGTGCCGCGCGCATTTGTCGCGCCGGGGAGGGGTAGCAGAATTCCAGCTTGAACCAGTCGGGGGTGGTGCCGCGTGCCATCGCGCAAGTTCAAGGTCGTGCTCATCAAGCCGTCCCATTACGACGATGACGGCTACGTCATCCAATGGCGGCTCTCTTCCATCCCCTCCAACAGTCTTGCGAGCGTCTACGGTCTTCTGGCCGAATGTGCCGCGAACCGCGCGCTCGGTCCCGAAGTCGAGATCGAAACTGATGTCTTCGACGAATGCAACACGGTGATCGACGTCAGGCGTTTGGCTGCACGGATCGCCGCCTCCGGCAAGGGCTTTGTCGGCCTGGTCGGGGTGCAGTCCAACCAGTTTCCGCGCGCCCTCGATCTCGGCCGCCAGTTCTGCGCGCTCGGCATCCCGGTGGTAATCGGCGGATTCCATGTCAGCGGCTGTCTTTCGATGCTGCCCAAACTCCCGGACGATTTGCAGATGGCGCTCGATCTCGGCATCACGCTCTTTGCCGGCGAGGCGGAAGGGCGCATGGGCGGGCTGTTGCGCGACATCGACGCGGGCGATGCCAAGCCGATTTACAACTACCTCGACGATCTGCCCGATATGAGCGGCGCAGTGGCGCCGATCCTGCCGCGCGAGGTGGTCGCCCGGGTCAATGGCCATTACACCAGCTTCGATGCCGGGCGCGGCTGCCCGTTCCAGTGCAGCTTCTGCACGATCATCAACGTCCAAGGTCGTAAATCGCGTTACCGCACACCCGACGATGTCGAGGCGATCGTACGCGCCAACGCGGCCCAAGGTGTCACGCGCTATTTCGTCACCGACGACAATTTCGCACGCAACAAGAACTGGGAGCCGATTCTTGACCGGTTGATCCAGCTGCGCGAGCGCGAAGGCTTCAAGATCCGGCTGATCCTGCAGGTCGACACGCTGTGCCACCGAATTCCGGGCTTTATCGAGAAAGCCGCGCGGGCCGGCTGCAATGCCGTCTTTATCGGGCTCGAGAATATCAATCCCGAATCCCTAATGGGCACGAAAAAGCGCCAGAACAAGATCTGGGAATATCGCGAGATGCTGCTGGCGTGGCGGCGGCAGAAGGTGATGACCTGGGCGGGATATATCCTCGGCTTTCCGACCGACACGCCGGCAAGCATCGCGCGCGATATCGAGATCATCAAGGAAGAACTCCCGATCGACATTCTCGAGTTTTTCTGCCTCACGCCGCTGCCCGGTTCCGAGGACCACAAGAATCTCTATCTGCGCGGGGTCGCGATGGACCCCGACATGAACAAATACGATCTCGAACACGTCTTGACGGCGCATCCGCGTATGTCGCCCGAGGCTTGGGGCGAGGTCTATCGCGACGCGTGGCGGCGTTATTACACCGACGAGCATGTCGAAAAAGTGTTGAGCCGGGCGGTCGTATCGGGGCTGAAGCCGCGCAAGGTCGCTCATGTGATGACCGCCTTCGCGGGCGGCGTGCGCATCGAAGGCGTTCACCCGCTGCAGCTCGGGATGGTGCGCCGCAAGCTGCGCAAACAGCGCCGTTTTGGCATGAAGATCGAGAACCCACTCGTCTTCTATCCCAAGCGCGCGATGGAGTTTTCCCTGGCGTTTGCGCGCTGGATCCTGCTGCTGCGCCATTACACAAGGATGATGCGGCGGGTCGAGAGCAAGCTGCGTGGCCAAGCCTATTCCGACAAGGCCATGCAGGCCGCGTCCGAGGACGCGGCGGGAACGTCGGAATTCGTCCAGGCCTATGCCGATAAGATTCCGAACACCTATGGCGCCCCGGGGCGCCGCGCCCCGGCGGGAGCGGGGGCGGCGGAATAATTGACGATTTCGGTCGAAAGACCCGCCCGGGCTTGTCCCGCGCGGCGCGGCGTGTATTTTGCGCTCACGAATTCACTGCTCGCCGGACCGGATGCACGTGGCTTTAGCGCTTTACAACACCTTGACCCGCAAAAAGGAACTCTTTGCGCCGTTGGATGCGAAGAATGTCCGGCTTTATGTCTGCGGGCCGACGGTTTACGACTTCGCCCATATCGGCAATGCGCGCCCGGTGATCGTGTTCGACGTGCTCTACCGCTTGCTGCGCCAGGAATACGGTACGGCGCATGTGCGCTATGTGCGCAACATCACCGATGTCGACGACAAGATCAATGCCGCGGCCAAGGCCAAGAATGAAAGCATCCGCGATCTGACCGAGCGTACCGCCAAGGCGTTTCACGAAGACGTGGCCGCGTTGGGTTGCCTGCCGCCCGATGTCGAGCCGCGCGCCACCGAGCACATTCCGCAAATGATCGCGCTGATCGAGCGGTTGATCGCGTCCGGCCACGCCTATGAGGCCGACGGCCATGTGCTGTTCTCGGTGGCGAGCGATCAGGGCTATGGCAAGCTGTCGCGCCGCAATCGCGACGAGATGATCGCCGGGGCGCGGGTCGAAGTCGCGCCTTACAAGCGCGATCCCGCCGATTTCGTATTGTGGAAGCCTTCGCCGCCGGACCTGCCGGGTTGGGACAGCCCGTGGGGACGCGGCCGGCCGGGCTGGCATATCGAATGCTCGGCAATGAGCGAGGCCTATCTCGGCCCGAGCTTCGACATCCATGGCGGCGGGCTCGATCTCATCTTTCCGCATCATGAGAACGAGATCGCGCAAAGCGAATGTGCGCATCCGGGAATGCCGTTCGCGCGCTACTGGCTCCATAACGGCTTCGTCATGGTCGAAGGCGCGAAGATGGCCAAGTCGGAAGGCAATTTCCGCACCATCCGCGACGTGTTGAATGAGGCCCCCGGCGAGGCCGCGCGCTTGGCCATGTTGATGGGCCATTACCGCGATCCGCTGGACTGGACCTCGGATCGGCTCGCCCAGGCCAAGCAAGGGCTCGACCGGTTTTACCTGGCGCTCCGCAGCGCGGGCGAAGCCGCGCCGGCTTCGATACCAGGGCGTGTCTGGGCTGCTCTCGACGACGATCTCAACACGCCGCTCGCGATTGCGGGGCTGCACGAGCTACTGGCGGAGCTCAACAAGGCGGTTTCGCCGGGCGACAAGGCGCGGCTCAAAGGTGAATTGCTTGCAGCTGGTGATGTGCTTGGGCTCTTGCAGAAAGATCCCGAAGCCTGGCTCAAAGGCGGCGAGGAAGGCGCGGCGGAAATCGAGGCGCTGATCGCCAAACGTCTCGCCGCGCGCAAAGGCAAGAACTTCGCCGAAGCCGATCGCATCCGCACCGAGCTGGCTTTGAAGGGCATCCTCATCGAAGACGGGCCAGGCGGGATGACGGAGTGGCGTCGAGCGTAGCGCGGCATTTTGTGCTAAACCCCCCACCCTGACCCTCCCCCTCAAGGGGGGAGGCGGTGAGGAGTAGGATGCCCGGCGAACGCATTTATCTGTACGACACGACCCTGCGCGATGGCGCGCAGACCCAGGGCGTCGATTTCGGCGTGCCCGACAAGCTGGCGATTGCGCGCGAGCTCGACCTGCTCGGCATCGACTACGTCGAGGGCGGCTGGCCCGGCGCCAATCCCACCGACGACGCGTTCTTTGCCAAGCTGCCGAAGCTCGGCCACGCGCGGATCGCCGCCTTCGGCATGACAAGGCGCAACGGGCGCAGCGCCGCCAATGATCCCGGCCTGGCCGCCTTGCTCGGCAGCACGGCGCCGGTCGCCTGCATCGTCGGCAAGACCTGGGACTTCCACGTCAAGGTCGCGCTCGGCGTGAGCCTTGATGAAAACCTTGCGATGATCGCAGAGTCGGTGAAGCTCGCTGCGGAGCGCCTCGATGAGGCGATCTTCGATGCCGAGCATTTCTTCGACGGCTATAAGGCCAATCCCGATTACGCGTTGTGTTGCGTGAAGGCGGCACATCAGGCGGGCGCGCGCTGGGTCGTGCTGTGCGACACCAATGGCGGGACCTTGCCCCACGAGGTCGAGCGCATCGTTACCGAGATTGCCAAGCACGTGCCCGGCGACCGGCTTGGCATTCACACGCATAACGATACCGAGAACGCGGTCGCCAATGCGCTCGCTGCGGTACGGGCTGGCGCGCGCCAGGTTCAGGGCACGCTCAACGGTTTGGGCGAGCGCTGCGGCAATGCCAATCTGGTCGCGCTCATTCCGACCTTGATGGTGAAGCTCGGTTACACCACGGGCGTCAGCGACGCTGGCTTGGCGCTTCTGACCCATGTCTCGCGCTTTCTCGACGAACGCCTCAACCGCGCGCCCGATCGCCACGCCGCCTATGTCGGCGAAAGCGCCTTTGCGCATAAGGGCGGGTTGCACGTCTCGGCAGTCGAGAAAGACCCGCGCTCCTACGAGCACATCGATCCCGCTCTGGTCGGCAACAGCCGACACATCGTGGTCTCGGATCAGGCGGGGCGCTCGAATATTCTGGCGCGGCTGCGCGAGATCGGGGTCCCGATCGATGCGAACCATCCGAAGCTCAACGCGCTGCTCGACGAGGTGAAAGCGCGCGAATTCGAGGGCTATGCCTATGACGGCGCCGAAGCCAGCTTCGAGCTGCTGGCGCAGCGCATGCTGGGCTCGGTCCCCGACTATTTCCGGGTCGAGCGCTTCCGCATCATGGATGAACGGCGCTGGAACGCGAAAGGCGAGCTCGTCACCGTGTCGGAAGCGACGGTTGCCGGCCAGGTCGGCGGAAAGGCGTTTCTCGAAGTGGCGGAAAGCCATGACGGGCCGGTCAATGCGCTCGACACGGCGTTGCGCAAGGCGCTGGTGCCGGCCTTCCCCGAGCTCGAGAACATCCGTCTCACCGATTACAAGGTGCGCATCCTGACGCCGCAAGCGGGCACCCGCGCGGTCACTCGGGTGATGATCGAGAGCGCCGACGAAAGCGAGACCTGGTCCACGGTCGGGGTCTCCTCTGATATCATCAACGCGTCCTACAACGCACTCCACGACAGCCTGACCTACAAGCTGTGGCGCGCGGGCCGGCGCGGCTGAGCATGGCGGGCACCGATCACCGCCGCCGCGCCGTGAGGGGCGGCCCTGCCGTCATCCTGGTCGCGCCGCAGCTGGGCGAGAATATCGGCACGGCGGCGCGCGCCATGTACAATTGCGGCCTGACCGAGATGCGTCTGGTGAAGCCGCGTGACGGCTGGCCGAGCAAGAAGGCGCAGGCGGCGGCGAGCGGTGCCGATGTCGTGCTGGAGAAGGCGGAGGTTTACGACACGGTCGAGGAAGCGATCGCGGGTCTGCGCCATGTCTATGCGACCACGGCGCGCGACCGCTACATGGTCAAGCGCATCCTGACGCCGCGCAAGGCCGCGTCCGAGGTGCGGGCCTATCTCGGCGCGGGCGAGAGCTGCGGCATCATGTTCGGGCCGGAGCGCACCGGGCTCTTGAATGAGCACATCGCGCTCGCCGACACGGTGCTGAACGTGCCGCTCAACCCGGCTTTCTCCTCGCTCAACCTCGCGCAGGCGGTGCTGTTGATCGGCTATGAGTGGTTCTTGTCGGGCGACGAGACGCCGGACGAGCAATTGGCGCTCGGCCATTCCCTGCCGGCGACCAAGGATCGGCTTATCCAGTTCTTCGGCCATCTCGAGGAAGAGCTCGACCGCAGCGGCTTCATGCGTGATCCCGAGAAGCGCCCGTCGATGGTGCGCAATCTGCGCAATCTCTTTCAGCGCGCCGGCTGCACCGAGCAGGAGCTGCGCACGCTGCATGGGGTGGTGACGGCTTTCTGCGGACCGCGCAAGCGCAAAGCCGCGGAATAGGGACGGCACCGCCATGGCGCAGATCATCTATAAAATTCTCTCGGCGCAAGAATGGCAGGAGGCCGAGCGTGTGGGCGTCTTTGCCGGCGCCGGCATCGATCTCGCCGACGGCTATATCCATTTCTCGACGGCAGCCCAGGCCGCGGAAACCGCGGCCAAGCATTTCGTCGGCAAAACGGGGCTGGTGCTGGTCGCGGTCGAGGCGGAAAGCCTGGGACCGGCGCTCAAATGGGAAGCGTCGCGCGGCGGCGCGCTCTTTCCCCATCTTTATGGGCGTTTGCAGGCCGCCGGCGTGCTGTGGGTCAAGCCCTTACCGCTCGGCACCGACGGCAAGCACGTCTTTCCGGTCTAGTGCAGGTCAGAGCAGTGCGATCCAGCGCGCGATGAAGCCGTAGCGCCACAAGGCAGCGACGATCGCGACGAGCACGAGAAGCGTGAGATACCAACCCCAAGGCTGGCGCTTTTCGGCATAGGGATCGCTCAACGCGCGTTCGGCGCGCTCGGGCAGCTGCGCCAAGGCGGTCAGCGCGCGGCCGAAAGGCAGGTTGATCTTCAAACGCGTGTTCACCGCCCAGCCGCAGGCATCGAGGATCGGGCCGAGATTGCGGTTTTGCAGCTTCATCGCGGCGATGATGCAGGACGGGCCGGAAATGATCAGCACCAGCCCGACGATCGCGAGCGGCATCTGCCACCAGCTCAGCCCCAGAAATCCAGTGACGATCGATGCGAGCGCCGTGCCGATGGCGCCGATGGCGAGGCCGATGGCGGCGAAGATGCCGGCAAAGCGCGCCGCGTCGAAAGCTTGTTGTTGCGTGGCGGCCGGGGCTGCCGGCGTTCCTGCGGCGGCCGGCGCAGCCGCAGGCGTTTGAGCCGTATCTGCGATGTGTGCGAAGGGTTGCGATATTTGCGTCTGCGAGGCCGCGGCGCGCGCTGCGGCGACTTTCTGGATTTGCGCGCTGATGAAGCGGGCCGCTTGGCGGTAAGGTAGCCAGAAGGCTTGGCGCAGGCTGATCGGATGCTCGATGATTTTGACGATGGTCGCGTCCCAATCCCGGCCCTTACGGTCGTAGAACACACCGTTGCGCCCGACCAGCAGGTTCTCGGCGTCGCCGGCGGTCAAGGCCGCGGCAATAGTCATGACTTCCTTGCCTTCGGCACGGCTGCAGCGGCAATAGGCGAGATAGATCCGGCTCAAGGTCGCGAGCTGCGCATGAGCGTTCTCGTCCTCAACCCGGACGCACAAATCGCAGCTGCGCGCATCGAGATAAAGCGTGCCGGCTTGAAACACCGCCTTGCCCGCGCGTGTGTAGAAATCCTTGAACGCCACGAAATTGTTGAGCAGCGGAATGAGATCGCGCTTCATCCGCACCAGCTTCTCGACATCGGAGATCGCATTCATCTGCGGCTCGAGCGCCTTGTCGCGGGCGATCAGCCCGTCGACGGTTGTCTTGATCTTGGGATCGAGCAGTTCCTTAAGCCGGGCAATGCCGAGCTTTTCGACCGCGATGATGGGCTTGCGCGTCGTCCAGGCGGCATAATCCGCGAAACAGGCCTTGATCTTTTCCCAATCGGCTTCGGCGAGGCTGTCGCGCGGCCCGATCAGCGGCGCCACGATCTCGTCGCGGAGGCGTGCGATCCGCGGCGCCCAGGCGGGATTGATGCCCGAGCTCAGCGAGAGCGGCTTGCCGGCCTCGATATGGGCGAGCGGTAAGGCGGTAATCGCTGCGCTCTCGTTTTCGAGGTCGCTGGCGGCGAGGGCTTCGTAGCTGGAGACGGGCGGGTTGAGCGCGTCAGCCGCGCGCGGGTCGAATTCGGCCAGCCGCGTGCGCGCGAAGAAATCGTCGAGCTTGGCGCGGAACTCGGCCAGGAGCAGCGCTGCCTTCTCGGTCGCGTCGTTCAGCAGGAGCAAGGTGCCTTGCGGCGCGTCGGCTTCCGCGCGCCAGGCGGCGAAGGCGGCGGCTTCGGCAAAGAAGCGGTCGGCGATCGCTTGCGATATGCCGGGCTTATGGCTGCGGTCGAGCTCCGAGCCAAGACAGTCGATGATGTCGGAAATGACCGACTGAGTGGCGGCATCGGCGCCCGCCGCGGCCGTGATAATGCCGTCGCCGTTGAAGGGCGTGCCGTCATAGATGCGCTCGATGTCGAGCGTGTCCTGCAACGAGATCGCATTGGTGCCGTTCTTGCCGAGCATATCGAGAATGGTCTCGGCCGAGGCACGGACTTCCTTGCCGTGTGCCGTGGTGTCGTCGATCGCGGCAAGCGGCAGATTTTCGCCGCCGCGTTCCAGCTCGTGAAGGTCCTTGAGCAAGGACCGTGTCCAGCTCACCGCCGCGAGAATCTCGGGCGCGCGGATGCGACCGTCATGGTCGGAATCGATGATGTCGAGGGTGCGTTCGTCGAATTCGATCCCGCGCGTCGGGCAGGCGAGCGCCACCCATAATTTCTGGTCGAGCGTATCGAGCTCGGCCACGTCCTCGCCGCTGTCGATGCGGACTTGATCAAAGCCTCCGGCGCGGAAAAACCGCCAGATATGGTGGTTCCTCTGCTTAGGACGTTCCGCCACGCCTCGTCTCCCGTTTCTTGATGCCTTCCCTACCAGCATGCGTTGCGCCGCGATAGGTGGCAAGGCGGATCGCGGGCGCCGCGTCGCGCTTGGCAAGCGGACAGGGCTTGTGCCACCATCCCGGCTCACGCGTCGCGCCCGGAAAAAAAGGCGCGTCGACGATACATGAAGGGGGAGGAAGATGGGCGTAGTGGCGGGCGGCGTATGGCCGCGTCTTGGCGCGTTGGCGCTGGCATTTCTGTGCGGCGCGTCGGTGGCGCATGCCGAGAGCATGGATCAGCTTTACGAGCGAGCGAAGCTGGAGCAATCGCTGGTGTTCTACAGCGGCGGCCCAGTCGAGCCCTATGAGCGCTGGGCCAAGGAGTTCATGGCGCAGTTTCCGGGCGTGACGGTGTCGGTCACCGGCGGCTTCAGCAACGTGCTCGACGACAAGATCAACCAACAGCTCAAGGCCAAGAAGCTTGAGGTTGACATGGCCTTCTTGCAAACGGTGCAGGATTTCGTCGCCTGGAAGAAACAAGGCGCGCTGCTGGGTTTCAAGCCTGAAGGCTATGACAAGATCGATTTCCGGTTTCGCGACAAGGACGGCGCCTTCACTGTCGCCAGCGTGGTGCTGCTCTCCTACGCCTACAACACCAAACTGGTGGCGCCCGGCGACGTGCCGAAATCCGCGCTCGATTTCCTGAAGCCGCAGTTCCGGGGCAAGCTCGTCACCGCCTATCCCGCCGATGACGATGCGACGCTTTTCGTCTTCGACAACATCGTCAAGAAATATGGCTGGGGCTACATGGATAAATACATGGCGAACCAGCCGAGTTTCATCCAAGGCCATCTCGGCGTACTCAAAAGCGTGGCGGCGGGCCAGAGCACGGTGACCTTCGATTCAACCAGCTCGACCACCGGTGCCTTGAAGAAGGCGGGAGAGCCGATCGACTTTGCCTTTCCGGCGGCGGATGTCATGCCGGTGTTCTTTGTAACCGCCGGAATCTTCAAGGGCGCGCCGCACCCCAACGCCGCGAAGCTGTTCCTGACTTGGTACATGGCCAAGGAGCAGCAAAGCCGCCTCGGCACTTTCTCGGCGCGCACCGACGTACCGCCGCCCGCGGGGCTGAAGCCGCTTTCGCGCTACCGGATTGCGACCGGCTACAAGGAATTCGTCACCGACGAAAAGCGGCTCGTGGCGTTGCGCAAACGCTTCGAAGCCTATACCGGACCCGTGGTGAATCAGGGCGGGGTGCGCTGATAGCCAGGCCCCTTCCGCGGGCCGGCTTGATCTAGATCAAAGAGCCGGCCGGATGCGCCGATAATCTCTTCCCATGGGCGCCGAAATGCATGACGATTTACCAGGCACGCCGATCTTTGATGGCGAGCGGGCGAAGAAGGGCTATGCCCTCAACAAGATGTGCTATTCGTTCAACAGCGCCGAAAACCGCGCCGCTTTTCTGCGCGACGAAGACGCTTACTGCGCCCAATTCGGGCTCACCCCGGAGCAGCGCGAGGCGGTGCGGCACCGCAACGTGCTCGAAATGATCGCGGCGGGGGGCAACATCTATTATCTCGCGAAGCTGGCCGGGATTTTCGGGCTGGGCGTGCAGGATATCGGTGCGCAACAGACCGGCATGAGCGTTGAGGCCTTCAGGGCAAAGCTCGCCGCGGCGGGAAGGTAGGCGATGGCGCGCATCCTCGGTTCGGTTTCGACCTCGCACATCCCCTCGATCGGCAACGCCATCGCCAAAGGGCTGCAGCGCGATCCTTATTGGAAGCCATTCTTCGACGGTTTTGGCCGCATCCACGAATGGCTGGCGCAGCAACGCCCCGACGTGGTGGTGGTGATCTACAATGATCACGGCCTGAACTTCTTTCTCGACAAGCTGCCGACCTTCGCGGTCGGCGCCGCGCCGCAATACCGCCATGCGGACGAAGGCTGGGGACTGCCAGTGTCGCGGCCGTTTCAAGGCGATGTCGATCTTTCCTGGCATCTGATCAATTCGCTCGTCGCCGACGAGTTCGACATCGTGACCTGCCAGGAGATGCTGGTGGATCACGCCTTCACCGTGCCGATGTCGCTGCTCTGGCCGGGCGGTGGCGATTGGCCGGTGCGGACCATCCCGATCGAGATCAACACGGTGCAGCATCCTTTGCCGTCGCCCGCACGCTGCTACAAATTCGGCCAGGCGATCGGCCGGGCTATCGAATCCTATGGCCAGGATTTGAACGTGCTGATCCTCGGCACGGGCGGGCTGTCGCATCAGCTCGACGGCACGCGAGCCGGCTTCATCAACAAGAAATTCGACCTGGCCTGTCTCGATCAGCTCGTCCGCGACCCCGAGGCGCTGACCCGCTACTCGGTTCACGACCTCGTCGAACTGGCGGGATCGCAAGGCGTCGAGCTGCTCAACTGGCTGGCGATGCGCGGCGCGCTGCCGGGCTCGGTATCCCAGATCCACCGCAACTATCACATTCCGATCTCCAACACGGCGACCGGCGTGATGGCGCTGGAGAATCGGCCGCATCCAACCTTGCTGGATTACCGCAAGGCCGGCTGAAGGCCCCGGCGCCAGCGCCCCGTTTCTCGGGCCTTTCCGTTTCCGGCCAATGGCTTGACAAGGCCCGGCATCCCCCTATAGTGCGCGGCTTCATTCCCAAGAATGTGGGCGCTTGGCGTCCCGCCCCCGCGCAGGCGGAGGGACTATTGGGACAACAACAACCAAACGGGTCTTAAACCACGATGAGCAGCAAACGCGTAGGCTCGAAGTACAAGATCAACCGGCGCCTAGGGGTCAATCTCTGGGGCCGGGCGAAATCCCCGCTCAACCGCCGCGACTACGGTCCCGGCCAGCATGGGCAACGGCGCAAGAAACCGTCGGATTTCGGCACCCAGCTGATGGCCAAGCAAAAGTTGAAGGGCTATTACGGCAATATCGGCGAGCGCCAGTTCCGGCGTATTTTCGCCGAGGCGCACCGCCGCAAAGGCGACACCGCCGAGAATCTGGTGGCGTTGTTGGAGCGCCGCCTTGACGCCGTGATCTATCGCATGAAATTCGCGCTGACTCCGTTCGCGGCGCGCCAGTTCATCAATCACGGCCATATTCTCGTCAACAACAAGCGGGTCAACATCGCGTCCTATCTGGTGAAGGATAACGACACCATCGAGATACGCGATCGCGCCAAGCAGATGGCGGTCATCATCGAGGCGACCGCCTCGACTGAGCGCGACGTGCCGGATTATATCGAGGTCGATCACGCCAAGTTCAAAGGCCGCTTTCTGCGCGCGCCGAAGCTGGCGGATGTGCCTTATCCGGTGACGATGGAACCCAATCTCGTCGTCGAGTTCTATTCGCGCTGAACCTTCTGCGCCGTTCTGTTGCCGCGATGCCGGCGCGTCGCGGGCTTGAGGCCAAGCCCGCGGCGCAGCGACGCGCGGGCTGACCCATGCGCACGCTATATACCATCGCCGCCCATTGGTCTTGGGTCGTCGTGGTGCTGGTTTGGTTACCGGGCGCCTTTGCCGTCAAGCGCAACGCGAAGACGGCGCAGCCTGGCCGTCAAATTGCGACCGGGCTCTTGGCCTTGATCGGCTTTGCGCTGCTGCTCGATCCGCGTCTGTTCCCGCCTTTCGATATAGGCGCGACGCCGCAGACGCCGTTCTTCGGCCCAATCGGGCTTGTGCTCGACGTCGTCGGCGTCGGTTTCGCGATCTGGGCGCGCGTCGTGCTTGGGCGCAACTGGTCGGGCGCGGTCGTCTCGCTGAAAGAGGGCCACGAGCTGGTGCAGAGCGGGCCCTATGCCGTGGTCAGGCACCCAATCTATGCCGGTTTCCTTCTCGCCGCGCTCGGCACGGCGCTCACCATGGGCAGGCTCGGCAGTTATCTTGGAGTCGCGGTGATCCTTGCCACGTTTCTCCTGCGCGTTGCCGCGGAAGAGGCGTTGATGCGTCAGCAATTCCCGTCGGCCCACGAAGATTACTGCCGTCGCACCAGAAAACTTGTTCCGTTTCTCTGGTAAGCGACCTCTGCCGAATCGGCGCCGGCTTCGACGACCGGGCGTGACGGGGACGAATCTCGGCCATCCTAATGCGCAGCTTCGTCCATAAGCGGAGCCGTGTTCAGTGCCAGATCGGGGAAGCTGTCGCGGAATGCAATGAGTTGGCGGTCTGCGCATCAGATTTGCGCGGCTTTTGCTGGGCATCCTTATCGCCTAAAGCGTTATGCCGAAGGTTTCGTCGAGGCCGCGGCGCCCGGCAGACGTGATGCCAAGGGCGCGGCTATCGCGCGAGCGTATGAACCAGGACAGTGCAAAGCAGCGCGCAGCGAGCGCTGCCCCAACCGCGCCGCCAATATGCAGTCGGCGTTCAGTCCAATCGAGGCAAGGCCGGCAGAAGAGCCGCCGGCTGCGGCGTGCCGAGTCAAGTTCGACCCCGAAATCGCGAAAGAAGTCGGCGCCCTTTTCGGTCACTTCGCCCCCTTGCTCCGATAGCAAGAGGTGACCTCGCTGCCCGAGCGTGTCGGCGAGCGCGACGCCGAGTTTGCCGGCGAAATGATCGTAACAGGTACGGGCCGTCCGCATGGCTTCGTCATGCTTCGAAAGAGGCTGACGACGCTCCGGCCCTTCGGCTGCGACGGCCATGATGCCCTCAAGCATCTGCGCCACAAGCGGCGTGGCCAAGCGAAAATAGCGATTGCGGCCTTGCTTGAGCGCAGAGAGCAGCTTGGCTTCGGTGAGCTTGGTGAGGTGGCCGCTCGTCGTCTGCGGCGAAACGCGCGCGAAATACGCCAATTCGCCGGCGGTCAGCGCCCGCCCATCCAGCAAGGCCGAAAGGATATTGGCGCGCGCCGGATCGCCGACCAGGGCGGCGACCTGCGCCAGATCGAGACCATCGCTCATGCGCCTTAATGTAGGCCCCAGTCCAGTTCTGTGAATGGGGAACCTTTCGGCCGCCGCCGAAAGGTTTGGGGGCGAAATCGCGCCGGTCCTTTCTTAGCTTCATCAAATCGCTGCAATCCTTGCTGGACGGACCGACATGACCGTGAACAACGCCATTGCCTTGGCCGCGCATCGCACCCGACATCGCGCGACGCTCTTCATCATGTGTCTCGGTGTGCTCGTCGCGCAAGTCGATACCTCCGTCGTCAATCTCGCGCTGAGCCCGATCGGTGAGGATCTGCGCGTTCCTCTGAGCGTTCTGCAATGGGTGGTCGATGCGTATAATCTCGTCTATGCGAGCTTGCTGCTGACCGCGGGAACGCTGGCCGATCTTTACGGACGGCGCCGCGTTTTTGCATCGGGGGTCGCGATCTTCACCTTTGGCTCGTTGATTTGTGGTTTAGCGCCGGACGAGACCATTCTCATCGCCGGGCGCGCCGTCACCGGTCTCGGTGCCGCGCTGTTGCTGCCGACCTCGCTTACGATTCTCGCTGTCACTTATGATGATGCAAGCGAGCGCGCCTACGCGATCGGCATTTGGGCCAGCTGCTATGGCGTCGCGCTTGCGATCGGGCCGAGCCTCGGCGGCGTGCTGGTCGAGGCGGCCGGTTGGCGCAGCGTCTTTTTGCTGATTATGCCCGTGAGCGCACTGGCCTTGATCATGGCGTTCAAGGTGTTGCCGGAATCGCGCGATCCACAGGGGCGGCATCTCGATCTCCCGGGCCAAGCGCTCGCGATTTTGGCACTTGGCGCCTTGACGATCGCGGCGATCGAGGGCACGCAATGGAGCGCTCGGTCGGTCGCGCTCTGCGTCGGCGTCTCGCTTATTGCCACCGCGCTTTTTGTCGCCGTCGAGGCCCGCAGCGACGGCGCGTTGCTGCCGGTCGCGATCCTGCGCCGCCGCGGCTTGTGCATAGCGGCAGCAGTAGCGGCGCTGATGACGTTCGGCATGTACGGCATGCTGTTCCTGGTGCCGCTTTATCTGCAACAGCAGCGCGGCGCATCGATTGTCGCTGCCGGCCTCGAATTGTTGCCGCTGTCGCTCGTCTACATCGTGGTATCGCAGCGCTCCGGTGCGCTGGCGACGCGTTTTGGTCCGCGCGGGGTGATGACCGCCGGAATGGGGTCGATGGGCGTCGGCCTCTTCTTGCTCAGCACGATCTCGACGGCAACGTGCCTTGTTGCGATCGAGCTCGATCTCGCGGTGCTGGGCATCGGCCTCGGTCTCAACACCGGTCCGGTCAATTCGGTGGCGGTAGCGAGCGTTCCGGCGGCGCGCTCAGGCACGGCATCGGGGGTTCTCAACACCGCCCGCATGGTCGGCGCGACGCTTGGCGTCGCGATGCTCGGCGCCGCCTTTGCCGTCCATGCGGGGCAGGGATCTCCCCAAGCCTTTTTGACCGGGCTTCACACGGCGTTTCGTATCGGCGGTGCAGGCGAGATGGTGGGCGCGATCTTGGCGTTTTGCTTCGTCTGGCGCGATGCGCTCGTCAGGTCCAGCGCCGGGAACTGAGCCGCGGGCGCCGCGCTTGCGACGGGAATCCCTGCTATTGTCGCAGCAGGGAAACCAACGCCGGAGCCGCCATGTTGTGGCTGCAATTTGCCGTCATCCTCGTGCTGATTCTGCTCAACGGGTTTTTCGCGCTGGCTGAGATGGCCGTCGTCTCGGCGCGTCGGGTCAGGCTGCAACACGCCGCCAACTCGGGCCGCGCCGGCGCCAAGACGGCGCTGGAACTGAAGCGCGATCCGGGAAAATTTCTGTCGACGGTCCAGATCGGCATCACGGTCATCGGCGTGCTCGCAAGCGCCTTGGGTGGCGCCGCCTTTGCCGATGAGCTCGCGAGCCTACTCAAGCCCTATACCGCTCACGCCGAGGGCTGGAGCTTCTTCCTGGTCGTCGTCGTGATCTCCTATCTCACGCTGATACTCGGCGAATTGGTGCCGAAACGCGTGGCGCTACGGCGTCCCGAAGCGCTCGCGCGCCGGCTCGCGCCGATCCTCAGCGGCATGACCCGCGCGGTGGCGCCGATCGCCTGGGTCCTGAGCATGTCGAGCAGCCTCGTGCTCCGACTTATTCCCGTGCGGCCGGCGGAGCCCGCGCCGGTCACCGAGGAAGAGATCGCTATCATGCTGCGCGAGGCCCAAGCCGCTGGCCATGTGCACGCCGCCGAGACCGCGATCGTGCAAATGGCGTTGCGCCTGGGCGATCGCCGGGTCGGTGCGGTCATGACGCCGCGCACGCAGGTTGAATGGCTCGACCTTGCCGACAGCGAAGAAGAAAACTGGCGCAAGGTGCATGACAGCCATTATTCGCGCTTTCCCGTCTTCGACGGGGGGCTCGCGCAGGCGGCAGGCATCGTGCAGGTCAAAGACCTGCTGACGGCCGAGATGAGCTGGCAACCTTTCGACTTGAAACGCGTGCTGCGGCCGCCGCTTTACATTCCCGAGACTGCGACCGCCTTGCGCGCCCTCGAAGTGTTCCGGAAATCGGGCGAGGCGATGCTGCTGGTGGTCGACGAGTTCGGCGATTTCCAAGGCGTCGTCACTTTGCACGACATCTTGCAGGCGCTGGTGGGCGATATCGCCGTCCCCGGCGAGGAAGCAAGCCCGAGCATCGAACGGCGCGAGGATGGTTCCTTCGTCGTCGACGGCATGACGCCGCTCGACATGGTCGGCGATCTTACCGGATTGGCCGACCTAACCGAGGAGGAGGGTGCCGAGTATCACACACTTGGCGGCTTCATCATGGCGCACATGCACCGGATACCCGCCACCGGCAACCAGGTGACGATCGAGGGTTATCGTTTCGAGGTTCTGGGCATGGATGGCCGGCGGGTCGACAAGGTCTTGATCGTGCCGCCCAAGGCGGAAACGTGATGCCGGCTTGGCCCGTCAGAGCGAGGAAATGAAGTCTTCCAACCGCTCCAACGCCTCCACGCTAGGCGCGGGTATGGCGGCGGGGCTCGCACCGCTCGGCGTCCAGGCGCGCACGCCCAGGACGTGCTCGATGGCGGCGAAAAGCTCCTGATTTTCGACCGGCTTGGCGACATAGCCGTTCATTCCGACGGCAAGATACTTGTCCCGGTCGCCCGCCATTGCATTAGCGGTCAGCGCGATGATCGGCACGCGGCAAGCCGGCGGCGGCATGGCCCTGATCTGGCGCGTCGCCTCCACGCCGTCCGTGTCCGGCATCATCACATCCATGAGCACCAGATCATAGCTCATGGTACTGACCGCCTCGATCGCTTCGCGGCCGTTCTCGACCAGTGTGACCGTATGCCCTTCGGGCTCGAGCATCATGCGGATGACCATACGATTGATCTGGTCGTCTTCCGCCACCAGTACGTTGAGCTGGATCGGCGAGCCTTCGGGACGCGCTTCCGCCCCCGATTGCGCGGGGGCGTCTCGCGATGCCGCGACCGGAAGAGTCAGTGCGACGGTAAAGGTGCTGCCGGCGCCGAGCTTGCTGTCGATCGCAATGCTGCCGCCCATCAATTCGACGAGCTCGCGCGTGATGGAAAGGCCGAGACCGGTGCCGCCGAAGCGGCGCGTCGACGATATGTCCGCTTGCGTAAAGCGTCTGAAAAGGCGCCGTTGCTCGTCGGCGCTCATGCCGATGCCTTGATCCGCCACGGATAGCGAGAACCGCAACTTGCCATCGGCGACGCCCTCGGTGCGCAACCCGACGAAGATCGTGCCACGTGAGCTGAACTTGATCGCATTCGAGATAAGGTTGAAGAGCACTTGCCGCATCCGGGTCGGGTCGCCAACGATCCAGGACGAGGCGGTTAGTTCCTGCTCGAAGACCAGACTGATGCCTTTGGCCTCGGCCGTGTGCCGCATCAGCGAAACCACGTCGCCGACGACATCCGTCAGGCAGCAATCGATGTTTTCGAGCTCGATGCGCCCAGCTTCGAGCTTGGAGAAATCCAAGATGTCATTGAGGATCTGCATCAGCGTGTTGCCAGAATGAGCGATGATCTTGCACATCCGGCGTTGTTCGGAATTCAGCTCGGTCTTTCCCAGGATCTGCACCATGCCCAACACGCCGTTCATGGGCGTGCGGATTTCGTGGCTCATATTGGCAAGAAATGCGGACTTGGCCCGATTGGCCTGCTCTGCCGCCCACCGTGCCGTGCGTTGCTCGGCCTCGGCGCGAAGTTGCGGCGTGATGTCGCGCGCGCTGCCGCGATAGCCACGAAACTTGCCGTTGTCGTCGAATTTCGGCATGCCGCTAAGCGAGAGCGACAGCATCCGGTTTCCCAGCGGATAGTCGTAGCGCAGATCCTTGAAGGGCTGATGGCGCGAGAGCACGTCGACCCGCTTTTCGATGGCGGTCGGGGCGTCGCCGTCGATCAGCCGGTCGAGCCCGATCAACAGCCCAGGATCGATTCCAAACTCGCGCGCGCGGTCGGCAACGGTCGTGAAGCGGAAATCCGGGCCGGCATCCCAAGACCAGTCCGTCGCCGTGGTGACGTAATCGCGCAAGCGCTCTTCCGTCACCCGCAACTGACGCAATGCGATCTCGAGTTCTTCGGTTCGCAGCCGGACCACGTCTTCGACACGAGTGCGTCGCCGGAGCAACAATAGGAGATATCCCGAGAGATTCGCGCTGATGATCAATCCGCCGGCGAGAATGAGACTGCTTTGCCAAGTCACGCCGGGCTCGAGCGGTCCTTTCGGCAACGCCGCGATGCGCCAGGTCGCGACGCCCATGTCGATATCCCAAAAGCTGCCGCTCGCCGCAGCGACGTTGGCGTCCGCAACGCCTTCGAGGCGCGCCGGATAGATAAGCTGATCCGAAAGCGGCGCCGACAAATCGAAGATCGCGACTTGGGGCGCGGTCGGTCCGCTCGGTGGCGCTCCGTCATGCACGACGCGCCTTAGGCTGATCTCGCCGACAACGAAACCGCGCAGGGTTCGATCGGCAGCGGCCGATGCGCGGACATGGACTGGAATAAAGACGAAGAAACTCGGCTCGTTGCTGTCGAGAAAGCCTGCCTTGTTCGGGATCGCAACGTAAGAGCCGCCCTGGGCCGCTTTTTCCATCGCTTTTCGCGCGCTCGGATCGGAACCGAAATCCAAGCCGGTCAGCGACGAACCGCCCGCGTTGGGCGAGATATAAAAGATCGGATAGTACACGTCGCGCGGCGGAGCGCCGGCAAGGCCGCCAAGCCCGTCATGCTCGGTGATGCGGAACTTTTCGATGCCCTGTACGGCGGCTTCGGTCTTGGTGCTGGCGACCTTGGACGCCGGGACGATTGGGAGCCAGGCAAGGCGCTCGATTGCCGGATTGTTTTTGAGCACCTTTGCGGCGAAGTACCTGAACCCAACCCGGTCGAGGTCGCCCGCTGCTTCGAATACCGTGCCGAGATAATCGGCGGCGATCGCCGCTCTGAGCACATTGGCGCGAGCGGCTACCATGTGGTCGGCGGCGAGCTTGGTGAAGCTGGCGCGCGCATCGGCCGTTTCGGAGGTGTGCCACGACGTAAAAATGTAAAGGGAAAGCCCGACGCCGAAGACGAACGTCGCCAACGGCACAAACAAAACGATGCGACGGTTGAGGCGTAGGCGGGCGAGGAGTGCGTTAAGGACGCCGGGCATTTCTCAACTCGGTTTCGATCATCGTCCGTAGCGGCACGGTCGCCTCGTTGATTTTCGCGAGAAGTCGCTGGCCGATCGCACCGCCATGACCTTTGATGTCGCTTTGCAGAACGAGCGACATGGCTGGCACCAATACAGCCAGAGCACGCTGCAATTGCGGTTGGTACTTGATCATGACTTCGACGTTGCCTTCAGCGTCGCGCAGCAGGTGCTGCCCGATGCTGGCGAGAGTCGTGATCAGGTCGTACTGGAAGGTCCCGGCCTGGCCCTTCACGGTGTGAAAGAGCCGGACCATGGATGTCCAGTGATGGCCGACATGGTTACGGCCCTGGTGTTGAAAGGTGTCGACCAACGTTTGCAGTTCGCGGATCTCGTTGGCAAGCTTCGCGCGGTACTGGGTGACGAGGCTGCTCAGGTCGACGGCGAGATCATCCTGGATCGAAAACAACTGCGTCGGAATGCTGAGCACCGAGCCGATGCGCTCGAGCAGCCGCTTGGGCGCGATCGGTTTCACCAGCCATGCGGCGATATTGAGATGTTGTGCTGCCAAGGCGTCGGAAGGTTCGGAATTCGCAGTCAGCATGATGACCGGAACCTTTGCTCCTAAATCGAATTTGCGCAGCTCCGTGAGAAATTCGAAGCCGTTCATCGGCTCCATGCACCAGTCGCAAATGACGAGGTCGATGGAGTGCGCGGCAAAGAGGCGCAACGCAGCGCGGCCATTGCCTGCCTGCACGATGTCGCGGCAACCGCATTGGGTCAGAACGCTGCGGATGATTGATCGCATGTTCGGATCGTCGTCGAGCGTCAGGATACGCGTACCGGCGAGATCCTGATGACCGCCTGCGGATTGCGCACGCGGGCCGCCATGTTGGTGAGTTTGGCCGTGGCTTTGCGACGTGGTGAATTCGAGCATGGGAGGTTGCCGCCAATGAACGATGTGCAATCTTTGGCTGCAAGGTTGAAGCATTCCTTAAACGGTTGCTGGCTACGCCTTGGGAAGCCTGTTGTTCGCTCCCGAGAGACACTTTGCCGCATGCTTGGCGTGCCCAGAGGCTGAGCGATGAACGGATCGGCGTCGACTTTTGCTGCACTGGCGAGCGGACAAGAAAACGCGTGCGCGAAAAAGGTCATGACGCTGAATCACGCTTCTCGCGCGCGTCAATGATCTAGATCAATTCGCGGGAAAAACCGCGCGCGATGGAGCGGGAGCGGATGCCGGCGACCCGCTTGCGCCGCGGTTTCATTCTTCCTACATGAATTTGATGAGCGACGCTGTCTTGCCGAGCCTCTTTCTCTCGCATGGCGCGCCGAGCCTTGCGCTCGAGCCCGGCGCCACGGGCGCGTTTTGGCGCGCGCTTGCCGAGAGCCTGCCGCGTCCCCAAGCCGTGCTTTGCGTCTCGGCGCATTGGAACACGACCGTCCCGCTGGTAAGCGTCGCGGAGCAGCCCGAGACGATCCACGATTTCTACGGCTTTCCCGAAACCTTCTATCGCATCGCCTATCCCGCACCGGGCGCACCTGCAATGGCGGAACGCGCGCTCGGATTGCTGCGTGCGGCGGGCATTCCGGGCGAGCCGGCGCGTTATGGCCTCGATCACGGCGCGTGGGTCCCGTTGCGCAACTTCTATCCGCACGCCGATGTTCCGGTTGCGCAGCTATCGGTGCAGCCGCGGCGCGACGCGCGCTGGCATATGGCGCTCGGCGCGGCGCTGGCGCCGCTGCGCGGCGACGGCGTGCTTGTTCTAACGAGCGGCGGGGCCACCCATAATCTACGCGAGCTCGATTGGGGCGATGGCGCACCGCCTCCCTGGGCCAAGGAATTCGATGAATGGCTCGCGGCGGCGCTTGCGCAAGGAAAGATCGAGGATTTGCTCGATTGGGAGCGCAAGGCGCCTTATGCGCATCGCGCCCATCCCAGCCCCGAGCACCTTCTGCCGCTTTTCGTCGGTCTGGGCGCCGCTGGCGAAGGCGCGCGCGGCGAGCGGCTCTACCAGGATTTCACCATGGGCGGGCTCAGCATGGCCGCCTTCCGCTTCGCGGCGTAAGCCGCCGCCGCGCCGAGCGCGCGAAGCCTAGTCGCAGAAGAAGGTGTGGCCGGCTCGGGTGCACATGATCGGCATGGAGGCGCGCGTGGCGGCCACGGTGGTCGCGCGATCGGCGTAGCGATGCTGCAACTCCGAGTTCTGGTCGACGTAAGCCTGCGCCAGCTGTGCGCGCGCCTCTTCTGGCGTGATCGCTTTGCGGTCCCATTGCTCGGCGATCAATTCGCGCCGCGCGTGATAGGCGTCAAGTACGTCGATATCCGGCCAGCCGGCTTTGGCGTAAAGGTCGCGGATCGGCGGATTGGCGCATTGCTCGGCGCCGAGATGCGTTTTGATGGTGCCTGAAGCAAACTGACTGTCGCAGCCGGAACGCAAGGTGGCCGCCTGCTGCCCGATCGCCGCCCAGTCGGGGCCGCTCAACGCCGCGCATCCCGCGAGCGCGACCAACGCGATGGAAACGAGGGCAGGCTTTAGTCCCATCATCGGACACCTGGCGCCGAGGAGCGCGCGCGGCGCGGCGCGCATCGTGGTTACGCGCGCGTTGGTACGCCGTGGCCCTTCAAAAATTCTTGCAGTTCGCCATTCTCGTACATCTCGCGGACGATATCACACCCGCCGACGAACTCACCCATCACATAAAGCTGAGGAATGGTCGGCCAGCTCGAGAATTCCTTGATGCCTTGGCGGATTTCCGGATCGGCCAGCACGTCGATGCCTTTGAACTTGACCCCCATGGTGGTGAGGATTTGCACGACGGCGGCCGAGAAACCGCATTGCGGGAAAACCGGCGTGCCTTTCATAAAGAGCACGACCGGATTATCGGTGATGTCGTTCTTGATGCGATCGGTGATGGTAACGTCGCTCATAAGGGATCCTTTGCCTAAGGTTCTCAGTCTTGCGGTGCCGACGTCTGCAACGCCAGAGCGTGCAGCTCGTTGCCCATGCGGCCTTGCAAAGCCTGGTAGACCATTTGATGTTGTTGCACCCGGCTTTTGCCACGGAATGCGGATGAAACCACGATGGCGGCGTAATGGTCGCCATCGCCGCGCAGATCGTCGATCCGCACTTGCGCATCGGGCAGGCCGGATTTGATCAGCCGTTCGATCTCGCCCGCGTCGATCGCCATTTTGTGCCTTTCCTAGAGGTACTTAGCCGGCCATATAGGTCGGCAGCCAAGCCTCGTTGATACGCCTAAGCTCTGACACCGATATGGCATTGCCACCCGGGAGTGTCAACGTATCGCCCCCGGTTAGGCCAAGGATGAGCGCGGGAATCCCGGCTTTTTCCGCATTCGTTTTGACCAGCTCGGGCGCAGCGGTGGCCAAAAGGTAACGCCCTTGATCCTCGCCGAACCAGAAGCCGTGAGGCACGGCGCCATCGGGGCAGGCGATCGACGCGCCGATATTCCCGGCCATCGCCATCTCGGCCAGAGCCACGAGCAAGCCGCCATCGGCGAGATCGTGACAGGCGGAAATCCGTCCGCTGCCCAGCTCCGCGCGCACGAAATCGCCGTTCTTGCGCTCAGCCAGGAGGTCGACCGGCGGCGGCGCGCCTTCTTCCCGTCCCAAGACCTCGCGCAGATAAAGCGATGCGCCGAGATGGCCTTTGGTCGCGCCGATCAGGATCAAGGTTTCCCCTGGCGCCTTCAGCGCGAGGCTGACCGACTTTGTCGCGTCGGCGAGAATGCCGACGCCGCCGATCACCGGCGTGGGAAGAATCCCTTTGCCGTTGGTCTCGTTGTAAAGCGACACATTGCCCGACACGATCGGGTAGTCGAGCGCGAGACATGCTTCGCGCATGCCTTCGACGCAGCCAGCGAACTGGCCCATGATCTCAGGCCGTTCGGGATTGCCGAAATTCATGTTGTCGGTGATGGCGAGCGGCGTCGCGCCGACGGCGGTGAGGTTGCGCCAGGTTTCGGCCACGGCTTGGGCGCCGCCGCGCTTCGGATCGGCCTGGCAGTAGCGCGGCGTGCAATCGGTCACGAGTGCCAAGGCCTTCTTGCTATCGGGCAGCGCGACCACCGCCGCGTCGCCGCCCGGCCGCTGCACGGTGCGGCCCATGACGAGATGGTCGTATTGCTGCCAGATCCAGCGCTTCGACGCGACATCGGGGCAGCCGATCAAGGCCTTCAACGCCACGATCGGATCGCGCGCCTCGAGCTCGGCTGCCGAAAGCTCGGGCAAAGCCGGGCTCGGCGACCAGGGCCGGTCGTAAAGCGGTGCCTGGGTCACCAAAGGCTCGATCGGCATGTCGGCCGCGACCGCGCCGTTCATCCGCAGCACCAGCCGCCCGCTTTCGGTCACTTTGCCGATATTGGCGAAATCCAATTCCCATTTCTCGAACACGGCGCGCGCCTGCGCTTCGCTGCCGGGCTTCAAGATCATCAGCATGCGTTCCTGGCTTTCCGACAGCATGATCTCGTAAGCGGTCATGCCACGTTCGCGCACGGGCACCCGGTCGAGATCGAGCTCCAGGCCCAAGCCGCCTTTGCCGGCCATCTCGACCGAGGAAGAGGTGAGGCCGGCCGCGCCCATATCCTGGATCGCGACGATGGCATCGCCCGCCATCAGCTCGAGGCAGGCTTCGATCAGCAGCTTCTCGGTGAAGGGATCGCCGACCTGGACGGTCGGGCGCTTCTCTTCGCTGTCGTCGCTGAATTCGGCCGAGGCCATGGTCGCGCCGTGGATGCCGTCACGTCCCGTCTTGGCGCCGACATAGATCACCGGATTGCCCGGGCCGGCCGCGGCGGAATAGAAAATCCGGTTCTTGTCGGCGATGCCCACGGTCATCGCGTTGACGAGGATGTTGCCGTTATAGGACGGATGAAAATTGCACTCGCCGCCGACGGTCGGCACGCCGACGCAATTGCCGTAGCCGCCGATGCCGGCGACCACGCCTGCGACGAGGTGCCGTGTCTTGGGATGATCCGGGCTGCCGAAACGCAAGGCATTGAGATTGGCGATCGGGCGCGCGCCCATGGTGAAGACGTCGCGCAGAATGCCGCCGACCCCTGTCGCCGCACCCTGATAGGGCTCGATGAAAGAAGGGTGATTGTGGCTTTCGATCTTGAAGATCGCCGCTATGCCGTCGCCGATATCGATGACGCCGGCATTCTCGCCCGGGCCGCAAATCACGTGCTTGCCCGTGGTCGGCAGCTTGCGCAGCCAGTTCTTCGAGGATTTGTAGGAGCAATGCTCGCTCCACATCACCGAGAAGATGCCGAGCTCGGTGAGGTTGGGCGTACGCCCCATGATCGTCACGGCGCGCGCGAATTCCTCCGCGCTCAAGCCGAATTCGGCGGCCAAGGCCGGTCCGACGTCTGCGACGCTCAAGCCAGCGCCTCCACCAGCCCGGCGAAAAAAGGCACGCCGTCGAGCGAACCTTGCAAGGGATGAGTAGCGTCCTCGGGATGCGGCATCAGCCCGAGCACGGTTTTAGTTTCGTTGAAGATGCCGGCGATCGACCGCGCCGAGCCGTTGGCGTTGAAAGCTTCGTCCAACGCCCCGTCGGGCGCGCAATAGCGGAAAGCGACCCGTCCTTCGCCTTCGAGCCGGTCGAGCGTGGCCTGGTCCGCAAAGTAATTTCCATCGTGATGCGCCACGGGCACGTTGATCACTTGGCCGGTGGAATAGCGGCTGGTGAAGAGGCTCTGACTGGTCTCGACCCGCAGATGGACGTTCATGCAGTGAAAGCGGAGCGTCTTGTTGGTCAGCAGCGCGCCTGGCAGCAGCCCGGCTTCGGTGATGATCTGGAAGCCGTTGCAGATGCCCAGCACGGGCGTGCCGGCTTGGGCGCGGGCTTTCACCTCGCGCATGATCGGCGAATGCGCCGCCATCGCGCCGCAGCGCAGGTAATCGCCGTAGGCAAATCCGCCGGGGATGACGATGAGATCGACCTTCGGCAATTCATTGTCGCGATGCCACACCGTCAGCGGCTTCTTGCCCGAGGCGCGGTGCAGAGCGTCGAACACATCGGTTTCGCGATTGGAGCCCGGGAAGACGATGATCGCGGATTGCATTTGGCTCAGCCGAGCAGCTCGACGCGATAGCTTTCGATCACGGTGTTGGCGAGCAGCTTCTTGCACATCTCGTCGAGAACGGCGCGCGCGCGCGCCTGATCGGTCTCGGCCAGTTCCAGGTCGATCACTTTGCCCTGGCGGACTTCGCCGACACCGGAAAAACCCAGCGAGCCGAGCGCATGCGCGATGGCTTTGCCTTGAGGGTCGAGCACGCCTTCCTTCGGGGTGATGAAAACGCGCGCTTTCATCGCACGAATCTCATTGCACCGTCGTTGGGCCTTTAACGTCGCCCGGTGCGCCTTCGGGGAGGATGCCGAGCCGCCGTGCCACTTCCTGATAGGCTTCCTCGACCTTGCCGAGATCGCGGCGGAAGCGATCCTTGTCGAGCTTCTCGTTGGTCTTCACGTCCCAGAGGCGGCAATTGTCGGGGCTGATTTCGTCGGCCAGCACGAGTCGCATCTGATCGTGCTCGTCGTAGAGCCGGCCGAATTCGAGCTTGAAATCGATCAGCTTGATGCCGATGCCGAGAAACAGCCCGAGAAGGAAATCGTTGATCCGCAGCGACATCTGCATGATCTCGTCGAGATCATGGGTCGAGGCCCAGCCGAAGCAGGTGATGTGCTCTTCCGACACCATCGGATCGCCGAGCTTGTCGCTCTTGTAATAATACTCGACGATCGAGCGCGGCAGCGGCGTACCTTCGGCCAATCCGAGACGTTGGGCGAGGGAACCGGCAACGACGTTGCGGATGACGACCTCGACCGGAATTATCTCAACCTGACGAACAAGCTGTTCGCGCATGTTCAAGCGACGCACGAAGTGTGTCGGAATTCCGATCTCGCCGAGTCGCGTCATCAGGAATTCGCTGATGCGGTTGTTGATCACGCCTTTGCCGGTGATCGTGCCGCGCTTTTGCGCGTTGAAGGCGGTGGCATCGTCCTTGAAATATTGCACGAGGGTCCCCGGCTCGGGGCCTTCGAACATTACCTTGGCCTTGCCTTCGTAGACTTGCTTGCGTCGCGTCATGGCGGGAACTCCCCGGGCGAACCGGCTGGAAAATCTCTATAGCAAGCTCGGCGCGCCGAGGCCAGAGGCCGGGGTGGAATTGCTCAGGGAAGCAGCACATCGCGCCAGGGCGTTGAATTCGGCCGATGCGCCGCAAAGCGGAACACCGGCCGAGATTGCGGCTTCGCGGCAGCGGGCAAAGCGATCAGCGCGCTCGACACGGTGGCAAAGCCGCGCCCGGTGTCGAAGCGCATCGCGCCTTGCGGGCCTTCGCTCGGCGCGAATTGCTCGTCGAGCAGGAGCCGTTCCCACGCGCCCCAGTCGTTGTGCTCGGGATCGGGCGGGGCGGCGGCGGCAAAAAGCGGGCGGTAACGGCGGAGCCGCGGCGTTTCCATGTCGTTGAGATCGCCCGCCGCGATGATGCCGAGGCCGGGTTTGATCGTTTCCACCGTGATCGGCAAGGTTCCGGTTGGGTCGGCATGGCGCAGCCAGAACGCGTCGCGATTGTCGGCGATGACGAGGTTGAAGGTGCGGTAGGCGGCGGGCTCGATCTTGGCAAGCGCCTCGGCGGCTTCGTTTGCATCGGCGTGATCGAGCGCTTCGAGCACCAGCTCGCCGCGCGAGCGTTGGCCCGCGGCGGGCCCGAGCGAGCCGTGCCGGTTGAGGATCCCCGCCACCACGCCGAAATCGTTTATTCCAAGCCACGAACCTCCGGCAAGCTGGTCGCGCCCGGCCACCACTTCGGGCCGATCGGGCCAATGCCGCCCGGGCGGCAGCCAGGGCCGGCCGACCATCTCGTCGCGGTTGGCGGCGATCAGAACTGGCCAGTCGTGGTCCGGCCTAAGTAAGATTACGAAGGTGCACATGCGGGCGGTTATGGTCTAATCGCGCCAGACAGCAAGAGGAATTTCCATGTCGGGATTCGACGAGCGGGAAAAGGGCTATGAACGCAAATTCGAACTTGACCAGGAATTGGCGTTCAAAATAAGAGCGCGGCGGAATCATCTGCTTGGGCTGTGGGCGGCGGGGCATCTCGGCTTGAAGGGCGAGGCCGCTGAAGGTTACGCCCGCGCGATTGCCGATCCGGCCAGGCAGCCGCCCGGCGACGACGAAATCGTCCGAAAAATTGCGGCTGACTTCAAGGCGAAGGCGGTAACGCTCGATGCGACTCGTATCCGTATCGAGCTAGATGAATGCGGCGCCGAGGCGAAAAAACAGCTCGCTCCGGGGAAATAGGGGAGGACGGTAGCGCGGCGCCGGAACGGCGTCGCCGCGATCAGTTCGCCGCCGGTCCGAACACGCGGCCGAAGATCGTATCGACGTGCTTTAGGTGATAGGTGTCGTCAAAGAGCAGGTCGATCGCAGCCGGTGATAGCCGGCTCGTCACGTCGGGGTCGAGCTTGAGCAGCGCCGCGAAGTTGGATTTGCCTTCCCACACCTGCATCGCGTTGCGTTGCACCGCGCGATAGGCATCCTCGCGACTCATCCCGGCTTGCGTCAGGGCCAGAAGCACGCGTTGGGAATTGTGCAAACCGCCGAGCTTGTCGAGATTGCGTTTCATCGCCTCGGGATAGACGAGAAGGCGATCGACCAACCCCGTCAGCCGCGCCAAGGCGAAATCCAGCGCGATGGTCGCATCGGGCGCGATCACGCGCTCGACCGCGGAATGCGAGATGTCGCGCTCGTGCCACAGCGCGACGTTTTCGAGCGCCGGCACCACGGTGGAACGCACCAGCCGCGCCAGGCCGGTGAGGTTCTCCGACAGCACCGGGTTGCGCTTATGCGGCATCGCCGAGGACCCTTTTTGCTCGGGCGCGAAATACTCCTCGACCTCGCGTACTTCCGTGCGCTGCATGTGGCGAATCTCGAGCGCCAGGCGCTCGATCGAGCTGGCGATCACGCCGAGCGTGGCGAAGAACACCGCATGGCGATCGCGCGGAATGACCTGAGTCGAAACCGGCTCGGGCTTTAGGCCGAGCTTCTTGGCGACGTGTTCTTCGATCGCGGGCGGCACATTGGCGAAGGTCCCGACCGCGCCTGAAATCGCGCAGGTCGAGATCTCTTCCTTCGCGGCTTCCAGCCTTGCGCGGTCGCGCGCGAATTCGGCATAGAAGCCGGCGAGCTTCACCCCGAACGTCGTCGGCTCGGCATGGATGCCATGGCTGCGTCCGATGGTGAGCGTGGTCTTGTGCTCGAAAGCCCGGCGCTTCAGCACGCCGAGCAAGGCATCGAGATCGGCGAGCAGAATATCGCACGCCTGTTTGAGCTGAACCGCGAGGCAGGTATCGAGCACGTCGCTCGAGGTCATACCCTGATGCAGGAACCGCGCCTCGGGCCCGATATGCTCGGAGAGATTGGTCAGGAAAGCCACGACATCGTGGTGAATCTCGCGCTCGATCGCATCGATGCGTGCGATTTCCCACTTGCCCTTGTCGCGAATGGCCTTGGCGGCGCTTGCCGGGATGATGCCGGCCTCGGCGAGCGCATCGCAGGCATGGGCCTCGATCTCGAACCAGATGCGGAAGCGGTTGTCCGGCTCCCAGATTGCCGACATCGCAGGCCGGCTGTAGCGAGGAATCATGGCAGACGGCTTAACGCAGCGTGCGCCCGGGCGCAACGCCTAACGGCGATCTTCAGGTTGGTCAGTTTTGGGCGAGGGGCTGGGGCGGCGCGTTCGTTAGCACGAAATTGATGCGCGAGCCTTGTTCCTCGGTCTGGAAGGCGACGACGATGCCGTTGGTGTCGAGCCAGACCACGTAGTGCTTGTCGGTTTCGATGTCGAACTGGTGGAGGTGGCGCGTCTGGCCGTCCAAGGTGATGGAGGTGTCGCCGCTGTCGGTGACGACCGCCTTTACAACCTTGCCGGTCTTGGTCGACATCATCATGTCGGTGTTAAGAACCGAAGCGGCCCACGGGTTGGACGGATGCACGTCGGCCGGCGCCGTGATCGTGCCGAGCGGCGAGGAGATGACGAAGGCGTCGCCTTGTGCCGCGCCGTTCACGTCGTACATCTTGCCGTTCTCGTTGGTGTCGCTTTGGAAAGCAACGAGCCTTCCGTCCTGCCATTGCTCCGTGCGATCGCCATCCTGGTGGAAAAGGCGGATGCCGAGCACTTTGACCGCGATATGGATCTGGGTCTTGACCTCGACCTTGTCGCCGTTCTGCTCGATCGTGTTGGTGTAGGTGCCGATATTGCCGTAGGTCGGGTGCTCGACTTGATAGAAATAGGTCTGCGGCGCAGCGGAAACCTGGCCTGACAGCGTAAGACACGCCGCCATCGCGAGCAAAGAAGTGGCCGAGATCCGCGCCAATGGAGTCATATCGGTCCTATCGTCTCCACGATTCTAACGAGTTTCGGCCAAGTCTTTCAAGCGCTTGTTAAGCACCGGTAAAACCGCCCCCGGACCGGCCGTGATCAAACCGTGGCAGCGCCCTTGTATGTATTGGGTTTCGTGTGTGATTTTGCGAGCTGCCGTTCGACGCGCGTCATCAAATCCTGGGCGTCGAATGGCGCCCGGACTTTGGCGTCATTGTCGAAATAGACGAAGACATCCCGCTTGCTGCGTTTCGCGCCGAGGCGGTCGACGGCACGCTCGGCGTCCTTCGGCTCGCCGCCTTGCGCCCAGGCCGCTGCTCGTCGCGCCCAAATATCGAGGGCGCGCGCATCGTAGCCGCTGGCGTAGAGTTCTTCGGAGCCGTGGAGCCGGCAATAGATGAAATCGGCCGTCACATCCATAAGCCGAGGCCAGGCGACCCCGTCGGCGCAGACCAGAGCGACCCGGTATTTCCGCAGCAAGGCGATGAAAGCGGGATCGACGAAGCTCGCGTGGCGAACTTCCATCGCGTGACGCACGGGGCGGTCGGCCTCGCTCTCGAGCCAAACGCGGCCGCGCATACGCGGTTCGTGACGGCGCGCAAGCGTGATCGCCGCGTCGGTATCGTGCGGCAAGAGCGCGAGGAACGGCTCGATCACGGCGGGGTCGAAGCGCAGGCTGGGCGGCAATTGCCACAGAATCGGCCCGAGCTTTTTCTCGAGGCGCAATAAGCCCGATGCGAAGAAATTCGCGACCGCGCCATCTACGCCTTTGAGTCGGCGAATATGGGTGACAAAGCGCGGCGCTTTCACGGCAAAGACGAAATCGGCCGGCGTCTCTGCCGCCCAGCGCGCAAAGCTTTCCGGCCGCTGCAGCGCGTAAAACGTGCCGTTGATCTCGATCGAGCGAAAAATTTCGCCGGCATAGGCGAGCTCGCGCGCATGCGGCAATCCCTTGGGATAGAATTTCCCGCGCCATGGCGCATAGGTCCAACCGGCAATGCCGATGCGAACCGCGCCTGCTCTCGCCGCCGTGCTCAATTCATCCACCGCCGACCCGGAAACGGGGTGCCACCGCGTCCGGTCGCGGCGGCCGCGTCGCCTTGGACGCTGTTATGGAGGAGTAAAGATCGGCTGGTTTCCATGCCATTTGCTGACCTCCGGCACAACGATCGGTTAAGCCTGTCTTGCTAGGGTTGTGGCATGACGCCGCATCGCCTTGACCCGTCCATTTTCGGCATCAACTGGCGCAGTTGGGTTGCCCTCGGCCTGACGGTCGCATGGTGCTCGACATTCTATTTCTGGCGCCAGCCGCAAACGCCTTTCGCTTTCGATTTGCCGCAGGCGCAAGTGCCGATGGGCACGCATGTGAACACCTTGGCGGCGGCCTATCCCACGACCATTTTCAATTGCGGCAGCACCGGCATGTCGTGGTGCGCGAATTACTGCGATCGCCATTCGAACATCCGCTACGTGGAATGCACCCCGCCGTGACGGCGCAGCCGGTCGCCGCGCTATAGCAACCCCAAGCTCTTGAAGCTCGCATGCCGGCCGCGGCCGATCACGAGGTGATCGTGAAGGCTGATGCCGACTGCTTTTGCCGCCTCGCGCACCGCGCGCGTCATGTCGATATCGGCCTTGGACGGGGTCACGTCGCCCGACGGATGGTTATGGAAGAGGCCACGAGAAGGATATATCGTATTAAGAAACAAGTGTTTACGACAGAATTGGAGATGGTGTGGGGCCGGGCATTGGGGGCGGTAAGTCGTGACGGTTCATGACTGTCATGCTACGTCAATGTCCTTCCCGCCAGGTACTTTTGCGGCACGGTAGATCATCATGTGCGTCCCATTTCCACGCCTGAGCGCACGTTGCACGCTGTAGGCTCGACAGCGATTAGACGTTCAGCCGGACACGTACACGCTGATAGAGCTGAATCTGCGCTTCATGTTCGAGCTGCACCACGACGGCGAAGCGTTGACTCTGCACCAGACTGCTTGCCCATCCGCCTTCGCAGCGAACCACGAGATAGTAACGATCCCCGTAACCGCCGATATCTTGCTTGAACGATACCGATGCGCTTTGCAGCGTGGCTTTTTCGCGGAGCTGCGGGCCCGGTTTGAGCGCACAGTTGTAGCGCCCTGCGAGCTCGGGGAATTTTCCCTCACCAGCATCGCGTTTGCGATAGTGCTCGAAGATGAGCTGCGGCGCGCACCCTCGCACCAGCCGAAAACTCATTCCAAGACCGGCATAGTCGGCGCGGGTATGACGGACCGGCGGATCGTAAGCGAGCGACACCGTAACCGTACGGCGACCGGCCTCGGTTTGGAACAGGTCCGGGATCGGGACTTCGTAGACGGCAAAATGATCGATCGGCAGTTCGTCCTCGGCGTAGAGCACAACTCGCGCATCGTCGGAATAGGCGGCTCGCTCGAGGTCTATTTGCCCGTGACCACACACCGAGAGCACCGCATCAACGCCGAGGCTGCGGAGGCACTCTTCGGCCGCTCCGGGAACTCCTGCGGCGCCGACCAACAGGGCTCGCAGCAAATTGGCCGATGCCGTCGGCAGAAGACGGAGCATCTGGGCGGCTTTGAACGCGACAAGCGGCGTCGCATAGGACGTGCCGGATCCAGCAGTGAAGAGTCGGTCGACCGGCCGGTGATGGAGGGTGAGAACGCCGGCCGCCGCAACGTCCTCGCCGCCACGCAGGCGCTGGACTGCGGGATCAAAAAGCATCGTCCCGCCGAAATCTACAACATCCGGCTTGATGGCACCGCTGACGCCCGGTCCGATGCGCGTGAAGGGCGAGGGTTTCAAGGCGCGGGTGATCGGTCGGACGCCGACGTCTTGGCCCAAGTCTTCATCGATCCCTTCTCCGTTCGCCAGCGCGCCTACGGTGACGACGTTCAAGGCGCCCGCGGGTTCGAAGAAGCGATTGGCGTCCTCGAGCAGATAGCCGGGATAGTCGGTCACCGCCTGCTCGAGCCGGTTGCCGCTACGCGGCAGGCGATTGCCTGCGGCGACGATGATGAGAACGTTCCGCTCTCGGGCCAATTCATCGAGCGTCGCGGCCCAGGTTCCGACCTTATTGCCCTTGTAAGGCTGTTTGCTGTCACCGAGAGCGAGCACAAAGATCCGGCAGCCGAATCGATCATTCAGGGTGCCGATCGCTTCGCGCATTTGCGAGGGTACTAGTCGGCGGTCGTCGAACCGACCGTGCTCGTTGACGACCTTGGCCGAGCACAGCCGCGCGGCGCGCTGGAGCGTGCCGTTAGCGAGCTGCGCCCGCAGATCGCCAAACACCGCAACTCCGCCGACCCGTGTACCATGGCCCTAGTCGTCGGCGCTTCCCAAGGCGGCGGGCACGCCGATGGCGCCGACGAGAATATCATCGATCAGGGGATGCGCATTGACGCCGCTATCGATGATCCCGACGATCGGGACATCCTCGCCGACGGCCGTTCTTTCCGGCAGTTGCTCAAGGGTCAGGTCGAGTGCTTCGCCGGCGACGATCTCCGGAACCGGCGGCAAATCGATCGACGCGACATCCTCGATGGCGAGGAGGGTGCGCACCAATGTGCCCGTTGCCTTGATCCGGAGCAGGCTGATCGACGGCCCGACATATCGATCGTAAACCTCGCCGCCACGTGCGACGACATAGTCGGCGATTTGCTGAAGCTTGCGTTCCCGTAGTTCACGTCGTCCGACGTCCCAGAGTTCGAGGTCGAGTAGGAATTCGGCGCCTTCGGCGAAATCCTCTGGATCGTTAAAACCGTCCTCCCGGAGGCGAAGGCCGATGCGGTCGCGTGGTTCGACAACGCCAATGCTTTCGATCGTTGCGATGAAGCTCACATAAGGCGGGTATTTTTGACCCGCTGGCGCGCCTCCCGCATAAGCGTTCAGACGCTGCCGGAACTCCGTCATCTCGTCCGCCGATGAGAACAACACCAGCGTTCGGTCAATATCGCTCGAGAGCACCGTCAGGCCGAGCTGTTCCCATTGCTCTTCCAGTAAGGAGCCGGTCATCTGGACGCGAAGGATGAGCGAAGGATCGATGACGTCAGGCCGACGCCGTTGCCGCTGTACCGCGACCGCCTCGTCGAGCTCCTCGCGCAAGCGTCGGCTGTGGTCAGCCGGATCGCGCTCCGGTGGACGGCCACCGCCGCCTGTCTTGCGGCGCTCGAGCTGCTCCGGCAGACGGACAAGCCGAAGATGCTCGTAACGCGCCATGGCTCGACCGGAATCAGGTCGGTCGGTTCAGCCGCGCACTGCCGGAGCGCCGGCGCGCTTCGTCGACGAGCGCGGCTGAAAAATCGTGTTCACGGATCTCCTTACGGCGATCGATGACTGCGGACTTGATCGCCTGAATGCAAACACGTTCGATCTCCGCATAGGAATAGCCGTCCAACCGATCGGTGAAGGTCTGCGGGTTGAACGCGATCGGGACATTCTTGAATTTCATGGTCAGATAGCGTCGGATCATCGCCTTTTCGGGCTTATCGAACCAGACGACCTCGTCGAATCGCCGCCAGATCGCGGCATCGAGCGACTGGTCCAGATTTGTTGCGGCGACCAGAAAGCCTTTCGGCCGAATGCGATCGATGAAGATCAGCAGGCTGTTTACTACGCGCCGCAACTCGTTGTGCTCGGCGCCATCTTCCCGCGAGCGTGCCAGGGCATCGAACTCATCAAGAAAGAGAACGCATGGTTGCTTGCGCGCGAATTCAAAGATCTTGCGTACATTGCCTGCCGTCTCGCCCAGATAGGACGAAATCAAGCGGTCGAGCTTCACGACGTAAAGCGGCAGCCCTAGCTCTCCGGCAAATATCTCCGCGCAAAGGGTCTTGCCGCAGCCGGGAGGGCCGCAGAACAGCAGCTTCGAGCGGACCGGCAAACCTCTGCGCCGAACCTCGTCCGCGCGCCGGAATTCCTTCATCAAGCCGACGAAAACGCGCACGTTCGGGGCCGACAGGATGATGTCCTTGTGCGTATGCGTCGGCTCGATCCGCTCGACGAAATCGCTGGCGGCATCCGGAAATGGAATAAGCGGTGCCAAGGCCTTGAGTGCCTGCGGCGACGCCTGCGTGTTTTCCAAGGTCTGGCGCAGCGATCGCGCGAGCACGCGATTGTTCTTCTGCTCCTCTTCAAGGATGATCTGCTCGGCAACCGCGCGAAAGTCATCATCGCGGCCGTAGCTCGCCAGCAGTTTTTTCATCAATTCGCCGCGCGCCATGATCGCTTATCCGTTCCGTGCTACCGCCGGCGCGGGAGACAATTCCCCGGCCGCGCGCCGCTCTGCCAACCCGTCCGTCACGCGCCCCTCCGTCTCACAACGCGCGGCGGAAATGGCAATGTCGTCTGTTCGAACGCGGCGATCACCGGCATCATCTGTCGCCGCAGCCGAGCAATCAAGGGATCGAGCCCGATCGCCAGGACCGGCTCGGACAACCCGCGTTCCGGCAGTTCGACCGCGGGGACAAGCGATGCTCCAGATGTCGTGACGACGGCGACTGCTCCCTCGAAGGACGCAGGGCGTGCGTCGGAAAGCACCCGGAACAGGCGATCGATCCCTTCGGAAATGCTGGTGATCCGCACACCGAAATTCGAGATTAGTTCGTGCGTTACAGCCAGACCGAGCAGATCGGCGAAGCTGAAGCGGGCAGATTTGCCTGGCTTGGTCCCCAGATACGGGACCGCCTTGCGCCAATGGCGAATCGTTTCAACCGAAACGCCGGTAAGACCTCGTGCCTGCTCCTGGGTAAACTGGATCGTGGCGATTCCCGACATTTCCTGTTGTCCGCAACGAGAAACGTTGGGGAGGTATACCAGAGATTATGGGGCCCGGCAACTTCGTATTGCGCTTAGCGCGGCTCCCTCGAGGCGCGGCTAAAACGGAGTACGGATTGCTTTCCAGACCCGCTGCCACCACACCTTGAGACGCTGATACAACGACGGTTTCGGCGTATCCGAAAAGGTGATCTTGAATGTGTTCGGCAAATGGTATTCGTCGATCGCATCGTTGACGTAATCTCGCATCCATTCGCACTTTTGCCCCGCTCGTCGGTCGGGAGCATCACGATGGCGCACCGGGAGCATGTCGTGAATTTCCTGGTACATGTCATGCAAACCGTCATCCGCGTAGATGCCTCGTCGAACCTTTTCCTGTATCTCGCGTAGGAATGGCCAATTCTGACCGAGAATGTGCACGAACGGGCCCGTTCCGCGATCACGCACGTACATGTCCAATCTATCGCCGGGTTGCTCGCGAGTAAGATCAGCGCGCACCAGATCGAGGACCTCCTTCGACACCGCGATGCGCGGCGTGTCGATGACGCGGCTCTCCAGGTGATGGGCGCAAATCAGGCCTTTACCGAATGTCACCGCATCATCGTGGACGAGACGCTCAAGGGTGATCGCGCCACGCGGCAAGTAGCCGGGCCTCAGAATCACTTGCCCGATGAAGGCTGCATCCGCAATCGCGCGCAACGATGCGCCGGGCTCATTCGCATAGGACATCAATATACAGTCGGAGAACTGCGTCACGCGGTGATCGAACCTCACGTGGCCGGTTTGCTGGCGCTTCCGATCAATGTCCCGCTTGCAATTCGCGACGTGACGGAGAACCGCATCGATCGATGGATAGAGATGCAGCCCTTGATCGAGCTTCATGACGTCGCGCGTGAAGCCGAGGATGTCGATGAACGTTACGATCCGAACCGGATAAGGATCAGGGTGAGGTGCCATCTGTTGTTCCATCCTGCTCGCCACCGGACGATCTCAACTCACCCGCCGATACGATCGAAGCTGCCGCCGCAGAGCCAGGTCGCATTAAGATGGGAAGGGCGGGAGTATTCGGCGCGACTGTCACGCTCCATCCCGCTCATCCATGCGGCGCGACCGTGAAGCACGGCACGGCACGATGTTCTTCTGATCCCAAGCATCGAGTTCCGCAACGGGATAGAGAACCGCCTTCCCAATCTTAACAAAAGCCGGACCGACCCGCATCGCCCGCCAATTGCGCAGCGTGCCGACGGTGATCTCACCACGATATCGTTCCGACACTTCCTCTGCGGTCAGAAATTTGTTGTCAGGCATCCACGTCTCCCCTGTCACGTCGGCGTCCATGGGGACGGCGACGCAAGTTGGGTCCAAGATCTAGCCTGGTCGGTGCGAGGCGACAGCTGAGTCGCAGGCGCTTTGCGGGTTGCCGTTGGCAATCCAGCGGTTCTCCCAAATACGTCTCGTCCGGAGAGCAAGCGCATGGATCATACGCCGCTAAGGGCCTCCCAGCCTGGCTCACTCAGCTCGTCGCCGATTCCAAACGAGCTGCGCCCCATTGCCATCGTCCGACTGGAACAGCGCAGCACTGAGCGGTTCCGCCAAACTCGGATCATCCAGTCGCACCCGGAGATAGTCTTTCGGGTTCTCGCCGTTGGAGCGGGCCGACCATGCGTCGCCGACACGCGAACGGCCGATGAAGATTCGGAAGGCGGGCGCATTGTCGCTGTCCCGATTGTCGTTCGGGACGAAGCGCAGCTTCGCATTGATCGTTAGCGTATGAATGCTGCCGGTCCAGCCGCCATCCTTGGCGGGGGTGAATGTGCCGATGACAGACATGGTCCTTTCTCCTCAGCTTGCGGTGGATGACGAACTGGGTGAATCGCCGCGACGCGTTCGACCAGGACGCGCGAGCCGCGGCGCTGCTGGGCGTTCGTCGATGGCACCCTCCTTCCGCGCTTTGGCGAAGCTGCGGTCGCTCCCAAGGAAGCTTTCGAGGATGTATGGAATGAGTTCGGCGACGGACTCAGCTGCACCATAGGTTTCCCGATAGAGCTCGGCGTAGGCATGGAGGTTCCGATTGAGGTCGGGACCGACCGTCACGGTGATCTTGACTGGCGTGCGATCGGGTAACTTGGCGAGTTTGAGATCGGGCATGATGCTCTCCTTCATCCGCGATAGGGTCGCAACACGAGGTCCTTATGGACGACCACGCGGAGCGGCCACCCAGGACGGACTGTGATCGTCGGCTGGATGTTCAGATTCTTTTCGACGATGCGTTGGCCGGCCTGGTTCGTGCTCTCTTGCGTCGATTGCCGGATTGCCTCGACCAGGTTGCTGTTCTGGCTACCGAAGGCGACTTGACCACCTACGCCGAGAACGGTGGAGAGGACGACTCCCTTGAGAAGCTGCCAGGTGTGATAGTCGACCTGATCCTCAAGCCCGGTATACCCGGCCGCATCGGTCGCCGGCAGATTGTCGATCAGGACGGACGAACCGTCCGGCATGATGATGCGCTGCCAGACAAGGAGCGCCCGGCTCTGACCAAAGGCGACGACGCTGTCGTAGGTGCCGATCAGGCGCGCTCCATGGGGGATGAGCAGCGTCCGCCCGGTGACAGTGTCGTATACGTCCTCGGTGATTTGGGCAGTCACCTCGCCGGGGAGATCGGAGTTGATCCCGGTGAGCAGGCTTCCCGCGATGATCGAGCCCGCGAGCACCTCGTACGGCGAAACCGGATCTTGGATGCCATGCGGATTATAAATGCTGCGGTCGGTCTTCTGGTTCAGGAAATCCAGCTTGCGCTGCTGGTAGTTCTGGTCGCGCTGGGGATCGAGATTGAGCCGGTTGGTATCGGCCGCGGCGAGTTGCGTCGATGCCGGCGTACCATCTCCCTGCCTGGGAGGCTGCGCGTTTGCCGAATTGGCGGTGTCGCGGTGGGAAAGCTGGAAGAAGACACCAGCCTCCGATGCCTGGCGGGCTTGCTGGGCGAGACGAATCCGTTCGGCGCGCGCCGCGTCGTCTTCCGAATTGGGCCGAAGACTGGCTGTGGGTGGCGCGAGACCAAGCGACTGCTCGCGCTGCACCACTGGCGGGCCAAGATCGCCTGGCAGCGGGCCCCCGAGCTTGGGTACGGATTGAGCCTTGGCCATCTGACCGTAGTTCGCTGGCAGCGTTGCCAAGCCGTCCGCCGTAGCCTTGCGGTCGATGTTGTAGAGCTCGTCGCCGCCGGATTGCCGCCGTAACCCAGGACCATTGAGGGCCAACAATGTGGCGCCGCATATCGCGGCGCTGGTGACCGCAGCGATACCAATCACGGCCCAGCGACGGAACCGCGCGATCCGGCGAGGCCTCGCGGTCAGCACAAGACTCTCGGGATCGAGTTTCGGTGGATCGGAACGGGCAAAGCTGGTCTCGCTCATGATCGTCCCCCGACATCTTATCGCGGCGGTGACACGGTGCCGGCGCCCGCGTCGCTTGTCCGAACACCATCTGTCCGGCTTATGCGCACGATCTGTTGCGGGTCTTTACCGAATCGAATCTCGGCTGCCGCAAAGAGGCGGTCGACGATGTAGTAGTTGGCGCGTACCCGGTAATTGACGAGCTCGCTGCCGCCATCAGGCCCGACGACGAAGAGCGGCGGCGCCTCGCCTTGATCGATGCGCGCGGGGAACTCGATGTAGACCTTGTTTCCGTCATCAAAAGTGCGGACTGGCCGCCATGGCGGCCTGTCGCCGGTGATCTCGTAGCGGAAACGAAGATTTTCCAGCGCGACGCCAGTATCGATCGGGGAAGCGGCGTCCGCCTTGTCGTTCTGTCTCTTGAGCATGATCAGCGTATCCTGCGGGTACGTCCATGACACCGCGGCAATGTAGGTCTCAGGCGTGCTCTCGAGCTGGAGGTGATAGCTTCGTCGGTCGGTCGTGATGACAAGGTTTGTTTTGAGGCCGGGCGCGAACGGCTTGACCAGCACATGAACTTGCTTGCTTTGACCGGCCCCGCTGGTCGTGTCGCCGACCACCCATCGCACGGTGTCTCCCGCCGAAATCGCGGTCAGCGTCTCACCCGATTGTAAGGTGATGTCACTGATCTGCTCGGGGGCGGAGTACAGTCGATAGAGTGCACCATCCGAGAACGGATATACCTGCACGGCATTGATGTAGCCGTAGGAGGTGGGCTCTCTCAACGCCGCCTTGTTCGCGGCCTCGACCCGTGCGGTAGGAGGGCGCTTATCCGCTTTCGCCGAAGTAGGCGGTGGCTGAAGCTGACCAGGAAGTGGCAGCGGTTCGGGAATCTGTACAACTTGCACCGGCTTCGGAGGATCGTGGTCAGGAACAGCCGGCTTGAACGCGGCCTCGTCGTAGGCGATGGCAGGCGGGGGATTCTTCTCGGCGCAAGCAGTCAAGCCAAGTGCCGAAACCGAGACGAGGAGAAGGGTGCAGGTTCTCACGATCATGGCGTTTCTCCCGGATTGAGTTCGCGCGACCAACTAAGGCCGTTGACGTACACGCCAAGCGGATTCTTACGCAGCACGTCCGCCGTGCGCGGTTGCTGCAGGACCACAGATAGAATGGCGGTCCAGCGCTCGGTCTTCGCGAGATTTCCCTGTTGGTACGTTTGCTCGGTCCACTTGACCTGGAAGGAATCGGTCGAGGCGCGAATGACGCTGGTCACCTGAACCGAGATAGTCTTTTCGCCGACACCCCGGAACGGATCATTGGCCCGCGCGTAGTCGTTGAGGAACACCGCGCCATGGTCGGTCGCGTAGTCATAGGCTTCGAGCCAGTTCTGGCGGAGGAGCACCGGATCGATCGACAGCGAGCGAACGTCTGTGATGAATCGCGCCAGGTACCACGCCATCTGCGCGTCGGCAGGCTGGTAGGGCTGAATTGCCGGTCCGACCGCACGTACTTCGCCGAGTTTATCGACCTCGACGACATAGGGCGTGATTCGGCTCTGCGCCGATTGCCAGACGAGACCACTGGCCAGACCGATGGACAAGGTCAGGCTGCCAAACGCCATCAATCGCCAATTCTTTGCCTGGACGCGGGCGGACCCTAGCCGCTCATCCCAAAGCTGGGCCGCCCTTTGGTAAGGCGTCACCGGCTCGTCCGTCTGGCTGTAGCGCTGGAGTGTTCGCTTGAACAACATGACTTAATGCTCCCGTTCGGCGAGATCGGGATTGGCGGCGGCACCAGCCCGGTCACCGTCTCTGATCGCCTGCGTCGTGGCGTGACGGCGTGCACGGGACCGTTGTTCGGCGCGTAGCTGCTGTGCCCATTGTGGAACCGAGCCATTTGCCGCTGAAGCGCTTGCCGACTGTCCGGCCGGAGTACCTCCACCACCGGTCGCACGCCATGCGGCCTGCCGCCCGGTAGCCGCGCTCTCGATCAAAGGGGTCGTTGCCCGCTGGCCGAACGAGCGCGCTGCATCGGCGGCGGCTCCCGCGCCGGCGCGCGCAACACCGGCGAGGCCCGCGCCAACTCCTGAAATGCCTTGAGCGCCGGATGTGGCTTGAGCTAGCCCATAAGCCGTGGAGGCGCCGGAGCCAACCGATGTGGCGGCCTGGACTGCAGCGAAGCCACCGCGCGCCAAACCCGCGGCGGCGCCCCCTGTCGCGAGCCCTGCCGCCGCAAGCGCTCCGGCTGTGCCGATCGCAGCGCCGGCACCGAGTTGCGGTGCGCCTGACACCAAACCAGTGGCGATCCCCGGGCCGAAGATGCCGAGGCCGAATAGCGTGATGGACGCGAGAACCAGCGACATAGCCTGCGCGAGATTTGGTTCCTGTCCTTGTAGGGCGGTAATGAAATCGTTGAAGAAACCCGCGCCAATTCCGACGATCACGGCGAGCACCATGACCTTGATACCCGAGGAGATGACGTTGCCTAGGACGCGCTCGGCCAAGAAGGAAGTCTTATTCCACAGTGCGAATGGCACGAGTACGAAGCCTGCCAGCGTGGTTAGTTTGAACTCGAGGATCGTGATAAAAAGTTGGACCGCCAGGACAAAAAAGGAGAGGACAACGATGAACCAAGAAATGAGCAGAATCGCGATGATTTCGAGATGACTAAATACCTTTGTGAACCCAGCCAAGGTTCCGACCTGCTGTAGCAGCGGCCATGCCGCTTGAAAGCCCGTCCCGGCGAGCTTGCCTGGTCGTAGGAGATCCTGCGCGGTAAGGCCGTTGTTTGTGACGTGAAGACCGAGTCCCGCGAACGAATTGAAGATGATCGTCGCCAGATTCGAGAAATTGTTCAGGATGAAGGCGAAGGTCCCGACATAGAGCGTCTTCTTGATGAGGCGAGCCATCACATTGGCCTCGCCGTCCATCACCCAGAACAGTCCAGCAAGCGTTACGTCGATCCCGACCAATATCGTCGTCAGGAACGAAACGTCGCCGGTCAACAAACCGAATCCACTGTCGATATAGCGGATGAAGGTCTGCATGAACTGGTCGATGACGTTGAGATTGCCCATCATGGGCGCCTTTCCATCACGCGGTCGCTATTGGGGCGCGTAAGCGTTGCTCGTGCCGAGAAAGCGGGTGGTCGCGGCGCGCGCCTCTTCCTCCGCCTCTGCGTTGCGGGCTTGCTCCACGGCGGAAGCGCGGTATTGCGCCGCCATCAGCGTCTGAACCTGGAGCTGCTGCTTCGTTGAAAGTGCGATGAGCTGGTTCGTCGCCTGTTGCGCCTGCAAGACACCGACGGCGCCTTGCGATGCGCTCACAAGTGCTGACAGCGTGCCGGTATCTGCTTGGACGTTTTGGGCGACTTGAGCCTGAATCACCATGGTCTGCTGGAAGGCATCCATCGAATTCTGCCAGCGCTGATGGGCGTCAGCGACAAGTTGGTCAGTGCTCACAGCCCCGGTATATTGTTGCGGGTAGTTCTGAGCGAACGCCGTCTGGGTCGCGTTCACGTTGAACGTGATCCCCTGAGCCTGGTCCATAAGTGAGCTGATCTGCTGGAGATCGGACACCATGGAATTGAGCGACGAGAAATTGAGGTTCTGTAGATTCTTCGCCATGTTCTCCAACATGACGGCTTCGTTCTGCAGCGATTGAATCTGGTTATTGATCTGCTGCAGTTCGCGTGCGGCCTGAAGTACGTTCTCGGCGAAGTTGGACGCATCAAAGACGGCCCATTGCGCCGACGCGGGCATGGGAATTGTGAGAGACAGGACATTCAGCGACATAGCGAGAAGCAGTGTCGCGATCGGTTTGCGCGTCATAGTGCTCCCTCCTCGATGCGGGCTGGTGATTGGTCAATTAGCTGGGCGGCCCACTCCAATCCGCGAGCTGCAAGAAATCTTCCGGCGAACGCTCCAGCTTCGTTCCCCGCGAGCACATGGTCGATGAGGCTCTGATCCGCTGGAGAGGAAGCGCCGCATAAAGCCAGCGCAACGGGACCGAGGCCCAATTCGAAGAGGCGGTTCCCGCGATGGGATTGGAGGTAGTATTGACGTTTCGGTGTGGCCCGAGAGATGAGCTCGATCTGCCGATCATTGAGTCCGAAGCGATCGTATGCAGTCCGCGCTTGTGGTTCGATCGCGCGGTCATTCGGCAAGAAGATTCGTTGGGGACAACTTTCGATGATGGCCGGCGCGATGGTGCTGGACGAGATGTCCGCGAGCGATTGGGTGGCAAAAACCACAGCGACGTTCTTCTTGCGCAGGACCTTCAGCCACTCTCGAATGCGCGCCGCGAAGAGCGGGTTGTCGAGATAGACCCATGCCTCGTCGAGCATGAGAAGGGTCGGCCGACCGTCGAAGCGAGACTCGAGCCGGTGAAACAGGTACGTGAGGACCGGCAGAACGGCGCCGGCCTCATGCATCAGCGTCTCGGTCTCGAAACATTGGACGCTGGACAGTTCCAACCGGTCCTCGGCCGCGTCGAGCAATCGTCCGAAGGGACCGTCGAGCGTATAGGGAGCGACGGCTGCCTTCAGGGCGTTCGACTGCAAGAGAACGGACAGGCCCGTCAACGTCCTTTCATGCTCCGGCGCGGTGGCAAGGCTAGTCAGGGCGGACCAGACGATCTCTTTCACTTCCGGTGTGACCGGAACCTTCTCGTGCGCGAGCAACGTCGCGATCCATTCGGCCGCCCAGCTCCGGTTGGCTGGTTCGTCGATCTTCCTCAGCGGTTGGAACGCGAGCGATCCGTCCGAACCCAACGCGTGATGCTCGCCGCTCATGGCCAGCACTGCGGCACGAGCCGAATTGCCCTTGTCGAAGATATATACTTGGGCCTCGGCGTATCGGCGAAACTGCAAGGCGAGCAACGCCAGAAGCACCGATTTTCCAGCGCCTGTTGGGCCGACGATGAGCATATGGCCGACATCACCGACATGGGTGGAGAAGCGGAACGGCGTGGATCCGCTGGTGACCGCATAGAGCAGTGGCGGCCCGTCGAGATGATCGTTGCGTGCCGGGCCGGCCCAGACCGACGACAGCGGGACGAGATGCGCCAGATTTAAGCTGTGGATGAGAGGCTGACGCACGTTCGCGTAGGCGTGCCCGGGCAGACTGCCGAGCCAGGCTTCGACGGCGTTTATCGTCTCTCGGATGGTCGTGAAGCCAGTTCCATTGACTACCCGCTCGATGGCTCGAACTTTCTCGTCGGCGCCGCGATGGCTCGTGTCCGTGACGGCGATCGTCGCGGTGAGATAGCCGAAGCCTACGTGATCGCTGCCAAGCGCCTGCAAGGCCAGATCAGCGTCAGCCGCCTTGTTGTCCGCATCGGAATCGATCAGTGGTGTCGGCTCGTTGTAAAGCACCTCACGAAGCAGGGCGGTAATGGATTTCCGCTTTGCAAACCACTGACGGCGCAATCGTATGAGAACGCGGGTCGCGTCGGTCTTGTCCAGCGGAAGGAACCGCGTCACCCAGCGATACGGGAAACCGAGATGGTTGAGTGCGTCGAGAATTCCTGGTCGCGTGAGGGCCGGGAAGCCCAGCACCGTCAACAGTCGCAGATGCCGGTCCCCGAGCATCGGCTCGATGCCACCGCTCAACGGTTCGTCGACTAGGACGGCGTCGAGATACATCGGCGTTTCGGGGACCACGATGCCGTGGCGGCGTCCCGAAACGGTGCTGTGCAGATAGGCCAGCGTTTCACCGTCATCCAACGCGTGGATCTCAGGCATGAAGCCGGCGAGCAGGTCGAGCACGCGATCGGTTTCGGCGACGAAAGAATTGAGTTCCTGACGCCAGTCGCGGCCCTTTTCATTGCTCGCGGTCTCCACGAGTGCGCGCTCGGCTCGACTCACCTGGTCTGGAGGCGGCATATAGGCGAGCGTCAGGTGATACGCGCTCTCGAAGTGTTCTGTCGGGTGTTGATGCCTGGGAGCGGTCGAGCCGACCAGGGTCCGATCGCTGCCAGTTTCGAACGCGGCGCGACGTTCCTCGTCGACCAGCCATGAGGCTGCGTCTGGAAAAGTTGACGCGGGATATCCTGGCGCCTCAAACCGATCAGCTTCAAAAAACAAGGCCCAACCCGAGCCGAATCGACGCAACACGTTGTTGAGACGGGCGCAAGCGCTGATAAGCTCCGCTTCGGTGGCGCTCTCCAAGTCCGGACCACGGAATTGGATACTGCGTTGAAAGCTTCCGTCCTTGTTCAGCACGACGCCTGGCGCGATGAGCGCCGCCCAAGGGAGATGATCCGCGAGCCGGTCAGGCCGCCGCCGGTATTCCGCGAGGTTCAACATGTGAACCACGGCCGCTGCCGCAGGTGGCGGGTCAGCACCTCGGCGAAGTGCGGATCGCGTTTTGCCGCGAAGACGGCGAGCGAATGCCCGATTATCCAAAGCGCCAGGCCGGCGATCCACAGCCGCAGGCCGAGTCCGAGTGCCGCCGCAACCGTGCCATTGACGATCGCGATGGCTCGTGGGGCACCCGCCAAGAGGATTGGTTCAGTGAGCGAGCGGTGTAGCGGCACCTCGAACCCCTCGATGTGTGCGCTCATGAGACGAGCGCCCCGCCGCCGAATGAGAAGAAGGTGAGGAAGAAGCTCGATGCCGCGAAAGCGATCGATATGCCGAAGACGATCTGAATCAATCGCCGGAAGCCACCCGACGTGTCACCGAAGGCAAGCGACAGTCCGGTTACGACGATGATCATCACTGCGATGATTTTCGCGACCGGCCCCTGAATGGAATCGAGGACCTGCTGAAGCGGCTGCTCCCACGGCATATTGGCGCCGGCGGCGTGGGCGGTGCCGGCGAGACAGATGCATAGCGCCAGCCCGAGAACGGCGGGACCGAGATAGCGGATGGGAATAAGACGCATCGAGTCCTCCTTGATCAGAGCGCGCGAAGGCGTTGGGCTGCGAGCTCGTTTAGCGTGTAGTCACCGTCGGCCCCCAAGCCGGTCAGTTCGACGATGGTGTCGATACGGCGCGCCGTGCCGCGGCCACGGATGAACACGATGAGATCAATCGCATCCGCGATGAGCCGCCGAGGGACGGTGACGACGGCCTCTTGGATGAGCTGCTCCAGCCGATAGAGCGCGGCACGCGCGGAATTCGCGTGGAGCGTCGTGATGCCGCCCGGGTGTCCGGTGTTCCATGCCTTGAGCATGTCGAGCGCTTCCGCGCCACGTACCTCGCCGACGATGATGCGGTCCGGCCGCAGCCGGAGCGTCGATCGGACAAGATCGGACAGGCTGACGACGCCAGCTTTGGTACGAAGGGCCACGCAATCCGGCGCCGCGCATTGCAATTCTCTTGTATCCTCGATGAGGATCACGCGCTCGTCGAGCCGGGCAACTTCCGCCAATAACGCATTGGCCAATGTCGTCTTGCCGGAGCTGGTGCCGCCGGCGATCACCAGATTTTTTCGCTCTGTGATGGCCCACCTCAAGGTATCCGCCTGAGGCGGGGAAAGGATGCGATCGGCAACATAGTTGTCGAGCGTGTAGACCTTGGTGGCCGGCTTTCTGATAGCGAAGCATGGGTTCGTCGAGACCGGTGGCATCAGCCCTTCGAACCGTTCACCTGTCTCCGGCAATTCGGCGCTGACCACGGGACTCCCTGCATGGACCTCAACCCGAACATGCGATGCCACGAGACGAATGATTCTCTCCACCTCCGCGGCGCCGAGGCGTGCGCCGGTGTCGATGCGTCCTTCTCCGAGCCGGTCGAGCCGCAGGCTGCCATCCGGATTGACCATGACCTCGATGACAGTGGGGTCGGCAAGCGCCGCCGCGATATCCGTTCCCATCGCCGTCCGCAACATCGCACGCCGCCGGTCGTGGGCTTCGGGATGACCCGCCAGGCTGTTCATTCGACCCTCATCCGTTCTTGCTCATGAACCGTCAGAGATAGCCATGCGACGAAAGGACATTCGCCATGTTCGCGCCCTCCCATGAGCCTGGTCGGCTGATGGTCATGGCCGCGTCTTCGGCAAGCATGGCGATTAGCGCCGGCACTGTGAGAGGCCCGTGCGTCGTCGCTCCCTCGCGTGCTCGGTCGGCCCGAGTGCAGGCCCGCGCCAGATCTGTGAGTAGTGCGATCGTGTCCTCGGCGATATCGATCGTAACCTCCGGCATACGGGTCTCCTTTGGGCTGCCATTGGCTAAGCATGGTTCACTCGGCCGCTTCCGAGAGAGATCGGGAGAGCAGGTCGCGGCTCGCGCTCCGACCATCTGCCATCCCGCGCGCCACCTGATCGATGAAGGCGCGGAATCTCTCGTGTCCAATTGCTCGAGCCGCTTGATCGGCCTCGGGCAGCGGAGCCGTGACGGTGAGCTGATAGCGTATGAAGAGTGCCAGACTCTCCAGGAGGATTTGCTCGTTTCGCTCGATGCGATTGAGCTGGTTTCCGATCCGATCGAGGCGGACCTTCAGCATGTCCTCGATTTCCTTGGCCGCTCGCCGTGCGAGATAGCTACGTAATGCGTCGGTCACGATGGCGGACTTCGAAGTCCCGGGCTTCGCCGCGAGGGCTTCCAAGCGTTCGCTCAATTCGTCATCGAGGTAGAGATGATGCCGTGGCTTCATGACATGCCCTCAGAAGGCCGGAAGCAGGTCGTCATCGGCGTCGCGGCCCTTGCGCTCGCCTTCATTCATCGCGTGTGCTCGGCCGATTGCGCCTGCCTGGCGCGCTCGATCGAGCGCCTGCTTATCGCCGGCAGGGTCCGCATCGTCGTCAGCGAGTCCAAGATCGATGTCCCGATCCGGCGGAACCGGCATCGTGCTGTCGGGTTCTGGGACACCCGGATGACGCTGCTGCTGAAGGCCACCTTCATCGGAACTTGCCGTCTCGCCGAACTCCCGATCCAGCGCGGAGGCGAGACGCACATGCGTGCTGCGAATTTGTCCACTCCAGTCGTCGCGCCGCGCCGGTGGCCGGTCCAGATAGCCGCCATCGGCCAGCAGAGGGGCTGGCGAGACACGCGCGGTGAAATTGTGGTCCTGGAAATAGCGAAGCTTCTTCGCCCGGATGGGTGCCAAGCCCGAGACGAGAACCAGTTCGTCGGCGGGCGGTAACTGCATCACTTCGCCTGGTGTCAGCAGCGGACGAGCGGTCTCCTGTCGGGACACCATGACGTGGCTGAGCCAGGGCGACAGGCGATGGCCGGCGTAGTTTCTCTGGGCTCTAAGCTCAGTCGCCGTGCCGAGGGCGTCGGAGATCCGTTTTGCTGTCCGCTCGTCGTTCGATGAGAACGCGATCCGCACGTGGCAATTGTCGAGAATCGCGTTGTTATCGCCGTAGGCTTTGGAAATCTGGTTGAGAGACTGCGCGATCAGGTAAGCGCGGATGCCGTAGCCAGCCATAAAGGCGAGTGCCGTCTCGAAGAAATCCAGCCGCCCGAGCGCCGGAAACTCGTCGAGCATCATCAGGAGCTGGTGGCGCCGACGCTTTCCTGGATCACCCTCCAGCCGCTCGGTTAGGCGCCGGCCGATCTGATTAAGGACGAGGCGGACCAGCGGCTTCGTGCGCGAAATATCCGACGGCGGGATGACGAGGTAGAGCGACACCGGGCGGTCGGTGTCGACGAGATCGGCGATCCGCCAGTCGCAGGCGGCCGTCGTCGCTGCGACCGTCGGGTCACGATAGAGGCCAAGAAACGACATGGCCGTCGAAAGCACGCCCGAGCGTTCGTTGTCGGATTTGTTCAGTACCTCACGTGCGGCCGACGCGACGACGGGATGCACGGCGGGTTGCTCCGGTGTGCCGAGATGGTTCGTCTCCATCATCTTCCGGAGCGTGTGTTGGAAGGATCGCTGCGGATCTGAAAGGAAGGTCGCAACCCGCGCGAGGGTCTTCTCTTCCTCCGCGTAGAGGATATGAAGGATGGCGCCGACGAGCAGAGAATGACTGGTTTTCTCCCAATGATTTCGGCGTTCGAGCGCTCCCTCCGGATCGACCAGAATGTCGGCGATGTTCTGGACGTCGCGAACCTCATCCGGCCCCTTGCGCACTTCAAGGAGCGGGTTGTACCGCGCGCTGCGTGGATCGGTTGGATTGAACAGAAGGCAATGTGAGAAGCGTTGCCGCCATCCTGCAGTGAGCTGCCAATTCTCGCCCTTGATGTCATGGACCACGGCCGAGCCCGTCCATGAAAGGAGTGTCGGAACGACTAGGCCGACTCCCTTCCCGGATCGCGTTGGCGCAAAGGCCATCACATGCTCAGGCCCGTCATGCCGGAGATAGCGATCCCCAACCCGCCCGAGAAAGACGCCGGCGGCGTGGAAGAGTCCGGCCCGTTCAATCTCGGTCCGGGTTGCCCAGCGCGAGGATCCGTAAGTGGTGACGAGGTGATTCTGCCGTGCGCGCCACAGCGAGCCGATGATCGCAACACCGCAGCCGAATAGGCCGCTTGATGCTGCGATAGTGCCAGCCTCGTTGAAGATCTTCGGCGCGTATGCGTCGTAGGCGTACCACCATTCGAAAAGGCGCCAAGGATAGTAGACGGGGACGGAAAGCAGCGTGAACCAAGGCAAGCCCAAGCGCGGCTGATGCGCGAGTTCGGAAGCCGCCCATTGAGTTGCCACCCACAGGCCGCCGATCACAACAGCGAACACGATCAGAATTTGACCAACGAGAATCTTGGTCGGAGTCATCGATGCCTCCGCTCGCGGGCGCGCAACGCGTCCTAGAATGGGGACAAGGAGACGACTGAAGCGCCGAACCGACAATCACCTTTAAATACGCTCTACTACGATTCAGCGTGCTTGCGCGGGACGCAACGCGACTAGCGGGGTGCTCATCGTGAACCGACACTGTGAACCAGGACGTCTAGTTCGCGCGGCCGAATTGGGCTAAAATGATCTTGCTCAGAACGTCGGGATTTGACTGCGACATCGAGAGTATTTCTCGCGCCGCCTCCCGTAATCCCAGTGGGTTCGTTCCCGGGTCGATCTGGAGAAGACGATGATTGGTGGAATCATCCTTACTATCGCAGGCCTCGGCGCGTTGTGCGTTCTGCTCTACAATTTCGCTGTCTATGCGTTGCCTGCATATGTCGGCCTGTCGGTCGGTTATTGGGCCATCAGTTCCGGAGCAGGAACGGTCGGCGGCATTGCTGTCGGCCTCGTGGCCGGCGGGATGATCTTTGGCGTTGGCCAAGCGATCTCTTCGACCACTCATTGGGCGGCTCTCCGATGGATCGTCATTCTGTTATTCGGCATCCCAGCGGTCATCGCGGGTTACAGCATGATGCTCCATTTTTCGGAGCAGTTTGGAATGCCGTCCCCAATTTGGCGCCACATCTTTGCGGTTGCTGCTGGAGCGGCAACCGGCTTTACGGTGGTCGTCAGACTTGGTGCGGGTTCTACGCGACCGCCATGGCTTGGAGGCGTCGACCCCCTCCATCCGCGGCCAACCGGATTGCAGCGGACGATGCTCGTGCCGGAGCAGATGGAACCACCGCCATCTGCTCGACGGCAGCGAGGTCTCCCCTTCGCGCATCGCCGGGCGGTAAATCCTGGCAGACGCTAGCGTGCCTTATTCGTGAACTCAAAAACTTGCGGCTACAGCGCGTATGACCGTGTCTGCTATGGGTGGATTTCGGTCCGTCCGCTGTCATGTGGCGTGACGGGAAACCAGACATTCGGCCCATGCCGAGTCTCACCCTGGGCGGACGTTTGGAGAGCCTGCTTCAGAGCGGTACAAGCTTTGCTATAGTGATCTGTGCTCTAGCACGCTCTGAGGGTGCCGCGGGGAGCGAGATACGTCACTATGCATATCGTCCGCCTCAAGATTTCTGGCTTCCGCGGAGTGCGCTCCGCGGACGTCTCACTTGGTCGGCATGTGGTGTTGGTCGGGCCGAACAATAGCGGCAAGACGACTGTCATCGAGGCGCTTGCACTCCTATTTGGGCGCGACCGTCTGGTGCGCCGCCTCACCGAGCATGACTTTCACGGCAGTGCGCCGAACGAGGCTGCCCGCATCCTGTGCATCGCCACCGTGGCGGGCTTCATGCCCAACGACCCGCACCATCACCCGTCTTGGTTCAGCCCTGAGCGCGGCGTCGAGAAATGGTTCGACCCGAATGCCAAGACCCTGGGCGCCACGCCGGACGCGCAGCATACCGACCTGGCCGTGCAGATCGGCTTCGCCGCGCGCTTCGATCTGGACGAATTGGAGGCCGAAACGATCCGCTTCTTCGTGGACGACGAGGCCACACTGGGCGATCCGTTCGCCGAAGACGCGCATCTGCGCACCATTCACACCAAGGCGCTACAGGAGCTTGGCTTCTTTCTGGTCCCGGCCTCGCGCACGTGGGACCGCTGGATTTCCTTTTCCTCTGAACTGTTTCGCCGCGTGGTGGCCACGCGCGGAGACATGCCCGCGCAGGCCGTGCGTGCTGAGCGAGCGCGCCTCTGGACTCCACCCGAAGGAGCGCGGCTCGAAGACCAGCCGGGGCTGTCCGAGATCGTCAATGCTGCCAATGACGAGTTGCGCACGCTCATGGCCAGCGCGCCCAGACTCCAGTTGCGCCTGACCTCGACCGATAGCGATTCCGTTCTGGAAAGCGTCGTGCCGCACTTTGTGCAAGGTGCGGGGCCAACCCTTCCCTCACAGCGACAGGGCACGGGCCTTGTCTCTCTTCAAAGCCTTCTGCTGCTCATGCAATTCGGCAGGGCGCGCGCGGAAACGGGCCAGTCCTTTGTGTTGGCCGTCGAGGAACCCGAACTACACATCCAGCCTTCGCAGCAGAAACGGCTGGTCAACCGCCTCAATGCGCTGTGCAACCAGACCATCGTGACAACTCATTCGCCCATCGTCGCCGCGATGTTTCCCGCGCCCGATACGCTCTTTATCGAAACGCGCGAAGGCGTCCTGAACGCCAAGCCGCTGATGGACCCGGTGCCCGCGCAGCCGACCAACCACCAGCAACATTTGCTCTTTGCATGGCGGCAGAAACTTGTAGGCGCGCTCATGCACGAATGCGTGTTGATCCCCGAAGGGGTTTCGGACGTGGCATGGCTTGAGGCGCTGCAAACCGCTCTTGAACTGCATCAAGGCTGGCAGGACGCCGGAGACGGCGCGCCCCTTCTCTCCACCTTCGTTGGCGTCGTGCCGACTATCGACGCCAAGATTGCAGATACGTTCGCGCTGATCAGCGCCGTTCACGCGCGACCCTGCATCCTCGTGGACGGGGACAATGAGGGGCGCGGCTACTTCGATGCAGTGAAAGCCAGTAATCCGCCGCCGCGCGCTGTCGTCTTCTGGCCGCAGGGCTGGGCGATGGAGCATGTGGTTTCTTGGATTGCGGGCGCGGACGAAGCCGCGATGCTGGCCGTGCTTGGAACGGCGCTGGGAACGGCTTTTGCCGACCTTCCAGCATTCACCGCTCATTTGCTCACGCAGAAATCCTACGCGCCGACCCATGAGGGCGCCGCCATCACGCTTATGGCCAGTGCGCCTTGCCGGACGCGCGCCGCGCAGTTGCTCAATGCCTTGTGCGCCGTGCTGCGCGATCCCGCGAACGCCAACACGCCGCTTTTCACGCGCGTCCCGGCGGACTCAACCGCCGCCATGCACGTTTTCCGGTTTGTGCCGCCATGACGTTTGATTTCTTCGAAGGCGCGGCGGGTACAGGCAAGACCCACAACCTTGTGGGCCGTGCGGGAGAGATCGTTCACGACCGGGCGCTGGGCGACGGGCAAAAGCTCTTGGCGCTCACCTTCATGAACGGCGCGCGCCGCCGTCTGGATGCGCGCCTTGGCGAGAACGCGGTGTTCCGCCGGCGCTTCGATTGCCAGACCTTCGATGTGTTCGCCCGGACTCTGGCTGCGCGGCGCAGGAGCCTGATTACGCCTGCGATGCAGCAACAAGCCGATGCTCTGAGCGAATTTGACGGGCCGTGCGCGCTGGCGGCTGGCCTTCTTGAAAACGAAGCCGTTCAAAAATGGGTGGCACGTAGTTTTCCGCTGATATTGGTGGATGAGGCGCAAGATCTCGACGGACACCGGATGCACGTCCTTCAGGGGCTTTCGCCGTCTTGCCAGATCGTGGCGGCGGCAGACGCCTTCCAGTGCCTTCACAACGGACGCGACACCGCTCCCCTCATGGGCTGGCTTGAAGGCGCGGGCCAGACCCACCGCCTCACGCTGGTTCGGCGCACGGCTCAACAGGGTCTTCTCGCCGCCGCGCTTGCCGTGCGCCAAGGACAGGATGTGAAGTCGGTTCTGATAGCGAACACCTTCAATAACCGGACGACATGGAACGGCGCAGGATTCCGGCTTCTGGACGCGCCCGCAACGAATGCCAACCACGCGCTTCTGACATGGTCGATTGCCAACGACATTGCGCAGCGCCACGGCCCGGTCGTCATTCTCACGCCCGATGCAGGCAATGCGATTATCCGCGCTGCGCTCAATACCCTTCAAACCAAGCAGCACACGCGCAAGAACGGCGCGACCTTCGGGCCGTATCCGCATACGTGGGACCGCCACGACAACGAAGACGCCGATGCCTTGCTGGCGGATATCGCGTTGCCGGAAATGGCGTCCTGCGCTGACCTGCGCGCGCTTCTGACGCCGCTGGCCGGACACGCCCCAATCGCCCAGGCCCTCAGCCGCATAGACCGGTTGCGCCGCGCCCAGGGACAAGCGGCTTTCACCGCTGCGCAAGTCACCGCGTACGTGCGGGAGTCCGTGCGCAACCGTGCGCGTCTGGGTTTCCGGCAGCAACGCGGCCATCTCGTCATGACGATCCAGCGTGCCAAGAACCGCGAGTTTCCGAACGTCATTGTGCTTTGGCCGCACACCGCCACAGGCAGCGCGGAGCATTTGCGAAGGTTGCTCTACAACGGCATCACACGCGCGAAGAGCCATTGCACCGTCATCGTACTTGGGCAGGGGCGGCTGAACGCGCCACCGTTTACCTAGTACCTTCCCGAAAGTACAATTCCTGCTCGGATCATGAGGCCCGCACGTGGCGCGAAGGCGCTGTTAGTCCCGGTCAGCCAATGACCGCTTACGAGATTCTCCTCGCAGCGGTTCGCCGGCTGAGTTGGGTCGAAATCGGGCCTGCCCGGAGTGGCGGCTTGTAAACGCATGGCCTCTCTGTGCTTCGAGACGGATCACCCGCCCACCGATGGTCCGCTGCGCTGTCGCCCAAGTGACCACGAGATGGTGTCGCCGCGGGAGATGCCGGCCACGGGTTTCCCGAGATTCCGTTCGATCACTGGCCGCCACGGGACGAGCGCGAACTCGCGGGATTTCTCGATGAGGGCGAAACGCCCGCTAGCGAGATCGATCCGTCGCCGGTAAACGCCTTCGATCCGCTCGCCGGGCCGGACCTCGGTATAGTGCAGACCGAGCTCGCCAGAAAGCTGACCTGCTACCCGGGCCAGCTCCCGCTGCTGCAATAGCCGCAGCATGTCTCCGCGGTAGGTGATCCGATCCTGATCCCGCCGGGCGAGTTCCTGCTCGACCAGCCACTGCCGGCGCCGGGTCAGCGCATCGCGAACCTCTCGGCCGAATCCCGCGTCGCGCAACGGGACCGGGGCGGCCGCTACGAGTTCGCGGTCAAGCCAAGTCGCGCCCTCGGCGCCAGCGAGTCGATCGAGCGGAAACGCAGAAAGCGTCGTGACTACGACGGGGTTTGCGCGCGCCTGCATCCGCTCGAAATCGGTCGCCCGATGGAGATGGTCGGGCGCAATGATCCAGGTGCCGTCCGACTCCCGCTCGACCCCACCGGCGAGACGACGCATCGCCTCCAGCCGCCGGACGTGGGTTTCGGCGAAGGCAGCGGTTGCGGTCGGATCGTGCTTGAGATGGGCGTCCATGTCGTACCGGCCGCCGTTCCCGGCGGCGACCTCGGCGACAGTGCGGTCGACCTGCCGCGGTTCGGCACGCTTCGGATCGATCGAGACAATGGTCCCTTCCGCCGTCGGTTCCGTCGCTTCGCCGCGTCCGATCTCGACATAATGCGCGCGGCCATCGATCCCATCGACGATGAGATAGTGGCGGTCGTTGATCTCGTCGGAGAGCCCGCGCGCGAGGACGCGACCGACGAGCGTCCGCGTCTGTGGGGCCGAAGGATCATAGATCACGTAGTCCGACGTGGCGTGCGCCACTTCCCGGGTCGCCATTTCGCGATGCATCGTCTTGATGATGTCACCGCGCTCTCCCATCCGCCGAAGCGTCTGCTCCAGCTCATCGGCAAGCTTCCACCGACCGGGTGCGATCTCCTCGGCCAGGCCGAGGCGCCGGAGCTTCTGCAGGCGCCCGGCACGAAGCGTTTGCCGGAAGGCGTCGTCGCGATCGCTGGCACCGGACCTCACGATCCCGTCCTCCCCGGCCTCCCGCAACAGGTTCCGGTCGAGGCTGGTGAACCGCTCCTGATCGATCTCGTTCCGCAGCCGATCCTCGATCTCGAAATCCGAGCGGGGTCCGAGATCGAAGGTGACGAGCTCGGCCGCACGCTCGCGCATGCCGTGGGTGATGTATTCGCGAGCGATGATCAGATCCTTGCCCCGATCGTCCTTGCCCCGGACCACGACGTGAGTATGTGGATGGCCGGTGTTGTAGTGATCGACGGCGACCCAATCGAGCCCGGTTCCAAGATCCTCCTCCATCCGGGTCATCAGCCGGCGGACGAATCCCCTGAGCTCCTCATACTCGGCGGCATCCTCGGCCGAGACGATAAAACGGAACTGGTGCCGGTCGCCGTCCGCGCGCTCAAGGAAGGCCTTGCCGTCGGCCTGGTTCTGGGTCCTGTCGTAAAGCTCGCCCGGCAGCCCATCGCGGGTTACCCCATCGCGCTGGATGTAGCGCAGATGAAGCCGCGCTGCCTTCAGGCCCTGCCCCTTGAGTTTCACGATGCGGGATTTGATGATGACGCGCCTGACCCTGAACGCCGCATAGCGGTCGCGCGATGCGAGCACCCGGCCGACACCGGCGCCGCGACCGATGCGGTTGCCGTGGAAGCGCGCTGACCCAGACCGCGTCCGCGCTCCGGCAAGCGCCATCGCCTTGAGAACCTGCTGCAGGTAGCGCCTGCCGCGCTTGCCGCCCTGGGCGCGGATCTTTCCCAGCTTCGGTTCGAAGGTGTCGTCACGCGCCATGCTCGCTCCTCCCCGCTACACGGGCCGTCGTCGGGGGCATCGCCGGGTGGGCGCTATCAACTGCGAGCAATGCCAAGGGTTTGGCCCCCCCATGGCGCCATGCCCGAAGGGGATGGCGCTAAAAAAGCGATGTGCAGACAAAGACTTAGGCGACAATGGCGCCACTGCTTCATCTTGCCCTACCGCCACCCTTAGTCTGCTCACCGTCGCTCCTCGTTTTCTATCACGCTGACCGCCGGAGCCGACCTGGCGCGGCCCGGCAACTAACTCGGGAGCAGCACTGGAAAGCACTGCTCCCGAGCGGCTGACGGATAGATCATCCGCTCGCCAGGAAGGCGGATTCCGCCTCCGCCAGATCATCGAAATGACGGACACGAAGCATCGCCCGGACGCAGTGCGCGCCATCGGCAACGCAGGTCGCGACGTAGTAGCGGTTACGGAAATAGCCGAGGACCGCTACGCTCTGACCGGGCTCTTCGTCGTCGTCGAACGCGTCGAAATACTCTCCGAGCGGCATCTCGGCGAGGCGTCCGTCCCAGTAGAAATCAGCTTGCTCGGCGTCGACAAAGCGCTCGATGACACCGCCGATTCCATCCGATCCGAATTCGTCGATGAGGTCGCGCACGAGCTGCGGAAAGCGATCGAAAGCCGCGTGTGGATGCTGTTGAAGCGGTGTCATCTGATCCTCCGTGATTACCGTCCTCCTCATCGAGGACAGCCTCCCGGAGCGGCCGGAGAAGCAGCGGTCAAGGACGCCGAAGGCGCCGCGCAGCGGGGCGCGGGGGAGCCAAAATGCGCCAGCATTTTGGGGGGACCGCGCATCCTTGACGGCGGTTTCATCCCGGCTGGTACGATGAAAGTACCGAGACGAGGCCCCTCTCACCGTGGGGAGTTGAGCGATGATGCCGGAGCTACTCATGGCCTTCGCCAGCCTGTCGGACGCCATCGATGCCTCGCCCCAGCGGCACGAACAGCAGTCCCGCCCGCGGATCGGGATGCTCGCCGGTCGAGGCTTGCAGCGGTGTAGTGATGCCGGCGCCAAGCTTGAAGAACAGCGTCGTACCCGACGGCACAACGGTCTGCGTCGATGGCGAGGAAGATGCGCGCGGCGTCGCCAGAGGGCCGCCCGCCGAACCTTGCGCGCGCACGATTTCCTGCACGTCCGAGCCGATCGCCGCGAGATAGCCCCAGGTCTCGTCCGGCAGGGTCCTGCCCTGCAGGAGATAGGCTTCGAAGCGGTCCGGCCCGGCATTGTAGGCCGCGAAGAGGCCGGGATAGCCGTAGCGATCGTACATGTCGCGGAGATAGGCGACACCGGCGAAAATATTGTCGCGAGGTTCGTAGGGATCGTCGCCGAGTCCGAGGCGGAGGCGCATCGCGGCATAGGTGTCAGGCATCACCTGCATCAGCCCCATGGCACCCGCGCTGGACGTGATCGGACGGCCGTCGAGCATGGTGTGGCCGCCGCTTTCGGCGCGCATCACGGCCCGGACCCATTGCTCCAGCATGCCGAAACGTCGCGATGCTTCGACGATATAGGGTCGCCATTGATCGACAGCAGATGGTGGATTCGGTGAATCGCTGGACGCCGCCGCGCTGTCTGGCGATGCGTTCGCCTCAAGAGACGCAACGAGAATCAAGCGCTCCGAGTGGTCAGGCCGGCCGCAGGCCGGGCCTGAGACGTGGAGCGCGCATAGTGTAAGCAGCGTCACCATGTCCATAGCGGCACCAGCCTTCCGATCAGTGCGGAACTGGGGATCGGCCCGAAATACCGGCCGTCGAACGACGAGCTCACACCCGCCATCAGAAGAAAAATCTCGTCGTCTGCGAGCGTCCGGCAGCCCTGCCAAGCCGCGAGTGGCCGGCCTTGACCATCGCGCGCCAGCACGAGCGCGACCGCCTGGTCGTTGATACGGATCGCGCTGGAGACGGCGCACACGCGGTCGCCGGAAACTGCGGCGACGCGTTTAACGAGCGATACGGACAGGGGCAGATAGCCGCGCGCGGCGGCGAAACGGGCGACCGGATCGGGCAAGCGCGCGAGCACGAAATCGCCGCGCCGGATCGCGCCGGGGACGAGGCGATAGAAGCCGAGCGGCGCGCTGGCGCTGGCGTTGTAGACGAGAACCGGCACCGCCGTGGAGAGGATCGGCCAGGCGACGGCGAGGACTGCGAGCATCACGAGCCCGACCGTCGCCACACGCCTTTGGCCTCGGTCAATCACGGGCATCGACCTAGTGGTGGGGCCTCGGGCGCGTGCTCCTCAAGCGATGCCGGCTGGTCCGCTCCTCGTGTTCCGCCGACCATTGCTCGAGGTCGATGATGTGGTAACGGACATAGCGACCATGCCGGCGAAAGCGTGGCCCGGTGCTCGCCCAGCGCATTCTTTCGAGCGTGCGGGGAGATAGGCCGACATAGAAGGCGGCCTGTCCGGTGGTGAGAAATGGGCTGCTGTTCTTGGCTGCGGCGGCTCGGTCGGTATCGGCGTCCATGGCAAATCTCCTCGTAGCAGGCGTCGGCGGCGACCGCGTATGTGGCGGTGCCTTTCGTAAAGATGCGCGCACGAGGGACGGTGGGGGGACGGACGAAAATCGGTCCCCTGCGAATTCGTCCCACCCTCAAAAGAGCAGGAAAAAGCCCCCGCGCCGGGCGGCGCGGGGGCTCGGAAGCCGGGCGTCAATCGGCTGGATTCCAGATGACGGCGAACACGTCCTCGTCGTCCTGGCCGGCAGCGCGGCCGAGATTGGCGTAGAGCTTGCGCGGCCCGAATTCCGGTGCGGCGAGGCTCAGTGAGACGTATTCCTTGCCGGAAGTCTCGCCCTTGCGCACCCAGCCGGCGCCGATCTCGACGCCCTGGGTCACCACCCGGAAGTCCGGCTGGCTGTCGGCGCTCTTGCCCGCATTAGGCACGAGATCGATATCGGCGCGGATGGTGAGGGTCTTGAGCTGGCCCTTGAAGCCGCCGTTCGCTTGCTTGGTGACGTATCCGATTGCAGGCATTGCTCTGTCTCCTTGAGAAGTCGCCGGGGTCCATTCCCCTGCGATGGCGGACCGTCAATGGGCGCGGCCGGCCCCGTGAACCCGCAGGGCCGCAGTGCAGCGGAGGACCCGAGCCGACGGGTTTTTTGAAGCGCAGCGGCCGCGAGGAGCCCGCGCCAGCGGGCGGGGAAAAAACCGGGCGGCGACGGTTTCACCAGGGGACGGCCCCGCCCATAGGTCTGGCGCCACGAGCAGGGAATGACCCTCAGACGCAGCGGTCAGAGCAGGCCGGCACGATCGCGATCAAGCAAGTAAGGGGCTCCGAGGCGGCTTGATGCCATCGGCAAACAGCGCTTCGAGACGTGCTCATGCCGGAGCACGCCGGGACATCTCCGGCAGCGTGGTTGGCACGGTGAGACGGCGAGCCCGTGCCCCCCAAGCGTATGGCTGCGCCGCCGCGCGCCATTCAGCGCGCGGTTTGGCGAGGGCTGCGGCTTATTGAAGGTCGAAGGTCACGGGAAAAACGAGTTCGAGCCGCGCGCCGCGATATGAGGCTGGCACGGCAGGAAGCGGCTCGGCCTCGCGAATCATTTCTTCTGCCGCACCATCAAGCGCGACGCTGCCGGAACCGCGGCGGATGTCGAGAGATACGACGCGGCCGGCACGGTCGATCGCGAAAGCGACAAGCACCGTTCCCTGCTCTTGCCGATGTCGTGCGATGTCCGGATATCGCTTGTGGCGCTCCAACGATGCCATGAGCTGGGCGAGGTAACCGGGATCGACCGATGAGGGCTGCTCGGTGGAGGGCGACGAATTGGGTGTGCCTGCCGCTGCTATCGGCACCGGAAGCGCGGAGACGATGGAAGCCTCGGCGATCTCCGTCGACGGGATGGCCGCCGGGTTCGAGATCGGTTTCGGCGGCAAGTTCGTCGTGTGCGCAGCCGCCACCGGCTTCGGCTTGCGCTTTGGCATGAGGACCAATGGCGGCGACCGATCCTGTTCAGCGGTACGTGAAACGGGCGAGGGATCGGGTGTTGCCGATGCGTTGGCATCGATCTCGTGCGGTTCGGAGACCGGCGAAATTGCCTGCGGATGCGCGGGCGATGCGCGTGACGCCTCCCATGCCGCGTCGCTCGCCGCCACCGGTGCGGACGACGCCGCTTCCGACGGAGACCCGAACTCCTCGTGCGTCTCGATTACGAGGGTGACCGGAATCGTCGTTGGCCGAGCCATCAGTGGACCCGCGGACGCCTGCACGAGATACGCTGCCAATGCGGCGCCGTGCAGCGCCAGGGAGACAAGAAGTGGCAGAACCAGTCGGCGCTCGTCGCGTTGCGCGAACGCGAATGGCGATCGACCCGTTGCCAGTGCCGCTACGTCACGGGCCTCTCCTGGCAGCGGACGCGCAACGGCGTCGGAACCGTAAGCCGCCGCGGACGGCGCGACGTCCGCGGCGGTCGGCATCAACCGTGTATGACGGCGAACCTTCGCCGGCAACGCCGTCGGCATCACAAGGGGGGCGGCTGTTTCCGGCACGGTTCGCACTCAAACCGTTGCCATTGCTCAGGCGTGACGTTCCATCACCGAGAGCGCCGCAGCGGGCCGGGATGCGAGACCGACGGCGGTTCCGAGGCGGTTCAAGACCAAGAGTCCGGCGAAGGCGGCGACGTTGATTTCGAGGATGCGCGTCATGATCGCCGGCACGAAATCCTCGGTCCCGCCGAGCAGCATGGCGGCGACGACGAACAGGCCGCCCTCATACATAACGAAGGCGCCGGCAAAGGCCGCGAGCAAAGCCACGACCGCGCCGCGCCTCTCGAAGCGCGTCGCTATTGCCTGCGCGGCGAGCGTGGCGAGAACCGCCACGATGCCGAGGGCCGCGCCCCAGGCGAAGGTATTTGTCGTCCAGGGATAGTCTAGGATGCCGAAGCCGACGAGCTGATTGGCAAGCCAGACCGCGCCTGTCAGCAGCAGAGCGTCCCGCCGGGCGAGCGTCAGCGCGGCGACCGCGCCGAAGGCGGCGAAAGGCACGGCGCACGCGAAACCCAGACTGAACGCGACGCTGGAAGTGACCAGCAGCGCGAGCCAAAGCGCGTGACGCCAACGGTTCGGCGACGCGCCGCCTGAACGGGTGATGCGGCTGTCATGCTGAAAAGACGATTGTGGATATTGCATGGTACGTCTCCTGTGTTGAGGTTGAACGGGTTGGGATACGAGGCTGGAATACGCACGTGGTCTATTCGTGACGGAAGCCGCGGCCGGAGCGATCGAACGGGTCGGGCTCCGCCAGGCCGAGCCAGCGCGCCCGCAGTCGGTCCCACAGCGCCAATCGCGACCACTCCGGCGTCTTCAGAATCTTGTCCGTCTCGGGATGCAGGAACGGATTGGGCAGCAGGATCGTGATCTGCTGCTCACCCTTGCCGTTGAAGAGGCGAAGTCCCCAGGAAATGGGCGTCCCGGCGCGGCTGAGCCGCCGGTACAGCTCGGCGCGACTGGTGCGGCGATGGTGCGCCAATTCGGTGGAGACTCGATTGTTATGCGGCCCCTTGTGCTCGCCGATGCAGATGTGGAAATGCGGCACGCCGAAGGTCACCGTCAGATAGCCGTCGAACATCTTGATCTTTTCGGGAGCCTTTGCCGCGCGCATCTCCCAGGCGGCGCCCTGGATGATTGGCCCGAAGGTGATCTGCTGCCAATGCTCCTGGAACAGATCACGCAAGAGCTCCTCCAGACTTTCCGCGTCGGTTGGCAGCGCAAAGACTTCGACCGTCGCGCCGTCCTCATCGACGATACGTTGCGGATGGATGTCTGCCGTCATTCGCGTTGGTCCTTCATGCTCACTGTCACCAATCGACTGTGTCCAGGGCGACCCGCAGGCCGGCAAAGACGCCCAGGCCCTGATGCTGGAACCCGATCGGGTCCTGGTACTGTCGATCGAGCAGGTTGTTGATGCGCGCGAAGGCGGTCACCCCGTGCCCTAGATCGTACGAGCCGGCGAGATTCACGAGGGTATAGCCGCTCGCGGTCAAGCCGGAAGCCGTGCCCGCCCGGTTGATGTCGGTCCAAGGTCCAGTATAGAGAATCGTCGCCGACAACGAAGCGGCTTCGGTCACCTGCCAGGCGGCATTCAAACTGGCCTTGTGCTTCGGCCGCCGTAGAAGCTCCTGATGATGGATATCATCTTCGGCCGTCGTGTAGGTGTAGTCGGCGCGCAAGGCGAGAGGCTCCCAGGGCTTATACGCGACGAAGCTCTCGGCGCCGTAGGTCGTTGCCCGACCCACATTTTCAAAGGACGTGCCGGTCTCGTTGATGGTGATGAGATTGTTGATGTCGTTGTGGAAATAGGTGGCGCCGAACTGGAGGCGCTTGTCGAGCAGGGCCTGCTCGAAACCGAGATCGTAACCGAGACTGGTCTCCGGCTGCAGGTTGGGATTGGCGAAGAAGCCCTGGGCCGCGAAGCTGTTGTCGAAGAGTTCGTCGAGCGTGGGCGCCTTGAATCCAGTGCCGACACTGCCTTTGAGCTTCGTGCCGGTTTCGGGAATGAGGAAAGCCGGGGCGACGCGATAGGTGGCTTTGCTGCCGAACCGGTCGTTGTCGTCGTAACGCAGGCTGATCGCGTTGAAGAATCGCTCTCCGAAGCTCGATTGGAGCTGGGCGAAGCCGGCATTGTTGGTCATCTGCGCCTGGACTGGCGCGCTGTCATTGATCTGGTCGAGCTGATGCTCGGCGCCGAGCGTCAGGACTTGGCCGGGCATGAGCTTGATGTTGCCCTGCCAGTCGAGCTTGACTCGGTCGCCCTGAAAGACGCTGGGATCATTGCCGAAGGCAATGGCGGCCGCATTCGGGTCGAGAAAGCGTCGGCGGTAGTCCGTATATCCGACACCGACCGTCTGATCGAAGACACCGTCGAACAGCACGAGATGCGCCGTGCCGCGCGTGAATAATTCCCGATTATCGCTGTAGCTTGGAGCAGCTTCCGGCCCCAGAAAGTCATCGCTGGTCGAGCGCAGTGCGGTATCAACATAGCGGGCCACCAAGCCGACATCGAAATTGTCTGTGAGGCCGGCGCCGAGCTTGGTGGCGTAGGTCTTGTTGTCGTAGGAATCGCTGTTCACCGGCCGTCCCGGCGGCACCAGGTTCGACGGGGTGACCGGCGTGTCGCCTGAGTGGAAGTGCGAGAAATCGAAATTGTAGTTGAAGCGCGAGACCGAACCGCTCGCCCCGGCCGTCTGGTTGAAGGTGCCGAAGGAGCCGCCTTCGATGCTGGCTCGGAGCTTCGCCGGCCCTGATCCTTTCTTGGTGATGATGTTGATGACGCCACCGATCGCGTCGGAGCCGTAGAGGCCGCTCTGCGGGCCACGCAGCACCTCGATTCGCTCGATGTCGGAGGCGAGGATCTGCGAGAAATCGAATGAGCCATCCCCCGAGCTGGGATCGCTCGCGTCAACGCCGTCGATGAAGACCTTCGTGTGATTGGCGTTCGTGCCGCGCATGAACACCGAGGTCGTTCCGCCCGGGCTGCCCGTTTGGACGACGTTGAGCCCCGGCACGTCCTGCAGCACTTCCGGCAAGGTGCGCGCCTGCTTGCGCTCGATGTCCTGGCTGGTGATGACCGTGACGCTGCTGCCGAGCTGATCCTCCGGCGTCGGCAGGCGGGTCGCGCTGACCACCATAGGCGGTAGCGGGACAGGCTCCAGCGACGAATCGTCGGCGCGGGCGGCCGCCAAACGAAACCACGCGAGAATGAGAATAGCCAGTAAGGCGAGCGCGCGAGGGCTCGCCGGAACTTGGAAAACGCGGGTCGTCATCAATGGCCTCGTGGCAACGTGACACGTCACCACGAACCAAAGTTCAGATACCGGCTCAGCTCAGAGGCGGTTCCTGATCCCCATCGGTGCACCCCGCCCAATGTGTTCGCACGTGACCACGGCTGATGGCAGGTCTCCTGGCTTGCGGGTCCTTGCCTTGCGTCGCCTTCCCGGTTTCCCAGTGGCGTAATGACGCTTGGCTCGCCGCTCACAGTTGCGGGGGCAGCCGCAGTTTCGGGTTGGAAAATCCCTCACTGCGTTCCCTTTTGATCCCCGAAGGGAACCATCGCGATCATCATGCCCGTGCCGCCTCCCGCGCGTCAATCGATAACCGGGCTTGCGCCGCTGAGCGCTCGACGAGCTTGAACCGGGTGACGAAGGGCGGGCGGCGGCAAGGGCGCCGCCCGCGAAAATTCAATCTGCCGGGAAGAGATCGGCGACTGCGCTGGCCGCCTCGGCGATCGTGCAAGACCCGTCGCCGTACAGCCGGAACGGGAATGCCATGAAGCCGGGAAGCCAGCCCTCGACCTTGGGCCGACCGTTCGTACCGGCAAGACAGTCGCGGATGATCTGCTTCTGCGTCCTGGTCTTCTCGGCGACATTTGCATCGGCCACGGTCTTGCCCGCGACCTCGGCGAGCAGTGCGTTGACGGTCGCGCGCTCGCGCACAAGCTCGTAGAAGGCGTCATCCGGCTGCCATAGCGCGCGGGCATCGACCTTGAGATGCTGACCCAGCGCCTCGACCACGGCACTGCCGGCCGCCAAGGTCTCGGCCATGACGAAGGCTGCAACTCGCAACACCTCGTCATCGGACAGGGCCAGCAACCGCGCGAACACGGCGGCGGTGCGATAGGCATCGCCGTTGGCCGACGCGACCGTGTGGTGATAGTCGGGCCGCTCGAACAGCGCGAGGATCGCCTCGCGCTCGGCCACGAAAGCCTGTTGCGCCGGGCTGTCGGCGGTGCTCTTGGCGATCTCCTCGCTCCTGGCTTGCTGCGGTTCGGCCTTGACCTGCCAATGGCCGGATGCCGCGACCGCATGGGCGACGATGAGGCGCAGCGCGGTGCCGGGATTGGCGAGAAGGGCGAGGCGCACGACCGCATGGCGATGCAGTTCGAGATAGTTCTGCATCGATTTGGTCATCGCAGGCCGCGTCGATTTGATCGGCTCGGCGCCGGTATCGCCGTCGTCGGCCGGCTCGCTCTTGGCCCGGCGGCGCAACTCTTTGCGCGAGAGATAGCCCTCGTGGATTTCGACCTCGCCCCGGTGCGATACCGTGACGAAGACCTTGCCGCCCTTCTTCTTCGGCGTCTTCTCGTGCTCCCAGGTCTGGAAGTGCTGACCGGGTTCGAGGATCACGACTTCGGTCCATCCGGCTTCGATCAGCGCGTCGCGCTTGACGGCGATGGCCTCGTTCTGCTTTTGCCAGAACAGGTCGGCGTCGGCGAAGTAGCTGTCCTCGCCGAACAGGTCGCCGACGATCTGGCCGGGATAGTCCGCGACCGGGAACAGCGCGACCTTGATCGAAACCGATTGGCCGCCGAACAGCCATTGCTTCAACTGATAGCCGCTCGGCGCGTGGTTCTCGGGATCGGCGAACAGCGCCAGCCATTCCTTCTGCTGTGTCTTGGAGGCCAAGGTCAGATGGCGGATGGTTTCGGCGTCGATTTCCTCGTTGCGATAGGCATCCCTGATCTTCGGCAATAGATTGCCGAGCGCGAGGCGCTGGTTGACCATGCGCTCGGTGATACCGAAGGTGGCGGCGATTTCGGCGACGGCGCGGCCCTCCTTGGTGAGCCGGACGAAGGTTTCGTACTGGCTCATCTCGTCGGGATCGAGGCGAGCGATGTTCTCGATGAGCGAGGCTTCTAGCGCTGCGGCGTCGTCGCCGGGCTCCATGATGGCGCAGGGCAGGGGCGCAATCTCGCCCTGCTCGTCGGCGACGGTCTTGGCGGCGAAGTAGCGCCGCCGTCCGGCGACGATCTCGAAATTGTCGGGTTCGCCATTCTGGCGCACCAGCAGCGGCACCAGCACGCCGCGCGCCCGGATCGAGGGCAGAATGTCCGACGTGTCGGGCGCGCGTTTGCCGTGCCGCATGTTGAGGGCGGAGATGGACAGCTTGCCGATATCGATGTGGGTGAGTTGCATGGTCGTGTCCTTTCCTACGAGGGATGCGCCTAACCGGCGCGGGTCAGCCGCCATTCGGCGGAAGCTCGGAATGGGGAGGGGATGGGCTGCCGAGTGCGGCGGCTTGCGCGAGCGCGTGCTCGGACTCGGTGATGCCGCCCGCGATCTGCGCGGCACGGGCATAGACCGATAGCGGAAAGCGCGCGGCGAAATACAAGTCGCGCTCGATGCCGAGACCGAGACGGCCCTTCACGCTTTGCATTTCGGAAAGGCTGACATAGCCGAGTTCGGGACAGCCCATGCCGAGGTCGCAGAGGCCGAACAGGATGTCCGGTTCGTCGGGCATCATCTCGGTGATGAGCCAGGTCGCGGCCCCGGTGGGATCGAAGAATTTGACGACCGGCAGATGGTCGGTTTCGACTTCGGCGGCACCGTTGGCGAGCAAGCGCTGGCGGATGTCATCGGGCATGAGGTCCATGGTGGCGCTCCTTTGCGCTGGTCAGAACAAGGCGAGTTGGTTGCGCGCGTCCTCGTCGAAGAGGCCGATGTTCAAAGGCTTCTGCGGCTTGCGCGGCGTCATCGGCGCGGCCAGCCGCAGGGCCAGCCGGTCGCGCAAAGCGACCGGCGCGACGCCGGGCACGAGGATTTGCTCGCCCTCAGGCGTCGGCTCGGTCGGGAGGGGAGCGGTCGCGCTCATGCCGCCGCTCCGATCTCGGCGGCGGTTTCGTGCCGGAAGGCGAGCACGAAATCTGCCGCCTTGGTGGCGAGGCTTGCGGCGCGGAAAATCGCGCGGTTGTCCTCGCGCAGCACGTCGAGCCAGGACGCCAGATAGTCGGTGTGGCGCACGGTGGGCGTGATGCCGAGTGAGGCGCAGACGAAGGCGCTCGCCATCTCGGCGACCAGTTCCTCGCGCCCGTAGGTCTTGGAGCCGAAGCCGCCCGACAAGTCGCGCGCCAGCCGCGAGGCATGGCCGGTCCAGTGGCCAAGCTCGTGAAAACAGGTGCGGTAATAGTTGATCTGCTCGAAGAAAGCGGGCTGCGGCGGCACCTGGATGAAGTCGGCGGCAGGCACATAGAAGGCACGCGCGCCGCCGATGCGGAAATCGGCCTTGGTCGCCGCGATCAGCGCTTCGGCATGGGGGATGAGGTCGCGCTCGGGAAGGATCGGCGCACCGGCAAAGAGATGGTCCGGCAGGCCGTCGCATTGCGCGACGTTGAACACGGTGAAGCGCTTGAGGAAGGGCACCGCCTCGGGCTCGTCGCCGTCCTTGCGGGCGCGCTCCAACTCAGTCTTGGGAATGAAGCGGTCGGCATAGCAAACGGTGGTGCCGCGCTCGCCCTTGCGGACATTGCCGCCGAGGTCCAGCGCCTGCCGGAAGGTCAGCCAATGCTGATGGGCGAAACCCTTCTCGATGACCGCGCCCCACAGGATCAGGATATTGACCCCGGAATAGCGCCGGCCGGTCGCAGCGTTCTTGGGCAGGCCCAAGCCGGCCTTGGCTCCGCCCCAGGGCTGCACCCAGGGCACCCGGCCTTGTTCCAGCTCGGCGATGATCTTGTCCGTGACCTCCTGATAGAGGCTGGCCTTCTCCTGCCGATCCGCGCCCCGACGCTTGCCGTGCTCGCTCATGCGCTGGCCCTCCGCTCCGATCAAAAACCGCACGCCTTTCCCCGGAAGCGGGGTGGGCGGCGAAATGCGACCGAAAGGCCCGACGTATGAGGCGGGCTGCACCGCAGGCCGGAACGAAGTGGAGGACCCGCGCAGCGGGTTGCGGCTCGCCGCGGCGGGCCTAGAAGGGAGCGCCGCCCACACCGCGCCACCGGGAAAGGCCAACGAAGACTCCATCGCAGCGAAGCGCGATGGCCGCCGGAGCTCGCGTCAGCGGGCGATGCGCCAGGGATCGAAGCCCGCAGGGCCTGAGACCGCGAAGCGGGCTCGGTTCACGAGAGCCCGGCGCGCGGGCTTCCGCGCGGGCGCCCGCTGGTGCGCCGATTACATTACGAAGATCAGGAGTTCTCTAACTGGCGGCTGTTGGCCGCGACGATCGCTATCCCGTCAACAGTCGCCGATAGCCACCTTGGGCGAACGAGTCGCCGATACCGATCAATCGACGGACGCGCGCGCGGAGATAATCGGATCCTCCGCGCCAATCGCTGTTGACCGCCGTCTCACCCCACAGCGCGGTGGCGATTTCGCGATGGCTGGCGCCGGCGCGAGCACCGTCGAGAGCACAGAGCGCCATGGTCCAATGCTGGGCGCGACGATCGGCAGAATAGAGCGAGCGCGGAAAGCGCCCGAGCCGCTGCAAGGCAAGGAGCCGTTGAAGAACGACGAGTTTCGGCTCGATGCCTGCGGCGCCGGCGAGATCGTAGCGGAGCCGGGCCGGACCCTCGAGCAAGCTGCCGCGTCTCACGTCAATCTGGATGCGGTGGCTTCCATCGCTCAGCAGGACATGTTCGACGCCGTCGCTTCCTCGTAGCACGTCGACTGAGAGCGGGAGGCGTCGGATATCGAGGGCTTCGGGGTCCTGCGCCGACGTGCCATGCGCGTCGACCGGCAGGACGAACGGGTTGACGTCCGCGCGCCAGAAGACGGCATCACTCGCCGCCGGGCGGCCGGAGGACGCGGCGAAAGTGCAACCCCCAAGGTCGCAATGCGTGGGCAGATACAGGCGCGGCGATGACGCAGAGCGTCGGGCTCTGCCGACGGATGCGGGACACGAAGCGGCGCAGCTCCATCACCAACGCGGCGTAGGTCGGGTTGCGGTCGAGGAACTCGACGGCCCAGGCCTCGCGCGTTAGGTCTCGCGTATAGGCATAGGTCGAGGGATCGCGCCAATTTGGTGATGAGGCGTTTCCGGATTTGTCGGTGTTCATGGCGGTATCCTCCAAACGACTGACGCCCAAGCACGGCGTCCGGCTCCGATCGAGAGAGCGTCGTCAGGGGATCGATCGTGGCGAAGCTTGTTCTATCGAGCGCTGTATACGCCGTGCCGGAGGACGATCACCCAGGAGTCCGGTCTCTGCGGCGCTTGCGCGCGCGCGTCGGAATTTGCCGTAGAGGTGGCCCCCAAGATGCCTCTCCGTCTGTCACCATCACCCGGTGTTTTTCAGAATCACCGGGAAACGTAGAGGGCTCGCGCCAACCTCCGCGATCGGATCGTCCGCGGTCACAGATCAGACCAGCGATGGCACAGATTTGTCACGGCTTTCATCATTGTGGTGCAAGGCAAAACCTATCGTATGGCGTGTATATTGCTGTGCGGTCACACCGTCGCCGATGAGTCGGAGCTGCAATTGAGAGTTGCCGCTTCTCGTCAGCCGGCGGGGAGGTTTGTCGTGGCACCAACTGGCGACAGGCAAGTCCGGAACCAACTGGTCGACTTCAGTGCGAGCGGTTCCTCTGAGAGATTCCGGATCGTCGAGAAGGTCACCTATGACGGCGTCGTGCTGGCCCGCTGCATCCTGCAGCCCAATATCGACGACCATATCGCGTTCTCCAAGATGACCGTGGCAATCCATGACGGCGCGCCACTGCCGATGGAGTGGCGCCTTCCGGGGAGCGACCGGGTGCGGTCGGACCTGGTCAGGCGCGGCAGCGCGATGCTGGTCGATGCCGACGTGCCGGTGTGGAAGCGCTGGGTCAAGCCGCGATCGATTTTCGCCATCGCGATGGACGATTCCTTTGTCGATCAGGTATGGCGGAGCGCCTTCGACGGAGTAGGGGATCGCGCGGTCCAGACCGCGGTCGATGTCAATGATCCGATCATCAAGAATTTTTGCGAGATCGGGCAGCGCGAGCTGGGCATGGCGGGCGCCGGTGGCCGCCTGTACCTCGAAGGGCTGGCCACGGCGCTGACAGTCCATCTCCTGCGGACGCAAGGGACGACGAAGCGAGCGCCCACGCCGCACAAGGGCGGCCTTGCGCCGGTGCGGCTGCGGCGCGTGGTCGAATTCATCACCGCGCATCTCGAGGAGGACATCGCGCTGCCCGATCTGGCGGCGGTCGCGGAGCTCAGCACCCATCATTTCGGCGAGGCGTTCAAGGCCTCGACCGGCCGACCGCCTTATGGTTATGTCATGGACCGGCGGGTCGAGCGGGCACGTGAACTGCTCCGCGACGGCGAGCGTCCGATTGCCGAGATCGCCTATGCTGCTGGGTTCTCCAGCCAGGCGCATCTCACGACGAATTTCCGCCGCGTGACCGGTGTCACGCCGGGCCGGTTCCGCCGATCGCTTGGCTGACGCCGGACGGCCTCGACCGCATCAATGCCCGAGCAAGTGGCGATAGCCCTTCTCGCACATCCATTGCGCGCGGCGCAGATGGCTGGAGACGGCCTTCTCGGCGCGGTCGGGTTCGCGCGCGGGATCGATCCCGAGTACCACCTGGGCCATCTCGTTGACGCTGGCACCGTCGGTCCGGGCATCGAGTAGGCGCAGATACACGACGTAGTGGGATTCGTCGTAGTCGGTGATCGTCTCGGACCATGGAACTTCGTCGGCGATGTTCGGGTTCATGCCAGTTTGTGCCATCACATCCCCTTCCTGCGTCTGGCGCGCGAGCTGAATTAAGATAATCGCTGCAGGCGCCGAAACGAAGTGCGTCTTTGCGAATCGCGGCGCCTCGCGCCAAGACTTTGATTTTCCTTCGGACTGCCGCCAAGCATTTGGCGAACCCTTGGAATTCGAAGCAAAGACCGGTAACCGATTACTGCGCCACCGAGTTCGACTCGCAAGCGCATTAACATATTATAGTTGATAAACTTAAAGTGTGTAATCCGCTGACCTGGGCGCATGGACATGCGCATATTGGTCGGGCGGAACGTCAAGCAATTCAGGCAGAGAAAGGGCCTGACCCAAGAGCAGTTCGCCGAGGTTTCGGGTTTCAGTCAACAGTACATCAGCAGCTTGGAGCGGGGCCGCCGCAACCCGACCGTGGTCACGCTCTACGAGCTGGCCACAGCGCTCGGCGTCAGTCATATGGAGTTGGTGCGACCGCGGCGGGGCGGCTGAGGCAGACTTTCATGCGCGCGTTTTCGGTATCGTTCTCGGCCGCCGTGGCGGCGGCGCTCTTTATCTCAACCGCCGCTTTGGCAGCGGACCCAATTCGGCCCGACCCGGCGCTGACGCCGGGCGCGGTATTCCCGGTCACGGCCGCAGAGATTTGCCGGCCTGGCTACGCAAAATCGGTTCGTCATGTCGACGGAAAGACGAAGGCGCAGGTCTATCGGGCCTACGGCATTCGGCACCACCAGTCCGGCGCCTACGAAATTGATCACCTGATCAGCCTCGAGCTCGGCGGCTCCAATGACATCCGGAATCTGTGGCCGGAGAGCTTCGACACACAGCCCTGGAACGCCCACGCCAAGGACAAGCTCGAGAATCGTCTGCATGCGCTGGTTTGCGATGGGACAGTGAGCCTCGGCGAGGCGCAAGCCGCGATCGCCAGCGATTGGATCGCCGCCTACCAGAAGTACGTCGAGGACCGATAGAGCCTTGGCGGGAGCGCGTGCCGATGCGGCACCCCGAGTTTGGCGGCGGGGACGCTCGCTCTTCTACGCGTCCGCATACGCTTTGACGAAGCAGAGCGTGTTGACCAACCGCAACTGTTCGATCCTGTTGCACGGCGCTTCGAGCAGGCGGGGGCTCGCGACGACGACCGCCAGCGAGCGCGCCCGTGAGATCGCAACGTTCAAGCGATTGCGGCTGTACAGGAACTCCATGTTGCGTGGCATGTCGTCCGCCGACGAGGTGGTCATCGATATGAGGACGACTGCCGCCTCCTGTCCCTGGAATTTGTCGACGGTGCCGACGCGGGCGCCGGCCGGCAAAATCGTTTTCAGGTGATTGACCTGAACGTTGTAGGGGCTGACGACGAGGATGTCGGCGACACCGATGGGAAGTTGTGCGCCGTCGCGGTCGATCCAGCTCTGTTGAAGGAGGCTTCGATAGATCTCGCCGATCCGAAGCCCTTCTTCGTCGCTCTTTTGACTGCAATCTTCATGCAGAACCGGGACGAAGCGGACGCCTGATGCGCGCAGGACGGGGTCGGCGCCGGCACCCAGCACGAGCCTTTGGGTCGCATTGCTGGCTTCGGGATGCAGGCGCCCTTCATAAACGGCCTCGGAGATGAAGCGGCAAACATCTGGATGCATGCGGCGCGTTTCGGCCAAAAAGACGCCGCGATCCGGTGGCACGGTCGCCCGGTCGCCGAGCACATATTCCAGCACGGAAAGCCCGGACTCGCCGGGATGGTCACCTTGAATGGGCTGCGCCAACTGCATCTGATCGCCGACCAGGACCAGGTTTCGCGCGCTGACACCCATGGCTACGACGTTCGCAAGCGAGACCTGACCGGCTTCGTCGATGAAGAGATAGTCGAAGGCCTGATCGAACTCAGGCCGGGCGAACAACCAGGCGGTACCGGCAACCAAATCGTAGCGGGCGGCGCTGACCTCCTCATTCTTGTACACGTCGGCGATCATCGCGGCGTTGCACTGATGCTCTTCATCGGAGCATTTTTTCACGCCACGGAAGGAGACACCGCGCTCAAGCGCCTGACGCACGATTTCCGTCAGCAGATTGTTGATGGCCTTATGCGAATTCGAAGCGACGCCGACGCGCCGGCCCTGCGTCATCAGTTCGACGATCGCATAGGCCGAGAGGAAGGTCTTGCCGGCGCCCGGGGGGCCTTGCACGAGCATGTGGCTGCGATCGAGCTGCGAGATCGCCGTGGTGGCCGGCAGAACCAAATCGCCCGTGGCTGGGACGATCGGGTTGCCGCTGCGGCGTCCTTGGACGCGCGGCGGCTCGCGCATCAAGACTGAGGTTATGGCGTCGTAGCGCCCATCGCCAGCGATGACGGAGTCCGCATAGCGATAGACCGCATCGCGCAGCGTCGCGCTGTCGATCGGCCCGCTCGGAATGATCGAGAATGTTTCTTCAAAAGGGGTGGCTTTCGCGCCGATCTTCAACGCGACCCGACATTGATCCTCGTCGAGCGTCATGATCTCGCCGGCCGCTTCGAGTGTCGCCGCGCGCCGCGGTTTGTCGCCGACCCGCAATTTGAAATCCTGGATCGGGAAGGTGAAGCTATGGATTAATGATCGGGCGATTTTTTGCGGGGCGGTCGTGGAGTCATGGCGCAGCCCGCCGATGCATTCGGCATCGTCGATAAGTTCTTCTTCCGACAGTTCCTGCCGGTTGAACATCGCCCACCATTCGGGTTTGGCTTCTCGGCGATGGAATTCGAGGAGCTGGCCCACCAATTCCCGAAACGGCAGCTCGTCGGTGGGAGCCGCGAGCAATCGCGCGACCGTGTCGATGGCCCGTTGTTCGGCCTCCAAACGACGCGCTTCGCGTTCCGGGTCTGGTTGCTCGATGGCGGCGCCGTCATGCCAGGCAATCCCGGCCGGGCGCAGCGCGAGAAGCCAACGCCGCAGCAGCAGCGTCGAGCGGCAATCGACCTCGTTATAGTCCGCGATCTCCTGGAGCAGGTGCGCCTCGCCCAAGCGCCGCCACTGCTCGTACACGACGATACTGGCGGCGGCGGTTTTCACCTCACCCTCACGGCGGGGCATGTAGAACGCCTCGAGATTCTTGATCGAGTAGCTCGGTTCGGAGACCCGCACTGCCTCGCGCACGACGCGATAGAGATCGATCAGCTTTCCCTGCCGGAGCAAATTGTCGATCTCATTTTCCCGGGTGCCATGGAGCATGGCGAGACGTTTGAGGGCACTCTCTTCGTATCGGGCGTAGTGATAGATGTGTGCGTCGGGCGCCGCCACGAGCCGCGCAGTGACAAAATCGACGGCTTGCTCGAAGGCCTGCTTCTCGCCGGCACGGTCATGGCCCCAAAACGGTGTAAATCTTGGCCCCTCAGCCTCTTCGGTGACGAAGCCGAAGAGATATTCCAGCCCCCCTTCAATGAGAGGATCGCCCTCCATATCGAAGAACAGATCGCCCGCGCTCGGCCGAGGCAGGCGGGCGAAACCCTTGCCGGGCGCGGCGCCCAGCAGCTCGTGGCGATTCTCGCCGTTTGCCCGCTTCACAACTTGAAGGCGGGCTTGGCCACGAAGGCGACCAAGGGTGTCGGGCTGCATATCCGCAATCCGCGTGCCGGGCGCGAGGGCGCCGAGAGCCGTCATCGTCGTCACCCCGGCGGCTTCCAGCTTCGCCATTTGGCCGCGGGTGATGTTGGCGACGAGGCTGAGATGGTCCGACGCCTCCCAATCGGCATCACAGCGGTCGCGCCAGCGGCACACACTGCAATGGTTACACGGCTGGCCGAGGGACATGTCGGGGAGATGCTCAGCGAAATCCTCAAGGCGCTCGCGCGCAATGTCGAAATAATAGTGAAAATCCGCCAGCGGGAGCGCGACGGCGCTCCCATCGCCGAGGACGATATGGATGCGTGGCGGCATGAGTCCCTGCTCGGCGGCGAGCAGGAGTGCATAGACGCAAAGCTGGAGGACGTGCTTCGGTTTCGCCGATCGGGTCAGCTTGGTGTCGATCGGCTCATAGCTGTACGGCCCGAGCCGTGACGCGATCGGCACGCGGATGAGGAAATCGGCATATCCGTGCCATTTGCCGGACAGCAGCGCGCCCTGATAGATGATCTCGGCACCCGCTGCCATCGCCTCGCGCGTTCGCGCGACGCGGTCTTCGAGCGAGCCTTCTCCGGCGATCTCGACGACCTGGCGACCGTCGCGCCGGAGGGTCTCGAGATAGCGTCGCTCGTGCTCGACTCCCTTCTCCTGCAAGAGGACCAGATACGGGTCATCTTCCGCGACCGGCCCCGGGTTATCGATATTCCGGCGGTCGAGAAAGCTTGCGTGCCGGCATCCCAGGAAATTGACGATATCGGTCGCCGAGAAGATGAGTGCTCCGCTATGGATGCGCATGGCTGTCGCCTAGGCCGAGGCGGCAAGGCTGGGTGCCGCCGACGCCGGTACCACCTCGGCGAAGTCGCGGTCGGACCGGAGTAGTCGCGGCTCCACGTCGATATGCTCCAGCATCGGCACCTCGGTGGCGGTGCCCTCGACCTCCAGTTCGTTGAACCGGCGGGCCTGCGGCATGACCGAATGCTCGAGGCTGCCGATGAATTGATTGAAGTGCTTGACCGACTTGCCCAACGCATCGCCGCAGCGGTCGATATGGGCCGTCATGGTGAGCATGCGCCGATACAACTCGCGGCCCAGCGCGTGGACACGCTGCGCGTTCTCCGCCACCTTTTCCTGGCGCCAACCGAACGCCACGGCCTTGGCGAGCGCAATCAGCGTCGCCGGCGTCACGATGATCACACGTTGCGCCGCTGCATCTTCAAATAGCGCCGGATCTCGCTCGACGGCCGCCGCGTAGAAATTGTCGCCCGGCACAAACATGACGACGAAATCGGGTGTGACGGTGAGGCCGTCCCAATAAGTCTTGGCCGCGAGCTGCTTGACGTGCGCGCGGATCTGCGCCGCGTGAAGGGCAAGGTGGCGATCGCGTTCGACATCGTCGATCGCGTCGACGGCGTCGAGATAGGCCGAGAGGGAAGTCTTCGCATCGACGACGATGCTGCGCGCACCCGGGAGCCGGATCACCACGTCCGGACGCGAAATGCTGCCATCCCGTGCGAAACTCTCTTCGGTCGAGTAGTCGCAATAGGCGCTGAGGCCGGAGAGTTCGAGGACGTTGCGCAGCGTGTGCTCGCCCCAGCGACCGCGGGTCTTCGGCGCCGCGCGCAGAGCGTTGACGAGCTTCGAGGTCTCGGTGCGGACGGCGTTCTGCGCCTCGACGACGCCTTTGAGCTCTGCCGAGAGCGCGCCGTAGGACTGGGAGCGCGCCTTCTCCAGCTCGTCGACTTGCAGCTTGTAGGTCTGGAGGGTTTCACGGAGCGGGTTGACGAGGGCGGCGACCGCCTTCTCACGCGCCTCCAATTCCGCGTCGGCGCCGGTCTTATGCTTCTCGAACACCTCGTTCGCAAGCTGGAGGAACGTGCCCTGATTGGCGCGCAGCGCGTCGGCGGTGATGTTCTTGAGATCCTTCTCGATCTCGCCGCGGACTTCGGTGAGCACGGCAACTTTCTCGGCATGTGCCAGCGCTTGCTCCTGGAGTTGCGTTTGGAGCTGCGCATTGGCGGCTCGTAGGTTCGACGCTTCCTCGGCGAGTCCGGCCACATTGGCTTCGAGACCTGGAATGCGGCTGGCCGCGGTTTGCAGCGCCGACTTCTCGGCTCCGAGGGTCTCGGCGCGAGCACGGGCTTGCTGCAAATCGGTGTCGAGCCCAGGCACACGTCGGGCTTCGGTCTCGAATCTGGCCCGTTCTAATTGCTCGGCCTGATGCTTGCTGCGCCAGGACTCGGCCGCGTGACGGGCCTCTTCGAGCTCTTCGGACCGTGCCTTGTCGGCGTCATACGCTGCTTTAAGATCGGCGCGGAGGCGCACCACGGCGTTCCGGAGGAGGGCCCAGCAGATCGCGGCGCCAAGGCCGATTCCGCCCAGGAAGATAATGAAAGACGGCCACGCCTCCATGTTGAGCCTCCTGAACGTGTTGGCGCCCCAAAAATCAGATTGACGAGCGCGCTCGATAAGAATAATTATTATACGGGTCACGTTTTAAGGTCAATATAGTTTTTAGACTCATCTACGAACGGGCGGTCAATGGGAAAATCAGGGGCGACTGTGGCGGCAGAACCGCTTCGGTGGGGAACCGAACGGCGCTTGGAGTTCATCGAATTCCGCCTCTATTGGGATGGTCGCGTGAACCGCGCCGACCTCACGCGTGAATTCGGCATCTCGGTACCGCAAGCCTCGCTGGATCTGACGCGGTATCAGCAACTCGCCCCAACCAATATGACTTATGACAAAAGCGCGAAGACCTACCTGGCGTCGCCGGATTTTCGCCCCCTGTTTCTTGCCCCCGACGCGGACGCCTATCTGAACTCGCTCCGTTCAATCTCCGATGAGATCGTATTGCCGGAACAGACCTGGCTCAGTCGGATTCCCGACTTTGCGGCGTTGCCGGTGCCGCGGCGTAGTACGAACGTGGATCACCTACGAGCGATTCTCGCCGCGATCCAAAATAAGACCGCCCTCCATATTCGGTACCAGTCCATGTCGCGGCCCAATCCGACCTGGCGGTGGATCTCACCGCACGCGCTCGGCTTCGATGGCTTCCGCTGGCACGCGCGCGCGCTCTGTCACATCGACCGCACGTATAAGGACTTCCTGCTGCCGCGCGTGCTGGGTGTTGGTGAAGCCGGGCCAAGCGAGGGAACCGCAGTAGCCGATCGGCTCTGGAATGAGATCGTTACGCTGCGGATCGGACCGCACCCAGCGCTCACGCCAGCGCAGCGGCGCGCGGTCGAACTCGACTATGGAATGAAGAAAGGAAGCCTCGAACTGACGGTCAGGGCGGCCCTGACTTACTATGCGCGTAAACGCTTGGGACTGGATCGAGCGCCCAACTCCGTGAGGCCACAGGACCAGCAGATCGTCCTCGAAAATTCCGACGAGGTGGATGCAATATTGCTTCAATTCGGAGAAGCCGCCCGATGGCGGGCGCGGTGATGCGTAATGGGCCAATATGCCCAGCGGCTACCGATCCTGATCGGAAAGAAAGTCGCGGGCATTGCTACGTTGGGGCCCGTAGCAGGCCGGATGGCGGTGTTCATGGGCAATACGAACCAGCGATCCTAACGGGAATAGGGAGGTGTGCCGCCAACTCTATGCGAGTTGAACGACCCCCGAATCCGCCAAGCGGCCTAACGTCCCTGCGATGATCTCGACCGCTTCCTCTAACTCCGCGTCTGTCGTTCCCCGGCCGATGCTGAACCGTATCGAGCTTTCCGCTTCCTCTGCGGTGAGGCCGATGGCCCGCAACACATGCGAGGGCTCCGGGATGCCCGACGTACAAGCCGAACCGGTCGAAGCCGCCACACACGGCTGCAAAGCGCCGAGGATGTCGTGAGCCGAAAATCCGGAGAAACGCACATTTAGGTTCCCGGGGTGGCGCGAGAGCCCTTCGGGTCCGTTCAGCGTCACCGGCCAAGGTAGTTTGCTTAAAGCCTGTGCGAACCTATCCGAGCGAGATCTGATCAGCTCGCGCTCCTCCCGGCCGTTCTCCCCAATCAGAAGGTCCGCGGCCGTTGCCATGCCGACGCAGAGGAAAACGGGGACGGTGCCGGAGCGCAGCCCTCGCTGCTGCCCGCCGCCATAGATCAATGGTTCGATCCGGTCTTGAAGGTCGCTCCGGATGAACAAGGCCCCAATGCCTTTCGGGCCATACATTTTGTGAGCAGACAAGCTGATTAAATCGCAATAGCGGCCCGCGTCGATCAGATCAATCGCGCACGGTGCCTGCGCCGCATCGCAATGAAAATACGCGCCATTATCATGTGCAATAGTGGATATACTTTGTACATCCTGAATAATTCCGACCTCATTGTTAACAGCCATCATTGAAACAAGCAGAACATCGTCGTCAATCTTGTCTTTAAGCACGCCAAAATCCAAGCGCCCGCTCTTGTCCACCGGCAGCAAGTCTATCTGATAGCCGCTCTGCGCCGCCAAAGCGCGCGCCGCGGCCAGCACGCATTTGTGTTCGATGGCGCTGACGAGAAGACGCCGTCTGTTCCCTCCAGCTTCGCGGCGGCCGAGCCCGAGCAGAGCCAGATTATTCGATTCGGTGGCGCCCGACGTAAAGACGATCTCATGCGCATCGGCACCTATCAGCGCGCCAACCGCCGTGGCTGCTTTGTTAACGGCTTCAGCCGCTTCCCACCCCAAGGCATGATCGACGGCGTGCGGATTTGCGAACCCATCCACAAGATATGGGGTCATCGCCGCCAACACTCGCGCATCGATGGGAGTCGAGGCCTGATAGTCGAGATAGATCGTCTTGCTGTTTTTCATTGTTTTACAATCTACTAGGCTGAATTCCGTCCAATGTCAGCCGCCGTTTCGAGGCCGGTCGGTTTCTGGAGGCTGTCTCCAGGCCCAACGTTGACGCTACCACATAGTGTGCCATACTGTCGACCTGGGGCAATCGTCCAGGACGGGGAAACATGGCGCGCGGACCACTATTTCAAGAGGACTATCGGCCTCAGCTTTCAGGTCATGAGACCTTCCCGCTGCGCTATGGATGGCTCAAGAAGGCCTACGACGCCATCGCCGCCGTTCCGGAAGGCGAGGACAGCAAGCTCGTCTTCCTTGGCGACGACGCTATCGCCCGGTTCGGCGTGGGCAAGAACATGGTCGCGTCCATGCGCCATTGGGCCGTCGCCGCCGACATCATCGACGAATCCGATGGGGTGTCCCATATCCGACCGACGGCCATGGGGCGTTTGCTGTTCGACGCTGACGGACGCGACCCGTATATGGAGTATCCTGCGACCCTTTGGCTCGTTCATTGGAAGCTCGCGGCCCGCCCGACGAAGACGACATGGTTTTGGGCATTCAATCATTATGCCGGTGTTACCTTCGAGCGCGAACACCTTGTCAAAGGCATTGCCCGGCTTGCCAAAGACCGCTCATGGCCTCGGGCTGCCGTCGCCACGATAAAAAACGATGTCGCCTGTTTCGTGCGCACCTATGTCGCGCAACCCTCCTCGAGCCCCGCTGGCAACGACGACGCCCTCGAGTCGCCGCTGACCGAACTCGGATTGATCAAGGCCACCGGCAGGCGGGATGGATTCCGCTTCGTGCGTGGCCCGAAGGCGACCTTGGGCGACGGCGTTTTCACCTACGCCCTCATCGATTTCTGGTCTCGCTATTCGACTGCGGCGACGCTCTCATTCGAAGCCATCGCGCACGAACCCGGCAGTCCCGGGCGTGTCTTTCTTCTTAACGAGAACGACGTCGCTGACCGCCTCGCCGGTCTCGACCGCGTAACCAATGGCGCTCTCCGGTGGTCGGAGACGGCCGGCCTTAAACAGGTCGTGCGCGACAGCGAGCTCAACGCCGACATGGCGCTCGCCTACATTGACGCGGATTTTGCCGGACCCGCCCGGCGGGAGGCTGCATAGTGGCACTAACAGATCGGATCAGAATCGCCCGGCGCTTCCTGCGCTCCATTCGCATCGATACGGATATATCCGACGCCAGAGTTCTGGAAGGCTTCGTCTGTCCGCAGTCATCCGCAGAGATTCTTCTCACCATGGCGCGGCATGTCAGCGAATCTGGACAAGGCGCCTTCACCTGGACTGGTCCCTACGGCGGCGGCAAATCAAGCTTAGCGGTCGCATTCAGCGCGCTTCTGCGCGGCGATTTCGTCGCGCAAAAGCAGGCAACCGAGATTTTCGGACGCAAACTCGCCACGAGCCTGCAGAAGAGTTTGCCGCCCGGCAAAAGAGGATGGCGCGTCGTACCCGTCGTCGGGCGGCGGGAAAATCCCGTCAGCGTTATCGGCGAGGCTCTGGTCGCCAATGGCATCGTGCCACGGCGGCCACGCGACTGGACTGAGAGCAAGCTGCTTGAGGCCATAACAACCATCGCCGCGCCGAGCCGCGCCGGACATGGAGGCTTGATTCTCTTCATCGACGAAATGGGAAAATTCCTCGAAGCCGCCGCGCAGGACGGAGCCGACATCTACGTGTTCCAGCAACTCGCCGAAGCGGCGGCACGCAGCGGCGGGCGACTCCTCATCATCGGTATCCTGCACCAAGCCTTCGAAGAGTATGCCCATCGCCTTTCTCACGAGATTCGCGACGAATGGGCAAAAATCCAAGGCCGTTTCGTCGACCTCGCGGTCAACGTCTCGGGCGATGAGCAGATCGACCTGATCTCCCGCGCCATCGAGAACGACCATCGGCCCAAAGTGCCGGGAGTGATCGCGAAGAGCGTCGCTGCCCTGGTGCGCCGCGACCGGCCAGAGGAAACTGGCCACCTCGCGCTAATGCTCGAAGGCTGTTGGCCTTTGCACCCCGCGGTTGCCTGCCTGCTCGGCCCTATGTCCCGACGCCGGTTTGGTCAGAATCAGCGCAGCATCTTCGGCTTCCTCAATTCGTCAGAACCGCACGGCTTCCAGGATTTTCTGCGCCGTACCGGCGACGACGGCCTGTTCGATCCTGCGCAGCTTTGGGACTATCTCCGGTCGAATCTAGAGCCCTCTATTTTGGCCTCCCCCGACGGCCATCGCTGGGCGCTGGCCGTCGAAGCGTTGGAGCGTTGCGAAGCAATCGGCGGCGATGCGCTGCACGTGAAGCTGCTCAAGACCATCGCGATGATCGACCTGTTCAAAGAACGTTCGGGACTAGTCGCGAGTCTCGCCCTGCTGCAAGCGTGCCTGCCCGAGGTAACCGCCGCTTCGCTCAAAAAAGCGCTGGCGCAGCTCGATACCTGGTCGTTCACCATCTTCAAGAAATTCCTCAATGCGTACGCCATCTATGCCGGCAGCGACTTCAACATTGACCAGGCGGTCAAGGAAGCGCTCGAAGCGGTCGACGAGATCGACTTCGCTGCGATCAAGACATTGGCCGGATTGCAGCCGGTCCTCGCGAAGCGCCACTACCACGACACCGGCGCGCTGCGCTGGTTTGATGTGACGTTGGCGCCGCTCGGCGGACTGGTCGAGATTTCTGCGCATTACGAGCCTGCGACGGGCACGATCGGCGCCTTCTTGTTGGGGATTCCGACCAATGGCGAGAGCGAAGGCGTCGCAGACGAGCTCTGCCGCGAAGCTGCCCGCCAGAGCGACCGTTGGGACATCGTCACCGGAACCGCGAAGAGAACCTGGCCCATCGTCACGCTCGCGCGTGAATTGCTGGCTCTCGAAAGCGTCAGAAACGACCGGCCCGAGCTTGCCGGGGACGCGGTGGCGCGGCGCGAAGTCGCCGCCCGCCTCGCCGTTCTGCAAGGACAATTGGAGACGGAGCTGCACAAGGCGTTCGACAGCGCCGTTTGGTTTCGGAAGCATCACAAACCCAAACAGCATCGCTATGCGGAGCTAAACATCCTGGCCTCGGAGCTTGCCGACCGGCAATTCAACCAGTGCCCGAAGCTGCATAATGAGCTGCTCAACCGGCAAAGGCCGTCGAGCAACGCAATCGCCGCTCAGAATACTCTCCTGCGGCGCATGGCGCTGCATGAGGGAACGCCGCGCCTCGGCATCGAAGGCTTCCCCGCCGAGGGCGGCTTGCTGGCATCAGTGCTGGAGGCAACGGGGCTCTATGCCGACAGACCAGACGGATTGCGGTTCGCCCCCCCGCAAGACAACGACCCCTGCCGGCTGCGACCGCTCTGGGAGGCGGCGACAGCTCATGTCGAGGCCGAGGCGCACCGGCCGATCGCCATTGCCGAGCTCTATGATCTCTGGCGGGAGCAACCCTTCGGCGTTAAGGACGGTCTTATGCCGGTGCTCGCCGTCGCCTTCATCCTGTCCTGCCGTGACCGCATGGCGATCTACCGCGAAGGAGTGTTTCGCGCCCGCTTCGACGATGTCGATGTGGATTATCTCGCCAAAGACCCGGCCACCATCCAGGTGCGCTGGATGGATCTGTCCGATCTGTCCCGCCGCCTACTCTCCGAAATGGCCACCGTCGTCCGCGCGCTCGACGAGAGCAACCCGCTCATTCATCTGGAACCGATCGATGTGGCTCGGGGGCTCGTCGCCGTCTATGAAAAGCTCCCGGCCTGGACGAAACGCACCATGCAGCTCTCGGCCAACGCCGTGCGGGTGCGCGATCTCTTCAAGCGCGCTCGCGATCCCAACCGCTTCCTCTTCGACGATATACCGGGCCTCACCGGGCAGGGCGGCGCGCTGACGAAGGAGAAAGAGCTGCACCGAGCCGTCACCGGCTTGCGCGAAGGCCTGGAAGAGTTGGCGCAAGCCTATCCCTCCATGCTGCATCGGCTCAGAGATTTGATGCTGGCCGAGTTGCGCGTGCCGAACCTATCGTCGCCGTCTCTCGCCGAGCTACGCGACCGTGCCGAGAATATTCGGCAGTTGGTCGGGGATTTCCATGTCGAAGCGTTCGTCGGACGGCTAGCCCATTTCGATAACGCCGAGGAAACCTTCGAGGGTATCGCCAGCTTGGCCGCCAACAAGCCGCCACGGGACTGGACCGATCCTGATCTCGATGCGGCGGCGATCGACATCGCCGACATGGCGCAAAAGTTCCTGCGCGCTGAAACCTATGCCCGCGTCAAAGGACGGCCAGAGAAACGCCAAGCGCTAGCGGTGTTCATCGGCATGAACGGGCGGCCGACACCCTTTCTCGAAGAGTTCGATATCGCCGACAGCGACCGCGAGGCCGTGAATGGACTGATCGAGCGCGTCGCAGCCGCGCTCGACGAAGCCGACACCTCTAAGCGGAGCGTCATCCTGGCCGCGCTTGCCGAATTGAGCACCCGCTACATGACGGGGGCGACGGAAAAGAGGAATGGCAAGGGTAGGGCGGCGCTTTGATGGCCGCGATGGACAAGCATGTGCTCGGGCTCTCCGGCGGACGCGATAGCGCCGCATTGGCTGTCTATATGCGCCAGCACCATCCCGAGCTCGAGGTCGAGTATTTTTTCACCGACACCGGCAAGGAATTGCCGGAGGTGTATGAGTATCTCGGCCGCCTGGAAGGCTTCCTCGGCAAGCCGATCTTGCGCCTCAATCCCGATCGGGACTTCGACTTCTGGCTCAAGCAATATAACGATTTTCTACCGTCGCCGCAGACGCGGTGGTGCACGCGTCAGCTCAAATTGCGGCCCTTTGAGCATTGGCTCAGGCCTATGCTTGATGCAGGCACGACGGTGTACAGCTATGTCGCTATCCGGGGCGACGAGGAATACCGAGAAGGATACTCCTCCAAACACGATAAGCTCATCGTCCGATTGCCCTTCAAAGAAGCGGGGATCGACAAGGCGGGCGTGCTGGATATTCTCGACGCCGCCGGCCTCGGCCTGCCGCGGTACTATTCCTGGCGGACGCGCAGCGGCTGCACCTTCTGCTTCTTTCAGCAGAAGATCGAATGGGTGCGCCTCAAAGAGCAGCACCCCGACGCCTTCGACGAAGCCAAAGCCTACGAGAAAACCGCCGTCGAGCACGGCTCGCCTTTCACTTGGAGCCAGGGCGAATCCCTCGACGAGCTAGCTCAGCCAGAACGGACCGCGCAAATCCGTCTCGACCATGAGCAGCGCGTCGGCAGGCTCCGCGCTAAGGTTCAGCAAAATCCCCTGCGGTCGGATTGCGAACCGCTCGATATCGACGATCTTTACGGACAGGCGAAGGTTTGCCTAGCGTGCCATAAATAATCGACGTAAAGGCGCCGACGACAATGGGGGATGACGACGATTTCAAGCTCCTTGATGACTTCGCCAATCAGGCGAATGAGGGGATTGGCCGCTATCGCATCGAATTCATCCTGGCCCCGGATAAATTGACCAAGGATGAATATGCGCTCGACCAGCTTGAATGGAAATCCATTGCCTATGGCGACGACGGCGCCCTCAATCAGATACCCGACGACAAGAGAGGCATCTATGCCTTCACAATTTGCTGGCCGCACGCCGTGCTGCCGCCGCATTGCTATGTGCTATATGTCGGCATTGCCGGGCGAGATTCGCAGCGCTCGCTTCGCGCGCGCTACAAAGACTATCTGAACCCAAAGAAAATTGTGAAAGAGCGTCCCAAGCTTGCCTACGCCTTTGGGACGTGGCGCAAAGTCACGCGATTCTATTTTGCAGCGGTCGATGACGCCATCACATCAGAGCAACTGCAAACGCTTGAAGAGCAGGTCAATACGGCGTTGTTACCGCGCTACTCGACGGGAGATGTGGAAGCAGAAACGAAAAAAATGAGGAGGGCATTTCAATGACGAAGAAACCAGAAGGACTGGTGCTCCCAGCTCTCCGGGGCGTTATGGGCGATTGGGTTTACTATTCCTGCTTAATGAATATAACAGAGCTCTCCGGTCGTGTGGACTACGCCAAGGATGTTCACCACAACAAGTCCCTGTCGGAGATGATTCAACGGCAGCTCACGGGCACACGCCGCAAACAGATTGCCGAATATCTCAAGACACAACCTGAGCGGTTTTTCAATTCCCTGGTGATCGCCACCTATGGCGGCCAGCCAAACTGGCACGCCCTCTCCAATGTCAAGGCGAGGGACGCCGATGATCTAGCCGGTTTGACCGAAGAGCAGATTGCCTCCGTCGGCTTCTTGACCCTTCATGGCAACGAGGAACTCTTTGCGCTCGACGGGCAGCACCGGCTGGCCGGGATCAAAAAAGCCGTTCAAGACGGGCTCGATCAAGATCCGGTCGATGAGATCTCTGTCATCTTCGTCGCCCACAAGCGGACGGCGAAAGGGTTGGAACGCACGCGGCGGCTCTTCACCACGCTCAACAAGACGGCGCGTCCGGTGTCGAAGGGCGATATCATTGCTTTGGACGAAGATGACGTGATGGCTATTGCCGTCCGTTGGCTCATCGAAGAGTCTGAGTTGTTCAAAGATAACCGCATCGCTTTTGTGGCGAGCAATAATATCCCGGTGGCCAACCAGGTGTGCCTTACTACCATCGGAAATCTCTACGATGTGCTCGGGATACTCTTCTCCAGCGCTCAGACTGACTTGAAAAAGCGGAAAGCCGACCTCCAGCGCATCAGGCCATCCGATGAGGTGCTTCAGACGTATTTCAAGCTGGCGAAGGACTATTTCGTGCTGCTTGCCAAGCACATGACCGAGCTTGCCGCCTTTTTTGCGGCCGCCGATACGAAGTCCGTCGTCACTAAAAACCGGGGAAGCCAGGGCGGCAGCGCCGTCTTTCGCCCCATCGGTTTGGACATTTTCACTCGCGTCATCGCGCGCCTTACGACCGACAAGACTCTCGAAGAGGCTATCAAACTTGCGGCCAAGCTCCCGCGGAAACTGACCTCTGCGCCCTATGAAGGCCTCATGTGGGACCCGAGCACCAAGACCATCTCCAACGCGCACAACGTAACCTTGCGCGAAATCCTGCTCTATATGCTCGATGCGTCGAAGCTGAACGAAGAAAAGCTTACAGAGCGTTATCGCATAGAGACCGGCAACGAGAAGGCGGTGCTACCTAAAAAGATCGTCTAGCCCGACGGCGGGGCGCGGGCTTAGATCACGTGTTCCAAATCATACTGCCGCAGAACCGGCGCGAGAATGTCATAGGATTCTGACCTGTTTTGCGACAGCGAGGAAAATTCGGCGACGCGTGCCAGCTCGGATTTGATCAGGCGCTTGGCATAGCCGGACTCATCTACTTGCCCCTCGGGCAGCACGACGATGAAGTCATGAATGATGGCTAGTTCCTTGCCCGGCGAGCGTCTCAGGATGCGGCCTCGCCGTTGCACGAATTGCCGGGGATCGCGCGAGCTGGCTAGGATATAGGCCGTGCCGCAGGCCGGTACGTCGATGCCTTCGTCTAGGCATCGGATCGCCACCATCGCGTCGATAATCCCTAGCCTGAAATTCTCCAAGATGCGCTCCCGGTCCTTTCGGGATTCGCGGGAGGTGAAGCGGGAAACGTCCCAGCTTCTGCGGTGAAGAAACGCGCTGATGGCCTCCACCTGGCGCTGGCCCTGCGCGCCATGATCATTGTCGGGTGCATCATCATCGTCCGTCTCGACTGTCCCGTCGCCGCAATAGAACAGAGTGTGCGGCGTTGGCAGCGCCCCCTCCAGGGCACGCTCGAGCTCCGGCATCTTGTTCGAAGCCGATCCCACCAGCCGCGCCCGCCGCATCAAGAGAGCTGTGAGTTGGGTATTGCTTCCGATCGCATCCGCCGGTTGCCGGGACAGAAGGCGGCCAATCTGTTCGGAAAGCCCGATGAATTCGTCCGCCTCCGCCCCAGTCAGCTGCACGAGATGCGGATAGTAGAAGTACGGGGTCAGAACCTTATCCTGGATGGCTTCACCCAGCGTGTAGCGATAGACAATGTCGCCATAGAATCGAGCTAGACGCTCGTTGCGCTCCTCGTCGAGATAGTGCTCCGGCGTCGCCGACAAGCCAATGCGATAGCGGGCGTGCTCAGGCAAGAACCCTTCGTAAGCCCGCGAGGTATGGTGATGGCATTCATCGCCGATCCAAAGCAGGCGGTTTCCTTTGATTTGCTTGAGGCAGTCTTGAAATTCAGAAGTCTTTAGGGTGCGGTTGACCACCACAACGCAGGCGAATTTCCGGCTGCCCATGACAAGCTCATGAACGACATTGCGCAGCCGGTCGAGCCATTGGTCGCGCGAAACATAGCAACGGACGGGATAGATGTTGAAGGTCGAGAGGATATCGACCCACTGATCCGCGAGATTCTGATAGGGCGCCGCGATCACGCAGGCGAGCCCGTCGATGGCCTCGGATAGTTTCACGATTGCGTGGATTGCGGTGATGGTCTTTCCGGCGCCGGTGGCGAGGTCAAAAATGCCCTGGAAATCACCCTTCGCCTTCCACGCATCGAGCGCTTCGATCTGATGCGGCCGCATTTGAAAGGGCTGCCCATTGATGGTTTTGGGCTCCCGCGGCTTCGAGGACACCGAACTCATGGCGCCTCGGAGCTTGCCGCGTATGCGCGCGGCGACGGCGGCCTCTATCTCGGGATCGGGCATGTAGCTGAGGGCGCGTGCCGCTGAAATCAGACGCTCCTTCACTGCCGTTGGAATGTCTATAACGGCGGTCGCCGCACTCTCGTTCCGCCACAAGCGCTCGAAGCTTTCAATATGTGGCAGCGTGTAGCCGTCGAGCTCCGGCCGCCAACTTGGAAAGACATTGATCAATTCGTAGTTGTAGGCAGGGAGCAAGGCGTGGGTGCTCTCGTTCGCCGATCCCGAGAAGACCAACTTGTCGTCCGTCTTGTCGGCGATGATGCCGATCTTGTCGTGATACATGCCACGCTCGCGCAGCGCGATCTTCACATCCAAGCGGCCATGCGCCACCAGCCAGGCCAGCGTATCGAATCGATTCTGGAAAAGCTCATCGCTCACATTTGAGATGAGATGCAGCAGCTCCTCGCCGATCTTTTCGGAAATCTCACGCAGGCGATAGCCCTCGGAGATCGCCTCGACATCCTCCTTATCCGAGAAGGCGCCGAGGATCAGGCGGACCTGCCCGCCATTCTTTACAAACACTGATAGAGCCTGCGCCGCACAGCTGATCGTCGATGCCGAAAAGAACCCGACGGCCCTATCGTAGCGGTTGGCCACCGAGAGGGTCGGAAAGTAGAAATCTTCAAGGATATTGTCGAGATCGGACTTATAGACGCCCTTCAGTTGCAGGTCGCGCAGCATCTAGAATGATATTCCAGAAACATCCGGCTCAGAATCCTCGACGTTCAAATAGCCGGTCTTCAAGAGTAGTTCCAAAATGTCGCGGTCGGGATATTCGCCGCCGCTTTGCAGCATCGCGTCCCGCAGAATTTGCAGCCCTCCATTGACATATTCCTCAAAAATCTCGGCGCAGCGGCTCTCCTCGCCATCCCGTAGGATTTCAGGGTCTTTGGTCTCGGCGAGCGCTAGCAGATAGATCAGATCCTCGGCATCGCCGCGCTCGAATTGTTGATAGGACACGTCTTCGGTACCGGCGGTCCGATCAAGCGGCACGCGTCTTCCCTCCGAATAACCCAACATCGCCGCGAAGCAGAGCAATTCGCGGATCGTGGGGAACAGCGTGCGGTCGGCGCCGGGCAGCTTCTGCATAGCAAGGCGCTGGACCATATCCTCATGGAGACGGCTACGGTTGATGTTGGGGGCGCGGTTGCTCATGGGGCGGCGATCTCCCGTACTTCCGTGCCATCGAAGTCCAACTCGAAGATGGCGGTTCTGAATTCTTCTCCCTTGAAGTACCGACTCTCGGGCTTGCGGTCGCCGATCGGCTCCCGGTTATGCCGCACCAGCAGGAACTCGGCGCCGACATGACCTTGCAGCGCGTCCAAAACCTCCGGCGAGCCCTGCGACCGCGAGAGCAGCAACACCACTTGCCGGGCCATCTTGGGGATGAATTGGGCCGTCGTCGTCCGGTAGGCTTCGTCCAACTGGCCGAAGGGCGAGTCCAAAACCAGCGGCGCAATGGTGCCGGGCAGGAGCCGGTAGTCGCCGGCGTTCTTGCGGACATTGGCGAATTCGACCAAGGCCGCCGTGAAGGCGAGGCCCAAGAGCTGGTTTTCGCCGCTGGATTTAGGCAGCGCCAGTCCTTCAGCATTGACTAGGCTGATGACATAGTCATCCGTCATACGCGGGTTGAGGACTTTGTGCGTTGTAGCTTGCAGCACCTTGCGGATGCCGGCGCGGAGCACCTTCCTGGCTTCGGTTTCTTCCGAAACCAGGTGGATTTCCAAGGTGCCTTTGATCGCCTCGCAGAGCGTGCGCCGTCGGCCGTAGATCGCGGTCTTCTGGTCCTGCTGCGCCAGCTCGTTGATCTCCCGGTCGATGCGCGTCCTCTCGCTCTCAGCCTGCTCGATATTGCCCTTCAAGGCGCCAATCTGCCGGTCGATGCCCGAGACCTCCTTTCGGAGCTCCGCGCGCCGCGATTCGCGCGAGGCAATATCTTCGAGATCGATGCCTTTCAGCTTGTCGGAAATCTCGCCGAGCTGCGCCTCAATGGAAGCCAACTCCTCGTTGGCCTCCGCGAGCCGTTCCTTGGCCTTTGTTAGCCGCCCCGGTGACTTGACCCGTTCCGTCTTCAAATTGCTCAACCGAGCGCGCACCTTCGAGATGCGATCGCGGATAATCTGGTTGGCTGCCCTATTCAGAAGGCTCGCAACCTTTTGCGCGGCTTGACTGCCGGGCTCCAAATGGGCGCCGCAGATGCAGGTCTCCTCGGCCAGGATGTCTTTGACAAACTCTTCATTGTAAGGCGACGGAATGCGGCCCCGATGTTGCTTGTCGTCGAGAAAGCCGAAGGTCTCTTCGGTGATCCGCTTCGACACGATGAAGCGGCCATTCTCCCCGAGCCAGCGATACACGTCGTCCGTCGCTTCCTTCTGCCGATTCAGCGCGCGCTTGTTCTGCTCCTGCAGCCGGTCGCGGCTTCGCTGAAGCTCCTTGGCGGCGCTCGAGTTCCGCAGCTTTTCTTCGATGTCCCGAATCTGCGTCTCGGTCTGTTCGCGCCGGTTTTCGAGGCTTTTGACGGTTTCCGTCGCCTGATCGATCTGCCCGGTCAGAATGTCGATCCGCGAATTCAATTCAGCGATGCGCGTCGTCGCGGGAGTCGCCGGAATCTGCTTACGAAACTGGCTCGACACTGCCTGAAGATCGTCGATCGCCGTCTCGATAAGCGAGCATCCCAAAATGTCTCGCACCGCGCTTCGGATTGAGTTGCGGTTGCCGTCGCTCAAAAACACTTCCGCATGTTCGCCGTCGAACAGGAAATGGGAGGCCATATCGCGGGGAATGACGGTGTTGATAAAGGTGTCCGGCGCCGGAATGTCGATCTGGCTGCCGTGATCGATCCGCGCTACGAGAAAGGGGCGGATGTCGTTGGCGCGTGGCCCCGTGGCGAAGAAGCGCTTGGCAATGTAGTCGCTGTCATTGTGCTCAAAGAGGACCTCGACGGAGGCCGAGGTCCGGCCCTCTTTTTGGGCGTCGTAATTGAGGATGTCGTCTGCCTTCTCAAACCGCGCCGTCGTCTCCCCGTAAAAACACCAGAGCAGTGCATTGAGAAGCGTCGTCTTACCCACGCCATTTTCGGCGTAGATCAGCGTCACATTCCTTTCGGCATCGGTGGAAAAGCTGATAGAGCTCTGGCCATAGAAACATCGAAAATCGGTGAGGCGGATTTGCTCAAGAATCATCGCCGGCACCTCCCGATTTGGTGTGCCGCTCGATTATCTCGCGCAACTTCCGCTGACGTTCGGTTTTGACATTTCTCTTCTCGAAGAAGTAGCTCCTTTCTAGGGCGACGATTTCTTTAATGATCGCCTCATGCTGCTTCCCCGGTGGGTCATCTGTATCGGCCACTTTCCCCCTCCCGCCAACTTTGCAGCTGACGCCAGCTTCGGCCCGGCTAGTCGCGCGGGCCTTGGTCCACGTCGCCTCCACTTTGACTATCGACCCCGGCACCGTCGAAGTCACGAAAGAGCGGCGCTGCCTGCCCGCCTCCGTTCCCGAAGTAGTCAACCATGACGGCCCCAGAGGCACAAGATATGCCCTGAAAAGTCGACCGCTTCGTGCACCGTCGTCGCCACCAGCTTTGGAGATGCGCCGGAGATAGGTCGCCCGCATTGGCTCCCACCATTGCGCCATATAAAGGCCGAGTGCCGCTGTCAAGCGGTCGGGGCAGTGGCTTGCCGTCCGACTAACGGCGCGGACGTTGAGCACCGATTGAGAGGTGATAGCGCATGCATCGAAGACCGCCGCACGGTGATGAGTTTGACGGCGCTGTATATCCTTCGGCATGTTCTTACGGAGAAATTCGATCTCCTCGGGATTCGCGCGGGAGATCGACGCGCTAGCAGAGCTGCGTTGTGATCGTCGCGTCGGCGGCTATTGATTGCCCGGCAGCGCGTGTGACTATGACCGATGGTGGCGGACTCTTGGAACGAGTTTTCCGGAAGTCCGAGCAGTCAACATATCTATGACTTGTCGTTTCGGGTCAGGCGAGAGGCTTACGTGAATGGGACGATCGTTGCCGTAAAAGTATATTCGATCAAAGGGCACGTTACGGGTTATCCAGGTGACCACGTCGGCCATATCCTCATCGTCGACAACAAAATCGACGGCAGCTCCAAGCCGTTTGCAAACGTGCTGATTCTTTCGATTCCGCTCGTATGCGGCGTGTTGATCCAACTCGGGAGCGATCCGTCCGGGGATTCTTCTAGCAAGCTCGGGCGAACAGAACCCGAAAGTGAGCTTGATGGAGCCAAACCACTCGATGACCGGGTCTAGAACGTTTACAGCCAACTCGCGGAGCGCGACGTAGCTTTCCGGCTCCTTCGGTATGTTCGGCAGCCCGGTTAACGACTGGGTCTCCCCACATTCAATCAGCTGTCGATACGTGAGGTGGAGGCCACACGGGTCGTCTAGCTTTGGGATCGTCGTTGCGCGGATGAGGTCGAAGCCTTCGACGGACCATCGATGAAGCTCGAGTCCGTCGTGCAATGCTTGCGGTGCAGGCCCGTATCCCGAAAAATCAAAGATCGAGTCCAAGTTCGCGAGCTTCTCATCGAACGCGACCTGTTCGGCGTAGCGTGGAAATTCCTCATTGATGTATCGCGACTTGAAGTAGAGATAGGGTGGAGGAAATCGCTCGCCGTATTCGAAAATTTCGGTTTCCTGTGAGCGCAGGCTGAGCTTCACGCGCTGGGTCATTCGAGGAAGGGGATTGTCCAAAAATTCATCGAACGTCATGAGGGTAAGCTTGCCCGACCGAACGTGGATCTTAACAAGGTCGGCCGCTGCGACGTCGCCATACAAGACCGCGCCGCACGCCACGTAGATACGCAGGATCGGCGGGAGCCGCTCGATCAGGCTGGTATGCAGCTGCAGCGATTCTCCTTCGTCTAGCCAGCCCAGCCCTCTCTCGGCTGCGGCCCTGCACGCGGTCTCGATTTCGATGATGCTCGCAATCTTGAACAGCGCCGCCTTGGCATGGACCTGCGCAGTCTTGTAATCGCCGAAGAAAGACCGGATGTCACGTTGCAGACCTGGATCGAGCTGGCTGTAGGGCTCACGCCGAGCGAACTGGGCAAGCGCAAAATAGACCGTGATGTCAGAAATCCGAGCCTCGCGGACCTTCTGGATAGGTGCGGTGTCCTTGAGACCTGCGATGAAGCGACGTGTGCGCGGCAGAGACCCGAAGGACTGGATCAGGTCGTTGAGATGCTCGACTTCCAGCTCGTCCGGCTCGCGGCCGAGGCGCATCCATGTACTCCAAAGCGCTTCGAGAGCCTCGCGATTGGCATCGTATTTAATCTGCGCCCGGTCGACACGCGGGACGGTTATTCGCGCCGATTCTGGACGAGCTAGGAACTCCAAGAGCGTGGTGCTGCGCTGCCGTTCAATTCGAAATCGCTGCTCGAGAGTTTTGTCGCGGAATACGAAAAAGACGCCGGGGCTGACCGGAACAGGATCTTCGGCCAGAACATCGGTAATGAATTTTGCAAGCTCTGCCTGAGTGTAGTATTTCTGGAATGTATTCCGAGATGTGACGAATCCATCCCGGTAAGGGCGCCCAGTTTGTGTGTCCTGACTTCGCAACATGGCAGCGACAGCCAGAACCCCTGTGGAGAGCCTATACGCGTTCCGTAGAGCCTCGGCGCGTTCTTCCACGCTCTCGATCACATTGATGACAAATCCGAGATTGACGACGTCGGCTGATGTTTTCTCCTCCGCTGCCGCGTAATGTGGATCCCAGCCCCGGGCCTCGATGCCATTGGATTTGAGACTGCGGATATCATCACCGCGCCCGCACCCGTAGTCGAAGACGGTGATACCGGAGTGAATGAGCCCGCAGCGGGCCAAAGCTTGAACCGGTGCAGAGAAGCCGGAACGGGCGAGGGCTGTGCGGTGCCTAGCGATCGACATTCCGCCAATGTCGCGCTGTGAAGCGTCCTCAGGGGTCTCATCGTTTGCGAGCGGGACGAGCTCGTGTCCAGCTATCCGATAGCCTGCCTGCCGAACCAGATTGAGCCAGTGCTCGCGGAACCCGATGCGGGATGGGTCGCGGAACAAACCAAGCAAATCGGCGGCATGAGTGAGAGCTTCGAATTCCGGCCGACGCGGGTGTTCATCCGCCAGCATCAGCTCCTTCCGATGGAGGATCGGCGGGTTCAATGAGTCCTTGTAGGTCCGGTACGCAAATCGTCGAGCACCGATGTCAACCTGCCAGCTTTCGGTTAGGGTCGGAAAGGCCTCATCGAAGAAAGATGGATAGTTGAGCAAGGATAGGCGGTCGCCCGACCTCTCAAGTTTGACCACGTTGAAATCGCGCGTTCGAACCTTTCCCGTCAATGCTTCGGCGGTACTTACGGTCTCGAGCGCGTTCGAGGGCAGAAACGCGAGCGCATCGACATGGAGATAGAGGCGCCCTGCGACGGATTTGTGTGGATGCGGCCGTTGGGACATGAGGGCTACTGGCGCTACTGCGTTGGGTTCCGAATGATCAGATGGGAGAGGACGAGCGGTAGAATGCGAAAAGCAGGGATGCCTGTTGGTCTATACCGCAATTACTCAGCGGCAACAGGTTCGCCCGCGAGCGACGGCGCTTCACGCGTCGCGTGATCGTAGGCAGCATTGTCGCTTGGCCTTCCAGTCTGACGACGTTTCTTGGTCAGCAGGGCCGTGACGAACTTGTTCCACTTCGTCATGCCCGCGCGCTTTTCCGGCATGTAGTTCCAGCGATCGTAGCTCTTCGAGCTGACGTCCTGGAGCGTGTGGTTTTGCAGCCGGTCGCGAATTTCTTTCGACAGGCCGGCCTGTCCAGCAAGCGTTTTCCAGGTCCTGCGCAGATCGCGGTTGGTCACGACCGGGATCACTTCGCGCTCCCGCTGACGCCACATGAACGAGTAAAGCGTGCCGTGGCTGACGGGCTTCGTCGGGTCGGTCGCGGAAGGGAAAAACCAGCCGTGCAAGTTGGGCTTGATCGACCCGATCAGCTCGGCCGCGACCTCTGGGACGGGTATGGCGTGCGGCTTGCCGTTCTTGGTCTTCGACCAGTCGATGATCCGTTCCTTGGCATCCCACTGATCGACATGCAGGCGGGCGATCTCCTCGACGCGCTGCCCCGTGAGCATGAGAATGCGGACGGCCCGCGTGTAGGGCGGGTGAACCGGTGTGTCTGGACATTCCAGCCAGCGATACAGGCGCAGGAATTCTTCTTCATCAAGCCAACGGGTGCCGACTTTCTTGGGTTCTGTGGGGATGCCGGCTGCGGGATTGTAGACGAGGCGGAAGCGTCGTTGAGATGCGGTCCGATAGTCGTGCTCCGATTTGAGGCCCCAGCTATACGCGGACCGGATGTAGCTGCGGACGTGATCCGCCATCGAGCGCTTGCCGCGGTCATAGATTGGCCGAATCAGATCGGTGATTTCGGCTGGCTCGATGTCGCGGGCCGGCCGATTGCGGCCGAGCGTGTCCGCAATCTTATTGAGACCTTTCTCCGCCTCCTTCCACGACGATTTCCCCAATTCCTTCAAATGGACAACGTAGGCTTCGAAGAGGTCGGCGACGGTACCGGGGCGGGTGTCGCCGGCGATCTTGATGCTGCGGCCCTTCTGGATCATGTCGGCAAAGTCGCGGCCGAACACCTCGCGCGCCTGAGCCAGCGACATCGAGGGGTAGTTGCCCAGCTTTTTCTTGAGCCGCCTTCCGTCGCGCCACTGCTGCGCCATCCATTCGGCGGTAACTCGCATCGGCATCGGCTTCAAGGTCAGTACGAGTCGCCCGGTGCCCCGTCCTTCGCCGTCGACCAGGCTCTCCTGCTTGCCAGACTGCTCAACGCGCTTGAGCGCCTGTCGGATTGCACCGTCGGTAAGGCTTGGCACTGGGGTCGCTCCTCGAGCCGCGAGTGGGGTCGGTAGAGGGGGTTCGGGTGTCGTGGATTGGGGTCTGTAACGTCGCCGATCCCCCTCTATACCGACCCCAATATGCCTTCGATCGCCCTTTGCGTGCAAGCCAGAAAAGTGCCGTGTTTCAGCGGTATTCTGCGTGATCGAGCGTGATTGTCGATCAATGAGTGGGGTGGTTATGGACCATAATGATCGCCGAGGCGGCGAGATCGAGCGCGCGTTTCACCACCTCGCGCGGATAGACCGGCGTGTGGTTGACCGTGCCGCGCTGCTGCTCCTCATCGGCGATCAGCGCGTTCTTGGCGTCGAGGAAAAGCAAGTGGAAGGATTCGGTCTCGGCAAAGCCGATCCGGGCGGTGCAGTAATCGACCAGCTGTTGCCAGCTTGAGATCACCGAGCGGTCCTTGACCTCGGCGCGGAGCATCGCGCGTGCCGCTGCACGCACGGCGACCAGGGCGGCGGTCGAAGCGGGGCCCATGCCATGGACCGCGCCAAGCGCTTTCGCGTCGGCGCCGAGCACGCCGGCGAGGCTGCCGAAGCGCTTCAGCAGCGCTTTGGCCAAGGGCTTGGTGTCGCCGCGCGGCTTGGCGGAAAAAAGCAGAAATTCCAGCAGCTCGTAATCGGCGAGCGCCTCGCTGCCGGCGCCGAGAAGGCGCTGTCTCAAGCGTTCGCGATGGCCCAAATAGTCGGGCTTCTCGTCTGCCTCCGGCGGGGAATTTCGGTCGGGCATGAAGCAGAGCGTAGCGTGAACCGGGAAATCGAAGAAAGCCGGATTTCGCCTTTTGCCCAGCGTCCCCTTTGGGCCGTAGAGTGGGGGCATGGAGCCGACCAGCCGCAACCAGCGGCGTCTTGCGAAGAAACGTGCCGGGGGAGGGGCGAGCAATCCGCGGCCGGTTGCGGACGCGCTTTTCGCCGAAGCGCTGCGCCTTCACCAGGCCGGAAGCCTGGCCGAAGCTGAAAAGCTTTACCGTCAGCTTCTCGCGCGCGATCGGCGTCACGCCGATGCGCTTCATCTGCTCGGGGTCATCGCGCATCAACGCGGCCAGCATGCGACGGCGGTCGAATTGATAATTTCGGCTCTCAAGCTGAAAAGCGACGATCCGGCCTATTACAACAATCTCGGCTCGGCGTTGCAGGCAGAAGGCAAGCTCGGTGATGCGGTGGCGCGCTACGAGCGTGCGCTCGCGCTCAACCCCGCTTTTCCTGAAGCGCACAGCAATCTCGGCAACGCGCTGAAAGACCAAGGGAGGCTCGATGACGCGGTCGCGCATTATCGCCGTGCGATTGCGCTGAGCCCCTTGGTTGCCGAGACGCACTACAATCTTGGTCTGGCGCTCCGGCTGCAGGGAACGCTGGATGAAGCCTTTGCCGAGATCGCGCTTCACGCGCAGCTCAAATTCGGCGCAGGCCATGCGGCGGCAGGAGAAGGCAAGCCGTTCGCGCACAAGCTGAAGCATGATCGCGAGCAGCTCGACTATTTGATCGCGACCGGCGGCGCTGACTTGGGCATCCAACGCGCGCGCGACGCGCTCGCGCAATCGCCGGAACGCTTCGCCGAAATCTTCGACCGGTTGTTTCATATCGAAGGTGGTGCGCGTGTCGCCCGGCCGGCGATCAATCCCGCGCTCGACGCGGCTTCGCTTGAAAGCGCCTGGGACGAGGCCCGCCCGCAAGTCGCGGTGATCGATGATCTGCTGACGCCGCAAGCGCTTGCCGAGCTGCGCCGCTTCTGTTGGGGCTCGACCATCTGGCGGCTGGCCTATCGCAACGGCTATCTCGGCGCCTTTCCCGATACCGGCTTTGCCTGTCCGCTGCTGGCGCAGATCGCGGAAGAGCTGGCGGCGAAGCTGCCTGGAATCATCGGACAAAATCGGCTGATGCAATGGTGGGGGTTCAAATATGACAGCACCCTTCAGGGCATCAATGTCCATGCCGACCTGGCCGCGGTGAACGTCAATTTCTGGATCACGCCGGACGAGGCCAACCTCGATCCGCAATCCGGCGGGCTTGTGGTCTGGGACGTGCCGGCGCCGCTCGATTGGGATTTCGACAAGTACAACAACGACGCGCAGGCGATCCGCGATTTCCTGGCCGCCAGCCATGCGCGTTCCGTCACCGTGCCGCATCGCTGCAATCGCGCGGTGATCTTCGATTCGGATCTCTTCCACGAGACCGACCGGTTGAGCTTCCGGGAAGGTTATTTAAACCGGCGCCTCAACATCACCCTGCTGTACGGGTTGCGCCATGGCGCCGCCGTCGGGTAACGCCCCGATTACGGCATGTAAGGCGGGTGGTGCAGCCCTTTGGGCGAGAGCGTGAAAATCTCGTGCCCATCGCTGGTGACGGCGATGGTGTGCTCGAACTGCGCCGAGAGCGATTTGTCCTTGGTCACGGCGGTCCAGCCATCGGCGAGGATTTTCACCTCGTAGCGGCCGGCATTGATCATTGGCTCGATCGTGAAGAACATCCCTTCGCGCAGCACCGGACCCTGGCCGGGGTGGCCGAAATGGACGACCGACGGCGCGTCATGGAACACGCGGCCGATGCCGTGACCGCAGAAATCGCGCACCACGGAAAACCGGTTGGCTTCGGCGAAGCTTTGGATTGCGTGGCCGATATCGCCGATCGTCGCGCCGGGCTTCACCACCGCGATGCCGCGCATCATCGCCTCATAGGTAACTTCGACCAGACGGCGCGCCTTCAAGGGGACGTGCTCGCCGGCCAAGTACATGCGGCTGGTGTCGCCGTGCCAGCCGTCGAGGATGACGGTGATGTCGATATTGACGATGTCGCCTTCCTCGAGCCGCCGCTCGCCGGGAATGCCGTGGCAGACGACGTGGTTGATCGAGGTGCAGATCGAGCGCGGAAAGCCGCGGTAATTGAGCGGGGCAGGGATGGCGCCGTGATCGACGATGAAGCCGTGGCACAGCTTATCGAGCCAATCGGTGGTGACACCGGGCTTCACATGCGGGGTGATGAAGTCGAGCACCTCGGCGGCAAGGCGTCCCGCCTTCCGCATGCCGACGAAATCGGCCGGCTCGTGGATCTTGATCCGCCGCTCCTCCGGGTCGGGCCGTTGCGCGGCCGGGGCGGGCTGAGGCTGGTTCATCCTACTTTCCTATCGCGTCCGCGGGTCAGGGGCAAGAAGGCGCAGGGCCCATTGTGCCGGGGGGCGGCTTGAGGGTTATTATGGCCGAAGAAATGATGGCGCGAGAAAAGCCGGGAGAAGGACAGTGAGCGTCGAGCAGAAAAACTCAGACAAAATCGTCACCGCCGCCATTCTCATCATCGGCAACGAGATCCTGTCGGGCCGGACGCAGGACGCCAATCTCGCCTTCATCGCCAAAGGCCTCAACGAGGTTGGCGTGACCTTGCGCGAGGCGCGCGTCATTCCCGATGTCGAGGCGACGATCATCGCCACGGTCAACGAGTTGCGTGCCCAATACGACTATCTTTTCACCACCGGCGGCATCGGGCCGACCCATGACGACATCACCTCGGAATGCATTGCCAAGGCCTTCGGCGTTAGATGGGTGGTGCACCCCGAAGCGCACAAGCATTTTCTCAATTTCTACCAGCCGAGCGAGCTCAACGAAGCGCGCATGCGCATGGCGACGACGCCCGAAGGGGCGAGTCTCGTCTACAACCCCGTGTCGCGCGCGCCGGGCTTCCGCATGGGCAATGTTTATGTCTTCGCTGGCATTCCGCGCGTGATGCAGGGCATGTTCGACAGCATCAAGGGCGAGCTCAAAGGCGGCAAGCCGATGATGTCGCGCACCGTCGGCACTTCGCTGCCCGAGGGCATTCTCGCCAAGGCGCTGGGCGAGATCCAGGATCGCTATGACGATGTCGAGATCGGCTCTTATCCGATCATGCGGCGCGGCACGTTCGGCGTGAATCTGGTGCTGCGCGGGCGCGATGCCGCAAGGCTCGGGGCGGCAACCGAAGAGGTCGCAGCCATGGTACGCAGCCTTGGCGACACGCCGGTCGAGGAATAGGCCGCCGCTCTATTTCGGTAGCAGCATATCGGTCATCAGCCGGATCATCTCGACATAAGAGCGCGCGGCGACAAAGAGAAACGCCGCCGCTAGGGCGCCGACCAGCAGCCACCAGAAAGAGGCGCCGAGCAGCGCCGCGACCGCGCCGGCGAGCAGCGGTGCGAGCGCGACGAGGATCGCGATCCAATCGCCGTGCCGTTCGAGAAACCGCAGAGTGGGATATTGCGCCATGATGGTCGGGCGAAGATAGCGTGGGCTTGCGCAAAACCGAAGCGGCCCGTACTAGAATCGCCGGCACCGGTCGCGAGTATGCCCGCTTGGCGGAATGGTAGACGCAACGGACTTAAAATCCGTTTCTGAGAAATCGGAGTGCCGGTTCAAGTCCGGCAGCGGGCACCAACGAAACGGACCGAGATCGACGCCGTCACGGGTCCGAAAAGCGATTCGCTGCGGGCCATGGGCGCAACTCCGCATCAATGCGACAAATTCGTCATGCAACTGTAACGGAATTACGGTAGCCCTTCTGTCACTTTAAGCGCTGACAACGGTCATATTTCGCGGGGGTCATCATTACGGCAGGAATGACGTCGGACCTCGATCCGGTCACCTTAAAAAAGGCCTATGCGCGCTGGGCTCCTTTCTACGATCTGGTATTCGGTGCGGTATTCGAGCGTGGACGCCGGGAGGCGATCGCGGCAGCCGAGCGGGTCGGCGGACAGATCCTCGAAGTCGGTGTCGGCACCGGCATCTCGCTGCCCCTTTATTCGGCCGGCAATCGAATCGTCGGGATCGATCTCTCCGAACCGATGCTCCGCAAGGCGCACAAGCGCGTGAAAGAACTCGTGCTCCGCAATGTGGTGCGGCTAGAGGTAATGGATGCCGAGCATTTGGCGTTCGACGACGCCACCTTCGACGTGGTCGCGGCGCAGCACGTCGTCTCCACTTGTCCCAATCCCGAGGCGGCGCTTGACGAGTTCGTACGGGTCCTCAAGCCTGGTGGCGAGATCATCCTGATCAGCCGGGTCGGCGCGGATGCCGGTGTGCGGCGCGCGGCCGAAGGAATTCTCCAACCCATCGTTCGCCACCTCGGATGGCGCACGGAGTTTCCATGGCACCGGTTCGCGCGTTGGATCGAAGGGCGACGCGACGTGCATCTCATCGAACGCCGGCCGGTTCCACCCTTCGGTCATTTCTCGCTCATCCGGTTCGGAAAATCCGAATCGAGGGCTCATTCCCAATAACGGCGACAGGCTCTGCCGATTGCCGATGGAAAAAAGGAGATTCGCAATGAGCGGCTTTCTGCAAACTCTCAAGACGCAGCGTTGGGACGATCACCGCTACTACCACCACAGCATCGTCAACCAATCGCTTCATCTCTTGAGCGCGACGAGCTTCGTCTGCGCCTATGTCCTCATGTTCTGGGATCCGTGGCTGGCGGCGGTGATTGGCTGGATGATCTCGATGACCAGCCGGCAGATCGGGCATTTCTTCTTCGAGCCGAAGGGCTACGACACGGTCAACGACGCGACCCACGAGTACAAGGAAGAAATCAAGGTCGGCTACAACCTGCGGCGTAAGGTCGTCTTGATGACGATCTGGGCGCTGTCGCCCTTGGCGCTTTATTTCGAGCCGAGCTTGTTCGGCCTGGTCAGGCCCTATGTCGGCGCCGCGGAATTCATCCGGCGTATTGGACAGGTTTGGCTGTTCGTCGGAATTTCCGGCCTGGTTTTCCGGTCGGTGCAGTTATTCTTCATCCGGGACGTGCAGACCGGATTGGTTTGGGCGACGAAAATCCTCACCGACCCCTTCAACGACATCAAGCTTTACTACAAAGCGCCGTTTCACCTGATGCATGGCGAGCTGATCGACGAGATGGCGCTCGACCATCACGGGTAAGGGCTCGACCGCGGGCTTGCTCGCCTATTGCTTCGCGATCCGGCGCCGCAAGAACCGATGCGTCAACATCTCGCGCAAGATCCGACGCCGGATCTTCTTGTTCGTCGCCAGTGGATCTTGCCACCACCATCCGGCACGGCGCATCGCTTCGGCCGCGGCCAGGAAACGATCGGCAACGGCGGCGAAATCGGCTTCGGTGTAATTGAGGCTGAAGATAAGCCGCCCGGTTCCGACCCAACTCAGGGCCAGCCCCGCTTCGCGCAGATAGTACTGGAACATCCAATTATAGGCCGACGGCTGGGTGTAATAGATCATCCAGATCGAAGAGAGATTGGCCACCTGCACCGGCAACCCGGCCTCGCCCAGCCGGCGATTGAGCTCTGCCGCGCGCCGGTTCCACGTCGCGTCGAGGTCGCGATAAAGCGCGTCGGTCGCGGGCTCGTCGAGCGCCCGCAAGAACTCGTTCATCGCCGCCATGACATAGGGATGCGAGTTGAAGGTTCCGCGCGCGAAGCAGATATCGGCCGGCCGATCGTCGCGAAAGCGCTTCATGAACGGCTTGCGGCCGCACACTGCGCCCACCGGCAATCCGCCGCCCAAGGTTTTGCCGTAGGTCACCATGTCGGGCTGGACGCCGAAATATTCCTGGGCGCCGCCGCGGGCCAAGCGAAAGCCGACGAACACTTCGTCGAAGATCAATACGATGCCGCGCTCGGTGCAGATGGCGCGGAGCTGCGTCAGCCATTTGGCATAGACCGCGCGATCGAAATGCGCCGATCGCCCACTGTCGACCAGGGTCGAATCGGCCGGCGCGGCGCTGTTCGGGTGCAGCGCCTGCAGCGGGTTGATCAAGACGCAGGCGATGTCGTTGCGGGTGCGGAGCACGCGGAGCGAGTCTTCGGACATCTCCTTCAGCGTGTAGGTTTCGCGCGCCGGCACTGGATTGCCGGGACCCGGCTGCACGTCGCCCCACCAGCCGTGATAGGCGCCGCAAAAGCGCACCAGGTGAGAACGTTTCGTATGGTAGCGCGCAAGGCGCACGGCCTGCATGACGGCTTCGGTCCCGGACATGTGGAACGAGACCTCGTCCATCCCCGAGAGTCGGGTCAGGCGACGCACGTTATCCGCCACCACCGGATGATAGAAGCCCAACAACGGGCCGAGTTCGTGGACGCGATCCCGGCCGCGATCGATGCATCCTTTGTAGAAGTCATAGCCGAAAAGATTGACGCCGTAAGACCCGGTCAGGTCGTAAAACACATTGCCGTCGAGATCGGTCGCGGTAACGCCCGACGAGGCTTCGAGAAAGGCGCCGACCGGCAAGCGGCTGCGCACGTAGCGGCTGAATTGAAACGGCACCCGGTAGGTCTCGGTGAATTGCAGATCCGAGATCACGCCGGTGACCTCGGCGGTCAGCGCCAAGGTGCGAGAATATCGCGCGCGATAAAGCGCGGCGAGCCGTTCGAAGTCGGCGCGGCGTTCGGCGGCTACCGCTTGGGGTGCGCCGTCGGCGGTGAAGAAGCGATCCTCGGCATAGTGATAGAACGGCACCAGCGATGCGACGCGCCGGGCTATGCGCGCGTGGCCGCCAAGGGACGGGTGTTTCGCCTTCGACAGCTCGAGACGCGATTTCAGCATGACGGTCGGTGCCGCCAAGGCAAAGGCGCCCAACGCAACATATGCGGCGATCGGAAAGACTGGCTCCATCGCCGCTGTCATTACGCGATGATCTTTACAAATACATGACAGTGCGCTCGGAGCTCGGCCGAATTTTGTCCTTGGAGGAACTCAACTTCCTGCTGACGAACCGCATCCCGCGTCATTTGGCGACACGGTTGATGGGCTGGTTCAGCCAGATCGAGAGCCCTGTGCTGGCGCGCCTATCGATCGCCATCTGGCGCCGCTTCGCCGATCTCGATCTAAGCGAGGCGCGAACGCAACGCTTTGCCAGCCTGCACGCCTGTTTCACGCGCGAATTGAAGGTAGGGGCGCGCCCGATCGACGACGATCCGCGTGCGATGATCAGCCCGTGCGACGCCATCGTCGGTGCGTCCGGGCGCATTCACGGGGACGCGCTGATCCAGGCGAAGGGGTCTCCCTATACGCTGTCGGATTTGCTGCCCGATCGCCAACTGGTCGAGCTTTATCGCGACGGGCTTTACGTCACCTTGCGGCTCACCGCGAGCATGTATCATCGTTTCCATGCGCCCTACGAGTCGCGCGTCGACAAGGTAACCTATATTTCGGGCGACACCTGGAACGTCAATCCGCCGGCGCTGAAGCGCGTCGCCAAGCTGTTCTGCAAGAACGAGCGCGCCATCATTCGTACGGTGCTGGCCGGCTCGGGCGACGTCGTCACCTTGGTGCCGGTGGCGGCTATTTTGGTAGCCAGCATTCGGCTGCGCTTCCTCGATGTCGTGCTCTCGATGAATTATCGCGGCAAGGCCGAAATTCCCTGCGACGCCGCATTCAGGAAAGGCGAGGAGATGGGATGGTTCGAACACGGCTCGACTATCATCGTCTTCGCGCCAAAAGGCTTCGCGCTTTGCGAAGAGGTTCGCGAGGGCGCGACGATCCGGATGGGACGGCCGTTGATGCGACTGCCCTAGCGCTCACGCCGCTCCCATGAGGGATGAGGCGAGACCAGCCCGGCTCGTTCTGGTGCCGTTATGCATCCTGCGCGCGCTACCGGGCCTTTCCACCGCCCCAGTGAGGCCTTTGGCTTCGATGCCAGCCGCTCTCTATTTTTTACTCGGCGCGACATAGGTCGGCAAAGTCACGCGATAGACCAGGACGAGCGTGTCGACATTGGCGCCCGAGGCATCGGCATAGGGCTGGCCGGCCATATGGCCATCCTGGGTGATGAAATCATTGTCGCTGCCGATAAAGAGGAAATAATCGTTCGGGTTCTTTTTGTCGAATGCCGACACGACTGCCATGCTTTCCCACTTCTCGTAGAGATCGTTGCTGTCGTTCGGCAAGCCGTTATGCAGGCCGAAGCGATTGAGCTGCGTGTTGTCGTCGATATTGAGGAACGATTGATACGCAACGGGTGTGATCGAGGGATCGAGCACGCCGTTCGGCGCGACCGGATGATCGGGCAAGTCATAGACAGTGTTCGCGATGTTGGTTGCCGGATGAACCGGATCGGCGATATCCATCAGATCGACGCTGCGATAAAGCGATGTCGCGCTGGCCAAGGAAAAGCCCGAGCCGCTGTCGCGCGCCAGAACGAGAAACTGGTGGTCGTTGAGGGCAAACATCTCGCTCTGCGCTGCGGTGAGCGATGCGCCGTATTGCGGCAGCTGCAGGACATATTCGCCGATCAGCGCCGGCGTCGGCTGTGTGATGTCATAAGCGAGAAGCCGCGTGTTGCGACGGGTATTCTTGATCGTCGTCGAACTCGTGGCATTGAGGTCCTGGATCAGCGCGCTTTGCAACAGGACGAAAAGCTTGCTGTGATCGGGGCTGATCGCGAGGCCTTCGAAACCTTGGTTGTTCTGCCGGCCTGAGATTGGATTGCCTTTGGGCGGGCTGTAGACAACACCGGCAGGCGGGCTGTTGGCGGAGAAGTCGTCCACCGCGTTGCCCGTACCGTCGAGGCGCTTCGGAATGAAGGCTTCGGGCGGCCGGATCGCGCCGATCATCTTTCCGCTCGCCGTGTAGTGATAGACATAGGGGCCGTATTCGTCGCTGACCCACATCGTGCCGTCGCCAGGATAAACCACGCCTTCATCGTCGAGGCTGACATGCCCGTTCGGGCCGATGGGCAGCGGAGGAAGTCCGCTCGCCGCTGGTTTGACGCCGGTGGGGTCGAGGCCGGTCGTCGGCGCTGGTCCGAGGTGGAACTTGTTCGACGTCACGTATTCCATCGTCAGCTGGTTCTGTGCCGTGGTGCTCGTGCCATAGAAAGGCTGCAAGGTGATGTTGAACCGCTGCAAGCGACCGGGATAGTCGACCGTCCCTTGGGTGTTCCAGCCGCGGTCGGGCAGCATCGCCAGGCGTCCGACATAGCTGCCGCCCGCGCCTTTGTGCCAGCTGCCCGGCAGCATCGCCATGCCCGACCCGAAGCCGCCGAGCGTGTCGCCGAATTTGTCGATTGCGTTGGAGGGCACGCGCGCGACGCCGACCAAGCCCTGGTTGACGAAGGTCGAGCCTTCGAAGGTGACGGAGGTGGATTGCGCCGAAGCGGCCGACGCGCCGAGGCTCAAGGCGAGCGCGAGGATGATCGGCGCGGCGCGGTTGGATGTGAGGTGCTGGTGGCCGAAGCGCCGGAACTGGAAAGTGCTTTCGCTCATGGTCTCGTTTCTCCCGACAGCTTTGTGCGATGGCCGATGCGGACAGCGCGTCATGAAAGCGTCGGAGAGTACGTTTTACGTACTGCAAATTTATGACGCGCGCGTTGCGGTCATATGCAACATCGAGAAAACATCGGGAGATTCGCTGTCGCGCTCACGCACCGGGGACCGGCTCGGGCTGGGTTTCCGCGAGCGGATTGGCCTGATGCGCCGCGATGCGGGCGCGATAGAGATCGTAAAGCTGCGCGAGCCCGCCATCATAGGGCTCGCAGCTTTCGATCAGCTCGAGCGCCGTGCGCCAGTCGCGCGCGCGATAGGCGGCGAGCATCTTGTCGTGGCGCGCGCGGAAGGCGAGAAAGCCCGGATCGCTGCCGCGCTCTTCGTCGCCCAGCAAAGTGAAGACCCTGACCTCTTCGCGCTTGCCTTTCACTGCGACGATGTCGAGCTCAAGCGCGGCGAAGCCGGGTGCCAGTTTCCGTGTGTCCTCGCCGATGACGATCGGCACGCCGTATTTCTTTGATTCGCCTTCGAGGCGCGAGGCGAGGTTGACCGCGTCGCCGATGACCGAATAGTTGAAATGCGTCTCCGAGCCGAGATTGCCGACGATGCAATCCCCGCTGTTGATGCCGATGCCGGATTCGAGGCGCACGCTCAAACGTGCGCCGCCGGCCAGCAGCACGGCCGATTCCGGCGCGGCAAGCTCTTCGTTCAGCTGGAGCAATTCGCGCCGCATCGCCAGCGCCGCCTCGCAGGCGCGGCGCGCATGATCCGGCTCGCTGACCGGCGCGTTCCAGAACGCCATGACGCAATCGCCCATGTATTTGTCGATCGTGCCGCCGGTGCGGAAGATCGCTTCGGTCATGCGCGTGGTGAAGCGGTTGACGATGTCGGTGATGGCTTCGGGGCGCGATTTGCATTGCTCGGCGACCGAGGTGAAGCCACGAATGTCGGAGAACAGGAAAGTCATCTGGCGCAGCTCGCCGCCGAGCCGCAATTTCGAGGGATCCTGCACCAGCTGCTCGACCAGGGTGGCGGGCAGGTAATGGCTGAAAGCGTTGCGCACCCGGCGCCGCTCGGTTTCGGTCGCCAACTGGTTGATCAGCGAGGAGGTGAGATAAACGCAGAGCGCGACAATCGAGGGATAGAGCGGATCGAAGAGCAGATGAAGCGTGGTGAAAGCGTACCAGGACGATGCCAGGGCCGCGGCGAAGACGATCACCGTGAAGGCGGCGCTCCAGGCCGCGCCGAAGCGCGGCAGGCCGAAAATCAACGCGACGCCGAGCAGCACGAGGTAGAGCAGCTCCGCGCCCGCGGCCCAGTCGGGGCGCAGCAGGAAGTCCTGCAATAGCACTTGCTCGGTGATCTGCGCGTTGACCTCGGTGCCGAGCACCGAGACGCTGCGCGGCGTCGCCTTGAGATCGCCCAAGCCCGTCGCGCCCGCGCCGATGAAGACGATCGCGCCGCGCAGGGCCTCCGGCGGGCCGCTGCCGTCGAGGACGCGCCAGGCGGAAATGCTCCGCTGCGGGACGTGCCCCGTGTCATAAAGCCAGACCGCGCCCGAGCCGTCGGTCTCGGCGGGGAATTGGCCGATCTTGATCTCCGCGACTCCGGTGTGCTGGCCATAAGCGGTCATGCCGCTCGCATTGGATGCCTTGATGATATAGGTGCTGGCGCCTTGCGCGACGCGCAGCGCCTCGGCGGCGAGCGAGGGATAGAGCGTGTCCTGGTAGCGCACCACCATCGGCACGCGGCGCACGATCTGATCGCGGTCGGGAACGAAGTCGAGGCTGCCATTGCCCGACGCCGCGTCCTCGAACGCGGGAAGGCTCGGGACCGCGCCGCCATAGTCGGGCACGAAGCCGGCCGGGTCGTCGCCCGCGGTCACCCAGCCGGCGCGTTGCGCGGGCGCCGCTCCGCCCCCGCTCGTGGTCAAGGCAAAGCCGGTGACGACAGGCGCGTTTTTCATCGTCTCGGCCAGCACCCGGTCGTGATCGGGCAGGTTCGCGATCCAGCGCGCGACATCCTCGGGTGTTTGCGGGATCTTCTGAAGAGCTTGCGCCGGCGAGGTGCGGTCGGGCTCCGACAGCACGATATCGAGCGCGATGACGGCGGCGCCGTCTTGGTTCAGGCGATCGATCAGCTCGGCGAGCAGGGTGCGCGGCCAGGGCCATTGGCCAAGCTTGGCCAGGCTTTCATCGTCGATATCGACCACCCTTACCGGCATCGCGGTGTATTGGCGCGGGCGAAGTTCTTGCAGTAAATCGAAGAAGCGCGCCTGGAATTCTCGCACGACGGACGGATCGGCGATGCGCAGGCCAAGCCCGAGCAAAAGCACGAAAGTCGATAGAACGCGATTGCGCCAGCGGCTCATGGTCCGGTCCGGTCCGCGGTGGTTTTCCCGTTACCTTGTCCCGGAACGGAGAATTGTGACATTGTTAACCATAGAGCCCGCCCTTCAAGTTATTCTTGTGAAAAAGTAACATCTGATTAATATAAACAACTCGTAAAAGAACAGGCCAATTCGATGTTCGGGGGAGATCACGAGATGCAGAAGTCTCCGGTGCGCGGCGTTGCGCTGGCGCTTGGCGCGTTTGTCGGGCTTGCCGCGGTGGCGGCAGCGTCCTGGCCGGCGCTGGCCGACAATATCGGATCGACGACCGTCGTCATCCGGACCGTGACCGGCACGCTCGAAACCCAGGTCAAGCAGCTCGTCATTCACGACAATGTTGCCCAGAACGAGCTGATCGCGACGGCGCCGGATGCCGCCTCGGAGATCGAATTCATCGACGGCACCAAGCTGCGTCTCGGGCCGCGCGCGCGGGTCGTCCTCGATAAATTCGTTTACGATCCCGACCCGTCCAAGGGCAAGTTCTACCTCTCAGTCAGCGAAGGCGTGTTCCGCTTCGCCACCGGCCATATGGACCATCAAAGCTATTCAATCAGCACGCCCAATGGCACGCTCGGCGTACGCGGCACCGAATTCAACCTCGTCGTGCTCGCCGACCGGACGGTGGTGCAGGTCACCGATGGCGAGGTGTTCGGCACGGCCGACGATGGCGTGCCCAAGAGCTTCCGCCGTGGTGCCTATTTCACCTTGTTCCATTCCACCGATCCCAGCGACGACGACGATCAATCGGCGCTCAATGGTCAGGTCGCGCTCATGGATTCGCTGATCGGCGGTACGAAATTCGCGTCGAACCCGCCGCCGGGTGCTCCCGAAACCCATCCCTTCCAGCAGTCGTTTCCGACCAGCCCGACCACGCCTTAAGCGAGCGTAGGCTTGTCCCCGGCAGACCCTGCCACCGCCAGCACCAACTCGAAGCTGTCGCGTAGGGACCTGGCGGGGTCGAGGCGGTCAGGGGCTGCGCGCGCCCAGGCCGCGGGCGGCGGAATCATCTTCGTTCTGTTGCTGACCTTGGTCGTGCTGGTGCCGCTGCCGCTCGGCTCGGTGTCGGCATTGAGCGGTTGGATCATCGCGGTCTATGTCGGGCTGTTATTGCTGGCGCATGCGGTCAGCCTGCTACGGCCCGGCGCGGCGATCGGTCAAAGCGTCGAACCCAATTGGCCGTGGCTGGCTGCTTTCGTCGCGACGATCGCCTGGGCGGTCTTGCAAGCATCGCCGGCCATGCCCCATCAATGGCACAACCCGCTCTGGCAAGCAGCCTCTTGGGCGCTCGAGCGACCGCTCGCAGGGACGATCTCGCTCGACCCTTACGACACGATTTCGGGCGTGGTCTCGCTGCTGGCCTATGCCGGCATATTCTGGCTGGCGCAGCAGCTCTGCCGCGAGCGCAAGCGCGCCGAGACCGTGTTTCTCGCCTTGAGCTTCGCGGGCTTCGCCTACGCCATCTATGGTCTGCTCGAGCAGCTCAGCGGCGGCCAGACCGTGTTGTGGTTTCACAAGACGTTCTACCGCACCTCGCTCACCAGCACCTTCATCAACCGCAACAATTATGCGGCCTATGCCGGGATCGGCTTGATTTGCGTCTCGGGCATGCTTTTGAAGCACATCGCCGCGGTCCTGGCCGCGCCAGCCAGCGCACGCGCGCGCGCGATTGCGCTGATCGAGGCGCTCGCAGGGTGGCGGGCTTTGCTTTTGCCCGGCTGGATGCTGCTGGTGACGGCGTTGCTGCTGACGGAATCGCGCGGCGGCGTGCTCAGCTCCTTCGCCGGTCTCTTCGCCTTGATCGTCGCCGTTGCCGCGTCACGCACCTTGCGCAGGCGGCATGCCTTGACCATCGGCGCGCTCGTCCTTCTGGGTGGGTGCATTTTCGTCGTCTTCAGCGGCGAGGAAGTGACCGAGCGCCTGGCGGATACCGATTTGGAGAACGAAGGCCGGCCGATCGTCTATGCGCTGACCGAGCAGCAGATTGCGGCATTACCCTGGCTCGGCACCGGGTATGGAACCTTCGAGCAAGCCTTCCGTCTGTTCCAGACCGAAAATGTAAGAGGACGGTGGGACAAGGCGCACAATACCTATCTCGAAAACGCGCTAGAACTCGGGGTTCCGGCGGCGATGCTGCTGACCTTCAGCGGCGCGACCTTGTTCTTTCAATGCGTCGTCGGATTGCGGCGGCGCCGCCGCGACGCGATCTATCCCGCCATCGGAGTCGGCACGACGGTCTTGCTCGCCTGCCATTCGCTGGTCGATTTCAGCCTGCAAATTCCCGCCATCACCGCCACCTATGCGCTGATTATGGGCGTGGCTGTGATCCAATCATGGAGCAGCGACGAACTGCGCCACGCCGACGCGTGATCACGGATCGATCAGGCGCTCGAAATTGGCGCGATCGTTTTCGGCGAGAGCGTCGCGAACCGCGTCGCGGCGCCCCGTCTTGAGCGCGAGATTGACCAGACGCTGGTTGGACTGGTGCCAGGCAATGCGCACCTGCTGTTCAAACAAGATGGGATCGGCGTGCGCAAAATACGGCCATTCGAGCAGGCAAAGCTCGAGCCGGGGAAAGGTGAGATCCGGCGCGACGGGCGCGGTCTCGATCGCCATGGTCAAATCCGGAATGATCTGGCGCGCGGGAGCGTTTTCAGCCAGCTCGGCGTAAGCCAACCGCGTCCAGCCATAAGGGTCGGCCGGGCCGCGCGCGAGCCCGTCGCGCAACGCGGCGATCGCCTGTTGCATCAAAGCGTGATAGCGCGGTCCGCCGCCGACCTCTTGCTCGGCGAGCAGCATCGCCGCGGTCGCAAGCTCGAGACGCGGGTGGCCGGAGGTGGTCCAGGCCAGGCTGCTCTGGCGTGCTGCCAGCAGCGTCTCCAAGTCGTTCGGCTCGGCCGGAAGACGGTGGGTGATGGTCAGCAATACGTGATCGCCCGGGAACATGATCAGCCCCGCAACGAGGCGGGGCAGGGCGAGGACCAAGATGGTGACGCCAAGAAGCAGCGACACGGCCATCACGCCCGCCCGAGGCCCGATCCGCCTGGCTCGATGATCGCATCTTTGCGGCACGGCTGATCCATCACAGAAAATGGGGCCTCATTGAACAACGCGCGGCGTCGTCGGGAAACAGTTTTATGCCGGTTTTTGCTTTGCCTCCGGCGCTCATCGAGCGAGCTGACGCGCCATTCGTCGGCCCTCGGGCTGCATCCACTCCCCAATCGATAGAATTTGGCTTTGCCGCTGTGAGGCCCCACATCAGGTATTGGCTGGGGTCCGGTGCGACAAAAGCAACCATTTCACGGCGAGACCGTTCAAGGGTTTTGTAACCAATCTTTGGCACCCTCACCGTACCGTCGAAATGGGGCAAAGAGAGCGCCGCCGTGGAAGCTGCACGTCTTTACAAGCCAGTCATCGCGGCCGAGAGCGCCAATCCGCAAAGCCTCGTTCAGCACCTGTTGGGTGAGGCGCTGCGGCTGAGAAGCCTCGCCCGTGCCGCCGATGCAGCGCCGATCGGCGAGGCCTTATCGGTGCTGGCCAGCCAATGCGACGCGGCTGCTACTGTGATTCTCAGCCAGTGGAACGGAACCGCGCGCGCTGCGTCTTCGACGCTGCGCCCCGCGCATATGGCGACTGTCACGCCGCTGCGTCCCTGAGGCAAGAATGCGGCTTCGCGCGCTTGCCTTCGCTGCCGCCGCAACCTTTGGCGCGGTCGTATCGCAAGCGAATGCGTCGGTCCTGAGCGATCGTATCTGGCTCGAATCCTATCTTTCCTTCCCGCTCGAAGACGTTGCCTTTACCGCCAGCGCGATGGGCTATCTCGGTCGCGTCAAGGAAGCATCGATCCTCGTCAACCTCGGCGGCGGTGCGTTGCCGGCGGTCAAACGCAAGACGGCGGTACGCTTTTACGAGGATGGCCGCGCGGCGGAAGAGGTCGATACCGACCCGAGCACCGGTCAGATTCTGTTTCAGGCTTCGTACCGCTACAACGCGCGCAACCAGATCGCGACCATCATTCGCAACAATTACGAGGCGAAGGAAATCGAGACGGTCGAGTTCGCTTACGACGCCAAAAGCGATCTCAGCGGCGCGACTGTCGACCGCAACGGCGTCGTGAAAAAGCGCTTCGCCATCGCGACCACGAGCAGCGGTCAGCCGAAAGAAGTCGTAACGCTTTTACCCGATGGCAGGGCACTGGCGCGCGTCACCTACACCTATTCCGACGGGGCGGTGACCATCGACTATTCGGGCGATTTCGGCGCGGCGCGCGTGACCACATCGTTCAAGCTCGATGCGCAAGGAAGACCGATCGCGGCCGAAACCCAACGGCGCGACGACGCGCCCGAAGTCGATTACGACGGTCACTACACCTATACCTACCTGGCGAACGGCGACAAGCTGTTCCACGGTGTCGAGACCCATCCCAACGCGCAGCCCCATCCGAGCGAGTGCGTGAAGGATGCGGAGTTCTTTCCCAATGGCGGCGCCAAAAGCACCAAGACGGCCGGCGACGACATCACCTGTCCCGATACCTCGAGCACGCATCCCGAGGTCGAATTCGATCAGCAGGGAAATTTCAAGCACACGCGGCTCGGCCGAAACGAGCGCTTCTACGACATCGAGTATTTCGGCGCCCCGTCGATGTAATTGCCGGCGGCTTCCCGCCTGGCAAAGCGCGCGATCTCCGCACCGCGTTCCTCCACTTGTCACGATGCACGATCTGGCACCGCCGCCAGCCGCGGGCTAAAAAGCGCGCTTGCGCATCATGACGGGAAAGGGGGTTTCCATGTCGATGTCGAAGGCGGTCCTGCTCGGTTTCGGCGTCAGCGCCGGCGCGATCCTGCTGGCTCACGCTGCTGGCCCGAAATTCAACATCAAGCCCGGGCTTTGGGAGATCACCTCCACCGGCACATCGAGCGGCACGCCGCCGATTCCCGATGATGTGCTCGCGCGTATGTCGCCCGACCAGCGCGCCAAATTCGAGGCCAGCATGCAAGCGGCCATGGCGCAGGCGAATGCGCCGCATGTCGTCAAATCCTGCATCACCGAAAAGCAGCTCGAGCAAGGCCCGGATTTCGGCGGCGGCGACAGCAAATCTTGCAAGCAGACGATTGTCACCCAGACCTCGACGGCCATGGAAGTGCACATGGAATGCAGCGGTGAGCAGAAGATGTCGGGCACGCTCCGTTATCAGGCGGTGTCGTCGGAAGCGGTCAGCGGGAGCACCGACATGGTTGTCACTAACGGGACCAAAACCATGAGCTCCAAGCACAATATGCAAGGCAAGTGGCTCGGCTCCGATTGCGGCAGCGTCAAGCCATCGGGCGAGAACTGAACGGCTGGCTCGTCGCGCGCCAAGCCTGTTGCGACAACGCTATTTCCCGTCGCGGACGCTGTCGAGCCAGGTGACGATCTGGCTCGCCGCGCCCGATGCCACCGAGAAATGGCCGCCGCTTTCGACGACGACATATTTGCTTTTGGGATTGGGCGGCGCTTGGTCGAAGGCATAAGCGCTGCCGCGTTGTGCGAGCGGGTCGTTCGAGCTGGTGATCCAAAGGAACGGCGCCGAGAGTTTTGCGGCGTTGGCGGGCATCACCGCCGCGCCCGCCGGATTCCAATAGGATAGATAGATATCGGCGGTCGTGGTGATGGTCCGGTGATCGCCTTGATTGAGATCGACGAATTGCGCATGGTCATCGCCTTTGCCTGCCTGCACCATGGCTGTGGCGCGCGCGATACTGTCGAGCACCGCCGGATCGCTGGTCGATTCCGGATTGTGGCCCGGCGAGATTGCCACCACGGCCATCAAATCGCCATGGCGCGCGCCATAGGCGATAGCCGCATTCGCGCCGAGGCTGACGCCGACTACGGCGATGCGGGCGGCGCCGGCTTGGCGCAATGCGGCAACTGCCGCGTCGATCTCGGTCATGGCCTGATCGAAGCTTTTGTCGTACATCCGGCCGGCCGACCAGGGCATTAACGGCGCGCGCACGACATAGCCGCTTTGATTGAGATAGGCGTAAAGCTGGTCGAACATCTTGACGTTGGGCGCCCATTTGCCATGCAGCAGGACGACGCCTACGGTATCGGCGGCGGCGGAAGGAACGACCGCCATCGCCAGCCAAACGCCAAACCACAGAACCAGTGCCCAAGCGCGGCCGCGCATACGTTTGCCCGTTGCTTCCAATGACATTTTCCCAGCACGCAGCCTAGCATAAAGCCGCTGGTTTGGCGGCGAAGCAGGCTCGGATAGGGCGTCGCATCCGAGAGCATCGGGCGGCACATTCCCACACGCCTCAATGTCGAAATCGCTGCCCACCGTGGGCAAATCTGGCGTCTTTCCCATTCGCCTTCGCGCAGGAGCGAAACTATCCTGGACCGGTGCCGCCAAGGGAGGGGGCGCCATGTACGACGCGATCATTGTCGGTTATGGGCCGACGGGAATGCTCGCCGCCATCCTGCTTGCGCGGGCCGGGCATCGGGTCGCCGTGTTCGAGCGGCACAAGACGCTCTACAACCTGCCGCGCGTCGGCATCGTCCATGACGATGTCTTGCGCATGTTTCAGGAAATCGGCTGCATCGATCGCGTTTGGCCGCACACGCAGTTTCTGCCGGTTTACGAGCTGGCGCGGCATGGCAAAGTTCTGCTCTCGAGCGATGTTGCGCCGGTCGCGGCGCATGGTTGGCCCGAATACACCTCGATCTATCAGCCGGCATTCGAAAGCGCGCTTGACGCGATCGCCCGCGCGCAACCGAATCTCACCGTGTTCCAAGGCGAGAAAGTCGTCGGGATCGATCAGGATTCCGAGTCGGTGGAGATCGCCGCCGACGACGAGGCGGGAACGCGGCGCTGGGTGTGCGGCCGCTATCTGATCGGCGCGGATGGCGGCAACAGCGTCGTGCGCCAAGCGCTCGGCATTCGCTACGAGGATCTCGGCTTCGAGCAGGATTGGCTGGTCATCGACGCGGAGGAAAAACGCGCGCGACCGGGCCTGCCGATGATGCGCCAGTTCTGCGAGCCGGAGCAGCCGGGCGTAACCTTGGCCATGGGGCCGCGCCATCGCCGCTGGTCGTTCATGATCTTTCCCGACGAATCTCCCGCGGAAGCGGTGAAGCCTTCAAGCGTCTGGCGGCGGCTGGATCGGCCGGAAGGCGCCACGCCCGACGAGTACGAGATCGTCCGGGTCGCTTCCTACAAATTCCAATCGCTCTATGCCGAGCGTTGGCGGATCGGCAGGGTATTTCTCGCGGGCGATGCGGCGCATCAGATGCCGCCTTTCCTCGCGCAAGGCCTGTGCTCGGGCTTTCGCGACGCCCATAATCTTGCCTGGAAACTTGCTCTGGTCTTGTCGCGCAAGGCCGCGCCGGCGCTGCTCGACACCTATATGCCAGAGCGCGGTCCGAATGTCCGTGCGACCATCATCGAAAGCATGCGTGTCGGCCAGCATGTCAACGAGCGCGATCCCGACAAGGTCAGACGGCGCGATGCCGAGCTGATGGCGCTGCAGGCAGAGAAGCTGCGCGCGCCCGGCCGACAAGAGCTGATCGCGTTCCGCGTGCCGGGCTTCGAGCAGGGCTTCATCGCGCGCGGGAGCAGGGGGGCCGGCGACGTCTTCCCGCAAGCGAAGGTGCGGCGCGGGGAGACGGAAGGACGGTTCGATGATGTGGCGGGGCGCGGTTTCGCGATCGTCGCACGCCATAGCGATCCGGCCGCGGCATTGTCGCCTGCGGATCTCGCCTTTTGGCACGAACTCGGCGGCACGATCGTCACGCTTTCTTCGCCCGATGAGGCAGGCGAAAACGGCTCGCGCGACCGCCTTGTCGACTGCGAGGGCCAATACGCGCGGCTGATGAATGAGTATCGCTGCGATGTGATCGTGAAGCGGCCCGATTATTACATCTTCGGCACCTGCGCCACGCCCGGCGGGCTTCCGGCGCTGATCGCCGAGCTGCGCGAGCGGCTGGCCGGCGCCGTGCGGTGACGCGCCCCTGCGATTAACATCTCTTTAATCCATCGTCGCCGGAAAGCCTCGCGCGGCTCTTTGGCGCGAGCAGGCCGCGCTTTCACGGCGTTTTCGATGGTAAATCAAAGTTTACCGGCGGCGTTTGCTTTTCGACAATCAGTTCATCGTAACCTTATCGCGTGTGGCATTCATGATCGGCGTGCAATCGCACGTCGTGCCGCCCGTGTGGGAAGAACGTCGATGGCGAAATCGGGTACTTATCTTCGGCCTGAGTTGGATATCGGCTCGTCGCGGGTCTTCAACTGCAACGATATTGCGCGCAAGCTCGACCGCCAAAAGGTCGAGGACAAGCTGTTTTTCAAGAATCCGAGCATGAACACGCTCGTCCTGATCAAAGAGCCGCTGACCGATGAGCGGATCGAACCGCACCCGTCGGGTTTCGCGGTCGGCACCAAGCTCTACATTCCCTATAACGAAGCCAATGTCTACGAGGGCGGGCGTTCGGTCTTCTGCCACAGCAAGCAGCTGATGGAAGTGCTGAACCAGCATTTCGGCTTCGACGGCGTGAAAATTTCCAAGGCGGACCTCGACCGCGATCTGAAGGTTCTCGGCATTCTCGACAAGCTGCCCTCGCTCGACGTGTTCTTGATGCGCGACGCGTTGGAACTCGATGGCATCGCCGTCAACGAGAAATATTTCGAGATCGAGGAGACTCAGCGCGCCGCGATCCAGGAATTCATCCGCAACAAGATCGAGCCCTTGGTGCGGGCGGCCTATGGCAGCTCGGCCTCGGTCGGACAAAAAGTGTCTCAGCTCGTCGACAAGATCTGGGAAGCCAAGGATACGGTCGCGCTCGACAACCTCATCAAGGCGTTCCGGATTCCCGAGGACGAGGCGCCGGCGATCTTCGCGTCTTGGAAAGGCATCATCTTTTATTGCTACGAATATTCGCGCACGCGACCGGGCCGCGAGGATTTTGCGCGCTGGCTCAAGGATGGCGCGACCGAGCGCGAGCTCGTGCCCAAAGCGCAGCATGATTACATCGATCAGACCAAGCGCGCGACCGTTGAGCGCTTGCGCGATCACTGGAAGGACGTCGAAAAAATCAATCGGGACTACGATGAAGTGTATGCGAAATTCATCGAAAGCTCCGACGCGGGCAACTTCATCAATTTCCTGCGCGGCGCCAAAAGCGTCTATTGGCGTATGGGCAATTCGCTCAGCAAGATGAGTCATGCCGTCAATTGCTGGGACATCATGACCTCCAGCTTCCCGGCCCGTCGCTTGCCGTCGGAACATCTCGAGCCGCTGCTTGTCTTGCTGAAGGCGGTTCTTTCCGGCCGCATGACGAACAAGAAAGCCGCAGCCTAGAGCGACAGCGTCCGCACGAAATCACCGCGCACCCGCACCGTCGGGTTGCGCGCAGCAAGCCTATTGAGCAAAGCCGCCGCAGATGCGAGCTTAGGCGACAAATCGGGGAGGAAAACCATGTTCCGCAAAATGCTTGTGATCTTGGCTGTGCTGATTCTGCCGGCCGGCACCGCGCTGGCGCAGTCGAATGGCGCGGGCAAGATCACGGTCGCGGTCGGCGGCAAGACGATCATCGCCTATCTGCCATTGCCGATCGCCTATTACCATGGCGATTTCAAGAGCGAAGGGCTCGACGTCGACATTCAGGACGTGCAAAACGGTCCCAAAGCGGTCGAGGCGTTGGTCGGCGGCAGCGCCGACATGGTCTATGGCTCGATCGACTACGCGTTTCTGTTGCAGCCCAAAGGCATCGACATCGTTTCATTGTTTCTGGGCGCGCATCTCTCGGCGATCGTGCTGGGCTTGCCGCCCGACAAGGCCAAGGCCTATCGCGGGCCGAACGACTTGAGGGGCATGACGATTGGCGTGACTGGGCCGGGCGGCGCCGCCGAGAACATGTTGCGTATCCTCCTGGCGAAAGGCGGGCTGAAGCTCGGCGATGTGACGTCGGTCGGCGTCGGCTCGGGCGCGACCGCGATCGCGGCGATGGAAAGCGGCAAGATCCAAGGGATCGTGCTTGCCGATCCGGTGATCATGCGGCTGACCGTGGATGGGTTTATTCTGCCGGTGGTCGATACGCGCACCGTCGCCGGCCAAACCTTTGTCTACGGCGGACCGGCGGCGCTGGCCGGGGCAACCACGAGCGCGGCTTACGTTCAAAGCCATCGCGACGCGGTTCAGCATTACGTCAACGCCTTGGTGAAGGCGGTCAAATGGCTGCATGCGGCCCAGGATGACGAGATCATCAAGCTGCTGCCGCAGGAATTCTATGGCGGCGACAAGGAGATCTTCGCCAAGGTTCTCGATGCCAATCGCGACATCTACACCAGCGACGGGCGCAGCACGTCTCAGGAGCAACAGGTCGCCTACAAGCAGGTGCTCGATACGGGCAGGCTGCAGCCCAGCCAGCCGATCGACGTCGAAAAGATCTTCGCGCGCGACTTCATCGAACAGGCGAACAAATAGCGCGCGGCTTACGCTATCGGCGCGGGCGTTCCCTGAACTCGGGGTGGCGCTCGATCTGTACCATTTCGGACGCACCCCAATCGTAGATCGCGGTATTGATGAAGGCGATCCACTTCACCGGCTTCTCTGGGTCGCGGTTGAAATGCTGATGCTCGACCCCGCCGGGGCGGATCGGAAGCAACAGCAGATCGCCGGCCTCCCAATCCAGCCGCTCGCCATCGACGATGCTGTGACCGTCGCCTTCCAGGACGTAGATCACCAACCCGCCCTGGTGGCGATGTTTGCCCGAGTGGTTTCTGACCTCTTGGACGAAGACGATCCAACCGTCGACAGCGGTCTCGGCCGGACGGCCGCCATCGTAACGGGACGGGAATAGATAGAACCGGACCAGGCCTTGCCGGTCCTGGACCCAGGGGTTGCCTTTGCCGCGCACAATGACCTTGCCGGTAAAGGATCGGTCGCGTTCCGCGCGCTGCGCCGCCACGATCTCTTCGTAGAAGTTGCGCTCGCGGCTGCGGCTACGTTCGTCCATGCGGTCCGCTCCTCGGGACTGGCTCGATCCCCAGCTTAACCCGCGGCGTGTCTTTGCTGCGCAAAAAAACCCCAGCGCGCCAGGCAAGGTGATCTGTGGCCGGTATGGCACGCGGTTCATCCGAGTGCCGAATCCGAAGTAAAATCTTTTAAAATCAAAATATTAGAATTGTGACGGTCGCGGTCTCGTCAATCGTACCGAAGCCGGCAACGGACGATGGATCGAGCCGATCGTCCTGATCTGCGAGGCTCGGTCGTTCCCGCAGGTGCTGGAATTCATGTACAATATATTTCAATCAGTTGTATGATTATCCTCATGCTCTGTATTACAAAGACCAACTTTCAGTGCCCATGATGGAACGGGAAAAGTACAAAATCTTGAACCGAATCCTCACTTTCCGAAGGTTTTCCCTTGCTCTAACCGCGCCCCAGTTTCAATTTGCGGTCTACAAAATTCGGCAGGGCCAGTTGAGGCCACTCGGAGGAAGATGATGCCAAACCGCGCAAAAACGGCGCCCAAGAAGAAATCGGGCAAGCCGGCGCCCAAGAAAGCCGCGCCGGCCGCGGCCAAGAAAAGTATGGCTAAACCGATCCCGGCGAAGAAGCCCGCCAGCGCGATCCCGGCCGCCGCCGCCGCCGTGCGGACGGCTGCACCGACCATGGCCAAGCCTGCCGCGCGCCCGGTCGTTGCTGCTTCTCCGGGGGCCGCGGCCCCAGCGAAACCTACGCCGCGCCCGATGAATGCCGGGCAGGTTGCGACCGCCCAGCAAGCCGAGGAGCGGCGCAAAGCGGCCACACGGAAGCTCTTTGCCCGGATCCGGTCGCTCGAGGCGATTCTCGGCGCTGATTTGCGTAAGCGCGGCAGCTTGTTGCTGTCCCAGGCGGTGGATCAGTGGTACGCCGAGGCGACCAGCGCGACGGCCACCGATGTCACCATCACTAATGCGGCAAGGGCGGTTATTTCGCAGCTTTAGCCGGCGCCAAGCGGCGTCGTGATCCCGCTACGCGCCTTGATGGTCGCAGCCGCCTTGCTGGCTGGAACGTTTGGCGCGACCGCAGCCGAGACCGGCGGCGCGAAGGCGGATGCAGCGCGGACGATCATCGGCACGGCGACCATGAAGCCCGACCGCACGATCGTGCTCGATCTCCATGGCGGGCCGGAAAGCCATTACGCGCTCGGCCGGATCGAATACATGCCGAACGATCCTCATTACCAGGCTGTGCTTGAGCACCTCGGGGGGCTCGCGCCGGGGCAGGTAAAGCCGGTAGCGCCCTGGCCGGACGAGAATTGAGCGACAGACGCTCCTAAAAGAGCAACCCGCCGCACGCATTGATGGATTGGCCCGTCATCCGGCGCGCGGCCAGAAACCAAGCGGCGGGCCAGCGCAGAGCCGCTATTGCTCCCAAGGCCGATCGGGCGGGTCTTTCCCCTAGGATGCCAAGCGTTTATTGCGCCGCCATGCTCTTGAACAGCGATACGCCGCGAAGCAGATCGACCGCGCGGACGAATTGATAGTCCTGATCGGTCCCGTAGGAATTCGCGTCGAAGCCGGCAGCGCCTGGTTTCGGCAGCGGTGTGGCGCCGGGCGGCAGATTGCTGGTATCGGGCGTGGTGGCGGGAGCGGGGACCGCGCTGCTGGTGGCGGGGGCCGGTTTTGCCGCCGTCGCTGGCGCCGGCTTGGCGCCCGCCGGGCCGGTATTTTTGAGCGCGCCACGCAGGTCGGCCTCGCGCTGGGTTGCGAGTTCCTGAACTTGCTCGATGCGCGCCGCTTCGACGACGAGATCGGGATCGATGCCTTTGGCCTGAATCGAGCGCCCGGACGGGGTGTAGTAAAGTGCGGTGGTCAGGCGGATCGCGCCGCCGCTTTCCTTGACCTGAAGGACGGTCTGAACCGAGCCCTTGCCGAAGGAGCGCGTACCGAGCAGCACGGCGCGATGATTGTCCTGCAGAGCGCCCGCGACGATCTCGGAGGCCGAGGCCGACCCGCCATTGATCAGCACGACGATCGGCAAGCCATGAGTGATGTCGTGGTTACGTTGCGCTTCGAAGCGGCGATTGTCGCGCGGCAGTCGGCCTTTGATCGAGACGATGTCGCCCTGGTCGAGGAAGTCGTTCGAGACCGCGACGGCCTGGTCGAGGAGGCCGCCCGGATTGTTGCGCAGATCGAGTACCAGGCCCATCAGCTTGTTGCCGGATTGCTGCTGCATATTCTTGAAGGCCTGCTCGATCGCCGCGTCGGTACGCTCGGAGAAATTGGTGATCCGCACATAGGCAATATCGCCCTTGAGCTGCGACTTGACCGGATCGACCTTGATGTCGGCGCGGGTCAAGGTGATCTGGAACGGGTCGGCATCCTTACGCCGCACCGTGAGCTTGACCGGCGTCCCGATCGGGCCGCGCAGCTTGTCGACTGCCTCCGACAAGGTCATGTCGGTCACTGAGGCGTCGTCGATGGCGAGGATGAGGTCGTTCGGCTTCATGCCGGCCTTGGCGGCCGGCGTGTCGTCAATGGGCGATACGACCTTCACCAGGCCGTTCTCCATCGTCACTTGCATGCCCAACCCGCCGAACTCGCCGCGGGTCTGGACCATCATTTCCTTGTATTCCTTCGCATCCATATAGCTCGAATGCGGGTCGAGCGCGGCGAGCATGCCTTTGACCGCGCCTTCGGCCAGCTGCTTGTCGGTCACCGGCTCGACATAGCTCGACTTCACCTGGTCGTAGATTTCCTTGACCATCGTGAAGGAAACACCCGGGCTGGTGCTGTCGTTGTCGGCGGCGATCCCGGAATTAGCCACGGGAAGGAGGGCGATGAGCGCGGCCGAAACCGCCAAGTTGAGGAAACGCATCAGTTGATCCAGCCGTTAAAAAGGGACGAGGCGTGAAGGCATTATAGTCTATTCCGGCGCCAAGCCATAATGACGCGCCGGGCTATCCGGTCACTTTGCCGCGCTTTGCTCGGGCGGTCGAAGGCGCGCTTTTGGCCGATTATTGGTCTTTGGCGGCGTCCGAGGAAAGGGCCGATGCAGCCTTGACCTCATGCCCGCCATCCCCGAGTTTGTCGCCATGTCGGATGGGTCGGGGATCAAAGGTCCAAGCCTTGCAGCGGTGGTGGTGGCGCGCAACGAAGAGGGCCAGCTCGGCGCTTGCCTCGAGTCGCTGCGCTTTGCCGACGAGGTCGTCGTCGTGCTCGATCGCTCGACTGACCGTTCGGCGGCGATCGCGCATCGATTTGGCGCGCGGGTGATCGAGGGAACCTGGGAGCTCGAAGGCCCGCGCCGCAACGCCGGACTCGATATCTGCCGCAGCGATTGGATTGTCGAGGTCGATGCCGACGAGAGGGTGCCGCCCGCGCTCGCTGCCGAAATTCGCGCCGCCATTGCGCATCCGCCTGCCGAGGTCATGCTCGTGCCTTTGGCGAACCATATTGGCAACCATCTCGTACGCTATGGCTGGGGCGCCTATAACGGCGTCGCAGCCAAGCCGATCCTGTTCCGGCGCGGCGCCAAGCGTTGGGGCGCAGGCCGAGTTCATCCCAAGATGACCGTCGCGCCGGCAGGGGCGACCTTGCAGCAGGGCTTGGATCATTTCGTCGACCGCGATATTTCCGACATGTTTCGCAGGCTCAACCGCTACACCGACCTCGCCGCGCTCGATGCGATCGATGCGGGCGCGATGCCGAGCTTGGGTGGCGCATTGCGCCGGATCTTCAGCCGCGGCTGGAAATCCTATGTCGCGCGCCGCGGCTATCGCGAGGGTGTCTATGGCACGGCGCTCGCCACCTTCTCGGCGCTCTATCCGTTGCTGATCTATTTGAAGGCTGCTGCGAGCCAGCCAACCCAAGAAAAGACCACAGGAGAAAATCAGTGAGGCTTCTCGGCCGCCGCGGCGATCCGCGCGCGATGCCGCTCAGCGAGCGGCTCTATCGCCGGTTCTTTTTGAAATATCACGGTCGCTATCTCATCACCGACTTGCAGTTGCGCGCCAAGCAGCAAAGCGTCGAATACATCGTTGCGCATATGGGGGACGCGCTCATCTTCAACGATCGCTGGGATCTGCTGAGCTTTGCCGCCCATGAAGCGCCTGGTGCAGGTCTGATGCTCGAATTCGGCGTCGCGGACGGGGCAAGTCTGCGCCATGTCGCTCGGTCGACTTCCCGTACCCTGCAAGGTTTCGACAGTTTCGAGGGCTTGCCCGAGCACTGGTCGGGCACCTTCGAGCGCAAGGGCAAGTTCGGGCGCGGCGGTGCCTTGCCAGAGGTGCCGGCGAATGTCGTGCTGCACAAGGGGTGGTTCGACCAGACCTTGCCGCCTTTTCTCGCGGCGCATGGCGACGAAAACGTCGCCTTTCTTCACGTCGATTGCGACATATATTCGTCGACAGTTACGGTGTTGCGCGCGCTCGCGCCGCGCTTAGGGCCGGGCACGGTCATCGTGTTCGACGAATATTTCAATTATCCCAACTGGCAACGTCACGAGTGGCGTGCGTTTCAGGAGTTCTTGTGCGATAGCGGCTTTGCTTATCGTTATCTCGGGTTTGCGCAGAAGAACGGGCACGTCGCGGTGCGCCTCGGCGAAAAAAGCGAGGCGGCCAAGCTCGAGGCCAAGGAAAAGCTCGCGCGCTGGGGCTTGCCGTCTTAGCGACTAAATGTAGGGCAGGGCGAGGCCGACGATCACCAGGCATACGATCACGAGAATGGCGGCGACCTGTTCGAGGGCGTCCATGGTCGGATCGTCGGAGTGGTGTCGGGCCGGTATGGATTTCGGCTGCACGGGGAAAACTCCCGGTCATTGGTCGTTTCGGCAATGTACGGCTTTCAAATAACATGGGAAGAGATTGTGGCCTTTCTAGGCCCAGATCGCGGCGTGGCGATTGCGTTTTACGCGATCGCCACGCGATTCCGCCGGTTTCAGGGCCGCAGGCGCGGCGCGCGCAGATTTGTCACAGGTGCAGCGACGTGAATGAGGGGCGCCAATGGCAGTTTGATGCTGGTCACGGCCTCGCGATCTTGATCAGATCGCCGACATCCCTGTCGATGTCGGGATGCGTCTTCCACCAATCGACCGTCACTTCGATGAAATTGACGCCGCGCGCTGCTTCGCCGTCGAGCACGCGCCGCGCATAGGAATTGATCGAATCGCCGAGATCGAAGCCGTTATAGTCCGCCATCACATTCTGTTGGCCTTGCGGTGAGACGATATAGAGCGCGTAGAGGATCGCCGCATTGGGATGCGCGGCATGGGTCGGTATCGTCACATAGGAATAACGCAGCTCGGCGATATCCTTGACGATGCGCGTTGCGATGACTCCTTTGCCGCGATAGAGGAGGTTGTTCGGCCAGCCGCCGCCGCAATCGAGCACGAGCGCGGCGATTTCCCCCGAGGCGATGCGATCGACGCTGCCGCAACTTGCGAAGCCGGAAATTTGGGGCGCGAAGTGCTTGATGTAGTCGGTGGTTTTGGCAACGCCCCAGACATCGTCGGCGAGCAGGGCATCGAAGCCGCCGAGAAACGGGGTGGTGACGAACTTGCCCTTGTATTGCGACTTGAGCAGATCGGCGGCGGTATTGATCTCGGCGACCCAGGGTGCCGCGTCGACGTTGTAGAGAATGTTGGGCAGGGACAAGGAAACGCGCAGCGCTTTGCCGCCCGCTTCGACAAGCTCGGGCTTGAGCGTCGCCATCAGGCCGGTCCAGTCCACGGTGCGGAATAGACCCTTATCGAGATATGGCACGATCTGGACCGGGGTTAGCGCCAAGACGTCGGTGCTTGCCGGCGTGCCGGCCTGCAGTTCCTGAAAGAGTTGTGCTGCCAGCGGTCCATAGGCGGTGCCCGGGCTCCATTCGATCGGAATGTCGACGCCAAAGGTTTCTTTGATGCCCTGGCGCGCCGCGCGCTGCGCTTCCGGCCCGGCCAAGGTCGAAGCGGGGGTGGAGCGGATCAGCAGCTTCCCTTCCTGTCTCGCGCCGGCGATGATCTTGGCAAGAGCCGGATTGATCTCGGCCGTTTGCGCCGCGGCGATATTCGCTGTTATCGCGCAAGCGACAAGCGCGCCGGCGACCACGGCTTTCGTTCTCTGCATGACGTTCCTCCCCGCAAGCTTTATGGTCTCGACCGGAATTGACGCCATGATGAGCGTGGCGTCTCCGGGGAGGACATCATGGCACCAGCGGAGCTTTCCAACATCCGTCGTGTGGTGACGGGCATCGGCGCTGCGGGACGATCACACATTATTGAAGATGGGGCGCCACCGGCGTTGACCGTCGCTGAGCGTCCCGGTTATCGCGTCAGCAATGTCTGGGTGACGGGCGAAACGCCCGCATCGGTTGTGGCCCCCGATCGGGTTGCCGCGCATCGCGGTGTCTTGCCGCCGCCGCGCGGCACGGTGCTCCGCGTCATCGACTATCCGCCCGAGGCAGCCGATCCGGTGGAACGCCGGCGGCAGCTCGCGGCCACTTTCGGCAAGCTTTACCCGGATGCGGAACACCATATCGACGACAAGCATCCCGGGATGCATCGCACCCTGACGGTCGACTACGCGATCGTGCTCGCTGGTGAGATCGTGGCTGTGCTCGATGAGGAAGAAACCGTGCTGCGGGCGGGAGACATCTTGATCCAGCGCGGCACAAGCCACGCCTGGGCGAACCGGTCGGGTCAGCCGGCGCGTATCTGTTTCGTGTTGATCGACGGCGCGCCCTAGCTGGGCCTTCTGTCGCTATCGCCGCTCAATCCTCGAAGCGGCCGAGACGCACCGCGGTTTGGCCGGGGACCGAACGCCGCACCGGCATGATGAGGACGCAATCATCATAGGGCGTGCGAATCTCCTTGCGGCCGTCGCGTGCGATCAAGGTGCCGGCGCGCGGGATGATTTCGAGCCCCTGATAATTTCCCATGAAGCGGAAATCCTCGGAGGCGATGGTGACGCGCTCGGTCACCATGACGGTGCGTTGCGGTGCCGCGCGGCGCGCGAGCCATTTGGTTGCTTCGCTTTCGCCGAGAGAGCCGGTGGCGGCAAGGAAGCGCCATGCCGCCTCGATCGCGGTCTCGGCGGTCGTTCTTTCCCAATGCTGACCGCACTCGACCAGCAAAGCGATCGCCGGATCCGCCGGATCGGAGAAACGCCGATATTCACGCAAGCGCGGTCCGGCGCTGTGTCCTTCGTCTCGCACCAGCAAGGACGGAACGCCCACCTTGCGCGCGAAGGCAAGATGCTTGGCCGGCATCCCGGTCAGCATCAGCGGTGCGGTTGCCAGGGTCATCGAATGGATGTCGAGGAGAAAATCGGCGCTGGCGACGATCGGACGGAGCGCGCGCGCGCGGGCCAATTCGCGGCTCCGCCGTGGACCGTCGAGCACCTTGTCGTCCCAGACGCGATTCATGTCTTCGTCGAGATAGCGCGACGCGGTCGGATCGAGACGGCTGAAGCTCTGATAAGCGGCGACGTTGGCGAAGGCGAAGGTGAGCCGTCCCGCCGCGGGCCGCACCCGTGCGCGCAACAATTGATCGAGCGCGATAGCGCCGCAAATCTCGTTGCCATGCGTGAGGGCGATCAAAACCACGTGCGGGCCGGCGCGCTCACTTGCGAAGCTCCAGACATGATCGATCCCGGTATTGCCTTCGCGATAAGGCGAAAGATCGGGCGGTTCGAGCTCGATGCGCATCGCAGAATAGGGCATGTCGCGCCCGTTCAATCCCTGATTCGCTCGATCAGGCGATCGAGAAATTCTTCGCATTGCGAGACCTGTTCGAGGGCGATGAATTCATTCGGCTTATGCGCCTGTTCGATCGAGCCGGGGCCGCAGATGACGGTCGGAATGCCGGCATGCTGGAACAAGCCGCCTTCGGTCGCAAAGCTCACCTTGCCGACGCTGTTTGCACCGGACAGGGACAAAGCAAGCCGCACGACCTCGTCGTCCTCTTTGGCGGAGAGAGCCGGCACGGCGTTCATTTCGTCGAAGTCGATCCTTGCATCCGTGCTGACCGCGTGCATTTCGGGCAACAGGCTGGCCGCATAACGCTTCAGCTCATCGACGATGGCATCGGGGTCGTCTTCCGGCAAGTAGCGCATCTCGAAATCGAAACGGCATTCCCGCGGCACGATGTTGACTGCCGTCCCGCCGGCGATCGTGCCGGTGTGGATCGTGGTGTAGGGCGGATCGAAGCCGTGATCGAAAGGCCCCTCATTGCGCTTTCGCCGGGCCATACCCTTCACATAGGCGACCACCTCGGCGGCGGCTTCGACAGCGTTTACACCGTGGTGGGTGAGCGAGGAATGCGCCTCATGGCCATGGACATGACAACGCAGCGTGCGTTTGCCCTTATGGGCAATCACTGGCTGCATCAAGGTGGGTTCGCCGATGATACAGAGCTTCGGCTTGACGTCTTTCGGCGCGAGCGCTGCAATCAAGCTGCGCACGCCCAGGCAACCGATCTCCTCGTCATAAGTGAGGGCGATATGTAGGGGCGTGGTCAGGGGTTGCGCGAGAAAATCGGGAAGCTTTGCCAGAACGACGGCAATGAAGCTCTTCATGTCGGCGCTGCCGCGGCCATAGAGCTTGTTATCGCGCGCTTCGAGCTTGAACGGATCGCTATCCCATTTCTGGCCGTCGACCGGCACCACGTCGCTATGGCCTGCAAGCATCACGCCGCCGGTCTCGGTCGGTCCGATGCTCGCATAAAGATTGGCTTTGCGTCGGCTGGCATCGAAGACAAGCTCGCTTTTGACGTGCCAACGATCGAGATAGTCGCGCGCAAAATCGATAAGCGCGAGGTTTGATTCCCGGCTGGTGGTATCGAAAGCGATCAGGCGCCTGATCATTTCGGCGCTTGTGAGCCTCTGGCCCGGCATCGGGCTATTCTGGCTGAGGGCGAGGCCGGATGCTAGGGCACGCTGAAAGGCAGGCATTGGTCGGCTGCGGCGGCCAGCGGACGAACCGAAGGCGCGTTCATAGCCCTGCGACGCCCTTGGCACGCCGGAAGGCGTCGGGGTCACGGCGGGGTGAGCGGTCTTGCCGGAGACAAATCCCTCCGGCTTGGTGGTGGGCGAGGTTGGTGCCGCGCTCATAATCGACCCGCCTCGCCCCTGGTTTTTGCCGGCATTGCGGGCAAGGCGGCCGTCAAGGCCGACATGGTTAAATTACCTTTATCATCTCGGGTTTCCAGCGGCTTGTCATGCGATGTGGCGGGCTTTTTTTAGCGGGCGCGGCCACCGCGCGGCCGCTGCACGCAGGTTTTCGCTGTCGGCGGCGCCGTGGCGTGGCGGCGGCAGCCAACCGTGCTTTGCCGGTTTGTCGCACCGGCAAATAACTGACTGTTCAAGATTTTTCCTTAGCCTGCCGGGTCATAGAACTCTTGCCGGCCGATGCCCCCTGTCGTGGATGTGGCGGGTGGAAACGGGATCGGGGAAGGCCTCGTTTTCGCCGATACGGGCGAGACGCGACAAGAAAGCAGCCAATTCGACGGAGACTTTGATGCACGCCTTTCTGAATGCTTCGATCAGAACGAAAGTTCTGATGGCTTTCGGCTTCGTGTTCTTTCTGACCGTGGTCGTCGGCGTCTTCGCCATCAACCGGCTTGGTGCGGTCAATACCGAAGCGGCGGATATACGCGACAATTGGCTGCCTTCGGTACGCGATCTGGGCATGCTCGAATCGTCAGGGGCGACCATACGCGGCTATATCGGCTTGCACATCCTAGCCAAGAACGATAGCGATCTCGCTTCGATCGAAAACAGCATGAAGAATGCCTTCACCAATCGCAACTCAGCCTGGGCGGATTATCAAAATAGGGTTTCTGCCGGAGAAGAGCGGCAGCTTGCGGACGGTTATGCCGCCGCATGGACGGTTTATCGCAAGGATGTCGATGCGATTCTGGCGGCTTCGCGTGCGGGGGATAAGGAAAAGGCGACGGCCATGTATCTTGGCCAGCAGCAGGACGATTTCCGCAAGGTCCGCGCCATTCTCGACAAGGATTTGGAGCTCAACACCAAGGGCGGCAACGCGGCGGCGGATCAGGGCGTACAGGTCTATGGCGAGGCGCGCCTCTGGATTATCGCCGTTCTCGTTATTTCGGCGCTGCTCTGTCTCGGCGCCGGCTGGATGATCGTGGGTAGCGTCTCCGTGCCGATTCTGGCGATCACCGAAATCATGGGCAAGCTTGCGCAGAAGGATCTCGGGGTTGCGGTCAAGGGCGTGGAGCGCAAGGACGAGGTCGGCAAAATCGCGAAGGCCGTCGAAGTGTTCAAACGCAACATGATCGAGGCGGACCGGTTGGCTGCGGCGCAGGAGTCGGATCGGGCGGTGAAGGAGAAGCGGGCGGCGGCGTTGGAGACGTTGACGCGGAGCTTTGAGGCGAAGATCGGGAAGCTGGTGGGGATGCTGTCGTCGGCGGCGACGGAGATGCAGGCGACGTCGCAATCGATGTCGTCGATGGCGGGGGACACGAGCGAGCGGTCGGCGACGGTGGCGTCGGCGGCGGAGGAAGCCTCGACCAACGTGCAGACGGTGGCATCGGCGGCGGAGGAATTGTCGTCGTCGATCACGGAGATCACGCGCCAAGTGGCGCAATCGGCGAAGATCGCGGGCAAGGCGGTCGAGGACGCGAAGCGGACGGACGCGACGGTCCAGGCTTTGGCTTCGGGGGCGCAGAAGATCGGCGAGGTGGTGACCTTGATCCAGCAGATCGCGGGCCAGACCAATCTTCTGGCTTTGAACGCGACGATCGAGGCGGCGCGGGCGGGCGAGGCGGGCAAGGGCTTTGCGGTGGTGGCTTCGGAGGTGAAGTCGCTGGCCAATCAGACGGCGAAGGCGACGGAGGACATCTCGGTCCAGGTCGAGCAGATCCGCGAGACCACCGGTCAGGCGGTGGAGGCGATCCGCGGCATCGGCACGGTGATCCACGAGATCAACGAGATCGCGGCGGCGATCGCGGTCGCGGTGGAGCAGCAAGGGGCCACGACCAAGGAGATCGCGCGCAACGTGCAGCAGGCGGCCGCGGGCGCCCAGGCGGTCACGCGCAACATCGCCAGCGTCAAGGAAGCCTCGACCGCTTCGGGTGCCGCCGCCACCCAGGTTCTGTCCGCCGCCAACGAGCTTTCCAAGCAGGCCGAAGGCCTCAGCGGCGAGGTCAACGGCTTCATCGCCGAGGTCAAAGCGGCCTGAGATCGCGCCGACAAACGGGCCACGACAGGCCCGAAGAGGTCAGGCAGAGGCGGGACGCAGCATCGGCCGCGCCGGCTGGTCATTCGTCAACATCTGCGCGCAGCCGGCGATTAGTCCGATGACGACGCCGAACTGCCAGGCGTGATCGTAGGACCCGAACGCATCGTAAATCAGCCCGCCGCCCCAGGCCCCCAGGAACGAGCCGAGCTGATGGCTGAAGAAGGCGAGGCCCGACAAGGTCGCCATAAAGCGCAAGCCGAACATTTGGGCGACTAAGCCCTGCACCAAAGGCGCGACCCCGAGCCATAACAACCCCATCACCGCCGCGAAGAGGAGCGTGGTGAAAGGCGAAGGCGGCAGCACGAAATAGGCGGTGATCGCGATCGAGCGCAGCAGGTAAACCAGGCCGAGCAGAATATGCTTGGGATAACGCCCGCCGAGCCAGCCGAGCAGATAGCATCCGATGACATTGAACATGCCGATAGTCGCGAGCGCCTGCGCGCTCAGCATCGGATCCTGACCGCACAGCGCGAGATAAGTCGGCAGATGCGTGGTCAAAAAGACCAGCTGCAATCCGCAGACGAAGAACGCCATCGACATGGTGACATAGCCGCGGTGCCGCGCGGCACTGCGTAGCACGGTGCCAAGCGTCATTGGCGCATCGGCAGCCAAGGAATTTGGTCCCCGCGGATAGTCGAGACGGTCAACCGAGCCGCACATTAAGGCGGCGGGAAGCATGATCGCCGCGAGGGCGAGGAAGGCCACAAGCGCGGCCTGCCAGCCGTGATCGACGATCAAGCGTTGCGCCAGCGGCGCCACCAGAAAGGTGCCGAAGGAGCCGATCGCGGCGACGAGCCCGAGCGCCGTGCTGCGCGAGGCCGGCGAGACGATGCGCGCGGTCGCCGACAAAGAGAGATTCGACGCGGTGCAGGCAAGCGCAAGGCCGATGAACACGCCCATGCCGAGAATCAGCACGACCGGGCCCGTGGCGACGATCGTTGTCGCAATTCCGGCCGCGAAGCATAACGCCCCGCCGATCATCAGTGGTCTGATGCCGAAGCGATCACCCACCGCACCGATGAAAGGTTGGGTGAAGCCCCAAACGATGTTTTGTATCGCGAGAGCGAAGGTGAAATCGCTCACCGTCAGATCGAGGTCGCGGGTAATCGGCACCATGAAAAGGCCGAGACTTTGCCGCATCCCCATGCCGAGGCTCATCAGCACGGAAGCTCCGGCGATCACGGTCAAGGTCTGTGCCCGCGTCGGCTGAGCCGTCGGCGTTTGCGATGCGCTGTTTATCCCTTGCCCGATCCCGCGTTTCACCCTGCCGAACGCTCTGCGGCGCTCGGTCTATGATTTAGGGCATAACTCGCCGTCGCTTGGCAACTGGCTTACGTCCTCACTATGCGCGAAAGGACGCCGAGCCATGCGTTCGTGGCATGAAGGTCAATCGCACCCTATAGCTGAATGCGCAGGTGCCGGCGGCTAGTGATTGTCGCCATGGCGTTCGCCATGGGGGTCGCCACCGCGATTGCCAGGATGGGGATCGCTATGCGGTCCGCCATTACCCCCGGGATGGGGCGCGGCATTGGCCGGATGCGCGGCTGGCGCTGCTCCCTGCCCATGCGGTGGATTGCGCGGTGCGTGGCCGGTATTCGCCGCCGAAGCCGGATGCGCATTGTTGGAGCGCGGCGCCGGCGCGCGAGCCGCACCGCCGGGATTGCGTGCGCCGACGATGCCGCGACCAGTGAAGGCAGCAGGCTGAGGCGTCGCCGCGATGCTCGGACGTCCGTGGTTGGCGCTTGCGAGCAAAGCGTGATTGCCGCCCGCTGCCTGTTCGTGTCGCGCCTGCAGCTCGGTCGGCCCGACATGATCATCGCGCGTCGCCGCCTGCTCCGCGGCGCCCGGCTGCGTGCGACTTCCGCCTCTGCCGCCGTTGAAACTCACCCGGCTCGCATGGACGTTGTTGACGACGGTTTGGTTGTAGACATTCGTGATATGGACGCTGCCGAGATTGTTGACGGCGCGGTTGTAGCGAAACTCGTCGTGATCCCAGAAGCCGCCGCGATAGCCGACACCGAAATAACCGAAGCCGTAATTGATGCCGCCATAGAAACCAATATGCGGGCCCCAATAGCCCGCATGCCACAGGTAGAAGCCGTCACTCCAGCCCCAATAGCCGGGGGTCCACAACAAGCCGACGGCGGGCGGTAGCACCCACGTGCCAGGGACCCAGTAATAGCCGTATGGACCCCAGGCCCAGTAGCCCGGCATCCAGAGATAGCCCGGGCCGGGAATGACCGGCTGCGCATAGACCGGCAGAGGCGGTGGCGCGACGGTCACATTGACCGCGACGGCGACCGCCGCTTTGCCGGGTGATGGCGCCGCGCACGCCAATCCGACGAAAAGCAAAGGGAGAAAATGCCGGAAAAAAATGCGCATAGCCTTGTCCTCACGGGTCTTTGGCGAGCGGTTCGCCATCGCGTGATCTGAGCACCACGTCACGACGATAACGGTTCCGCGGACCGCCTTATTGCCTCGGAATGTGGCGCCTTTGCGGCAATCGCGGTGGCATCGTTTGGACGCGGTCGGAAGAGAACGCGGTTTCGTTGCGGCGGAAAACATCTTGAACGTGCAACCGAGGCTGCTTGACATGCAACTAAATAGTTGCATATTTATGCGATGAGCATGGATGCGGTGTTCAAGGCGCTGGCCGATCCGACACGGCGCCGGTTGCTCGACAATCTCCGCACCCGCAACGGCCAAACGCTCAGCGAGCTTTGCGAGCATGCCGATATGACGCGCCAAGCGGTGACGAAGCACCTCACGATCCTGGAAACCGCGAACCTCGTGGTCGCGCAAAAACGTGGCCGCGAGAAGCTGCACTATCTTAATCCGGTTCCGATCCACGAGATCGCTGATCGCTGGATTGGCAAATACGAGCGCTCGCGGCTGCGGGCGCTCGCTGACCTCAAGAAAAATCTGGAAGGGAAGGCAGATGACTGAGCTGACGACCGAGAGCACGGTTTACGTCACCTATATCGCAACGACGCCCGAGAAGTCGTGGGCCGCGCTCACCGCGAAAGAGTTCACGCGACAATATTTCTTCGGTCGGAGCGTCGAATCCGATTGGAAGAAAGGGGCGCCGTGGCTCTTGCGAACACCCGATGGAAAGGTGGACGTCAAAGGCGAGGTCCGTGAATGCGATCCGCCGCGCAAGCTCGTCGTCAGCTGGAATGTCGACGGGAGTGAGGAGCTGCGCAAGCTCCCGGAAGCGATCGTCTCCTACGAGATCGACACGATCGCAGACGGCGTCGTGCGCCTGACGATGACCGAGGCGCACCCCACGCCGATCGCGGCCTATCTGCTCGAAGGCGGCCGCCGCGGCTGGCCGATGATTCTCTCGGGAACTCAAGTCCCTGCTCGAAACCGGCAAGCCGCTGGCGATCCCCGTTCCGCAACCGCCAAAGAAGGACTGACCCATGCCAGGCAGCAAATTCGTCTACGTGACTTACATCCGCACGACACCCGAAAAACTGTGGGATGCTTTAACGAAGCCGGAATTCACGCGCGCCTATTGGTTTGGCGTTTCGCTCGATAGTGCTTGGGAGAAGGGAGCTTCGTGGAAATTGATGTTGGCAGACGGGCGTATCGGCGACTCTGGCGAAGTCGTCGAGATCGATAAACCACGGCGGCTGGTCCTGCGCTGGCGGAATGAATTCCTGCCCGAGCTGCGCGCGGAAGGTTATTCGCGCTGTGTCTTCACGCTGGAGTTTAGCGGGCCCGCCGTAAAGCTGACGGTCACGCACGAGATCGACCAGCCGGAATCGAAATTCATTGATAAAGTCTCGAATGGCTGGCCCGCGGTCCTGTCGAGCCTGAAGAGTCTGCTGGAAACCGGCGACGCGCTGGAGCGGCCGAGGGATTTGTGACCCCGGGGCCGGCTTGCTGTGCGCGCTAGCTGAGGAACTGTTCCTTCAGCACGCGCTCTTCGAGATTGTGCTCGGGGTCGAACAGCATGGTAAGCGCGATTTCGCGGCGCTCGCGGATCGTGACCGAGCGTACATCGCGCACCTCGGTGAAATCGGCAGTTGCGCTAACCGGCCGCTTATCGGCTTCGAGGATCTCGATCTGCACGCTGGCCGTATGAGGGAGCAACGCGCCGCGCCAGCGCCGCGGGCGGAAGGCGCTGATCGGCGTGAGTGCGAGGATGTTTGCGCCCAGCGGAATGATGGGGCCGTGGGCGGAAAGGTTATAGGCCGTGCTGCCGACCGGAGTCGCGACCAGGATGCCGTCGGCCATCAGTTCGTCGAGCTGCGGCGCATTATCGACGCTGACCCGGAGCTTCGCCGTTTGACGGCTTTGCCGCAGCAGGGAGACTTCGTTGATTGCAAGGGCGCGATGCTCCTTGTCGCTTTGATCGCGCGCCGTCATCTCGAGCGGATGGACGCGCACCGGCTTCGCGCGTTGCAAGCGTTCTTCGAGCCCATCCGGCGAATAGGCGTTCATGAGGAAACCGACGCTGCCGCGATGCATGCCGTAGATTGGCACGCCGCGCTTCAAATGCCGATGCAGGGTTTCGAGCATGAAACCGTCGCCGCCCAAGGCGACGATGACGCGGGCCTGATCCGGTGGGACGGATGAATAGCGCCCGCGGAGCTCGCGTAGCGCCTCCTGCGCGGCGAGCGCATCGCTGGCTTCGAAGCCGACGCTGGGCGCGCTCAACCCCCGGTCACGCTCATGTGCCGCGCCACGGCAGGCTGCGCGTGGCGGCGGTCGATGATGAAATCATGACCCTTGGGCTTGCGTGCGATCGCTTCGGCGATGGCGGCCTCGAGCGGCTCGTCGCTGTCGGAGGCCCGCAAGGGCGTGCGCAGATCGGCGCTGTCGTGCTGACCAAGGCACATAAAGAGCGTGCCGGTGCAGGTGAGGCGCACCCGGTTGCAGCTTTCGCAAAAATTATGAGTCATCGGCGTGATGAAGCCCAAACGCCGTCCGGTTTGGCGCACCGTGTAATAACGCGCGGGACCGCCGGTGCGGTAATCCGATTCGTCGAGCGTCCAGCGCCGTTGCAGAGCGGCGCGCGCCAGGGACAGCGGCAGATATTGCTCGATCCGCGCGCCTGCGCTGAGCTCGCCCATCGGCATTACTTCGATCAAAGTGAGATCGAAGTCACGCTCGCCGCACCACGCGACGAGGCGATCGAATTCGTCGTCGTTCACGCCTTTCAGAGCAACAGTATTGATCTTGATCTCGAGCCCGGCGCGCTTGGCCGCATCGAGGCCGGCGAGCACCTGGTCGAGCTTGCCCCAGCGGGTGATGGCGGCGAATTTGTCGGGATCGAGCGTGTCGACCGACACATTGATCCGGCGCATCCCAGCGTCTTTCAGCTCTGCGGCATAACGCCCGAGCTGGCTGCCATTGGTGGTGAGCGTGAGCTCGTCGAGCGCGCCGGTCTGCACATGCCCGCCTAAGGAACGCACCAGGCTCATGATGTTGCGCCGCACCAAGGGCTCGCCGCCCGTTAGGCGCAGCTTGCGCACGCCGAGGCGGATAAAGGCGGTGCAGGCGCGCTCCAATTCCTCAAGCGACAGGATCTCGGCCTTGGGCAAGAAGGTCATGTCTTCCGCCATGCAATAGACACAGCGGAAGTCGCACCGGTCCGTGACCGAGACCCGCAAATAACTGATATGCCGCCCGAAAGGGTCGATCATGACGCTTAACATAGCTATTCAATGGCGTTCAGGGAAGGTCCGCGCCACGGCAAAGACTGACACGGAGGCGCAAATCAGGCATGAAGAGCGGGGATCTGGAACGACCGTAACATGAACGATTTTGGCACGGCGATCGAACTTGCGCTCGGATTGATCGCAAAGGGCGATAGCCAGCTCTATGCGATCATTCGTCTTTCGCTGGCGGTGAGCCTCAGCGCCGCCGTGATCGCGGGCCTGGTCGGTTCGCCCGCTGGCGCCGCTTTGGCGGTGTATCGTTTTCCCGGGCGCCGCGCGCTCGTCATCACGGTTAATTCGCTGCTCGGCTTGCCGCCGGTCGTTGTGGGGCTGGTCGCCTATCTCTTGTTGTCGCGGTCGGGGCCGCTGGGATCCTGGGGTTTGCTCTACACGCCTGGCGCCATGGTGATCGTCCAGACGGTCCTCGCAGTCCCGATTGTGACGGCGGTGGTGCACCGCGCCATGGAAGAGCTTTGGGCGCTTTACGGCGAAGGGTTTCAGATGGCGGGGGCAACCCGCCTCACCACCATACCGCAATTGTTGATGATCGGCCGCTCGCAGGTTTTGACGGCGTTGCTGGCGGAACTCGGGCGCACGATTTCGGAAGTGGGCGCGATCATCATCGTCGGCGGCAATATCGCCGGCGCGACCCGCACCATGACGACCGCGATTGCGCTGCAGACCAGCATGGGAAACCTGCCGCTTGCCCTGGCGCTCGGACTCGTGCTTGTTAGCCTTAGCATCATCCTCAACGGTATGGCCTTCGCGATCGCCGATAAAAGGAGACGTCGATGAAACAGAGCCGATTTTTGCTGACCTCGGTCGCGGCCTTTGCTCTGCTGTCGGGCGTGAACGCGACACATGCCGACGAACCCTACATCGTGCTGGCTTCGACCACTTCGGTCGACAATAGCGGGCTGCTCACGCATATTCTGCCGCTCTTCACCAAGGAAACCGGCCTCGCCGTTCACGTGGTGGCGCTCGGCACCGGCCAGGCGCTCGACACGGCGCGGCGCGGCGATGCCGATCTCGTGCTGGTGCACGATCCCGACGCCGAAGCCAAGTTCATTGCCGAGGGACACGGCATCAACCGGCACGAAATCGCCTGGAACGATTTCGTCATCGTCGGGCCCGCCGCCGATCCAGCGAAGATCAAAGGTAATCGCGACGTGATCGCGGCCCTGCGCGCGATCTGGAACGCCAAGGCCAATTTCGTCTCGCGCGGCGACAAAAGCGGCACTGACGCGCTCGAGAAGCGTTTATGGAAGGCAGCGGATCTCGATCCAACTCAAGCTGGCAGCTGGTACAAGGATATCGGTGGCGGCATGGGCGCGGACCTTAATGCCGCGGCTGCGCTTGATGCGTATACCCTGACCGATCGCGGCACTTGGCTCAGCTTCGGCAATCGTCGCAATCTGACAATTCTGCTCGAAGGAGATTCGCGCCTTCTCAACCGCTACGACGTGATCGAGCTCGATCCGAAGTTGCATCCGCAAGCCAAGCGCGATCTCGCCAAGAAATTCGCCGATTGGCTCGGTTCGCCCGAAGGCCAGAAGGCGATCGGCGACTACGAAATGGCCGGTCAGAAGCTGTTCCATCCCGAATCCGATCCCAAGCCCTGATCCATGAGTCAGGGGGTTTTGGGCAGGAATTCCTCGGTATAAAGCGTCTTGCCGTCGGGGACGGCGTCGATCTGTTTCATCTCGATCAGCGAGTTGAGCACCATCTTGACCGCATCGGGACCGAATTTGCCGCTCTCGGACATAGCCGGCATTTCGACGTCGTAGATTTTTGCGCCGGCTTCGGGTGCGGCGTGGGTGACGCTTTGCGCGAAACGAACCGCGTCGTCCTTATGCGTTTTGGCGAATGCGACAGTTTCCAGCCAGGCTTTCACGAAGCGCCGCACGGCATCCGGGTTCTTCGCGATCACGTCGTCGGTGGCGAAGACCGCATGGGTGAGAAAGGGATGGATGAAATCCGCGAACGAAAAGAGCCGACGCCCGGTGCCCTTGTCCTCCATGAGCAGGACGCCCTCAATCGACTGGAATGCAGCGTCGATGCTGCCCGAAGCAAAGGCCACGGCCGTCGCCTGCTGTCCGCCGGTCGCGACGGGGACGATGCCATCATCGCCCCAGCCTTCGCGGCGCGACAATTGCTGCACGAACCATTGGCTGAGCGATCCGACTGTGCTGATGCTGACCCGCTTGCCTTTGAGATCGTCGATGGACCTGATTGGGCTGCCGGTCGGGACGGCGAGGAAGAAATTCGCCGGAGGGCCGGCCATGGCGATGATGCCTTTTTCCGGTGCGCCCTTGATCGGAAAAAGAAAATCCGTGCCCGCGCCGATCGCGATGTCGATGCTGCCGGCCACCATCGCTTGATGCAGCTTGGCGCTGCCTTCGAGCGCGACGACTTCAAGCGTCAGCCCGTTTTTCGCGAAGATCCCCGCTTGCGTGCCGATTTCGGGCATCGCGAAGTTGAACGCAATCGGGGTCGGCTTGCCAACGCGCAAGGTTTCGGCGGCGGCGACGCGGGCTAATCCCGGCGTCGCCAAGAGGATGGCGAGTGCCGTTGCCGCGGCGCCGCGGCAAAAGCGCGCCGCCGCCCGCTTCATTTCAAGAATTCTTCGGTGAAGAGCGTTTTGTTGTCGGGCTTTTCGCTTAATTGGCCGAGATCGACCAACGCCTGCTTGACGGCCTCGATCCCGACTGGATCGAAATGCCCGTCGGTCGAGAAGGTCGGCATTTCGATGTCATAGACTTTGTTCGCGAGATCGTCCGGCAGGTTGGTGGTCGCTTGCGAAAAGCGAATGGTGTCAGCCTTGTGCGTGTTGGCATAGGCGACGGTTTCGTACCAGGCTTTCAGGAACCGACGCAGTTGGTCGGGACGGGTCGCGATCATGTCATTGGTCGCGAAGATGATGTGCGCGACGAACGGATCGACGATGTCGCCGAAAGTGAGCAGGATTCTGCCTTGCCCGGCCTGCTCGACTTTCAGTGCTGCTTCCAGCGAGGTGACCGCGCCGTCGAGATTGCCGGAGACGAAGCCGGCGACATTGCCTTGACCACCGCCGGTTGCGACCAGCTCAAGCCCGTCAGGTCCCCAGCCTTCATGCTTCATCAATTGCTGGCCGAGCCAATAGGTGAGGGCGCCGACGCTGCTGACGCCGATCTTTTTGCCCTTCAAGCCTTGGACGCTCGTGACCTTGCTCAGCGTGCTGGCTTGAAGAACCATGTTCGAGGGCTTGGTCGCGAGCACGCCGACGCCTTTCTCGGTTGCTCCTTTGGCGATCAACCCGATATCGGTTCCGGCAGCCAAGGCGATGTCGAGGCTGTTGGCGATCATCGCCTGGTGCACCTTGGCGCCGCCGGAGAGTGCGATGATCTGCAGCTCGAGATCGTATTTCTTGAAGATGCCGGCTGCCATGCCGACATTGGCCATTGAAAAATGGAAGTCGTCGGCGGAAGGGGTGCCGACCCGCACAAGCTCGGACGCGCGCGGCGTGCCGGCAGACACGAGTCCGGCGAAAAGTGCGGCGAGAGCGAGCCAATGGCGGCAGTGACAGCGGCTTGCGCCCATTACATTCCCTTTCGCTCGAGAAATTCTTCGGTGAATAGATCCTTGTTATCGGGCAGCTTGTCGATTTGTCCCATCTCGAGGAGGGAGCGCTTCACCACATCGACGGCCTGCAAATCGAAGCGACCGTCGGACGAGAACATCGGCGTCTCATTGTCGTAGACCTGGGCGGCTTCGTCATCAGGCAGCTTGGTGACGATCTGCGAATAACGCACCGCTTCGGCCTTGTGCGTTCGAGCGAAGGCAACCGTCTCGAACCAGGCCTTGAGGAAGCGGCGCAGCTGGTCGGGATTCTTGGCCATCTTGTCGTCGGTCGCGAAGATGGCGTGAGCAAGAAACGGATGGACGAAATCGCCGAACAGCAGAAGAATCTTGCCGAGGCCTTTTCGTTCCATCGCGAGGCCGCCCTCGAGCGATCCCACACCGGCATCGAGGTTTCCGGCGACCAGCCCGGCCGCCTCGCCCTGCATGCCGCCGACCGGCACGATGGTCAGCCCGTCATTACCCCAACCTTCCCGCCGAGACACTTGTTGTGCCAGCCAATAGGTGAGCGAGCCAACCGTGCTGACGCCGACCTTCTTGCCTTTGAGATCGGCGACGGTCTTGATCGGACCTTTTGCGCTGACGATGAGCGCCATGTTGTTGGGCGGACCCGCCATGGCGGCGATGCCTTTCTCGGGCGCACCTTTGGCGATGAAAACGAAGTCCGTGCCGGCGCCCATGCCGACGTCGATGCTGCCGGCGATCAGGGCTTGATGGAGCTTGGCGCTGCCTTCGAGCGAGATGGTTTCGATGTCGAGATCGTATTTCTTAAAGATGCCGGCCTCGATGCCGACTTGCAGCAGCGCGAAATCATAGGCCTCGGGCGTGGGCTTGCCGACACGCAACTGATCCTCAGCGTGGCCTGCGCCGCCGCCCGCGAGCAGCAAGGCTGCGGCAACGATCGCGGCGCGGCTTGCTGTTCGGCGGAGTTTCTTTGGTGCCATGCGCGCGGCCCCTCAGTTGAGAAACTCTTCGGTGTAAAGGCTCTTTGCATCGGGGAGCTTCTCGACCTGTCCCAGATCCACGAGCGATTGCATCACCACGGCGACCGCTTTCGGGTCGAAATGTCCGTCCGTCGCCAAGGTGGGCACGATCACGTCATAGACTTTTCCGGCTTCCTCTGGTCCTAAGCGCGTGGTTTCCCGGGTGATGCGGATCGTGTCGTCGCGATGCGTCTTGGCATAGGCGACGGTCTCGAACCAGGCCTTCAAATACCGCCGCAGCGCATCCGGATTCTTGGCCATCAGCTCGTCCGTCGCGAAGAACACGTGCACGAGGAAGGGATTCACGAATTCGCCGAAGGATGTGAGCAGCTTGCCTTGGCCTTTTGATTGGATGTTCAGACCGCCCTCGAGCGACGCGACCGCGGCGTCGAGATTGCCCGAAACGAAGGCCGCGGCCTCGGCCTGGACGTTGCCCATGGGGATGATCTGGAAGCCGTTATCGCCCCATCCTTGATGGCGCGACATTTGCTGGGCGAGCCAATAGGTCAGCGAACCCATCGTGCTTACGCCGACACGCTTGCCTTTGAGATCGTCGACTGTCTTGATGTTTGCCTTGTCGGCAACGATCACGAACATGTTGACCGGCGGGCCGGCCATGACGGCGACCGCCTTTTCCGGGGCGCCCTTTGTGATGAAACCCATATCGGTGCCGGCGCCCAGGGCGATGTCGGCGCTGCCGGCGGTCATGGCTTGGTGCTGCTTGGCGCTGCCATCGAGCGCGATGCTCTCGATCTCGATACCGTGCTTGGCGAAGATGTCCTGGGCAATGCCGACATTCTGTACGGCGAAATAGAAATCGATGGCGGAGGGCTGGGTGACGCGCAGATGGTCGGCAGCACGCGCCGCGCCCAAAGACAGCATGAGGGCGAGGGCGAACGTTGTTGATGCGAGTGTTTTTTGGGCCGCAACGAATCGGGTCATCGTCTTTCCATTCAATTGAGAAACTCCTCGGTGATAAGCTGCTTGTTGTCGGGAAGCTTGTCGATCTGCCCGGTTTCGAGCAGAGAGTGTTCCACCACCACGACCGCCTTCATGTCGAAATGCCCATCGGTGAAGAACATCGGCATTTCGGCGTCGTATGCCTTGCTCGCGACGTCGTGCGACAGCTTGGTTGCGTCACTCGAATAGCGTAGTCCTTCCTCCTTGTGCGCGTTCATCCATACCACGGTTTCGAACCAGGCCTTGAGGAAGCGGCGCAACGCGCTCGGGTTTTGCTTGATGAGGTCGTTGGTGGCATAAGCCGCATGGGTGAGGAACGGCTTGATGAAATCGCCGAAGGAGATCAGCAATTTGCCGGCGCCTTGCGATTCCAGCAGCAGCGCGCCTTCGAGCGTCGCGGAAATCGCATCGATATTCCCGGTCATCAGTGCCGCGCGCATGGCGTCGAAATTGCCAAGCGGCACGATCGTCAGCGCGTCGCCGTCTTGCCAACCTTCGCGCCGCGAGAGCTGGCTTGCGAACCAATAGGTGATCGACCCGACCGTGCTCGCCGAGATGCGTTTGCCTTTCAGATCGGCGATGGTGTTTATGCCGTTGCCGGATTTTGTCATGACGACGAAATTGAGCGGCGGGCCGGCCAGCGCGGCGACGGCCTTTTCCGGCACGCCTTTGGCCGCGAAAGCGAGATCGGTGCCGGCGCCCATGTCGACATCGATCGCACCGGCGGTCAACGCCTGCTGCTGCTTGGCGCTGCCTTCGAGCACGATCAATTCGACATCGAGGTCGTATTTTTTGAAGATGCCGGCCGAGATGCCGACCTCAACCATCGAAAACCCGAAGCCGATGGCGGCCGGCTTGGCGACCCGGAGACGATCGGCGGCATGAACGATGCCGGCATCGCAAAACAAGACGCCGAGAACGACCGCGATGCCGCAGGCCATTCCGCGTCGTGACGCCTTCCATCGCCGGCTTGCATCGGCCATTCGCTTCCCCCCAAAGCGGCCTGTTTTATCGCCGTTCATCATCATGCCAATGCCATGCCGTGGCAAGATGCGTCGCGTCGCAGGGAGTCTTCGAGCGAGCGCAACTTATCGGCGAGTGGTCAGGGGCGTCGGCGCGGCGATTGGGCGGCCGGAAGATCTAAGCGGCGATGATGCCTGCTGCTTCTTCGGGAGCCGCGCTGTCGGCGGGCGAGGCATGGGGCAGGGTGATCGCGACGCGCGTACCTGCGCCGCTTTTGCTGGTGATCGCGATCTGGCCGCCATGTTGCTCGACGATCTGTTTGACCGTCGGCAAGCCAAGACCGGTGCCGAAGCTTTTCGTGCTGAAAAGCGGTTCGAAGACTTTCGGTAGGACATGATCCGGGATGCCCGGGCCGGTATCCTCGATCATGAGATCATAATTTCCGTCACGCACGCCTGTCGTTATTTTAACCAGCCGCTCTTTGCGAGGCGCGTCGGGTTCGTTGAGCGCCTGGACGGCGTTCTCGATCAGATTGACGACGACCCGAACCATTCTTTCGGTATCGACATTGATACGGTATCCCGAAGCGCCGAAATTGCGAACGAGCGTGATGCCCGCGGGGATCTGCTGCTCGCACAGGGTTTCATCGAGCCATTTGTCTGCCGTCACCGGGCGGCGGCGCAGCTCGTGGCTCCGCGTGTAATCCAGCAGGTCGCTGATGATGCCATTGCAGCGGCTGATGCTGCGCTCCATGCGGCCGATCGGACGATCGAGGCTTAGCGCCGCACCGGCAAGGGTTTCCTTGATCGTGAACAGCGTGTTGCGGATCGAGCTGAGCGGGTTGCGCAGCTCATGCGCGACGGTGGCGGTCAGCTGGCCGAGGGCGGAGAGCCGTTCCTTGCGCAGGATTTCCGCCTGGGCAACCTGCAACTCTGCAGTGCGCGCTTCGACGCGGCGCTCCAGATCCTCGTTAAGGGTACGGATTTCGGCATGGGCGACGCTCAATTCTTGCGCGCGCAGACGCGCGTGATCGGCGGACAGCCGTAGCAGATCGATCGTATTGCCGACGCCAAGATAGCGGCCGTCGCGCATGACGATGAAGCCGCCATTGAGCGCCGAATTATAGTCGGTCGCAATGCGCAGGCTGATCGCTTCGATGGGTAATTTTGCGTCGACGACGAGGGGCGATGGTTCCATGAGCTTGGTGATGGGCCGGCGCGCGAAGAGTTCGCGCCAATAAGGCTTCGCGAATTGGCGCATGAGGGTGGTGCGGTCGGCCAGGCCGAGCGGCGTACCGCCGGCAAGGATCGGGACGGCGAAAGGCGCATCGTCGCGTGCCATGAGCTCATAGACTTCGGCGCAGGAAATCTCGGCTGGTACGGGAGCGATCGGCACCGCCAACGCCAGCGCCAACCAGCGGCTTGAACTATCGGTCGTGTCGTTCGGCTGCATGACCTTGATTTAAGTTGTAAACCTTGCGCCCACGCCCAACGAGCGCAGGGAACAATGGAGTAATAAAACGAAGTCTCTAAAGGTCCGGTTAAATATAAAGTGACGCTAATGTGACGTTTATGACAGAAATATTGAAGTATTGTGACATACGCCGTTTAACGCGATTGTTGGTCTGTCCGGCACGGTAAAGGGGCGGGATATCGGGGCGGCTTGCTCTGGCCGACCGGCAAGCCCATGATTTCACCATGATTGAATTTGTCCTACGGCCCAACCCGGATGATCCACGCCTCACGCGTCAGGTGGCCGGCATCGATCAGGAAGGCCGCCCGGTTTCGCTCGCCGTCGTCGTCGAGCGGCCGCTAACGTTGTTTTTGAACGGGCAGGAGATCGTCACCATGATGACGGTCGGCGATCATCCCGACTGCCTCGCGGTCGGCTATCTGCTCAATCAGAACATGCTGCGTTCGGATGACAAGATCACCGCGATCGATCACGACGACGAGCTTGGTATCGTGGTGGTGCGCACCGAGCGGAAAACCGATTTCGAGAAGAAGCTGCGCAAGAAGACGCTGACCTCGGGTTGCGCCCAAGGGACGGTGTTCGGCGACCTGATGGAAAAATTCGACGACATCCGCCTCGCGCCGGATGCCGTGCTCAAAACCTCCTGGCTCTATGCGCTGACGCGCAAGATCAATACCAGCCCGAGCCTCTATCTGGCCGCCGGAGCGATCCATGGCTGCGTGCTGTGCGAGGAGGACCGGCCGCTGATCTATATGGAGGATGTCGGCCGCCATAACGCCATCGATAAAATCGCCGGCTATATGCATCTTCATAGGATCGATCCCGCCGGCAAAATCTTTTACACCACCGGCCGGTTGACTTCGGAAATGGTTATCAAATGCGTGCAGATGCGCATTCCGATCCTGATCTCGCGCTCGGGCTTCACGGCCTGGGGCGTGGAATTGGCGCAGAAGGCCGGTCTCACACTGATCGGTCGCGCCAAGGGTCGGCGATTTATCGCGCTTTCCGGCGCGCAGCGCATTGTCTTCGATGACGACCCGGCGCAGGTCGACGAGGAATCGACCCGGCTGCGGCGCAAGGCAAGCATCGGTGGAGACCTCGATTGAAAGTCGCGGGCGTTTTGTTGGCAGGCGGCCAATCGCAGCGCATGGGCGGCGGCGACAAATGTCTGCGCCCGCTGGCAGGCAAACCGATCCTCGCCCATGTGATCGAGCGCGCCCGGCCGCAAGTCAGCACGCTGGTCTTGAACGCGAACGGCGATCCCGCGCGCTTCGCTGCCTTCGGACTGCCGATTGTGGCGGACGAGATCACAGGATTTGCCGGGCCGCTCGCGGGCGTGCTGGCGGGTCTCGATTGGGCAGCCGCGAATCTCGAAGGTGTCACTCATGTGGCAAGCTTTGCCACCGATGCACCGTTTCTGCCGCGCGATCTGGTCGTCGCGCTGCGCCAGGGCATGCGCGAGGGCGCTTACGAATTGGCGTGCGCGGCCTCGTTGGGTCGCGCGCATCCGGTGTTTGGTCTCTGGCCTTTGGCCCTGCGCGACGATCTCCGCAGCGCGCTCGCCAGCGGCTTGCGCAAGGTCGATCAATGGACGTCCCGCTATCGCCTCGTCGAAGTCGAGTTTCCGGCGGCGCCGATTGATCCTTTCTTCAACGCCAATCGGCCCGAGGATCTTGCCGAGGCCGAACGGCTGGCAGCGCTTGCCGGTTGAAGCTATCTTGCCGCGCGAATGTCGCGGCATGGTGCGCGCGAAGTTGGGGGTGACGAGATGAGCGTGACGGTCGAATTGCGCGTGCTCGAGTTGTTGAGTTCGCGCTTATGCCACGAGCTGATCAGCCCGGTCGGCGCCATCAATAACGGCATCGAGCTCATGGGCGAGGATGATCCGGATTTCGTCAAGGAAGCGATGGTCCTCATCGGCAACAGCGCGCGAACCGCGGGCAACCGGCTGAATTTCTATCGTTTTGCCTATGGCAGCGCGCGCGCCGGTACCGGCCGCGAGGTGGTCACGGGCTTGCTCGAAGGCGGCAAATCGCGTTGCGAATGGGATGACGCGGTCAATACACTGCCGGTGGAATGGCAGCGCTTAGCCTGCAACATGGTCGTGTTGGCGACCGAAGCGTTGCCCCGCGGTGGCACGATTCAAGTTTCCGCGGCTGTCGGTCGCTCAGGGGTCACGGTGAAGGCGATGAGCGATACCATCAACCTCACGGCCGAAGGCCGCGCCGCGCTGGACGTCAACACCGCGACCGAGACGCTAAGCGCCCGCACCGTGCACGCCTATTACACGGCAAAGCTGGCTGAGGCATTGGGTGTGAAACTCGTTCTCGCGGAGCCGCAAGCGGGCAGCGCGACATTTACCGCGGCGTGACCTCGGCCCGGGTTTCGGTTAACATCGGTCTTAAGAGACATCGCCGCGAACGGCGGGACATCGTCAGGGAAGGAAGCACGACATGGCCATTATGGGCGTTGCGAAAGCGGTCTATGGGGTCGACGATATCGACACCTGCACGCGGTTCTTCACCGATTACGGTCTCGACCTGCTTGAGAAAACCGCCGAGAAGACGGTTTTCGAGCTCGAAGACGGCGCGCAGGTGATTCTGCGCAAAAAGGACGACCCCTCGCTGCCCAAGGCGTGGTTCGACGGCAACGGGATCAAGGAGACGATCTGGGGCGTCGACACGCAAGATTCGCTTGAGCGTCTGGTCGAAGGCTTGAAGACGGATCGCGAGGTCCGGCGCGACAATGACGGGACCGCGCATTTCGTCGCCGATGACGGTATGCCGCAAGGGCTGATGGTTTACCGCCCGCGCCCCGTGGTCAGCGCCGCCGACGAGATCAACACGCCGGCCAAGGCGGCGCGCGTCAATCGCAACCGGACCTGGCGCAAGCGCGCCCACCCAAAATCAATCGCGCATGTCGTCTTTCAAGTGGCCGATCCGCGGAAGTCATATCAATTCTTCGCCGAGCGGCTGCATTTCCGTCTCTCAGATACGCAACGGCGGCTCGGCGTCTATGCCCGCGCCGACGGCTCGCATGAGCATCACAATATTTTCTTCTTCAACGCGGACTACCTGCCGCCGCCGGTGCGCAAGCTCGGCTTCAACCACACCGCCTTTGCTTGCGACGATATCGACGAGATGATGGTCGGCGCGAACTTTCTCGAACGCCAGGGCTGGGCGACGCGACGCCCGGGCGGCTTCGTCGGCTTGGGCCGGCATCGCATCTCGTCGGCGCTGTTCTATTACATTCCGTGCCCGGCGGGCGGCCATGCCGAGTATCTCGCCGACCAGGATTATCTCGACGACAGCTGGATGCCGCGCGATTGGGAAGAGAATTTCGGCGGCAGCGTCTGGGTGCACGACATCCCCGAACACCTGAAGAAGAACTATAGCTGGGACGTCAAATATGCCGAGGAAGACGCTGCGAAATAGGGTGCGGTGCAAGCCGGCGCGCGTCGTGCGCGGCGAAATCAAACGAAAAACCCCACCCGCCTTGCGGCGGGTGGGGCCTTCATTCCCCCGACTAAATTCGGATCAGACCTTCGCGACGACCTTGCGGTCGGCGCCGGCATCGGCCGGCGGGTCGCGCAGCACATAGCCGCGGCCCCACACGGTATCGATGTAATTATCGCCCCCGGTCGCCTGGGCAAGCTTCTTGCGGAGCTTGCAGACGAACACGTCGATGATCTTGAGCTCGGGCTCGTCCATGCCGCCATAAAGATGATTGAGGAACATCTCTTTGGTGAGGGTGGTGCCCTTGCGCAAACTCAGCAATTCGAGAATGCCGTATTCCTTGCCAGTCAGGTTCACCGGATGGCCTTCGACCTCGACAGTGCGGCTGTCGAGATTGACGGTCAGTTTGCCGGTGCGGATCAGGGATTCGGAATGACCCTTGGCACGGCGCACGATCGCCTGGATACGGGCGACCAGCTCGCGGCGGTCGAAAGGTTTCGTCAGGAAGTCGTCGGCGCCGAAGCCCAGGCCTTTGATCTTGTGATCGAGCTCGGCGAGGCCGGAAAGGATCAGGATGGGCGTGCGCACACGCGCCGCGCGCAACCGACGCAACACCTCGTAGCCGTCGAGATCCGGCAGCATGAGGTCGAGGACGATAATGTCGTAATCATAAAGCTTACCGATTTCGAGGCCGTCTTCGCCAAGGTCGGTGGTATCGCAAATGAAGCCTTCGCTCCGAAGCATCATCTCGATGCTTGCCGCGGTGGCTGAATCGTCTTCAATCAATAACACACGCATGAGGCGCCTCCGGAGCTGTGGGGCTTAATCAGCATACTCGCTTTTAATGATCCTTACCAATTTGGGTTAAAAGGCCGTTAACTCGGTTATCTTTTCGAAAATTTTTTCCACTAACCATGCAAAGCGCACCGCCATCTGGCGCGCGGAGCAAGCTTCGCACCGCTGGCTTAACCCGCGGTTAAGCGTGTTGGGCAAAGATGCTGAACCGGAGATGAGCATCCCCAGCGATCATAGGAATGGTGGTTCAGTGGCGTTGCTGCCGCAACTTATCGAAGAAATAGCCGAAATCCCCGAGCACCGGCGCTACGGCAGAGTGACCGGGGTGAGCGGTATGCTGCTGGAAGTTGGCGGCGTGCCGCGCGTTTTGGCAATTGGCGGGCGCTGCGACGTTCTGGCACAAGAGGGCAGGCGGGTCCCGTGCGAAGTCGTCGGTTTCCGCGGCGGGCGCGCTTTGCTGATGCCCTTTACGACACTTGAAGGTATCGGCCTCGGCTGCAAGGCCGAAGTGGTCCCGGGCGCCCCGGCGATCTATCCCCATGAAGGCTGGCTCGGCCGTATCGTCAACGCGATGGGCGAGCCGATCGACGGCAAGGGGCCGCTGCCTCTGGGCCGCGTTCCTTACAAGCTGCGCAATGCGCCGCCGCCGGCACATGCCAGGAAACGCGTGCAAGGCAAGGTCGATCTCGGCGTTCGCGCGGTCAATACCTTTCTTACCTGCTGCCGCGGCCAGCGTATGGGCGTATTCGCTGGATCGGGCGTCGGCAAATCGACGCTGATGTCGATGTTCGCGCGCTACACCGCGGCGGATGTCACGGTCATCGGTTTGGTTGGCGAGCGCGGCCGCGAGGTTCAGGAATTCATCGAGGACGATCTCGGCACCGAAGGCTTGGCGCGCAGCGTCGTCGTGGTCGCGACCTCGGATGAATCGCCTGTCATGCGCCGCCAAGCGGCCTATCTCACCTTGAGCGTCGCAGAATTCCTGCGCGATCGTGACAAGGACGTGCTGTGCCTCATCGACAGCATCACGCGCTTTGCCACCGCCCAACGCGAAATCGGGCTTTCCGCCGGCGAGCCGCCGACCACCAAAGGCTATACGCCGACAGTCTTCTCCGAGCTGCCCAAGCTGCTCGAGCGCGCCGGCACCGGTACTGGCAAAGGCACCATTACCGGCCTGTTCAACGTGCTGGTCGACGGCGATGACCACAACGAACCCGTGGCCGACGCGGTACGGTCCATTCTTGACGGCCATATCGTGCTCGACCGGGCCATTGCCGAGCGCGGGCGGTATCCGGCCGTCAACGTGTTGCGCTCGATCTCGCGCACCATGCCGGGCTGCAACGAGGAGAACGAGAACCAGCTTATTGCCGCGGCCCGAGGCTATCTCGCGGTTTACGAAGACATGGCGGAACTGATTCGTCTCGGCGCCTATCGGCGCGGCAGCGATCCACGTGTCGACGAGGCAATTCGGTATTATCCGGCGCTCGAAGCGTTTCTGAGCCAGAAGAAAGAAGAGCGCGCGGATTTTGCCAGCGGCTATGCCGCGCTTGCCGACATCCTTGCAGGTAAATCGTGAGCACGCTCGACAGTTTGATACGGCTTCATCGCTGGCAGCTCGATGAGCATCGAAGGCAGGTTGCGGCTTTGGAAGAGCTTGCGGCGAAGCTGCGTGCCGAAATGCAGCGGCTCGAGGCCGAGAAGGCGTCGGAGCAGGATGTTGCCGGCCGCTCGGCGGAGGGCGCCTTTGCCTATGGCAACTATGCCAATGCGCTGATCGAACGTCGCGCCAAACTTCAGCAATCTCTAACCGAGACCGAGCAGGAGCTGGTTAAAGCGCGCGAGGCTCTGGCTTCTGTGTTCCAGGAGGTGAAGCGTTACGAGGTCGCCGCCGCACGTCGCGTGCTGGCGCAACGCGTCGAGCGCGATCGTCGCCAACAGAATGAGATGGACGACATTGCGATCGACATCCATCGAAGAAAAACACGTTATGAGTGGTAGAGTTGTCTGGATAAAAATATATAAATATGTTTTATAAACAGATATTTATATCATAACCGCAACGTGTTTTCTAAGATTAGAAAGTGGCGCTAAGGCAAATTTTTGCTCGGTCATGAAGCCGAACTCGCCGGTGAGACCCCAGTCTTCTAATGCACGATGGCAAACATCGCTCGCAAGCTTACGCAATGCATCGGGCAAACTGCGATGGCTGCGGAGCACCAGGACGAGATGGGTCCCACGCAACATGCCGTCGAGCTGCACGGGCCCGAGCATCGAGAGTTCGACCTCGATGGCAAAACGCGTCACGTCTTCCGCCGGGCTGCCGGGTTTTCGCCGTCGCATGAACAGCCGCAAGGGCTGGACCGTCATGCCGATCAAAAGGGGGAGGGTCAGCACCCGCCAGTCGCCCGTGCTTGGATCGGCGGCGAGACGGCGGAGCTCGGCGGCATCGTCGCTCAGGCGTTGTGAAAGCTTGGCGTGGCCGGAAGCGGCAAGCGCAGCGCTTACTGCGGCGCCCGGCCAATCGCCTTGATAGAGGGCACCCAAAAGGAATAACAGCGTGCCGGCGAGCTGAGACGGCGAGCCAGGCATGAGTTCCGCGCGGAGATGTGCCGCCAGCTCTGGCGCGATTTGCGTCAGGACGGCGAGCACCTCGTCGAGCGAGGCCCAGCCGCCGGCGCGCAAAGGCGTGTCCCGAGTGGCGAGAGCCGGCAAGATCTCCTCGAGCCGCTCGAACGCGATGACGGTCTCCGGCGCGAGGGCGAGCCGGCGCTGCAAGGCGAGCAGTCCGAGTCCCGTGTCGACCAAGGTCTCGGGCCCGCTACTTTCGATCACGCGGCCGATGAGCAGATCGGTTGCCGCAAAGGATGGCACGGCGACGATGCGCAGAAGCAATTGGGTGCCGACCGGCAATGCGCCGGGGGTATTGGCCGAGGCGCGCACAAATGCTTCGACCGTCGTGCCGAGATGAAATTCTGTCGATGGCGCGGCTTCAGGCGGGGCGTTTGGCGGTCCGTCGTTGCGCGGCCCTGCGGGCGTTACCGGCGTGCCGGGGTAGAGCCGGTGATCGATACCGCCGACCGGAGTGACCGGTGTGCTGATGCCGAGCGGTTCCGCCATGACGCTGCCTTATAGGCCTCGCAATTCCTTGTCGAGTTGGCGCGCGATGAGATCGACGTCGCGAGCTGCGTCGGCGTTGGGATTGCGATGGAAGATCGAAACCTGGCGGCGAATGCTTTCCTTCACCTGATCGTCGCGACGAATGATGCCTGCCAGCGGCGGCTCGATCTTCAGGAATTCGCGACAGGCGCGCAGTAAGGTCGCATAGCTGCGCTCGCCATCCTCCTGGCTCGACGCCATGTTGACGACGATGCGGATACCGTCGGCAAGGCGTTCCAGCGCGGTCAATTTGACATAGGCATAGGCATCGGTGATGGCGGTCGGCTCGTCAGTCGTCACGACGAGGCAGGCGCGCGCCTGCGCCGCCATGTGCCGTACGGTACGTTCGATGCCGGCGCCGAGATCGAGCACAACCCAGTCATAATTCTGGGAAAAGCTCTGTAGCGCGTTGCGCAAGGTAAGCAGCTTTGCCGGCGCCAGATTGGCCAGCCCGTAGGATCCCGAGCGTCCGGCAATGATATCGAAACCGTTCTTCAAGGCGCCGCCATCGAAGGGCATTACGATATCCTTGAGATGCGCCTCGCCAGAGATGACATGCGCCAGCTCGCCTTGCGGCAAGATGCCGAGTTGCACGTCGACATTGGCGAGGCCGAGATCGCCGTCGAACAGCAAGGTGCGGCGGCCGGCTTGAGCCAAGGCGTGGGCAAGGGTAATCGAGAACCAGGTTTTGCCGACGCCGCCCTTGCCCGATGCCACCGCGATGATATTGCGTGCGGCCGGTGCGGGCGCCGGTTTAGGCGCGGCGGTGGGGGTTTGTTTTGCGGTCGCGGTCGGCGTCATGACGCACCTTTGGGCAAAAGGAGACGGGCGAGAAGCTTCGGGGTGAAGGGGATGAGGCCGTCGGCGATGTCGGGCGCGATGCCGGCTTCGGCGAGGCCGAGGCTCAGCGCATGGGCCACGGCAATCACGCTGCCGAGCCGTCGCACCGTGTCAAGCCGGGTAACGGCGATGCGTGTGCATCCGAGCTCGGCGAAGGATTGGGCCATCGCGGTGGTGTCCGCCGTGTCGCCGCCGGCGGCGTAGACCAGGACCGGCTCCGCGTCGCATGCGCCAAGCAACGCCGCGAGTTCCGCGCGATCGCCGCTGCTGAACGGATTGACGCCGCTGCTATCGATAATGATGCGTTCGGCGGGATCGGCGCTTTCGAGCGCTTCGGCAAGCGCGTCGGGGCTTTCGGCTGGTTGGAACGGGGTCCCGAGGATCTTGGCGAATGCCTCGAGTTGAGCAACGCCGCCGGCGCGCACCAGATCTGTGGTGACGAGTCGCACGCGCTCGCCGTTCATCACGGCGCGCGCAGCGAGCTTCGCCGCGGTCACGGTCTTGCCGCCGCCCGGTGGACCGACCAGCATGAGCGCGGGTGTGGGCTGCTGCGTCAGAGGCTCGAAGCGGTAAAGCGATTGCATCGCACCGGTCAGCGCCGCGAGCGCGTTCTCATCGGATTGGGGCTGGGAAGCGGCGAGGATCGTGTCGCTTAGCTCGGGCGCGACGCCATGGAAGGTCAGGGCATCGTCAATGATCTTGGCAAAACGCGCGTCGAGCTCAGGCATCGGCGCGGCCGGGTGCCGGTCGTCGTCGAGCGCCGCCGTGACGCGCGCGCCGCCATTGCCGTCTTCCTGCGTTGAAACGATGATGGCGGTCGGACCGAGATGCGTGCGCACCAGGCCTATCGCTTCCATCGTGGTTCGGCCGGTGAAGGTTCGAAGCCGCATGTTGTTTCAACCGATTGTCAAATCGTTCCGAGGGTCTTGATGCGCGCCTTGGGATGGATCTCATTCTGCGACATCACGACCGTCATCGCGCGGAAGCGCTCGACGATCGAGCGCACATAGGGACGCACAGCAGGGCTCGTCAGGAGCACGGGGTGCTCGCCGCGCATCGCCAATTGCTCGAACGTGCGGCGCACCCCTTGAATGAATTCCTGAAGCCGCGAAGGCTGCATGCTCAAATGGCGCTCTTCACCCTGACCGGCCAGCGCTTCGGCAAAGGCCTGTTCCCATTGCGGGCTGAGATTGACCAGCGGAATGATGCCTTGGTCGTTGCTGTTGGCGTCCGAGATTTGGCGCGCGAGCCGCGCGCGCACATGTTCGGTGATGACCGAGATGTTGCGGCTGGAGCCGCATGCCTCGAACACGCCTTCGAGGATGGTCGGCAGATCGCGGATCGAGACGCGCTCGGCGAGCAGGTTCTGCAGCACGCGCTGCACGCTGCCCATCGGAATCTGGCTGGGCACCATGTCGCTGACCAGCTTCTGGTGCGGCTTGTCGAGCTCGTCGATGAGCTTCTGCATCTCGGAGTAGGAAAGCAGCTCCGACATGTTGTCCTTCACGACTTCGGTCAGATGCGTCGTGATGACGGTTTGCGGCTCGACCACGGTGTAGCCGCGAAACTGCGCTTCCTCGCGCATGGCTTCGGGCACCCATTGGGCGGGCAGGCCGAAAGTCGGCTCTGTCGTGTTCTCGCCATTGAGCGCGATCGGCTCGCCCTTCGGGTCCATCACCAGGAGCATGTTCGGCCGCAGCTCGCCGCGGCCGACCTCGATCTCCTTGATGCGCAGAATGTAGCCGTTCGCCTGAAGCTGGAGATTATCCTGAATGCGAACCGAGGGCATGATGTAGCCCATCTCTTGCGCCAAGGTGCGGCGCAGCGCTTTCACCTGATCCGTGAGCCTTGTGCCGTGGTCGCCATTGATAAGGCTCAACAGACCATAGCCGAGCTCGAGCCGGATCTGGTCGATCTGCAGCGCGGCGGTGGTCGGTTCTTCCTTGGGGGCTTCCTTGGCCGCTTTGGCGGCTTCCTCCTTGGCGAGCTTTTCCCGCTCCTTTTTCTCCGCGACGCGCCATGCAGCGCCGCCGGCGACCGCCGACAGAGCCATGAACGGGACGAAGGGAATGCCGGGCACGAGTGCGAGGCAGAAACCGAGGAAGGAAGCGAGGCCCAAGGCCGAGGGATGCGCGCTCAATTGACCGAACAGCGCTTTGTCGGTCGTGCCGCTGATGCCGGCCTTCGACACCAGCATGCCCGCTGCGGTCGAGACGATGAGCGCCGGGATCTGGGACACCAACCCGTCGCCTACGGTCAGCAGGGTAAAGGCGTGCGTGGCGTCGGTGAAGCTCATATTCTTCTGCGCGACGCCGATGAAAATGCCGCCCAGGACGTTGATGCCCGTGATCATCAGGCCGGCCACCGCGTCGCCGCGCACGAATTTCGAGGCGCCGTCCATGGCGCCGAAAAAGTTGCTTTCGTCCTCGAGTTCTTTGCGGCGGGCCCGCGCTTTGGCCTCGTCGATCAGGCCGGCCGAGAGATCGGCATCAATCGCCATTTGCTTGCCCGGCATCGCGTCCAAGCTGAAGCGCGCCGCGACTTCGGCGATACGTCCCGAGCCCTTGGTGATGACGACGAAATTCACCACCACGAGAATCGTGAACACGATCACGCCGATGACGAAATTCCCGGCCATGACGAAATTGCCGAAGGCCTGAATGACGTGGCCAGCAGCGCCGCTGCCTTCCGCGCCATGACTCAAAATGAGACGGGTCGATGCCAAGTTGAGCGCAAGGCGCAGCATTGTGCTGATCAAAAGCACCGTGGGAAAGGACGAGAATTCCAGCGGCCGTTCAATGAACAGCCCGACCATGAGGATCAGGACGGCAAAGGTGATCGACAGCGCGAGGCTGATGTCCAACATCCAGGTCGGCATTGGCACGATCAGCACGGCGAGGATCGCGACAACGCCTAGGGCGAGCGCGATCTCGCCGCGTTGGAGCGCGGCACGCAGTCGAGCGATCAAGACACCGAAAGGATCGGTGGTCGGCGCTGGACCAGCTTGCGTGGGAGCGGCGGCGTCAGCCATCGTCGCTTAAGCGGTCGCTCGCTCGGCGTCGCCGTGATGCGGCACGGCGAGCCCTTCCTGGCGGTATTGCTGCAGTTTGTTCCGCAGGGTGCGGATCGAGATGCCGAGAATATTCGCGGCGTGGGTGCGATTGCCGAGGCAGTGTTGCAGGGTCTCGAGGATGAGGTCGCGTTCGACGTCGGCGACGGTGCGTCCGACCAGACCGATGCGGGCGCCGGAAGATTCTGCCGCATCGGCGGCGCGGGTGTTTTGGATGGCCACGGCATCCGGCCCGATCTCGTCCCCCCGGCTCAGCAACACGGCACGATGCATGGCGTTTTCCAGCTCGCGCACGTTGCCGCGCCAGGGATGCTGGCCGAGCTTGGCACGCAGCTCGGTGGAAAGCGGGCGGGGCGCTACGGCGTTCATCTCGGCGTATTTCTTGACGAAGAACTCGGCCAACGGCTCGATGTCCTTTGGCCGTTCGCGCAGCGGCGGAACGTGCAGGTTGACGACGTTGAGGCGGAAATAGAGGTCGTCGCGGAAATTACCGCTGCGGACTTCGCTTTCGAGATCGCGGTTCGAGGTCGCGAGGAGACGGATATCGATCTTGATCGGCTGAGTCCCGCCGACCCGGTCGATCTCGCGCTCTTGCACGGCGCGCAGCAGCTTCGCCTGCAGACGAGGATGCATCTCGCTGATTTCGTCGAGCAGCAAGGTGCCGCCATTGGCTTCCTCGAACTTGCCCACGCGGCGGGCGACCGCGCCGGTGAAGGCGCCTTTCTCGTGGCCGAACAGCTCGCTTTCGAGAAGGTTCTCGGGAATGGCCGCACAATTCACGCTGATGAAAGGTTTCTTCGCACGCTTGCTTTTGCGATGGATGAGACGCGCGACCACCTCTTTGCCGGTGCCGCTCTCGCCGGTGATGAGCACGCTTGCTTCGGAGGGCGCGACCTGCTCGGCCAGGCGAACGATCTTTTCCATCGCCGGGTCGCGATAAATGAAGGCGTGACTGTCGGACGAGACCGCCTGCAAGACCGCGGCGATCAATTCGGCGTCGGGCGGGAGGGGAATGTATTCCTGTGCGCCGGCCTTGATCGCGCGAACGGCGGCCTCGGCGTCGTTGCCGATGCCACATGCGACGATGGGGACGAAGATCCGTTCCTGCTTCAAGCTCTCGATCATTCGCGCGATGTCGAGCTTCACGTCCATCATCAACAAATCTGCGCCCTGGCCCGCGCGCAACGCATTGAGGCCCTGATCGATATTGTCGGCATGCGCGACGGTCGCGCCGCGTGCCAGCGCGATCTTGCCGGCGGTGCCGAAGTGACCATCGAGCGGTCCGAGAATTAGGAGACGCATAACAACCTCTCTATCGGGCTTTTCGGGCCTGGGCTCAGCTGCGGTCTGCTTTGACGATTTCCGTCATGGTCACGCCGAGATGTTCATCGACGATGACAACCTCGCCGCGCGCGACCAGCCGGTTGTTGACATAGATGTCGATCGCTTCGCCGACTTTGCGGTCGAGCTCGACGACGGCGCCGCGGCCCAGCTTCAGGAGCTGACTGACCTGCATGTTGGCGCGGCCGAGAACGGCCGAAATCTGGACCGGAATATCGTAGACAGCCTCGAGGTCCTTGGCGCTTTGCGGACGTCCTTCGACCGCAGCCGGGCTTTCACCCTCGAGTTCGTTCAGCGACATGTTCTGGGGTTCGGTCATGGGTTATCTCCTCGGGGGGGGAAGCGGGGCAGGGGTTGCCGCCGGATCGCACAGGCGTGCCATCGCGGCGTTGAGTTCGTCCAATTGTGCGCCGAGGCTGCGCTCGGCGCCGCCATCGGCCCATTCGATCCGCGCGTCGCCATTCGCCAATTGATCGTCGGCGAGCAGCACGATCCGTCCGGCGTAGCCGGAAGCGGCGGCGATCGCGTCGAGTTGGCCGCGTACCGCATCATAGACGCCGTTCGCGACCCGCAAGACGATGCGCGGCTCGTCGATCGCTTCGTTGAGACATTTCGTCGCAAAAGCTTCGATCTCCGCCAAGGGCTCCTTGGCCGCGAGAGCGGGTAGCGCCTTCGCGATCACGGCGCGCAGCGCGGCAATGGCTTGGCGCTGAATTTCCGCAGTCTGCGTGTCCCGGGTGCTAAGCAGCGCGACCACACCTTTGGCGAGTGCGTCAAGCGTCGCAGCGGATTTTGCCGCCGCGCCTTCGTTCGCTTCCGCCAAGCCGACGCCGCGGCCTTCGGCAAGCGCGATCTGGCGTGCGGCCTCGATCTCGGCGCGCGAGAATTTTTCTTCCTCGACGACCTCGACCACCGGCGCCGGTTTCTCATCGACGTGGTCGAAGGAGACGTCGAAAAGATATTTTTGGGACACGGCCATCGGCGACACTCAGTACACCAGCTCGTCTTCAGCATTGCCGTCGGCGATGATGATCTCGCCGCGTGCTGCAAGGTCTTTTGCCACCGAGACGATGTAACCCTGTGCTTCTTCGACATCCTTGAGGCGCACGGGGCCCATGCTGGCGATCTCTTCTTTCAGCAGCTTGCCGGCGCGCTCCGACATATTGCCGAAGAAGAAATCCTTCATCGTCTCCGACGCGCCCTTGAGCGCCGGCGGGATCTTTTCCTTCTCGGCATTGCGGAGAACGGTTTGCATCGCGGTGCTGTCCAGCTTGGCGAGGTCGTCGAAGGTGAACATCAAGCTCTTGACCCGCTCAGCGCTGTCGCGATTGCGCTCCTCGAGCGCGGTCAGGAATTTCGTTTCCGTGCTGCGGTCCAAGCTGTTGAAGATCTCGGCGATCAGCTCATGTGCATCGCGGCGGTTGCTGCGTGCGAGATTGGTGAAGAACTCGGTCCGCAGCGTGCGCTCGACGTCGTCGAGCACTTCCTTTTGCACGGCTTCCATGCGCAGCATGCGCATCACGACTTCCATCGCAAAATTCTCGGGAAGCTGGGTCAGCACGCGGCCGGCATGGTCGGCTTTCACCTTCGACAGTACGACCGCGACGGTCTGCGGATATTCGTTCTTCAAATAGTTGGCGAGGACGGTCTCGTTCACGTTGCCGAGCTTGTCCCACATGGTGCGACCGGCGGGACCGCGAATTTCCTCCATGATCTGGCTCACGCGATCGGGGCCGAGCACCTTCTGCAGCAAGCGCTCGGTGCTTTCGTGCGAGCCGACGAGCGAGCCGGTTGCTGAAATCTGATCCGCGAAGTCGACGAACAGGCGCTCGACAACGCTCGATGAGATCGTGCCGAGATTGGCCATGGTCTGCGACAGTTCCTTGATCTCTTCCTCGTCCATCAAGGAAAAGAGACGGGCGGAATGATCCTCGCCCAAAGACAGCATGAAGATTGCGGCCTTCTCGGCGCCCGTCAGCGTGCGGTAATCATCGCGAGTTTGCGGCGGCATGTTACGGCGGATTCCCTATCGGTTGTTCTGGTACATCCAGCTGCGCATGATCGAGACCGCTTCCTCGGGGTGCTTTTCCACGATTTCGCCGATCTTCTTCATGCTCGAGGCGGCGACACGCCCCTCGACCTGGCCGATATCGATCATTTCCGAGGCATTGTTGGACCCGTTGCGCGCGAGCGCGCCCGGGGCGTCGGGACTGGCGAGGGCGACCGTGCCGCTCGGACCAGCAAGGAGGGCATTCGCCGCATTGGCCGAGGCGGCGGCGGCCGCGGCGCTTTCCATGAAGCGCATGACCATCGGCCGCACGACCAGCAGGAGGAACAACACGCCGACGATCGCGACGACGCCGGTTTCGCTGACCCGGATGAGATCGGTTTTGTCGAGCCCCATCAGCTGCCAAGGCGCGGCGGATGCCAGGGGCTCTTCAACGCCGGCAAAGGGCATATTGACCACTTCGACGGTGTCGCCGCGTTTTTCGTCATAGCCGATGGCCGAACGCACCAGCGCCGTGAACTGCTTGATCTCGTCCGGGGAGCGCGGTTGATAGGTCTTCTTGCCGTCCGGACCGACCGTCGTTGTGCCATCGACAAGGACCGCGACCGACAAGCGTTGCACGGTGCCCTGGTCGCGCACCTGGCTCTTCACCGTCTTGCTGATCTCGTAATTGACCGTCTCTTCGTTGCGGGAACTCCGGCTCTGTTTTCCGGCGTTCGGAGGATTCTGGCCGTTGGGCAAATTGGTCGAAACCGATACCGCATTGTTGACGTCGTTATTGCTGTCAGACTGGTTGGTCGTCTGGGTCGAGCGCACCACCTGACCGTCCGGGTCGTAGCTTTCGGAATTGGTGGTAATGCGGTCGAAATTCATGTCGGCGCGCACATCGACCCGCGCCTTGCCCGGACCAAGCGAGCGCTCAAGCAGATCCTCGACGTTGCGCGACAGACGGTTCTCGTAGTTGACCCGCATCTCCTCGGCATTGGCGGTCGTCATCTGATCGCCTGTGTCGCCGTCGCCTCGCGCCAGCAGGTTGCCGTCGGAATCGACGATCGAAACGCGGTTGACCGCGAGTCCCGGCACCGCAGCGGCGACGAGGTGCTGGATCGCGGCGACCTGGCCGCGGGTCAGGCGATCGACGCTCCGGTGCTTGATCACGACCGAGGCGCTTGCATCCTGGCGTTCGCGCGAGAAGAGTTCGCGCTGCGGCAGCACGAGATGGACGCGCGCCGACTGAACGATGCTGATCGAGGAGATGGTGCGCTCGAGCTCGCCCTCGAGAGCGCGGACCTTGTTGATATTCTCGACGAATTGCGACGGGCCGAAGCTGTCGGGCTTGTCGAAGATCTCGTAGCCGATGGAGCCGCCATGGGGCATGCCCTGCTCGGCGAGCTGCATGCGCAGCTTGGTCACTTGGTCGGTCGGCACCATGATTTGCGTGCCTTGGGCGCGAAGCTCATAGGGCACGTTCAGGGAATCGAGCTTCTGGATGATCTCGCCGCTATCCTTGGTGTCGAGGCCGCTGAACAGCAAGCCCATTTCCGGCGCGGTGATGCGGTTCGTCAGGGCGATGAAGAACACCACCGTGCCGACCAAGGCCAAGGCGATGGCCGACAATCTGACGGTGCCTAAACTGCGCAAAGTCTGAAAGATGCCATTCACCGCGGTGAACCCCTGGCTTGGTAACGGGGGCAAAACGCCCGGACCAAAGCTAAGGGCAGTTGGGTGAAGAGACGGTTAAGCAGGCGGCAGTTTTTGCCCAGAGGCGGCATTTCTTGCCGCCTTGTTGCAAGACATTAGCCAGTGCGGTCTTGATTGCGATAATCCTGCAGCCGGGTGACGCGGAGGCCGGCCAGTCCATGGCTGTCAACGAGGCGCTGCCAGGAAAGGAATTCTTCGATCGACAGCGTATAGCGTTGGCAGGCTTCCTCGAGGCTGAGAACGCCGGCGCGTACTGCGGCGACGACTTCAGCTTTGCGGCGGATCACCCAGCGCTTGGTCTCGGGCGGAGGCAGCCGGTCAAGGGTGATCCCGGCGCCGATCTCGACTAGCCAGTCGTGACCGTTGTCGGGGAGTTTGGGTTGGGTGTTGTTGCTCATGGGCATCGATGGCCTGTATTGCACAGTGGTCACCATAGCCGCGGCCCATTTAAAAAAACCCTAAGAGTCATGGTTAACACTCTGAAAAAATTACAGAAAATGCCAGCGACTTGCCGTTTATGGTTAACGGCTAGATCGCGTGCATCAAGCGCCTGTCATCAGCCGGTCTGGATGTTTAGCAAGGACTGCAACATCTGGTCGGACACCGTGATCACCTTCGAATTCGCCTGATAGGCGTTCTGCATGATGATGAGCTTGCTGAACTCGGTGGCGATGTCGACGGTCGAGTTTTCGAGCGAGGAGGGCGAGACCGTGCCGGCGGCGCCGGTTCCCGCCTGGTTGAGCAGCACCGCGCCCGAAGAGGCGGATTGCTCATAGGTGTCGCCGGTCACCGGAGTGAGACCGTCCGGGTTGGCAAAAGTCGCAATCGGCAGAATGTAGATCGCCTGGTGCAACCCGTTATTGAAGTTTGCCGTCACGATGCCGTTGGCATCGACGGTCACGCCGGTGAAATTGCCGAACTTCACGCCGTCCTGGTTGACCGTGCCGACCGAGAAGGTGGTACCGAGCTGGCTTAGCCCGTTGGTCTGACCGTTGGTGCCGATGTCGAAGGTTAGTTGCTGGGTCGGCGAGCCGCCGCTGACCGTCGGATCCCAAACGATCGTCATCGCATTGGCGGTGGCGAAGGTCGATTGCGCGAGATTGAGCGAGCCATCCGCATTGAATTGGACGGTATCATCGGCCGGCGGGATGATGGCCTGGGTGGTTCCACCGTTGGGGAAGGTGGCCGAAACCGTCCAGCGGTTGGTCGGCGTGCCGGCCGTGTTTGTTCCGGCGGTGAAGGTTTCGACGCCGGTCGTCGCCGTGATCGCTGCACCGGCGATCGGCTGCCCCGAATTGTCCGCGATCTCGACCTTGCCGCCGGCGACGACCGAAGCCGTAAGGTTGCTCCCACCGCCGGTGAGTGCGGCGCTGATCGCGTTGGCGACGTCCGTCAGTGTCGGCGTGGCTTGGGCCAGCGCGGCAGTGGTGTAGGTGTTGCCGTCGACCACGACCTTGAAGACGTCGCCGGTCGCGATCGCATTGGCTTCAGTGAAATCCTGCGTCGAAGGGACCGAGGCGACGCGCTGGAAGGACAAGGTCATGTCGTGCTCGATGCCCTGCAAATCGAAGATCGGCACGGTCATGGTGCGCGGGCCAGTTGCGGGCGTATCGGCTGCCGGCAAGTTGGCTGAAATGGTCACATTCGCGGTGCCGCTTGCCGTTCCGCCAATGCCCGTCACGTTCACGGTCTGAAGCGAGTTCAACGAGGTGGCGGTGAGCTGAGCGAGATTGCCGTTGGCAATGGCCAGCGATTGGGCCGGGGTGAGTTTCTGACCCTGCAGATAAAGGCCGGCGCCATTGACCAAGTTGCCGGTCGAATCCACGGTGAAATCACCGGCGCGGGTGAAGGAGAAGGTCGCGCCGCTTGCCGCGCCGCCCGGATTCGAGTTCACGACGAAGAAGCCGTGTCCGGACATGGCGATGTCGGTCGGGGAGTTCGTCGACTGCATCACGCCTTGCTGATCGATATTATAGAAGGGCGAGGATTCGACGCCGCCCGGCGAATAGAGCGTGCTGGCTCCGGTCGCCTGCGTGACGAGCGTCGAAAAATTGGTGCTCGTCTCCTTATAACCGACCGTGTTGGAGTTCGAGATGTTGTCGGAGATGATGCCGAGAGCATTGCTGCTCGCGGTAAGGCCCGACACGGCCGAGTATAATGCGCCGAGAATGCTCATGGATGCTCTCCTGGTCCTTCCAAATCACTTAGTGGTGTCGATGGTGGGATTGATCGCGAGCAGTTCGCTCAACGGCACGCTGACGCCGGAGAGATCCAAGCTCGCCTGATTGTTGGCGACGTTGACGCCATCGACGACGCCGAAGGAGTCGACGGTCGCTTGCATCGAATTCTTGCTCGTGTCGGCAGCCACGACTTGAAGTGTGTACTGACCGCCGTCCGGCATTTGTGCGCCGGCGCTGGTCTTGCCGTCCCAGACGAAATCGTGCGTGCCGGCCGCGGTGTTGCCGTTGGCGGAGTAGACGACGTTGCCACTCGAATCCTCGACCAAAAGATCGACGCTCGATGCATTACTCGGGAGCGTGTAGGCGAAGCCGGCTTGGCCGCCGGACAGCGGCGCGGTGGCGCTGTTGTACTCGATCGTCTGCCCGACCAGCGGCGTGGCCGAGATCGCCTCGCTGCTGGCTTGCATCTGGATGAGCTGCTGCAGGTTGTTGTTGGTGTTGATCTGCTGTTCCACTTCGCTGAAGCTGACTAATTGCTGGGTGAATTGGCTCGTATCGGTCGGGTTCAGCGGATCCTGGTGCTGCAGCTGCGTCGTCAGCAGGGTTAGAAAGGTATTGAAGTTCGACGTGAAGTCCGGCACCCCGGTGGTGCTGCTGTTCGAGGTCGGCGGGGTGACGTTGACGCCGGGTGAGGAGTTGACAGGGGTGGTCATGGCTTGGTCCCTATACTTGGATATCGAGTGAGCCGCTGTGCTGGCGAAGCGCGCGCGTCGCGACGCCGGTGGTGGCGGTATCGTCTGCGTAGTTAGAGGGGATGCTCGGCATTGCGCTTTGCGGCGAAGAGTTCTGCGCGAAGGATTGCGTATCGCCGCGCATGTTGAAGCTGAGGCTGCTGCTGTCGGCGCTGAACCCGGCATCGCGCAACGCCTGCTGCAAATCGCCGGAGTTTTGCTTCAGAAGATTGAGCGTATCCGACCGGTCGGCGGAAATTACCGCGGTCAACCTGCCATCGTGACTGACGTTGAGCTTCACATCGATCGCGCCGAGGCTTGCCGGCTTCAATTGAATTTGGATCTCGTCCGAACCATTTTTGATCGCCTGCTTCAGGTGGATAGCGACTTGTTCGCTGGCGGGGATCGCAATCATTCCGGGGCGAACCGCGGCATCCGTCGGGGTCGGGGTAGTCTGATCCGGCGAAGCGTTCGTCTGAGCGGATGTAAGGGTAGTGGTCGAGGCGGTCGCATCGGTGCCATCGGCGGAAACCGGCGCGCTCGCGGCAGTGTCGTTCGCGGCCGCATCGGGCGAAGCGTCGCGCGCCCCCATGCCCAAATGGCTTAGCACCGTGCTGAAGCTGTGAAGCGCGTTGCCGGTATCGGTCGTTGCCGCGGCGATGCCGCTTGTGACCGTGCCGTCCGCGTTGCCGGAGAATAAGCCCGACGTGCCGCGGCCTTTGTCGCCGGATCCACCGCCCGATGAGCTCGGCGGCATGGCCCCAGCGTTGGGATCGCGTGGCTGGAGTAGCTGATTGGCGGCGCTTGACGCTGCGCTGGTCGGTTGCGCCGTTAGATTTGCGGCGCCAGCGACGATGCGCGCATTAAGGTCGGCAGCGCCCGCGAGCGGCGGGTTGCGGCTGCTGTTGGTATCGCCGCCGGAGGAATTGGTCTGCGACCCGTTGTCGCTGGTGGTCTGGGCTGCCGGCGCGACGTTCGGATTGCTGGTCGCGGCATTGGTTGGATCGCTGGTTGCCGAGGTTGCACCCGGTGCGCCGAAGCGGTTCGTGGTGAAGGTCGTGGTCCGGGTGCCGGCAAGGCGGGCGGCGGGATCGCCCGGAAGCCCGATCTGTTGCGGCAGCGGTTTGGTGGTGCCGTCGCTGCCATTGCTGGCTGGCACGATATTGGCGGTCGGCACTGTGGACGGATCCGCGGGCGGATTTGTCCCGAGCGGATTCGTTGCCGCCGCGGTTTTGGCTGAAGCATCGAGGCCTGCCGGATTCGCGCCGTCGCTGGTGCCGGGCTGGCTGGACTGGTTGAGCAGCCCACCGCGCGTCGAACCGCCGAGCGGAATCGTGCTGCCGCGTCCCAAGGATGCGGCAAGTTGAACCTGGCCCGTCGTGGAAGGATTGATAAAGGCGAGGATGGTGCCCGAATTTGAAGGCGCAGTGCCCGTATCGCTCGAGCCGTCATCGACGGGATTGGCCGACGCGTCGTTGGAACCGATCGGCATGGGCGCAGTTTGCGCCGCAGCGGTTTGTGCCAACGTATTTTGCGCTGTCGTATTGGGTGCGGTCGTGGCGGGATTGGCCGCGTTGCTCGGCGCGATGCCGCGCTTCGCATGGTTCGCAGTGGTATACTTCGCGACGATTTTGTGCAGGGGCAGCGACGTGCGCAACGCCGTGGAACCATGCAGGTCGTTGGTTTGAGCGACGTCGGCGGACGTCGTCGCCGTCAGATGATTGGCGAACGCACCCGTGGCTTGCCCGCTTTGTGATTGAGCGTGCTGTGCCTTCATCTCGGTTGGCACCGTCATTACGGGCGTAGCGATCATGGCGTGGTCCTGGTTCTCACGCTCCCTTAAGAGCAAGCGCCATGCCACGTATTTCGGCTCAGGGGTGCCGTTCCTAATCTATTGAAATGCCGCTATTTTTTCTGCGAGGCGCACTCTCGCCGCGACCCGGATAAGGTGCAACGGCAATCTATGCCGCACCGGCTCGGGCAATCTTTGCCGGCTTGGCGCGAGGTGAGCGAGCATAGAACGATAACAACGATGCGACGAAACGGCACGGGCGCGCGCTAGACGGCGCGCCGCCACGAGGCGCTATGTGCGGTCGGAAATTGGCTCGACGCTGCCGGGCCGAATGCGCAAACCGAATAATCGACCGGCCTCGTGCGACGGATTGTGCGCGGCCAGAGAAGAAGGGCAGCTCGGTCCGCCTGCTACGCGCGTTGAGGCGGGCTAGCCCGATGCGAAATTCTGATCGCATCAACGGCGGCGATCGCAGAACCGATCACTTGTCGGCAAGCTTCCGAGCGAGGGCCGAAATGCCTTGATCGTGATTGTAGATCTCCGCGACGATATCGGCCGCCTCGCTCGGGGCATGTTGGAAGGACAGGCGCAAGAGATCCATCCAATTCTTATTGTTCTTGCCGCGTATCTGTTCGATCTGATTGATGATTTCGAGATAATAACTGCCGTCGCGCGGTGTCTGGTCCATAATCCGAGCGCGACGCTCGGCCCATTCGTCTTTCGTGATACCGAGGAGATGCGCACCGTAAGATTTGCCGTCGCGTAGAATATGGTTGCGCCTGAATCCTTCCTCGACAAACCCGAAACGCTCGTGCAGTGCAACGACCGGCTTGTTGAATTCGAGAACTTCACAGTTGAGTTTTTGGAGCTCCATTTCCAGAAACGCATAGTCGAGAAACTTGAATTCCAGAGCCGAGCCGAAACCCTTTCCCTGCGTGGCTTCGTCCAGATAGAACGCCCAATCGGCACGTTTATTCTCCGGGCTGATCGCATTGAGGCTCACGCCGCCGATGATATGACCCTCATTGAAGACCGCAAAAAATTGGGTGTGAGATGCCGAGGCGAGGCGTTCGATCCACGATAAATGCTCGGCTTCGCCGATCACGTGATTCGTATACATATTGTTGCGCACGCCGGCTTGATTTCGGATACGCAATATTTCCAGCTGATCGTTCCGAGAGAGCTTGGCAATCGGTTCCAGCTTTAGACCGTCCAAAAGCGCCAGGGCCCGCATTGTTCACCTCTCCATCAAAAGAAAAAGTCCCGCCTTGTGCGATCGTAGATGCGCGGGAAATTTTGACCGAACCCTAAAGTCTTCCGTCCGCAACGATGAACCCATTCTTGGCCAAGTCAGAAAGCGAAGCAGCATCGAGCGCCTCTCATGCCCGCTTTGCTGATTTGGTATGGCGGGAATGGGAATCGGTTATGACCGGTTGCGGCGCGGTTTTTGCGGCACCACCAATGAAATCCCAGGACAGCGGCGTTCCGCGGGAGATCGGAGCCAGCGCGGCGCGGCCCAAAAGGTCCGGAAGATATTTAGGCGGCAGGCCGAAGCCGGGACGAATTGATCGGATGTTCGCTTCTGTGAGGGTTTCGCCTGCCGCGATATCCGCGACCGCATAAAGCGAACGGCGGAAGCGCAAATTGCCGGCGTCGCTGCCTTTCGGACCGTAAGACACGCGGCCCAACGCCATTGAAGCGTCGCGGCATGCGGCGCAGAGTGCCGCGAGTTCCGGCGGCTCGAGCGAGAAGGCGCTGTCGGGCCCGCCGTCGGCGCGACGCAGCGTTACGTGCTTTTCGATGATCGAGGCGCCGAGCGCCACCGCAGCGACCGCCACGCCAATGCCGAGCGTGTGATCCGAGAGGCCGACGACGGTGTCAAAAGCGTCGCGAAGATGCGGCATGGTCAAGAGGTTTGCGTCTGCCGCGGGCGTCGGGTAACCGGAGACGCAGTGAAGCAGCGCAAGTTCTGCGCAGCCGGCACGCCGTGCCGCCGCGACGGCCTCGCCGATCTCCGCGAGCGTCGCCATGCCCGTCGAAATGATAACCGGCTTGCCTGTCGCTGCGACGCGCTCGATAAGCGGCAAATCGATATTCTCGAAGGACGCGATTTTGTAGGCCGGCGCACCGAGGCGTTCCAGAAGCTCGACCGCGCTGGCATCGAACGGGCTACTGAAAACCGTGACACCGAGTTCTTTGCCTTTGGCAAAAAGGCGCTCGTGCCATTCCCAAGGGGTCGTGGCCTCGGCATAGAGCTCATAAAGCCGGCGACCCTTCCACAAGCCGCTTTCGATCAGGAAATCGGGGCTATCGTGGTCGATCGTGATGGTGTCCGGCCGATAGGTCTGCAGTTTCACCGCATCGGCGCCTGCGGCCTTGGCCGCCGCCATGATGGCGAAAGCATGATCGATGCTACCGTTGTGATTGCCCGAGAGTTCGGCGATCACATAGGGTGGATGCTCTGTACCGATCGAGCGGCCGGCAATAGTCAGTGCGGGTTTGGCCATGACACTCTCTATTCGGCGAGCGCAGGCGGACAGAGAAGAACACTCATCGCTGCTTACGCCGTTCATTGATGAGCATCAGGCTCGGCTCCTGCGCCACGATCTGTGCGACATCGCGCCAGTTCGGAAAGGGATCGGTGCCGGCCAATCGAGCATGCACTTCGCGGAGGAAAGCGAGATCTTCCGGGTAGTCGAGCGTCCAGCGTTGACCGGCGACGTCGCCGCCGGGTCCCATGAGATTGACGCGGTGGTAAGCGTCGTTGCGCCGAATCCAGGGGGTTACGTGTTCGCGGTCGGCCAAATCGGTCGCGGTCGCGAAGGCTTCATCGAGCGTTTCGATCGTGAACGCTTCGCAATCGAGCCCGTGCGGCCAGGAGGGCGGCATCGTGTTCGACGCATAGTCGGCGTCCTTCTTGGCGCGCAGATCCAACACCGCGGCGCAGACTGCGGGATCGATCAAAGGGCAGTCGCTGGTAATGCGCATGACGATCTCGGCGCGGGCAGCATGAGCAGCGCCATGATAGCGCGCTAAAACGTCGCTCTCGGAACCGCGGAAGACGGCAACGTTTTGCTTCTCGGCCAAAGCGGCGACAGGATCACCGTCCGGACCGCTCACGGTGGCACAGACGACCTCGTCGACTCCTTTTATCGCTTGGCACCGGCGCAGGACGTGGATAAGCACCGGTGTGTCACCGATCGATGCGAGCACCTTGCCGGGCAGCCTTGTCGATCCGATGCGCGCTTGGACGATGCAGACGGTACGGGGATAATGAGTCATGGTCGGTTATGCGGCGTATTGGTCGAGAACGGCGTGGCGTCGTGCTGCGTTTGTTTTCACTGGCCTGCTCGCATGTAACCGCTGCGCGTGGTGAGGGGGAGCGCCTCATCGTCGTCAGCACGCTAGCCAAACATGGTTTGCAATCTCTTAATGGTTTCCTGTTATCAATGATGACGCGGCCGTGCGGCAGTTGCGCGCAGGGCGCATCCTTGCGCACCGGATTTATCGATTGCGCGTGCGAAAGGCGAGGACGTCAACCCGATGTGGCACCGATTGGCGCGCATAAAGGGAAGTTCTTGCCTAGTGCGGCAGATTTTGCCGAGCGAAAATTGCCGTGCCACGCCGTGATTGCGGCGATGCGGACACCGTCCTGCCACATTCGCTAATCATTCGAGGATTATTCCCTGCAATTTTAGACAATCCGTGTGCCGAAATTCGCGGCATGGAGGTTGCTTCTCGTGTGGGTGGACCGCGAAGCGGTTCATTCATGCACTCTAGAAGGAACTGATAGACAATGTCTGACATCATCCTCGGCGCTGCCACGCAGCAAAACTTGCTGTCGTTGCAGAACATCAATCAAGAGATGTCCACCACGCAGAACCACTTGGCGACCGGTCTCAAGGTCTCCAGCGCGGTCGACAACGCAGTTCTGTTCTTCCAGGCTCAATCGCTCACCAACCGCGCGACTGACCTGTCCACCCGTAAGGACAACATCGACCAGGGCGTCTCCTCGCTGACCACGGCGACCCAGGGTATTCAGAGCGCCATCTCGATCCTGCAGCAGATGCAAGGTCTCTTGCAGTCCGCGAAGACCGAAACCGCCACGCAGCGCGCTTCGGCGGCGACTCAGTTCAATACACTGTCCGTGCAGTTGAACCAGTTGTTGAACGACTCGAGCTACCAGGGCTTGAACCTCGTCAATTCCAAGACGACCAACCTGACCCTGCAGTTCAGCGACGCGACCGCCTCGACCCTCAAGATCAGCGGCCAAAACCTGCTGATGAGCGCGTTGATGGGTGGGATCAAAGGGAAGGTTGCAGTGAGTGCCGGCACCAAGACCAGCGCGGGCAGCGGCCATAGCACGGGCTCGGGCTTCAGCGCGTTCCAGAAATGGACGGGCGGCACCTCGGCGGGTTCCTCGCACAGCACCGGCTCGGGCTGGAGCGCCTACAAGTTCACCACAGGCGTCGCCGTCAAAGCGAGCGTCCAGGCGACCGCTTTTGCCGGCGTGAAGTTCTCGACGGCGGTGAGCACGAACAAGACCTCGGCTTTCGACACCGTGTACAACGCTCTGAACGCGGCAGTCTCGACGGCACAGGCGGCGGCGCAGAGCTTGGGCGCGAACGTTTCGTTGTTGCAAACGCGCTTGAGCTTCACGGCGAGCTACATGACGACGCTTAATGGCGGCGCCAGCAAGCTGACCGTTGCCGACGTGAACCAGGAGAGCACCAACCTCGTCACTCTGCAGACGAGACAGTCGCTCGCCATTCAGTCGCTGTCGATCGCGACCACTTCGGAACAGTCGGTTCTCCGTCTCTTCCACTAAAACGCCTAGTACTGTTACGCCTTTACGTTTTTCCAGCGGGCGGCCCTCCGGGCCGCCCGTCTTCTTTTTAACGCGATCCTAAGCATTGCCCCCTTAAAAGCTCAGCATCGTTAAATTGCGGGAGCAGTAGAATGCCGCTCACCATCAATCTGAAACCGCACGAACGCCTGATCGTCAATGGCGTCGTCATCGAGAATTCCGGCCCCGCCGCGAAAATCCTCGTCCATAACAATGCAGCCTTGCTGCGCGAGAAGGATATCGTCACCGAAGAACAGGCAAACACGCCGGCGCGACGCATCTATTTCGCTATCCAGTGCCAATATCTGTTCCCCGGTAAAAGCGACGTTTTTTTACCTATAATTGATAAATTTCTCACAGACTTTGAGGAAGCGGCGCCAAGCACGGCGGCGCTCGTCGCCGAGATCCGCAGTCTTGCGGCAGAGAGCCAGTTTTATCGCGCTCTCAAATCGGCGAAGCAGCTTATTACGCGTGAACAGGAGATACTGGATGAGTTTCCCGGCGAAGGGCTATCAAAGGACACCGGAGCCCGGTAACCCTGCGCGCTCAGAAGCTTGGGCGCTGCTCGAAGCGGCTCGCCAACTGAACACCACCAAGAGCGGACCGATCGACGAATTCAGGGCCGCTTTGCGGACGAATTGGCGGCTCTGGACGATTTTCCAGGCCAGCTTGCTCGAACCCGATTGCCAGATTCCGGCGGAAGTTCGCGGCAATCTGCTCGGCCTCGCCAATTTCATCGATCGCCAGACGGTCGAATTGCTCGCCAAGCAGGATCCTGAGAAAGTCGACGCGCTGATTCACATCAATCGTCAGATCAGCGAAGGTTTGCTCGATGGCGCGCGCGCCAGCGCGAAGAGCGCGGCCGTTCCCTCGACCGGCGCATCGCCGGCCAATGTGTCGGGGCCCTTGGCGCCCAATCCTGCGCCGATCCGTCGCAGCGCTTAGGAAGCACCCGCGATGACAGCGATCGCCGAGCCGGATATGCCAGTCTCGCTCGAGGCGAAGGTTCGCGACGCTCATCGCTACCTTTCCGCTGGCGACATCGAAGGGGCGTTGGCGATCTTAGAGCCACTGACTTCCGACGGGGCCTATTTACCCGCGCGCTTCCTGTTGTCGATGACGGCGTGGAAAATGGGGCGGCTCGACTGGGCGATCGAGCTCATGCGCCAATGCCACGAAACCTGGCCGATGGACGGCACGGTCGCCGAGGTCTTGGCTTCTCTCTATGCCCAAGTTGGCGATCTCCGTGAAAGCCTGTTCATGGGCAAGATGGGAACGGCACTCGGAGGTCCGGGCGAGCTGTCCTATCTGGTGCCGGAAGGTTTTCCGAATTTCGATTGGGCATTTTATCATATCAAGAATCAGCCTCTGCTCGTCAGCGCCAAGGCGAGCCTCGCCAGCGGCAATCTCGCCGATGCGGTCGCGAAAGCCCGTCAGCATTCCGGCCTCAATCCGCAGGATGGCGACGGTCATGCGTTCCTTGCCGCCTTGTTGTTGAAGGTCGGCGCGGCGGCGGAAGCCGTGGAGGTGCTGAGCCAAATTTTGCACAACGCGGATTTTCCAGCGGCCTATGCCAGCCTTTATGCGCGCAGCTTGGCCGCGGTGGGCGATTTCGCCGAGGCGCAAAAATGGCATGAGAAAGCGGTTTCTCTGGCGCCGAAAGACTCCGATATCGCCGCGGCGCGGATTGCCGACGGATTTTGGCTTGAGCAGGATCCGAAGAAACGGGCCTTGGCAGCACAGGATTGGGCGCGGCGTTTCTGTGTGGCGCCAAAGCCGCGGCAATGGCACCGGCCGGGGGGCCAGCTCGTCATCGGGTATCTCGTGAACGGGTTTGCCGATCCGCTCGACATCGCTTATGTCGCCGCAGTCGCACGCGCTCATGATCGTGCACATGTGACAGTGGTGGGATACGGCCATGGCTTACAAACTTCGCCGGCGAACGCGCCGCTGAGCGGCGCCTTCGACATCTGGCAGGATATCAGGACGCTCCATCCCGCGACACTTGCGCGTTTCTTCGAGCGCGACGGTCTCCACGCGATCGTCGATGCTTGTGGCTTCGAGGTGCCGAGCAACCTCATGGCGTTGGCGCGCCTTGCGACGGCCGTTCGCGTCGCATGGCTAGGCAATCCGGCAGGGATCGGACAGCCGCTCTATGACGCGCGAATTGTCGCGGCGCCGGGGGCAGGCAGCGACGAGGCGGCGTGGTCGATCGGTTGCGGCTACCCCGTCCTGCGCGCGTCGGGAAAAATGCCGCAGCGACAAGCTCATTCGGGCATTCATTTCGGCGCGGACGTGCGCATGGTACAGCTCGATCCGACAACGGTTGCATTGTGGTCATCCGTCATGCGCGCGCAGCCTGACTCAAAGCTTCTATTGCGCGCCAACGACATGGGCCCGGGTGCCAATATCGACCGCTTGGTCGAGCGTTTCGGGCGCGACCTTGCGGCAAGAATCGATATTGTCGGCGACGAGTTCGTGGACGAATTCTACGCTGCTGTCGATGTGGCATTGGCACCGCGGCGCGGCACGTCGCCGCGTGTCGCGATCCAAGCGCTCGCTTGCGGCGTGCCCGTGATTGCCGCCTTGGAATCCGAGGACACTGAACGTTGCTCCGCATTGCTGCACGATCTCGGCTTGGCTGAAAGCTTGGTTGCCGCCAATGAGCAAGAATTCGTGAAACGGGCGGTTCGGGCGGCAAGCGATGGATCGATACGCGAGCAGGTGAGCACGGCCATGGCGGCATGCGGCGATGGCGCGCGCCGATTTGCGCAAGCGATTGAGGAGCATGCGTGGCTCACACTCGAAAGCGCAGAAGAGAGGCAGTCATGAGCGAGGAGGCCGTTCTGGCGCGTTCTCGCTCGGCTTTCTCGGAATATTTTCCGCAACTCGCGGCGCGACTGAAGCAAGCGGGCGGTATTGCTTCATCGGTTGTGATGAAAGACGGCCATCCGGCTGATATTCTCCTCGACGGCCAACTTATCTATGGCGGCGACGCGCGGCGCTTCGCCGCGGGCCAGGTGGAGGCTTTCGTCAAGAAGCCGCTGCGTTTCTTTGTGCAGCGTCTCGACATGAGCGGGATGGTCACCGAGGTTGGACAGCGCCTGATCAAAACGATCGAAAAAGGGTTGCGCGAAGACAAGTTCGGCCAATGCACGAGTTGGCCGACCGACAATCCGACATTTCTTGTCGTGTTCGGTCTCGGGCTCGGCCATCATCTCGACGCGCTGCTTCGCGAAACCCAACCGCGCTGGCTTATCGTCGTCGAGCCGTTCATCGAGTTCCTTGATCACTCCTGCCACGTCGTCGACTGGAGCAAAGTTCTTGAGGAATTCAAGCTCAAGGGCGGCTCGGTCCATGTGATTACCGATAGCGACCCTCAGAAAATGGTGACCGGGATCGCCGACGTCGTGCAGGCAAAGGGCGTGCCCTATGCCGATGGCAGCTGGGTTTTCACGCACTATCCATTTTGGGCATTCACCCAGGCACGCGATCAGCTGCACGACGCCATGGAATTCGCGTTTATCAATCGCGGATTCTTCGAGGACGAGCTGATCATGATGCGGAACGCGGTGGAAAATTACGCCACCTACGATTTCTGGCTGCTCGAAGGCAAGCCTCGGCTGCGGCGCCCTGAGCTGGCGGTGATCGTGGGCGCCGGTCCATCGCTCGACGAAAGCATCGAAACCTTGCAGCGGATTCGCGACCGTGTCGTGCTGTTCTCGGGGGGCACGGCGCTGCGCGCGTTGTTGAGGCACGGCATCGTTCCCGATTTCCATTGCGAGATCGAGAATGTTCCTGCGGTCTTCGAGGTGATGACGGAGACAGCCAAGGTGGCCGATATCTCGCAGATTTGCTTGATCGCGTCGGCGACGGTCGATCCCCGCGTTCCTGGGCTCTTCCGCGACACGATTTTCTATTTCCGAGATACGGTGAGCTCGACCCAGATCCTCGGCAGGAAGCACCGTGAGATCGCAGGCTCCGGACCGACCTGCGTCAACCTGGCGGCCAACATCGCCGCGGTGATGGGTTTTACCGAACTCGCTCTTTTCGGCACCGATTGCGGTGTGCGGCAAGGTAGGAGCCGTCACGCCACGGGAACGATTTACGACGACGTGTTTACCGAGGGCAATAAAGAACGCGGACACACGATGGAAGTCGAAGGGAATTTCGGCGGCGTCGTCTCGACCGAGCTTATCTATGATGCTTGCCGCCGGATGCTGATCGAGACGTTCAAGTATTACGGACTCTCCGTCATGAATTGCAGCGATGGTGCCTTGATTACTGGCGCGGACCCTTGCGTTCCCGAAGCGTTGGAGATCGAGAGCCCGGTCGTCGATCGCGCGGCTTTCGATCTCGCGATCGAGCGAACCATGCAACGCTATGCGCCCTGCGATCTTCTCAAGGAGGCGGATTTCGCAGCGATCCGGCAAAAGACCGAGGCGATGTTCGCCGACCTCGATCAGTTGCTTGCGGAGCTCGGCGCGGGCGAAGCGGATTTCGCAGCGGTCTATGACCGGGTGATGGGCTTCGTCGCTGGGGCCAAAGACAGCTATGGTCGCACGGAATCGATTATTTCGGGTTCGTTGCAGGCCTTGCCACGAATCGGCATGTTTTATGGCTTCCGGACGGCCGAGAAGGAGGGGCGGCGTTGTCTCTTTGACGTTTTCATCGACGAGTTCCGCGCCATTGCGCGGGATATGGCGGCTCAGATTTATGCGCTCTTTGACCAGCTTGACGCGCGGATGCCGTCGTTGCCGAAGAAGGCGAACGCGGCGGGAATGTAACGAGTCGATCCGGCCGGCTGGCGGCTGGATGGTGACCTGGCCGCTTTAGGCGTGGGAAACGGGCTTCATTTCGATCGAAATGGGCGAAAGCGGTTGAACGGTTTTGAACACCGGTTCGCCGGCAGCCCAACGTGTTACGGTCGTCGGATCGCGTAATATTGCCGCGACGGTTTGTACGAGCTCGACGTTTCCGTGTTGCAATCCAAGGTCCTTGCAAATGCCGCGCAGCGCGTCTTTGTCGGCCTGCGCGACGAGCTGCGCGGTCACGTAGATTTGCGCACCGGGTTTGCCTTCCAGAGCGTCGTAGCAGCCTTTGGCGTAAGGCGACAGGGTGGCGCGGCACAATAGCGGCCGATTGTCATAAACCGAGCATTGTCCTTCGACCAGAAGCGGGCAAGGAATTCGCGCAAGAATTCTCTCTTTCGGGCTTACGTCGGCAGTCGTCGCGGCCGTTTTGAGGATCGCGGACTGACGGGGATCCTCCGGATTGGCCACCTGCAGCGCGACCAGGATTGCTTCGGGGATGGACACCTCGACACCTTGATGACAGCAAGCATTGCATCCCGCTTTGCATTCGATTTTTTGCGATTTGACGGCGCTTGCCGCGAGGAATTCTTCGGTTCGCGGAATAACGAGGACTTTGAGCAGAGTTAGGACGACGCGGAGCGTCGCGTTGCGGTCTTTGGCGGTTTCACGCCGTGCAAGGCGCAAGCCTTCACCCCGCGTGACCGCGGCGTGCTCGACAGCTTCGTCGATCAAAACGGGATCGGCTGGTTGTGGCATAGCGGCAGGAATGCCGATGCCGATATCGTCCATCGACCGCATACGAAGCTGACGCATTCCCGCTACCTCCGTTCGATACGGAGCCAGCCTAGCGATGGAGCGCTAACGAAGCGTTAACCATGAGACGACGAATCTTAGATCGGCCCGATCGCTTTAGGCGAGGATCGAGAGGACGGCGTCAGAAGTTTGTTGTGGTGTGATCGAGCTGGCGGTGGCGCCGACCGCATCATAGAGCGCTTCGAGCGGCGATGACGGCTGCGCTGTCTGAGCGGTCATAGTCGTCAAGGCCGTGCTCAACTGCGACGTATTGCCGAGTGCGAGTTGGATCAGATGCTCCTGGTCTTGGGCCAACTGCGTGAGCTGTGAGGTTTGTGCGGCGACCTGCAACTGATCGTTGGACTGCGTCTGTTGCATGGTTTGATTGAGCGAGTCGATCTGGCTCGAGAGTGCCGACGTCACGTCGGTTGCAACCAGCTGGTTCGACGTGATGACACTGAAGATCTGGTTGACCAGACTTTGCGCGTTGCCGATATCGGCCTTCGCGGCCGCCTGTCCTGCCGGCGTCGACAGATCGTAGGACGCGCTGTTCTTCACGCCGATCCCGGTGGCCTTCAAGGGCAGAATCTGATCCGGTTGAAACGGCGCGGTCGGGTTGACGACCTGAAGATTGCCGACGCTCGTCGCGATCGTCGCGAGCGTGTTGTCGAAATTCGTGGAATCGCCGTTGGCGGCGTCCGTCTGCAGGCCGGCCAACAGGTTCTGGATGGTCGAAACGAGGTTTCCGTTGGCGGTAAATTGGCTCGCCGCCGTGTTGATCGTCGACAGCGTTGAGTTCAGCTGACTGACTTGCGATTGGGTGACCTGCAACATCGCGTTGTCGGCCGTATCCGGGAGCGCCGCGATCTTCTGTTGCAACTGCTTGTTGATCGCGCCGTTGATCTGGTCGATTTCGACCTGCTGCGTCATCTGCGCGGCTGTCTGCGACGCCTGAACGAGGGAGTTCAGAATGTTGGAGGAATTGGTGGCTGAAACGGTCAAAGCGGATGTCCTCGTTGCGGCCGGAGCGAGCGCCATAGCGCCCGGTTTGACCGCCCTTTAGCATGGCTTGAGAGGCGTGAAGATACGCTTAAGGCTTCCCGGCCGCGTAGGCGATTCATCGCTATGGTTAACGCTGTTTGCGCGCCTCGTTGATAAGCGCGAGCTGGGGCTCGCGCGCCAAAAGCTGGGCAATGTCGCGCCAGGTCGGATAGGCCTTGCGATCCGCGAAGCGATCGTACAACGCGCACAAGAAAGCGAGGTCTTCGGGGTAGTCCAGCATCCAGCGCTGTTCGGTCAATTCGCCGCCCGGCCCTGCCAGATTGACGCGGCGGAACGCCCGGTTGCGCCGGATCCAATGCGTGACCGCGGCGCGGTCCGCCGGATCGCTGGCGATCTCGTCCGCTTCCTCGAGCGCTTCGACCGTGAACGCTTCGCAATCAAGCCCGTGCGGCCATGATGGCGGCATATTGTTGGCGGCGTAATCGGCTTCCTCGGCGACGCGCAGGCGCAGCACCTCGCCGCAGATCTCGGGATCGATCAGCGGACAGTCGCTCGTCACGCGCAGCACAATTCGGGCCCCGACGGCATTTGCGGCGGCACGGTAATGGGCAAGCGCATCGCCTGCGATCCCGCGAAACACGGTAACGCCGAGATCGTCCGCCAAAGCGGCAACCCGATCGCCTGGCAGATCGCTGAAGGTCGCGCACACCACCTGCCCGACGCCGGGGATGGCGCGGCAGCGGCGCAGCACGTGCGCCAGCACCGGTATGCCGCCCAGCAAGCTCAACGCCGTCGTCTTGCTCGCCGCCGGCTCGATGCGCGCTTGTACGATGCAAGCAATGGAGGAATCGAGGCGCGTCATCGAGGTCTATCGCGTGCTGCGGCGGGCCGGCGCGGTGGCGAGGTGGAGGACATCGGCGAGCGCGTCGACTACGCGATCGACATCCCCGACCGTCATGCCGACGTAAAGGGGCAGGGTGAGGGTGCGCCGGTAATAGGATTCGGCGCCCGGCAAAGCCTGCTCGCCATAGCGCGCGCGGTAATAGGGTTGGCGATGCACCGGGATGTAATGGACTTGGCAACGTATGCCACGCTCGTCCAGCGCGCGAAAAACCTGGCCGCGGCTGACGCCCGCTTGCTCGAAATCGACCAGGACGCTGTAAAGGTGCCAGGCCGGACGGCACAAGGGCGCGCGCGCAATCGGCTGCAGCAGCGGCGCGAACACGGCGAGGCGCGAATCATAATGGTCGGCAAGAGCGCGGCGGGCGGCAACGAAGCGATCGAGCTTCTTGAGCTGGCTCAGAGCGAGCGCACAGTTGACATCGCTGAGGCGGTAGTTCAGCCCAAGCGCGACCATCTCGTAGTACCACGGGTTTACGCTGGCGTGGTCGAAGCCGGCGGCGGTATCGACGAAGGCCGTGGGATTGCGGTGAATGCCGTGTCCGCGGAACAGCGAGAGTCGCTCGGCAAGATCCTCGCGGCGGGTCAACACGGCGCCGCCTTCGCCGGCGGCAATGGTCTTGACGGGATGAAAGGAGAACACGGTCATGTCGCTGTCGAGCGACGCACCGATCGGATGCCAAGCGCCGTCATGGCCCTGATACTCGGCACCAATCGAATGACAGGAATCCTCGATGACGGCCATGGCGTGGTGCCGCGCGAGGTCGGCGATGGCATGCAGATCGCCGCATTGACCGGCGAGATCGACCGGGAACACTGCGCTCGGGTGACGGCCGGCGCCAATACAACGCGCGACCGCCGCATCGAGGTGCTCCGGTCCCATCAACCCGCTCTCGGGATCGACATCGGCGAAAACGACTTCGGCACCTGCCAGGCGAGGAGCGTTGGCGGTCGCAGCGAAGGTGATCGAAGGAACGATGACGCTATGCTCGGGGCCGAGGCCCAGGGCAAGGCAAGCAAGATGAAGCGCGGCGGTGCCGTTCGCGCAGCTTATCGCATGGGGTGCCGCTAAGCGCTCGGCAAGCGCCGCTTCAAAGGCGCGGGTCGTCGGGCCGGTCGTCAGCCAATCGCTGCGCAGCACGGAAGCGACGGCGGCAATGTCGTCCTCGTCGATCGCTTGACGCCCATAAGGCAGGATCGGAGGCGACGCAACCATCACACGGCTTCCGCGATCAGCGTTTGAAGCCGATCTTCGTCGAGCCAATCGGTGTTGGTGTCGCTGGTGAAACGGAAACCATCCGGCACGCATTTGGCGCCCGAGGAGGTGTAGGGCGCGCGCTGCCACCAGGTGAAAGCCGGCTCGATGACAAACCGATCGCTCAGCTCCAAGGTCAGGCGCGAATCATCTTCCGTCACCATGACCTCGTGCAGCTTCTCGCCGGGGCGGATGCCGACGACGCGAAGCGGCAAATGCGGCGCCATGCAATGCGCCAGATCGACCATGCGCATACTCGGGATCTTCGGCACGAAGATTTCGCCGCCGCGCATCATAATGAACGACGTGATGACGAAATTGACGCCCTGCTGCAAGGTAATCCAGAAGCGCGTCATGCGCTCGTCAGTGATCGGCAGCGAGCTGGCACCTTCGGCGACGAGCTTGCGGAAAAAAGGAATGACGCTGCCGCGCGAGCCGACCACATTGCCGTAGCGTACGATCGCGAAGCGCGTATCGCTCTTGCCGGTCATATTGTTGGCGGCCACGAAAATCTTGTCGGAAGCGAGCTTGCTGGCGCCGTAGAGATTGATCGGATTGGCCGCCTTGTCCGTGGAGAGAGCGATGACCCGCGAGACGTTGTTGCGCAGCGCCGCGCGGACCACATTTTCGGCCCCTGACACGTTGGTACGCATGCACTCAAAGGGATTGTATTCCGCCGCAGGAACCTGTTTCAGCGCAGCGGCATGGACGATGAAATCGACGTCGCGCGTCGCCATCTCGAGCCGGTCGCCGTCGCGCACGTCCCCGATGAAGAAGCGCAGGCGGTCGGTGCCCAAATCTTCGAGCTGCTGATGCATCTCGTAATGCTTATATTCGTCGCGCGAAAAGACGATGATGCGGCGCGCCCGGCTATGGCGCAGCAGGGTCTCGATAAAGCGTTTGCCGAACGACCCGCTGCCCCCGGTGACCAGGATCGCCTTGTCGTCGAACTGTCGCATCGCGTGGAAGACTTCGTCAGGCAAGGACATTGCGCGGCCGTTGCCGTTCGGCATGCCGGCCGCGGCCGGCGACGGGCTGCGGAGCAGGGCGATCGAGTTCTTTGCCGCGCCGCTGCCGTTCCGAGCTTTGGCTACCATTTTGGTCATGGGTAATTCCACCAATCGAGCTTTGCCATTCGCGGCAGTTTTGCCCGATTTGGTTAACAGGGACTTAGCGTTCGGCGTGGCAGAGCGCGCCGGCGCGCGGCGCGAATAGGCGAGAACGCGGGCCTGGGTCATCGGATGATCATTCCTATTTTATGTAATTCACGAGGCTCAACTGCTGCAGGATGCCAACCGTTTGGTAAGACGCCTGCAGCTGGGTTTGGAGGGTATCGAGCTGGGTGATCGCCGTCGCCGGATCGACCTTCTCGACATTGGCGATCGTGCCTTCGGCGAGGCTCAACGAATTTTGATGCGTGCTGAGCTGGTTGGCGAGCTGGCCTTGCTGCAGCGCGTTGGTGCCCTGCAGTGTTTGGAGTTGTGTAACCGTCTGGTTCAACATTTGCGTCGCCTTGTCGACGTTGGCGACATCGGCTGGGTTGCTTTGATCAAAGGGCGGAGAATTTGCCAGGAAATTCAGGACGCGGATGAATTGCTCGAAAGTCGGATTGCTGGCATCGACGCCGTAGGTCATGGTGACGTTGTTGTCGACGGTGGCCTGGGCAACGCCGTTGTCGCCTTGGTAATAGCCGTTGGGCGGCGCGACCGCGGTCGAGGTCGTCAGACTGCCGGGCGTGGGAAGGCCGTTGGTATCCACCGGCGCGGTCATCGTGTTGTTGCCGGAGAAGACGTAGGTCGATCCGTCCTGGGTGTTGAGATAGCCGGCAATTTGCTGGAGAACCTGCTTCGACTGCTCCTGAATGGTTTCGCCTTTCGTGTTGTAGGCATCGGCCGGCATATTGCCGACGAATTGGGTCGCCAGGGTCTCGATGCTGCTGATCGAAAGACCCATCACTTGGAGCCGAGTCGAGACCGTGTTGATCGTGTCGATATAGCCCTGTTGCTTTGACTGCTGATCGCTCAGGCTGACGAGCTGCGCCGCTTGCGGCGCGATGCCGGCGAAGTCGGTGCTCTTCAGTCCGGTGGCAATCTGTTGCTCAAGCGTGTCCGCAGTGGTCTTGCTCTGCTGGACGTATTGCAGAATCTGATTGTTCTCGGTCAGCGTGCCAACGCGGCTCATGATGCAATCCTTTTCATGCCTACATCCGCATCAGCGTGTCGTAGAGCGCTTAAATCACGGTCATGACGCGGGCATTCGCGCCATAGGCGTTCTGGTATTGAATGAGGTTACCGAGTTCCTCGTCGATATTGACGCCGCTGACCGAGCCCGCCTGGGTCGTGAGCTGCGACTGGAGCTGCGTCTGGAAGGTTGAATTGGCCGTAGCAGAAGAAGACGTGCTGGCGGCTTGGCCGATCATCTGTCCCGAATAGTTTGCTAGCGTGGTCGAGCTCGAGTTGGTGAAAGCACCCGCCGGGTTGAAGGTGTAATTGTTGTCCAATTTGGCAAAGAGATTCTGCGAGATTGAGGGATCCGGCCCGGTGGCGCCTTGCAGCAACAGGGCGGTGTTGGCCAAAAGAGACGGATTCACTTGGATCGTAGCCGCATTGTCGATCCCGGTGGCCAAATTGACATCGGCAAAGAAATGATTGGCGTCATTGGTGGTGTTGAGACCGCTATTCAGCGTGTTCAAAGGATTGGTCGGCACGCCAGCAGCGAAGGTTTCGCTGCCCGGCCCGCCATTTATGGTGACGCTGGCGGTGATGGGATTGCCTACCGAATCGGAGATGCGAATTTTGCCGGCGACGACGGTCGCGGTGAGGTTGGCGCTCTGCGCCGTCAGGAGGGTATTGATCGCGTTTGCGACGTCGCTGAGCGAGGTCGAGCCCGTCGCCAATGCCGTCGTCGTTCCATAGTCGGTGCCGTCGACTACGATGTCGAAAGTCTGACCGACATTAATCGAACCGCTGGTCTGGGCGAAATCGATCGTGGTGGGCGTGCCGCTATTGTTCGGCGCGCCGGCGGTGAACATTGGATTGGCGGCAAAGCTCCCCGTCATCGGACTGCCGGACGAATCGGTGATCGCGATGTTGCCACCGCTTACGCTTGCCGAAAGCGTGCTGGGTGTGGCCGCAGCGAAAGTCTCGGTGCCGGTGCCGGCCGATAGGGCAAGGCTGACCGTGATCGGATTGCCGGCCGAATCCGTGAACACGATGTTGCTGCCGCTGAGGCTCGCCGAAAAGGTGCTGGCTTGGACGCCGGCGCCGAAGGTTTCAGTGCCGGTTCCGCCGGCATGCAAGGCGATGCTGGAAGATGACAAGCGACCGGTCGCATCCGAGATCTGAATATTGCCGCCATTGACCGTCGCCGTGAGATTGGCGGGCAGCGACGACTGGATCGCGGCGGCGATATTCGCGAGTGTATAGGGGCCGCCGCCCGACAAGGCCGCTGACGTATAGGTCGTCCCGTTGACCGTCACGTCGAACTGGTCGCCGGTTGCCGGCGTATTGACCGTAACAGGGACATTGATCGTCGTTAGTTTGGAATTCAGTGCATCGACGATGGCCGATGTGAAGGGCCCGCCGCCGGCGAGCGCTGCCGTCGTATAAGGCGTGCCATCGATTGTCGCCGTGAAGGCGTCGCCGGCCTGAGGCGCGCCGCCGCCGACTGCGACCACCTGCTGTGCGTTGAATTGCGTGTTGAGTGCATTGGCGATGTCGAGCATCGTCGGGTTGGCGGGCAACGGTTGCGTCGTGAAGGTGTTGCCGTCGATCGTCGTCGTGAAGGTGTCGCCCGCGACGGGGTTGCCGCCGCTGCCGGTGAAGGTCATGCCCGATTGCGTGACGGCCGTGGCGTTGAAAAGGTTGTTGGCAAACTGGTTGAGCTGCGCGGTCAGCCCCGGTAGATCGACATCGCGCAGCTGCATCAGCGCACCGATCGAGCCCGTGGTCAAATTGGACGTGATGTCGACGCCGTTGAGCTTGATGCCCGAAAGCGTCGTGCTGGCATTGACGTTGCCTGCCGGCGTGTAGGAGAAGGTTCCCGCGCCGGCGGGATCGACCAAGGTTTGGCCCGTGGTGGTCATCACCACCATCGAACCGTCCTTGGTCACGAAGCTGTTGACACCGACCAGCTGAGCAACCTGGTTGACGGCTAGGTCGCGCTGGTCTTGGAGCGAGGCGGTCGACTGCCCTTCGGCTTGAAGCTGGCTGATCTGCGCATTGATCGTCGCGATCGATTGGAGTGAGTTGTTCAGCGTCGTGATATCGGCATTGATTGCGACATCGGTTCCTTGCCGGATCGATTGCACGCCGGATGACAGCTGATTGAGCGTCTGCGCCAGGGCTTGGCCGGCTGACACGGCGGCGCCTTGAGCGACCGGATCCTGGGGCGTGGTGGCGACCGCCTGCATTGCGCTGGAGAACTTGTTGAGCGCGTCGTTGATCGTGGCGCCGCTGCCGACTTGTCCCAACAAAGTCTCGATCTGCTTGTAGTAGGTCTCGAGCGTTGAAGCGGCGCTTGTGGTCGTCATCTGGTCGGTCAGATTGGTGTTCAGAACCTGATCGACCACCCGCTGCACCGCGCCGGTGTCGACCTGCGTGGCGGTGGCCGTGACCACAGTCTCCTGGGGGAGGACCTCGCGCGAATAGCCTGGCGTCTGGACGTTGGCGATGTTTCCGGAAATGACCTGAATCTGCGCCTGCGTGGCGCGCAAGCCGGAGAGGGCGGTCTCGAGGGCTGATTCGATGCTCATGACCGGTCGTCTCGCGCGCTCAGAGTCGGCGATCGACGGCGGCGGCCGTCATGAAGCCATGACGCGGCGTGGTCGGGCGCGGCGCGTAGGCGGTGGTCGATTTCTGCGCATCTTTCACCGCGGCGATGATCGAGCCGATCAACCGGTCGGTCGCAATCTTGCCGACGCGCAAGGCAAGCTCGTTCTCGGCGACGGCCGCGGCAAGACGCTGGCCGGACACGGCGAGGCGCTCTTTGATCGCCAGCGGCAAGGCCTTCCCGTTATGGGCGGCGGTCAGCGCGGTGAAGGTTTTCTGATAGCGCGCCGTAAGGCTCGTCTTCTGCCCTTGCAACGGGCCAATCTCCTTAATCCGCATGGCGCGGACCAGCGTGCTTTCGTGCGCCAAGAGGTCGGTCAGTCGGCCCGCCAGTTCGGCAAGCTCTTCCGTCATCGCTTGGATTTCGCCCGTGGTCGGTGGTCGTGGCATGGTTGGCATGCTCACTTTTTCCCTTGTGCTTCTTGCAACTGTAGAATCTCGCGCGTCACGGCGTCGCCGATGCCGGTGGTGCCGCTCTTCGCCGCGACCTTGCTGTATTCCTGCATCAGCAGAGAACGGTAGACACTTTCGCCATTGCCGCCGCCGAACACCGGATCAGACTCGATCCCGGCGAACATGTTTTCGAAAGCCTGGGAAAGGAAGAAGGCTTCGAAATCCTGGCCGGCCTTCTTGGCACTATCGGCATCGCCGGCGCCCGAGACAGCCGGGGCCGACGGCGCGACCGCAGCGGAGGTCAGCAAGCTGCTCGCGTCGTCGCTCATCACATCAGCTCGATGTCGGCCTGCAAAGCGCCGGCGGCCTTGATCGCCTGCAGAATGCTGATCATGTCGCGCGGCCCGACGCCCAGCGAATTGAGATTGTTGACGAGTTCCTGCAGGCTGACGCCGGCACGCACGACGGCCATGCGTCGATCGCTTTGCTCGTCGACCTGTACATTGGTGCGCGGCACGACCACGGTGGCACCGCCGCCCGTCGGCGCAAATTGGGTGCCGTTCGCTTGCGGTACCGCCGGGAGGCCGGCATTGGGGTTGGGCGCGAGGCCGGGGCCGTTCGGGATCACGCCGGGCGTCGCCGTGCCCGCGGGCGCGAAAGGATTGGGCTGCGAGACTTGCGGCGTTTCGGTGATCTTGACGGTGAGATTGCCTTGCGCCACCGCGACCGTGCTGATGCGGACATTCTCGCCCATGACGATGATGCCGTTCTGCTCGTCGATGACAACGCGCGCGACCTGATCGGGCTCGACCGAGAGTTGTTCGATGTCGGTCAGCAGATTGACGACATTGTCTTTCATGTTGGGCGGCAAGTTGAGCACCACGGTCGAAGGATCGCTCGCCGCGGCCACGTCGCTTTTGAGCCGGGCATTGATGACCTGGGCAACGCGGCGGGCCGTCGTGAAATCGGGATTGTGCAGCATCAGGCTGACGCTGCGCATTTTTGCCAGATCAAATCCCACTTCGCGCTCGACGATCGCGCCCGTGGGAATGCGGCCGGCGGTGGGCACGCCCTTGGTGATCGAAGTTGCAGCCCCCTTGGCGGTGAAACCGCCCGCGGAAACCGAGCCCTGGGCGACAGCATAGACTTCGCCGTCGGCGCCGAGCAGCGGCGTGACGAGCAAGGTTCCACCGAGTAGGCTCTTGGAATTGCCGAGCGCCGACACTTGGACGTCGATGCGCGCGCCTTGGCGCGCGAAAGGGGGCAGGGTGCTGGTGACCATCACGGCCGCGACATTGGCCGTGCGCAAGCTGCTGTCGCGCGCGTTGACGCCCAGGCGCTCGAGCATGCCGATCAGGCTTTCACGCGTGAAAATCGCTTGGTTGAGCGTGTCGCCGGTACCGTTGAGACCGACGACCAGCCCATAGCCCACGAGCATGTTGTCGCGTACGCCTTCGAAATCGGCGATGTCCTTGATGCGCGACGCCGCGTCGGCGCTGGCGACAAGGTTCGGGAGCGCACACAAAGCGAGCGCGGCAAGGGCACAGCGGACAATACGGCTCATGATCCGGAACGATGACAACATGGTTTACTCCGCCTCACCCGATGCCAAAGCCGTGCCAAGGCGGAAGTGGTTGGAAAGCCGCGATTTTTCTGCGCAGCGCCCGCGCAGTGCGCGGCAATCCCTGCCATGCCGTGGCAAGTTTTGCCGGGAGCGGCATAGCGAGGGTATTGGGGTATTAAGTCGCTCTTAACCTTGTTGCGGCCATGCTTGCCCCATGAGAGTCGACGGTTCCTCCCCGGTTCAGACGACCGCACCGCGGCGCGATGCGCGGCAAGCCAGCGGCGACGGCAGTTTCGCCGGCGCCGTGTCGAGCGAACCGAAACCCGCGGCGACGGCACCGGCGCCGCCTGCGCCGCCGGTCGAAGGGCTCTTTGCGCTGCAGGAAGTTGCCGACGAGTTGAACGGCCGTCGCCGCGCTGTGGCGCGCGCCAATACACTGCTCGATCGGCTTGAAGATTTGCGCGTTGCTCTTCTCGCGGGCAGGCTGCCGCGGACCCAACTCGAACAGTTGCGCGAGCTCGCACGCGAACATGGTCCAGCGGCCGACGATCCCCAATTGGCCGCCATCCTCGGCGAGATCGAGCTCCGCGTCGCCGTCGAACTCGCCAAGCTCGACACGCTCGGTTAGAGCGACCCCCCGGGCGACGGCTCGGAATCCCTTGCTAACCCGGCTTTTATTGACCCATACGTCCAGCGCTTGAAGAGCGGGGAAACGATTCATATACTCCCGCCGGCTTGAGGGTTTGGCGTAGGGAGTTTGTCTGGTGAGCCGGCTAACGCTTCCGCCCGATTATCGTCCGTCGGAAGACGAAGAGTTCATGAATCCCGTGCAGGTCGAATATTTTAGGCAAAAGCTGCTGCGCTGGCGCGCGGAGCTTGTGGCGGAATCTTCGGAAACCTTGCAACATCTGAAGGAAGAGAGCCTTTCGGAACCGGACGTTGCCGACCGCGCAACCTTGGAAACCGACCGCTTCACCGAGCTGAGAACCCGCGACCGCGAGCGCAAGCTGATCTCGAAGATCGACGAGGCGCTGCAACGGATCGAGAACGGGACATACGGTTATTGCGAAGAGACCAACGAGCCGATCGGCGTCAGGCGGCTCGATGCGCGGCCCATCGCGACCTTGAGCCTCGAGGCGCAAGAGCGCCATGAACGGCTCGAGCGCACCCATCGCGAAGACTGACCGGTAGTCCGGCCTAACGTCGTTCGGCCAAGCGCGAAGCCGGCACGCTCAGGCTTGCCGCCGCGGCTTGCACGCGCGGCCGTTCGGGATCATTCTCGCCGCCAAGTGAAAAGCGAGCCCAAGGGCGGATAAGCCGGGGAATGGGAGGATATCTTATGGCGGCAAAGCGTCGCGGCCCGGCCTGGGTGGCGGGACTCTTCGGGGCCTGCGCATTGCTGCTTCTGCCGGGCACGGTTCGCGCCCAGGACAGGACCAATCTTCAAGGATTGATCGACGATCTCGTTGCCGCCAATCATATTCTCTACAATCACGGGGTTGTCGACGGCTATGGCCATGTCAGCTTCCGCAGCCCGACCAATGCCAACCGGTTCTATATGGCGGCGGCCGTGGCACCCGGACGGGTGACGGCCGGCGATGTGATCGAGCTCGATCTCGACGGCAATATCGTTGGTGACCAGAAGCGCCCGACTTATTCGGAGCGCTTTATCCATGCGGAAATCTACCGCGCGCGACCGGACGTGAATTCCGTCATCCACACCCATTCGCCGGAGGTGATTCCGTTCGGCGTCACCGGCGTGCCGCTGCGGCCGATCATCCATTCGGCCTCGTTTCTCTATACCGGCGTGCCGGTCTTCGATACGCAGAAAATTCCTGGGGCGAAATCGCCCTTGGTCAATGATCCGGGGCTCGGTAAGGCGTTGGCGCGCACCTTGGCGGGCAATGCCGCGGTGCTGATGCGCGGTCATGGCGACACGATCGTGGCCGGCGACATTCGCAGCGCGGTCTCGCGCGCGATCTATACCGAGCTCGATGCGCGGCTATTGCTGCAGGCACTCACCCTCGGCAAGCCGATCGAATATATCTCGGCGGATGAGGGCCGGGCGATGGCAGCCGAAGCCAACGCGAACCGACGCGGCTCAAGCCACGGCACCGATCGCATCTGGCAAATGTGGCTCGACGAAGCATCGGGCAAAGCGACGGCCGCGCCTCGGTGAGCATGAACTTGTCAACCAGCGGAGACCTAACGCGATGAAGCTCCAACTCAGCCTCGGCATTACCTCCAACCCGCGTACGTGGCCGGTGATCGACGGTCGGGTTTCGCCCGATTCCATCGATCTCGCCATGAGCGTGGTCGATCCTTCGGAGCTGTTCTGGCGCCAATTGCGTTTCGGCGATTTCGATGTCTCGGAAATGTCGATGTCGTCGCTCATGATGATTTGCGCACAGGGCGATCAGCGTTTTGTCGGCTTGCCGGTCTTCACGACGCGGCGTTTCTTTCACACCAATATCCTGGTGCGTCGCAATTCGCGGATCAATTCGCCTTCCGACCTCAAGGGTAAGCGGGTCGGCGTCCCCGAATACCAGCAGACCGCGGCACTATGGATCCGAGGCGTTCTGCAAAGCGAATTCGGCGTCGCGCCCAAAGATATGGAGTTCTGGATGGAGCGCGTGCCGTCGCGCAGCCATGCCGGCGCCGTCGGATTCAAGCCTCCGGCGGGCGTCGTGATCAATCAGATCCCGCCGGACAAGAGCATCGGCTCGATGATGGTCAAAGGCGAGCTCGATGCCTGCATGTTCTACATCCGGAACACGAATTTGATCGATCGCAGCACCGAGGATTTGCACCATCATCCTGATATCAAGCCACTCTTTCCCGATTCAGCGGCGGAAGGCGTGCGCTATTACGAGAAGACCGGGATCTATCCGATCAATCATGGCATGGTCGTAAAGCGAGAAATCGCCGAGCGTCACCCCTGGGTGATCATCAATTTGATCAAGGCATTTTCCGAGGCCAACGGCATCGCCAACCGCGAGCGGGTCGAGCATGTCGCCTATCACCTCGAAACCGGGCTGGTGCCGGCGCAATACCGCGCGGCGCTGGCGACGTCGATCCTGACGCATGGCATCAAGGCCAACCGCAAGACGCTCGAAACCGCGGCGGCCTATTCGCACGAACAGGGGCTTACGCCACGTCTCTTGAAGCTCGAGGACGTGTTTGCCCCCAGCAGTCTCAATTCCTGATCTGGCGCGCGGCCGCCGCGATCAGAACGGCGCGAGAACGTCGAGGAGCTGCTGGCCGTAGCGCGGTTGCTGGTCGTTGGTGAGCTGGCCGCGACCGCCATAGGAGACGCGCGCCTCGGCAAGCTTGTCGAGCGTCACGGCGTTTGTCGAGCTGATGTCTTGCGGTCGCAATACGCCCGCGATCTGGAGATCGCGCACTTCGTAATTGACGCGAATCTCCTGATGGCCTTGAACGACGAGATTGCCGTTCGGCAGCACTTGCGTCACCAGCGCGGCGACTTCGAGCGTGATCTTCTCTTCGCGATTGATGAGCGCCTTGCCGTCATTGTTGGTGGCACCGGTCACGTTGACAAGACTGGCCGGATTGGCGGACTTCGGCAGGATCTTTTGAATCTGCGATTCGAAGCCCATGACGCTCGGCATCGTATCCTGCTCGTTGGTCGTGCGCTGCGTCTGGGTTTCGTTGTTGAGCTGCGCCTTGTCGTCGAAGCTCACCAGAACGGTCAGAATGTCGCCGACCTGTGCCGCGCGCTGATCCTTGAAGAACGCGCGCGATCCCGCTTTCCACAGCGAATTCGGCTGGCGTTCGCCGGTGATCGGCGTCGGCATCGGCAGCGAAACCGGCTGGTAGCCGGGCTGGGTTTTCGGGTCTTGAATCGTGGTGAGGGGCGGCGCTTCGCCGATTTGCGATATGCGCGAAAAAGCGTTGCAGCCGGCGAGCGTCAGGACGGCGAGTGCCGCTACGGTCGCTTGCTTGTATGGGAAGGGCACGGTCATTGATCTCTCCGGTCTAGCGCGCGGCGAGTTTGTCGGATGTGGTGGTACGGACCAGGTTGGGGCCGCTGACGACGGCGTCGATGGTCCGGTTCGATTGCGTGTTGGCGACACGGATGAAGGCGCCCATCGCGCCATCCTCGAGTGCTTTGCCTTGAGTGCTGAGCTCCATGGTGGCGGTGCGCAACTCGATGGTCACGAGGTCTCCTTTGTGAACGACGACCGGGTCTTCGACCTCGCCCGCGCGCACGGGCTGGCCGGCGCGAAGGATGTGGCGCGGGGCCTTGCCGATGAGCTGGGCGGCGTCGGTGATGGCATCGGCGGCAACGCGGTCGCGCGGCAATTTGATTTGTTCGATATCGGCCTTGCCGAGAATCTCGTTCAGCTGGACGGCGCGGTTCGGCACGGCGACGTCGACTTGGATGACCACTCTGCCGGTGACGCGTTGGCGTTGCGCGTCGGCGGCGCCGGGCGGCGCGGAGACGAAGGCGGAAAAGCGTCCGCTGCGCTGGTCGTAATTGAGGCCGTCGATGGCGATGGCGTCGGATGCTTCGGCCGGAACGACAAGGCGGAGGCCCGGATTGTCGAAGCGTATATCGGCATCGCTGGCGCCGGTCGTGGGGCCGATCGCGTCGAGGACGCGCTGGGCCACAAGATCGGCACCGATCGCACGGCTTGCACGCTCGACCGTGGCTTGATCGAAATCCGAAGACGGCACCCAGGCGAGGTTGTGCTCGTGTGCGATTGCGCCGAGCCAAGCGGCGGAATAGGTCACGTGCGTCCCGAGCGGCGGCGAAGCGGCAACCGGAAGCTTGGCGTTCGCGCCGGCATCGGCGAAAAGGTCGCCGAGGCGGATAACGTCGCCGGTAACGGTCGCGCTCGGCCGCAACGTGGGCGCCGCGCGTCCGATGCCCGGCAGAACGAGGACGAACAACGCGACCAAGAGGACGGAAAGCCGGTTCATGATGCGATCACTGGATCTGGCTGAGGGTCGACATCATCTGATCGGAGGTCTGGATCACCTTGGAGTTCATTTCATAAGCGCGCTGCGCCGAAATGAGATTGGTGATCTCGGAGACGACGTTGACGTTCGAGGTTTCGAGAAAGCCCTGCTGGATCGAACCAAAGGCGGTCGAGCCGGGATTGCCGGTGACCGGCGCGCCCGATGCGGGGGTTTCCGTCAGCAGGTTGTTTCCCTGCGCGGCGAGGCCGGCCTCGTTGGGAAAGTTCGCAAGCTCGAGCTGGCCGACATTCTGCGGCGCGACCTGGCCGGAGACTTGCGCCAGCACCTGGCCCGCTGCGTTGACCGTGAGATTGGTGGTGTTCTGCGGGATGGTGATCGTCGGCTGGACAATGTAGCCGTCCGCCGTGACGATTTGGCCGGTCGAGCTCAGCTGGAAAGAGCCGGCGCGCGTATAAGCGGTCGAGCCGTCGGGCATTTCGATCTGGAAGAATCCGCGGCCTTGGACGGCGAGATCGAGCGAGTTGTTGGTGTTGATGAGATTGCCTTGCGCCGTAAGGCGATAGACCGCGGCCGCCTTGACGCCGCTGCCGATCTGCACGCCGACCGGAACGATGTTGCCGTTGTCCGACGAATTGGCGCCGACATTGCGCTCGTTCTGATAAAGCAAATCCTGGAATTCGGCGCGTTGCGACTTGAACGCCGTGGTGTTGAGGTTCGCGATATTGTTCGAAATGACCTCGACGTTGAGTTGCTGAGCGAGCATCCCCGTCGCGGCGATCGAAAGCGAGCGCATGATCAATCCTCTTGGTTAAACTGTCTTGCCGAGACGTTCGATGGCGGTCTTAAGCCGGTTGTTCTCGGCGTCGGAGAAATTCTTGGCCATGGTCACCTCTTGGGCTGCGGCCATAAGGCGCGTCATCGCCAGCACCGGTTGGATGTTGGCGCCTTCGATCATGCCTTGGATGACTTGGGTGGTCGTCACCGGCTGCGGCGCCTCGGTGGTGTCGTAGAGCCCGTTTGATTCGGCGGTCATCAGCTGCTGATTGGCGAAAGTGACGACCGGAATGCGGCCGATCGTTCCCTGCTTGGTCGAAACCGTGCCGTCGGGACCGATGGTGACTTCACCCGAATTGGTCGGCACCACGAGCGGCGCGCCGCCATCGCCTTGAAGCTGATAGCCGTTCGAGGTCACGATCTCGCCTTGCGGGTCGAGCTGAAAATGGCCGCTGCGCGTATAGCTCGTCCCGTTGGGGGTCGTGATCGCAAGCCAGCCTTCGCCGTTGAGGGCGACATCGAGCGAATTGCCGGTCTGGCTCAAAGGACCCTGGCTCATATCGTGGTTGTTGCCCGCCTGGGTGACGTAGGAGAGCGGCGTGGTCGGATCGTCCGGCGCGGTGGCCAGGAATTCGGAGAACATCATGCGTTCCGACTTGAAGCCGGGCGTCGACATGTTCGCGATATTGTTCGCGAGCACTTCCATCTGCTGCTCGCGGGCGAATTGGCCGGATAGGGCGATATAGGTCGAAGAGCTCATGGCACAACGAAGTTTGGTTAATCCGTCGCAACCTCTGCATGGGCTATGCCAAAGTAGAAATTTAAATATTTCAATGTATTAGACATGCCAGGCCGCTTCGGACAGCCGGCCTTTGCCGGCTTTGCCGGGAAATTTCTGCCGGTTTGACCGGCTGCTTCAACCAGTTGTTAACGATAAGCCACCTATCCTGCGGGCCAGATTTGCCGCGCCCGGCAAGCCACTTTTGATTGTCAGCGAGCCATGGCCGAAGCCACCATCGACGATAAAATCGAAGCGAGTGCTGACGGCGACGCGCCGCCGGATTTAGGCGACTCCAAATCCGGCAAGAAGAAGCTGATCATTTACGCGGGGGCCGGCATCGTCGCGCTTCTGCTGATCGGCGCCGGGCTCTATTTCACCGGCTTGCTCGACCGCTTCATCGGTCACAAGGAAGCGGCGGAAGAGGCTCCGCCACCCAAGCCTTTGGTGTTCTTCGATCTGCCCGATTTCCTGGTCAATCTGAACAGCGCCGGGAACAAGAAGCCGAACTTCCTGAAACTTTCGGTCAGCCTCCAGCTCGAAAAGCAGGAAGACACCGCGCGCGTCCAAGCCATGATGCCGCGGATCATCGACAATTTCCAAATCTACCTGCGCGAGCTGAGGGTCGAGGATCTACGCGGCTCCGACGGCATCTATCGCCTGCGCGAGGAATTGCTGGCGCGCGTCAACGCTGCGGTCGCGCCGGTCAAGGTCAGCGAAGTGCTCTTCAAAGAAATGCTGGTTCAGTAAAGGCGCGCGCGGATCATGGCCGACGAGCAAGATCAAGCCGATCAAGATAAAATGGCCCAGGAATGGGCCGCTGCCGCCGAAGCCACGCCGAAGGATGAGGGCGCGGATGCTGCGGCGGGCTTGGCTCCCGGCGAAGACGATCTCGCCGGTCCGACGCGGGTGCTCAACCAAAACGAGATCGACAGCCTGCTCGGCTTTGGCGAGGACGACGGTCAAAACGCCGAACGCTCCGGAATCCGCGCGATCGTCAATTCCGCGCTGGTTTCCTACGAGCGCTTGCCGATGCTCGAGGTGGTCTTCGACCGCCTTGTGCGCATGATGTCGACGTCGCTGCGGAACTTTACTTCCGACAATGTCGAGGTTTCGATCGACAACATCACGTCGATCCGTTTCGGCGATTATCTCAACTCGATCCCGCTGCCGGCGATGTTGACCGTGTTTCGGGCCGAGCAATGGGACAATTACGGTCTTCTGACGATCGACAGCGCGCTGATCTACTCGATCGTCGACGTATTGTTGGGCGGACGCCGCGGTACCGCGGCGATGCGCATCGAAGGCCGGCCCTACACCACGATCGAACGCAATCTGGTTGAACGTCTGGTTTCGGTGGTGTTGTCCGATCTGTCCGGCGCCTTTGATCCGCTGACCCCGGTGACATTCCGCTTCGAGCGTCTCGAGACCAATCCGCGTTTTGCGACGATCGGCCGGCCCGCCAACGCGGCGGTTCTCGCGCGTTTGCGTGTCGACATGGAGGATCGCGGCGGAAGGCTCGAAGTGCTGCTGCCTTACGCGACGCTCGAGCCCGTGCGCGAAATCCTGCTCCAAGGCTTCCTCGGCGAGAAATTCGGCCGCGACGCGATCTGGGAGGCGCATCTTGCAGGACAGCTCTGGAACACGCGCGTGCCGATCCATGCCGTGCTCGACACGGTCGAAATGCCGCTCAAGGACGTGCTCAATCTCGAAGTCGGCACGCGGATCCCGCTGACTGTCGGGCTCGATGCCGACATAAGGCTCATGTGCGGCGATCTTCCGATGTTTATCGGCAAGATGGGTCGGCGCGCCGGCAACATCGCCATTCAGGTGCAAGAGCGTATCGACAGGGAGCGGGGGAATACGTGATGTTGAGCTTCTGGGCCGACGCCATCGTCGCTTTGCTTCTCGTCGCCACGATCGGCTATTCCGCGGTTCTCAACCGTCGGCTAACGGCGGTCCGCAGCGACCGCGACAAATTCGAACATGTGGTTCGGGACCTCGCCGTGGCGTCGCAACGCGCCGAGGGTGCGGTCGCGAATTTACGCAGCACCGCCGACGATCTCGGTCGCCGCCTCGACAAGAAGATCGATGAAGCGCGCGCGTTGTGCGATGATCTTTCCTACATGGTCGAGCGTGGCGGCAATATCGCCGACCGGCTCGAGACTCAGATCCGCGCCGGCCGCGATGCGATGAAACCTGACCTCCGTTCCGAATCGAGATCGGCACAGAGAGCCCAAGCGCGGACCGAGCCGCGCACCGAGCACAAGATCGAGCCGGTTCTGCGGCAGCCCCTGCGCAGCGAAACGCCGCGTCCGTCGCCGTCGCGCGGCGACAGCGTGCGGGCCGAACAAGCCGCCGTTTTGGCGGCGCAACCCAATGCCGTTCAGGCTCCGGCCGAGCCGGTCGCCGCGACATCACGTGCCGAGCGCGAGCTATTACGCGCGCTCTCGCGCCGGCGGTAGACCATGGCGACGGCGTTTCGCCCGCGTCTTTTGCCCGTGGTGGCGGTCGCCGCGACCGTGTTGCTCGGACTCAAGGTGGCCGATCTCTTGGCCGGCGGCACTGGCACGATGACCGAAAACGCCCACGCTCAGGCTGCGGCGCCGTCTTCTGCGGCTACCCCGAACCCCCCGGTCGCGCCAGGCGTCAAGGCAGCGCAAACCGGCCAACCATCCTCGACGCCGCCTTCCACCAGTGCCGCGAGCATCGACCCGCAATCCTTGAGCGCCTCCGAGATCGATGTGCTCCAGCAATTGTCGCAACGCCGCGCCGAGCTTGATCAGCGCGCGGGCGAGCTCGATCAGCGCGAAGTGCTTCTGCAAGCGGCCGAAAAACGCATCGATGAAAAGATCGCCAAACTGCAAGACTTGCAGAGCAGCATCACCGGCGACGTGCAGAAACGCGACGCCGAGGACGATCAGCGGATTCAAAGTCTGGTCAAGATCTACGAGGCGATGAAGCCGAAGGATGCGGCGCAAATCTTCGAGCAATTGGAGATGCCGGTCCTGCTGAGCGTGCTTGGACGCATGAAGGAACTCAAGACCGCGCCGATTTTGGCGGCAATGGATCCGGTAAAGGCCAAGGCCGTGACGACCGCGCTCGCCGCGAAGCACAACCAGACCGATGCGACGCAGGGCGCGGCGGCGACGCCGGCCGGTGCGCCCGGCTTCTGACGCCGATGGCCCGGTTTCCACGCCTTTTCCTAGCGACGTCGTTGTTGATTTTCTTGGCGTTGCCGGCCTGGGCGGCGGACAACGTGCAAGTGCGCGGCTCGGAGCATCAAGAGGGTTACGCGCGCATCGCCATCGAATTTCCCTCAGCCATCACCTTTGATGCAAAGCTCACGGGTGAAACGCTGACGGTGCATTTCGCCCGGCCTTTCACCGCAAAGCTGGGATCGCTGACCGCCGATCTCGATCATTACGTGGCGAGCGTGACGCAATCGGCGGATCACACCACGCTCATCGCCAAATTGAAAAAGCCCGTTGAGATGAAGGCCGCCACGGTCAACGGTACGATTGCGGCGATCGATTTGGTGGCACGCGCCCCATCGCCGGCAGCAAAGCCGCAGGCAAAGGCGCAGCCCGAAAAAGCGCCGACGCCGCAACCGGCTACGTCCGATCAGAAACCTGCAGCACAAGCGGCCGAACCGGCAAAGCCCGTGGTTGCCGACGCGGCGACGAGCCCGACGGCGCCGGTCAATCTGTTGCCGGCCGCGCTCGCCGGTGAAGTGGCCGCTCCCGTGCCGCCCCTTGCGGCGAGCCCGGTGCCAACGCCAGTGCCAACGTCAGCGTCGAACAAGCCGCCGACCGGCGATGGCAAGGCCGCAAGCACAGCGACGACGGTACAGGTACGCGGTGCCGAGCATGGCGAAGGCTATGCGCGGATCGCGGTCGAATGGCCGAGCACGATCGGCTTCGATGCAAAGCTCGATGGCGATACGCTGAACATTCATTTCGCGCGTCCGTTCACGGCACAGCTCAATCCGCTCGCCGAGGAATTGTCGGACTATGTTGCGAGCGTCGGCCAATCGGCCGATGGCATGTCGATCATCGCCAAGCTGAAAAAGCCGGTCGATCTCAAAAGCGCGCTGGTCAACGGCAAGATTGTGACGGTCGATTTGGTCGCGCGTGCCGCGGCGCCGGCCGCAGCCCCGGCAGTGAAAGCAGCGGAGCCAAAGAGCAAAGATTCGAAGACGGCAGCGCGCAAGCCTGAGACGCCGAATGCGGATCGCGAAAAAACGCCGGCGCAGCCCGCCATCGTTCCGCCCGCGCTGCCGCCGGCGAGCGTTTTGGCGCCGTTGGCAACCGCGGCCGGGACAACGCTCGCGGCGAACGCCAATAGCGGCGGCGACGGGCAGGCCGTGCCGACATTGGCGCCGGTTTTGACGACGGAAAGCGACCGCACCAGCCTGCGCTTCGACTGGCCGATGCCGACCGGCGCCGCGGTCTATCGGCGCGCGGGCGCGATGTGGATCGTTTTCGCGGCTCCGACCACGCTCGATCTGACCTCCTTGCGCGCGCACGGACAAGCGGTGTTGCAAGCAGCCGACCAGGTTCGTGCCGAAGGCGCAACCGCCTTACGTCTCGTTCTCGCCGACGGCATCAATCCAAGCGTGCGCCGCGCCGGCAATTCTTGGATCGTCGATTTGAAGCGCCAGAACGCGGCCACCGACACGCCGATCGTGGTCGATCCGCGTCCGGGCGCGACGGTGCCTTCGGTGGAACTGCACGTGCAAAACGCGGGCATGCCTTTGCGATTGCGCGATCCGGTGTTGGGCGACCGCCTGACGATCGTGCCCGTCGCCGACGTCGGAAGAGGTATAGACGCCACGCGCGATTTCGTCGATCTCCGCCTCTTGCCGACCGTCCAGGGCATCGTCATTCGTCCCAACTCTGACGATCTCGACGTGCGCTCCGACGCGGAGGTCGTTCAAATCAGCCGGCCTGCGGGGCTCGTTTTGTCGAACGAGCGCGATCGTCTCTTGGGTCATGCGGTCGCCAATGCGCACCGGATCTTCGACTTTGCGACGTGGCGCGGACCGGCAAAGCAGGGCTTCAGCGAACGGCGCAGCGTGCTCGAGGGGGCCATTGCCGTGGCGGCGCCCGGAGCGCGCACGCGGCCCCGGCTCGAGCTTGCCCGCTTCTACTTCGCCAATCTTTTCGGCCCGGAGGCGCTGAGCGTTCTGGCACAAATCGCCCGCGACGATCCTCAGGCGGCCGCCGATCCGAATATCAGTGCGCTGAAGGGCGCATCCTGTCTCCTCGCCGGCATGGACGATTGTGCCGCGCAGGAACTGGCCCAGCGAAATCTCGACAATGAGCCGGAAGCGGGATTGTGGCGCGGCGCGCTCGCGGCAAACAAGGCCGACTGGCCGACCGCGGTGCGCGAATTCGTGCGCGGGGTGAGCCTGCTCTCGACCTACCCGAAGGTGCTGCGCAATCGCTTCGCGCTGCAGGCCTCCGAGACCATGTTGGAAAGCGATCGCGGTTCCGCCGCGGTTCCGCTTCTTGATATGGTGATGAAGAATGGGCCCGATCTGGGCGAGGAAGCGATGGCGACCTACCTTCAAGGCCGCATCCAGCAGGAAACGGGACAGCTTGAGCCCGCGCTTGCGCTTTGGTCCAAAGCCGCGGCGATGAACGATCGCAAATCCCGCGCCCGGGCACTTTATGCCCGCGCCATGGCGCTTTACGAAGCCAAGAAGGCGAGCCGGGCCGACACGATCAAGGCGCTTGACGCGTTACGCTTTTCCTGGCGCGGCGACAATTTCGAATTCACGCTGTTGCGCCGCCTCGGCGAGTTGAAGCTTGCCGACAACGATGCTGAAGGCGGGCTCGATGCGCTGCATTTGGCCGCGGCCTATTTTCCCGATTACCCCGCCGCAAAAGACGTGACGAAGGAGGCGGCCGATACTTTTTCCGATCTTTTTATCGGCAAAGGCGCCGACGACATGCCGCCGCTGAAGGCGCTGGCGCTTTATGACGAATTTCACGATCTCGATCCGAACGGCGCGAATCACGATGCGATCGTCAAGAAGCTCGTCGACCGGCTGGTTTCGGTGGATCTCCTCGACCGAGCGGCGGCCTTGCTCGACGATCAGGTCAAGAATCACCTTGGCGGGCTGGACAAGGCCCGCGCGGCCACGCAGCTGGCCTTGCTGCGCCTGATGAACCAACAGCCTGACGCCGCCATTGCCGCGCTCGACATCGATGTCGGCGCCGGCGCGACGCCGGATCTCACGCGCCAACGCCAGGAATTGCGCGCCCGCGCCTTATTGGATCTGAACCGCGCGCCCGAAGCCTTGGCGATGCTGGCGAATGATAACAGCCGCGATGCCTACCGCTTGCGCGCCGACATCTTTTGGCGGCAACGCGATTGGAAGAACGCCGCCAAGACTTTTGCTCTGCTGGCGGGCCAGCCGCCGGCTCAGGGCGAGGTCGATCCCGAAATGGCGCGCATGATTGTCAACTGGGCCGCGGCGCTGACCCTCGATGGGGACCAACAAGCGCTTACGAAGCTGCGTCAGGATTTCGGCCCGTCCATGGCGGGAACTCCGTCCGCCGCTGCCTTCAGCGTCATTGCCGGCGATGGCAGCGACACGACGGCGGGCGGCGGCGGACCTGAAGCGATCGCCAGCCGCATTGCCCAGATCGGCACATTGCAGAACTTCATGTCGGCCTATAAACAACGTCTCGCCAACGACAAGCTCAGCGCGATAAACTGACGCATGGCCGGGCGGTATGCTCGGCCGATGGCATTGCTTTCCGGGCTACGTTCGAATGGTATCGAAGATTATGTCGCGCCTCTTGGGAAGCGCGCTGGTTGCCTTTTTCGTGGCGACCAGGCCGGCGAGCGCGCAGACCGACGAGATCCAGGTCTATAACGGCGAAATCAACCAGCCGGGCCAATTCAGCGTCACGCTGCATAACAATTACACGCCGATCGGCAGGAAAGAGACCGAGCTATCCGGCGGCATTGTGCCGCAGGGCGCACTCAATGGGGTGCCTGAGTATGCTCTCGGCGTCGCCGATTGGATGGAACTCGGTGCCTATCTGCCGCTTTACTCGGTGACGCGGGATGGACGTTTTCTCATCAATGGCGGCAAAATCAGGATGCTGTTCGCCGAACCCCATGTCGCCGACCATCAACTCTTTTACGCGATCAATTTCGAGTTCAGCTATAACGCGCATCATTGAGAAGCGACCCATTTCAGCATGGAAATGCGTCCGATCCTCGGCGTTCGTTTCGGTCCCGTCGATTTCATCGTCAATCCGATCATCGACAACGGTTTCACGGGCATCGGCTCGCTCGATTTCGCGCCGGCCGAGCGGCTCGACTATAATTTTTCGGAAGCGTGGGCGGTCGCGCTGGAACATTACGCCGATTACGGCGAGTTCCGCGCGCTCAGCGGGCTGAAGCAGCAGCAACAATCGCTTTTTGCGGTTGTCGATTATAGTGGCGAGCCGGTCGATGTCGAAGCCGGAATCGGCCACGGATTTACCGCTGCGTCGGACGCGCTGGTGTTGAAGCTGATGTTGACGAAGACGTTTTGACGGCGTGTGAAGCGAGGGACGAAAAGAAGACCTATGACGAATCGGCAAGATAGGGAACAAGCCGGCTACGGTCCGGTCGCGAAGACCTTTCATTGGCTCGTCGTCGCGTTGCTCTTGGCACAATATTTTGTCGGCTGGGTGATGCCGGACATTCATCGCGGCACGAAGGCCGAAGGCATGATTCTATGGCATCTCTGGATCGGCGCGACCATCGTCGTCGTGCTCGCCCTTCGCCTGATCTTGCGCATTGCGCGGCCGGTGCCCTTGCTCGAGGACGGGACGCCGCCCTGGCAGAACAAGCTCGCGCACGCGACGCATTGGTCGCTTTACCTTTGTCTTATCCTGCTTCTCGGTCTCGGCTGGGCGAACGCCTCCGCGCGCGATTACCCGGTCAGCCTCTTCGGGATCGTGTCATTGCCGCCGATCATGCCGGTCAATTCCCGGATTGGCATGGCGGCCGGCGACATACACAGCTTCGTCGGCTGGTGCCTGCTTGCGCTGATCGGCCTCCATGTCGCGGCCGCGCTTTATCACTGGCTGATTTTGCGCGACCGCGTCCTGCAGCGCATGATGTCCGAACGTTAGCCGGGAATCGCGCGCTACTTTCCTTTGATGAAAGGAACGGCGAGGCGGATGACGTCGTCGGCCGCATCCCAGGGCACCATGTGCTTGCAATGGTCGACCAGGTGCAGATTGAGCTCGGGATGCATCTTCTTGAAGAGCTCGGCGCGATCATTGGCATGGGCGCGGTCATTGCGGCCATAGATCAACAGAACCGGAATCTTCAGATCGAGCATGCGTTTCCACAACGGCGCGCCGCCTTCGCCGCCGCCTTCCGGCGCATTGGCACGCGCGGTGAAGGTCTGGAATGCCTTGCCGATGCTGCGGCTGTGACGCAACGCCAGCTCGTCCGGCGTGACCAGCTCGGTATGATAGAGGTCCGCCTGCATCAGCTTCTTGGTGTCTTCGGGCGTCGGCTCGGTGACCGCCATTTGACGATCGACGCGTTGCGCGACCTGGGTGTAACGGCCTTCGACATCTTCCGGGAGCGGCGGCAGCAAGGTGCCGGTGCCGAGCACGACGAGATGCGTGTAGCGCTGCGGCTCTTTCAGCGCCAGCTCGACCGCGATCCCGCCGGAACGCGAATGGGCGATGAGCGCGACTTTGCCGAGCCCGAGCGCGTCGATGAATTTCGGCACCGAATTGCGCTGATAAGCGAGCGATAGATCGGCGCCGACCTCGCTCAAGCCATAGCCGGGAAAATCGAATGCGATCGGCCGCAAGCCGGCGTGGGCCAAAGGCTCGAGATTGCGGATGAAGACGTCGGCGGAGGAGCCGAGCGACGCGCCATGCATGAGCAAGGTCGGTATGCCCGTGCCTTCTTCGATGTAGCGCATGCGCAGCCCGTCGACCGTGACGTATTTGTCGCTAGGCCGGGCCTTCAATTGCGTGTCCATAGGTTCCTCCGCTTTTCTGGCCGGTTCTGCCCCGATACGTCATGTTCGGACGACGGAAGCTGAATGGCAATGGGTTTCGGCGCCGCTCTCCGTCAATGCTCGGGCAGTGCAACCGCGTAACGCTTGTCGATCACCGTGTTGCCGTCCACCGGGCCTTTCAGCATGCCTTGCGACTTATACCAATCGATCTGGTGTAGCACGTCTTTGACGTCAAGCCGCGCCTCGGGGTCGATATAGGGAAGGGAGGTTTCGATCTGCTCCGGCGGCTGGCCGGTATATTTGGCGATGATGCCGAGGGTCTCGGGCGCGGTCGGACCCTTGTGCGGCTTCTCGTCAGGGCCGACGAAAGCATCGTGATAATCGCGCGCGCCTTTGCGCAGCGCACGCAGATAGCGCTCGACCGTGTCGCGGCGTTCATCGGCAGTTTTCGGCGTGATCACGGTGGCCCCGCCTTGCGACGGCACTTCGTCGCCGGGAAAGCCGAGGAATTTGACGTCGCCGCGCTGGATCGCGGGGGAGACCGCCGATGCCGGGGTCAGCCCGGTATCGGCTTGTCCGCCGCTGACCGCCGAGATCACATTCGCGATCGCCTGCATCGGCAGCACGCGAATGGTCTTGAGATCGATGCCGTATTTGGCAGCGACCAGCGACAGGGTGTAATGCGCCGGCGCGCCGATCTCGCCGAGAGCGACCGAGTGGCCGCCGAGATCGCGGTAGGATTTCAGCCCGGCCTCATAGGCATGAATCGAGACGACGAAGGCATATTGCGGAAAGCCCGGCACGTCGCGTGCATTGGCCGCGATGATCCGCAACGCGCCTTGCCCGCCGAGGCTGTACAGCGCCGCGGTCAACCCGGCCGAGCCGAAATCGATGTCGCCCGACACGACTGCCACCGCGACCGGCAGAGAGGCGGGAAAGAAGACGAGCGTGGCATCGAGGCCTTCCGCGGCGAAATAGCCCTTCTCGATGGCGATATAGATCGGGCCGCCCGAGGCGATCTTGGTCGAGCCGACTTTGATCGCTTCCGCCGCACCGGCGGGCCGGCCGAGGCCGCAAGCGACGACGACAAGAACCAGGGCCAACGCGTTCCGCACTACGGTCAAAAGCTGCTCCACGCCAAATGCGCCCCAATCTTATCGGGACGCATTGCCTGGCATCAACCCGGACCGGCATTATCTTTTTGCGCCGACGCCGATCAATGGGCCGAAGGCGGGGCGCCGGGAGCCTGCGCGACCTTGCGCATCAGCGGGACCATGGCCGTCGCGAGGGCAAAGCAGAGCGCGATCGCCAAATAGGCATCGGCGAAGCTTTGCACGCTGGCTTCGCGATAGACGAGCTGCCAGAGTTGTTTCAACGCTGCGGCTTGGGCGTGGGCCGAATCGCCCCAGTCTTGGGCATAGCCGGTCGCGAGGCGATCGAGCATTGCCGTCATCGCGCTGTTGGCCGAGCTCATATGTTCGGCGATGCGCTGAAAGTGCAGGTTGGTCCGGTCGTTGATGATCGTGCCACAGGCCGCGATGCCGATCGCGCCGCCGAGGTTGCGCATGAGATTGAACAGGCCGCTTGCCGATTTCAGTCGCTCGGGCGGCAGAATGCCAAGGGTCAGGGTGACGACAGGCGCGACCGCGAATTGCTGGGCGAAACCGCGAAAGGCTTGCGGCAGAAGCAGCTCTTGCCATCCCCAATCATGCGTCACCGAGGCATAAAGCCAATTGCCGACAGCGAAGCAGCCAAGGCCGATCATCATAAGCCAGCGCAGATCGATGCGATTGGCGAGCATGCCATAGACCGGCACGGCGAGAAGCTGGAAGCAGCCGGCGGAAAGAAGAGCCGTGCCGATCTGCCAAGCATCGAAACCCCGGACGCGTCCGAGGAAGAGCGGCGTCAAATAGACCACGCCGAAAATACCGATGCCGGTGACAAAGGAGAACCAGCAGCCCAGGGTGAAGTTGCGGATCGCGAGGGCGCGGAGATCGACCACGGGCCGCGCCACGGCAAGGCTGCGAATGACAAAGCCGATGCCGGCAATGCCCGAAATCCAGGCGCAATACCGGATCGTATCGTCGCCGAACCAATCCCAGCGCGGCCCTTCCTCGAGCACATATTCGAGGCAGCCGAGAAAGACCGCCATCAGCACGATGCCGAAATAGTCGGCGCCTTTGAGCAGGCCGAGCTCCGGCTTGTCGATTTTGACCAGAAGCGGGACCAGCACGGCAACCGCGATGCCCGGCAAGAGGTTGATATAGAACAGCCAGTGCCAGGACCAAGTATCGGTGATCCAGCCGCCCACGACCGGGCCCAGAGTCGGCGCCAGCGAAGCCAGCCCGCCGACGACCGAAGCAGCCACGACGCGCTGCTTGCCTTGAAAGAAGATTAGCGCTGTCGTGAACACGGTCGGGATCATGGAACCGCCCAGGAAGCCCTGGATGGCGCGAAAGACGATCATCGAGTGGATATCGGTGGCGCTGCCGCACAGGAGGCTCGCCACGGTAAAGCCGGCCGCCGATGCGGAGAAAAGCCAACGGGTCGACATCACCCGGCTCAGCCAGCCGGAAAGCGGAATCACGATGATCTCGGCGATCAGATAGGAGGTCTGCACCCAACTGATCTCGTCTTGGCTCGCCGATAGCCCACCACCAATCTCCTGCATGGATGCGGCGACGATCTGGATGTCGAGGTAAGCGATGAAAAATCCCAGGCACATCGCGCCGAGCGCCAGGGTTTTCTGCCCCGTCGACATCGCGGCCACGCCCCTGGCCGCGGCCGGCCGAGCGCCGAGACCGCCCGCGTTGCGCGGGATGGCTATGACGGCGCTCATCGTCTTGCTTCCTGCGTTACCCGGTCGGGACGCTCGTCGACCACGGCGTAAACCGACAAGCCCGGCCGCAACCGACCAAGCGCGGCCGCGTCGCCGTCGAGCGCAATCCGCACCGGCACGCGCTGGACGATCTTGGTGAAGTTGCCGGTCGCATTCTCCGTCGGGATCACGCTGAACTGCGCGCCCGTGGCAGGGGCGAGGCTCGTCACGCGCCCATAAAACCGCGTGCCGGGAAGAACATCGGCCGTGATCGCGACTCTCTGGCCTTCGCGCAATAGCCCGATCTGGCTTTCTTTGAAATTCGCGTCGACCCACAAGCCTTGTGCCGGCACGACCGCGAGCAATTCGGTGCCGGGAGTCGCATAAGCGCCGATCCGCGCGCTGCGATTGCCGACCACGCCATCCATCGGCGCGCGAATTTGCGTATAGGTGAGATTGAGGTTGGCGAGATCGCGCTCGGCCACCGCCTGGTCGAGTGCCGCTCGCGCCTGTTGCTTCTGCGTGTCGATCACGGCGACCTTGCGTTGTGCCGCGTCGAGCGCGGCATGCGCCTTGTCATCGGCGGCCAGCGCTTTCTTGTAGTCGGCATCGGCTTGCTGGAAACGTTGCACCGAGGCGGCTTGGTCCTTCGCCAAGGCTCGGTAGCGCTCGACATCGTCCTTGGCGCGGCCAACTTCCGCGGCGGTGGCGGCGATGTCGGCCGCGGCTTGTTGAATCAACGCTTGTTGCAGTCGGAGCGTCGCATCGAGATTGGCGAGGCTCGCTTCCTGCGCCGCGACATTCGCCTCGGCCCGGGCGAGCTGGGCGCGATAATCGCGGTCATCGAGCTGGACCAGCAAATCGCCGGCGGCGACGTGCTGATTGTCGGTCACGGCGACCTGGACAATGAAGCCCGGCACTTTCGGCGCGATCGGCGTGATGTCGGCGCCGACATAAGCATCGTCGGTCGCTTGCAGGAAGCGGCCGACGCTCCACCACGACCAGCCATACCACGCCGCGGCCACGATCAAGAGCCCGCCGGCAAGCAGGATGAGTGCCCTCCGTCCGGGCAAAGACCAGAGCGCGGGACGCGTTGGAGTGGCGAGGGAAGGTTCGATCGTCCGGTCGATATTGCTCATGCTCTTGTCCTTCAGCACAAAGCGTATATACGCCTATTTATCGTCGGATCGGTCCATCGCGCGCGATCCGGCCACGCTTCGAGTTAGTGCTAGACCTCGCTATCCGCGGTGCCGAGCCCGCCGGCGACCAAATTGTGCAGCAGGGTGCGGAGATCGAGCGAGTGCTTGCTGCCGAACGCCGCCTCGAATTCGGTTTGAGCGGCGAGCCAAAGCTTCCGCGCGTCGCGGAAGCGCTTCTCGCCGGACGCGGTCAAATGCAACACCTTGCTACGCCGGTCGAATTCGCTCGGCTTGACGGCGATCAGGCCGTCGCGTTGCAGCGGCAGGATATTGCGCCCGAGCGTCGTGCGATCGATGACGAGCTCGGCCGCCAGCGCGTTGATGGTCAACGGGCCTTTGCGTTTAAGCATGGCGAGCATGCCGAATTGCGATATCCCGAGACCCGAAGGCGCCAAATGCCGGTCGTAGAACTGCGTCACGAAGCGCGCCGCCTGGCGCACCGCGAAGCAGTTGCAATCATCCGAGCCAAGGTTCTGGTTTTCCGGCATGGCGGTTTCCAATAATGCGTATATGCACACAATATAGGCGCATATGCGCCTATGTCAAGCCCCGGTTTCCAGCCTTCGGCGGCGCCGGGTGGGGGGACCGGCTGGCGCCCAGCGAGGCGCCAAAGCTAGGCGAAATAGGGGGGGAGCTCGCCAAGCCGGGGATAAGCGCAATCCCGCGGCAAGAGGATGGCGCGGTCGTGGGCAACTGGCCAGGCAATCGCCAGAGCCGGGTCGTCCCACGCGAGGCCGCGTGCCGCCGCGGGATCGTAATAGGCGCTCGTCTTGTAGATGACCTCTGTCCGCGGCGCCAAGGTGCAAAACCCGTGCGCGAAACCCGCCGGCACGAAGATCTGCGCGCGTTTGCTGGGGTCGAGCACGAAGGATGCATGACGGCCAAAGGTAGGCGAGCTGCGGCGAAGATCGACGATCACATCGAAGATCGCGCCTTGCGCACAGCGCACGAGCTTTGCCTGGGCGGAACTCCCGATCTGAAAATGGAGCCCGCGCACCGTTCCCGGTTCGAGCGAGAGCGAGAAATTTTCCTGACAGAAGCTGACCTCGATGCCGGCGTCGCGAAACAAGTCCTCGCGCCACAGCTCCGCAAACGAACCCCGCCCATCGTCATGGCAGGCATGCTCGATCGCCTTTGCGTCCGTAAAGGGGGCAAGCTCAAGAATCTGCATGCTGTAACAAAAATGACAAAAAACTTTACTGTCGTCAGAATAGCAAAAATAAAAAAATTGCGATTGACAGATTAGCCTCATCCACAAGATTTTAGCAGCCAATCCATTGCCACTGGCTGCAGGGGCCTTTTCTGCCGAAGCAAATGCGCATCGCCTTGGTCGCCGAGGTGATGGAAACAGGTGTCGGACAGCTGGTCGCTCTGCTTGCGCGCGGACTCGCGGAGCGTGGCCATGAGGTGCATCTGCTGCACTCGGTTCGCCGCAGCGACGCGGCCGCGTTATGGCGATTGCGCCAGACGGCGAATATCCGCTGTATCGCGATCGACATGCGCCGCGAGCTTCATCTATCGGACCTTGCGGCAATTCGTTCGGTCCGTCTTTATCTCAAGCGACACGGGCCGTTCGATATTGTGCATGGGCACAGCTCGAAAGGCGGCGCCTTGGCGCGTCTCGCCGGCGCCGGCCTGCCGGGCGTGCGGCTCTACACCCCGCATGCGTTCTACACGCTTTCGCCCGCGCTCGGTCGCGCGAGACATTTCCTCTATGCCGGCGCCGAACGCGCATTGGCCAAGCTCTGCCGCGCGATTATCTGCAGTTCGGCCTTGGAGCGGGATCACGCGATCGCCCTCGGCATCGCGGCCGAGCGGTTGAGCATCATCCATAATGCGATCGACGCGCCCGTCCTGGCGCCTTCCGCGCGGCAACAATTCGGTTTTCCGGACAGTGCGGTCATCGTCGGATTCGTCGGGCGGCTGGCGGATCAAAAGGCGCCGCGCCTTCTGATCGAAGCCTTCGCGCACGCCACACGGCAACACTCCGATATCGCTCTCGTGATGGTCGGCGACGGTCCTCTCGAATCCGTGCTTCAAGAGCGCGCTGCGTCGCTCGGGATCGCCGCGCGCATGCGTTGGGTCGGCCATCGACCGTCGAAGCATTATTTGACGTCCTTCGATATTTTGGCGATGCCGAGCCGGTACGAAGGTTTCTCGCTCATGCCGCTTGAGGCGATGCATGCTGCCTTGCCGATCGTGTGCACAAATGTCGGCGGCGTTACGGAAGCCGTGCTTGACGGCGTGACCGGGTTGGTCGTTCCGGTCGACGATTGCGCTGCGCTCAGTGCCGCGATCGTCGCTCTCGCCCGCGATCCCGCGCAACGCGTCGCGCTCGGTCGTGCGGCCCATGCGCGGGCCAGCCTCTTTTCTGGCGAGCGCATGGTTGCGACGATGGAGCAATATTACCGCGATGTGCTCGCCGATCGTCGTCCGGCGAAAGCGGAATTGTCCATGCATGCGCAACGGCGCGGCACGGCGACTCAGGAATTGACGCCTTGACCACGGACGCGGTGGTCGTCACCGGCGTCGCCAGCTTTCTCGGCTATCACATCGCGCGACAATTTGCGGCCTCCGGCTATTACGTCGTCGGCACGCATCACACGCCCCTTGCGGCGATGGATGTGTTGCGCCGCGCGCGCATCGATGCGTTGCGTCCGGCTCTCTCGCAGCTCGCGACGCTCGACATCGCCGACGGCGAAAACATACGCGCGCTGACCGCCGCCACCCGACCGCGTCTCTGGATTCATCAGGCCGGGATCGGCGCGAACTTCGCATCCGACCAATACGACCTTGCGGCGGCGAACGCGGTCAATCTGCTTCCGCTTGCGCAGATTTATGCGGCCGTCGCGGAGATCGGCGGCGCCGTGATCATGACGGGGTCCGGGATGGAATATGGCGCGGTCGCCAGTCCACAGGCGGAAGATGCCGGCTGCTGGCCCAAATCGCCTTACGGGTTGGCGCGGCTCGCGGTGACGCTACGGACCCGGCAGCTGTCGCATCGGTATCGGGTGCCGACGCGGATTGCCCGGGTCTATACCGTGTTCGGCGAGCTCGACCGAGAGAATCGTCTCGTGACGCGGCTCTATCATCGCTTGGCGAGAGGCGAACCCGTCGGCCTCGCTCCCGGCGTTGCGCGGGATATTTGCGACGTTTCGGATATCGTCATGGGCTATGTGCGCCTGGCCGCGGATATTGCCCACGGTCCGATCTTCGACATCATCAATTTGTCGCGCGGAAGCGCGACGTCGCTGGTCGAGGTCGCTCAGCTTGTCGCGCAAGAGCTTGGCGCGGATCCCGGCCTCATTCTGCACGACCCTTCGATGTTACGCGCCGACGAGCCGCCGGTTGTCTGTGGCGACAGCCGAAAAGCATTTGCGCGGTTGAACTGGACGCCCCGGCCGATCGCCGAGGGAATCAAACGCATCGCAAAACGCCGCAATCGAGCGCCCCTCGCGCGCGTCACGGCAGCGGGATGACATAGGTCTTGTCGATCAGCGCATTGCCGTCGACGGATCCTTTCAGCATGTTTTGCGCGGTGTACCAAGCGATCTGGTGCAGCACGTCTTTGACGTCGAGCCGCGCCTCGGCATCGACATAGGCGTCGCCCTTCATTGCGGTGTCGACCGGCTCGCCCGTGTATTTAGCGATGAAGCCCGCGACCTCGCGCACATTCCGCCCGGCTTGCGGCTTTTCGCCCGGGCCGGTGAATGCATCGTGATATTCGCGCGTGCCTTTGCGGAAGGCGCGCAGGAATTTCTCGACCAGGTCGCGCCGCTCGGTGGCGGTCTTGGTCGTAACGAACGCCGCGCCATTCTGCCACGGGGTTTCGTCATCGACCCAGCCGAGCAAATGCGCATCGCCATGCTCGATCAGCGGCGTCGCCGGCGTGGTCGCGAGCAACGCGGCGTCGACCTGGCCGCCGGTGATCGCCGAGGACATGTTCGGCATGGATTGCAGGGCGACCACGCGGATCGACTTGAGATCGATGCCGTATTTCTCGGCGACGAGCGCCAAGGAATAGTGATAGCCGGAACCGATTTGGGTCACGGCGACGGAATGCCCGGCAAAGTCCTTGAAGCTTTTGAGGCCGGCGTCCCAAGCGCGGTTCGCGACCAGATAGGCGACGGAATGAAAGCCGGGAAAATAACGATTCATGCCGGCGACAATGCGCAACGCACCCTGGCCGCCGAGGCTGTAGAACCCGGCCGTGAGCGGCGCCGCGCCGAAGGCGATGTCGCCCGACGCCACGCCGACGGCGATGGGCTGGGCCGCATCGAACAGCACGATTTCGGTATCGAGACCCTCGGCGGCGAAATAACCCTTTTCCTGGGCGATGAAGACAGGGCCGGCCTGACCCAAACGCAACACGCCGATTTTCAAATGTTCGGCCGAAGCGGAGGAGGGGGCAACGAGAAGCGCCAGCAAAACTGCCAAGGCCGCCGCGCCCATCGCGACCGATCGATTACCTGCGCTCATTATGCCTCCCGATGCGATTTGTTAGGTCTTCTGACGCGAAAATACTGGCGGAGCCTTCATCGCGAAGCAACTCGCAATTGCGGCGCGGTCAAAACACGCCGAGATGCTGATGCAGCTCGGCCGTCTGGGCGCTCAATTCGGCCGCGGGGCCCGACACGGCCAGCCGGCCGGTGTTGAGGATGGCGATATCGTCCGCAACGTCAAAGATGAGCTTGGCATTCTGCTCGACCAGCACAATCGATAGTCCGTGCGCCTTCAGGCGACGGATCGTCGCCATGACGTCACCGACGATTTGCGGCGCCAGGCCTTCGGAAGGCTCATCCATCAAGAGCACGCGAGGATTGGACATAAGCGCGCGGGCGATGGCGAGCATCTGCTGTTCCCCGCCGGAGAGATAACCGGCGAACTGCTTGGCCCGTTCGGCAAGTCGTGGAAACATGGCATAGACATCGGCGCGCGACCAGGAAGGCCGGCCTTGCCGCGGTTTGGCGGCGCTGACGTCCAAGTTTTCCTGCACCGTCAAGCTGCGGAAAATGCGTCGTCCTTGAGGCACGAGCGCGACGCCGCTCGCAGCGATCGTTTCGGGCGGAAAGCCCGTGAGGTCGGCGCCGAAGATTCGGACGCTGCCGCGCCGCGGGCGCAGCAGCCCCATCGCCACGTTCATGCAGGTCGACTTGCCGGCGCCGTTGCGGCCGAGCAGGCCCAACAGACGCCCTTCGCCAAGACGCAATGAAATCCCGTGCAAGACGTGGCTGTCGCCGTAATAGGCGTCGACGCCCGTCAACGCCAAGGCATCATGTGCCAAGATAAATCTCCCTGGTGCGCGGATGAGCGACGACCTCGGCGCGCGTGCCTTCGACAATGACCTCGCCAAAATACATGACCGAAATCCGCTCGGCGAAATCGAGCGCGACATCCATGTCGTGCTCGATCATCACGATCGTGACGTCGCGCGGAATGGCGAGGAGCAATTTTTGCACGTCGCGGCGCTCGTCGATCGAAAGCCCGGCGAAGGGCTCGTCGAGCAGCAAGAGCCGCGGATTCTGTGCCAACGCCATGGCGATTTCGACGCGTCGCCTTTCGCCATAAGAGGTTTGCGCCAAAGGCCGCTCGGCGAGGTGAGCCAATCCGATATCGAGCAGGCAGTCGCGTGCGCGTTGCCGGAGCGTTTCCTCATGATCGAGGCGGGTCCACGCGCTCCAACGACGGCGCGAAAGGCCGAGCAGCGCCAGCGTCACATTGTGCAGCAGCGTGTCCTTGGGAAAGAGGGTGATGATCTGATAGGTGCGCGCCAGGCCAAGATGCGGACGTCGCCGGCTCGGTACCGCCGTGATGTCGGCGCCGAACAGGATCACCTTGCCGCGGTCGGGACGAAGCTCGCCGGTGATGAGATTGAAGAGCGTGGTCTTGCCGGCGCCGTTGGGCCCGATAATAAGGTGTCTCTCGCCTTGCGCGACAGCGAGATCAATCCCTTTGGTGACCCGCAAGCCGCCAAAGGATTTGTCGAGCCCGGCGAGTTGCAGCGCGGTCATTGCTTGCTCGCCGCCGGCGCGGCCGCGCCGCGATTGATGCCGGCCCAAAAGCGGCGCAGCAGCCGGCTCGTTCCCGGCACGAGACCTTCGGGCATGAACAGGACGATGAGTACGAAAATCGCACCGAGGGTGAAGTTCCAGCGCTCGATATAGGCGCTGGCGACGCTTTTCATCACGACGACAAGCGTCGCGCCCGCGATCGGGCCGAGCAGCGTGCCGGATCCGCCGGAGATCACCATCAGCAGCACTTCCGCCGAAGCCGATAAAGCCAAGGCGTGGGGGCTGATGAATTGGTTGTAGTAGAAGAAAAGAATCCCGGCGATCCCGCTCCAGAAGCCCGAGAAAAGGCAGGCGAGGAAACGGATCATCCACACGTCATAGCCGAGCGCGGTCATGCGGCGCGGCTGATCGCGCGTCCCTCTGAGGCTTGCGCCGAAGGGCGAGCCGGTGAAGAGCGCCGTCGCGCTGGTTGCGATGACGAAGATCACCAGGGTCGCGAGATAGAACGCATTCGCCGAGCCGAGCGACAGGCCGAAAAACACGGGCCGAGCGGACGCGGCCAATCCGTTGTCGCCATTCGTCAGACCGATCCAGCGATAGGCCAGGCCCCACAGGAGCTGTCCCAAAGCAAGCGTGATCATGATGAAGCCGATGCCGGTCGTGCGCAGCGCGAGCATGGCGAAGATCGCGGTTCCGGCCAAGGTCAGCGCCAAGGCAGCGATGATGGCCGCGACATGGCCGAAGCCTGCACCCAGCATGATGGCGGCGCCATAGGCGGCGATGCCGAACAGACCGGCATGGCCCAGCGAAATCAAGCCGGCATAGCCGACCAACACGTCGAGGCTCAAGGCGAAGATCGCGCCGATGAGGATCTGGCTGATGATGTTGACGTAAAAGCTCTGGTGCAGCCACAGCGGCACCGTCGCCAAAATGGCGAGCGCCGCGCCTAGCGCCGCGCGTTTCATGACATGCGCCTGCCGAAGAGGCCTTGAGGCCGCATCACCAGAATGATGACCATCGGCAGGAAGAGGACGAAATAGGCGAGCTCCGGGAGCAGCGCCTGGCCGAAATTGTAAAGAAAGCCGACGATGAAGCTGCCGACCAAAGAGCCCAGAAGGCTGCCGGTGCCGCCGAGGATGACGACAACGAGTGCGAGCGGCAGCATGTCGGAATCGAGCCCGGGATAAACCGACAGGATCGGTCCGCCCATCATGCCGGCAAAACCGGCCAAGCCCGCGCCCAAGCAGAAGACGACGGTGAAAAGCCGCGACACTTTTATGCCGCAGACGCGCGCCATGTCGGGATCGTCGACCCCGGCGCGGATCATCGCCCCCAGCCGCGTCCGCTCGAGCAAGGCCCACAGCGCCGTCGCGACCACGAGAGCGATCACGATGATACCGAGCCGATAGGCCGAGAAGGCAAGGCCGAAAACTTGAGTTCGAACCGCGCAAGGCGGACGGGGCGTCGACCGAGATCGGATCGCCGGTCCACTCCATCAGGCAAAGATCGGCGATCATGAAGGAGAGGCCGAGCGTCACGAGCACTTGCGCCTGCTCCGCGCCGGCCAGGCGGCGCAGCACGAAGCGCTCGATCGCACCGCCGATGATTGCGACGAGCAAGGCCGCGATCAGCGCGGCAAGCCAAAAGTCGACATGGAACCACATGACGAGGCTCGCGCCGAAATAGGCGCCGAGCATGAAGAACGAGCCATGCGTCAGGTTCGGAATGCGCATCAATCCGAAGATCAGCGAGAAACCCGCCGACAACAGAAAGAGCAGCCCGCCAAGGGTGATGCTGTTGACGCTCAGAATGAGCCACAGACTCATCGGCGAGCTCCGCCGGCGCCGCTTGCGCCTCGCCGGCCCTAAGCCTTCAACGGCGGATAGTCGCGCGAATAGACCGGTTGCGAGAGGAACCACTTCTCGTCATAGGTCCAGAACTGGCTGACCTTTTCGTAGGTCTTCACCGTCTTGTTGACGAGCTTGCCATTCTGCTTCTCGATCCGGCGGACATAGATGTTGCCGATGACGTTGCCGTGGTCGTCGAAGCTGATCGGTCCGCGCGGTGTGTCGGCGATCGCGACGCCGCGCAACGTCTTGATGAAGGCTTCCTTGTCGCCGGTGCTGCCGCCGGTTTTCTTCAGCGCGGCCTCGACCACCTGGCCGTTGATGTAGAGGCCGGCCGCGTAGAAACCGGGGATGTTGCCGTAATCCTTGGAAAACGCGGCGACGAAGCGGCGATTGGCGTCGCTGTCGAGATCCATCGTATAGGGACAAGCGTTGATCAAGCCGATCGCCTCGTCGCCAAAGCTCTTGAGCAACGCGTCGTCGCCCGAGGTCTCGCCGCCGATCACCGGCTTCTTCACGCCCATATCGGCGTATTGCTTCATGAATTTCACCGGGTTGGAGCCGGCAAAGCCTTGGACAATTCCGTCGACATCGCCGAATTGCGCGATGAACGGCGTGTAATCGGCGGCCGTCAGCGGCGGCCACAGTTTCTTGATGACGCGGCCGCCGGCGTCCTCGAAGACGCGTTGGAAGCCGCCCATCTGCTCGTAGCCGAAGGCAAAATCCTCGACGATGGTGACCACGGTCTTGAGCTTCATCTCCTTTGCCGCGTAGTCGGCGAGGGGATGCATGGCCTGCGAGGAGGTGGCCGAGGCGCGGATGAAATAGGGATTGGGCTTGCGTTGCGTGATGTCCTCGGCGCCGGCAAGGCTCAGCATCGGCGTTTTTTGCTGCTCGATATAATCGGAGATCGCGAGGAGCTCGAACGCGGCCAAGGGTCCGAGAATGACGTCGACCTTGTCGCGCTCGATCAATTCCTGGGCCTTGGTCTTGGCGCCCGCCGGGCTGCCGCCGGTATCGGCGGAAATGAACTCGATCTTGCGGCCGGCCAGCGTGTTGTTCTTCTCCTTGAGGAAAGTGAGGATGCCTTGTTCCATCTGAATGCCGCCCTCGGCCAAGGGCCCGGTCTTCACCGTCAGCAGACCGATCCGCACCGGCGCGGCTTGCGCGATGGCAGGCAAGGGCAGGGCAGTTGCCGCCGCCCCGGCGAGAAATGCACGTCGTCCCAATTTTGGTGTCATGGCATCCTCCCGTCAGATATCGATGCCGGATCTTTGCCGGCTTTCGGATAGGGTATGTCGTTTTCGCCGCTCCGTCTAGCTTGGCGCGGGGAGAAGAGCCGTTAGGGCGTCGCGGGCGCGGCCCCGATGTCGTTCTGAATGTCGAGCACCGCCTGCCGCTCGTCGGGCGTCAGGATGTATTCGTAGATCACGGCTTGATTGGTGCTCGCCCGCGCAATGCCCGACAAGGCGGCGATGCCGTAGAGGATATAGGCCGCAACCGGATCGCGCGCTTCGCCGACGCCGACATAGTCGCACCAGGCAAGCAACTCGATCGCGCGGCTGTCGCCGCGATGGGCAAGCGTGTGCAAGCGCCGCAAATCCTCGGCGGAAGGACGTCGCGCTGCAACCCGTACCGCCAAGGCCGAGAAGCTCGTGGCGTCGTCCTGCGCCGCGATCGGGGCAGGCGGCACCGGGCGCGGCGCGGGAAGAGGCGTCGGCGTCGGCGCGGCGTCGTGCCGTATCTGCGGGTCTCGGCTGGCTTGCGGTTTAGACGGTTTCGCGCCGATCTCGCCCATGTCGACACAAGACGCCCCGGGCTGATCGAGACACAAGAAGCGGCCTTCGAGCTTATAAAGCTCGGCCTGCGCGGGAAGGGCGCCGAGCCAAAACAAGGCGGCGAACGCCGCGGCAACAGCGACGAAAGGCCGTAACCCAGCTTTCATCGGTCGAGGTGTCGGTGAAGCGGTCATCTCTCGACATCCCAGCAAGAGCCGGGCCATATCCCGCGCGCGCGAATCGCGCGGGAACGCTGGCCGATCGCGCGTGAAACGGCTTGGCGTCGCTGAGAGTCGGGGAAGTTTTGCGCGCCCGGCCGGCAAATCTTGCCGGCTTCCGGCGCTAGCCGACGCCGAAGCTTTGAACCAGGCTTCCAGCGACGAGATACCAACCATCGACCAAGACGAAGAAGATCAGCTTGAAGGGCAGGGAGATCGTCACCGGCGGCAACATCATCATGCCCATCGACATCAGGATCGAGGCGACGACCAGGTCGATGATGAGAAACGGCAGAAACAGGAGGAAGCCGATTTCGAAAGAGCGCCGGAGCTCGCTGATCATGAAGGCCGGCACGAGCACGCGCAGCGAGATGTCCTTGGGATCGATGGCGGCGGTGTCGATCTTCGCCATGCCCGCGAAAAGCTGGAGATCCTGATCGCGCACATTGTGCATCATGAAGTCGTGGAGCGGCGCCGCGGTCCGCTCGAAGGCTTGCTCTTCCGTGATGCGTTCGGCGATAAGCGGCGCGATGCCGTTGTCGTAGGCGGTCTCGAGCGTCGGCGCCATGACGAAGCCGGTCAGAAACAGCGCGAGGCTGACCAGCACGAAATTGGGCGGCGTGGTTTGCGTGCCGAGCGCGTTGCGCAGGAAGGACAGCACGACAATGATGCGCGTGAAAGAGGTGACGGTGACGAGGATCGCCGGGGCAAGGCTCAAGACCGTCAGCAGCAGCAGAAGCTGGACGATGCGGCCGGTGGCGCTGCCGCCGCCGCCGCCCAGATCGAGCGTCAAGGACTGCGCCCAAGCGGGATGCGCGGCCAACAGAAGAAAGACCGGTGCGGAAGCGGCTGCGGCGGCAAGGGCGCGCTTCATGAAGGCGTTCCCGGCAGCAGGCTGGCGAAATCCTCGGCGGGTTTCCCGACCGGCGCGATGCCGGTTTCGACCACGATGTCGTCGTTGAGGCCCAGAAGCAGAAGATGCTCGACGCCGTCACGCTTCAACAAGACCAGACGGCGCTTGCCGTCGAGCGCCAAGACTTCTTCGACGGAAAGGCGTCGCTTGCCGCGCCGCGCGGCCATCGCGTGACCGAGACCGAGACGTTTGGCGATCCAGGCAACGGCAAAAATCAGCGCCACCACGAAAACGAGGGCGGCAACGAAGCGCCAATACACGTCACCCATTCGTGCTTCCTTTGATCGGCGCATAAGCGTCCGCGGCGTGGCGTGCCCGAGCGCCGTCATGCTGGCGCTGGAGATCGCTCGCCAAGCCGTCGAGCTCGGTCAGCAACGCCTCCATCGCGGCGAGCACGGTCTGGCGCTCGGCTGATGGCGTTTGTTTGGCGGCTTCGGCGATGCGATCCATCTCGGCATCGAGGCCGGAGAGCTCGACGCTGGCGCCATCGGCGATCGCCGTGCGCGAGCGCGCAATCGCGGCGCGCAACGCGTCGAGTTGTTCCGTAAGCGGGGCCGGAATCATGGCGGCGTCTCCGAAGTGGCGGGAGGTTGCGGATTGGCAGTGAGGATCGCGAACAGGATTTCGGCGACCACGGCGAGAGCGGCAACCGGGATCGGGTCGCTGACCTGAAGCGCGGCGAGCAGCTGCGTCAGATCGGAATTGGCGCGCAAATCCATCCCGTGGGCGCGGGCAAGCTCGGCGATGCGGGCGGCAATGGCCTGCCTGCCGGCGTCGGATGGCGTGGTCTCAAAAGGCAGAGGCAAGATGGTTAATCCCGGCGTCCTCGGACACCGCGATGGTCGTCCCAATATGGTTAATTTTCGGTGAGCGCCCTGGCATTTGCTGTGTTTCTCGCGATGCGAGAGGCCGCCTTTACCCAATATTAAGGTAAACAGCGCGATGATGGCGGCGATGGATATCAGAAGCATTCCGCTCTTCGACGCGATCACGCGGCGCATGGCCTGGCTCACCGAGCGGCAGACAGTGCTGGCCGAGAACGTCGCCAATGCCAATACGCCGAACTACGCCGAGAAGGATCTCAAGGAACCCGATTTCGGCGACCTGGTGAAAACGCCCACCGAGGGTGTCCGCTTGGTCGCGACGCAGCCGGGGCATTTCGGCGCGGGCAATGGCAGCGCGGCGGCGATGAAGACCGTCGAAACGCCGGAAGACAGCACGCTCAACGGCAACAACGTGTCGATCGAAGCGCAGATGATGAAAGTCTCGGAGAACGCCGCCGACTACACGCTGACCACGACGCTCTACAAGCGCCACATGGCGCTGATCAAGATGGCCTTGGGCGGCGGAACCGGCGGCTAAGCGCAGGAAAGGTAAGCGATGGAACTCGATAAATCCTTTGCCGTGGCTTTCGCCGGCATGAGCGCGCAGACCGAGCGCTTGAAGGTGATCGCGGAAAACCTGGCCAATGCGGATTCCACGGCGCAGACACCGGACGCCGATCCCTACAAGCGCAAGATCGTCACCTTCGCGGATCAGCTCGACCGGACGCTCGGCGTCGACATGGTGAAGGTCTCGGGAGTCCAGACCGTCGATGGCGGCTTCGGACGGATGTACGAGCCCGGCCATCCCGCCGCCGACGCCACGGGTTACGTCAAGACGCCCAACGTCAATTCGGTTACCGAGCTCATGGATATGCGCGAAGCCCAGCGCAGCTATGAGGCCAACCTCAATGTCATCGACGCGGCGAAGTCGATGTTGAGCCGCACCATCGATCTGCTGCAAAGCTGAGCCCCCGTAAAGGATTGCGATCATGGCCGTCAATGTCACCAGCGCCGTCAATGCCTATGCCAACGCCAACAAGATGGTCGGCGCCGGCGGCACGCCGAGCACCGGCGCGGGCGAGAGTTTCGGCAAGCTGTTGCAGCAGGCGGGAAGCGGCGTGGTCGACGCGCTCAACAAAAGCGAGCAGACCAGCCTTCAAGCGGTGACGGGCAAGGCCGACCTTTCGGCCGTCACGGAGGCGGTCACCAATGCCGAGATGGCGTTGCAAACCGTGGTCGCCGTGCGCGATCGCGTCATTGCCGCTTATCAAGACATTCTCAAGATGCCGATGTAACGGCGGCGGAGCAGTTTCACGATGACTCCCGCCGACGCCATGATGCTCGCCCGCGAGACGGTTTTCGTCACGCTGAAGCTTGGCGCCCCGGCGCTGATCCTCGCGCTGGTGGTAGGGCTTCTCGTGTCCTTTCTTCAGGCTCTGACTCAGATCCAGGAGATGACGCTCACCTTCGTGCCGAAGATGCTGGTGATCCTGCTGTCTTTGCTCCTCTTCCTGCCTTTCATGCTGCAAACCTTGACCGCCTTCACCCAGGGGCTGATGGAACGCATCGTCTCGGGTTGAGCGTAGGGGGAACGCAGTGCCGCTCGAACAATTCCTGCCGACGAACGTCTTCGCCGCGCTTCTGATCTTTGCCCGGATCGGCTCGGCGATGATGCTGCTTCCGGGTTTCGGCGAGATTTACGTTCCGGTCCGCTACCGCCTTCTGCTGGCGCTGATCCTGTCGGGGCTGTTGCTGCCGATTCTCGAGCCGATGCTGCCCGCCATGCCGGGAAGTCCCTCGGCCCTGCTGCTCGTCATGGGCGCGGAGCTTGCGGTCGGCATTTTCATGGGCACTTTGACGCGCGTCATGCTGTCGGCGCTCGAAACCGCCGGGCAAGTGGTCTCGCTTCAAATCGGCCTGTCCGCGGCGGTCATCTTCAACCCGCTCCAGGCGTCGCAAAGCCCGATCCCCAGCGCGCTCTACAGCACCCTGGGCGTGCTGCTGATCTTCGTCACCAACCTGCACCATGTGATGCTGCGGGCGCTGCTCGACAGCTACATGATCTTCGTGCCCGGAAAGCTGCCGCCGATCGAGGATCTGTCGCAGACCATCACCCATGCGGTCGGCGGTTCCTTTCGCCTCGCCATCGAAATGGCGGCGCCTTTCATCGTGCTCGGCACGGTGTTTTTCGTCGGACTCGGTCTGATCGCGCGCCTTGTGCCGCAACTCCAAGTCATGTTCGTCACGCAGCCGCTCCAGATATTGGGCGGCTTGGTGCTCTTCGCGCTGGTCATCGGCGCCGGCATGGGCTGGTTCCTCGACGGCTTCATGCAGCAATTGAACATCGTCGTGCCGGGCTGAGCGATGGCGGACGAGACCGATAAAGACCAAAAAACGGAATCGCCCTCCGGGCGCAAGCTGGAGCGCGCGCGGCGGCAAGGCCAAGTCGTCCAATCGCGCGAAATCAATACCTGGTTCATGCTGATGGCCGGGACCGGCATCGTGATTTTCCTGGCCTCGCCGATCGCCCAAGTGCTGCAACGCACCTTGATCGCGTTTCTCTCGCTCGAGCCATTTCTTAGCCGCGACGGCATACGTTGGGCGCAACTCGAAGGCGCGCTCGGCAAGGTCGCGCTTTCCCTCGTCCTGCCTATGCTGGTGGCCGTGGCCGCGGCCATCACTAGCACGCTGAGTCAGATCGGACTGCTTTTCGCGACCGAAAAATTCAACTTGAATATCTCGCGCTTGTCGCCTTTGGGCGGCTTCAAACGATTGTTCTCGGTACGCTCCGGCGTCGAGTTTCTTAAAAACCTGGCGAAAGTGGGCGCGGTCACGGCGGTGGCGTGCTGGATGGCGTTGCCGGCGGTCGATCACATGATGCGCATGGCAACCGAGTCGGCCGAGCACCTGCCGCTCGAAATCTATCATTCGGTGATACGGCTGCTCTTCGGGGTGCTCGGCGTCGTCACCGTGTTGGCGCTGATCGACTATATCTATCAGCGGATCTCCTTCATGCACTCGATGCGCATGACCAAGCAGGAGGTCAAGGAAGAGCACCGGCAAAGCGAAGGCGATCCGAAGATCAAGGCCAAGCTGCGCCAGATCCGCCTCGAACGTTCGCGCCGGCGAATGATGGCCGCGGTCCCCAAAGCCTCGGTCGTCATCACCAACCCGACCCATTTCGCGGTCGCGCTGCAATACGAGGTGGGCGAGGCTGCCGCGCCCAAGGTCGTGGCCAAAGGCGCCGACCTCGTCGCCTTGCGGATTCGCGAGATCGCCGAGGAGCACGAGGTGCCGATCGTCGAGAACCCGCCCTTAGCGCGCGCGCTTTACGCCACCGTCGAGATCGACCGGGAAATCCCGCCCGAGCATTACAAGGCGGTCGCCGAAATTATCAGTTACGTCTTCCGCCTCAAAGGTAAGATGAAGCCGCAGGCCAAGCGCGCCTTGTGATAAACTCATTGCTCGATGACCATGCCTTACGATTTGAAGCTCGCTCACACCGCTAAGCCGAATCGCGCGCCCGTCTGGAGAATCAGCACGCCGCGTTGGATTGTCGCGATGGGCATCGTGACGATTCTCGCCAGCGCGGGGGCGCTGGTCTGCGCGCGGCTATTGGTCACGGGGCTCGCCGGCGGTCACCTCTGGAGCGCCGCGGCGATCGCGCTGGCGGCCTTGGCGATCGGCGCGGGCGTTGCCTGTGTCGTCGGCCTGCAAGTGCACGGCACCATGGTCGGCCGCATGGATCTGTTGAGCCAAGCGCTCGAAACCTCCGCCAACGCGCATTTGATCGTCGATGAGGCGGGGCAGACCGTTTATGCCAATGCGACCTTTCATCGCTTCTTTCCCGGTATCGAAGGGCCGCCGCTCGATGCCTTGATCCGGCGACTCGCCGCCGAATCGGGCGATGGCGGCGATCTGGCGGCGCTGCCGCGCGACTTGGCGCAGAAGGGACGTGCGAGCGGCCGAGTCGCGATTTCCCATCCCGCCGGGCCGACGGCTTGGTTCAGCATCTCGGCGCATCAGCTGGCCGCCAAAGGGCTGAGCCTGTGGAATTTCGAGGACATTACCCGGCATCACGCGCGCGATCGCGAGATCCAGGACGAGCGCACCAAGCTCGCCGACTTCCTCGACCATGCGCCGATCGGCTTCTACTCGGTCGATAGCACCGGGCGGTTCCTGTTCGTCAACGAAACCCTGGCCGATTGGCTTGGCGCGTCGCCGGCCGAGCTCGTGGACAAGGGCGCCAAGCTTGGCGACTTTCTCGCCGAGCCCGCGCCGATCGGCGCGCCGCCGCATGCGCCTTTCGAAGGCGGGGGCGAACGCGGCGAAGTCGTCCTCAAAGGCCGGCACGGGCCCGTGCTCCATGCGCTTATCACCCAAAGCGTCATTCGCTCGGGCGCGAGTTTGCGGACCCGCTCGGTCGTGCGGGATTTGCGCCCGGAGCGCGATTGGCAGATGGCGCTGCGCCAGTCGCGCGAGCGCTTCGGGCGTTTCTTCGCGCAAGCGCCGGTCGGGATCGGGCTTCTGGATCACAACGGCAAATTCGCCGAGGCGAACGCGACGCTCGGCGCTTTCCTGCGCGCCGAGCCGTCCGAGCTCATCGGCAAGACCTTGGTGAGCTTCGTGCCCGACGACGAGCGGCCCGGCGTCGCCAGCAAGCTTGCCGCGGCGCTTGCCGGACGCCCGTCCGACGAGGCGGTCGAATTGCGGGTCAAAGGCGACCGCTCCGCGTCCTTGGTCATGAGCCGCGACAGCGAAGGCGGGCTCATTCTTCATTTCATCGACACGACCGAGCAGAAGAAGATCGAGGCCCAATTCATTCAATCGCAGAAGATGCAGGCGGTCGGCCAGCTTGCCGGCGGCGTGGCGCACGACTTCAACAATCTGCTGACGGCGATGATCGGCTTCTGCGACCTGTTGCTGCTGCGCTTCCGGCCCGGCGATCCGTCCTTCGCCGACATCATGCAGATCAAGCAGAATGCCAACCGCGCCGCCAACCTCGTGCGCCAGTTGCTGGCCTTCTCGCGCCAACAGACTTTGCAGCCCCGCGTGCTCGATATCACCGACACGCTTGCCGACCTGTCGCATCTGCTGCGCCGCCTGATCGGCGAGAACATCGAATTGAAAGTGGTGCATGGGCGGGATCTCGGCCTGGTCAAGGTCGATCAAGGGCAGCTCGACCAGGTGATCATCAATCTCGCGGTCAATGCGCGCGACGCCATGCAAGGCGGGGGTACCTTGACCATCCGCACTTCCAATGTGGTGAACGAAGCACCGGTTCAGCATGGCGACGAAGTCATGCCGCCGGGCGAATATATCCGCATCGACGTCGCCGATACCGGGACCGGCATTCGCAAGGAGAATCTCCAGCGCATTTTCGAGCCGTTCTTCTCGACCAAGGAAGTCGGCTCGGGCACGGGGCTCGGGCTTTCGACGGTCTACGGCATCGTCAAGCAGACCGGCGGCTTCGTGCGGGTCGAGAGCGAGGTCGGGGCCGGCTCGACCTTCTCGATCTTCCTGCCGCGCCATCGCGGCGAGGAATCCCAAAGCAGCGCCCGCGCCAGTGCCGACGAGGCCGCTCTGCCGCGCGACCTGACCGGGACGGGCACGGTCCTGCTGGTGGAAGACGAAGATCCGGTGCGGCTTTTCAGCTCGCGCGCGCTCAAGAACAAGGGCTACAAAGTCATCGAAGCGCAAAGCGCCGAGCACGCGCTTACCATCCTTCAGGACGGCACGCAAAAGGTCGATCTCATCGTCACCGACGTGGTGATGCCGAAAATGGACGGGCCGACCTTGATCAAAGAGGTGCGCGAGCTTCACCCCGAGCGAAAGCTCAAGGTGATCTTCATTTCAGGTTATGCCGAGGATACGTTCCGCAAACGCCTCGGCGACGAGGCAGGCATTCATTTCCTGCCCAAGCCCTTCAGCCTGACGCAGCTCGCGACCAAGGTGAAGGAAGTCATGCAGGAAACCGACACGCCTTCCTTCTGACGCAAGCGAGGAGCGGCTTTGAGCAAGAACCACTCCCTGAGCCGACCTGCCTAGGCTAACTGAGGGCAAGCTACCACTCAGGTCAAGAGTTCAAACTGTAGTTGTTCCTCTTCTGCGTGATCGACGTACTGCAACGATTCACCGCACACAATTGGTTCTCGCCCCAGCATTGTTCTGAGGGGGGTGAGATCGGGGAGGTCGATCACACGCGCAATAGCGCCATCAATCGCCATACGGGTTTCATCGGTAGCCATATTCTTCATGGCATCGATTTCGTTGTACGCGATACGATCATAGGCAGCTGCTAGCTGTCCGACTTGCCAGCGCGTTAGCTGTCGTACGTCAAGGACCGGCAGCGCCAAGAGAAGAGGCTTTTTAAATTGCACCCAGGGGCCGCGGGTTGGGACGCGATTTCCTATGACCGCGAGCAGGCCCAGCGTTGAGTTTAGCCAAAGGGCTAGTGCCTTCTCTGCGCTAACATTCGCCCGCTTCATTGCCAATGGCCACCAAACATTAGAAAGCGCTAAACCAGGGAGTCGCACGCAAACAAGCCGCTGTGTTACAAGCCACATGCGTTCTGCAATCATCAACCTTCCCGACCGGCTCCAAAGTAGTGCCGCGTCACGTAGCGGGCGCCCGGGGGCCGCTTTTGAACGAGCCGATAGGTACGCGTTGGGCTCAATTTCGAGAGACTGTATCGCTTTGGCATCGTGGCCCCAGAGCGCGGGATAGGCAGTTTTTCCACGCGACGGCTGAAAGCCGTCATATATATCTCTTCGATCAGGCCCGAGATCGGCGATGTCGCCTATCGCACAGATAGGGAAGTGGCTGAACTCCTGGCGTCCAGGTGCATAGAACTGTCCCTGCCGCATGAACCACGCAGCGCGGACCAGTTCGCTCTGGGCGAATGTTCCGCCGATCCACGGCTGAGATTGAAGCTGTCCCCAGGGAATTTCGAGCATTTCACCATATTTTTCACTGCCGATGGTCATGGGCGCGACCCCATGAGACGGGCGCGAGCTCGAAGCTATTGGCGCGGCTGCACCGGTTGTAATCGAGCCCACAACCGCTAAGGCATGCGCGCTTGACGTGGGATTTTTCCAGAGATTTATAAACTGCGTTGTCTGCCTTGCGACGATAGCGTTTGTTTCGCGTCGTTTTCTTTTGCGCGCAATGATCATTACCTCGCTTAGATCAGTGTTCTCGGAGAAATTCCAACGCGCAGGATCGTGGCTGGAGATTACGGTTTCTAAAACATAGCCGTGTCGAATAAGATCGCGCGTCTTCGCCCAGGCCACCCCCGTAGTTATCGCTGCCGGAAGCACCAGGGCTAAACGCCCTCCGGGCTTTACATGCTTGTCTCCGACTGCTGCGAAAACACTCCCCAAGCCAGCTGTTGAGGAAGCGGAGAGATTCGTCACGCGGAGCCGACGCGCTAGTTCAGCTTGCATTTCGCCGCGCTGATCAGGGATAGAGCCGAAAAGGAGATTGCCGCCGACGCTTCTCACGAATGGTGGATTCATAACGCACAGATCCAACTCGGGGAGAGGGGCCACTGAACGGGCTTCTGCTTCGCCGACCTTCTCGGCACCGCCGATTCCTGATTCGGGGCTCATTAGATCGAGCTGGGTCTGAACAGTCGCTGCGGAGATATAATCGATACTGCCCAGATACATCTGGCCAGATTGCATCCGGCCCATCGGAAGCGAATAGAGCCGCATTTTGTGGAAGCACGTTTCCGGAGCCAGAAGGGCGAGAGTCGAGGCAGTAAGATGCACGGCGGATGGGAGAACATCATAGCCGTGTAACATCTCTTCGATGATGAGCTTATGCAGATCACGAAGGGCGGCATCATCGACTTCGTGACCATTCACAACTAAGTATTTGATAAAATTGTCCGTCACTGCCTGACTGGCCGCCATGAGCAATGTTCCAGTTCCGCAGGCAATATCGGCTATCTGAAAATTCTTCAGCGCCTCTTCCTCGGACCAATCAATTCCAGGCCATTTATCAATGTCTAGGGCCAGTTTCAGCAACAATGTTGCAGCTGGGACCGAGGTGTAGAAGGTGCCGAGATATTTAGCTTCGAGTAGGAGAAGATGATAAATGCGGCCCATGAGGTCGTGCCGCAACGCTGCTTTTTTCGAGACGATGTAGAGTGAGCGTTTGGCTAGATTCCGCACGGCTGTGTCCGTGTCTGCATTCGCCGGCAGCGATAGCAGGATATCGCGAGCGACCCGGAAAATGGGAACGTAGTTGATCGTGTCGATGATCATTTCCCAGTGCTTCGCAGTCTCGCTGAGAAAATCCCTTCGAACGAGAATAGCGTTGATAGGTTCTACTCGTGCCTCAAGGCTTGAGAGCTGTTCTTGAAAAATAAATGCGTTCGCTAGCATCAGGGCGGCCAACTTGGCAGTCGTCTCTCGGCGGCGCTGCTCAAACGGCGGGGTCGGCATCGCGCTTCCCTCCAACGCCCAAGAGTCCAACTAGCCTGTCACAAGTGCCTCGGTTGCCCAGCAGCGCGTTGGCTACTTCGCCCAGTCCGATATTCAGTGTATCGACTGCTTGTTGGAGAACGTCATCCCGAACGATCGTGTCGTGAGCCCGACGCAGTTCGGCAAGAATCTCAGTGATTCCGCCGGTATGCCATTCCATCTTTTCGGTGTCGGTCAGGACTGCAAATTCGAGTTGGGCTGCATTCATTTCCGTGGGCAGCTTGGCGAACTCGATGGATCGGAGATCGCGTGGGTAAACAACTGCGATCGCTAGGTGGGTGATACCTTGTTCGACTCGGCTGCGAGCGTCTGCTACCACGACCTCCTTGGCATTGGCCACGTCCGCGACTTTCCCCTCAACTCCGCAGCGGAGCCCTCGAAATAGGGCGATCACGTCAGGGCGCGCACGACCACGCCGCAGGATGCTTTCCGGGTCAGCCTCAATCCCGCGGCTGGCGATGCAAGCTGCCAGCACCGTGTTCAGCACTTCCTCTCTGTGACGCGTTTGCATCGATTCCCCCTCCGAGTCGCGTGGAGAATCGGCTTGCGACGGTTTCAGAGAGGCAGTCAACAACATATTGATAAAGCGGACTTTGTTCCCTCGTTGTTCGCGTGCTCTTGTGGCTCGTGCAACGTTATCCACAACAAGTAGTAGGTGTGTGTGAACGTCTTTTGCACTCCACCGGCAATTCGCGGTGGAGTCGCAACTATTAGGTCGGGCCACACTCTCACGGCCCGTTCCTTGCGCGAGTTCTTGTGCGGCTCAGAGTTCTGCACAAAAACCTGGTTTGCGTATGAAGCTGCCCGACATCTACGACGAGCGAAGGGCGGCGACCGAAATTCGGCTTCAGACCAGCATATTGATATTGCCGCCCGGCTTCTTGTCGGTTGCCTGCTTGATCTGTTCCTTGATGTCGGCCGCCATTTGCTGCTCGATCGCTTTCCGCTGATCGGGCGACATCGCCGCGAGCTCCTTCGCGGTGAGATGATGGGCGGCCAGCCACGAATCCTCCAGCCGCTGCGCCGGCAATTCCTTCATATAGTCGAGGAAGGTCTGCGCCGCATCGTTGCCTTGCGAGCCGGTTGTGCCGCCGGCCGACGCTGAATTGCCGCTCGCCTTGCCGCCCATCGTCGGGGTGGCGGACGAATTGGCATTGGGCTGCAAGAACGAGAAACCGGAAGCGACATTCGATATCTGCAATTTCTTACCCCTTGCGTCGGTCAATCGCGACGCGACAGACAGCGCTGTTTCGAGCACGCGGCAGAAGCGATGCAGATTTCGTGCCGTGGTGGCGGCGGCCGTCACCGCGCGCCGCTGCTGGGAAAAGCTGACGTCACGTCGTGCCGGCGCCCGATTACGCAGAGAAAGGCCGGCAATCTTTGCCGGCGACGCAGCAGATTTTTCAACGTGGCGAAGCGCGGGAGGACCGGCGCCGGCTTGACACCGAAGCATGATTATTAATAATCAAGAATAGCAGGGAGGCAGAATGGCGCGTCGCACGCAAACGGCTGACGTTGTCGAGTTTCCGCAGCCGCCGGGCGGGCGGGCGGAGTGGCTTGCCGGCGTGCTGCGCCAGCGGCTTTGGGGTGGAAACTATCGGCCGCAGCAATGGATCCGCGAGAAAGCGCTGCGCGCCGAATTCGGTCTCTCCAATGGGCCGGTGCGCGAAGCCTTGCAGCTTCTCGTCGCGGAAGGGCTGCTCGAACGCGTGCCTTATTGCGGCATCCGCGTGCGGGCGCTGAGCGATCGCGAAGTGGTCGAGCTGTTTCAGCTGCGTCTGGGTTTGCTCGAACTCGCGGCCGAGCTTGCGGCGCGGCGCGGCGACAAGTCGCTGCTCGCGCGAGCGCCCAGCGTCTTGGAACAAGTGCGCCGGAACTTGCGTGCGACGCCGCGGCCGGCGCCCGGCCATTTGATGGGCTGGGTCGTCGAGGCTTCAGGCAACGAGCAGCTCGCGCGCGCCTGGGAACGGTTGGCCGGACAGGCGCGCATGTATGTCTATGAATCGACGCGGCGCGCCAGCGATCCCGGCGCCGTGACACGCGAAGCCGAAAAGCTGATCGCCGCGATCGTTGCCGGAAAGCCGGCACAAGCGCGCAAAGCGGTTCGCCAGTTGACCCAACATCAGCTGCGCGATCTCGGATTGGGTCATTTATTCGCATAAGAAGCCACAAGCCAGGGAGAGAGACTATGGCATCGGATGTCGTCATTCTCGACACAACGCAGCTCGAGCTTGAATCGGTCCAGCGTGGCCGGGTCAATATGATCAAGCGCAAACGCCTGCCGCTTGAAACCGGCGTGAAGGGCGTGACCGCCGAGTTCTCGCTGTCGATCGTGCCCGATGGCTATTTCACCCCGCGGCATCGCCATAATTTCGATCAGATCCGCTACACCTTGTCGGGCGTGCAAAGCACCGGCCATGGCGATCTCGGTCCGGGGGAGATCGGCTATTTCCCCGAGGGCGCGTATTACGGACCGCAGGCGCAGCAAGGCGAATGCGCGGCCTTGGTGCTGCAGTTCCAGGGCGCCAGCGGCGAGCATCTCCTCAGCAATGAAGAGATGAACGCGACCTATCAGAAGATGCGCGATGCCGGCGCGGTGTTCGAGAACGGCATCTACAAGCGCGTGACCGCCACCGGCGGGCGCAAGAACAAGGATTCTTACGTCGCGATCTGGGAAGAGCACGAAAGCAAGAAGCTGACCTTCCCCGCGCCGCGCTACCGTGCGCCGGTGATGATGCTGCCGCAATATTACCGCTGGGTCGCGGATCGCAAGCGGCCGGGGGTCGAGACCAAGCATCTCGGCACCTTCACCGAATTGCGCACCGGAATCGGATTCTTCCGCCTGCAGCCTCATGCCGTGCTTGCCGCCGGAACCGAACCGGAGGCCGAGATTCGCTATCTCGTCGACGGCGCATTCTCTTACGCCGGCAAGAATTGGGGCATCGGCACCTATATGTTCATTCCGCCGGGCGCGGAAACCGGCGCGCTCGCCTCGTCGACCGGCGCGACCTTCTTCACCATTTCGCTGCCGCTGATCGCGGAGTTTGCCGCAAGACAGAGAGAAAATTCGGCCGCACGCGTCGCGGCAGAGTGAGCAACGCCGGGAAGCGGCCAAGCCGTTTCCCGGTCAATCCGCCGGCCAAGGCGGCCGGATCGACAGGGAGGGAAATATGCGTGGAAAATGGCGCCGCATGGCGGCGCGAAGGTTTGTCGCGACATTGGGCATGGTCGGCGTCGCGCTGGTCGCGGCACGCGGCGGTCCGGCATGGGCTGCCGATCGGCTGCGTGTTGGCACGCCGGAAGGCACCGCCTATATGTTTGCGATCCTCGATGTCGGGATCGGGGCGGGGATCTTTGCCAAGCACGATCTCGCGGTGGAAAAGCTGAACTTCGCCGGCGGCGGCAAGCTGGGCGAGGCGATGTCGGCCGGGGCGCTCGATCTGACCGTCTCGGGAAATACCGACATGGCATTCGTCGCCAAGGGCTCGCCCGAGAAAGCGGTGGCGGTGACCGCCGCCGCGCCGGTCGAAATGGCGCTCATCGTCCGGATGGATGGCGACATCACGGCGCCCGCCGATCTCAAAGGCAAGACCATCGGCGTCACCTCGCCGACCTCGCTGACCTCGTGGCTCGCTCTCGCCTTCGCGCGCGGCCAAGGCTGGGGGAGCGACGGCGTGAAGCGCGCTTATATCGGCGGCATGAGCAGCGAGGTCGCCGGGCTGATGGTCAAGAACGTCGATGCCATTATCGGCCCGGTCGAAGGCGGCTTTCTTTTGGAGGCGAAAGGGCAGGCGCGTCCGTTGCTCACCTTCGGCAACATGACCTCCTTCATCACCCACCTCATCTATGCCAGCAACGACCTCATCAAGGACCATCCGCAAACCCTGCGGCGTTTCCTCGCCGCCTGGTTCGAAACCGTGCGATATACGCGCGCCAACCAGAGCGAAACCATACGCTTGACCCAGCCGGCGACCAACCTTCCGCCCGACATTGCCGCCAAGGTCTACGCGCTCGAGACGCCGGCGCTATCGAGCGACGGCCGCTTCGACCCGAAGGCGGTGGACGCGATCACGCAGTCTTTTCTGGAGCTTGGCGTGCTCGAGAAGCTGCCGGCCAACAGCAAGGAGCTCTACACCGAGGAATTTCTACCCTAAGGGAAACATGATCATGATTTGGCGCATGGGATGGCGCGGCGCGTTTGCGGCTTTGGTTGGCGCCATTCTCGCGCACGGCCCGGCGCAGGCTCAGCAAAGCCAGCTTATCGACGTGACCATGGCCTTGCCGTCGGAAGGCCTCGCTTATTCGATGAGCTATATTGCCGATTCCCAAGGTCTTTGGGAAAAACACGGCGTGCGCGTCAAGACCGTGGTCATCGCCGGAATCGGCGCGACCAATGCGGTGATCGCCGGCAGCGTCGATATCGCTCATGCGTCGGGCGCGACGCTCATACGGGCGGCGGCGCGGGGCCAGCGGCTGCTGGCGATCGTCGGCGTGCTCAACCGCGCGAGCGTGGAGATCGTGCTGCGCAAATCCATGGCCGAGGAGGAGGGTTTCGAGGCGCAAGCGCCGCTGGAAAAGCGCGCCCAATTGCTGCGCGGACGGAAGATCTCGATCGACGCGGTCAATTCGATCGATCAGGCCTACCTCAATCTCATCGCGAAGCGCGGCGGCTTCGATCCCGACGCGATCCCGCTCGCTGTGATGAAGGCCGACAATGCGCTCGCCGCCTTCGCGACCGGCCAGATCGACGGCATGGCCATGTCGCCGCCTTGGCCGCAAAGCTTGAGTCTCGACGGGCGGGCCGTCACGATTGCCAGCGGCCTCGACGGCGATCCGCCCGATATGGTGCCGCTGACGACTACCGTGGTGCTGACCCGGCCAGAGACTTGCGCCAGCCGGCCATTGCTGTGCGAAGGAATCGGCCAGGCGATGAAGGACGCGGGCAGCGTTCTGCGCACCCGTCCCGTCGGCGAGCTGGTGGCGATCCTCGCCAAGCGCTTGGCGAATGTCGATCCGAAGCTGATCGCTGCGGTGATCGAAAAAATCCGGAAGGCGACGCCCGATCCGCCAGCAGCGACGATCAAGGGGCTGGAGAATGCCGAGCGTATCAATGTCGAGGCCGGGTTGTTGAAGCCCGAGGAGCGGCTCGGTTCCTATGACGGGCTCGCCACCGACGCCTTCGTGAAGTAGCGCGCTGCGGCGTGCGTTCGCGCGAACTTCCACGCGAATCGGCGATGGAAGTTGGGCTCGGCGCCGAGTGGAAAATGATCGTTAAAGCATGGTTAATAGGTGATTAAGGCTGACTGGAACGCCGGGAAATTTTCTCCAAGTCATTGAAATTATTTGTCTTCGATAAGAACATAAAAGGCACATATATACTTGAAAAAAGAGAGCCTTTTATGACAAAACAGGAACGTTGCGAACGTCGCGCCCAAAATCACACAAAAACATCGCGAATAGGGAAATCAGCCCGAGACGAGAATAAAACGCGAATCGATTCTGAAATAACCGAACCAATGCTGGCTGCGGGTGCCGAAATCATTGGCGGCCAATTTGGACAGATTACGACTTTCGAGCCATGGCTTGCGCGGGACGTGGCAAGGCAGGTCTTTCAGGCCATGTTGGGTCTGGCACCGGGCTGCTCAACATCCGTCCGAGATCACGAACGAAGCTAGTCAGGCTTCCGATGTTTTTGATGTAGGAACCAAACTCTGCCTTCAAATCTCTTCCCTGAAGCGATTTTGCGCGAGAGTCCCCGCTCCAAATGTACGGGACGAATTTAAATCCTTCTTCTGGGTCCATTGTCACAGCGTATGGTGCATGAACGGCGTCGTTGCGGTTATTTTCGAGAGAATTTGCGCGACCTAATGCCCACTGAAGTTCCTCAACGAACTTAGATTTTTTCTGGCCAAACTTTTGTAACGCGACGGCCAGAACCATTGCTCTCTTCGATCTATCATTCGGCACCGCATTCCAAGCAGCCAACCCAAGGCTTCTCCCTTCAGGGTCCATAATTTCAGCGAATATTTCTCCTAATTGAACATGTAGCGACGACCACGCTAGGGCGATATGGCCAATATCCGCTGCGTGGCTTTTCCGAATGTCATCGAGCCATCTTATCTCTTTTTCTGACGGCAGTTTTACGCCCGACCGTTTTTTGGTACTCTTTGCTGCCATGAACATTCCTCCCGACGACCCATTGGCTGACGCAAAGCGCATCATGGGGAACCTTGCGCGGACACCGCACAAGCCCCACGAGCCGCTAGAGGGTAAGCCGAAACCTAGCCCTAGGTCGAAATCGAGGTAAGCCAAAATCTCCGCGAGCCAAGCGAGATCGCGCTTAGTTACGCGACGCTTACGCGCTTTTCCGGCTTCCAGTAGTCCGCCGATAGGTCAAACGCTTCCCGGCAATGCCTTGCATGATGCGGTTTACGCGCTCTGCATCCTCGATGCCACGAGCGGAACGGTTTGAATAACGGAAGCTGAACTCGGTCAGATAGCGTTGCAGATGTTGCTCGCTGCAATGCTGGTAAACGCCGACCATGCCGCGACGAAAGATCGAAAAGAAGCCTTCAACGCTATTTGTGGTCACATCACCGCGCGCGTATTCCTTTTTCGAGTGGTTCACCGCTTCGTGCTTGGAGAACTCGCGGCCCGGCTTGTCATAATGGTGGGCCTCGTCGGTATGAAGGCGGCTATCAAGGACGATGTTCTCGAATAGTGTCTTGCGGATCGTCTTGGTGTCCAATTCCTCGACATGGAAGGCGCGGGCAGGGCCTTTGCGCTCGACCAGGGCGATCACCTTGCGCTTGGTCGCATAGCCGCGCAGTTGTTGCCAGCCCTTGCCGTTCACAAACACCTCGCGCGGCTTGCCGATAAACAGCTCGTCGGCCTCGACCACCTTGTCCTTGCCGCCTAGCGGTTCTGGATCGTACTGAACCATCGCTTCACGGATGCGCATGGTCATGAACCACGCCGTCTTGTAGGTGACGCCCAACAAGCGGTGCAGTTGGTGAGTGCTGATCCCCTTCTTGCTGGAGCCGAGCAGGTGGGAGGCGAGCCACCATTTGGTCAGCGGCACCTTCGAACGTTCGAACACGCTCCCGACCGTGACCGTGAACTGGCCCTTGCAGTGGTTGCAATACCAGAGGCCGGGACGGTGCGATTTCTTGGTCCCCTCGACCTTCGCGAGTCGGTCTGTTGCACCGCAATGCGGGCAGATCGGACCATTGGGCCAGCGGGCGGCCTCTAGGGCTTCGCGGGCCGCATTTTCGTCGGTAAAGATCGGGTTTTGAAGATCGGCACTCATTGGTATCTCCCTTAAGTGCCTTCAATCTATCCCGGAATCATACTTTTGTCAAGTATCTATATGGGACATAAAAAGAACTTGCATCACTGAGAACAAACCACGTACGATCACTTCACTTCACGGCGAACGCCGATGGCCCTATGACATGAGGAGTTCGGGAATGTCGAACACCGCTTTGCGCCTGGTGGATAAGGATACGATGGACAAGCAGAAGGCGCTCGACGCCGCATTGGGGCAGATCGAGCGGGCGTTCGGCAAAGGCTCGATCATGAAGCTCGGCTCGCGCGACGTGGCGGCCGACACGGAAGTGGTCTCGACCGGCTCCCTAGGGCTCGATATCGCCCTGGGCATTGGCGGGTTGCCGCGCGGCCGCGTCGTCGAAATCTACGGGCCGGAAAGCTCCGGCAAAACCACCTTGGCGCTGCATGTCATCGCCGAAGCCCAGAAGGCCGGCGGCACCTGTGCTTTCGTCGACGCGGAGCATGCGCTCGATCCCGGTTATGCCAGGAAGCTCGGCGTCAATATCGACGAACTGCTGATCTCGCAGCCCGATGCCGGCGAGCAGGCGCTCGAGATCGCCGATACCCTTGTCCGCTCCGGCGCGATCGATGTGCTGGTAATCAATTCGGTGGCGGCTTTGGTGCCGCGCGCCGAGCTCGAGGGCGAGATGGGCGACAGCCATGTCGGGCTCCATGCGCGCTTGATGAGCCAAGCCTTGCGCAAGCTCACGGGCTCGATTTCCAAATCGCGCTGCATGGTGATCTTCATCAACCAGATCCGCATGAAGATCGGCATCATGTTCGGCAATCCCGAAACCACCACCGGCGGTAATGCGCTGAAATTCTATGCCTCGGTCCGGCTCGACATCCGCCGCATCGGCGCGATCAAGGACAAGGAACAGACGGTCGGCAACCAGACCCGGGTCAAGGTGGTGAAGAACAAGATGGCGCCGCCTTTCAAAGTGGTCGAATTCGACATCATGTATGGCGAGGGCGTCTCGAAGCGCGGCGAGCTGATCGATCTCGGCGTCCAAGCCGGGGTGGTAGAGAAATCGGGCTCCTGGTTCGCCTATGACGGGCAGCGTATCGGCCAAGGCCGCGAGAATGCCAAGCAGTTTCTGAAAGACAATCCGGCCATCGCGGAAGCGATCGAACATGCGATCCGCTCCAATGCCGGTCTGGTCGCCGATGCGATGATGGCCAATGGTCCCGGAGCGGCGAGCGAGGAATAGTACAGCCCCCACGCATTTCCTCTGGCTTTCAAACTGAACGGCGCCTCGCTTTGCTGCGGCGCCGTTTTTCTTTGGCTGGAGAGGCGGTGGCAAGCGCCAATTCCCAGGTTTGCCCGACGAGATCTTGTCCGAAGCTGCGATGCGGCGCCTCATCGGCGAGCTTGAACCCCGCCGCTTCATACAGATGCCGCGCGGCATGAAGCACGCTGTTGGTCCAAAGTACAACTCTGCGATACCCCGCTTGTCGAGCGAAGCGGATGCATTCATCGACCAGTTTCTTGCCGATGCCGAGACCGCGCGCTCGCTTCTCGACCAGCAGCATGCGTAGCTGGGCCGTGCGCCGCGATTGCTTGACGAGGAATGCGGAGCCGACAATGTCGCCGTCGATCTCCGCAATCCAGCAGCGTTCGGTCTTCGGATCGAATTTGCGGATGAAGCGTGCGGCAATCTCGGCGACGAAAGCCTCGAACTCCTCGTTCCAGCCATATTCCCCGGCATAGAGCGCGGCATGGCGACCAATCACCCACCCCATGTCGCCGGGGCGGTGGGGACGAAGCAGGAAAGGGGCGGGCGGCTGCGGCGCGGCATCGACCGGGAGCACCGCTTGGATCTGCTGCATCGCGGCCAGCAGCTGCCGTTGTTGGGCCTCTGTCAAAGGGCGCAGCATGGTTGCGATCTCGGCGCGCGCGCGTGTATCGAGCGGTGTATAGGCCTCACGTCCCGCCGCGCTGAGCGAGAGAATCTGCTGCCGGCCGTCCGCCGCCGAGGCCGCTTTCGTCAGAAGCCCGCGCTGTTCGAAGCCGCGCAGGATACGGCTGAGATAGCCGGCATCGAGCCCAAGCTCTTTGCCGAGCATGGTTGCGGTGAGATGATCGCGCTGCGCCAGCTCATAGAGAATCCGTGCCTCGGCGAGCGAAAACGTGCTGTCGAGCAGCCCTTCCCGCAGCACGCCGATCTGCTTGGTGTAAAAGCGATTGAAGCCGCGGATGGCTGCGATGCGACGTTCCTGGTCGGACAAAGCTGGCATAGCCGTCCCGAGCACGAATGATGCCCATGCCTTTATCAATTAATTACTTGCTAAAGTCAAATAAATGAAGGGGATCAAAGCGTAGGCGGATTGCGTGTGGATCGACCGCAAATTTGCCGGGCGCGGCCGCGCGTGGCGGCTTGTCGCGCCGAGTCCCGCACCTGGACAGCCCCGACCCATCCCCGTAAAAACCTGTTGGCGCGCGACGGTGGAAGGGTCAGATTAGAAGCATGCTAACCAACGATATACGCGCTGCGTTTCTCGCCTATTTCGCCAAGAACGGCCATGAAGTGGTGGCCTCGTCGCCCTTGGTTCCGCGCAACGACCCGACCTTGCTCTTCACCAATGCCGGGATGGTGCAGTTCAAGAACGTCTTCACCGGCGCCGAGAAGCGGCCCTATAGCCGGGCGACCAGCTCGCAGAAATGCGTGCGTGCCGGCGGCAAGCATAACGACCTCGAAAATGTCGGCTATACCACACGGCATCACACGTTTTTCGAGATGCTGGGGAATTTTTCCTTCGGCGATTATTTCAAGGATCGCGCCATCGAGCTTGCTTGGACTCTGTCACCAAGGAGTTCGGCCTGCCCAAGGATCGGCTTTGCGTCACGGTCTATGCCGAGGACGAAGAGGCGTTCGGCCTATGGCAAAAGATCGCTGGCCTGCCGGACGAAAAGATCATCCGCATCGCCACGTCTGATAATTTCTGGGCTATGGGTGAAACCGGCCCATGCGGCCCGTGCTCGGAGATCTTTTACGATCACGGGTCCGAAATCCCTGGCGGCCCGCCCGGCAGCCCCGACGCCGATGGCGACCGTTTCGTCGAGATTTGGAATCTCGTTTTCATGCAATACGAGCAGGTATCGCCTTCCGACCGCCGCAACCTGCCGCGGCCGTCGATCGATACCGGCATGGGACTCGAACGCATCGCGGCTGTGTTGCAGGGCAAGCACGATAATTATGACACCGATACTTTGCGCGCCCTGGTGCTGGCTTCGGCCGAAGGATCCAAGGTCGCGCCCGACGGAACGCAAGCGGTTTCGCACCGGGTGATCGCGGATCACCTCCGCGCATCGTCCTTTCTGATTGCCGATGGCGTGCTGCCGTCGAAGGAGGGACGCGGCTACGTGCTCCGCCGCATCATGCGCCGCGCCATGCGCCATGCGCATATCCTCGGCTGCCAGGAGCCGTTGATGTGGCGTCTCGTGCCGGCGTTGGTACGCCAGATGGGCGCGGCCTTTCCCGAGCTCGGCCGTGCCGAGGCGCTCATCACGGAGACATTGAAGCTCGAAGAGACCAACTTCAAGCAAACCTTGGAGCGCGGCTTGAAGCTGCTCGACGAGGAAGAGGGCAGGCTGGCACAGGCGCAGGATTTTCCGGGCGAGGTCGCATTCAAACTTTACGACACTTTCGGCTTCCCGCTCGACCTGACGCAAGACGTGCTGCGCACGCGCGGCCGCAAAGTCGCGCTTGACGGCTTCAACGCCGCGATGGCGCGGCAGCGCGACGAAGCGCGCAAGAGCTGGGTCGGGTCGGGCGAGGCTGCGACCGATCAGCTGTGGCTGGAGCTGCGCGAGCAGCTCGGCGCCACGGAATTCCTCGGCTACGAAACCCATATCGCCGAAGGCCAGGTCGCGGCGATCATTCTCGACGGCAAAAGCGTCGACGAAGTAAAGGCGGGGGCCGAGGCCGCGATCATCGTCAATCAAACGCCTTTTTATGCCGAATCGGGCGGCCAGCAGGGCGATACCGGAACGATGTTCTCGGCCAAGGGCGGCGAATTCGCCGTGCGCGACACGCAAAAGCGCGCCGGCGATCTATTCGTCCACCTCGGCGCGGTGACTCATGGCAGCCTCAAGTGCGGCAACATCGTCGAGCTGCGCATCGACGATCAGCGCCGCACCCGGCTGCGTGCCAACCATTCCGTGACGCATCTTCTCCATCAGGCCCTCCGCCGTAGGCTCGGCGAGCACGTGACGCAAAAGGGCTCTTCAGTCGCGCCCGATCGGCTACGTTTCGATTTCAGCCATCCGCGCGCGCTGACTGCCGAGGACGTCCAATCGGTCGAGGCCGAGGTCAATAAGCGTATCCGCGAGAATGCGGAGGTCACCACAAGGCTGATGACGCCCGATCGCGCGATCGAAGCCGGCGCGATGGCGTTGTTCGGCGAAAAATATGGCGACGAGGTGCGGGTTGTCGCCATGGGCGAGGATCACGACGAGCACGAGACGCATCCGTTTTCGGTCGAGCTGTGCGGCGGCACCCATGTGCGCCGTACCGGCGATATCGGCTTCTTCAAGATCGTCAGCGAAAGCGCGGTCGCCTCGGGCGTACGTCGTATCGAAGCGGTCACCGGTCAGGCCGCCGAGGCCTATGTCGCCTCGGAAGCGGAATTGCTGCACCAGGCCGCGAACGCATTGAAGACATCGCCGGCCGAACTGCCGGGGCGTTTGACGTCGCTCATCGAAGAACGCCGCAAGCTCGAACGCGAGCTTTCCGAGGTGCGGCGCGCGGCCGCAACCGGAGGCGGCGCGCAAAAACTGGCAGTCAAAGATTTGGGCGGCATTAAATTCGCGGGCCGCACGATCGAGAATGTGCCGGCAAAGGAATTGAAAAGCCTGGCCGATGATTTGAAACGAGAGGTCGGCTCGGGGGTCGTTGCGCTGGTTGCCAGCGCCGACGGCAAAGCCTCGCTCGTGGTCGCTGTCACCGACGATTTGACCAAGCGCTTCAATGCCGTCGATTTGGTGCGGCTCGGCGCCGAAGCCCTGGGTGGGAAGGGCGGCGGCGGAAGGCCCGACATGGCGCAGGCGGGCGGTCCCGATCCAAGCCGCGGGTCGGCGGCGCTCGAAGCGATCGAACGTGCGGTGGCAGAGAAGGCGGTGGCGCCGGTTTAGCGACGTAACCAAATCGACGGCGAGGGAGGGATACCATGTCGCCTGACGATGAAGGTCATGGCCATGAACATGATCACGCCGCGGGCTCGAATTTGTCCGAGATGCAATTGCGCGTCCGAGCGCTCGAATCCATCCTGACCGAGAAAGGCTATATCGATCCGGCGGCGATCGACCGCATCGTCGAGGCTTACGAGACCAAGATCGGCCCGCATATCGGTGCGCGCATTGTCGCCAAAGCTTGGAACGATCCCGATTTCAAGCGCCTGCTGCTCGAGGACGCGACCGCGGCGATCAACGGCGCGCCGGATCTGACACGCGTCAGCGACCACCTGATTGCGGTCGAGAACACCGAGCAGCGTCACAATATGGTCGTATGCACCTTATGCTCTTGCTATCCGTGGGAAGTGCTGGGTCTGCCGCCGGTCTGGTACAAATCCGCGGCCTATCGCGCGCGTGCGGTGATCGATCCGCGCGGCGTGTTGAAGGATTTCGGCGTAACCTTGTCGACCGATAGCGAAATCCGGGTGTGGGATTCGACCGCTGAAACGCGCTTCATCGTCATCCCGATGCGCCCTGCCGGCACCGAGGATTGGAGCGTGGAAAAGCTTGCCGCGCTAGTCACACGCAATTCGATGGTCGGCACGGGCTTTCCCAAGCGTCCAACAGAGATTGTGCCATGAACGGGGTACACGATATGGGCGGCATGCACGGCTTCGGCGCGGTGCAGCCGGAGCGGAACGAGCCGGTCTTTCACGCTGCGTGGGAAGGTCGGGTCTACGCGATGCAGCGGGCGACCTCGTTCCTCGGCCTGTGGAATATCGATATCGGGCGCGCTTCCATCGAGCTGCTGCCGCCGGCGGTCTATCTCAGCGTGTCCTATTACGAGAAATGGGAGCGCGGCCTGGAAAGCCGCCTTTTGTCCTACGGCCTAGTCGGCGCCGACGAGCTCGAAGCCGGCCGTTCGCTGCGGCCAGGAAAGTCCGTGGCGCACAAGCTGCTCGAATCTGAGATCGCCAAGGCCTTGCAACGGGGGTCTTATGCGCGACCCGCGCGCACGCCGGCGCGGTTCCAAACGGGGGCCACGGTGCGTACCAAGAACATCAATCCGGCGAGCCATACACGTTTGCCGCGCTATGCGCGCGGCCATGTTGGCGTCGTCGAGGCCGTGCGCGGCTGTCACGTCTATCCCGACGCGGTCGTGCTCGGGCATGGCGAGGATCCGCAATGGCTTTACACCGTCGTCTTCGATGGCCGGGAAATCTGGGGTAGGGACGCCGATCCGACACTCAAAGTCTCGATCGAAGCATTCGAACCTTATCTGGAGCCGGCGTGACCGGGCTCGATCCCGCTGCGCTGCGTCGCGTTGTCGAGCAGATACCCGGCATTCCCGTAGCCGCGGACGGACCAGTGTTCCGCCAGCCCTGGGAGGGACAAGCCTTTGCGCTTGCCGTGACGTTGCAAGCCGCCGGGCTGTTCACCTGGACAGAATGGTCGGCGACTTTGGGCGACGAGATCAGGCGCGCCCAGCAAGCGGGCGACCCTGACACGGGCGAAACCTATTACCGTCACTGGCTTGCCGCGCTCGAGCGTTTGGTGGCGGAAAAGGGTATCGCCGGCACGACGACGCTCGCACGCTATCGTGATGCCTGGGAGCGCGCCGCCGCGCGCACGCCGCACGGCACGCCGATCGAACTGACGCTCGGCGATTTCGCCGACGAATAGCGCCGTCGAAGCGCGGCACCGGACCGATGCGGTCCGGTGCCCGCGATCAAGCCATCGCTTTCTTCAAGCCCGCGTCGAGCTTGTCGAGGAACGCCGTCGTATTGAGCGACGGCGTGGTCGGGCTGATGAGGCTCGCGAGGTCCTTGGTCATGAATCCCGCCTCGACCGTCTCGATGCAAACTTTCTCGAGGGTCTCGGCAAATTTCTTGACGTCCGGCGTGCCGTCGAAATCGCCGCGATACCACAGGCCGCGCGTCCAAGCGAAGATCGATGCGATCGGATTGGTCGAGGTTTCCTTGCCTTGCTGATGCAGGCGGTAATGACGCGTCACCGTGCCATGTGCGGCCTCGGCTTCGATCGTCTTGCCGTCGGGTGACATCAGCACCGAAGTCATCAACCCCAAGGAACCGTAACCTTGGGCGAGGGTGTCCGACTGCACGTCGCCGTCATAGTTCTTGCACGCCCAGATGAAGGCGCCGTGCCATTTGAGCGCGGCCGCGACCATGTCGTCGATGAGGCGATGCTCGTAGGTGATGTTCTTGGCCTTGAACTTTGCCGCGAATTCCTCGTCGAAGATTTTCTGGAACAGATCCTTGAAGCGCCCGTCATAGGCTTTGAGGATCGTGTTCTTGGTCGAAAGATAGACCGGCCAGCCGCGCTGCAAACCGTAATTCATGCAGGCGCGCGCAAAGCCGATGATGGAGGCGTCGAGATTATGCATCCCCATCGCGACGCCGCCGCCTTTGAAATCGAACACGTCATAGGTGACGGGCTTGCCGCCATCGGCGGGCGTAAAAGTCATCGTCACCTTGCCAGGACCGGGGACAACAAAGTCGGTCGCGCGGTATTGGTCGCCATAGGCGTGGCGCCCGATCACGATCGGCTTGGTCCAGTTCGGCACCAGGCGCGGCACATTGGAAATCACGATCGGCTCGCGGAAGATCGTGCCGTCCAAAATGTTGCGGATCGTGCCGTTGGGCGACCGCCACATCTTCTTGAGATTGAATTCCTTCACCCGCGCTTCGTCGGGCGTGATCGTCGCGCATTTGACCGCGACGCCATATTGCTTCGCGGCATTCGCGGAATCGATGGTGATCTGATCGTCGGTCTCGTCGCGCTTCTCGATCGAGAGATCGTAATATTTCAAGTCGATGTCGAGATAAGGCAGGATCAGCTTGTCCTTGATGAACTGCCAAATGATGCGCGTCATCTCGTCCCCGTCCATCTCGACGACGGGGGTCTTCACTTTGATTTTTGCCATAACAGCGTTTCCTCGGCTGGTCGGAAGGCGGCCCGGACCATAGCATGACGGGTGCTTGACGCAAGTTTAGGCGGCCTATGCTGCCGCCGCGGCGTGTGGTCACAGGGTAGGTCGCGCCCGAAGCTAGCGTGGCGCAAAGCAAGCCGGGATGACTTCTTCCACACGATCGACGACGCGGTAAAGCGCGGGCTCGCGTCGCGCAAAACCCGCCTCGGTCACGTGCTCGATTAGCGCCAATAGGGGTGTCCAGAAGCCATCAAGGTTAAGCAGGACGATCGGTTTCGGCATGATTCCGAGCTGACGCAACGTAATCGCCTCGAACGCCTCGTCGAGCGTTCCAAGCCCGCCGGGCAGCACGGCCACCGCGTCGGCGCGCTCGAACATCTGGCGCTTGCGTTCGTGCATATCGCCCACGACGACGAGCTCGCTCAGTCCGTCATGGCCGACCTCGCGATCATGGAGCTCGATCGGGATCACGCCGATGACCCGGCCGCCCGCCGCCAAGGCCGCATCCGCCAACAATCCCATCAAGCCGATCTGGCCGCCGCCATAGACCAGCTCGATGCCCGAGCGCGCGATCAAGCCACCGAGCTCCATGGCGGCCGCGCGATAGGTCGCGAGCGCGGGAAGGGACGAGCCGCAGAAAACGCAAAGGCGCTTGGGCTGTGTCATGGCTGGATAGTGGCGGGCAGAAGAACCGGTTTCGATCGCATCAAGGCACTTGACTTAACCTAACGATTTGAGTGAACATTTACATAGAAGATATGAAAAATAAAACACAATTTGTTAATGATGAATGGCCTGCGGCGGTGCTGCAGGAAAGGTCGGAAAGGGGCTGGAACGCAATCATGAATCGGGTGCGCGCTGCTCTACCAATCGCAATTCCTTTGGCTGTCGGGGCCCTGCTATGGGCTGCTCCTTCCGCTGGCGGGAGGGACGTTACATCCTTTCCGCTCGACCGCCTGATCGGCTTGCTGCTGGTCGTTATTGCCTTTGCGGCTTTCGCTTTTCTGTTCCGTGACGCGCTCGAGCCTTCGATCTCGGCCCGGCCTGTGCCAGTTCTTCACCGCGGCAGCGAGTTCCGCCGCGGCTTCGCCCCAAGCGCAGCCGCCGAGTTAGGAACACGTGGCGTCGTCGTGGCGATGCGGCACCGCTTTGGCACGACCGCACCGGCGGGAAGCGTAAACGCCGCCGACGAAAGCATCGCAGATCTGAGACGCCGGCTTTATGCCCAGGCTGAATTACTGTGGCGTCGCCAACCGGGATAGGCGCGGGTCGGTCTTAGAGAATCCGTCCTTCGAAGATCGGGCGCCCGGCGCGGTCCTCGATTTCGATCACCCAGAGATCCGGATCGCGCTGCACTTGGCGCGCGATATAGGCATCAGCCACGTTCTCCGCGACCGGAGTCGCTCCCGTGGCTCTGAGCCACGCAAGCTCGCCGCTTGGCGTGCGGGTTTGAGCGAGCACGGTGCAACCGAGATCGAGTTGGTTGAGCTTCACCAGAATGGTGCCGGCATCGCCATCGCCGCGCCGCGCCACCACCATCGGAATAGCGCGCTGCGAGCAGACGCGAAGTGCCGCCTGGACAACGATATTTGTCTTGAGGCGAGGCTCCATCGCGGCGAGCGTCAGCCTGGGGCAGGAAAATTGAGCTCGATCATCACGCGATTGGGGTCGGTGAGAAAGAGCTGACGCAACCTTGCGCTCGGCACGTCGTTTTCACGAAACGGAAAGCCCAGCTCGCGCAGATGCCGGCAAGTCGCATCGTAGTCCTGAGCCAAAAAAGCGACGTGATCGAAATTGCCGGTATCCTCGTTGGGCCCGGCGCCGACCGCCGCGCTTTCGGGAACCAGATGCACGACGGGAATCTTCCCGACATAAAGCCAATAGCCCGGGAAGCCGAGATCCGGCCGGAATCCGACGCTCATGCCGAGCGCGTCGACATAGAAATCGCGTGTACCGTCGAGATCCTTGGTGCGCACCGTGACATGATTGAGTTCGGTGAGAGGCATGCGGGCTTCTCCGTTGCGGCGTCGTCAGACCTGCTGGACCGCGGATAACAGCCATTGCCCGCCGGGGCTGCGCGCGAAAGTCCACATTTCGCTCGCTTCGCTGGCATGCGTCGGGTCGCCGCCGACAATGATGTCGCCCTCGCCGGGCTTGCCGCCGGCGCTGACTGTGTAGTCGCGTGCGCGCCAATGCATAAGCGCGGAGGCATATTGGAGATGGCCTTCGTCCCAGGCTTCGCGCACTTCGCCTTTGAGCAGTTCGACATCGTCGACGTGATTGATGACGCCTTGGCTCTGATTCTCGGCGAGCTGCTCCGAAAGATAGGAGAGCATTTCCGGCGTGGTGTAGCGCCGAAGCGCCGAAAGATCGCCGCGGCTCCAAGCCGTCTGCACGTTTTTGAGAATGTCTTCGAAGACCTGGTAATCGCTCGCGGTGACGCCGATAGTCGAAACCCGTGACGCGCCATAGCCGGGAAACATCGGCTGGACCCCGAACGCCATAGGCCCCATGGCGGGTGGCGCGCTATAGGACGCGCCGGCATAGGGCATGGCCTGGCTGCGTCCGGCAAAGAGCCTGAACAGCATCCACACCAGGCCCATGAGAAAGAGCCAGGAGAAGACCGAGCCCACCATGCCGCCGAATCCCCAGCCGCCGCCCCAATGCGGGAACAGCATGCCGCCAAGCCAGGAACCGAACAGCCCGCCAAACAAACCGGTCAGAAATGGATGGCCGTAACCGTAGCCATAACCATAGCCGGGCTGGGAGCCGTAAGGCGCCGAGGGGTCGCTTTGCGGCGTAATGCTGCGTTAAATCGGCGCGGCACCATTATTCTGATAGGTCTGCGAGCCGCGGCTGCCTTGGCTCATGAAGCTGCTGCCCCCGCCGAGCCGGTAGCTGCCGCCGGCGCGCGCATCCGCCCAATGAGGTGCAAGCAACATCATTGCGCCGAGCAAGATCGCTGCCCAAGACCGCCATTTCATCGCCAAATTCCTCTTGTGATCCTATTGGACGGGCTAATATCTCGTCAGCGTTTTCCAATTCTGCAAGGTCGCGGCAGGATGGAATAGAAGCAGGGTAGCGGCGGGCTCGCATGATAAGCAAGCGGGCGGGAGGCGGAGGCGATGACACCAGAAGCAAGCCACGCGACCGATGCCGCTGGTGATCGCGAGGTTGCGCTTGCGCGCTTCCAAATGGTGCGCGCACGGACCGAGACCTTGGCTGCGCCGCTCTCCCCCGAGGATCAAACGATCCAATCGATGAGCGATGTCAGCCCGACCAAATGGCATCGCGCCCACACCAGCTGGTTCTTCGAGAATTTTCTTTTGGCGCCTTTTGCGCGTGGCTATCGCGTCTTTCATCCGGCCTTCGGCTATCTCTTCAACTCATACTATGAAGGCGCGGGGGCCCGGCATCCGCGTCCCGCGCGCGGCCTTCTGTCCCGGCCGGGCATCGCCGAGATCGCCCGCTATCGCGAACATATCGACGCCGCGATGGAAGATCTGATCCTGCGCGCTGGCGCCGCCGCGTGGCGTGAGGTTGCGCCCCTTCTGGAACTCGGCCTCAATCACGAAGAGCAACATCAGGAGCTGATTCTGATGGACATCAAGCATGTGCTCTCGCTCAACCCGCTCAAGCCCGCTTATGCCGTCCCGCGCGATGCGAGCCAACGTGCCGCGCCGCCGCTCGCCTTTGTCGGGTTCCAAGGCGGTCTCCGGCACATCGGCTATGGCGGCAACGGCTTTGCCTTCGACAATGAGGGACCACGCCACAAGGTCTGGCTCGAACCCTACCGGCTGGGTTCGAGGCTTATCACCTGCGGCGAGTATCTCGCTTTCATCGACGATGGCGGCTATCGGCGGCCCGAGCTTTGGCTGTCCGAAGGGTGGGCGATGGTGCAGCGGGAGGCATGGGAAGCGCCGCTTTACTGGCAGCGCGACGACCAAAACTGGAGCCTTTTTACCCTTAGAGGACAAAGATCGCTCGATCGCGACGAACCGGTCTGCCACGTCAGCTATTACGAGGCCGACGCTTATGCGCGTTGGTCCGCCAAGCGCCTGCCGACCGAAGCCGAATGGGAGACGGCAGCAACGGAAGTCGAGGTTTCGCTCGGTGGGAACTTGATGGATCGCGGCGCGTTCCATCCCGAGACAGCGGCGGAAGGCGGCGTACCTTTGCTTCAAATGATCGGCGACACCTGGGAATGGACGGCAAGTCCCTATACCGCCTATCCGGGATTCCGGCCGCTCGCCGGCGTCGTCGGCGAATACAATGGCAAATTCATGTCGAACCAGATGGTTTTGCGCGGCGGCGCGGCGGTGACACCCCCAGGCCATGTGCGGGTGAGCTATCGCAATTTCTTTCCGCCCGGATCGCGTTGGGCCTTTGGCGGGATCCGCCTCGCGGAGGATGCGTGAACGCGGGCTCCCATCCTGTCGCCTTTCACGATCTGACGCCGGAGCTCGAAAGCTTCCGCGACAGCGTGCTCGACGGCTTGAGCCGAAGCCAGAAGACGATACCGTGCCGATTTCTTTATGACGCGCGCGGCTCGATGTTGTTCGAAGCGATTTGCGAGCTGCCCGAATATTACCCGACGCGGACCGAAACCGGGATTTTAGCGAACTGCGCGCCGGAGATTGCGGCGGCGATGGGGCCGCGTTGCGAGCTTATCGAGTTCGGAAGCGGGGCGTCGCGTAAGGTGCGGCTCTTGTTGGGCGCGCTGGCGGAACCCGCCGCCTATGTCGCGATCGACATCTCGCGCGATGCGTTGCGCCATGCAACCAACGCGCTGGCGGCATCCTTTCCCAGCCTGGCGGTCATCGCGCTTTGCGCGGATTACATGCGGCCGCTTGAGCTGCCCGCGCTACCGGCGGCGGGCGAGGGCAGGCGGCTCGGCTTCTTTCCGGGCTCGACCATCGGCAATCTCGATCCGGCGGGGGCGGTGGAGTTCCTGGCCGGTTGCCGCGGCGTAATCGGCGCAACCGGTGCGATGTTGGTCGGCGTCGATCTCAAGAAGGATCCGAGCCTGCTGAATGCCGCCTATAACGATTCGCAAGGCGTCACCGCCGCGTTCAATCTCAATCTGCTGACGCGTATCAACCGTGAACTGGACGGCGACTTCAATCTCGCCCGTTTTGCTCACGAGGCCGTCTACAACGAAAATGCCGGCAAGATTGAAATCTTCATCCGCAGCAGTGCCGATCAGATCGTGACGGTGGCAAGGCGCCGTTTCCGCTTCGCGAATGGCGAGCGGATACATACCGAGGATTCGTGGAAGTACAGCGTGGCCGAGTTTCAGCTCTTGGCCGCGCGCGCCGGTTACCGGCCGGCGCAGTGCTGGACCGACCCGGCGCAACTCTTCGGCGTCCACCTGTTGACGCCACTTTAGGATTATTTGTTGCTTGTTCCGGTATCGCGCGCCGCGTCGCGCGCCGCTCCTACGTCACCGCCGGCGCGGCATGGGCGGACGTGCGCGCGATGGCGCCGCCGCCGCCGCAGCAGCCCGCTCGTCCTTGTGACGGAAATTGATCCGTCCCTTGGTCAGATCGTAGGGTGTCATTTCGACCGTCACCCGATCTCCAGCGAGAATGCGGATCCGATTCTTCTTCATCTTGCCCGAGGTGTAGGCCAGGGTTTCGTGGCCATTGTCGAGGCGCACGCGAAAGCGGGCGTCGGGCAGGAGCTCGATCACCACACCGTCGAATTCGATCAAGTCTTCTTTCGCCAAAATCGCTCCTTCAGAGGAAACGGGGCGATCACCCGTCGCCCCGCCGATGAATTATTCCGCTGTGAGATTGGCCGCGTTGACCCTTCCCTGCGGGCCGCGCTCTAGCTCATAGCCCACGCGCCGACCTTCGCGCAAGCTCGCCATGCCGGCGCGCTCGACCGCGGAAATATGGCCAAAGACGTCTTTCGTGCCGTCATCCGGCTGTATAAATCCGTATCTCTTGGCAGCGTCGAACCATTTGACCGTACCGCTAGGCATATGCCCCTCCCCATAGCTTTAGCCACCGCGTGCGTACACGGTGGGTCAAACGCCAATTGGGATGGGACCGGGTCGGGCTCATGCCGAGCGAAATGACGCCGCCGACCCAAAGCGAGTTGACGTGCCAAAGATAATAGCCTGGCAGCTGATTTCAACCGGAATGCCGCGCGCTTCTTGCGTGGTACGAAGTTTATGTTGCGTCGCAAAAAACGCATCCTGACAAAGACGCAAAATCACCATCGGCTCGTGACGGGTTGAGCGTCGGATAACCGTCTTGATCTGAGTCAAGCTTATGGCGGCGCCGCGCGCGGTAAAGTCTTGGCTGGAGAGCGGTTCCCTGGGAGGACACAATGCCGAACCAACACGCGAGCGTCTCGGCCGCAGCGAAGCCATCGCCTGAACGACAGGCCTTTTACGATCAAATCGCGCCGCACGCGCTCACGCCTTTGTGGGAGGTGGCCAACACCATGGTGACGCCCGAGCCCCATGTCAGCACCAGACCTCATTTGTGGCGCTACAGCGAAGTGCGCAATTTCATGATGGAGGCCGGCAAGCTTCTCACGGCCGAGGAGGCGACACGCCGCGTCCTGGTCTTGGAGAATCCGGCATTTCCGGGCCAATCGAAAGCGACCGCGACGCTCTTTGCGGGGATACAAATGGTATTGCCGGGCGAGATCGCACCGGCACACCGTCATACGCAATCGGCGTTGCGCTTCGTGCTCGAAGGCGAGCACGGCTATACGGCGGTCGGCGGCGAACGGACCACGATGCACCCGGGCGATTTCATCATTACGCCGCCTTGGGCGTTTCACGATCATGGGAATGAAGGCTCGTCGCCGGTGCTGTGGCTCGATGTGCTCGACGCGCCGATGGTCCAGTTCTTCGAGACCAGCTTCGCCGAGCGGCACAACGAGAAGAAGCAGGTGATTCACCGTCCGGAAGGCGACGCGTTGGCGCGTTACGGCACCGGGCTGATGCCGCTCGAAGGGGGCAGCCCTTACGGTTTGACGGCACCGGTCTTCAACTATCCCTACCAACGTACCCACTCGGCGCTGCTCGGCGCCGCGAAAGGTGCGTCGCCCGATCCGCATACCGGCGTGTCGCTGCGCTATGCCAACCCGTTGGACGGACAATGGGCGATGCCAACCATCGCAACATGGATGATGTATTTGCCGGCTGGGTTCAGAACGTCGCCGTTGCGTTCGACCGATGGCATCGTCATGGCCGTTGCAGAAGGCAGCGGTCTCGTGCATGTCGGCGACCACATCATGGCGTTCGGGGCGCGGGACGTGATGGCGCTGCCGAACTGGAGTTGGCGCAGCTTCGAGGCCAAGACCAACTGCTTTCTGTTTTGCGCCTCGGACCGCGTGGTACAGGAAAAGCTTGGCTTTTGGCGTGAGGAACGCGCCGAGCGCTGACCCCCAAACGTAACGCGATCTACTTGCTGGCGAGGATCGGCTGGATGCGGCTGCCGTCCGTGATTTCGTCCGGCAGGTTGATGGCGATGCGGTCGCCGGTCTGCACGCCGTCTGCGACCGTCACATTGTCGCCATCGGTGGCCGCGAGCTTTATCGCCCGGAAGGTGACAATTCCTTCCTCGCTCACCCCCGCGACATAAGCCGTATTGCCCCGCATGATCAGGGCGCTGACGGGCAGTTGCGGATAGCTCTGTACTGGCAGATGCAGGGTTACATAAGCGAATGAGCCCGGTACCAGGAAGTTATTGCCGTTATCGACATCGAGCTCGATGTAAAGCGTCCGGGTCTTGGGATCGAGCGCGCCCGTTGTGCGGCTGATCTTGGCGCTGACACGGCGGTTCGGATCGCTTGCATCGCTGATGTCGGCCGGATCGCCGATATGCACATAAGGCACGTCGTTCTGTTCGACATAAACACCGATCCGCAGCCTGCTGTTATCCGAGAGGGTGATGACCGGTAGCGCACTCGATTGGTTGGTCGTGGCCGCCTGCAACAGCGCGCCTGGATCGGCATAACGCGCGGTAACCGTGCCGTCGAAAGGCGCGCGCAGAGTCTCGTAGGATTGAAGAGTCGCAAGGTTGCGGACGTTTTCCTCCGCCATGCGGAGATTGGTTTCCGATTGCTGCTGTTGTTGGAGCGCGACGTTGCCGCGCTGCAAGAGATCGCGGTCGCGCTCGGCCAAGCGACGCTTGTTGCCAAGATCGGCCACCGCCGCGGCGTATTGGCTGTCGGTTTCGGCGGACTCGATTTCCGCCAGGAGCTGCCCGGCCTTGACCTGGTCACCTTTGTCGACAGCGACGGATTTGAGATAGCCGCTAACCTTCGCAAAGAGCGTGGCGGTCGTATAGGGCTTGGCGTCGCCCAGCAGCCGGATGTCGCGCGTATCGGGACTCTTGGCGACCGTCACGACCTGCACGCGCGGTCCGCGCGCGGCCTCGCTCTCGCGCGCATCGCGCGCCACCGCGATATCGGCGTAGCGCCCATGCACCACGACCCCGACCAGGATCGCCGCGGCGGCAAGGCCGAGAACGCCCCAGAGATAGAAACTTTTGTCGGTCCAGCGCCTAGCCATGGGCGCCACCTCCCTCTGCCGCTTCGGCGACTTCGGCCGCAAAGCGCCGGTCGAGTTCATAGAGCGTCGGCGGCTTGCGGCGCAACAAGGTATAGATGATCGGAACGATGAAGAGCGTGGCGACGGTTGCCGCCGCCAAGCCGCCGATCACCGCGCGGCCGAGCGGCGCGTTCTGCTCGCCGGCTTCGCCCAGCCCCAGCGCCATGGGGGTCATCCCGATGATCATCGCGAGCGCCGTCATAAGGATGGGGCGTAGGCGGGTTTGCGCGGCCATGATCACCGCTTCGGCGGGCGAGAGCTTGTCGCGCGCGCGGATTTCGTTGGCGAAGCTGACAACGAGGATCGAGTTCGAAACCGAAATGCCGACGGCCATGATGGTGCCCATCAGAGATTCCACGTTGATCGTCGTTCCGGTGAGCACCAGCATCCAAAGGATACCGATCACCGCGCCGGGCAACGCCATCATGATGATGAGCGGATCAACCCAGGATTGAAACAGTACGACAAGCAGCGCATAGACCAGAATGATCGCGATGATGAGACCCAAAGCGAGGTTGCGAAACGCGCTCTGCATCACCTCGTTTTGTCCGCGAATGTCGATATGGGTGGTGATCGGTTGTCCTTTCATCACCGTGTCGATCGCAGATTGAATGTCCCGAGCCGTGCCGCCCAGGTCGCGGCCATCGACACTTGCGGCGACATCGATGATGCGCTGAACCGTATAGTGATTGAGCGACTCATAGCTTGTGCCAGGACGCACCGAGGCAACGTCGGCAAGCCGCGTCACCGGCGCATTCGGCATGGTCGCGAGGGTGCTGGACGGCGTCGCCGGGACCTGCGCATTGGGCTGGCTGATCGAAATGCCCATCAAATCGGGAATGCTCTGCACCTGCGCGAGCGGGACGGCGACAACGACCGAGTAATTGACGTTGTTGACCGGGTTGAGAAAGTAGGAGGGCGCGACCAGCTGGCTGCTCGATAGAGCGATCAGCATGTTGTTCGACACGTCGCGTTGTGTGATGCCGAGCTCAGCCGCGCGCAGCCGATCGACATTGACCTGGAGCGAGGGATAGTTCAGCAGCTGCACGATGTGCGGGTCGGCAACGCCGGGAATTTTTTTTATCGCCAGAAGAAGCTTCTGCGCCAAGCCATAGGCGTTGCCGAAATCGGCGGCTTGTATCTGCACGTCGATCGGGGCAGGGAGGCCGAAATTGAGCACCTGACTGACGATGTCGGCGTTCTGGAAATAGAACTGGCTGCCGGGAAAGTCGGTCGGCAATTGGGCGCGAATCGCGTGGATGTAATCGATTGTCGGCCGGTGCGGCGTCTTGAGCTGCACCGTGATCTCGGCATCGCCACTGCTGACATTGTCGGAGGGCACGATCGCCAGGTTGTAGGAGAACGGCACACCGGTGACATCGTTAATCGTGCCGAGCTCTGCGGCAGGAATGATGTCGCGAATTTTCTGATCGACATCGAGGATCAGCTTCTCGGTTTCTTCGAGGCGTGTTCCCACGGGCGCGCGGTAATGAAGCTTGATGAGACCGACGTCGGACGTGGGAAAGAAATCCGTGCCCACCACACTAGCAAGCACGCCCGTCAAAACGACAAGGACACCGCTGCACGCCAGAATAAAGGTGCGATAGGTCAACGCGCCGCGCAACGCGCGGGCATACCCCTCGCGAAAGCGTTCGAAACGGTCCTGAAACGCGTCCCCGGCGCGCGCAAATCGCCCGCGCGTGCCGCCGTGCTGCTCGCTCGCCAACAGAAAACGGGTGAAGGCCGGCACGATCGAGAATGACAGGACATAGGAAGCCAGCATCGCGAGCACGACGGTGATGGCAAGCGGAATGAAGAGGAAGCGCGACGGCCCCGTCAGCAGGATCACGGGGAAGAACACGATGCAGATTGCGAGCGTCGCGACGGTGAGCGGTTGAACGACTTCGGCGGCGCCGTCGATGATGGCTCGGGTCAGCGGTTTGCCGAGGCTTTGATTGCGGTGAATGTTCTCAATCGTGACCGTAGCATTGTCGACGAGCATGCCGATGGCAAGCGCAAGCCCGCCCAAGGTCATCAGATTGATCGATTGTCCGGTCATCAGCAGCCCAGCGATGCCAGCGAAGATCGAAAGCGGGATGGACAGCGACACGACAACCGTATTTCGCCAGCTTCCAAGAAAGAGCAGGATCATCAGCGAGACGAGGATCGAGGAGATTACGGCTTCGCGCACCACATTCGCGATCGCCGCACGCACGAAGACCGATTGGTCGAAATTGAGATTGAGCTCGAGACCTTGCGGTGCGCCCGCCTGAATTTCGGGCATGAGATCGCGCGTCGCATCGATCACGGCGAGAGTCGAAGAGTCGCTGTGACGCAGGATCAACAGATAGACTGCGCGCTCGCCATTGACGTGTGCAATCTGCGTTTGCACCGCGAAAGCGTCCGCGACGTGAGCCACGTCGCCGAGCGTGACCGGAACACCGTTGCGGATACCGAGCGGCAATTGATTGAACTGCTCGACCGAAGGCGGACTCGAATTGAGCGCAACGTTATATTCGCGTTGGCCGATGCGTGCCGTGCCCGCCGGAACGATCACGTTCGAGGCTTGCAGCGCCTGGACGACGTCGTTGGGCGATACGCCTTTGGCGGCGAGACGCGGCGGATCGAGCTGCACGACGATCTGGCGGTTCTTGCCGCCATAGGGCGCGGTCACGGAAAGGCCTGGAATGGTGAAGAGCTTCAGGCGCAGGAAGTTCAGCGCGTAATCGAAGATCTGCTGCTCCGACACCGTCTTGCTCGTCGCGGTCAGCTGAATGACCGGCACGCTCGACGCGTTGAATTGGATGATATTGGGCGGCGTCATGCCCGGCGGGACGATGCGGAGCACGGTGTTGTTGACCGCCGATATCTGCGCAATGGCGCCGCCGATGTCGGTTCCAGGCGTAAAATAGATCTTGATGATCCCGGTGCTTGGAATCGATTGCGATTCCATGTGGTCGATGCCGTTGACCGTCTGGGAATAGCTGCGCTCGCTGACCAAGACGACGCGGCGTTCCATATCCTCCGCGGACAGGCCGGGATAGTTCCAGGCCACGAGCACGACCGGAATGTCGATGATCGGAAAAATGTCGACGATCATTCGAGTGACCGCGAGACCGCCCATCAGCAAGATAAGCAAGGCAGCGATCGCAGCGGTATAAGGGCGGCGCAGCGACAAGCGCACCAAGCCCATCATCGGCGGAGATCCTCCCAACAACCTCAATTATCGGGCGATCTTAGCGGGTTCTGCGGCCGTTGCGCCAGGGGCGGAGGCTTGCGCTCGCGCGGTTGGTTAGTGGGCGCTGCCTACCTTAAAAGGTGTGGCCGAGCGCAAGGAGCGCAGCGTCGGCGGCGGCGACGCCGCTGGTGAAGGCCGCATGTGCCGTGCCGAATTGGTCACGCGAGCACGCTTCGCCGGCGAAAAAAATGCGCGCGTCGACCGGTTCGGTATAAACCGCGCGATCATCGGCATGGCCGGGCAAGGCCGAGGAGTAGGAGCCGCGCGCAAAGGGATCGCGGACCCAGGCGGAACTGGCGAGCAGGCGAAGCCGTTGCCGGATCGCGTTGCCGTAAATCCGGGCGAGCTCGCCGATCGCAAAATCGGCCATTGCCGCGGGTCCGGCCAGCTCAAGCTCGGTCGCAAACCTTCCGCCGAAATAGCACGAGATCATTGGCCACCCATGCGGCCGAATTTGGTAATTCCCGGTGCCAATCCGCTCGGTCGAGCCGACAAGGTGGCGGTAGGTCGATGTCGGCTCGCCCGGGCCATCGAGCGCAAGAAAGAGCTTGTTCGCAATACCGAGGGGCAACCCCGCGGCGGCGGCAAGCTTCGTCGGCAGCGCCGGCGCAAACCGCACGGCTTCCTCCGCGATCACGTTGGTGGGCAAGGTCACGATCACCGCTTTGGTCGACAGCGTGCCGCGTGATGTAACGATGCGCAGCATCCGTTCGCGATGATCGATCTCGCGCACCACTGTGCCGAAACTCACTTTCAGGCCGGCACCATAGGCGGCGATCAAAGCGCCATAGCCGGCAAAAGCGCGCCAATTGAGCGGCGTGTTGGCATAGCGCGCATGGTCCTTGACCGAAACCAATTCCAGCTCGGCGCCGTTCGCCCAGGTGCTGATCGCGCCGAGAAGCGCGTTCCACCTTCCGTTCTTGGGCAAAAGGTCCGAGGCCGGCCGATCTTCGGCTTCGAGCGCGGCGCGATCGTAAGCATCCTCAAACCCGTCGCGCGTCGCGAGCCACTCGTCATTCGCCGCTTCGCCGTGATGGATCGCGACCCGACTCGCCCAATCGGGCAGCGTCTTGTCGAGCGCGAAGCCAAGCGTGGTTGCGACATCCGACCATGGATTGATGTCGGCCGAATGCAGCCATTCGCAGCCCAGATCGACCGGCAGGCCGATTGCCGTCGGCACGGTCCATGCCCGGCCACCCAGGCGGTCGCGCGCTTCGAGCACCAGCGCGTTGACCTTGGCAGCGGCTAAGCGTTTGCCGGCGGCGATGCCGGCAGCACCCGCGCCCACTACAACTATGTCGAATTCGTCACCAAATTCCGTCATGGCAATCCTGATATGTTCATTCCATCATGGCACAAATGATCGAACGCGAAACCGTCGCCAATCTGATCCGTGACACGGCCCGAAGCGTGATTTTGCCGCGCTTTCGTGCGCTCGACAGCGCGGACATCCGCGAAAAGAAGCCCGGCGATCTCGTCACCATCGCCGATATCGAGGCCGAGCGCGAACTGTCGCGTCGTCTCGATGGCCTCGTCGCCGATGCGCTTGTCCTGGGTGAGGAAAGCGTGGCCGAAGATCAGCGGCGGCTCGAATGGTTGGCGGGCGATGCCCCGGTCTGGATCATCGATCCGGTAGATGGTACCGCGAATTTCGCCAAAGGCCAGCCGGGCTTCGCGGTCATCGTCGCCTTGACGTGCCGCGGCGATGTCGAAGCAGGCTGGATCTATGATCCGCTTGGCGATGCGATGATCAGTTCGATCAAGGGGCAGGGCGCTTGGCTTGAACGCCGCCGCCTCGCGGTAGCAGCCGATATTCCGCCGGAACGCATTACCGGATCGGCTTATGGCCGTGCGAAATCCGGGGTGCGCGCCGCCAAGGCGCTCAACGAAAGCGGCCGCATCCGCGGCGTGCACAATCAAGGCTGCAGCGGGCTTGAATACATGGCGGTAGCACAAGGGATCAGCCAATTCTCGCTGCATTCCCGCTCGTTGCCGTGGGACCACGCTGCGGGCATGTTGATCGTCCGCGAAGCCGGCGGCTGCGCCGCGTTTCTCGACGGCTCGACCTACGATGCACGGATCACCGACCAGCCTGTCCTGGCCGCGGCGAATGCCGCCGGATGGGATACGGTTCGTGACGTAGTTGCTACCTGATGAAGGGCAAGACCTGCATCGTCACCGGCGCCACAGCCGGGATCGGGCTCGAAGCCGCCGTGCGGTTGGGCGCATTGGGCGCACGGCTTGTGCTCGTCGGCCGCAACCGTGATAAGGGCGAAACGGCTCTGCGCCTTATTCGCGCGCGAGCGCCTCGTGTCGAAGCGGAAATGTTTTACGCCGATCTCGCGCGCAGCGACGAGATTGCGCGCATTGCGCCAGAACTGCTGCGCGCGGCACCGCGGATCGATGTTCTTCTCAATAATGCGGGCGCATTCTTCGCGCGGCGCGAGGTGACGTCGGAGGGGTTGGAGCGCACTTTTGCGCTCAACCACATGGGATATTTCCGCCTGACTGCGCTGTTGCGCGAGCGCATCCTGGCGTCAGCGCCGGCGCGTATCGTCAATGTCGCCTCAGGCGCGCATCGCAAGGCCGAGCTCGATTTCGACGACCTCCAATGTGCGCAGAATTATACCGGTTGGAAAGCCTATCAGCGCTCGAAGCTGTGCAACATTTTGTTCACCCGCGAATTGGCACGGCAGCTTGCCGGCAGCGGCGTGACTGCCAACGCGCTGCATCCGGGATTCGTCGCGACCAGCTTCGGCGACAACAACCGCGGTTTTGTCCGCCTCGCCGTGGGCCTAGCAAAGCGCTTTAGCGCGATTTCGATCGAACGCGGCGCCGAAACGCCGGTCTTCGTTGCCTCGGCGCCAGAAGTGGCGGCGGTCAGCGGGCGCTACTTCTATGAAAGTCGCGAGTGCGCGCCGAGCAAGGCCGCGCAAGACGATCGCGCTGCCGCACGCCTGTGGGCCGAAAGCGTCAAGCTCGCGGGATTGCCGACGATTTCCTGATACCTATATCTCCTAGGATTGCGCGCAACCTTTCCGGAGAACGAAATGAGCAGCCCGAGAGACGTCGTCGTGTTGGTAGGAAGCCTCCGCAAGGATTCCTTCAATCGCAAAATGGCTCATGCCTTGAGCACCTTGGCGCCGTCCTCTTTGAAGCTCGAGATCGTCGAGATCGGCCAATTACCGCTCTACAACCAGGACGAGGACGCGAGTCCGCCCGCGGCATGGACGTCATTTCGTGAGCGCGTGCGCAAGGCGGATGCGGTGCTCTTCGTGACACCCGAATATAATCGCTCGGTTCCGGCCGTGCTGAAGAACGCAATCGATGTCGGCTCGCGTCCTTATGGCAAGAGTGTTTGGGACGGAAAGCCGGGTGCGGTGGTCAGCGTTTCGCCAGGCGCCATTGGCGCTTTCGGCGCCAATCACCATCTCCGCCAATCGCTGGTCTTTCTCAACGTTCCCGCAATGCCGCAGCCGGAAGCCTATGTCGGTGGTGCCGACAAGCTGTTCGATAGCGAAGGCAAGCTGACCAATCCAGGCACGCGAGATTTCCTGACCAAGTACTTGGAGGCCTTTGCCGCGTGGATCGAACGCCATGTCCGATGACCGTTACATCAGGGCGCGGGCAATGAAGACGACGCCGAGGGCGCCGAAAAGCACCGCGGCGACAAAGTTCATCTGCCGGATTGGCAATTTTCCCGACAGCTTGTCGCCGAGAAAGACTGCGGGGACGTTCGCGACCAGCATCCCGCCCGTCGTGCCGGCGACGACCGCGACGAGATTGGGATAAGCCGCGGCCAAGGCGAGGGTTGCGATTTGAGTCTTGTCGCCGATTTCGGCGATGAAGAAGGCGACCAGGGTGGCAAGAAAAGCGCCGCCATTGCTGACCTCGGTGCGGCGTTTCAGCGTGTCGGCATGCAGCACCCATCCCGCCATGGCCACCATGCTGACGCCGACCACCGCATTGAGAACGTTCGGGGTCAGCAGGCGGCCAAACCACGCCCCGAGAAAGCCGGCCGCCGCATGATTGGCGATGGTCGCGAACAGAATTCCAGCGATGATCGGAAACGGTTTGCGGTAATGCGCGGCCAGCGCCAGCGACAAAAGCTGGGTGCGGTCGCCGATTTCGGCGACAGCAACGGTTGCAAGCGACACGAGCAGGACTTCCATCGCGGGAATACGCCATCAGCCGAGCAGCAGGTGACCACGAATCGTCCCCTCCCGCCCGGCGGCGGAGGGACCAATCCGTTGGTCTCGCCATGCCTCGCGCGGCGCAAAGCCGCACGTCTCTCGATGTCTGAAGGCCCCAAGCGCCATGGCGGCGATCTTTGACGATCCCGCCAAGTATGTTGACGCATGGCCCGGCCAGAGCCGGGCGGCTACTCCCCAATGAACGCGACGGAGCATAGCGGACGCGCCGGAATCACGCAACGAAGGCTTGGGCTGTGGGCGCAAAGCGCCTATATGGTTTGGCACGATGGCTGCGCGGAACCCTTACGACGTGCTGGGTGTGAAGAAGGACGCGACGGACGAAGAAATCCGGCGCGTCTACCGCAACCTCGCCAAGAAGCACCATCCCGATCTCAATCCGGGCAACAAGCAGGCCGAAGCCCGCTTCAAGGAAATTGCCGCGGCCTATGATCTCCTTTCCGACAAGGAGAAGCGCGCGCGATATGACCGGGGCGAGATCGACGAGAGCGGCACCGAGAAGCCGAGGGCCTATTCCTATCGCGACTTTGCCGAAGGCGCGCCGGGCGCGAAATACCATGCCGACGAAGGTATGGCGCCCGAGGACATCGACGATCTCTTCGCCTTCTTTTCGCGCGGCCAGGCCGGCCAACGCGCCGGCGGTGCGGCGGGTGGCGGCTTTCGGATGCGCGGGCCCGACCACCATTACGCCCTCACGGTCGATTTTCTCGAAGCGGTCAACGGCGCGCGCCAGCGGCTGGAGCTTGGGCCGGGCAAGAGTCTCGACGTATCGATTCCGCCGGGCGTGCGCGACGGCCAGGTGTTGCGCCTGAAAGAGCAGGGCGGGCCCGGCCTCGGCGGCGGGCCGAATGGCGATGCGCTGATCGAAATCCACATCGCGCCGCATCCGCTGTTCCGGCGCGAAGGCGACGACATTTATCTCGATCTGCCGATCACCCTCGGCGAAGCCGTACTCGGCGGCCGCGTGACCGTGCCGACCCCGTCGGGGGCGGTCGCGATGACGATTCCGCCGCGCTCCAACACCGGCGCCAAGTTGCGCCTCAAGGGCAAAGGCGTCGGCGGACGTGGCGACGAATTCGTCACCTTAAAGGTGATCTTGCCGGACAGCGTTGACGGCGAGCTCGAGAGCTTCGTCAAGGAATGGTCGCAAAAACATCATTACGACCCCCGTAAGGGGTTTGCGCCGTGATCGCTTTTGAAGCCGTCTTGCGCGAGGTCCATGGCCTCGATGCCGCCGAACTAGAGCGTTGGATCGCGGCGCGTTGGGTCAGACCCGAGAAGCGCATCGAGGGCTATATTTTTCACGACATCGACGTTGCACGCGTCCATCTCATCGTCGAGCTGCGGCGCGAGCTTCTGCTCGAGGAAGAGGCCATTCCGGTTGTGCTCAACCTGCTCGATCAGGTCTATGCCTTGCGCCACCGTCTGACCTCTCTGGCGAAGGCGATCGAGGCTTTGCCACCCGACATCCAAGCGACGCTGCGCGCACATTTCGAGGAATAGAAACCGGTGAACAATACCGCGGCGGAACGGCCTGCGCGCAACGCAGTTGCGGCAGCGGTCATCGGCAATGCGCTCGACTGGTACGATTTCACGCTTTACGGCTATTTCGCCCTTACCCTGGCAAAGCTTTTCTTTCCCGCCCAGTCGCCGGGGATGTCGCTGCTGGCGGCCTTGGGCGCCTTCGGAATGGCCTTCGTGGTCCGGCCATTTGGCGGGATCATCCTGGCGCAGATCGCCGATCAATGGGGGCGTAAACGCATCCTGATCTTCGTCATCGCGTTGATGACCGTCGGGACCGCGATGATGGCCTTGACGCCGAGCTATGCGGCGATCGGGATCGCCGCGCCGATCGCGATCGTCGTCAGCCGCTTGTTGCAAGGCTTCTCCGCGGGCGGCGAGTTCGCCAGCTCGACGGCCTTTCTCGTCGAGCAGGCGCCGGCGGAACGGCGCGGGCTATATGGGGCTTGGCAATTCGCAGGGCAGGGGATTGCCATCCTGCTGTCGGGTCTCGCTGGATCGCTGGTATCGCGCACCATGTCGGTGGAGCATTTCGAGACTTGGGGCTGGCGATTGCCCTTCCTCTTCGGGCTCGTGATCGGTCCCGTCGGCTATTATATGCGGCTGACACTCATCGAGGCTCCGGTTTTCGCGCGTGACCAGTCCGATCACTCCAAGCCGCGCATGCCGCTCGCCCAGGTCATGGCGGATTATCGGGTGCAAACCTTGATCGGGCTGGGCTTGGTCGTCGGCGGTAGCGCTTCGCTCTACGTCTTATTCGTCTTCATGCCGACTTATGCGATCCATGTGCTCGGTCTCGATTTCCGTGCCGCTTTCGTCGCGCCGATCGTTGCCGGCATGAGCGTCGCGGTGTTTTGTCCGCTTATGGGCCGGTTATCCGATCGGATTGGCCGCAAGCCGCCTCTGATTGCGTCTGCAGCGGGTTTGCTGGTCGCGCTCTACCCGTGCTTCGCCTGGCTCGCGCATGCGCCGAGCGTCGCGCGCCTGGCATTGGTCGAGCTTCTCTTCGGATTGCTGTTTTCTATCGGCGGCGGACCCTTTAACGCCGCGCTGGCGGAAATGTTTCCCGTCCAGCTGCGCGCGACCGGCATGGCCGTCGCCTATAACCTTGGCGTGGCATTGTTCGGCGGATTTGCGCCTCTGATCGCGGGCTGGTTGATCGAGCGCACCCACGACCCGCTCGGGCCCGGCTATTACGTCGCCGCCTGCGTCGCGGTGAGCCTGGCCGCAGCGATCGCGATGCGCGAACCGCCGGTCACACCCGCGGACCGGCTCTAAGTTTCGCTTTCGGCGCGCCGACCTTCGACCGGTAACATTGACAGCGGCGGGCGGCCCATCAAACGCGAGAGCATCCCCGTTTCCGGCCTTAGCCAGGATTCCATCGCGGTTTCGCGATCGATCGAAGACAGTTCATACTTGAACAACTCGCTGCCCTCGCCGGGCCGCGTCCGCCAAATGCCGAGGTCCATTGCCGCCGCGCCGTAGACATCGAACAGGTGACGGCGGGCGAGCGCGCCCTCGATGATTCCGGTGAGCCAACTCCACCGCCAATGGCACAGCACCCACAGCGCATGCAGCCGCAGCATGGTGGCTAGGGTATTGCCGCCCGTCACCTGCTGTGCGAGGTAAATCGAGCCGGTGAACACGACGTGGCAGGCTTGAATCCGTTTCGCGATCGGCGCGCGGACGATGCAGCGATCGCTCTGCGTCCACATCGTGGGCGGGTGCTCGACCCAAAAGCGGCCGCTTTCCATTTCAGCGGCTAACGTCTGCTCGCACCAAATGAGGCGCGACGCGACGCAGCCTTGAGGTAAGCCGTCGCGCAATAGCGCCAACACGGCGGTATTGGAAGGCGCCGCATGCGGGTGATAATTGGGATCGTTGGTTTGAATGATGCGTTTCATCCGCCCGCTGCTCGCGCGGTGCAGCTTAACCACGGTGCTGAGATCGTGGCTGATGACGGCTTGCAGTCCTTGCGTCTCGAGCGAGCGCAAAAGCGGCGGGACGATTTGCGTGCCCGCCATCTGAATACGGTCGAGCGGCAGGAAATCTTCCGGATTAAACGCGTCGAGATAATCGATGAAATCACCGTCGAGAAACTCTTGATCGTCGACGATGACCTTAATATTCCTCATCGCTCTTATGCCTCCGAGCCTCAGTTGGCATGATGCTCTTCGCAGCCCCCTCGGAGGGTGCTAGACGAGCACCAAACATCTTTCTTTGGATAAGGGCGGGTGGCAAACCGTGCTCGAAGAATTCAAGCGCCGCCCGTTCTCCGTTCAATTCCCTAAGCACAACCTCTCTGCAAACTTGACGTTATCTTTCGGTGCGCAGCATGGCGTGACCGCGCGCACGGTAGCGTTCACGGCAGGATTGCCGCCGCCGGTGGTGGAGCAACAACCCCTGCGCGTGCTCGAAGCCCACTACCCATGGCGGACGCCGTTTTTCCTGGGGGGACGATGTTCGCCGCCGACGGCCAGCGTTTCTTCCCGCTTTCCCGGAGCGACAGCCTGATCGCCGACCGATATCGCCGCCGCTCCCACCAACAGGGCGGCCTCGGAAAACCCGGCACTGGCCAGATCGCTCGCAAGGTTCTTCAGATGCCGCGCCAAATACCAGGCCTGGCGCCGAGTTTTTCTTTCCAATGCCTACACTCCTTACCCCTTACCGTGCCTTAACCGTATGCTGGCGTCTTCTGCCGCTCTTGCGGGTAGCTTGGTAATGAGAGAGTATTACGCGGTTCGGACATCCAGGGTTGGTGTCCCAGCAGCCAGAATTGGGTTGAGCCGGTGGCGGGGGATTTTGAATCGCGGTTTCGCGAGGCGCTCAGACGGCGCCTCTATCCGCATGCTCCACTGCATTTGAAGCAAATTGCGAGCGCGATCGGACGGTCCGAGAACACCGTGACGCGCTGGTGGCGCGGCGAGACCCGCATCCTAGCGGAGGATCTCTACTGCCTTGCGGAATTCCTGGCCAGCCGCGGCGACCGCGAATTTCTGCGCGAGATCTTTGTCGATCTCTTGCCGACGAGCGGCTTGTCAGACGACTTGGCTGATACCGTGCTTACCTTGGTGCGCGCGGCGCTGGCGAGCGCTGACCGCGGCAGCCCGCTCAGTCGCGATCTTCACCGCTGGTTTATTGCGGGCGGTGAGATGGCTATGGCGCCCACGGGCCATTCCGACTATGTGCGCGGCACCTTGCGATTGCCCGGCACCGCTGGCGACCTCGCCGCTTACGCGATGCGCGTCCTCGGCTGGATCGCAGTGACCGAGCGCGCCGACGGTATGGTCATCATCCGCCATGATGGGCGCCGGGTGAGCCCTTTAGCAGCCGAGCGGATCTGCGAGTGGCTCGAAGATCGCGCCGATCGAATCCCGCAGGTTCGCCGCAGTGTCCTTATGGACGGCAATTGGGTCGAGGCCCAACACCAGGGAACTCGGTCGGCGGCGACGGCCATCGCAAAAGTCGCTTTCATCGTACGGATCGCGCGCCAGCCTTGGCTCGCAAAGCCGTTGGCGCTCGATAGCGTGGCGGATCCCCGGCTCCAGGCGTTGCTCCAGGTCTATCGCCAGCAGCCGGAAAAGCTCGTGCGGGCCGCGGCCGCCATGGGCGCCTTTACGACCAGCAGCCTGTTCGGCGTGAATGGCGACGACGTCGTATCGCATCACGTCGCGACCGATTTCGGCTTTGATCCGAGTACCGTCGAAGGCCTCAACGTCTTGTCGCGCGCCGATACGGATTACGCCGTGATGTTGCAGGCGCGCGTTTTGCGGACTCGACGCGACGGCGCAATCTATAACGAGCTGGCCGGCACGATCGAGGATTGTTATGTGCGCTACCTCAACCTGTCCTTGCCGGAGCCAGGGCCAAACGGCCGGGTCTTGACCTCCTCGGTCGTGCTGGAGCGCGAACAGATCGCTGCCTGAACAACTCGGCGATCAGGCAGCGCCGCGACAAAAGCCCCGGCGCGGGCTAGAATAACATGATGATCGCGCTGCTGCTGTTCTTCCACATACTGTCCGCCGTGGTTTGGGTCGGCGGCATGTTCTTCGCCCATCAGATGGTGCGGCCTTCGGTTGCGGTGCTCGATCCCGCAACGCGTTTGCCGCTGTGGCGCCGCATCTTCGCGCGGTTCTTCGCTTGGGTCTGGGCTGCCGTGGCACTCCTCCTTGCGAGCGGACTTACAATGCAAGCGCTCGGCGTCGATGGGATGCATGTTCAGATGATGGAAGGGCTCGGCGTCGTCATGATGCTGGCTTTCGCGCATCTCTATTTCGTGCCTTGGCAGCGCTTTCGCCGCGCAGTCGATGCCGGCGATTTCCCGGCTGCTGTGCCCCATCTCAACCAGATCAGACGCATCGTCGAGTTCAACCTCGCCCTCGGCTTGATCGTCGTCGTGGTCGGCGCGACCGGGCGCTACTGGGGGTAGCCCGATGTTGCAGCTATATGACCTCGCCGGAGCCGAGCCCGATCGCCGTTTCAGCCCCTATTGCTGGCGGATACGCATGGCGTTGGCGCATAAAAGGCTCGAGGTGGAGACCATCCCCTGGCACTTCACGGACAAAGAGCGCATCGCCTTCACCAAGCAGGGCCGGGTGCCTGTGTTGGTCGATGGCGCGCGCTGGGTCAATGATTCTTGGGCGATTGCCGACTATCTCGAAACTGCCTATCCCGACCGGCCCTCGCTGTTCGGCGGGCAGGCGGGCAGGGCGCTTGCGCGCTTCCATGCGAGCTGGGGAGACAGTGTCATGCAAGCGAGCATGCTGAAGCTCGTCGTGCTCGATATTTGGAAACATGTTGCGCCGCAGGATCGCGACTACTTCCGCACGAGCCGCGAGGAGCGTTTGGGCAAGACCCTGGAAGAGACCGTCGCCGACCGCGACCGCACGGTCTTGGCGTTTCGCGATATCTTGCTGCCGCTGCGCCTTACCTTGAAAGGGCAAGCTTTTCTAGGCGGCGATGCACCGCTCTATGCCGATTACGCGATTTTCGGCGGATTCCAGTGGTGCCGCTGCATCAGCGACTTCAAACTGCTCGCACCCGATGATCCGGTCTTTGCTTGGCGCCAACGCATGCTCGACCTCTTCGGCGGGCTTGCTGGGGCGGCAAAAGGCTATGGCGTTTGACGCGCAAGGTCGGTTGACGCATTTCTGAAACGCAGCATACACTTGGCAAAATGCGCAAGGGCCAGTGATCGACTGGGCCCAAAAAGGGGAAACGTATCATGGCGGAAAAGCCACGCAATCACGGTTGGAGCTGGTGGTATCTGCTTCTGCTGGTTCAGATCCTCCTGTGCCTTTGGGTTCCGTTCTATAACGTAGCGGAGCCGAGTTTTATCGGTATGCCGTTTTTCTACTGGTTCCAGCTGGCGCTTGTTCTTTTCGGTGCCGCGCTGACGGCGATCGTCTATTTCGTCACCGAATAACGGGCATCTGAAAAGCCAAATGCACCTTCACAAAACCGCTCGCTTCGGGGAACACCGTGCAGAACGTCAATTGGACTGCGCTCATTATTTTCGTGTTGCTGTTCGGGTTCATCACCTGGATCGGCTTCATCTCGGCCCGTTGGCGCAAGGGCGATCTCGAGCTCCTGAGTGAATGGGGCCTGGGGGGCAGGCGTTTCGGCACGGTCGTCACCTGGTTTCTGATCGGCGGGGACGTCTACACGGCCTATACCTTCATCGCGCTTCCTGCGCTCGCTTTCGGCGCCGGTGCGGTGGCTTTTTTTGCCGTGCCCTATACGATCATGATCTATCCGATCCTGTTCGTGGTGTTTCCGCGCATGTGGCAGGTCTGCCATAAGCACGGCTATATCACTGCGGCGGATTTCATTCGCGGCCGTTATGGCAATCGCTGGCTCGCTTTAGCGATCACCTTGTCGGGCATCGTTGCCACCATGCCCTATATCGCCTTGCAGTTGGTCGGATTGCAGGTCGTGATCGGCGCGATGGGTGTTTACGGCGAAGGCTGGATCGGCGATCTGCCTTTGATCATCGCCTTCGTCATCCTTGCCGCTTTCACCTACACCAGCGGACTGCGTGCGCCGGCGGCGATCGCGATCGTAAAGGATCTGCTGATCTATTTGACGGCCTTTGCCGCCATCATTGTCATCCCAATGGAGCTCGGCGGCTTCGGCAAGGTGTTCTCGGCCGTGCCGGCGGCGAAGCTGCTGCTGGCGGCACCGGCGGCTAACAGCACCGGCGCCTATGGTGCCTATGCCACACTCGCTCTGGGCTCCGCCATGGCGTTGTTCCTCTATCCGCATTCGATGACGGCCATTATGAGCGCGAGCAGTGGCCACGCGGTGCGCCGCAATTCTGCGATGCTCCCGCTTTACTCCTTGATGCTCGGTCTGTTGACCCTGCTCGGCTTCTTCGTGGTTGCAGCCGGCGTCGATAAGATGCCGGAATTTGCGACCGGATTCGCGCAGTTCAAATCCAATTTTGCGGCGCCGGCAATTCTGCTTTGGGCTTTCCCATCCTGGTTCGTCGGCATCGCTTTTGCCGGAATCGGGATCGGCGCGCTCGTGCCAGCCGCGATTATGTCGATCGCTGCGGCGAATCTCTATACCCGCAACATCCACCGCGAGTTCATCAACCCCAACGTTTCACCGCAACGCGAAAGCCAGATCGCGAAATGGGTCTCGCTCATCGTCAAATTCGGGGCGCTGGTTTTCGTGTTGTTCTTGCCGCTGCAATACGCGATTCAGCTGCAGCTCTTGGGCGGGATTTGGATCATTCAGACCTTCCCGGCCGTGGTGCTCGGCCTCTTCACCCGGAAGATGAACGATTGGGCGCTGTTCTGCGGTTGGCTCACTGGAACCGTTGCAGGGACTTGGATGGCGGTGTCGATGAATTTCAACGCTACCTATCCGCTGGCCTTTGCCGGTTGGACCTTCCCCGGCTATGCCGCGCTCTATACGGTGGTATTGAACTTCGTGGTGGCTTTGGTGCTGACGCCCGTCTTTAACGCCGTCGGCGCTCGTCCCCCGGTCGACGAAACCGCAGCCGCCGACTACGTCGCCTAAACGCGCCGCAGACGAATTGAGCGGTAACTCTCTGTTACCGCTCTAATTCATTAGTCGCGGGCGTCGCGGAGGGTGATCAGCACAAGCGAAGCGATGATGACGCCGGCAAACTCGGCGCCGGTGGAAATCTGCCCGATAAGGGCGCCGAAGAGCGTCCCAGCCAGGGTAACGGTTCCGATCAAGGTCGTCATGGGCCCCTCCAACCAAATTTTTGTTATGGCCGCTCCGAAAACGCCCCTGGCAGGTACTTTATTCATTCGATTTCAAAAAAAAATTAGGCGTCGATCTTGGCCGTCGCTGCGAGTTTCGCCAAGGCTTGCGGCGTGTCGATATCGGTGAGAACGCCGTCACCCTCCATTTCGATCTCCACCACGGCTTCCGGATAGCCAGCGATCAGCTCGCGCGCGCCGATATCGCCGCCAATACCGCCCATTTCGGCGAAAAATCGCCTTGCCCACAACACCGGATTGCCACGTTTGCCCCGCCGGGTCGGCACGACGATCGCGCGGCCTTCGACCGGGTTGAAGGCATTGATCAATCTGCCGATTTCGACCGCCGTGACCAACGGCATGTCGCCCAAAGCGACCAAAGCGCCATCGCAGCTTTCGGGTACAGCAGCCAAGCCGCATTTCAGAGAGCTCGCTAGGCCGGTTTCATATTCACTGTTATATACAAAGGTTACGGGAAGACCTTCGAGTACTCTCTTAACTTCATCGCACTGATGGCCGGTCACAACCAGAACCGGCGAAAGCTGTGCCGCGAGCACCGCGTCCACGGCGTGCCGAACCATGGGCTTGCCGTCGATAGCAATCAGAAGCTTGTTGAGCGCGCCCATGCGGCTCGATCGCCCGGCAGCCAAAATCAGCCCGGCGATCTTGGAGCGGAGAGGCGCGACCGCGGCCGGCGGTCCGCCAGCCGCTATGCGTGGCAATGGCCGGGAAGGGATCTCGGTGAGGAGGCCACCCACCCCCATGCGACGAATTACCTCAGGGCCAACCGGAAGGCCGGCGAGCAAACGCCGCAAGACCCAATCGAAACCGTTCACCTTCGGCGAGCGTGCGCATCCGGGGAGGCCGAGGACCGGTACCGCCCCGACCCTGGCCATCAGGAGCAGATTGCCGGGATCGACCGGCATGCCGAAATGCTCGATTTCGCCGCCCAGAGAGACAACCGCGGCCGGAATAACGTCGCGCCGATCGAGTATGGCCGAAGCCCCGGCAACCAAGACCAGCTCGGCGCCGGCGTGCAGCATTTCCGTGATGACGGGGGCGAGGCCGCTCTCGGTGTGAGGCGCGCGGCGCTCCCAGTCGAGCGTGCTGCCAAGCGCGACAAGCCGATCGCGCGTCGTCTCGACGGTCTTTCCCAGGATGCTGTCTTTGAGACCGGGGAGGGTGGTCTGAATCAGGGCGACCCGGCGCGACTGGAAAGGGGCAATGCGGAACAGCTCGGTCTTCGCGGCGGCGATCGCCAAATCGAGCGCCTCGGCACGCACCGCGAAAGGGATGATCTTGACGGTCGCGACCATCTGCTTGGCGGCGACCACGGTTCCGGGCTCGAGTGTCGCGAGCGTGATCGCCTCGTCAACGAGGTTGAACCGGTCGACTGCGTCGCGGTCAACCAAGCATAGGCCGTCGGCAGCAGCGTAGAAATTGGCGCGGCCGGTGAAAGCGGGCGCAACGGTGACGCCGGGACAGAGGAGGGAGGCCGCGACTCGGTTTGCAGCTTCGTCTTCGCCGACATCCCCCGGCTCGAGGCGCGCGGCGATGACCGTGCTTCGCCCGGCTGCCTTCAATGCCGCGATATCTGCTTCGGCGAGAACACGACCTTTTTTGAGCGCGCGCGCGCCAATCTTTACGCTGTGGGCGAGAATCGCGCCGACGGACTCGGCCAGCGGCGTCTCGCCGAATTTCATGCCGCGTCGCGCTCTTTGAGCCGGTCGGCGCGCAATACCGAGGTCACTTGCCCCAAGATCGCAACCGCGATCTCGGCCGGCGAAATCGCGCCGATATTGAGCCCAACCGGGCCGTGGATACGGGCAAGATCGCCGTCCTTGAACCCGAGTTCGGCGAGGCGGCGCAAACGATTCCCATGGGTCTTTCGTGAGCCGAGCGCGCCGATGTAGAAGGCCTGGGAGCGTAGCGCTTCGGCCAAGCCGGGATCGTCGAGTTTGGGATCATGGGTGAGGGTGATGACCGCGCTGCGTTTGTCGGGCTTCAGACGATGAAGCGCCTCGTCGGGCCACTCGGTCGAAAGCTCGATCTCGGGAAAGCGTGAATCCGTGGCAAAGGCCGTGCGCGGGTCGATCACGGTGACGCGATAGCCAAGCTCGGCCGCCATGCGCGCCAAAGGCTGGGCGATATGGACGGCACCGACGATGAAACAGCGCAGCGGCGGATTGAACACTTCGATGAAGACCTCGCCGGAGGGAGTCGCGATCGTCGTGCTGCGATCATCGGAAAGCGCCTTCGCGACCCCGTTTTTGATCGCGTCGTCGAAGGGCAGATTGCCGGTAACCTCGCTACCTTCGATCAGGCTTTGCTGACCCGATGTCAAATGGGTGGCGATCGCGGCGGGCTTGCCGGCCCGGCTTGCCGCAAGCGCCTTCTCGATATAGGCGAGCTTCATTCCACGCGCTCCACGAAAACCTGGATCTTGCCGCCGCAAGCGAGGCCGACTTCCCAGGCTTGCTCGTTGCTGACGCCGAAGCTCAAGAGCCGCGGCTTGCCGTCCTTGATCGCCGCCTGCGCCTCGCCGATTACCGCGCCTTCGACACAGCCGCCCGAGACCGAGCCGAGGAATTCGCCGGCTTCATCGACGACGAGCTTCGAGCCGACCGGCCGGGGCGAGGACCCCCAGGTCGTCACCACCGTCGCCAACGCAACGCCTTTGCCCGATTTCTTCCAACTCTCAGCCTGATCCAGAATCTCTTGATTGTCGTTCATCTTCCTACCCCGCTTCCCGCCAGGCCGCCGCCGCCTCGAGGCGACGCGGACCCGGCCGCGCTAAAGCTTTAACCAACTCGTCGAGGCTCGCCAGATTATGGACCGGACGAAACTCGTCGACATGCGGCAAGATCGCCCGCATACCCAAAGATTTGGGCGCGAACCCCTCGTAACGCAACAGCGGATTGAGCCAAATCAGCCGGCGACAGGATTTGTGCAACCGCTCTATCTCATGGGATATACCGGCCCCGGCGTCCCTGTCGAGTCCGTCGGTGATCAATAGCACGATCGCACCCTGGCCAAGGACGCGGCGCGACCAATTGTGGTTAAAATCGGCGAGGCACTGGCCGATCCGCGTGCCCCCCGACCAGTCGTCGACCGCGTGCGCGACTTTGTCGAGCGCCACGTCGATATCCTTGTAACGCAGATAACGCGTCACGTTGGAGAGCCGCGTCCCGAAGAGAAAGGTATGAACCCGGTCGCGGTCGTTGGTCACCGCGTGCATGAAATGGAGAAATATCCGGCTGTAGCGGCTCATCGAGCCGGAAATATCGCACAGCACGACGAGCGGCGGCGGCCTCGTCTGGCGCTTCTTGCGTTTCAAAGTGATGAACCCGCCGCCGCGCAGCTGAGCGCGCATGGTAGCGCGCAAATCGACCCTTGTGCCGCGCTGGTCGGGGGCGAAGCGTCGCGTCTGCAAATCGGCGAGGGGCAGGGCGAGGCGCGCCAGAGCCTTTTTCGCCAGATCGACCTCTTCGCCGGACATCTTCTCGAAATCCATTTCACGCAAGGCTTCTTGCGCCGAAAAGCTCATGGCGGCGTCGAGCTCGATCTCGGTTTCACCTTCCTCTTCCTTGCCGTCGCCCTCGCCTTGCAGCGCCTCGGCGAGGCGACGGTTCATCTCCTCGCCTTTTTCGGGCTCCTGCGGAGCAAAGCCCGGCAACATGAGCGCGAGCATCTTTTCGAGCAGTTGCGGATTGCGCCAGAAAATGTGAAACGCTTGGTCGAACAGTTCCTCCTGGTCATGGCGGTTGACGAACACCGCGTGCAGGGTCCAATAGAAATCGCGCCGGTTCTGCAGGCCGACGGCGCGCACGGCTTGAAGCGCGTCGAGCACCTTGCCCGGACCGATCGGCAAGCCGGCGGCGCGCAAGGCACGCGCGAAATACATGATGTTCTGAAAGAGGCGCCCGCCCTCTTCCGGGGCGCTCGGCGGCTGCGCGAGGCCTTCCATCGCCTTCCCGCCGTCAGCCGCTTGCGGCGAGCTCGGCTTTGACCTGCGTCAGCAGGCGCTCGGCCTCGCTGCCTTGAATCTTGGCGATGTCGTCTTGGTACTTGAGCAGCACGCCGAGCGTGTCGTTGATGGCCTCGGGCGTAAGTGCAAGCACGTCGAGCTGCGTCAGGGCATGCGCCCAATCGATGGTTTCGGCGACGCCCGGCAGTTTGAAGAGATCTTGCGTCTTGCGGAGCTTCTGCACGAAGGCGACGACTTCCTTGCTTAGCCCCGCCGCGGTCTCTGGCGCTTTGAGATTTAGTATCTGGATCTCGCGCTCGGCGCTCGGATAGTCGATCCAGTAATAAAAACAACGGCGTTTCAGCGCGTCGTGAATTTCGCGCGTGCGATTCGATGTGATGATGACGATCGGCGGATGTTCGGCTTTGATCGAACCGATCTCCGGGATGGTGATCTGATAGTCGGACAACACTTCGAGCAAGAATGCCTCGAACGGCTCATCGGTGCGGTCGAGCTCGTCGATCAGCAGCACCGGCGGCCCTTCGATGGAGGGCTCGAGCGCCTGCAAAAGCGGCCGCTTGATGAGAAAGCGATCGGTGAAGATTTCCTCCTCGACCGTGTCCTTGCTTTCCGCGCCACCTTCCGCGAGGCGAATTTCGATCATCTGGCGCGAGTAGTTCCATTCATAGACCGCGGAGGCGAGATCGAGGCCTTCATAGCATTGCAGGCGGATGAGGCGACGCCCCAAGGTCTCGGCCAACACTTTGGCGATCTCGGTCTTTCCGACCCCGGCTTCGCCTTCGAGGAAGAGCGGCCGGTTGAGGGTGAGCGCCAAGTAGATCGCGGTCGCGAGACTGCGATCCGAAACATATTGACCGCTGCTCAAAAGGGCGAGGGTGTCGCTGACCGAGCGGGGGGCGGAAGCCATGGGAACTCGTTTGTAGCCGGGCAGAGGCCCTGTTTTAGAGGAAACCGCCCTCCTATCCAAGCAGGAACCGGCCCAGCGCGAACCGGCCCAGCCTTTCGGGCGGCGATCGCGTGGTCCGCTTCTCACCCGGCCATGAAATCGCGCGGCGGGAGTGCTATCCTGGCGCCAAGCGGTCAACGCGGATTATTTGCGGAGGAAAGGCTCGGCCATGGCTGAAATCGACTTTGCCCTTTGGGATGCCGTCGGCGGATATTCCGGCCGCGACGAGAACATGGCCGATGTCTATGACGAGCATATCAAGCTTGCGCAGGAGATCGAGCAGGCCGGCTGGCACTCCTATTTCGTCATCGAACACCAGAACTCCCCGATCGGACGAATCACGGCGCCCAGCGTCTTTCTAACCGCGGTGGCGCGCGCCACCAGCAGCTTGCGTATTGGCGCGATGATGTGGCAACTGCCGTTCTATCACCCAATCCGCTTGGCGCAGGAAGTCGCGATGCTCGACCAGCTTTCGCGCGGCCGGGTCGAGTTCGGCACGGGCATCGGCGTGCACGAGCACGAATTCATCCGTTGGGGCGTCGATTACTATCAACGTGCGGCGATATCGGGTGAGGTTCTGCAGGTCGTCAAGATGGCATGGGCGCAGGACGAGGTCACGTTCCGCGGAAAGTATTTCCAATTCGACGAAGCGTTGCCCCATCCCAAGCCTTACCAGAAACCGCATCCGCCGATCTGGGCCGCGGTCCATAGCAACCCGGCGATCGAATTCGCGGCGCGGAACAATTTCCACGTCGCGCAGAATCTCGACACCGACGAGGTTGTGGCGCAGAAATTCGATCTCTATCGTAAAATTTGGCGCGAATGCGGCCATGCCGGGCCGATGCCGCGTATCTTCCTACAACGCCAAGTCCATGTCGCGGAGACGGACGAAAAGGCGCATGCCGAAGCACGGCAGTTTCTCGCGGCGCGCGAAGGCGGGGCGGTGCCAGTCGGCGGCGGGCCATTGGATAAAACGCGGATCGGCTGGGGCACGCATGCCCGCGGCATGGGACGGGACAGCGAACGGCCCGACGACAAGGCGCGCGGCGAAACCATTGCCAAATCGGCGCGCAGCTATGAATTCAGCCTCGAGAACGGACTCGCCATCGTTGGCAGTCCCGATACCGTGATCCGTACCTTGAAGGAAAGCAAAAAGCGGATCGGCTATGACATTCTTTGCACCAATCACGAGATCGGTCTGATGCCGCCCGCCATGGTGCGGAATTCGATCCGCCTTTTGAGCAAGGAAGTCGTTCCGGCGTTCAAATAAGCAAAGAGGGCGCCTCCCACGCGGGAAACGCCCTCGTTATAAGAACCGAAAGACGGAGTTATACCAGGGCGGCAACCGCCCGGCGCGCCATCACGTTGACGAGATGCGCACGATATTCGGCGCTGGCGTGGATGTCCGAATTGAGGTTGTCCTGTTTTTGCACGATGCTTTTGATCGCGTCGGGCGTGAAGGACTTCGCGAGCGCGGCTTCCATGTCCTTTTGCCGGAAGACAGAGGGACCGGCACCGGTCACGGCGACGCGCACGTTGCTTCCCGTTTTGGCGACATAAACGCCGACAACCGCGTAGCGCGAGGCCGGGTTCGGGAATTTCATGTACCAGGATTTCTCAGGGATCGGAAAGCTGATCGCCGTGATGATTTCGCCGTCCTGAAGAGCGGTTTCGAACATTCCTTTGAAGAAATCATCGCCGGCGATGCTGCGCTTGTTCGTGATGACCGTCGCATTGAGAGCGAGCACCGCTGACGGATAATCCGCCGCCGGGTCGTTGTTCGCGACCGAGCCGCCCATGGTGCCCCGATTTCTGACCGCCGGGTCGCCGATATGGGAGGCGAGGTGGGCCAGGCCCGGGATCGCGCTCTTTACGACATCGGAATTCGCGACGTCGAAATGCCGCGTCATCGCGCCGATGACGATGTTGTTGCCCTCCTTCTTGATGCCCTTGATCTCGGGGATCTTGCCAAGATCGATCACATCCGAAGGCTTGGCGAGACGTTGCTTCAAGGTTGGGATCAAGGTCATGCCGCCGGCCATGATCTTGCCGTCGTCGACGCTCGTCACGAGCTTCGATGCTTCGTCGACGCTCTTGGCCTGATGATAATTGAAGTTATACATGGGTCCTCCCTCAGGCCTTCGCAGTGGCTTCGGCGCAGGCTTTGATGGCCTTGACGATGTTGTGGTAGCCGGTGCAGCGGCAGAGATTGCCCTCGAGCCAGGCGCGGATTTCCTGTTCGCTCGGGTTCTTGTTCACCCGCAAGAGATCGATGGCGCTCATGACCATGCCGGGGGTACAGAAACCGCATTGCAGCCCGTGGTTCTCGCGGAACGCCGCTTGCATCGGATGAAGCTGATCCCCTTTCGCGAGGCCCTCGATGGTAGTGACGCTCGAGCCATTCACCTGAGTCGCCAGCATGGTGCAGCTTTTTGCCGAGTAACCGTCGATATGGACGACGCAGGCGCCGCACTGGCTGGTGTCGCAGCCGACATGCGTCCCGGTCAGCCCGAGGTGCTCACGCAGGAATTGCACCAGCAGCGTGCGCGGTTCGACATCGCGGGTTTCCGGCTTGCCGTTCACCGTGATCGTTACGGTGGCCATTCGTCTCTCTCCCTCGTTACAGCCCCTTAAACTCCGAGTTTCGTGCGCGGCGGGGCTCGGGTCAAGCGCCGCGCGCGGCGATCCTCAACCCCTCGTGAAGAAATATAGCAGCGCCAGCACGACCACGGCGAGAACGGTCACCCAGATCACGGGCGACATACGGCCGGACGGTGCTTGCGCTGCGGGCTTGGGCGCTGCGCTCGGCGCGGGAGCCGCCACACCTGGAGCAGGCGCCGCCACAGCGGCGGCAGGCGCCGGGCCGCCCACGGTCTCGGCAAATTTCGCGAAGAAATTCTCCGCCATCTGACGTGCCGTAGCATCGATCAGCCGCGACCCGATCTGTGCGAGCTTGCCGCCGACATTGGCTTCGACGGCATAGGTGAGCTTGGTCGCGCCGCCATCGTCCACGAGTTTCACCGTCGCGCCACCCTTGGCGAAACCGGCCGGGCCACCCGTGCCCTCGCCCGAAATCCGATAACCATTCGGCGGATCGAGATCCGACAGCGTGACCTTGCCGCCAAACCGCGCGCTCACCGGTCCGACCTTGGCGCGCACCGTGGCCGTCATCTCGGTCGGCGAAAGCTTTTCGATCGTCTCGCAGCCGGGAATACACTGTTTCAGAATGTCGGGGTCGTTGAGCGCCTCCCAGACCTTCTGGCGTGGTGCCGCAATGCGGTATTCGCCAGTCATATCCATGATTTGCGCCTCCGCCCAATGACAAAAAAAGTTGTGCGGAAGCTAGCGCCTCGCGCTTGGGCGGGCAAGTCCGCAACGTGCATGGGTGGGATTGGCCGTGCGCGCGGCTCGGGGCATAGTGCGTGCACGGCGCACCTTCGCACATCTTGGATCGAGCGATGCAATGAATTCTTACGGCTTGGCTTGGTCGATCCCGTTCTTCGGCCTGTTGCTGACGATCGGGTTGGCGCCGGTCGTGGCGCCGACCCTGTGGCATCGCCATTTCGTGACGCTCGTCGCGGCATGGGCGCTCGCCTTCCTCGTGGCCGATATCGTCCATGAAGGCGTTGCCGGCATGCTCCATGCCGCCGCGGCGATTCTGATCGATGACTACATCCCATTCGTGATCTTGCTGGGCACGTTGTTTGCGATCGCCGGCGGCTTCCACGTCACCGGCGTGCCGCGTGCGTCGCCCGCCGTCAACACTGCGCTGTTGTTGCTCGGCACGATCCTCGCGAGCGCCGTCGGCACGACCGGCGCCAGCATGGTCATGCTGCGGCCTCTGATCCGCGCCAACCGGCATCGTCGACAAACAACCCATGTCTTCGTATTTTTTATTTTTCTCGTCGCCAATATCGGCGGCGCCTTGACCCCTTTGGGCAATCCGCCGATTTTTCTCGGCTTTCTCTTGGGCGTACCGTTCGCGTGGCCGGCCATTCATCTCGCTTTGCCGACCTTGTTGCTCGTTTTCATCCTGCTGACCGTCTTTTTCGCGCTCGACACGTTTATCAGCCGCCGCGGCGGGCACCACGATGCCAGCGTGTTGCTCGAGATCGAGAAGCTCGGCATCGACGGCAAGATCAACCTCGTGCTGCTCGCGGCGGCGATCGGCGCTATTCTGTTGCGCGCTTTCTGGCATCCGCAGGGTGGGCTCACTGTGCTGGGCGTCGAATGGAACGCGATCGACATGGCGACCAACGCCTTGCTCATTGCGATCGGCGTCATGTCGCTCTTGCTGACGCGGGCCTCGGTGCGTCGCGCGAATGAGTTTTCCTGGCATCCCATGGTCGAGGTCGCGGTCATCTTCGCGGCGATCTTCATCACCCTCGTGCCCGTGGCAGCAATGGTTGCCGCCGGCCCTGACGGAGCCGCGGCGCCGCTCTTCGCCCGGCTTTTCGCGAACGGTCCGAACGATCACGCTTTCTACTGGCTTACGGGCGGCTTATCCGCGCTCCTCGACAATGCGCCGACCTATGTGGTGTTTTTCGGCTTGGCCGGGAACAACCCAACTGTGCTCACAACGTCCCTGTCGGGCACGCTCACCGCGATTTCGCTCGGCGCCGTCTTCTTCGGCGGCATGACCTATATCGGCAACGCGCCCAATCTGATGATCAAGGCGATCGTCGAGCGGTATGACATGCGCATGCCGAGCTTTTTTGTCTATCTCGGCTGGTCTTCGCTCTGCTTGTTACCTTGGCTGTTCGTGGTCGACCGGCTGTTCCTAGGCTGATGAGCGAGCGTTCTCGGGCGACGATTGGACTGTGCCGGCTTGACCGGGATGCGCGCCTCGCGCCATAGAAGGGCTGGCGTTTTGTGGTTCCGGGGCGTAGCTCAGCCTGGTAGAGCGCCAGCTTTGGGAGCTGGATGCCGGAGGTTCGAATCCTCTCGCCCCGACCAATTGGAAGACCGTCAAAAAGAGGAATATCCATGGCGCGCGCACGCATCTTACGACCCGCCAAGACGGCGATGCAGTCGGGCAGGGGCCTAACCCTGAAATGGGTGCTCGAGTATGAGCCGACCACGGCACGAATTCCCGACCCGCTGATGGGCTGGTCGAGCGCACGCGACACGCTCAACCAAGTGCGGCTGCGCTTTGCAACGCTCGAAGAGGCGCAGCAATTCGCTGCCAAGCACGGCATTGACTATACCATCGAAGAGCCGCACGAACGGGCTTTCAAGCCCAAGAGCTACGCCGACAATTTCCGCTACGACCGGCCGCAATAGGCGTTTGGGGAGGTTCCCTTCGCCGTGCATTTCTGGTCAAATCGCGGGACGTCGGGCCCTTAGCTCAGCGGATAGAGCAGCCGCCTTCTAAGCGGCAGGTCGCTGGTTCGATTCCAGCAGGGCCCGCCATTGCCGTCATTTGCGCCCGGATGAAAGGCGCGCGATGATATGGGCCAAGCGTTTCCCGGTCGCGCCGCGCGATTTTGCTCTTGGCAAAGCGCTTGCGCAGCGAGAAAGTTTCAACTATGTCCGTGCCGTTGCAGATCACCTTTCGTAAGATGCTGCCGTCGCCTTTCGTGCGGGGTCGCATCCGGGAACGCGCCGACAAGCTCGGCCAGCTGCACGAGCGCATTACCGGCTGCCGCGTGGTCGTGGAAGCGCCGCATCGCCACCATCAGAAGGGGAAGCTTTTTGCCATCGCCGTCGAGGTGAAGGTGCCGGGCGCGACGCTCGCCTCCCACCGCAATCCCGGCGAAAATCACGCGCACGAAGACGTCTATGTCGCCTTACGCGATGCATTCGACGCGGTCGAGCGTCAAATTCGCGACCACATACGACGCAAGGGCGCGCCCTGACCGCGCGGCGCCTCGCGCAAACTCGCGCTGCGCGCTGGCACCCGCGCGTGGCAAGGATATCGGAATGGCTCTGATTCAGCTTCACCGCATCGAGGCAGCCCGCCGTCAAATCGATGCGGCGATTCGGATGACTTTCGCAGGCCAAGACCCGGTCGCGATTCACGCCGTCATCTCGGCTGCGCATCGCGCGATCCAGGACTATTACCGCAGCCGTGGCGATGTCGAAGCCTATCTGCGTCTCGGCGATTGGATCATGCCCGGGCACCAGGCCCGGCTTTGGCGTCATTTTTACGCGTCGGAAGAATTCCTGAAGCAGGCGGAATGGGATCCAGAAGCCGTCTTCGACCTCGAAGACGATACCAACGATTTCATGATCGTTTTCGCCGCGCGCTGGTATCATCGTCTCGGCCTGACCGTGACGCGCGAGATGCGCATCTTCGCCACCTGGTATGTCGCCTGCAATCCGGGAATCCTGCGCACCGATTCAATGCCCGAAGCCGCGCTGACCGCGCAGCTCGACGCGATGAGCAAGGCGCTTCAGGACCTCGCGCGCGCCGACCGTCTACGCGCGGGGCAAATGGCGTTGGAGACGGTCAAGACGTGAAGGGCACGCGCCGGCGCGGATAGCGCTCGCGTCGCATCCTCGTTCATGCAAATCTAGCCGCCGTTTTGGTCGGGCTTAACGACCAACGCATGCCCCTGGCGCCGCGAGGCGCTGGCGGAGCTTCGGCATGGGAGGAGGAGAAAGAATGCAAAACCCCGTCACTCCGGCAGGAAGTCGTCTGGCTGGCCTGATGATCGCAGCCGTGCTCGTCATCACGGGCGGCACGGGCCAGGGCGCAAGGGCCGCAGACCAGCTGCGTGTCGCCAAGGGAGCGAGTCGTGCTTTCAGCTTCATGATGCTCGATGTCGGGATGGAAGCCGGGATTTTCAAACAGCACGGCCTCGACATTCAGGCGAGCAGCATCGACGGTGCCGCAAGGCTGCATCAAGCCATGGTCGCAAACAGCATCGATATTGCGTTAGGTGCCGGTACCGACATCGCCTTTATTGCCAAGGGATCGCCCGAGAAAGGCGTCGGCGTGATGGCGACCGACCCACTCAACATGGCGTTGATCGTGAGTTCCGACGGGCCGGTGAAAACCACCGCCGACCTCAAGGCCAAAACCATCGGCGTGACGACGGTTGGCTCCCTCACCGATTGGTTCGCCCGCCAGATCAACTACCGCGAAGGCTGGAAAGGCGCGGACGAAGCCAAGATCGCGGCGCTCGGCAGCGCCGACGGAACGCGCGCCGCGTTGATTTCCGGCAATATCGATGCGCTGGTCGGCAGCGTCGAAGGCGGTTACTCGCTGGAAGCCGAAAAACGCGGCAAAGTCCTGTTCGCTTTTGGCGAGTTCGTCAAACCTTTCATTACCCACGCGATCTATGCGACCGACAGCTTGATCGCTAAGAATCCGGATACGGTTCGCCGCTTTCTTGCCGCCTGGTACGAAACCGTCGCCTATGCGCAGAGCCACAAAGCCGACGCGGTTCGCATCACGCGTCCTTTGACCAATTTGCCGCAAGACGAAGCCGAGAAGGTCTATGACGTCGAAATGCCGATGTTCCCAACCAACGGGCATTACAATCCCAAAGCGCTGGCAATCGTCGTGCAGTCGCTGGTCGATACCGGCCAAATGGATGCGAATACCGACGTGAAGAGTCTCGTTACCGAAGCATTCTTGAAGTGACGCAGCCGCGGAGACGTCTATCCAAGCCGGCAAGACGACGGTAGGGTGCGACCGGCGAGGCCTGCCAATCGACCAACGCACCACGGAGAAATGATGCTGCGCGAGGTGTTTTCCGATCAGCCGCGGAATTTGCGCCGAAGCGTGATCGGCCTTTACTGCATTCTCGCCGTCGTCAATCTGCTCGCCTGGGGCTGGGCGGTGATCGCGTTCCGTGATTATCCCGTGCTGCTGGGCACGGCGTTCCTTGCCTATGGCTTCGGCCTCCGGCATGCGGTCGATGCCGATCATATCGCCGCGATCGATAATACAACGCGGCGATTGATGCAGGACGGCAAGCGTCCGGCCGCGCTCGGCTTTTTCTTCGCGCTCGGCCATTCGACCGTGGTGGTGATCGCCGCGCTGGGCGTCGCTCTGACCGCCGGATGGATCAGAACCCGGTTTTCCGGCTTGCAAGAGGTCGGCGGTCTGATCGGCACGAGTATTTCGGTCTTCTTCCTGTGGGCGGTCGCGGTGGTCAATCTATTCATCCTCGCCGCCGTCTGGCGCAGCTTTCGTCATGTCTGCCGCGGCGGCGTCTTGACCGGCGACCAGCTCGACACACTGCTTGCCCCGCGCGGCCTGCTGGGGCGGATCTTCCGGCCGCTGTTCCGCGTCGTCAGCAAGGGCCGGCATCTTTATGCGATCGGCTTTCTCTTCGGCCTGGGCTTCGACACGGCGACCGAAATCGGATTGTTGGGGATCGCCGCCGCGGAGGCCGCGCACGGCCTTTCGCTCTGGGCGACTTTGGTGTTCCCTCTGCTGTTCACCGCCGGCATGACCTTGATCGACACGACCGATAGCGTGCTGATGGTGGGCGCCTATGGCTGGGCCTTCGCCAATCCGATCCGCAAGCTCTATTACAACCTCACCATCACTTTCATGTCAGTGCTGGTCGCACTCCTAGTAGGGGGCGTCGAGGCGCTCGGACTGATCGCCGACAAGCTCGGCCTCACTGGTCCGTTCTGGGCATTCATCGCCGGTCTCAACCGGAATTTCGGCAGCCTTGGCTATGTGATCATTGCCATCTTCATCGTGAGCTGGCTCGCCTCGGTGATGCTCTATCGCTGGAACGGACTTGAAGAAGTTGAAAGCAGCAAGGGCTAGGAGCTTGCCAGCTTCCGTTCGAGGCCTTATCGTTTTGTGCGAGAGGCGATGACGTGACGAAAGTTTCCCAACACAAGTGGAAAAGGTTGAGGCGGCCAGGCGCCGCGCTCGCCTTCCTCGCGTTGGGCATCCAAGCTCTCTTGCCGTTTCTCGTCGCTTTCGAAATCGCGCTTGCCGGCCGGCCGGCTTACGCCGACACGATATACATTTGTTCCGCCACGCATCCAACGACCCCGTCGGCGCCGCACGAACCGGGCGGTACCCCTCATCACGGTCTGAGCGACGGCTGCCCGATCTGCCTTGCCCTTGCTGCGGGCCAAGCCTTTACCGCCGCTGCGCCCATCGCTTTCCCGCTGCCCGAAGCGTCGGCCGGCGCGATCTACCGAGACCTTGCCGCCGCGCGGCCACATGTGATCGCGGCCGCAGCCTATAATCCGCGCGCTCCTCCTGCCATCGGCTGAATTCGCGTCTTGAACCTTCGGCTGAGCCGCGCTCTCGGCTTGGCCGTCCCGCGTCTTCTGCGCATGGAGCTCATTTTAAATCGTCACGCAATCGCTGCGGCGTTCGCCGCCGGCTCAACTCTTTTGTCTTTCGCCCGCTTTGCCGACGCACATGGCTTTGCCGGCGACCGTTTCTTTCCTGCGACGATCGCGACCGACGATCCGTTTGTCGCCGATGAAATGTCCTTGCCGACGATCACCCTCAACCCGCGCGCGAGCGATGGCTCGAAAGAAACCGATTTCGAATTTGACCTCGCCAAACGGCTCACCCGTACCCTTGGTCTAACAATCAGCGATCAATGGAAATATATCCGTGTCCCGGGCGCACCGGCGATGAAGGGCTGGGACGCGCTGTCGACCGGCGCGCAATACCAGCTTTTCGTCAACGCACCGCACGAGCTGATCGGACTGGCCAATCTCGGCGTGACATGGGGACATACCGGCCGGGTCAACGGGGCGGGTGCTCCTGATTTCACGACCGTATCGCCGGGCTTCGATTTCGGCAAAGGCTTTGGCGATTTGCCGGCATCGCTGCCGTGGCTGCGGCCTTTCGCGATTACCGGGAATCTGAGCGTCGATTTCCCGACGAAGGTAACCAGCGCCGGGACTTCGAACGCCAACCCCAATGTGTTCAATTACGGCATTGCCCTCGAATACAGCCTGGAATTTCTTCAACATCATGTCAGAGACGTCGGGCTCGGCGCGCCTTTCGATCGCATGATCCCATTAGTCGAGCTGTCGATGAGCACGCCCTTCAACCGCGGCCAGGGAAGCCAAACCACCGGCACGGTCCAGCCGGGATTGATCTGGTCTGGCCAGTATTTCCAGCTCGCCGCCGAAGCGATTATTCCGGTGAACAGCCTTTCGGGACATGGGGTTGGCGGGCTCGTGCAATTCCATCTCTATCTCGACGATCTCTTTCCCAAGAGCATCGGCAGACCGATATTCGGAGATTGATCATGAGCAAATGTCGTCTTCTCGCGGCCGGGCTCGCGCTATTTTTGGCGACGGCCGGACCTCGGGCGGCCCTCGCGCACGCCTTTCCCGATCACGCTACGCCCGCCGTCGGTGGCACGGTCGCCCAATCGCCCACGGCGGTGAAGATCTGGTTTACGCAGAAGCTCGAGCCTTCTTTCAGCGGCATGGAAGTGCTCGACGCAAAGGGAACGCGCGTTGACAACGGCGATGCCAAAGTGGATGCGCAGGATAGCAGCTTGTTGCAGGTCTCACTGAAGCCGCTTCCACCCGGCACCTACAAGGTCGTCTGGCGTGTCGTCTCGGTCGATACCCATGCGACCAACGGCGATTTCACTTTCACCGTGACCCAATGAGGCAGAAGGCTAGGCGATGGATGTCCTGCTGATAGCGACGCGCGCGGCGCATTTTGCCGCGCAAATATCGCTCGCCGGGATTTTCGGCTTCGTCGTGCTGATTGCCACGCCGGCTTACGCTCGAATGCACACGACGATCCCGGCCAAGCTGCGACGACAATTATCGCTCGGCGCTTGGGCGAGTTTGGCGGTCGTTCTTGTGTCGGGCGCTTTCTGGCTGGCTCTCGTCTCGCGCAGCATGAGCGCAAGGCCGTTTGCCGATCTATGGGCACAAGGCGTGGTCACGACGGTCGCGACGCGCACGCAATTTGGTCACGCTTGGATCTTGCGCGTGATCCTTCTTGTCCTGCTGATTCCTTTCACAGCCGCGCTCGGCAAACGGCGGGGTTTCGACGCCTTGGCCGCAACGTTCGGCGCGGCACTCCTCGCTGCGACGGCTTGGCAAGGGCATGCCGGCGCGGAGGAGGGGCTGCAAGGATTCATCCATCTTTTCGCTGATGGTGCTCACCTGATCGCTGCCGGTGGATGGATTGGCACGCTTGTGCCGCTCGCCTTGCTTCTGGCCCAAGCGCGGCGCCTTGGCGATCGCGATTCGGTCACTGTTGCCCGTTTTGCAACGATCGCTTTCTCCGATTTGGGGCTAAGCTGCGTCGGCGCGCTCTTCGTGACTGGCGCGTTCAATGCATGGTTGCTGGTCGGCACGGTGGCCGCGCTCGTCGGCACGCTTTATGGCCAGCTTCTGCTCGCGAAGATCGCGTTGTTCGCGATCATGATCGCGCTCGCGGCGTTCAATCGGTTTCGGCTTCTCCCGCGCCTCGCGGCGACGGATCATGGCCGCAAAGCGAACGAGAGCCGCGTCGCGCTCGCGCGTATCCAGCGCAATGCGGTGATCGAAGCCCTGATCGGCCTTGTCGTCATCGGTGTCGTCGCCGCGCTGGGCACCCAGGTCCCGGGCGCGCATCAAGAGCCGTGGTGGCCATTTCCCTATCGCTTCGGACTCGACGCAGTCGAAGCCGTTCCAGCGCTGCGCAGCGACGCCATCGCCACAACGCTCCTCGCGCTTCTCGGACTGATATTGCTCGGCTTCGGATGGCGTCGCCGTCACGCTATCGCCATCGCGACCGGCGCGGTTCTGTTCATCGGACTCGGTTGGCGCCCGATCGAATTGCTCATGATCGGCGCCACACCGACCAGCTACTACACGTCGCCTGAGGCCTTCACTGCACCCTCCATCATCGCGGGCGGCAAGGTCTATGTCGCAAACTGCGTGGCGTGTCACGGCAAGGAAGGCCGGGGCGATGGGCCCCTGGCGGCCACGCTCCCGGTTGCGCCTGCCGATCTCACGGCACATCTCTTCGCACATCGCGAAGGGGATTTGCTCTGGTTCATCAGCAAGGGCATGGAGAACGGTGTCATGCCGGCCTTCGAACGAACGATCGATGAAACCGCGCGTTGGGACGTCATCAATTTCTTGTCCGCGCGCGCCGCTGGCGATGCGGCGGTCGCACTCGGTGCTGCGGTGACCACCGCTTCCGCGCCGCTCGCGCCTGATTTCGCCCTCCCCGTGGCGCGAGAAAGATCGACAACGCTCAAAGCCCTGCTCCGCCGCGGTGCCGTGTTGCTTGCCTTCGATACAACGCCGACTTCCGCCTTGAGCGCGTTGTTCGAAAGCTGGCGCAGCGTTCTCGCGGAAAACGGTGTGACCATTCTTGTCATCACAGACCAGCCTGAATTGCGCGTGGTCTATGGGCTCTATGACTCCGGCACGTCATCGAGTTCCAGTTCGGTCGCTTTCTTGATCGACCGTGATGGCTATATCCGCGCGCGGTGGCATCCCGGCGACGCGCCGGATTGGCAGAATCTCGAAACGCTGACGCGCGAGATCGCCGCCATGTCGCGCCTCAAACTCGCCCCAGCCGCGACGATCATTCACCTCCACCAAGGCAACTGAGAGAAGGAAACCTACGATGACTAAGACATTACGTTATGTCGCCATCGCGTTGCTCGCCGTACCGTTGGCCGGACATCCCGGCTTCGCCGATGAGGGCGGAATTCGCGTCGATCAAGTCTGGGCGCGCGCCACGCCGGCCAGCGCCAAGACCGGCGCAATCTATTTTTCCGTCACGAATAGCGGTGCGGCAACGGATCGCTTGGTTGCGGCCAGCACGCCCGTGGCCGAAAAGGCGGAGCTTCACGAGATGACGATGAAGAATGATATCATGGAGATGCGGCCGGTGCCGGCGCTGGCGATCGAGCCGGGAAAGAGTGTGATCCTAGAGCCCGATGGCTACCATCTCATGCTGATCGGCTTGAAGGCGCCGCTCAAGGAAGGCGACAAACTGCCGCTCACGCTGACCTTCGAGCATGCCGGCAACCAACAAGTCACTGTCACGGTTGCGAAGATCAGTGCGATGCATGAAGGCGAGATGAGCGGCGGGCCCGCCACGCCGGCCGGATCAGCCAAGCCAAGCATGTCCACCATGCCCGGGATGCCGCGCTAATCACCGGCTAGGCAGCTTGCCAATGATGCTGCCAGCGCGTCAGCTCTTCGATCGGTCGCGGTTTGGAGAAGAGATAGCCTTGCAGTTTGCGGACACCGAAATCTTCGAGCAGTTTTGCGCTCTCCTGGCTTTCGACGCCTTCGGCGATGCAGTCGATTTCCATATTGCGCGCAAGATCGACCATTGCTTTGACGATTGCCTGAGAATCGCGCGAGTCAGCGAGATCGGCCACGAAGGAACGATCGATTTTGATGGTGCTGAACGGCAGCGTATGAAGCACCTTGAGAGACGAGTAGCCGATTCCGAAATCGTCCAATGCCAAATCGATTCCCTTGAGGCGCAGGCGGCTGAGGACGTCGACATTCTTGATCGGATGTTGCGCCGCGGCGCTTTCGGTAAGCTCGAGCGAAAATAGGCTGGGCGGAACGCGCTCCCGGTCGACGATCGCTTCCACACGATCGGGAAAATCGAGCTTGTCGAGATTCCGAACGGACACATTCACGGCCATGCGCGTACCCGGTCCATGTGCCTGCATCCGCAAGCAATCACGCGCGGCGGTGGTAACCACCCATTCGGTCAGACGATCGATCGTCGCCGTGTCGCTTTCGGCCAGCGGGATGAAACGATCGGGGCCGAGTATGCCGCGCGCCGGATGACGCCAACGCACCAATGCCTCGAGTTGAATCACTTTCCGCTGCGCCGGCTCGACGATTGGTTGATAGTCGAGCGCCAGTTCGTCATTTGCGATGGCGTCGAATAACTGCCCGGCGGTCAAGGGCGAAAGCTGCGCCGCGAGCCGGTCGAAGAGAGCCGCGAGCTCTTCCGCGCGAAACGGCTTGACGAGGGAGGTCACAACGTCGAGGCCGAGATCGCGTCCCAGCCGTTCTGCAGCCGCGAGTACGCGGCGATCGAAACCGCTGACTAGCACCACGGCTTGCTGATGATGTTGCTCGGCAAGAAAGCGGAGTTGTGAAATACCGTCCTCCTTGCCGAGCTGCAAATCGAGCAGGACAACGTCCGGGCGCGCGAGGCGGTAATAAGCCTGAAACGCCGCGGGCTCGGTCGCCGATTCGGCGATGAATCCCGCACTTTGGGCGACGCGGCAAATGACGCGTCCGATCGCTGCCTCGTCGTCGAGGATCAGTGCGCGCATGGCGCCGCCCAGGAGGGCGAGAGCAACCGTTCCACGGCCGCGCGCAATTCGGCAACCCGGACGGGCTTGCCGAGCGTGATGTCGGCCCCGAGCTTGCCGGCCATATCGAGATAGTCGGCTTCACGAAGCTGGCCACCGCCCGAAATGGCGAGAATTCGGATGGTGGGCGCGCGCCGCCGCAATTCGCGGATGGTTTCGATGCCTTCCTTGTTCGGCATCACGATATCGGTGATCACCAGATCGGGGGCGTGAGCGGCAAACCGCGCAAGTCCGATCGATCCGTCCTCCGCTTCAACCAGCTCGTGTTCGTTTCCGAGTATGCGCAATAACATCCGGCGCATGCCGGGATCGTCATCGATCACTAGAATTGTTGCCATAAGCTGCCCGTATTTCCCCTTTTTAGTGCATTCACTACACGCGAATAATAGTTAATTCTTATTATTTATCAGTGTATTATTCTCGATAACAACTCGCAAGATTAATAGCACTCGCTGACGCACTGCCTTCGGTCATAAATACGCGACTCGCGCCCTATCCATGTTGCGTGGTGTCGAGTCCCTAAACGAATCCCGTGAAACGAGATTTTTGTCTGCGCGCGCGGCCGGCCTGAGCTTTCTCTCATGTCGATTTTCTTGTTCCAGAGTCTGCCGCGCCGGTGCGCACAACCTCGCAGAGGCAAGCGGCATAGGGAAAATAGTCGCCGCGAGGCTTTTTCAGGATCCATTCCACATATAAATCAAGATATTGCCAAATATTCCTAAGCTGTCGTTTCAATCATTAAGCAGCAGGTCATTGGAATTCAGGGGGCGGGCGCGCTCGGCCCCGCACCAATCGCCACGGCAATTGTCATCGAGCCGACTTCAAAGCTGCACAAATCCGTCATTGGGCCCTGCTAGGCAATCCCCGGGTCTCAACGAGGTATGGCCGAGGACCGAATGCAACAATTCCCTCACCGACATCAACGTCTCCAGGCGGCGGTGAAGCATGGCTGGATGAGCTTCGTGCAGGCTGCTGCGCGGTCCCACCGCGCGCTCCATCCCGTCGCGTCGACTCCGATCGCCGCGCCGATCGATCCCGTCACGTTGACCATGCTGGCCGTAAACCGACTGGGACCGGCGACGTTGCGTACCGCGACGAACGGCAAGGCGCTGACCATCGCGGTGCCGGATGCGCACACGGCCGAAATCTTTCGCGCCGCCTTGCGGGAAATGCAAAAGACCCGGCGCACCGACCGGCTGGTCGACGTGGTCGTCACCGAAGAAGCAGGGTCAGGTCGCCGAGGGCGCGATGCGTGCAACTCCTGACGGAACCGGCGCCGAAGGCGCCCTTTTTTTCGCCATTGGCTGCGCCCCCCTCGGGGGTTTGGCGCGAGCTTCCCGAGCAGCGTCGGCGCCCCACGCGCCACTCACAACACTTTGCCCGGCGAAACAAACCACAAGGAGGGTCTGTGAACTTCATCCAGGGCGTCAACCGCTTCCGAACGATCTGGATCTCCGACGTCCATCTGGGAACGCGCGGATGCAAAGCGGAGTTCCTGCTCGATTTCCTGCGCTACACCGAATCTGAAACCCTTTACCTCGTCGGCGACATCGTCGACGGCTGGCGATTGCGGAAATCCTGGTATTGGGCACAAAGCCATAATGACGTGGTCCAGAAAGTGCTGCGCAAAGCACGCAAGGGGACGAAGGTCATCTACATTCCCGGCAATCACGACGAATGGCTTCGTGATTACACCGAGATGCATTTCGGCGGGGTCTTGCTGTTGTCGGAGGCGACCCATGTCACCGCGGATGGCAAGAAGCTGCTGGTCATCCATGGCGATGCCTTCGACGGCGTGGTGCGGTATGCGCGCTGGCTCGCTCTGCTGGGCGACGGCGCCTACGAGCTCACATTGCGGCTAAACAACCTCTTCAACCTCGCGCGCCGGCATCTCGGCTACCCGTATTGGTCGCTATCGGCCTATCTCAAATCGCGCGTCAAGAATGCGGTGCAATTCGTCAGCGACTACGCCCATGCGATCTCGGCCGAGGCGCGCAATCGCCAAGTCGACGGTATTGTCTGCGGCCATATTCATCAGGCCGAGATGCGCGACATCAACGGTGTGCTCTATTGCAATGATGGCGACTGGGTCGAAAGCTGCACGGCGCTGGTCGAGCATTTCGACGGGCGTCTCGAAATCCTCCACTGGATGAGCTTGCGTGCCTTCGATCCGCTCAATCCGCCGGACCGGCGCGAGCTCGTCATGGCCGACGAAGATTTATGAAGATCCTCTTGGCCAGCGACGCCTGGCCGCCTCAAGTGAACGGCGTCGTGCGCACAATGTTGTCCGTGACGCGCGAGTTGGAAGCGGCGGGCCATCGCGTAATCCCTTTGACGCCCGACCGCTTCCGCACCGTGCCCTGTCCGTTCTATCGCGAAATTCGCCTCGCCGTGAATCCCATGGGCAAAGTCGGCGGGATGATCGAGGCGGCGCAGCCCGATGCCGTTCATATCGTCACCGAGGGCCCAATCGGAATCGCGACCAGGCAGTGGTGTCTGAGCGCCGGCTACAAATTCACCACCGCCTACCACACCCGTTTCCCGGAATATCTCGCGGTCCGTTACCTTGCGCCCCAGCGCTTCACCTACTCGCTGTTGCGGCGTTTTCACGCCCCGTCGCGCGGCGTCATGGTGGCCACGGAAAGCGTGCGCCGCGAGCTTGCAGCGCATGGCTTCGCCAATCTCGTACCCTGGGGCCGCGGCGTCGATCCCAGCCTGTTCGATGCGGGCTTGGGTGACGAGTTGGCCGGGCTCAAACGGCCGATCTTTTTGTCGGTCGGGCGCGTGGCACAGGAAAAGAACCTCCCTGCCTTTCTCGGCCTCGATTTACCGGGATCGAAAGTGGTGGTGGGCGAGGGGCCGGCGCTCGCTTCCTTGCGAAGGCGCTTTCCCGAGGTGCATTTTCTCGGCCGACGCGAACACCGCGCCCTGGCGAGCGTTTATGCCTCGGCGGATGTCTTCGTATTTCCGAGCCGCACCGACACCTTCGGACTCGTCATGCTCGAGGCCCTGGCCTCCGGATTACCGGTTGCCGCCTATCCGGTTCCGGGGCCGCTCGACGTGATCAAAGACAGCGGCACCGGCATACTCGACGAGGATTTGCGCCGCGCCGCGCTCGCCGCGCTCGAGATACCGCGCGCACGCTGCCGCGAACATGCGCTCACTTTCACCTGGGCGCATTGCGCACGACAATTTCTCGACCGGCTGTGCCCCGCCCGTTAGGCTAGATCTCCGTCGATCAAGGGCACGACGAGACGAGAGTCGTTAAAGACCCGGTTGCGTGCGGCCATGCCGGTTCCGGTATGAGAAAGCCCCTGCATCGCAAATCCGTTGCGATCGTCGCTGGTCAACACGATCCGCAATCGGTGACCCAGCCGAAAACGATGCGCGGTCGGCAAGATCGCGATCTCGAATAAAGCCGTTTCGCCCGGCTGAAGCGCTTCTGCGCGATCGTGAGAATGTTCTGGACGGTAAGGTTTGCTGCGCAGCGGATCGAGCGCACGATGACTGGCACGCAGCCAGCCCTGAGTCAGATCCTGCACTGTGCCATCAGGGCGCACGTCCTGAAGCTTGACGATCCAATCTGTGTCGATTGCAGTCGATGCGGCGCGAAGCCCGAGCTGGAATGGGCCGATGAGCTCGACCGGCCGGTCGAAAGGTGCCGTATCCCAGGACAAAAATGTCGGCAGCTCCGGCGGATTCGAGTTGCGCGCGCGCTCAAGCGAAGGCGGAAGGTAAAGATAATCGCGTCGGCCGCTGTCGCCTTTCTGAACCGCAAGCCTTCCATCCGCGCGCAGAAATAATGTGCTAAAGCGCGTCTCTGGCAGGGGCCAATGATCGCTCTCGCGCCATTCGTCGGCACCTTCGACGAAATAGCGGATCGGCCTGCCCGCCATGATGCCGGTGTCGCGGCCTTTGAGCCAATGATCGAACCAGGCCAGGGCTTCGACATGAAGACTCTCCCACGGCCATTGCAACGTGCCGCGCGGCGCCAAGGTGACGCGATGGGGCGTCGCGGACGGAAGTCTTTCGAGAGCGAGGAACGGCGTTTGCAAATGAACGCTGACATTTTCCCAATCGGCGCCGAGATAGATCGGAATCTTGATCTCGGAAAGCCGCTCCGTCAAATCGCGCGCCCGCCAGAAATCGTCGTACATCTGATGCTCGACCGCGACATTGAAATAAATGTCGTCCCAAGGATGCCGCCGATAGGCAAAGCGCAAAGCGCGTCTAAGAACCGAAACCGGATTGGCGTGCGGTCGAGCGATACGGCGGTGCAGAAACGGGCGCTGTAACAGGGCGTTGACGGCCGCAATGAAGCGGCGCCGGTAGAACCGCGCATTCTTCCGGTCGGCCATACCGATCGCGTTGAAATATTTTCCGGCAAAGCCGCCGGTCGGAATCCCGCCATGCCAGCAGATTTCGCGATACCAATCGACCGTAGCGGACCAGGGAAAGATCGCGCGCAAATGCGGCGGCGCCATAAGCGCCGCGTTGATCTGCTCGATCGCGAAATAGCTGACGCCGATCATCCCAACCTGCCCGTCGCACCAAGGCTGGGCAGCCGCCCATTCGACCAGATCGTAAAGATCGCGATGCTCGGCGGGCCCCATCATCTCGTAGACGCCGCCGCTGCCGCCTGTACCCCGGCAATTGACGATGAGATGGACATAGCCGCGCGGCACGAAGAAGTCGCTTTGGCCCGCCTCGATGAAGCCCAGGGGCAGACCGATATGCTGGATCTGGCGCGGGTAGGGCGAGATCGCGATCAACACGGGAAATTTTTCATCGCTATCGGGACGATGAATATCGCCGCGAAGCGCGATCCCGTCGCGCATAGGAATCGCGACATCATTCTCCGAACGGATCGCATAGAGCGGCGCCGACAGGTTGCGGTAGGAACGGCCCGAAGTCTGAGCGCCATAAAGCTGTCGTTCGCCGGCCGCGATGCCAGATGTTTTCATGCGCGTTTCCTCTGCTTCGGTTTGAGGCCAGAAAGAGCACGCGAGGTCGCCATATGAATCTCGCGCCGCGAGCCGGGCTCACTGCGAGCGAGATCGAGTACCGCGAGCCCGACGCCAAGTGCGTGGAGGAGCGCAACCGACCCGGCATCGGCAGCAAGCCCCGAGCGCGCCAAGCCGGCCGCAAGTTCTTTGCGCACGGCTTTCGTCAACCGGCGAAACAAATCCCGCAGCGAGGGCTCGCGATCGGCAGCAAGAACGAAGGCCAAAAGCAGCCGCGTTTGCGCCGGCGTCGCTATGCGGGCCAAATCAGCGGCCAAGGCGGCGGGCTTCTTTTTCTCGCCGCCGAGCGCGCCAGAAAAGCCGGCGATCAGACCTTCGGCAAGACGCGCGGTGACGGCGGCAACGAGATCGCGACGCGTCGGAAAATAATAGGTGAGATGGCTTTGGCGGATTCGTGCGGCGGCGGCGACGCGCGGTTGGGTAAGGGAGGTCACGCCGTCGCGTCGAATCACGTCAAGCGCCGCGGCGAGGATGCGCTCGCGAAGATTGTCGCTCGTTTTGGTAGACATACCAAAAATATACCGGCGCCCTGCCTGACCGGTCAAGAACGACGGAAATGCATTAGGGAGCGGCGGTCAGGGTGCCGCGAAAGCGCCGCAGCTTTCGCGCGTGAGGACGCCGACCGATTGCTGGTGGAATTCGCGGCGATAGGCGTCGACCACCGCGTTGATGCGGGCCGCCAGATCGGAATCGGGATCGGCCGCGGCGAGCAGAATCTTGCTCGGTTCGTGGACCACACGGTTCGTGTGTGGATCGAGCCACTGCCCGTCGCCGTCGAACACGGTATAGCCGTCGGGAAACTGCTCGGCGATCACGCGCGCGGCAAAGCCCGACCATTCGAGCTCGCTCAGCGGCTCGCGGCCGGGAATATCGCGGCCGAAAAACAGCTCGACCACCATAAGCGGCTGCTCGGAGGGCAGAGGGCAGGAGGCGCGCGGCTTGGCCGGCAGGCTGCAACCAGCAACCGCACACAACGCCATCATCAATGCGGTACGGAAAATGGAAGTCAGGCCGCTGTCACCGGGCTCTTGAAGGCTGGCATGACTTCCTTGGCGAAGCTGCGCAAAGTTTCGATCGAGCCGGACGGATCGACCAGCAAGATATGCTCGACGCCGCCGGCTTCGAGCTTCTTCAGGCGCGCGACGATTTGGTCCGGCGTTCCGAGCAGCGGCGCATCGTCGAATTCGATGGGCGGACCGACATAGTCCTTGAGATTGGCGTAACGGTCGGCGCCGCGGCCGCGCGCAAGCGTGCCGATATTCTTGAGCATGCCCATGCGCACGGCGAGCGCCTGTTGCCGCTCGGCTTCGTTGCGCACCAATTGCAGGCCGCGCGTGGTGCCGACCATCAGCGGGTTGTAAGCGCGCCCGGCCTTCAGGCATTCCGCGCGGAACATCGCCACCCGCTCGATCGTCAGGTCGCAAGGCGCGATTTGGTCGAGCAGCAAATTGTAACCCTCGCGCGCGGCGCGGCGGATCGATTCCTCGCTGCCCGCGCCGAGCCAGAAGGGCGGGTGCGGCCGTTGCACCGTTGCCGGCTCGACCACAATGTTGTCGTAATGCCAGCGCTTGCCGTGATGCGAGAAACGGCCTTCGCTGCTCCAGGCCTTGCGGATGACCTCCATTGCCTCGTCGAAGCGCTCGGTCGCTTCTTCCATCGGCACGCAAAAGCCGCTGAACTCGACGTCGCGATAACCTTTGCCGACGCCGAATTCAAGCCGGCCATTGGAGAGGAGATCGACGGTCGCGGCGGCTTCGGCTACCAGCACAGGATTGTGCCAGGGAAGCACGACGACCGCGGTACCGAGCCGTATGCGTTTGGTGCAAGCGGCGAGATAGCTGAGAAGCCCGAGCGAGGCCGAAACCTGACCGACGCCGGTGAAATGGTGCTCGACCAGGAAGACACTGTGATAGCCGAGCTCTTCGGCCTCGCGCACATAGGCGATATATTCGCGGTAGCCCTGGCTGTCGCCGAGCGGACCTTCTCCCTTTGACCGTGCGCCGCCGAAGAGACCGAACTGCATGGCGCCAGCTTAAGCGAGAGGGGCGGGGCGATACAACCTCGGCGTTCGGGCGCCGGAGGGTTTACCCTGAGGTGGCTTCGAGCAGTAAGCGCAGCGCGTGTTCGACCGCCGCGTGCCGGATCGCCGCGCGGTCGCCCGCGAACATCTGCTGCTCGCTGCGCAAGGGACCGCCACGGCGTGCAAGCCCGAAATAGACCAGCCCGACCGGCTTTGCCGGCGTGCCGCCACCGGGACCGGCAATGCCTGTGACCGAAACCGCAAGATCGACGGGCGAGAGCGCGAGCGCGCCCGCCGCCATCGCTTCGGCGACTTCGGCGCTCACGGCGCCAAGCCGTGCGATGAGCGCAGTCGGAACGCCGAGCAACTCGGTTTTTGCGCGATTGGAATAGGTGACGTAGCCGCGCTCGACCACGTCCGACGAGCCTGCGATATCGGTCAGCGCCGCTGCGATCATGCCGCCCGTGCAGGATTCCGCGGTCGCGAGCATCCGCTTCTTCGCGCGGCAGCGCGCCAGCACGCGTTCGGCGAGGTCGCGGATGACGTCATCGCTCAAGGAGAAATCTCCCGATCTCGAGCACGATCATCGCATAGATCGCGGCCAGGACGTCGTCCACCATAATTCCGAATCCGCCGCCAAACCGGCGCTCAGCCCAGCGCACCGGCCACGGTTTCCAAATATCGAACAAGCGGAACAGCAGAAACCCTGCGCCATAGGCGACGAGGCTGAGCGGCGCGACCAACAAGGTCAGCCATTGGCCGGCCACCTCATCGACCACGATCCAGCCCGGATCCTCCGCACCTGCCTCGCTCGCCGCCCAGCCTGCGGCCCAACAGCCGAGGGCGAAAACGATGACAATGGCGATGGCCAAACCATATGTGCCGGCAATGGCGGTAATCGCCCAAGCCAGCGGCAGGGCCGCGAGCGCACCCCAGCTTCCCGGCATCCAAGGCAGCCGGCCGCAACCGAACCAAGTGGCGATAAGCATGGCCCAACGCATCTCGCGCGTTCTCAGGACGGCAAGCGCAACGTCGCCACTGCCTGCGCGGCCATGCCTTCGCCGCGGCCGGTAAAGCCCAGCTTTTCGGTCGTCGTCGCTTTGACGCTGACCCGGCTGGGCGCAAGGCCAAGAATTTCCGCGACGCGCGCGACCATCGCCGCGCGATGCGGCCCGATGCGCGGTTGCTCGCAAATCACCGTGATGTCGACATGGATGATGCTGCCGCGCGCCTGCTGCACTAGTTCGGCGGCATGACGCAAAAAGAGATGCGATGGGGCGTTGCGCCAGCGCTCATCGCTCGGCGGAAAATGCATGCCGATATCGCCGGCGCCGAGCGCGCCGAGGATCGCATCGGTCAAGGCGTGAAGCCCGACATCGGCATCGGAGTGCCCGACAAGCCCGCGATCATGCGGAACCTGCACGCCGCACAGCCAGATGTGGTCGCCCGGACCGAAAGCATGGACATCGAAGCCCTGGCCGGTGCGATAGTCGCCGCCGGCCGCGATCAGACGTTCGGCATGGGAAAAATCCTCGGGACGCGTGACTTTCAAATTATCCTCGCTGCCGGCGACAAGACGGACGGCAAGCCCCGCGCGCTCGGCCACGGCGGCATCGTCGGATAGTTCCTCGCCGCTGGCGGCGCGATGCGCCGCGAGAATGGCGCAATAATGAAACCCTTGCGGCGTCTGCGCACGATAGAGAGCCGTACGATCGAGCGTCGCGACGATCACGCCGTCGGCGCCGCGCTTCACCGTGTCGCTCACCGGCAAGGCCGGAATGGCGCCAGGCGCCGCGTTGAGCGCTGCCAGGACGCGGTCGATCACGCCGCGATCGACGAAAGGACGCGCGGCGTCGTGAATTAGCACGCGCTCCGGTGCCCACTCGGCCAGGCTCTCCAGGCCGAGACGCACCGAATCCTGGCGTGCGGCACCGCCCGCCACCGGCGGCAAGAGCGTTAGCCCGGATACCGCTTCCTCATAGAGATCGCGATCCTCAGGGTGGAACACCACGCGCGCATGGGCGATGCCGGGATGCGCCGCAAGCGTCTCAAGGGAGTAGCGCAATAACGCGCGGCCGGCGAGCAGCTGATACTGCTTCGGCCGCGCGCCGCCGAGCCGCGTGCCGCGCCCGGCCGCGACCACCAAGGCAATGCAAGAAGACATGCGGTGAAGCTAGTCCAAGGACGGGTTGCTTGCCAACCAGACATGGCTACCCTATGTCGGATGACCGGGAGATTTCGATGTCGATGAGCCTGACGCTCAACCTCACCGCCTTGGCAGCGTTGCTGCCGGCTGCGCTCGTGCGTTGGCGGACGAATGATGGGCGCGACGCGCTGTTTTACGCCGTGCTTGTGCTCGCCGCGATCGGCCCGCTTGCCTGGTCGGCAGCACAGCTTGGCGGCGCATGGCATACCGGTTTCGCTATTTCGCTCTGGGTGACGATTGCCGCGACCATGGTGCTGTTTCTCTGCCTCGCGGCGGCCACGCGGCAGGCCTGGCGGCTGACGCCGTTGCTTGTGCCTTACCTGCTGGTGCTGGGCGTGCTTGCCACGATCTGGCAACGCGCCCCGGAACAGCCGATAGCCGAGACGCTGCCCGCTGGATGGCTCGACGCCCACATCGTCTTCGCCGTGGTGACCTACGGGCTGATCACCCTGGCCGCGGTGGCGAGTGCCGCAGTCTTCCTCCAAGAGCGCGCTTTGAAGACCAAGCGGCCGACACCGCTGACGCGTCTGCTGCCCGCCGTCGCCGATAGCGAAGCGCTCGAGATCAGACTGCTCTACGCGGCCGAGTCGGTTCTGGCCCTTGGCGTCGTCACGGGCATCGTCATGCAGCGCTTTGCCGGAACGGCATCTTTCGCAATCGACAACAAGACCATGTTCTCGCTCGCGGCCTTTGCCATCATCGCCACGCTGCTGGTGGCCCGCAGGATTAGCGGTTTGCGGGGACGACGCGTGGCGCGCTGGGCGCTCTTGGCGTATCTGCTGCTCACCCTTGCTTACCCAGGTATCAAATTTGTGACAGATGTTCTGGTCGGGGTGCGCTCCGTCGCGTAAGTAATGGCCCAAGCATCGAAATTTGCCGCGCGCGGATTTCCGTTGCATTCATTGTGCAGTGCGGTATGATATGCTCAAATAGTGGGCAATGGGGTAAATGCACATAATATGAGCATTGATCTCGGCGATATTCGGTTGGCTGACGCCGTCTTTCTGGCGCCGATGTCGGGCGTGACCGATCTGCCTTTTCGTCGACTGGTCAAACGCCATGGCGCCGGCTTGGTTGTCTCCGAAATGATCGCCAGCGAGGCGATGATTCGCGAAACCCGGCAATCCATGACCATGGCCAAGAATTGTCCGGAAGAGCAGCCCATGGCGGTGCAGCTGGCCGGCTGCGAGCCTCAGGTGATGGCGGAAGCCGCGCGCCTCAATGCCGATCGCGGCGCCGCCATTATCGACATCAATTTCGGCTGCCCGGTGAAGAAAGTGGTGAACGGCCAAGCCGGCTCCGCCTTGATGCGCGAGGAGGGACTTGCCGCGCGCATTCTCGAGGCCGTGGTGAAGACGGTGAACCTGCCGGTGACGCTGAAGATGCGCACCGGTTGGGACGACCGGAACCGCAATGCGCCCAAGCTCGCGCGCGTCGCCGAGGAATGCGGCATTCGCATGATCTCGATCCATGGCCGCACGCGCTGCCAATTCTATGACGGCCAGGCCGATTGGGATTTCATCCGCACCGTGAAAGAGGCGGTGCGGATCCCGGTGATTGCCAATGGCGACATCACGAGTCTCGACGATGCTCGGGATGCGCTCGCTCGCTCCCATGCCGACGGGTTGATGATCGGGCGCGGCAGCTATGGCCGGCCGTGGTTCGTCCAGCAAGTGATCCACTTCCTTAAGACCGGGACGCGCTTGCCCGATCCTTCGCTGTGCCAACAGCTCGACATCGTGCTCGGCCATTACGACGACATGCTTGTCCATTACGGCGCCGTTATCGGCACGCGCATCGCGCGCAAGCATCTCGGCTGGTATTCGAAAGGGCTTTACGGCTCCTCCGAATTTCGCGCTGCGGTCAATCGCTGCGACGATCCCAAGGCGGTCACGGCGCTGATTCGCGCGTTCTACACTCCTTTGATCGCGGAAGCGGCGTAGCGCGATGACAGCACGAGGCAGCGTCATCCGCAGATTGCCGCCGGAAGTGGCGATCGAAGCGCGCGCCGTGCTTGCCGCTTTGCCCGATCCCGTTCTGGTTATCGACGCGACCGATCAGCTGCGCTACGCCAATACGGCGGCCGAGGAATTCTTCGACCTCGGCGCGACCACGTTGATGAGTTTGCCGCTCTCCGAGCTTCTCCCTGCAGACAGCCCGGTTTTCGGCTTGATCGAATCAGTGCGGCGGACCGGCGCCAGCGTTTCGGAATATGGCGTCGGTGTCGATACGCCGCGGCTTGGTCCAAGGCTGTTGACCGTTCAAGCCGTACCGCTCGGCGACGAGCGCGGCTTCGTCATCGTCACGCTGCAGGGCCGCTCGATCGCCGACAAGATCGACCGGCAACTTACCCACCGCAATGCCGCGCGCTCGGTTACGGCCATGGCGGCGATGCTTGCGCATGAAGTGAAGAACCCCCTTTCGGGCATACGCGGCGCGGCGCAGCTGCTTGAGGAAAACGCCGGAACCGCCGATCGCGAGCTGACGCGACTGATCTGCGACGAGGCTGACCGTATCTGCGCGCTGGTCGATCGCATGGACGTGTTCTCGGACCGGCGCCCCTTGGAACGCGCGCCGGTGAATATTCACGAGGTGCTCGAACGCGTGCGCCGCGCCGCGCAATCTGGATTTGCCCGCAACATTCGCTTCATCGAGGAATACGATCCATCGTTGCCGCCGGTGCATGGCAATCGCGATCTGCTGATCCAGGCTTTTCTCAACCTGGTCAAGAACGCGGCCGAGGCCGCGCCATCGCAAGGCGGCGAGATCGTGCTCTCGACCGCGTTCCAGCACGGCATCCGGCTTGCCGTGGCGGGCAGCGACAGCCGCGTGCATCTGCCCTTGGTGGTTTCGGTGACCGACAATGGCGACGGCATCCCCGAGGATCTACGCCCGCATCTTTTCGACCCCTTCGTGTCGACCAAGCACAATGGCAGCGGGCTCGGGCTCGCGCTGGTCGCCAAGGTCGTCGGTGATCATGGCGGCGTGATCGAATTCGAGAGCCAGCCGCGCCGCACCGTGTTCCGCGTTTATCTGCCGGTCGCCGCGCGCGGCGACGCGCCACCACGTAAACCTTCGCCATGAGCACGCCAGCCACCATTCTCGTTGCCGACGACGATCGCGCTATTCGCACGGTGTTGGGCCAGGCCTTGAGCCGGCTCGGCCACGACGTGCGCACGACCAGCAATGCTGCGACTCTGTGGCGCTGGGTGTCCGACGGGGAGGGCGATCTCGTCATTACCGACGTGGTGATGCCCGACGAGAACGGCCTGGATCTCGTCCCGCGCATCAAGAAGCTCCGGCCCGAGCTGCGCATCATCGTCATGAGCGCGCAAAACACGCTGCTGACGGCGGTGAAGGCCACCGAACGCGGCGCGTTCGAGTATCTGCCGAAACCCTTCGACCTGCGCGAGCTGGTCAATGTCGTCGAGCGCGCCTTGACCGTGCCGCACGGCATCGCCGCGCAAACGACCGACGCCGAAGACGATGCCGACCAGCTGCCGCTAATCGGCCGCTCCCCGGCGATGCAGGAAATCTACCGCGTGCTGGCGCGGCTGATGGGCACGGACCTCACCGTGATGATCACAGGCGAAAGCGGCACCGGCAAGGAACTGGTCGCGCGCGCGCTCCATGATTACGGCAAGCGCCGCGCTGGGCCGTTTGTCGCCATCAACATGGCGGCGATACCGCGCGAGCTGATCGAAAGCGAGCTGTTCGGCCACGAGAAAGGCTCGTTCACCGGCGCCATGGCGCGCGGCGTCGGCCGCTTCGAGCAGGCGCAAGGCGGCACGCTTTTCCTCGACGAGATCGGCGACATGCCGCTCGAAGCGCAAACCCGGCTGCTGCGCGTGCTGCAGCAGGGTGAGTACACGACCGTCGGCGGACGCACGCCGATTCGCGCCGATGTCCGGATCATCGCAGCGACACATCGCGATCTGCGCCAGCTCATTCGCCAGGGCCTGTTCCGCGAGGACCTGTTCTACCGCCTGAACGTGGTGCCGATTCGCCTGCCGCCATTGCGCGAGCGGACCGAGGACATCCCGGCGCTGGTGCGTCATTTCTTCACGCAGGCGGCGAGCGAAGGCTTGCCGGCAAAGTCGCTCGACCAGGCCGCGATGGACCGGCTCAAGAACTATCGCTGGCCTGGCAATGTGCGCGAGCTCGAAAATCTCGTCCGCCGCCTGGCCGCGCTCTATTCCCAGGAAGTCATCGGCGTGGACGCGATCGAGGGCGAGCTCTCCGAGGCCACCCCGGCGCAAGTCGTGACCGAGGCGAACGGCGAGGAGAGCCTCAGCTCTGCCGCCGAGCGCCATCTGCGCGACTATTTTGCAGCGCACAAAGGCGGCTTGCCGCCTTCGGGGCTCTACGATCGTGTCCTGCGCGAGATCGAACGTCCGCTTATCCAGCTGAGTTTGAGCGCCACGCGCGGCAACCAGCTCAAGGCGGCTCAGCTCCTGGGCCTCAATCGCAACACATTGCGCAAAAAAGTGCGCGAATTGGACATCGATGTCGCTCGCGGCCTAAAATGAGGCCATGAACGGATCGCGAGAGCTCGTGCTTTGGGCGGGTCGGGTCGGACTCGTCCGCAAGCTCGCCGTCGTGCTCGGAATTTTCGCGGTTCTCTCCGGCGTCGCAACCATCGCGGTTTTGCGCGGATTGTGGCCGGGCGTCAGCTCGCCGCATCTCGACCAGCTCTTCCTGCTGCTGAACCTTGTCCTGCTCCTGCCGCTGGTGGCCATCATCGCTTGGCGCCTGGTGCAGCTTTGGGCCGAGCGAAGGCGCGGGCTCGCCGGGTCGCGCCTTCACACAAGGCTGGTCGTGCTGTTCAGCCTCGTCGCGGTCATCCCGACCATCATCGTTGCGATCTTCTCCTACATGTTGTTCGCTTTCGGCGTTCAAGCATGGTTCAGCGAGCGCGTGCGGACCGCCGTCACCGGCTCGCTCGCGGTCGCCGAGGCCTATCTGCACGAGCATCAGCAAACGATTCGCGCCGACGTCGCCGGCATGGCCAATGATCTGAACCGCGACGCCAATCTCCTGAGCCTCAATCCCGCGCGTCTCAATGAAATCGTCCGCGCGCAGGCGGCCTTGCGCTCGCTGACAGAGGCGATCGTCTTCGACGGCGACGGCCATCTGCTTGCCCGCACCGGCTTCAGCTTTGCGCTTGAACTGCAACCTGTGCCCGATTGGGCGCTGGCGGCGGCGCGCTCGGGCGATGTCGCGGTGATGACCAACGACAATGACGACCGGGTGAGGGCGCTGGTACGGCTCGACCGCTTCGGCGATGTCTTTCTTTATGCCGGACGCTTCATCGATCCCGAAGTCATCAACCACATGAATCAGACCAAGAGCGCGGTCGATCAATATGAAAGGCTCGAAGGCCAGCGCTCCGATTACCAGATTGCGTTCTCGGTGGTGTTCTTCGCGGTTGGCCTTCTGCTGTTGACCGGCGCGGTCTGGGTCGGGTTGTCTTTTGCGACGCGGATGGCGCGGCCGATCAGCTCGCTGGTCGCGGCGGCCGAGCGGGTGCGTAGCGGCGATCTTTCTGCTCGCGTGCCGGCCGGCAATAGCGACGAAGAGTTCGGATCGCTCTCTCGTGCGTTTAACCGAATGACTCATCAGCTTCAAACACAGCAAAGCGAATTGATCGAGGCCAACCGCCAGCTCGATCAGCGCCGACGTTTTACCGAAACCGTGCTATCGGGCGTGTCCGCCGGCGTCATCGGGCTCGACCAGCAAGGACGGATCAACCTGCCCAATCGCTCGGCTTCGCTTTTGCTCGGCACCGATCTCGATCAGCATATCGGCAAGGAGCTGGCCGAGATCGTGCCCGAAATGGCGGCACTGGTCGAAGAGGCCGAACGGCGGCCTGACCGGCTCGCGGAATCACAGGTACAGCTCGTGCGCGCCGGCCGCGCCCGGACCCTGCTGGTGCGCATCGCTGGCGAGCGCATGGAGGGCGAGGCCAGGGGCTACGTGGTCACCTTCGACGACATTACCGAGCTGCAGGCGGCGCAGCGCAAAGCCGCCTGGGCTGACGTCGCGCGTCGGATCGCCCACGAGATCAAAAACCCGCTGACGCCGATCCAGCTTTCGGCGGAACGCCTCAAGCGCAAATATCTCGGCGAGATCCGCAACGATCCCGACACTTTCACCGCTTGCACCGACACGATCATCCGTCATGTCGGCGATATCGGCCGCATGGTCGACGAATTCTCGTCTTTCGCGCGCATGCCCGCACCGATTTTGCGCGACGAAGACCTCGGCGAGATCGTGCGCCAGACGGCTTTTTTGCAACGCGCCGCCACCTCGGATATTCGCGTTGAAACCTCGTTGCCGCGCGTGCCGGTGCGGCTCTCCTGCGATTCGCGTCAAGTCGCGCAGGCGCTCGTCAACTTGATGAAGAACGCCGCCGAATCGATCCATATGCGCGAGGCCAACACGGCCTCCGGCGTGATCTCGGTCAAGCTGACCGAGGAAGACGCAGCCGTCGTTCTTTCGGTCGAAGACAATGGCCGCGGCCTGCCGAAGGAAGGGCGCGAGCGGCTGACCGAGCCCTATGTCACGACTCACGTCAAAGGCACCGGGCTTGGACTTGCGATCGTCAAGAAAATCATGGAAGACCACCATGGCGAGTTGGTGCTCGAGGACCGCGACGGCGGCGGCGCGCGGGTCAAGCTCGTATTTCACCGTGTCGAGACGAAGCCGGCCGCACCGATCCCGGCTGCAAAAGTGGAAGCGCAGGTATGACCAGCGACATCGTTGTCGTCGACGACGAAGCCGATATCCGCACCTTGATGTGCGGCATACTGGGCGACGAAGGCTATGAGACCCGGCAAGCCGGAAACAGCGCCGAAGCGCTTGCCGCAATCCGGTCACGCCAACCTTCGCTGGTCGTGCTCGATATCTGGCTGCAAGGCAGCGAGCTCGACGGTCTCGAGATCCTGAAGATCATCAAGCGCGAGCTCCCGCAGCTTCCCGTCGTCATGATCAGCGGCCACGGCAATATCGAAACCGCGGTCGCCGCGATCAAGATCGGCGCTTACGACTTCATCGAGAAGCCGTTCAAATCGGACCGTCTGCTGCTCATCGTCGAGCGCGCGATCGAAGCCGCGCGTTTGCGGCGCGAGAACGAAGAGTTGAAGCAACGCGCCGGCGGCGAGGACGATCTGATCGGCAGCTCGCATGCCGCGAACCATCTGCGCCAACAATTCGAGCGCATCGCACCGACCAATAGCCGGGTGCTGATCACCGGCGCGCCGGGCGTGGGCAAGGAAGTCGTGGCGCGGCTGCTTCATACCCATTCGCGGCGCGCCAAAGGCCCGTTCGTGGCGCTGAGTTGCGCCACCATGCGGCCGGAACGCTTCGAGCCCGAGCTGTTCGGCACCGAAGCCGGGGTCGAAGGTCCCGAGGCGCCGCGCAAGGTCGGCACCTTCGAGCAGGCGCATGGAGGCACCTTGTTTCTCGACGAGGTTGCCGACATGCCGCTCGAAACTCAGGGCAAGATCGTCCGCGCGCTGCAAGATCAGAGCTTCGAGCGGGTCGGCGGCGCGCGGGTGAAGGTCGATGTGCGCGTGATCGCTTCGACCAACCGCGACCTTGCGTTCGAGATCGCGGCGGGACGGTTCCGCGAGGACCTCTATTATCGGCTGGCCGTGGTTCCGCTCCACGTGCCGACTCTCAGCCAAAGGGTCGAGGATATACCGGCGCTCGCCCGCCACTTCATGGCACGGGCCGCCGAAGCCGCGCGGCTGCCGCCGCGCGAATTCGGCCAGGACGCCATGGCCGCGCTGCAAGCCTATGAATGGCCCGGCAATGTGCGGCAGCTCAAGAATGCGGTCGACTGGCTGCTGATCATGGCGCCGGGCGCCGCCTCAGACCCGATCCGCGCGGACATGCTGCCGGCCGAAATCGGCTCGATCGCGCCAGCCGTGGTGAAATGGGACCGGGGCGGCGAGCTGATGGGCCTGCCTCTGCGCGATGCGCGCGAGATGTTCGAGCGCGAGTACCTGCTGGCGCAGATCACGCGCTTCGGCGGCAATATCTCGCGCACCGCGGCTTTCGTCGGCATGGAGCGCTCCGCGCTTCACCGCAAGCTCAAATCCCTCGGCGTCTTTAACGGCGATCGCGCCAATGGCGAGCGCCCCGCCGCGGCCGATCTTTCCGAACCGAGGTAGGGCCCGTGGCGCTGCAACCCATGGCGCGGATCGCCTACGTCAACGGCCGCTATCTCCGGCATCGCGACGCGGTGGTCCATATCGAGGATCGCGGCTATCAATTCGCGGATGGCTGCTACGAGGTTGTCGCGATCAAGGACGGCAGCTTCATCGACGAGGGGCTGCATCTGAAGCGCCTTCATCGTTCGCTCGACGCGCTCGAAATCGTGCCGCCCATGAGCGATGCGGCTTTGAAGACGGTCATGCGCGAGCTGATCCGTCGTAATCTGGTGCGCGAAGGTTTCATCTATATGCAGGTGACGCGCGGCACGGCGCCGCGCGATTTTGCATTTCCCGAGCATGTGCGGCCGAGCCTGGTCATGACCGCGCGCCGCCGCCCGCTCGTGGACCCGCGGCTGTTGATCGAAGGCATAAGGGTCATCACGATTCCCGATATTCGTTGGGGACGTCCGGACATCAAATCCGTGTCGCTTCTACCCAATGCGCTCGGCAAGGAACGCGCCAAGCGTGAAGGGGCCCAAGAGGCATGGCAAGTCGATCGTGACGGCAACGTAACCGAAGGGACCTCGTCGAACGCCTGGATCGTGACCGCGTCGGGGGAAGTGCTCACGCATCAAGCCGACAATGCCATCTTGAACGGCGTGACCCGCCAGGGCTTGTTGCGCGTCATCGCCGAGGCGGGCTTGCGTTTCGTCGAGCGGCCGTTCAGCGTCGCCGAGGCCAAGAAAGCGACCGAGGCACTGTTGACCAGCAGTACGAATTTCGTCCTGCCGGTCGTGCGCATCGACGATACGCCGATCGGCGACGGCAAGCCTGGCCCGTTCGCCAAGAAACTTGGCGCGCTTTATGCCGCTTACGCGGCCTCGGGCGGCCAAGACCTTTGATGACGCCGCGCGCGCTCGTCTTCGATTGGGACAATACCCTCGTCGATAGCTGGACGACGATTCATGAAGCGCTCGTGCTTACCTTCACCGCGATGGGCCGCGAGCCGTGGACCCTCGAGGAAACCAAGGCACGGGTGCGGCACAGTTTGCGCGATGCGTTTCCGCCCTTGTTCGGCGACCGTTGGGAAGAAGCGCGCAAGCTCTACCTCGATCATTTCACCGCGATTCACATCGAGCGTCTGGAGCCCATCGCAGGGGCCGGTGAAATGTTATCCGAGGCGAAGGCGGCGGGGCTCTACCTCGCGGTACTCAGCAACAAGACTGGGCGCATCTTGCGGCGCGAAGCCGAGCATCTTGGCTGGAGCGGATATTTCGCCTCCCTCGTCGGCGCGGGCGATGCGCGCGCCGACAAACCCGACCCGGCAGCAATGCAATTGGCCTTGACGGGCTGCGTCCACGGAAGCGACGCGATCTGGTATGTCGGTGACACGGCGCTCGATATGGAATGCGCGTCGCGCGCGGCTTGCACGGGCGTTTTGCTCGGCGCTTACGATCCGCAGGATCCTGGCTTCGTGAACTTCCCGCCGGCACGCCACTTCGCGAGCGTTGCCGAGCTGGCCCGGCATCTCAGGGGCGAACCGGGCCCTGCGTCCAGTGAAAATCGCTGAGGATGCCGTTCTGGAAGCGGCACTGTACCGCGACATTGCGCGCGTAAAGCCCGCCTTCCGGCACGCCTTTGCGTTCGCCCGCGACATCGATCGTCGCGGTGTCGGTTTGCATGCTGACATGGCTGCCGGTAACCACGATTTCGCTGTCGAGGAACGCGCGATGCATGATATCGGCGCAGCGATCGGCCAGGCTGACGCTGCCGAACGCGCTGTGAGCATCGTAACCGAGATAGGCCATCCGCGCGCATCCCGTTAGCGCCGAGGCCGGGATGGCGAGCGCGAGGCAAAGCCTGGTTAAGCGGCGCAAAGTCCCAAAAGAATCCACCATTCCAAGCGATTGTGCCTCCTCGTTAAGCAAAACACAAATTCTCGTCCCTAAAGGGGTTGTGATTTCCTTTTGACACCCAATTTTGGTATCCATTGGGGCGAGCTGTTTTTGGCTTCGTCCAACCGACCGGGGAGGCATAGCGAATCCGGCCGGCTGCAATAATTTCAAGAAGGGGAACCCCCATGTCGTCGGAAAAAACTCAAAACGTTCAGGACGTCTTTCTTAACAACGTCCGGAAGAACAAGACCCCGGTCACGGTCTTCCTGGTCAATGGCGTGAAACTCCAAGGCATCATCACCTGGTTCGACAATTTCTGCGTGCTCTTGCGCCGCGACGCGCATTCGCAGCTGGTCTATAAGCACGCGATTTCAACCGTCATGCCGGCGGCACCGATCCAGCTCTTCGAGCCAGGACAAACAGCCGAAGAAGTGTGAGCGGATGGTAGCAGCGCAACGCGGGCAAGACGGCTCGGTCGGACGCTGCCTCGTCATCCACCCGGTCCTGAAAACCGCGCCCGGCGCGCGGGAAAGCGGCGCGCGCTCGCCGGACATGCGGCTGGAAGAAGCCGTCGGTCTGGCGCGCGCGATCGCGCTCGACGTCGTGCAGGCGGAGGTCCTTCGGGTCTCCTCCTGGCGGCCGAGTACCTTGCTCGGCAGCGGCGCGGTGACGCAGCTTGGCGAGGCCATCAAGACCAAGGAGATCGCGGTGGTGGTGGTCGACGCCACGGTCACCCCCGTCCAACAGCGCAATCTCGAACGCGAATGGAAATGCAAGGTCATCGACCGCACCGGGCTGATCCTCGAGATCTTCGGCGCTCGCGCCCGCACCCATGAAGGGCGGCTGCAAGTCGAACTCGCGGCGCTAACCTATCAGCGCTCGCGGCTCGTGCGATCCTGGACCCATTTGGAGCGGCAACGCGGCGGCTTCGGCTTTCTCGGCGGGCCGGGCGAAAGCCAGCTCGAAATCGACCGGCGTCTCATCACCGATCGGATCACGCATTTGAAGCGCGAGCTCGAAGGCGTGAAGCGCACCCGCGCCCTGCACCGCGAAGCCCGCAAGCGCGTGCCTTATCCCGTGGTGGCGCTGGTCGGCTACACCAATGCCGGCAAATCGACCTTATTCAACCGGTTGACCCGTGCCGAGGTGGTTGCCGCGGACATGCTGTTCGCGACCCTAGACCCGACCATGCGGAGACTTCCGCTGCCCTCGGGCCGCACCGCGATCCTTTCCGATACGGTCGGCTTCGTTTCGGAACTGCCGACCCCGTTGGTCGCCGCCTTTCGTGCGACGCTCGAAGAGGTGACCTCGGCCGATCTCGTCGTCCATGTGCGCGACATCCATCATCCCGAGTCCGAAGCGCAACGCGACGACGTCCATGGCGTCTTGACCGAGCTCGGCCTCGGCGAGACGGTCGAGCACGGCATGATCGAGGCGCTCAACAAGATCGACCTCCTTCCCGAAGACCAGCGGGCGGCATTGCGCAACCAAGCGCGGCGCAATGACGACAGCGTGCCGGTTTCCGCGGCGACGGGCGAGGGGTGCGATGCGCTGCTCGATTTGCTCGACCGCCGCCTCGACATCGATCGCCGCTTAGTGCGCCTCGACATACCCTTAAGCGACGGCGCGGCCATCGCCTGGCTTTATCGCCACGGTGAAGTGGTCGAGCGCAAGGACGACGAGCAGGCGGCGCATGTCGGCGTGCGCCTGAGCGACGCCGATCTCGGCCGGTTCAAGGGCACGTTCCTGCTGGTTCAATAGGTTAACCGAGGTTCGGCCGGACGCCGACAGTGCTCGTTCCCGGTCTGCGGGAATAGTCATGTTCTTTAAACGTTCTTGAGCGGGATCGGTTGCGGCGGTAGGATTGTCGCGACCTTCGAGGGTGCGCCAGAACGTTCGGAGATGAGACCGTGCCACAGAATATCGCGAGAACTCGCGCCCTAATCGGATCGATTGCGCTCGCGTTGGCAGGCTGCTCATCGCCAGCAGAGCGACCGGGCGCCCAAGCGCAGATCTCAACAGACGAATTCAGCAAGACGATTGATGTTGACGGCTTGCTGATGGGCGAGAACCCCTTCTTCGGCATCAAGAAATTCTACAACCTCGTCACCCACGTCGATAAACAGACGCATGCCTATATCCACGTCATCGAGACCAGGGTCGATTACGATGCCGATCCCATCGATTTCCAATTTGCCTCCGACGATACTGCGCAAACGCTCAAACTAATCCCGGTCTCGCACACCAGTCGGCGTCCCTGTGACGATTGCTTCAGGGAAGAGATCTTCAACATCATCGTTCCCGACGAAGCTTTGCGTGCTCACGTAGCAACCGGCTACCGAGTCAAGGTCTCGTCGCGCATGAGCGACGCGATCATTCTCACCATCACCCCCGCCATGATCGCCGCGCAATATGCGGGACTAAACGCGGTCATTGCGCCTCAAGGACCGGGTCAGCCGTTACCGAGGGCGTCCTCCGCCTCGCCGGGCGGCGCGCAAAGTGCCACGTTGGCCGCCCGGGCAGGACCGCCGGTCTTGGGGATCAGCTATATGAAGGTCCTTTTCACCAGCGAGATCCTAATCGTCACCGTGAAGCCAAACTCGCCCGCGGATGCGGCTGGTGTGCAACCCAAAGACATTCTCTTGCGCTACAATGGTCGCCCCATGACGAGCGAGAAGGACGTCCAGGATGCGGTCGCGCAAACCGCGCCGGGGAGCGTCGTAAAACTTGAGATCAGGCGCGGAATCGAGCCATTGACCCTGACCGCACAAATGTGAGTTCGGCCTCTTCCGCGCACCTGCCGATTAGCGATACAAGTCTCGGCACTGCATAGAAGGAGAGGCGCCATGAAGCTCGCATTCCTCGGCCTGGGCGTGATGGGCTATCCCATGGCCGGCCACCTCGCCAAGGCGGGACACGAGGTCACGGTCTATAACCGCACCGAAGCGAAGGCGAAGGCCTGGGTTGCGCAACATGGCGGGGCCGCATGCGCCACGCCGGCTATGGCCGCATCGGGCGCGGCGATCGTGTTTTGCTGCGTCGGCAATGACGATGACATGCGCCAGGTCGTGCTCGGCGAGAACGGCGCTTTCGCCGGCATGGAACGAGGCACGCTTCTCGTCGATCACACCACGGCTTCGGCCGAGCTTGCGCGCGAGCTCGATCGCGCCGCGAAGACGCGGGGCCTTGGCTTTCTCGACGCGCCGGTCTCTGGCGGACAGGCCGGCGCCGAAAACGGCAAGCTCACCATCATGGTCGGCGGCGACACGGCGAGCTTCGCGCGCGCGGAAAGCGCGATGGGCCATTATGGCCGCGCCGTCACCCATATGGGACCGGCCGGAAACGGACAGCTCACCAAAATGGTCAACCAGATTCTCATTGCCGGTCTGGTTCAGGGACTCGCCGAGGGGCTCAATTTCGCGGTGCGCGCCGGACTCGATGCGAAGAAAGCGGCGGAGGTCATCGCCAAAGGCGCGGCGCAATCCTGGCAATTGGAAAATCGCTACCAAACCATGCTCGACGGCAAATTCGATTTCGGCTTTGCCGTCGATTGGATGCGCAAGGATCTCGCGATCTGCCTCGCCGAGGCGCGACGCAACAAATCGGCACTCCCGATCACGGCTTTGGTCGACCAATTTTACGAGCGCGTGCAAGAGCGCGGCGGCAGTCGCTGGGACACGTCGAGCCTCATTCATTTGCTGACCAAGCCCTAGACCTGCCCACCACGCGACGCTTTGCCCACGCTTGACATCGCACGGCGTTGGCCGTCAGCTTTTCACCGCCGGCAAAACAAAGAACCGGCAATGAAGAACGTGACAGGAGGAACGGGATGCGCGTGACAAGAATTCTTGCCGTGGTTCTGGCGATGTTCGTGCTCGCCAGCGGGGCGCAGGCACAAGCGCCGGTCAAGCTGCGCATCGCCTGGGTGATCCCGGTCGCCAATTGGGCGTCGATCATCTACGAGAAACAGGATCTGATGACGCATTACGGCAAGACCTATACGGTCGAGCCGGTTCACTTCCAGGCCACGCCGCCGATGATCACCGCGCTTGCCGCGGGCGAGCTCGACATTGCCGACCTTGCCTATTCTTCCTTTGCGTTGGCGGTGCAGAATGCTGGGATGAGCGATCTGCGCATCATCGCCGACGAAGCGCAGGACGGGGCGGGCGGCCATCAATCGGGCTCTTATTACGTGCTCAAGGACGGGCCGATCCACGCCATCGAGGATTTGAAGGGCAAGGTAGTGGCCGATGTCGGCGCCGGCTCGGCGGTCGATATCGCGATCCGCGTCATGCTGAAAAAGCACGGGCTCGAGCTCAATCGCGATTACACGCTGATCGAAGGCGCGTTCCCGAACATGGAGGCGCTGCTGACCGAAAAGAAGGCCGATCTCGTCGCGGCCGTGGCGCCTTTCATCTTCACGCCGGGCTTTCAAGCGAATGCCCGTCCGCTCTTCAACGCCGTCGATGCGCTCGGCGGCTCGACCCAATTCGTGATCTGGACGGCGCATGCCGACTTCATCGCCCAGCACCGCGCCGCTATGGTCGATATGTTTGAGGACGCGATCCGCGCCGTGCGTTATCTAACCGACCCTCAGAATCTCGATGCGGTTGCCGAGATCGCGTCGAAGCTGACCAAGCAACCGCCGGAGCGGCTGCGCTGGGTTTACGGCAAGCAGGATCTCTATCGCGACCCGAACATGCTGCCCAGTCTCGAAGGGTTGCAACGCGCAATCGACGCTCAGCAATCCGTCGGCTTCCTCAAAACCAAACTCGACGTGAAGCCTTACGCCGATTTGAGCATGGTCAAGGAAGCGGCGGCGCGAATCAAATAGCCGATGGTTTTGCCGGCGCGCGTCGCATGATCGCGCGCAAGATCGTCAAATCGTGAAGCTCTCCGCGAAGATGTCGGGTTTATAGCCCGCTTTCTCGAAGAGATAGTGACGGGAATCGCCCGCCATCTTGCGAAACCGCTCCATGTTCACGCCGACCATCTTGCCGCGATGCTTGCGCACGACACCGCCGATGATCACCGTATCGATATTGCCGCGATCGGCGGCAGCAACCACCGTGCCGACCGCATTGTTCGAGGGATAGAGATTGATCTCGTCGGCGCGGATCATCACGAGATCGGCTTCTTTGCCAGGCGAGAGCGTGCCGATCTCGTCGCCAAGGCCGGCGCAGACCGCGCCGTTCACCGTCGCGCAAGCAAGCACGTCGCGCACCGAGACCGGAGCCGGGGGATTGGCGTCGCCGTTGAGCTTGCGATTGGTCGCGACCGCGCGTTGGATGTGAAACGCGACCCGCATCTCCATGAACATATCGCTGCTGTAGGAGGTCTCGTTGTCGACGCTGAAGCCCGGCTTGATGCCATGGTCGAGCGCTTTTTGAAAGGCAGGGAAGCCCTCGCCGAGACCGTATTGAGAATCAGAGCGCGGGCAGACATCGACCGTCACGCCTGCGTTTTTCATGTTCTGCCAGGTGCTTTCCGGCAGATTGCCGCAATGGTTGAAGGTGACGTCGGGGCCGAGCAGCTTCTCCTCCGCGAATTGATCCATGAGCTTCGCCATGGCGGGACCCTGGAATTCCATGGTGATGCGCAAGCCCAACTGACGCGCCAGCGCCCATTGCTCGCGATTGGGTCCGGCGAAGATGCGCAAGGTGACGAGCTGATCGCTCGAGGAGAAGAATTTCTTTTGCAGCCGGCTCAGATCCTGCGGCCATTGATGGTCCCAATCGCCGGCCAGCGGCGGGCCCGACGCATGAGCGGCACGAATTCCCGAATCCATCAAGGCGCGGATCGCCATGTCGGAATGCGCCGCGCTGCGCGAATTATGCGAATTGTCGATGATGCAGGTAATGCCGGCATCGATACAGCCGAGCGCGGTGATCAGATTGCCGACATACATGTCTTCGGGCCGATAGACTTTGGCGAAAGACAGATGCGTCGCGGCGGAGTAGGCGTCGAGCGTCGCCGCATTGGGATTGATCCTGCGCAGCTGACCTTCCCAAGCGTGGCGATGCGCGTCGACGAAACCCGGAATGAGAATGCAATTGGCGGCGTTGATCACCTCCGCATCGGCGACCGCGAGGGCGCCGCCGACGGCGACGATTTTCTTTCCCTCGATCAGTAGATCGCCTTGCGCGATGTCGCCGAGCGTCGGGTCCATGGTGATGATCGTGCCGCCTTTCAATAAAAGACGGCGGCGGGGATGGGCCGCGACGCTGGTTACGCTGTTTTCGGCGGCCATGAGTTCGGACGGTGCCGCCGCGGCGACGGCGATACCCGCGCTCGCCTTGATCAGCCCACGCCGCGACATGCTCGCGCCTTTCGCAGAAACGCGCTTCATGACATTCCTCCCCCTGGCTTTTGTGCGCTTAGGGTAGCGGATCGCGTTCCGGCTTTTCTCCCATATTCCGTTCCGCAGCCTTTGCCCACTGCCACTCGGCCTCCATCTCGTCGAGCGTCGCAGCGCCGCCCGGTTTCCCTTGGGCGGCAAGTCGCGTCTCCACGGTGCGGAAGCGGCGCTCGAATTTGCGGCAGGCGCCACGCAAGGCCTGTTCCGGATCGGTGTCGAGGTGGCGCGCGAGATTGACCACGGCGAACAGCAAATCGCCAAGCTCGTCCTCGATCCGCGCCGCGCCTTGCGTCATCGCGCCCCGCAGCTCCGCGATCTCTTCGTCGATCTTGTCGAAGACCGGCGCCACATCGGGCCAGTCGAAGCCGACGCGCGCGGCGCGGCGTTGCAGCTTCAGCGCGCGCGTCAGGGCAGGGAGGCCGACCCCGACCCCATCGAGCGCGCTTGCCGCGCCCTGGCTGGCGCGCTCGGCCGCCTTCTGCGTCTCCCAGGCCGTGGTCTGCGCCGCGGCGGAATCGATCTCGGCATCGCCGAAGACGTGAGGATGCCGCCGCACCATCTTGTCGGATATGGCGCGGGCGACGTCGTTGAACGCGAATGTCCCGTCTTCCTCGGCCATGCGGGAATGGAACACGACCTGAAGCAGAAGATCGCCGAGCTCGTCCTTGAGCGCCTCGGCATCGCCCAGCTCGGCGGCCTCAGCGGTCTCGTAGGCTTCTTCGATCGTATAGGGCGCGATGGTCTTGAAGCTCTGCGCGACATCCCAAGGGCAACCATCCTCGGGGTCGCGCAGCCGCGCCATGATGTCCAAAAGCCGTTCCAATTCGGGGGAGTCGGCCATTTTTCACGCTCCATGCTGCATCGTGGCGGATGCCGTTAAATCAGGGGATTAGGCCATATAGCCCAACCAGACGCTGATATGAATTATCGCATAATGTATATTATGGGAAATATGATCCCGACGTTACGCATGGAGATCGATCGCGTCCTTTTGCCAGAACACAATCCTGTTCCTTAGCCAGATCAGCGTCCGGTCTAGACCAAAGCCGATCACGGCGACGGCCAGAATGCCCGCCAAGGCGCGCGCATCGTCGAACGACGCCGAGGCGTAGTTGATGAAATAGCCGAGGCCGACGCTCTCGCCGATGATCTCGGTCGACACGACGATGATCAGCGCCACCGGCAGCGCGATGCGGAAACCGGTGAAGATCGTCGGCAGCGCCGCCGGCATGTAGACACGCCAGAACAGCTGGCCCGGTTTTGCGCCCATCGAGCTTCCCGCCCAAACCAATTTATTCTCGACCGAGCGAATGCCCTGATAGGTGTGAAGCGTGATCGGAAACATGCATTCGAGGAAGACGAGCGCAATCTTCGAGGCGTCGCCGAGGCCGAAGATAAAGATGAAGATCGGATAAAGCGCGATCCGCGGAATCGGAAAGCCGAAGGAGAAAATCGGCTCGAACAACGCATCGATGGTGCGGTTGCGTGCCATGGCGGCGCCGAGCGCGCAGCCCGCGACGATCGACAGCAGAAACCCGGCGAGCGCGCGATCCAACGTAATCATGCTGTGGTGCACGAGATCGCCGGCGACCAAGCCCCGCCACAGCGCGTCGAGGATCAGCGCAAGGCTCGGCACCAGGCGCGGTGTCACCCAACCGGAATGCGCCACCGCCTCCCACGCCGCGAGCACGACGAGGATCGAATACCAGCGGCGGGCAAAATCGAACAACCTAGGCATTGCCGGCCTCCGTCGAAAGGCTTTGACCGAGCAGCAGCCGGCGGCGCAACGCGCGCAAGCTTCGATCCGCGGCGAAACCCAGCACGCCGATCACCAGCAGCGCGACATACATGATGTCGAAGCGCAAGGATTCCTGCGCGGCGCCGATGAGATAGCCGAGCCCGGCATTGGCCGCGACCAGCTCCGACGTCACCATGATGATGAAGCTCAGCGCCAAGCCGATGCGCAGCCCGTTGAAGATTTGCGGCAGCGCCGCCGGCGCGATGACCCGACAGAACAATTGGACCCGGCTCGCGCCCATATTGCGCGCCGACCAGACGAGAACCCGCTCGACATTCTTGGCGCCATAAAACGAGGCGATGAAAACGGGATAGAACACCGCCATGGTGATGATGACGATCTTGGAAAGATCGCCGATGCCGAACCAGCTGAAGATCAGCGGCAGTAGCGCGATCTTGGGCACGGGATAGGTCAGCGACACGATCGGATCGCAGAAATTCTCGACCGGGCGGATCGCGCCGGCGGCCAGGCCCGCAGCAACGCCCAGGCAAGAGCCCAGCACAAACCCCGCCCCTGCCCGCGCCAGGCTTTTCCCGGCATGCAGGAAAATTGCGCCGCTTGCGCTCATCTGCCACAGCGTCTCCAGAATGACGCTCGGCGCGACGAGGTAGCGCGGCGCGGCACCGAAGCGCGCATAAGCCTCCCACAGCACCAGGATCGCTAGCGGCACGACGATGCCCTTGAAGCGCTTCATCGCACGCCGCGCTCGCTCGCCTGGCGCTGCGCGGCGATCACCTCGACATGCAACAGATCCCAGATGCGGTTGCGGTAGGAAATGTATTCGGCGGTTTTCTTGACGTCGAGCCGCCGCGGCCGCTCCAGCGCGATGCGCAGCTCTTCCTTCACCTTGCCCGGTCGCGCGGTCATCACCACGACGCGGTCGGACAAATAGATCGCTTCGTCGATGTCGTGGGTGATGAAGATCACGGTCTTGCCGGTCTTGCCCCAGATTTCGAGAAGCTCTTCCTGCATCAGCTCGCGGGTCTGGGAGTCGAGCGCGCCGAAGGGCTCGTCCATCAACAGAATGCGCGGATCGAGCACGAGAACGCGCGCCAAGGCGACGCGCTGCTTCATGCCGCCGGAAAGCTCGGCCGGGTAGTGATCGCGAAAGCCCTGCAAATGGACGAGATCGAGATAGCGGTCGGCGATGGCTGCGCGCTCGGCCTTGGGCAGGCCTCTGATCTCGAGCGGCCACATGACATTGCCATGCGCGGTGCGCCACGGAAACAACGCATAGTCCTGAAAGATGACACCGCGATCCGGGCCGGGAGCGCCGATCTTCTTGCCGTCGAGCAGAATCGCGCCGCCATCGACCGCTACGAAGCCGCCGAGCATGTGCAGCAAAGTGGTCTTGCCGCAGCCCGACGGGCCGACGATGGCGACGAACTCGCCTTCATTGACGGTGAGGTCGATCCCATCCAAGGCGCGAACCGCGCGGCCTTGGCGGCTGAACTCCTTGACGACCTGCTGAACTTCGAGAAGCGGCATCAGCCCCGTCAGGGCGTCAAGGTCGTGTCGACAATCGCGGCGACGTCAACCTTCGTCTCTTGGAAATGATATTGCATCAGCACGTCCTGTTGGCGCTCGAGGATCGCGATGTCGGGCTTGCCCGTCGGATCGCGATAGAAATCGGGCGAATCGAGGAATTCCTCGGGCTTCAGCAATACCATCTGCGACTTGATCAGATCCTCGCGTGCTTCTTTCAAATGCGCGTTGTACCAGACCGTGGTGGCGACAAAATCGGCAAGGAAGGCGCGCAGCGCGTCGCGATGCGCGACGATGTAGTCGGGATGCGCCATCAACATTTCGAGATAATCGTCCTCGCCCGATATGTCGAAGGCGTCGAAGAGCTTGCGCAAGCCGCCCTGCTTCATTTCGTTATAGCCGAAAGGCAGCGGCAAAACCGCGACATCAACGAGACCCGAGCGCACCGCGGTTGCCATATTGGGGAAGCCGACAACCGCGAACTTCACGTCCTTGTCGGGATCGAGCCCGCCTTTCACGACAGCGCGCCGTTGGGTCAGCTCGACATCCGATTTGAAGCCGTTGATGGCGAGCGTCTTGCCTTTCAAATCGGCCAGCGTGCGGATCGGCGAATCCTCTTTCACGACGTAAGGCGTCTCGTAGCCGCGCCGGCTGTCCATCGACACCGAGGCGATGATCGTGAGCGGAACGCCTTTCGACGCGGCGAACAGCATCGACGCGGCGCTGCCGGTGGCGAGATCGAGCTCGCCCGCCTCGAACGCCTTGTAGCGCGGCTCCGACCCGCGGAAGAGCGAGAATTCCAACGTATAGAGCTTGCCCTGATTAGCGCCGAGATCGGGCCGCGCCTTCATCAGCCAAAGATTGTCTTCGGCGGAAGGACCATGGCCGATACGGATCTTGAGCGGATCGGCCGACACGGCGCCGGTCGCTGGGGCGAGCGCGAGGGCCGCCGCCAAGATCGTACCCATCACGCGCATGTCGCGGCTCCTCCCCTGCGGTGTCACCAAACCTGATCGCTGCGACGCTGTCAATCGATGCATCGCACTCGGTATCTCGTGCGGCGATTTCGCCGCGCGCTCAAGGCGAGCTGATGATCGACAAGACGTTGGTCGCCGGGAATTGCTTGGCCGATGTATTGACCGCGAGAAGCTGCTTCACGAGCTCAAGCACCTGATAAGTGCGCCCCGCGCGCGCGCCGTCGCTCGGAATGCTGTAGTCGCTGCCGTCATAGCCGACCGAGACGAAGCCCGAATTGCTGTGCTGATCGATGACGAACAAGTTTTCGCAGAAATAGCTGTCGCTCAGCCCGGGAACCGAAACCAGGTGGAGGAGATCGCTTTCCTTCGCGGTTTTCCCGCGATTGCTCTCGTCATCGCAGGCGCGCTCGGGCAAGGCCGCCAAAGGAACACGGGTGGGCACCTGGATGATGCGCGGCCGCGCTTCGGTCGTGGTTTCCGGGTAGAGATGGCGCCGAGTGATCTCGCCGAGATAGTAGAGTATGCCTTCGGTGGAGCGGACCTGAAGCTTGAAGGCGCTCGCCTCGGAGATGAGATTCTGCGCCGAAAGCGGGGCGAGCCCGCTTCTTGCCGCTTCCGGATTGGCTTCGACCACCGATTGCAGACGCCGATTGAGCGCGTCGATCGTCGCGGGATTCAACGTCAGGCAGAGCGTCGCATTGCCGCCGCTGTCGGGACTGCCCTCGACCGGCGGCGCATTGCTCGAGCCCCGGTTGTCGGCATTGCCGCGCGGCTCGGACAGCGATGAACAGTCATTGGCGCCTGTCACGGCGGCGGTCGCGCGCTGGGCGCCGGATTTGTCCCCGGACTGGTTGCAATAAAGGCTCTGACCGATGTTGCTCAACAGGTTGCGGGCCGACGCGCCCTCATTGGTGAAGCAGAAGCGGTACTTCACCTCGCTTTTCTGCAAATGATAAGTGCCCTTGTCGGTGCCATTGCCCTCGGCGAGCTTCAGCCCGGCATTGGCAATATTGGCGTAGGCGTCGAGCAGCGCCGCCGCCTGCTGGCCGCCGGTTTCGCTCGAGCTGGGTTGCAGCTTGGCGGCGGCGATGGCTGGCCCGAAGGCCGAGGTCGTCTCGACATGTTCGGTGCTGAGCCCAGCCGCGATCAATATATCGACCATCGCCTGAAACTGCTCGAACGCCGCGTCATCGCCGACGGCGTTGTTGAACACCATTTCGCTGTTGTTTCCCGATTTTTGCGTTACGACGATTTTCGACACGAAGAGATCGAACAGGACTTCTTTCGGGAAACCTTGCTGCAGGTAATAGTCGAAAACCTGAAGCGAAATCGGACTGAGAATGCCTTGGTAGAATTCCTGAGTATCGAGCACGGGCACGATAAAGGTCGGGCCGCCGCTGATGCTGCCCCCGAGACTGAAAATATCCGGGCTGACCGCACCTTTCGGGCGGTGCATGGCTTCGCCGAAGGGCGTCGTCAGGGTCGAGTTGCCGCTGGCGCTCGCCGTGCCGGTGATGGATTGCAGGCCGGTAAACTGCATCGGCCGTCTTTGGCTCGCACGCACGACATTGAGCAGAAGCTGCTGTTCCTGCGCTTGTTCGGCTTGAAGGTTGTAATCGATTGCCCGGCCGGAGAAATTATCGACCAGCGCGCAACCGGCTAGTCCCGCCGCGAGCATAGGTGTTGCGGCCGCGGCAAGTCCTTTGCCCCAAAACATGATGGCCCCCCGAACGTCGCTGTTTGTATTTTGCCCCGCTTATATCGAGCAAAACGCGCTTGACGCAAGCGATTTGGCGACCGCGGCCGAGCCTGACAGCGGGATGACGGCAATATTGTATTTTTGTAACGCCGTAGAGCGAGCGATAAGCATTGAATGTCCGACCTGGATACGGCATCTAAAAGGGACGAAAGCTGCACCTTTTGAACGGGTGGGAGCGTGATACCATCGGGGGAGATTGGGCTGCCAAGAATGCCGGGTCACTGGCCCGTACGGCGCGTTTGGCATTGCCTCGCCCTCTTGGCAAGCTTGACCCTCTTGGGTTGCGATTCCGCGCCTACCATTCATAGCATGTTCGATAATGAGGCTGACGACACTTGTCGCGATCAGCGCAAGGCACTTCAGTCCTATGGCAATTACTTCGAGCAGAACATGCTGGTGGGCGCCGGCGCCGGCGCATTGACAGCGACAGCGGTTGCCGTGGCGACGCATCAATCGGTCAAGGCAACCATCGTTGAAGCGTTCGCGGGTTTGATGATCGGCGCCGCCGCCGGCTATTGGGAATCCGTCCAGCAGAAAGCCTCCAACACCCAGGCGCGTTACCGCCTCGTCCAAGACGATATTCAGGGCGAGAACGCCAAAGTCGACGGCGTCCAGCACGCTTTCAATACCCTGATCGATTGCCGCCGCAAGCAGGCCGCCAAGCTGCGCGCCGATGTGGCCGCCGGGCGCGTCTCGCATGACGACGGGACGAAGCAAATGAATCAGATCAAGGCGCGCTATGACGACGATATCGCGATCGCCCGCCGGATCGACAGCAACATCGCCGACCACACTGCGAATCTCGAATATGCCAGCGAGCAGTTCAAGCCGCAGCCCTATGTCGTTCTACGCCCGACCATCGTTTATGCCGATAAGAGCAGCGGCTCGGCCAAGCTCACGAGCTATCGCGAGAACGCGGTGATCTCGGCCGCGGCCATCGACAGTTCCTGGGTCAAAGTCACCTTGTCTGGCAAGCGCACCGGCTATGTTCAAGCCGCCGACGTGAAACTTCAGGCGGCGACGCTGGTGGCGAACAAGAAATCGCGCCAAGCCCCGCCAGCTTCGGCCAAGGGCGATCCGGTTGCCGAGGGCGTGTTCACGAACCTCTCGAAGCGGGCTGATTTCGATGATTCGGTGCAGGTCGCATCATCCAACACCTCGGGATTCGAGCTTTCGGGAGGCTGAGCCTCATCCGATGATGCTTTGTCGGTCGGCAATGGGATCGATGGCGGCTCGCTCTGCGAGAGGGTTTGGGCTTGCCTGGCTTCTTGCCCTGCCTTTGGTTCTCGGATTTTCCCTATCGGTGCGCGCCGACGCCGATCCGCCTACCACGCCCTTCCTCCGCCTCGATGTCGGCATGCATACCGCCGAGATCAACAGCTTGTCGGTCGATTCCCAAGGCGCGCTAATCGCCACGGCGTCCGACGACAAGACTGTGCGGTTATGGCACCCGGCCGACGGCTCTTTGATCGCTACCTTGCGCATTCCCGTTGCCGACGGCGCCGAAGGCGAGATCAACGCGGTTGCCGTCGCGCCCGATGGCAAGCATGTGCTTGCGGGCGGCGCTACCGGGTTCACCTTTGGACCCGGCTTTGCGCTTTATCTATTCGATACTGCCAAACAGACGATGATCGGTCGTCTTGCCGGCCTGCCGGCCGCGATCATGGACCTGGCCTATGCGCCGAGCGGCAAGACATTCGCCGTCGGCTTTGCCAGGACATCGGGTATCCGATTCTACGATTTAGGAGGGAAGCTCCTCGCCCAGGACAATAATTACGGCGACCGGGTCAGCGCGCTGGCCTTCGATGCGGAGGATCGCCTGGCCGTCAGCTCCTATGACGGGCAGATCCGGCTTTACGGCGCCGACGGCAAGCACCTAGCCGCGGCCAAGGCACCGGGCGGCGCGCGGCCTTCTTCGGTCGCGTTCTCGCCCGACGGAAAGTTTCTCGCGGTCGGATATGACGACGCGCGCCGTGTCGATGTTTTAACGACGAGCGATCTCAGCTTGCGCCTCTCGCCCAAGGTTGACGATCTCGACAATGGCGCGTTGAGCGCCGTGGGCTGGGCGGGCGATCCCAAAAACCCAAGCCTCTTCGCCGGCGGCCGTCCGCGCAACCGCGATGGCGGCGTGGTGGTGCGGCGTTGGACCAATGGCGGCTCGGGCAGCGCATCCGATATCGCCGTCGGGCGCGACCTCGTCACCCGGCTTGTTCCCCTGCCCTCCGGCACTATCGCCTTCGCCACTGCCGATCCGGCCTGGGGCACGATCGACCAACGCGGCCAGGTCGCTTATCGCAATGCGAGCGTTACCAACGATTTCCGTGTGATGAGCGAGCGGCGTTTCGATGTCGCGCCCGACGGGCTGACGGTCGAGTTCGCGCCCGCCATGCCAGGCAACCCGGTCTATCGCTTCGATCTGCGCAATCGCAGCCTCAAGCGCCTGACCACGGCCGAAGCAGCCACGCGGCGTTACGCCGCAAAGGTGCCGACGATCCGCGTCGCCGGCCTTAACACGCCGAATCCGAGTATCGGCGGCCAGAGCGTGACCCTGCCCGACCGCGAGCTCGCACGCAGCGCCTTGGTGCTCCCCGACCGGATCCTGCTCGGAACGGATTACAATCTGCGTTCCTATGACCGCAACGGACGCGAGATCGCGCCGCCGCAAGCCGTGCCGGCGCCGGTCTGGGCCTTGTCGGTACCCGAGAACGGACGCCTCGCGGTAGCGGCGCTCGGCGACGGCACGATCCGCTGGTATGGGGTCGCGCCGGGTGCTCCGCCCGCGCTCCAAATGGCGATGTTCGCGCATGCCGATGGCAAACGCTGGGTTGCTTGGACGCCGGACGGGTTTTTCGACCACGCCGATATCGGCGGCAAGGAAATGGTCGGCTACGTGCTCGATCATGGCAAAGGCGATCCGCCGGAATGGATCGGCTTCGCTCAGCTTTATCGTGCCTATTACGCACCCGAACTTGTCCTCGGGCGTCTTACCGGCACCTCCGCAGCAGCAACCAACCAGCGCGTCGCGGCGATCGGCGATGTGCGAAGCCTGTTACGCACCGGCGGCTTGCCGCAAGTCGAGGTCGAATCCTACTGCGTGGCGGCCGTGTCCGGCGGGGAAAATTGCACCCAAGTCAATCTCGGCACGACGTTGAAGATCGCGTCGGCCGGACCCGATAACGCGTCGTCCGGTTACGTCAACGTCGTCTTTCCGCCCGGTACCGGCGAGATCTCGCTACGCTACCGCGTGACCGACCGGGGCGCGGGCATCGGGCCGATCGATCTCTTTCTCAACGACCGCAACGCCGGCCGCCAATCAGCAAGCGATGCGGCGCGCAGCCTCCGCCCCGCCGCCAGCACGACCGGCGGCGTCGCGATGGAAGGCGAGCGCAAGATCAAGCTTGATGACGGCGTGAACCGTATCGAGTTGCGCGTTTACGACCGTGCGGAAAAGACCTATGCGGTCTCGAACACCGTTTCGTTCTTGGCACCAGCCAAGACCGTCGCGGCCAATGCCCAGAACCCCGCCTTGCCGCGCCTTTTCATCTTGGCTGTCGGGATCGATCGCTATCGGCCGCCGGCACCGGCGCTCGATCTCGCGGTCACCGACGCAAAATCCTTCGTCGGAGCGGTGCGGCAGGGTGCCAAGCCGCTTTATCGCGACGTCACTGCCTATGAGCTTTACGACGAGCAAGCGACGGTTGCGGGCATCGACAAGGCGCTCGACGACATCGCGACGCAAGCGACCGCTGATGACATGTTGCTGGTCTATCTCTCAGGCCATGGCGAGCAAGTGAACAACGAATATTACTTCATCACCCAGGAGTTCACCCTGCCCAACAGCGACGACGACGCGGCGATCGACAAATCGATCGCGACGCAAGGATTCAGCGGCGAAGATCTGGTGTCGCATCTCGGCAAGATCGCCGCCAAGAACGGGTTCTTGTTTCTCGACACCTGCCATGCCGGCGCGATCCGGCTCGACACGGGTCCGGCGCGGATCAATCAGGAAAGCGGGCGTTATATTCTAGTCGCTTCGCAGCGCATTCAATCGGCCCTCGATAGCTATGACGGCAAGAACGGCGTCTTCGCTTACGCCGTGCTCGAGGGTCTGCACGGAAAAGCTCGGCAGGATCGCTCGCATCCCGTCGACAATATCGATCTCGGCTTCTACGTATCGGACCGGGTTTCCCAGCTCGCGCACGAAAAAAATTACGATCAGAGTTCCAGCTTCAAGATCTCGGCCGAGGACGCGCGGCGCTTCCCGATCGCGGCGCCGCCCTGATCCGTTAGAGCTCGACCGTCAACCCGTCATAGCCGGGCTCGACCCCAGCCGGTAATTCGCGCCGTAAGCTCTCGTAATCGAAGGTCTGATCCATATGCGTGAAGATCGCGCGCTTCGGTTTCACGCGCGCGATCCATTCGAGCGTGCGCTCCAGATGTGAATGGGTCGGGTGCCGAGCGCGACGAATGCAATCGACGATCCACACCTCGATCCCGGCGAGCGCCGCGAACGCCGCTTCGTCCAAAGCCAGAGCGTCGGTCGAATAGGCAAAGCGACCGAAGCGAAAACCCAAGGTTTTCGAGAAGCCGTGATCCTGCACGAAAGGCACGACCGGAATCCCCGCGGCGACAAAAGGACCGTCGACCTCATGCGGTTCGACCGCGGGCTTATAGAACGCCGTTCGCGCCTCGGGATCGACCGGCGCAAAGATGTAGCGAAAACGCTGCCTCAACTCATCCATGGTTTCGGGCGATGCGTAGATCGGCAACGGCTTTCCCATCATGCGGTTGATCGAGCGAAGATCGTCGATGCCATGCGTGTGGTCGGCATGACCGTGGGTGAACAGCACGGCATCGACGCGCTTGGCTTCGGCGTCCAGCAACTGCTCGCGCAAATCGGGCGAGGTATCGACCAGGACGACCGAGTTCCCCTCCTCCACCAGAATCGACACGCGGCTGCGACGATTCTTCGGATTGGATGGATCGCAGGCACCCCAGTCGCCGCCGATGCGAGGCACCCCCCACGAAGGTCCGCAGCCAAGCATCACGACCCGCATTATGATTCTTCCGGCGGTCGCGCCTTGGAGAACAGGCGAAAAAAATTCTCGGTCGTCCTGCGCGCGAGTTCGTCGAGGGCAACCTTTTTCAACTCCGCCACCAGCGCCGCCGTGTGAACAATGAAGGCCGGTTCGTTGCGCTTGCCGCGCAACGGCACCGGCGCGAGATAGGGTGCATCGGTCTCGATCAGCAAACGCTCGAGCGGCAGGTCGCGGACGATATCGCGCAGCTCTTGCGCGGTCTTGAAGGTGACAATGCCCGAAAGCGAAATATAAAAGCCAAGCTCGACCGCACGTTCGGCAAGCTTGCGTCCGGTGCTGAAGCAATGGATGACGCCAGCCGCCGCTTGTTCCTTCTCCAGGATCTCGATTGTCTCAGGATCGGCGTCGCGCGTATGAACGATCAGCGGCACGCCGGCCTCGCGCGCGGCGGCGATATGGACGCGGAAGACTTCGGTCTGGCGCGCACGCGGACTGTGCTCGTAATGAAAATCGAGCCCGGTTTCACCGATACCCACCACCTTGGGATGACGCGCAAACCCGACCAGGGTGTCGGTCGTCGTCGCCGCCTCGGCCTCCGCTTCGTGCGGGTGGACGCCGACCGAGCACCAAATGTCGGGATCGCTTTCGGCGATCGACCGCACGGTTGGAAACTCGGCCATCTTGGTGCCGATGGTGAGGAGTGTTTTGACCCCCGCGCGGCGCGCCCGGGCGATGATCTCGGGCCGCTCCGACTCTTCCGCGAAATCGAGATGGCAATGGCTATCGACAAGCATGACGTTTGATCACAGCAACCGCGCGCCGCCGCGCTTTCGTTCAATATGGCGGGGCTCGCAAACTCACGCAACGGCTTCCAAAGCCTGGCGCAGCCGCCGCGTCGCCAGATCGAGCTCGGCTTCGTCCATGCTCGCGAAGCCGAGGCGCGCCGCGCGGATCGTCCGGCCCGAAACGGCGAAGGCACCACCGGGTAGAATCTGCACGCGTTTGGCGCGACCCGCGCGCGCCAGCTCGTCCATGTCGATCTTCCCGGTGAACTTGACCCAGATCGCAAGCCCGCCATCCGGCAAAGCGAACTCGATACGGTCGCCAAAACGCTCGGCAAGCAGCTTCGCGATCAGCAGGCGTCGCTCGGCATAGAGCCGCATGGCCTTTCTTGTGTGGCGATGAATCTCGCCATCGGCGATCAGCTCTGCCACGGCAAGCTCCGTCGCGGGATCCCCTTGCCGGTCGATCATCATGATCTCAGCGGCAGCGCGATCGATGAAGGATTTCGGTGCGGCGATATAGCCCAAACGCAGGCTCGGCGTCAGCAATTTCGACATCGAGCCGATATAGACCACCTTCCCCCAAGGATCGACGCTCGCCAAAGGCAGCATCGGCTGATGTGCGAAATGAAATTCGTGGTCGTAATCGTCTTCGATGATCGCGAAGCCGAATTGCTCGGCCAGCGCCAGCAGACGCAGCCGCCGATCCGGCTTCAGCAGCACCGTCGTCGGAAATTGGTGGTGCGGCGTGACGTAGACGGCGTGAACTCGTTTCTTGCGGCAGGTCTCTTCCAGCTCGTCGATGTGCATGCCGTGCTCGTCGAGCCCGACCGAAAGAACCTCAGCGCCGGCGACGCGGAAGGATTCTCGTGCCGGCGGATAGCTCAGCTCCTCCATTACCACCGGATCTTTCGGACCGGCGAGGATGCGCGCGGCAAGAAAGATCGCCATTTGACTGCCGCGGGTGAGACAGATGTTGTCGGGCGTCGTTGTCAGGCCACGCTCCATGTTGAGCATCGTGGACACCGCCTCGCGCAAAGCCGGCGACCCGCGCGGATCGCCATAACCGAGACGGTTGCGCTGCGCGGCCCGGGTGAGCGCCGAACGATAGGCGCGCGCGAGCGCTCCGACCGGAACCTGGCGCGTATCGGGTACACCATCGTCGAAGATCAGCAGATTCTTTTCGGGCAAGAATGTTGGAAGGCTGGGTGCCGTACCGACGAGACGGTAATCCGGTCGGTCCGGCATACGCGCTGAACGCGGCCGCGCTTCGGCGGTTTTTTCTTCCAGGAGAGGCAGTTCCGACGAAACAAAGGTGCCACGCGTCCGGTCGGTCTTGACCCAACCTTGCGCGGCGAGTTCGTCATATGCCTGCACGACTGTCTTGCGGTTGATCTCAAGGCTTTCAGCCAATTCGCGCGTTCCCGGCAAGACGGTGCCGGGCGCAAGCCGGCCGCGGCGGATCTCCTCGATCAGCGCGTGGGTGATTTGAAGATAGACCGCCGAATGCGCGCCACGGCGAATTGCGACTTTGAGATGCCAGGGGCGCAGCACTTGGACCCTCCAACATTTGGAAACTGGATGTTTTGACTGGGCCACCGCCAGCATAGCCTGGGTTCAATCGCGAAACACAGGGATTCTGAAACACGGCGTTTCAGGGAGGATCGGGCCCCGATATGGCGCGGGAGGTCGCCAAGCTGTCAAAGGCAGGCTGTCCCATGTCTCAATCACGACTGAAGCCCAATTGCCTAAGCTTCATCGAATTGCTTGCGCAAGCGGTGGCGCTGATCTCTCCGACCATGACCGCCGCGTTGATTATCCCGGTTATGTATTCCAACACCGGCGATTGGAGTTGGCTGTCCTACGCGCTCGGGACAGTGATGCTGTTATTCGTCGCCTACAACCTCAACCAATTCGCGCGCCGTTCCACGACCGCTGGCTCGATGTACGCCTATATCTGCCGCGGCCTCGGCCTCAGCGCGGGGGGCATCGGTGGCTGGGCGTTGATCTGGGCCTATCTCGGCATCTCGATGGCTGGCGTCACAGGGTTTTCGATCTTCGCCGACACGCTTCTCGGGATGATCGGATTACACGTCCCCTTCGTCGCCTTGTTCGCGCTCTGCGTTGTGATCGGTTGGTATTGCGCGTGGAAGAACGTAGCGCTTTCCGCGCTGCTGATGCTCGTCCTCGAAGGCATCTCGATGTCGTTCATCCTGCTCCTCTGCGCGATTGTGCTGTTTCAGCATCACTTCGCCATCGATACCGCGCAATTCACGGTGAGCGCCCTGCCTTGGTCCAGCGTCGGTCTCGGCGTCGTGGTCGCGATCTTCAGCCTGGTCGGCTTCGAATGCGCCACGGCGTTCGGCGACGAAGCCAAGAACCCGCTCAAAACGATTCCGAAAGCCGTATCGCTGAGCCTTATCATCTCGGGTGGATTCTTCGTCTTCGTCACCTACGTGATGGTGATGGGCGTGCGTGGTTACTCGACGTCGCTCGACCAGATCGACGCGCCGCTCAACGTGCTCGCCACGCTCTCGCACGTGCCGATCCTGCAAGTGCCGTTGTCGCTCGGCGCGATGGTGAGCTTCTTCGCCTTGTGCATGTCGTGCATCAACGCCGGCGGAAGGGTGATCTACGCGATGGGACGCCATGGCCTGTTCCACGCCGCGACCGCGGATTCGCATGAGAAGAACGAGACGCCGCACGTCGCTGTCACCTTGATGGCGCTGCTGGCTTTCGCCATTCCCTCGGCCTTGGTGATCGGCGGCGTCGCGCCGCTCGATGCGTTCAATTATGTCGGCACCTGCGCGGCCTTCGGCTTCATCGTCGCCTACTGCCTCGTGACGGTGGCCGCGCCGGTTTATCTGAGCCGGCTCGGCGAATTGCACGCAAAAGACATTGCCGGCTGCGTCGCGGCCTTGGTGCTGCTCGCAATCCCTGCGGTGGGCAGCGTCTATCCGATACCTGACGCGCCGGTCATGTTCTTCCCTTATCTGTTCCTGGTCTATCTCGTCTTCGGAATCGGCTGGATCGTCGCCTTCTACCGTCGCAAGCCGGCGGTGAGAACCGTGATTCACGAAGATCTTGAGCGCAGCCATGCGCGCTATCAGGACGGTCCGGCCATCACCATCCCGAGCGCCTGATCGTGGCTCCAGGGTCGCCTTCCCCTTGGACCCAGGTCACGCCCGGCGCCGAAAGGATCTCGGCGCCGGGCACGCGCCTTGGCATCGCGGTGGAAATGAGCGGAACAACGCAAAAGATCGACGCGCAAGCCGGCGAAACCTTGCTGACCGCCTTGCGACGCATCGATGCGCCGCTTCTCGCCGTCTGCGGCGGACGTTGCATCTGCGGCACGTGCCGGATCGGCATCGCGCCGCTCTGGCGCGGGCGCTTGCCGCCGATGGCGAAAGGCGAGAGCCGACTGCTCGCTTGCTTGCCCGAAGCCCGCGACGGCGATCGCCTTGCCTGTCAAATCCGCCTGTCCGCCGCAAGCGACGGACTTGAAGTCAAAATCTTCGGTTAGATCAACGGAATCGACTGCCTCTGCCAACCCGCAACAACCAATAGAGGGAATATCAGCGATGAGCGACGTCATCACGCAATCCGATCTCGAGAAAGTCGGCGCGGCCTTTTCACCGGAAGAAATGTTGCTGATGCGCGATAAAACCCGGGCCGCGATCCATGCGATCGCAGCAAGGGTGAAGCCCGGAATGGTGGAAGAAGACGCTGTCGCCATGGCCAAAGACATGCTGGAATCCCAAGGTATGCTGCGCGGCTGGCACGACGTCTATGTTCGCTTCGGCTCCAACACCACCAAGACCTTCGGGGCGGCATCCGATCCCGGCGTGGTGCTCGGCACCGACGACATCTTTTTCCTCGATATCGGCCCGGTATGGCAGAAATGGGAAGGCGATGGCGGCGACACGTTCCTGACCGGAACGGATATCGAGATGGCGAAATGCGCCGAGGATGCGCGCGCCCTTTTCCACCTCGTGCGCAAGAAATGGGAAAAAGACGGCTGGACCGGCAAGCAGCTCTATGATTTCGCCGACGGCGCGGCGCGCGATATGGGATGGGAGCTCAATCTCGACTTGTCGGGACATCGCATTTCGGATTTTCCCCATGCCGCGATCTATGACGGGCCGATGGCGACGCTCGGCTTCCACCCTTCGCCGCTGATTTGGGTGCTGGAAATCCATTTGCGCCATCCTCAGCGTAATTTCGGCGCGTTCTTCGAGGACATGCTGCTCGACGACAGCTATTTCGAATGACGCTGGATCGAGGCATGTCGTCGCCGCGCGTCATTGCAATCCGCCATGTTGCATTCGAGGATCTTGGCTGCTTCGAGCCGGTGATGCGTCGTTACGGTTTCGAGCCGCGCTATGTCGATGCCGTCACCGATGATCTAGAGCGTTTCATATTTTGGCGGAAGCGTATCCTGCGTTTGCGAAGTAGTTGGCGCATTCGGCAGGCTGGATTGTCGGGACGAGGTGTCCGATGTGGCGCCAAGTGTCCTCGATGGTTCGCCTCTGGGCGAGGCGCATCCAGTGCTTGATCTTGGCGAAGGTCTGCTCGATCGGATTGAGATCGGGAGAGTAGGGCGGCAGGTACCAGAGCCTGGCGCCGGCGGCCCGGATCATCCGTCGGACGGCCGCCGCTTTGTGGGAGCCGAGATTGTCCATGACGACGATGTCGCCGGGCTTGAGCACCGGCACGAGCTGCTGCTCGACATAGGCGCGGAAGCATTCGCCGTTGATCGGTCCGTCGAAGACACAAGGCGCTGTGAGCCGGTCGCAGCGCAGCGCGCCGAGGAAGGTCAGCGTGCGCCAGTGAGCGTGCGGGGCGAAGCTGCGCAGGCGCTTGCCCTTCGGCCCCCATCCGCGTAGCGGTGCCATGTTGGTCTTGATCCAGGTCTCGTCGATGAAGACCAGCCGCTGCGGGTCGAGCCCAGCCTGCCAGGATCGCCAGCGCTGACGCCGGCGCGCGACGTCGGCGCGGGCCTGCTCAAGGGCGAACAGGGTTTTTTTTGAACCGCAGCCCTTCGCGCCGAACGAACATCCATATCGTATTGTGCGAGACGCTCACGCCGCGTGCCGCCAGCTCGTCCTTCAGCCGGTGCAGCGTCAGGTGCGGCGTCTGAGCGATCCGCTCCAGAATGAACGCCCGATGCGGCTCCAGCACCCGCTTGCGATGCCCGCCCATCTTGCCCGGCGCAACCGAGCCGGTCTTACGATACCGCTGCGACCACTTCACAATCGACGAGACGGCAACACTGAACCGTACCGCAACAGACCGGCAGGTCTCTCCAGCCAAAACCGCCGCAACCGCCCGCTCACGAAGATCCATCGACAAAGCTCGGGTCATCGGATGCTGGCCTCCAATCCAGCCAGCATCTTGAATCACAAACCGAGACCGAACGGAATCCCTTTCGATTCAGTCAAGCCTTGAAACGCTCTAGCGGCTCTGCCCGTTGACGGGCCGGAGCCGCTCGTCATCCTTGGCGGCCCAATCGGCGCTTATGAGGAAGCGACCTATCCCTTCCTCAAGGATGAGCTGGCGCTGATCGAGCGCCGGCTCGCCTTGCGGCTCCCGATTCTCGGCATTTGCCTCGGCGCGCAGCTTATCGCCCGTGCGCTCGGTGCGCGCGTCTATCCGGCCAGCGCCAAAGAAATCGGCTGGTCCCCGATCGCTCTGACCGATGCCGGAAGAGACAGCCCGTTGCGGCATCTCGGCGAAGGCCCCGTGCTCCATTGGCACGGCGATACTTTCGACTTGCCGATCGGCGCCGTCCGTCTGGCCTCGACCGCGATTTGCCCGAACCAGGCTTTCGCCTATGACCGCCAAGCCTTGGGCGTTCAATTCCACCCCGAAGCGAACGCCACGGCCATGGAGCGCTGGTTCGTCGGCCACGCCGTCGAGCTCTTCGCCGCGGGCCTCTCCGTAACAGCATTGCGCCACGGCGAGCTTTGCCGGCGCGAGCGTGGAGCGCGGGACCGCCTGCTTCAAAGCGTGGCTCGAACGCGCCACAACGGCATCGCCAGCGGAGATGTCGATCGCCGCAAGCTAGACCGCGCGAAGATCTTGCCAGAAAGGTGAAGCGCGGCGAAGATGATCGTCGTTTTCGCTGCGTACGGGCACAGGAACCATGGATCGGCTTACTGCGTTCGGCCTATTCGCCGTCACCGCCATGTTGCTGTGCTACGCGCTCGAAGAGCGCAGCCGCTGGTTCATTCTCGCGTTCGCCGCCGCTTGTGCCCTTGGATCGATCTATGGTTTCCTACAAGGCGCGTGGCCTTTCGGCGGCGTCGAAGCCGTGTGGTCCCTTGTTGCCCTACGGCGTTGGTGGATGTCGGCCGAAAGCAAACGCTATTTGTCGAGCTTTTAGGCGAGGCCCTTAAGCCGGCGTCGCCTCGACATAGCGTGGGAAAATCCCCTCGGGCTTCGGCAACGCGATGCCGGGACGAAGCGAAATTTCCAGCGCCGCGAAATCACGCTCTTCCGCTGGCACCGCAAGCTGATCGAGGAGACGGCACGCCGATTGCGGCATGAAGGGCTGGATCGTGATCGCCAAGTGCCGGATCGCTTCCGCGAGCACGTAAAGCACTGTCGCCATGCGCGCGGGATCGGTCTTGCGCAACGCCCAGGGTGCTTGCTCGTCGACATAACGGTTCGCATCGGAAACCACGTGCCAGATGGTTTCGAGCGCGCGGTGAAAGCTTTGCTCGGCGAATTCCACGCGCAGCTTGGGCAAGAGCGCACGCGCCGCCAACAACAAAGCCTCGTCGGGCGGCTGAAACTTGCCCGGTTCGGGCACCTTGGCGCCGCCATTCTTGTTGATGAAGCTCAGCACGCGCTGCGCCAGATTGCCGAGATCATTGGCAAGATCGCCATTGATGCGCCCGACCACGGCGCGATGGGAGAAATCACCGTCGCTGCCGAAAGGCAGCTCGCGCAGCACGAAATAGCGCAGGGGGTCGACCCCGTATTGATCGACCAGCTGTTGCGGGGTGATGAAATTGCCGAGCGACTTCGACATCTTCTGGCCTTCAATCGTCCACCAGCCATGGGCGAAAACGCGCTTCGGCACGGGAATGCCGGCCGCCATGAGAAAGGCCGGCCAATAGACGCAATGGAAACGCACGATGTCCTTGCCGACCATGTGCAGATCGGCGGGCCAGAAGGTGCGATAGTCCGGCGCGTCGGTGTCGGGATAGCCGATCGCGGTGAGATAATTCGCCAGCGCGTCAAGCCAGACATACATCACGTGCTTGTCGTTGCCCGGCACTGGCACGCCCCATTTGAAGCTGGTGCGCGAAATCGACAAATCGTTGAGCCCGCCTTTGACGAAGCTGACCACTTCGTTGCGGCGCGCGCGCGGCGCGATGAAATCGGGATGCGCGTCGTAATAGGCGAGGAGCCGGTCTTGCCACGCGGAGAGCTTGAAGAAATAATTCTCTTCCTCGACCCATTCGACGTCGGCGCCGGTCGGTGCCTTGCCGTTAACCAACTCGCTCTCCTCGTAGAATGCTTCGTCGCGCACCGAATACCAGCCGGCAAAGCGCCCGAGATAGATTTCGCCGCGTCTTTCCAATTCCTGCCAGAGCGCCTGGCTGGCGCGGATGTGGCGCGGCTCGGTTGTGCGGATGAACTGATCGTTGCTGATGTTCATCAGCGTGTTCATGTCACGGAAATTCTGCGAAACCCGGTCGCAGAATTGCTGCGGATCGACACCCGCGGCGCGCGCCGATTTATCGACCTTTTGGCCGTGTTCGTCCGTCCCGGTCAAAAACAGAACCCGGCGCCCGTCGAGCCGCATAAAGCGCGCCAAGGTATCGACCGCGACCGTGGTATAGGCATGGCCGATATGCGGCGAATCGTTGACGTAGTAGATCGGTGTCGTGACGTAAAAAGGCTGGCCGCCGGCCATCAAGTCTCCTTGGCGGTCGCGCGCGGGCAAGGACCGTCAGCGCGCCGCCTCTTCGAGGGTAAAAAAGGCGTTCAGCACGACCTGCTTCCGGTCGAGATTGATGCCTTCCGCCTGAGCAAAGAGATGGGTGAGCTTTTCCCATACCTCCGCCCATTGATCAAGGCCGCGCCGACCGGCCAGGCGCCGCAGGATCCGATCCTCGCCGCGTAGCGCTGCCATGGTTTGCGCGCTGCCGAGCATCACCAGCCGCGCCAGGGAGCCCGGCAACAATTCAGCAAAGAGGCCGAAACTGTCATCCGCCCCCGGCCGGGCCAGGCGCTCGGCAAAGCCGTGCAATTGTTCAGAATCAAGATGCGGAATATCCTCTAATATTCTGAAAATACTTCTATAAAGCGTCACCCCATCGCCCGCCGCAAGCTCCAGGGCGCGGCCAATGCTGCATTCCGCCAAACCTGCCAACACCGTGCGATCGTCGGTCGAAAGATCGGGGCGATAACGTTGCAGCAACTCGTCGATAAGCTGTTCAGAGAGCGGCTTCAAAGCAAGACTACGGCAACGCGAACGGATCGTCGGCAGAAGGCGACCCGGATTGTCGCTGACCAAGAGCAGGACCGTTCGCTTCGGCGGCTCCTCGAGAATCTTCAACAAACTATTCGCGGCGTGGGAGTTCATCAGGTCGGCGCTGTCGACGATCACGACCCGCCAGCCATCCTGGCCCGAAGTTAGGTGCAGAAATTCGGCGACGCCGCGTGCATCGTCGGCGACAATCTCGCGGCGCTGACGCTTGCGCTTCGGATCAATGCCCCGCTCGACCACCAGAAGATCGGGATGGCCGCCCGAAGCGACTTGGCGGAACGCGCGATGCGAAGAGGCGATCGACAAGGACGTCGCGGGCGCGTGGAAAAGCCCTGCGCCGCCTTCCACAGTCGCGCCCTCGGCAAAGAGGAAGCGCGCGAAACGGTAGGCAAGAGTTGCTTTGCCGATGCCGCGCGGCCCGGTGAAAAGCCAAGCATGCGACAGTCGCCCCGAGTTGAACGCCTGGAGCAGCGCGGCTTCCGCCTCCTCTTGTCCCAGCAAGAGCGTGTTGTCGCGCGGTGCCGGCACCTCCGGCGCCGCTTTGGCGACTGCCTCTTCGACTTCGATCTCGTCGTCTTCTGCCATGAATCAGACCGGCAGGCCGAGGCGGGTCTGTGCGGCCGCGAGAACCGCCTCGCTCACCGCCTTCAGGTCGCGGCTGGCATCGATCACCATACACCGGTCCGGCTCGCGCTTCGCGATATCGAGAAAGCCTTGGCGCACGCGCTCATGAAATGCTGTCCCCTTGCGCTCGAAGCGGGTTTCGCCGCCGCGGCGTCGTGCGGCGCGCGCCAGCCCGAGCTCGACCGGAATGTCGAGTATCAAGGTGAGATCGGGACGGAAATCGCCAGCAATGAGCCGATGCAGCGCGGCAAGCTGGTCAAGCGCGACTGCGCCGCCACTGCCTTGATAAGCAGTTGTTGAATCAGCGAACCGATCGCACACAACCCAACGTCCGGAATCGAGCGCGGGCCAGACCGTCGCCATCAAATGGCAGCGCCGCGCCGCGACCATCAGCAGCGCTTCGCTCACCGCGTCCCAGCGTTCGGGCGCGCCGTTCAGCAACAGCTTGCGGATTTCGTCGGCGCCGGGCGCGCCACCGGGCTCGCGCGTGCCGACCACGTCGATTCCGGCGCGCGTAATCGCCTCGACCAAGTTTTTTTGCTGCGTGGACTTGCCCGCGCCCTCGCCGCCTTCGAGCGTGATGAAGCGGCCTCGGCTCAGTTGTGCCGTCCAAACACGAGATAGCCGGCCGCCAAGCCGGCACGCGTGAAGGCGCCAACCTGTTCGACCGGCTTGGTGGCGACCAGCGGCACATCCACCTCCGCAGCGTCGGGAGCCGTCACTTGGAGCTTGCCGACGCTCTGCCCTGCCGTAACCGGCGCCTTGGCCGCACGATCGTAAATCGCCGTCACCTTCATCCCCTGGCGCGAGCGCCGCGGCAAAGTCACGACCACGTCCGAAGTGGTCGCGACCGGCACGGTGGCCGAAACGCCAAGCCATACCGGCGCGTCATCGATCGCATCGCCGGCCTTGGCGAGCTTGTAGTCGGCCCATTCGCGATAGGCCCATTCGAGCAGTTTCTCGCTCTCTTGCGAGCGCTCCTTCATGCTCGACATGCCGCTCAACACTTCGATAATGCGTCGCCCGCCGCGCAGCGCCGTGACGGTGATGCCGTAGCCGGCTTCCTCGGTGTGTCCGGTCTTCATGCCGTCGACGCCGAGATCCTTGTAAAGCAGCGGATTGCGATTGCCCTGCTTGATACCGTTATAGGTGAAGTCCTTTTCGGAGTCGTAATGAAAATATTCCGGAAAGTCACGGACCATGTAACGCGCCAGCATGGCGAGGTTGCGTGCCGTGACATATTCGTTGGGATCGGGAAGCCCATCGACATTTGCGAAATGGCTGTCGGTGAGCCCGAGCTTTTGCGCCGCCTCGTTCATCTGATCGACGAAAGCCTGCTGGCTGCCGGCAAGCCCCTCGGCAAGGACGACGCAAGCATCATTGCCCGACTGGATAATCATGCCGCGGATGAGATCCTCGACCTTCACTTGCGCGCCGAGCGGCACGAACATGTTGGATTCATCGGTCTTGTGCTTGGCCCAGGCCGCCTCGCTCACCGGCAAGGTGTCGTCGAGCTTCACGCGCCCAGCCTTCAAATAGCTGTAGACCACATAGGCGGTCATGATCTTGCTCATCGAGGCGGGCGGCATACGCTGGTCGGCGCCTTTGTCGTAGAGCACCGCGCCGGTGTCGAAATCGAGCACGATCGCGGTCCGTGCACTGGTGTCGATCGTCGGCGGCGCAGCCATCGCCTCGGCAGCGACGACCAGGAAAGCCAGGCTCAGCCCGGCAAGCTTTGGCAGAAGAGATTGTGTCATGCGACCTCGCGGGAAAAACCCGGAACAAATCCGGTAGCAAGAATAGCGAAGATTGTGCCCGAATTGCGACCGGTCAGTTGACGACGATTCGCGCGTCAGGCGCCATAGCGCTCGCCTTGTCGAGCAAGGCATCGGCCTGATCGACGGTCGCTACCGGCCCGAGACGCACGCGATACACCACGAGACCGCCGACCTTCGCATCGGTGATCGCCGCCTTACCCATCTTGTCGAGCTGAACCTTGAGTGTCCAGGCGCGATCCATGCTGGCGAAGGCGCCGGCCTGAATATAGATCTGCGTCGCCTTCACCGGCACCATCGTGACCTTGTCGGACAAAGGCGGCGCATCGGTCACCACCTGCCGAGTCGAGGCCGATGGCCGCAACGGCAGGTTCGCCTGGGGCTGAGCCGACGCCACGGCGACACCGGGCGGCGTCGGCAACGCCTCGGCAGCCACCTTGTCGACCGGAACAGCCTGCGGCACCGCCCCGGCCAGTTCCGGACCGGGGCCGTTGCGGCCGGCGAGGCTCGCGACCTGAATCGTTTCCGGCACCAGGATTTTTACTCTCACCTTGGCCGTACCGTGGCCTTCGAAACCAAGCAGCTGGGCGGCGCGACGGGACAGGTCGATGATGCGGCCGCGCGCATAGGGCCCGCGATCGTTGACGCGAACCTGGATCGAGCGACCGTTATCGAGGTTTGTCACCTGCACCACCGACGGCATCGGCAGGGTGCGGTGGGCCGCCGTCACGGCATTGAGATCGAAAACCTCGCCATTGGCAGTGAATTTGCCGTGGAAATCCTCGCCATACCAAGAAGCGATCCCGGTTTCGTCATAGCCCCAATCTTCGGCGGGATAGTACCAAACGCCATTGATCTGGTAGGGATCGCCGATCTTGTAGGTGGCGTGCGGCGCGGTGGTCACCGGTCCCCTGGTCGCGGTCGAGCAGGCCGCGAGCGTCAGCGCGAACAGCCCCCAACCGACGAATAGAAGTAGCTTTTTCCCCAGCCCCAACGACCTGATCCCCAATATCCCCAAAGAGTTGTCAGTTGACACTATCAGCAAGGTAACCGACGGCAACGCCGAAATAGCTTGAGCTATTCCATCGCATAAGTACGCTAAAATTATCGTAAACAAGGAAACTCGGCCCATCGCTTCCGCCCGGTTGTATCAGGGCCGCGTTGCGCTGCGACCCCGGCGGCGCATCCGGCAATGCCCCGCCATCGGCTTTGCGAACGCCCAGCCTGGCCCAATCGACGACCAACTTCTTCTGGCCTAGACCGATCTGCGACGAGTTGAATCCGGACGGAACGCTGACTGGCTCTCCCCAAGCTTGGTCCCGGTGCCATCCCGAACTCGCCAGGTAATTGGCGATCGAGGCAAAAACATCCTCGCTCCGGTTCCAGATGTCGGGCGCCCCGGTGCCGCGATAACTGACGGCGAAGGCGAGAAAGCTCGAGGGCATGAACTGGCTTTGGCCCATCGCGCCGGCCCAGGAGCCGAGCATGGCGGCGGGATCGATATGATCGTTTTGGATAATCAACAGCGCATTGATCAGCTCGCGGCGAAAGAAGGCGGCGCGGCGGCCGTCATAGGCCAATGTGGCAAGGGCGGCAACTGTCCGATAATGGCCGATACCGCGGCCGAAATCGCTCTCCATCCCCCACAGAGCGACGATATAGCCCGGCTGCACGCCGTAGCGTTGCCCGATCTCGTCGAGCAGTTGCTTGTTATCGGCATAGCGCGCCCGCGCGGTATCGCGACGCGCCTGCGGCACGACGCGCTCGAGATATTGCGCGAATGTGAGCACCGTCTCCGGCTGAGCCTGATCGAGCTCGATGATTCGCGGAATCGGCTGAACGCCGGCCATCGCGCGATCGAAGGTTGCCGCGGTGATCCCTTGCGCCATTGCGTCCTGACGCATCCCCTGCAGCCAGGTCTTGAAATCGCCCGGATCCGCCGCCGCGGCGGGACGCGCAAGCAGAACCAGAATCACCAATGCCAGGAAGCGTCGCATGCGACATCCATACAGGAGCGCAGCTTCGCGTGCCAGATTTACGGCAATTAGGCGCCAATCAAGAGTTGGCGAGCCTTGGCACGCAGCGCATCCGGCAAGGAAGCGGAGCGCCGCGCTTCGAGGTCGAAATGCACGCCCGCCTGATACATACGCGCGACTCGGTGCCCGCCGCGGCCCAAGGTCATGTCGTGGAGGATTTTCACAGAAGACTTGCCGAGATCGAGCATCCCGCTCGTTATCGCCACGCTCTCGCCGAGAACGGGCGCGGGCGGCGACAACGCAACCCGCGTCTCGAACGTCGCAAAGCCGCGCTTTTCCGCCCGCATATAGGCACTGGTCATTCCGGCCGCGTTCATGTTGACGAGATTGGCGGTCGAAAATCGATCAACGAAGCCGAAAAGCGAAAGCCTTCCGGAATCGTCCGCCTCCCAGGTCTTGACCCGGCCCAAGCTCGTCAGCAGCGGACCCGGCCGATCCGGCAACGCGACCGGCTCGAATCGTGCCTCACTCCACGCTACCGTTCTTTCCGCCAACGCCGCGCGTTGCTCTGCCCAAGCTTCGCCGTCAGGCGCGTCGGGCGCGACCTCCTGCTCGACCACGGTGGTCACCGCTCCGCCCATCCCGTTCGAAGCGACATGGCCGATCGTCACCGTCGCCGCGTTGAGTGCGATAATCCCGCTCGAAATCGCAATCGGATCGCCGGCACGCAGCTCGGCGATATAGCGCGTCGAGACGGCATCGGTACGCCACGACGTCCCCGGCGCGAGCTGCCGCATCAATTCGTGCGCCGCGTCGGCGAAGCGTTCGATGTAATAGGCAATGTTGAGATGACCGAAAGCATCGCATTCCTGGATGGTGACGCCGCCGCGATAGGTTTCCACGAGCGTCGTCATCGCGGTTTGCTCAACGCCTGTTTCTTCCACATCGCCCAAGCGCGTTCATTCGTGCTTTCGACGCCGTCGACGCCGTCGACGCAATAGGCGACCTCGGCATCGCTAAGGTAATTCACCTCGCCGAGCCGCATCGCCTCCATCTGGAGTCGGGCGTTGTGCGCCGAATAAATCGCACGATAGACCGCCAAGGACAGCGATGGCGCGACGATCGTGGCGCCATGGCCGCGCATCAGCACCATGGGTTTGTCCGCCAAAGTGCCGGCAAGCGCGCGGCCCAGTTGCGGCGAGCGGATGAGCATCTGCCCGTCGTTCTGGAAACGGCGGATTTCAAATACCGGAACGCCAAGCCCGACATGCGCGCTCATATGATACATGGGGCGCAGGGGCGCCGTTGTAACACCGAAGGGGATCAAAGGCAGCGCGTGGGAATGGATCACCGACATGACATCGGGCCGCGCCTTGTAAATCTCGCCATGGATGAACCGCTCGCTGTAATGCCTTTCGCCGCGATCGGGCAACGGCGCGCTGTCGAGCGTGAATTCGCGTATATCGCTTGCCGCGACGATCCCGGGCGCGACATAGCGCGCCATCACGAATTTCTCGGGATCCTTGTCGTGGCGCACGCTGACATGACCGAAGCCGTCGAGAATCTCATGGTCGAAGAGGACGAGATTCGCCGCGACCAGATCTTCGACGAGGTCGCGCGAGGCCGTCAGGATGCGGGAAGATTTCTTTGGCGCTTTCGGCATGGCGCGCAAGTTTAGCGGAGACAAGATCGAGTGGCTAGGTTGCGGATCGCAGAAAACGCGCGCAAAATCGGGGCATGTTCAAGCACATATTCGCTGGGGCGTTTGCCCTCTTCTCGCTCGGCACGCCGGCATGGGCCGATGGGAGCGATGACCGGCTGCAAAAGCTGCGCGATATTTACCAATGTCCGATCTACTCCTACCTCGTCGCCATTCACCGCACGCCGCTAAAATATAAGGACCGCTATTTGACGGTCGCGATCAATTACGCCGGTCGCGACAAGAATTTATATGCCCAGTGCATCTTCTACGATAAAGATCGCAAAATGCATTGCGAGGCGGCGTCGCCCTTTTACGACGAGACGCTCACTCCTTTTTTTGATCCCAACCGGCTCGCTGTCCTCCGAGCGCTCGGCTATACGACGAAGCCATCGAAGAGCAATTATCATCTTGAACATAAGGCACCGAATGCCGATGCGCTTTACGACATCGCCGGCCTCTTGGTTGAGACTCTCGGACGGGTCTTCGACATGCAGCTCGACGAAACCCTGACCTATCATGCGCCGCTGGTAAAGCAGACGCCCGAGGGCGGCGTCGATGGCTCGAACCTGTGCACGCCTAAAATCAGTTCGCGTTGAGTTCGCTTCACAGCATCCCCACCACCGCACCGCTCATGCAGGTGGCGATCGTGCCCGAAACGATCGAGCGCAGGCCCAGGCCGACAATATCGTGTTTGCGCTCGGGTGCCATCGCGCTCATTCCGCCGATCATAATGCCGGCGCTGCCGAAATTGGCGAAGCCGCACATCGCATAGGTCAGGATAAGACGCGAGCGGTCGCCGAGTACGCCGGGCGCAAGATGCGCCATGTCGACATAGGCGATGAATTCGTTCAATACAGTCTTCGTTGCCATCAGCGTCGCCGCAGCCGCGATCTCGCTTGTCGGTACGCCGATCAGCCACATCACCGGCCGGAACGCATAAGCGAAAATGAACTGCAAGGTGATGGCGTCGCCGCCCAAAGGTGGAATCCATGACAGCGCCATATTGACCAGCGTGACCAGAGTGATCGCTACCACCAGCATGGCCGTGATGTTGGCGAGAAAGACGATCCCGTCGCGGGTGCCTTTGGCGATCGCGTCGGTTGCGGAGAGCATCGGTTCTCCGAGCGAAAGCTGCGCCTCGGCCCTCGGATCGCTGCCGAACGGCACCATCAGCGCCGCGACCGCGAGCCCCGCCGGCGTGCTGATCACCGAGGCGATGAGAATATGTCCGAGCGCGCCGGGAATGACCGGACCGAGGATCGACGCGTAGAGCACCATCACCGTGCCGGCGATGCCGGCCATGCCGCAGGTCATCAACGCGAAGAGTTCGCCGCGCTCCATTTGCGCGAGATAGGGCCGCACCAGAAGCGGCGCCTCGATATTGCCGACGAAAATATGGACGGCCGCGCCGAGGCCCAAGGCACCGCCCACGCCCATCGCACGCCGCAGCAGCCAGGCGAAACCTTTGACCAGGATTTGGAGAATGCCCCAATAGAACAGCAGCGAGGCCAGCGCGCTAATCACCAGCACCAGTGGCAAGGCGCGGAAGGCGAAGATGAAACTCGCTCCCGGTTGAGTTTCCGCGAAAGGCAGGGCGCCGCCGCCGAGATAGCCGAAGACGAAGCCTGTGCCGGCGTCAGTGGCGCGCTGCAAGGCGTCGACACCTTGATTGAGCAAGAGAAAGAACGAAGCCGCGGCGGGAAACTTGACGAACAGGATTGCCAGCACCCATTGCAACAGCACGCCCGCGACGACGGTGCGGATCGGAATCCGCCAACGATTCTCGCTCAATAGCCAAGCGAGAAATAACAACGCTGTGAGACCCAGAATCCCCTGCATTCCCCTGCCCTGTGACCGGCCGAACTCGATCGGCCCAACATGGCATTAAGCGTAACGCCCTGTCGACAGCGAGCTGAATCCTGCACGCGTCAAGGGCATCGGCGCCGAGCAAAGCCGGGCCGTTCCAACCGCGCGGAGTGAACCGGGGAAAGCGTTACGCAGCTTTGACTTCTGCGATGAAGGTATTGACCTCGCTGGTCAGCCCTTCGGCCTGTTTCGAGAGTTCGCCGGCAGCCGAAAGCACCTGGCTCGCCGCGGCCTCCGAAGCGGTCGACGATTCCTTCACGCTGGCGATGTTGCGTGTCACCTCTTGGGCGCCAGCAGCGGCCTGCTGGACGTTTCGCGCGATCTCCTGCGTGGTTGCGCCCTGCTGCTCAACCGCCGCCGCGATCGCCGAGGCAATACCGTTGATCTCGTCAATCACCGTGCCGATGCCATGGATTGCCTCGACCGCTTGCGTCGTCGCAGTCCGGATTTGCTCGACTTGGCTCGCGATCTCCTCGGTCGCCTTTGCCGTCTGATTGGCCAGCGATTTGACCTCGCTGGCGACAACGGCAAAACCTTTGCCCGCCTCGCCGGCTCGCGCTGCCTCGATCGTCGCGTTGAGCGCGAGCAGATTGGTCTGGCTCGCGATCTGTTGGATGAGCGTCACCACCTCGCCGATCTTTTGCGCACCGGCAGCCAAAGCCTGGACCGTCCCATCGGTACGCTTGGCGTCGTCGACCGCTTTACCGGCGATCTTCGACGACTGCGCAACCTGCCGCGTGATCTCCGCAATCGAGGAAGACAATTCTTCCGCGGCGCTCGCCACCGTCTGCACATTTGTCGAGGCTTCCTCGGCAGCGGCCGCGACCGTCACCGAGCGTCCGCTGGTGTCGTTCGCCATCGACGACATCGATTGCGAGGTCGCCTGCATCTCGGTCGCCGCCGAGGACAGCATAGCAACCAAACGTCCGACCTTGTCCTCGAAGCTTCGTGTCAACGCCTCGAGCGCCGCGGCACGTTTTTCCTTTACCGCGCGCTCCGCCTCCTGTGCGGCGGCGAGATCGCGTGCTTTGAGCGCATTCTGTTTGAAGACGTCGAGCGCGCGTGCCAGCGTACCGACCTCGTCCTTACGCTCCTTGCCGGTGACGACGATATTGAGATTGCCCTGGGCAAGCTTGTCCATCTCGCTCGCCATGCCCTGCATTGGCCGCGACACCTCGCGCAACGCAATCCACAACAGAATCCCGATCGAGACGACCAAGCCGATGCCGCCGCCCCATAAGAGCACCGCCTCCGTCTTGCTTTGGATGGTGGCCGCGGCGCGCTTTTCCTTGCCCAACTCATCGCTCGCGTTCTTCACGAAATTGTCGAGATCGCCATTGATCTTGCGGCGCGCCGGATCGACCTGTTGCTCGAGAAAAACGATGACCCCGGCCTTGTCGCCTTTATTCGCCATGTCGATCGCACGTTCGCCCAGGTCCGACAGGGCCTGTGCCTCGTCTTTGATGGCCTTGATCTTTTGCCGTCCCGAATCGCCCGTCATCAGCGAGAACAACTCGTCGATCGCCGTATTGAGATCTTGCATCCGCGCACGGTAATCGTTCACGTTGCTTTTCAGATGTGCATCGTCGCTGCCCTGGACGGCGCTGCGAAGGTTGAGCTGGGAGCGCGACAAGCTCGCTTGGCTGAAGATCGCGTAATAACTCCGCGCGGCATAAAGATCGACCAGAGCTGCCGTGCTGTCGGAGAGCGTATTCACGCTACTGGTACCAAAACCGATGATACCCACCAGGACGAGCGTGATCAGCGTCGTCGGTATGGAAAGTTTCCAAAGAATGGATAGATTGCGGACGACGCTGAGCATAACGGTATCCCCTGTTCGACGGAGTGGCGATCGATTTAGACGGCTGATGCCGAGGTCCGATTTGGCGCGCCTCACCCAAGCGGAGCCAAAGAAGATCGGCCGCTCCCCCCGACCGCTTTTCCGATCGACGCTACGTTAAAATCTTGAATACTCGGTTATCGCCGGACGTCCCGGGCCGGATCGGGTGGCAACGCGCTTTGGTTTTTGTGGCTTGCCGGTCGTCTGACATGATTAAGGAAACCGAAACGCGACTGAGTGCGTTCCCACTAGGGCGCTTTTCTGCCCTTGGATGTCTAGTCAGGAGGCGGTCATGATACGCGTAATCTCACTACTATTGGTTCTCGCCGGCCTCGCTGCCTGCGATTCCCAGCAAGAACCGTTTGCGAACAGTCAGCCGCCGGGTGTTGCGGCGAATCCGGGTGCGGCCGCTATGCCGAGCGATTTGCCGTCCGGGCAACCGCACACTTCTTGCCCGAGCGGCATGTCGATTTGTTAAAGGCGTAGCGCGCCGTAATTCGGCTGCGGCGCGATAAAACGCGCGCGCGGACGGAGATTTTTTGTCGATTACCCTCTATCTATCAAGGCGCAAGCGGCGACCGCTGCGTGCGGTCGAGTTGTCGTGATGAGGAGGGTCGATCTTGTCGTTCATCTTGTCGAAAGTTCTGGCGCCGTTTGTGGCGCCGGACCTAGTACTTCTTGGCATTCTCGTGCTTGGCCTGGTGCTGAGCTGGACGCGCTGCGCGAAATTTGGGCGTGGGCTCACGGCGATCGCGACCCTCGCCTTTCTTGTGATCGCGGTCGCGCCCACCGACGATTGGTTCCTCAAGGCGCTCGAGGACCGGTTCCCGGCACCGCGTGAACTCCCCGCTCATATCGACGGCATCATTGCGTTGGGTGGTGCGATCGATGCCGAACGCACCTTGGCTCACGGCCTACCGAGCCTCACGACCGACGGCGAGCGCATTACGGCCTTCGTCACTCTCGCGCGGCGTTACCCCGACGCCAAGCTCGTCTTCACGTCAGGATCGGCTTCGATCTTTCCCGGCCGCCCGCGCGAAGCCGACACGGCAAAACAAGCCTTCGCCGATCTTGGTCTCGACACCTCGCGCATCATCTTCGAGCGGGACTCGCGAAACACGGTCGAGAACGCGGTCTACAGCAAGCGGCTTGCCGATCCGAAGCCGGGCGAGACCTGGATCCTGATCACCTCCGCCTGGCATATGCCGCGTTCGGTGGGAATTTTTCGCGTGGCCGGCTGGCCGGTCGTTCCTTACCCGGTCGCCTACCGGAGCGGCGGCGCTTACGAGATCGAGTTCGCCAGCCATCTCGGCTTTGTTGATCAAGGCGTGCATGAATGGATCGGCTTGATCGCCTATCACTTGCTCGGCCGTACGGACGCCTTCTTTCCCGCACCCTGACCGCGGACCGCGCCAACAAAGACAAGCCGCGCGAGATCGCAAATGGTAATGGTAAATTAATTAACATTACCTAAAATTTTAAATAATATTTCTATGTATTAAGGACGAATACTCTTCCAATTAACTAAAAATTTATGGTGCCCTATCCGCCAGTCACACAAGTGTTGTTGTCTGGAGGAGAAGAGCAATGGACGCCCACACGATCGACGAAAGGCGCCTACGCCAAGGTATGCCGGCCGCGGCGCGACCCTTAAGCGCGATCACGGCCCGGTTCAGCCGCAGATCGCGCCGGCGCCTGTTCCGCCGCCTCTTCCATCGCGACGAGGTCACGACATTCCACCGCTGCCTCGCGGTCCACATGTATTACGCCACCCGCCTCCACCATTGAGCGCGCGGCAGCAACACGCCGGGGCGGCTCGAACCAACGAGGTCCGATGTATTCACTAAGGAAAGCGGCTCGAACCAAAAGATTGGCGCGGAGCGCCGCATCCCAAACGAATGCGGTGCCACATGCTTTGCCGGGTGGGCGTCGGATCGCGGTGGCCGTAGCGCCTGACTATGGCGAACAACGCACCGAGCATGCCGCCGTGCATCGCAGCGCGCTTCATGCGCGCAACGAATAATTCATAGAAGGACAGCGCATGGATTTCGAGAGTCTCGTCCTGCTGATTTTGATGTCGACCCACCTGCTCGCCTTCGGGATGGGTTGGGGCTTGCGCGACGTGGCGCGGCGTGAACGCCGCCGCAGCATCGGCTAAGACCGGCGCCGCGCGCTCAATCGAGCGCGTGTTCGCGTTGCTTCGGATTCGATCGCCAATCGGACCGCCGTCCAAAAAGTTGGGCCGGGTCTTGCGACCCGGCCCATGCCTCAAAGCTCACGCAGGTTACGATGCGAGGGGCACGACCTAGCGCTGCGCCGAGGCGGTCCAAATCGGCTTGCCGTCCTGTCCCTTGAAGTTATTCATCCAACTGGTCTCGATCTGCTTCACGACCGAGCCGGGCAACGGAACGTAATCGAGAGCGCGTGCCTGGTCCTGGCCGTTCTTCAGACACCAATCGAGAAACTTCAACACGGCTTCGTTCTGATCCGCGGGATAATCCTTCCGCATCAGCATGTAGGTCGCCGCCGTGATCGGCCAGCTTTTATCGCCCGGTTGATCGGTCAGGATGAGATAGAAATCCTGTACCTTGCTGAAATCAGCGTTGCCCGCCGCTGCCTGGAACGCGTCCATGGTCGGCTCGAGCGTCTTACCCGCTTTATTGACCATCCGCGTATAGGTCAGATGGTTGTCCATCACATAGGCATATTCGACGTAGCCGATCGAGCCATTGACCTGCTGCACCATCGAAGCGACGCCTGCATTGCCTTTTCCGCCGACGCCGTTGGGCCACTCGACGGAAACATCGGCGCCGACCTTCTGCTGCCACTCGGGGCTTACCTTGCCGAGATAGTTCGTGAAGTTGAAGGTTGTGCCGGATCCGTCGGAGCGATGAACCGTCGTGATATCCTGATGGGATAGCTTGAGGCTCGGATTGAGCTTCTTGATCGCCGGATCGTCCCAATAACTGACCTTGCCGAGATAGATGTCGGCCAGCACAGGACCACTCAACACCAGATCGCCCGGCTTGATCCCAGCCAGATTGACGACCGGCGTGATTGAAATGATCACCGCCGGAAATTTCGCGACATTGATCTTCGCCAGATCGTCGGGCGTAAGCGGCTTGTCGCTGTTCGCGAAATCCACCGTCTTTTCAGTGATCTGCTTGATGCCGCCGCCTGATCCGATCGCCTGATAATTAACGGCTGTCCCGGTCGACTTGTTGTAGGCATCGCTCCATTTCGAGATCGCGGTGCCGCCGGCGCCGTTCAAATCTTTCGCTTCGGCCGACGCCGTTATCAGCAGCGCCGCGATCGTCGCGGCTCCCCAGCAAATCGACTGTCTCATCTGGCTGTCCTCGTGATGAGTGCGCACGCCCGATGCCTGCGACCACAAGGGGACCTTGATTCGGGCTCCGAGGCAGTTTTTTACGGTTTCGTGAAATTTAGTTAATGAGGCCAACCAATCGGCACCTGCCGCGATCGCGAAATTACCATTGCTTCAAATAGTTGAGCACCGGTTGCCGGTCCGCTTCAACGGCACTGTCACTCGGGGTCACTTGAACTCAAGACCGTCCATCGCCCACGGCAATTTATCGATCTAGCGACATCCCGCGTTCAATCCAGGCGAGGCCTTCCTGGCCATAGATAAATCCGTTCACGAAAGGCACGGAAGCGGTCAATGCCTTCAGTCCAACGGACGCATCATCCGGCGCGCATTTTTTTTCCAGCACGTCGCGATACAGGCGCGCCACTCGCACCATGTCGATGTCTTGGGGCGAAAGACGGAAATGGCTTACACCCATTTTCTGCAGCCGTTCCAGCTTGTCGAGGAGCACGACGTAACCGTGCGACATTGTTTGCGTGCCGTTGACGGTCAGGATCGGCTGCCCATCGATCGTGTCGGCGGACAACCCGTCTGCATCGAGGCCGCAAACAAACTGACAGCTATCTTTATTGAGGCCATAGGCGCGCGCATGGTAGCAGCGCATCGCGACGGAAAGCGGCTGGCGACCGAAAACCATAACTTCGGTTTCAACGGCCTTGGCCCCCCCGGCGATAACGCCGATGGCGCCAGCGGGCATTTCAACCGGCAAGACAATGCGCTTGGCGTTGTTCCGAATCAGAAAATCGCGCGTTCCTTCATTGAATACATTGATGAAGGGGCCGATGACATGTGGCCTTCCCTGCAAAGCCTGAAGACAAGCAACGTCATTGGCTTCGATCAGAAATCCGGACTCGATGCTTGCTTTGACGGCATCTATTTCACGCGCGGACGTGATGAGCGCGAGGGTTGACAGCACGACTTCCTTGCCCGCGGCTTTAAGCCTATCCAGGACAACGGGAAGAAAATCTTCAAAGAACGGCTCCCGTTTTGAACAAACGACTTCGCCGAGATAAACGCAATCGACGGCCGCCTCGTCGGCGATGCGGAAATAAAAATCACGGCGTTTTTCGGCGGGCCAATGAAAAAAGAGCGGTCCAAGAGTCAGGCGGATTGCTGATGCTTTTTTTGCCGTCCTTTTTTTCATCGCCAGCCCTTCTTGTAGGCACCGAATGTTTCGCGACCGCCTTCGGCCACGTTTTTTAGGTCGTTGGGCGCTGCGCGGGTTGCGCCTCTCGCCAAATCATCAAGAGCCTTGCGAAACGTGCCGACGACCTCGGCGACATAGGCACGGCTGCGTTGGCGGCCTTCGATCTTCAGCGCCGTGACCCCTGCCGCTTTAAGTTGCGGTAGGATATCGATGGCATTCAAGCCGATTGGCTCTTCGAACAGATAGGAGGCGCGGCCCTGCGTCACATAACGCCCCTTGCATGGCGTGGGGTAGGCAGCGGGCTCGTTCCTGGCAAACTGATTCAGCGTCACATTGCCGAGGCAGGACTTCATGCAAGCCCCGTCCTCCTTGTAGACGACGTGGCTCGCGGGCGCGCAGACGCCTTCGCTGGTCGGGGAAAGACCCGTCATATAGGACGAAAGAAAGCAGCGGCCTTCCGACATCGGCCCGACGCTGCCGAAGGCGAAGACTTCGGTTTCAATCCCCGTCTGTCGAACCAGCGATGCGACATCTTCTATCGACAAAACGCGCGGTAAAACCACGCGTTTGACATCGAAATGGTCGCGATAAAACATGATCGACAAAGAATTGGCGGCAGACGCTTGCACGGACAGATGCCGCCGCAGCGACGAATGGTGGCGTGTCGCGTAATCGAGAACGCCGATATCCGCCAGAATGATCGCATCGGCTTTGGCGGCGGCGGCCTTGTCGACAGCCTCATGCCAGGGCTTCTCATCACCTGCGCGCGGAAATGTATTGATGGCGATCAGAACCTTCCGTCCGCGCTCATGGGCATAGGCGACGCTCTCGACCATCTCCTCCATATCAAAATTAAGGCCGGGGTAATTGCGGGCGTTGGTACAATCGCGAAAGCCGCAATAAACAGTATCGGCTCCGGCATCGATCGCCGCACGCAAAGATGCCGGTGTTCCAGCAGGACAAACGAGTTCGAGATAAGACGAGGTCACGAGGCGATTGCTTCCATTCGCTTTTGACGGACCTCGAATTTGGCAAGACGCGTTTTCAAAGCCTGCACCTCCGCGCGGAGCCTGTCGCATTCACGCTCGTTATCTTGCGCAATTGCCGAGGACGGATGACGTTCCTCATAAATATCCGCAAGGCGGTGTTTTATCCGCTCGGCAGTTCTATCCATGGCCATGATGGCTCTCCGCGCCGGTTTGGCGAAAGGCCCGCATAGTCCGGTTATGTCGTCTAGAAGGTCTATTTCCTCGCGGTCGAGCGTGTTTCGCAAACCGACGACGACGGCGGTGTCTCCGGTTATTTCGAGGTCGCGCGAGAAAAACAACATGTCGCTGTCGAGGCGGCCTTCAAGCAAATTGAGCAGGACGCCCAGCGTCCCCTTAACGCAGGCCTGGCTGGGATGGTCTTTCGGATCCGTTACGGACAGCAACGTCGGGCCTTGCCCAAACTTCAGGGTAAACTGATGCGGCAGGTCTGACGGCTCGATCCGGATGACAGCCTTATCCAGGCGCGCAAGATTTTGGAACAAGCCGGGATGACGGCGGCGCATCCTTCGCATCAGGACGTCGAGCACGCTTTGCAACAATCCCGCGGGAATAATTCTCATCGCCGCCCTGGCCAAGGGAACAGGAAGATTTTCGTGCTTCATTCGGGGATGATCCTGCTCGTGCACGCCAATTAGACAATGGAACACAGGGGCAGAATCTCCGAAGCAGCCAAAGAGCCTTTGATCTGAATCAAATGAGCCGCCATTTTTGGCCGCACCGCCCGACAAGGTCAGAATTTTCACGCAGCTTCGGGCCTATGACGCACTTAAACGTGGCAGCAAAGCCGCTTTCCTTCCTCACGGCGCCGTGGCGGCGACGCTCCTCGATAGCGTGGCGATGGCAGCAATTCTATTGACACATATCGTGAATTCCTGCGCTTTTGCTTGCGCAAGCGACGCGGTTTTCTTGGGCACATTCAAAAGAGGAGGCAAAGCGATGAAGTGGTTGGCAACAACGGTTGCAGCTTTATTGATAGTATTTGCCGGAGCTGACGCGGCAAAGGCCGCGGGCGCCTACGAAGTAGCGATCGTACCTCCCGCCACGGGCGACATTTCCCCCGGCGTTTTTCGGATCAACGTCGCCACCGGGCAGGTCATGACCGTCTGGGGCACCGCCAAAACGTTTTCCACGACCGTGGATTCCGCCCCACTGCCGCCAGGCGACTACCATCTCTATGTGATCGAATCGCTCGACGGAAAAGGGGTTTGGAACATGGATAGGTTCGATGCCCAATCGGGCCGGACTTGGTCGCTTAGCGGCGGCGGCGACGCCCCTTTCACTTGGACCGAAGTGACAACACCGCCAACGCCGTGAACGGCCCCTCGTCAGGGATACTGGCGTCCCCAAGGGGATTCGAACCCCTGTTACCGCCGTGAAAGAGCTTTTAATCAGTCTGTTTTCGCCTATCCATATCTAAATAACCCAGCCATAATCATCGACTTCCTTAAACCAATGCTTACTCTTGTCCAATAGCATCTAACGGCATATATTGGACAAGAATTTGACAGGAACGAGGTTATCGCCATGGCAAGAACGGTGCGGGACGCCAATCTCGAGACACGCACTGCGCGAGCACGGCTCAAGGCCTCCGGCAAGCCCTATTATCGCGCGATCGATGCTGGCCTGCACCTGGGCTATCGCAAGGGCAAGACGGGTGGAAAATGGGTGGCGCGCCGCTATGTCGGAAATCAGAACTACAGACTTGAGACGATCGGCGCGGCGGACGACACGATCGATCCTGACGGCGCGGAGATTCTGAGCTTCGCACAGGCGCAAGCCAAAGCGCGTGAGTTGTTCGTTGCGAGGAAGCGAGAGGCCAATGGGCTCGCTGCCCATTCCGGTCCCTATACGGTCGAAGATTGCCTTACTGATTATCTCGAGTGGATGGACGGTAATCGTAAGTCGGCGCGCGATGCCCGTTACCGTGCAAACGCGTTTATCATTCCTAAGCTCGGGTCGAAAGAGTGCGTGAAGCTGACAACGAAGGACCTGCAGAGGTGGCTTGAGGAGATCGCTGCGGCGCCGGCGCGCGTCCGCACGAGAAAGGGCGACAAGCAACAATTCCGCGAATCTGGTGCTAATGCTGAAGGCAAGCGCCCCCGGCGCGCGACGGCGAACCGGACTCTGACCGTGTTTAAGGCCGCGCTCAATCGGGCCTGGCGCGATGGCAAGATCGCTGCCGATGACGCCTGGCGCCGTGTCGAACCATTTGAGGAAGCCGACGCCGCTCGTATCCGATATCTGACCGTCGAGGAAGCCAAGCGCCTCATCAATGCGTGCGATGCCGATTTTCGGCGTCTCGTGCAAGCGGCGCTCGCGACCGGGGCTCGATATGGGGAGCTCGCCGCCCTTACGGTAGGCGATTTCAACCCTGACAGCGATACACTGCACATTCGGACCAGCAAAAGTGGCCGGGGGCGCCATGTGGTGTTGGCCGATGAGGGCGTGAAGTTCTTCGCAAGTCTTGCCACGGGGCGGCCGGTGGATGCGCCGCTGCTAACGAAGAGCGGCGCGGGTGTATGGCTCGCATCCCATCAATCACGACCAATGGCCGAGGCATGCAAGGGCGCGAGCATCAGGCCACCTGCAAATTTTCATTGTCTGCGGCACACCTATGCGAGCCTTGCCATCATGAACGGTGCGCCGTTGCTGGTTGTAGCGAAGAATCTCGGCCACTCGGATACGCGCATGGTCGAAAGGCATTACGGGCACCTTGCTCCGAGCTTTATCGCCGATGCGATCAGGGCGGCGGCGCCAAAATTCGGATTTAAGGCCGAACGCAAGGTGACGCGGTTACGGGTACCGGCGTGAGCGAGCGAACGACAGCGCAGCCTAAGCCCTCGCCCGCATATCTCGGTGATTGGTTTTCGATTGTGATCGCTGTGCAGCTCGTCATGCAACGGCGGCAATGCGGTGAGTACGAGGCCGCAGTCGAGATCAGGCGCGCGCTTGAGGATGGCGCTCTTGCTCATCGATGCCTCCTCGCCAGTTCCAATGAACCAGCTCCGGTGTCGGCGCACTGGTGGCGGTTTGCGGAAATTTCGGATGAAGGTGGCGCCTTATTCATGGCCAATAGCGGCGGCTCAAGCGGTCCCATGATGGCGCGTTGGGTTGAAGTCTCTCGAAGCGATATAGATCGCTTGTGGCCTGATCAATCTAGTGGGGCGATCTATCGTAGTGGATTTCAGGGCCAGCCAACCTCAAAGCATCTTATCGAAGCGGAATTGCACCGACGGGGGGAATCGGGCGAAATATCTCAAACATTGGCGGCCGAATCTGAATATCTCGTGGGGTGGCTCAAGCAAACGTATCCGGCTGCGCCAACGCCCACGGCGAAGACGGTCAAAAACAACATCCGCGATCTCTATAAGAAACTTCGGCACGGCCTGAAATAAAAATATCGGGCCTAATATCAGGCTGTTTTCCTAACGTGAGACATGTGCGATGTCTGCCCTCGAAAAATTTGGATGAGGCGAGACATGACCCAACGCGCTTATACGATCGATGAGTTCTGCCAGGCATATCGGATATGCAGAGCGAGCTTTTACAACCTCCTCAAGAAGGGCGACGGCCCGCGGGTGATGAAAGTCGGTTCCCGGAGGCTCGTTAGCGTCGAAGCCGCCGACGAGTGGCGGGCTAAGCTCGAAGATGCCGCGGCCGATCGAAGCGCGGAAGGCGTTTCCACCGCAGCCTGACGCTGGCGATCGCCATGGCAAAACCCGGGACGCCAGCGCCAGCTCAAAGGCAACTGGCCGAGCAAGAGCCCGTCGCGATCTGGCTGCGCATCGACGCTGCCATTCGTGAGGTCGCGCGGCTGCAGCGCAAAATGCCAGCCGAGATTAAGGCGCACCTCGAGGCACTCGCCCCATCTGGAATGCTACTTATGCGCGTCAGCGACGGCGATTATCACCGCGAGCTGAGGGCGCAGGAGCTGACCCAATGCGAGCTTGACCTGGCCGGGGGCACCGGTCGCGTTCCTGTAATCCGTTTGATGAAAGAAGAAGGCGGCGACGATGCGCTCCGCGGCGTGTGGCGCTTGAGCGGTCCACGTACGCTCGAGGTCAACGTGGCAAACCTAGCCTACTGGTGCACGATCCGGCGTCGCGACGAATCGCGCCGCAAGAGCCGTAGCGGTCGCCCGAGGGAATTCAACTGGGATTTGATGGCAGTCGAGCTTCTGCGCTGGGTCTATTGGTATGGCGACCCTCAGCCTCAGTCCGCCGTGGAATGGCATCTCGCCGAATGGTTCGAGAACACCTTCGGAAAGCAACCCGACGAGCGAGAGCTGCGCCGGCGCGTCGCCGTCGCGCTTGAGCGGATGAGGCAGCCAATAGAATCCGATACTTTCGGTCCGCAAGAACTTCCCCCCGATTCCCCCCGACGTTTTCGCGGGGCTACGCGATGATGGCGCAATTGCAACATTCCGTCGCGGTAGGTTGTGGCACCGGGTCAGCGTCCTCCAAGGTTTCTGAGCAACACCTCGGTCCGGCCGCTCGGATATTGGGGCGACTGGTATTTCTATCTCGCGAGCGACGGCGAGCGCCGCGCGATCCATCGTGGCCGCCATACGCCGGAGAAAATCGCCGAACTCTTTTTGCTTTACCCCGAGGAACTGCTGGAGCTGTGGCCCGCGCAAGGCGTCTTGGCCGCGACCGCATGGGATGTGGTCGAAGCAGCGGCGGCGTTGATTGGGGCTTGCCGCGAGGTCGGCGAGATATGGCCTCCGGAAATCGGATTTTTGTTACCCAAATGGAACTGACAATTGTCAAAAACCGCGCGGGTCATGGTTGAAGAACACAAAAAGCCGGTCCGCCTCCGCATTGTTGAAGGTGACGAGGCTGACGCGCCCCGGCCACCCGACGGCGATGGGCCAACCGACCCGCGCGAGCCCGAGTTACGCCCGATCGAGTTTTCGGATGATGCGCTCGCTGTAGAGTTGTCCAGCGAACTTGGACCTGATTGGCGCTGCGATGAAGGAACCGACAGTTGGAGGACCTGGGATGGACAGCGCTTCAAGCTTCAGAAGGTAACGAAGGTCTATCACCGGTCGAGGCTGACATGCCGTGCGGCGGCGAATCGCTGCGACAACGCGCGCATCGCGCGTCAGATCTCTTCGAAGTCCGTCATGCACGCGGTCGTGAAGGTAACGGCGACGCACCCCAAGCACGCGACGCCGGTCGAGGCGTACGACCGCAACCCGTGGCTGCTCAATACGCCTGGCGGCATCGTCGATCTCCACACTGGCAAACTGTTGTCCCATGATCGCAATGCGATGATGACCCGAATGGCTGCGGCGGCGCCAACTTTTATAAACCAGTGCGGCGGCTGGAGCGCCGCGTCTTGTCCGGTCTTTTATGATTTCCTGCACGCTGCGACGGGCGGCGATCAGCAGCTGATGGGGTTTCTGCAGCGGATCGCGGGTTATTGCTTAACCGGCTCGATCGAAGAACATGCGATTTTCTTTCTTTATGGCCCGGGAGGAACGGGCAAGACCGTGTTCCTCAATGTTCTACATGCCCTGATGGCCGACTACGCCACGAATGCTCCGATGGACATTTTCACGGTTGCAACCGGCGAGCGTCACCCGGCCGAACTCGCGATGCTTCACGGCGCCCGCCTGGTGACGGCTAGCGAAACCGAAGAAGGGCGCCGTTGGGACGAGGCGAAGCTCAAAGCCATCACCGGTGGCGACCCGATCACGGGGCGCTTCATGCGCGGTAATTTCTTTACATTCAAACCGACCTTCAAGCTTCTGATGGCGGGCAATCATCGCCCGCGCATGCGATCCGCCGACGACGCGATGCGGCGGCGCTTTCATGTCATCCCATACCGGCATAAGCCTGCCTCACCGGACAAGACACTTTTCGAGAGGCTTAAGGCGGAATTCGGTGGGATCCTCGCATGGGCGGTCGCCGGCGAGTTGGAACGCAGAAAGATCGGCCTCGCGCCGCCGAGGGTGGTGGCGGCGGCGACGGATGAATATTTCGAGGCGGAAGATTCCTTGGCCCGCTGGGTAGCCGAACGCTGCACCGTTGAGCCTACAGCGACAGCACTCAGTCGCGACCTCTTCCGTGATTTCCGAAGCTGGGCGGCCCTAGTCGGCGAATTTATCGGCAGCGAACGCCAGTTCGTCCAGCGCCTTGAGCAACACGGATTTCAGAGATGGCGCCACCCCGTCAGCGGCGCGCGCGGATTTAGGGGGATTGCACCGCTTATGTCTCAGGCCGAACTCGGGCTGGGCGGTGGAGGTGGTCGGGGTGTCATGCAGCACGCAGCGGGCGGCGAGGAAGAATGGCGGCGCGATCCGGGGGATGATTTCGAACGATGAGCAACCAAGGAATAACGATACCTGACACTTCTGACGGGTCATCAGGTTTAGACCTGTATTGCGCGTACGCGCGCCTACGACAGCCCTTAACCGGGCGATCTGTCGGAAGTGTCAGATTCGGTTCGTGCGTTCGAGCTGGCCAGGTCAAAAACCAATTAAATATTGGGTGTTTAATGCGTTTCCGCGCCGGTCGGCCTGGCGTCCCATCTTGGCGCACGTCGTGTTCCGAAGCCGAGGCGCCCATTGATGGAAGGGGCACCCTCGGCTGTGCGATGCCTCACGCAGGCAGGAGGCATCCCGCGACCGGCGGTGCGCGCGGATTTAGGGGGATTGCACCGCTTATGTCTCAGGCCGAACTCGGGCTGGGCGGTGGAGGTGGTCGGGGTGTCATGCAGCACGCAGCGGGCGGCGAGGAAGAATGGCGGCGCGATCCGGGGGATGATTTCGAACGATGAGCAACCAAGGAATAACGATACCTGACACTTCTGACGGGTCATCAGGTTTAGACCTGTATTGCGCGTACGCGCGCCTACGACAGCCCTTAACCGGGCGATCTGTCGGAAGTGTCAGATTCGGTTCGTGCGTTCGAGCTGGCCAGGTCAAAAACCAATTAAATATTGGGTGTTTAATGCGTTTCCGCGCCGGTCGGCCTGGCGTCCCATCTTGGCGCACGTCGTGTTCCGAAGCCGAGGCGCCCATTGATGGAAGGGGCACCCTCGGCTGTGCGATGCCTCACGCAGGCAGGAGGCATCCCGCGACCGGCGGTGCGAGTGGTGATCGCATCGCCGGTTGCTCGGTTTTTCTCAGTTCAAATCACCTATCGCAATTCGCGCCTCCCCCCACCTCTGGCCAGCGCGCGGCTGATAGCGGATGCAACGCTGCGCGACATGCCGAATTGTGTCGAATGACTCAGATCGAGACTGACAATTGTCGGTTTCGGCTGCTCGTCGGTTTGCTCATCGATCAGTTCACGCGACATGTCGCTGGCGGAGACACTAAACCGATTGAAGTTCAGAAATTGGATCGAAGCCGCCTATACAAGGCGATAAATACAACGATAGACACCTATCGACACAAGAACTTAGTGACTGATTGAGGGAATCGTGTCCAATATATGTCGGATAAGTGTCGTGGAAATCAGGATCAGTTCGCCCGTTGTCATCGATCGAGCAGGGGATCCAGCCGGCGGTGACCTGAAAAACACCGGCAGCCGCACACGGGGTCTCCTTTGCCCAGGGGTGCGGCAAATCCAACAGACTGGAGAGCACCGATGAATGCCGATGATGTTGCCAGGTCGATAGAAGCCGTAGCCCGCACTGCCGGCGCCGCGCGACAACGGCGTGATGCCGAGGGAGGTATGCGACAGTGCCAGGACGCGGCGGAAGAAGCGCAACTCAGTCGGCTGGCCGGTCAAATTTCTCGCCTTAGTGGGGTAGCCAACTGCCTCACCGATCATCTCTCGCTGTTCGGCGAAGTTTTTTCCGGCGAGTGGCTGAAGAATTTTTACGAGCTCGTGTCGGGCAACACGATCGCCGTCACGCTCGCGCCGGATCGGCCGCCGATTCCCAACTCCCGATACGTCGTTGCCGAACTTGACGCGAGAGCTCGTCGCGCGGGGACGGATCACGATCACGTACGCGAAGCGCAGTTCGCGCGGCTCACGCAGCAAATCATGGGCGTCAGCGGCATTGCGATCGATGACATCCCACAGTCGCTTCTCGACGACGCCACGCTTGGGCCGTGGCTCAAGCAACTCGTCGCATTGATTTAGCCCAAACCAGAGAGGATTTAGACCATGACGCCTCAAGAAATCCGCGCAGCCGTCGATCGCTCGGTCGCCGCCGCGCTCGACCCCTACCTTACCCGCAGCTCGACCACGCGGCTGGTCGCGCCTCATGCCGAGGCGATCCACAAAATAGCTGACGACATGGAGGCAGCCGGCATCGGCTGCCATGCCACACGAGGGCACGTCGTTCAACTCCGGCGCATGGCCGACACCATGATTGCCGAGGCGGTGATGAACCGCGTGCCCGACATCTACAATCTGCCGGGCGGAGGCAGCAATTTCGCCAGCGCCGAGCGCGTTGACGCGAACGCCAACATGAACTCCGTCGCCGGCGCGAGATTGGTGGTCGCGCAGGCCGAGGTAACGAAGAAGATCCGAGCGATGGGCATCGAACCGGGTGCGGATGGCCGCGTGACTGCCAAGCAAATCAGCGAAGCGCTCAGAGCGAAGGGAATATCTACCGGCCAGATCCTCGCGCGGACTGCCGAACTCTTCCGCGCGGGCGCCATCCGGGCGCCGGCAGATGACGACATGTTGCCGGTCGATGAGCACGGCCGCATCCAAGTCGCTGCGCTCGATGAGAAGATGAAGGGTATGTCGTCGGCGCAACGTTGGCAGATCAAGAAGGACCTGCACTTCCGCGGCCTTCTCTAGCACCGAACGCCGTGCTTGCCGAAGTTCTGGCATATGATTTCGGCCGGACCAGCGGGCGGTGTCCGGAACAACACCCGCAGCGGCGCGAAGGCTTCCTTCGCCCAAGGCGCCGCACTTTGACAATGCTTAGCCCGGTGGGCGCATTGTGCACCAAACCATAGGAGCGACGAGTGGAAGATGCAAAAGCGATCTGGCCGCCATCCCCATTACAAGAAGCCGAGCAAAACAACAGGAATCCCGTTTCGGCCGCCGAGCTCGACGAAAAAATGAAGGACTCTCTTCCGGAGGAACGTTTGCGCGTGAAGCGACAGCTCCGGAAAGAAAATCAACTCATCCCCTAAACGTGAGAAGCCTGTAGACGTCTAAATGTTGGGAACCATGAGCGCGCAAAAGTTCTTCATCCCTGCCCCATCCCGTCGCGTGACGGAGATGGCAGGCGGGGAAGCGCTGGCAACAATTCTGGTCTTCGCGCGCAAGCTGAGCCCGTTGAGCTGGCCTTCACGGTCGCAGGCTTTTGAGGCCGAATGGTCGGTCGTTCAAGAGCATTTCGCGAAGCACGCCGCCTCGTTTCCGCCGGGCATATCGGTAGCAAGCATCTGGCGAAGCTTGATCACTGGGACCATCGAAAAACTTGCGCCCCGATACGTACGCGAGATCGATCTCGCGGCGTGGTTGTTCCTATCCGTTCACGAGAATTGGCGAGCCGTCGGGCATGCCTTTTTGACTGCCCATGCGGATGACTACTTCCTTTGGCGGAAACTGCACCCGCTGCACGAAACCATCGCGGGTGCGATCGACGATTTTACCGCCGCCGCACACCGTGACCGTGGAAACGACGCGGCTGCGACGCGGCATTGACGAGAGGGATTGATGTTCGAAGCCTATCGAGTTGGGATCACGGTCGCAGTCGTCAATCAGGGCTCATCCGTTCTTCGAATGCTGGCGCGCGATTTCGCGCAGACCCAGGTAGCGGCCGACGCGCTCAAGGGCACCATCAAGGATATCGGCCTTCTTGCCGCCTCGGGCGCGCTTCTGGGTGGCCTGGGCTATGCCGGATTTCGCGCTCTTTCGAGCCTGGTGAAACCGGCGACGGAATACGCGCACCAGCTCAACATTATGAATATGGCCGGACTGAGCCAGGTCGAGATCGCGCAGGCGGTCGGCGACGCCTGGAAGAACACCGGCACGGTGATGACGACAACCGCGACGCAGAATTTGCGGATGCTGCTCGATCTAAAGAACGTGCTCGGCGACATGCAGGAAGCGCGCGCGGCGCTGCCGGTGGTGTCGCAGATCCAGGCGGTGCTCGCCTCGTCCAACGAAGGCAGCGTCCGCCAGGTCGCGCAGGACAATTTCGCTTTCAACATGGCAAAGGCTCTCGATATCGTCGGCGCCGCGAGAAGCCCGCAGGAATTCGAGAAGCAGGCCGGCGAGATGGCGCAAGTCATCACCGCCTTCCAAGGGCGGGTGACGCCGGCCATGTTCCAAAGCATCTTCAATTACGCCCGGCAAGAGAAATTCAGCATGGGCGATGATTTCAAATATTCGATCCTGCCGACTTTGATGCTCGAAAATGCGCCAGGCGCCGGCGGACAAGGCGGCGGCTCGCACGGAGTCGGGCCGGCGCTGGCGGCCTTCTCGCGGCTTACCGTACAAGGTTTCATCAATCGGAAATCGATGCCTGAGCTCGCCCAACTCGGCCTGATCGATCCTGGCACGGCGTTGCAAACCACGACCTCAGGCACGACGGTCGGCGCGATGAAAGGCGCGGATTTGGCAGCGTCCAATCCATTCCTTTGGGTGCAACAGGTTCTCATGCCCGCGATCGAGCAAAAGTTCGGCGGCAATGCGACGCCGCAACAGATCACGAGCGAAATCCAGGATATCACTCGCGGCAATCAGCTCGCATCGCAGCTTGTCCTCGAATTTGCGCTGAAGTCCCAAAACTTTCTCCGCGACCAAGCGATCATTCACAACGCGATGCCCTATCAGCAAGCCTATCAGCAGGCGATGCAGAACGATCCAAATTTCGCTTATGCGGCGCTAGCGGCGCAGTGGGAGAACCTCAAGACCGCTTTCGGCGTCAGCGTGATTCCGATCCTCATGCCGGCGATCATGAAGCTGACCGGCGCGCTCAACGCCTTTGCCCTTTGGGCCGAAAACCATCCGAACATGACCGCCGGTCTTACGGAGGGCTTCATCGCGCTTTCCGCGGCGCTGGCCTTCTCCGGCGTGGTGCTAACTTTGACGGCGGCCTTCAAGGCGCTGCAGCTCGCCATGATCGCCTTGGGCGTCTTGAAGCTCGGCGCCGGCGCTGGCGCGGCCGCGGCTGGCGGCAGCACGGCGCTGGGTCTGGGCTTGACCGCGCTCGGCGGCTTGGCGACGGCTGGCGGTCTTGCCTATCTTGATTACACCGCGACGCGCGACGCGATGCAAACGACGGGGCGCCCTTGGTGGCATTATGTTCCCGGCGCCGAATTCTTCGTCGGCAATCCTTGGGCGCCGCAAAGCGGCGAGCCCGATTCCGGCGGATCCGGCGACCAGAGTCAGAAGACGCAAGACGGCATTGCCGAGCAGATCGCCAATGCGGTGAAATCGGCGCTTCATGGCATGGCTTTCGTCATGGAAGGCGAAACCGTGGCGCGCCTCGTCACCGACGCGCAAGCGCGCGAAAGCCGCAACCCGCCCAATGACAGCGGCAATTACGACATGCGGCTTTCGCCGGCATGGCCCGGCTTCGGCGGACGTTAAAGCTTGGCCGATTTCGCTCTGACCCTAGGCGGAGTACCGTTCCGCGACTTCGACGGTGAGCCAGCTCGCGCTGTGACGCATTCGAAGCATCTTATTGATGGAGCAAAACGTGACTGATGAAATTCGATTTCTTTCCGCGATGGCGCTGAATATCTCGAGCGATGGCCACCCGAACAAGCTGCCCTTCACCGGCGTGCTCACGCGCGTTGGCGTGGCGAGCGACCAGGCGCCGGCGGGCACCGGCGGAAAGCGCACGTTGATCACCAAAGCGGCGGCCAAAACAGCACTCAAGACCTTGCTCGGCATGGGCGTCGATTATGTTGAAGGGCTCGACGGCCATGATCCGCAAGCCAAGATCGGGATCATTACGTCGGCCGATATTGCCGGGACCGAGCTGCGTATCGGCGGGTTCTTTTACGCTTCGGACTTCCCCGAGCTCGTCAAGCGAATCCAGGATCAGAAGGCCATTCTGGGGTTTTCATACGAAGCGCAGGCGACGGGCGTTGAAGATCACAAGGCAGACCCTTGGATCATCGACAGTCTCGTCTTCACCGGCGCCGCCGTGCTGCGGAAATCCAAGGCGGCCTATGAAAGCACGTCGATCGCGGCCGAGAGTGGAGACAGCACGAAGCTAAACGCTGAAGATCTTCAAGCTATGATCGAGGAGAAAGTTAAGGCGGCGACGGCGCCACTCCTCGCCACGCTCGAAAAACTGACCGAGCGGCGCGCCGCCTTCGCCACGCATAGCGTGGCATCGCCGGCACCCGCGGAAGCGCCGGCACGGCTCACCGATGACCCGGAGCTCAAGCGCCTCGCCGGCGCAGTGGAAACATTGTGCGCGGCGGTCTCCAATCTCGATGCCAGGATCGAAAGGGCCGGGAGCGGCGTCGGGCGCCCGACGCGGAAAACCGCAATTCCCAATCTCTCGGCCGCGGCCAGCAAATTCGATCTCGCGGGCGATGAAGAGGGCGGAATCGATTTGGCGAAGCTGGACGACGTGCTCGCACGCAGCAGCTTGAGCACCCGCGAACGGCTTACCCTGAAAAACGAGCTACGCCTCGGCGGGCTGTTACGCGACAGGCACTGAAAGGCATCCGCGCGTGACAAAGAGCGCAGTCAGGGCTCAGCCGGGCTTTTGGTCGGGGTCTGGATGGTCCGCAACTCGCGAGTTTCTTGGCGCCCAGGAGCCGGTGGGTCCGACTGCGCGCGCAAGTGGCCCACGGGAAGACACACACCAGTGACCGCCTCTGGTCCTCTCCGTCGCCCTTGTCGAGCGTAGTTAGCTCGATCTACACGCGATCGCGCGCAGCTATTTCCGGCTGCACGGGATCTCGTCGCGATCGCCCGCGCAGCCATGCTCATCTACGGGATCCACGAAATGCCGATCTGCCGCCGGCGCAGTCGTTTCTGGCTGCAACGGCCGACGCAGCCATTTCCGGCTACGGGCGCCGGCGCGCGCAGCCATCGACGTCTGCGCTCGAGCGCCGGTATTAAATCCGAGCGAAAATTCTCTCGATCCTCGGGCGAAACATCGCTCGTGTATCTCCCGAGCATGTTCGGCAAGATCTTGGCCGAAATGAACTGCGGAGAGCCAAGATGAAGATTTCGGGCACCGGTGCTCGCGCGCCAATTCCTCGCTTCGCAGCCAAGGCGTGTAGATCGCTGCTCCGCTCGATCGAAGCCTCGCCGGCACGCTCGATCGAACGGTTGATCGATCGGATCGCCGCCGGCGGAGATATCGTCCATGAAGATCGACGGCGCGGGACGCTTTTCTTGCTGATTGCGCTCGACCGCGCGGACTTCGAATTATTATGCGCGCATGGCGCGGCGGCCGAAGACATGGAGCCAGACGTCGACGACGAGCCGGCGGAAGACGAACATTCTCAAATTGAGATCGCGACTATAAGGCTTAACCGGTGATCTATTTGAATTTAGGCGGGTCGATCGACCACGCTGAGGTCTTCGATCGTCACGCCTTCGCCAGGCACGACACGAATGTCCATGAGCGCTTCGGTGATCGGAGCCTTCGGGTATTTCATCTCACGGTTATATGGTGTCGCCGAAGCCGAAATTCTTCTCCACCGGGCGTTAATCTATCATAAACCGGACTCCGTCAATACGCCGAGTGAGACGCTGCCTAGATGACCTCCACGATCAGGGCCGCGCCGGTGTGCGGCTCGAGCGGGGAAGAGGCTCACCAGCGACGCTCTCAACGCGCATGCGCGCCCCGTTGCTGACTGAAGCTAAGCGCGCCCAAGCGGGTCCACGCCGGGATATTAGACAAGCATTGGACAAGACTCTGACTGGAACACATAACTTATTGATTTAACTGGCGTCCCCAAGGGGATTCGAACCCCTGTTACCGCCGTGAAAGGGCGATGTCCTAGGCCTCTAGACGATGGGGACGTAAACCGGCGCCGAAGGGTCTAACGGGCCCGGCCCGATAAATCAAGCCAACTCGGGGTCTGGCCCCTTTCGCCTGCCGAAGACCTCGACGGCGCGCAGCCCTGCCGCCACTATGCGCTTAATGTGCGGGATTACCGGACTTTGGGACCAGCGCGCGCGGACCGCGCCGGAGGCGCTGGCAGGCGCGGCGCGACGAATGGCCGATGTCATGCGCCATCGCGGGCCCGATGCCGGCGATGTGTGGTACGACGCGGCCGCGGGGCTCGCGCTTGGCCATCGTCGCCTGTCAATCATCGACCTCTCGCCCGCCGGCGCGCAGCCGATGCTGTCTTCTTGCGGCCGCTGGGTCGTTTCCTTCAACGGCGAAATCTACAATTTCGCCGAGCTGCGGCCCGAGCTTGAAGCATTGGGGCGGCGCTTCCGCGGCCATTCCGATACCGAAGTAATCGGCGAAGGCGTCGCCGTCTGGGGTGTCGAGGCAACCATCAAACGTCTTGTCGGCATGTTCGCGCTGGCGCTATGGGACCGGCAGGAGCGCGCGCTTTATCTCGTCCGCGACCGGCTCGGCATCAAGCCGCTCTATTGGGCGCAATTCGGCGAGACGCTGATCTTCGGCTCGGAGCTGAAGGCGTTACGCGCCTATGACGCCTGGACGCCAGCGCTCAACCGCGACGCGGTCGCCGCTATGCTGCGTCTCGCCTATGTACCAGCGCCGGCGACGATCTATCGCGGCGTGAACAAGCTGATGCCGGGCGCGATCCTGGTCGCGCGTGCGGGAAAGGCACCCGAGATCGCGCCTTTCTGGTCGCTCGATGAGGTCGCGCGCCAAGGCCAGAACACGCGCTTTACCGGTAGCGAGAACGATGCTGTTGGCGAGCTCGACGCGTTGCTCGGCGATGCGGTGCGGCGGCGCATGATCGCCGACGTGCCGCTGGGCGCGTTTCTGTCCGGCGGGATCAATTCGTCGACCGTGGTCGCATTGATGCAGGCGAACAACCCGCGCAAGGTGCGGAGTTTTTCGATCGGCTTCCACGAACATAGCTATGACGAAGCCGTTTATGCGCGGGAAGTCGCCGCCCATCTTGGCACCGACCATACCGAGCTTTACGTTTCGGCCGAGCAAACGCGAAGCGTCGTTCCGCTTTTGCCGGAAATCTACGACGAACCTTTCGCCGACGCGTCGCAAATTCCGACCTTCTTGGTTTCCGAGATGACCCGCAAACATGTGACGGTCGCGCTTTCTGGCGATGGCGGCGACGAGCTGTTCGGCGGGTACAACCGGTATGTTCAGCTTCGCCGGGTCATGCGCGCCCTCGACCTCTTGCCTGCAGGCTCGGGCCGCGTCGCGGGCGCGGCGCTGCGCGCCGTGCCGCCCGGTGCCTGGTCAGCTTTGGCTGCGGTCATTCCCGAACGCAGCCGACCGCCGCAACTCGGCGACAAGATGCAGAAGCTTGCCGACGCGCTCGCAGGCGGCAGCGATGAATTCTATCGCCGCGTGATCTCGCATTGGCCTGAAGCGCAAGACCTGGTGCCGGGAGCCGCCGCGCCGCGTTTCATCGCCGACGATCCGCGCATCGACGGGTTGGTGGCCGATCCGGCCGAACGCATGCAATATCTCGACACACTTACTTACCTACCTGACGACATTCTCACCAAAGTCGATCGCGCCTCAATGGCGGTTTCGCTCGAAGCGCGCGTGCCGCTGCTCGATCACCGTGTCGTCGCGTTCTCTTGGCGTTTGCCGCCGCAATGGAAGGCACGGCCGGGAAACGGCAAATACCTGCTGCGCCGCGTGCTCGAGCGCTACGTGCCGCGCCGTCTGATCGAGCGGCCGAAAGCCGGCTTCGCTGTGCCGATCAATTCCTGGTTGCGCGGACCACTCAAGGACTGGGCCGCCGGCTTGCTCGATCCGGCACGGCTGAAACGTGAAGGCGTGCTGGCAGCCGAACCGATTGCCGCCGCGTGGCGCCATCATCAAGACGGCACGCGCAGCGCGCAACACCAGCTCTGGTGCGTGCTGATGTTCCAGGCCTGGAAAGAGCGCTGGTTGTCGAACGGGTGATTTCAGCCAGTTGCCGGTGCGGCGTCGTCGATGAACAGCTGAACGCCGTCGCGGCCTTGCCAATGATCGGCGCGCAAATGGCCGGCGAGGTGAAACCCCGCACCACGCGCATTGAGCAAGGCCTTGCCCAACTCGCCACCGCGCTCGCCATTCATCGCACGGAAAGCGATGCCTTTGAGCCGGCCCTTGCCGGCCCCGTCGCCAAAAATGCAACGCAGATGCTCGCCGCCGACAATATCGGCGCGCACAACCCGCAAATTGGGAAAGACGAAGCGCGGTTCGGAATTGCCCGCGCCAAACGGCCCGATACGGTCGATCAGCTCGGCCAAGTCCGGTGTCGCCGCGCCCACGGCCAGCGCGCCGTCGATATTGAGCTCGGGCACCGGCTCGCTTTCGCCCAGCACCTCGGCGACACGCGTCGAAAGAAAATCGCGAAACGCGACGAGTTTCTCTGCAGTGACGGTAAAGCCCGCCGCCATCGCATGGCCACCGCCATTCACCAAGAGCCCGGCCTGATGCGCCGCGATCACCATCGGCCCGAGGGCAAGCCCCGCGACCGACCGGCCCGAGCCACGGCCCACCCCCTCATCGGACAAGGCGATGACGCAAGCCGGGCGGTTGTATCGTTCCTTCAATCGGCTGGCGACGATGCCGATGACACCGGGATGCCAATCCTTGCCGGCGACGAAAATCAGCGCGCCGGTGCCGTCGCGCTCGACCTGATCGATCGCTTGCGTCAGCACGCGCGCTTCGATCTCGCGCCGTTCCGCGTTGAGCGCATGAAGATGCGCCGCCAGATCGCGCGCCTCGGCTGGATCCTCGGTCGACAGCAATCTTGCGCCGAGATCGGATTCGCCCACCCTTCCGCCAGCATTCACGCGCGGCCCCAGAATGAAGCCGGCGTGATAAGCGTCGAGCCGCTCGCCGATGCCGGCCGCGTCGCCCAGGGCCGCGAGCCCGATATTCCCGCGCCGGCGCATGACTTTCAGACCCTGGGCGACCAGCGCGCGATTGACACCGGTCAGCGGGACGACATCGCAGATCGTGCCGAGGGCAACGAGATCGAGCCATTGCACCAGATCGGGCTCGGGCCGCGTCCTATACCACCCAGCCTGGCGCAAGGCGCGGTTGATCGCCGCGGTCAGCAGGAAGGTCACACCCACGGCAGCCAGCATGCCATAGCCGCCTTCTTCGTCGATGCGGTTGGGATCGATGACGGCAAAGGCGCGCGGCAGCGCCGGTTCGGCGAGATGATGATCGACGACGATGACGTCGAGCCCGGCATCGGCGGCCGGCGCCAAGGCGAGATGCGCCGTGATGCCGCAATCGACCGTGATCACAACCCCAGCGCCTTCTTTCTTCAGCTTCAGCAGCGCCGCGGCATTGGGGCCGTAACCTTCGCGCTGGCGGTCGGGGATGTAGATTCGGATCGCGGCACCGATCGCGGCGAAGAAACGCCGCAGCAGCGCCGAGGAGGTTGCGCCATCCACGTCATAATCGCCGAAGACGGCGATGGTTTCGCCGCGTCGGATCGCCTCGACCAGCCGCGCCACCGCCTTGTCCATGTCCTTGAAGCGCGACGGGTCGGGCAGGCTGTCGCGCAAGGTCGGCGCGAGAAAGCGTTCGGCGTTGTCGGCGCTGACCTCGCGCGCAGCCAAAAGCCGGCCCACGATCTCTGGTAGGCCCAGCCGTTGCGCCAGAGCGAGACCGGCGCGATCGCTGCCACCGCGCGCGCACCAACGCCGGCCCGAGAGCGAGCGTTCGACCCCGAGAACCGACGCCGTCTCCACCGTGGCCCCGTTAGAGGCTGGTCTTGCGGTCGAAATTGTGGTGCGCCTCGATAATCCGCACGGTGCCGGTTTTCGAGCGCATGACAATCGAGTGGGTGGTCGCGCCGCCAGGAATCCGGCGCACGCCTTGCAGCATACTGCCCGATGTGACGCCGGTCGCGGCGAACATCACTTCGCCTTTGGCCAGATCGTGCAACCCGTATTTGCGGTTGAGATCCTTGATGCCCAGCTTGTGCGCGCGGGATTTTTCATCCTCATTGCGGAACAGCAGCCTGCCTTGCATGTGACCGCCGATGCAGCGCAACGCTGCGGCGGCCAGCACACCCTCCGGCGCACCGCCCGAGCCGATGTACATATCGACGCCGCTGTCGGCACGCGAGGTTGCGATCACGCCGCTGACATCGCCATCGGAAATCAGCATGATGCGCGCACCGGATTCGCGCACCTTCGCAATCAGCTCGGTATGCCGCGGCCGGTCGAGAATGCAGACGACGAGGTCGGAGACCTCCGTCTTTTTCGCCTTGGCGAGATTCTTGAGATTGGTCGCGGGCGTTTCGTCGAGGTCGACCACCTCGCCGAAGCCGTAGCCAATCGCGATCTTGTCCATGTAGACATCGGGCGCGTTGAGGAAGCCCTTTGATTCCGCCATGGCGATGACCGCCAGCGCATTCTGGCCGCCTTTCGCGGTGATGGTGGTCCCTTCCAGCGGATCGAGCGCGATGTCGATCTTGGGTCCCTCCCCCGTGCCGACCTTCTCGCCAATATAGAGCATCGGCGCTTCGTCGCGCTCGCCCTCGCCGATGACCACCGTGCCGTCGATCGCAAGTGCGTTGAGCGCCTTGCGCATCGCGTCGACGGCGGCCTGATCAGCAGCCTTCTCGTCGCCGCGGCCCATCAGCTTCGATGCCGCCAGCGCCGCGGCTTCGGTGACGCGCACCGCCTCGAGCGCCAGGTTGCGATCCATCGCAGCATTCTCGGACATACCCACCTCCTTAAAGATTTTCGACGCGTATCATGCGCGGCGGCTCCAACACCGTATCGAGCGCGCGGATGCGATCGAGCGCACGCAGCATCGCCGCTTCCTCGGTGTCATGCGTGGTCAGCACCACCGGAACGGCTTCGCCCGGTGAGCGGCCGCGCTGCAACATCTGTTCCATCGACACCGCTTCGTCGCGGAATGCCGCCGTGATGTCGGCAATCACCCCCGGCCGATCGACGACCATGAGACGAACATAGAACGCGCCGCAGTGGCGTGCCATTGGCGCACTCGGCCGCTGCTGCAGAGCCGAGGCCGGCACGCCGAAGCCTGGAGCACCCCTCCCCGTCGCGACATCGAGCAAGTCCGCAACCACGGCGGACGCGGTCGGATCCGCACCCGCGCCCCGCCCTTCGAGCATGACCCGGCCGACGAAATCGCCTTCAACCAGCACGGCATTGAATACGCCTTCGACATGAGCAAGCGGCGTCGACAACGGCACCATGCAGGGATGCACGCGCTGTTCCAGCCCGTTCTCGGTCGGTCGGGCTAAACCCAGCAGCTTGATGCGATAACCGAGATCATGGGCGAAAGCGATGTCGAGCGCCGTAACGTGGCGGATGCCTTCGACATAGACGCCGCCAAAGTCGACCTGATTACCGAAAGCGACCGCCGCCAGCAGCGCAAGCTTGTGGGCGGCGTCGATGCCATCGATGTCGAAGCTGGGATCGGCTTCGGCATAGCCGAGGCTTTGCGCCTCGGCCAAGACCGCGGCGAAATCGCGGCCGGTCTCGCGCATCTGCGAGAGGATATAGTTGCAGGTCCCGTTGAGAATGCCGCAGACCCTGAGGATACGATTGGCGGCCAAGCCTTCGCGCAAAGCCTTGAGGATCGGGATGCCGCCAGCAACCGCCGCCTCGAAGCCGAGGCTGACCCCTTTCTCCTCGGCAAGCCGCGCCAATTCGGCACCATGATGGGCCAGCAGCGCCTTGTTGGCCGTGACGACATGTTTGCCGTGACGGAGGGCTGCGGTCACAAGCTCGCGCGCAACCCCGTCGCTACCACCGATGAGCTCGACCACGACGTCGACCTGCGGCAAAGCCGCAAGGGCCAGCGCATCGTCATACCAGACTGCCTTGCCAAGATCGACCGAGCGCTCGCGCGCGCGATCGCGCGCTGACACGGCGACGAGTTCCAGCTTGCGTCCGGCATGGTGTTCGAGCAGCGCCGCATGGCGGTGCAATAGAGCCAGCACGCCGGCGCCGACCGTACCGAGACCCGCAATCGCGATTTTCAGCGATGATGTCGTCACGGGTGGGGCGGCGCTCCTGAATCCATAGCGGGCGACGGAGGGTGCGACAAATTCGTCGCCCTGGCAATGTCTAGTCGCGTCGGGCGCACCGGCGCAAGCGCGGTTAGCCGCATTCGGCAAAGAACCGCCGAGTTGGACCTTCCATTAAGGCGAGCCGCGGATGCGACGCTCACTGTTCGAGATAGATTTCGGCGCGCGGCACGTCAGCGCCGCCCTTGGCCGCAATCGGCGCCGCCTCAACCGAAATATCCTTGGCCGAGACGCCGCGATCGGTCAGTGCGACCGCCACGGCTTGAGCGCGATCGAGCGCCAAATTCAACGCCGTGACCGCTGCGTCGTTCCCGGCTGCTTCAGCGTGGCCAACGATGCGGATGCTCCCACCGTTCTCGTCATGCAATTTCACGATCTCGGCGATCGCATCGCGCTGCTTGTCGGCCAACAGTGCCGAACCATTGGTGAAGGCGATGTCGCCGATGCGATAGGAAATCGCCGGATGCCGCATCGCGCCAGGCGTCGCAGCCGGAATGGATGCTTGCTGCGTTGGCGCGTTGCGCGGCTTCGCGCGCGTCGCTGGTGCCGGTGGTGCGGCCGAGGCCACGGCTTCGGGCGGCGGAAGCTGCGGCGGCGGCGGAGCGGGCGTCACCGCCTCGCCTTGCGGCACGCTTGAAACCGTTGGACTCTGCAACGAGGATTCAGCCGCCGGCGCTTCGCTGCCGCGAGCAGGCGAGCGGCGCTGCTGCGTGGCAGGCGCCGGTGCCGGCGCAGCTTGCGTGCTTGCCGGCGCTGTCGGAGGAGAGGGCGCCGCGGCAGCCGATGCGTTCGCGGTCACATTCGGTGCTGCGCTTGCCGCTGGCGCCGGTATGGGCGAGGGAGGCGGCGCGGCCTCAGAGGTGCTTGGGGCCGGGCCTGCAGCCGGCGCTGGAGGTTCCGACGGCGGCGGCGGCGGCGCGGTCGCCCCTGTCCTTCCGGGACGCAGATCGTCGCTGCTGTATTTGGCGTTGTTGCGATCGGCGATCAGGCTGTTCACGAGCTTGTCACGATCGATCGAACTCAGCGCATTGTCAGGAGCATCGGGCACGCTGCCGAGATTGGGATAGGGCTCGTTGCTGCCTTCCTTGAGGTTCTGTTCGTTCTGTCCCTCGCCCAGCTTGTCGTTCTTGGAGACACCTGTGATGTCGCGATACCACGAGACCGGATTGACCGCATCCGGAACCGAGGAGCAGCCCGCGAGCCCCAGGAGAATCACGGCAACGAACCCTAAGCTTGCCTTGTTCCGCACTACCCACCGCTCCATATAGACGCTGCACGGCCGTCGCCGGTGTATTAGAAGATTAACGGTCCCGCGCCAATAATCGACCGCCCGCGATGCTGGACTAGAGAAGTGCCGCGGCGCAAGGAATAAAACATGAACGATTCCGACGCTTCCCGGCCCAACCAGCCCGATCCGGTCCAATGGTCCCGCAATATGGCCCAGATCGCCGAACTGAGCGACAAGCTGGTGCGCGACTTCCTGGCGCGGCAGCAAAGCGGCGGGTTGGGAATGGCCGACCCCCTGAATATCGGCGGCGCTTTCCTCGAGATGACGCAGCGGCTGGTAAGCGATCCCGGAAGGCTCGTTCAAGCCCAGCTATCGCTATGGCAAGATTACATGCGTTTGTGGCAAAGCACCACTCAACGCTTCCTCGGCGGCGACAGCACGCCCGTGGTCGAGCCGCAAGCCGGCGACCGCCGCTTCAAGGATGTCGCCTGGCAAGAGAACACGCTATTCGACTATATCAAGCAAAGCTATCTGCTGACCGCACGATGGCTGCAGTCGACCGTCAAGCAGGTCGAAGGGCTCGATGACAAGACCGCGCGCAAGGTCGATTTCTATACCCGGCAATTCGTCGACGCGCTGGCGCCGTCGAATTTCGTTCTGACCAACCCGGAGGTTCTGCGCGCGACCATCGACAGCCAGGGCGAGAACCTCGTCAACGGCCTGAAGCACGTGCTCGAGGATCTCGATCGCGGCAAGGGCCGGTTGATGATCAAGATGACCGATCTCGACGCGTTCAAGGTCGGCGGCAATATCGCGATCACGCCAGGCAAGGTGATTTACCAGAACGATCTGCTGCAACTGATCCAGTACGAGCCAACCACCGAGACCGTGCATCGCCGCCCGCTGCTGATCATTCCGCCCTGGATCAACAAGTATTACATCCTCGATTTGCGGCCCGACAATTCCTTCATCCGCTGGGCCGTGAACCAAGGCCATACGGTCTTCGTGATCTCCTGGGTCAATCCCGACGAAAAGCTGGCGCAGAAGAAATTCGAAAACTACATGCTGGAAGGGCCGCTCGCCGCACTCGACGCGATCGAGCAGGCGACCGGCGAGCGCGAAGCCAACGTCATCGGTTATTGCCTAGGCGGAACCTTGCTCGCCGCGACGCTCGCTTATATGGCGGTAAAGAAAGACACGCGCTTCGCCAGCGCGACCTATTTCGTCACCATGACGGATTTCGCCGAAGCTGGCGAGCTCTCGGTCTTCATCGACGAAGAGCAATTGAGTTCGCTCGAAGACCGGATGCGCGAGCAGGGTTACCTCGAAGGCTCCGACATGGCGACGACTTTCAACATGCTGCGCGCGAACGACCTCATCTGGTCGTTCGTCGTCAACAACTATCTGCTCGGCAAAGAGCCATTCCCGTTCGACCTGCTTTACTGGAATAGCGATTCGACGCGGATGCCGGCGGCGATGCACGCCTATTACCTGCGTAACATGTATCAGGAAAACAAACTGATCGTGCCGGACGCGTTGAGCCTTGCCGGCGTGCCGATCGATTTGCGCAAGATCACTGTGCCCGGCTTTCTGCTCTCGACCAAGGAAGACCACATCGCGCCGTGGAAATCGACCTATGCTGCGACGCAGATCTACAGCGGACCCGTCAAATTCGTGCTCGCCGCATCGGGACACATCGCCGGTGTGATCAATCCGCCTGGCCGTGCGAAATACGGGCACTGGCAAAATGCCAATTTGCCGCCGAACCCCGATGATTGGCTCGCCGGCGCGAGCTACATCCAGGATTCCTGGTGGCCGACTTGGGAGAAATGGGTCGGCGAATATTCCGGCGGAGAAGTGCCGCCGCGTCGTCCCGGCGACGGCAAACTGAAACCGATCGAGGACGCGCCCGGCTCTTTCGTTCGGGTAAAGGCGACCTAAAGGCGGGACTTAACGCTGACGGAGGTCGCGTTGCGACGCCTGCACTACGGCGCTGCACCAGCCGAGGCCGCGATAGGTTTCGTAGCCCGGCGTGCGGTGAAAGGCGATCAAATTCCCAGATTTGTCGGTGTAGGCGCGGGCGTTGCGGCCGTCGGCTTCGAGTGGAAAAGTCTCCGTGAGAACACCTTGACGATCCGAGGCGGCGATCACGCGGTTTTGGGCGTCGAGCAGCAACACGCGCGAGCGCTTGGCTTCTTCGGGTGACAGGCGCACGCCTTCGACCACAGCTTTGGCTTGCGGCGCCCAATCGAAATGAATGCCGAGTACGCCGATCGGCGTGCCACGCGTCTCGCCGCCTTCGCGGATGGCGGCGGCATAGGTCGCAACCGGTACGTTGTCGAGGCCGGCGCTATTGGCGATATTGGCGACCGCATATTCTTCGCCCGTCGCTGTCGCTAGCGCGTCCCTGAACCAAAGCTCATGCGACACGTCGAGCCCGCCCACGCGCGGATAGCGGTCGCGCCTGCCATGTGCGATGACCCTTCCGTCGCGCGAACACAGCCATAGATCGAGATAGACAGTATAAGCCGACAAGATGACGCCGAGACGGCGCTCCGCATAGGCGACCCGATCGGGCGACGGATCGGTAGCCGCGTCGACGACAGCCGCATCCGTTGCCCACCATCGAACGTCGCAAGTGCGTTCGTAGAGGTTGCGATCGATGATCTCGATGGCGTTGAGTGCCAGATCCATGAGGCGCTGACCCCGCACTTCCTGCGCCAGACGGCCGCCGACCGCCCGCACCGCGTCGAGCGAGCCACGCAATTCGCTTTCCATGGCGGCGGCAAGTTGTTCGATCTGGCTCGAGACCGCTTTTACTTCGCTCGCGACAACGGCAAAGCCCCTGCCTGCCTCGCCGGCACGTGCCGCCTCGATCGTCGCGTTGAGCGCCAGCATGCGCGTCTGGCCGGTGATCGCCTGAATCTCGCGCGCCTTGGTCGCCGCCACCACGGCGGCGTGGTCGGCCAAGGATACGACACGCTCCGGCGAGGCGTCGCCGCTCTCCGGCACGGGCGCATTTTGCGATCCGATGACTGTCAGCCGCGCCCCATCCATGGGTTCTTCGACGCTTTCTTGAGACTATAAAATAACAAAAAATACAGCGGCGTAGGGTAGCGCTGGGAAATTAAAAATCGTTAAACCCCAACGCCTATCGGCAATTCCCATGGAAAATCATGGATTTCCAGAAAGGCTGCTGACGCTTGACAGGTTTCCCGCCGGTGCGGGACACTCGCTGCGAGGCGCCGGCCCCACCAATAAGTGTAAAGCCGTAAGACCGGTTCAACAGGCGCCCGTGGGAGGATTGCGTCATGGTCGATATTCCGGTCACCGCCGGGCTTTCCGGTAGCGATGCAAGATCAATTGCAAGCGATGCGATCGCGCAACGCGACATTGTTGCGCGGATGGAACGACTGCCACTGACCTGGACACAATTGAAGGCGCGCATCGTCGTCGGCACGGCGACCTTTTTCGATGGCTACGATTCGCTCGTGCTCGGTTTGGTGATGCCGGTCCTGGTCACGCAGTGGCATCTCTCGCGCGACGATACCGGCTATATTTTGTCTGGCACGTTTCTCGGTCAGCTCATCGGCGCGTTGCTATTTCCTTATATCGCTGAACGATTCGGCCGCCTGCGCGCCGCCACTTATTCCGTATGGGTTGTCGGCCTGTTCGGCCTTGCCTGCGCCGCAAGTTGGAATTACACGAGCCTTGCAGTTTCGCGAATCATCCAGGGCATCGGTCTCGGCGGCGAGATCCCGGTGGCGGCGACCTATATCAACGAGATCGCGCATGCCAAGGTGCGCGGCCGTTTCTTCCTTTTGTACGAGACGGCGTTTGCCGTCGGCTATCCGGTCGCGACCCTGCTCGGCGTTCTGCTCATCCCGCATTACGGCTGGGAGGTGATGTTCCTGATCGGCGCCCTGCCGGCACTGGTCGCGGCCGTGATGCGTCGCATGTTGCCGGAATCGCCGCGCTGGCTTGCAAGTAAAGGCCGCATGAGGGAGGCGGATGACATCGTGAGCGGCCTCGAGCGCGAAGCCGAGGCCAAGCGTGGCGCGCCGCTGCCGCCGCCCGATCTTTCGATTGCGCCGGCGCCGAGCCCTCGCCGCACCAATTTCTTCGAACTCTTCACACCCTTTTATTGGGTGCGCACCTTGGTCGTTTGGTCGGTCTGGGGCTTTTCGTTTTTCGTCACTCAGGCGCTCAATTCCTGGTTGCCGACAATCTATCGCCAGGAATTACATCTGAGCGTCGAGCAGGCGCTCTATTTCACGCTCGCTACGCACACCCTGTCGATCGGCGCAGCCGTCGCCGTCGCGCTGCTCATCGATCGCGTCGGACGCCGGATATGGATCGGCTGCGCGCTTGTATGCGGCAGCATGGCCATGCTGGTCCTTGCCTTGCTGGGTGGCAAAGATGCGATCACATTGCTTATCTGCGCGACGATCGCGCAATTCTGTCTGAGCTCGGTTTCGGTTTCGATCTATGTCTACACGGCCGAACTCTATCCGACACGTATGCGGGCGCTCGGCACGGGTATGGGGTCAACCGTGCGGAATATCTTCGCAACCTTGAGCCCGACGCTCGTCGCCTTCATGTTGATCGGCCACGGACTGCCCGGCGTCTTCTTTATGCTGGGCGTCGCGCCGCTGATCCCTGCCTTCATGGTGCTAAGCTTTGGCACCGAAACCAAAGGCCGCGTGCTTGAGGAGGTTTCGCCCTAACGCGACACCGCGCTCACGGGAAGAGCGGCTCTTGCTGCAAACCCGAGGTCTCGGGCAGGCCGAGCATGACATTCATGTCCTGCACGGCCTGGCCTGACGCGCCCTTCACCAGATTGTCGATCGCCGAAACCAGGATAGCGCGGCCGGAAAGCCGGTCCTGCGCAAGACCGATGAGGCAAAGATTGGAGCCGCGCACGTGATGCGTAGCCGGCGTCTGGCCCGCCGGCAGCACGCGCACGAACGCCTCCTCCGCATACGCGTTCTCCAGCGTGCGGCGTAAGTCCTCGATCTTCGCGCCGCCCACCATCCGCACATAGATCGTCGATAGAATGCCCCGATTCATCGGCATGAGATGGGGCGTGAAGCTGATCGTCACCTTGCGGCCGGCGGCTGCCGATAGGCCTTGCTCGATTTCAGGCATGTGCCGATGGTTGGCGACCCCGTAAGCCATGATGCCTTCCGACACTTCGGCGAAGAGGCTCGATTCCTTGGGCGCGCGTCCTGCGCCGGTGACGCCTGATTTGGCGTCGATGACGATATCATCGGCGTCGATCACCGCCTCTTTCACCAGAGGAATGAGCGGCAGCTGCGCGCCAGTCGGATAGCAGCCCGGCACGGCGACGAGGCGCGCATTGGCGATCGCGTGGCGCGCGATCTCGGTGAGGCCGTAAACCGCTTCGCGTTGCAGCTCCACCGCGCGATGCGCGTGGCCGTACCACTGCGCATAGGTTTCGGGATCGGCGAGGCGGAAATCGGCCGAGAGATCAAGCACGCGCAGATGTCTGGGCAAGCCGGCAATCACCTCTTGGGTCGTGCCATGCGGCAGACAGCAAAAGACGAGATCGAGCTTGCTCCAATCGACCTCGGGAATGGCAACGAGACCGGGCAAATCGTGGCGCGCGAGATGCGGGAAAACCGCGCCGATCTTCTTCCCGGCTTGGCGTTCCGCCGTGAGAGCAGCAATTTCGGCGTTGGGGTGATGCGCCAGAATGCGCAGAAGCTCGGCACCGGTATAACCTGATGCGCCGAGAATGGCGATGCGCACGCGATCGGGGGTGGGTGCCATGGAACTCTCCTGCCTTCACGATAAGCGCGACAAGAAGCGACAGTAACAAAAACGCAATGGCTCAAAACGAAAGGGCGCCCCGCAGGACGCCCTTCCACAATACGACGCCGATGCCTGCGGGATCAGCGTTTCGAGAATTGGAAACTGCGTCGCGCTTTCTTCTTGCCGTATTTCTTGCGCTCGACCACGCGGCTGTCGCGCGTGAGGAAGCCCTGAGCTTTCAGCGCCGGGCGTAAGCCGGGTTCGTAGTTGAGCAGCGCCTTGCTGATGCCGTGGCGTACCGCGCCTGCCTGTCCCGACAGTCCACCGCCGACAACGGTACAGACGACATCGAACTGGCCGAGCCGGTTGACGATCACGAAAGGCTGATTGAGCAACATGCGCAGGACTGGGCGCGCGAAATAAATCGGGCTGTCGCGCCCATTGACGGTGATCTTGCCCGTGCCCGGCTTGATCCATACGCGTGCCACGGCGTTTTTTCGTTTGCCCGTGGCGTAAGCGCGTCCTTGCGGGTCGAGCCGCGGCCCGCCCTCCTCGCTCGACGCGGCAGCGGCTTGGGACGCGGCGGCGGCGTGACGCAGCTGCGCGCCTTGCAACGCCTCGCGCAATCCGCCCAGATTTTGCGGCTGATCGGCCATGCTCATGCCCTCTTGTTCTTGCGGTTCATCGCCGCGACGTCGAGCTTCACCGGTTGCTGCGCTTCGTGCGGATGCGCACTACCGGCATAGACCTTGAGATGGGTCATGATGCGCCGACCGAGCGGGCCGCGCGGCACCATGCGCTCGACTGCCTTCTCGATAACGCGCTCGGGATGCTTGCCCGACAGGATCGCGCCCTTGCTGCGCTCTTTGATGCCGCCGGGAAAGCCGGTGTACCAATGGAAGAGGCTGTCTTCGCGCTTGCGGCCCGTCAGCGCCACCTTTTCGGCATTGACGACGACGACATGGTCGCCGCAATCCATATTCGGCGTATAGGTCGCCTTGTGCTTTCCACGCAGGCGATCGGCGACAATCGCCGCAAGTCGGCCCAGCACCAGGCCGTCGGCGTCGATCAACAGCCACTTCTTTTCGATATCGGACGGCGTCGCGTTGTACGTTCTCATCGGTCCCTCGTTAAGGCCGCGCAGTATGCCACGGATCACGGCGCCGTCAAGCCAGAAAGACCACGAAAAATCATAGGCTTGATTGATGTGGTATTATAATACCGCAAACCCGATCGGAGCGGGCTGGTGCGATGCCCGCCGCCGGTGTCGGTGGATTGCATGCGCCAGCTTGAGGGCTCATAACCCGATGCCCGATCCTCTGCGTTAATCCCGTAGCCCGGTATTCGAGATTTCCGTGAACCTAGCCGTCGTTTTGATTGGCGTTGGTACTTTCGTTGCGACCTGGTTGGGTGGCGTGTTTGCGCTGCGCCTCAAAGACCGGTTGCACCTCATTCTCGGCTTCAGCGCCGGCGCCGTCATCGGCGTCGCCTTCTTCGACTTGCTGCCAGAAGCGCTGGAGCTCGGCACGGCATATCCGGCGACCACGATTGTCGACACCGTGGCGGTCGGGTTTCTCGCCTATTTGCTTCTCGATCGCCTTGCACTTCGGCAGCGAAGCGGCGATTCACGTGCCAAGGCGACACGCGCGAACATCGCTGCGGGAAGTCTTTCCTTTCATAGTTTTCTCGATGGGATTGCGATCGGACTTGCCTTCCAGGTATCGCTGAGCGTTGGCGCAATCGTCGCTGTCGCGGTCCTCGCCCATGATTTCTCGGACGGAATCAACACGGTCAACCTTGTGTTGCGAAACCAGGGAGAAAGACGGCGCGCTTTTGCCTGGTTGTTCGTCGACGCAACCGCGCCCATCGCGGGCATCATCGCTACGTTCTTCATCGCCGTACCACAAGAACGGCTGGGATTAGCCTTGGCGCTGTTTGCCGGCTTCTTTCTGTATATCGGGGCAAGCGACCTGATCCCGGAGAGTTATCACTCACATCCCGTGCGCTGGACCACGATCATGACGGCTTTGGGCGCCGGTGTGCTTTACTTGACGGTCCAACTCGCCCATCTGTGAGCGCGCCTTCGTTTTTGGCAATCAGCTCTCAGCCCTTCCCCGCGAAACGACTGCGCGCGTGACGCCCGCAGCACAAGCCAGCAATGCGAGGGAGCAGACCACCGCCGCTCCGGTCGGCAGATCGAACAGCGCCGACGACAATAGGCCGAGGACATAGCCGGCGAGGCCGAGCGAATAGGCGAAAACCAAAGGCTTTCGGAGGTTGAGACCGCGCGCGGTCAGCGCAGGAATGATAAGCGAGGCAAAGACGAGAAATACGCCGACCAGCTGCACCGACGCCGTCACCGCGAACGCAAACAACGTGTAGAACAGCACGCGCCGGCGCGCGAGATCGACCAAGCCGATAAATCCCAGTATCACGGCATAGAGAATTGCCACGGGAATGAGATCGCTCGGCACCACCCAGAGAATTTGTCCCACCAGCAGATCCTTCAGATTTTCGGCGCCGTGGGGGTCGTAGCTGAGGAGCAGGATCTCGGCGCTGGCGGCAACGACGAAGACGACGCCGATGACCGCCTCCTGCAGAGCGGCAAGATGTTTTTCTGTCCAGATCAGGAAACCGGCGCTGATGAGCGCTGCAGCGACGGCGCTTGCCTGAACCGACCAGCCTGTCGGCTCCCAGCCAGCGAAATCGGCAACCACAACGCCCAAACCGGCGACTTGCGCAATCGCGAGATCGATGAAGACGATCCCGCGATCGAGCACGAGCTTCCCGAGCGGCACATGGGTCGCGAGGACCAAAAGCCCGGTCAGAAAAGCCGGCCAGAGAATGTCGAGACTATGGTCAGCCACCCTTGCCCCCCAACCCCGCCAAAAGCCGCTTCACCGTATCGTCGTAGAGCCCGATCAAATCCTTGGCGCCGTCGGTCCCGCCCACGGTGAAAGGCAGCATGACGGCGGGCAAGCCGCTTTTTTCGGCGACGAATTGCGACGGCTTGGGATCTTCATAGGCGGCGTAGACAATCATGCGCGCCTGCAAGCCGGGAATTTTGTCGAGCAGATCGGCGATATAGGCGCTGCCCGGCGGCACGCCGGGCTTCGGTTCGATATTCGCCGCTTCCGACATGCCCAGCCAGTTCGCGAGATAGACCCAGCTCTTATGATAGGAGACGAATTTGACGCCTTTGAGCGGCGCGGATTCGGCTTCGAGCTTCTGCATTTCCGCGGCGAGGCTTGCGTCGAAAGCCTGTTCGCGCTGCGCATAGCCGGCCGCATGCGTCCCATCGAGCGTGGCAAAACGCTTGGCAAGCGCCGCAGCGACGATCCGCATGTTGCGCGGGTCGGTTTGGATATGCGGGTTGCCCGCCGGATGCACATCGCCTTCGGCGCGATCGAGACGTTCCGGCTTTTCCAGCAACGTCACCTGCTGTGCCGCTTCGAAATAGCCGGGCGCGCCGGGCTGAACCTTGGCGTTGGAGGATTGCCGCAAGAGCACCGGCATCCAACCGATCTCGAGCTCGGCGCCGGTGCAGACCGCCATGTCAGCGTTACGCAGCCGCGCGATAAGCGCGGGTCGTGCCTGGATTTGATGAGGATCCTGCAAGCCGGTCGTCGCGGTGAAGACGCTGACGTCATCGCCGCCGAGCGCGGTCGCGAGCGCGCCCCATTCCGGCTCGCAGGCAAAGACGTTGAGCGCAGCCTGTGCCGCCGGTGCCAAGAGCAGGATGACGACGGCCGCGGCGATGGCAAAGACGTGTCGGTGCATGACAGGACCCTCTCAATACTGATGGGCGCCATGGGCGCCAAGGCTGACGGTGTATTGCAGGATGATCTGATTATCCGGAGCCGGCCGCGATTTATCCCGGTTGTATTGCAGGCGGAAGCGTCCGAACTCGCTGGTCGTATAATCGATCATCGCGCTGTAGCGGCGCGGCGTCGCATTCTGCGAATTGAGCGTCGTCCCGGCAAAGGCCGGGCCGAGCGACGGCGCATTCACCTGATCGTAGCGCACGCCGACGCGCCAGAACGGCATAAACTGGTAAACGCCTTGCACGTAGAAGCCGGTCTGCAAACCGGAGTGGAAGTTCTTGGTCGTCGCGGTGCCCGCGGCCCCTGGGAAGTCGAGCGCGGTAAAAGCGCCGTCCTCCTTCCGCACAAACACCTCGCTCTGGAGCTTCACATAGCGCAGCGCGAAATTGCCGTTCGGTGCCCATTTGTAAACACCGTCGGCGATGAAGGTGTTGTCCGTTCCGGTGAAGACGTCCGAGCCTGAAGGCAACCCGACCGGATCGGTTGCCCGGTTCTTTGCGTGGGTTCCGAGATAGGAAAGACCGACGCTGTAGCTCGCGCTGTCGCCGATATCGTTGCCGGTATGGATGAAAGCACTCCAAGCGCCGACCCCGTCATTATGATTGCTCGATAGCGCTTCGCTAATGCCGTTCGCGGGGAAAGACGCGCCGCGCATGACCTCGCCGCCGAATTCGAGGAATTGATCGGTCGGGGCGAGCCAGCGCACTTGCAGCCCGTCATCGCCATATTGCCCGTTGAGGAAGGCGAGATAGGGCAAAGGCGCGTCAGCAAAATCCCAGGTATGCGCATGCTGCTCATTGAGATAGCCGATACCGGAGAAGAACCGGCCGAACTTGGCGGTGAAATCCCAAGGCAGCGCAGTCGGCTGGACGAAAGCTTCTTCGATGCTGACGCTGTTGTCGTTCTCGAATGCCACGGTGAGATTGCCGAACAGCGCTTGATCGACATTGGCTTGGAGATTGATCTCGCTCTCCCCGATGCTGGGTCCACGCGGCGGCGGTTTCGCTTGATCGCCGAGCGCGAAGCCCGCCAGGCGCCAGGTGTTAGGGTTATGACTCGACACCATTCCCTTGCCGTCGAGCACAACACCGATCGCCGGATTGAAGGAGTTCGCGCTCGATGGCGCATTATTTGCTGCTTCAGGCTGCGGCGTGGTTTCGGGCGCCGGCGCGGGTGCTGAAGGCGGCGCGGCTTGCGCGGTCGCCAATGCCTTTTGCGCGTCATCGGCTTTTGCCGTTGCCGCGCTCGCCTTGTTCTCGGCATTTTGGACGCGTTTTTCCATCGCCTGCATTTTCTTGTCGTAATCCTGCTGCAGCTTGGCCAACTCCGACTGATACTGCTTCTGCATCGCCTGCATCTCTTGGCGAATGCTGTCGAGATCGTCGGCCTTGCTCGGCGCGGCATTCCATAGCAATGGCAACAGAAAAGCCATGCCTTGCACGGTGTGGCGCAGCCTGTCGGGTGCACAAATCGTCATCGCTCGCTCCATCAATGGACATCGAAACGCGCGCGCGCGCGGTGGCATTCGATCAAATGATGTCAGGAACGGGGCGGCGCGCGGTTGGAGAAGAGAAGATAGCGTGGCGCGATCGGCGCAAGCGGCTCGATCGCTGGCGCGGCGACAACGGTTTCGAGCCGCGGCATGGGCAGCACGACGGCGTCGGGTAAGGTCGAACTACCGAGAAGCTGCGCCGCGGCGCAAATCGGACAGCTATCGTCCACCGGCACAACTGGCGACGAACCGCCCGTCGGGCCATTCCCCGCATGCAGCATCGGCGCCGCATGGCCACGCAGCAGGAAGCGATAATCCTCGGGATGCATATGCCCATAGCTGGCCACAAGTTGGACCAGCACCGCGAAGAGCGCGAACCAATGCGGCAAACGCCGCAGGTCAATTCTCGCGAAGGCAGGATGAACGAGCATCGGCTCAACCATAAGCGCAAAGCGTCGGCGCTGACAAGCGGACCATTTGCCGGCGCGCGCGCCGGTGCTAAGGATAGAGTCGGCAGGCAGGGAGACGCCCATGGCTGGTGAGTCTTTGGTGCTGAGACAGGATGAAGACGGCGTTGTCCGGCTCACGCTCAATCGCCCCGCCGCGCGCAACGCGCTTTCGGTCGCGCTTATGACCGAGATGCAAGCCGCGCTCGATCTGATTGCCGCGGACAAGAAGGTGCGGGTTGTCGTCATCGCGGGCGCGGGTCCGGCTTTTTGCGCCGGCCATGATTTGCGCGAGATCCGCGCCAATCCTGGAAGACAACATTACGAAGCGGTCTTCGCGCAATGCGCGCGGCTGATGACCAGTATCGTCAAGCTGCCCCAGCCGGTGATCGCGTGCGTGCGCGGTATCGCCACCGCCGCCGGCTGCCAGCTCGTCGCCTCCTGCGATCTTGCCGTCGCCGCCGCCGACGCGCGTTTCGCGACACCGGGGGTCAATATCGGCTTGTTTTGCTCGACACCGATGGTCGCGTTGTCGCGCGCGATCGGCCGCAAGCAAGCGATGGAGATGCTGCTGACCGGTGCGCTCATCGAAGCAGAGCAGGCGCGGCAGTGGGGCCTCGTGAACCGGGTCGTGCCGCCGGCAGCGCTCGATGACGCAGTGGCGGCGCTTGCACGCGAGATCGCCGCCAAATCGCCGCTCACCGTCGCGATCGGCAAGGAAGCCTTCTATCGCCAAGCGGAGCTCGGTCTCGAAGCGGCATACGCCTATACGAGCGAAGTCATGACCCGCAACATGCTGGCGCGCGACGCGGCCGAAGGCGTCGACGCGTTCTTGGAGAAACGTCCGCCGGTTTGGGAGGGACGATGAACCACGACAGCTATAGCGACGATTATCTCCGCGGCGTGCTGCGCGGCGCCAAGACCATCGCCATGGTCGGCGCCAGCCCGCGCCCCGACCGCCCGAGCTACCGCGTGATGCAGTTCCTGCAAAGCCGAGGCAATCGCGTCATCCCGGTCAACCCGCAAGCCGCCGGCGAGACAATTCTCGGCGAAAAAGTCTACGCTTCTCTTGCGGATATCCCCGAGGCGATCGACCTGGTCGATATCTTTCGCCGTTCCGAGCTGGTTGGCCCGACCGTGGATGAAGCGATCGCCAAAGGCGGCAAAGCAATCTGGATGCAATTGGGCGTCCGCAACGACGCGGCTGCGGCCAAAGCCGAGTCTCAGGGCCTCGCGGTGGTGATGAATCGCTGCCCTGCGATCGAGATACCGCGCCTCGGGATATAACCGCGAACTGGTCAGGGACGAACGCGGTTATACGCGCCGCAACGCCAAGGCCGCGTTGTGGCCACCAAACGCAAAGGAATTGGAGATCGCAACGTCGATCTGTCCGCTACGGGCCTCGTTCGGCACGTAATCGAGATCGCATTGCGGATCGGGCTCGGTGAAGTTTGCCGTCGGCGGAATAAAGCCGCCACGCATCGCCGCGATGGTGGCTGCCGCCTCGATCGCTCCTGCCGCCCCCAGCGTGTGGCCGTGGATCGACTTCGTCGAGGACACAGCGAGCTTCTTCGCGTGCTCACCGAACACCATATGCAGCGCCTTGGTTTCGGTCGCGTCATTGGCCGTTGTGCCTGTGCCATGCGCGTTGATGTAGTCGACCTCGCGGGGCGTCAGCCCTGCGTCAGCGAGGCACGCTGCCATCGCGCTCGCCGCGCCTTGCACGGCCGGCAGCACGATGTCGCCGGCATCGGAGCTGCTGCCAAAGCCGATGATCTCGGCGAGTATCTCGGCGCCGCGGGCGCGGGCACGGTCATCGGTCTCAAGCACGAGGACCGCCGCTCCTTCGCCGAGCACCATCCCTCTGCGATTGAGCGAGAACGGCCGGCACGTGTCGGGCGCCATGACGCGCAGCGCTTCCCAACCCTTGATCGTGCCGAAGGTGAAGACCGATTCCGTGCCGCCTGTCACCGCGGCATCGACCATGCCGGCACGCACCATTTGGAAAGCAACGCCGATCGCGTGATTTGACGACGAGCAAGCCGAGGCAACGACGAAGGATGGCCCGGTAATGCCGTGCTCCATCGTGATGTGACAGCACGGCGCATTGATCATCAGTTTCGGAATGGTGAAAGGATGGAGGCGTTTTGCACCCTCGGCATAGATCCGATGGTAATTCTCGTCTTGCGTCGCTTGACCGCCGACACCGCAGCCGATGATCGCCGCCGTGCGCGCACCGAGCCCAGCGCGAAAGTCGAGACCGCTTTGCGCCACCGCTTCCCGCGCGGCAACCAGGGCAAACTGCGTGCAGCGATCGTAAAGCGCGAGCTTGCCGCGCTCGAAATATTCGTTCGGATCGAAGGCCGGCACCTCGGCTCCGACCTTGGTGTTGAGCTCGTCGGTCGGGATGATGGTGATCGGACCGATTGCGCTTCGGCCCGCTTTGAGAACGGCGGTAAAATCGACCAGATTCTTTCCCGGCGCGGCACAGACGCCAAGGCCGGTAACGACAACGCAATTCATTGGCGACCGCGGCGCGCGCGCCCGATCGTCATGCCGACCCCTTCTGCCGTTCGACCAGCTTGCCGACAGCGTCGATCACATCGCCCGCCGTGGTGAACTTGATCCCGGCCGAGGTGGCGTCGTTGGCATTGAAAGGAATCTCGATATTGAATCTTTCTTCAAGCGCAAAGATCAGTTCGATCGTGTCGAGCAATTCGAGGTTCAAATCGGCAAGCTCGGTTTCGCGCGCCACTTGCGAAGGTTCGACCTTCGCTTGCTTGGCGATAACCTCGAGAACCGCTTGCGTCACATCCGCCATCTTTCCTTCCTTCACGAACCACGGGGTCCTCCGGATAGCATAGAAGCCGCGCCGGTGACACCGCTATATGGGTTTATTCCGCGGCGATCCGCAGAGCTGCCGGCGCCGACCGCTCGCGCGGCAAGAGCAGCGCCGTGCCGGCGATCAGGATCGCGAGTATACCAAGTATGGTAAAGAGCCACACGAAATCGCCGGTGCGGTCATAGATCACCGCGACAAGCGGCACGCCGAGCGCGGCGACGCCGAGCGACAGCAGGAACTTCGCGCCCAAGGCGGTCGCGCGCCAACGCGCGGGGGTGTAATGGACAAGCAGAGCGTTCTCGGTCGGCGTTGCCACCGCAATCATGCTGAAGCATAGAAGCGAAGCGGCGAAGAGCGGCAATTCATACAGTCTCACTGCGACGAACAGCACCGGGATCTGCATGACCCAACACAGCAGATAGATCCACTTCATCGGAAAACGGTCGGCCAGCAGACCACCCAGCATCTGGAACGCCGCGCTTGCGGCGAAGACGAGGCTCACCATGCCACAGGTCCCCATGAGCCCGCCCGAGGTGAGCCCGCCAAGGCGCTGCTCGAAGAGTTTGGGCAAGACGTTGCTAAAGGCCTGAAACACGATCCCGGCTGAAAGCATCGTGATCGACAGCAGCACGAAGGCGCGCCGCACATCGGCCCTATCGGGTTCGGGATGCGGCGTGACGTCGGCGCGCACTCCGATGACCGATCCGCCGCGCACCAACAGCGCCAACGCCAAGCCAAGCGCCAGGGCGAGAACGCCCGGCACGAGGAAGGCTGCGCGCCAGCCGTAAAGCGTCGTCAAGCTCGCTGCGAGGAAAGGCCCGGCACCGATGCCAATACTGCCGAAGATGCCGTTCCAGCCAAGCATACGACCGCGATTTTCGGCATGGCGCACGAGCCAAGCGGTGCCGACTGGGTGGTAGATCGCGCCAAAAAAGCCGATCAGGCCAAGGCCAAAGGCAAGGCCGAACGGTGTCTGCGCGAGGCCGGTGACGATCGCGGCAGCCCCGCTGCCAGCGAAGAACAGCACCATCATGCGTTCGGCGCTCCAGCGGTCGCCGAGCCAACCGGCGGGCAAAGCCGCAAGTCCGTAAAGCACCATGCCAGGCACGGAGAGCCACATCAGCGCGCCATAGCTCAAACCGAAACGCGCACCGAGCGCCAGCACCACCGTCGGGTAGAGCAACATCATGAGATGGGTCAGCGTGTGCCCGATATTGGCGAAGAACAACACCCAGCGGGCGGAGGATTTGGTCATGCGCGGAATCCTGCCATGTCACGGTGGGTCGAGCAACCGGCGCGGATCGCCGCCAGTCGCGCGCACGACCCATTCGAGGAAATCGCGATTGCCCTCGACCACTGGCAAGGCCTCGATGCAGGGACAATCATAGGAGTGAAGCGATTTCACCCGCGCGATCAAGGCTTCCAGTTTTTCCTCGGTGGTTTTTAAAATCAGAATCGCCTCGGCCGCTTCTTCGACTTTGCCTTGCCAGCGAAAGATCGACGTGACCCCGCCGAGGCAATTCGCGCAGGCGGCAAGCTCCGCTTCGACCACTTGTCGGCCGATACGCGTCGCCTCGTCGGCGTCGCCGGTCGTTACATAGACGAACATCACCGCCATGCGGTTTCCTTTTCCAACACCCCCGGGTCACCCCGGCCGCCCAGCCGCAGCGGATATCCCCCGCCGCAACTCGTAGCGCTTGGCGCCATTCCCGGTTTGGGTTTAGCATGTTTCAAAAGCGGGAGGAGCCTATGAACCTTGGCGCAAAGCTGGACGCAACCGAGTCCAAACGGCACGTGCCGACGCCGGTGCAACGGATCTGGCTGCGGCGCGGCCTCGATCAGCCCGGCGGCAAGCTACCGCTTTTCGACCGCTACGGCCAACATGTGGATCCGCGCACGGTGCGTGCCTGTATCGACCAGGGCTGGGCAGAACCCTGGTATGCCAACCCCCTCAAGCCGGATTGGCTGGTGTGCAGGCTGACGCCGCTGGGACGCGCAACGGCCGAACGCGAAAGCGCAGACAAAATTCATCTTATTTCTAAGCTTTCTCTTGTAACGAATTGAAAACAAAATTTATTTCTTGTCTGTTATCTGACCTTTCAGGCTCAGGCCACGGGGCAGAGACAGCGCCCAAACCATGGTCAGCAAGGCGAGCACGACGTTGATCTCGTAGATCCGGTGCAGCGCGCCGGCAAAAGCTTCCATCACCGGCGCGAGGTCCGCGGCCGATAGAGCTTGTCGCAAGGATGGTTGCAGCAGCTCGCTAACGATGTCGCTGCCGCTCGCCACCTTGCCGGCCAGCGCGGCATTGACGATCCCGCCAAAGACCGCGGTACCGATGGATTGGCCGATAATGCGCGAATAATTGTAGCTCGAGGTGACCACGCCGCGCTGATGCCAATCGACGCTCGACTGAATGCCGACGAAAAATCCCATATTGGTAAGACCCATGCCGAGACCCACGGCAAAGGCGCTGCCAATCACCCAGGCAATGCCCAGACCCGGATCGATGAAAGTCATCATCACCGTGCCGATGATGAAGACGATGCAACCGAGGCTCGAGGATTTGCGATAGGAGACCGTCAGCAGGCTCCGCCCCGCAATGAAGCCGCCGGTCGGCCACGCTACCGACATGGCGGTGAGGGCTAGCCCGGCCTGGAATGCGCTTTGCCCCATTACCCCCTGAATGAAGGCGGGCAGAAACGCCGTAATCGCCATCTGTGTCGCTCCGAGCGACGCGCTGGCGCAATTGCCATAGATCACCATCCGGTTGCGCCAGATCTCGAGTGGCAACATCGGCTCGCGCGCGCGGCGTTCCTGGATCAACAGCAGGATGAATGCCAGCACGGCGCTCGCGAGAAGGAGCAGAATGGTGCTGTCCGACAAAGCCGAGGCGCGGGTCAGCGCATACATCAGCAAGCCGGTGGCGAGCGCCATCAGGACCGAACCGAGATAATCGATCTTGTGCGGCCGCAGCTCGATATGTTCGCGAAACGTCACCGCCAGCATCACGACCGTAACGAGGCACATGGGAAGATTGACCCAGAACACCCATTCCCAGCCCCAATGGGCGACGATGAACGCGCCCAGCACCGGCCCGACCAGGGCCGAGGTGGCAAAGGTGGTCGAGATATAGCCCTGCACTTTCGCGCGCTCGGGCGGCGGGTACAGATCGCTGACGATGGTCTGCGACACCGTGGCCAGCGAGCCGCCGCCGAGGCCTTGCAGCACGCGGAACGCTATCAGGGACACCATGTTCCAGGCGAAGCCGCACATCACCGAGCCGATGACGAAAAATAGGATGCCGAAATACAGCACGGGCTTGCGGCCGTAGAAATCGCATAGCCGGCCATAGATCGGCACGGTGACGCCTTGGGTCAGCAGATAGGCGGTGAAGACCCAGCTGAAGAGATCGAAATCGCCGAGCGCGCCGACGATCGTCGGCATCGCCGTGGCCACGATCGTAACCTCGATCGCCGAGACGAAGCTCGCCATCATCGCGGCAGCAAACGTCCATCGCCGGCGGGCTGCTGAGATCGGCTCGGGCACTGCGTACTCGATCGCTTGTCTAGTAAAGATGGTCGGGCTGGCGAGATTCGACCCTTATATTAGATCGGGTTACGCGGCCTGTATATCCGTCGGCGTTGAAACCTTCAGCCATGCGCCCTCGGCACTTTCATGCCATACGAATTGGCCGGCTCGCGGCTTATGCGGCGCGTGACTATTACGAGATGGGACGGCACTGTCCTGACACCGCTGGCTGGTCTGATTGCCGCAACGCGTCACCGCCAGTTTGGCATAGAAGGTATTGCGACCGGCTGACGCACCCGGCCAAAAAATAAGCCGCCCTTCATCAATATTGGCGAGGCTTTAACGTAGAGCCGTGAAGTCGCGACCCTGACGGAGCGTCCTCATTGGAAGCCGCCGGCAAGAACGCGCGACGATCGGCAAATTTCGCGAGGACTGCGCTATGCGTATCCACCTCAATCATTTTCGCATCAAGTCCCGCGTCTACGCCGGATTTGGCATCCTGATTGTTCTCGGCTTGGCGGTTGCCCTTTTCGGCGCTTGGCAGCTTTCGGCGATCGGCGGCCAAGTCGACAAACTCGTCTTCTTCGCCGTCAATGAAAGCCGCGTCGTCGAATCAACGCGCCTGCTCGAGACGGTAAGGCGGTCCGCACTGCATTACAGCAACGCATATGATCAAGACTCGGTGTCGGAGTTTACGGCAGCCGCGAACCAAGCGCAGACGTTGATCAAGGATTTCAGAGACATCGCGCTCACCGAAGAGCGCCACCAGATTTATGACGGCGTATTGACCGCGCTCACCGATTTCCGCAGCAATTTCGACGAACTCGTAAAAATCGGCCATACGCTTGCCGGCATCAACGTAAACCAGGCCAAATTGGGCGGCCAACTCGTTGGTGCCATCGGCAATGTGAGCAAGCTCGCGAAAGACGCCAATGACCAGGTGGACATGCTCACCGAGCGCGCCGTCGAGCTGGCTGTTTATGAAATGCGCCTACAATCGGCCCGCTACAATATCTATCGCGACGACCCGACCTTGGCGGCGTACCGCACAGCACAAAAAAACGCCGCAAAGGCGATCGCCGATGCAGAACCGGTATTTCAGCAAAAGGGCCTCGGTGCGGCCTTCGGTGCGATTAAGACGGCGTTCGACGATTATACCAAGCTGTTCGAGAACCGCGTCGAACTAACCATCAAGAACGACGCCCTCTATAATGGGAAGATGGTGCCGCAGATCAGCGAGATGCAGACGCAGCTGCTGAACGCACGCGTCATACTTCAAAACAGTTCCGGCGATACGCAGGCAGCGACGAAAGCCCTGCTCTCTGAGACCTCGGTAGCGCAGCTGCTGTTCGGTGCGGTGGCGCTGGTAGCGGGCGCGGCCTTTGCCTGGCTGATCGGACGCAGCATCGCAGCGCCGGTCGCCGCGATGACGGGGGCGATGCGCCGTCTCGCAGCCGGCGACAAGGGGGTCGAAATCCCGGCGCGCGACGGCAAGGACGAGGTCGCGGAAATGGCCGTGGCGGTCGATGTCTTCAAGCAGAACATGATCAAGGCCGACGAACTCGCCGCGGCGCAGCGGCATGAGCAGGAAAAGAAAGAGGCGCGGCAAAAGGTCGTCGAGGGCTATATCGGCGTATTCGACCGCTCGGTGCAGGAAGTGCTGGGCACGGTTGATGCGGCGGCAACGCATCTCCGCAAGACCGCCGAAGGCATGTCGGCGACTGCGGAGCAGACGACCCGCCAAGCAGACGCCGTGGCGGCCGCGTCGGAAGAAGCCTCGACCAATGTCCAGACCGTCGCTGCGGCGACCGAGGAAATGTCGTCCTCGATCGGCGAGATCGGCCGGCAGGTGCATCAATCGAGTGACATCGCCGGCAAGGCGGTCGAGGAGGCGGCGCGAACCAATGCGACCGTGCAGGGCCTTTCTGCCGCAGCGCAGAAGATCGGGGCTGTGGTCGAATTGATTCAGCAGATCGCATCTCAGACCAACCTGCTGGCGCTCAACGCGACGATCGAGGCGGCGCGCGCCGGCGAGGCAGGGAAAGGCTTCGCGGTCGTGGCCTCCGAGGTGAAGTCGCTCGCCAATCAGACGGCGAAGGCGACCGAAGAGATCGCCACGCAGATCGGCGCAATTCAATCCTCGACCGAGGACGCGGTCACCGCGATCGAAGGCATCAACCAGACCATCATCAAGGTCAACGAGATCGCCGGCGCTATCGCCGCGGCTGTCGAGCAGCAAGGGGCCGCGACCCGCGAGATCACGCGCAATACGCAAGAAGCCGCACACGGCACCGGCGAGGTCTCACGCAACATCACTGGCGTCACCCAGGCCGCAAGCGAAACCGGTACCGCGGCAAACCAGGTCCTGAGCTCGGCTGGCCAACTCACCGACCAGGCCACGATTCTGCGTAGCGAGATCGACAAATTCCTCGCCAATATCCGCGCCGCCTGACCGCGACGGCGACCGACACTCGATCGCTGGTCTCGTGAAGATGGTCGGGCAGGCGAGATTCGAACTCGCGACCCTCAGCACCCCATGCTGATGCGCTACCAGGCTGCGCTACTGCCCGCCCAATGGCAGCGACTATAGTGAGCGTGCCGCCGCGATGCAATGTCGTGCCGAACCGGACGAAGGTAGTCTGATCCCTAGCGTTGCACTTTCTTCAGCAAGTCGCGCAAGGAAACCAGCTCGTCACGGATTTCCTGCAGCGAGGCGCGTAGCTTGTTATCCTGCTTCGCGACGCGCGGCAGTGTTTGCGGCGGCGCGCTGCGCGGCGGATCCTCGGCCTTAAGCGCACCTTCGCGCAACAGCTTCTGGACGCCCTTGATGGTGTAGCCCTGGTCGTAGAGGCATTGGCGGATGCGTCGTAGCAGGACGACATCGTCCGGGCGGTAATAGCGCCTTCCCCCTGCCCGCTTCAGCGGCTTCACCTGGGGAAACTTCAATTCCCAGAAGCGCAGCACATGCTGCGGCACTTCCAGCTCGTCGGCGACCTCGCTGATGGTGCGGAAGGCTTCCGCCGATTTGGGTGCTCGCCGTGAACTCGGCGCGCGCGGCGGAGGGCCGAAGAGATCGGGCATCCTGACGGTCATGCGGCGCCAGAACCCTGCTTGCTCAGCGCGCCGTTGATATGGTCCTTCAGGACATGCGAGGCGCGGAACACCAACACCCGGCGCGGGTTGATCGGAACCTCCTTGCCGGTCTTGGGATTGCGGCCGATGCGCTTGCCTTTCTTTCTCACGGCGAAGCTGCCGAAGGACGAGATCTTAACCATCTCGCCCCGCGCCAAGGCTTCCGAAATCTCGTTCAGAACCGTTTCAACAAGCTCTGCCAATTCATTACGCGATAACCCCACTTCCTGATAGACGGCCTCGCTGAGCTGAGCCCGCGTCACCGTTTGCCCGGTCATGCACCGCCTCCCCCTTTTGAAGTAAAACTTTAGACCGCAGCAGGAAAATTTGCAATTACAGATGCTTGTGCGTGTTTCTTGAGCATGGCGCTTGTCACCAGCGCAGCAGAGCGGCACCCCAGGTCAATCCCCCGCCCATCGCCTCGACCAGGACCAGTTGGCCGGGCCTGATACGCCCGTCCCCTGCCGCCTCGGCCAAGGCCAGAGGCACCGAAGCCGCCGACGTATTGGCGTGCCGGTCGATGGTTACCACGACCTTGTCCCCAGAGAGGCCGAGCTTTCGCGCCATCGCGTCGATGATCCGGCGATTGGCTTGATGGGGCACCAGCCAATCCACGTCCTGCGCAGTGAGCCCATTGGCAGCCAGCGCTTCGTCCACGGCCTCGGCCAGACGCTGCACCGCATGGCGGAAGACTTCCTTGCCCTCCATGCGCAGAAAGCCCGCCGTGCCCGTGGTCGAGGGGCCGCCGTCGACGTAAAGCAAATCGTGGTGTCTGCCATCGGAATGAAGGTGGGTCGAAAGAATCCCGCGCTCCGCCACGCTGCCATTGGACGGCACCGCACGCAGTACCATCGCGCCGGCACCATCGCCGAACAGCACACAGGTGCTGCGGTCCTGCCAATCGAGAATTCGCGAGAATGTCTCCGCACCAATGACCAACGCCGTCTTCGCTTGGCCGGCGCGGATGAAATTATCCGCCGTGGCAAGCGCATAAACGAAGCCGGTGCATACGGCCTGCACGTCGAAGGCGGCGCCGCGAGTCATGCCGAGCTGCGCCTGCACCTTCGTCGCCGTTGCCGGAAAGGTGTTGTCGGGCGTCGAGGTCGCGAGGACGATCAGGTCGATCTCGTCGGGCGTGACGGCAGCAGCATCGAGCGCACGGCGCGCCGCACGCAGGGCAAGATCGGAAGTGTATTCGCCCGGTGCCGCGATATGGCGCTCGCGGATGCCGGTGCGTTGCACGATCCACTCGTCGGATGTCTCGAGCGTCGCGGCTAGATCGGCGTTGGTGACGACGTGCTCGGGCAAATAGCCGCCGCAGCCGAGCACTTGCGCGCGGAAAGCCATGTCAGAGAACAGCCGATTGGGTTTTTTCCGGCGCTTCCGCGATCGCGCTCATGCGCGCGATGTCGTCCCGGATCTTATCGAGAAAGCCGTTGATACACATATCGACGCCGACGCCGATCGCACTGGCAAAGCCGAGCTCGTCGGTGCCGCCATGGCTCTTCACCGCAATGCCCTCGAGCCCCAGGAACACGGCGCCGTTATAGCGGCGCACATCGAGTCGCTCGCGCAGCTTGCGCAGCGCCGGTTTGGCGAAGATGTAGCCGAGTCGCGCGGTCAGAGAACTCGTGAATGCCGAGCGCACAAATTCCATGAACAGCTTCGCCGTGCCTTCAGCCGTCTTTAGCGCGACATTGCCCGTGAAGCCGTCGGTCACGATCACGTCGGCCGCGCCGGCACCAATGGCGTCACCCTCGACATAGCCGAGAAAATTGATCGGAGACCCGGGCGCTCTCAAGCGCAACGCCGCGCCGCGCACCGCGTCATTGCCTTTCAATTCCTCCGACCCAATGTTGAGCAGCGCAACCGTCGGACGCGACAGGCCCAGCACGGTGCGGGCGAAAACCTCGCCCATCAACGCGAACTGCACCAGATTGTCGGCATCGCATTCGACATTGGCGCCGAGATCGAGCATCACGCTTTCGCCGCGCTTGGTCGGAAAGAAAGTCGCGATGGCCGGGCGATCGATACCGGGTAAGGTCTTGAGCGCGAATTTCGCCATGGCCATCAACGCGCCCGTGTTCCCTGCGGAGATCGCGCAGCCAGCTTCGCCGGCGGCCACAGCGTCGAGCGCCAAGCGCATCGACGAGTTGCGCCCGCTCCGTAAAGCGGTCGAGGGCTTCGCATCGCCGGTGATGAAATCGTCGGTGTGCCGAATGGTGCAGCGCTCAGCCAACGCCGGCAGCTTATCGAGCACCGGGCGGATACGGCGCTCTACCCCGAAGAGCAGGAATTCGATCTGAGGAAAGCGTTGCGCGGCGATGCCAGCACCCTTCACCACCATGTCGGGAGCGAGGTCGCCGCCCATTGCATCGAGTGCGACGACTGTGCGCCCGCTCACTCTTGCGCACCCCCCATAGCGCGGCCGCTCAGGCGGACTCGGCCGGGACCGCTACAACTTCGCGGTCACCGTAATGCCCGCATGCCTTGCATATATGGTGCGGCCGCTTCATCTCGCCGCAATTCGAGCATTCGACGTAGCTCGCCGGCGAAAGGGCATGATGCGCACGCCGCATGTTGCGGCGAGATTTCGAGGTCTTCTTCTTCGGAACTGCCATGACGGGAATCCTTCAGGAGCCAAGGCTCAGCAAAGCGGGAGCACAAGCGCACGTAACTAGCTAAAAAACCGGGTTCTGGCAACCTCTTACCGGATGGACTTCAGCTCTGCTGCGGCTTGCGCAGCTTGGCAAGGACGGCGAACGGCGAATCGAGTGGCGGTTCGTCGCCACTCGATATCTCGTTTCCGGCCTCGGCTCCGGGGGCGCGAAGGAACGGATCGAGCGCCAGAGAAAGTTGCTGCGCCACTGCCTCGCCGATGTCGATGAAGCCGTCTTCCAGCGGCTCGACAGTCTCCGCCGCGCCGTCGAGCACGACCTCCTTCTCATCGGCGAGGACGCCGTAAAGCAGCGAAAAGCTTTCCTCTATCTTGCTCGGCACCGGCTCAAGCGTCACGGCGCAGGATTGCGCCAACTCGGCTTCGAGGGTCGCCGTCAGGCGATAGAATCCGCCGGCCACGGGGGCCAGCTGCACGCGTGCTTCGAGCCGGTCGAGTACCGGCAAGTCGAAGCGCTTGGCCAAGGCCGCCCGCTCCTCTGCCGAGGCGGAGATCGTATAGCTCCGCCCATCGGCAGAAAGCCGCGCCACGGAAACCAGCCGAGAGAATTCCCTAGAGCTATTCATTTTCAATATCTAACGGTCCGAAATTAATCTTACCCGTGAGAAGCGTTTCAAGCGGCTGCGCCGCCAAGGCCGCGCCTTGTCGGCGCACATAGCGCACCATCGATGCGACCGCCTTTGGTGCGGGCGCCACCGTGCCGTAGAGATTGCGGCGCAATGCCTCGGCGAGTTTTCCGTCCCCAGCGGCCAACCCTTGTTCATAAGCCACGATACGACCGTAAAAACCCTTGGCCATTTCCTTGACGTGACGACCCACGCCGATATCGCTTGCGCCCATTTCGCGCAGACCGCGGTCGAGATCAGCGAACATCGCATCGAACAGTTCCTGCGCGAAATCCGCACTCGCCGCGCGATCGGCCTTGAGGCGATTGAGCACCAGAAAGGTATGCAGCGCGATTACCTCGAAACGTCCATCCAGCGTGTCGGGCACTCCGCCGGCAATGAAAAAGACCGGCTCGCGCGCCCGCGCCACGATCAGCCCGTAGGCGGTGTGAGCGCTGCGCCGAAGCGGTGTCCGATGAAACAGCGAAGCGAGCGGCATCAACACGAAAACTTAACGGGTTGACCGGGCGCGACCGCGGAAAGATTGACAGCGGCTCCCGGCCGCGGGCATGTTTCGAGCAATGATAGTCTCGCCATCAGCATTCGCATACCGCGCCGCGCGGGTATTGGCGCTTGGCGTCGGCCTTGCCACCCTGACCGGCTGCGGCATTCCCGTCAACCAGCGCGGCAATTTGCCGAAACCGGACGCCTTGGCCGAGATCAAGCCGGGCGTGAGCGACAAGGAAACGGTTGCCCGCTTGCTTGGGACGCCGTCGACAACCGCGGCATTCGACGGGAATACCTGGTACTACATCAGCAGCGCCAATAAGCAGATCGCGTTCCTCAAACCCGAGTTGCTTGATCAGCAGGTCGTTGCGGTCCATTTTGATGACAAGGGAATCGTCACCACTGTCGATCACAAAGGGCTGCAAGACGCGCAGACGATCACGCCCAATCCCAACGCGACTCCGGCTCAAGGGCGTGAGTTCACTTTCCTCGAACAGCTGATCGGCAATTTCGGCAAGTTCAACAACAGCAAGAGCAGCACACCGGGCGAGCCCAACCCCGGCGGCGGGCCGTAACGCACAGGCCCGCGCGCCGGTTCGAGGCTTAATCGCGACTTAGTGCGTTGCCGCGAGAATCGCCAACAGCAAGATCGCCACGATGTTGGTGATCTTGATCATCGGATTGACCGCCGGGCCCGCCGTGTCCTTGTAGGGATCGCCGACCGTATCGCCGGTCACCGCGGCTTTATGGGCGTCCGAGCCCTTGCCGCCGTGATGGCCTTCCTCAATGTACTTCTTGGCATTGTCCCAAGCGCCGCCGCCTGATGTCATCGAGATTGCAACGAATATCCCGGTGACGATCGTGCCGAGCAGCATGGCGCCGAGCGCGGCGAATCCCGCGGCCTGGCCGCCGATCAGCGAAACCACGAAATAGAGCACCACCGGCGCCAGGACCGGCAGCAGCGACGGGATGATCATCTCCTTGATCGCGGCCTTGGTGAGCATGTCGACGGCGCGACCGTAATCGGGCTTGGCCGTGCCTTCCATGATGCCTTTGATCTCTTTGAACTGGCGGCGAACCTCGACCACCACCGCGCCGGCGGCCCGACCGACCGCCGTCATGCCGAGCGCGCCGAAGAGATAGGGCAGCATGCCGCCGATGAAGAGCCCAATCACGACATAGGGATCCTGCAACGTGAACTGCACATTGAGATTGGGAAAGTAGTGGTGCAGATCCTGGGTATAAGCGGCGAACAGCACAAGCGAGGCGAGACCCGCTGAGCCGATCGCGTAACCCTTGGTCACCGCTTTCGTTGTGTTGCCGACCGCATCGAGCGCATCGGTAGTCTTACGCACTTCACGCGGCAAATCGGCCATCTCGGCGATGCCACCGGCATTGTCCGTCACCGGCCCATAAGCATCGAGCGCGACGATCATGCCGGCCAGCGCCAGCATGGTGGTGGCGGCAACCGCGATGCCGAAGAGACCTGCAAGCAGAAAGGCCGATAGGATGCCGGCGCAAATCACGACCACCGGTAGCGCCGTCGCTTCCATCGAAATCGCCAAGCCTTGGATGACGTTGGTACCGTGGCCCGTCGTCGAGCTTTGCGCGATGGAACGCACGGGGCGATAGGACGTCGAGGTGTAATACTCGGTGATCCACACCAACAGCCCGGTGACCGCAAGACCGGTCAAGGAGCAGAGATAGAGCGCCGTTCCGGTGGTCGAGCCGCCATCGCTCATCGGCATGGGGGTGCTGAAGCCGATCATCTGCGACACCACGCCGGCGATCGCCAGGGCCGAGAGAACGCCTGCAACGATCAGACCCTTATAAAGCGCCGCCATGATGTTGTTGCTGGCGCCGAGATGGACGAAATACGTGCCGATGACCGAAGCGACGATACACACGCCGCCAACGACCAAGGGGAGCGCCAGCATCACATCGCGCAACGCGCCCTCGAAGTAATTCGCCGCGAGCAGCATGGTCGCGACCACGGTCACGGCATAGGTCTCGAACAGATCCGCGGCCATGCCGGCGCAGTCGCCGACATTATCACCGACATTGTCGGCGATCACCGCCGGATTGCGGGGATCGTCTTCCGGGATTCCCGCCTCGACCTTGCCGACGAGATCGGCGCCAACATCGGCGCCTTTGGTGAAGATGCCGCCGCCCAAGCGCGCGAAAATCGAAATCAGCGACGCGCCGAAGGACAACGAAACCAGCGCCTCGAGAATCGGCCGCATATTATCGGCGGGCAAAGTCGAGCGTAGGAAGATGTAATAGAGCGAAACGCCGAGCAGGCCCAGACCCACGACCAGCATTCCGGTCACCGCACCGGCTTTGAAGGACAATGCCAGACCGGCTTGAAGCCCTTCCCGCGCCGCTTGCGCCGTCCGCACATTGGCGCGCACCGACACGTTCATGCCGATATAGCCGGCCGCGCCCGAGAGCACGGCACCGATGAGAAAGCCCAAGCCCGCGCGCCACCCCAGCGTTGCGAACAGGATCACGAAGATCACGGCGCCGGCGACGGCGATCGTGGTGTATTGCCGGTTCAGGTAAGCGCGCGCGCCTTCTTGAATCGCTGCCGCGATCTGCTGCATGCGCTCCGAGCCGGCATTGGCGGCGAGCACCTGCCGGCTGGTGACCAATCCATAAAGGATCGCAAGCACGCCAGCGCCCACGACCAGCCCATAGGCCATATCCATTGTATTTTGTCCCTTTTGTCGAAACGGAGGCTTCTCCAGAAGCGCGCGGAACATGCCAGAAGCGGACCGCCGAGGCAACCCGCAGTTTAGAATCGCCCTATCCGCGTTTACCAAAAGGACCGGAACCGCGAAGCGCCGCCGAGGCGCTTGAACGACGTTAACCGCGCTCCAAAAGGCCGAGCGCCGGGTGATCCTCCGGTATGGCCACGATCTCTCCACAATTCGTGACGCCGTCCCAGGGGGTCGCGACGATCCGCCGCCGGTACAGTTTTTCGACTGCGAAATAGCGGTACCGCTCGGGAAAAGCTCTGCGCAGGCTTGGGTAATCTTCCAGTCTGGTATTGAGTATCTCGAGGACGACCACCGGCCGATGCCGAGCCAGAACGTCGCGCATCCCATCCAGCACGGCGACCTCGTGGCCTTCGACGTCGATCTTGATAAGGAAGATCGGCCGTGCAAGCTCCCCCAACTCGTCCGTGCCGCGGCGCAATTCGACCTCGACTTGGGCCTTGCCCTGCGCCGCCTCGAACTCAAGATCGAGCGTTCCTGTCCCGAGGTTGTCGCTACCGGGTACTGCCAGCAAAGCTTTATCGCGACGATCGGACAAGGCAACACGACGCAGTTCGACATTGCGAATGCCGTTTAGCTGCATCAACGCTTCGAATCGATCGGCGAGAAAGTCGAGCGGCTCGAAGGCGGTCACTGCTGCCGCGTGCTGCGACATGAAGAGACTGTGCTGTCCGACATTGGCGCCGACATCGACGAAGATCCCGCCCGCGCCGCCGCCGCATGCCGCAACGCGTTGCATAAAGAGCAATATCCCGTGCTCGAAGGCCCCACGCTTGAGAATCTCATATTCGAGACTGTTGGCCGCGTTGCCGTTGAATCGCAGACCAAAGAAATTCACCTCGAAAGGGAAATCACGCACACGCCGGCGCGGCAGCGCCTTATGAACAAGATAACGTCGCAGGGGCGCGGGCCAAAGCTGCGGCCTCGCTGCACGTGCCAACGCGAGGCGCCAGGGCGGAAGAGGTTTCGTCGTCGGGTCGGACATCAACCTATACATTCAGTGTCGTTGCGCAAAGTTAGCGCGCTGCCGCCATAGCCCGCAATGGAGCGCGCTCCTATGCCCGCAACCATAGTAAGCACCGATCCATTGGACGGTCCCGTGAAAGCGTTTTAGAGTCGCTTGCGATGAACATCGATGCTGCCGAACTGCTGCGTCGCGCACGCGCCCTCATTCCGGCGGTCGCGGCCAGCGCCAGCGACGGCGAACGCGACCGGCGGGTGCCACCCCCGGTGATCGATGCGCTCAAGAGCGCCGGCATTTTCCGCGCGTTACAGCCGCGCCGCTGGGGCGGCTACGAGCTCACCCCCACGGCGCTCTACGACGTCGAAATGGCGATCGGCGAAGGCGACATGTCGACCGCCTGGGTCGTCGGCGTGCTCGGTATCATCCCCTGGGCGGTCGCGCTGTTCGACGACCGGGCAGCCGAAGAAGTCTGGGGCAGCGACAATTCGACGCTCGTCTGCTGCGCGCTACGGCGCGCCGGCACGGCGACGCCGGTCGAAGGCGGATTCCGCCTGGGCGGCCGGTGGCGCTATGCCAGCGGCTCCGCGCATGCGGGCTGGGCGCTGCTTGGTGGCGGGGCCGGGCCGGCGCCCGGGGGCGATTATCTGATGCTGGTGCCACGGCGCGACTTCGAGATCATCGACACCTGGCATGTCGCCGGGCTGAAGGCGACCGGCAGCAACGACATCGTCGTTAACGACGTATTCGTTCCGGCGCATCGTGCGCATCGCATGGTCGACCTGTTCGATTGCAAAGGCCCGGGTCAGACGATCAATGCCGCGGCGCTCTACCGCCTGCCTTTCGGCCTGGTATTTGCGGGCGGCGTGTCGAATGCGGCGGTCGGCGCGCTCCAGGGCATGCTGAGCCGGCTGCTCGACGATTTGCGGGCGCGCGGCGGGCCGTCGCGACCCGATCCCGACCTTTCACTCATTTGCGCCGAAGCGGCCACGACGATCGACGAAGCGCGTGCCCTGGTCGCGCATAATTTCGCGCGGCTTGCGGCCTATGCCGAGCGGCGCGAAGTGCCGCCGATCGAGGAGCGCTTGAAGGTGAAATACCAGCTCTCGCTCAATACCGAGCGCTGCCGGGTCGCGGCGAACCGTCTATTGGAAGCAACCGGCGCGTCCGGGCTCTATGCCGATCATCCTTACGGGAGGATCATCGCCGACATCACCGCCGGGCGCCAGCACATCACCAACAGCGTTCCGCTTCATGCGCGCGACTGGGGCCAGGTGATGCTGGGTCAGCCGCGGCGGCACGATTTCATGCTGTAGCGCGGAACACGAAAGACCTTTTAGCGCGGCCGCTCGAAGAGCTGCTCGATCAGGACTTCCTGGACGGTATTGGCGCCCGCCACGCGGCTCGCGCTCTTGAGCAGCCTGGCCTTCAGATAGGCCTGATCGATCCGGCCTTGAAGCGCGGCACGGCTCTGAAAAAAAACATAGAGCTCCTGGATGAACGCGTCGTTGAGCTGCGCACGCTTTGCCTCGACGCCGTCCTTGTCTTGCCCTTCGACCAGCTGAAGAATCAGGGTCACGCCGACTTGGCGCGTCACCTGATTGCCAACGATGACCGGTACGAAAATCGGATTGAACCGGACATAGGAGGGCGCACCGGCGACCTGCGCCGAAGCGTCCGGATGCTCGGCAGCAAGACTAGGTGAAATCAAAAGTACGGTGGAAATGAGAGCGGCGAAAATTCTAGAAATGGGCATATCCCGTGATATCGACTTTCAACGGCACCCCCGCAGCATCGAGCAGCCTCACCCCCGCGCCTCGTTCCATGCGCCCAATCTCGGCGATGGCCACACCCGCGGCGCGCGACGCTTCGGCCACACGCTCAGCGGCATCCGGCGGCGCGGCAAAGAGCAACTCGTAATCATCGCCGCCACCGATTACCGCTTGATTAAGCCGGGAATCGACCGTGACCGCATGACGCGCCGCAGGCGAGAGCGGTAACCTTACCTGCTCCACCGTCGCGCCCAGCCGTGACGTCTCGCATATATGGCCGAGATCGGCGATCAGACCGTCGGATATGTCGATCATTGCCCGCGCCACGCCGACAAGCCGCGGACCGAGCCCAACGCGCGGCCGCGGCAAATGATAACGATCAATGAGAAAATCGCGTTCTTCTACGCTGAGCCCGGGGAGTTCGCCACGCAACGCGCACAGTCCGAGCGCACCATCGCCGAGCGTGCCCGAAACATAGACAACGTCGCCATCACGCGCCCCGCTGCGCAGCACCGCTTGCCCGCGCGCGATGCGGCCGATCGCGGTCACCGACAAAGTCGTGGGCCCGGGCGTTCCCGAGCTATCGCCGCCCCAAAGGCCGATTCCGTATTCCGCCTGATCCGCCGCGAGACCGGCGACAAAAGCCTCGAGCCAGGCTTCGCCGCGCGTTGCCGGCAGCACGGTGGTCACGAGATAACCGAAAGGTCGTGCGCCTTTTGCCGCTAGATCCGACAGATTCACACGCAACAGCTTGCGCGCGACTTGGTCCGGCGGATCCTCGGGAAAGTAGTCGACGCCTTCGACAATGGCATCCGTGGTGAGTACATATTGCTCGCCATCCGGCCCGTCGATGAGTGCGACGTCGTCGACAAGACCCAGCGCCTCAGGCGCGGCGAGCGGCTTGAAAAAGCGCGCGATGCGCTCGAATTCACCGAGATGGGGCGCCGCGGCCACCACCATCCTCACGCAGGCTGTCCGGCCGCAGCGTCCGCGCCAAGCAATCGAGGACGCCATTGACCAGCCCTGGCTCTTTGCCGGCAAAAAAGGCGTGGGCGATGTCGAGATATTCGCTGATCGCAACGCGTGTCGGCACGTCGGGCCGCGCCAGCAGCTCGTAAGCGCCGGCACGCAGAATCGCACGCAAGATGATCTCGAGCCGTTCGAGCGGCCAATCGGGCGTCAGGCAGGCGGCGATGTGGCGATCGAGCTCCTCGCGCCGGGCGCAAGCGCCTTCCACCAGATCTGCGAATAGGCGCTCATCGGCGGCACCAAAGCTTTCGCCGTCATTATCGGCACCGAGCCGATGGCGAATGAACTCCATCACCACATTGGCCGGCGACGCGCCGGTTACGTCGATCTGGTAAAGCGCCTGCACCGCACCAAGCCGAGAAGCCGTGCGCCGCCTCCCCGGTTCGGCGGGGCGTGGCGGCGTTGTTTCTGCAGCCGGGCTCATCACGTCGCCAAGCCGAAGCGGCGTTTCAGCTCGACCATGGCAAGGCAAGCCTTGGCCGCCTCGCCGCCCTTGTTGCGCTTGTCGATACGCGCGCGGGCAAGCGCCTGCTCTTCGTTTTCGACGGTGAGAACGCCGAAGCCGATCGCAAGGTGATGCTCCAAGGCGAGGCTTTGCAGCCCGTGCGCGCTTTCGGTGCAGACATGCTCGTAATGCGTGGTCTCGCCGCGGATGACGCAGCCGAGCGCGACATATCCATCATAAGGATTCTTCGCTGTGGCCGCGAAACGGATCGCGGCAGGGATCTCGAACGCACCAGGCACGGTCACGACGTCGTAGCGCGCCTGCGCCTCTTCGAGGGCGGCCTTGGCGCCTTTCAACAATTCGTCGGAGATATGCGCGTAGTAGCGCGCCTCGACCACCAAAATACGCGGCGACGCCATCTCAATCTTCCGGCGCCACGATCGGGCGCCGCTCCACTGCGTTAAGACCATAGCCTTCGAGCGCGACGATGGTGCGCTCTGTGTTCGACAATAGAATCATCTCGTGCACGCCGAGATCGAGCAGGATCTGTGCGCCGACGCCGTAATCGCGCAAGGCGGGGACGAAGCTCTCGCCCTGCATCATGCTGCGCACGCGCTCGGACAGGACGGTCATCGTCGGCTCGCGGATCGCAACCACGACGCCGCGCCCTTCCTTGGCGATCATCAGCATCGCCGCGCGCAGCGCGCCGGCGCGATTGCTTGCGTTGCCGAAGGCGTCGTCGAGCATATTGATCGCATGCATGCGTGTCATCACCGGCCCGCCCGCGGCAATATCGCCCTTTACCAGCGCGATATGCTCGGCAAAAGGCACCTTGCTGGAATAGACATAGAGCTTCCACTCGCCGCCGAAGCGGCTCGTGAACGTGGTTTCGAGCTTGCGTTCGACGATCCGGTCGTGACGCAGCCTGTAGGCGATGAGATCAGCGATGGTTGCGACTTTAAGCCCGTGCAGCTGCGCGAAAGCGATCAGCTCCGGCCGGCGCGCCATCGTGCCGTCGTCATTCATGATCTCGCAAATGACGCCCGACGGGTTGAGCCCGGCCAAGCGCGCGATATCGACCGCCGCCTCGGTATGACCGGTGCGCACCAGCACGCCGCCATCGCGTGCCATCAAGGGAAACACGTGACCCGGCGTGACGATGTCTTCGGGGCCCTTGGTGGGATCGATCGCCACGGCGATGGTGCGCGCGCGATCCGGCGCCGAAATGCCCGTGGTGACACCATCTTTCGCTTCGATCGAGACCGTGAACGCAGTCTGCAGTCGCGTCGCATTGTGCTGCGCCATCAGCGGCAGCTTCAAATGCTCGACCCGCTCGCGCGGCAGCGCCAGGCAGATAAGGCCGCGGCCATGCTTCGCCATGAAATTGATCACAGCCGGCGTCGCCATTTGAGCCGGAACAACGAGGTCGCCCTCGTTTTCGCGATCCTCGTCATCGACCAGGATGAACATCCGGCCGTTGCGCGCCTCCTCGATGATCTCTTCGATCGGCGAAATGACGTCGACGAAACTCATGCCTTGACCTTTTGGCGATCCGATGCCGGTTTATAGCCCGCGGCCAGCCCTCGGGTCACGGGGAATTCGTTACGGTGCAAGGGGTTTGCCCAGCAGCCGCGCGACATAGCGCGCCAGCATATCGAGCTCGAAATTGACCCGATCGCCGATTTTGGCCGCGCCGAAGGTAGTGTGCGCGAGGGTGTGCGGGATGAGGTTAACGCCGAAACGGTTCCCTTGCACCTCGTTGACGGTGAGCGACACGCCGTCGAGCGCGACCGAGCCTTTGGGCGCGATCGCGGCGGCGAGCGCATCCGGCACGCGAAAGCCAAAACGCTGCGAATCCCCATCGGGGCGGCGTTCGACGATTTCGGCGACGGCATCGACATGGCCCGAGACCAAATGGCCGCCCAGCTCGTCGCCGGCCTTGAGCGCGCGCTCAAGATTGATGCGCGTGCCGACCCGCCACGCGGCAAGCGTCGAGCGCGCCAGGGTCTCGGCCGAAGCCTGAACCGCGAACCAATCCTCGCCGCGCTCGATCGCGGTGAGGCACACGCCCGAACAAGCGATTGAAGCGCCCAGCGCCAAATCGTGCAGGTCGAGCTTCGTGGCAATGACATAGGTGGTGTCGCCGTCCGGGCGGATCTCGCGCACTTCGCCGATATCGCTGATGATCCCGGTGAACATCTCAATCCGCCCGCGCCAGGGTTTCCAAGACATCCTCGCCGAGCTCCTCAAGTGCCAGCCGCCGGAAGCGGGGCGCCGCCGCGAGCGTGGTCACGCCGATCGCCTCGATCGCCGGCAACGCGTCGCCGCCCAAGAGGCGCGGGGCGTGAAACCAAGCCAGCCGATCGACCAAGCCGGCTTCGAGCAGCGCCCCGGCGAGCCGCGCCCCGCCTTCGGCCAGGATGCGCGTCAGCCCTCTTTTGCCGAGCTCGGCCAAGGCAACACCGAGGTCCAACTCCCCAGAGGATTTTCCGACCGGCACTTCGATGAGCTCGACGCCGCAATCGAGAAATGCCTGACACCGCGCGTGATCAACTCCGTGCCGGTGCACGATCCAGGTCGGAACATCCTTTGCTTCGGCCACGAGCTTTGCGGTCAAGGGCAAGCGCAAGGCGCCGTCGACGACAATCCGGACCGGATTGCGCGCCTCGATCCCCGGCAAGCGGCAGGTCAGCAAGGGATCGTCGGCGACAACCGTGTTAACACCGACCATGACGGCATCATGCGTCGCGCGCAGCCAATGGGCGCGTTGGCGCGCCGTTTCGCCAGTAATCCAGCGGCTTTCGCCGGTCGCGGTCGCGATCTTGCCATCCAGCGTCGCGGCAAGCTTGAGCGTGACCAGCGGCCGCCCGGCGCCGAGGCGCATGAAGAAGCCTGCATTGATGTCGGTGGCTTCAGCGGCATAAAGCCCGGTATCGACCGTGACGCCCGCATCGCGCAGCCGCGCAATGCCGCGACCCGCGACGCGCGGGTCCGGATCTTCGATGGCAACCACGGCGCGGGTGATTCCGGCCGCGATTAGCGCATCGGTGCAGGGCGGCGTCTTGCCATGGTGGCAACAAGGCTCGAGGCTGACATAAGCGGTTGCACCTTTGGCGCGCGCACCGCTTCGCGCCAGCGCCTCGGTCTCGCCATGCGGCCTTCCGCCTTGCTGCGTCCAGCCGCGTCCTACCACCACGCCGTCATTCACCAAAACGCAGCCGACTGTCGGATTAGGCCACACCGTGCCAAGGCCGCGCCGCGCGAGCGCCAGCGCCGCCCGCATGAAGGGGCCGTCATCCATCGCGATCAGTCATTGTCGGCGTCGGCGCGAATGCGTCCGATGAATTCGCCGAAATCCTTCGCCTCGCGGAAATTACGATAGACCGATGCAAAGCGCACATAGGCCACCTGATCGAGCGTCGCCAGCGCCTCCATCACCAGCTCGCCGACCACGTCGCTCGGAATATCGCTTTCGCCCGAGCTTTCGAGCTGGCGCACGATCGAATTGATCACGCGTTCGACCCGCTCGGGCTCGACCGGTCGCTTGCGGAGCGCGATGTGAATCGAGCGCGCCAACTTTTCACGCTCGAACGGTTCGCGCTGGCCATTCTTTTTTACCACCGTCAGCTCGCGCAGCTGCACGCGCTCGAAGGTGGTGAAGCGCGCCGCGCAATTGGGACACAGCCGCCGCCGCCGGATCGCCGATTGGTCCTCGGTCGGCCGCGAATTTTTGACCTGGGTATCCTCGGTTCCACAAAACGGGCACCGCATCTCTGTTCTCCCCCTCCCCGCGCTTTAGCTCGGATAGACCGGGAAGGCCGCGCATAGCGCTTCGACCTTGCGCCGCACCGCCGCCTCGACCGCCCCGTTATTGTCGCCATTCGCGTTCAACCCGTCGAGCACCTCGGCGATGAGCGCGCCGACCTGCCGGAACTCGACCTGGCCGAAGCCGCGCGACGTGCCGACCGGGCTGCCGAGCCGCACGCCCGACGTCACGGTGGGTTTTTCCGGATCGAACGGAATGCCATTTTTGTTGCAGGTGATCGCGGCACGCTCCAGCGCAGCTTCCGCCACCTTGCCGGTGAGCTTCTTGGGCCTCAGATCGACGAGCAGAAGGTGCGTGTCGGTGCCGCCCGAGACGATGTCGAGCCCGCGCTCGGCGAGGCTCGCCGCCAAGGCCTTGGCGTTATCCGCCACCGCGCGGGCATAGAGCTTGAATTCCGGGCGCAAGGCCTCGCCCAGCATCACCGCCTTGGCCGCGATGACATGCATCAAGGGCCCGCCCTGCAAGCCCGGGAAGATCGCGCTGTTGATCTTCTTGCCGAGTTCTTCGTCGTTGGAAAGAATCATGCCGCCGCGTGGGCCGCGCAGCGTTTTGTGCGTTGTGGTGGTGACGACATGCGCGTGCGGCAGCGGGCTCGGATGCACGCCGCCGGCGACGAGACCCGCGAAATGCGCCATGTCGACCATCAGATAGGCGCCGACCTCGTCGGCAATGCGACGAAACTGCGCGAAATCGATAATCCGCGGATAGGCTGAGCCGCCCGCGATGATCAGCTTCGGACGCTCCGCCTTGGCGAGGCGCTCGACCTCGTCATAGTCGATGCGGGCGTCCTCGCGGCGCACGCCATAGGGCACGGCGCGAAACCATTTGCCCGACAAATTGGGCGGCGCGCCATGCGTCAAATGCCCGCCCGCGGCGAGCGACATGCCCATGATCGTGTCGCCGGGCTTCAACAGCGCCAGCATCACCGCCTGGTTCGCTTGCGAGCCCGAATGGGGCTGAGCATTGACGAAAGCGCATTCGAACAAACGTTTGGCGCGATCGATCGCAAGTTGTTCGGCGATATCGACGAATTCGCAGCCGCCGTAATAACGTTTGCCAGGATAGCCTTCGGCATATTTGTTGGTGAGCACCGAGCCCTGCGCCTCGAGCACTGCGCGCGAAACGATGTTCTCGGACGCGATCAGCTCGATCTGGTTGCGTTGGCGCCCCAACTCCTTATCGATCGCTGCTCTGATCTCGGGATCGGCTTCGGCAAGCGATGCGCTGAAGAACCGGTCGACATTGGAAGGAACGGACATCGGCGACTGACCTCAGTTATGACATCAAAGCGACGCGGCGCGCGTGGCGCCCGCCTTCGAAAGGCGTGGTGAAGAAGACCTTGAGACAATCCTTGGCCAGTTCGGTGCCGAGGATGCGCCCGCCTAAGGCGAGCACGTTCGCGTCATTGTGCTGACGCGCGAGACGCGCCGTCGTCACGTCATGGACGAGCGCGCAGCGGATGAAACGCTCGCGGTTCGCGGCGATCGCCATGCCGATGCCGGTGCCGCAGATCAGCAACCCGCGCTGGGCTTTTCCTTCGCCGATCGCGCGCGTTACGGCGGCGGCAAAATTCGGGTAATCGACCGATTCGGACCCGTTCGTGCCGAGATCGAGCACATCGAAGCCGAGCGCGCGCAACTCGGGCACCAAGACGTGCTTCAGTTCATAGCCGCCATGATCAGCGGCAACGGCGACGGTTTCGGTCATGCTCTTATTAAATTAGGGGCCGGACCGGAACTCTACCAGATGTCGGGGCCTACCGCCAGTCGGCTACCAGCAATCGTGGGTGTACGATAAGGGCCTTAACCATTGGTTTGGTTGTATTTTCCATCCTGCCATACGAACAGGACATAGCCGGGGCCGATAATGTCGCCCTTGGGGTCGAAGCCGATGGTCCCGAGCACGGTATCGAACCGCTCGGCATGAAGGGCCTTCGACACAGCCTCGATGCTCAGGGATTTCGCCTGCGCGGCGGCCGCGACATAGGCCTGGACGGCGGCGTAGGTGTAGAGCGTGTAGCCTTCGGGATCGAAGCCCTGGGCGCGGAATTCCGCAACCACCGGCGCGGCGCTCGAAAGATTGCGCGGATCGGGCGAGAAGGTCATCAGCGTGCCGGCGCCGGCGCCGCCGGTGATCTTCCAGAACTCCGAGGTTACCAGCGCGTCCCCGCCCACCAGCACGGCATTGAGGCCCTGCTCCTTGGCTTGCCGGACGATGAGTCCCGCTTCGGTGTAATAGCCGCCGAAATAGATGACGTCGACATTGGCCTGCTTCATCTTGCTGACCAGCGCGGAGAAATCCTTGTCGCCCTGATTGATCGATTCATTGAGCGCTTCGGTCACGCCCGCGGCGCGCAGCGCCTTGCGCGTCTCGTCGGCGAGCCCTTTGCCGTAAGTGGTCTTGTCGTCGACGATCGCCACCGGCTTGCCCGGCATATGCGCCGCGATATAGCCGCCAGCGACCTTGCCTTGCACGTCGTCGCGCCCGCAGACGCGAAAGACATTGATCCAACCGCTCTTCGCCGGATCGTCGGTATAGGCGGGATTGGTCGAAGCCGGCGAAATCTCGATGATCCCCGCATCGGCATAGACCGCCGAAGCCGGGATCGAGGTGCTGGAGCAATAATGCCCCGCAACGAAGACTACGCCGCTGACGGCGAACTTATTCGCGATCGCGACGGCCTGCTTGGGATCGCAGGCATCGTCGCCGACATCGAGCGACAATTTCCGACCGAGCAGCCCGCCTTTGGCGTTGATGTCGGCGACGGCCATCTGGGCGCCGCGACGCATTTGCTCGCCGACCGCGGCGTCGGCACCGGTGATCGGGCCGGCAATGGCGATTTTGATGTCATCGGCCCGGGCGGCAACGGCGCCGAACAGCAGCGCCGCGAATAACGACAAGGTCAGCTTCAATTTCATCGCGTTAGGGTTCCTTCGATTTGCCGGGCGATTTGTCGGGCGATTTGTCCGCAGCTTCCTCCGACTTCTCGGCCCCCTCCCACCCGCTCTCGGTGTAGCGCTTCAAGATTTCCAGCGCCTCGAGTTGAATATCGGTAAGCATCTTGCCGGTCTCCTGCATCGCCTTGCCGGCATGCTCGAAAACGCGGTCCAAACCTTCCTTGCCAACGGGCGGCCGTTCCTCGTTCGACTTCCGCGAGGCCTGCGCGATGCTTTCGTCGATAATCTTGGCGAGTTCCATCACCATCGCGTTCTCGTGCTCGAAAACGGATTGCAGCCTCTCCAACAACCGCTTATGCGCCTCCATATGCGCATCGACATTGCGATGCATGCGGAACAGCAGGCGCGATATATCGCCGTAGCTCAGCATGTCCGCGCCCCAATAGCCGGGGATCACGCTCTCATGATGTGCCGAACCGGGTTCGTCGGGCTTAGCGGCGCTCGGTACTTTCTTTTCCGCCATGTTCGCCTCCACAAGCGCAGCAGGGTTCAGCCATCATATATCACCCTTGTCCTTCGAGATAGGCCGCGCGCACTTGCTCGTTATTCAGCAAGGCCTGGCCGGTATCCGACAGGATGATCTCGCCGTTTTGCATCACGTAACCGCGATGGGCAAGGCGAAGCGCGTGATGGGCGTTCTGCTCGACGAGGAAAACCGTGATCTTCTGCTCGCGATTGATCGCGCGAATGACATCGAAAATCTGTTTGACGATCAGCGGCGCCAAGCCGAGCGACGGCTCGTCCAGCAACAGCAACCGCGGTCGGCTCATCAGGGCGCGCGCGATCGCCAGCATTTGCTGCTCGCCGCCCGACAGCGTTCCGCCGCGCTGGCGTTGGCGCGCCTTGAGAATGGGAAAGAGCGCAAGCACGCGTTCGAGATCGGCGGCGAAATAAGTCGGGTCGGCGACCGTCGCGCCGATCTGCAGATTTTCGAGCACGGTCATGCGCGGGAAGATCCGCCGCCCTTCCGGCGCATGCGAGATGCCCCGGCGCATGATTTCATAAGCCGGCATATGCGTAATGTCGGCCCCGTCGAACAGAACCTGGCCTTCCGCCGCCTGCGGCCGCCCGCAGATCGTCATGAGCAGGGTCGATTTGCCCGCGCCATTGGCGCCGATCAAGGTGACGATCTCGCCTGCCTCGACCTCGACATCGACGCCTTTCAAGGCTTCGATGTTGCCATAGAAAGTGTGGACGCCCTTGATGCTCAGCATCGCGCGTTCAACTTTCCGGCTCGCCGAGATAGGCTTTGATCACGGCCGGGTCGCGGCGCACCTCCGCGGGTGTCCCGTCGGCGATCTTGCGACCGTAATCGAGGACGACAACGTGATCGGAAATGCCCATCACGACGTTCATGTCGTGCTCGATCAGCAGAATCCCGACGCCATGCTGCTCGCGGATCGCAAGAAGCAGACGATTGAGCTCGGCGGATTCATGCGGGTTGAGACCGGCCGCAGGCTCGTCGAGACAGAGCAACACCGGGCGGGTGCACATCGCACGCGCGATCTCGAGCCGACGTTGCGCGCCGTAAGGTAACGTCCCCGCCGCGGTGTCGGCTTTGTCGATCAACCCGACGCGATCGAGCCAGTAGCTCGCCGTCGCGACCGCCTCCGCTTCGGCGAGACGATAACGGCGCAGACCGAGCAAGCCGGCGACGCTATAGGCGCTCGCGCGCATCAGCTTGTTGTGCTGCGCGACGATCAGATTTTCGAGCACGGTCATGCCGCCGAACAGCCGGATGTTCTGGAAGGTGCGGGCCACGCCCGCATCGCGCGCGATACGCCAGCCATCCATGCGCTCGAGCTGCAACAGCTTGTCGCCGCGTTGCAGCCCGATGCTGCCGGCGCTGGGGCGGTAAAATCCCGTGAGGCAGTTGAAGACCGTGGTCTTGCCCGCCCCGTTGGGACCGATGATCGCGGTGATGTGACGCGGCTGGGCCGCGAAAGACAGCGTATCGACCGCGAGCAAGCCGCCAAAGCGCATGGTCAGCCCATCAACGCCGAGCAGCGGCGCCGCGTTCACGGCGTCGCCCCGGGCGCGTCCGCGCCGAGACGGATCGAGGGCGTGCGCAGCGACAGCAAGCCGCGCGGGCGCCACACCATGATCGCGATCATCGCCGCGCCGAAAAGCAGCATGCGGAACTGCGCGAAGTCGCGGCCGAATTCCGGCAAGGTCACCAGGATGACGGCGGCCAGCACGACGCCCAATTGGCTGCCCATGCCGCCGAGCACGACGATCGCCAGCACGGTGGCCGATTCCTGGAAGGTGAAGCTTTCCGGGCTGATGAAGCCTTGGCGGGTCGCGAAGAACGCGCCGGCAAAGCCCGCGAACAACGCGCCGATCGCGAAGGCCGAAAGCTTCACATTGGTCGGGTTGATGCCGAGCGCGCGGCAGGCAATCTCGTCTTCGCGCAAGGCTTCCCAGGCGCGGCCGACCGGCAGGCGCCGCAAGCGCAAGGTGATGAAATTGGTGACCAGGGCGAGCGCGAGAATGACGAAATAGAGGAAGATGATGCGCTGGCCCGGGTTGAAGGCAATGCCGAAGAATTGCGCGAAGGTCTGTCCGCCGCCCGGCGCGCTTGCGGCCAAAGGCAATCCGAAAAACGTCGGGCGCGGAATGCCGTTGACCCCGTTGGGTCCGCCCGTGAGCGACGCCCAGTTGATCAGGATGATGCGGATGATCTCGCCGAATCCCAAGGTGACGATGGCGAGATAATCGCCGCGCAGGCGCAGGATCGGGAAACCCAGCAGAACGCCGACCGCCGCCGCCAACACGCCCGAGATCGGCAAGGCCTGCCAGAAGCTCAGATCGAACCAATGCGCGGCGAGCGCGAAGGAATAGGCGCCGACGGCGTAGAAGCCGACATAGCCGAGATTGAGCAGCCCGGCGAGCCCGACGACAATGTTAAGGCCCCAACCGAGCATGATGTAGATCAGCACGGTGGTCGCGAGATCGACGAGATAGCGCGACGAGAACGGCAGAAACGGCCAGATCACGGCGGCGGCCAGCCCGGCCCAGCCCAGCACACGCGCATACCGGCCGAGGAACGGCGCCAGAATCGGCTTCGCCTCGGTTGCGCGGCGGCGCGGCAGCAGCGCGAAGCTGAGCCGCCCAAGGAAAACCGTCGCGACGGCGAGCGCGACCCAGGTAAAGCGCGTTTCGACTTTGATCTCGCCTTCGACTTCGATCAATTGGAAGCCGACCAGGGGGATGGCGAGCATCAAGGCGACGAAGGCGGCCAGCACCGCGTCCTTCACCAACGCGCGCGGCACCATCAAACCTTCTCGACCTCGGGCCGCCCGAGCAGGCCGGAAGGCCGGAAGATCAGCGCGACGATCAGCACGCCGAACACGGCGACGTCCTTATAGGCCGCGTTGAAATAGCCCGACCAGAAAGCCTCGATCAGCCCGATCAGCAGCCCGCCGAGCATCGCACCCGGTAGCGAGCCGATGCCGCCCAGCACGGCCGCGGTGAACGCCTTCATGCCGGCAAGAAAGCCGATGAAGAAATCGATCACGCCGTAATAAAGCGTGACCATCATGCCGGCGACGGCCGCCAACGCCGCGCCGATGATGAAGGTCGTCGAAATAGTGCCGTCGACATCGATGCCCAAGAGCGCCGCCATGGTCATGTCCTGCTCGCAGGCGCGCTGCCGCCGCCCCAACGGGGTCGCCGCGATGATCACGCTGAATCCGGCCATCAGCGCGACGGTGACGAGCATGATCAGGATTTGCAGATAACTGAGTTGAACGACGAAGCCGTTGCTTTCCATGAGGTGAAAGCCGCCTTCGATCACCGGCGGCATGGTTTTGACCCGCGCGCCCTGGAGCAGCTGGACATAGTTCTGCAGGAAGATCGACATGCCGATCGCCGAGATCAGCGGCGCGAGTCGGAACGAGCCGCGCAAGGGCCGATAGGCAACCCGCTCGACCGTCCAGCCGTAGACGGCGGTGAAACCCATCGCCGAAACCAACACGATGGTCAAAGCGAGCGGAACCCATGTAACCCCGAGCACGCCCAGAACGAAGAAGGTGATGAGCGATACGAAGGCACCGATCATGTAAATCTCGCCATGCGCGAAATTAATCATGCCAACGATGCCGTAAACCATGGTGTAGCCGATGGCGATCAGCCCATAGATCGCACCAAGGGTAAGGCCGTTGATCAGCTGTTGCAGGAAATAACTCATGAACAAATCAAGTTATGCGCCGGCGAGGAGTCCGGCAAGGCCGCAAAATCGCCGAATCGTGAAGGATTCCCCATGGGCGAGCGGAGGAAGCCGCGCTAGAAACACGGCCGCGATGAACCTCCGCAAGCTTCCCTGGTACGATTACGGCGGTCAATTCTCGCCCTTCAAGGCCGCGGTCCTGGTGGCTCTGTTCATTCCGGGCATCTGGACCATCGTGTCCTTCGAGCTCGACCGGCTGGGCGCGCGCCCGCTCACCGAAGCGATCCACCAGTTCGGCGATTGGACGATCCGGCTGATCTTCATCTCCCTGGCGATCTCGCCGGCACACATCGTTCTCCAATGGCCGTCGCTGCTGCAGGCTCGCCGCATGGTGGGCGTTGCCGCCTTCGTTTATATCGCGGCCCATTTCTCGCTTTATATCGCCGACGAGGCGTTCGATCTTCGCACCGTCGCCTCCGAGATCCTGCTGCGCATCTATCTCACCATCGGCTTCACCGCGTTGCTGGGACTGGCCGTGCTGGCGGCGACCTCGACCGATGGCTGGCAGCGCCGACTCGGCGCCCGCCGTTGGCAGAAGCTCCACCGGATCATCTATGTCATCGGGTTCTTCGCCGTGATTCACTTCTGCATCCAATCGAAGCTCGACGAATGGGAGCCCACGGTCATGGCCGGTATCTATCTCTGGCTGATGGGGTGCCGCGCGATCAGCTGGCGTTTGGGCCGCGGCAAACTGCCGCTTTGGACGATCGCTGGCGCAAGCGTCATCGCCGCCGTGCTGACGGCTTTTGGCGAAGCGTTCTATTTCTGGCTCGCGATGGGCGCGCCCTTTACCCTCGTGCTCCAAGCCAATTTGTCGCTCGATACCGGCGTCAGACCTTCTTGGGTCGTGCTCGCATCAACCGGCGGGGTGGCGATCCTCGGAATACTGCGCGCTTGGGTGAAACCGCCGACCAAGGCGAGGCTAAAAGCGGCGTAGGGAGCCGGCGCGGCTTCGTCCATCAGCCTTTTTGCTGTCGCGCCATCACGTAATCGAGCTTTTGGCGGGCGACGCGCTTGAGCGCCGCCTCCCCTGCTCCCGGGTCGCCCACGATCGAGGCTTCGATCCCGGTGGCCGCATCGACCGCGGTAACCTTGACCGAGTTCCCTCGATGCATGAACTCAAAGATGACCTCGCGATCTGGCGCCATGACGTTAGAATAGCGCCCTTTGGTGAATAGCAGGAGAATCCCCTTGGCTACCCCGCCCCGCAAGGAAAGGCCGACTTTCAACTGGCAGGACCCGCTGCTGCTCGACGACGAGCTGTCGAGCGACGAAAAGATGGTGCGCGACAGCGCCCGCGCCTATGCCCAGGAAAAGCTTTTGCCGCGGATCAAGGCGGCGTTTCGCGACGAGCATTTCGACCGCGAGATCATGAACGAGATGGGCAAGCTCGGCTTTCTCGGCTCGACGATTCACGGCTATGGTTGCGCCGGGGTTAACTATGTCTGCTACGGGCTGGTCGCGCGCGAAGTCGAGCGCGTCGATAGCGGCTATCGCTCGGTGCTGAGCGTGCAGTCTTCGCTCGTGATGGGTCCGATCAACGATTTCGGCACCGAGGAGCAGAAGAAGAAATATCTGCCGAAGCTCGCGACCGGCGAAATGGTCGGCTGCTTCGGCCTGACCGAGCCCGATCATGGCTCGGATGCCGGCGGCATGAAAAGCCGCGCCAAGAAGGTCGATGGCGGTTACCTCCTCACCGGCAACAAGATGTGGATCAGCAATTCGCCCTTCGCCGACATCATGATCGTCTGGGCCAAGCTCGACGACGTTATCCGCGGCTTTATCCTCGAGCGCGGCATGAAGGGCTTATCCACCCCCAAGATCGAGGGCAAATTCAGCCTGCGCGCCTCGGTGACTGGCGAAATCGTTATGGACGACGTCTTTGTCCCCGAAGCCAATATCCTGCCCGGCGTGACAGGACTGCGCGGGCCTTTCACCTGCCTCGACAATGCGCGTTACGGCATCGCCTGGGGCGCGCTCGGCGCCGCCGAATTCTGTTGGCACGCGGCGCGCGACTACACCTTGTCGCGCCAGGCTTTCGGCAAGCCGCTGGCCGCGACCCAGCTTATCCAGAAGAAGCTCGCCGACATGCTGACCGAGATCACGCTCGGGCTCCATGCTTGCCTGCGCCTCGGCCGGCTCAAGGACGAAGGCCGCGCCACGCCGGAAATGGTCTCGATCCTCAAACGCAACTCGACCGGCAAATCGCTCGACATCGCTCGGGCGGCGCGCGACATGCATGGCGGCAACGGCATCGTCGACGAGTATCACGTCATCCGCCACATGATGAATCTCGAGACGGTCAATACCTATGAGGGCACCCACGACATCCACGCCCTGATCCTCGGCCGCGCGATCACCGGCATCGCGGCGTTTTGACGGTGGGCGCGACCGGCTAAAGCGTCGCGAACATGGCGACCACCACCGCCGCCATCACGGCGGTGGCGAGCCATCCCGCGCCGGTGAGCGCCCAGGGCAAAATGAACGCGCCCATGACCCGGCGCTGACGTGCCAAAAGCATGGTGATCGCCATGATCGGCACGGCCGCGACTCCATTCAGCACGGCGGCCCAAAACAGCGCCCGGATCGGATCGATCGGCAACAGGTTGAGCACCACGCCGATCAGGGTCGAGACCGCGATCGTCCCATAAAACGCCTTGGCTTCCATCGGCAGGCGCGCCAAGCCGGACGGCCATTGCAGTGCCTCGGCGACGGCGTAGGCCGCGGAGCCGGCGAGAACCGGCACCGCCAGCATGCCGGTGCCGATGATGCCTAGGGCGAAGAGCGCAAAGGCGAACGCGCCTGCAACCGGCCGCAAGGCCTCCGCCGCCTGCGCCGAGGACTGGATATCCACGACGCCATGCTCGTGAAGCGTCGCTCCGACTGTCACGATGATGAACCAGCCGATCGCATTCGAATAGAACATGCCAAGATAGGTATCGACCCGGATGCGCTGGATCGCCGCGGGTCCTTGCTCCGGCGCCTCGGTCAGCGGGCTGGCGTCGGGGTCTTCGCGTTCATCCTCGGCCTCTTGGGATGATTGCCAGAAAAACAGATAGGGGCTGATGGTCGTGCCCATCACGGCGACGATCGCCAGAATGTAATCGGGATCGAACCGCCACGCCGGCACGAATGTCCGGAGCATCACCTCGCGCCAAGGGATATCCACGACGAGCGCGACCGCAACATAGGAAAAGAGCGCGATCGTGGTCCATTTGAGGAGGCTCGAATAGCGCCGGTAACGCATGAAGACCTCGAGCGCGACGCAGAGCGCGCCGAAGGCGACGACATAAAGAATGCTGGGCCCGCCGGCCAGCAAGGTGACCGCATCCGCCATGGCGCCGAGATCGGCGCCGAGATTGATGATATTGGCGACCAGCAGGAGCGCGACCATGCTCCGCACCAGCGCGGGCGGATAATAGAGGCGCATATTGCCGGCAATGCCCCGCCCCGTCACCCGCCCGATGCGCGCGCTGATTTCCTGAATCGCCGCCATCAGCGGAAAGCTGAACAGCATCACCCAGCTCATGCCGAAGCCGAATTGGGCGCCGACTTGCGAATAAGTGGCAATACCGCTGGGATCGTCGTCCGACGCGCCGGAGACGAGACCGGGTCCAAGGATTTGGAGAAGCCGGCGGCGCCGACCCGCCGCGTGCTCGGTCATCCGCTGATTAATGCAGCAGAAGCGGCTGCCGTTCCAACTAAAAGAAAATGAAGAAAATGCGCGCGCAAAAGAAAACGCGCCGGCCCGGTTTGGGGCAGCGGCGCGTTCGGGTCGCGAATTCCTGGGTCGTCAGGCTGCCGGCGGGAAGGCGGTCGCGCGCGCGCCCATCTCGACCGCATGGGTCCAGAAGCGCTCGAGCCGGCGGAGCGTACGGTGCGCGGAGACCAGATCGTCGGCTTGGACCACGCCCTGGCTCAGCGAGGACAGGTGACGCTCGTGCATCCGCTTCATCTTCTGGTGCAGCTCGAGTCCCTTGTCGGACAAGCGCACCCGCACCGAGCGGCGATCGTGCGAGGAGCGTTCCTGCACGATATAATTGTTCTCGAGCATCTTCTTCAGATTGTACGAGACATTGGAACCGAGATAGCACCCGCGCAGGGTCAACTCGCCGACTGTCATCTCGAGGTCGCCGATGTTGTACAGGATCATCGCCTGCACGTTGTTGATGTCGTGAACGCTGTTGGTGTCGAGTTCGAGCTTCACCAGCTCAAGGAACTGACGATGCAAGCGTTCCACCAGGGCGATGATGTCGAGATAAGCGGACTGCATGCTATCCCCATTGGGTAAGACTTGGTTCTAACTTTATCTGCTTGCGGGTTAAGGTTTGATTTAAAGCCGGAAAGACAGCGCTTTCGCCGTTCCCCGCTCTTCGCATTGGCAAATTTTTTGTTACCAAGCGACGCCTCGCCCGATGCCGGTTGCGGCCAGGCGCCGTTCCGAAGACCGGCGATGCGACCGCATCCTTCATAATGGCGAAAAGCCGTTAAACTTCGATTTTCGAGCGAGCCGTCAGAGAGCAGGACTTGACCGCACGAGCCCTCAATGCGGTGCGAGGATCAAGGTTCCGCCGCTACGGTCGTCGCTGAAGCTCAGATAGGTGACGTCGCGCCACGGCACCATCATGTCGCTGTAATGCGGCGACAGGACATTGCCCGACTGGCCCGGCGCGATCATGAAGCGCGCCGCGTCGGGCGACCCCATGTCGACGGTCATCCGCATGGTCGGACCGTGGACCGCCGCAAAAGGCTGCTTCTCGTCGCGCACGAGCATGGTCGCGTTGTCGATCGTGTCGTATCCGCCATCGTCGGGAAGCGCGAGCGCGAGCCAGTCGGCGATCAGCGGCAAGCGCGACCAGATCGGATGCGCGAATTCCGCCGGATGCGCGCGTCCCCAAAGCCATGAATCCATGTCGCCGCCATAGCGACGCGTCAGCTCTTCGACCGCGCGGTCGAGCGCCGAGGCAAGTTGTTGGCCGCAGCTTTCCACCTCGGGCGTTTCGCGGTTGTCGCACCATTCCGGATGGGAGGTAAGGATGCTCTCGATCACGTCGGGGCGAAGGCCCCAATAATCTTCGAAGCTCGTGCCCAGCTTGTCGGCGAGAATTTGCCGGTTGAGCTCGCGCAGCCAAGCGACGAACAACAAGGGCTCGACCCGGTTGCGGTCCATGCGCTGATTCCAAGCGCTAAGGCGACGCATCGCCTCGACCGCGCGTGGCGCCTCGGGCTTGGCTTTCAGCATCAGCGGCAAGAGCCGGCGGGCCATGACCGACACCGTATCGTGTTGGATCGTCGCCGCGCCGTCGGGCGATTGTAGCTTCGTCCGATCGAGCAGCTCATTAATCCGCTCGGCGCGGTAGGGCAGCTCCCAATCGTGCGTGATCAGATAGGGATAGGAATCGGGCACGATCTTGTTGTTGGCCGCGACGAACCGGCCGCTCGGCGGATCGAAGCCGCTGGGCAGCGCATCGAATGGGATGGTGCCGGTCCAGTCGTAATCCGCGGTTTCGCCCGGCACCGGCATCGAGCCGTCCCCTTTGGCGCGGATCGGCAACCGCGCCGGCGCGAAGAAGCCGATATGGCCATCGATATCGGCGTAGACGATGTTCTGTTCGGGCGCGACCGCATTGCGGAACGCATTGCGGAAACCGTCCCAGTCGCGGGCATGCGCCGCGTCCCACAACGCTTGCGGCGTGCGGTCGTCGCCCTGAAGCCATGTCGCCGACAGCGCGAGGATCTCGCCGCCCGCCGGCGTCGTCCCCGAGCCACGATCGGAGATCACCGGCCCGTGCCTGGTTTCCCGGATCGTGATCGCGACCGGTTCGGCATCGCGTACCAGGATCCGCTCCTGGCGGGTGACGAAGGGCAGCGAGCCTCCCGGGGCGAGATAGCGGCTCGGATCATCGGGGTCGGGCTTCTCGACAAACACATCCTCGGCATCGCCACCGGTGGTCGTGAACCCCCACGCGATATGCCGGTTATGGCCCAGCACGACCATCGGCTCGCCGGCCGAGGTCACGCCCGCCAGCGTCTCGTCGGGCGTCTCGATACGCGCGAGATACCACACGCCCGGCGTCGAAAAGCCGAGATGCGTATCATTGGCGAGGAGCGGCTTGCCGGACGCCGAATGCTTGCCGTCGACCACCCACTCATTCGAGGCCGGCTGTTGCGGCGGCAAGCCTTCCAGCGTCTGATCAAGTCGGCCGAGTACTACCGGCGCGTCCGCCGCATAGTCGGGGAAGAGCACGGCGAGCTCCTCGGGCTTCAAATGCTGCGCGAGCCGGGAGCGCAGCAGCTCGAAGCGGTAATTGCCGGTGAGCTGCAGATCCATGAATTTGCCCCAAACCAAGGAATTGGCGGGCGTCCAAGGCTCGGGACGAACGTCCAACAGGACATATTCCGGCGGTAGGGCGCCGCGGCGGCTTACGAGAAAAGCATTGACCCCGGCGGCATAGGCATCGAACACCGCGCGCAGCTCCGGCGAGAGCAGCGCGTATTGCGCGGCGGCGGCACGGTAAAGACCGAGGACGCGGATCGAGCGGTCGGTTTCGACCGCGGCGGCGCCGAACCACTCGGCGAGCCGGCCGGCGCCGTAGTGCCGCATCAGGTCCATTTGGAAGAGCCGGTCCTGGGCATGGACGAAGCCCAAGCCGAAAGCGGCATCGCGATCGTTCTGCGCCGCGATCGTGGGAACGCCGCCGGCATCGCGGGTGATGCGTAGCTCGGCCGTCAGCCCCGGCAGAGTCATCCGGCCTTCGGTGACCGGCAGGGACGAGCGCAGCCACAGGTAAGTCCCTGCCGCGCCCATCAGGGCAAGAGCAACGAGAATCAAAAGCAGCCGACCAACCATGCGCGACATCGGGCGGCAGTCTATACGCTGGCCCTAGCCCTGCGCTATTCTCGGGTCGAATCGCAGGAGGCGCACATGGCGCTTACCGCCCAGCCGCTACACGAATTGTTCGCGGCCCGGATCACCGGCCTCGATCCGCGCCGAGCTCTGACCGAAGCCGAGACCGCAGAGGCAATCCGGCTGATGGATCGCTACGCGGTTTGCGTCTATCCCAATGCCGAGCCGCTCAGCAACGATCAGCACATCGCCTTCAGCCGGCATTTCGGCCCGATGCAACGCGGCCGCGTCTTGACCGTGACCGGCCGGAAGGAGCAACTCGCCGCGTGGCCAGAGCTGGTCGATGTCGGGAATCTCGATCCCGAGGGCAAGATCCAGCCGCCCGACAGTCGCGCCCGAGCCTTCAATAATGGCAATCGGCTGTGGCACACCGACATGTCGTTTCACCCCAATCGCGCGACCTATTCGCTGCTCAACGCACATGTCATTCCGCCAGCCGAGGGCGACACGGAGTTCGCCGATTTGCGCGCCGCCTATGACGCCTTGCCGGAGCGGACAAAGGCCAAAATCGAACCCCTGATCGCGTCGCATTCGATCTGGCATTCGCGCGTGCTGTCGGGGTTTCCGGAACCGACGCCGGAAGAGATCGAGTCGCGCCCGCCCGCCGAGCATCGCATCGTGCACGTGCATCCGACCTCTGGCCGGAAGACGCTCTATCTTGCCTCGCACGCCTCGCACGTCATCGGCATGCCGGTCGATGAAGGCCGCGCCTTGCTACGCGAGCTCACGGAATTCGCGACCCAAAAGCGCTTCGTCTATCGCCATCGCTGGACGGCGGGCGACATCGTCATCTGGGACAATCGCTGCACCATGCATCGCGCGACGCCGTTCGAGGATTTAACCTATCCCCGCGACATGCGCCGCACCACCTGCCGCGAGCGCGCGATCGTCGAACCCTTCATGCACTGAGCGCGCCTTGCGCGCTTACTGCATGAACCAGCCGTGACTGACGACGAGCGACTGGCCGCTCAGGGCATTGGTCTCGAACGCGGCGAAGAACAACGCGACATTGGCGACGTCCTGCACGGTGGTGAACTCGCCATCCACCGTCTCCTTGAGCATCACGTTCTTTATGACGTCCGCCTCGGAAATGCCGAGCTCTTTCGCCTGCTCGGGGATTTGCTTTTCGACCAGCGGCGTGCGCACGAAGCCGGGGCAGATCACATTGGCCCGCACGCCGTGCTTCGCGCCTTCCTTTGCCACCACCTTTGCCAGACCGATCAGCCCGTGCTTCGCGGTCACATAGGGTGCTTTCAGGACCGACGCTTCCTTGGAATGCACCGAGCCCATATAGATGATGCTGCCGCCGCGCCCTTGCTTGTACATCTGACGCAACGCCGCGCGTGTCGTCAGGAACGCGCCGTCGAGATGGATCGCGAGCAGCTGCTTCCATTTCGCGAATTCGAAACTGTCGAGCGGCTCGACGATCTGGACACCGGCATTGCTGACCAGGATGTCGATGCCGCCGAACGCCGCGATCGCCTTGGCCATGCCCGCTTCGACGCTCTCCTCGCTCGTCACATCCATCGCGACGCCGATCGCCTGGGCGCCGCCGGCCTTGAACTCGTCGGCCGCCGCATCCGCGCCTTTCGCGTTGAGATCCGCGATCACGATCTTCGCGCCTTCCCGCGCATAGGTCGTCGCAATCTCCTTGCCGATACCGCTCGCCGCACCGGTTATGACCGCCACCTTGTTCTGAAGCTGCATGCTGGTCTCCTTTTCGCTCGAGGGATTCACCTGCCGCCGGCGGCGGCGATGTCGAAAGTCGCGACGCCCTCATGAAGAGGCGGCCAACTCAAAGCTTCGGGATGATGCAAGGTACGGATCGTATCCTCATAACCGGCCCGCCAATGGTCTTCCATGCTGTGACGCGAGAATTCGTAATCCTTGGAATCGCCTTCATAGCCGTGCGTGCGATAGATCAGATGCACGATACGATAGACTTTCCCGTCGGCGAATTTCTGCAGCTCGCGTGCCTCGCGCGATTCCTTGACGTCGTCCGGCAGTTTTTCGAGGATTTGCGCGGCGAGACAGCGAACGTGCTGGATCGTGCGGAATTGATCGGTGTTTTCGCGCGTGCGGCTCGAATATTGGATCTCTTTCTGGCGCGTGTTCACTTCCGCGAGATTGCGCGGGAATCGGCCGCGCGCGCTCCAGAGATCGACTTCGAAGGCAAGCGTGTCCTGGCGCGGACCGCATTCGAGCACCCATTGCAGGGGCGTGTTCGACACCAGACCGCCATCCCAATAATGCGCGCCGTCGATTTCGACCGGCGGCAGGCCGGGCGGCAACGCACCGCTGGCAAGCACATGATCCGGCGTAATGCGATGAGTCGTGCGATCGAAATAGACGAAATTGCCGCTCGTGACGTTGACCGCGCCCACGCTCAAACGGGTGTCGCCTTCATTGATGCGGTCGAAATCGACCAGGGTCTCCAAGGTGGAACGGAGCGGTCTGGTGTCGTAATAGCTGATCGCTTCGGGGCTGCCGGAAGGGCTCAGCCAGGCCGGCACGGCGCGCGGCAAAAAAACTCCCGGGACGCCCGCCGAAAGCGAGAGCATCGCGCTGAGCTCGTTGAAGTATTTGCGCGGCACTCCGTCCTTGAGGAAAACGCCGCCCAGCTCGGCGGTGGATTGCAGAAGAGGGTTGGCGGTGGCGCCTTCCCAAAAGGCGCGCAGCTTCGTAACCCGTTCAGCCGGCGGATTTCCGGCGATGATCGCCGCGTTGATCGCGCCGATCGAAATACCGGCAACCCAATTCGGATGAAGGTCCGCTTCGGCGAGCGCCTGATAGGCCCCGGCCTGATAGGCACCAAGCGCGCCGCCGCCTTGGAGCAGAAGAACGATGCAATCGAAAGATGGCCGCGGCAGACTGCGAAGGACGGACCCTGCCCTTTCCTCGTCCACCATGCCACCTCTGAATCTAACGCGCGAAAATCTTGCGCCCTAATTTGCAAGATAAGGCTGCTCGCGCCCAGCGCCAATCGGTGGCTGATTAAATATCCGACAGCTTGGCGCTAGCCGAGCCCCAGCTCCTTGAGGATGGCGGCGCGGTCGGCATCGAGATCGGGCGCCGGATCGCGGGTCGGCGGATCATCGAAAGCCGACATCTTCAACGGGTTGCCCGAGAGTTTCAGCGTCGCTCCACTCGGATCGGGAACCGAAATCAGCATGTTGCGTGCGGCGACCTGGGGGTGGGCCAAAGCCTGGGCGATGTTGTTGATCGGCCCGCACGGGATGCCCGCTTTGCCAAGGATCGCGAGCCATTGCGCGGTCGTCTTCGTCGCCAATATCGCCTCGATCTCGTCCTGGAGCCGGGGCTGATGCTTCAGGCGCATCGCGTTGGTCTTGTAGTCCGGATTCCCGGCCATCTCGGGTCGGCCGAGCGCGTCGGCCAATTTCACGAACAACCCGTCATTGCCGGCTGAGATCACGATATTGCCGTCGCCGGTACGGAAGGCCTGGAACGGCGTGATCGTGGGATGGCGCGCGCCCAGCGGTCCAGGAATTTCACCCTCGACCGTGTAGCGCATAACGGCATTTTCGAGGAGCGCGAGCTGGCAATCGAACATGCCGATATCGATTTTGGTCGATTCGCCGGTCTTAAGGCGATGGACGAGCGCAGCATTGACGGCGATCGCCGTGTAAAGCCCGGCGCCAATATCGCCGATCGACATACCGACCCGCGCCGGAGGCTGGCCGGGATAGCCGGTGATGCTCATCATCCCGCCCAGGCCCTGCACCACCATGTCATAGGCGGGGTCTTTGGAATTGGGACCGGTATGGCCAAAGCCCGACGCGCAAGCATAGATCAACTTGGGGTAGCGCGGGTGCAATATCTCCCAGCCATAGCCCAGCTTTTCCATCGTGCCGGGACGGAAATTCTCCACCAGCACATCGGCTTTTTCGAGCAGCTTCTCGAAGATGCGCTTGTCGCCTTCGGCTTTCAGGTCGAGCGCGATCGACTGCTTGCCGCGATTGACCGACGCGAAATAGGTCGAGCGGCCTTTGATGAAAGGCCCGTATTCGCGCGCATCGTCGCCCTTTCCCGGCGGCTCGACCTTGATCACGCGTGCGCCGAGCTCGGCCATCAGCATGGTGCAATAGGGGCCCGCGAGAATGCGCGAGAGGTCGACGACGGTAATTCCGGAAAGCGGCCCGCGAACGGCCATGTTGCTGCGCTCCCTTGGGGATTTGCGCCTCGTCTTAGCCGAGACCGCATGCTGCGGCAACGCTTGATCGCCGCCCCGGCTTGGGCAATCGTGAGAGCATGATCGAGCGCAGCCTCTCCTGCATCGGGCCGCACGGCTTCCACCGTCTCGCTTATTGCGAATGGCCGGGACCGATCGGCGCACCAACCTTACTGTGCGTGCATGGCCTCACGCGCAATGCGCGCGACTTCGACATACTGGCCAGCGCTCTTTCCGCCCATTATCGCGTGATCTGCCCCGACATGCCGGGCCGCGGCGCGAGCGATTGGCTGAAGGAGCCCGACGACTACGCCTACTCTCTCTACATTGCCGACTTGGTCGCGCTCGTCGCGCGGCTCGATGTCGACAGCGTCGATTGGGTGGGAACCTCAATGGGCGGTATCGTCGGCATGCTGTTCGCGGCGCTGCCCGGCGCGCCGCTGCGCCGCCTCGTCGTCAACGACGTCGGCGCCTACATCCCGAAACAGCCGCTCGAGCGCATCGCCGCCTATATCGGGCGCGACCCGAGCTTTCCCGATCTGGCGGCGCTCGAAACCGGGCTGCGCGCAATTCACGCGCCTTTCGGCCCGTTGAGCGATGCCCAATGGCGCCACTTGGCCACCCACTCGTGGCGGCGCAAACCGGATGGAAGCTTGGGCCTCGCCTATGATCCCAAGATCGCCGAGCGCTTCAAGCATGCACCGATCGTGGACGTCGATTTGTGGCAGAGCTGGGACGCGATACGCTGCGACGTGCTCATCTTGCGCGGCGCCCAATCCGACATCCTTCGCCGCGGCGACGCGGAGGCAATGACCCTGCGCGGTCCGCATGCCCGCCTGGTCGAGTTTCCCGGAATCGGCCACGCGCCTGCGTTGATGGAAGACGACCAGATCGCCTTCATCCGCGATTTCCTGCTTGGATGAATTGACGGGCTATCTTGCGCCCGAAGGCTTTGTCGCCGAGTTGCAACACGAGCTTGGCGCCGACGCGCAAGAGACCTTCGGCCGGCTAGTGCTGGCGCCGGGACCGCAGCGCCCCGCCGCTTGGGTTGCCAATCTGTGGCATGAGCCGCAGCGTCTTTCGATCGCCTCGATCGGCGACGCTGCCAAGCAGCTGCGCGCCATCCAGCGCAACTGGGCACTCTACTCCTTCGCGCATCATCGCCGCGCCGCGCTGATCGCGGAGAAACTGCCCAAAGTGTCGGCAAAGCCGTTGCGCTTCGGTGACGCGGCGCCAACGGCGGCGCTCGGCTCCTGGACGCTGATCGACCCGCAGACCATCGTCGCGTCGCCTCATTGCTCGAGCCCATTTCCGAATGGCGAGCCGCACTTTGTCGAAGACCGAACCGCACCGCCGAGCCGCGCTTATCTCAAGCTGTGGGAGGTCTTTACGCTTCTCGGCAAGCGCCCGGCCCCGGGCGAATTATGCCTCGATCTGGGCGCGGCGCCGGGCGGATGGAGCTGGGTGTTGGCGCAGCTTGGCGCACGGGTCATCGCCGTCGACAAGGCCGCGCTCGAGCCGCGCATCGCGGCACTGCCCAATGTTGAGCTTCGACGCGAAAGCGCTTTCGCGCTCGATCCGCAAGCGGTCGGACCGGTCGACTGGCTCTGCTCGGATGTGGTGTGCTACCCGAAACGCCTCTATGCCTTGGTCGAGCGTTTCCTCGCCGCGGGCACGGTGCACAACTTCGTCTGCACGATCAAGTTTCAAGGCGCCACGGATTTCGAAACCCAGGCACGCTTCGCCGCGGTCCCGGGCGCGCGGCTCATGCATCTCCACCACAACAAGCACGAGCTGACTTGGGTGAGGCTCAGCCCTGCTTGAGCCGTTTGGCCGCATCGATTGCGGCATAAGTGAGAATGCCATCGGCACCGGCACGCTTGATCGCGAGAAGCGATTCCATCATCACCGATTCATCGAGCCAGCCACGTTCGACCGCGCCGCGCAACATGGCGTATTCGCCGCTCACCTGATAAGCGAAGGTCGGCATGCCGAAGCGTTCCTTCACGCGATGGATGATGTCGAGATACGGCAACGCCGGCTTCACCATGACCATGTCGGCGCCCTCTTCGATATCGAGCGCCACCTCGCGCAACGCTTCGTCGCTGTTCGCGGGATCCATCTGATAACTACGCTTGTCCGCTTTGCCGAGCGATGATTTCGAGCCGATCGCATCGCGAAACGGACCGTAGAAGCCCGAGGCGTATTTTGCGGCATAAACGAGGATGCGCACCTGCTCGAAACCCTTCGCGTCGAGCGCATCACGAATCGCACCGACCCGCCCGTCCATCATGTCCGACGGCGCGATCAAGTCGCATCCCGCCTCGGCCTGAACCAACGCCTGACGGCACAGGATGTCGACCGTCTCGTCATTGGCGACATAGCCATCGCGCAGCACGCCGTCATGGCCGTGGGTGGTGAAGGGATCGAGCGCGACATCGCACATCACACCGAGCTCGGGCACGGCCTTTTTTACTGCACGCACGGCACGGCAGACGATGTTGTCGGGATTGAGCGCCTCGTCGCCTTCCGCCGTCTTTCGCTCGGCCGGCGTCGCCGGAAAGAGCGCGACCACCGGGATGCCCAATTCATGGGCTTCGCCGGCAGCGTTAACCAAAGCCGAGATCGACAGACGCTCGACCCCCGGCATCGACGCAATCGGCTGCCGCGCGGTCGAGGAATCGTGAACAAAGACGGGCCAGAGGAAATCCGCCGGCGTCAGCGCCGTCTCGGCGACCAGCCGTCGCGTCCAATCGTCACGTCGATTGCGCCTCAAGCGCAGCCGCGGATAGGCGCCCAAAGGCCGGGAAGGATTGCGCGACAAGGAGATACGCCTCGATCTGAATGGGGAAAAACCTACCGATGATAGGCAGGAAATGCCCCTCGTGAAAGAAAATCTTAACGCCGCTCCCGCAAGTTAGCTTGGTTGCGGAAGGTCCGGTCCAGGTATGTTTACGATCATTGGTGCGGTGATTGTCATCGCCAGCGTCATCGGCGGTTATGTCGCCAATGGCGGCCATCTCGAAGTGCTGTTTCAGCCTTTCGAGGTGATGATCATTGTCGGCGCCGCGGCCGGCGCCTTTGTCATTTCCAACCGCAAGCCTGTGCTGGCCGCGACCGGCAAGGCGGTGACCGGGCTTTTGAAGCCGGAAAAACACGACAAGGCCGGGTACCTCGAATTGCTCACCATGCTCTATTCGGTCTTCAAGCTCGCCAAAACGAAAGGCGCGCTCGTGCTCGAGCAGCATGTCGAGCATCCGCATGACAGCTCGCTGTTCGAACGCTTTCCGACCTTCCTCAGCGACGAACATGCCGTGACGTTTTTCTGCGACTATCTGCGCCTGCTCACCCTCGGTACCGACAACCATCACGAAATGGAAACGCTGATGGACGAGGACCTCGAGACGCATCGGGCGGAGCATCACGCTGTCGCCGCCGCTGTGAACACAACCGCCGACGGCATGCCGGCGCTGGGCATCGTCGCTGCTGTCTTGGGCGTCATTCACACCATGGGCTCCATCACCGAACCGCCGGCGGTGCTCGGCCATCTCATCGGTGGCGCGCTGGTCGGCACCTTCATGGGCGTGTTGCTGTCCTACGGCTTCGTCGGCCCGATCGGCGCCGCGATCCGCGCGCGCGGCGACGCCGAAGAGCGCTACTTTCTATGCATGAAAGCCGGCATCCTCGCCTACATGCAGGGCTACGCGCCCTCGGTCGCGGTCGAGTTCGCGCGCAAAGCGCTCAACACCGATGTGCGTCCGACCTTCTACGAAGTCGAAGAGGCGGTGGAGAACCTGCCCGCGGCAGCCTAAGCCATGGCGAAGCACAACGCCGGCGCCACCATCATCATCAAAAAGGTCAAGAAAGGCGGCGATCATGGCGGACACCATGGCGGTGCCTGGAAGGTTGCTTACGCGGATTTCGTGACCGCGATGATGGCGTTCTTCCTGCTGCTCTGGCTGCTGAACGTCACGACCGACGTGCAAAAGCGGGGCATCGCCGATTACTTCGACCCCACCCTGACCTCGAAATCGCAGAGCGGCGCGGGCGGCGTTCTCGGCGGCATGACCATCGGCAGCCCCGGCGCCCAAAGCCAATCGCTGTCGGCGCCGAGCCTCGACTTTAGCGTAAGCGCCATGCGCCAACCTTCCGAGGGCGACGACGGCGACAATGGCGGCGGCCCGGCCGCGAACCAGAACGACGATTCCGACGCGACGCCGATCACGACCGATCATCCGCCGAAACTGACGGCGGACCAATTCCAAAAGGAGCTCGAGGTACGCGAGCAGCAGCGCTTCGAAGAAGCCAAATCCGCGCTCGAACAAGCGGTCCGCGAAGTGCCTGAGCTACGCGCGCTTGCCAACAACCTGCTGATCGACGAAACCCCCGAAGGCCTGCGCATTCAGATCGTCGATCAGGACAAGACGCCGATGTACCCGCTAGGCTCGGCCGAGTTGCTTGATCCCGCCAAAAAACTCCTGGCGCTGGTGACGCAAGTGGTCGTCCGCCTTCCCAACAAGATATCGATCACCGGCCACACCAATTCGACGCAATATGCCTTCAGCGCCAGATACACCAACTGGGAGCTGTCCGCCGACCGCGCCAATGCCAGCCGGCGCGAATTCCTCGCCGACGGCCTGCCATCGGAACGGATCGACCGGGTGATCGGCGTCGCCGATCAAGACCCGCTCGATAAAAAGGATACCGCCGCGCCTCACAACCGCCGCATCAGCATCGTCTTGTTGCGCGGGACACAAAACGACAAAGCCGCCGCTGCGGCCGAGCCAGCGACAGCCGCCCCTCAAAGGCAAGCCGCGCAATAGAGGACGCGACGGCAGCGGTTGACAGGCAACGCCGTCACGCCATGATGATGCGAGCGCCATGAAGAGCGGCGCCGAGATTCGCCGCCGATCGGGGTGAAGCGCGCATGCTGCGAATTCTGGGACGGCCTAATTCTTATAACGTTCAGAAGGTGCTGTGGCTGCTCGACGAGATGGCCCTACCCTTCACGCTCGAGCTTTACGGCCTCGATCACGGCGGTAATCACACGCCGGATTATCGCGCGCTGAATCCCAACGAGCTGGTGCCGACCCTGATCGAAGACGATTTCGTCCTGTGGGAGTCGAATTCTATTCTGCGCTATCTTGCCGCCAAACCCGAAGGCCGCCAATTCTTCCCCGCCGATCCGCGCGACCGTGCGCGCGGCGACCGTTGGCTCGACTGGGCGCTGACAACCTTGACGCCCGCTATCACGCCCGCTTTTTGGGGCTTGATCCGCGCGAAGCCCGAGCAACGCGATCCGACCAAGATCGCCGAATCGGTGGCGAAATCGAACCACAGCATGGCGATACTCGATCGCTACCTCGGCGAGACGCCCTATGTCGGCGGCGCCGAATTCGGCATCGGCGACATCCCGGTCGGGATTCTCGCTTATCGCTTTTATACGTTGCCGATCGAGCGCCGCGCTTTGCCGAATCTCGCCGCCTGGTATCGGCGTCTGGCCGAGAGGCCAGCCTATCGCAAGCGGGTGATGATCGGGCTAAGCTAAGCGGTACAAGCCGGGCCGCTGGCTTCCTTGCCGCCGGCTCGGCCATAATCGGGGCGCGATTGTGAACGGTCGATGGACAGCAATGCCTGAAGGTCGCGGTCAGGGCAGCGACGTGACGAAAGCGCAACCGGCAGCGCCGGAGCGGCTGTCGGTCGCGCCGCAGCATTTCTATCGCACCGCCTCCCTGCCTTGCCCCTACCTGCCCGACAAGGTCGAGCGCAAGCTGGTCACCGAGCTCGCCGGACGCCACGCCTCGTCTTTCTACAATGAGCTCTCCCGTGCCGGCTTCCGCCGCAGCCACCATCTCGCCTACCGCCCGGCCTGTGTCGGCTGTAGCTCTTGCGTGCCGGTGCGCATTCCGGTGGCCGATTTCGCCGATAGCCGGTCCTTGCGCCGCATCCGCCATCTCAACCGCGATCTGACGCGCCGCGTTCTCGATGCCGACGCGACGCTCGAGCAGTTCCGCCTGTTTCAGCGCTATCAGCGCTCGCGTCATACCGAGAGCGACATGGCCGCCATGACTTTCGGCGATTATCAAGCGATGGTCGAGGACAGTCCGGTCGCGAGCCGCGTGGTCGAGCTGCGCGACCCGACGGGCTTGCTGATCGGCGCCGGACTCTACGACCCGCTCGATGACGGGCTTTCGGCGGTTTACAGTTTCTACGCACCCGAATTCCCGAAACGCAGCCTCGGCACTTCGCTGGTGCTCGCGCTCGTGGACGAGGCGCGGCGCGGCAGCCTCGCTTACGTCTATCTCGGCTACTGGATCGCCGAGAGCGCCAAGATGGCATACAAGGCGCGCTTCCGCCCGCTCGAAGCGCTCGGCCCCAAAGGCTGGCGCGGCATTCTCGATTAAGCGCCTATTCCGCCGCGGCGCGCATGCCGAGCTGTTTCAGGCAGCGATCGATCCACTGCGCGGTCAGCTTTTCCTGAAGGCTGTTCTGGCCGAGGCGTTCGTGCAGGACGCGGAAATCGACTTGCGCGAGCGCTTGATCCTGGTTGAAGCACGAGAAGATGACCGTCTCCTCGCCGCTCGCCGGGTCTTTGTGCACTTGCAGGCACTGCGCGCAGATTTCCTTCATCATGCATTGCATCGGCGAGTTGATCGACGCGATCGCGTGATGGCCTGGTTTCAACAGCGGCTTTAGCGAGCCTTCGCGCGCGCGCGCCACCGCCGCCATCATCCCGTCCGAGCCGATGACGATGAGCCGGTCGGCGCTTTGCAGCGCGATCGGCTGCGCGCCGAGCGTGCCGGCGGCATAAGCCTCCATCGCCTGGACGATGTTGCCGATGAACGCCTTGTCCTGAGGCCGCGACGGCGCGAAGCCCGGCGCCGTGTCGCAACACCACACGATGCAATCGGCGGCGGCCTCGATCTCGGCAACCTTGTAGCGGTCTTGCGGCTTTTTATAACCGGCGAAGTACAGGACTTTCGATCCGGCCGCGCGCAAGGCCGCGCCAATCGAGAGCAGCACCGCATTGCCCAAGCCGCCGCCGATCAGCACGACATTTTCGCCCGACGGCGTCTCCGTCGGTGTGCCCGTCGGCCCCATCAGGACCACCGGCTCACCCGGCTCGAGAATGCCGCAGAGATCGGACGACCCGCCCATTTCCAACACGATGGTCGAGAGCAGTCCCTTTTCGCGATCGACCGACGCGCCGGTCAGCGCCAAGCCTTCCATCGCCAGCACGGTATCGCCGGTGCGCGGCGCGCGCGTTTCGTAATTCTGCAGCCGATAGAATTGTCCGGGATGGAAGGCGCGCGCGGCCATCGGCGCGCGGATCACCACCTCGACGATCTTGGGCGCGAGCTCGACCACGGCGTGAACCCGCGGCCGCAGCTCGTCCTCGAGACGCGCGATCAAACTTGCGGCCTCGGGCGCCTCGGGACGGCGCCGTGCCAGCATGCGGCTGACCACCGGATAGCCGAGCTTCGCCCCGCCCATCGCCTTCACGACGTTGCCGGCGAAGGACGGATGGAGATCGCCGAAGAAGCTGATGCTGCGCCCGTCTTGCCGGTGATTCATCAGCACCTGCACCTGATCGGGCTTCGCGCTGCGTTCGGGCTTCACCTTGTTGCCGTTTTCGTCATAGGCCTGGAAATAACGCCCGTCGATTTCGACCTGAGAATCCTCGCGCGCCAGCACGGTGTTGGGCTGGGTTCCCGCGGCCACTAGGATGCTGCGCGCCTTCAACGTGACCCGCTCGCCGCGACCGGCGAGCTTGCCGGTCGCCTCGTCGACCTTGTGACATGAAAGAACCAACGCCTCGGCATGGCCGAAGCGATCGATCTCGACTTCCTCGGGCGCCAAGCATTCGGCAAAGCGAATACCTTCCTCCATCGCCTTCGCCACTTCCTCGTGGTTGAGCGTGTAGCTCGGCGCGTCGATCAGCCGGCGGCGATAGGCGATGGTCGCGCCGCCCCAATGGTCGAGCACCGCGCCGAGGCGCGGCGAACGGTTCTCGCGTTTTGCCGTGTCACGCTCGGCGCGCAGCGCCTTGCCATGGGTGAGGAATTCTTCGGCAACCGCGCGGTCTTCCTCGCTCCAGCCGGCCCGTACCGCGCTCTCGCCGCGCTCGGCGACAAGGATTTCGTAGCGCGTGAGGAATTTTTCGACCTGAACGGCATAATAGGCGAGCAATTCCGTCGCCGTGTCGATCGCCGTCAAGCCGCCGCCGATCACGACGATCGGCAGGCGCACGGTGAGATTGGCGATGCTCGAGGTCTTGGCAGCGCCGGTGAGCTGCAACGCCATCAGGAAGTCGGATGCCTGACGCACGCCGCGCGCCAGACCGTTCTTCATCGGCACGATGGTCGGCCGCCCCGCGCCGGCGCACAGCGCGACGTGATCGAAGCCCAAGGCGAAAGCGTCGTCGATGGTAATCGTGCCGCCGAAACGCACGCCGCCATAAAGCGCGAATTGCGCGCGCCGCTCCAGCAGCAACCGGATCACTTTGAGGAAGTTCTTGTCCCAGCGCACGGTGATGCCGTATTCGGCGACGCCGCCGAAGCCGGCCATCACCCGGTCGTCGAGATCTTCCCACAGCTCTTTCGCGTCGCGGATCGGGCGGAACTTTGCGCCGGCCAGATCGGAAGGGAGCGGCTCGATCTTCAAGCCATCGATGGCGACGACGTGATGCCCGTCATTCATCAAATGATGCGCCAGTGTGAAACCCGCCGGCCCCATCCCCACCACCAGCACCTTGTAGCCGCTATCGGGCTTCGGCAACGGCCGGCGCAAATCGAGCGGATTCCAGCGCGTCAGGAGCGAATAGATCTCGAAGCCCCAGGGCAGACTGAGCACGTCTTTAAGGTTGCGGGTTTCGACCTGCGGAATATCGACCGGCTCCTGCTTTTGATAGATGCAGGCCTTCATGCAGTCGTTGCAAATACGGTGGCCGGTGCCGGCCATCATCGGATTGTCGATCGCGGCGATGGCAAGCGCGCCGATGCTGTTGCCGCGCGCCTTCACTAAATTCATCTCGGAAATTTTTTCCTCGAGCGGGCAGCCCGCCAAGGTGACGCCGAAGACCGTGTTTTGGAACTTGCCGGTCTTCTTGTCCTTCAAGCCTATCGAGCAGCTGTCCTTGCCCTGCTCGTGGCACCAGATGCAGTAATTGGCGCTGTCGAGCGCGCCGGTGAGATCCGTGCCCGGATCGGTCAGCACGAAGCCTTCGCGCGGGCGGTGATGGTGCTCCGACAGATGCAGCATGGTGACGCCGTGCCGGGTGATCGTCGTCACCGGCACGAGATGCTGCATGTTGAGCCGGTGCGGAATCTTGAACAGCACGCCTTTGGCGTGAAGCGCGCGGCCTTCCGGCGTATGCGTGGCCCAAGCGGCATAGCGCGCCGCCTCGTCGAGCGCTTCGGCATGTTTGGGCTCGTCATCGAGCCAGCACGCGACATGTCGGGCATAGCTCAGCTCGGTAAGCTTCTCGCCGAAGCGCGCTTCGAGCGCACGCGCCAGGCCTGGCCCGTCGAGCGCGGCAGCCGTTTCGGGGGTGACGCCTTTGCTGGCACGACGCTGCACGAACAACCGCTTCACGGTGTAAAGCGGTGCCAGCGCGTCGTGCCGCTCTTGCAGCGCACGCAGCTCGGCGCCGATGCCGAACAGCCCGCCGACGAAATCCTCGAGATGAGGCGCCAGCGCGATCAGCAGATCGGATTCGTCCTTGTCGGCGAGGGCGTCGGGCGCGCTGCGCGCCGTCGCCAGCCGGTTGAAGAGCGCAACATCCGACGCTTGCAGATGCGCCATGAAGGCTGCGTCGAGCCGCGCCAGCCCCTCGCGCTGATAAAGGTCGGCGAAAGCAAGCCCGTGCGGCAAGGTCAAATCGGTCATTCGTCATCCATCGGGCGGGCCCCAAGGACCTCGCCTATTTCCTTAATTTTCCTGGGGAATCTCGTCCGATACCCGGGGAGGCGGATGTAATAACTGAGGTCGCGCCTGCTGCCAAGGCGGCAGTTTGTCCTGGCGCCAATGCGCGGCGTGCAGCCTTCATGGCAGGGTGCCGAGCACGGCCCCGGTAACCATGCGCGCGATCCTTGCCAATGGCTTGGCAGGTATTCGCGACTGCGGCATCGCTTGTGGCGGCCGCGCGCATTGCCTAATTTCCCAATGAAGAGCGGCTTTTTGGTCAGGTGAAAAAAAGCACGGTTGTTTATCGTCATTCCCGCGCAAGCGGGAATCCAGGGCCCCTGGCCCCCCGCTTTCCCGGGGGTGACGCACGCCACGATTGAGAGCGCTCGAACCTGTTGCGGAAGGAAGCCAGTGATGCTCGACGCTTACATCTATGACGGTTTGCGCACGCCGATCGGCCGGCATGCGGGCGGCCTTGCACCGGTGCGCGCCGACGACCTGCTGGCCGGCGTTATCAAGGAAGTGGTCGGGCGCAATCCGTTCAAGCCGCAGGATTACGAAGACGCCATCATGGGCTGCACCAACCAGGCGGGCGAGGATGCGCGCAATGTCGCGCGCCATGCGCTGCTGCTGGCGGGTCTGCCGATCGAGACTGCAGGCCTCACCGTCAACCGCCTCTGCGGCAGCGGCCTTGCCGCGGTGCTCGACGCGGCGCGCGCGGCGTCGACCGGCATGGGCGAGCTCTTCATCGCCGGTGGCGTTGAAAGCATGAGCCGCGCGCCTTTCGTCATGGCCAAGTCGGAAGCCCCCTATCAACGTGAATACCGCATGTTCAATTCGACCATCGGCGCGCGTTTCCCCAATCCCAAGGTCGAGAAGGCCTATGGCGCCGACACCATGGCCGAAACCGCCGACAATGTCGCGCGCGAGCATCAGATCACGCGCGAGGAAAGCGATAGGTTCTCCCTCGCCTCGCAGGAAAAATACGCCAAGGCCAAGGCCGCCGGCTTCTACGACAAGGAATTGCTGGCGGTGACCGTGCCGAGCGGCAAGAAGGGCGCGGTCAATACCGTGGCGGCGGACGAGCACCCGCGCCCTGAGACGACGCTCGAACGGCTCGCGGCTTTGAAGGCGCTCAATCCCGGCGGCGTCGTCACGGCCGGCAATGCCTCGGGCATCAATGACGGTGCGGCGGCGCTCATCGTCGGCACCAAGAAGGCCGGCGAGAAAGCCGGCGCCAAACCGCTGGCGCGGATCGTGTCGGCCGCGGTCGCGGGTGTCGCGCCGCGCGTGATGGGTCTGGGCCCGGTTCCGGCCTCGAAAAAGGCACTCGAACGCGCCGGGCTGTCCCTCAAGGATGTCGACGTGATCGAGCTCAACGAGGCTTTCGCGAGCCAGGTGCTCGGTTGTTTGAAGCTCTTGGGCATCGACTACAACGACGACAGGGTCAACCCGAATGGCGGCGCGATCGCAATCGGGCATCCTCTCGGCGCGTCGGGTGCGCGGCTTGCGCTGACCGCCACGCGGCAGCTCCATCGCACCGGCGGGCGCTATGCGCTTGCCACCATGTGCATCGGCGTCGGCCAAGGCATCGCCGCCATCTTCGAGCGTTTGTGATGAGCCCGCCCGACGAGCAGAAGCCGGTGGCGGCCGCTCCCGCCGCCACCGAGCGCGGCGCCTATCGGCTGTGGGCGCAGGAACATGTGCGGTTCAGCGACACCGATATCAACGGCCATGTGAACCATGCGCTGTTCGTGACCTATTTCGAATCCGGCCGCGTGCCGATCACGCGCGATCCGAAATTCGGGCTGCTCGAGCCCGGTTCCAATTTCAACGTCGTGCGCATCGAGGTCGACTACAAGGCCGAGCTGCGCTACCCGGCGACGGTCGATATCGGCGTGCGCGCGCTGAAATACGGCCGCACCTCGTTCCGCCTGCAGCAAGCGATCTTCAACGGCGATAAATGCCTCGCGACCGAGGAAGTCGTGCTCGTATTCATGGACCGCGAAACCCGCAAGGCGAAGCCGCTTAGCGAGAAGCTCATCGCCTGGCTGCAGGAATACGGCGCGACGCCGTCCTAAGCCTTAAGCCTCATAGCCCCGGTGCCGCCAGCGTCTTCCATTCATTGGCGAGCACGAGCTTGGGCTCGGTGAGATTTTGAAGGCCGGCAAGATCGAGGCCTGCGATCATCTCGCGCACGACGATGCCCTCGCGCGCGATGTCGAGCACGGCGAGATTGGTGTAAACGCGCGTCACGCAGGCGCTCCCCGTCAGCGGCAAGCGGCACGCCGTCCGGATGCGCGCCGTCCCGTCTTTGGCGTTGTGCTCCATCAGCGCCCAAACTTCCTTGGCGCCCGACGCCAAATCCATCGCGCCGCCGACGCCGGGCGCGAGCCTGTCCGATCCGGTCGCCCAATTGGCGAGATCGCCGCGCTCCGACACCTCATAGGCGCCCATGATCGAGAGATCGAGATGGCCGCCGAGGATCATCAGGAACGCGTCGTTGTGATGAAAGAACGCGCCGCCTGGCAGCAAGGTGGTCAGGCCTTTGCCGGCATTGATCAGCTCGCGGTCTTCCTCGCCCGGCTGGGGCGCTCCGCCCATGCCGAGAATGCCGTTCTCGCTGTGAAACACGACCTCGCGGTTCGCCGGCACGTAATCCGAAACCAGGGTCGGCAGGCCGATGCCGAGATTGACGTATTGCCCTTCCGCGATGTCTTGAGCGGCACGCCATGCCATCTGGCGTCGTGTCAGCGGGATCATGCCGCCACCACGCGATCGACGAAAATCCCCGGCGTCGCCACCGCTTCGGGATCGAGCGCGCCGAGCTCGACCAGCTCGCTCACCTGCGCCACCGTGATCCGGCCCGCCATCGCCATCACCGGGTTGAAGTTGCGCGCCGATTTGCGATAGACGAGATTGCCCCAGCGATCGGCACGCTGCGCCTTGATGAGCGCGAAATCGCCCGGCAGAGGCTGCTCGAGCACGTACAACCGGCCATCGATCTCGCGGGTTTCCTTGCCCGCGGCCAGTTGGGTTTCGGCGCCGGTGCGGGTGAAGAAGCCGCCGATCCCGGCGCCCGCCGCGCGCATGCGCTCGGACAAGGTTCCTTGCGGCACGATTTCGAGCTCGATCTTCTTGGCGGCATAGAGCGCGTCGATGACTTGCGGATCGGTCGAGCGCGGATAGGAGCAGATGAGCTTTCGCGCGCAGCCGGCCTTCAACAGCGACGCCACGCCGACCAGGCCGCTGCCGGCATTGTTGGAGACCACGGTCAGGTCGCGCACGCCCAGGCCGATCACCGCCTCGATCAGCGCAAAAGGCTCGCCGACCGCGCCGAACCCGCCGCACAGGACGGTGTCGCCATCCTTCATTCCGGCGAGAGCGGCGGCGAAACTGTCCACCCGCTTGTCGATCATCGTGCCTAGAACTTTACCGAATCGGCGCCTTTGAGGTTCAACATTTGCCGCGCTTCGTCGGCACTGGCGATCTCCAAGGACAGGTTTTCGAGGATTGCGCGGATGCGCGCAACTTGCTCGGCATTGGTCTTGGCCAGCTGGCCCTTGCCGAGATAAAGCGAATCCTCCAGCCCGACCCGGACATTGCCACCCATGATCGCGCCTATGGTAATGAGCGGCATTTGATGCCGCCCGGCGGCAAGGATCGACCAGTAATAGTCGTCGCCGAAGAGCTTGTCGGCGATGCGCTTCATATGGGCGAGGTTTTCCGGATCGGCGCCGATGCCGCCCAAGATGCCAAATATCGTCTGCACGAAAAGCGGCGGGCGGACCAGCTTCCGGTCGAGGAAATGGGCGAGATTGTAGAGATGGCCGACATCGTAGCATTCGAACTCGAAGCGCGTGCCGTGGACCTCTCCCAGGTCTTTAAGAATGCGCTCGATATCGGCGAAGGTATTCCGGAAGATGAAATCCCGCGTGCCCTCGAGATAGGGCCGTTCCCAGTCATGCTTGAACTCTTTGTAGCGCCCCAGCATCGGGTAAAGACCGAAATTCATCGAGCCCATATTGAGCGAGCACATTTCGGGCGATGTCTTGAGCGGCGCGGCCAGGCGTTCTTCCAGCTTCATGTTGTGGCCGCCGCCGGTGGTGATGTTCACCACCGCCTTGGTCGCCTGCTTGATGCGCGGCAGGAATTCCATGAACACGGCGGGGTCCGGGGTTGGCCGTCCATCCTTCGGATCGCGCGCGTGGAGGTGAAGGATCGCCGCCCCCGCCTCGGCCGCGCCGATCGCCTGCTCGGCCACCTCGTCGGGCGTGACCGGCAGATAGGGACTCATGGTTGGCGTATGGATCGACCCTGTGACCGCACAGGTGATGATGACCTTGCCCGATCGCGCCATGGGACCTCCCGCTCCGTCGCCCTGCTGGCGACCGCCGATTTCGCTTCGGCACAGCCGTCACGGCAGGCCGAGCGCGGTTTTCCGCGCTTTCTGCCCGCCTAGCGACGCGATAGATCCGATTTCACCCGTTTGCGCGGATGAAGTCACGCACCTTCGGATAGATTTCGCCGCGCCAGCGGCTGCCGTTGAAGACGCCGTAATGACCGACGCCGCGCTGGACATAGCGCTGTTTCTTCTTTTCCTTCAGGCCGGTCAGAAGCGGCAACGCCGCCGAAGTCTGGCCAACGGCGCAAATATCGTCATTCTCGCCTTCGACAGTCAGAACCGCGGTGTGGGTGATCGCTCCCGGGTCGACCATTCGGCCGCGCGAGACGAAAGATCCGTGTGCCAGATCGCGGCGGTGGAACACGCGATCGATGGTCTGCAAATAGAAATCCGCCGGCAAATCCATCACCGACATGTACTCGTCATAGAATTTGCGCTTTGCGGTCGCGCTTTCGCCGTCGCCCTGAACCAGGTGGCGGAACAGGTCGACATGGGCTGTGACGTGCCGGTCCAAGTTCATGCTCATGAAGCCGGCGAGCTGGAGAAACCCGGGATAAACGCGACGGAACGCGCCGGGATAGCGCATCGGCACAGTATCGATCACGTGATGATCGAGCCAGGTGACGCTGTGCGCCTCGGCGAAGCGGCTGACCTGGGTGGGCGCGGCATGGGTGTCGATCGGCCCGCCCATCAAGGTCACGGTGCGCGGCTGAGCCGGGTCGTTCGCTTGCGCCATGAGAGCGGTCGCAGCCAGTACCGGCACCGAAGGCTGACACACCGCGATGACGTTGAGATCGGGCCCGAGGCGGCGCATGAACGCCATCATCAGGTCGATATGGTCGTCGAGATCGAAATGACCGAGTCGCAGGGGCACATTGCGGGCATTGAGCCAATCGGTCACATAGACGTCGTGATCCGGCAGCACGGTTTCGATCGTGCCGCGCAGCAATGTCGCGAAATGGCCGGACAGCGGCGCCACCACGAGAACCGGCCGTTGCTGTCCCGGCATCTCCTTGCGGAAATGCAGCAAGCTGCAGAAAGGCGTGCGCTCCACCACCTCTTCATGCACGGCGACGTTTGCCGCCGCGACGCGAACCTGGCGAATCCCGAAATCGGGGCGGCTATGCGACATACCAGCGCGGGAGATCATTTCGAAGGTCGCTGCCGCGTGGCGCAGCGCCGGATGGTCGCGGAAAGCGAGCCAGGGGTGGTTAAGGAAATCCTGCCCGGCCCTCGCCATTAGCCTGAAAGGCGCCAACACGTCACTATGCGTCTGATATGCCTGATAAATCATACAATCACCCATGCACTGGAGAGGGCGCGAGGCCTTCTCCGACGCTCTATTTTACCCCGGGTCTGATTGAGAACGCGCTAAGGCGGCCACCGCGTGCCACGGGCCCTGGGCTAGATTTCGGGCTCGAAATAGCGCTCGTCCTGCAAGGTTTCGAGGGCGATGGTTTTCAAGTCATTGGGAACGCCTACCCGGCGCAAACGGACATGCGGCGCGGGTTCCCATTGATAACGATAGATCGCGCTGACTTCCCACAGAATCGATTTGGCTCCTTTCGCGCGAAACCGCTGGCCTGTCGCAATGCCAAACTCCTCGACCGGCCGATCGCCATAGCGCTTCTTGAACAACATCGTGTTCACCCAATTCCAACCGATTTTACTGGTGTCGGCGATCATAGGCGCCGGGCGCCACGCCGTCGATGGCAAAGGCAAGATTGTCCACATGCATGAGAGTCGCGCTAGGGTCAAAACTCAATCAACCCATTGAACTTTTTATACGGACGTGATTTAAGCTCTGAACCTATGGAGTTCGGATCATGGCTGGAGAATTTTGGCTGAGTGACGATCAGTGGCGCGTGATCGCCCCGCTGCTGCCCTACAACCAACCAGGTGCTCGGCGGGTCGATGATCGGCGGGTGCTGAGCGGGATCATTCACGTCCTGAAAGTCGGCTGTCGTTGGCAGGATTGTCCTCCGGTCTACGGCCCTTACACGACGATCTATAATCGCTTTCATCGCTGGTCTCGCCGCGGCGTTTGGCAGCGCCTATTCGCGGCGCTGACGAACATCAGCGAAGGCGGTATGCAGATCATCGACAGCACCACAGCGAAGGCGCATCGCTCGGCGGGCGGCGGAAAAGGGGGGCCTCAGCGCAGGCGATTGGTCGCTCGCGCGGCGGTCGCACGACCAAAATCCATGCCGTCGTCGACGGCTGCGGGCGGATCATCGCGTTCGAGATAACACCCGGCCAGCTTGGTGACGTGCGCGCCGCCCTCGGCCTGCTCGGCCCTTTGCCGCCAGCTCAGATCTGTGCCGCTGATACAGCCTACGACAGCAACGGACTACGCCAGTTCCTCCTGGCGCGCGGCACCCTTCCGGTGATCCCGAACAACCCGACACGCAAACGCTTCCACCCCTTCGATGCAGAAGCCTACAAACGCCGCAATATCATTGAGCGTGCCCTCTGCAGGCTGAAGGACTGGCGCCGCATCGCCACACGATACGACAAGCTCGCCATCAACTTCGCAGCAGCCGTCGCCATCGCGGCCGCTATCATCTGGTGGACCTGATTGAGTCTCGACCCTAGGCAACCGCTTCGCGCATACCGCGGATGAAGATGGCCAGGGTAACGACCGACAATGCCACGAAGATTGCGAACGCCAGCGCCACCGACGGATCGCCGAGCGTGCCGGCGATCAGCGCCCGGGAGGCGTCGACCGCGTAGTAGAACGGGTCGAGTCGAGCCAAAGCCTGGATCAGCGGCGGGCCGAAGCTGATCGGCAGCATGATCCCCGACAGGATCATGGCGGGCAGAACGAAGGTGTTGATGATCCCGGCCAAAATGCCGCCTTCGCGGATCACCAGGGCAAGGCGATAGGAAATCGACGACATGGTGATGCCGATCAGCACGATCAGCAGAACCAGGGCGATTCCGCCAGCAATATCAACTCGCAGCCCGAAAAAGAACGAGCACAGGATCAGCGCGACGCTTTGCAGCACCAGATTGACCGAGGATTGCAGGATGAAGCCGAGCGCCAAGGACAGGCGGCTGATCGGCGTCACCCGCAGCCTTTCGAGAAACCCCGAATCGAGCTTGTCGCGCAGGGTGAAGCCTTCGAATCCCGAGCCGAACAGGGCGTTCATGATCAGCAACCCCGGCGCGAAAAACTGGATCGCATTGCCGCCGGGAAAACCGCGCGTGCCCGCCACGCCGTCGAGCAAAGGCCCGAACAGCACGAGATAGATGATCGGCTGCAACAGACCGCTGAAGGCCCAGAAGGGATTCCGTATGGTCACCCGCAGTTCGTTCAAGGTGATGAGGTAGATGTCGCGCATGGTTTCAATATGGTCTCAGCATGGTCTCGGCGAGGCCTTAGTGCGGTAAATTGTCGGTTTCATGCAGGCTGCGGCCGGTGAGCTTCAGGAATACGTCGTCGAGCGACGGCCGCGACAGGTGAACCGACTTGGCGGGAAAATGTCCTTGCCCGACGATCCGCAGAATCGAAGGCAACGCCTCGTCGCCGTGATCGACATAGACCTGGACCAGCGTGCCGGCTTCATGGTGCTCGAGCACCATCGGCTCTTCCGCGAGCAGGCGCGCCGCGGCCTTGGCCTCGGCCTCGTCGGCATAGCCGAGGGTGATGATGTCGCCGGCGATCTGCTTCTTGAGCTCGGCGGGGCTGCCCAAGGCGACAATCTTGCCGAGATCGACGATCGCCACCCGATCGCACAGCGCATCGGCTTCCTCGAGATAATGGGTAGTAAGGAAGATCGTGGTCCCTTGCTCCCGGACCGCCTTCACTTCCTCCCAAACTCGCGCGCGGCTTTGCGGGTCGAGGCCGGTGGTCGGCTCATCGAGAAACAGCAGCTCAGGCGTGTTGATGACACCCGAAGCGAGATCGATGATGCGCCGTTGCCCGCCCGAATAGGTTTCAGCCTTGCGATCGACGAAGGCGGAAAGCTTCAGCCGTTCGATCAGCGCCTCGATCCGGCGCGCGGCCTCGGCACGAGTTCATGCGATAGAGCTGCGCATGAAGCATCAGGTTTTCGCGGCCGGTCGCAACCTGTTCTAGCCCGCCCTTTTGCCCGACATAGCCGATATGCTTGCGGATCTCGCCGGCCTGGCTGGCGAGATCGAAGCCGGTGACGGTGGCGCGCCCGGCGGTCGGCAAGAGCAAAGTGCACAGCATGCGCATGGTCGTGGTCTTGCCGGCGCCGTTCGGCCCGAGCAATCCGAACACCTCGCTTTTCGCCACATCGAGATCGATTTCCCGCACCGCTTCGACAACCTCTTTGCGGCGGCCCGCAAAGGTCTTCGACAGCTTCTCGGTATGGATGATGGGTTGCGCCATGGCGGCCAAGACGATAACAGCCGATCGGTCTTGTAGCCAGGACGGGCAGACCTCAGCCGCGCGCTATTTCGACCCTTGACTGGCGCGTTGCGCCTGCGCCGCTTAAATCGACGCGCGGCAGGGCTGCGACAGTTTGTCGACATTGTCGCGCATGCATTTCGCGATGCGTCCGCCGCCCGGTTGGATATTAGCGCAAAGCTTCTGCACATCGGCGGCGCAAGCTTCGCGCGGCTTGGGCGTATTCGTGTCCTGGGCATAGCTCGGCATGCTCGTCACCAGCATCGCGCTCGCCAAAACGCCGAGCCAAACTCGCTTCCGCATCGGGCTTTCCTTGCAGTTGAGTGCGTCGGTGAAATTCTAGGCTGAATCGGCGCCGCATCTCCCCGTCGTCGTCGCGTTTTTTTCGAGGGACGCTTGCGCGTCTATTTCGGCGTCGGCGGCAAGGGCGGGAGCGATTGGATATAGACGGCGATGGCGCGGCGATCCGCATCGCTGAGCTGTGCCGTGCCGTCGACCACATCAGCCATGCCCTTGCCGGCGAATTCGCCGTCGGGCGTCGCTCCCGATTTCAGCAGCTCGACAAGATCGGCAAGCGTCCAATCGCCGATGCCTTCCGTCTTGGCCGCCGTAATGTCCGGCGCTTCTTGACCGTCCGGACCATGCGGGTTGCCGGCATAAGCGTGGCGGCGATCGAGCCCGCCGAGAAAATTGCGCGGCGTGTGGCATTCCTGGCAATGCGCCACCGCCTCGGCGAGATAGCGGCCGCGATTCCATTCCTCGCTTTGCCCGGCAACCGGCTGCAAAGGCCCCGGCGAAAAGAACAAGCTGCGCCAGCCGATGAGGAGAAAGCGCCAGCCGAAGGGAAAGCGAATTGCGTGCGGTTGCGGCGCACGTTTCACCGCCGGCACGCTTTTGAGAAAGGCGTAGAGATCGGCAATGTCCTGGTCGGTCATCCCCGTGAATGAGGCATAGGGAAAGACCGGGTAAAGAAAATACCCTTCATCGTCGCGCCCTTCGCGCATGGCGCGACGGAAATCGGCTTCGCTCCAGCCGCCGATCCCGGTCTCCGGATCGGGGGTGATGTTGGGTCCGTAGAAGGTGCCGAACGGCGTTGCGAGCGCCCGTCCGCCGGCCAAAGCCGGCCCGCCCGCCTTTTTGTCGGTGTGGCAAGCCTCGCAATCGCCTGCCGCGGCCAAATACGCGCCGCGCGCGATCGCAGCATCATCCGCCGCGCGCGCCGCGGCCGCTGCGACGAGCAGCAGGGCGGCAGCAAGCAAAACCGATTTCACGACAGCTCCGCCGCCATGAAGCGCGGCCGCGAAACCTGGTTACTTCGGATCAGCCGGCGCGCGATAGGAATCGTGGCACAACGCATTGCAGCTGGAACGATAGGTCGCACGCATCGTGTCGCCGACCGTCGCCGCGTCGGCGGTTTTGACGACATCGACCAGCTTCAGCTCTGCCTCGCGCAATTTGGCCGGCGCCGCTTTGACCTCGTCGAGATGCTGCCAGAACTCGGGCTTGGCTTTGGTCTTGTCAGGAAATTCGGCCATGCTCGTGCCCGGTGTGAAGATCGTGGCGAATTTGGCTTCCATCTGCTTGGAATAATCAACCAGCTTGTTGGCGCCGTCGATGGCGCCCTGCCGGTCGCCCTGCCCTTTCGCAAAAGCATTGATCGCGTTCACGGCGTGCTGCTGGTCTTCCATGAAGTCCTTGCGCGCCTTGATCAAGGCTTCCTTGTCGCCGTCCTGCGCCGCAACCGATACAGCCCCGATCGCCAGCACCACCGCAACGCCCGCCGCGACAGTCCCCAATTGAATGATTTTCTTCATGTGCTCCCCTTGGCCTGAACTCACGCGATGATAGAGAGCCGAATTGTCGCCGGCTGTAACAATTGCGTGAGACTCCGGTATCGACGTGGAGGATCGGCGTTCGACATTGCGGCATGTCGAATCCCGTCTTTTGATTCACGGCCAGGTTTGAGGTCTGCCCTTATAAGCGCGTTCGACAAAGCCCGCGACCCGGCACCATTTGTCCAGCTCGATCTCGGCCGCGGTTTGAACCGTATCGCCCGGCGGCAAGTAATTGCCATGTCCGTAATCGAGCAAATCGGGGATCTGCCAGGGCGATGCAACCGGCGGCGGCGCCGGTGTTGGAGGACCGGCATAACCGAGCGCCGGCTCGAAGATGGGATGGTCGTCGTGAAGCACATCGGAAATCGGATCGCCGATCGCGAAGGCGATTTTCAACACGAGATCGCTATGCGAGGCCAAGAGGGATACGCTCGTTGCCTTCGACCTTGCCTTGTCATATTCGGTTGTGAGGCAATCGTGATTGATCGCGCCCGCCAGCAAACAGACGGAACGCGCAGGGCCATCGAGTTGCTTGACGGCTTCAAGGACGAGCCTTGCGCCGAGGCTGTGCGAAACGAAAGAAAGGCTCTGCGCGCGCCCGAGCCAGCGCTTGCAGAAATCCGCAAGGCGACGACCGCAATCGATCGCGACATCGCCCTCGAAGGGATAATTGACGACCGGGATCCAGAAATCGCCTGGCCACAACACGCCAAAATAGATATCGGAGGCCCCGAGATGGAGCTGCGGCTCGAGTTGGGCAAGCGAACACGCACCGGCCTCATAAGACACGTTGAAGCCATGGGTCGCGAAGAGAACGTTCTTGCCCGCGACCAGCGGTCCGACCGCACCCCATTCCATCGCGGTCAAAGAAGGCGGTGTGGTCGTGCCGTCACCCTGAAGCACATAAGGGTCGACCACGCCGCCGCCGACACCTTGGCAGCGAAAGTTGAGGTAGAAAGTCATGGTCAGCGCCGCGCCGCGTTGACGGCGGCGACCGCCGCTTGAAGCGACGACGCCAAATCTTTGACAACCGGCGCGAGCGGCGTCGCCACGACGCCGATCACCAGCGCGAGAAGAAAATCGCTGGTCGAAAAGTAGCGCAGGTAAGAAAGCGTTGGGTCGGCACTGCGCGCATCAAGGAACCAGCCGGCGAAAACCGCGAGGATTAGCGAAAAAATCATCGCCCATAGTTTGGCCGTGTTGCGATATTTCTGATCGGCGCGCTCGTAGCCGGCATCGAGAAGCGCGCTCGCAATCGTGTCGAACCGACCCAGTATGTTGATATCCGGCTGAGTCAGCGGCGTTCCGTGGCTGACATTCGCCACCGCAGTCGCCAAGGCTGCTTGGCCCGCGGCATCGAATCCCAAACTGGTGGCGAGCGCCGGCACATTGGCCGGCGTCAGGCCAAGACGGATCAGCGATTTGGCAACCGCTTTCTGATCGGACTTCGCGACGCCGTTGATCCAGTTCGCGCGCAACGTCTCCATCGGCGCCGCATTCGCGATGGTCGCGAAGGCGGCCTGAAACGGCGCCAATGCCTTTTCGACGAATTTGAATCCCGCGGTGGAAATGCCGCCTTTGCCATAGGCTTTGGTCGCATCCACCAACCCCGCGGCGGCAGTTCCAAGCGCGCCGGTTGCCGAGAGCAGATTCAAAATATTCGAAAGATCGCCGTTGAACAAATTGTCCGCCACAGCCCCCTCCATGGCAAATGGGCACGGCGTAATAATAAATATTTCGTTGTATATTGGGAAGAGTTACAACGACTAAAGGATTGCCTAAAGCAATCCGAGTTCGAGCTTCGCTTCCTCGCTCATGCGCTCTTTGTCCCAGGGCGGGGACCAAACCAGCTTCACGCGCACGTCGTTGACGCCGTCGACCTCGGCCACCGCGTCGCGCACCTGGCCGGGAAGCGCACCGGCCACGGGACATGACGGCGTCGTCAACGTCATCTCGATATAGACGATGCCGTCCTTGTTGGCGATCAGCTCATAGATCAAACCGAGATCGACCAGGTTCACCGGAATTTCCGGATCGCGCACGGTCTTCATCGCTTCGAGCACGCGCTCGACCAAAGCAGGATCGCTGTCGCCTGCCTCCGGGCGCTCGACATCGTCGGAAACGGGCGGCGCTTCGCGCTCGAATTGGAAGGGATCGTCGTTCGCCATCATCCTATTCGGTCCTACTCGGTCTTCACCGTGGCGCCGACCGCGCCGTTCTTCAAAGCCGCCTCGAAGGCGTGCCAAGCCAAGGTCGCGCATTTGACTCGCGCGGGATAGGCCTTCACCCCTTCGAGCGGCGCGAGCCGTTCGAAATCGTCTTGCAGCGCTTCGGGCATGGTCGGCGCCTCGCCGCCCATGACCTCGGCATGAAAGGCCGCGAATAGTTCCTTGGCCTCTTCGAGCGTCTTGCCTTTCAGCACCTCGGTCATCAGCGAGGCCGAGGCAGTCGAGATCGCGCAACCCCTGCCCTCGAAGCTCACATCCTTGATACGGTTGCCTTCGATGTCGAGATAGACCGTCACCCGGTCGCCGCAGAGCGGATTGTGCCCGTGCGCGAAATGGCTGGGATGCGCCATGGCGTGGAAATTGCGCGGCTTCCTGCCGTGGTCGAGAATGATGTCCTGATAGAGTTCCCGCGAATCCATTTTCTTCCGTCCTAGCGCGCGAACATCGCCTGCGCCGCCTTGATCGCCGCGGCAAGCTGATCGATGTCGCTTTCGTCGTTGTAAATCCCCAGCGAGGCGCGCGTGGTCGCGTGCACACCGAGCTTTTCCATCAGCGGCTGGGCGCAGTGATGCCCGGCCCGCACCGCCACGCCATGCTGATCGAGCAAGGTGGCAAGATCGTGCGGATGAATACCCTCGACCTCGACCGAGAGAATCCCGAAACGCCGTTGCCCCGCGCCGACCAAGGTAACGCCTTCCATGCGCGACAAAGTCGCGATGCCGTACTCGGTCAGCGCCGCTTCATGCGCCTCGATCGCCTCGCGCCCCAAACCCTCGATATAGTCGAGCGCGGTGGCCAGGCCGATCGCGCCGGAAATATCGGGCGTTCCCGCTTCGAACCGCGCCGGCGGATCCTGGAAGGTGGTTTTCTCGAAGGTGACGTTCAGGATCATGTCGCCCCCCGCCTGCCAGGGCGGCATCGCGTGCAGCAGCTCGCGTTTGCCGTAGAGCACGCCGATCCCGGTCGGACCATAAGTCTTGTGGCCCGAAAACACGTAGAAGTCGCAATCCATGGCGCGGACATCGACCTTCATGCGCGGCGCCGCCTGGCAGCCATCGACCAGCACCTTGGCGCCTTTCGCATGCGCCAGCGGGATGATGGCCTCGACCGGAACCAGCGCGCCGGTCGCGTTGGCAAGCTGCGTCACCGCCACCATCCTGGTGCGCGGCCCGATCAGGCTTTCGAGCTTCGCCATGTCGAGCCCGCCGGTCGCGTCGATCGGCGCGACCTTCAAGGTAAAACCGATGCGGTCGCGCAAAATCTGCCACGGCACGATATTGGCGTGATGCTCGAGCTCGGTGATGAGCACTTCATCGCCCGGCTTCAAGAACGCGCCGCCCCAGCTATAGACCACGAGGTTGATGCCTTCGGTCGCGCCGCGCACGAAGACGATCTCGCCGGCATCGGCGGCGTTGAGGAACCGCGCGGCGGTCTCGCGCGCATTTTCGAACAGCTCGCTCGATTTGGCGCTGAGGCGATAAACGCCGCGATGCACATTGGCGTAATCGGTGCGGTAGAAATCGCTCACCCGGTCGATCACGACCGCGGGTTTCTGCGCGCTCGCCGCGCTGTCGAGAAACACCAGGCCGGGATTGTTGCCGAAGATCGGGAAATCGCGCTTGATCTGGCGCGGATCGAAGGCGGCCGATGTGATGTTGGCGAGATGCGTCATGTCAATTCCCGCGCCGGTCCAGCCAGCGCCGCAGATGCGTCGCGAAATGCGCACGCAACCCCGCGTCTTCGATGCGGTCAAGCGCGTCGGCGGCGAAAGCCTCGATCAGCATGCGGCGCGCTTCCTGCGCCGGGATGCCGCGCGCTTCGAGATAGAACAGCGCTTCTTCGTCGAGATCGCCGACGGTTGCTCCGTGGCTGCATTTGACATCGTCGGCGAGGATTTCAAGCTCGGGCTTGGTATCGACCGCGGCGCGCGCCGACAGCAGCAAATTCTTGTTGAGCTGATTGGCGTCGGTCTTTTGCGCATGCTCGCGCACGACGATCCGGCCGAGGAAAATCCCATGGGCGCGTTCGTCGACCACGCCCTTGAAGACTTCGGCGGTCGAGCAACCCGGCGCCGCGTGATCGACGAAAGTGACATTGGCGCCTTCCTGCTCGCCGCGCAGAAGATAAGCGCCATCGAGCCGGCATTGGCCACCCTCGCCCGCGAAGGTGACCGCACTGTCATGGCGCGACAACCGCGCGCCCAAACTCAGCGCGAAACTGTCGTAACGCGCGCTCCGCCCAAGCTGCATCCGCGCCTGTGCCAGATGGATCGCCGTTACGCTTTCATCCTGCAGCTTCGCATGGGTAAGGGCCGCGTGGTCATCGAGGCCGATTTGGCCGACGACATTGGTCCAGGAGCCGGCATCGCCGGCAAAAACCTCGATCAGCGTCGCGCGGCTGCGCGCGCCAAGCCGCACGAGATTGCGCAGATGGAAGGAGCGTTCCGCCGCGCCGCCCCAATGAATGATCTCGACCGGGGTTTCGAGCGCCACACCCGGCTCGAGCGCGAGCACGAAGCCGTCGGCGAAGAGCGCGGCGTTGAGCGAGGCGAAGCTTTGGCCGCCGGCAAGATCGGTTTGATCGAGCAATTCCTGCGCCAGCTCAGGCCGCTCGGCCAAGGTCTGCGCGGTGCTGGCCAGCCAAGCGCCGGGCGGCAAGGTGCCGATCGCGGAAAGCGCCGGCGCAAAGCGCCCATTCACCAAAACCAGCCGATGCGTTTCGCCGGGAAAGTGCCAGCCATCGAGCGCGGCCGCAACCGGCACGGCATCGCCCGCCGGCGCAAAGCTGCCGCGTTGCAACGGCTTCAAATCGGTGAAGCGCCACGCCTCGTCGCGGCGCGTCGGAAAGCCCAAGGTTTCGAAGCGCTGCATCGCGCTGCCGCGTTGCTGCGCCAGCCAAGCGGGCTCGGCCTCGCAGCGTTGCGCCGCGAAAGCCGTGCGATAGGGTGCGGTGTCTTCGGACGCGCTCATGGCGCCTCAGGCGGCGTCGCCGAGCATGGCATAGCCGCGCTTTTCCAGCTCGGCTGCCAGACTCTTGTCGCCCGACATGACGATCTTGCCCTGGCTCAACACATGGATGCGGTCGGGCTCGACGTAATCCAACAGGCGCTGGTAATGGGTGATCAGCACCATCGCCCGCGACGGCCCGCGCAGCTTGTTGATGCCGTTCGCCACCAGCCGCAGCGCGTCGATGTCGAGGCCGCTATCGGTCTCGTCGAGCAAGGCGAGCTTCGGCTCGAGCATCGCCATCTGGAAAATCTCGTTGCGCTTTTTCTCGCCGCCCGAGAAGCCGACATTGACCGCGCGCTTCAGCAGATCCTCGCTGATGTCGAGCTCTTTGAGCTTGGCGCGGACCGCCTTCAGGAACTGTCCGGCGTCGAGCTCGCTTTCGCCACGATGCCGCCGCACCGCGTTGAGCGCAGCGCGCAGGAAATACATGTTGTTCACGCCCGGGATTTCGACCGGATATTGAAAGGCGAGAAACACGCCTTCACGCGCGCGCTCATCGGCCGGAAGCGGGAGCAGATCGCGCCCGTCATAGCTCACGCTTCCTGCGGTGATCTCGTAGCCCGGCCGGCCGGCAAGGACGCTGGCGAGGGTGCTTTTGCCGGAGCCGTTCGGCCCCATGATCGCATGCACCTCGCCCGCCTTGACCGAAAGGTCGATGCCTTTGAGGATTTCGCGTCCTTCGACAAGTTTCGCGTGTAGATTTTTGATTTCCAACATGGAACGACGCACCCTCACTAACCGACTGAACCTTCGAGACTAACCGCCAGAAGTTTCTGCGCTTCGACCGCGAACTCCATCGGAAGTTCTTTCAGAACTTCCTTGCAGAAGCCATTGATTATCAAAGACAATGCGTCCTCTTTCGAGAGGCCGCGCTGCTGGCAATAAAACATCTGATCGTCGCTGATCTTCGAAGTGGTCGCTTCGTGCTCGACCCGGGCCGAAGGATTGCGCACCTCGATATAAGGAACCGTATGCGCGCCGCAGCGGTCGCCGATCAACAGCGAATCGCATTGCGTGTAGTTGCGGGCGTTCTGCGCCTTGGGCTGCATCCGCACCAGGCCGCGATACGTGTTCTGTCCGCGCCCGGCCGAGATGCCTTTGGAGATGATGGTCGAGCGCGTGTTGCGCCCGAGATGGATCATCTTGGTGCCGGTATCGGCCTGCTGCAGATTGTTGGTGATCGCGACCGAATAGAACTCGCCGACCGAATGGTCGCCTTCCAGGATGCAGCTGGGATATTTCCAGGTGATCGCCGAGCCGGTCTCGACTTGGGTCCAGGAAATCTTGGCGCGCGCGCCGCGGCAAGCGCCACGCTTGGTGACGAAATTATAGATCCCGCCCCGCCCTTCGGCGTCGCCGGGATACCAGTTTTGCACGGTCGAGTATTTAATCTCGGCATCGTCGAGCGCGATCAGCTCGACCACGGCGGCATGAAGCTGGTTCTCGTCGCGCATCGGCGCGGTGCAGCCTTCGAGATAAGAGACGTAACTGCCTTTGTCGCAGATGATCAGCGTGCGCTCGAACTGGCCGCTCTTGGCGGCGTTAATGCGGAAATAAGTCGAAAGCTCCATCGGGCAGCGGAGGCCGGGCGGCACATAGACGAAGGAGCCGTCGCTGAACACGGCGGAATTGAGCGCAGCGAAGAAATTGTCGCCTTGCGGCACGACCGAGCCGAGATATTTCCGCACCAGATCGGGATGCTCGCGCACCGCTTCGCCGAAGGAGCAGAAGATGATTCCGAGCTCGCCGAGCTTCGCCTTGAAGGTGGTCGCGACCGAGACGCTGTCGAACACCGCGTCGACCGCGACGCCGGCCAAGGCCGCGCGCTCGCTCAAGGGAATGCCGAGCTTCTCATAGGTTTTGAGCAGCTCGGGATCGACCTCGTCGAGAGATTTGGGGCCCGCGGCCTGCCGCGGCGCCGAATAATAGCTCGCCGCCTGATAGTCGATCGGCGCGATGCGCAGTTTCGCCCAGTGCGGGCTTTCCATCTTCTGCCAATGGCGGAAGGCTTCGAGCCGCCAATCGAGCAGCCATTGCGGCTCGGCCTTTTTCGCCGAGATGAAGCGGATGATGTCTTCGTTGAGGCCGGGCGGCGCGCTGTCGCTTTCGATATCCGTGACGAAGCCGTATTTGTAGCCTTCGCCGGTTAGCGCCTGCACCATGTCGACGGTGTCGCTATCAAGCCGATCGTCGGGCGCACTCATGGTGAAAGATTGTCCTGCTCGCTTGCAAGCGAGGCGCGCGGCGCGGGCCGCAGCGGCACGCCGAAAGGCGTCGCCATTTCGCCAATGGTGATCGCGCCCAGCGCCGTGCCGATCGCGTCGTTGATGCGCTTCCAATGCGGCCTGGTTGCACAGAAATGGGTGCGCGAGCAGTCGGGACCGTGCACGCTATGCACGGTGCATTGCGTGACGCCCATCGCGCCATCCACGGCCGCAACGACTTGCGCCACGGAGATCGCGTCGCCCGAACGCGCCAGGCGATAGCCGCCCGCCGCGCCGCGCGCGCCGGCGACGATGTTGCCATGTGCCAGCGCTTTCAGCACCTTGGCGACCGTGGCACGCGGCAGGCTGGTCTCTTTGGCAAGCGCCGCGGCCGTCATAAGCCGTTCGGGATGAGCGGCAAGATGGGTCGCGACAATGACCCCGTAATCGGCGAGTTTGCTCAGAATCACCATGTTGGACCTGGTAAACTTCCTGTAATTAGTACCATGCCGGTACGCAATAGGTCGGCACTAAACCCGAAGCTTCAAGCCCCTGCAAGCGTTATTTTCACGAAATCGCGAGTTGCAGCAGCTCAAGATTTTCAGCGGCTTAGAGGCTTTTGAAGCGCTCTTCGACAGTCTTTTGCGCCACGCCGGGCCGGCCGGTGCGATAGGACTGCTCGAGCAGGGTCCTAACGTAAGGCCCCGCCTCGACCGGCTGGTATTTCGGCGGGTTGCCGGTCCCTTGGCAGGTCTCGATACAGCTCACCACCGTCTGATAATGCGGGATGATGAAGAGCGGCAGCGAGATGCGCGCGCGCCTGCCGGTGTTGAAGTTCGAGGCGCGATGGAGGCTCGATGTGTAAAGCCCGTTGGTCCAGCGCGCGAAGAGATCGCCGATATTGACGACGAAAGCGCCCTCGATCGGCGGCACGTCGATCCATTCGCCGGCGACGCTGCGTACTTCGAGCCCGCCCAGCGCATCCTGCGACAGCAAGGTGAAGGTGCCGTAATCCGTATGCGGCGAGATCCCCCATTGGGTGCGTCCCACGGAATCCGGATCAAGAGCGGGGTAATAATTGTAAGTGAGCTGGCAGGCCAGATAGCGGTGGGATGCGTCGAAGTAATCCTCCGGCAGGTCGAGGCTCAAAGCGAGCGCGCGGCACAGGCGTTGCGCGATCGCGACGCGCTTCAAAATATGCGCCTGGATGAATTCCTTGAAGCCGGGCAAAAGCCGCGTCTCGGGCCAATTGCCGTTGCCGACACTGGGATTGTCGCCCGGGGTCTCGCCCGGTAGAAGCTCGCGCGGCAGGACATAGGTTTCCTTCTGATCGGCGTCCTTGTCGGGATTGGCACCGGGATTCATGCCGCCGACCGGCATCCAGCCTTGGCGCGCGAAATGCCTGGCCTTGTCGAGCTTCTGTCGCTCCGCCAATGGCATCTCGAAGAACAGATGCCCCCAGCCATGGGCGAGATCGAGCTCGGCCTGAGAAATCCCGTGGCCGGCGAGATAGAAGAAGCCGGTATCGGTGCAGGCCGCGCGCAGGGCGCGGGCGACGTCCTGGCGCGCGGCAAGATCGCCGTCTTTCGTGTAGGCTGAGAAATCGATCACCGGCAGAAGCTGCGCCGAACGGCGATGGGCGCTCAGCGCTTCGCGCCGCGCGCGATTGTCGAAATCGGCATAGAGCCCGACTTCGTCGTCTTTGATGGTTTCGACGGTCTCAGCCATGTCTACCTCCGTCACGCGGACAGAATCTTGTCCGACATCTTCTCGGCGATCATCAAGGTAGTGAGATTGGTGTTGCAGCGCGGCAGGTTGGGCATGACCGAGGCATCGACCACGCGCAGGCCGCCAACGCCGCGCACGCGCCCTTCCGTGCTCGTCACCGCCATCCGGTCGTCCTCGGCGCCCATGCGGCAGGTGCAGGAGAGATGCTTGATCCCCATCGCCGTCGCGCGCACGAAATCCTCGAGCAGCCCGTCATCGCCCAGCATGGTCGGCAGATCCGGGCCTTCGGTGATCTTGTTCTTGATCAGCGCGTCGCGCAGCGGCGCCGGCCCGTCGAGCAGCATCCCTGCCGCGCCCATGGTGAGATAGTTCTTGAGCGTCACCGCATTGGCTTCGCGCGAGCGTTGGCTCAAGCGCGCGCCGAAGGGCGAGCGCGTCACTTGCTGCAGCGGCGCCTGATCGAACAATGCGGCCATGGAGCGCAAGCCGCTTTTGAGCCGGGTCAGGTCGCGCTGGTCGTCGAAGAAATTGAGCTCGACCTTGGGCTCTGCCTGCCAATCGCTCGATTGCAAGCTGACCCTGCCGGCGGAGTAGGATTTGTTGACCCAGGTGACGATCATGCCGAGACGGCGCCCCACCCCATGCCAGCCGCCGCGGCAGAAGACGGCGGTGAACATGTCGCTGGGCGGGCAGTTCTCAAGCTTCGAGGAATAGCGGAACGAGATCTGCAAAGGCCGGCTGCGCATATCGACCCGCGCGCCGCCGGTGACATAGGCCATGATCGCGACGCCGGGGTGATCGCGCAGATTCTCGCCAACGCCCGGCAAATCCTGCAGCACGCGCAGGCCCAGCGCAGAGAGCTGCGCCGCCGGGCCGATGCCCGAGCGCAGCAGCATTCCCGGCGAATGCACCGCGCCGGCGGAGAGAATGGTTTCCTTGGCGCGGAAAGTCTCGACTTTATCCTTCGTTCGCACTTTGACGCCGATCACCTGGCGGCCATCGAAGAGCAGCTCTTGCACATGGCTCTCCGACAGGATGCGCAGATTGGGGCGGCGGCGTATCTCTTCGCCGAGATAAGCGATCGCCGCGGAAACCCGCTGCCCGCTTTTGTTGTTCTGCGTCGCCGAGAAATAGCCGTCGACGAAATCGCCGTTCTGATCGGGAAGATAGCCGAGGCCGGTCTTCTCGAGCGCGCGCGCGGTCGCTTCGGAATAGCCGCACCATTCCTCGCGCTTCATGCGTTGCACCGGCAGCGGCCCGCCTTGGCCGTGCAACTCGCCGGCGAAATCGGCATCGTCTTCGAGCTTGCGGAAATAAGGCAGCACGTCCTTCCAGCCCCAGCCCGACGCACCGAGCGCGGCCCATTCGTCGTAATCGTCGGGCGCGCCGCGATTGGCAGCCTGGAAGTTGATGCTCGAGCCGCCGCCCATCACCTTGCCCTGGTCGTAAAGCACCGGCGTCAACGGCGTGAGATAATTGCGCCGCAGGGACTGGGTATAGGCGAGCAGCTTCATCCATTTGTAAGCCGGGTTGAGCGCGGCTTTCGGGAACATCTCCAAGATGTCGGCGGGAACCTTGCCGGGCGGCGTGTCGATGCCGGATTCGACCAGCAGCACCTTGTTCGCGCTGCGCGCGCTCAAGCGGTTGGCCAGCACGCTGCCGGCCGAACCGCCGCCGATAATGATGTAATCGAAATCCATTGCCAAAGCTGCTCCCGCTCAGACCTTGGCCTGATAAGCGAGATCGGCGCCGATCCATTCGGGATCGATCCGCACCGTCGGATCGACCGCGTGGCGGCTGCGATCATAGGCCTTGCGCCCAAACCAGGAAAGCCCGAGGCCCAACGCGATCACCGGCAGCGAGACGATGCCGAGCGCGTAGCGCAAGCCGGTATCGCCGTGGAAGACGAAGTCGGTCGCCAAGCCGTAGATCAGCGGCCCGGTGCCGTAGGCGAGGAAATTCATGCACACGATCCAGGCCGCGATCGAGCGCGCGCGCAAATGGGCCGGGAACATTTCCTGCACCACATTGGCATATTGCTGCAACCCGATGCCATCGGCGAAGGTGAAGAGAAACACGCAACACAGCGACACGGTCGGGTTGTCGAAGAGCCAGATGCCCAACGCAGCCGGTATCCAGCACAGGAACAGGATCACCAGGGTCGGCATCTTGCCGCCTTTAAACCCGCGCCGCGTGAAGTAATCGGCGATATAGCCGCCCGCCACTGCGCCGAGCACGCCGCTGATGGTCGTGACCCAGCCGACTTCGAAGCCTACGACCGGCGGCGCCATTTTGAACTCGCGGATGAAATAGCTCGGCAGCCAGGCGAACCAGCCGATGGCAACGATGCCGACGCAGCAATAGGCGCCGACGACGACGCAGAAGCTGACCCAATGCTTGCGCAAATGCTGCAGGAAGGTGACTCGCGCTTCGCCGCCGCGCGTTTCCGTCACCTCGGCAAGACGCGGCGCTTCGCGTACGGTCGAGACCAGCAGCGCCAGGACCAAAGTGCCGAGACCGACGACGATAAAGGCCGCGTGCCAAAGCGAGGTCTCTCCGACCAAAGGCAGCGCCACCGTATCGACGCCGCGGAACGAGGCCAGCACCGCGCCGCCGATGATGTAGGAGAGGCCGATCCCGCCAAAGCCGCCGATGCCGAAAGCGCCGACCGCACGGCCGCGCCTTTCCTTGGGGAAATAATCCGAGATCAGGGAGTAAGCCGCCGGCAGCAACGCCGCCTCGCCGAGGCCCAGCCCCATGCGCGTGATCACGAGTTGGGTGAACGTCGTCGTGAAGCCCGAGGCGATGGTGCAGCAGCCCCAAATCGCGATGCCGAAAATCAAAAGGTTTCGCCGGCTTAGGCGATCGGCGGCCCAGCCGAAGGGAATTCCCATGACGCCGTAAAACAGCGAGAAGGAAATCCCCTGCAGGATGCCCATCTGCGTGTCGTTGATGGCGAGATCGCGGCGCACCGGCGCCACCAGCAGGGTGAGAATGTTGCGGTCGACATAGAACATGAAATAGCACAGCAGCAGGCAGATAAGCCCGTACCAGGCTGTCGCCGCCTTGGGATAATTTCCGCTGTCCGCAACGCTCGCGCGATAGGTCATGTCCACCTCCCTGATGAAGCCGCTCGGCCCCTTGGCGGGCACGGCGCCTTCTTGCCTTAATCCTTGTCGTCTCGCCCACAAGGATACATACGTTCACGAATGATTGTAAATAGAATGGGCATCGCGCGGACGCTGCTTTCCTGGCGCGGCGCCATTGCCTAGGATGAACGGCACGACAGGCGGGAGGCAAATTGGAATTCACAACGCCATTAGCCGGAAGCGAGGCGAAGCGGCGGCTAGGGACGCGCCCGGGCCGTTCGCCGCGCCGCACGCAAGCCGAGCGCAGCGCCGCGACGCGGCAAAAGCTGCTGTCGGCTGCGATCGACCTGATTTGCCGCGGTGGATTCTTCGATCTGACCTTGGCGAAGGTGGCGCATCGCGCCGGCGTGTCGCGCGGCGCGGTGCAGCATCATTTCGGCACGCGCGCGGAGCTGCTTCTTGCCGTGATCAGCGATTTCAGCCCCGACTATCTGCGGCCGATCGAGCCCGCCCCCCATGCCGCGCTCGAAGCGCGCGTCGATGCCGTGATCGATCATTTCTGGCTTCTCTATCAGCACAAACAGGCCATCGCCGTGTTTCATATCTGGCTCGGCGCGCAAAGCGATCCCGAGCTGCAGCCGATCTTGAGCAAGACGATGCAACGCTTCGAGCACGAAGTGGACCGCCAATGGCGCGCCATCTTCGCCGACCGGCACCTGCCGCCAGCGCGCATCGCAGCGGCACGGCGGGTGGCGCTCGCCTCGCTGCGCGGCTTTGCGATCTATTTCAAGAGCCGCACGCAATGGCGGCAGGAATTGGCGCTGTTGAAACAGATGCTGGTGGCGATTTTGCGCACGCCCGAGCAAGGGCTACAACGCAACTAAGCGGCAAGCCAGAAAAACATCCGGGGAGCAACGCGATGGATTTCGATTTCTCCGAAAAGTCGTTGCGCATTCAAGGGGCGGTGAAAGCGTTCATCGCCGAGCATGTCGCGCCCCGCGAAGCGGACTATGCCGCGCTCGAACATAAGGGCATCTATCCCCCGCCTTTCCTCGAAGAGCTCAAAGCCAAGGCGCGCGCGCAAGGCTTGTGGAATCTGTTCCTGCCAGGCTTGAAGCCGGACGAGCCCGGCACGCAAATGTCGAATCTCGATTACGCGCCTTGCGCCGAAATCATGGGCGCGATCGACTGGGCCTCGGAAGTGTTCAATTGCAGCGCGCCCGACACCGGCAATATGGAGCTGCTGCATCTCGCCGGCACGCAAGAGCAGAAAGAGCGCTGGCTGAAGCCGCTCTTGGACGGCCGCATCCGTTCGTCCTTCGCGATGACCGAGCCCGATGTCGCCTCATCGGATGCGACCAATATAAGGACATCGATCGCGCGCGACGGCGATCACTGGGCGATCAACGGGCGCAAATGGTTCATCACCAACGCCGCCGATCCGCGCACCAAGATCTTCATCGTCATGGGCCAGACCAGTCCCGAGCGCGCCGAGACGCATCGCCGCCAAAGCATGGTGCTGGTGCCGGCCGACGCGCCGGGCCTGAGCGTGGTGCGCAACCCGCCGGTGATGCATCAGGTGCACGCCAACGGCCATTGCGAGATTCTCTTCGAGAATGTGCGCGTGCCGCTCGACCATCTCTTGGGTGAGGAAGGCGGCGGCTTCGCGCTGGCGCAGGCAAGGCTCGGCCCGGGCCGCATCCATCATTGCATGCGCGCCATCGGCGCGGCCGAGCGCGCGCTCGATCTGATGATCAGGCGCTCGCTCGAGCGCCGTACCTTCGGCCAAATGCTCCACGAGCACGGCACGATCCGCGAATGGATCGCGCTGTCGCGTATCGAGCTCGAGCAAGCGCGGCTGCTGGTGTTCAAGACCGCCTGGCTGATCGACAAATTCGGCGCCAAGGCGGCGCGGCGCGAAGTCTCCTTGATCAAGGTGGCGGTGCCGCGCATCGAAGTAGCGATCGCCAATCGCGCGATGCAGGTCTTCGGCGCCAAAGGCCTGACCCAGGACACGCCTTTGCCCGACATCTGGACCCATGGCCGCTATCTCCAGATCGTCGACGGCCCCGACGAGGTCCATCTGCGCTCCATCGCCCGCGCCGAGGTGCGCGCGATGGAGAAGCGACTAGGCAAGGAAGGCTAATCGATCCAAATGGTATCGTCGTTGCGAGGGCGATTATGCATGTATTGACGGATACGGGCTAGAATCTCGGGCCGATAACAAGCTGCACGATTCCGGCCTCAACAGACCCATCTGCCGAGACCCCATCGCGCAACTCGATGCCGGCGTTTTTGATGGCTTCCCAGGCTACGGCGAGTTCAGCAGGGGGGTGGCCTGTGTCTTGGGCCGCGATCCGAAGCCATATGCCGGTCAAATCGCCCCCGCCAAACATAATTCCGTGGTCGGTCTGAGTGCGCCAACCGGCACCCTCAAAAATGCCCGCGATCTCGGCGGCATAGGCATCGCCGTCAGTAGCCGTCGTTTGTACGAATATCGAAAGAAACCCCGATGGTTTGTCTTTCAACAACCTCGCCAAGCTCGCCTTCTGTTCGTCTGTCAGGTGCCGAGGCTGCTGACGGTGCTCCAATTCGGCAATCTTGGCGCGGGCCTCCGAAACTTCAGTGGCGTGCTGTGCGTCCTTTTGCTCTTGCTCTATAGTCCTAGCGCGCTCGGCAGTAGCGACAAGCTCGTCTTTGCGCAAGCCGTAGCGGTGCGAGATCACTTCGCTGACGCCCAACAAAAACAGACAACCGATGCCGAACCAAAAATAAAAGCCGCTCCACCAGCCGGCTGTCTCGGCGGAGTTCCATCCGGGCCACCAAGTCATGACTATGCCCCCTCGTTATCGCAATAGGCGCGTCCTTCCTCTTCGGCTTCAAGTTGGCCGCGTTCATGTCGCGACGCCTAAAGCGAGACTGAAAGAATGAAAACTCTAACTGCCTCGGCCTGCTGGCGTCTTCGCATTCTTTCTGAAGCGCTCGCCAGTCAATGCGCTTCAGACTCCTGCTATCGCTGCGCCGAAAATGTCGGCGTTCTCGCGGTTGTTATATTTGAACTGCGCTTCCGCGACGTAGAGAGGCAGATACTTTTTGCTGACGTTGTGGAACGTGCCGACAATCGGCCGCTTGATGATCGACCAGAAGCCTTCAATGGTCTGAGTATGAACCGCGCCAACAACGTATTCGCCATGCGTGTGGTGGACGATGGCGGACGGATACTCTTGTCGAACCTTGTGGTAGCCGATCCACTCGTCAGTCACCAAGAGCGACACCTTGGACGAGACCGTTTCGCGCACAAACTTGGTCAAGGTTTCGCCCCGCACATTCTCGATGACGCGAGCGACGACACGGCCCTTGCGGCTGACGGCCCCCGCGATAGGCGTCTTTCCGGAGCCCATGCCACCACGGCCGGGACCGCCACGACCCTTCCCCTTGTGTTTGTTCTTGGCCTTCCCGCCGACAAACGTTTCGTCAACCTCGACCACGCCCCCGAGTTGATCAAAATCCTTCTCGACCAGTGCCGCGCGGATGCGATGGCACATATACCAAGCCGTCCGGTAAGAGCCGAAGCCCATGAACCTTTGAATTTGAAGCGCGCTGACGCCCTTCTTGGCTGTCAGCAACAGGTGGATGACCTTGAACCACTGCCGCAGGTCAACCTTGGTGTTCTCGAAAATCGTCCCCGCGATGGTCGAGAAGCGGTAGGCGTTTCCCTCGGCGCAGTCAGGGCACTCCCAATGCCATTTGATCGACGGGAGGGGGTAAGCCTTGGTCGAGCCGCAACGGGGACAATGGACGCCATCGGGCCAGCGGCGCGCGACCAAATAGGCGTCGCAAGCGTCCTCGTCAGGGAACGTCGCTTCCCATTGGGCGGCAGTCATCATCTGGATCGGCTTCGGCTTCTTGGCCATCGCGGCGCTCCCATTCAACAGGAGGCAGCCTAGCATGCCAAAATCAATCCGTCAACATGTGCATAATCGCCGTTGCGAGGAGCGAAGCGACGAAGCAACCCAGGAAGCGGTCTTAGAAACTGGATTGCTTCGCCTTCGGCTCGCAATGACGTTTTCCGTCGAACGGATCGCTCCCTAGAGTAGGGATGCCAGGGCCGGCGTTCTCACGCGCTCTCACGCCGCGAGACTTGCCTCGCCATCAAGCGTCGCGGCAATCGCATGAATGACCGAGGCGATGCGGACGACTTGCTGGACCGCTTCGCGGCTGACGCCCGCCTGGCGCAGCACCTGGTCATGCGCGTCGATGCATTTGCCGCAGCCATTGATCGCCGAGACCGCCAAGGACCACAGCTCGAAATCGGCTTTCTCGACGCCCGGGTTGGCGATCACGTTCATGCGCAGCCGCGCCGGCATGGTCGCGTAGTCGGGATCCGAGGCAAGGTGCGTGAAGCGGTAATAGATGTTGTTCATCGCCATGATCGACGCGGCCGATTTGGCGGCGGCCATCGCCGGTGCCGGCAAATGCGCGGCGGCTGCGCGCGAGATCGCGTCGATCAGCGCGCCGTTGCGCGCAGCGAGCGCCGTCGCCAACAGCGCGCCCCAACGCTGCTGCTCGGTCAACATCGTGTCGCTCAACAGCGACGACAGGTTCAGCTTCAAATCCTTGGCATAGTCGGGCAGAGAATTGCGAATCTGTTCCAGGCTCATGGTCTTGTCCTTTCGTGTTGAGGAAGCTGGCGGGAGCCGAAGCCCCCGCCATCGCCGTTTCGTCGTTAGGCCGCCAAGGTCTCTTCGCCCTTCTGCCAATTGCAGGGGCAGAGCTCGTCGGTCTGCAAGGCATCGAGCACGCGCAGCACTTCCCGCGGATTGCGCCCGACGCTCATGTCGTTCACCGAAACGAAGCGGATGATCCCTTGCGGATCGACCACGAAGGTCGCGCGCAACGCCACGCCGTCATTCTTGTCGAGAATGCCCAGAGCCGCGCTCAGTTCGCGTTTGATGTCGGCGAGCCACGGGAAGGTGACCTTGCCGAGGTCTTCGCGCGACTGGCGCCAGGCGACATGGACGAACTCGCTGTCGATCGACAAGCCGAGCAGCTGCGCGTCGCGGTCGCGGAATTCGCCTTCGATCTCGTTGAAGCCGACGATTTCGGTCGGGCAGACGAAGGTGAAATCCTTCGGCCAGGCAAAAACCACCAGCCATTTGCCGTCATAGCTGTCGTTGCGGACCGGGGTGAAGGCGGTCTTCGGGTTGGTGCCGTTCACCGCCGTCAGGGAAAAACTCGGGAATTTGTCGCCGATCGTCAGCATCGCTCATATCTCCACTGGGTTAGGAAGCCATCGGGCTACGGGAGATAGATGGGCGCTAGCTTGTAATCGTTCTAATGAATAATTATCTTAGTTTTGATCGGAAAAATCGATGAACGCCCTACCCAGCCTGCAACAGCTCCGCTTCCTCGCCGCCATCGCGGAACACCGCCATTTCGGCCGCGCCGCTTCGGCCTGCGCCGTGACCCAATCGACCTTGAGCGCCGGGATTCAGGAGCTCGAGGAAAGGCTGGGCGTGACCTTGGTCGAGCGCGACCGGCGCCGCCTTTTGCTCACGCCTTTGGGCGAGGAAGTGGTCGCGCGCGGCAAGCGCCTTTTGAGCGACGCCAGCGATTTGGTCGAGGTGGCGCGCGGCGGCAGCGAGCCGCTGTCGGGGCCGTTGCGCCTTGGCGTGATCCCCACCATCGGGCCTTATCTCGTGCCGGCGATCATGCAGGGGCTCAGCCGCGAGTTTCCGAAGCTCCAACTTTATCTGCGCGAAGAGCAGACCGCGCCGTTGATCGAGAAACTCGCCGCGGGCCAGCTCGATCTGGTGCTGTTGGCCCTGCCCTATGATGTCGAGGATCTCGAAACCTTGGAGCTCGGCGAAGACCGGATTTATGCCATCCTGCCGCGCAACCACAAGCTGGCCGGCAAGCGGCGCATCGAACGCGACGCGCTCGCCAGCGAAAACCTGCTCTTGATGGAAGACGGCCATTGCCTGCGCAGCCACGCGCTCCAAGCCTGCCGCTTGGCCGGCGCAAACCGCAACGAGGTTTTCCAAGGCACTAGCCTGCGCACCGTGATCCAGATGACGGCAGGCGGCCTCGGCGTCACCCTCGCGCCGCAGATGGCGTTGGCGAGCGAGCTTCCCGGCGACGGCAGCCTGGTCGCGCGCCCGCTTGCGGCCGATGCGCCGCCGCGCAGGATCGCGCTGGCCTGGCGGCGCAGCTCGGTGCGCAAGACCGAGTTCCGCCGCTTCGGCGCCTATGTCAAATCGGTTCTGGACGCGGTATCGCGCACGGCAAAGGCCGCACACACGACAAAGGAATAAGCGCTATTCCCGTCCCTGCAAAGGCACGGCGTAGCGCTTGTCGATGATATCGTCGGCCTTGATCTCGGCTTTGATCTGGCCCTGCGCACGAAACCAATCGATCTGATGGCGGATGTCCTTTGCGTCGAGGCGCAGCTCGGCGTCGAGCCAAGGCACCGCGATCCGGATGTCTTCTTGCTGCTGATGCGTGTATTTGGCGAGCAGCGCCAGCATTTGCGACGCGCTCGCCCCGTCATGCCGCTGCTCGTTCGCGTCGGCGAAGGCATCATGGTAATCGCGCGCGCCCTTGCGCAAGGCGCGCAGGAAACGCACGACCTGATCGGATTTTTCATTGGCGGTCTTGGTCGCGGTGAAAACCGTGTTGGGCTGGCCGTACGGCACTTCGTCGCCGACCCAGCCGAGCAGCTTCGCGTTGCCGCTTGTGAGAAGCTGCATTGCCGGCGTTACCGGAAAGACTCCGACATCGGCCTGCCCGCCGCCCAGCGCCGTGCTCATATTGGTGTTCGACTGCAGCGGCAGAACGCGGATGTCCTTCAGGTCGAGCCGGTATTTCTCGACGGCAAGGCCGAGATCGTAATGGAGCTGCGAGCCGATCTGCGTCACCGCGACCGTATGCCCCGCGAGCAGCTTCAACGCGGTCAGCCCGGCTTCATAGGCCCGGTTCGACGCGATATAGCCGGCATTCTTGAAACCCGGCATTTCGCGATTCCCGGCCGCGACGATGCGCAACACGCCTTGGCCGGCCAAAGTGTAGAACGCCGCCGACATGCCGGTCATGCCGTAATCGAGATCGCCCGAGGCGGCGGCGATGGCGATCGGCTGTGCCGCGTCGAAATAGACCAGCTCCGCGTCGAAGCCTTCGGCGGCGAAATAGCCGCGCTCCGCCGCGACGAAGGCCGGCCCGACCGCAAGAGTCTGCACGATTCCGAGCTTGATCTTTTCCGCGCGTCCTGGCGCGGCGCCGGCCGCGCACAAGAGCAGCACAGCAAGCATCACCCGCAAACGCGCGGAATACGTCATCTTTTTGTCCCCTCCCCGGCAAATACCGGGCGCCATTGAGGCATGGCGCTGCGTGCAATTCAAGATAGGCGCCATCGCGCTTTCAGTATTCGACTGGACGTGGCAGCTCGCACTGCCCACATAAAACCACGATGCGGCACTAACGTTACGTCTATGACGGTTTGGCAAACATCTTGAAACACGAGGAGGGCGAGCGATGTACAACACGCAAAATGATCTGAACTCCAACGCCAAAAGGGTTTCCATCGAGATCTTGAATGCGCGCCTCGCCGATGCGATCGATCTCGCCTTGCTGACCAAGCAGGCACATTGGAACATCAAGGGGCCGCAATTCATCGCCCTTCACGAAATGATCGACACGTTCCGCACCGAGATCGACGCCCATGTCGACACCATGGCGGAACGCATCGTCCAGCTTGGCGGCACCGCGCTCGGCACAACCCAGGCGGTTGCCAAGGCAAGCGCCCTCGCGCCCTATCCGACCGATATCCACCAATCGAAAGCCCATCTGGCAGCGCTGATCGAACGCTATGGCAAGGCCGCCAATCTCGCGCGCGCCGCGATCGACCAGACCGACGAGGCCGGCGATGCCGACACCGCCGACATCTTCACGGCTTATTCGCGCGCACTCGACAAATCGCTCTGGTTCCTTGAAGCGCATATCCAAGAACCCGCCTAAACCGAATTCGCCCGGCTGGGCGGTCCAGCGGTAGCGGCGCTAAATCGCTTGTTCTTGTTTTGTTCTTATGCTATCCTTCCTTGGCAACACGCTCAAGGAGGCTGCAATGGACCGCAACATCGACCGCCAAGGTGCCGCTGTGCTGCTGATCGGCTGGGTGGTGGCGTTGTTCACCGTCTGGGTGTGATCGACGCCGAGTCGGCAGGTTCCTTGCCCTTGGCGCCGAAGCGTCGCCAGGGCTAAGGTCTGCCGGCATGAAATTGCTCGTTATCGAGGATGACCGCGAAGCCGCCGCCTATGTCGTCAAAGGCCTGAACGAGAGCGGCTACGTCGTCGACCTCGCCCATGAGGGACGCGACGGGCTGTTCATGGCGAGCTCGGGGAATTACGACGCGCTGATTGTCGACCGCATGCTGCCTGGCATGGACGGGCTCGCGGTCATCGCCGCGTTGCGCAGCGCCGACATCCGCACGCCGGTCCTGATCCTGAGCGCGCTTGGCGCGGTCGACGATCGCGTGAAAGGCCTGCGCGCGGGCGGCGACGACTATCTCGTCAAACCTTTCGCCTTTGCCGAGCTGCTGGCGCGGGTCGAAGCCTTGCTCCGCCGCAGCAGCGGCACGCCGACGACGACCAAGCTCACGGTCGGCGACCTTGAAATGGACCTGCTGGCACGCAATGTCCATCGCGGCACGCAGGAGATCGATCTGTTGCCGCGCGAGTTCCGCCTGCTCGAGTTTCTGATGCGCCACGCCGGCCAGGTCGTCACCCGCACCATGCTGCTCGAGAATGTCTGGGACTATCATTTCGACCCGCAAACCAACGTCATCGACGTGCATGTGAGCCGCTTGCGCCAGAAGATCGACAAAGGCTTCGAGAAGCCGCTGCTCCATACGGTGCGGGGGGCGGGCTACCGCCTGAGCGCGGAGTAGCGGCGTGCGCCGGTTTCTCAACACCGTCGCCTTTCGCCTTGCGGCGGTCTATTTCGGGCTGTTCGCGACCTCAGTCCTGGCGCTGCTCGCCTTCATCTATTTCTCCACCGCCGATTTCATCGAGCAGCAGACGGAAGCGACGATCGACGCCGAGATTCGCGGCCTGGCCGAGCAATATCAAGAGCACGGCCTGGGCGGGCTTATCGAGATCATCCAAGGCCGGGTCGCCGCCGCGCAACGCACGCCGAGCCATAGCGACGACACGCTCTATCTGATCACCGACCCTCTCCTCCGGCCGCTCGCCGGAAATCTCGAGAAATGGCCCGAGGCCGGCGAGCGCGGCAGCGGCTGGATCGGCTTCCCGGTCGAGGACCAGCGCAACGGCGTGACCGAGCGCGACCAGGCGCGCGCCTCGGTGATCGTTCTGCCGGGCGATTTCCATCTGCTGGTCGGCCGCGATCTGCGCGATGCGCGGCTCTTCCGCAGCCGCATCACCCACACGCTCGGCTGGGCGGCGCTCATCACCCTCGCCCTCGGCGTCGTCGGCGGCTTGCTGATGATGCGCAACATGCTGCTTCGGGTCGACGCGGTGAACCGCACCAGCGCGCGCATCATACACGGCGATTTGGCGCAGCGCGTGCCGGTCACGGGCAGCGGCGACGAGTTCGACCGGCTGGCGCAGAATCTCAACGCCATGCTCGACCAGATCGAGCGGCTGATGATCGGCATGCGTCAGGTGACCGACAATATCGCGCATGATCTGCGCACGCCGCTGGCGCGGCTCCGGGCGCGGCTCGAAATGACCTTGATCGAGAAGCCCGACGCGACCCGCTATGCCGAGGCGCTGCGCGACACCATCGCCGAAGCCGACAATCTGCTCGGCACCTTCAATGCGCTCTTGAGCATCGCCGAGGCCGAGGCCGGTTCGCGCCGGCAGAACATGGAAGTCGTCGATCTTGCCGATATCGCGCGCAATGTCGCCGAGCTTTACGAACCGGTCGCGGACGATAAAGGGCTCGTGCTGAAGCTCGCCATCGCCGACCGCCTGCCGGTGCGTGGCGATCGTCACCTGCTGTCGCAGGCGATCGCCAATTTGCTCGACAATGCACTGAAATACACGACCGAGGGCTATGTCGCGCTCAGCGCCTTGGCCAGCGGCAAGACAGCGCGGGTCGAGGTCGCCGAATTCAGGGCCGGGCGTCCCGGCGGAGCGGCGCGAAGCGGTGTTCGATCGTTTCGTGCGTCTGGAAGGCAGCCGCAGCACGCCCGGCAACGGGTTGGGGCTCAGCCTCGTGCGCGCCGTGGCAAAGCTGCATGAGGGGTCGGTTTGGCTCGAGGATAATCTGGCGGACGTGACCACGCCCGGCCTCAAAGCGGTGTTAGAAATTCCCTTGGCGGAGGAGATCCCGCTCTCAGCACCCGAGCGCAATGCGAACCGGCTCGTCCCCGCTTTGCCCGGTCCGGCTCTCGCGACTGCCGAGCCGGCTCGCGACTTCCGCGAGGCGTAGACGGAACTGTTCGCGGCTCATCCCGGCGCTCGCAACGACCGGCCCCATGATGTCGTCGCTGAGGAGTTCGTCGAGACTTGGTTCGCCCGCCAACCACCGTCGCATACCACGTCCTCCACGCTGAACTCGATCGAACTGAAATCTAGACGTTAACCATGGCCCTTTTATGGCGCGTCGCTTAATTACCGTTCATTTGAGCGCTCACCTGTTAAAGGATCGTTCACGTGTTGGAGATCGCGCGAAGAGATTGTGTGAATTGTAGCGATCGCGGTCGTATTGCATTGCGGGATACAGCGCGACGGCGCGTTAGCGCCAACGGTGCGGCAAACAAACTTTGATACGTCCGTCGCCGACCGCAACGACATCGACCTCGACGCCGTAGACCAGACGCATCGTCTCCGCGGTGATGATCGCGTCGGGCGAACCGAGCCGGGCGAGCCGCCCGTCATGGAGCACGGCAACGCGGTCCGCGCAGGCAAAGGCTTGCTCGGGATGATGGGTTGCAAACACCACCGCGAGGCCTTGCGCCGCCAGCCGCCGTACTTCCGCCAGCACGCGCACTTGGTTGCCGAAATCGAGATTGGCGGTGGGCTCGTCGAGAACGAGGATGCGAGGCTGTTGCGCGAGCGCCCGGGCGATCAACGCAAGCTGGCGCTCGCCACCGCTGATCTTGAGCCAGTCGCGCGGGCCGAGCGCTTCGATGCCGAGCGTCGCCAGCGCATCCGCGGCGATGGCGCGGTCCGCTTCGCCGGGCGCGGCGAACGCATCGCGATGCGCGGTGCGGCCCATCAGCACCATCTCCGCCACGGTGAAGCCGAATTGCCCGGCGCCGCTTTGCGGCACATAGCCGAAAGCCAGGGCGCGGCGCCGCGCCGTCCAGGGCGACGTGTCTTCGCCATCGACCGCGATCTTGCCGGCAAGCGGCGGCAGCAAGCCGAGCACGGTCTTCAGCAAGGTCGACTTGCCGCCGCCATTCGGCCCGAGCAGACACAACACCTCGCCCGGCGCGAGCGCGAGGCTCACCCCTTCGCCAACCGGCCGACCGCCATAACCGAAGGAAAGATCGTCGACCGTCAAACCGGCGTTTACCATGTGCCGCGCCTGCCCCGCGCCAACAGCCACAGAAAGACCGGTGTGCCGATCACCGCCGTCAAAACGCCGAGCGGGACTTCAACCGGTCCGAGCATGCGCGCGGCGGTATCGACGGCGAGCAGATAAGCGGCGCCGAACACGATCGTCATCGGCAACAGGCGCGCGAAAGCAGGGCCGACCACGAGCCGCGCCAAATGCGGCACCAGCAGGCCGACCCAGCCGACGATGCCGCTCACCGCCACGGCAGCCGCGGTCATCAAGGTTGCGCCGATCACGATCGCGGTGCGCACGACCCTGACATCGACGCCGAGCGAAGCGGCTTCCTCTTCGCCCAAGCTCATGACATCGACCCGCCAGCGCAACAGCGCCAGCGGCACGAGCGCCACGGCTACGCTGGGCGCCAGAACCGCGAGATCGGTGCGATTGAATGACGCGAGACTGCCCAACAGCCAAAAGGTGATGGCGGGAAGCTGATTGAGCGGATCGGCGAGATATTTCAGCAGCGCCACGCCCGACGCCAACAGCGCGCCGATCACCACGCCGGTCAGAACCAGCACCAGAACGGGGTCTCGGCCACGGATCGCGGCCGCCACCGCATAGACCAGGCTCACGGCCACCAGCCCGCCCGCGAAAGACAGGGCTTCGATGCCGAACACCGGCAAGGCGAGATAAATGCCGAGCACCGCACCCAACGCAGCGCCCGACGACACGCCCAAAATATCCGGCGAGACCAGCGGATTGCGGAACAGCGCCTGATAGGCCCCGCCCGACGCGGCAAGCGCCGCCCCTACCAGCATGGCGCCGAGCACGCGCGGCCCTCTGATTTCCCAGATCACGGTTTCAACCGCGGGCGCAACCGCGCCCGCCTTCAGACCGAACGCCGCCAAAATATCGCCCGGCCCTAGCGGGTAGGCGCCCACTGCGATCGCCAATACGGCCAAGACCGCCAGCAGCGCGAGCGCGGCGGCGAAACTCAGCGCGAAACCCGGCTCAGCGCGCAGGGCCGAGAAGCTGGTCGAGCTGCGCATCGCTCGGGGTTTGGTGGTAGAAGAGCTCATAGAAGCGCTTGGTTTCCGCCCGCAGATCCTCGGGGAACAAACGAGGATAGAGCAGTTTCGCCAGCCAGCGCAGGCCGATGATCCGGTTCGGCCCCGGCGGCTCGTCGACCCAGCCGAAGGGATAAAGCGGCTCGAGATAAACACGCTTGTCGTGCACCGCCTTAACCCCTTGCCATTCCGGCATGGTGCCGACACCGGCAAAGAAATTTCGATCGATGGTGACGATCACGTCGGGCTGCCAGGCGAGAACCTGTTCCATCGAGACATCGGCAAGATTGCCGGCGCCGGTTCGCGATTCCACGACGTTGCGCGCGCCGAGGAAGTCGAACGCTTCGGCGTTGATCGAGCCTTTGACGTCGGTCGTGAGCCCGCGCGGGCCGCGCGCGATATAGGCTTTCGGCCGCTCCGCCGTCGGCACGGTCGCGATCCGACGTGCGATGTCGTCGAGCGTCGTTTGGGCATAACGCGCCAAGGCCTCTCCGCGTTCGGGCACGCCGAGCACCTTGCCCGCCTTGCGCAAAAGCAGCGGCGTATCGGCCAGCGTCCCGCCGATCAGCACATAGGGGATGTGCGTCTGGTCCTGCACCCGATCCGCCAAGGACACGTAGCTAGGCCCGATCGTGCCGATATCGAGCACGAGATCGGGCGCGGCTTTTACGACCGCTTCGAGGCTTGCGGTATTGCCGCGTCCGGTAAGCCGTCCGATCACCGGAAGAGAGGCGTAAGGCACGGCCATGAACGCCTTGGCGTCGTCGGAGATCGGATGCGTCCAACCGAGAAGCTCGTCCGGCGCCATAATGTAAAGAAGCGCTTCCGCCGGCGGCCCGGCCGGCCAGACACGGGCGACCGCGGCAGGCAAAACGACCGTGCGGCCGCCATCGTCGGTAAAGGATTGCTGCGCGTCCGCCGGCGCCGCCAGCGCCACGCAAGCGACGATTGCGCTTAACCAAACAGCCCGTGCCAACGCGATCCCCTTCCCAAAGCCCTTTACAAGCACGCTATATATGCGTGAATATAGCGTTATGACGACCATCCACGCCAACAAGCTGACGACCTTTTCCGTGGGGGCCGACGGAGCGACCGTGTCGATCGGCGTCGCCGACGAAAGCGGCGAGCCGTCCGCCCTGGTGCTGCCGACCGCCTGTCTCCAAGCGCTGGTCATGACGCTCCCCGAAATGGCACAGCAGGCGCTGCAACGCAAATTCGGCGACCCGAGTATCCGCCTAGTCTTTCCGGTCGAAAACTGGACCTTGGAGACGAGCGACAACGCCGACCGGCTGATCCTGACCTTTGCCACCGCCGATGGATTCTCCGCGTCTTTCGCGCTTTTTCCCGGCGAGCTGGTCAAGATCGTGGGCACCGCGCTCGCGGGCGAGGAAATCGCCGCACCGGAGTCGCGTTCCGCCAGCCTCGCCAACTGATCGCCTATTTGCCGATCATTACGTCCGAAGCCTTGATCACCGCCCAAACCTGATCGCCCGGTTGCAGGCCGAGCTCGTCGACCAATTCATTGGTGATCGAAGCGGTGATCGTCACCCCGCCGCCGATATCGACGCCGACATGGGCCGTGGTCATGCCTTTCGTCACCGCGACAATTCGGCCTTTCACTTGATTGCGCGCGCTGAGCTTCATCCTGTCCTCCGTCAACCGTCCAATGCCCTGCCACCTTTATATTTTGACAAATATAGCGCCGGCGTCGTATTTCACCAGCTATAACGTCATTGGGAGATGTCGATGTCCGTCTTTGCCCGCATGCGGCCGCTTGTCGCGGCCCTCATCTTTGCCCTGGGCGCGTGTGCCTTGCCGCGCCCGGCCGCGGCGGACGACGTGCTCGTCTTCGCAGCCGCGAGCCTCAAGAATGCGCTCGACGAAGCGGTTGCCGCCTATCAACAAGGCGGCGGCGCCAAGGCGAATGTCTCTTATGGCGCAAGCTCGGCGCTCGCCAAGCAGATCGAGAACGGCGCTCCCGCCGATATTTTCATTTCGGCCGATCTCGATTGGATGAACGACGTACAGCAGCACGGGCTGATCAAGACCGACACGCGCGTCAATCTCCTCGGCAATGTGCTGGTGATGATCGCTCCCGCCGACAGTACGCTTAAGGTCGATCTCAAGCCCGGCTTCGCGCTCGCGAGTTTGCTCGGCGACGGACATCTTGCCATGGCCGATCCCGACGCCGTTCCCGCTGGCAAATACGGCAAGGCAGCGTTGCAAAAGCTGGGCGTTTGGGATTCGGTCGAGACCAAGGTCGCGCGCGCCGAGGATGTGCGCGCGGCGCTGACTTTCGTCTCGCGCAAGGAAGCCCCGCTTGGCATCGTTTATCAAACCGACGCGGCGGCGGACAAAGGCGTGAAAGTGGCCGGGATCTTTCCGCCCGACACCTATCCGCCGATCATCTATCCGATCGCCTTAACCAGCGCGAGCAAGAACCCTGATGCGGCAAAACTGCTGGCTTTCCTGCGCTCGGACGCGGCCAAGCCCTTCTTCGAGAAGCAGGGCTTTGCGGTGCTCAAATAGAGAGAGCCCTACCGGCTCAGCCGCGGGCGCTTGACCGTGGCTTCGTCGCCGTCTTTCAGCGCTCGCGCGAGGAAGGCGATATGCGCCTTCGAGGCCTTCGCGGCGCTCGTCTCGATCGCGCGATAGCGCTTCAACAGCTCGCGCCCGAACGGCGTCAGACTTGCACCGCCGCCATGGGTGCCGCCAAGGGTCGTGGTCACGACCTTCCGCCGGAACGAAGTGTTGAGATCGTCGATCAGCATCCAGGCACGGCGGTACGACATGCCGAGGCTGCGCCCCGCGCTGCTGATCGAGCCGGTTTCTTCCACCGCCTCGAGCAAGCGCATCTTGCCGGGCCCGATCGAACGGCCGGCCTGAAGATCGACACGCAGGGTGAGACGCGGCGGCAAAGCGCTACTCAGCCGCCGCCGCGGTCGCACCGGGCTGGCGGAATTCCTTGAGACGGGGAAGGACTTCCTTCGCAAAGAGCGACAAATTCTCGACCGTGTCGTCATGCGACATGAAGCCGGCATGGCTCATCGACAGAAGATTGCCGAGCCCGCCGCAATGCCCGGCGAAATCGACGATCTGGTCATAGACCTGATCCGGCGTGCCGCAGAACATGATCCCGGCATCGATCAGATCCTGCACGCTGCCGGTCATCATGTTGATGGCGCGCCCGTCCTTCGTGAAGCTGCGATTGGGCGGCCTTCCGGCCGCCTTCATCAGCCGGACATTGTCGTCGACCGAGATATAGCCGGGCGGATTGCGGAACGGCGCCGGCGTGAACGGCAGGGTGCGCAGATAATCCGCGACCAGCTCGCCGCGGCGACGTGCCTCGGCCTCGGTCGTGCCGATCGCCATCAGGCCGAGATAAGCGAAGCGATCGGGCGGCGCTTCCCCGCGCCCCGCCGCGCGATAGGCTTCGCGATAGGCGTCGTAAAGCGGCCGCGTGTTGTAGCCGGTGCCGAGCGTGGCCATGGTGTAACCGTGCTCGCCCAACCGAACCGCATTGTGCTTGCTGCCGGTCGTGCTCCACACCGGCGGGTGCGGAAGCTGAAACGGCCGCGGCCAGATATTCACCTGGCGATAGTGAAAATTCTCGCTCTCCCAATTGAACGGGCCGTCATGCGTCGTCATCGCCTTGATGATGAAGTCGTGGGCTTCCCAGAAGCGCTCTTCGATACCGACCGGATTGGCGTTGGACGGCGCGAACTCCGACGGCACGCCCTTGACGAAGCCCATATTGAGCCGGCCGCGCGAGACCACGTCGATGGTCGAAAGCTCTTCGGCGATGCGCAGCGGATCGGGACGGTGCGCCAAGGGATAACCCAGAACCAGAAGCCGCGCCCGTTTGGTGATGCGCGCGAGGATCGATAGGGTCACCACCACGGTCGAGGCCATGCAGGTGGCCGTGCTGTGGTGCTCGTTGACCATGATGTCGAAACCCAGCTCATCCGCGAGCTGCCACTCGTCGTAATAGCGGTGCAGCAGATCGCCGGCGAGCTTCGGATCGCAGCGGCTGTTCGGGATCGTGATGCGCAACGCGCCGCCGTGATCTTTCCACGCCGGGGAATAGGGCTGTTCGGTGAAGTGAAAGACTCTCATCTCCTATTCCTTCTTCTCGATGAAGCTCAGCGTTTGCTCGGCGAATTCCTCCGGCCGTTCGACATGAGGAAAATGCCCGGCACGCTCGATCAATCGGAAATGCGCGCCCGGAATGCGCGCGGCATAGGCGCGGCCGTAATCCGGCGCGACGATGCGGTCTTTCGCGCCCCAGAGCAGCAAGGTCGGAATGCGGATGCGGTGCAGCCGGCCCTTGAGCTTCGGGTCGTGCATATAAGGCTTCCAGCCATAGAGCGAGGTTGCCTCGCGCGCCCGTGCCATGGCATAAAGCTCGTCATCGGGAAGCTTGCTCAGATCGCGCTTGGTCAATTCCTGGTCGACATAGACGACCTTGGCGAGATCGGCTTCGGTGACGAAGTACATGTCGAAGATATCGCGGGTGTCGCGATCGCCGACCTTGATGCCGAAGGCGTCGGCCAAGACTAGACGCGCCAGACGCTGCGTGTTTTTTACCGCGATCTCGGCCGCAATCCAGCCGCCGAGCCCGGCGCCGACCACCGCGACGTCGCGCAGATCGAGCGCATCGAGCAGGTCGAGATAGAGATAAGCAAGATCGTCGACGCTGTTGAAACCTTCCGGCACTTTCGCTTTGCCAAAGGCGGGATGCGTCGGCGCGATCACGCGCGCACCCTTGGCGAGAGCGTCGAGTGCCGGCGCAGCACGATCAAAGCCGATTTCGGGATGGAGGAAGAGCAGCGGCCGGCCGCGGCCACGCACATTCACGTCCAATTCGATGCCGTTAACGTCGATGGATGAATTGCCCTCGGCGAGATTCATGCCGCCATCCACCGCATCGCAAGAACATCGTTCATGCCTCGTTCCTCCCTCTGTCGTAAGCCATTCTCCCCAATCCCGCCGCAGGGTCAACGGATTCACGGCGCGACGCGTCGCCGGAACCGGATTTTTGCGTGAACACCCGCGGCGCATCTGGTACAAACGCAACCAATCCTGGTGGCAGAAGTCACCGATCAAAGACGAGCGGACAGGGAGCGTTCCATGGGCAAATTCTTCGGCAATCGGTGGTGGGTGGTCTTTGCAAGCGTCTGCGGCTTGCTGGTCGGGTCAGGCGCGATCAACGTCTTCGCCTTCGGCGTGTTTCTAAAACCGGTGACTCAGGAACTCGGCATCGGCCGCGGCTTCTTCGGCTCGGCGCTGGGCATCAATTCGCTGATGACGACCTTCGGCTGCATCGCCTTGGGCTGGCTCCTCGACCGCTACGGCACGCGGCGGGTCATGATCCCCGGCCTGATCCTGTGCGCCACATCGACCGCGCTCTATTCGACCATCATGCCGGACGCGCTGCGCATCTATCTGCTCTTTGGCTTCTCCGGTCTCGTTTATGCCTGCCAGTCGCCGGTCCCTTACGCGAATTCGGTGGCGCAATGGTTCGATCGCGGCCGCGGCCTGGCGCTCGGCGTCGCCATGGCGGGCGTCGGATTGGGCGTAGCCCTGATACCGCAGCTCGCCTCCGCATTGATCGCCGATTTCGGCTGGCGCACGGGCTATATCGGGCTCGGCATTGCGATCATGATCATCGCGTGGCTGCCGGTTTCGATCTTCCTGCGCGAACCGCCGGGCTACGAGCCCGCCAAGCGCCGGGCGGCACAGCGTGCGTCGGCAAGCCTCCTGCCCGGTTTCCTGGCACGCGACGCGTTCAAGACCGGGCGCTTCTGGTCCTTCACCATCGCCTTCTTCATCGCCATCGTCGCGATCAACGGCACCTTGACCCAGATCGTCGCGCTGCTGACCGATCGCGGCATTCCGGTCGGGATCGCTGTGCGCGCGCTGTCGGCCGCGGGGTTCGCGCTTATCCTCGGGCGCATCATCGCCGGCTGGTGTCTCGACCGGTTTTGGGGACCCTATGTCGCGATCGGCTTCTTCACCATTCCGATGGTGGGCATCGGATTGCTGGCCAGCGGCGCCGGCGGCACCGTGCCGTTGATCGGCGCGGTTCTGTGCGGCCTCGGCGTCGGCGCCGAAGTCGATCTGATGGCGTTCTTCGTCAGCCGTTATTTCGGCATCAAGGAATACGCCAAGATCTACGGCGTGATGTTCGCGCTCTTCGCCCTTGCCAATGGCGTCGGACCGTCGCTCAGCGGCATGAGCTTCGATCTCTATCATTCCTATGTGCCGATCTTCGTGGTCTACGAGGTGCTGTTGTTCGTCACCTGCACCTTGTTCCTCGGTCTCGGGCCCTATCCTTATCCGGCGCCCAAGCGCGAAGTCGCCGTCGAGGAAATGCAGAAGGCCGTCGCCTGAACGACGCCTAGCCCATCACTTTCTACGCGATTACTGGGCGGCGGCGGACTCCATGTCCGCCGCCGCTTCGTTTGCGATCAGCCGTTCCGTCATGCGGCGCGCCTGAACCCCGCCCCAATCGCCGTGGACATTGACGGTCGGCGCGTCCCGCGCCGGCGCGATGCATTTCTCCTGCGCTTCGAGGATATCCTTGTCCTCATTGAAGGCGTCGACGGTTATCTTTCTTAAGAACGCATCGACCTGCTTGTCGTCGCGCTGATAATCGCGCGCGCTTGCCCAGAAATAATGCGTGCTCGTTTCGGTCTCGGGCGTGCAGGCATTGAGCACGGTGATGCCGAGCGACAGCGGCGTCGCTTTCTGCGGCGCGACCTCGGTCGTCCTGATGTCGATCACGACCTGACATGGCGGCAGGAAGGTGATGGATTTCGCCAGGACCGAGCGCTCGGCCATGCCCTGTTTGACGTTGTGCGGGGCGGTGACCACTTCGGTCGGCGCGCGCACCACGCGCACCAAATCCTCGCCGCGCTCGAATTTAAGCTCGGCGCGCGTGTCATCGGTTCCAATCGTCTTGGCGTGGACGAAGCCGACATGCGACAGATCGATGAGATTTTCGACGACGAGCAAATAATGCGCGGCGATCGGCAGGCGGCTGCGCACCACCGCGCAACCGGGATCGTCGCTACGGTGGAAATCGGGAATGAGCGCAGGATCGGCTTTGCCTGCCTCGCCCATCCATATCCAGAGATAGGCATGCTTCTCGACCAGCGGATAAGCGCGCACGCCGAGCTTGGCGGGCACGCGATCCTGGCCGGGGATCTCCACACAAGCGCCGGCGGCATCGAAGGTGAAGCCGTGATAGCCGCATTGGATCCGGTCGCCCAGCACCTTGCCCTTGTGCAAAGGCGCGCGGCGATGGCAGCAACGGTCTTCGAGCGCGACCGCCGTGCCGTCTTCCTTGCGGTACATCACCACCGGCTCGCCGAGAAGAACCCGTCCTAACGGTGCGAAACCGATTTCGTCGGCTTGCGCCGCGACATACCAGCAATTCCTTAGGAATGCGCCCGACATGTCCGCCCTCGCCGGTGATTTTATCGCCCGATCATAGCAAATCCGATTGCGGCGGGCACCTCTCTGCGGCATAGGTCAGGGCGGAAAAAGGGAGGCTCGCATGGCGGAGCAAATCAGTTTCAAATCGGGCGGTCTGAGGATCAACGGTTATATCCACCTGCCCCCCGGCATGAAGCCGGGCGAGCGTCGGCCGGCCTTCATCGTGCTGCACGGATTCGGCTCCAATTGCTCGAGCAGCAATTGCGTGCTCCCGGCCGAGATGCTCACCGAATGGGGTTATGTCGCGTTGCGCTTCGATTTCCGCGGCTGCGGCGAAAGCGAAGGCAAACGCGCCAACACCATCTGCCTGGAGCAGGTCGAGGACACCAGCAACGCGCTGAGCTTTCTGCAGACCCGGCCCGAAGTCGATCCCGCCCGCATCGCGGTGGTCGGCTCGAGCTTCGGCGCGGCGGTCGCGGTCTATACCGGCGGCGTCGATCCGCGCGTGGCTGCCGTGATGTCGTCCGGCGGCTGGGGCGACGGCGAAAGTAAGTTCCGCAAACAGCACGCTTCGCCCGAGGCGTGGAAACGCTTTACCGAGATGATGGCACGCGGCAAGGCGGAGCGCGCCCAAGGCCGCTCCATGATGGTGCCGCGCTACGACATCGTGCCGATCCCCGAGCATCTGCGCACGCACCTCGCCAAGAATTCGATCATGGAATTCACCTTCGAGACGGTCGAAAGCATGTTCGATTTCCGCGCCAACGAAGTGGTCGGAAAGATCGCGCCACGGCCTTTGCTGCTGCTGCATTCTTCGAATGATTCGGTGACGCCGACCGAGCAGTCGGTCGGCCTCTTCCAGCATGCCGGCAAAGCCACCACCGAGTTGCATCTGCTGAACGACGTCGATCACTTCATGTTCTCGCAGGAGAACCCGCGCGTCATCGCCATCATCCACGAGTGGCTCGACCGATACTTTCCGGCCAAGGCACGCTGATCCACAATGGATGACGGCAAGGTGCTGTCTGCCGAGACGCTCGCGGCGTTCGCCGCAGCAATCTTCGAAGCGGCGGGCATGTCGCGCGACCACGCGGCGAAAATCGCCGAGGTTCTGGTCTGGGCCGATCTGCGCGGCGCGCCCTCGCATGGCGTGCAGCGTATCCCGCGCTATATCGAGATCATCGATGCCGGCGAAATGAATGTCAGGCCCGAGATCAAGATCGCGCGCGACTTGCCGGGCGCGGTGCTGATCGAGGCCGATCGCGCCCCCGGTCAAGTCGCGATGAGCCTTGCCGCCGCCGAAGCCGCGCGCAAAGCAAAGCTTTGCGGCATCGGCCTCGCCTTGGTGCGCCGCACCACCCATACCGCGGCGCTCGGCTATTACACGCGGCTGGCGGCGCTCGAAGGCGTGGCGGCCATCGCCGGCTCGGCCTCATGGCCCAATATGATCTATCACGGCGCGCACGAGGTCGGGGTTGCGACCAATCCGCTCTCGATCGCGGTGCCGCGCGGCAAGGATGAGCCGCTGATCCTCGACATGGCAACCGGCGTCGTGGCGCTCGGCAAGATCGTGCACGCGGCGCGTACCGGACGCCCCATTCCCGAAGGCTGGGCACTCGACCAGGACGGAAATCCCACCACCGATCCCGCCAAGGCCGCCTTGCCGCTGCCGCTCGGCGGCCCGAAAGGGTCCGGCCTGTCGCTGATGATCGAATGCATCGCGAGCCTGATCACCGCCAATCCGCTGATCGCCGAAACCCTCGAAGACACCGAGGAAGGCAAGAAGCACCGCCAGAACGCCTTCATCATCGCGATCGACATCGCTTCCTTCGGCGCCGGCGACGGTTTCGCGCGCGATTTGGAGCGCACCATCGCGGACCTCAAAGCTTTACCGCGCCAGCAAGGGATCGACGAAATCCTGATGCCGGGCGAGCGCGGCGCGCGCGAACGCGAAAGACGCCGCAAAGCCGGCATCACCGTCCCCGCCGCAACCTGGAAAGACATCGCCCGGATCGCCGCGCGCTTCGGCGTGCCACTTCCTTGAAGCTTATTCGCCGAGCACGACGCCGAGCGACGGCGCGGAATTCGCGAAGGCGTTAAGACGATAGGGGACGATACCGCCGCGGCGAACGCGGCGACGGACACGAAGGGGGAAACGAATGAGCCAACACGTCAATCGCGACATCGGACATCGCTCGGCATTGCGTTACGTCTTGCCGGCGGCCTGGTTGCTTGGCCTGCTTATCGCCTGGGGTGGCGCGGCGCAGGCAGAGCCGGCGAAAGCGACGCAAATTGTCGTGATAAGCGGCGGTCCGGTGCAAGGCATCGTCGCCAGCGGAGTCGATGAATTCCTTGGCATTCCCTACGCCGCACCGCCCGTCGGCGATCGCCGCTGGCAACCGCCGCTCGATGCGCCTTCCTGGTCCGATACGTTGCAGACGACGAAGTTCGCCAATACCTGTCCGCAGGAACAACGCGGCATCTTCGCATCGCCGAGCGTCACCGAGGATTGCCTTTATCTGAATGTGTACACGCCGAACGCCGGCGCGAAGCGAGCCGCGCGGCGGCCGGTCATGGTGTGGTTTTACGGCGGCGGCCTGTTCAGCGGCGAAAGCAATGATTACGACGGCAGCGCGCTTGCCCTCCGCGGCGATGTCGTTGTCGTGACGCTGAACTACCGCGTCGGCGCTCTGGGCTTCTTTTCGCACAAGGCCATCAATGCCGAGGGCCACCCCTTCGCGAATTACGGCATCATGGACCAGCAATTCGCGCTGAAATGGGTGAAGCGCAACATCGCGGCGTTTGGTGGCGATCCCGGTAATGTCACCATCTTCGGTCAGTCCGGCGGCGCGACTGCCATCATGGCCAATCTAGTCTCGCCCACGGCGGCCGGGTTGTTCCAGCGCGCGATCAATGAGAGCGGCACTCATATCGCGCCCATGCCGCAGGACGCGGCATTGAAAGCGAGCGAGGATTTCGCCTCGGCAGCGGGCTGTGGCGATCAAAGCGCCAAATGCCTGCGCGCGCTGACGGTCGAACAAGTTCTGAGCAATCAAAAATTCCTGGTCGCGCTGATCGCGCCGGACTTTCCGGTCGTCGACGGGACCATCATCACAGACACCGCATTCGACGCGTTTAGCAAAGGGCGATTCAACCGGGTGCCGATCCTCACCGGCTTGGTGCGCGACGAGCAGGCATTCTTCCTCCCCGAGGCGAATACCGGCGTGCCGCTTTCAGCGGAAAGCTTCAACCGCGATCTCGCTTCCTTCGGCGCCGCAAACACCGCGAAACTCTCGGCGCAATACCCGTTGCCCTCCTATCCAAGCCCGAGCCTCGCCGACATCGCGCTCCAACAAGGCTTCAAGGCCTGCACGGCTCGGCAACTCGATCGGGCATGGGCGCAATACGTTCCGGTCTTCGCGTATCAGTTCAACGACCGGACCGCGCCGTCCTACTTCCACGAACTCAGCTATCCGATGCGGGCCTATCATACTTCCGAGCTGCAGTACCTCTTTCCGCTGTTTCACGGCGGTCAGGGAACGCCGCATCCGCTGAATGCGGCACAGAAGCGACTGTCGAACGAGATAATCGCCTATTGGACGAGCTTCGCGCGGCACGGCGTACCGCAGGAGGCTGGCGGCGCGGCAAAACGCTGGACCCGCTATTCCGATGACGCGGACAATGTGTATTCCTTGGATCTGCCCGCGCCGAAGATGACAAAGGCCTATGGCGAGCAGAACGACTGCGGCTTATGGGACACGGTCCTTTCCTATCAGTAAGGCTTCCGCTCGTCCCCGGGAAAGACTCGTCCGCGACGCCGTCGCGTTGCCCCTAAGGCGTGTGCCGCACTCGCTATTGCGTCGGTTGATTGCCCGGCTGTCCCTTCGAGTGGGCGAGCGACACATCGAAGACGCAGCTCCCTTGCAGCCATTGTCCGGAAAACGAGTCTCCGGAAAACTTGCCATTAAAGGCCATCGTGTTCCCGACACGGGTGATCGTCCCGCTGAAGCTTCCATCGGCGGCGACCGTGCCGTGTACCGGCGCTCTGCCGCCTTGAAATAGGCCGTAGCCCGTGACCGTCCCAGCTTGAGCAAGAAGATGCATGCTGACCGAGGGACAGGCCGCGCCATGTTCGCGCGCGGTCTGCTGCACGCCGTTCACCTGACCGTTCCATGACCCGTCGAAAGAATCGGCCCAAGCCGCGCTTTGCGACGCGACGAAACAAAATGCTGCCAGCCATAGACCCTTCATGACCGCCCCCCTGATAATTCGTGATCGTGCGATGCCGTTAACCTTCGATCCGGACCCCTAATTTATCGCGATGCGGCGTCGTTGCGAAGCGTTCAATGGTATTCCGCCATCATGTCGCTCGCCTTCACTGCCTGCGACACGGAGGTTTCTTGCTGGCCGGCAAAAAGCCGTCTAGAAACGGCAAAGGAAAATCAGGCTCGGCGAATTTCAGGGGGAAGCGTTCATGGCCAGCGTCGACGAAGACCGATATCAAATCGCGGCGAGGATCGAGCGGCTGCCCTTCTCGCGCTGGCATCTGCGCATGGGGATCGTCGTCGGAACCGGTTGGTTCTTCGACGGGTTTGACGCGCTCGCCATTGCCTATGTGCTCCCGGTGCTCATCCCGATGTGGCATTTGAGCACGCTCCAATGGAGCTCGCTGATTTCGATGGGCTATGTCGGGCAGCTCATCGGCTCGATCTTCTTCGGCTGGCTGGCCGAGCGTATCGGTCGCGTGCCCGTGGTCCTCTATACCCTCATCCTCTACACCGTGATGAGCATCGTCTGCGCTCTCGCCTGGGATTACCAATCGCTGCTGATCTTCCGCGGCATCCAGGGCCTCGGCCTCGGCGGCGAGATTCCGGTGCTGGCGAGCTATATCGGCGAATTCGCCAAGGCTTCGCATCGCGGCCGCTACGGCCTCGGCTTCCAGCTTTGGTTCTCCATCAGCTTCATCTTCGTTTCCGGAATCAGCTTCCTGGTGGTGCCGAATTTCGGCTGGCAGATGATGTTCCTCATCGGCGCAATTCCGGCCATTTTAATCTTCCCGCTGCGCCGCCTGATGCCGGAATCGCCGCGCTGGCTTGCGACGCGCGGCCGGTTCGACGAAGCCGACCGCGTGCTGACGGGCATCGAAGATCAGATTTCAGAACATGGGGCCAAGCCTCTCCCGCCGGTCCCGGCCGGTGGTGTGCCGATCACCCGCTCGACCGCACGCGTCGGCGACATGCTGCGCGGCATCTATCGTCAGCGGACCATTGCGGTATGGATCGTCTGGTTCTGCACCTACATCATCATTTACGGGCTCGGCACCTCGGTGCCGTCGCTGCTGCGCACGATCTATCACGCCTCGCTGGGCACTTCGATCTCTTACGGATTTTTCGCAAGCGGACTCAGCCTTATCTTCACCATCGGCGGCATCTTCCTGATCGACGTCTATGGAAGAAAGCCGCTCTTTTCCGCGGGTCAGTTGTTGAGCTCGATCCCGTTATTCCTCATGGGAATGTACGGAGGCACCTACCCGCTGCTCGCCATTCAAGCGTGCCTCATGCTGTCGCAAGCCTTCAATAGCATCCTTGCCCTGGGATTGAGCACCTATACCGCCGAGCTCTATCCGACCGAAATGCGCGCGCTCGGCGTCGGCGTGGGCAATGCCTGGGTTCGCTTTGCTTCGATTATCGGGCCTTTGTTCATCGGCTGGGCGATTCCGAACATCGGCTTGAGCTCGGTCTATTACGTCTACGCGGCCTGCGCGATCCTCGGTGGCTTAACGATGTTCCAATTCGCAACTGAGACCCGCGCCAAGGTGCTCGAGGTGCTGTCGCCGTCGGTGACGCGGCACTGATCAAGTACCGAATCGCTTCTCCCAGGCCGGGAGCACATCGGGGTTGAGCACGTAAAGTGGCGGCTTGCCGTCGAGCGCGCGCAGGATGTTCTCGATGGCGATCTTCGGCACCGCCTCAGCGCCTTCGCGCGAATGGCCAACGCAATGCGGCGTCAGGATCATGTTGGGCAGACCGCGCAACGGGCTGTCCGCCGGCAAAGGCTCGCGCTCATAGACATCGAGCGCGATCTTGTGCAGCCTTCCTTCTTTGGCGACGGTACAGATCGCCGCTTCGTCGACGATGCCGCCGCGCGCCGTGTTGATCAGGATCGCTTCCGGCTTCATCTGACGCAGCTTCTCGATGTCCAGCATGCCGCGCGTCTCGCTATTGAGCGAAGCCAGTACGCACACCACGTCGCTGGTCTTCAGCAATTCATCGAACTCGACCCGCTCCACCCCGGGCGGCAGCGGCGCCTTGAGGCGCGGCGCGAAAGTCTGAAGCTTCACGTCCCAATTGACCAGGCGATGCGCGATCGCGCGCGCCATGTTGCCGAAGCCGATCATGCCAATCGTCTTGCCGCGCAACATCCGGGCTTTCTGGCGCGGCGGCGGCGCCTGATTGGCCCTGAGCGCCGCGATCTTCTCGGGAAAATTATGGAGGCAGGCCAGAATCAGCATGATCGTGGCCTCCGCCATGCTGAGATAGTTCTCCGGCACCTGCCCGTTCGCCACGACAACTCCGAGCGCCGTGGCGGCGGCGAGATCGAAACCTTCCACCCCGATCCAGGGCGTCACCACCGCGCGCAGACGCGGCGCCGTTTCCATCAATGCGCGCGTGCAAGAAACGCCGCTGCAATAAAGCACATCGGTTTGTGCAAGCGCATCGGGCTTGGCCAAAAGCGAAGCCATGTCAGGGTAGCGGATCACCTCGTGTCCGCGCAGGCGCAGCTCGTCCTCGACCGGCACGATCGCATAGTCGATAAGGGGCGCCGAAAGCACGACGATTTGCATGGGACTAAGGAGCTCCTTCCCTGAATCCTGGGCCGAAAACGGCGTTGTTGCTGGGAAATCGGCGCCCTATAGTAGCGCGCATAAAACCGAATTGAGAAGGCTTCGCCGAGGGAGATTTGATATGGCCGCATCGCCGACCGCATTGCGCAAGGAACCGTCGCTTCGCAACAGCATTCCGCCCGCCGAATGGCAGGCACGCGTCGATCTGGCCGCCGCCTACCGCCATGCGCAATATGCCGGATGGAACAATTCGATCTTCAACCACATCACCTTGCGCGTGCCCGGCGAGCCCGATTATTTCCTGATCAAACCGCATGAATTGCTGTTCGAGGAGGTCACCGCTTCGAGCCTCTTGAAGCTCGATATGCAAGGCCGCCCGGTGGGCGAGGACAAGCCGATCAACCCGGCGGCGACCACCATTCACACCGCGGTGCTGGCCTCGCGCCCTGATCTCAACGCCGTCATGCATGTCCACACCCAGCCGGGCATCGCGATCTCGGCGCTGAAAGGCGGACTCAAATTCCTCTGCCAGGAAGCGATGCTGTTTTACAACCGCCTCTCCTATCACGCCTTCGAAGGCATCGCGACCGACAGCGACGAATGCGCAAGGCTGGCGCGCGATTTGGGCCCGACCAACCGCGCGGTGATCCTGCGCAATCACGGCCTCCTCACTTGCGGCGGCAATATCAGCGAAGCCGTGACATCGATGAAGATCCTGATCTCGGTCGCGGACATGCAGCTGCGCCTGATGGCGACTGGCGGCGAAATTATCGAGCCTTCGCCGGAAGTCTGCGAGCGCACGGCACAACAATTCGAAAAGCAACGCGTCAAAGGTCAGGGCCGGGTCGAATGGGCGGCAATTTTGCGGAATCTCGATGACATCGATCCCTCGTTCCGCGACTAAGCCTTGGGGACGGAGCGTCGCCCGCTCCGTCCCCTTCACCGGCCCTTTCCCTGCCGACGCACCATCCGCAACCCTCAACAACAAAAACAATTGCCTTCACCGCCTTACGCGGCCTTTCCGGCGCGCGTCATGGGCACCAGAAAAGAAAGACGCGTAGCAATGAAAGTTTATCTCTTCGACCTTGTGCCCTATGGCGAGCATTTCACGCAGTTCCAGGACCTGCCCTATCCGCTGCCGGGCAAATATTTCGATCCGCAGGTCGCCAAGCGCACCTATGACGAGCATATTGAAGCGTGGAAGGCGATGGACCGGCTCGGCTTCGACGGCGTCGGCTTCAACGAGCATCACACCACGCCGCATGGGCTGATGAATTCGCCCAACATCATGATCGGCGTCGCGGCGCAGCACACAAAGAACCTCAAATTCGTCGTGATGGGCCATCTTCTGCCGATGCATAACCCGCTGCGCATCGCCGAAGAGACCGCGATGGCCGATATCCTGTCGAACGGCCGAGTCATCGCCGGGCTGGCGCGCGGCGCGCCGCGCGAATACCACGTCTTCACCATGCCGACCGCCGAAGCCCGCGCGCGCTTCGAGGAGTTGCACGACATCATCATGAAGGCTTGGACCCAGGAGACCTTTTCGCACGAAGGAAAGTTCTGGTCGTTCAAGGACATTTCGATCTGGCCGCGGCCGATGCAACAGCCGCATCCGCCGGTGTGGATTCCCGTCACCGGCACGAAAGAAACCCTCGACTGGGCCGGCGAGCGCAATTACCCGATCGTGCTGCCGGAATTCTCGCGCGGCCTGATCGAGGATATGATCGGCTATTACGCCAAAGCCGTGGCGCGTTCCGGCAACCGCATCTCGCCGAATCAAATGACCTTGTTCGCCGATGCCTGGGTCGCCGACAGCAAGGCGCAAGCGATCCAGGAATACGGCCCCTACTACGTTTATTTCCAGAACATGCTCTTCGGTCACGGCAACAGCACGGCGCTGAGCCGTCTCGGCTCGGCACGCAACCCGGCATCCTTCGATTACGTGCGGCCGGAAAACCGCGCCAGCATCGGCGGCGACCGGGTGAAGACCTCCGCCTTCACCATGGAAGACGTCGAAAAGCGCGTGGCGGACCGCGCCGCCTGGGGCTCACCCAAGGAAGTCGCCGAGCGCCTGATCGACGAGGCCGAGCATGCCGGGGTCAACGCGGTATTGCTCAACGTCAATCTCGGCGCCATGCCGCACGAGATGTTCATGGAGCAGATCCGCCGCTTCGGCGAGAAGGTGCTGCCGCTGCTCCACGCCCATGACGTGAAGCGTGTGCGTCCGGCGGAAATGGTTGGGGCTTAGTCGCCCCAACCATCGCGCAAGATCGCCATCAGCCGCTATCCTCTGACAATGATGCTGTTGCGCACGCCGCGCACGCCACCGACCGAGGACGCAATGCGCTCCGCCTGAGCCTTCTGAGCGACCGAGTTGACGAAGCCGCTTAGCTGCACGACGTCTTGCATCGTCTCGACGTGAATGTCGAAGGCCTTCAGCGCCTGATCCTTGACGAGCTCGGCGCGCACTTTGGTGCTGATCGTCGTATCGTCGACATAATTGCCGGCTGTTTCGCGCCCTTCGACGGCGGCGCAGGCCGACATCGAAGCGAGCAAGGCGAAACCGGCAAAGGCTTTTGCCAAACGACTTTTACGGTCAAACATGGCGACACCCCTTTTGCTTGCACCCACAGGTCGGCACATGGCCGAAGGGAACTGCAGCCTATAACGCAGCAAAAAGGAATGAGTTCCACGCAGCGCGTCGCGATACGCGATCTTTGACGCGGCGAGGTCGGTCAGGAGCGTGCAGCCAGGCGCCGCTGCTTGACCTCGGAAATGACCGGCTCGAGATTGAAGACACGCTTGGCGTTGCCGCCCAAGATGTTGCGCTTGGCCTGCTCGCTCAAGAAGGGCAGATCGTAGATCGTGCTCGGCAGATCCGTGTCCCAATGCGGATAGTCTGAGGAATACATCAGCTGCGTTTCCGCGTTAATCATCTTGAAGGTGAGTTCCAAGGCCTCGCGGTTGCTCACCATCTCCATCGGCTGGGTCGAGAAATACATCTCGCGCATATAGTCCGACGGTTTCTTCTTCAACAGCGGCACTTCCGAGCTGCGCATCATCCACTCATTGTCGAGGCGCTGCATCAGAAACGGAATCCACGCCAAGCCGCTTTCGATCCAGATGGTCTTGAGCTTGGGGAAGCGCTCGGGCAATCCGTTCACCAGCCAATTGGTGCAGTGAAGGATGTTCCACCAGCTGAATCCCAGCGCATGCGCCGCGAGAAAACGGTTGCACAAATTGAGACTGGCGTCGTGACCGCCCCCCAGCGAGGAATGGAAGATCAGCGGCAGGCCGCGCTCTTCCAGCGCCGCATAGGTTTTCATATAGGCGTTGTCGTAGATCTGTTTGTGGCGCGCCGTGCACACGGTAAATCCGATCACGCCGTTCCTGTCGCCAAATTCCTCGACGACTTTGAAGGCCGCCTCGGGATCGTTGAACGGCAGGTAGAGCGAGGATTTGATGCGCGGCTCGCTTGCCAGCACGACCTCGCACAGCCAGCGGTTATAAGCGCGCGCCAACGCGACCTCGACCTCGACCCGTGGGGTGAAGCCAAGACCCAGCATCGGCGTGGGAAAGAGGCATAAAATATCGATGCCGATCGCGTCCATCCAGCGCCGGGTCAAGGTGATGTCGCGATGCGGCGAAGGCGGCGTCTTCTCCTTGCGCCGGCCAGCATAACGGGTGATGCGCCCGCCCAACTCCTGGTAACCGCCCGCGCCCTGTGTGATGCCGCCGCTGCCATAGCCTTGATAACGGGCCTGGTCGCGCATCACCGGATCCTCGATGAATTCGCAGATCTGGGCAAATGACGCGGTCTCGTAGTGATGGCCGTCGATATCGACGATGAGAAAATCCTCGTAGCGCCGCTGGATCGCCTGTTGAGTCGCGTGCGCCAAGAGGGTGGTGGTGTCGAATTCCTCGACCGAAAGATCGCGATAATTGACGGCGTCCATCCCCAATCTCCTTATTTTTTCTGCGCGGGAAATTGTCGCCAAGAATAAGCGATGCACGGCGCCGGCGAAACATCATTCGGACGCGCCCGCGGCGCGGTTTGCCCCGAAGCGCCCGCGCCGATACTCTGGGTCCGCAACGACAAGACGCGGAGGGGGAGATGCCAGAGGTCACGATCGATACCGCCGGCGGAAGCTTTTCCGCCTATCTCAGCCTGCCACCGGCGCGAGCCGGCAAGGCGCCCGGTATCGTCATGATGCAGCAGATTTTCGGCGTGAATCCAGAAATGCGCGGCTTTACCGATGATTTTGCCGCGCAAGGCTATGTCGCGATCTGTCCCGATCTCTTCTGGCGGCAGCAGCCGGGCGTGCAGCTTATTCCCGGCGCATCAGACGCCTTTCAGAAAGCGCTGGTTTTTGCCGGCGGCTTCGATGCCGATCGCGGCATCGAGGATCTTAAGGCGGCCATGGAATTCCTGCGCGCGCATCCCGCATGCAACGGCAGAGTTGGAACCGTGGGCTATTGCCTTGGCGGACTGCTGGCTTTCCTGATGGCGGCACGCAGCGACGCCGATTGCAATGTCGGCTATTTCGGGGTGGGCATCGAAAAGCGTATCGCCGAAGCAGGCAAAATCGCCAAGCCCTTGCTCCTGCATATTCCGGAAAAAGACCGCCACGTCCCACCCGAGGCACAAGCCGTTATCAAGCAGAACCTGGCCGGGCGGGCGGAGCTGTTCAGCTATCCGGATACCGATCATGCCTTCAACCGGGTCGGCGCAGCGAGCTATAACCGCGAGGTTACTGCGCTCGCCGATGACCGCACCGCCAATTTCCTGCGACGGCATCTGGGCGCTTAAGAGCCGCCTTACCAAGAATTATCCTTTTTCCGATAACACTCCGGCCAGGGGCGTTTTTGCTGCCCCTGCCCGCGCCGCGGGACGGGGCCTTGCGTGGAGGAACCATGCGCTTTGCCGAACGGATCGCCGGTTTCGTAGCGCCGAACGCGCGCCGCGCCACCTACCCGTGGCGTCGGAGCGCACGTCTCGGCTCTTTGCTGATCGCCCTTGCGCTTGCCGTGCCGGCGATCGCACCGGCACAGGCTCAGATAACGACCAGCGTGTTCGACCGCGTGCTGATGCTGAAATCCGGCAGCGAGACGGGCACCGGCTTCACCATCGACGTCGACGGGCGGCAATATCTCGTAACCGCCAAGCATATCGTCGCCGCGCTCGGCACCGAGGGCAATGTCGAGATCTTCAAGCACCAAGCTTGGCTCCCGATCGCCGTCAAAGTATTCCGCTGCGACGATCCGGTGGATATCGCCGTCCTTATCCCGCCAGCGCAGCTGACGATCCGCTCGGCGCTCGAGCCGACAAGCAAGAAGCTGCGTTACGGTCAGGACATGTATTTTGCCGGCTTCCCCTATGGGCTGCGCTCGAGCGCGGCGCCGCTTCCCGGCGGCTATCCTGTCGCCTTCATCAAGAAGGCAACCATGTCCGGCGAGATCAAAGAGGAAGGCGCGTCGATGCTCGTGCTCGACGGCTACAACAATCCGGGCTTCTCGGGCGGACCCGTCATCTATCGCGACGTCGACCAAAGCGGGTTCGTCTATAACGTTGCCGGCGTGGTCAAAGGTTTTCGCGCCGATCTCGCGCAGGTCTACAAACGCGAAGAAGTCAAACCCGAGCAAATCACGCAAGACGACATCGCCCAGGACCGTATCGTCCATACCCGCGAAGGCCGAACCTTGCGGCTGTCCGAGACGGGCGACGTCGTGAAGCTGAATTCCGATTTGTTGCTGGCGTACAACATCTCCTATGCGCTCGACTTGATCCGAAAAAATCCCATCGGTCCGGCGAGCTCGGACGCTTTTCAGCCCTAGCCAGCAGCGCGTCTTTCCTTTCATCTTCCGTCGCCACGGTGTGACGCAAATGGCTCCGCCGGCATCTCGATCCGACCGCGAGCGATTCGCGACTCCGGCTCCACGGCTCGCCGGCGCAAAGAACGGGCGTCACTCCTGGGCTTAAGTAGTTCTCCCACCGTGCAAATCCGGACAAGAGCGGTGCCTTGCCACAAAAAGTGGCGCGGCCGTTCAGCTGGCTTGCACTGAACTCCGAAGGGGTGCATCAATTGCATTAACGAACGCCCCTGACGCCGAACGCTGACACGTGGATCGAGGTGGAGCACTTTTGAGGGGGATCTTGCCTATGCATCGCGCGAAAGGTCGCGAGCGCTATATCAGTCCTGTCGGATCGAATTCGATCCGAGCGGCAGCGCTTTTGATCGCGGGGCTTGCCGCAACGAACCAAGCCGGCGCGGCTGATCGCGACGCGATCTTGGTCGCGCAAGGGCAAGCGCGGGTCAATGTGGACGTCATCCACGGCGATCATTCGACCGGCGCCGATCCGATGCCCCAAGCGGTCGCAGCCGAGGAACCGAGCGTGCCGGCGCAACCGCCGACCGCCAAGCAACTGGAACGCGGGGTGCCTTTGCATTGCGACGACCCGAACGGGTTTTACCCGCATGTCGGCGCCTGCAAAGGCGCCTGGAACGAGCTCGGCGCATCCGCTCCACAAGCAGCAGCTCCGCCAGCGGCAACGGCAAACAACGGCGACGCGGCGAGCCACGCGCAAGCGCCGGACGCGGCGACGCCGGCGGCAGGCGCCAGCGAGCCCGCCGACACCGGTGACGACGCGCTCGCCCGCGCCAAAGCGGCCGGGTTCAATTCGATGAGCGATTATCTCGCAGCGCTCGCCGCCGCAAATCTCGACACCGTGCGCCGGCACGACCGCGAAGCGCAGGAGCGCAAGGACGCGGCCAAGACAAAGCGGCAACCTTCCGACACACCGCCGCCGGCACAAGCCGTCTCGGCCCCGCTCCCGCCGCCCGCTCCTCAGCCGCTACCGGCTGCTGTCCAACCGCCCGCCGCCCCACCGCCCGCAATAGCCGCGGCACCGCCGCATCCCGCCGCTCCCGAACCCGCGCAAGCGGTCGCGGCTCCACCTCACGTGGCGATGGCCGCAACCGGCAACGGCAAGCCCGACAGCTTGGAGCAGCTCGGGGTCCGCTACGCGATCGACACGGGCGTCAATTGGTCATTGAGCCAAGCGACCGACAATGCAACCAAGAGCACAACTTTGGTGGCGCGGTCGAAACAGCTTTCGGCCGACGGCAGCGCGCTGGCGATCGTCGATGCCGCTTGTGTCACCGGCGAAAAGATATTCTCGCTGAAAGCGCGGCTGGTCGATGAATCCGGCAGCGCCGTTCCGCCCTTGACCGAGCGCATGCAGCTCGGCGACGGGAATTTTGAATCGACCTATTTCCACACCGAGAACACTTATAACCAGTTGGTGCTGACGAGCAAATTCGGCGGCGAGCCGATCGCCAACTCGCCGGCAAAGGCTTTACTCACGGTCGCGAAGGCGCTGTACGAGATCAAGACCAGCCTCGGGACCGTGCTGATCAAGATCGCGTCCTACGATCCCAATCTGCGCAAAGTCCTGGAAGCCTGCCAAAATTGACGGGCGCGGTCGCACCGGCCGAATTCTTGTCACTTTCCTGACACCTTCCGGTCACTCGGAATAAGGCGCGGCGGGAAATCTGCGGCGGGGCCAAGATAGCCCGTGCAAAATTCCGTGTTCTGGCCATATCATTAGGTAGAAGTGGTTGACCGCCCTTGGCGCACAACCACCGAAGCAAGCTGTCTTCCGGAACGCACCAACTCGCGCTGGCAACGCGGGACGTGCAAGGCCATTCAGGAGTGGACTATGCCCTTCGACGGTATCAATTTTTCGGGAAACAACGAGGCGCTGGATAAGATCGATCAACTCATCGATCTGTTGGGAAGCAAAGACCGCTGGTGCAAAGGCGCGCTTCAAACTCATGACGGCAGGCGTTGCATCGTCGGCGCGCTGCAAGCCATCAATGCCAAGACCGTCTTGAAGGAGCCAATCCTTCAAGCGATCGAACAGGTGACCGGCATCGCCTATCGTCAGATCGAGGCCTTCAACGACCACCGCTCGACGACCCATGCACGCGTTTTGGAGGTGCTCCACCAAGCGCGCCACAATGTCGCCGCCGGACAGGTCTTGGTGCCCGTTCCGCGCGCCGCGCCGCGGGCCGAAGCGCGCCTCGGCAAGATGGTGCAGCCTTTGGTAAAGCTTTACCGCGTCTTCGCCTAGCGGTCCTGCGCAAAGCGGGCGGCGCCAGGCGTGGCGCCTTCCGCCCGGCCGAGTTGGGCCGCCGGCGAGGGCTGGGCGTGTTGCGGCTTGCTCGAGGCTTCGCTCCGGCGTCGCGAACAGCTAATGTGACCAGGGCCGCGCAGGCGGCTCATCGAGGGGGTCACGATGCTGATTCACATTCCGGCGGTTCTGAAGCCCGAGCAAGTTGCCGAATGCCGCGGCCTGCTTGCCGCGGCCGAATGGGTCGATGGACGCGGCACCGCCGTTGGCACGGTGGCGCAGGTCAAGCGCAACAAGGAAGTGCCCGGCGCACATCCTGCCGCGCGCCAAGTGGGCAAAATCATTCTCGACGCGTTGCGCGACAATGTGATTTTCGTGACGCGGGCCTTGCCGATGCGGATCTGCCCGCCGCTGTTCAACCGCTATGAAGGCGGCGAGACCTATGGCCCGCATACCGATGGCGGCCTCTTCCATATGCCGACCGGCCTTCCCATGCGCGGCGATTTGTCGGCGACGGTATTCCTCACTCCGCCCGCGAATTACGACGGCGGCGAGCTGGTGATCCAGGACGCTTTTGGCGAGCACAAGGTCAAGCTGCCGGCGGGTGACATGATCCTCTATCCCGCCTCGAGCCTCCATCACGTCGCGCCGGTGACGCGCGGGGTTCGCATCTCGTCGTTCTTTTGGATCCAAAGCGCGATCCGCGACGACGCCAAGCGCACGCTGCTGGCCGATCTCGACACGGCGATCGCGGAATTGGACCGCGCGGTGCCCGAGAATCCGGGCATCATGCAGCTCCACGGCGTCTACAACAATCTGCTGCGCCTGTGGTCGGAAACGTGACGACGTCGCCGCAGGCGTCATCGCGTGCGGCGGATTTGGCGCGAGCGCGCATATTTGCTAGCAAGAGAGCCATGTCGCGCGCAGCCGATCGGCGGGGAGTTCCGGCTATCGGCGGAACGGATGGGTGGCCGAGCGGTTTAAGGCACCGGTCTTGAAAACCGGCGTGGGTGCAAGCCCACCGTGAGTTCGAATCTCACCCCATCCGCCATTTACGGCGATTTTTGCATAACAGCAGTCATCTTTTCTTAGGTTTTTTGGGACAAAATGGGACACTGGCTGCCTCGCGAAAGAGGAACTTTGTCCCATGGGCCAAAAAGGCATTTATCGTCGCGGCGATGCACAATGGCAGGTGAAGATCCGCCGGGGCCGCCAGAGCGTGAGCCGCACATTCGACACCTACAACGACGCTCTTACGTGGCGCAACGTCACCGTCGGCCACATCGATGGGCACGAATACGTCGATAAGAGCAGAGAGCGCCGATCCACTCTGACTCATCTCCTCGAGAGGTACGAACGCGAAATAACACCAACGAAAAAGGGAGCGCAACAAGAGCGGTATCGCATCAAGCAATGGAAAGCCGAGCCATTTGCGACATGGGCCCTACCGGCCGTGGAATCGAAAACGATCGCCGACTGGATCGCGCAGAAGCAAGCTCAAGGCGCGGCCCCGTCCACGATCTCGAACGCTGTCAATCTGCTGTCTGCCGTCTTCAAGATTGCACGCGGCGCATGGGGCTACAAAGTCGTCAACCCCTGCACACAAGTGCCTCGCCCCAAGGCCAGACCGCCACGCACGGCACGCTTGACCTCCGAACAGGAAAAGCAACTTCTCACGGCGTGCCGCGAAGGTCCGCCTTGGCTCGAGTGGTGCACCAAGCTTGCGATCGAGACGGCGATGCGCGCAAGCGAGATCCGTCATCTTCGGTGGGAGCACATCCACGAGACGCACATCCACCTCCCCAAAACGAAGAACGGGGAAGCGCGAGACGTTCCGTTAACGCTTGCCGCGCTAACGGTGATAAAGAACATGCGCAAAAAATTGTCGCGGCGCACGGACGGGTGGGTCTTCGGAGACCCCACGATTGAGGGAAAAGATCCGGGCCGATTTACGAAGGATATGCTCTCGCAGGCATATCGCGACGCGGCTCAAAGCGTGGGGGTCGAATTGACGTTCCACGATCTGCGCCACGTCGCAACCACGCGTCTGGCAGACCTCCACGAAAACGTCCTGGAACTGGCGGCGACGACCGGACACAAGACGCTCAACGTATTGAAGCGCTACTACAATCCAGACCCCGGCAAACGCGCCGCGCAACTCCGCGAGCGAGAGGCAGCTCGCCACGCAAAGCGGAGGACCGCTCCCGCTTAATGCACTCTTAACTCGGCCCAGCGACCATGCGTCAGGGTCCTCTGCGACCCTGTGGCCTTCGGGCCTTGATAACCCGTTCGTGGAAACGAGGGACCGGTGAGGTTCCTCTCGGCGAAAGTCGCACCATGACGGATTTTCCACCGGTGCTGAGCGCGGATCTCGCGGCACAACTCCTCGGGATCACCGCAAAGACGCTCCGCAATTGGCGCTGTCTGCGTCGGGGGCCAGCCGCTCGCCGCATAAGCGGTCGAGTGGTGGTCTACTTACTCGAGGACGTGTTGTCCTGGGTACGACGTGTCGAGCCATTCGCAGAGCCGCCCCCGACACCACCACGTCGAGGTCGACCAAGAAAGGTGGCGAGGGCGGCTTAGGCCGCCCTCGTCTTCTTTTTTTCAGCTGCGACCAACCGGATCGCACGATATTAACGACGTCACATCCGACTGCTGCGCGGGTTTGCCGCCCCGAAATCCCTAGAAGTCCAGTTTCGTCATAAACGGACCTGGCGCCCCCTGCAAAGCCGACTTGCTTCAGCAGGCAGGTGATGTCCCATTTTTAGCCCTGAGCGGACCTTGGCTCAAGCGACGATGAATGACAGCTCAGCGCCCATGTCAGCCATCCAGGCGCTTTCAGCAGTTCCTCGGAAGCGGACATTGCCGTTGTGGACGTTGTTGACCGGGAAGGTGGAAACCTACCTTTCATTCGCCCCGGTTTGAACGGCGAGGTCGTGCCATAACCCGAAGCCAGCGGGTAACGCGACGCGCGACCCGAAGTCACCAGCCATATCCTGATCATCGCCCTGGCGTTCCTCGCTTCCGCTACTATCGATCCCGGGCTCAGGGGCGCGTGCTCGGCATCGATGGCATAGCCAGGCTTCATCGAGGTTGTGCTTCTTGCCATCATCGACCAGTATTTGAACGGATCGCTCGGCCATCTGGGAAGGGTCGGTTGAGCGGTTCCGCCGAGTGGCGACAGAGTAAAAGGACGGTCGGGCTTTCCGGGAGAGCGATGGATATCCAGCGATTGGTCCAGGCCTGTCTCGAAAACGCCGGCACGCTGAGACGCAAGGCCGCGGCGCTTGGCGCTGGCGTGAAGGTCGATTGGCTGTCCACCGCGTTGATGCTGTTTCGCGCCTATGATGCGCTCGCTACCGGCGAGCCACCTAATGTGATGCGGCTCGCGCGCGAAGTCGCGCCGGAGCTGATCTCGGTCCATACCGCGATTCGCTACCTACGAGAGCTGGAGCGGCTTGGTCTCATCGCCGTGCTGCGCGCCGGGCACCAGCAGTTGGTCGAGCTCACCCCAAGCGGCAGAGACTTCGTCGCCGGGCTCGCCTCCACCTTCGCCGAGACACTCTTGCGTTGCGGTATCGCACCGGCGCCTCAGGTATCTTCCTTCGCCGTACTCTGGACGGGAGCCGATGGCCGGCACCGGCACGCGCAAGGCACCGGCGCGCTGTTCGGTCTCGACGAGAAAAGTTTCATCGACCGGGCACTGGGCTTCACCACGGTGCCGGCCGGGCTCCGCTCGGGCGAGCTCGCAGAGAAGGTCATGCCGGTGCTCGCAAGCAGCAACCAGGGCAATGTCGTGACGATGCCCTGGGCGCTTTATCGCAGCGGCAGGTTCACGCCGGTCGAGGTGAGTTTCACCATCGACGCGCCGTCGGGCGGGCTGCTGAGGCAGGAATTCCGCCGCTCGAACTACAAGCTCGGCCCGTCCGACCTTAACGCGTTCGTGACCCGGGTCACCGACTGGCGGCACTGACTGGAGTCTCAAAATGAGACCCCTTAGCCGTTGTCGTGCCGGCGCGCTGCGCATAGCGTGACGGTATAGGGCCCGCGGGGGCCGAGCGGAGACATACCATGGCAAGTAAGTCGGAACATGATCGCTTTTTAACGCTCTTCGAGCGGCTAGTCAGCTACACCGATGCCTGGATCGAGCGGACGCCTTCCGAAAAGCTGGATTGGGTGCCAATCGAAACCAGCGCGATGCGCTTCGGCGACCGCGTCTCACGCGTCACCATCAAGGGGCTGATTGCGCATACCGTGGTCGGTAAATCCTACTGGTCGCAATTCCTCCGAGACTGCTCGGATGGCACGACCATGCCGCTGCCGGCCTACTTGGCGCTCGCAGAAGAATTCCAGAAGGGTGACTTCCGGGAAATCGCACACCGAGCTCAGGCTGAAACGCTTGCGGCGTTCCGAAGCTTCGAACCTGGCCAGCTCGCCAAGCACATCATCTGGGTTGGCCGGACCTGGACGGTGATGGGCTTCCTCTGGGGCGCTTACGCGCACCGTGCCTTCCACCTCGGCAACATCGACATCTATCTCCGCCAAGCGGACGTCGTCGCGCCGGAATTCTTCGAGTTCAATCCGTTGCAGATGGCCTGACGCCGCATTGAGTGTGTATCAGCACCGAACTGGGACCTCTTCCGAATCCGGGCTATTGCATTGATTTAACTTCGAGAATATGTGGATAGGTGGAGTCCCGATCGGCGCCGATCAGGACTCCACCGTCGAGGCTCATTCGTATTCGATTTCAGTATGCTGTCTCTCGTTGCGGGTGGGGTCCCAGTTCGGTGCTGAAACACAATCAGATGGCGCAATCACGCTGTGGGTTTGGCGACGGCGTGCTTGGCTAGGAGCTGCGGCTCGCCATAATGTCGTGCGCGGCGCTTCACCAGCATGCTGAGAGTTAGAACGCAGCCGCTCGCGATGAGTAGCGGCAGGGCGAAGATCAGGAAGATTTCGCGCAGCGGCGTCTCGAGTTCTAGCAGGACGCCGCCGAGCAACGGCCCGACGGTCGCGAAGACGCGCGCCGCGCCATGCGCCCAGTTGACCCCAGTCGAGCGGATATCGGTCGGGTAGAGCGACGCTGCCATCACCGCGTCGGTGATCTGACAGCCGATATTGCAGAATCCCGCCACCGTGATCACGGCGCCGAGGACCACTACATTGGTGCCGACCAAGCCGACCAGCCCGACCGCGACCCCACCGATGAAGAAGCCGGCGGCGAGCACGAGGAAGAAGCCGAAGCGGTCTACGAACACGCCCATGCCGAGCACGCCGATAAATCCGCCGAAACTCAACATGCTGGCGATGCGAAGCGCCTGGTCTTGGGGCAGACCCGTGGTTGCGACCAGTGACGGCAGCCAATTGTTGAGCAGGTTGAGCACCACCGTATTGAGGAATAGGATCGCCCAGAGCAGTAGCGTGATCACCGTCCTTCCCTCGGTGAAAAGCTGGGCCACGCGCAGTTTGTTGTCCGTCCGCTCATTGGCGACGACGAACTGCACGTCCGGTGCAAAAGTCAGGCCGGCATTGATTCGGTGCAGCGTGCGGATGATGCACTCATTGTTGCCTGGCCGGAGCGCCAGCAGCCGGACCGATTCCGGCAGCCAGACATACATGGCCGCGGCCAGCACGAGCGGCAGAACACCGCCGACATAGAATAGCGATTGCCAGCCATAAATCGGAATGATCTGGGCCGCGAGCTGCCCTCCCGCGGCGGCACCGATCGCATAGCCGCAGCACGCCAAAGTGACGAGCCGGCCGCGCGTGCGGCGCGGCGCGAACTCGCTCGCAACCACCACGGCCATCGGCACGAGCGTACCGAGCCCCAACCCCGCCACAAAGCGCAGCACGCTGAGCTCGGTTACATTCGTCGCCTGGCTGACGGCGAGCGTCAACACGCCGAAGAAAATCGTTGTCCCGATGGTCATCGGCTTGCGCCCGAACCGATCGGCCAAAGGCCCGACAATGAGCGCGCCCAGCGCCACACCGGTTACGCCGGAGGTGAAGATCGGTCCGAAGGCACCGCGGCTCAGGCCCCAAGCTTTGGTGATGGCGGGCGCGGCAAAACCCAATCCCTGATTGTCGACGCCGTCGAGAAACAGCATCAGAAAGGCCATGAGCGCGATGCCGAAATGAACTGGCCGGGTCTTTTGTTCGTCGAGCGTTTGCGCGACGTCGACTATCTGCGCCATGATCTCTCGCCGTTTCCCCCAATTCCTTGGGCGCTCTCGCTTCTGTCAGGCACCTTCGATCACTTCAAACATAATCCTGACGCCGCTTGGTTGATCTGGGTCAATTCGTCGCGCCGTGCCGTTTCGGTTTAAGTCGACGGCGGTCTAGGATGGCGGCTCGTCCTAAGAAGCCGCCAGAAGGAGAGAGGTATGACCGCGTTGCTCAGAGAAAAGCTCATTCAGGCGGGCCGGGTTCTCGCGCATGAGGGCCAGGGCGACTATGTAGCAGGCCACATCACGGTGCGGTTGCCCAACGATCCGTCGCGATTCCTGATGAAGCCCGCCGGCATCGGCATCGAGGAAATGACGTCGGACAACATCATCGTCGTTGACATCGACGGCAACAAGATCGCCGGCACGATGCCGCGCCACGCCGAGGTCTTCATCCATTCCGAGATACTGCGCGCACGACCCGAGCTGCACTGCGTTGTCCATACGCATCCGGTTCATGCGGTGGCGTTTTCCTCGCTGGGGCGTCCGTTGTTGCCGGTCGGCAATGACGGCATCTATTTCCACGACAAACTGCCGGTTTTTTCCGAAACGACGGATTTGATTATCGATCAACAACGCGGCAAGGCGGTGGCGCGCTGTCTCGCGGGCCACAACGCGCTGCTGTTGCGCAATCACGGCATCGTCACCGCCGCCGCGAGCGTCGAAGAAGCCGTGTGGGTGGCCCTGAAGCTCGAAAAGGCCTGTCGGGTGCAACTTTTGGCGGAATGGGCCGGTGGCCCGACGCTGGTCGCCAACACCGCGGACATCGCGCCCAAGAATCAGCGCGCCAATCGCCCCGAGCTCCACACCAACGTATTCCTCTATCTCGCGCGCTGCTGCGCGCGCGATCAGGGATAGAGCATTGTCCGGCAACGCGGACACTAGTTCGGCGCAGACAATGCGACCAAACAACAACCAATCTTAAGGTTACGCCTGCTTGAGCGGGACAAGCGTGTCGAGCACGGCGCGGATGCGGTCTTTCATCAGCGCGGTCATGTCTTCGGTCAGGCCGAAATCCATACATGCGGCCTGGCAGTGTTTCACGCAGGCAGGGCGCTCCGAGCGCGCGGGCCGCGCCGCACATAAGTTACAGTGATCGGTGAGGAACGGCATGAAGTCGATCTTCACTCGCCCATTCGGCTTCGGCAACGGCCGTGCCGGGATTGTTCATCGAAATGGTCTATCAGCCGAGATATTTTGGCAGACCCATAATTTCTTCGATCTTGCGAGCATAGGCGTGGGGGTGATGTGGCAGAAGATATCGATCTTTTCCCAGTCCAAGCTCCATTCACGCCGCCGGACCTTTGCGGCTTCGTGGCGAAGAGCGGCCGCTCACTTGACGAAGTTGTTGTCGACGAGGTCGTTGTAATTGGCGAGCTTGTCCTCCGGCCTCATGAAGCCGGCGGCGATATTCATCAGATCGCCGTTCTCGAGTTCTTTTGCCGTCGTCACCGGTGGGTCGGGCGTCATCGCCTTAACCATCTCGTAAGCGGCGTTCAGCACCTTCTCGTCATAAGCGGGGAATCGAGCCTTCAAGATGGCAAGCGTTTCCGCCGGCTGAGTGCGAATGATCCGGACCGCGTCGACGACGCCTTGCACCATCTTCTCGCAGATTGGGCGTTGTGCGGCGCAAAAGCTGGCGCGCGACAGAAATAATGTCGATGAGACCGGCGAGAACTCGGTCGGCTCTCCCTTGGCGGAATCCGAAACGATCACGCCGGTCCCGTCCAGCACGACTTGCTGGATTGAGGGCGGTGAGTTCGAAAAGCCATCGATCGCTTTGCGCGCAAAGGCCGCCATGAATTCCGGTGGCTGCATCGGCGTGATGACCATCTGATTCGCCGGCACGCCTGCCGCCTTCGCCACGACGCGAAGCACCAAATCCGGAATGGCACCGACCGCGCTGACAGCGATGGTGCGTCCTTTCAGAATCTGCGCACGCGTCGCCAGCGGCGCATTCGCATCGAAATGCGCCGCATCGGCGATGTCTTTGCGCAAGACGACGTCTTGACCCGATTGGTTGAGCGCGGTGGCAAGAGCGATGAGTTTCTGGCCGCGGGCATAGGCGCGCGTGATCGACGTTCCCGAGGAGATCGAAAAATCCGCCGAATTGGCGATCACCGCGTTGATCGCACCGACCCCGGTGATGTTGATAACTTTGACCTGCAGGCCTTGCCTTTCCCAGAGATGCGAATCCTCCGCAACATACTCGGGCAGCATGCTCATGTTGATCGAAGGAACCGTGAGAATGGTATGTAGCGCTTGAGCGCGTAACGCATGACCGGGAACGGCGAGAATGGCCCCTGCCGACCCGATGCCAGCGATGATGGCTCCGGCCAGCTTCATAGGAACGCGCAAGCGATTCTCCCCTCATGATCCACATGCCCATCAAT